>CBDFGP010000007.1:0-7744 GCA_965247135.1 Hymenobacter sp. | reverse complement strand
GGTTGAGCCGACCGACTGGCGAAGCCGCTTCAACAGCCATCAGCTAAAAGCCATCCAAAAATGTCCCAAACCTCTTTCGCTCAAAAACTGGAAACCTTCGACCCCAATGCGCTGGGGGAAGATGGCGGTGGCCTGTTTGGCTTACCATTCACCCCCGAAGAAGCCAAAGTAGTGGTGGTGCCTGTGCCCTGGGAAGTGACCGTGAGCTACGGCGCGGGCACCGCGCAGGGACCGGCCGCCGTGCGCGAAGCTTCGTTGCAGGTTGATTTATTCGACCCCGACCTGCCCGATGCCTGGCGTATGGGCCTTGCCATCGAGGACGAAGACCCGGCCATTGCCGCCGCCAGCAGCAAGCTACGGCCGTTAGCTGAAGGCTACATTGCCTGGCTCGCCGCTGGCCAGCCCGCCGAGGGCGCGGCACAACACCGCAACACCCCGGCCCGGATTGACGCGGCGGGCGACCAACTCCGGGCCGATTTGAAGGCCCGCACCGGTGCTTTGCTCGACGCGGGCAAGGCGGTGTCGCTGCTCGGCGGCGACCACAGCACGCCACTGGGCTTCATTCAGGCGCTGGCCGAGCGGCACGACGAGTTTGCCATTCTCCAGATTGACGCGCACTGCGACCTGCGCCCGGCCTACGAGGGGTTCCGGTATTCGCACGCCAGCATCATGCACAACGCCTTGCAGTTGCCGCAGGTGAAGAAGCTGGTACAGGTGGGCATCCGCGACTATTGCCAGCAGGAAGCTGACACCGTGGAGCAGTCGCACGGCCGCATCGCCCTGTTTGGGCAACGGTTTATGAGCGAAGAGAAATTCGCCAAAAAGTCCTGGAAAAAGGTCTGCGGCAAAATCATCGCCCAACTGCCCCCGAAGGTGTACCTGAGCTTCGACATTGACGGGCTGGACCCCAAGCTCTGCCCCGGCACCGGCACCCCCGTTCCCGGCGGCCTGGAATTTGAGGAAGCCACTTACCTCATCCGCAGCATTGTGCGGGCGGGAATCACCGTCATCGGTTGCGACCTGAACGAAGTGGCCCCCGGCGACAGCGACTGGAACGGCGTAGTGGGCGCACGGCTGCTCTACCAAATGTGCAACTGGATGGGCGTGTCGCAAGGGCTGCTCACGGCCAGGGCGCACGAGTGAGGTTTATCGGTGGTAGTTGGTACAAAGCAGTGGGTAGTTAGATTTGGTTGGCCAATGGCTAATCTGCTGCATCACTTGGTAATCCAACTACCTACTACTTTATACCAACTACTTTAAAACAATGCTGCGCTTCCTGCTAAAATTCCTGCTCACGGCCGTCCTCGTGTACGGCCTGAGCCGCGTAGTGCCCAACGTGACGCTCACGGGCTACACCGGCGCGGCCATTCTGGTGCTGGTGCTCGGCGTTCTGAACGCCACCGTCAAGCCGGTCCTCAAATTCCTGGGTTTCCCGCTCACGGTGTTCACGCTGGGCTTGTTCCTGCTGGTTATCAACGTCGTCATCATCAAGCTCGCCGACTGGCTCATGGACAGCTTTGCGGTGCAGGGTTTCTTCAGCGCCCTGCTTTTCAGCCTGGGCCTGGCGTTGGTGAACGGCGTGGTGGATTTGGTGCTAGGCGACAAGCAAGACAAGGACTGAACGGGCTTCGGCCCAAAACCCAAGCGGCCCCGCGCAGATTCTGCGCGGGGCCGCTTGGGTTTTGAGGTCAGCGGTATGGGTGCTTTTCCCGCGCCGGGAGGTGCTTTGAACGGGGCTGGGGGAAAATAAAAATGAGAAAGTGAAAAACGGATGACTGGCGGCTTGCAATCCAAAAAATAAGTCCTAACTTCCCCGCGCCAACCCCGTTGCGGGGCGGGCGGAAACATTTTTTCACATTTTAACCCATTTTCTCTTATGTTTACTTCCTTTCTTCACCCCTCCTCCCCGGCGCGGGCCGTTCGCGGTGCCCCGCCGCTGGTTCCCTGGTTGCGCCGGGGGGCAGTGCTGTTGGCCCTGCTAGGCGGCCCCGGCGCGGCCTGGGCGCAGTGCGCGGCCGTCACCGGCCTCTCGGTTACGAACGTCACCGGCACCACGGCGCAGCTCAATTTTACGCCGGCCGCCGCCGCCACGAGCTACACCGTGACCTACACCTCCACCGGGTCGAGCACCGTGACCACGGTCTCGCCCAACCCGACGGCTTCGCCGGTGGCGCTGCCCACCCTGCTGCCGGTGCAGAACTACACCGTGACGGTGATTAGCAACTGCGGGGGCGGGCAAACGGCGGCGGCGGCCGTGAGCTTCCTGACCCCGGTGGGCAACGACGAGCCGTGCACGGCCACCGCCCTGCCCGCGGGCGGCGGCACCTGCACCCCCCTGAACGGCTCGACCAGCCGGGGCAGCCTGAGTCCGGCCAACGGCTACCCGGCCCTGGGCTGCTCGGGGCAAAGCAACGGCACCGACGTGTGGTACACCTTCACCACCCCGGCCACGGGGCCGGGCAGCACCGGCACCACGATTGCCGTGACGGGCAACGCGGCCAACGAGGTGCGCCTGTTTTCGGCCGGCAGTTGCAGCGGGCCGTTCACGGAAATCACCTGCACGGCCGGGCCGGGGTCGCCGCCTTCCAGCAACAACGCGGCCCCGCCGCTGACGGCCGTGCTGCTGCCCGGCACCGCCTACTACGTGCGGGTATTTAGCTCCATCGGCAACGGCATCCCGCAAGGGCCGTTCACCATCTGCCGGACCGACCCGCCCGCCTGCGCCGCGCCCAACAACGTGGCCGTGGCCAACGTGGGGGCCACCACCGCCACGCTCAGCTTCGTGCCCGGCCCCGGCAACACCGGCTACACCCTGACGCTGGCCCCGGCCGGCGGCGGCCCGCCCCTGGTGCAAACGCTGGGCACGGCATCGCCTTACCAAATCACGGGCCTGACGGCGCTGACCGGCTACACCCTGACGCTGCAACCGACCTGCGGCGGGGCGGGCGTTGCCGTGACGCGCACCTTTACCACGACCCACCCGCAGGACGAACCCGGCGGGGCCGTGGCCTTGCCCGTGGCCGCCACCTGCCAGCCCACGACGGGCAACGCCGCCGGGGCCACCACCACCGCGCCCAACGGCTACGCCAACCCCGGCTGCGGCAGCTTCACCAACCCGCGCGACATCTGGTACACCGTGACGACCCCGGCCACGGGGCCGGGCAGCACCGGCGTGACGCTGGCCCTGACCCAAACGCCGGGGACGGCACGCGGGGCCGACATGGTGCGCGTGTTCCGCTCGGCGGGCGGGGCCAGCGGGCCGTTCACGGAAATTGGCTGCACGGCGCAGAACTTCAGCACCGGCGCGATTCCGGCGTTGGTGCTGCCCGGCCTGAGCGCCGGCACCACCTACTACGTGGCCGTGAGCAGCGCCAACGGCCCGACGGGGGTACAAGGCTCGTTCACTATCTGCGCCGTGCCGGCGGCGGCCTGCCCGCAGCCCACCAACCTGACGGCGCTGGTGCAGAGCAACACCGCCGCCCAACTCAGTTGGGCGGTGCCCGCGCCCGGCGGCACCTACGCCCTGGAGTACGGCCCCAACGGCTTTGCGCCGGGCACCGGGGCGGCCGGGGCGGTGCTGGTGCCGGGCCTGACCGCTACCACCTACCTGGCCACCGGCCTCAGCCCCAACACGACCTACCAGTTCTACGTGACCCGCGACTGCGGCCCCAACGGGGCCAGTGTGCGGAGCGGGCCGGGCGCGTTTCAGACCGTGGCCCTGCCCAACGACGAACCCTGCGGGGCGGTGGGGCTGCCCGTGAGCGCCACCTGCCAGCCCACGGCGGGCACCACGGTGGGAGCCACCGTCACCACCGGCACTACGCTGACGTATATTCAATCGTGTTCGCTGGGCGGGGTGCGCGATGTGTGGTATTCGTTCACGACCCCGGCCAGCGGGCCGTTGAGCCAGGCGGTGATGGTGAGCGTGACGGGGCCGTTTGCCCGCTACCTGAACGTGTTCCGGGGCAGCAGCTGCGCCGGGCCGCTCACGGCCCTGAACTGCCAGCCCTACTTTGTGGCCGGGCAAACCGCCGACCCGGTGGTGCTATCCAGTCTGACCCCCAACACCACCTATTACGTGCTGGTGTCGTCGGGCAATTTTGGCACGAGCGGGGGCGGGCCGTTCACGGTTTGCGTGAGCGGGGTGCCGGCCTGCGCCAACCCCACCAACGTGCGCGTCATCAACCTGACGGCCACCGCCGCCGACCTGGCCTTCGTGCCCGCCGCCGGCAGCACCGGCTACAGCGTGGCAACCAGCCCGGCCAGCACCACGGCAGCCACCGCCACGGCCTCGCCCGCGCCCCTGACGGGGCTGCTGCCGAACACGACCTACACCGTGACGTTGCAAAGCACCTGCGGGGCGGGGCAGAGCGCGGCCATCACCCAGACCTTCACCACGCCCGGCCTGGGGCCGCCCAACGACCTGTGCGCCAATGCCCAGCCCATTCAGTGCGGGCAGACGCTGATGGGGACCACCATTGGCTCCACGGCCGTGGGGCAGCCGACAACTATTTGCTTTGGGGCCGACGGTGCAGGAGATGGAGTATTCTATCGCCTGATTGGAACAGGTGATAGTATTACGCTCTCAACCTGTGTTCAAGGAAATAATACCCCAGCATTGCTCGTGGTGTACACCGGTACTTGCAACAGCTTGACTTGCTTTGCTGGCAATTCCTTCTCCAATTGTCCAATCGCCTCTACTCGCCCGGAAGTCAAATTCATGAGCCAATCAGGCGTAGTGTACTACGCGCTGGTAACGGTTGGATATGCTGGCTTGCATGGTAACTTTTTGTTTTCCATGCGCTGCCGGCAGCCGGCCTGTCCGGTGCCAACCAGTGTAGCCGTTACCGTTCTTGGCCCCACCACGGCCAACGTCAGCTTTGGGCTGGGCGCGGGCAGTAACGCGCCGACTTATACCGCCACGGCCACGCCAACCGCTGGCGGGACCGACGTTACGGCCACTGGCGCGGCCTCGCCGCTTTCGCTGGTGGGGCTGTTGCCCAATACGGTCTATGTGGTAACGGTGGTGGCGAACTGCCCCATCAACAATCCCTCACTGCCTTCGGCGGCGGCGACCTTCGCCACGGGCTGCCCGGCCCCGACCGCAGTGGCGGTGGCCCCCCTCAGCCCCACCGCTGCCAACGTCAGCTTCACGCCGGCCCTAGGTAGCTCCGCGCCGACTTACACCGCCACGGCCACGCCGGCCGGCGGCGGGGCCGCCGTGACGGCTACCGGTCCGGCTTCGCCGCTTTCGCTGGCCGGGCTGCGGCCCAACACGGCCTACGCGGTTACGGTGGTGGCGAACTGCGCGGCCAACAGCGCCTCGCCGCCCTCGGCGGCGGCTTCCTTCACAACCCCACTGACGGCCCGCGCCGCGTTGGCCGCCCAGGTGGGCCTGTTTCCGAACCCGGCCCACCACACGGCCACCCTCACCGTGCCGGCCGTGCTGCTGCGGCAGGCAGCCCTGCTCACCCTGCGCGACGCGCTGGGTCGGGCCGTGCAGCAGCGGTTTGTGTCGCCGGTGCCGGGCAATCCCGCCGCCGAAGCGCGGGCCGACCTGAACCTGACCGGGCTGCCGCCCGGCCTTTACACCCTGCGCTTGCTAACGAGCGAAGGGCCGATTGTCCGGCAGTTGCTGGTGGAATAAAGCCCCGCCCGCGCTGCCGCCGACCGTGTGCGAAAACCGGCCGGTGCGCCGCCCGTCCCTGGCCGGGGCGTGGGCCGCGTGGTCAAAACTCCTGTTTTTCGTTGCACTTAACTCCCTTACCTTGAAATCTTCTTATGCTGCCCGTCGCGCCTCGGGGTTTCCTCGCGCCGGGTGGGATTGCCTCGATTGAAACTCCGCTTCACAATCAAACCCCATTCTCATGTCACAACTTTCGTTTTTTTACCGGGTCGGTATGCGGTTGCTGCTGGCCCTGGTGCTATTAGCTGGCCGTTCAGCTTCGGCCCAGCAATTCTTTCCGCCCAACTTGGGCGATAACAAGCCAGCCGGCGGCGACCCGCATACCGGCGTGTTGCACACCGGCACCGATGCTTCGCAGGCCGCTCAGTTACAGGTCATGACCTGGGACAATGACCAAGACCAAGTCTATTTTTCCTGGGTTTCGCTGCCCGGTGGAAACTTCGCTCCCACTGACCGCGTGCGAGTTGACCCACCTCCTGGCTTTAACCGCACGACCACAAAGCTTAGCGACCCCGACATCATCGTGGGGCGTTCGGCCAACTACCCCGATTCGGTGTTCGTCCAACTCGTGTACCTGGTCGAGGACAAACAGGCCAACCCCGTTGCGCTGCCCCAGGTGTACTGGGACGTTTACTACCGCACCGGGGGCAGCGGTCTGTTCACGCAGAAACGAGGTTTTCCCAAGCCCATGGGCAGCTTCGGCACCTACAACCTCCAGCACGCCTCGCCCAACATCGATGTCAATTTACAAGGTCAGGTAGCGATGGTGTGGCAGGAACTCTCCTACGAGCAGGCCACCATCACCATTACCTCGCCGCACTCGTTTCCGAACGGCTACACCTACCCCGTGCCCGAACTGGCGTTTTCGCAGTGCTTCGCACACTTCGCCAATATCAACGGTGAGAGTGGGTGCCCGAACCAGCAGGGCGTGTCCATTCTCAACGCCAACAATTCGCCCACGTCCACGCCGGTGGCCTTCAATCAGATGCTGCGGCCCGACGTGGCGCTGGGGGCCTCTCCGAATGTGGTGTCGTTTTCCTACCTCAACAGCTACGCCGTGCCGGGGGCCTCGCCGGTCGAAGCCAGCTTTGCGCTGGTGGTCAAACAGTACACGTTTGACGTATGCACGTTGAGCTACCTGGACGAGTATTCCTGGACCGACGGCGTGGGGCCGGCGAACAGCTACCCGCGCATTGCGGCCGATAGCTACAAGCCCCACGACGTGGAAGTGGTGCTGGCCTGGCACTCCGGCGACTGCGTTCCCGACCACGGGCCGGTTTCCTACGCCGAGATTCACAATTTCGGCAAGCGCGACTATCGATGGGGACCTACCTACACCCTGGTCAGCCAACCGAGTGAGAAGGGCATCAACAGCCTGCCTGCCGACGAGCCGGTGGTATCCTTTTTGCCCAACCGGGAGGACCACACCTTTGTGGTGGCCTGGACGGGCACCGACTACGATGCCGTCAATGGCAACGGCAAGCAGCGCGACGTGTGGGCCCGGACGTTTGACGAGTACAACGCGCCCCTGACCAGACCGCTGACCCCCAACTACAGTCGCATCAACGACAAGTTCGACGGGGCCCAGTACGCGCCCAGCATCGCGGGCCGCTACGCCGCCGACCCCCGCATGACCTACTTCCTGGCCGATGCGGAGCGGCAGCGGGTCGTGTTCAAGCAAAGCTCTTCGCTGCCCGGCGACGGCAACCTGAGCCGACCCGCCAATACCAATGGGGGGGGGCAAGTGCCAGAAAATCAGCCGAAAGCAAAGGCGGCGCGGGCCTTTCCCAACCCCTTCGCCCAAACGGTAACGGTGGAGCTGCACCTGCAAGCGCAGGAGCAAGTCGCGCAGTTGCTTATTACCGACCTCAGCGGCCGGGTGGTGGGCACCTTGCCCGCGCCGCCCGTGGCCGCCGAAGCCACGACCCGCAGCCTGACCTGGCCGGCCAAGAACCTGCCGACCGGCTCCTACCTGCTCCGGCTGCAAACCAATCAGCGCAACGAAACCATCCCGTTGAGCAAGCAGTAAGCCCCGACCCACCAAGACTACTGATTGCC
>CBDFGP010000006.1:0-2905668 GCA_965247135.1 Hymenobacter sp. | reverse complement strand
CCCTGGCCCTGCGCGAGCAGTTCCTGCGCGTGAACCGCAGCACGGTGCTGAACGCGAAATTCATCACCGCCTTCGATGCCGCCCACGTGTACTGCGGCCCCAACCAGTACGAGAACGGCCTCACCGCCCAGCGCCAACTTCAGGAGCTGAACCTGTGAGAATGGGTACCTGGTACCCGGTACGTGGTACGTGGTACTTGGACCGGCGCTACCCACTCCCCACTACTCACTACCCAGTCTTCACGTCAGCAGCTTTTCCAGCAGGCTCAGGCTGTCGGTCAGGTCGGGGCTGGTTTCAAAATCCAGCGGCTTGAGGATGTAGCCGCTCACGCCCAGGCCCGCCACCTCGGCCCGGTCGGCTTCCATGCTGGAGGTGGTGGTGATGAACACCGGAATGCTGGCCAGGGCGGGGTTGGCCCGCAGCTCGGCCAGAAACTCCTGCCCGTTCATGCGCGGCATATTCAGGTCCAGCAAAATCACTTCCGGCAGCGGGGCCAGGGCCGTGCGCCCGTTGCGGCCCAGCAGCATATCCAGCGCCTCCTCGCCGTGGAAGGCCGTGTGCAGGGTGTGCGGCACACTGAAGCGGGCAAACGACTTTTCGGCCGTCATGGTGTCAAAAATATCGTCTTCAACGAGCAGTACGGAGCGCATGGGTTTGGTAGTGGGTAGTGGGTAGTGGGTAGTGGGTAGTGGGATGACTTGTCAGGCAGTTTTTTGTCTTACTACCAAGTACCAAGTACCAAGTACCAAGTACCAAGTACCAAGTACCCACTACCAGAAATCACTTGGGCCAGGTAAAGATAAACACTGCGCCCTTGCCGGCGGCCGACTCGACCCGGATGGTGCCCTTCTGCTCCTCCACAATTTTGCGAACAATGCTGAGGCCGATGCCGGTGCTTTCGGCCGAGTGGCGTTCGCGCAGGGTCTGGAACAGTTGAAAGATTTTCTGGTGGTATTCGGGGGCAATGCCCGCCCCGTCGTCCTGCACCCGAAACTCGTAGCTGCGGGCCAGTTCGCGGGCGCTCACGGCCAGGTGGCCGGTGCCGTGCGGGTGGTGCTTCACGGCGTTGCTGAGCAGGTTGGTGAACACCTGCTGCAAGCCCAGGCGGTTGGTGTGTAGCGTGGGCAGGGGCGTGGCAAGGGCCAGCTCAAACGTGGCGGGCACCACCAGTTCGGCCACTTCCCGCACCAGGGCGGCCACGTCCACCGTTTCGGGGGGCTGCGCCGAGCGGCCGATGCGGGCGTAGGCCAGCAGGCCGTTGATGAGGTCTTCGAGGCGCTGCAAGCGGCCCCGCATCTGGCCGAGGTAGGTGCGAAGCTGGCCCGACAACTCCCCGTCGTGTTCTTCCTCAATCCACTTCACTATCGTGGTCACGCCCCGCAACGGGGCCTTCAGGTCGTGCGAGGCCACGTAGGCAAACTGGTCCAGTTCGTCGTTGCGCTGGCTCAGGGCGTTGAAGTGCTGGTCCAGGCTCTGGGTCATCTGGTTGAGCAAGCCGCCCAGGTCGCCCAGCGAGTCGTTGGCCCCGGCGGGCACCTTCACCGAATAGTCGCCGCGCACCACCCGCTCGGCCAGTTCCCGAATCAGGCCAATGCGGCGGGCGGTGTCGGCGTTGGTGGCCTGAAGTTCGGTTTGCAGGCGCTGGTTGTCGTTCAGCTCGCGCCCAATGCGCCCGAACAGCCACAGCACGATGACCACGGCCAGCACCGACGACACCAGCACGAACGCCGGGGCGGCTTTTTCCAGGCCGTTCTGCCGGTGCGTTCGCTGGTCGAGCAGGGCCAGCTCGACGCTTTTCATGCGCCGAAAAGTGCGCCGCACCGCCAGCATCGTGAGGCGGTCGGTGGTGAGAATCGTGTGCAGGTCGGACGCGCTAAACCCCTGGGTGGGCTGCGCCAACGGGCGCAGAATCCCGAATTCCAACCCCACCAGGTAGCGCAGCGAATCAAGCCGTTGGGCCTGCTCCGGCGAGTTGCCCATGAGTTGCGCGAGGCGGTCCTGGGTGCCGGTAATTCGACGTTCGGCGTTCTGGTAGATGTTCAAAAAAACCGTGTCGTACGTCAGCCGGTAGCCCCGCACCCCCGTCTGGCCTTCGCGCAGCAGCGCATTGAGGCTGTCGGCCTGCTGAATGATGCGGTAGGTGCGCTGCACCTGGTCGGTTTGCTGCCGCAGGTCGTGAATGCTCCACAGCGAAGCCGCCGACGTGAGCAGCAGCACCAGCAAGGCCCCACCGAAGCCGACCAGAATTTTCGTGTTGAGTTGCATTTTCATTAGGTGAGGAAAGGCGGTCAAACCCCCTTCCTTGCAAAGGAGGGGACGCTTGCGCAAAGCGCAAGCTGGGGTGGTAAACTCGCTGCCCGGTCGCTGCCTGGTCGCTGCCCGGCCAGCCTGCGGCCCGGCCCGCTGCCCTTATCTTTGGCCACGACCCTGGGGCAGCATACGAATTTACCACCCCAGCTTGCGCTTTGCGCAAGCGTCCCCTCCTTTGCAAGGAGGGGAGTGTCGTTCAATTCGCCCCCATGCTCCTCAGCAGCCCCCAAAACCCGCGCATCAAGGCCCTGCTGCGCCTCCAGCAAAAAGCCGCCGAGCGCCGCGCCCAGGGCCTGACGCTGGTCGAGGGCCTGCGCGAACTCACCGTAGCCGTGGAAGCAGGCGTGCCGGTGGTCGCCCTCTACACCTGCCCCGACCTGACCCCGCCCGCCGCCGCCGCCGCCCTGCACACCCTGCTGGCCGGGCAGCCGCCCGAATGGCTGGAACTCACCCGCCCCGTGTTCGAGAAACTGGCCTACCGCGAAGGCTCCGACGGCATCCTGGCTGTGCTGCACACCCCCGCCCTGGCCCTGGCCGACCTGCGCCTGCCACCCCACCCGCTGCTACTGGTGCTCGAAGCCGTGGAAAAGCCCGGCAACCTCGGTGCCATCCTGCGTACCGCCGATGCGGCCCCCGTAGCGGCCGTGCTGGTCGGCGACCCCCGCACCGACCTCTACAACCCCAACGTCATTCGGGCCAGCATCGGCTGCGTGTTTTCGGTGCCCACCCTGGCCGCGCCCATGCCCGACATTCTGGCGTTCCTGCGGGCGCAGGGCATCCGCTCCTACGCCGCCGCCCTCGCCCCCGAAGCCCGTTCCTACCTGAGCTGCGACTTCCGCCCCGCCACGGCGCTGGTGCTGGGCACCGAGGCCGACGGCCTGACCGCCGCCACCCGCCGGGCGTGCGACGAAACAATTAGCATCCCCATGATGGGCCGCATCGATTCGCTCAACGTGAGCGTGGCCGGGGCCGTGCTGGCCTTCGAGGCCGTGCGGCAGCGCGGGCGGGGTTAGGCGGGCGGGTTTTCGAGGTTGGTTACGCGGATGTCAAGTTGCTGCGCGTTGGCGTTGGTGCGGTCAATGCGGTCGTTGGTCCGGCTCATGAGGTCCAGAATGGCATTGGTCTGGTTCTCATAAATCCGCACCATCTGCTGGTGGTTTTCGCTCATTTCCTGGCGCAAGCCGCCAATTTGTTTGCTCATGTCGTCAATGGATTCGCGCATATCGTCAATGGATTCGCTCATATCGTCAATGGATTCGCGCATGGCGTGCTGCCCAATCAGTATCTCGGCTACCACTTCGGGCAGGTCGCGCTTCTCTTGGTTGTTCATTGGGTTGCTTCTGGTAAGTGTTAAAAGACCTATGGGCAAATTTACACCTCGTTGGACTGGCAGGACCAAGTGTTCCGCTCAAATCCTTTCCATATTTCTCGCAGCCGCGCCTTCAACGCCACCATTTCCGGGGAGTATTCCACTGGTGGACCAGCTAGCTTGCTGGGTTCCGTCGCCGGAGCGTATGCGTTCAGTTTGGCGATGAACTCATCGCTTAGGCGTTGCATGGTAGCCGAATGCTTCTGCCAGCACCTGGCGTGTTCGGCACGGAAATCAACCCATTCTTCAGTAGTCATGTTCGGAATGATAAAAGCGGGTTTCGGCCCCAGCGCCGTGGCTGCCGCACTCTAAATAACCCAAGTGGCGGACTAGCCGCGTAGCGGCGACGGGTTGGTAGCCCAGCAGGGCCAAATGGGGCCAAGCCGCGTAGCGGCGACGGATGGCCCAGGGGTTCCGTCGCCGCTACGCGGCTTGGTGCTTCTTCTCCTGCTTGCGCTACCAACCCGTCGCCGCTACGCGGCTAGGCCGCCACTTGAGTTAAATATACGCCGTGCTACCCGACCTTCGCAGCTTCTTCCGTTTTTCATGGCCCGCACCTCCTCTCCATTGCCTACCCAAGACCCCGGCTTGGGCGAAAAGTTCACCGCCCGCACCCAGCGCCTCGTCAACCGGGACGGCACCTTCAACGTGCGGCGGCTGGGGCCGACCTGGGTGCGCGGCGACTGGTTTTTCTACTGGGTGAACCTGAGCTGGGGCCGGTTTGGGCTGGCCGTGCTGGGCTATTTTACGGTCATCAACAGCTTGTTTGCGTTGGGCTACCTCGGCATTGGCTACCAGGCCAGCTTGCTGGGCGCACCGCCCGCCAACACGTGGTGGGAGCATTTTCTGGACGTGTTTTTCTTTTCGGTCCAGACCTTCACCTCAGTCGGCTACGGGGTGGTGTCGCCTAAGGGCATTGCCTCTGGGTTTTTGTCCTCGTTCGAGGCCCTGACGGGGGTGCTCACCTTCGCCGTCATCACGGGCTTGGTGTATGCGCGGTTTTCCAAGCCCACGGCCCGCATCCTGTTTTCCGACGCGGCCATCGTCACCCCGCCCGACCCGGCCACGGGCCTGCGCCGGTTCATGCTGCGCCTGGCCAACGAACGGGCCAACACCGTCATCGACATGACTGCCCGGCTCATGTTTTCGGTCATGCTGCCCGACTTCACCCGCCGCTACTACGCCCTGACCCTGGAGCGCAACACCGTCATGTTCCTGCCCCTGAACTGGACCCTGGTCCACGACATCACCCCCGAATCGCCACTCTACGACCTCACGCCCGCCGACCTGGAAGCCCAGAACGCCGAGTTCCTGGTGCTGCTGCGCGGCTTCGACGACACCTACGCCCAGGACATCAACGCCCGCTGCTCCTACACCTACGGCGAACTGCGCTGGCACCACCGCTTCGTGCGCCCCTACCGCACCACCGCAGCGGGCGAAACGCTGCTGGATTTGAAGTTGATTTCGACCACCGAGGCGGGATAGGGGCGGGGCTACCCCGCCAGCGCCCCGGCCACCAGGCACACCAGCCCGGCCACCGCCGCCACCACCCGCACCACGTGAAACGCGGCCCAACGGTCGCGCAGTGCTTGCCAGTTGGCGGGCAGCGCATCGGCCCGCCAACTCACGATTTGCTTGACAATGGGCACCTCCACGGCCATCGTCACGACCAGGGCCAGCAGGTAGCACCCGGCCCCGGCCAGCGTGAGGTAAAAAGTGGCGGGGTGGCGGCCCCAGGCCAGCCACAGCACCGGCCCCGTGCCCAGCAGCGCCGCTGGCAGCAGCCAGGTCATCACGGCCGCCATGTTGCGGTTCAGGCGGTCGCAAATCGCCAGAAACACGGCCGGCTCAAATGTGTCAATGGAGTACGTCAGGGCCAGCCAGGGACCCCAGAACATCCCGCCCGCCAGCGCCGCCAGCACAAGGCAAAAAGATTCCGCTACGGCCAGGTTCATCACGAAAAAGGGGGGTTGGTTGCCCGCATTGACGCACAACGCCCGCAGATGTTGCAAGCCCGGCCGCGCCTTCTACACCCGCCGCAAGTCGCGCACCCTCACATCCAGCGCATCGGCCGCGTACAGCAGCGGCCCTCCGGCCGGGGTCGGCAGCCCGTGGCTTTCCAGCAGCGTCGAGTGCCAGTCGAGCAGCCGAGCTTCGTGCAGCGTCCAGGGGGCGTGCCACAGCCGCCCCCGCCACAGCCGCTCCCGCCCAAAATCGGCCCGCAGCCCGGCCCCGGCCGTGTACAGCACGTAGCGTTCGGTCAGGAAATACGCCAGCGACCCCGGCCGGGCGGCGGGCAGCGCCGCGCCCACTTCCCAAGTGGCCCGAAACGTGGCCGGAGCCACCCCCGCGTGTACCCGCTCCGCCGCCGCGTGTAGGGTATCGCCCGTGCGGGTCAGCGTCATGTTGGTGTGCAGGTAGGGCAGGTGAAACAGCGTCCGCGCCGCCCACACGCCCAGCGGCAGCGTGGCATCGAGGCTGAGAAACCACACCCCCGGCACCCCGTCCAGCGTGGCGTAGGTTCGCACGTTCAGCTCGTGCAGTTGGCGCAGGCCCGGCACCGCTGGCAGCCCCAACGGCCGCACCCCGCTCATGGTGAAGGGCACAATGCCCAGCCACGCCTGCCCCCCGAAGGTGTCCACTACCAGCCGGTCCGGCAAGTAGGGGCGTAGCACGGCCGGGTCCACCGCCCAGTGGGCAAACAGCAGGTTGCTCCACCGCTGCCGCATCAGCGGCCAACGCGGCCCGGCTGGGCCGGACGATACATCGTTTCTCATCGGTCTTCAACAACGTACCACAAAAAAAGGCGCAGCCTGCGCCGCGCCTTTTCTCGAAATATTGTCCGCCGCCTACTGCCCGTCCGAAGTCTTGGCGTAGCGCAAACGCTCGTTTTCGTCCAGCAAAATCTTCCGCATCCGTACCGATTTTGGGGTCACTTCCAGGTACTCGTCCTTTTGAATGTACTCCATCGCTTCTTCCAACGAAAACTGGCGCTTGGGCACAATCTTGGCGTTGTCGTCGGTGCCGCTGGCCCGCATATTGGTCAGCTTCTTGCCCTTCTGAATGTTCACCGTCAGGTCGTTCGGCCGGGTGTGTTCGCCAATCACCTGCCCGCCGTACACTTCCTCGCCGGGGTCCACAAAAAACGACCCCCGGTCTTGCAGCTTGTCAATGGTGTAGGCCGTGCCCGGCCCGGCTTCCAGCGAAATCAGCGACCCCGCAATACGGCCCGGAATGGTGCCCTTGTGCTCCTCGTAGTCCACGAAGCGGTGGTTCATGATGGCCTCGCCGCCGGTGGCCGTCAGCACGTTGTTCCGCAACCCAATCAGGCCGCGCGATGGGATTTTGAACTCCAAATGCTGCAAGTCGCCCTTCGGCTCCATGATGGTCATCTCGCCCTTGCGGGCGCTGACCAGCTCAATCACCTTGCCCGCCGATTCCTCGGGCACGTCCACCACCAGCATCTCGATGGGTTCCTGCCGCTTGCCGTTTTCGTCTTCCTTAAACAGCACCTGCGGCTGCCCCACCTGTAGTTCGTAGCCCTCGCGGCGCATGGTTTCAATCAGCACCGACAAGTGCAGAATGCCGCGCCCAAACACCAAAAAGGTGTCCTCCTTGTCGGTGGCTTCCACCCGCAAGGCCAGGTTTTTCTCGGTTTCCTTGAACAGCCGGTCGCGCAGGTGGCGCGAAGTCACAAATTTGCCCTCCTTGCCAAAAAACGGCGAGTTGTTGATGGTGAAGAGCATATTCATCGTCGGCTCGTCAATGCTGATGCGCTCCAACGCCTCCGGGTTGTCGGCATCGGCCAGCGTGTCGCCAATGTCAAAGCCCTCGATGCCCGACACAGCGCAGATTTCGCCGCTGCTCACTTCAGCCACCTTCACCCGGCCGAGGCCCTCGAACACGTGCAGTTCCCGGATTTTCACCTTCTTGATGCTGCCATCGGCTTTCATCAGGCTCATGTTCGAGCCTTCTTTCAAGGTGCCGCGATGCACCCGCCCAATGGCAATGCGGCCCACGAACGACGAGTAGTCGAGCGAGGTAATCTGCATTTGCGGGGTGCCTTCCAGCGTCGGTGCGGGCGGAATCGAAGCCACCACCGCATCGAGCAGCGGCACGAGGTTGTCGGTTTTATGCTTCCAGTCGGTGCTCATCCAACCCTGCTTGCTGGAGCCGTACAGCGTCACGAAATCCAGCTGGTCTTCGCTCGCGCCGAGGTTGAACATCAGGTCAAACACCTGCTCGTGTACCTCGTCGGGGCGGCAGTTTTCCTTGTCCACCTTGTTCACCACCACAATGGGTTTCAGACCCAAATCAATGGCTTTGCCCAGCACGAAGCGCGTCTGTGGCATCGCGCCTTCAAAGGCATCTACGAGCAACAACACGCCGTCGGCCAGTTTCAGCACCCGCTCCACCTCGCCACCGAAGTCGGCGTGGCCGGGGGTGTCAATAATATTGATTTTAACGTCTTTGTACCGCACCGACACGTTCTTGGACACAATGGTGATGCCACGCTCGCGCTCCAGCGGGTTGTCGTCCAGGATAAGGTCATCGAAATGCTGGTGGGCATCGAAAATCTTGGAAGCGTGGATAATCTTGTCCACCAAAGTCGTCTTCCCGTGGTCGACGTGGGCGATGATGGCAATGTTGCGAATGTTCTGAGCCATAAAGGTTGTTTTTTGCGGGTGCAAAGGTACGAAAAATTCGCCGCAAACGCTAGTGGTAATCAAGGTTTAACAAGGCCGCCCGGAAGCGCAGCCCGCGTGGCTAATACGTTAGGGACGAAAAAATTGGCCGTGAGGTATTGAGCCACAAGGCGGTCAAACTCTCTGCCCTGTAAGGCCAGCGCCCCCGTTGCGTCCAACCCCATGCCGACCAAACCGGCGGCAACTCCGTACATCCTCTCGTCACCATTCATCCCGCCAGTTCCATGCGTTTCCCCTTTTTAGTGCTCCTCGTTTCCAGCCTCACCCTCAACGCTGCGTGCTCCCAGCATTCGCCCAAGCAAATGCCTGCCGGTCCCAAAGGTGCCACCGTCGAAACCCAGCAGTACCCGCAACCGCAGCCCGTAACGGGCAAACCCGGTGAATACGCAGTAGTCAAAACCGCCGCCGAGTGGAAAAAGCAGCTCACCCCGGCGCAGTTCTACATCCTGCGCGAGCAGGGCACCGAGCGACCCTTTTCCAATGCGCTCTACAACAACCACGCCGCCGGCACCTTCTACTGCGCCGCCGACCATAACTTGCTGTTCACCTCGGCCACCAAGTTCGATTCGGGCACCGGCTGGCCCAGCTTCTGGGCACCCGCCACGGCCAGTAGCGTCAAAATTGCCTCTGACAACAGCGCGGGCATGAGCCGCGACGAAATCGTGTGCGCCAAGTGCGGTGGCCACCTCGGCCACGTCTTCAACGACGGCCCCCAGCCTACCGGCCAACGCTACTGCATGGACGGCGACGCGCTGACGTTCGAGAAAAAATAAAATAAATAGCCTGACGGTCCGTTATATGAACCGCTCCTGGTAGCCCCCCAGCAATCCAAGCTGGGGGGCTATTTCGTTTATAAAAAAGGCCGGTTACCCCCGGCATTCCTTCTTTCCAATTCTTCTTTTTATGCTATCCGAACCGCTTTCCTATCTGGAGCAAAAGTTGGCCCCGGTGCGCCAACGCCTGCTCGACCACGACCTTTATACTCGGCTACAAACCCTGTCCGACCTGCGCCGTTTCATGGAAGCGCACGTTTTTGCGGTCTGGGACTTCATGTCGTTGCTCAAAGCCTTGCAGCGCAATCTGACTTGTGTGCAGGTGCCCTGGGTGCCTACCGCTGCGCCCACCGTCCGCCGTTTTATCAACGAAATTGTGCTGGAAGAAGAGTCCGACGTAGATGCTTACGGGCAGCCCACCAGTCACTTTGAGCTGTACGTGCAAGCTATGAAGGAGTGCGGGGCCGACACCGGGCCGATTGAAACTTTCCTTGCGGCGTTGGCCGCCGGTCAGTCGGTGCGGCAGGCTTTGGGTGCGGCCGCCGTGCCCGCGCCCGTGCGCCACTTCGTCGAAACCACGTTCGATATCATCAACTCCGGCAAGACCTGCGCCATTTCGGCGGCCTTCACCTTCGGCCGCGAGGACCTGATTCCATCCATGTTTCGCAGCCTGGTGGCGGAGTTGCAAGCCAATTTTCCCGGCCAACTTGACACGTTTGTGTACTACCTCGACCGGCACATTCAACTGGACGAGGACACCCACGCGCCCCTGGCCCGCCAGATGGTGCGTGCCTTGTGTGCCGACGACCCGCATTGCTGGCTGGGTTGCCAGGAAGTGGCCATCCGGTGCATCGAAGCCCGCATCGAACTCTGGGACAGCATCAAAACCGAGCAGCAAAACGAATTGTTAACGGTGCCGATTTCGGTGCAGGAGCAGCCCGGTAAAGCCGTCTGGGTTAGCTGAAGTCGAGTGACCACCCCAAACCAGTTTACCCCATCTCGCGTTAGGAACAGGCCGCCCACTACCGGGCGGCCTGCTTTCTCGAAAACCATGCGTTTCCCCCGCTTATTTCCGGTTGCGCTTTTGCCCTTGCTGGCTGCCTGCACCGCCGCCGACCCGGCATCCGAAAAAGCCGCCCCCAGCCGCGCATCCGAAACCACGGCCCCCGCCGCTGTCAATTCCGATGCCGAGCGCCGCGCCATCTACGAAAGCAACGGCGGCACCACCGGCCAGTCGCCCGTGCCCGATGCCACCCCCAACACCCTGCGCTTGGGCGAAGAGGCCGCTGGCATCAACACCCACCGGCGTGTGGGTAGCCTCAACACCAACGACCCCGACAATACCACCCCCGAAACCCAGATGCAGCGCCTGGACTACGACCCGCCCCAGCCCCAACAGGCTCACCCCGAAATAAATGATAACCGGCAAGCGCCGGTTTCTAACGGGCATTAGGTCATTGCCGCGTATCATCTGTCCGAATTAGGGCGGTCCGTAACGTGCACTTTTTATAGTCCGCGCAGTTGAACGTGGCCGCTAAACGGTGGCCGTCCGACTACACGGACTACGGAGCCGATGCGGTGAGCCGCCTCTCGAATATGGTCGCGAGCGCCAATAAAACGGCCCGCCGCTGGCATAACCAGTAGCGGGCCGTTTCGCAATCGTCGTTCTAAAACTCTAGGCGCTGGCTTCGTCGGGGCTGCTGGCGGCATCCGGCCCACTACTGGCTTTGGGCGGGGTAGGCTTGGTCACTGGCTTGCGTGCCGGGCTGGCCACAGCGGGCCTGGGGCTGGCTGGTTTGGCGGCCGTTGCAGCCGGTTTTGCAGCAGTGGCGGCCGGTTTGGCAGCGCCGGCAACTGCGCTACGAATGCGCGTTGGGGCGGCAGGTTTGGCGACGGTAGCGGCTGGTTTGGCAGTGTCGGGCTTGGCTGGAGCTACTTTGGGCTTGGCAGTGGCAGCGGTGCCGGGCTTTTTGCTGGCCCCAGCGGGCAGCGAATCGTAATGCTGCACAATGTTTTGCAAGGCTTGCTCAAACATCCGCTCGGTGTCGCCATCCAAGCGGCGCGTAGCTTCCTGCACCACTTCCTTCAGCTTGGCCTTCGTTTCTTTGCGAATGTTGCTCACCATTTCCTTCATGCGGCTGTCCAGTTCCTTTTGCAACTGCTTGGACGCGGTTTTCAGGGCCTTTTTCTGCCCCGTTTTTTTGCTGCGCTGGTCTTTTTTCAGGTCAGATTCGGCGTTGCGCTTGGCTTTGTCGGCTTTCTTGTCGGCCTTTGCGGCTTTGTCGTCGGTTTTGCCAGCGGCCTTTTTATCGTCGGCTTTACGCGGCGCTTTTTCAGCCTTTGTGGGGGTTTTGGCGGCGGTGCTTTTCGCACCTTTGGCCTTGGGGGCAGCAGGTTTTTTCATGATTGAAAGATTGGTTGGTTGGTGAGAGAAATGAGTTACTTTTTCGGTTCGCGCCAGCTGTTTTTGCCAACCGTTCCCAAATGTAAAGCAAATGATTGGCAAACGCTTCGAATCGGGTGCGGGTTGGGGTTGTGCCCGTGGCCTACCGGGGTTGTTGGCTTGCTGCCCGATAGCTTTGTGGTGTTTTAAAAGCTAACCTTTTTCGCCGCCGCCGCTACAGTTGCTCCATTCAGACCTTCATACTTGATGCCTGTTCTTCCTAAACGTTACACCGTTACGGCCGCTTTGCCCTACGCCAACGGTCCCGTTCACATCGGCCACTTGGCGGGCGTATACTTGCCCGCCGACATTTATGCCCGCTACTTGCGCTCGGTGGGGCGCGATGTTAAATATATTTGCGGCACCGACGAACACGGCGTTCCCATCACCATTCGCGCCCAAAAAGAAGGTATTACGCCGCAACAGGTCGTGGACAAATACCATGTGCTGATTCGGGATTCTTTCCGCGATTTTGGGGTGTCGTTCGACGTGTTTTCGCGCACCTCGTCGGCCACCCACGCCGAGGTTTCCAGCGGGTTTTTCAAAAAGCTCTACGGCGACGGCAAATTCATTGAGCAAACCACCCAGCAATACTTCGACGAAGCCGCCCAGCAGTTTCTGGCCGACCGCTACATCGTGGGCACCTGCCCCAACTGCGGCAACGACAACGCCTACGGCGACCAGTGCGAACGTTGCGGCACCTCGCTCAGCCCCGAAGAACTCATCAGACCCCGCAGTATGCTGAGCGGGGCCAAGCCCGTGCTGCGCGAAACCAAACACTGGTTTTTGCCCCTCGACCAGTACGAACCCTGGCTGCGCGAATGGATTGTGGAAGGCCACAAAGCCGACTGGAAAACCAACGTTTACGGCCAGTGCAAATCCTGGATTGACCAGGGTCTGCACCCCCGCGCCGTGACCCGCGACCTCGACTGGGGTGTGCCCGTGCCGTTGCCGGGGGCCGAAGGCAAAGTGTTGTACGTGTGGTTCGATGCGCCCATCGGCTACATCTCGGCCACCAAAGAAGCTTTCCCCGACGAATGGGAGAAGTACTGGCACGACGAGGACACCCAACTGGTGCATTTCATCGGCAAAGACAACATCGTGTTTCACTGCATCATCTTCCCGGTGATGCTGCACGCGCACGGCACTTACATCCTGCCCACCAACGTGCCCGCCAACGAGTTTCTGAACCTGGAAGGCGACAAAATCAGCACTTCGCGCAACTGGGCTGTGTGGCTGCACGAGTACCTGGCAGATTTCCCCGGTCAGGCCGACGTGCTGCGCTACGTGCTGTGCGCCAACGCCCCCGAAACCAAAGACAACGACTTCACCTGGAAAGACTTTCAGGCCCGCAACAACAACGAATTAGTTGCCACGCTGGGCAACTTTGTGAACCGCGCCGCCGTGCTCACACACAAGTTTTTCGGGGGCAAAGTGCCCGCTCGCGCTGCCCTGACCGCCGCCGACCAGGATGCCCTGAGCCAGCTAGCCGAATTTCCGGCCCGCATCGGGGAATTGATTGAAAACTACCGCTTTCGCGACGCGCTGGCCGAAGTACTGAACCTGGCCCGCGTGGGCAACAAATACCTGGCCGAAACCCAGCCCTGGCACCTCATCAAAACCGACGTAGCCCGCACCGGCACCGTGCTGAACGTGGCCCTGCAAATCGCCGCCGCCCTGGCCCCGCTCCTGGAGCCGTTCCTGCCCGAATCGGCTGCCAAACTAGCCACAATGTTGAACCTTGACCTCGGCAACTGGGCCAGCGCCGCCAACCCCGAATCCCTTGCTGCCGGGCACGAACTGCGCGAACCTGCCCTGCTCTTTGCCAAAATAGAAGATGCCACTGTAGAGGCCCAGGTTCAAAAGCTGCTTGCTACCAAGCAAGCCAACGACCTTGTCAACACGCCGGTAGTCGCTGCCAAAGAAAACATCAGCTTCGACGAATTCGCCAAAATGGACCTGCGCATCGGTACCATCCTGACCGCCGAAAAAATCCCCAAAACCAAAAAACTCCTCAAACTCACCGTTGATACCGGCCTCGACCAGCGCACCATCGTCAGCGGCATCGCCGAGCATTTCACGCCCGAAGAATTGGTGGGGCAGCAAGTGCAGGTGCTGCTAAATTTAGCGCCCCGCGAACTGAAAGGCATTCAAAGCGAAGGAATGCTGCTGCTGGCCGAAAACGCCGATGGCAGTCTGGCGCTGATGCAGCCCGGCAAAGCGGTAAAAAACGGGAGTAGCGTGGCGTAGGGGCGGGGCTTGCCCCCGCCCGAATCGTTAGCTTCGCTGACCACCGCCAAACGTTAATCGTTAGGGCGAACTGAACGATTTGGGCGGGGCTTCGCTTCGCGCCTACTTCACATTCACCACGTTCATCGCCCGCTCCAATCCCATACTTCCGAACGCCAACACCGCTTCCGCCGCCTTCGCAATGCGCGTCGGCAGCTCAATCCGCTCATCGGCCGAAAACGGGTTCAGTACGTAATCCACCTGCCGCCCTTTCGGAAAATTCGCGTCCACCCCAAACCGCAGCCGGGCATAAACGTCGCTGCCGAGCGTGGCCTGAATGTCTTTCAGTCCGTTGTGCCCGCCCGCCGAGCCTTGCCCCTTGAGCCGCAACTTGCCGAAGGGCAGCGCCAAATCGTCGGTCACGACCAGCATTTTGTCCACCGGCAGTTTCAGCGCACTCAGCCAATGGGCTGCTGCTTTCCCGCTCAAGTTCATGTAAGTGGTAGGTTTCACCAGTTTGTAGGCTTCGCCCTTGCTGCGAAACTCCGTCACGAAAGCATGACGGCCAATTTCAAAGCGCGGCGCGTCGAATTTGGCGGCCAGATAATCGGCTACCATAAACCCAATATTATGCCGCGTGTCGGCGTATTCGGGGCCAATATTCCCCAGCGCAAGTAAGAGAATCATAACAAGTCAATCAGCTTAAACTGCAACTGAAACACAAAAAAGGCGCTTCATCCGAAGCGCCTTTTTTGTTAGCAAATCAAATCAGTGAAATCAGCCTAAATCAGCGATTTATTTTTTAGCGCCAGCAGCAGCCGTGGCCATTTCACCTTTCAGCGCCCGCGGAATCGTCACGGTGGCAATCGGTGCCGCTTCCGAGGTCAGGATGGTGTAGTTTTTCGCTTCTACTGCGCCCACTTTCACCGACTTGCCCAGCTCTAGGTCGCTGATGTTTACTTCAACGTAGTCGGGCAGATTTTCGGCCGAAGCCCGCACTTTCAGCTTTCGCAGTTTGCTCACGAGCTTGCCGCCCGCCAACACGCCCGGCGACACGCCGATGAACTTCACCGGAATGTCCATTTTCACTTCCTTGCCGTCCTGCAATTCCAGGAAATCAACGTGCAGCAGCATCTCGTTTACGGGATGAAACTGGGTTTCCTGCACAATGGCGCGGTAGTGGCTGCCTTCCACGTTCAGGTCCACGATGTGGGCTTCGGGGGTGTACAGCAACTCGCGGAACAAAATGGCGGGCACGGAAAAATGCACAATGTCTTTGCCGCCGTACAGTACGCACGGCACTTGCGCATCCAGGCGCAGGGCCTTGGACTCCGTTTTGCCGAGATTCGCTCTTTTAAACCCTACAATCTCGAGGCTTTTCATAAAAGAAGTGGTTTTAGGTGGTTACCGCCCGGCACCTTTGCCGAAACGGGCCGCAAAGGTACGGGTTTTAGTTGGGGTTCGCAAACGCCGGCACGAGTTGCTTTAATGCTTCGCCTACGGCGACGGCGACGGCCAAACTCAGCAAAGTGCCGAGCAAGACGTATTCGGTTTGCTTGCGGGCCTCTTGGTCGCTGACCCGCAGAATGGATTTTGCCGCAATCAGCAACCCAACGGCATCGTAATGATTGGCAAGTACAAACGTGAGAATAATGAGTCGTTCGGTGCAGCCAATCCACAACCCCATTCGCTTGGTGCCTTCGTCGTTGGGAACCGCCCTGGCTCCGGCGTAATGGATGAGTGTGCCGATGAGCTTGCCCGCAGGTGCCGTCAGCAACAGATAAGCTCCGGTTATCAGGCCGTAGTCGAAGCGGGTCATCAGCTAAGATTCTGTGGTTTTTGAATAGTAAGTTAGCAACGCTTCAACTGCAGGCCATCCCGCTTGCCCAAGTCGTTGCGAATAAGCAGAACGGCTGATTTCTAACCGTTTCGCCAACTTAGCTTGGGTTTCTCGTGGGTAAATTAGTTTCAATAGCAACGCTTGGGCTTGCGCTGGGGTGTAGCGCCCGAGAAGCTCGTCTGCCAGTGCCAGCGCCACGTTGATGGCGGCGGACCAATCTGCGTTCGGGGCTTTGAAGCGTAGTTGCGGGCCGGTTCGGGAAATTTCTTTCAACCCCCGGCCCGAGTAAGTGAAAACATCGCCGCCTGATTTAGCCAGCGAGTCGGCATCGAGCAGCGCAACTGCACCTATGCCAATACTTAAGCGACAATCGAAACGGTAATTGTTTCCTACTTTGTCTTGCGAGAGCCAGAAACATTTTATCAGGAAAGCGGCCCGGATGGCTTCCGCATTGTCCAGCACATAAACCTGAAAAGCATCGCCTTGTATAATTTCAGCCCGCATTTGGGTTTTGAGCCTCCACACGTTGCGTAAGACGGCAAACGACTCTTTTAGAAGTTGGTTCAGCAGTAGCTGCCGTTTGGTAAGAGCTAATCTGCTGGAGCTGATTACATCGCCGGTGATTACAACTGCCATTTTGAGATGTTAGACAATTTCCTGACATTGGGCAAAGTTAGGGAATTATCTTACTTATACTACCCGAACAGTGAGCTGATGCTTTCGTGCGTCACCACGTTGCGAATGGCGGCCGCAAACAAATTAGCTACCGAAATAACCCGAATTTTATCGTTGGCTTCGTGCTGTGGAATCGTGTCAGTAGTAATGAGTTCGGCCAGCATACTGTTGCGGATGCGGTCGTGGGCCGGACCGCTCAGAAGCGGGTGCGTGATGACAGCCCGCACCGATTTGGCCCCGCGTTCCATCACCAGTTCGGCAGCTTTGCAGATGGTGCCCGCCGTGTCCACCATGTCGTCCACAAACACCACGTCCATGCCCGCCACGTCGCCAATGACTTGCATTGACGCAATTTCGTTGGCCCGCAGACGCATTTTGTCGCAGACCACAATTTCGGCCCCAAACTTCTTGGCGAAGGCACGGGTGCGGACCACACCGCCCACGTCGGGCGAAGCGAAAATCAGGTTTTCCAGGTTCAGCGACTTGATGTAGGGGGCCGTCACGGTGGCCCCGTCCAAGTGGTCCACCGGAATGTCAAAAAAGCCCTGAATCTGGCCCGCGTGCAGGTCGCAGGTCATCAGGCGGTCGGTGCCCACGCTCTGAATAATGTTGGCGACAACCTTGGCCCCGATGCTGACGCGGGGCTTGTCCTTGCGGTCTTGGCGGGCGTAGCCCACGTAGGGCATCACAATGTTCACTTTGTAGGCCGAGGCGCGCTTGCAGGCATCCACCATCAGCATCAGTTCCATCAGGTTTTCGGCGGGCGGGAACGTGCTCTGGATGAGAAAAACCTCGCAACCGCGTACGCTCTCATTGAAGCTGGGGCCGAGTTCGGTGTCGGCGAAACGTTGTAAGGTGAGGTCGCCCAGGGCGGTGCCGTAGGCGGCGGCAATGTTGGTGGCCAACTCCTGCGAGGCGCTGCCAGTGAAGATTTTAACCCTTTTCATGAATCGCTGATTTGACTGATTAACCGTGATTGCGCTGATTGTTGTGGCCCGTCCCTAAGGCGGCTGCGGGGAGGGTCGGGAAGCGTGGGGTAAAACGCGAAAGGCGCTGACCACTCCGTTGCGGAGCGACCAGCGCCTTTCGTTTACTGTGCGAGCGTTGTCGTTGACCGACCAGGGCTCGAACCTGGACTCTTCTGAACCAAAATCAGACGTGTTGCCGGTTACACCATCGGTCAATTTCCCGGTTGGCCCGCAGGGGCCGCTTGGGGCCGCAAAGGTACGAAGGGTTTGACGCGGCGCAAGATTTGGGCGAAAAAAAGTGCGACTTTTGAAGAAATAGGGGCGGGGCCAAAGGGGTTGAGGCTTGATTTTCAAACCAAAAAAATATGTGGCCAGCTGGGTAATATGCGGACCGAGGACGACCTCAAAAACC
This sequence comes from Hymenobacter sp., assembly GCA_965247135.1. GTDB lineage: Bacteria > Bacteroidota > Bacteroidia > Cytophagales > Hymenobacteraceae > Hymenobacter. The sequence continues at coordinate 2,887,943 of CBDFGP010000006.1, read as the reverse complement.
GATACCGGCTTGGAAAAGCGGCGGTTTGGTCGTAATTTTGCGGCCTGAAAAAACCGCAGAATTCCCTTTTTAACTTAGATAACCCCCAATCCTAATGGCGAATACCGGCAAAATCACCCAGGTCATCGGCCCCGTCGTGGACGTGAGCTTCGCGGGCGAAGGCACCAAGCTCCCCAACATCCTTGACTCGTTGCAAGTAACCAAAGACAACGGCCAAGTGGTGGTGCTCGAAGTGCAACAACACCTGGGCGAAGACCGGGTGCGGACCATTTCGATGGACTCGACCGAGGGCCTGACCCGTGGGGTGGAGGTGCGCGACATGGGTGCCCCCATTTCGATGCCCACCGGCGAGGGCGTGAAGGGCCGCCTATTCAACGTTATTGGCACGGCCATTGACGGCATTCCGCAGCCGAAATCGGACGGGCCGATGTCAATTCACCGCAAGCCGCCGCCCTTTGAGGACTTGGCTACATCGTCGGAAATCCTTTACACCGGCATCAAAGTGATTGACTTGCTGGCTCCTTATGTGAAGGGCGGCAAGATTGGCTTGTTTGGCGGGGCGGGCGTAGGCAAGACGGTGCTCATCATGGAATTGGTGAACAACATTGCCAAAGCCTACGAGGGCCTGTCGGTGTTTGCCGGCGTGGGCGAGCGCACCCGTGAGGGCAATGACTTGCTGCGCGAATTTATTGAGTCGGACATCATTAAGTACGGCGACGAGTTCAAGCATTCGATGGAAAGCGGCGGCTGGGATTTGGCCAAAGTGGACGAAAGCAAGCTCGCCGAATCCCAGGCTACGCTCGTGTTCGGGCAGATGAACGAGCCGCCCGGAGCGCGGGCACGGGTGGCGCTGTCGGGCCTCACCATTGCCGAGAGCTTCCGCGACGGCGATGGCACCGGCGCGGGCCGTGACATTCTGTTTTTTATTGACAATATCTTCCGCTTCACGCAGGCGGGTTCGGAGGTGTCGGCGCTGTTGGGCCGGATGCCTTCGGCCGTGGGCTACCAGCCCACGCTGGCCACCGAAATGGGGGCCATGCAGGAGCGCATCACCTCGACCAAGCGCGGCTCCATCACCTCGGTGCAAGCCGTGTATGTGCCTGCTGACGACTTGACTGACCCGGCCCCGGCCAACACCTTTGCCCACTTGGATGCCACGACGGTATTGAGCCGCAAGATTGCCGAACTGGGCATTTATCCCGCCGTGGACCCGCTCGACTCAACCTCGCGCATTCTGTCGGCCGACGTGCTGGGCGACGAACACTACAACACCGCCCAACGGGTGAAGGAAATTCTGCAACGCTACAAGGAATTGCAGGACATCATTGCCATTCTGGGCATGGACGAACTGTCGGAAGAAGACAAACAGGTTGTGAACCGCGCCCGCCGGGTGCAGCGTTTCCTGTCGCAGCCGTTCTTCGTGGCCGAGCAGTTCACCGGCCTCAAAGGCGTACTGGTGGACATCAAAGACACCATCCGGGGCTTCAACGAAATCATTGACGGCAAGCACGACCGCCTGCCCGAAGCCGCTTTCAATCTCGTGGGCAGCATCGAGGATGCCGTGGCGAAAGGCGATAAGTTGATTGCTGAAGCGAAATAAATCTGAGTTATGAGTTATGAGTTATGATTTTTCGTGGCCTCCGCCATGCCAAAAACTCAACCCATAACTCGTAACTCATAACTCAAAAAGTTATGCACCTCGAAATCATCACCCCCGACCGCAAAGTATTTGAAGGCGAAGTAACTTCGGCGCAGTTTCCAGGCGCAGCCGGCTCGTTTGAGGTGCTGAACAACCACGCCCCGATGATTGCGGCCCTCAAGGCAGGCGACATTGCTCTGACCGGCGCGGCGGGCCGCGAAACCTTCCGAGTGGAAGGCGGCGTGGTGGAAGTGCTGCGCAACAATGTCGTTGTGCTGGCCGAAGGAGTAGCGGCGTAAGCCAACGTCGGGGTTGTACTGGCCGAAAGGGCCGCTTCTGCTGGGCAGGAGCGGCCTTTCTTTGGTTCCTAGTGCTGGCATACGAGGTGGCCCGGCGGTTGGCTTTGGTTCATCGCGCTGGCGGTGCGTATCTTTCTCCCCAACCCACGCTTCTTCTTCATGCAACGCACTGCTTTCTTCATCATGCTGGCCTTGACAACCTCCTGCTCGCAGGCGCAGCCCGACAATTCCACTGCTAACAACGCCAAACCCGCGAAAGTCAAAGAGCCGAAGTACAAGCACACTAAGCAAGTGCCCGGCCTTTACGACATCGGTTCGCTGGTGGGGAAGGTGCCCGAAAGCTCCGGCGTGGCCCCGGCCGACCAACCCGGCACCTACTACAGCTTCGGCGATGATGGCAATTCGCCTACTATTTACAAGCTCTCGACGGTGGCCAAACTGCTCGGCAAAATTGACCTCAGCACCGAAAACATTGACTGGGAAAGCCTGAGCCGCGACCCGGCGGGCAACTATTTCATCGGCGACTGCGGCAACAACAACAGCGACCGCCAGAACCTGCGCATTCTGCGCTTCCGCCCCGAACAGCCCGACAAGGTGGAACAGATTGCGTTTTCGTACCCCGACCAAAAGAAGTTCCCGCCCAAGAAAAAGGAGCGTAATTTCGACTGCGAGGCCAGCCTCTGGCACGAGGGGCAGGTGTGGCTCTTCACCAAAGACCGGGGCCAAAGCCAAACCAGCAACGTCTATACCGTGCCCGACAGGCCCGGCACTTACACCGCCAAGTACGTGACGGGCATCCCGGTTCCGGGCGAGGTGACGGACGTGGCCCTGGCCCCCAGCGGCCGTAAAATGGTGTTGCTGGGCCGGGGCGAACTATTCGTGCTCGAAGGGACCACTTGGGACTTACTCTTGCACGACACCCCCCGGCGCATCGGGCTGGCCGACATTGGCCAAACCGAAGGCGTGACTTTTAAAACCGAAAACAGTTTGATTATCACCACCGAAAAAGGGGGGTGGTACGAGTATATTTTCGATTATAAGCCCCACTAGGCCACTCGCCTAAGCTATTGCCGCCGGTTCCAAGTCCCGGGGGGCGTAGCCGTAGGGGTTTGCCGGGTCTTTACCAGCCCGTAACAACACCCAGATGCCCACCACAATGAGCGGCAGACTCAGCAGTTGCCCCAGGTTCAGGCCGGTGAGCTGAATCATGTGCTGGTCCCAGTTGCCCTGGTTTTCTTTCAGAAACTCGCCCAGGAAGCGCTGGGAAAAAAGCAGCACCACGAACAGGCCGAATATTTGCCCGCGCGGAGTGTGGTCTTTGCGGCGGTTCCAGAGCGAATACAGCACGGCAATCAGCACCACGCAAAACAGGGCTTCGTAGAGTTGGGTGGGGTGGCGGGGTACGGCTACGTTGGCGGTGGGGTCCACGGGGGCCAGGGCGGGGCGGGTGGTGTATTCGAGGTCGCCGTTGGGGGTGGCGTTGCGCTCTACCAGCACGGCCCCGGCGGGCACCGGCTGACCGGGTGCGAGGTGGACCCAATGCTCGGTATCACGCGGAAACACGAAGGCCCAGGGCGCATTGCTAGGCTTGCCCACAATCTCGGAATTCATCAGGTTGCCGGTGCGGATGAGTGCCCCGCCGATACCGACCACAATCACAATGCGGTCCAGCACCCACAGGTAGTCGAACTTGTTGTTGCGGGCGAAGAGCCAGCAGGCGAACAAAATCCCAATCGTGGCCCCGTGCGAGGCCAGGCCGCCTTCCCATATTTTGAGAATGTCCAGCGGGTGCGCGAGGTAATACTGCGGGTCGTAGAAAAGGCAGTGTCCCAACCGCGCCCCCGCAATGGTGCCCACCAGCATATAGATGGTAATGACATCGACCCACTGGGTCGAAACCCGTTCGGAGCGGTAGATGTGGTTGAGAATGTAAGTGCCGACCACGAAGCCCGACATGAAAAACAGGCCATACCAGCGCAGGGTGAGCGGCCCCAAGTGGGCCAGAATGGGCGAAACATTCCAGTAAATGGAAGCAAGAAGTGGAGTCATGAGGCAAAGGTAGGGGCGGGGCTTGCCCCCACCCGAATTGTATGAGGCACTCGCACGATTATCGTTCAGCGATTCGGGCGGGGGCAAGCCCCGCCCCTACAACGCATCCAATTCTGCCCCAAACCCCCCGCTCAATATCGGAAACCGTAGCCACGAGCGCGGGTCCACGTTGTAGTCGTCTAGGTGAAAAGAAGGGGCATAACGTTCCCGTTTCCACTGATTACGACTCCATAGGGTGTAAAAGCGACGCACAAACCCCACTAGTTGCGCCCGGTCAAAGCCGGTTTCTTCAGCTACCAACTGCGCCAGCACAGCGGCCGGACTCAGCCGGTCGTAGAAGGCCAGCCGCTCGATGCGATTAAGCAGGACGTAGGGCATGAGGTCGCGCTCATCGGTTTGGTTGTCGGCCAGCGGGCGCAGTTCGGCGGTGGGTTGCAGGGCATTCACGTAGCGCAGGCCGGGGTAGCCAAGTTCGGTTTCGGCCCAGCGCAGCCACTTTTTCACGAAGTCTTTGTCCACCCCCGCGATGGGGGAAATGCTGCCCGCCGTGTCGCCGTCCATGGTGCAGTAGCCCACGCTGGCTTCGGAGCGGTTGGAGGTGGTCAGCAGCAGGCAGTTTTGCACGTTGGTGAGCAGCCAGATGCCGGGGGCGCGAACGCGGGCTTGGATATTTTGCAACGCCAAATCGTCAGTTTCCCAAGTAAGGGGCCGGCCCAGAGCGCCCTCTATTTTGCCCACGTAGCCGCGTACTTCAGCATCAATTTCCCAGTGGAAAAACCGCGCCCCGATGCTGGCCGCCAATTCTTGCGCCGATTCAAAGGTGTTGTCCGAGGAATTTACCGTGCCCTGGTAGGCGCAGGTGAGCAACTCTCGAACCAAACGGTGCCGTCGTTCGGTGAGGGTGTCGTTGTCAGCATCTGCACGGCACGATTGATGAGTTGCGGCTGCCAGTCCTAGCCGATGTCGGAATTCTGCCTCACCCAGCTCAGCCACACCCAGGCGCACCATCTCGGCTACTGCCACCGCGCACAAGCTCGAATCGGCCCCGCCGCTGAGGCTCAGTACGAAGCCCTTGCTTTGGGCTTTGCGGAGGTAGTCGAACAGGGCCAGACTCAGGGCTTGGTTTAGTTCGCGGTACTCGTCGGGCGTGGGCAGGGGCACGAGTGGCACAGGCGGCAGCGGGGCAGCAAAATCCACGTCGGCCCACTCCAAATCCACTTCTTTGAAGCTCAGGAGTTGGTTGCGCGTCAGCAGGTGCCCGTTGCGGGCCACCATGATTTCGCCGTCGTAAACCACGCGCCCGGCCTCGTTGCCCAGCAGGTTGGCGTAGAGGTAAGTGCAATTAAAAACCCGCGATGAATTCATTACCAATTGATAGCGCAGGTCGGTTTTGCTCATCGCAAAGTGGCTGGCCGAGGGGTTCACTATCAAATCCACCTTGCCCATGAGCCGACAGGCGGGCCGCTCGTCGTCGGGTCGCCAGGCATCTTCGCAAATCTCAAACCCGAACCGAACGCCCTGATGCTCAAAAACCAGGTCGCCCAGCGGCCAGCTTTCCGCGCCGTAAGTCACGGTCGTGGTGCTGCCCGCTGGCCAGGGCGTAAAAAACCGCGTTTCGTAGTGAATCCCGTCGTTGGCCAGAAATTGCTTGGCGGCAAAGCCCAGAATCTGCCCATCGCGCAGCACGGCGGCCGTGTTGTAAGTGCGGCCGGTCAGCCGCACGGGCAGGCCCACGACCACGCAAATACCGTCCGTCCAGGCCCGTACCTGCTGCAAATGTTTTAGGGCCGCTGCCGGTAGCCAGTCGCTCAGAAACAGGTCTTCGCAGCCGTAGCCGGTCAGGCACAGCTCGGGCAGGCACAGCAGTTCCACGTTCGCCGCTTTGGCTTGCTCAATGGCCGTGCGAATGTTGCGCAGGTTGTTGGCCCAGTCAATGGGCGTTTGGTTGAGGGCGGCACCGGCAATGCGCATGACTGGTGAGAAGAAAGTTGAACGGCAACTCCCCTCCTTTTCAAGGAGGGGAGTTGCCGTTCAACTTCCCCTTACGCCACTCCCAAAGCCGTCAGCGCCCGCTCGGCGGCCACCTGCTCGGCTTGCTTCTTGCTCAGGCCCATGCCGGTGCCTACGGCTTCGCCGTCCAGCACCACGGTGGCCGAAAACTCCATCACGCCGCCCGGCCGGGCCTCGCCGCTGATGTCGTAGTGCAGGGTTTTGCCCTCGCGCTGCGCCCATTCCACCAGTTTGCTTTTGAAGTTGGCCGTGGTCGTGGTCAGCGTATGCACGTCCACGAAGCCTTTGACGAGGCGCGTGAGGATGAATTTGCGGGCCGCTTTGTAGCCCAAATCCAGGTACACGGCTCCGACCAGGGCCTCCAGGGCGTTGCCGTTCACGGAGCGGGAGCGGGCAGCGCGGCCTTGTGCAGCATCCAGTTGCACCAGTTTGTCCAAGCCCAGTTTCAGGGCGATGTTGTTGAGGCTCTCGCGGTTCACGATGCGGGAGCGCATCTCGGTCAGGAAGCCTTCCTGCTCGTAGGGGTACTTCTGAAACAGGTACTCGGCCACGATGGTCCCCAGCACGGCATCGCCCAGAAACTCCAGCCGCTCGTTGGTTTGGTGCCGCCCCCGCTCGGGCTGCTGCCGCACGGCCGAGGCGTGCGTGAAGGCCAAATGGTAAAGCTGTGCATTGGCCGGCGTGAGGCCCGTTACCGTGGCCACCGCCTGCCGAAAGGCTTTGTCGGAGCCAAGAAACCGGGAGAATAGGTGCCGCAAGGAGTTGTTGTGGTAGTAGGTATCAGGTAATGGGTAGTTAGACCTGCGAAGTGCTGTTCTCCACTGGTGAGAATCCAACTACCTAGTACCCACTACCAAAATCAAAGTTTCCGAAATATCACCGACGTGTTGTGTCCGCCGAAGCCGAAGGTGTTGCTCATGGACACGTTCACTTCGCGGGACTGGGCGGTGTTGGGCGTGAAATTCAGCTCCTGGTTGATTTCCGGGTCGGGCGTGTGCAGGTTGATGGTGGGGGGCACCAGATTGTGCTGCATGGCCATGATGCAAGCCACGGCCTCGATGCCGCCCGCGCCGCCCAGCAGGTGGCCGGTCATGCTTTTGGTCGAGGAAATGTTGAGGGTTTTGGCCGTGGCCCCAAACACGGTTTCGATGGCCTTGATTTCGGCCCCGTCGCCGAGCGGCGTACTTGTGCCGTGGGTGTTGATGTAGTCCACGTCTTCGGGCTGAATGCCCGCATCGCGCAAGGCGTTCTGCATCACCAGCACTACGCCGCTGCCGCTGGGGTCGGGCGCGGTGATGTGGTAGGCATCCGACGACATTCCGCCGCCAATTATTTCGCAATAAATCTTAGCGCCCCGCGCCTGGGCGTGGTCGTATTCTTCCAGTATCAAGGCCCCTGCGCCTTCGCCCAGCACGAAGCCGTCGCGGTCCTTGTCGTAGGGCCGCGAGGCCGAGGCGGGGTCGTCGTTGCGCTCGCTCATGGCTTTGAGGGCGTTGAAACCGCCCACGCCCGACTCGGTGATGGCCGCTTCGGAGCCGCCCGTCACCACCACGTCGGCCAAGCCGAGGCGGATGTTGTTGAAGGCCGCAATCAGGGCATCGTTGGACGAGGCACAGGCCGAAGTCGTGACGAAGTTTGGCCCCCGGAACCCGTTTTTGATGCTGATGTTGCCCGACGCGGAGTCGGCAATCATGCGCGGGATGAAGAACGGCGAGTAGCGCGGGGTGCCGTCGCCGCGCTCAAAGGCGAAGCATTCTTCCTGCAACGAGCGCAGCCCGCCGATGCCCGAACCCCAAATCACGCCCACCCGGTCCTTGTCGACCCCGGTGTTGCCGCTACCATCGGCGGCCAGCAGGCCGGCATCGGCAATGGCTTCGTCCGAGGCGATGACGGCAAACTGGGTGAACATATCCATCTTCCGGCCTTCTTTGCGGTCGAAGTACTGGTCGGGGTTGTAGTCCTTCACTTCGCAAGCGAAGCGGGTTTTGAACTTGGCGGCCGGAAAGCGCGTGATTTCGGCAGCGCCGCTCACGCCGTTTTTCAGGCCTTCCCAGTAGGCCGCCACGGTGTTGCCGAGCGGCGTGATGGCCCCGAGGCCGGTAACGACAACACGTCGGATGGACGACATAAGCTTACGCTCCGAAGGGCGCGGTTGGTTGGGTGATGAAACGGATAGAAACAGCAAAACCGGCCGGCAGCAAGCCGGCCGGTGCATAAGCGAAATCACAAAAACCCAAACAAACCCAACTACACAACGGCAGTCGGGGGCGCAGCCCCGCATCCGTTCAATCCGTTGAATTCGTTTGAATCGGCGGTTTATTTGGCGTGTTCTTCAAGGTAGCTAACGGCCTGACCGACGGTCTGGATGTTCTCGGCCTGGTCGTCGGGGATGCTCACGTTGAACTCCTTTTCAAACTCCATGATGAGTTCGACGGTATCAAGCGAATCGGCACCCAGGTCGTTGGTGAAGCTGGCTTCCGGGGTCACTTCCGAGGCTTCTACACCGAGTTTGTCGATGATGATGGCCTTTACTTTTTCTGCGATTTCAGACATTTCCGTGTTTTGGTTAGGGAGAACTTGGGCACAAAGAAACGAAGCATTTGCTAACCGCGCCAGGGGTTGGCATTTTGAGCGGGTATAAGATTGGGGCACCGGCGGTGGCGGCGCGGCCCCGCCCGGCGTAGCTTTGCCCCGCGCCCGGCCCGTGGCGGGCGCAACAGGCTTGCTCCCGGCATGAAAACCTTTACCCTGGATTTTGACTACGAGTGCGATTTCGACCTCTTCGGCCTCGTGTCCAGCACCCGCGACCACACCCTGGCCTGGACGTTGAACCGCGCCCTGCGCCTGCGTTTGGTGCGGCAGGAAGAATTGTTGCTTAAGCTGTTGCACCAGGGGCAACTCGTGTTCAGCCACTACTGCCACGCGGGCGAAAGCCTGACCCTGCGCTTGTTTCGCAACCGCTCGATAGCGCCCTCGGTGCTGAAAAAACCGTTTCTGGCCCCCGACATCAAGGAGTACGACTACCTGCTGACCGTGTGCAACGGCAGCGACGGGCTGGCCGGCGAAGCCCTGGTGGCCCGCCTCACGGCCTTGCCGCAGGTGCAGTACGTGTGTCAGTTTGACCCCAACACCCTTAAATACAAAGAAAACCTGATTTTGTGAACCAGCGGCCAAGCCGGTTTTCCAATCTTCTTTTTCATTCGCTATTCGCCCGCATTCCCCATGCTCATGGAAGCTGCTCCCATTTTCAACAAGACCAAAATCATTGCCACCGTTGGCCCCGCTTCTAACACTTACGAACGGCTGGGAATGCTCATCCGCGAAGGGGTGGACGTGTTTCGGCTCAACTTTTCGCACGGTTCGCACGAGGACCATCTGGCCGTTATCAACAACGTGCGGCGGCTGAACAAAGACCTGAAAACGGCCGTGGGGCTGTTGCAGGACTTGCAGGGGCCGAAGATTCGCCTGGGCGAAGTGGAAGGCGGCGGCGTGGAAATTAAGCGCGGCGACCGAATCAAGCTGGTGTGCGGCGAGAAGGAAATCAGCACTGCCACGCGCCTGAGCACGATTTACATGGGGCTGGCCCGCGACGTGAAAGCCGGCGACCAGATTTTGATTGACGACGGCAAAATTGAGCTGAAGGTGCTGGCCACCGACCGCGAAACCGAAGTGGACGTGGAAGTGGTGTACGGCGGCCTCGTGAAGCCCCGCAAGGGCATCAACCTGCCCGATTCGGAAGTGTCGGCCCCGAGCATGACCGAAAAGGACATTGAGGACTTGCAGTTTGGCCTGGCCAACGACGTGGACTGGATTGCGTTGAGCTTTGCCCGCAAGGCCGACGACATTCGGTTCATCAAGCGGCTGATTGCCGAATCGGGCAAAGAGGCCCGCGTGATTGCCAAAATCGAAACCCCCGACGGACTGCGGAACATTGACGAAATCATCGCCGTGACCGATGCTGTGATGGTGGCGCGGGGCGACCTGGGCGTGGAGGTGAAGATGGAGGAAGTGCCGATGGCCCAGAAAATGATTATCGCCAAGTGCAACGCCGCTGGCAAGCCCGTCATCGTCGCCACCCAGATGATGGAAAGCATGATAACGGCCCCGCGCCCGACCCGCGCCGAAACCAGCGACGTGGCCAACGCCGTGCTCGACGGGGCCGATGCCGTGATGCTGTCGGCCGAAACGGCCGTGGGCGAGTACCCGGCCGAAGTCATCCGCTCGATGGTGGGCACGATTGGGAGCGTGGAAAGCCGCAGCCCGCAACTCTACAACCGCTGGTGGCCCATTAGCCCGGACTCGCCCTATTTCATGGCCGACAGCGTGCTGTCGGCGGCCTGCCACCTGGCCAAAAACACCGGCGCGAAGGCCATCACGGGCATGACGCACCGGGGGCACACGGCGTTTCAGTTGGCCAAGTTCCGGCCCAGGGCCAACATTTTTATCTTCACCGACAACCGCCGGCTGCTCACGGCCCTGAGCCTGGTGTGGGGGCTGCGGGGGTTCTACTACGACCGCCTCGTGAGCACCGACAACACCGTGGCCGACATCCGCTACGTGCTGACCACCACCGGCCACCTGGCAGCGGGCGACGTGTTCATCAACACCGGCTCGATGCCGATTCAGGACCGGGGCCGGGCCAATATGGTGAAGGTGAGCGTGGCATAGGGGCGGATTTTATTGCCAACTGACTAATGCAACGGTATTATTTTGACACGTCGGTTTTTGGGGGCACGTTTGATGAGGAGTTTGAAAAGGAAACGCTTTTGCTGTTCGAGAAGGTACGGTTGGGTCAAATCACCTGCGTCTATTCTGACCTCACAGAGCGAGAATTGGCCCAGGCCCCGGTGCGGGTCCGAAACTTTTTCGCCCATCTTGTCCAACAAAATCTGCAAAAGGTTGAGGTTTCGGCCGAAAGCTACCAGCTTGCCCAAACATACATTGCTGAAAAAGTAGTTGGTCCAACCAGCCTTGACGACTGTATTCACATTGCGACGGCCACCTTGCACAAGGTGGATATGCTGGTGAGTTGGAACTTCAAGCACATTGTGAACATTTTTCGCATCCGGGGCTACAACTCGGTCAATTTGCGTTTAGGATACGGAACGCTGGAAATACGCTCCCCCAAAGAAATCGTCGGCTATGAAAACGAAGAATAAAGTCGAAAAGGAGTTTGATGCCGTTGGTGCTTTCCGAGCTATCAAAGAACAAATTTCCCTTGACATTCAGGGCATGAGCTTTGAGCAGTTTAAGGAGTATCTGGCAGCCCGAACGCTCAAGCTGCCCGGTGCAGAATTGGTCGGAGAGGCCGCCACTACAGTTGCCCCATGAGCACCGACAACACGGTGGCCGACATCCGCTACGTGCTGACCACCACCGGCCACCTGGCAGCGGGCGACGTGTTCATCAACACCGGCTCGATGCCGATTCAGGACCGGGGCCGGGCCAATATGGTGAAGGTGAGCGTGGCGTAGGGTCCGGGGCGGTGGTCCAACGACTTTTTCAGTCGTCAGACCACTATTCGCTGCACTGGCTCCAGAAATTTAGTGGTCTGACGACTGAAAAAGTCGTCAGACCACCACCGCTCAAAAAAGGAACAGTGCCGGGAAATATTTGGCAAAGTGCGAAATACGCCGTACTATTGCTGGCCTAAACCCTTATGTACGCCTCGGCCATGAAAAAGAAATACTTCACCTACTTCGAAAACCCCTTCCTGGCCTTGCGGATGCCGCGCCCGGCCTACAAGGAGCAAGCCCAGCACACCGTGCGGGCCGTGCGCGAAGCCAACCTCGGCGCGGCCCTTGAGGCGCTGGCCACGGCCCTGGAAACCGAAACCAACGGGTTTGACGAAAACCTGATTGAGCGTGCGGCACCCACCGCCGGCGACACCAGCGCCTACCACACCGCCCGCCAGGCGTGGCTCGATTTTGTGGAAGACACCTACATTGATTTCGTCAAGCCCAAGCTCCGCAAGCTGCCCGTGTTTGCCGATTTCCGGCCCTTCGGCAAAAGCAAGCTCGATGCCCTCGACCAGGCCGCCATCATCACCAAATCGGACGGCCTCATTACGCTCTACACCGCCAACCAGGCCCTGATGGGCTACCCCACGCTGGCCAAAGACGCGCAAAAGAAGCTCAAGGCCATGACCGACGTGGACGAAATCCGGGACACCAAAGACGCGGCCACCGATGCCACCATCCTCGACCTGCTCGGCGACCGCCGGGCCATTGCCCTGGCCCAGCGCCGGGTGAAAGCACAGCTGGAATTGCTTTTTGACGACCCGGCGAAGGTGTACAGCTTCTTTGATTTCTCGGCGGCTTCGGTTAACAAATCGGGCAAGGTGAAGGTGGTGACGGGTACCACGCCCGCTTAAAAACCGCTACACGCCCGTGCAACGGGCTTTCGGACCATCCGAAAGTGCCTTGCACGGGCGTGTAGTTGGTTTTGAGAATACCCGAAATGGCCTGCACGGGCGTGTAGTCGGCTTCTGGAATGCCGGAAGTGGACTGCACGGGCGTGTAAGGCACTTTTGGGCTTGGGAAAGGGCTTTTCACGCCCGTGTAAGGCATTTTCAGCGATGTGGAAATTCCCTGTACGCCCGTGTAGGGGCTGGCGTAGCGCTTGGAGTAGCAACTCTAGACGGCTCTTGCGTTTGCCACCGTTTCGCTGAACACCAGTCTGAAAACGACTACTTGCAGCATGAGCATCAGAATCGATAATGTCGGCGATGTCAACACTACTTACAATTAGTTGGAAGTCTTTCACGAATCCGCGATTGACCCCTTCCTAGAAGTCAGCATCACCGATGCGAAGGAATTGTGCTTCAAGGTTTATCCACTTGCCGAGGCGTTTACCCTCTCCCAAGCTGAGTGGGAAGAAATCCTGGCTGTTTGGAAGGACTTTCTACCAAAAACCATTGCCAACGAAGAAAGCTTTCAGCGATGGTTCTGGGACCAAAACCAAGTAGAAGATGGTGACAGTAGTCAATAGGCTCCTTTTCCCAAACAACATTGGCAACCGCTGATTCCCCTTGGCTAGTTCGCTTCAGCAGCATGGAGCGAGTTTAAAAAACGCGTTTACCATTCACCGTTTAGAAGCTGTTTGAGTTGGCTGCCCGAGTACCCCGAAGCGGCGCTTCGGCCGCTGCCCGGCAATCGTTCAGCGACCGAAGCACCGCTTCGGGGTACTCGGGCAGGTCTTTTTCACTAACTCAAACAGCTTCTTAGGAAATTACTCCGAGCAATGCGTTTCGTGAACAAAGTGGTGTGCCACTGGGCAGGCACAGCCCCGCAAAGCAGGAGCGGCGGAACTGCCGGCGCGGGGCAAAAGTTGTTGCCTTGTTTCCCCATTCATCACCCCCGCCATGACTCCTGCCGAAACCCTGACCGATGAAATTCCGCCCATGCGCCCCGGTCGCATGAACAGCTATTCCACCGCCGACATCAAGCGCTGGGGCGTTCAGCGATTTCTGGATACCGTGTGCCGCAAGGAGCCGCTGGAGATTCCTGACCTCGGCTTTACCGAAGAGGAGAACCGGCTGATGGATGAAATTCTGCGCGAAGAGCGCGAAGCCTCCGCCCGTGGTCTTTGATGTCAGCCTAAGCATACCGGCTGTTCCGCACCTGTCCGAACCCCGTTGGGGTTCGGAAACGGGGCACGGGCAGCGCCGAAGCGGCTACCCGGCCAGCGCCTCGGCCAGCGCCTCGCGCACCCGTCGCAACTCCCCATCGCCCATCGCCGTGCCGCTGGGCAGGCACAGGCCCCGCGCAAACAGGTCTTCGCACACCGCGCCGCCGTACATCGGCGCATCCCGGAACAGGGGTTGCAGGTGCAGGGGCTTCCACAGCGGACGGGCTTCGATGTTGCGGGTTTCGAGGTGCTGGCGCAGGGTTTCGGGGGTGGCGGCGGTCGCTTCGGGGTCGAGTAGCACCGTCGTGAGCCAGCGGTTGGAGGCGCTGCCAGCGGGTTCGGGGGCGGGGGCTACGGCGAGGCCGGGCAGGGCGGCGAGGTGCTGCTGGTACCAGGCGAAGATTTCGCGGCGGCGCTTCACGCGGTCGGGCAGCACACCCATCTGGCCCCGGCCGATGCCCGCCAGCACGTTGCTGAGGGCGTAGTTGTAGCCTTGTTCGGCGTGCTGGTAGTGGGGGGCAACTTCTTTGGCCTGGGTGGCGAGGAAGCGGGCGCGGTCGGCCAGGGCGCGGTCGTAGGTCACGAGGGCACCGCCGCCGCTGGTGGTTACTATTTTGTTGCCGTTGAAGGAGAACACGCCCACCCGGCCGAAGCCGCCCAACGGCTGCTGCTGCCACTCCGAGCCGAGGGCTTCGGCGGCATCTTCGAGGATGGGCAGGTCATATTCCTGGGCCAGGGCCAGGATTTCGGGCAGCTTGGCGGGCATTCCGTAGAGATGCACGAGGAGCAGGGCTTTGGGCTTTTTGCCTTTGGCGAGGCGGTCCTCAAGGGCTTCGCGCAGCCGCACCGGGCAGATGTTCCAGGTGTCGGCTTCGCTGTCCACGAACACGGGGGTGGCCCCGCAGTAGCGGATGGGGTTGGCGCTGGCCACGAAGGTGAAGGAGGGGCACAGCACTTCGTCGCCGGGGCCAACGCCGAGCAGCAACAGGCCGAGGTGAATGGCCGCCGTGCCGGAGCTGAGGGCCACGCAGTAGGGCACGCCCACGGCGGCGCAAATGTCGGCCTCAAACCCGGCGAGGTTGGGGCCGGCGGGCGCTACCCAGTTGTCCTCAAAAGCCTTGTGGACGTAGTTTAGCTCGTGGCGGCCGAGGTGGGGAGGGGAGAGGTAGATTCGGTCGTGGTCCTGGCTGCGCATGGGGCAAATGTAGGGACGGGGGCGGCGCAACCTTTCGGGGCAACTCACAGTTTTACCCGCTCCATGCGCTTCCTTTCTACCCTTTTGAGCGCGGGGCTGGGGCTAATGACGGCGGTGCTGGGCGGTTTGCGGCCAGCGCTGGCCCAGCCGCTCACGGTCCCGTCAATGGCCCCGCCCGCCGCTCTCACCCTGCCGCAGTGCCTGGGCACGGCCCTCGCCAACCAGCCCCAACTGCGCCAGGCCCGCCTCGACGAAGCCATTGCCGAGGCCGACAACCGCCTTGCCCTGGCCGCCTGGCTGCCGCAGGTGGGGCTGAATACCACCGCCCAGCACTACTTCCAGTTGCCGTTCACGTTCTTCCCGAACGCGGCCACGGGCCTGACCGAGCCGCGCCAGATTGGGGTGAAGAACGTGACGACGCTGGGCCTGGCGGGCACCCAAACCATCTTCAACAACGACGTGGCCCTGGCCCTGCGCCGCCGCCGCCTGACCCGGCTGGCCGCCGCCCAGAACACGACCGACGTGAAAATTGCCGCCGTGGGCAGCGTCAGCAAAGCCTTTTACGACGTGCTGCTCTCGCAGAAGCAACTGGATGCCTACGAGGCCGACATCCGGCGCTTGCAGCGCAACTACCGCGATGCCCGCGCCCGCTACGAAGCCGGCATTGCCGACAAGACGGAGTATTTGCAGGCCGAAGTGTCGCTGAACAACTCCTTGGTGGGCCGCAAGCAGGCCCTGGAGGCCGTGGGGGCCAAAACGGCCTTCCTCAAACAACAAATGGGGGTGCCGCCCGAACGCCCCCTCGCCCTGCAATACGACACCCTGACGCTGGAAACCGACGCGGTGCTGGACACCACGGCCGCCCTGGACCCCACCCGCCGCATTGAGGTGCAGGAAGTGCAGACCCAGCAACGCTTGCAAACCGAACAGGTGCGCTACTACCGCCACGGGTTTCTGCCGGCGCTTTCGGCGTTTGGCAACTACAACACCGTGTATCAAAACAACCTGATAGCCGACCAGTACGCGCAACGGTTCCCCAATTCCTACGCGGGTTTGCAACTGGGGCTGCCGCTGTTCACCGGGTTTCGGCGAACGCAGAACCTGCGCCGCGCCCGCTTGCAAGGCGAACGGCTGACCGAAACCCTGACCGACACCCGCAACACGGTGAACACCGAGTTTGCCACCGCGCTGGCCAACTACAAGGGCTACTACCTCAGCTACGTGCTGGGCAAGCGCAACCTGGAAGCCTCCCGCGAGGTGTACGAGGTCATCAACCTGCAATACCGGGCGGGCATCCGGGCCTACCTGGATTTGATTGTGGCCCAAACCACCCTGCGAACCTCGCAACTGAACTACTACACGGCCCTGTTCCAACTGCTGGGCAGCAAGGTGGACGTGTTGCTGGCGCGGGGCGACTTGCCAACGGATTACTGAGGCAATGGCCGGTCATGCCGAACGGAGCGAAGCGGAGTTGAGGCATCTTTTTCGCTGACTGACTTAACCGATTGAATTACTGCTGCACGGCAGATGCCTCAACTCCGCTGTGCTGCGTTCGGCATGACCGGCTAAAGCACTTTCCCAACCATGAAATCCCTTTCCCTAACCGCTTTTTCTGCCCTGGCCCTCACCCTCGCCGCCTGCGGCAAGAAAGAAGACCAGAAGCCGCCGCCCCCGCCGCCTACGCCCGTCACGCTCGTGGCCGCCCACGAGGCCGATGCTACGTATTACGACGAGTTTCCGGCCACCGCCGTGGCCCTGAACGTGGTGGAGCTGCGTTCCCAGGTCACGGGCTTTGTCACGGGCATCACCTTTCAGGAGGGCAGCCTGGTGGCGAAGGGCAAAGCCTTGTACACCATTGACAGCCGGCAATACCAGGCCGCCTACGACCAGGCCCAGGCCAACGTGCGGAGCGCCGAGGCCAGCGCCGCCAACGCCCGCACCAACGCCGGCCGCTACCAGACCCTGGCCGCCCAGGATGCCGTTGCCAAGCAAGTGGTGGACAACGCCAACACCGCCCTCGCCACCGCCCAGAGCCAGGTGGCGGCGGCCGAAGCCACGGCCGCCATTGCCCGCAACAACCTGGCCTTTTCCCGCATCACGGCCCCGTTTGCGGGGCGCATTGGGCTGTCGCAGGTGCGGCTGGGGTCGCAGGTGGGGGCGGGGACCACGCTGCTCAACACCATCAGCACCGAAGACCCGATGGGGGTGGACATCGTGGTGCCCGAAACGGCCATTCCGCGCTTCACCACCTTGCAGGGCAAGACGCTGAACCCGGCCGACTCGACCCTGCAACTGGTGCTGCCCAACGGCCAGCCCTACGGCTACCCCGGTAAACTGCGGGTGCTGGACCGGGGCGTGGATGCCCAAACCGGCACCCTGACCGTGCGGGCCGAATTTGCCAACCCCAAACGCGACCTTAAGGACGGCATGACCGCCGTGCTCAAAGTCCGCAACACGGCTTCGGGCCGCCGCCTCGTGGTGCCTTATAAGGCGGTGCTGGAGCAGATGGGCGAAAACTTCGTCTTCGTAGCCACTGACAGCAGCACGGCTGCCCAGCGCAAGGTGCAGCTCGGCCCGAGGCTGCAAGCCGACATTGTGGTGCTGAGTGGGCTGAATGTGGGCGAGAAAGTGGTGAGCGAAGGCGTGCAGAAGCTGCGCGACGGAGGCAAGATTACCACGCAGGCCGCGCCAGCCACCGCAACGAAGTAGCCCCCGCCCATGATTGCCGAAACCTTTATCCGCCGCCCCGTCACGGCCATTGTGGCCTCGCTCGTTATCCTGTTAGTAGGCACACTGGCCCTGCTCAACTTGCCCATCGGGCAGTACCCCGACATCACCCCGCCCACCGTGAGCGTGAGCGGCAGCTACACCGGGGCCGATGCCCAAACCGTGGAGCAAACCGTGGCCACCCCCGTGGAAGTGCAGGTGAACGGCGTGCCCGGCCTCACCTACTTGCAGAGCAACAGCACCAGCAACGGGCAGATGAGCATGACGGTGAACTTTGAAATCGGCACCAACGTGAACATCGCCGCCCTCGACGTGCAAAACCGCGTCGGCATTGCCCTGCCCACCCTGCCGCAAGAGGTCCAGCGCCTGGGCCTGACGGTCCGCAAGCGCAACCCCAGCATCCTGATGCTCGTGGCCTTGTTCTCGCCCAAGCAAACCCACGCCGCCACCTTCCTGGATAACTACGCCAACGTTTCCGTCAAGGACGCGCTGCTGCGCACGCCTGGCGTGGGCGACATCGTGAGCCGCGCCGACGACTTCTCCATGCGCCTGTGGCTGAAGCCCGACAAGCTCGCCGCCCTGGGCCTGACGGCCGGCGACGTGCTGGCCGCCGTGCAGGAGCAAAACGCCCAGATTGCGGCCGGTTCCGTCGGTGCCCCGCCGCAGCCGGCGGGGCAGACGTTTGAGTACATCGTGTTTGTGCAGGGCCGCCTCAACACCACCGAAGAGTTTGGCAACATCGTCGTCAAAACCCAGCCCGAAGACGGGGCCATTGTCTATCTCAAGGACGTGGCCCGCATTGAACTGGGCAAGTTCAACTACGGCAACAACTCCTACGTGGACGGCAAGCGGGCCGCCTACCTGCTGGTGTACCAGGCCCCCGGCGCCAATGCGCTGGACACGTTCGGCAACGTGAAGGCCACGATGGAACGGCTGTCCAAACAGTTTCCGGTGGACCTGGAATACGTCGTGCCCTTTGAGGCGGCCAGCGTCGTCACGGCCTCCATCCGCGAGGTGGTAGAGACCCTGGGCATTGCGCTGGCGCTGGTCACGGTGGTGGTGTTTTTGTTTCTGCAAAGCTGGCGCTCCACGCTCATTCCGGTGCTGGCCATTCCGGTGTCCATCGTGGGGGCGTTCATCTTTTTTGTGCCGCTGGGGTTCACCATCAACACGCTCACCTTGTTCGGCTTCGTGCTGGCCATTGGCATTGTCGTGGACGATGCCATCGTGGTGGTAGAAGCCGTGGAGCACAACCTGAACGAGCGAAAAATGGCCGTGCTTGACGCGACGCTCACGGCCATGAAGGAAATCTCGGCCCCCGTCATCGCCATTGCCCTGATACTGGCGGCGGTGTTCGTGCCGGTCGGGTTCATCCCCGGCATCACGGGGCGGCTCTACCAGCAGTTCGCCATCACCATTGCCATTTCGGTACTCATTTCGGCGTTTGTGGCGCTTTCGCTCACGCCCGCCCTGTGCGTGTTGCTGCTGAAGCCCACCGAGCGCACCGCCGAGTCACGGGGGCTGAACAAGTTCTTCTTCAAGTTCAACAGTTGGTTTGAGCGCACCACGGCGGGCTACGGCCGGGGGGTGCAGGCGGCGATTAACCATTCGCGCTTGGTGGTGGTGGCGCTGGTGTGCCTGGTGGCGGGCACGGTGTTGCTGTTTCGGGGCAAGCCCACGGGCTTTTTGCCCACCGAAGACGAAGGCCGCATTTTCGTCACCTTCAGCCTGCCCGAAGGGGCCAGCACCGCCCGCACCGTAGCCACCATGCAGGGCATGATGCAGGAGTTGAAGCAGGTGAAAGGCTTGGCCCACTTTGCCGCGTTGGGCGGCCTGAACGTCATTAACTTCTCGTCCAAGTCCAACAGCGGCACCATCTTTTGCCAGCTCGCGCCCTGGGACACGCGCACCGACAAAGCCGTGCAGTTGGAGGGCCTCATCGCCAACATTCAGCAGCGCATGAACAAGTTCCGGGAAGCCACCACGGTGGTTATCTCGCCGCCCGCCATTCCGGGGCTGGGCAACAGCGGCGGCTTCTCGTTTGTGCTGGAGGAACGCGAAACCACCGACGGCCGCATCCAAACCTTTGATGCCAACCTGCAAAACCTGCTGGCCGCCATCCGCAAGCGCCCCGAAATCGGCAAGAGCTTCTCCTTCTTCACCGCCAATGCGCCCGGCTACCGCCTCACCATTGACCGCGCCAAGACCAAGAAGCTGGGCGTGGCCGTGGCCGACGTGGCCGCCGCCCTGCGCACCTACCTGGGCAGCGCCTACGTGAACGACTTTACCCTCTACGGCCGCACGTTTCGGGTGCTGGCCCAGGCCGACAGCAGCTACCGGGGCACGATGCAGGCCGTGGGCCAGTACTACGTGCGCAACCGCGCCGGCGGCATGGTCCCGCTCAGTGCCCTCACCACCTACCAGCGCCAGGAAAGCGCCCCGCTCATCTCGCACTACAACCTGTTCCGCTCGGCCGAAGTGAACGGCAACGCCGCCCCCGGCTTCAGCTCCGGCGATGCCATCAAAGCCCTCCAGGAAACCGCCGCCCAGGTGTTGCCGCCCGGCTACGGCTTTGAGTTTTCGGGTTTGTCAAGGGAAGAAATCAAGGCCAGCGGGCAGACGGGCTACATCTTCGCCTTGTCGCTGGCGTTCGTGTTCTTGTTCCTGGCCGCGCTCTACGAGAGTTGGTCGGTGCCGTTCTCGGTGTTGCTGGCCGTGCCGGTGGGCATCTTCGGGGCCATCCTGGCGCTGTTTTTCCTGCCCAAGCTCACCAACAACGTGTACGCCCAAATCGGGATGATAACCCTGATTGGCCTCTCGGCCAAGAACGCCATCCTGATTATTGAGTACGCCAAAGAACGGGTGGACAACGGAATGCCCCTCGTAGCGGCTACCCTTGAAGCCGTGACCTTGCGCCTGCGCCCCATCATCATGACTTCGCTGGCCTTCCTGCTCGGCATCGCCCCCCTCACCTGGGCCAGCGGGGCCGGTGCCCAGGCCCGCCAAACCCTGGGCTGGACGGTGTTGGGCGGAATGCTGGCCGCCACCAGCCTGGCCATTTTCATCGTGCCGGTGCTGTACGTCCTCATCACCCGCGCCGCCTACGGCAAGGAAAAGCTGGCCGAGTTGGAGAAAAACTACCAGCCGAAAGCCGAAGGCGGGGCCGGGCCGGATGCGGTGCCCGCCACCACTCCCGCCCCCGCTGCCTAACGCCCCAACGCCTTTGCCGGGAAGCCAACGGCCGCGTCGGCGAAGCCAACGGCCGCGTCGGCGGAGCCAACGGCCGCGTCGGCGGAGCCAACGGCCGCGTCGGCGGAGCAATCGGCCGCGTCGGCGGAGCCAACGGCCGCGTCGGCGGAGCAATCGGCCGCGTCGGTAGAGCCAACGGCCGCGTCGGCGGAGCAATCGGCCGCGTCGGTAGAGCCAACGGCCGCGTCGGCGGAGCCAACGGCCGTCTCAGCGGAGCCAACGGCCGCGTCGGTGAAGCCAACGGCAAAGACGGGGAGCCTAACAATTTCTAGCTCTGCACCCGCGCCGGCACCCCCACGGCGGTAGCGCCGGCGGGCACGTCGGCCACGGCCACGGCTCCGGCTCCTAGCACGGCCCCCGCGCCCACCCGCACCCCCGGCAGCACCGTGGCCTTGGTACCCAGAAAAGCCCCGGCCTCCATGTGCGCCCCGCCGCCTAAATCAGCGTGGGGCATGAGGGCCGCGAAGTCGCCCACCGTGGCATCGTGGCCCAGTACGCAGCCGATGTTAAGCAGCACAAAGCGGCCCAGCGTGATGTCGCAGGTCAGCACCGCCCCTTGCTGCACGATGGTGCCCGCGCCCAGCGTCAGGCGTTGGTAAAGCTGCACCGCCACGCCCGGATGCACCAGCACCGGAAAGCGCAACCGCGCCGACGTGAGCCGGGCCACCACGGCGGCGCGGGCGGCCGGGTTGCCCACGGCCACGGCCACGGCCAGGGGTTCCGGGGTTTGGTTGAGGTCGGCCGCCGTGCCCAGGTAGGGGAGGCCCGCCACGGTAGGCGCAGCGGGCAGCGCGTCGTCGTAGAAGCCGCGCACGTCCCAGGTGGGGGCTTGGGCGTTGAGTTGGTGCAGCAACACCAGCACCTCGCGCCCCCAACCGCCCGCCCCGAAGATGACCAGAGGCGGAAGCGCGGCGGCAGGAGCGGAAGCAGGGTGCATAGACGGAAGCATAAGGTAAGAGGGGGCAGCAACTGGCAAAGAGGGGGCAGCAACTGGCAAAGAACGGTGTGGTGCCACGAATTCCCCGAAGGGGTTCGTGGTACCACTACTCGTTGAACAAGTCTTCGCGTTGCTTGGCCGGGCAGCGAGTAGTGGTACCACGAACCCCTTCGGGGAATTCGTGGCACCACGCCGTTTAGCGTCACCCTTTACCCTTGCTCCCCCCGGAACGGCCCCACCAACTCCGTACCCCCGCCTCCCAGCACCCGCCCCAGCGTTCGGGCCAGAATCCGCAAGTCCAGGCCCAGCGACACATGGTCCACATACCAGCCGTCGAGGGCAAACTTCTCCTCCCAGCCCAGCGCGTTGCGCCCATGCACCTGCGCCCAGCCCGTGATGCCCGGCCGCACGAGGTGCCGCCGGGCCTGCGCGGGCGAATACAGCGGCAGATACTCCGGCAGCAGCGGGCGCGGGCCTACCAGGCTCAACTCCCCGCGCAGCACGTTCCAGAGCTGCGGCAACTCGTCCACCGACGAGGCCCGCAGCCAGCGCCCCAGGCGGGGCAACCGCGCCGCATCGGGCAGCAAGCGGCCCGTTTCGTCCCGCGCCGAGGTCATCGTTTGGAGCTTGTACAGCGTAAAGAGTTGCCCGCCGCGCCCCGGCCGCTGCTGCCGAAACAGCCAGCGGCCCCGGTTCTGGGCGGCGGCCAGCAGCGCCCCCAGCAACAGTAACGGCAATGTCAGTAGCAGCAGCGGCAGCGCCAGGGCCAGGTCGAGGCCGCGCTTGCCGTGGCGGATGTAAAAGAAATGGGGCGGCGGCACGGCGCAAAAGTAACTTTGCCGGGGTTTTTAGTTGTCCGTTGTCCGTTGTTCGTTGTCAATTGTTCGTTGTTCGTTTGTCCAAAAATCTGACAACGAACAACGGACAACGAACAGCCACCTCCATCATGCTCCTCTTCCCCAACACCAAGCTCAACCTGGGCCTTGCCATCCCGGCCCGCCGCCCCGACGGCTTCCACACCTTGGAAACCGTGCTGCTGCCCCTGCCCTGGACCGATGTGCTGGAAGTGTTGCCCGCCCCCGCCGGGCACGGCACCACCCTCGTTCTCACCGGCCGCCCCATTCCCGGCAACCCCGCCACCAACCTCGTGCTGCGGGCTTACGCATTGGTAAAAGCCGACCACCCCACGCTGCCCGCCGCGCAGTTTTTGCTGCACAAAAGCACACCCATCGGCGCGGGCCTCGGCGGTGGCTCCGCCGATGCCGCCTTCGCCCTCAAGGGAATCAACGAAGTTTTCGGGTTAAAGCTGGACGTGCCCGCCCTGCAAGATTACGCCCGTCAGTTGGGGGCCGACTGCGCTTTCTTCATTGAAAACAAGCCGGTGCTGGCCGTAGAAAAAGGCGACGTATTTGAGGAAATTGCGCTGGACCTGTGCGGCACGGCCGTGGTGGTGGTGTTCCCGGCCCTGCACATCGGCACCGCCGAAGCCTATGCCTGCGTGGTGCCCGCCGCGCCGGCGGTGCCGCTGCGGGCGGCGCTGGCCGCGCCCATCGCCGCCTGGCCCGGCACGGTCACCAACGCCTTTGAGGCGGCGGTGCGGCCCTTGTTCCCGGCGCTGCCCGGCATCAAGGAGAAACTCTACGCGGCGGGGGCGGCGTATGCTAGTTTGAGTGGTTCGGGGTCGGCGGTTTATGGGTTGTTTCCCGGGTTGGAGGCTGCTCCGGCACTGGATTGGCCGGACGATTATACGGTTTGGCGGGGGGTGTTGTAAAAGGACGAGTACCCCGAAGCTGCGCTTCGGCCGCTACACGATAATCAGGCAACGGTTCCGGGCAGCGACCGAAGCACAGCTTCGGGGTACTCGTGCTACACCGCTGCAAACCGCCGCGCCACCACCGGATGCACCAGCACACTGGCCACAATGAGCAGCGTGCCCAGGTAAAAGCCCCCGGCCATGCGCTCCTGCTGCCCAAAAATCAGCACCGCCAGCCCGATGCCGTACACCGGCTCCAGGTTGATGGTCAGGTTCACGGCAAACGGGGCCAGGCGCTTCATCAACTCCACCGACGTAGAGAAAGCATACACCGTGCAAACCCCCGCCAGCAGCCCCAGCCACAGCCAATCGTAGCCGTGCCAAGCCAGTTGCAGCCCCCGCCCGGCGGTGAAGTAGCGGCTGTACACCGGAAAGAACAATCCAATGCTCAACCACGCCCCCAGCATCTCATAAAAAGTGAGTTGCAACGGCGGGTGCGTCTTAATCAGCTTGGCGTTGAGCACGCTGAACAGCGCCGACAACCCCGCCGACAGCACCGCCACGCCCAGCCCCAGCAACTGCCCCAACTCAGCCTGACTGACCAGGTACAGCCCGACCATCGTGAGCAGCCCCAGCCCCACCTCGTAGCCGCGCACCGGCCGGTGCAGCAGCAGCGGCTCGAGCAGCGAAGTCCACAGCGCCAGCGTCGCCAAGCCCGCCAGGCACACGCTCACCGACGAGAGCCGCGCCGCCAGAAAGAACGTAATCCAGTGGGCCGCCACCAGCGCCCCCACCGCCAGCAGCCGCCCCGCCGCCGCCAGGGGCACCCGCCAGGGCTGCCGCCGCCCCACCAGCAGCGCCGCCAGCCCCAGCGCCGCCAGCCCCGTGCGCCACCACACCAGCTCCACCGCCGGCAACGTCAGCAGCTTCCCCAGAATGGCCGTGAAGCCCCACAGCAGGACAATGAAATGCAGCTTAAGGTAGTCGCGGAGCATGGGAGAATCGAACGAAAACTCCCCTCCTTGCAAAGGAGGGGACGCTTGCGCGAAGCGCAAGCTGGGGTGGTAAACTCGCTGCCCGGTCGCTGCCCGGTCGTTGGGTATTCGGTGTTGGGTGTTGGGTATTCGGTGTTTGTGAACTGCAACACCCAACACCGAATACCCAACCCCCAACCCCCAACACCCTGGGGCAGCATACGGCCTAACCACCCCAGTTGCCGCTGCGCGGCAACATCCCCTCCTCAGCAGGAGGGGAGTTTGACCGCCTTATCTGTCCCCTACTTCGGCACAAACCGGTACAGCCCCAGCCCCACCACGGCAAACACCGTACTCGGCACCCAGGCTGCCACCAGGGGCGAGAGGCTGCCCACCTGCGCCAGGTTGCGGCTCATCATCACGAAGATGATGAACACAAACGCCAGCACAAACCCCAGCGCAATTTGCCCGCCCACGCCCGCCCGCGACTTTCGGGCACTCAGCGTGACCCCAATCAGGGTCAGAATCACAATGGCAAACGGGTAGGAGTAGCGTTCGTATTTCTCGCTCAGGTACAGCTGCGTGTCGTCGGCCCCGCGTGCGGTTTTCTCCCGGATAAACTTGTTGAGTTCCGGCAACGTCATGGTTTCGGCCAGCCGGAAGGTGCTGCCAAAGTCTTTCGGAAACAGGTTCAGCGTCGTATCGCGGGCCGGAATGGTTTCCAGCGTTTCGTCCTTGTCGCCCCGAAACGTGCGAACAAGCTGCGTCGCAAGATGCCAGACGTGCTTGGTCGAATCCCAGGTGATGGCATCGGCCGTCATGCGCCGCCGCAACAGCGTGCCGTCCACGGTTTCCAGCGCAAAGCGAAAGCCCACGTTGCTCGTGTTTTCGTAGCTTTCCATGTACACGTAGCTGCGTGGCCCAATCTTGATGTGGACGTTGCGCCCCGTGAAGCGGTAGGGGTCTTTGATGTATTTGCGTTCAAACTCCACCCGTGGCTTGTTGCCCAGCGGCAGCACCCAGCCCACCAGCCCAAAAATGAGCAGCCCAATCACCGCGCCCCCCAGCGCATAGGGCTGCAACAGCCGCCGAAAGCTCACCCCCGCCGCCAGAATGGCCACAATCTCGGTCCGCGCCGCCAGTTGCGCCGTCACAAACACCACCGCAATGAAAATAGTGATGGGTGACAACAGGTTGGCGTAGTACGGAAACAGGTAGATGTAGTACCCGAAAATGATTTTGCCCACCCCCAAATCGTGGTGAATGAAGTCGTCGTTCTTTTCAGTGAAGTCAATCACGCAAATCACCGTCACGAGAATGACCACCGTGAAAAAAAACGCGGCGAGAAACTTCTTGATGATGTAGCGGTCGAGTAGCTTCATTCTTCATTCAATTACAAACGAGTCATCACTTGCTTCACCATCTTCTCCTTCCACGGCCCAAACGTGCCCGCCACGATGTGCTGACGGGCTTCGCGCACCAGCCAGAGGTAGAACGTCAGGTTGTGAGCCGAGGCAATTTGGGGGCCTAATAGTTCCTTGCTCTGAAACAAATGCCGCACGTAGGCCCGCGAGTAGAATGTGCTGGCCGGGCCGCCCACCGTGGGGTCGATGGGGTTGAAATCGGTGGCCCATTGCTTGTTGGTGATGTTCACAATGCCCTCGGTTGTGAACAGCATCCCGTTGCGGGCGTTGCGGGTGGGCATCACGCAGTCGAACATATCCACGCCCAGCGCAATGTTTTCCAAGATGTTGGCCGGGGTGCCCACGCCCATCAGGTAGCGCGGCCGGTCGGCGGGCAGGATGCGGCACACCAGTTCCGTCATCTCGTACATCTGTTCGGCCGGTTCGCCCACACTCAGGCCCCCAATGGCATTGCCCGCCCGCCCCTGCTCGGCCACAAACTCGGCCGACCGCACCCGCAAATCCTTGAACGTGCTGCCCTGCACAATCGGAAAAAGGTGTTGGGCGTAGCCATACAGGCCCTCGGTGCCGTCGAACTGCTCGATGCAGCGGCGCAGCCAGCGGTGGGTCAGGTCCAGCGAACGGCGGGCGTAGTCGTACTCGCAGGGCCAGGGCGTGCATTCGTCGAATGCCATGATGATGTCGGCCCCGATGACGCGCTGAATGTCCATCACGCCCTCCGGCGTAAAGAGATGCTTGGAGCCGTCCACGTGCGAGCGAAACGTGACCCCTTCCTCCTTAATCTTGCGGGTGTTGCTGAGCGAAAACACCTGGTAGCCGCCGCTGTCGGTCAGGATGGGCCGGTCCCAGCCATTGAATTTGTGCAAGCCCCCGGCAGCCCGCAATACCTCCAGCCCCGGCCGCAAATACAGGTGGTAGGTATTGCCAAGAATAATGTCGGCGTTGATGTCGGTTTTGAGGGTTTGCTGGCTCACGGCTTTCACCGTGCCCGCCGTGCCGACGGGCATAAAAATCGGCGTTTCAATCGTGCCGTGGTCGGTGGTCAGGGTGCCGGCGCGGGCGCTGGTGTGCGGGTCGCGGGCCAGGAGGTCAAAGGTCATGGGCAGGGTGCAAAGGTAGCCCGTGCTACCGGCGGCCCGTACTTTTGCCCGCTCACCCGCCCCAACCCCTTTGCCGCTCACCGTTCCTGCGTCCCCCGTTTTCTGGCTGTCGCTGGGCTGTCTGCTGGTTCAGGTGTGGTATTGGGGGTGGTATTTCTGGCCCTTCGCCACCCGCCCACCCGAAGCCGCTGCCGAAGCGCCCGGCCGGCCCGAAGTGCCCGTGTCGGTCATCGTCTGCGCCCGCAACGAACTCGACAACCTGCGCGAACTGCTGCCCCTGCTCCTGCGCCAGGACTACCCCGCTGGCCTGGAAATCGTCCTCGTTGACGACCGCAGCTACGACGACACCTACCTCTACGCCCAGCAACTGGCCCAGTATTACCCCGACCGCTTCCGCCTCGTGACGGTGGCCCACACCCCCGAAACCTTCGCCCCCAAAAAATACGCCCTCACCCTGGGCATCAAAGCCGCCCGCCACGCCCACCTGCTGTTCACCGATGCCGACTGCCGCCCCGCCACCCCTGATTGGGTCCGGCTCATGCAGCGCGGCTTCACGGCCAACGGCGGAGCTGATATTGTGCTGGGGTTTTCGGCCCCCACTGCCGCGCCCGGCTTCCTCAACCACCTCGTGCGCTACGAAACCCTGCTCACCGCCGCCCAATACCTGGGCTTTGCCGGGCGCGGCCGGCCCTACATGGGCGTGGGCCGCAACCTGGCCTACACCCGCGCCACCTTCGTGGCCACCAAAGGCTTTGCCTCGCACATCCGCCGCCTCAGCGGCGACGACGACCTGCTGGTGCAGGATGCCCTGCGGCACGGTGCCCGCGTGGCCGTGGTGGCCGACCCGCCCGCCCACACCCACACCGCGCCGCCCGCCACCTGGGCCGCGTGGTGGCGGCAGAAGCGCCGCCACCTCTCCGCTGGCCCCCGCTACCGCTTCGCCGACCGCCGCCGCATCGGCGTTTTCCTGCTTGCCAACGGCCTGTTTTACCTGGCCCCGTTGGGGCTATTGGTTTCCCTGGCCCACTTTGTCGAAAATTTAGTACCTTTGATTGCGCTGTGGGCGGTCCGAACTTTAGGGCTGGTCGCCGTGTATTATCGGCTCGAAAAGCGGCTCCAACAGCCCCAACCTCTGGCCCTGCTACCCGTATTAGATTTCGTTTATTTTTTCAATTATCTTGCCCTGAGCATTTCTTTGCTTATCAAGCGTACCCTTCGATGGAAGTAACCAATCAGGACATTCAAAAGCAGTTCTCGGCCAAGGCGAAGCACGACTTCAAGCTCATCCGGGCGGCCGTGGACGACGGCAACGAAAAGGCCTACGCCGAGCTGATGCAAATCTATAAAAAGCCGGTGTACCACGTCGTCCTCAAAATGGTCCGCAACCAGGACGATGCCGAAGACCTCACCATCGAAGCCTTCGCCAAAGCCTTTCGCAACCTGCACAAGTTCAACCCCGAATACGCCTTCAGCACCTGGCTGTTCCGCATCGCTACCAACAACTGCATCGATTTTATTCGCAAGAACAAAATCAAAACCATGTCCATTGATTCGGCCATCAAGGTGGACAACGGCGACGAAATCACCATTGATTTCCGCGACAACGACCTCAACCCTGCCGAACACGCCATCCGCAACCAAAAAATCGAAATCATGCGGCAAGTAGTCGAGCAATTGCCCGACAAATACCGCCGCCTGGTGTCGCTGCGCTACTTCGACGAGTTGAGCTACGAGGAAATTGCCACCGAACTCAAAGCCCCGCTGGGCACCGTCAAAGCCCAGTTGCACCGCGCCCGCGAGTTGCTTTTTGACATGGTGAAACACACCAAGCAGATTATTTAGACTAGCTTTGAAAGCCCCGGCGCAGGTCGGGGCTTTTTTGTGCGGGGTGGTCCGACGACTTTTTCAGTCGTCAGACCACTAAATTGTCGCACCCAAATCAGGCAACGAATAATGGTCCGACGACTGGAAAAGCCGTCGGACCATTCGTTCAACTATCCCATGAACCTCATCCCCCACTACTTCCCCCACTTCACGCCGCAACAACTCAAGCAGTTTCAAGAACTGGAAACCGAGTTTCGCGCCATCAACGCCCAAATCAACCTCGTGTCGCGCCCCGACATGGACCACTTCACCGAGCGCCACATCTTGCACGCGCTGGCCTTGGCCAAAGTCGTGACTTTTCCCAGCGGCAGCACCGTGCTCGATGTGGGCACCGGCGGCGGCTTGCCCGGCCTGCCGCTGGCCATTGCCTTCCCCGAAGTCCGCTTCCACCTGGTGGACAGCATCGGCAAAAAAATCAGGGCCGCCCAGTACCTGGCCGGTGCCCTGGGCCTCCACAACGTGGTGGCCGAGCAGGCCCGCGCCGAAGAGTTGCGCGGCAAATACGACTTTGTAGTGAGCCGCGCCGTGGCCCGCCTCGCGGCCCTGCACCCGTGGATAAAGCAACGTTTCAAAGCCCAACCGGCGCGGGGTGCAGGCCTATATTGCCTCAAGGGCGGCGACCTGCAAGAGGAAATTGACGAGAGCGGCCTGAAAGCCACCGTGACGGACCTGAGTCGGTTTTTTGAAGAAGAATTTTTTGAAACCAAAAAGGTGGTTTTCGTGCCAGCGAAGTAGAGCGCGGTTAGCTCCCGGTTAGCGATTTCGGAGTTGTATTCCGAAAGTTATCTGCTGGGGAGTTGCACTCCCCAATCGCTGAACGGTAACCGGTAGCTTCGCCGACATTCAATTGCAAACCTGACCCCTGTGGTGCGGTATGCAACTCCGCACCAGCCCTGTTTTCGGTGTGCAATTCCGAAAGCGCCTTACCCCGGCACTTCCCCCAGCAAAAACTCCACCGCCCGCCGCTCCGAGTAGTACGTCCCATCGGCCGACACCTCTGTGAAGCCGACGTGACCACCCATTTCCGGCGTTTCCAGATAGACAAACGAGGAAGCCACCGCCACTTCGTGCGGATAGCACGAGGGCGGCAGAAAAGGGTCGTTCTGAGCATTCAAGAGCAGCGTGGGCACTCGTATAGCCGCCAGAAACTGGCCCGAACTAGCGTGGGCATAATACTCGTCGGCCGTGGCAAAGCCGTGCATCGGGGCCGTGTAGCGTTCGTCAAACTGCGGAAAGTCGCGCAATTCTTCCAACCCGGTCAGGTCCACCTGTTCGGGCAAAAGCGCCGCTTTGGCGCGGATTTTCAGCCGCATGGATTTCAAAAAGCGCCGCAAATACACTTGGTTTTGCAGCCGGGCAAAGTGCAGGGAACTGGCCCGCAAATCAACGGGCACCGAGAACACGGCCGCCCGCTGCACTTCGGGGGGCACCTGGTCGGGGTTCTCGCCCAAAAACTTGAGCGTCACGTTGCCGCCCGCCGAAAAACCCACTGGAAATACCCGCTGGTAGCGCCCCGTGGCCAGGGCATGGGCCAGCACCCCCGCCAAATCCTGGGTGTCGCCGAGGTGGTAGGAGCGGAGCAGCCGGTTCATTTCGCCGCCGCAACTGCGGTAGTTCCAGGCCAGCACGTCCAGCCCGGCGCGGTTCAAGGCCCGCGCCATGCCGCGCACGTAGGGGCGCTGGCTGTCACCTTCGAGGCCGTGCGAGATGATGGCCAGGCCGTTGGTGGGCCGGTGCGGCGGCAAGCGGCTCCAGTCCAGGTTCAGGAAATCGCCGTCGGGCAGTTCCAGCCGTTCCCGCTCGTAGTCCACGTCGGGCACGGTGCGCCAAAGGCTGGGCACAATGGTTTGCAGGTGGCCATTGAACAGATAGAACGGCGCATGGTGCGGGGAGTGGGCAATGAAGGGCATAGAAACAGGTGGCAGTGCGGCGGTAAGTAGTGGTGCATAAGTAAACGGTCATGCTGAGCGCCGCCGAAGCACCTCTAGCAATGCGGCTAACACCTTGATTACTATCTGGTATAGATGCTTCGGCTGCGCCCAGCATGACGTTTTTTTTACACGCTTACTTTTGCGTGGCTACTTAAAACCGGGGCAAGCCCGGAAAATGTTCAGCTTCCAAGCAAGGTACTACCCAACGGCCCGTAGTTTTTTTCTTTTCAAGTTTGCAAATCCCGGAATCGAGCGTACCTTTGCACTCCCAAACCAAGAAATACCGCCTTCGGGCACCCGGCAATACTTCTCATGGCAAACCACAAATCGGCCCTTAAGCGCATTCGCAGCAACGAAGCTAAGCGCGTTTTGAACCGTTATCAGCACAAATCAACCCGCACGGCCATCAAAAAGCTGCGTGGCACGACCGACAAAACGGCCGCTAAAGAATTGCTGGTGAAAGTGACCTCCATGCTGGACCGCTTGGCCAAAAAGAACATCATCCACAAAAACAAAGCTGCTAATAACAAAAGCAAGCTGACAAAACTCGTCAACGCGCTTTAGTGCGAGACGAGTTTAGGAAGGCCAGACTGCGCCGCCCCAAGGTCTGGTCTTCCGCTCATCACCTCAAGCCCCGTTCTGGAAAGAACGGGGCTTGTTGCGTTTTGAGGTAGCGCGAACTGCTACATCGGTTTGCGCGTAAACTTTCCGCTCCTGGCAAACTACACGTGCTGGCCCAGTTTCGCCCTGGCCCGGCTTTTGCCATAGCTGGTTTACACCTCCAAATTCATTTCCTCGCTATGCACTCCTCAGTTCTCTTGGCCGCCCTGCTGGCCCTGTCCCTGGCCGCCGCCGCCCAAACCACCGCCCCGTCGCCCCGGCAGGTGACGGAAACCACCGAAGATTTGGACCCGGCCACGGGCAAAGTAGTGCGCCGCACTACCCGCACCTACGACGCGCCGGCAACTGGCGCTGCTGGGGCACCGACGGCAACGGCCCCCGCACCCATGAGTGCCGCGCCCGCTTCCGATGGGCAGGTGTCCGCTTTTTTGAACCAGAAAACCGTGGTGAGTGCCCTTACGCCCACGATGCTGCTAACGGCTTACGGCCGAGCATTGGACCGGGTGCGGAACGACCGCCAAACCTGGAAACCGGCCGACTGGGAAGCTGCCAGTGCCGTCCTGAGCAGCCTGAACGGGCGCTACGAGCAACTGCGCGACGGTTTTTCGTTGGACGACAAGTTGAGCGTTCGGACCCAGCAAGCCGAATTTCAGGCACTGCGGACGGCCCAGCAGATTTCCCGGACTATTTCGGACAAGCTGTAAGCAACGGCTTGGGAAACTGAAAACGCACAACCGGAAGGCCGGCATTACATTAGCGCCTGCTCCAAATCCGCAATCAACTCCCTCACTTCTTCCACCCCCACGCTCAGGCGCAGCAGCCCTGGCGTGATGCCCAGCGCCTGCCGCCGCGCATCGGGCACGTTGCGGTGCGAGGTGGCCAGCGGGTACGACACCGACGAGGCCACGCCCGCCAGCGACGGGGCGAAGGGAAACAGTCTGGTTTTCTGAATGAATGCATCGGCGGCGGTGGCCGTGTCGGCCGCCAGCCGGAAGGAGAGCATTCCGCCAAACCAACCGTTGAGGAGTTGGGTGGCGGCCAAGTCATGGCCGGGGTGGGATGGCAAACCCGGATAATACACCTGCCCCACGGCGAGGTGCGCGGCCAGGAATTGGGCCACGGCCAGGGCATTTTCCGAGTGTTGGCGCATCCGCAGACGCAGAGTTTTGAGGCCGCGCACGGTCAGCCAAGCTTCCATGGGGGCCAGGGTGAGGCCGACGTTGCTGCCGATTTGGTGGAGGCGGCGGGCCAGGGCGGGGTCGGCGGCTACCACTACGCCCGCCGTCACGTCGGAGTGGCCGCCGAGGTATTTGGTGGCCGAGTGCCACACCAAGTCGGCTCCCCAGCTTAGGGGCTGTGAAAGCATGGGGGTGGTAAAGCTGCTGTCAATGAGTAGCTTTATGCCGTGTTGCTGGCAGGCTTGGGCCAGGCGCGGGCCGTCCAGCATGGTCAGGAGCGGGTTGCTGAGGACTTCGGCCAGCACCAGGCGGGTGTTCGGTTTGCGCCAGCGGGTCAGGTCGTAGAGGTCGGCCAGGGGCACGAAGTCGGTGGCAATGCCGAGGCGGGCCATTTCCTGGGCCAGCAGCACGACGGAGCCGCCGTAGAGTTCGGCTGGGCAAAGGATGTGGTCGCCAGCCTGGCAGGTGGCCAGCACGGCGGCCAGCAGCCCGGACAGGCCCGCACCGGTGGCTACGCCCCCGGCCGCGCCTTCCAGCCAGGCCACTTCCTGCACGAGTTCAGTGGGGTTGGGGTTTTCGGAGCGCGAGTAGCCGTAGCGCCCGCCCCGGTCGGGGGCGGTGTAATATTCTTCCAACTCGGCCAGCGAAGCGAATTTGAACACCGAAGTCTGGAAGATGGGCGTTGTTTTGGGGGATGGGGGCGAGGTCCATAAAAGGCAGGGCGAGGTCCATAAAAGGCAGTTGGGCGGTAATTCCCCTCCTTGAAAAGGAGGGGAGTTACCGCCTCGTTGCCCTGCTCACGGCACGGGGTCGAAGCCGTGGCCGCCCCAGGGGTGGCAGCGGCCGATGCGGGCCAGTGCCAACCGGCCGCCGCGCCAGGGGCCGTGTTTTTGGATGGCTTCGGCGGCGTAGGCCGAACAGGTGGGCGTGAAGCGGCAACTCGCGGGCGTGAGGGGCGAAACGAGGTGGCGGTAGAGCCAGATGAGGGCCAGGAACAGGGCGCGGAACATGAGACGAAGGTAAGGCAAAGTGGTATCGGGCCGGTCCAGAGTGGTCTGACACCACTCTGGAGTGGTGTCAGACCACCTTGGAGTGGTCGGCAACCACTCTGAAGTGGTCGGCAACCACCCTGGAGTGGTGGGCAACCACCTTGGAGTGGTCTGGCACCACCCTGGAGTGGTTCCCGACCACTTCAGGGTGGTGCCGAACCAGTAGCGACCGGGAAAAAACCACTTTGGGGCGGTTGTCTTTAACTGCTGGCCGTAACTTTGGGGCAACTCCGGTGGCCGGGGCGCAGGTTCCGGGCCGTTGCTTTTCCCATCTTTACCCTCTCCTTTTATGATACTGAAAAAAACTGCCTTGTGGTTGCTGCTGCTGTTGCCCGCTTTCACGGTGGCCCGCGCCGACGAGGGGATGTGGCTGCCGATGTTCATTCAGCGGCTGAACTACGCCGATATGCAAAAAAAGGGCCTGCGGCTGACGGCGGAGGAGATTTACTCGGTGAACAATGCCAGCCTGAAGGACGCGGTGGGGCAGTTGGGCGGCTTTTGCACGGCCGAATTTGTGAGTGGCCAGGGGCTGTTGCTGACTAACCACCACTGCGGGTTTGGCTCGATTCAAAGCCATTCGACACCGGCCAGCGACTTGCTGACGAACGGGTTTTACGCCCCCACGCCGGCTCAGGAGTTGAAAAACGACGACTTGTTTCTGGACGTGCTGGTGCGGATGGAGGACATGACGGCCAAGGTGCTGGAAGGCATCACGCCCGCCATGAGCGAAACCGAACGGGCAGCGGCCATCGCCAAAAAGCAAAAAGAACTGGCCGATACCGCCAAAGACAACGGCAAGTACGTGGCTTATGTGCGCGATTTTTTCGGCGGCAACGAGTTTTACTTGTTTGTGTACCAGCGCTACGGCGACGTGCGGCTGGTGGGGGCACCGCCGCAGAGCATCGGCAAGTTTGGTGGCGACACCGACAACTGGATGTGGCCGCGCCACACTGGCGATTTTTCGATGTTTCGGGTGTACGCTGACAAGGACAACAACCCCACCAAAGGCTACGACGCGGCCAACGTGCCGTTTCGCCCTAGGAAGTTTTTGCCGGTGAGCTTGGCCGGGGTGAATGAGGGGGATTTTGCGATGATATTCGGGTTTCCGGGGCGGACGCAACGGTTTTTGCCGGCGGCGGGCTTGCAGTTGATGCTCGACCAAAGCCACCCGGCCCGCATCAGGCTGCGCGACACGCGCCTCAAAATATGGAAAGCGAGCATGGACCAAAGCGCCGATTTGCGGATTAAGTACGCCAGCAAATACGCCAGCATTGCCAACTACTGGAAGTATTTTATCGGGCAAAGCGAAGGCATGAAGCGCCTCAAAACCATCGAGGCCAAAAGGGCGGAGGAAAAACGGCTGGCCGAATGGATTGCGGCCGACCCCCAGCGGCAAACCGAATACGGCGCGGTGCTGCCCGCCATCCAAACGGCCTACGACGGCCTGCGAACCTACAACCTGAGCGGCGTGTACATGAGCGAAGCGGCGCTGGGCAATGAAATTACGGCCTACGCGGTGCGGTTTGAGCCGCTGTACAAGTTGCTGCAAGACCCAACGAGCGACCCGGCGGCCATCCGCAAAGCAGCGACTGATTTGCAGGGGCCGACGGAAGCCTTTTTCAAGGACTACGACCCGGCCACGGACAAGAAAGTGTACGGGGCGCTGCTGCAACAGTATGCCGACAACGTGCCCAAAGACCAGCAGGCGGCGGTGTTCAAAACGGTGGCCGACAACTACGGCAACTCGTGGACGCGGTACGCTGACTACGTTTTTGCCAACACCCTGCTGACTTCCAAGCCAGCCGTGGTGGCGTTTTTGGCCGCGCCCACGGCGGCCCGGCTCGATGCGGACGTGGCTTTTGCCACGGCCCACGACATTTACACGAACTACCAAACCACTATCCTGCCCAAAGTGCAGGAATACAATACCAACCTGGGCCGGGCCAACCGGCTGTACGTGGCCGGCATCCGGGGCTTGAACGCCAACAAGGTGTACTCGCCCGATGCCAACTCGACCATTCGCCTGAGCTACGGCAGCGTGAAAGCCTACAACGGCCGCGATGCCGTGCATTACGACTACCTGACCACCGGCCAGGGCATTCTGGAAAAGGAAGATGCCGCGAACGAGGAGTTTGTGGTGCCAGCCAAGGAAACAGCGTTGTTGAAAGCCAAAGACTACGGCCGCTACGCCGACAAGCGCACCGGCCAACTGCCCGTGGCGTTTTTGACTACCAACGACATCACGGGCGGCAACTCCGGTTCGCCGGTCATCAACGGCCGGGGCGAGTTGCTGGGCCTGGCTTTCGACGGCAACTGGGAAGCCATGACCGGCGACCTCGTGTACGACCCGGACCTGAAACGCACGATTTGCGTGGACATCCGCTACGTGCTCTGGTGCATCGACAAGCTGGGCGGGGCACCCCAACTGGTGAACGAAATGCAGGTGGTGAACAACGGCCCGAACCCCGGCACGGGCACCACGGCGGCGCTGCCAGCGGGCAGCCTGGGCAACAAAATGCTGCTAAAAGCGCCAGCCGGCAGCAGCAAGGTAAAGCTGAAAACGAAGGGGTAGAAACCGCTGGCATCGGCGTTCAGAAGCGGTTTCTTAGCCAAATCGTAATCCGCTGGCAACACCGCTCAGAAAGGGCTGCCCGTACCTTTGTGCGTGCTTATTCGCCTCGCCTTTGGTAGTGGGAATACGGCTGCAAAAACGCGGCGCTTAACTTGGCCGCTATTATTTTGGGTGTTGCTGGCGGGCCAGGGCAATGGCCCGGCGGCGGCCCAAACGTTGGCGGCAGGCACCGCGCCCGATTCGGCTAATGTGGTGCTGGTCACGATTGACGGGTTGCGCTGGCAGGAAGTATTTGAGGGACCGCACAAGCGCCGTCTAACGGACCCGGCTCCGGCCCGGCGGCGGGCCTTGCTGCCGTTTCTGTGGGACAGCGCGGGGCGGCGCGGGCAGCTTTGGGGCAACCGCCACCTCGGCAACCGTCAGGACGTGACCAACAGCATCCGGCTGTCGTATCCCGGCTACAACGAGTTGCTGACCGGCGCGGCCGACGATGCCCGCATTCGCAACAACCACGCCGTGCCCAACCCCAACCCCACGGTGCTGGAATACGTGAACCAGCAGCCCGGTTTCCGGGGCCGGGTGGCCGCTTTTGCCACTTGGGAAACGTTCGCGGACATCCTCAACACCGCCCGCAGTGGCTTGCCCGTCGATGCGGGCCTCAACGGCCGCGAACGGCCCGATTCGCTCACCTACCAAGCCGCCCGGCGCTACCTGCTGGCCCGGCACCCCCGGCTGCTGTACGTGGCCTTCGGCAACACCGACACCTACGCCCACGAAGGCCGCTACGCCCGTTACCTGGCCGCCGCCCACGACGTGGACCGCTACCTGGCCGACCTTTGGGCCACGCTGCAAAGCCTGCCGCAGTACCGGGGCCGCACCACGCTCATCGTCACCACCGACCACGGCCGGGGTAGCAGCCTGCTCTGGACGCAGCACGGGCGCTGGCAGCCCGCTTCGGCCCACACCTGGATGGCCACGCTGGGGCCGGGCGGTGCGGGCACCGGCGAAGTGCGCCAGCCCGGCCAGCACTACCAAACCCGCATCGCTGCGCTGCTGGCCCGTTGCCTGGGCCTGACCTACCCGCCGCCCACCCCCGAAGCGCCCGCCGTGGCTACTGGCCCGGCCGCTGGCAGCGGAGCCGCCGAGTAGGGCGTGACCCAGGCAGCACATTTAGTTCCTGCTTCCATTGCAAAGTCGTAGTGGCGCGGTCAGTGAACAAGTAGGTGCCCTGAAAGCACCCAGCGGCCAGCGAATGCACGAATTTTTGGCGAAACAAGGGCGAAACAAGTAGGGGAGTCAGCGCACCACGTTTACGCCGTAGCGGTAAAATTCGGCATCGGAGGTCAGCACGGGCAGGTCTTCGTATAACGCCTGGGCGATGATGAGCAGGTCGAATGGGTCGCCGTGGCCTTTGACTTTGGGCAACTGAACAATGGCCAGCAGGTGCTGCTGCCTGATGGGCAACAAACCAATTTTGAACTTGCGACGCAACACCACCGCCACATTGGCAAGGGAAGTGCCCGGCAAATCGAGCTTACCGAGCCGCACCTTAATGGCCATTTCCCAAATGCTGGCCGGGCTGATGACCAGCGTATTTTCAGGATTGGTCAGAATATCCCGGTACGTGGCACCCAGCGTGTCGAAAGCGGTGATTCCGAAGATGAGAGCATTTGTGTCGAGTAGGTATTTCATTCGCCGCTGGGCCAGTTCGGCAGACGTTCGTGCGGCTCAAAAAAGTCGGGATGAACGATGATTTTCCCCTTGAAGTAGTCGGGGATAAAATTCGAGTTCCTGGCCGTTTTGGCAGTCGGTTTTTTGGCAATGGCAGCTTTGGCAACAGTTTTTTTAGCTGTTGCTTTTTTGAGCGGCACGGCTTTTCTCGGGGGCGTGGTAGCGGGCATGACGTTCGGCATAGAGCGTGCAGCAAAGGTAACGCCACTGGGGCAGGCTTGGTTTCTGGTGGTGAGTGCCCTGGTAGCGTGGCGGCCCACCCGAGCTGCTGCGGTCTTGGGCGATTTTATTTTAGTTTTTTTAGCAGGATTAGCAGATTTTTAAAAACCACTTTCAAGCCATTAAACTCATAATAAAGTGGTTCAATCTGCCAAGTGCGTAGTCGCTTGACAACTTTGGAATCAAGGGTTTCCGGCAACACCATAATTAGCGTGGCATCGGGGTGGTCGGTGCTATACAAAAGCAGTTGGCCCAGGGCTGTGTACACGTTTTGTGTGTTCGTAGCGGTTTTAATCTCGAATAATGCCCGAATTTCGGAGCCGGCAGTTAGCATCAGGTCACGGTGGCGGTCGTTGCGAACGCGCCGGCCATGTTGGTCGGCTACACTCTGAAGTCGTTGAGCCAAACCAGTTACTACTAAACCGTGTGTGAACGCAACCCGACCGCCAGTCCGTTTGCCAGTGCCGGTTTCGGCAATGAAACCCTTGTCGGCGAGGTTAAAAAGCGAGTCGGCCGTACCACTCAACGATGCGGTTTGCGGTGATGCAACAACTTGCTTTACGCGGTGGACTTCCTTGACAAAATTGGCTAATTGAGCTGGAAATAAATTGGAGCCAAGTTGGCCAACTACAAAGCATTCGGATTTGGTGCCGTCCGTTTCAATCAGAACCGCGCGGTCTGTCCGGCACTGGTCCAGCATTAGGCCGCGCCCAATACCCGGCCGGCCGCCCCCAATGTGTCCTCGGTGTACCACTACCGGCTTGCCGGTTTCATCAATGGCAAACGCGGAGCCGCGACGTTGCGGGCGATTGGCATAGTCCTGAAAGTTGATTTGTACGACCATTGACGGGTCATTGCCAAGCCCAAAAGCATTCCAAAGCAAACTGCCGGGATGGGTCCAGATACCCAGTTGTGGCGAAGCATTAATTCCAATAGCGGCCGTGCCGCCCATGTGGCTCAGCACAAAATCAGGATGGCGCTCCGGAAAAATTTTAATGCTCTCGAGCAGGGCGTGAAATTCTTCGTAGTGCTTTGTAACCGCACGGGGGTTGTCAATAAGTTGCAGCATGATACCGTAGGTATGAGATGAAGTGCTGCAAGTTACGTTAAAACAGGTGCGCTACTTCGGCAATTCCCGCAGTTCTGCCTTCCGCTGCCGCCACTCCGGCAGCAACCGCGTTTGCAAGGCATAAAACCGCGCCGAATGGTCGGGTACCAGCAGGTGGCAGCACTCGTGCAGCAGCACGTAGTCGAGGCAGGCGGGGGTGGCCCGCACGAGGTCCGCATTTAGGCGGATGCGGCCGGTGCGCGGGGTGCAACTGCCCCAGCGGGTCCGCATTTGCCGCACGGCCAGGGTAGGAGTGGGGAGCCTAAACTCGGCAAACTGCGGCCAGACGCGGGCCAGCGAGGCGGCAAACAGCGCCGGGGCCTGGCGGGCGTACCAATCGGCCAGCAGTGCGGCCACGTCGGCCCCGGCGGGCGCGGCCACCACGAGGGCATCGGCGGTCAGGGTCACGCCGGGCGCGTCGGCTTTCAGCAGGTGCAGGGCGTAGGGCTGGCCCTGAAAAAAGTGCAGACTGCCAGCGGCGTAACTGCGGCCAATGGGCACAGCGGGGCGCTGCCGGAACCGGGCCTGGTGCTTGAGAATCCAGTCGGCCCGGCGCAATACCTGCGCTTCCACCCAGGCCAGGGGCACCCCGGCGGGGGCCGCAACGTGGACGCTACCATCGGGCTTCACGGCAAAGCCCAGGCTACGGCGGGCGCGGAAATGCAGGGTGTAGTGCAGCGGCTGATTTTGGTAGACGACGGTTTCGCGGCGGGGCGCACGGGCAGGGGAATGGGACACGGCCGCAAGTTCGGCACGGCCGCCAAAACGGGCCGCTGGACGGGCGAAGTGAGGGAAAAATGAAAGGTTTGGGGGCGGGGGACGCGGGCTTGCTTATCTTGGCGGCATGAAACAGGGTTTACCGCTTATTTCTCAACTATTCACGCTGGGGTTGGTGGCGCTGGCGCAGTCCGCGTGGGCGCAGGGCAACGGGCCGGGGGTGCGCGGGGCGCGGGCGGCGGCGCTTGGCAATGCCTCGGTGGCGCTGGCGGGCGAGGTGTGGGCGCTGGGCAACAACGCCGCCGGGCTGGGCGAAATGCAGCATCCCGCCGTGGGCTTCTACGCCGAAAACCGCTATTTTACCTCGGCCCTGAACGTGGCGGCCCTCAATGTGGCGCTGCCGCTGGGCGGCACCGCCACTGATGCCACCGTGCCCGGTGCCCGCCCCTGGGCCAAAAACGGGGTGGTCGGCTTCGAGGCCCAACGCTACGGCGGCAGCCTCTACAACGAAACCCGGCTGGGGGCGGGCTACGGCTACCGTCTGGGCCAAATCAGCGTGGGCGGGCGCGTGGAGCTGCTGCAAGTCAGCATCGAAGGCTTGGGCAGCCGCCGCGTGGGCCTGGTTTCGCTGGGCGGGCAGGCCGAAGTGGTGCCCCAACGCCTCAGCTTCGGGGCCTACGTTTACAACCTCAACCAAGCCCGCCTGGCCAGCTACCGCGACGAACGGGTGCCCACCGTGCTAAAAGCGGGCTTGGCCTACCGCCCCACCAAGCAAGTGCTGCTGGCCGTGGAAACCGAAAAAGACGTGGACCGCGATGCCAATTTTAAGGCCGGGCTGGAATACCGGCCGGTGCCCGCGCTGGCCGCCCGCCTGGGCCTGGCCACCCTCACGGAGCAAACCAGTGCGGGCATTGGCCTGCGAATTAAGGATTTTGCGCTGGACTATGCGGCGGCGTTTCAGCAAGCGCTGGGGTTTAGTCAGCACTTGAGCGTGGTGGTTTCAATTAAGAATGAAAAATTAAAAATTAAAAACTGACATGAGGTGTCCAGCTTTTCAGCCGGTGGGATGCCTTGTCGCTCTTTTCGGCCCTCAAAAAACAAGAACGGCCGTTCGGGCTGTCTTAATTATTAATTTTTCATTCTTAATCCTTAATTCAAAAGCCCAAGACCTGCCCCGCCGCCCGCCCGACCTCGACCGGCTGACGCAGGAGTTGTTTGCCGAAATTCAATCGGACCAAACGCCCTACGAAGACCTTTACGAAACGCTGCTGCAATACTACCAAACGCCGATAAACCTCAACACCGCTACCCGCGAAGATTTGCGGGCGCTGCTGCTGCTCACCGAAACTCAAATCAGTGCTTTCCTGGAACACCGGGCTGCTAATGGTGAACTGTTGAGTGCGTACGAATTGCAAAGCATTGCCGGGTACGATTTGCGGACCATCAACCGGATAGTGCCGTTCGTGACGGTGCTAGCGGCCGACCCCAACGCCACGCGGGGTAGCTTGTGGCAACGCATTCTGCACGAGGACAACAACGCCCTGTACCTGCGCTACGAACGGGTGTTGCAGCAGCGCAAGGGCTACACGCCGCCCACCATCTACCAGGGCCAGCCGACGGTGCGCTACCTGGGGTCGCCGGACAAACTGCTGCTCCGGTTTCGTGTCAGCCACACCAAGGATTTCAGCGTCGGGTTTTCGGCGGAGAAGGACGCGGGCGAACAGTTCGTCTGGAACCCTAACAAAGGGCAATTTGGGGCAGATTACGTGTCGGCCCACTTGCTGGTGCAGAACCGGGGGAGGCTCAAGGCGTTGGCGCTGGGCGATTATCAGTTGCAGTTTGGGCAGGGTTTGCTGCTCTCGTCGGGGCTGGGCGTGGGCAAGGGGGCCGAAACCATTACCACCCTGCGGCGTTCGTCAGTGGGCATCCGGGCGTATTCGTCGCTGCTGGAAAACTCGTTTTTCCGGGGCGCGGCGGCTACGTACC
Source organism: Hymenobacter sp. (assembly GCA_965247135.1). GTDB lineage: Bacteria > Bacteroidota > Bacteroidia > Cytophagales > Hymenobacteraceae > Hymenobacter. The sequence goes on along the minus strand of CBDFGP010000006.1, from coordinate 2,845,962 downwards.
AGGTAGCGCCGCGTGTGCAAGCCACGGGCTGGCTCTCGCACAAAAACATTGATGCCAACATCCGCCAGGCCCAGGATTCGCTGCAACTGTTCGACGAGTTTTCCAGCAGCTTTCTCTACACCGGCTTCCACCGCACGGCCACCGAAATTGCCAACCGCCACGCCCTGGCCGAAACCACCGGCGGCACCAACATTGGCTACGAGAGCGCCAACGGCAACCTGGCCGTGGGCTTGCTGGCCCTGGGCACCCACTACGGCACCCCGGTCCTGAAACAAGCCGCTGTGTACAACCGTTTTGAGTTCACGGGCCAGAACAACCTCAACCTGGGCCTGCACTACACCTACGTGTACCGCAACCTGCTGCTATTCGGCGAAACCGCCCGCAGCAACGGCGGTGGCCTGGGCACCGTGAACGGCCTGTTGGCCAGCCTCGGCCCCACCGTGGACGCGGCCGTGCTGGTGCGGCACTACGACCCCAATTTCCACACCCAGTACGGTAATGCGTTTGGCGAAAACACCCGTAACATCAACGAAACCGGGGTGTATTTCGGGCTGAAAGTGCGACCCGTGCCGCGCTGGGAAATCTCGGCTTACTACGACCAGTACCAGTTTCCGTGGCTGCGCTACCGCGCCAGTGCCCCCTCCGATGGCCACGACGCGCTGCTGCGGCTGGCCTTCACGCCTAGCAAGACCAGCATTCTCTACGCCCAACTGCGGCAGCGCCTCAAGCCCCGCGACCTGCCCACCGACCGCCCCGTGCCGTTACCCGGCGAACAGGTGCGCCAGAGTATGCTGCTCTATTACGACACCAATCCCACGCCCGCCCTGGAGCTACGCACCCGCCTGCAAGGCACCCGCTTGCGCGACGACAACGGCCTGCCCTGGCGTAGCGGCTACGCGCTGTCGCAGGACGTGGGCGTGCAAGTGTCGCGCCGCCTCAAGCTCACGGCCCGCTATGCCGTGTTCGACACCGACGACTACGATACCCGGCAGTATATGTACGAGCAGGACGTGTTGCTGGCGGTGTCGGTCCCCGGCCTCTACGGCCGGGGCACCCGGGTCTATGGCCTGGCCCAAATCAGCCTCTCCAAGTCGCTGACGCTCTGGCTGCGCTTTGCCCAAACCAGCTACCGGCAACAGGACACGGTGGGCAGCAGCCTGGAAGAAATTCAAGGCCGCGAACGGAGCGAGGTGAAGGCGCAGGCGCGGTATAAATTTTGAGTTGTTGGGTGGCGGTTGAACAGTAAACTCCCCTCCTGCCAAGGAGGGGATGTGAGGGCTGTAAGCCCGAACGGGGGTGGTTAGGCCGTATGCTGCCCCCGCGCCGTTTGGGAAAAAATAGCAAGCTTGGAGCGGGAAGTTCAGCGACCGTGCAACCGAAGGGCAGCGAAGCATACGGCCTAACCACCCCAGCTTCGGCTGCGCCGAAGCGTCCCCTCCTTAGCAGGAGGGGAGTTTGGCCGCTTTACCGGTACCCCGCCGCCTGCAACGCAAACAGCTCCGCGTAGCGCCCGCCCCGTGCCAGCAGTTCCTCGTGCGAACCGATTTCCACGAACTGCCCGCCTTCCAGCACTAGGATGCGGTCGGCCATGCGCACGGTGCTGAAACGGTGAGAGATAAGCACAGCCGTTTTGCCCTGCGTCAATTCCTTAAACCGTTCAAACACCTCAAATTCGGCGCGGGCATCGAGGGCGGCGGTCGGCTCGTCCAGAATCAGCAGTTGCGCGTCGCGCATATAGGCGCGGCCGAGGGCAATTTTTTGCCATTCGCCGCCGCTCAGGTCCACGCCGCCGTTGAAACGGCGGCCAATCATCTGGTCGTAGCCGCCGGGCAGCTTGGCAATGACGGTATCGGCCAAGCTTTGGGCGGCGGCGGTGGCGATGCGCGGCTGGTTGTGGCGCTCCTCGATGCGGCCCACGGCCAGGTTCTGCCCGGCGGGCAGTTGGAAGCGCACGAAGTCCTGAAAAATGACCCCGATTTCCTGGCGCAGTTCGGCGGGGTCGTAGTCGCGCAGGTCGTGGCCGTCGAGCAGAATGCGGCCCTCGGCGGGGTCGTAGAGCCGGGCCAGGAGCTTGACGAGGGTGGTTTTGCCCGCCCCGTTTTCGCCCACCAGGGCCAGCTTTTCGCCCGCCCGCAGCTCAAACGACAAATGCCGAATGGCCCATTTGCCGCCGTTTTTGTACTGAAACCCCACGTCCTCGAACCGAAACCCTTGCCGAATCGGGCGCGGAAACGGCCGCGCCGCACCCGCCGCCGCCCGCACGATGCGCGGCTGCAAGGCAAAAAAATCAAAAAAATCCTGCAAGTACAGCGCCCCATCGGCCACGCTGCTGAAGCGGCTCAGGATGCCTTCGAGCAGTCCGCGCATCCGGGCAAACGAACCGGCCAGAAAGGTGAGCTGCCCCACCGAAATGGTGCCCCGCACGGCCTGGGCGAGGATAAAAACATACGCAGCATAGTAGCCGCCCGCCCCCACGGCCGCAAAAAATGCACCCCAGCCCGCCCGCCGCAGCACCAGCACCTTGTTTTCGACGTAAAACTTGTCGGCCAACTCTCGGAACCGCCCAATTAGAAAGCCTGACAAACCAAAGATTTTCACCTCTTTGGCCGTTTCGTCGCTGGCTCCGGTCTGGCGCAGGTAGTCCAGTTCGCGTCGTTCGGGGGTCCAGCTATGCACCAGCGAATAACTGCGCTCGTTGAAGTGCGATTCGCCCAGAAACGCGGGCACCACGGCCAGCAGCAACAGCAACAGCAACCACGGATTGAAGGCCACCAGCCCACCCGCTAAGAGCACCATTGTCAGCGTGTCCTGTGCCTGGCTCAACACCTGCGACATCAGCACGGTGCGCGACAAAGTTTGCCGCCGCGCCCGCTCCAGCTTGTCGTAGAACACACTGTCCTCAAACTGGTCCAGGTCCAGTTCGGCGGCGTGTTCCATGAGCTGCACCGAGGTATGATTGGCGAACAAATCGCCCAGCAGCGAGTCGAGCAGGGCCACGCCGCGCCCCAGCACATCGGCCAGAATGGCAAGACCAAACTCCAGTGCCACCAGCGTCAGCACCGGAGCCAGCAGCCGCTGCCCGGCGGGTAAGTGACTCAAGCCCACCACGCGGTCAATTATCAACTTGCCAACGTAGAGCATGGCCAGCGGCAGCGCAGCTCGCAGCACCCGCAAGGCGCTGTTGCCCAACGTCAGGCCGGGGCTGACCCGCCACACCAACCGCAAAAAGGCGGGTAAGTTTCGCAGCGCCGACACCCGGTCGCGTACGCTCACCGCAGGCTTATCGGGCGGGCTGCGTCGGTTGCCCGAGGCAGCCATTGTTGCTAAAATCGAAGAAATCCAGGACATTGTTGGGGGTTACGCAAGCATGGGGCCGGAGAGAAGTAGTGGCCGTTTTGACAGGTTGGGTTTTGGGTTTTGGGTTTTGGGTTTTGGGTTTTGGGTTTTGGGTTTTGGGTTTTGGGTTTTGGGTTTTGGGTTTTGGGTTTTGGGTTTTGGGTTTTGGGTTTTGGGTTTTGGGTTTTGGGTTTTGGGTTTTGGGTTTTGGGTTTCTAAAAATTTGAATAAATAATGCCAAGCACTGAGCGCCAGGCACCAAGTACCAAGCACCGAAAACCCCCGACCTTTGCCCCATGTCCGACATTTGCATTCTGGGGGCTGGTCCTGGTGGGGCCACGGCTGCCCTGCACCTCGCCCACGCTGGAAAACCTTGCTTGTTGCTGGACCGCGCCACGTTTCCGCGCGATAAAATTTGCGGCGATGCCTTGAGTGGCAAGGTGTTGAGCGAGTTAAAGCGCATTGACGAAACCCTGCCCGCCCGGCTGGCTGCCGCACCATTCCAAGTGCCCAGTTGGGGCATTGACTTCTTTGCGCCCAACGGCGGGCGCATCGCCGTGCCCTTCAAGCCGAATTTTGACCCAGTCCGGGACCGCGCCGCTGGCCACGTCGCCAAACGCCTGGATTTTGATAATTTTCTGGTTGAGGAAGTCCGCCGCGAACCGCTCATCAACTTCCGCGAAAACGTGGATGTGGCAACTGCCGAGCGCACCGCTACCGGCTGGCGGCTGCTGGACAAAGCGGGCAACGAGTTGGCTACTTGCCGCCTGCTGCTGGTGGCCAACGGGGCGCAATCGGCCTTTGCGCGGCAGGTGGCGGGGCACCCCATCGAACTGGACCACCACTGCGCCGGGCTGCGGGCGTACTACGAAAACGTGAGCGGCCTCCACCCGGACAACTTTATCGAACTACACTTTCTGAAGGATTTTCTGCCCGGCTACCTCTGGATTTTTCCGCTGCCCAACGGGCAGGCCAATGTGGGCGTGGGGATGCTCTCCTCGACCGTGGCCAAGCACAAGGTAAACCTACGGCAGCGGCTGGACGAAATCATCGGCACCCATGCGGTGCTGGCTCCGCGCTTTGCCCAGGCCCGGCGGCTGGGGCCGGTGCGCGGCTTCGGGCTGCCGCTGGGGTCGAAGCGCCGCTCCCTGTCCGGCGCGGGCTACCTGCTGCTGGGCGATGCCGGGTCGCTGATTGACCCCTTCAGCGGCGAGGGCATCTCCCATGCGATGGTGAGTGGCCGCCACGCGGCCAAATGGGCCGTGCAAGCCGTGGCAGCCAACGACTTATCCCCCTCATTTCTCAAAAACTACGACACTGCCGTGTACAATCGGCTGGGCCAGGAGTTACGCCTGAGCCGCGTGATGCAGCGGCTGCTCAACTTCCCCAGCCTGTTCAATTTCGTGGCCAACCGCGCCGCCCGCAATCCCACGCTGGCCGAAACATTCTCGATGATGTTTCTGGATTTGGATATGCGGCAGCGGTTGCGGCAGCCGGGGTTTTATTTTCGGCTGCTGTTTGGGGCAAAATAAATAAAGGAAGAGGCCCGGCGAGTGGTCGGGTGGATTCCGCAGGGTTCGTCCGGCCACTCTCGTTGAACGGGCTTCCAGGCAATAGTTCAACGATTCCGTGCAGAGCAAATGGCCGGACGAACCGCTACGCGGAATCCACCCGACCACTACCCCAGCAAGGTAGCTTACCGCTTCTTAACCGGCGCTTTGGTGGCGGCAGCGGTCTGCTGCCCGCCATTGCCCACGTAGCGGCGCAGGCTTTTGGCCGCGTCGGGGTTCAGTTTGGTGGCCATCTCCAGGTCGCGCCGCGCCTCCTTCAAGCGCTCAAACGAGGCATAGCTGATGCCCCGGTATTCCCAGGCATCGGCGTAGGTCGAGTCGAGTTGGATGGCGCGGGTGAAATCGGCCACGGCGGGCTTGTACTGGTACATCTGCATTTTGGCCACGCCCCGGCCAAACATGGACTCCTTGTCGTCGGGCCGGTACTTGATGGCCGAGCTGAAGTCGGCTACTGCCGTTCGGTATTGCTTCATCATCAGCCGGTTCACACCCCGGTTATAGTAAGCATCGGGGTTGTTGCGGGCATATCGAATGGCGGCGGCGTAGTCGGGCAGGGCCTCGGCGTAGTTCTTGAGGTAGCTGTTGGCCTTCGCCCGCGCCAAGAAGGCGCGGGGGTCTTTGGGGTTGGCTTTCAGCGACTGCGTGGCCTCCTCGAGCATCTGCCGGTAGTCGGAGTTGCTCATTTTTTTCTCCTTCACGCGTTCAGCCGAAGCAGCTTTGGCCGAGGGCGCGGTGGGGTCGGGCGCATCGGCGGCGAGGGCAGCGGCTACGGCGGCTTCCGATGCCGTTGGGGCGGCACCGGACGCAACGGCTGGGGCGGCGGCCGGAGCGGCGGCCCGTGCATCGCGGGCACTGGCCGCCGCTCCGGCCGAATCCACGGCCGGGGCGATTACCATCGGCGTGTTCACCGACGGGCGGTCGGTTTCTTTGGTGGTGGTGGCGCAGTTGGACAACGCAGCTAGCAGCGCAAAGCCAGTCAGCGTCAGGGGAAAACGAATGTTCATGGAGATGGTAGCTGGCCGGGGCAACAAGCCGCAACGGCCCGCTGTTGATAGGGGCGATTAATACGGTCGGCTTATACGGAAGCCGGGCCGCAATCGCCGGAATTAGTGGCCCGGCCGGGCTTGGGCACAGGCGGGCAGCGGCTATCTTTGTGGCCCCGTTCGCTATTCTTTGGGGCGGTCGTTTTTTCTTTCTTCTTTTGACAACCTTATGGCAATGCAATTCGATTTGGTGGTAGTGGGTTCAGGCCCGGGCGGATACGTGGCGGCCATCCGGGCTTCGCAACTGGGCCTGAAAGTGGGCGTGATAGAGCGCGAAAGCCTGGGCGGCATTTGCCTCAACTGGGGCTGCATCCCCACCAAGGCCCTGCTCAAATCGGCGCAGGTGTTTGAGTATATGCAACACGCCGCCGACTACGGCCTCAAGGTCGAAAACCCCGGCTACGACTTCACCGCCGTGGTGCAGCGCAGCCGGAGCGTGGCCGATGGCATGAGCAAAGGCATCAATTTCCTGTTCAAGAAAAACAAGATTGAGGCCATCATGGGCACCGGCAAGCTGCTGGCCCCCGGCAAAGTGGAGGTCACGAAAGCCGACGGTAGCAAGGAAACCATCGAAGCCAAGTCCATCATGTTGGCCACCGGTGCCCGCGCCCGCGAATTGCCCGCGCTGCCCATTGATGGCAAAAAAATTATCGGTTACCGGCAGGCGATGGTGCTGCCCGCGCTGCCCAAGCGGCTGGTGGTGGTCGGCTCCGGGGCCATTGGGGTCGAGTTTGCCTACTTCTATCGCACGATGGGCAGCGAAGTGACGGTGGTCGAGTATATGCCCCGCATTGTGCCCGTAGAGGACGAAGAAGTGTCGCGGCAAATGGAAAAGTCGTTCCGCAAAATCGGCATCAACGTGCTGACCAGCGCCGAAGTGACCGCCGTGGACACGAAGGGCGAGGGCTGCACCGTGACCATCAAAACCGCCAAAGGCGAGGAAAAACTGGCCTGTGACATCGTGCTGTCGGCCGCCGGGGTCGTCACGAACCTGGAAAACCTGGGCCTGGAAGAGTTGAAAATCAAAGTGGAGCGCGGCCGCATCATCGTGGATGATTTTTACCAGACCAACGTACCCGGCATCTACGCCATCGGCGACATCGTGCCCGGCCCGGCGCTGGCCCACGTCGCTTCGGCCGAAGGCATTATCTGCGTCGAGAAAATCGCCGGTCATCACCCCGAACCGCTTAACTACCAAAACATTCCTGGCTGCACCTACGCCCAGCCCGAAATCGCCAGCGTGGGCCTCACCGAGAAAGAAGCCAAAGACAAAGGCTACGACATTTTAGTGGGCAAATTCCCCTTCTCGGCCTCCGGCAAAGCCAGCGCCGCCGGAGTCAAAGACGGCTTTGTGAAAGTCATCTTCGACAAAAAATACGGCGAGTGGCTGGGTGCCCACATGATTGGGGCCAACGTGACCGAGATGATTGCCGAAGTGGTGGTGGCCCGCAAGCTGGAAACCACCGGCCACGAAATCATTAAGTCGGTACACCCGCACCCTACCATGTCCGAAGCTGTGATGGAAGCAGCGGCGGCAGCGTATGGCGAGGTGATACACTTATAATTGCAGTTTCGCCGGAAGTGAAAAAAAGGCCCGCTGGAAGTAATTCCAGCGGGCCTTTTCGTGTTTTATTGTACAAAACGTCCGCTAACTCGGTTTAGCTTCATATCATAAGTTGTTAGGTAATTAGTGTTTTCGTTTTTAATCGTGACGTTGCTACCAGCACACCCGTGAAAAAACTCGTTAGGAGCAAGAAATTTCCCGATTATACGCTTACACTTCGCATCGTAAAGAGTAAAATATCTGTTCTTGTTAAATGTTGCAAAGAATAAGCTGGAGTAGCCTACAAGGTGTTCGTTTGGCGGAAGAAACATACCATCTATCCGCTTGCTATTTGCGTCGAAGGTTTCTAAATAATTGTTCGTCTTAACCCTTACATCGGCAATTGACAAAGCAGGCTTAGATTGTGCTGAGGTTTCATTTTTTGGAGTGCTTCTCTTCGTACTATTGGAACTTGCGTTGCTACCAAATAGGCCGGAGAAGAAACTCATAACCTTGTACACAAGGTAACCCACAAACCCTAAGAGCATAAAGACTGGCACCCATGAAGTGGTTTTTGATTTGTCTTTTATAGAATGAGGCTGATTTGTTGAAAGATATTTTGTTGCCACGTACCCCTCAGTTCCATCCATAGTCTGTATCTGTGTCCAGTTTTTATCGTTTGCTAAAACGGATACCTCATCTCCTTGCGATAACTGCCCTATCACGTCGGCCCCTACACTATGGCTTTTGCGTATGTTCAGGGTTTCTGTATTTACAAATTTGTAGGACTGACCGAATGATACTACAGCCAGCATAAGCAACACCATCGTGGCAAGTATTTTTCTCATAAGGCTACCAGTTACCCGCATTAGTTGAACCACGACTTGACAATTTTCTCAATTTCTTCTTGAGCAACGATTTGCTCGGCTCCGCGCTGGCGAGCATCTTTCTCCATTTTATCCACCAAAACCAACAATTCAATCAATTTCTCAAACTCTACTTCGTCGGGTAGGGCATTGATAACTCGTTGGACAACTTCTTTACTCATGGTGAGAGAAATCAGGATGAAAGAAAATAAACAGCGGCGCAACTCGCCCAACCCAAAGATAGTGCCCTGCGGGTACTCCGTATGCCAGCCGCTTACCTTTGCCAGCCTTAAATAACCGCCAGGGGGCCGACTTTGTAGGGAGGTGACTACGGCGGCACAAAATAAACTGATTCGCCCCTAAACCCTGCCTTACTTCCCCTCATGCCCACCACGTCCGAAGCCCTGTTTGCCCGCGCCCAAACCCTAATTCCGGGCGGCGTTAATTCGCCCGTCCGGGCGTTCCGCTCAGTGGGCGGGGCACCCGTGTTCATGGCCCACGCCGAGGGCGCTTGGCTGACCGACGTGGACGGCCGCCGCTACGTAGATTTCATCAACTCTTGGGGACCCATGATTTTGGGCCACGCGCCGGCCCTGGTGCTGGACGCGGTGCGGGCGGCGCTGCCCGATTCGCTCAGTTTCGGGGCACCCACCCGCCGCGAGGTGGAAATGGCCGAGCTGATTAGGACGATGGTGCCGAGCATCGAGAAGGTGCGGCTGGTCAATTCGGGCACCGAGGCGTGTATGTCGGCCATTCGGGTGGCGCGGGGCTTCACGGGGCGGCCCAAAATTCTCAAGTTTGAGGGCTGCTACCACGGCCACGGCGACTCGTTTCTGATTGCGGCGGGCAGCGGGGCGCTCACCCTGGGCACCCCCGATTCGGCGGGCGTTACGCCCGGCGTGGCCCAGGACACCATCACGGTGCCCTACAACGACCTAGCAGCCCTGGATGCTGCCCTGGCGGCCAACGCCGGGCAACTCGCGGCCATTATTCTGGAGCCGGTGGTAGGCAATATGGGCCTTGTCGCGCCCGCTGCGGGCTTTTTGCAAGGCATCCGCGACCGCTGCACGGCGCAGGGCATCGTGCTGATTTTTGACGAGGTAATGACCGGTTTCCGCCTTGCGCCGGGCGGGGCGCAGGAGCTGTATGGCATCCGGCCGGATATGACGACGCTGGGCAAAATCATCGGCGGCGGGCTGCCCGTGGGGGCCTACGGCGGCCGGGCCGACATCATGGACCAGGTAGCGCCCGTGGGCAAGGTGTACCAAGCGGGTACGCTTTCGGGCAATCCCATTGCCACGGCGGCGGGCCTGGCCCAACTGCGCTACCTGCACGAGACCCCAGCCGTGTACGCCCAACTCAACGCCACCACCACCCGCCTGGCCAATGGCACCCGCCAAATAGCCCAAGAGCTGGGCCTCAACTACACCGTCAATCAGGTTGGCTCGATGTTCAGCCTGTTCTTCACCGACCAGCCGGTGCGGAACCTGGACGAGGCCAAGCGGGCCGATACGGCGGCCTTTGGGCGCTACTTCCACGCCATGCTGGAGCGCGGTATTTACCTGGCTCCGTCGCAGTTTGAGGCGCTGTTTGTGTCCACGGCCATTACCGACAAGTTGGTGGAAATGTACCTGACGGCCTGCCGCGAATCGTTGGAAATTAGTCAGTAGGGGCGGGGCTTGCCCCCGCCCGTCGCTGCCCGGAACCGTGTAGCGGTTATTGTTCAACGACGCACCCGATTCGGGCGGGGGCAAGCCCCGCCCCTACCTTTGCCCCATGCTCAAACTCCGCCTGCTGGTTCTGTTACTCCTATCAGCACCCATCAGCTTCGCCCAAACGCCCGCCCAAACCAACAAACGCCTGTTTGATAAAACGGTGGACGAACTCAACTTCCGCACCTTTGAAACGGTGTACGACAAGTCGTTTACGCGGGGCAAGTTCCCGGTCACGCTCCGCACCGCCGCCGCCCGCCGGGCCTTCGACCAATTTGGCGACAATGCGGGCCTCAAGCAGCTTTTTCTGAATTACAATTCCAGCGCCGAACGCTACAAAAACCGCTTCGGCAACGGCCCCCTGACGCTGACCGAGTTTGAGAAGCAACTCAACGACATTCTGCGGGACCGCAATTTTGAGTTTTTCATCCACAACCTGCCCCGCGACGAGCGGGCGGCCCTCATCCACGCCGAGCAACGCCTCATCAAGCAAGCCAGCGCCCAGTTCAACGCCGCCGGAGCGGGCGAGGCGACCCAACTGCCCGCCGACGTGGAAACCCAGGCCGAAGTACCGATGTCGGCCCCCCTTACCACCAACGATTTGGCCACGCCCGACGGCGACGGTACGGAGTTGCCCATCGCTGTTCCGGCCAACGCGCCCGACCCCGCTGGCCCCCGCCACGACTGGCTCGACTACTTCACGCTGCTCTTGAGCCTGACCAGCGTCCTCATGCTGGCCTTTTTGCTAACCAGCGCGTTGCCTGCCCTGCGCCGTCGTATCAACCGCCTGGCTGCCGACCCGGCCCCGGAGCCGGAAAGCCCCAACTTGATGGCCCGTCTGCGTCCTACCCGTTCCACCGGCCCCCTACAGGCCGACCGCTACGAAGACGACCCCGACGACGAGGCGGGACACGACGAAGCGCCCGAAGAAAATTATTACCCCGAGGACGAACGGTAAATCCAAGGTGTCGGGCCGTCGCAGCCCAACCAGCAGCCAACCAACTCAATCAGCAAACCAACCCGTGATTCTCTCCGACCAGCAAATCCTCGCGGAAATTGACAAGGGCACCATCGTCATCGAACCCTACGACCGCAGTTGCCTGGGGACCAACTCCTACGACGTGCATTTGGGGCGCTACCTGGCCACCTACCGCGACCCGGTGTTGGATGCCCGCCGCCACAACGAAATTGACACGTTTGAGATTGATGCCGAAGCCGGATTTGTGCTGCAACCCGGTATCCTGTATTTAGGCGTGACGGCCGAATATACCGAAACCCACGCCACCGTGCCCTTTCTGGAAGGCAAGAGCAGCGTCGGCCGCCTCGGCATCGACATTCACGCCACGGCGGGCAAGGGCGACGTGGGTTTTTGCAATCATTGGACACTGGAAATCAGCGTTTCCATGCCTGTGCGGGTGTATGCTGGAATGCCTATCGGGCAGTTGATTTACTTCATGGTGCAGGGCGATGTGACCACCTTTTACAACCGCAAACAGAACGCTAAATACAACGAACGCACCGACCACCCGGTGGAGTCGATGATGTGGAAAAACCAGTTCTAAGCAGTGGGGCATAGGTAAACGGTCATGCCGAGCGCAGCCGAAGCATCTCTACCGCTTCGTGCTCACGCCTTGATTACTAATTAGTAGAGATGCTTCGGCTGCGCTCAGCATGACGTTTTTTTACACGCTCACTTTTGCGTGACTGCTTAAACCGTTTTTGCGGTTTCTCCGTTAGAAATTGGAAAGCCAGTGCCCGCCCGTTCTGTGGCCCGGTACTTGCCAATGCCTTTTCAAACAAAAATTCTGACGATGAAAACCATTCCCACCCTTGCGGCCATCGCGCTTGTTTTCAGTGCTGTGGCTGCTTCGGCCCAGGCTCCGGCCGTGGTGGCCGTGCAAGACAAAACGCAGTCTAGCCCCCGCCTCAACCCTGTGGTCGAGCGGTCCGAACACCTGTCGGAACGCATGGTGCGCGACCTGCGCCTGAACGGTTACCAAGCTACCCGGTTACGGACCATCAACTCGGACGTGGTGACCAAAATGGATGCCATTGAGCGCAAAAACGCGGGCAACCCCAAGCTAATTGACCAGGAATGCAACGGCGTGTGCCGCGAACGCGACCAGCAGTTGCAGGCGGTGCTGAGCAACGACCAGTACAGCAGCTACTACGGTTCGCGCAAGGTGTACTACAAGTACGACAAGGACTTCGCCGCCCAAAACAGCGAGGCCACCTTCATCAAATCGGTGCAGAACCCGAATGCTGTGCGGGCCAACGATGCCGTGATTGGACCGGCTACCACCAAACCCGCACGACCTAACGGCAACCTGGGCCAGAATGCCCGGTAAGCACCAGTCATTCCGCCAAAAAAAGTCATCAAAAAACCCTCATCCAGAACAGGATGAGGGTTTTGTTTTTCAACTTCACAAGGGCTATGCCGTTGGACTTTGCTCCTGTTCCTGCTGGTCCAGGTAGTCCGACAGCGTTTTGCACAAGCCACGCATGAGGTCGGCCATTTTGCGGTCGTCGGTGGCTGTAATGATGTTTTCGGCCATCGAGCCGATGTTGTCCACCACAAACCGCTTCATCTCGTCCACGGGCATTTTCTTGGTCCAGAGGTCCATTTTCATGGTGCCACTCTGTTCAGCATCCCAGAGTGCAATGTTGATGGCTTTGGCGAAGTGAATGTCCGGGCCTGCCGCCGTGGCAGTCCAGCTAATGTGTTCGGGCACTTTGTTTTCGTCCAGTTCAATGCTGAACCGTATTTCTGATTTCGTCATTGCAGATTACACGTAATTATTCAGCATCACAGGCATCACCAGCATCAGGATGCTCTCGTTGTCGTCGGCGGCGGCGGGCATGAGTAGGCCGGCGCGGTTGGGCGTACTGAGTTCCAATGTAATTTCCTCGGAGTCAATGTTGGCCAACATTTCCAGCAGGAAGCGGGCGTTGAAGCCGATTTCCATGTCTTCGCCATCGTACTGGCAGGCGAGGCGTTCGCTGGCTTCGTTGCTGAAGTCCAGGTCTTCGGCCGAGATGGTGAGTTCGGAACCGGCCAGGCGGAGGCGCACCTGGTGGGTGGTTTTGTTGGCGTAGATGCTGATGCGGCGTACCGAGTTCAGCAACTCCTGACGGTTGATGGTGAGCTTGTTGGGATTACTCACCGGGATGACGTTTTCGTAGTCCGGGTAGCGTTCGTCAATCAGGCGGCACACGAGGCGCATTTGGTTGAACGAGAAAAAGGCGTTGCTCTGGTTGAACTCGACCCGCACCGGGGTGGCCTCGCTAGGCAAGGCGCTTTTGAGCAGGTTGAACGCCTTGCGGGGCACAATGAGGTTGGCAGTCTGGCCCGCGCCCACATCCTGGCGGCGGTAGCGCAGCAGGCGGTGCCCGTCGGTGGCAACGAAAGTTATCTGGTTGTCGGCTAGTTGGATGAGAACGCCCGTCATGGCGGGCCGCAGCTCGTCAGTGCTAACAGCGAAAATCGTTTTGTTGATGGCGCGGGCCAGCGACGACGACGGCAACTCGACCGGCGACGACCCTTTCACGACCGGGACGCGGGGAAAGTCAGCGGCATTTTCGCCCGCCAGCTTGTAGCGACCGTTGGCCGAACTGATTTCGATGGTGTAGGTTTCCTCGTCCAGCGTGAAGGTCACGGGCTGGTCGGGCAGGTTCTTCAGGGTGTCGAGCAGGATGCGGGCCGGGGCGGCGATGCGCCCCGCGTCGCGGGCTTCCACCGGCAACTCAGTTATCATGCTGGTTTCCAGGTCCGAAGCCGTGACGGTGAGCTTGCCCGCTTCAATCTCAAACAGGAAATTTTCCAGGATGGGCACGACCGGATTGTTCGTGACCACGCCGTTGATGCTCTGGAGCTGCTTGAGCAGCGCGGAAGACGAAACAATGAATTTCATAGGGTTGCGAAAAAGCCGGAGGTTAGGGGAGGGCAAAGATACGCGGGCGCGGCGGGCTTTGGAAACCGGGTTGGGCCTGCTGCAAACCCAGGCGGTCATGCGGATATTCCGCAAGCTCCCTCGATTCACTTCACCACCTTCACTTCCAGGTCGTCAACCTTGGTTATTGGCACCACTTGGTTGTCGTGGCTGCCAGCGGGGTAGCCCTGGCCCCCAAAAACTGCACCCGTCGCCGGGCCAGCCGCCGCCAGCCCGTCCTGAAAATTGGTGCCGTATTGGTGCAGGGCGTTACCAAAAAACCACAGTAGCTCAAAGCCTTGTGCAGCAAACAGGCTGGGCGGCAGGTGCTGGCGTTGCAGGTAGGCCAAGCGGAACCGGCGGTAGCTGTCCGCTTGCTCATCGTAGAACTGGGGCTGCACAAAGTAGGTCGCCGGTTCGGCGAGTTGGTCCAAGTCCAGGCGGGGGTTGTCGAGCCAGGAGCCGGGGACCAGCAGGGGCAGCCGGGCGGTGGCGGGCGTGGGGGGCTTGCGCCCGGGCGGCAGGGGCCGGGCACCGGGCAGCGGTGGCGGCACGGGCACCGTGTACGTCCGCGCGGCAAAGGCCGACGGCCCCACCCGGCGGCTGTCCGATACCACTACTAAATGGCTGCTGTTGGGGGTGTCCAACCCGGTAAACGCCGCGTACAGGCTTTCGTCGGTGGCCGAGTTGAAGTGGCGGCGGCTGCCAATTTTTCCGCCCAGGGCTTCGTAGGTCGTCTGGTAGGCGTTGGCGAAATCGGTGTCGTCTTTGTTGTCTTCGTGCAGCAGCAGGGCGGGCTTGCCCACGCCGAAAGCGGTGGCCGCAAACTGCGCCGCCAGCCGCCCCTGCGTGGCCGCGCTGGCCCCAAAAAGGTAGTGCCAGGGGTTGTCTAGCACCATGTCGCCGTCCTGCGACAGTGGATTGACGCAAATAATCTGGTGGTCGCGGGCGTAGCGGGCCAGCAGTTTGGCCCCCGACTTGTACACCGGTCCGACCAGCAAGTCCATGCCCGCCAGTTCGGGCAGGGCCAGCACTTTTTTCAGTTGCAAGGTGTCGCCGCCGGTGTCGTAGGCAAAGAGTTGCAGCGTTTGGCCAAGGTGTTGCAGCGAGTCTTGGGCCAACCGCAGGCCCGCGTATAAGTCCGTCACAAACTGGTTTTTGCGCTGGGTGGCTTCGCTGGGGTCGGCCAACTCGAAGGGCAACAGCACGGCCACGTTGTAGCTGCTCTTTTTCTGGCTGGCATACACCGGCAGGATGTAGCGGGTCGGGTCGAGGTGAAACCGGGCCACCAAGTCGTCCAGTTGCGTCCGGTCAGCTTCGGTGCCGAGGCCGCCGGGGCCGAGCCGTTCGGCGTAGGCGCGGCCCACGAGGGCATCGGTGGGGTAGCGGCGCAGTAGCCGCAGCCAGGTGGCGCGGTCGGCCAGGCGGGGCAGGTAGGTGGTTTTTAGGCCATCGCGCAGGCCCGCAAAGGCACTGGTGCTGAGTGGGGCCAGCGCCAGGGTTTTGAATGCCGAGTCAAAATCGTTTTCCTCCAGCAGGGCCTGGCCTTGCAGCAGCAGGGCTTCGGCCAGGTTGGGGTAGGTGGGGTATTCGGTGCGGAGCAGGTTGATGAGCTGCTCGGTTTCGGGCCATTGCCGCAATCGGCCCGCCGCTACCGCTGCGAGGTAGGCCGCATCACCGGCGCGGGCAAAGTGGGCCGTGGGTGCGGCTAATGGCTCGAGCGTGGCGAGGGCGGCGGCATTCAGGCCCTGGTCGAGTTGGTTGCGGGCAGTGCGAAAGTGCAGCTCGGCGGGCGTGGTGGCAGCGGTTTTGTAGGTTGGCGCTTGACCGTTCGCCACCTCTGCTCCGGGCAAGGCCAGCAATACCAGTACCCAACAGGTAAAAATAATTCGCATTGAATCAAAGGATTGGGTAGGAATACGTCAGGGAGTGCAGCAAAATTAGCCATAAACACGGCGCGGCAACGTTGGGGTAACTTACAGTAGCTTGTTGCTCCATCGCTTTTTCGGAGTTACACTCCGAAAGTTTCCTGCTGGGGAGTTGCCCTCCCCAAGCGTTGCACGACAATCAGCAAACAGCCTTTCGCTGGCAAACCTGGCAGCTTGGGGTGCGGAGCGTAACCCTAAAAGAGCAACGGGAGCAACTGTTTTGCTCCCGTTGCGCGTAATTTGCCCGCTGTTTCCGCACTTATGTACGCTGCCCGTCTGCCCTTCACCCGCGCCCGCCTCACGTTGTTGTTCGTGCTGGCGGTGTCGTTGGCGCTGAGCGGGCTGCTTGTGCTGGGTCGGGTGCTTATCACCGGGCAGGGGCTGTTTCTGTTTTTGCTCTGGAATTTGTTCCTGGCCCTTATTCCATTTGCTCTCAGTACGTCGATTGGGCTGGCGACAGGACCGTTGCGGGCGCGGTTGCTGCTGCCGGTGGGCGCGGTATGGCTGCTGTTTTTCCCCAATGCGCCTTATATTCTCACCGATTTGTTTCACCTTGACCACCGACTGGGGGTGCCGCGTTGGTACGATTTGGTCCTGTTGCTGAGTTGCGCCTGGAACGGCCTGATGCTGGCCTACGCCTCGCTGGCCGATATGCAGACCCTGGTGCAACTGCGCCTGGGCCGGGCGGCGGGTTGGGCCTTCGCTACACTGGCGCTATCGCTCAGTAGTTTTGGTATCTACCTGGGCCGATTCCTGCGGTTCAATTCCTGGGACGTGCTGACCAATCCGCTCACGCTTTTTTACGACATTGCGGACCGACTGCTGCATCCGTTCCACCACCCCGCCACCTGGGGCGTGACACTGGTTTTTGGCGCGTTCCTGCTGCTGGGCTACGGCACGGTGCGGCTGCTGGGGAAGTTATGAGTTATGAGTTATGAGTTATGAGTTATGAGTTATGAGTTATGAGTTATGAGTTATGAGTTATGAGTTATGAGTTATGAGTTATGAGTTAGACGACCGTTGAACTGAATTTAGGCCAGTAGATTATAACTCATAACTCATAACTCATAACTCATAACTCATAACTCATAACTCATAACTCATAACTCATAACTCATAACTCATAACTCATAACTCATAACTCATAACTCATAACTCATAACTCATAACTCATAACTCATAACTCATAACTCATAACTCATAACTCATAACTCATAACTCATAACTCATAACTCATAACTCATAACTCATAACTCATAACTCATAACTCATAACTTCTCCCATGCCCGCCCTCGACGTTTGCTTCTCGCCTGACTTGCTGCCTCTCTACGACCTGCGCGGCAAGGTGGCGGTGGCGGTGGATATTCTGCGGGCCAGTAGCACCTTAGTCACGGCGCTGGCCGAAGGAATGACGCACGTTTTTCCGGTGGCTACCCTGGCCGAGTGCGCCGCCCTGGGCCTGGAACACGGCTGCTTGACCGCCGCCGAGCGCGACGGCCTGCCCGCAGCGGGTTTCGATTTGGGCAATTCGCCCTTCGGCTTTCTCGACCCCGCCCGCCCCGTGCGGGGCCGTGCGCTGGCTCTCAGCACCACCAACGGCACGGCCGCCCTGCGCCAATCGCTGGCCGCCGAGGCCGTGGTGGTGGGCGCGTTCCTGAACTTGGCCGCCGTGGCCGCCTTTGCCCGGCAGCAGCAGCGCGACGTGCTGGTGGTGTGTGCGGGCTGGAAAGGCCAGTTTTGCTTAGAAGACACCGTGTTTGGCGGTGCGTTGGCCGAGCGTCTGGCCCCGGATTTTGACGTAGCTGGGTCAGATGCAACGCTGGCCGCTTTACACCTGTGGCAGCAGGCCAAGCCCGATTTGCCGAACTACCTGCGCCAATCGTCCCACGTGCGCCGCCTCAATTCGCTGGAAGCAAATCAGGATTTTGAGTTTTGTGTGGGAATAGACCACTACGCCGATGTGCTGCCGCAGTGGCAAGAAGACCGATTGGTGCTGACGGCGGTGGAAACGCGCCCCGGCGCATTCGGCCATTGAACGGCACCCCGGATTGAACGCGCCGGGGCGCGTTTCTACCCTCCCCTGAGCTTCTCATTGTCGCGGTGCCGTTGGCCGTCGCGCTGGGTTTTCTTGGCGAGGTTGCGGGTCAAGGCTTCTTCCAGGTTCACTCCGGTTTGGTTGGCGAGGCAGATGACGACGAATAACACGTCGGCCAGTTCGTCGCCCAACTCGCGGCCCCGGTCCGATTCCTTGAACGACTGCTCGCCGTATTGCCGGGCAATAAGGCGGGCCACTTCGCCCACTTCTTCGGTCAGAATGGCGAGGTTGGTGAGTTCGTTGAAATAGCGCACGCCGGTGGTGGTAATCCACTCGTCCACGGTGCGTTGGGCTTCGGTGATGGTCATAGGGCAAAGAATTTGGCTAGAAGCACTTCGGCATCATTGCGGTATGAACCCGCCCTGCACGGCCAGTATTCGCGCTTCCAAATCGGGGATGTATGCTTCCAATGCGGCGGTCTGGTACTCAGCGTTTAGCTTTCGCGCTTCCCGAAACAACGTTTCCAGGCTCAGGTGCAACGATAGCAGCACATCGTGCCAGAACAACGCCCTTTCCGCCGGGCTATGGCAAGGACCGTCTCGACCGTCGACAAACCGCTCGGGGTCAATGATGAGGAGTTCGGATGAGTCCAACCCCAGTTCGGCGGCGCGGACTTCCAGCGGTTCGCGCAAGTCCCAGTTGTCAAACCAATGCTCCCCAAAATCATTGTCGCGGCTGAAATACCGACCAATCCAGACCACTTCGTTCCACTCATTCAGGCCCAAATAATTGGCCAGCCGTTTGTAATTGGGCGCAACCACGAAGCAGCCCAATTCTTCCAAGTAATGAAAAATCTGAATCCGATGCAAGAGCTTTGGCTGATGGGTGGTGAGCGTAACGAGTGCCGCTGACGCTCCAAAGGTGCGGCAAGTTAGGCAGAATCAGCCCGCCGCGTCCAGCACAATCGTCACCGGCCCGTCGTTCACCAAACTCACCCGCATATCGGCCCCGAAGATGCCCGTGGGCACCGGCCGCTCCAGCAAGTCGGCCACCTGCGCCACAAATTGCCGGTACAGCGGCTCGGCCACGGCGGGCGGGGCGGCTCCCACGTAGCTGGGTCGGTTGCCCTTGCGGGTGTCGGCCAACAGCGTGAATTGGCTGACTACCAGAATTTCGCCGCCCACGTCCAGCACGCTGCGGTTCATTTGCCCGGTGGCATCGGCGAAAATGCGGAGTTGCACCAGCTTGCGGGCGGCCGTGGCAAGGGCAGCCGCCGTGTCGTCGGGCGCAAAACCGGCCAGCACCAGCAGCCCCGGCCCAATGCGGCCCGTGATTTGTCCGGCTACCATGACTTGGGCCTGTTCGACCCGCTGAATGACCAAGCGCATTTTTTTAGTGGTTGGTGGTTAGTGGTCAGTGCCTAGCCGGGTAGGCGGTGTCAGGGGCAGCCATTGGCGCTGCAAGGTAGCCAGCGGCGAAGGGTGGTGGCATCTGATATTGAATACTAACCGCCGACTTCTGCCGAATTACCACCAAAAACAAACCGCTAGCCACTCAATGGTATCTTTGTCGCTGCTATTCCCACCCATTCTTTTCCGTTTCCATGCCCACTTCCGCCGACCCTGCCACTACTCCGCCACTGCCCGGCAATGTCCTCGTCATCGGGGCTTGTGGGCAGTTGGGGCTGGAACTCACCGCCGCCCTGCGCCAGCGATACGCCCCCCACGCTGTGATTGCGGCCGACGTGCGCCCCCCCAAAGACCCGGAACTGCTGGCCGACGGCCCGTTTGAGTTGCTCGACGTGCTGGACCGCACCCGCCTCGACAAGCTGCTGCGGCAGTACCGCCCCCGGCAGATTTACCACCTCGCGGCCTTGCTCTCGGCCACCGCCGAGCGCAACCCGCGCTTCGGCTGGGAACTGAACATGGACGGCCTGCTGGGGGTGCTGGACGCGGCCGTGGCCCACGGCATTGCCCAAGTCTATTGGCCCAGCTCCATCGCCGTATTTGGCCCCGACACGCCCCGCGAGCACACCCCGCAAGTGACCATCATGAACCCCAATACCGTGTACGGTATCAGCAAGTTGGCGGGCGAGCAGTGGTGCGAGTGGTACCACCGCAAGCACGGACTGGACGTGCGCAGCCTGCGCTACCCCGGCCTGATTGGCTACAAAAGCCTGCCCGGCGGCGGCACCACCGACTACGCCGTGGACATCTACCACAAAGCCGGGGCCGGGCAGCCCTACGAGTGCTTTCTGAGCGCCGGCACCTACCTGCCCATGATGTATATGCCCGATGCCCTGAAAGCTACGCTCGACATCATGCACGCCCCGGCCGCCAGCATCAGCATCCGCACCAGCTACAACCTAGGGGCCATGAGTTTCGCACCGGCCGAAGTAGCGGCCAGCATCCAGCGCGAAATCCCCGATTTTGCCATCACCTACGCCCCCGATGCCCGGCAGGCCATTGCCGATTCGTGGCCCGCCAGCATCGACGACAGCGCGGCACGGCGCGACTGGGGCTGGCAGCCAGAATACGATTTGGGCAGGATGACAGCGGATATGCTGGCGCATCTGCGGGTAGTGCAGCCGGTGTAGAGGCGATGCAGCCGATAGGATGACTAGTTTAGAATAAGAAAGGCAAAATCATAAATGTCGTCCTGTGCGGACCTACTCATTCACCAGCAGCAGTAGCGGCAGTTTCCGACTCATCATCGGATGCGGTAGTGAAGCCATTCAGGAGGCTATTTTGCTGTAAGGCTGCATTGGCGGCGGCCAGCGGCTGGCGCAAGGCCCTTTCCAAGCGGTCCATGTGTTCCGCCAAAAACTCCGTTATCGCTGGCCACTGCGCGTCTTCAACATAGCTCAGGTTGGGTTGGGTGAACATCACCTTCATCGATATCCGGTCATCCACGATGTCCCAGACCAGTGGTTGGCCGAAAGTTGCTTCGATGGTGGCCTTGCGGGCCACCAACTGGTCAAACAGAAACTTATTGGCTTCTCGGTTGGCTTTCGAGATGTTGAGCAGCACCGAAGCCGACTGTTCGTTTACCCCCAGCGAATACGGCACTCCGCTCACCCCCGACCCCGCCGACAGCCAAGCGAACTTGGTGGGCTGTACGTTTTGGTAAATGCTGGTTTTGGTTCTAATCGCGGGGAGCGCTGCCGCCCACAACGCCCGGAGCCGCTCTTGTCGGGGGCCTTGCGTAGCTTTCAATTGGGCTTCTTCCTGCGTTTTGCGAGCCAAACGAATGGTGTAATCCTGTGTTTCGGGCAACGGAATGAGTTGCTCAACCCGCAGCAATAGCTTGTCATCCAGTTGGTAGGCCGTTACTTGGTGACACTGCAACCGAACGTTGTAGTTGAGCAACCACAAGACAGTGGAAGTAACTTCTTTGCGAAAGCTGGCCGCTACCAGTATGATGCGAATGTCGTTGCTGACCTGGTTGAGTTGTGTGCGGTAATCGTCGCTTTGGTAAAACTGCCAGAGCTGGTCATTGGCGTTTTTGTCGGGAAAATAAAGGTCAAGGTAGTCCTGATACAGCTTCAGGATTTCGGGGATGGTAAGGCTGGAACAGTAAGACGCATACTTCAGCGCCTGCCATGTAACGTCGCGGCCCGAATCGTCCAGTTTGTTTTCAATCACAACGAGGTTGAACTGCTTATCCAGCGCCAATAGGTCGAGCCGCTCGGCCGTGCCGTCGAAGCGTGCAAACTCTTTTTGGATAATAAGCAACTCCTCGCCCAGCGCTTCGGGGTTGGCCGCCAGCCATTCCTGCAAGTCCTGCCGCTCTTTCAGACCTTGCGCGGCGAAAGTAACGGGCAGAAGGGGAGTTAGCGTTTTGAGTTCCTTATCGACCAAGTACATTTTTCGGGTGGAAAGCAAGAGAAATTTGTTTAAACTAGTGCGTAAACTAAAACCAGAACAGCCACTCATCTTCGCAGACAAGTGGCTGTTTTAAAATGAGCGAGAAACGAGGTTCGAACTCGCGACCCTCAGCTTGGGAAGCTGATGCTCTACCAACTGAGCTACTCTCGCGGGGTTTGGTAGGGCAAAAGTACGCACCGCTGCCCGCCCGCCCAACTTTGCTGGGCGGCGGGCCGTACTTTTCGGCATGGCTACTTCTCCACTTTCGCCCGTCACGCGCCGCTTTGTGGGCTGGTTGCTCATTCTGACCGGTATTTTTCTGGGCTTGGGGCTGGTTATCCGGCTGGCGCTGGCGGCGTACCAGTACAGCAACGGGGCCGCTACGGCCGGGCTGGGCCAGATGGCCGTGAACATAGTGGGGCTGGTGGGCAGCAGTTTGCTCGTGCGCTACGGCCGCCGCTTGCGGCGCGGCGGCGACTTGGGCGACGGCCCGGCCGGGGAGATTATTGTGTAGTGCCAGCGGTGGCCCCGACCTTTGCCGCCATGTCCGACTTCCGTTTGCGCGTGTTTGCTGCCGTGGCCCGGCACCTGAGTTTCACGCGGGCGGCACAGGAGTTGTTTGTGTCGCAGCCCGCCGTCACGAAGCACATCCGGGAACTGGAGGCGCAGTATGGGCAGCGGCTGTTGGAGCGGCACGGCACCCGCGTGGCCCTCACCGAAGCGGGCCGCCTATTGCAAACCCACGCCGAAGCCGCCACCGAAGCCGAGCACCGGCTTGAAACGCAACTGCTGGCCCTGCACGACCCCGACGAAGCTGCTGGCCGCTTGCGCCTGGGAGCCAGCACTACACTGGCGCAGTACGTGTTGCCGGGGCTGTTGCCGGGCTTTCAGGCACGCTACCCGCAGGTGCAACTCACGCTGCTCAACGCCAATTCTGAACGCATTGCCGAGGCTTTGCTGCGCGGGGAGTTGGAGTTGGGTTTTGTGGAGGGCCGCAGCAAAAGCCGCGACCTGCACTACGAACTGCTGCTGCCCGACGAACTGGTGGCCGTGCGCCGGGCCACGCCCGGTGGCCCGCCCGCCGCCCCCGTGCCGCTGGCCGAGGCGCTGGCGCACCCGTTGGTGCTGCGCGAACGCGGCTCCGGCACCCTCGAGGTGCTGGAAATGGCGTTGCGGGAGCGCAAAGTCAAACTCACCGACTTGGCGGTGGCCATTTACCTGGACAACACGGAGGCCATAAAGGGCTACCTAGAAGCGGCCCCGGCGGCGCTGGGGTTCGTGTCGCGGCGGGCGCTGGCGCGGGAGTTGGCGGCGGGCCTACTGGAAGTTGTGCCGGTAGCGGGCCTGCACTTGCCGCGTCAGTTCGAGGCGGTGTGGGTGCAGGGGCAACCCCTGAGCCGGGCGGCGCAGCAGTTTTTGCGTTTTGCCCAACCCCTGCGCCTAGCTGAATAACAAGCAGTGTTGTGGCCTGATGGGTTGGGCGAAATGCCGTCAGCAACCTAGCCGTACCCGTTGGTTCCAAAAGGATTTTGGCTGGTTTCTGGTGTGGCGAAATAACTCTGAGTTATTTTGAATAACAAACCAAAATAACCAAAAGGGTGTCGATTGGCGTAAATTTGCCGCAACAATCAACTCCTGACCTCGTGGCTCTTCCTGTTCAACCCGCTGCCGTTCCGGTCGCCGTTCCGTCGCCCACGGTTGCGCCCGCTGGCTTCTTCCGGCATTTTCATGCACCGCACGTGGTGCTGGGGCAGGTTCTGACGTTGCGGCAGGGCGTGTTTGGACTGTTCCTGGTGTTTTGCCTCACACCCTGGGCTTCGCCGCCGCTGGCGCTGGCGCTGGGCTTGGTGCTGGCCCAAACGGTGGGCAACCCCTTCGGTGCCCAAACCAAGCGGGCCACGGCCAGGCTGCTGCAGTTTTCGGTGGTGGGGCTGGGCTTTGGCATGAATGCGCACACGGCGGTACAGGCGGGCAGGGCAGGCATTGCGTTCACGGTGGTTTCCATTTTCGGCACCCTGATTTTGGGCTATTTGGTGGGGCGGTGGCTGGGGCTGGGGCGGCACGTGGTGCACCTGATTTCGTGCGGCACCGCCATTTGCGGCGGCTCGGCCATTGCGGCGGTGGGGCCGGTGCTGGGGGCGAAGGACGAGGAAATGTCGGTGGCCCTGGGCACGGTGTTCGTGCTCAATGCGCTGGCACTTTTTGCCTTTCCGCCCATCGGCCACGCCCTGGCCATGACCCAAAACCAGTTTGGGCTGTGGTGCGCCATTGCCATTCACGACACGAGTTCGGTGGTGGGGGCGGCGGCGGCCTATGGCAACCAAGCCCTGGCCGTGGCCACCACCGTGAAGCTGGCGCGGGCGCTCTGGATTATTCCGGTGGCCATCGGCACGGCCATGATTTTCAAGCAGAAAGACGTAAAAATCACCGTACCCTATTTCATTTTTGGCTTCATCGGGGCCATGCTCGTCAATACCTTCGTGCCTGCCGCCCGGCCGCTGACCCCCGTGCTGGTCCACTTGGCAAAGATTGGCCTGACGGTGACGCTGTTTTTCATCGGGGCCGGGCTGTCCATGCGGGTGGTCAAGTCGGTGGGTGTCAAACCTTATGTACTGGGAGTGCTGCTGTGGCTGGTGATTTCAACGGCCTCGTTGTATGCGATTCTGCACACGGTGTAAAGGGTTGGGGGTTTTAAGGGTTGGGGGGTGAGTTTTTGGTGTTGTGCGGTATTGGGTTTTTGGTGTGCGGTGTCTTAGAAGCTGTTTGAGTTAGCTGAACGAGTACCCCGAAGCTGTGCTTCGGTCGTTGAACGGGACCGCTGAACGACCGTTCAACGACCGAAGCACAGCTTCGGGGTACTCGTTCAGCTGTCCTAGAAGGTAACTCAAACAGCTTCTAAGCGGGGTTTGCTAAAAACCAACACCGCACACCAAAAACCCAACACCCAACACCAACCCCCCAACCCCCACGCCATCCCTGCTACTCCCCGAACCTAGCCGTTTACCGCCGATATTTGCGCCTATGTCTTCCCCCTTGCGCATTTCCGTGGCCAAAGCCAACGAGGCCACAGCCACCCAACTCGCCCAGTTGGGCCGCCAAACGTTTTCCGATACTTTTGCTGCTACCACCGACCCGGCCGACATGGCAACTTACCTGGCCGAAACCTACGGGCCAGCGCAGCAACTGGCCGAGTTGCAAGACCCCGACACCACCTTCCTGTTGGCCCAGATGCAGGGGCAACTGGTGGGCTACGCCAAGTTGCGCGACCAGTCGGCCCTGGGCCTGGCCGAGGGGCAGGACGCGGCCGGGCGGCTGGAAATTGCCCGCCTCTACGTGGCCGAAGACTGGATTGGCACCGGCCTGGGCGCAGCCCTGATGCGCAGCATCCTGGCCCTGGCCGAGCAACTGCACTGCACCGCCGTGGTGCTGGGCGTGTGGGAAGGCAACGACCGGGCGCGGGCGTTCTACCAACGGTTTGGATTTCGGGAAATTGGGGAATACACCTTTCAGGTGGGGAAATCTATGGACCGGGAATTGATACTGCGGAAAGGGCTGGCGGGCCGCCCCGGCGCGTGAGGCGCGGCCGTGTCGTTGGGGGCTGGCTGGGTCGGTTTGGTACGCTGGCGTTGGCTGCCGTGCTGGCCGCTTGCAGCCAGCAACGCGCCGCCGATGCGCCCCTACCGCCGCCCGTGGGCCACTACGTGGGCAGCCTCGCCCGTCCTGGCCAGCCCGATGTGTCGCTGGCCCTGGACTTGCGCCACCCCAGTTCCGGTCACTACGAAGCCGAACTGACCGCCCCTACCGCGCCCGGTCTCAACTTCGTCGCCGACAGCGTAGTATTCCGGCAAAACACCCTGCGCCTGACCCGCCCCGGCCGCCCCGGCCAAACCCTGACGCTGGCCCTGGCCGGTGATTTTTGGCGCGGTACCCTGGCCCTGGACACGCTGTACGCCGAGGCGCTGCTGGTGAAGCGCGGCCCGCCCGACCCCAGCACCTACCGCGTGGAGGAGTTTCCGCAGCCCGGCGGCGGTTCGGCGTGGCGCTACGCCCCGGCCGACACCAGCACGGCTGGCCCCGCGCTGGCCCTGTTGCCCGATGCCGCCACTGCGGCAGCCGCCCCGCTCTGGGCCGATGCGCTGGCCCGCAACGGCTTCGTAGTGCTGCTGTTGCCGCCCACCGATTCAACCAGTCTGGTGCTGGCGGCTGGGCATTTGCGGATGAGCCTGCGCCGCCTACGGGCCACGGCCGGGGCCGACCCGGCGCACCTGGGCGTGTGGGCCGCAGGCCGCCGCGCCGGGACAATGGCCGAAGTGCTGGCCGCCGACAGCATTCCGGTAGCGTTTTTTGTAGCCCAAAACGTGGAGCTGACCGCTGCCGCCAAAGCGGCATTTCACCATCTCGGCACCCACAAGCTGCCGGTGTTGGGACTGTTCGGCGGCTCGGACGCTGACCTGGCTGGGGCCTTGCGCGGAGTGTTGGGGCGGCGCGGCACGGTGCTGCTGCGCCGTGCGGCGGGGGCCGACTTGCTGGTGCCCGGCCCGCTGGGGCCGACGCTGGGGCCGGGCCTGCCGGGCGCGGTGGCGGAGTGGCTGCGGGGGCAGCAGGAGCGACCTTTTAGCGCTAAAAGGCTGTAAACACAATATGCTGTGTGAATGGACTACTGCCGTTACCTGGGCTGATGACAGCGCTTAATTCCAGGGTTGTGGTGGTTAGGGTCAGCAAGTCATAGGCTTGACCATAAATGGTTAATTTAGCTTGGTTGGCGCTGAATGACCAAGTGAAGTTTTGCGTTTGCGGTTCGCTGGCCGAACACTTAGTAGGGCCTGTGTCAACAATAAAAACGCCATTTGGAGCGAAGTGATAAAAATCGTCAAGGCCGCAAATTGGTTGCAAGGCTAATAAATCCGTCGTGGCCTGCCCATTCTGGCCTGGCGAAACGTCATCGGCCGTAATGCGCCAGTTGGGGGTAGTCAGCAGTGTCAGGGGCGAGGACGATGCCACCGGCGGCAGGGCCACGTTCTGACCCGCCAGTACCGTTACGGTTTGAGGGGCCGGAGCCGTGAAACCAGCGGCAGTGGTGTAGGCAATGGTGTAGGGGCCGGGAGCGAGGGCCGGAAAAGAAAACGCGCCCGTCGCGTCGGGCACAACGGTGGTAACGACCCCGGCGGCGTTGGTAGCTGTCACGGCGGTTGCCGCCCCGGCTGGCGTGACCTGCCCGCTGAGGGAACCGGTGGCAGCGACCACCGCCACGGCGGGCACTTGGGTGATGGTGCCGGCCGCTACCGTGACCACCACCGAGGCCGGGGTCTGGTAGCCAGCGGCGGCGGTGAAGGTCAGCACGTAGGAACCAGCGGCCAGGCCCGACACTTGATAAGAACCAGCGGCATTGGGGGTGGCCGTGGTGGCGTGGCCGCCGGTGTCGGTGGCCGTTACGGTAGTGATGGCGGCGGCTGGCGTAATCTGCCCGCTGATGGTTCCCGGCTGTATTGTGGGGTCGTCCTTTTTGGTGCAGGCAGCCAAGCACAGGGTGAAGCCGGTGAGCAACACCAGCAACAGGCGGAGGGAGCGAATCATAGGAAGGTGTTTGGGACGCCGACAAAGATACGATAGCCCGGCACCGGGCAGCGGCCGAAGCACGGCTTCGGGGTACTCGCTCAAAGCACCAACAGCCCCTTCTCGCGCAGCAACCCCCACACCGGGCCTTGCAGGAAATCCGCAAACCGCCCCTCGCCGGCCGGGAAGCTGGCCGCTGCGTCTTTCAGCAACACCTTCGTGTCGTACTCCGCGCTCAGGCGCGTGAGTAAGTCGTGCAGCCATTGGCCCAGGGCGGGGGTGGTGGTCACCTCAAAGTCTTCGGCTTGCTCGTAGCAGGTGAGGACGGCGCGGGGGGCTTGCTTGCCCGGCTCGGTTCGCAGGTCGGGGGCGTTGCCGAGCCAGAACAGGCGCAGGTTCTGCTTGGCGAAGTCGGGCTTGGGTGGCTCCTGAATGGCTTGCTGGATGAGCTGGCGCGGCACGGTGGGGCGCGGGGTTTTGAAGTCAAACCACGAGCCAACCGGCGCGTCCAGCAACACGCCGTGCAGGTAGTTGTAGAGGCTTTTGGCCAGGCCGGGGCCGTAGGCTTCGTGGTCGGTGCCGAGGGGGTCGTCGTGCCAGAGGTCGTTCCAGGCGAAGCCGGCCGGGGTGGGGCCGGTGGCTTGCACCTGGTACTTGGCGGGGTCGCGGCCGACCGGCGAGTGGGCCGTCATGCTGAAGCGGTGCCAGAAGCCGCTTTGCACCACCCCGGCAGCGAAAAGCTGCCGCACTACCTCTAGGCTATCAACGGTCTCCTGGGCGGTCTGGGTCGGGAAACCGTACATGAGGTAGGCGTGGACCATGATGCCCGCCTGGGTGAACCCGTCCGTCACCCGCGCCACCTGGGCGATGGTCACGCCCTTTTCCATGAGGGCCAGCAGGCGGTCGGAAGCTACTTCCAGGCCGCCGCTGATGGCGATGCAGCCGCTGGCGGCCAGCAGGCGGCAGAGGTCGGGGGAGAAAGTCTTTTCAAACCGGATGTTGCCCCACCAGGTGATGGCCACGCGGCGCTTGAGCAACTCCAGGGCCAGGTCGCGCAGGGCCAGGGGCGGGGCGGCCTCGTCCACGAAGTGAAACCCGGTTTGCCCTGTCTGCCGGATGATTTGCTCGATGCGGTCCACCAGCAGGGCGCTGGGGGCGGTTTCGTAGCGGCCGATGTAGTCCAGGGTCACGTCGCAGAACGAGCAGCGCTTCCAGTAGCAGCCGTGGGCCACGGTGAGCTTGTTCCAGCGCCCGTCGCTCCACAGCCGGTGCATGGGGTTGAGCACTTCCAGCACCGAGAGGTATTCGGTCAGGGGCAGGTCGGAGTAGTCGGGGGTGCCCACTTCGGGGTGGGGGATGTCGGGGAAAAGGTGGTTGTGGTACTCGACCTGACCAGCCGCGTTGCGCAGGAAGGTGCGTTGTAGTAGGGGCAGGGCGTGTAGGCCGTCCTGCCGAACGGAGCGCAGCGCAGTTGAGGCATCTCCCTCGCTTCGTTGCTCCGGTTGGGTTAGTTGGGCGGGAAGATGCCTCAACTCCGCTCCGCTGCGTTCGGCAGGACGGGCCTGCCCTTCCCTTTGCTCGCCCAGCAATGCCAGCAGCCGCAGCCAGGGCCCTTCGCCGTCGTCCAGCGTCAGGTAGTCCACGTAGTCGAAGAAGCGCGGCTCCTTGATGTCGCGCAGCTCCGTGTTGGGGTAGCCGCCGCCCAGCACCGTCACGGTGCCGGGGCTGACGGCCTTGATGCCCTTGGCCAGCCGCAACGCCCCGTACAGATTGCCGGGGAAGGGCACCGTGAAGCCCACCACGTCGGGCCGTGCCCGCGCCAGCAGCGGCATCAGTTCTTCCAGCAGCAACTGGTCGAGCAGGCCGGGCGGGGCTTCCAGGGCCGCGTGCAGCGGGGCGTAGGACGTGGCCGAGAGCGCCAGCTTTTCGGCGTAGCGGGAGAAGCCGAAGTGCGGCCCCACGGTTTCCTTGATGAGGTCGGCCAGGTCTTCCAGG
Source organism: Hymenobacter sp. (assembly GCA_965247135.1). Lineage (GTDB taxonomy): Bacteria > Bacteroidota > Bacteroidia > Cytophagales > Hymenobacteraceae > Hymenobacter. Next base: position 2,816,585 of record CBDFGP010000006.1, on the reverse strand, counting down.
TAGAGCGTGGCCAGGTGCCGGGCCTGGTCCGTCAGGCCCATCGTGCCGAAGGCGGTGTCCAGGTCGGCCACGTTATCGAACCTACTGGCTTCGGGCAGGAAGCGGCCGTGGCAGATGCGCGGGGCCAGGGTTAGGTCTTTGTTCTGGAGGAAGCGGACGACCGGGCCGATGGTGGCGAGGTAGCGGCCTTGCAGGCGCAGCATCCGGCGGGCGTTGTCGCTGAGGGGGTAGTTCCCGGCTTCAATCCCGGCGAACACCCGCGTCAGCCCCTCTACCGAAAACAGCTTTAACACCAGCGCCAGGCCCATATCGGCCTGCGTCACGGCGTAGCCGCGCCCGGCCAGGAAGCCCTTGATGTAGGCGGTGGCCGGGTAGGGGGTGTTGAGCTGCGTGAGCGGCGGCGTGAGGAGCAGGATGCGAGGCGAGGGGAGGGGGAGGTACACGGCAGCAGCTAACCCGGCGCGGAGGGCCGGGGTTCAGCGAAGTAGCGGCAAATGTCGGGAGTGCAGGGGCATCGGCCGGGCTGGGGGCTGCTGCTATCTTTGTGCGCGACGATAACCTTCTTTCCCCCTCATCCCGCTGCCATGCGTTCCTTCTCTTTCTGCTGCTGGCTGTCGCTGGCCTTGCCCGCCTTCGTTAGCCGCCCCGTCAGCGCCCAAACTGTGGGCATCGGCACCGTCACCCCCAACGCCTCGGCCGCCCTCGACGTGAGCAGCGCCAACCAGGGAGTGCTGGTGCCCCGCCTCAACCAAGCTCAGCGGCTGGCCATTGGCAGCCCCGCCACGGGCTTGCTCGTGTACCAGACCGACAACAGCGCAGGTTTTTGGTTCAATGCGGGCACGGCGGCCGTGCCCGCCTGGACCTTCATTAACCCCAGCCCGGCGGGCGACAACCTGGGCAACCACACCGCCACCCAGGCCCTGAACCTGCAAGCCAACGCCCTGACCGGCACCGGCAGCAGCATCGGCAGCGCCGTGGGCCTGGGGGTGCGGGCCGACGGCGGGCTAAACCTGGGCCAGAACACCAGCGGCAACAACCTGGCCCTGGGCTACCAAGCCGGCACCGCCAACGGAGGCAACGCCAACCTGGCCCTGGGCTACCAGGCGGGCCAGGTCAATACCGGCGATTTCAACCTCTTTGTGGGCTACCAGGCGGGCCAGGCCAACACGGGCAGCTACAACCAATTTAGCGGCTTCCGCAGCGGGGGCCACAACACGAGCGGCGGGGGCAACTTGTTCACAGGTGCTTTCAGCGGCTTCGGCAACACCACGGGCAACAACAACTTCTTTAGCGGCTCCAACAGCGGCCAGACCAACACCACCGGCAGCAACAACCTATTTCTGGGGGCGGGCAGCGGCCAGAACAACACCACGGCCAGCTACAACCAGTTTATCGGAAGCCAGAGCGGCTACCAAACCACCACCGGCACCCAGAACCTATTCGGCGGCTACCAGAGTGGCTACACCAACAGCACGGGTAGCTACAACCTATTCAGTGGCTTCCAGAGCGGCTACAGCAACACCACGGGCAGCTACAACGTGTTCAGCGGCACCCAAAGCGGGCTGGTCAACACCACGGGCAGCAACAACGTGTTCAGCGGGGGCTTCCGCGTGGGCTACTACAACACCACGGGCAGCGACAACGTGTTTGTGGGGTCGGGCAGTGGCAGCAACAACACCACGGGCAGCCACAACCTATTTGCTGGCACCAGCAGCGGCCTGGCCAACACCACCGGCCACAGCAACGTGGCCCTGGGCCACGACAGCGGCAACGGCAACCTGACGGGCAGCAACAACCTGACCATCGGCGACTCGGCCGGCTACCACAACACGGCCTCCTTCAACCAGTTCACGGGGGTGCAAAGCGGCTACGCCAACACCACCGGCAGCCACAACCTGTTCAGCGGCTACCAGAGCGGCTACAGCAACACCACCGGCAGCCACAACCTCTTCAGCGGCTACCAGAGCGGCTACAGCAACACCACCGGCAGCCACAACCTCTTCAGCGGCACCAACAGCGGCCACAACACCACCAGCGGCAGCTACAACCTGTTTGGCGGCACCAGCAGCGGCTACGCCAACACCACGGGCAGCCAAAACCTGTGCTGGGGCTACGGCAGCGGCTACGCCAACACCACAGGGCAGGACAACGTGTTTCTGGGCTTCAACAGCGGCAACGCCAACACCAGCGGCGGCACCAACGTGTTTGCTGGCTCCGGCAGTGGCTTCGGCAACACCACCGGGGCCAGCAACGTGTTCGTGGGCCACCAAAGTGGCTACGCCAACACCAGCGGCTTCTACAATGTGTTTGTGGGCTACCTCAGCGGCTTTGCCAACACCACCGGCCAGGACAACGTGTTCACCGGCTTCGAGAGCGGCTTGCACAACACCACCGGCAGCACCAACGTGTTCACGGGCACCCAGGCCGGGCAGAGCAACACCACCGGCGGCAGCAACGTGTTTGAGGGCTACGGCAGCGGGACCGCCAACACCACGGCCAGCAGCAACGTGTTTGTGGGCTACGCCAGCGGCAGCGTCAACACCACCGGCGATGCCAACGTGTTTGTGGGCTTCCTGAGCGGCTACGCCAACACCACCGCCGTCGGCAACGTGTTTGTGGGCTACCAGAGCGGCCAGGCCAACACCACCGGCCGCAGCAACGTGTTTGCGGGCACGGGCAGCGGCTACGCCAACACCACCGGCCACGGCAACCTGAGCCTGGGCACGTACAGCGCCTACGCCAACACCACCGGCAGCCGCAACCTCGCCATCGGCGACTCGGCCGGCTACCACAACACGGCCTCCTATAATCTCTTCATCGGCGGGCGCAGCGGCTACAGCAGCAGCACCGGCATCTACAACCAATTCGTGGGCTACCAAAGCGGTTTCAGCAACACCAGCGGCAGCAACAACCTGTTCAGCGGCATCAACAGCGGCTACGCCAACACCACCGGCAGCCAGAACCTGTTCAGCGGCTCCTCGAGCGGCAACGTCAACACCACGGGCAGCAACAACGTGTTCGGGGGTTTTGCCAGCGGCCTGGCCAACACCACGGGCAGCAACAACGTGTTCAGCGGCCACTACAGCGGCTACCTCAACGCCACCGGCAGCAACAACACCGCCCTGGGCTACGAAGCCGGCCCCGCCACCGGTGCCCTCACCAACACCACCGCCCTGGGGGCCAACGCCGTCGTGACCGCCAGCAACACCATCCAGCTCGGCGATGCCAGCATCAGCGCCCTGCGCTGCCAGGTGGGCCTGACGGCCACCTCCGATGCCCGCTTCAAGTACGACGTGCGGCCCGACGTGCCGGGCCTGGCCTTCGTCACCCGGCTGCGGCCCGTCACGTACCGCTTCGACGCGGCCCGGCTTGCGGCCTTTGCCCGCAGCGGCACCCTGGCCCCGCGCAGCGCCCCCGACCCGGCCGCCGCCGTGCACACCGGCTTCCTGGCCCAGGACGTGGAAGCCGCTGCCCAGGCCCTGCACTACGCCTTCGACGGCCTGCACGCCCCGGCCAACCCCCGCGACCCCTACGGCCTGGGTTACGCCCAGTTTGTGGTGCCCCTGGTGCAGGCCGTGCAGGAGCTGAACGCCCAGGTGCAAACGCTGGAAGCCCGCAACGCAGCCCTGCAAGCCAGCAGCGCCGCCCGCCTCGACCAGCAACAGGCCAGCCTGCTCACCCTGCAAGCCCAGATGGCCCACTTGCTGGGCGAAGGCGCACAGGCCCGGAAGTGACGGACAGACGGGGGGGCAATATGACAGGTTCCTGCTATTTCCCCGCCTTCCCGCCCCGCCTACCTTTGCCGCCATGCAAACGCCCCTGCCGCTGGCCATCATCGAAGACCAAATTGCCATCCGCGAGGCGCTGGGTGACTACCTCTGCGCCCAACCCGAGTTCGACTGCGTGCTGATTGCCGTCTCGGTCGAGGACTTCTTCAAGCAACTGCCGGGGCTGGCCGTGCCGCCGGTGCTGGTGCTCTCCGACATCGGCCTGCCCGGCAAGTCGGGCATCGAGGGCATCCCCCTGATTCGGGCGCGGCTGCCCGAAGCGCAGGTACTCATGCTAAGCGTGTTCTCGGACGCGGCGCGGGTGTTTGAGGCGATATGCGCGGGGGCGGTGGGCTACCTGGTTAAGAACACGCCCCTGCCGCAGCTCAAGCTGCACCTGCTGGAGGTGGCGGCGGGCGGCTCGCCCATGAGCCCCGGCGTGGCCCGGTTCGTGCTAGAGGCGTTTCGGCGGCAGCCCCCGGTGCTGGTGGCGGCCACGCCCGATGCCCGCCTCACGCCCCGCGAGCAGGAGATGGTGGAGGCCGTGGGGCAGGGCCTCAGCTACCGCGTGATTGCCGAGCGCTACGGCATCAGCGCGGACACGGTGAACAACCACGCCCGCGCCATCTACCGCAAGCTACAGGTGCACTCGCGGGGCGAGCTGCTGGCCCTGACGCTGGGGCGGCGGGGATGACGAGGAAGTGCGGCGGTCAACCCAGCCGTCATGCTGAACGAAGGCGAAGCCGTAGTTGAAGCATCTCTCCCGCTGACTAAATCAATCGGGTAGGATTACTAGCGCAGGAGATGAGTTATGAGTTATGAGTTATGAGTTATGAGTTATGAGTTATGAGTTATGAGTTATGAGTTATGAGTTATGAGTTATGAGTTTGGCGTACGCTACCTCTCAACTCATAACTCATAACTCACAACTAAAAGATGCCCCCGGCCGCCCTGGCCGGGGGCATTTTGCGTGGGAGGCTTGCGCGGTTGGCGCGGGGCTGCGCCCCGTGCCGCAGTGCCGCAGGGCTATGCCCTGCCCCCCAGGCCAAAATCGTTGCACCGGCACCGGGCAGCGATTGCAGGGCGAAGCCCTGCGGCACTGCGGCACGGGGGCCAGGCATCAGCTATGCCCTGCCCCCCAGGCCAAAATCGTTGCACCGGCACCGGGCAGCGATTGCAGGGCGAAGCCCTGCGGCACTGCGGCACGGGGGCCAGGCATCAGCTGTGCCCTGCCCCCCAGGCCGAAATCGTTGCATCGGCACCGGGCAGCGATTGCAGGGCGAAGCCCTGCGGCACTGCGGCACGGGGGCCAGGCATCAGCTATGCCCTGCCCCCCAGGCCAAAATCGTTGCACCGGCACCGGGCAGCGATTGCAGGGCGAAGCCCTGCGGCACTGCGGCACGGGGGCCAGGCATCAGCTATGCCCTGCCCCCCAGGCCAAAATCGTTGCACCGGCACCGGGCAGCGATTGCAGGGCGAAGCCCTGCGGCACTGCGGCACGGGGGCCAGGCATCAGCTGTGCCCTGCCCCCCAGGCCGAAATCGTTGCATCGGCACCGGGCAGCGATTGCAGGGCGAAGCCCTGCGGCACTGCGGCACGGGGGCCAGGCATCAGCTATGCCCTGCCCCCCAGGCCAAAATCGTTGCACCGGCACCGGGCAGCGATTGCAGGGCGAAGCCCTGCGGCACTGCGGCACGGGGGCCAGGCATCAGCTGTGCCCTGCCCCCCAGGCCGAAATCGTTGCATCGGCACCGGGCAGCGATTGCAGGGCGAAGCCCTGCGGCACTGCGGCACGGGGGCCAGGCATCAGCTATGCCCTGCCCCCCAGGCCAAAATCGTTGCACCGGCACCGGGCAGCGATTGCAGGGCGAAGCCCTGCGGCACTGCGGCACGGGGCGCAGCCCCGCGCCAGGCAGCAAGCCCCAGGTACGACGAAATTGACCGATTTTGCCACCCCTAACTTTCCAGGTACGACGAAATTGACCGATTTTGCCACCCCTAACTTTCCAGGTACGACGAAATTGACCAATTTTGCCACCCCTGACTTTTCAGGTACGATGAAATTGACCGATTTTGCCACCCCTGACTTTCCAGGTACAACAAAATTGACCAATTTTGCCACCCCTGACTTTTCAGGTACGATGAAATTGACCGATTTTGCCACCCCTGAAAACCCCGCTACGGCCCCGTGGTGCGTTGGGCGGGGCGGGGGCGGGCGGGGCACGCCGAAACCGTGGGCAGGAGCAGGGGCTTGAAAACCAACTTTCCGTGCTACCTTGCGGCATCCAAAAGCCCGGCTATAGGAGGTGGGCGGATTAACCACTTGCGGTATGCAAAACATTCTGCGTTTACTGGGGGTCGTCTTTGCCGACCCCCAACGGGCCATCGAGGACCTCTCGGCGGGCTTTCTGGAGCACAACGCCCTGTTGCAGGACGTGCCCGACCCCACCGGCATCCTCAAAGCCAACAAGGCCCGCAGCCAGGCCTACGCCGTGCAGCTCATGGGCTACAACACCGCCATTGGCAGCAGCCAGGCCGGGCAGCAGGTGGGGCGCACCCTCACCCAGGCCGAACAGAAAAAGGCCCTCAAGCGCATCCAGGTCAACTATGCCAACCTGAGCGGCGACATCGTGGTGCCCGATGCCAAGCTGCGGGCCACCCTGCTCCAGCTGCTCTACCCCCACGGCCTGGGCGACTTCAGCACCGCCACCTTCAAAACCCTGCCCGACAAGCTGCGCGTGTACCTCGACCAGGTGCAGGACCCCGAAAACCAGGTGCCGCAAATCCTCATTGACCGCAGCGTGGACGAGCTGACCCCCTTTGCCACCGCCCGCACCAAGCAGCTGACCCAGCAGCAGGGCACCACCAAGGCGCGGGGCAAGCGCCGCCTGCTGCTGCCCGACCTGGAAGAGCAGCTCACCCGCAACTTCCATTGCCTGTGCGTGGTGTTTGAGGACGACCGCACCGAAGTGGCCACCTACTACAACAACCGCTACCTCGGCGACGATGCCGTGCCCCACCCCGGCCGCCACATTGGCCGCGTGGACAAGATGCACACCAACCAGGTGCTGAACCTGGCCGCCCAGCCCGCCCGCTACACCCGCCTGAGCCTGGCCGTGGAGGAGGACTTTGCCCTGCTCTTCTACCGCACCGACGACCCCAAGGCCCCCGCCCCGGCCAATGCCCTGCGCGTGGATGCCAACACGCCCCTGACGCTGCCCATTGCCGACGTGCCCGGCACCGGGGCCTTGCTCGTGGCCCGCAACGACGGGGCCTACGTGGGCCACTACGTGGCCGAATTGCTGACCGAATAACTGACGTGACACGGTTGGCGCGGGGCTGTGCCCCGTGCCGCAGTGCCGCAGGGCTTCGCCCTGCAATCGCTGCCCGGTGCGGCTTGCCCGGTTTGCTACCTGACCGGGGGTGCAGGGTGCGGCCCTACGGCACTTGGGCACGGGGCACAGCCCCGCGCCAAGCCAGCCGACTTGCTGACGGAACAAGCCGGACTGTAATACCTTAATGCGGTCAGGGGCCAAACGCGCTTCCCGGCCGGGGTGGGCATTTGTGTTGTATTGTTGTGAGAAATTGTGACAATCCACCCATTTATCGCCCACTGATGAAGCACCCACTACCCCCTTTGCTTGCCTGCTGCCTGCTGCTGGGCCTGGCCCGCACGCCCCCGGCCCAGGCCCAGGCCCCCCCGCTGCCGCCCGAGCTGCAAGCCGCGCTACGCAGCGCCCGCACCGACTCGGCCCGCTACCAGATTCACCTTGACGCGGCAGGGATGTACATCGGCACCCTCGATTCGGCGGGCATTGTGGGCAACCTGCGCGTGTGCTTGCAGCTGGGGCGCCGCCTCGGCGACTCGGTGCGGGTGGGCGTGGCCCTGAGCAACGAAGGGATGTATGACCTGCAAACCCGCGACTTGCGCCGGGCGGCCCAGTTGCTGCGCCAGGCCGAAGCCACGCTCCGCAGCGCCGCCGACAGCAACCGCGCCCAGACGGCCTACTTCCTGGGCAACCTCTACAACACCCTGAACCGCCCCGAACAGGCCCTGGCCTACGGCCGGCAGGCCATGCACTTCAACCAGCAGACGCGGAACCCCGGCCCCTTCTGGACCAACATTTACTTCCTGCTCGGCACCGTCCACCTCAACCAGGGGCGGGTCGATTCGGCGGTGTACCTGTTTCAGCGCGGCGTGGCCGAAAGCCGCAAAGACGGCGACCCCCGCCTGGTGGCGGGCAGCCTCGACAACCTGGCCGGGGCCTTCCTGCGCCACCACAACCTGGCCCTGGCCCAGCGCTACGCCCAGCAGGCCTACGCCTTCAGCCGCACCAACAAGGACACCATCAATATGCTGAGCAGCACGGCCAGCCTGGGCAGCATTGCGCTGGGCCAGGGCCAGCCCGCCCAGGCCCGCACCTACCTGCGGCAGATGGCCTGGCTGGCCCAGCGCGTTCACCGCCTGCACCGGGTGCCCGATGCCTACAGCAAGCTGGCCCTGGCCTACGAGCAACTGCACCAGCCCGATTCGGCCCGCTACTACCACCAGTTGGCCAGTCGGCTGGCCACTGCCCAGCACTTCCCCAACCTGGGCGAGGTGCTGGTGAACCGGGCGGGCTTCGAGCAGCGGCAGCGCCACTACCCACTGGCCGAAGCCCTGGCCCACCAGGCCCTGGCCCTCGACGAGGGCCACCCCAGCCTGGCCTATTCCGAGCAGGCCTGGCAGGTGCTGCGGGCCGCCGCCGAACAGCGGGGCGACTTTGCCGCCGCCTACCGCCTGCTGCGCCAGGAGCAAGACTACCTCGACACCCACCAGCGGCAGGAAAACCAGCACCTCATCGAGAACCTGCGCATCAGCTACGAAACCGAAGAAGCCGAGCAGCAGGTGAAATCCTTGCAGCAGGGCCAGGAGCTGGCCCGCCTCCGCAACCGCCAACAGATGGCCGGCATTGGTGGCAGTGCCGGGCTGCTGCTGCTACTGGCCGGTTGGGCGTTTCAGCGCTACCGCCGCCGCCAGGCCGCCGCCCGCACCGCCGCCACCGCCACCCTGCGCCAGCGCCTGGCCGCCGACCTGCACGACGACGTGGGCCACCTGCTCACCCAAATCAGTATGCAAAGCAGCCTGCTGCGCGAAGCCCCCGGCAGCCCCGCCCAACTGCTGGCCCGCCTCGACCAGCTCACGGCCACCTCCCGCCAGGCCGCCCAGCACATGAGCGACGTGGTGTGGGGCCTCAACCAGCCCACCCACTCCCTGCCCGACCTGCTGGACCGGATGCGCGACCACGCCCACGAGGTGTGCTTCCCCCTGGGCCTGGAAGTGGACTTTGCCGCCGGCCCCGCCCCCGCCACCCAACTGTCGCCCGAAGCCCTGCAAAGCCTCTACCTCATCTACAAAGAGGCGTTGCACAACGTGGTAAAACACGCCCAGGCCACGCGCGTCACCGTCCGCCTTGCCCACAGCGCCGCCGGCCTGTGCCTGTCCGTGGCCGACGACGGCCGGGGCCACGACGGCACGGCCCGCCCCGGCGGCAACGGCCTGGGCAACATGCAGGCCCGCGCCCAGGCCGTGGGCGGCCGGGTGCGCTACGAGGCGCTGGCCCCCGGCTTCGGCGTGGTGCTGGAACTGCCCGAGGCGGTAGCGGCCTGACCGGGTACCCCGAAGCTGTGCTTCGGCCGCTGCACGGTAATCGTTGAACGAGTACCCCGAAGCTGTGCTTCGGCCGCTGCACGGTAATCGTTGAACAAGCCCGTGCAGCGGCCGAAGCACAGCTTCGGGGTACTCGTTCAGGCGAAAGCTGGCCCCCAGCGTCAGGGCCAGCTATTCGGTGTCCTTCTGCACCCACTCGCAGCACCATTACACTTCCCTTATCAACCAAACCTATTCACCCACTTCTCCCCAACCCCATGAAGAACTGTTCAACCCCCCGCACGGCTTTGGTGGCCCGGTACCGGCCGGCACTGGCGCTGCTGGCCTTGCTGGCGCTGCCCCTGGCCGGCCAGGCCCAAACCACGGCGTTCGCTTTCACCGGCAACAACCAGACCTACACCGTGCCCGCCGGGATTACCAGTGTGCAGGTAGTTGCCACCGGGGCCAGCGGGGGCGCTTACCCCAGCCTGACCAACTACGCCCTCGGGGCACGGGTGCAAGCCACCGTAACCGTCATCCCCGGTGAGGTGCTGACGGTGGTCGTCGGCGGCAGCGGGGGCGACGCTACTTTTGGCGGTTTAGGAACGGGCGGCTTCAACGGTGGCGGCGGTGGCGCTGCCGCCGGCGGCGGCGGCGGGGCCACCGACCTGCGCCGGGCCGGTGCCAGCACCGGCGACTACCTGACCAGCCGCAACGCGCTGGTAGTGGCAGGCGGCGGCGGCGGGGCCGACGACATGAACGGCCTGGCCGGTGACGGCGGCACACCCGACGGTGCCGACGGAACCTTTCAGACCGGCGCTTCCTACACCGGTTCCGGGGCTACGCAAACGGGGCCGGGCCTCGGCACCGACCCTGGGGTCAACAACGTCGGCGGCACCAGCACCATTGATGGCGGCGGCGGCGGCGGCGGCTACTACGGCGGGGCCGGTAACACGGCGGGTATTGGTGTTTACGGCGGCGGCGGCGGCGGCTCGTCGTTTGTGGCGGCTGGCAGCAGCGCCATCACTTACGCCCTGGCCCTGGCGGCCGGCAACGGGGCACTCACCATTACACCTGCCGGGACGACAACCACGCCCACCCTCACAACCGGGCAATTGAGCGCCGCCTCCTATTGCGCGGGCAGCGCCCTCACGGTGCCCTTCACCGCCACAGGGAGCTACGGAGCGGGCAACGTATTCACGGCCCAGCTCTCCAACGCCAGCGGCTCGTTTGCCACGCCGGTGGCCATCGGCACCCTCACGGGCACCAGCAGCGGCAACATCGCGGCCACGCTGCCCGCCACGGCCACCGGCGGGGGCTACCGCATCCGGGTCGTGAGCAGCAACCCCGCCGTGACGGGCACCAACAACGGCACCAACATGACCATCACGGCTCCGCAGTCGGCGGGTTTTGCCTACCCGGCGGCCACGGCGGGCAACTACTGCGCCGGCAGCACCGCGCCCCTTCTGCCCACGCTGGCCACCGGGGCCACCGCCGGCACCTATGCGCTGGTGCCCGGCACCAGCACCGGGGCCACCCTCAACCCCACCACCGGTGCCCTGAACCTGAGCGCGGCCACGGCGGGCACCTTCTCGGTGACGAACGCCCTGCCCGCCGCTGGCGCTTGCGCGGCCACCACCGCCACCCGCACGGTAACGGTGCTGCCGCTGCCCGCCGCCCCGGTGCTGACGAGCAGCGGCTCGGCCACGGCGGGCTTCACCCTGACGGCCGCCCCCACGGCGGGCCTTACCTACCTGTTTTATCGCAACGGGGTGCTGGTGCCCGGCACCACCGGCAACACCTACTTCGTGAACACGGCAGCCGCCAACGGCACCTACACCGTGGTGGCCCAAAACGCCAGCGGCTGCCAGTCGGCTGCCTCGGCCCCGTTGCTGGTCACGGCCACGCGGGCCGGGCAGGCCGCAGCGGCGCTGCGCCTGTTCCCCAACCCGGCCCCGGCTGGCGGCGGGGCCACGGCCGAACTCACCGGCTGGGCCGGTGCGGGTATCCTCACGCTCTACGACGCGCTGGGCCGGGCGGTGCGCTCGGTGCCGGTGTCCGCCGCCGCCCCAGCCGTGCGCCTGTCCCTGACGGGGCTGACCAGCGGCACCTACTGGGTACGCGCCCAAACCCCCGGCCAGCAGCTAACCCAACGGCTGGTGGTGGAATAAGCGGCTGGGCATGAGTTACAAGTTGGGGGTTAAGAGTTGACGTTCTGCCAACCCTTAACCCCCAACTTGTAACTCGCAATTATTACACGTAACTCACGCCAGCGCGTCCAGCGACACCCGCTCCGGCAGCAGCAGTTGCCGGAACTCGCTCACCGAATACCCCGTCACCTGCCGGAACTGGTTGCTCAGGTGCTGCCCGGAGGAGTAGCGCAGTTGGTCGGCAATCTGGTTCAGGGTCATCTCGCCGTAGCTCAGTAGCTCCTTCACGCGCTCAATCTTGAGGCGAATGAGGTACTTCTCGATGGTGAGGTGCGCGGTGCGCGAAAACACCTTGCTCAGGTGCGAATAGGTGGCCGCAAAGCGGTCCGACAGAAACGCCGAAGCCGTGAGCGGGGCGCGGGCCGTGTGCAGGTGCTCCAGGTACTCGGCCAGCACGGCCTTGATTTGGTCGGTGAGCTGCTCGGCCCGGCCGCGCAGCAACTCAAAGCCCGCCGCCCGCAACAGCGGGGCCAGGGCTTCGGGGTCGGCGGGGGTGGCGGCATCCAGCTCGGCGGTGCCCAGGGTCACGGCTTTGGGCTGGTAGCCGGCCCGCACCAGCAGGCTCTGCACGGCCTCCACACAACGGGGGCAAACCATGTTCTTGATGCGCAGGAAGGTAGTATTCATAGCGAGAGAAACAAAAAAGAGTTAACGGGTTTCGGGCCGCCGGGATGCCACCGGAGCCAGCGGCTGCCGCACCGGGGCCGACCGCCGGGGCCGGGCCGCTGGCTGCGGCGCTGCCGCCCACCCGCGCCCAAACCAATGGTTGGTGGCCCAGACAACAAACGGCACCACCGCCAGAAAGACAACCGCCAACAACCAGAAAAAGATAAAAAACGCCGGAAACAACCGCCCCAGGAAGTGGTCGCCCACCCCAAACAGGTACAACACCAGCGCCAATGCCAGCCCCAGGCTGCCGGCCGCCAGCACCCCCACGCGTCGCCAGGGCCAGGCGGCCAGCTTTTTCTCAAGGCGGGTACGGATTGGGGGGCGCATACATCAGGTTAGAGCGGGCGAAAATACGGCGGATTGGCGGGATTGACCGAGTACCCCGAACCGAAGGACGGCGAAGCCAAGCTGTGCTTCGGTTCGGGGTACTCGGTCTATTTCAGCAACGCCAGCAGTTCCTGCTGCAAACTGCGTCCGCCATCGGCCGTGTACCAGGCATTCATGCCTTTGGTGATTTCGTTGACGTGCAGCGTGGGGTCGGCGTGCAACCGCACGCCCAGCACCTGCGCTTCGGCCGGGCGCGGCCCCCAGGTGCCCACCTCAGCCCCGGTGGCAGCCTCGTAACGAATGAGTTTGGGGATGCTGTTCTTGCCGTCGGTCTGGTGGGCGGCCATCAGGGCCGGGTGGTCGGAGCGCAGCACGACGTGCAGCGTGACGCGCCCGCCACTTTCGGCCGCCAGGTGGGCCAGGATGGGCAGCGAGTGCGCCGTGTCGGGGCACCAGGCTTCGCCCAGCACCAGCCACTGTTCGGGGGCCAGCGCCTGCACCTTTGCCAGCAGGGCGGGCAGCAGCGGCAGGGCGTAGGCGGCATCCAGGTGGGCCTGGTTTTGCACCGTCAGGCGCAGAAACACGGGGTTCTGGTCGGGGCCGCTGGTGCGGTGGGCGGCGGCCAGGGTGCCCACCAGCGCCCGAAACTCGGGGTAGGTGTAGGCGGGGGTGGGCACAACAAAAGCAGGGTCGGGCATCGTAAGTATAAGTAGAAGGGCCGGGCCAGCGCCGGCAAGCCGCCCGGCCGGGTGCCGGGCAGTTCCTTTAACCGCGCCCCGGCCGCCGGGTTGCGTTTGGGCGGGCGGTTGCTTCGGTCCGGCCCGGTGCCGTACCTTGCGCCCCGGCTCATTTCAACCCCTCACTCCTCATGAAAAACACCCTCCGCCTGCTCATCCCCGCCGTTGCCCTCACCCTGACCGCCGCCGCCTGCTCGTCGGGCACCCACGACGGCGACACCAACGTGGAGCGCGGCTACAACAAAAAAGGCCCCGCCGCCAAGCAAGACGGCCAACTGGGTGCTGATTCCATCACGGCCGGCATTCCGCGCCCCGACAACGCCCAGCCCACTGGCAAAGAGTTGCTCAAAGAAGCGGGCGAAGCCAAAGACCGCAACCACGACGGCGTGGCGGACTAAGGTTTGAATGGCGTGGTCGGACGACTTTTCAGTCGTCCGACCACTAATTCTCTGTGCAGAAGGCCCAACGGTTTAGTGGTCGGACGACTGAAAAAGTCGTCGGACCACGCCGTTCCATCCCATCCCATGCCTTACCCCACCTGGCCCGCCGCCTGGGCCGCGCCCGCCTTCCGGTGGCGGCTGCTGCTCGTGCTGCTGCTGATTTTTGGGGGCCTCGTGCCCGTGGTGCCGTCGTTCTACCACTGGTTGCAACAGCGCCCCGGCCACGTACTGCCCGACCCGCTGCTGCCTCTGCTGCCGCGTCGCAACGTGGCCCCGGCCATCTTCACGCTCATGTACGGGGCCAGCCTCGCCTGCATCGGCTTCGTGCTGCGGCGGCCGGCGCTGCTGCTGCGGGGCTTCTGGGCCTACTTTCTGCTGCAATCGGTGCGGATGGGGGTGCTGTGGCTGGTGCCCCTGGAGCCGCCCCTGACGGCCCTGCCGCTGCCCGACCCGTTCATGGACAACGTGTTTCATACCCAGGCCGCGCCTATCACCAAAGACCTGTTCTTTTCGGGCCACACGGCCACCGCTACGCTGCTGGCCCTGGCCGTGCGCGGGCGCTGGTGGCGGGGCAGTTTGTTTGCGGTGGCCGCCGCCGTGGGCGTATTGGTGCTGGTGCAGCGGGTGCATTACACCTACGACGTGCTGGCTGCGCCGCTCTTTGCCGGGCTGGCCTATTGGGCGGCCGGGCGGGTGGCGCGGCGGGTGGAGTAGGGGAGGGAAAAGAAATTCACAAACGCTACAGCCGAAGCGTAATAGGTTTGCGGTTTGATTTGCGTATGAGCCAAAACGGCGCAGGATTACCGTTGCCCTTGCAACGACGAAAATTCAGCCCCTGGCTGGGGGCAGCTTTGGTATTGCTGGCCGGGCCGGTGGCCGGGCAAGGCCAGGTAACGCCACCGGGCGTGGCACTGCCCGCGCCGTTGCCCAAAGGCGCGTCGGCGCAGGCCCCGCTGCACCATTCGCTGGATTCGCTGGGCCGCCGCCGCAACTGGAGCCTGCACTTCCAGCAGACGGTGATTGACCAGTGGCACAACGACCTGACCACGCCCTACACCGGGTCGTATAGCTTGCAGGACCGCGAAAAGGCCAAGCTCTCGCTCACCACCACGGTGTTTATTGCGCGGCGGCTGTGGCGGGGCGGCACGCTGGTGTTCAACCCCGAAGTGGCGGGTGGCAGCGGTCTGAGTGCGGCGCGGGGCGTGGCGGGCTTCACCAACGGCGAGACGTTTCGCATCGGCGACCCCGCCCCCAATTTGTACCTGGCCCGGTTGTTTTGGCGGCAGGTATTTGCGCTGGGTGCCGCCACAGGAGAGGTGGAAGACGACCTCAACCAACTGCCCGACGACCAGCCCACCCACTACCTGGCCCTGAACGTGGGCAAGTTCAGCATCGCCGACTACTTTGACCAGAACAACTATTCGCACGACCCGCGCACCCAGTTTTTCAACTGGAGCCTGATGAGCGCCGGGGCCTGGGACTACCCCGCCAACACGCGCGGCTACACGGTGGGCGCGGTGCTGGAATACGTGACGCCCAACTGGGCCGTGCGGGCCGCTACCACCGCCGTGCCCACCACCGCCAACGGCCCCGTGCTGGATGCCCACTACGGCACCGCCCACGCCGAAACCGTGGAACTGACCCGCGCCCTGGCCCTGCACGGCCACCCCGGCCGGGTGCGCCTGCTGGGCTTCCGCAACGTGGCCGCGATGGGCGACTACCGCGCCGCCGTGGCCAGCGGCACCTTGCACCCGCACGACAGCACCGAACTGTCAGACGTAAGCCTGTTCCGCACCGCCGGCCGCCAGAAAGTCGGCCTGGCCCTGAACCTGGAGCAGGAAATCACCACCGACCTGGGCCTGTTTGCCCGCCTCAGCTACAACGACGGCAAGTACGAAACCTGGGCCTTCACCGAAATAGACCGCAGCGCCAGCCTGGGCGCGGTCCTGACCGGCGAACGCTGGCACCGCCCCAACGACCGCCTCGGCGCGGCCGTGGTCGCCAACGGCCTCTCCGACCCGCACCGCGCCTACTTGGCCGCTGGCGGCTACGGCTTCATCATCGGCGACGGGGCGCTGACTTACGCCCCCGAATACATTGGCGAAGTCTATTACAGCTTCGACCTGCTGCGCCAGCACGCCAGCATTTCGCCCGACTATCAACTCGTCATCAACCCCGCCTACAACCGCGACCGCAGCGGCCCGGTGAGCGTCGTGGGCCTGCGGCTGCACGTGGAGTTCTGAGGCCAAGCCAGTGATGAAGGTATCTTTACCGCCTAACCCGTCTGAACCATGGCTGCCATCACCTCGCTCGCGCAACTCGACTTAACGAAAACCTACTCCTACGCCGACTACCTGACCTGGCAGTTTGAGGAGGTGGTGGAGTTGATAAAAGGACACGTCTGGCGCAAAAGCCCGGCCCCGCGCTCGGCGCACCAGGTATATTCGTGGCGGCTGACGGCCAAAATTGCCGGGGCACTGACCGGCACTACCTGCCAGGGCTTCGCCGCGCCGTTCGATGTGCGCCTGACCAAACCCCAGGCCGTGACCAACCGCCGGGTGCGGACGGTGGTGCAGCCCGATTTGTGCGTGGTGTGCGACCCGGCCAAGGTGGACGAAATGGGCTGCGTGGGTGCCCCCGACTGGATTATTGAAATCGTGTCGCCCGGCTCGGTGACGCACGACACCAAAACCAAGTTTCGGCTGTACGAGGAAAACGGCGTGGGCGAGTACTGGATGGTGCTGCCCGGCGTGAACACCGTGACCACCTACGTGCTGACCAACGGCCGCTACGAAGACGCGGGCGAATACTACGAGCCGGGGCTTATTCCGTGCGCCACCCTGCCGGGGCTGGCCCTGAACTGGACCGACATCTTCCAGCCGGGCTAACGCCGCCGGGCCGAACTTGCGGCCCCAACCACCGCCTTTCGCCTGCCTGCATGGCCCACCACGACACCCGCCAACCCACCTGCGCCAACTGCCACTACGCCTTCGTGCCGGGCGAACCCAACGAGTTTTGCCCCCGTTGCGGGCAGCAAAACCACGCCCCCGATTTGCGCTTCGGGCACGTAGTGGAAGAAGTGTTGGAAGGCCTGCTTCACCTCGACGGCAAGGTGTTCCGCACCGCTCGGCTGCTCTTATTCAAGCCGGGGGAGCTGACGCGGCTGTTTTTGGCCGGGCACCGCGCCCCGTATCTGCCGCCCATCCGGCTGTATATGTTCATCAGCTTCGTGTTCTTTTTTGCGCTGTCGTTGCAACACGGTAAACCCGAGAAAAACAAGCCGGCTGGCCAACAAACGACCGAGCGCAAAGTTCGCCTGCAACGCGCCATTAGCGCCTGGCTTGATTCGCTGGGCGAAACCCACCCGGCCCGGCCAACCACCCCCAGCCAGCTCCCAGCCCGGCGGGGAGTACACGTTACCAGAAACGAGCATCCGGACGATAAGCACTTCTTCAGTCTCAGCGCCGACAGTACTAGTAACGAGCATTCGGACGATGAGCCCACCATCAGTTTCGACGGCGACAGCCTTTTGCAACAACTGCCGGCCAATGCCACACAGGCCCAGATTGACGAGGTTATTCGGAGCGACGGTGACGAGCCCGGCTACTGGAACCGGCTCTTTGCGAAGCGCTACCTGCACTGGCTCGAAATCAGTCCCGAAGAACGCCAGCACCAAGTGTTGCGCGGGACTTCCATGCTGGTGTTCGTGCTGATGCCGCTGGCCGCCCTACTCCTGAAGCTGGGGTATGTGCGCCGCAAGCACCACTACCTGGCGCACCTTATTTTCACTATCCACCTGCACAGCTTTTTATTTGTGTTGCTGCTTTTGAATCTGGGCATAGGCTGGTTGCCTTCGAGCCTGGTAGTCAAACGCCTGTTGGTGCTGGTTGGGCTGGCGTATTTTGTGGTCGCGTTGCACCGGGTGTACGCGCAAGGCTGGGGCAAAACGCTGGTCAAGGCCACCATTCTAAGCTTGGGCTACGCACTACTGGCCGTGGTGGCCGTGCTGGGCGTGGGCACATTGGGATTCGTGCTGTTTTAAGCGGCAGGAACGTACAAAATTCCG
Source organism: Hymenobacter sp. (assembly GCA_965247135.1). Lineage (GTDB taxonomy): Bacteria > Bacteroidota > Bacteroidia > Cytophagales > Hymenobacteraceae > Hymenobacter. The sequence goes on along the minus strand of CBDFGP010000006.1, from coordinate 2,798,740 downwards.
GCCTTTCCGCACATTTTGGGCGCGGCCTACGTCTTTGGGGCCGAACTTTGCCCCGTTAAAACTTCCCGCTCTCTCCGTGTACCTTCACCACGTGGCCGCCTACCTGCCGGCGGCCGTCGTCACCAACGCCCACTTCACCCGCCTCAACGGCCTGGCCGACGAGTGGATAACCGAACGCACCGGCATCCGGGAGCGCCGCAAGGCCGGCCCCGGCGAAAACGCCAACACCATGGCCGTGGCCGCCACCCGCCGCGCCCTGGCCGAAGCCCCGGCCTTCGCGCAAGCCGAAATTGACCTCATCGTGGCGGGCACCTACACGCCGCACGACACCATTTTCACGGCGGCTCACGCCGTGCAGCGCGACCTGGACATCAACGAGATTCCTACGGTCAGCATTTCCTCGGCCTGCTCGTCGTTGCTCAACGCCGTGGAGATTGTGGAAGGCTACTTTGCCCTCGGCAAGGCCCGCCGCGCCGTGGTCGTCGTGACCGAACACAACACCGCCTACAACAACGAGGAAGACACCATTGCGGGCCACCTCTGGGGCGACGGCGCAGCCACGCTGCTCATCAGCAAAGAACGCCTCAGCCCCGACGATTTATTCATCCGGGAGGTAATGACCGGCGGGGCCGCCCCGGTGGGCAAAGCCGACGAAGCCGTGACCCTCAAGCCGGTGAAAAAAGGCATCGTCATGCCCTTCGGCCGCGACGTGTTTCAGCAAGCCTGCACCTACATGACCCGCGTCACGCAGCAGCTTATGGACCGCCACGGCTTCGGCGTGGAGGAGTTGAATTACCTCATCCCGCACCAGGCCAACCTGCGCATTTCGGCCAACGTGGTGAAGCAACTCGGCCTCGACCCGGCCCGCGCCGTGAACAACATCGAGCGCCTCGGCAACACCGGCTGTGCCGGGGCCGCCATCGGCCTGGCCGACATCTGGACGCAGGTGCAACCCGGCGATAAGCTAATAGTTACCGTCTTCGGCGGCGGTTACTCCTACGGGGCCATGCTGCTGGAACGGTGAGTTTTCAGGCGGTCCTGCTGAACGCAGCGCAGCGAAGTTGAAGCACCTTCCCCGCGCCATTAGTCCAATCGGTCGAATTAGCAAGGCGGGCAGGTGCTTCAACTCCGCTGCGCTGCGTTCAGCAGGACCGCCTAAACCACACCAAGCCCGTGCAACCCATCCCCGCCTTTCTGCCCGAAATTACTTTCCAGACCAGCCGCAGCAGCGGCCCCGGCGGGCAGAACGTGAACAAGGTGGAAAGCCGCGTGGAGCTGCGCTGGCACCTGACCGATTCGCAGGTGCTGACCGACCACCAGAAACACCTGATTCGGGAGAAGCTGGCCGGCCAACTCACCGCCGACGGCTATTTGCTCGTCGTGGCCCAGGACGACCGCAGTCAGCTTCGCAACAAGGAAATTGCTTTGGCCCGCTTCCACGCCTTGCTGGTCCGCAGCCTGCACCGCCCCAAGCCCCGCCGCGCCACCCAGCCCAGCAAAAGCGCCGTGCGGAAACGGCTGGAAACGAAGAAAATTCAGGGCGAGAAAAAAGCCAACCGGCGAAGGATGGAGTAGGGGCTTTTTTGTCAAAATCAACACCCTGGTTCGGATATCCGAAGTAGGGGTTGCAGTCTTGAAAAGGGCACTTCGGACATCCGAAGTGGGGTTTGCAGTCTTGAAAACAGCACTTCGGATGTCCGAAATAGGGTTTTCAGCCTTGAAAACAGCACTTCGGATGTCCGAAGTGCCCTTTTCAAAAAACGGGTTTTGCCAACGGAACTGTTCCCCTACAGTAACGTCCCGCGCAGCAGCCCCAGCGCCACCGAGAAGTAAATAATCAGCCCCGTCACGTCCACCAGCGTGGCCACAAACGGGGCCGACGACGTGGCCGGGTCCAGCCCCAGCCGCTTGAGCAGCAGCGGCAGCATGGACCCCGCCAGCGACCCCCACAGCACGATGCCCACCAGCGCAATGCCCACCGTGAGGCCCACCAGCGCCCAGTGCGGCCCGTAGATGTGCGAAAACTGCTGCCACAGCGCGATGCGCCCGAAGCCCACCACGCCCAGAATCAGGCCCAGCGCCGCCCCGGTAATGAGTTCGCGGCGCAGCACCCGCCACCACTCGCCCACCGTGAACTCCCCCAGCGCCATGGCCCGGATGATGAGCGAGGTGGCCTGCGACCCCGAATTGCCGCCGCTGCTGATGATGAGCGGCACGAACTGCATCAGGATGATGGCCTTTTGCAGTTCGCCCTCAAAGTATTGCATGGCCGAGGCCGTGAGCAACTCGCCCAGAAACAGCACCACCAGCCAGCCCGCCCGCTTCTGCACCATGCGGGCCAGGGGCGTGGCCAGGTACGGCTCGTCGAGGGCTTCGGAGCCGCCCATTTTCTGAATGTCCTCGGTGTCTTCCTGCTCCCGGATGGTCAGGATGTCGTCCAGCGTCACGATGCCCAGCAAAATGCCCTGGTCCGACACCACGGGCAGCGCCACCCGGTCGTTGCGGCGAAAGGTATCAATGGCTTCTTCCTGGTCCTGCCCGGCGTTGAGTTGCACAAAGCGGCGGTCCATGAGGTCGCGCACCCGCGCCTGCGGCCCGGCCAACAGAAACTCCCGGATGCGGATGTCGTCAATCAGCACCCCGTGGGCATCGGTCACGTAGAGTACGCTCAGGGTTTCGGACTTGCCGCCGTGTTGCCGCACGTAGTCCAGCACCTGCTGCACGGTCCAGTTTTCGCGAATGGCGATGTAGTCGGGGGTCATCAGCCGGCCCACCGAATATTCGGCGTAGCCCAGCAGTTGCAGCGTCACCTTGCGCTCCTCTTCGCTGAGGCTCTGCACGAGTTCGGCCACGAAGTTGGCGGGCAGAAACTCCAGCAGCGCCGTGCGGTCGTCGGGCGACATCTCGTTCAGGATGTCGGCCATCTTGTCCTGGGCCAGGTTGTCGAGGAAGTGCCGCTGCTCCTCCAGGTCCAGGTACTCGAACACCTCAGTGGCGAGTTGCAACGGCAGCAACCGGAAGATAATCAGCTGCTCCCGTTCTTCCTCCGCCTCAATGATGCGCACCAACTCGGCGGGCTGCAAGGCGCGGAGCAGTTGCTTGAGCTTGAAGAACTCGCCCTCCTGAATCAGGGCCGTGATGGTGTTCACGGAGGGCGACTGGGGCGTGGGGGCGGGCATGGGGCAGGGGGGGCTTTGGCTCCCGCCCTCCTTCGGTGCGCCAGGCAAGCGGATTGAGGAGCGAATGCAGGGGCAAAACTACGCCGCGAACGCCCGGCCGACCCTCCCTGCGCCGCCCCCGGCCCGCTTCTCTTCTCCACCACGCCTCACTACAAGCCGCCATTTCCACTCACCGCCCCGCCGGGCCATCCGGCTTCAACGTCCGGCCCAGCCAGTCGAAGAACACGCGCTGCCACAGCACCGCGTTCTGGGGTTTCATAATCCAGTGCCCTTCGTTGGGAAAGTACAAAAACCGGCTCGGAATGCCCTGCAACTGCGCCGTGCCGAAGGCTTCCATGCCCTGGTCTTCGGGCACCCGGAAGTCCTTGCCGCCGTGGATGACGAGGATGGGCGTGTCCCAGTTTTTGGCAAATTGCTGGGGGTTGAACTGGGTGTAGGACCGGTGCAACGGCTGCTCCCAGGGTGCCCCGCCGATGTCGTGTTTGGCAAAAAATATTTCCTCGGTCGTGGGATACCAACTCGTCAGGTTGTACAGCCCGCAGTGGGCGATGAAAGTCTTGAAACGGCCCTGGTGGTTGCCCGCCAGAAAGTACACCGAGTAGCCGCCGTAGCTGGCTCCCACGCAGCCGCGCCGGGCCTTGTCCACGTAGGGTTCTTCCGAAATTTTGTCAATTGCCGACAGGTAATCCCGGATGGGTTGGCCGCCCCAATCGCCCGAAATGGCATCGTTCCAGGCGCGGCCGTAGCCGGGCAGCCCGCGCCGGTTGGGGGCCACCACGATGTAGCCGTTGGCCGCCATCAGCTGAAAGTTCCAGCGGTAGCTTTGGCCCTGGGTGATGGGGCTTTGCGGCCCGCCCTGGCAATACAGCAGCGTGGGGTACTTTTTGGCCGGGTCAAAGTCGGGCGGGTAGATGACGTATACCTGCATTTGCTGGCCGTCGGTGGTCGTCACGCGGCGGTCTTCCACTTTGCCCAGTTTCACGCCGGTCAACTCGGCTTGGTTGATGTTCGTGAGCGGGGTTTCCTTGCCCGTTTTCAGGTCAATCCGCACCACGTCGGCAAAGCTGCCCAGAGTGGTGCGGTTGGCCACGGCGGTGTGGGGGCCAGCCAGTTCAAAGCCGTTGTAGTTCTGGGGGCCGCTGGTGATTTGGCGAATTTTGCCGCCCCTCAGCGGCACCTCAAACAGTTGCTCGGCCCCGGTCAGGACGGTGTTGAAGAAAATGCTTTTGCCGTCGGCGCTCCAGCGCAGGTTGCCGCCGCTAAGTTCGGAACCGGCAATAACATCGGCCCGCTGCTTGGTGGCAAAGTCGTACACCACAATGCCGTTGCGGTCGCTCTCGAAGCCCGCCGTGGCCATGCTCAGCCACGCAATTTTGCTGCCGTCGGGCGAGAAAGCCGGCTCCACGTCGTAGCCCGGCAAGCCCGCGCTCAGGTTGGTGGTTTGCAAGGTGCGGATGTCGTAGAGGTAAATGTCCGCGTTGGTGCTTTCGGCTTCGGCGCGGCCCGTGAGCTTGCGGCTGGTGTAGGCAATGCGGTAGCCGTCGGGCGCAAACGCCAGCTGCTCCGAGCCGCTCAGCGGCTGCAAGGGCGCGTCAAATTTCTCGCCCGCCATCAGGTCTTTGCCGTAGCCCTGGGGCTTGCCATCGGGGCCGAGGGGCTGGAAAAAAACGTGGCTGGCCCGGTGGTCGTCCCAGGCGTTCCAGTGCCGGTAGTTCAGGTCGTCAATGATTTTGGCATCGGCCTTCGGCAGGTCCGGGAACAGGTCCAGCGTGGTGGGACCGGACTTCACGTCCTGGGTGTAAAGAATAAAATTGCCCTTCGGCGCGTACTTCAGGTTGCTCAATCCCTCGTCGGGAAAGCTGCTCAACAGCGCCTTGCCCGTGCCGTCGGCGCTGACTACGTAGAGTTGGTCGGTGCCACTCTCGCCGCTCAGAAACGTGAGCCGCCCGTCGGCCCGCCAGTTCAGGGTGTTTTCCGAACCGGGCGTGGCGGTGAGTTGCCGGGCCGCGCCGCCCGCCACCGGCACCACCCAGATGTCGGCGTTGCCCTTGTTTTCGGCCAGGTTGTAGCGCGTCACGGTGTAGGCCACCAGCTTGCCGTCGGCCGACACGGCCATTTCGCCCAGCCGACCCAGTTGCCAGAGCTTTTCGGGGGTAAGAACGGTGGGAGCGGTTTGGGCAGCGGCGGCCAGTGGCAGCAAGCAGAGCAGGAGTCGTTTCATGGGGCGAAAGTACGGCCGGGACCAGATTGCGGAGCCAGCCAGCGGGCCGCCACAGGTCGTGGGACAGTCCCACAAGGGCAAAGCAGTGCGCTTGGGTGTTGTTGTTTTAATTAAAGGTACCAAAACACACTGCTTTGGGGGTGTTATTTTAATTATCAGCACTAAAACTGTAAGTTTTTGGATAGAAAATTGAAATAACAGCAAGGAAGCAGGCCGCGAAAACCTAAATATTTTTTGGAGCAGCCCTGCCCCAACCACAACCACGGCCCCGTCCGTATAGCCGCGTATGATTCCGCTCATCACCCACACCCCGCGCCTGACGCTGCTGGCCGCCAGCCGGGCCTTGCTCACGGCCGAGCTGCACAAGCCGCAGTACTTTTCGGTGTTGCTGGGAGCCGAGGTGCCCCGCAACTGGGCCGCCATCGGCCCCGGCCGGGCCGGGCTGGAAACCGCCCTGACCACCCTCACGGCCGGTGGGCGCACCGTGGCGGGCTGGCATAGCTGGTACGTGCTACTCAAAGCCGCTGCTGCCACGCCGCGCACCCTGGTCGGCCTGGGCGGCTTTGCCGGGCTGCCTGACGCGGCGGGTGCGGCCACCATCACCTTTGCGCTCGCGCCCGAATGGCGCGGTCAGGGCCTGGGCACCGAACTGGTGGCGGGCCTGGTGCAACAGGCCGAAGCTACCGGCCTGGTGCGCCAACTGCTGGCCCAGGTGGCCGCCGCGAACGTGCCCGCCGCCCAGGCCCTGCTGGCCAACGGTTTTGAACCGGCCACTGGCGAAACGCTGTACTTTGAGCGGACCGTGGTGCCCACCAGAACCGAAAATGGTCCGGTAGAAAAGTAGGCAACCGATGAGATTACCACAAAAAAGCCCCCGCCGTTGTCGCAACGGCGGGGGCTTTCTTCGTCAGCGCCTATGCTTTAGGGCTTCACCACCTTCAGGTGTTGCACCTGGTTACCGCTGGTCAGGTTTAGCAGGTAGAGGCCGGTGGGCAACTCGTCCAGGGCCGAGAGTTCGACCAACGTGCGGCCAGCATTGAGCTGCACGGGCAGTTGGCGCACGGTGCGGCCGGTGGCATCGGTCAGCGTCAGGTGCGCAGCAGCGGCGGCGGGCCGCGTCACGGTCAGCACAAACTGCGTACCGAACGGGTTGGGGGCCACCGTCAGCACACTGGTTTCGGCGGCGGTGCCGAAGTTCAGGGCCTGCACCGGCGCGAAGCTTTCGCTGCCGTCCTGGTCAAGCTGGCGCAAACGGTAGTAGCGCAGGGCGGCCTTGCCGGTCTCGCGGTCGCGGAAGCTGTAAGCTTGCGGGACGCTGGTGTTGCCCGCACCCGGCACGAAGCCCAGCTTGCGGAATTGCTGGCCATTGAGGCTCACCTGCACCTCAAAGCCGAGGCTGTTTTGCTCGCTGGCGGTGTTCCAGTCCAGCACGGCATCGCGGCCTTCGCGGGTGGCCACGAAGCGGGTCAGCACCACCGGCAGGGGCTTGCTCAGGTCCTGCACCGAGAAGGGCGAGAAGCTGGTGTAGCCGCTGCGGGTCACGGAGTAGGGGCCGGGGCCGGCCGCGCCCGTAGCCGGGCTGTAGCAGGTGTAGCAGGTGGGGGTCCACTTGTTGTTCACGTAGTGCACAATGTCCACGCGGGTGCGGTCGAAGGGGGTCTGTTCGTTGACCGCATTCCATTGCAGGGTCAGGGTCACGTCGGAGCCGCCCATCGTGCCCTCGCCGATGTCCCAGGTGTCGTTCACGTAGCCGCTCATGGCCATCGGGGGGCTGGAGGTGATGCCCGCGGCCACGCCGGCCAGGTAGTCGTCGGTATCGCCGGCGTTGGTCAGCGTCACGGGGTTGTAGCTCGTGCTGGTGCCGATGGGGAAGAAGGCCGAAGGCCGGGGGCCCGTGCCCGTGCCCACCTGGTCGAGCCGCAGGCGGCCCGCGCCGGCCGCGACGATGTAATGGGCGGTGCCCGCGCCCATCACGGTGCTGGTCGCGCCAGTCAATTCCAGGTTGTTGGCCCCCAGGTCCAGCATCCCGCCGCTCAGGTCGAAGACGTTGCCCACCGTGGCGGTGCCGGTCAGCACTTTCGGGGCGGTGCCCGTCACGGTCAGGTTAAAGAATGAGGCCGCGCCGATGTTCTGAGCCGCTGCGGCCGTAAAGCTCACCGTGCCCGCCGTGGCCACCAGTGAGGCGGCGTTAGTCGTTTGCAGGTCGCCTTTCAAATCCAACGTCACTGCGGCGTTCGAGATGGTCAGCACGGCGGCGGGAGCCGTGCCGGTCAGGCCCACACTCAGGCTTTTGGCCGTGGCTGCGCCGGTCGTTAGGTTGGGGTAGGTAGTCAGCCCGTTCGGGATGACGGCATCAATCAGAGCGTTGGGCACGCAGCCGTTGTTCCAGTTAGCGGCATCAAACCAGTTGGTGTTGGCCCCGGTCCAGGTTGCGGTGGTGTTCACGTTCACCTGCACCGCCGTACGGGCACTGTTGCAGGTTGGGGCCACCGTCCAATTATAAAAGAAGTAGTAGCTGCTGGTGGTCACGGCCGGGTTAATCCCATTGGTGATACTCACTACGCCCGCCGTGGTGAGCGGATAGGGGTTGGTATTTTCACGGATGAGCATCGGCACCATGTTGTTGGTTTGCAGCAGCTGGTACCCCGTGCCCGCTGGCACGGCAAAGTTGAGCGTCAGCGTCACCGGGGTCACCACGGTGGGGCTACCCGCTGGCACGGTCAGGTCGCGGGTGGCGATGACGGTGCCGCTGCTGTTTTTCAGGAAAATGGTGGTCGGCTGGGCCGATGCCGTGGTCGGGTACACCACCACCGTTTTCAGCAGGAAATCGGTGAAGGCATCAAACTGCAACCCGGTGTTGGCCAGACTGCCATTGGTCGAAGTCGAGGCCGGCACGGCGGTGCGGCCCGCCGTTTGGTTGGCTCCTACCACCGAGGCTCCCACATAAAACTGGCGGCTGGTGGTCACGGCGGGCGTAACAAAGGGGCTACCCGTGCTCAATACCGCCGCCGAATTGGCGGCCGGAACGTTGGTGTCGTACCAATACAGGGTGCTGCCCCCGTTGGCCGTGGCCGTGAGGGTGGCGGTGCCGCCCGCGCAGGCCGTCGCCGGCGAATTAGTGCCCGTCACGGAAGGGCTATTCACCGTCACAGACACGACGTTTGAGAACGCTGTAGTTGTACTTCCACACACCACGTTGGCTTTGTAGGAATTAGCGGCCGACACGCCGCTCAGCACCAGTGGTGTACCCGTGCCGATGCTGGTCATGTAACCATCGGCCAAAAAATACCACGTAATGGTGCCACCCGACGCGCCAGTCATGGTCAGCGTGACCGTTCCAGAATTGCAGAGCGTGGCCGGCGATGCCGCCGCCGTGCCCACAACCGGGGCCGTCACCGTGATGCTGGGGTTCGGGGTCAGCACGTCGTTGGCGGTGTTGCCGTCGCCGCTCACGGTGGCCGTGATGGCAAATGTGTAGGTTCCCGCCGCACTCATATTCAGGGTGCCGGGCAAGGCCACGGTCTGGGTGCCGCCCACCGCCAGGGTGCCGGTGTTCACGGTGGTGGTGAAGGTCTGCGTTGCTGCCCCGGTCACGTTCACCGTCACAGTCAGCGCATTGGTGGCAAAGTTGAGGGAGTTGGCCCCGCTGTTCTGCACCGTCACCGACACGGCCTGGGACGCGCCGTAGCAGCCGCCGCCCGTAGCCGGGGCCGCCAGGGCCGTGGGCTTGATGTCGGTGGCAATGGGGGCAAACTCATACGCGCCCACGTCGGGAGTGGTCGCACTACGGGTGGCCCCGCTTATGTCGGTGGTGAAGCCTGAAATCGAAGTGCCTTTGTTGTCCAGGGCTGCCGTGTTGGTAGGCTTGTAGTTGCTGTCGAAAGTTGGGTCTACGGCCAGCGAATGGGCATCGCCCCCGGTGATGCTTTGCCAGTTGGGCGTGGCACTAGCCAGCGTTACGTAGTTAGTACCGTTGTACGAACCCGTGTACCCATCGGCGGCAGGGCTTCCGTTAACCAAAACGGTAAAATAAAGGTCGTTATAATCGGAAACCGAGCCAGGGCCGCCGATTGGCCCCGAAGTGGCCGCAGTGTAGATGACGTAGTGCTTGTTATTGGTGCTGGTGCCGGTGTAGTTGGTGGTGTTCACGAAAATATTATTCTCCACGTTTGTCAGCTGGGCAACGGCCCCTATTTCCAGGCAGGCATTGTTTGTCAACGTACCACCCGTAAGGCCCGATGGGTCAATGACCACCGTGTTGTAGTACACATTGACTACCTGTACCGTACCAGGCGTTGTGCCCGTTCCAGCAACGTATATCCCAATCAACTGCCGGCTGGTGGTGGCACTTGTGGCCGCATAAACCACTCCTGTTACAATGTTATTGTAGCAGTTCAACGTCGCTGCCAGCGTTGCCGAAGCTGCTTCCGTGCCCAGCGTCAAACCACGCGAGAACTTGGTGTTTGTGGTACTGCCAGTGCCGTGAATAGCATTGATGCGGTTATTGTACACGTTCGTGGCATCTGTACCAGCACCATACGCCCCCACCACCGCAATGCCGGAGTTGCTGATGCCGGTCACGTTCTGCACCGTGTTGTCGTGAATCAGGGCGTGGTACTCATTCAAGTCGTAAATGCCATAGTTGACAGCTGTATTGAGTGCCCCCCCGAGGTCGTCGGCTGTAGCAGCCGCGCCAATCGTACAACCGGCCACTTCATTGCCGTAGTCAGAAAGGTTGAGCGTAGTAGAAACGTTGCCACTGGCCAGCACCACCCCTGTCTGGCAATTGGTAATGGTTAGGTTCTTCAGCAGGTTGGCGTTGTTGGTACCGGTCGCATTGGTCGGCACCGCACCGTTGTAGCTGCCGTTGGTGCTAATGGTTGCGCCAATGCTACCGACCGTGGCCCGGTTCAGCGAGATGGTCGCATTCTGAATCGTGTTGTTGCTGGCCCCCTGAGTGGCCGTTTTATTGCGGATGCGGTAGCCATAAATAGGGCCCACCGTATTGGCGGCGTCCAAGCCGATATCAATGCCGTCAAACGTGACATAATTAATGCCATAAATATCAAGTGCTACTGTACTTGCGCCGGTGGCCGTGGTCAGAATTTTGGGATTGGCCCCCGCCCCCGACTTGACAAACGTCATTACGTTGCTTACCGAACCACCTTTTTGCAACGACAGAGAGGCCTCGCTGAACGTCTGCCCGGCGGTCACGTAAATGGTTGTGGCGCAGGTGGCCGTCAGGCCATTCAGGAAGGCAAAGGCATTGGTAAAGTTGTTAAACACGCCAGCCGAGCCCGTGGCAGTGCCCATACTATTATCAATGCCATAAGTTCCGCACACGCTCGTGCCCACCGTGTAGCTATAGTTGCTGCCGCTGTTGTTGTTCAGGTTTAGCGTCAGCATATCGTAGTTGCTGCCCAGGCCCGCCACCGTGCTGATGGGCGAACTAAAAACGTAATATTTCACCGAAGCGCTGGCTGCCTGGCCCGGAATCACCCCCGTGGCCGACATACCGCTCACCGTCATCGCCACTGTGTTGGGGTAGGTCGCGCCGCCGTCATTGCTGTACCGCAGGTAGAAATATTCGCTGCCGTTGGGTGCCGCCGCCAGCGATGCCGTCACAGTCACATAGCTGAATTTACCCACACTGGCCGCCGCAGGCATCTGGGTCACCGTGCTGATGGCTACCGGGCTGTACGTGGTTTCCAGCACCGACATCGTGTTGTCGGCATTCGGCGCATTGTTCGTCACGTTGAAGGTGTAGTAGCGCCCGGCCACCACCGCTGGCAGACCACCCGGCACCCCGGCATTGCCCACATAGGTGGCCGTGCCCGTAGTGGGCGGAAACACCGTGTTGGGCGCAATGGACTGGTTGTAGCCCGCAATCTGGTAGCGCGTGCCGCCGCTGGCGTAGGGCATCCACTTGAAGCTGTAGTTTACCGAAGCCGCCGTACCCGAAGCAAACTGCCACTCGCGGCCGTTGGCGCTGCCGCTGGACGTGGCCAGAATGTTGGGGCTTTGCCGAAACGCGCCTTTCAACGGCAGGTCGTAAGTGATATAAGTCGAGCCGTCGGCCACCGTGGTGCCCAGCACCGTGGGTTGGGCCAGGGCAGCGGTGGCCGATACCAGCACCAGTAGCAGGGCAAACAGCTGACGCAGACTGGTGAGGCAACGTTCCCCGTGGCGGATAATTGCTGTAGATGGTAATGTTACATTCATGGTCGTAGGGTAGTGAAATATGAAAACCTAACTGCAAAAACAGGTTGCTTGTTGAACTGGAATGGAAGCGTGACTAACTAAGTGGCACAAAAAAATCCCGGAAACAACATAAACAGTCGAACCATACTGTGAAGGTCGGAACGGTTGATACCCGTTGCTACTACTTGCCACGGCTATGGCTGAGTTTATTTCCGCAATCGTTGCCGGGAACGATGTCATCGTGCATTACCCCCAAGATAAGAAAGTCTTACCAGTGCGTCACTTTTTGGCCCAACGCCCACTTCCCGAAGGTGGTTTATTACAGTGGTAATAACCCCAAACGGTTGCGGCTTGCTACACCGGATTGGATTGCGGGGCCATCAGCAGTTGGCACAGGTAAGCCAGGGCGGGGGCGTAGCGCCGTCGCCGTTCGCAGTAGCTTGCCCAGGTAGTGGCGTGGTCGCTGACCAGTCCGAAGCCAGCCGCCGCCAGGTCGTCGCAGGTGGCCCGAAACCGGAGTTGCCGTTCGGCATCGTCGGCCGCAGCGTCGGCCGTTGAAGTGGCGGGCTGGGTTCGGGCTTTTTTGTCAAAAAAACGGTACACCCGGTTCAGGGCCAGGCAGCCCGCCGTGAAAGTCAATTCCATCTGCCGGGTGTGCTTTAACTCGACGGCGCTGAACAGCAGGTTGGCGGTTTCCAGAATCAGGCCGGCAGTGCTGACCCAGGAACGACCCGGCTGCGGCGACCGGAAAAACGAGAGGACGGGCAGCGAGGTATGGCTTTCCTCAATTTCTACAAACCACTTTTCCCATTCGCTCCACTCCGCGTCGTCGTCCAGCAGCGAACCGCTGGTGTTGAGCCAGCGGATGAGGTTGGCGGCCGTCATGGGCGTACCGGCCCGCAGTTCCAGCCGCGCCACCATCACCTCGCGCCGCGAAAACGACTGGTAGATGGTGGGCAGATAGGAGATGAGGAGCGAGAGCAGTAGCAGCCCCAGCGCAGCTTCCGAAAAGCTCAGAATGTTGATGAGAATGTCCTTGTCCTTGGCCGTGCCCAGCGTCAGCAGGGCGCTGCCACTCAGGCGGTACGACTTGCCCCAGGTGCCAGCCCCCAAGCTCCAGTACAGCAAGGTGTAGCCGATGCTTACCAACGTAAGCCACACCACGGGCAGCGCCACCAGGGCCGCCGGCGCGTAGTGCGCCATGATGCGGTCGCGCCGCTCGTAGCTGGGGGCACGCCGCGCTACGGCATCAAAAACGTGCCGCAGCAGCGTGGAAGTGAAAATGTTGAGCCACACCACTTCGTTGCGCGGCAGCACAAACGAGCGAATGGCCGCCGACACCGTGGCGATGACCAGTACCACGCCCGCCAGCCCCACCAAAACAAGCTCGCTCCAGGTCAGAAAATCATTCATTTCGCCCTTCAACGCAAAACCTGTCCTTGAGGGCTGGGCAATATCGAACGCTTACATCCGCTACTAACGGGTGCGGGTGCTCCACAGCTCCCGAAACGACCGCGCTGCCACCCGCAAGCTCTCGCGGCGCTTGCGCCAACCGGCGCGGTCCAGCAACTGCCCCAGGCTGAAATCCTTGACCCGGCCCGGCAGCGCGTCCAGTGCCCAGCGGTGCTGCATACTCCAGCGCCAAAGGCCGATGGCCGCCTTTTCGGTGAGGGCGTTGTGGCCCTCGTCCACGCTCTGCTTGCGGTTTAACAGCAACAGGTTGTGCAGCGGAATGCGGACCGGGCACACGCTGGTGCAGGCCCCGCACAAGCTGCTGGCGAAGCTCAGGTGCTGGTGTTCGGGCAAGCCGCTCAGGTGCGGGCTGATGACCGAGCCGATGGGGCCGGAATAGGTGGTTTCGTAGCTGTGGCCGCCGATGTTTTTGTACACCGGGCACACGTTGAGGCAGGCCCCGCAGCGGATGCAGCGCAGGGCAGCGCGTTTGTCGGGCTGGGCCAGCAAATTGGTGCGGCCGTTGTCGAGCAGAATGACGACCATTTCGCTTGGCCCGTCGGGTTCGCCCGGCTGCCGGGGACCAAAATAGACGGTGTTGTAAACCGTGACCTGCTGCCCGGTGCCGCTCGTGCTGAGCAGCGGCCAGAACAAGTCCAAATCGGCCAAACCGGGAATGACTTTCTCAATGCCCACCACCGCAATGTGCAGGTCCGGGAACGTGGCCGAGAGCCGGGCGTTGCCCTCGTTTTCGGTCACGGCAATGGCCCCTTCCTTGGCCAGCAAAAAGTTGGCCCCCGTGATGCCGATTTCGGCACTCGTGTATTTGTCGCGCAGCAGGTGCCGGGCCGTGAGCACCAGCTTTTGGGCATCGTCGGTGGATTCGGTGCCCAGGTGCTTCACAAAAATGTCGTTGATGTCGGCCTTGCTCAGGTGCATGGCCGGGGTCACGATGTGGTAGGGCCTTTCGCCGTTGAGCTGCACGATGTATTCGCCCAAATCCGTTTCTACCGACTCAATTCCCAGGCTCTGCAAGTGCTGATTGACGTGGATTTCCTCGGTGGTCATGCTCTTGGCTTTCACTACTGTGCGGGCCTGCCGGGCTTGGGCCAGCCAGCCGATTTCGGCCAGGGCTTCGGCCGCGTCCCGTGCCCACACCACGCGCCCGCCCCGTGCCACGAAGGCCGTTTCAAATTGCAGCAGGTACTCGTCCAGCCGTTCCAGCACCTGCGCCTTGACGTAGGCACCCCGGTCGCGGGCCAGTTCGTGGTGGGCGTAGTGCTGCAACCCGGCGCTCACGGCCGCGTCGTACTTGCCGATGTTGAAGCGGATTTTGCGGCGGTGTTCGCGGTCAAAGGCTTTGGCTTCGGTGTCGTGCTGGAAGGCGGTGGCTTTGGATGGTTTCACGCGGGGCGTTGCGAAGAAGAATAACCGGGACTGCTGCCCGGAGCCAATCGCCGCAAGGCAGCGGCTAATTTACGACCACCCACGGCCGTGTCCCGGAATTTTCCCCGTACATTCGTCGTTGCCAGCAACCCCAAACCTTGCAAACACCGTATAAACAAACTGCTTGGCTAGGCATCGGCCGCCCGTTACCGTTTTGAAAATCATGAAGCAGCTTCCCCACACCACCATCGTGCGCCGCAAGCGCAGCCTGGCCCACGAGTTGAAGCGCAAAGCTCGGCGGGCACTGCCGTTTTTGGCGGCGCTGTTCCTGGCCACGCCGCTGGCCAGCACCATTGCGGCCTCGCACCCGCATGGCCAGGCCACGGTGGCCCGGCTGGCCCCGCTCTCGTCCGCGCCGTCGGTCATGTTTCAACTCAAGCTGCACGAGCGGTACGAGGCCCTGGGGGCGTATCAACAAGGGTTGCGGTTTGAGGTGTTTGCCAAAGCCATGACCGGCTACCTCAATATGCGCCGCGAAGGCCACCTGGCGGGCGACAAGCAGCGCCTGACGGTGATAGACTTTGACCTGCCCAGCACCGAAAAACGCCTTTGGGTGCTGGACCTGGCCACGAACCAGATTCTATTTCACACCCTGGTGGCCCACGGCCACAACACCGGCGAGAACGAAGCCGCCAGCTTCTCCAACACCAACCAGAGCAACATGAGCAGCCTGGGCTTCTATGTGACGGGCACCGAGTACGAAGGCAAGCACGGCCACTCGCTGCACCTCAACGGCCTGGACAATGGGTGGAACAACAACGCCGCCGCCCGCTCCATCGTCATGCACGGGGCCGATTACGTGAGCGAAGCCTTTATCAAACAAACCGGCCGCCTCGGCCGCAGCCTGGGCTGCCCGGCCTTGCCGATGGACCAGTACAGCCAGATTATTGATGCCGTGACGGGCGGCACCTGCCTGTTCCTGAACAAGTCCAACGCCGGGTATAAGTCGCGGTTTTTGAACGAAGAAGGCGCTACGGCCATGCTCGTGCCGAAGGGCGGCCGGGCTTCGTAAGCATCACCCGCTTCGGCTATCAACTTAAAAAACCCCAACTGCTTCGGCGTTGGGGTTTTTTATTTGGCAGTGGGTTCAGCCGAAACTTTTTGCTGGCCCGGCCCGCATCAGCCGCCGGCCGGCAATCCTTCGGCTTTGCCAAAGCCCACTGTGGCGCGGTAGAGTTGCGGCGACACCTCGGCGTAGGTTTTGAATACGCGGCTGAAATAAAACTCGTCGGCGAAGCCCAGGTCGTAGGCTATTTCCTTCACCGGCTTGCGGGTAAGGTACAGCTCGCGCTTGGCCTCGACCACGATGCGCTCGGTTATTAGCCCGGTCAGGGTCTTGCGGTGGTGGGTTTTCACGAGCCGGGCCAGGGCGTTGGGCGAAATGTGCAGCAAGGCCGCGTAGGCGCTGGCCGTGTGCCGCACCTTGTAGTGGGCTTCGATGGTTTTCCGGAGTTGATGCAACAGGTAGGGCACCTGGCTTTCGGCGGTGGGGGCCAGCCACACGGGGGCCTGCGCCTTGAGGCGCGAGGCGGTGACGAGTACAATTTTCAGGTAGGCAATCAGCAGCTCATAATCACCGGCCGGGGCCTGCCCCATCTCGGCTTGCAGTTGCCGCAGCAACTCATTCAAGCGCACCGCCGCTTCGGCATCGAGTACCTGAAACGGCGGCTGGTACACGTTGTTGAAAAGCACCGCATCGCAGTCCGTTTCCTTCGGGTGGCGGTGAATGCAATAGAAGTCGGCGTGGAAGTGCAGCGCCACCCCCCGCAGCGGCCCGGCCACCGACAGCAAATAGGGCTGGTACGGCGCAAAAGCAAACAGCGTACTCGGCCCAAATTCGTAGGCCGCCCCGTCGGCCTGGGCCAGCCCCTGCCCTTCGCGCACCCAAATCAGCGAATAATAATTGTGGCGCTGCAAGTGGTCGAACTGGTTGTTGTCTTCAAACGCCACGAGCTTGAAGGCCAGGTTGCCGTTCTGCTGGTTGATGAGGGTGAAGGCGGGAGCGGTGGGCATGGCGGGG
This sequence comes from Hymenobacter sp., assembly GCA_965247135.1. GTDB lineage: Bacteria > Bacteroidota > Bacteroidia > Cytophagales > Hymenobacteraceae > Hymenobacter. Next base: position 2,782,221 of record CBDFGP010000006.1, on the reverse strand, counting down.
GTCAGGGCTGGGGGGGCGGCGCGGCGGCCGGGTGGCGGCGGTGCGTCACCAACTCGCCGGCAATGCCCCAGTTGTCGGTGTCCACTTCGTCGATGATGACGAAGGTAGTGGCCGGGGCTTTGCCCAGCACGGTGTGCAGCAGTTCGGTGGCTCCGGCCACCAGGGCTTGTTTCTGGGCTGCCGTCACCCCGTCGCGGGTGATGCGGATGTTCACGTAGGGCATGGGCATGGGGTTAAAACGGGCATTCAGGAACGGACCAACCACCCGCAACGACCCGAACGCCAGCCCGGCCGCCAGCCCCCAGCTTCGCAGCCACACCAGCCCAAACCCCGGCCCGAAGCCCCGGTTCACGGCCACCAGCCCGAAGCTGATGTAACTCGTCACGACCACGGCCGTCAGCAGCGTCAGCCACCGGGGTGGGCGGCTCATTGGGGGCGCACGGCTTGCTGGTAGGCCGCCAGCAGGGCCGGGTCGTCAATCGAGCCGTGGTGGTGCAGTTGCCGCCACCCGTCTTCGGCCCGCACGAACAGCCGCGAGGTGCGGATGTGCAGCTCCAGCGCCTGCCCGTCGCGGCGAAAGTGGCCCCGCTCGCGGCCCACGGCCAGAAACATCTCGCCCGCCACGTGCAGCGAGTAGTCATAAAACTCGACGTACACTTGGGCTGCGCCGCCAAAAATGCGGGCATAGCCGGCCTCAATCTCGGCCCAGCCGCGCCGGATGCCCCCGATGGGGTTGTCCATTGATGCCTCGGCGGTGGTCAGCCAGCTTTGGCGCATCAGGGCCAGGTCGCGGCCATTGAAAGCGCGGTAAAACTGCGCCAGGGCTTGCAGGGGCAGGCTGCCGAGGTCGGCATCGTCGCCTGCTGCGCCGGTAATGGGGGTGGGGGTGGTGGGCATGGGGCGGGGGTTAAGTACGGGCGGTTTCCAGGGCCAGGGCCACGGCTTCGTGCATATCGCCGGTCCAGGCGGGTCCGTGGCCGGCAAGCAGGGTTTGCTGGCCCAGCTCGCGCAACAAATCCAACGACCGCGCCGCCTGCCGGAAGTCGCCGTTTAGCACGGGGCTGGTGAGTTGGGGCGGGCCTTGCGCCCCGGTCAGCAGGTTGCGGGTGACCAGGGTGTCGCCGCTCAGCAGCACCCCCCGCTCTTCGAGCAGCAGCACCACCTCGCCCGCCGTGTGGCCCGGCGTGTGCAACACCCGTGGCCGGCCGGGCACATCGAGCCGCTGCCCGTCGCGCAGGGGCTGCACGGTGGTGAGGTGCGGCAGCGCGAACACCCCGTTCAGCACGGCCACGCCCAGCATGGTGGCCGTGTAAGGCCGCCAGGCATTCGCCAGCAGCCCCCCCCAGGGCAGTTGCAGGGGCCGGCAGGCCATGCGGGCATCGGCGGCGTGCACGAACACCGGCGCGTTGGTCAGCCGGCGCACTTTCTCGGCAAAGCCGATGTGGTCGGCGTGGGCGTGGGTCAGCACGATGGCCTCCACGTCTTTCAGGCTTTTGCCCAGCGACTGCAAGCCCTGCTCAAACACCCGGAAGTGCCCCGGAAACCCGGCATCGACCAGCGTCAGCCGCCCGCCTTCCTCGATGAGATACCAATTGAAAGGGCCGGTGTCGAACTTGAATACGTGGGGGGCAATTTCCATCGGGCGGGCAAAAAGGCAGGGGGGTTAAGTTGGCACAAAGGTCCGGCGGCGGCACAGGCAGTGCAATGGAGGTTTCCGGCTTTCGCATGGACTTTCGCACGACTATTTTGGAGGGGGCCGGGCACCGCACGGCCGCCCCGGCTACCCCCGCCCCCAAACCTACCCGCCCGCTGCCCGGTTGTGGGGGCCAACCTTTCCGCCCCCGCCCCAATGCAACTTGGCCTCGATTCTTTTGCCGCCGCCCCGGCCGACCCCGCCGCGCCGCCCGCTGCCCGCGCCGCCGCCGTGCAACAACTCCTGGGCCGCATCGAGCGGGCCGACCAAGTGGGGCTGGATGCGTTCGGCATCGGCGAACACCACCGGGCCGAGTTTATGGACTCGGCCACGGCCGTGATTCTGGCCGCTGCGGCTGGCCGCACCCGCCACATCCGCCTCAGCAGCGCTGTCACGGTGCTGTCAGCGGCCGACCCGGTGCGGGTATTTCAGCAGTTTGCCACCCTGGATTTGGTGTCCGGCGGGCGGGCCGAAATGGTGGTCGGGCGCGGCTCGTTCACCGAAGCCTTCCCGCTGTTTGGCCTCAGCCTGCACGACTACGATGCCCTGTTTGAGGAAAAGCTGGGCCTGCTGCTGCGCTTGCGCGACGAGGAATTTGTGACCTGGCAGGGGCAGTTTCGGCCGCCCCTGACCGGGCAGGGCGTGTACCCCCGGCCGTTGCAGGCGCAGTTGCCGGTGTGGCTGGGCGTGGGCGGCACCCCGGCCTCGTTTGTGCGGGCGGGTACGCTGGGCCTGCCGCTGGCCGTGGCCATCATCGGCGGCGAAACCCACCGCTTCCGCCCCCTCGTGGACCTGTACCGCGAAGCGGGCCGCCGCGCCGGCCACAAGCCCGACACCTTGCAGGTGTGCCTGCACTCGCTGGGCTACGTGGCCGACACCGCCGCCCAGGCCGTGGCCGACTACTTCCCCGGCTACGCCCGCACGTTCACCAAAATTGGCCGCGAGCGCGGCTGGGCACCCGTCACCCGCCCGCATTTCGACTCCCAAATCGGCCCGCGCGGGGCCTTGCTGGTGGGCGAACCCGCCGAAGTGGCCGACCGCATCCTGCGCCACGCCGAAGCTTTGGGCGGCGTGAGCCGCGTCATGTTTCAGATGGACAACGCCGAGCTGGCCCCGGAGAAACTGCTGCGCTCGATTGAGTTGCTGGGGGAAGTGGTGCGCCCGGCGTTGCAGTAGCGGGGCGGCCGGGTTGGTCGCCACCGGCCCCAATTCTTCCCAAAATACCAGAAAGTATGCCCGAAGTGCTAAAATTAGCGCTTTCTACGCCTTCGGTCGCCCTTTTTGGGGCTTCGGGGGGGGCGGCGGGGGCTTGGGGTGGCCCCGCTGATGCGTCGGGTGGGCGGGCGGGGGCGTAGGGCGGGGCCGCCGGGGGTTGGGGTGGGGCAGGGGCGGTTTCGGGGGCGCTTTGGGGGAGTTGGGCGCATCTTTTTGCCAAGCCATTAAAATACGGGAAGCAGTTGGCTGAAAATTGCTTAGTTTTGGCGGTGCTTACGGCCCCCAATGTTGGGATGGCTGCGTTTTTTTCCCCCTTTTAACCCCTTTTGCCCCATGTTACACAAACGACCCATTGCCGAGTATCCCTTCACGCAGGTACACCTGTGGCAGCGCGGCCTCGACCTACAGCCCGCCCTGGCCCGCGACGCCGTCCGGCTGGCCAAGTATGGCGTGGATGCCGACCGGATAAAGAAGTTCAACAAGAAGGTGGCCGACTTTGGCGAAATGGACCCCGACACGGTGCTGGTGCAGGAAGGCGCGGTGGTGACGGGTGACAAAAACGTGGAGCAGGCGGCCCTGGTGACCAGCATTCAGCAGGTGATGGGCTGCGTGGGCCTGCTTGACGACCCGCGCACGGCGGGCTACAAGCGCTTCGGGGCCACCGACGTGGCCAACGATTCGGAGGCCGAGCTGCACCTGGCGGCCGGGGTGGTGGTGCGGCAGGGCCGCAAATACCTGGACCGCTACAAAGGCAAGGGCCTGACGGCCGAAATGCTGACGGCGGTGGAAGACAACAACGAGAAATTTGTGGCGGGGCTGACGACCCGCAAGGAGGCCGAAAGCGAGCGCCACGCGGCCACCGACAAGCGGATAGTGTTTGCCAACGAGCTGTACGCCGAGTTGGTGGACATCTGCGGGGCGGGGCACGAGTCGTGGAAGTTTGAGGACGAAACGATGGCCAAAGAATACGTGGTGGATGCCACGTCGCCGGCGGCACCGGTGGTGCCGCCGATGGCCTAGCGGCTGGCGTGCGTCTGCGACGCGCTGCCGGCTGGGTGCGCGTCTGCGACGCGCCCATGACCGGATGGGGGGCAAAATCTACCGGGCAAACCGCGCGTCGCAGACGCGCACCCAGCCGGCAGCGCGTCGCAGACGCGCGCCAGCCGGCTCCCACCGGGCAAACCGCGCGTCGCAGACGCGCAACCAGCCGGCAGCGCGTCGCAGACGCGCGCCAGCCGCCAGCAATGTACCTTTCACTTTCACCCAATCCCGGCGTTCGATGTCAGACAAATACACCCCGCGCAACCCGGATGGCATTTATTTTCTGACCATGACGGTGGTGGAATGGGTGGACGTATTCACCCGTCGGGAATACAAGCAGCTCATCGTGGAGTCGCTGCGCTATTGCCAGCAGCACAAGGGGCTTGAACTTTACGCGTGGTGCCTGATGCCTTCGCACCTGCACCTGCTGGCACGGGCGGCGGAGGGGTTTAAGCTCGGCCCCATTATCCGGGACTTCAAAAAATTCACTACCAAAGCCATTGTGCGCCTCATCCAGGAAGGCCCCGAAAGCCGGCAGGAGTGGCTGCTGTATCGGTTTGAGTACGCGGCCCGCTTCATTCGGCGGGTCGAACACTACAAAATGTGGCAGGACGGCAGCCATGCCGTGGAGTGCGTCAGCCCGGGCTTTCTGCACCAAAAGCTGCACTACATTCACCAAAACCCGGTGCAGGACTGGACGGTGGCCGAAGCCGAACACTACCGCTACAGCTCGGCCGGGGACTACGCCGGGCTGCCCGGAATGCTGGAGGTGCTGTTTGTCGAGTAGCGGCTGGCGCACGTCTGCGGCTGGCGCGCGTCTGCGACGCGCTGCCGGCTGGTTGCGCGTCTGCGACGCGCGGTTTGCCCGGTGGGTTTTGCCCCCCCCCGCCCGGTCATGGGCGCGTCGCAGACGCGCAACCAGCCGGCAGCGCGTCGCAGACGCGCGCCAGCCGGTGCGGCGGTGTAAAAACTAAACCGACTTCCTTTTGCTTTTTAACACATGACCCTCGCTGAAAAAGGCCCGCTGGCCCCCGTGCCCGCCCTGGCCACCCTGCTCGAACCCATTTCTCAAACCATTCAAACCTGGCCCGGCATCGTGGCCGCCGCCCACTGGGATTTGTTCCGGGTGGGCGAGGTGGTGGATGGGGCCGATTTTTACGTCGGTGAAGTAGAGCTGGGCCACATCCACCTCAACGGCGAAGTGCATTTGGCGACCTCGCCCGCGCTGGGCGCGGCGCTGGTGGCGGCCGGGCTGGCCCGGCCCTTGCGCTGGGGCGGGGCCGCCTACCGGGGCTGGACCGAAACCAGCGTTCGCACCGCCGCCGATGCGGCCCGCGCCCAACGGCTGCTCGAGCTAAACTACCGGCGGCTGACGGGAGAGGCCGAAGCGGCGTTGGTGGCCGAGGTGGCGCACCCGTTGTAGTTCGCGCCAGTGCCCACCTTGTTCCCGGCCTACTCCATCGGTCATTTCCTCAACCAGCCCGATAACCCAACGGGCCTGGAAGTGCTGCGCTTTGAGGACGCGCCCGCCCTCGACGACATCGAGGACCCGCACCGCCACACCTTCTACGAAGTGCTGTGGACCGACGCGGGCCGCAGCCGGCAGGCCATCGACGGGGTGGAGTACGGGCTGGAGGCGGGGTCGTTGTTTTTTATTTCGCCGGGGCAGCTCCATTATTTTGTCGACTACGAACACCTGCGCGGGGGCAGTGTGCTGTTCACGGAGGCGTTTTTCTTGCACGGGCAGGCCGACCGCGACCAGCTGTTTGCGCTGAGTTTTCTGGATAATTGCTACGCCCGGCCGCTGCTGGCGCTCTCGGCCGGGCAGTTTGGGGAGGTGCGCGAAACCATTGGGGCGCTGGCCGCCGAAGTGGCCCGGCCCGACCGCTCGGCCGTGATTTGCCGGGGGCTGTTGCAGGTGTTGCTGGGCCGCATTCAGCGCTGCGTGGAGGCGCAGCCGGGCGCGGCCCCGCCCGCCCGGCGGGCGGTGGTGCTCTACAAGCAGCTCAAGGAATTGCTGGACCGGCACTACCTCGAAAACCTGCCCCCGGCGGCCTACGCCGCGCTTTTGCATATCAGCCCGCACCACCTCAACGTGGTGTGCAAGGCCGTGACCGGGGGCCGCACCGCCCGGCAGGTGGTGCGGGCCAGGGCCGTGCTGGAAGCCCAACGCCGGCTGGCCTACACCGACCAGCCGGTGGCCGAAGTGGCGGCCGATTTGCAGTTTTTCGACCCCTCGTATTTCGCGCGGGTGTTTCGGGCCGAAACCGGGCACCGCCCGGCCGCCTACCAGCGGCTGATGTCCGAAAAGTACCGGCGCGGCTAGGCCCGGCTACCTTTGCAGGCCCCACGGGACGCGGCCAGGCGGTGGGCTGCGGTGCCCCGTCGGGGCAGGCCCCGCATGGCGGGCTTCGTTTGGCTTCCGACTCCCCCTATTCAGCATGGAAAATTCGCTGGTTGCGCTTTTTAAAAACACCTTCGAGCCGGCGTTGCTGGCCGAGCTGGCAGCCTGCCAACTGGCCGACGTGCCGGCCGGCACCGAGTTGCGGCACGAGGCCCAAAGCGTGGTGCGCTACACCCCGCTGGTGCTGCACGGCTCCATTCGCGTGACGCGGGTGGACGAGTCGGGGCGGGAGCTGCTCATGTATTTTATTGGGGCGCGCGAAAGCTGTTTTCTGACGATTGCGGCGGCCCTGAACAACAATTTCAGCCCGGTGCGGGCGCTGCGGGCCGTGACCGACACGCCGGTGCAAATGCTGATGCTGGCCGATGCCCAGGTGCGCGACTGGCACGAACGCTACCCGACGTGGCGGCAGTTTGTGGCCCAGCTCAACAACCAGCGGTTTGCCGAATTTTTTGCCCTCGTGGACAACGTGGTGTTCAAGAGCGCCGACCAGAAGCTGGCCGAAAAGCTCCGCGAGCTGCAAGACGGCCAGGGACTGGTGCTGGCCACCCACCACGAACTGGCCGTGCGGATGGGCACCGCCCGCGAGGTGGTGAGCCGGCTGCTCAAAACGCTGGAGCGGGCCGGCAAGGTGCGCCTCGGCACGGGCCGCATCCAGGTGTTGGCGGCGCTGGGCTAGGGGGCGGGCAGCCACGGGGGCGGGGGTGTGATTTTGTCACCAAACCCGCCGGGGCCGGGGCCGCAATTTTGCGGCATCCATCCACCCCAATCCCCATTTTATGTACCCCGAACTCATTTCGCACCCCCTGTGCCCCTATTGCCAGCGGGGGGTGCTCACGCTGCTCAAAAAAGGCCAGCGGCGCGGCCAGGACTTTGCCGTTACCTACGTTGATTTGGGGAACCTGCCCGCGTGGTTTCTGACCCTTTCGCCCAAGCGCGATATGCCCGTGCTGCGGCCCCTGGCCGACGAGGCCCCGTTGTTCAAGGCCCTGGCCATTACGGCGTATCTGGACGAAACCACGCCCGGCTCGCTGCTGCCCGCCGCCGATGCCCTGCGCCGCGCCCGCGACCGCCAATGGCTGGTGTACGCGGCCACGCCGCTCGACCTGCTGCGCGACGTGTACACGGCCCGCGACCCCGAAAAGCTGGCCCAGAATCTGACCAAAGTGTTTGAGGCGCTGCACCCGCTTGAGGCCGTGCTGGAAGACCGGCCCGCCTACTTCCGGCAGCACACGTTTTCGGCCGTTGATGCGGCCTACGCGCCGCTGTTTATGCTGCTGCGCCACTTTGCCGTGCTGCGCGACGACCCGCGCTGGGAGGCCCTGCCCCGCACCCGCCACTGGGCCGAAAGCCTGCTGGCCGATGCCGACGTGCAGGCCTCGGCCACGCCTAACTACGCTGGTGAGTTTGCCCATTTTTTTGCGGTGACGCAGAGCTATTTTCCGCAATTTGTGGCGGCAGCGGCGGCCGTGTGATATTGTTACCAACGCTGGCCCCGGCCGGGCCGGAGCTTTGTATCGGGTTGGCGCCAGCCTGTTTTTTCTCTCTCGTTTTTTTACTTCACTTCCCATTATTTTTTTGATTTTCCCATGAAAAAAACCTTTGCATTGGTGCTGCTGCTCGTTGGCGCAGCGGCCCACGGCGGCTCGGCCCAACAGCTCAAGCTGGCCGATAAACTAGAAATCGGCGAGCTGGTGTCGCGCTGGAACCTGGCCACCGACGACAAAAACCTGCCGGCTTTCCTGGCCCTGTGGGCCGACAATGCCGAATTTGCCAACCCCTTTGGCACCTTCAAAGGCAAGGCGGCCCTCACCGGCTATTTCACGCAGTACACCACCACGTTTTCGCCCGGCAAGCGCCACTACGGCAGCAACCTGCTGGTGGAAGACGCGGGCAACGGGCAAGCCCGCCTCACCACCGACGTGCTGGTGATGGAGGCCCGCGAAATCCCCTACATTGTGGCCAACGTGCGGGCCACCGGCACGGCCGTGCATACGGCCACCGGCTGGAAATTGCAGGGCATGAAGCTGGCCCTTGACGAAGGCTTTCAGAAGCTGATGGCCAAAGCCCAGGGCAAATAAATACCGGCATCGCCCACTCCAAAAAGCCCGTCAGCTATCCTGCTGACGGGCTTTTTAATGGAAAAGCGGGGCCAGTATATCAGTGGGCCATGGCTGCGAAACACCGGCGCGGCTAGGCCAGGTCGGGCACGGCCGGAAAATCGACCGGTACTTGGGTTAGGGCGTGGAGGCAGTTGAGAATAACCCGGTCGCCGATGAGAACCACCATGTCAATGAGGGCACCACGCGAGTAGCCCGCCGCAAAGAAGGCCGCGAGCAAGGCCGGGTCGGGGTGGCCCTGAGTGGTGGCAATGGCAGCGGCAAGACGCACAGCCGCATCCAGCCTGGCATCGAAGGGCGCGTGGCCCCGGCGGATATCCAGCAGCTGCGCGTCGCTGAAGCCCTGCATTTTGCCCACGGCGGTGTGGGCGGCGGTGCAGTAGCGGCAGTGGTTGCGCTCCGACACCACCAGGTTGATGGCCTCGCGCTCGCGGGCCGTGAAGGCGTTGCGGGTGTGGCTTTGTTGCAAAGCCAGCAGCGCGGGCGGGGCCGTGTCGGAATAAGTAAGCACCGAAAACAGGTTGGGCACGAAGCCGTAGGCGTGGGCGATGCCGTCGTAGAGGGTTTGGTTGGGGGCCGAGAGGTCGGCGCGGGCCGGAACGGGAAAATCCATGAGGAAAGGAGTGGGGAAAAGTGGGAGCGAAAAGAAAATGCGTTAGGTCGCCGGGGCCAGTGGCCCGGCCGGGGCGGCGCTGCCCACGGGCCGCACCCGGTCGGCCAGCGCCCGGCTCGTGAGCAACAGGGCCAGCGCCACCAGCGGAATGGGAGCCCCCGGCACCCCCGACGTGGCGTGGGCGGCAAAGGCCAGCAGAAAGTTGAAGAACAGCGCCGCGTAAGCCCATTCGCGCAGCACCGCCGAGCGGTTGGTGAGCAAGGCCACCACGGCCAGCAGCTTGGCGGCAGCCAGCGGGTACACGAGGTAGGCCAGGTAGCCGAGCTGGGGAAAAAGGGCCGCCACGGCGGCGTGGTTGAAAACGTAGTTGGCCACGGAGCCAAGCAGCAGCAGACACAGCAGGCCGGTGGTGGCCCAGTAAATGATTTTCGCGCTTTTCATGGGGAAATGGGGGTTGTGAAACGATGCCACAAAGGTCCTGGCCCCCGGCCCCGGTTTGCTTCAACTAGTGGAAGAAATGCGGGCCACCCGCTTGCGCCGAATCTGGCTCAGAAACTGAGGCGTGATGCCCAGGTAAGCAGCCACCAGGTACTGCGGCACGCGCTGTTCGAGGCTGGGGTAGCGGCGCAGGAAGTCGGCGTAGCGGTCGTCGGCCGTCTGGCTGATGGTGTCGAGCATTCGCTGTTGCAGGGCAATGATGCCGCTACGGTAGAGCTGCCGAAACCAGCTTTCGAGCTGGGGCAGGCGGGCCAGCAGGGCTTCTTCGTCGGCTTTGGTGTACACGAGCAGGTCGGTGGCTTCGAGCGCCTCGATGGCGTAGCGGGCCGGGGTGCCGTGGTGGAAGCTGCCCAGGTCGCCAATCCACCAGTTTTCGGACGCGAAGCGGATGATGTGTTCCTTGCCGGTGGCATCGGTGTGGAAGGCCCGCAGGCAGCCCCGCACCACGAAGGCTTCGTGGCGCGACACCTCGCCCTGGCGCAGCAGCAGCGCCTTTTTGGGCAGGTGGCGCGGGGTGAAGTACGAAAGCAGCACCTCGGTTTCGGCGGGGTCGAGGGACACGTAGCGGGCCACGTGGGCAAGAAATTCGGTTGGCATGGGCACAAAGGAACGCCCAAAAGGGTGGCGCGGCCACGGCGGCAGTGTCCGAAAAGTACCGGAAAAAGTAGGCGGCGTACTAGTCGGGCAGGGCGGCAGCGGCGGACCTTTGTGGTATCGTTCAACCCCCTAAAAAACGCCCCATGCACACCCCCAAAATCTGGCTCATCACCGGCATCAGCAGCGGCCTGGGCCGCGCCCTGGCCGAGGCCGTCATCGCCCACGGCGACACTGCCGTCGGCACCTTCCGCGACCCCATTCAGGCCGACCAGTTCACGAACCGCCACAAGCCCGACGGGCGGGGCGTGGTGCTGGACATCACCGACGCGGCCGGGGCCGAGAAGCTGTTTCAGCGCATCGAACAGCAGTTCGGCCGCCTCGACGTGCTGGTGAACAACGCGGGTTACGGCCTGGCCGGGGCCGTGGAAGAAACCACTGAAGCCGAAGCCCGCGCCATTTTCGAGGCCAACCTATTCGGCCCGTTGCGCCTCACGCAGCTGGCCCTGCCGCTGCTGCGGGCACAGGGCAGCGGCCACATTGTGCAGATTTCCTCGCACGGTGGCATCAAAGCTTTCGCCGGTTTTGGGCTTTATAATGCCAGCAAGTTTGCCCTCGAAGGCTTTTCGGAGGCCCTGGCCCAAGAGGTGGCCCCGTTGGGCATCCGGGTGAGCATCGTGCAGCCGGGGCCGTTCCGCACGGGCTTTGCGGGTGGCCGCTTCCGGCAGGCCGCCGGGCACCTTGCCGCCTACGACGGCACGGCCGGGGCCTTCCGCCAGCGCATGGCCGCCGTGGACGGGCAGCAGGAAGGCGACCCGGCGAAAGCCGCCCAGGCCATCGTCGGGCTGGTTTATGCGGAGAATCCGCCGCTGCGCCTGCCGCTGGGCAAGGTGCCGCTCGTCACGATTCAGGCCAAAATTGACTCCGTGCAGGCTGATTTGAATGCGGCCCGCGAAGTGGCGGCGGGGGCGGTGTTTGCGTAGGTGCGGCCGGGCTGGCGCGGGGTTGTGCCCCGCGCTCAGGTGCCGCAGGGCTTCGCCCTGCACCCAAGGCCGGAATCGTTGGACAAGTCGGTTAGCTTCGCTGACCTTCGGTTCAACGATTGCCGGGCTTCAACAAAAAAGCCACCCCGGCGGGTGGCTTTTTTTATTGTTGATTATTCAGTCAAGTTTACTACCTTTGCCCCACCAAACCCCCACAACATGGCTGGCCGGCAAAAAACATTCGACGAAGCATCGGTGCTGGACACGGCCCTGGAGTTGTTCTGGCGCAAGGGCTACGGGGCCACTTCCACCGACGAGCTGCTGGCTGCTATGCAGCTCAACCGGGGCAGCCTCTACCACGCCTTCGGCAGCAAGCAGGGCGTGTATCAGCGGGCGGTGGAAAGCTACGCCCGCCGCAGCCTGGCGGGGTTGGGGGCGTATCTGGCGGATGCCACCGACCCGGTGGCCGCCATCCGGGCCGTTTTCTACGACCTGGCCGACGGCCATCCCGAACACGCCGAGCGCGGCTGCTTCTTCGGCAACGCCCTGGCCGAGCTGAGTGTGGCCGCCCCGGAGTTGCAGGCGGTGTCGGCCCGCACGTTGCGGGGCATCGAGGGCTTGTTTGAAACCGCTCTGGCGCGGGCGCAGCGGGCGGGCACCTTGGGCGCGGCCGTGCCCGCCGCCCACCTCGCCCGCCACCTCATCACCCTCTGGAACGGCCTTTACCTCACCCGCCGCCTGCACCCCGGCGAAGCCCTGCGCCCGGCCATTGCCCTGGGGCTGCGGGTGCTGGAGTGAGGGGGTGGTTTTGTTTCTTGTTGGCGAATAAAATCCAATAACCACCACCAAAAGCCACCCCATGCAAACCGTCACTTCTGCCCGTACGCTTCTTTTCAGCACCTACTCTGTGGCCGAAGTGAGCGCCGAAACCTGGGAAACATTTTTTGGCGAGCACGTGGCCCAGGTTTTTCCCGACGACCAAACGCCTTCCCTCGAACCCTTTTTGAATGCCACCGAGCGCACCCAACTGGGAGCATTGCGCCAAAACCTGGCTCAGGCCCTGAACCTGTATTTTCTGATTTACGACGGCGAAAATCCCATTGGTTGGCACTTCGGCTTTCAGCGCGGCGAGCTGGAATATTTTATGGCCAACACCGGCATTCTGCCCGCATACCAGGGCCGTGGCATCTACTCGGCGTTTCTGAAATACATCGTCGGCCGCCTCCACAACGAAGGTTTTCAGTACCTCACCAGCCTGCACCACTGCGACAACAACGCGGTGCTGATTCCCAAGCTCAAGGCCGGGTTTTTGATTCAGGCAATGGGGTTTTTGATTCAGCCCATGCTGCTCGAAGCCAACGCCAGCCCCATGCTGCAACTGGTGTACCCGATGAAGGAAATCTACCGGGAGCAATTCAGCGCCCGGCTGGGCAACCGGGCACTGAAGGCCGAAGTCAGCCAGCGGTTGGCGGGGTGAGGGCCTCGTTTCGGGTGGGCCAGCCCACACCACCGAAAGCCCCAGCGAGGCCGTGCCTCGCTTCTTTTTGCTTCTTTTCTTGACTGATTAGTATAATTTTTTCTGAACCCAATTTTTTTCACTTTTTTTAACAGAACAACCCCCATGAATCCTACCTCTCCACCACTGCGGGCTGAAGCCCGCACCACGGCCCGCTGGCCCTACTGGCTGGTTACGGGCCTGCTGGCCGCGTTCATTGCCCTCGGGGCCTTACTTGATGTGAGCCGCCACCCCGACGCGCTGGCTGGCATCAAACACCTGGGCTACCCCGACTATTTTGTGCGCTACATCGGCATCCTCAAGCTGCTGGGCGTAGCGACCGTGCTGCTGCCCGGCCCCTGGCCGCGCCTGAAAGAGTGGGCCTACGCGGGCTTGTTTTTCGACACCACCGGGGCGCTCTACTCGGCCATTGCCACCGGCGACGCGCCCCTTGCCTGGCTCCCGGCCGCCGTGGGCATTGCGCTTACGCTGGGCTCCTACCTGCTTTACCACCGGCGCGCCGCCGCGCTGGTCGCTTCAACTGTCCAATGAAAAGCGCGGACTTCCCGTCAGTTGCCGCCTACTACGTGGGCACGGCGGGCCTGGCCCTGGTGCTGGGCTGGTTCGGGGTGTTCAATTTTTTCCCCATCGAGGTTTCCACCTGCGTCATGACTTTGTGCTGGCCACTGTTTTTGGTTGGGAACGTGCGGCGGATGGCGGGCTTTGCCCTAGTGCTGCTTGCCGCAGATAACGCAACGGCCCAGCCCGGCTCTCCTGCTGCCGCGCCGACACCCTACACGGCCACGGCGGCCTACGACAGCTACTTCGGCCTTTATCCCACCTTGAGCCGGACTTTTGTCGCCGATTCGCTGCGCGAAGCCAGCCTCTATGGTTCTTACTACGCCCAATCCGGCTACGAAACACTGGAGCTGGGTGGCACCTATACGTGGCGGCGGCCAGCGCTGGGCCTGCGCGGCACGGCGGCGGCCGGAGTACTGAACGGCAGTTTCTTCGCGGCCGACCAGGGCTTCATCGCGGGCGAAGGGTTTTCGGCAGCCCTGGCGGCAGAGAAGGAATGGCCGCGCTTTGCGGTAGCGGCAGCAGCGGGCTACTACGGCCTACTGCGTCAGCCGACCGATGCCATCTTCGACCTGGCTTATTACCACTTGGAGGTTGGTTGGAAAGCCCACCCGCGCCTGACGGTGGGTGCCCTGCACGAACAGCTGCTCGACGTGCGCCGGCCCCGCAACGCCCCCGATTCGGTGGCCACGCGGCTGCTGCGGCTGGGGGCGTTTGGGAAAGCCGAATTGCCGGGCCAGTTGGAACTGGAACTGGCCGGCGGCTGCTGGCCCAGCGGCTTCGTGCGGGCCAGCCTGAGCCGGGCGCTGGGGCGGCGGCCAGCCAGGGCAAAACCTCCGTGAACCAGGGCTGGCTTCCGGCGTTTGCAGTGCATCATCCCGTTTTACTTACAATTTTTCAAAATCATTCCGATGAAATTTTTCTTCCTCCTCCTGGGCACTTGCCTGGCATCCGTCCAGTCCGGGACGGCCCAATCGGGGTCGCCCCGCAAGGCCGCTGCGCCCGCAGTGGCTCCTTCTCCTGTTTCTACCCCCACTTCTTTGGCAGCCCCTGCCCGCAAACCCATGAAAGTTCAAGATGTGTTCCTGCTCATCTGCACCGATAAAGTGCGCGAGTGCCGCGATTTTTACACCACCCATTTTGGTTTCACCACGGCCTTCGAGTCGAGTATCTACACCCAGCTTACGGTCGAGTCGGAAACGGGCGGAGCGTTCAGCCTGGCCTTCATGCCGCCCACCAACCCCTTCGGCCCCACCTTTCAGGCCGCTTACTCCGGCCGGGGGGCTTACGTAACCATTCAGGTAGCCCATGCGGCCGAGGTATTCGAGACGATTCGTAAGGCCGGGGCACCCATTGTGCAGCCTGTGCGCGACGAAGCCTGGGGCCAACGACATTTCGTGACCCAGGACCCGCATGGCACCATCGTGGACGTAGTGGAATCCATTGCCGTTGTGCCTGGGTTTTATGACAAATACCAGGTCCGGTAAGCGCTGACCAATCGTCGCTCCCCGGGCAATGCGTCCAGCCGAAGGGTTGCTTTGTCCGGGGAGCCCAACGGCCGCCGTGGACCAGAGCCTGCCCGGCGGGCTGACGTGGGCCGAAGCCACCGCCCTGTTGCGGGGACTGCTCGCCGGGCCGGGCGCAGCCGGCCTTTCCGTCACCGTCTTCAACCCCCGGCTCGACCCCGACGGGCACCTGGCCCGGCGGCTGGTGGCCTACCTGCACCGCGCCTTGCTTTAAGAGGCGGCACAGTAGCTTTGTGCCGGGCCAGCAGCCTGGTTTGGGCTGCTGGCTGCCCATTCATGCCCTCCCTGCTTGATTATACTGACCGGGTTTCGCCCCTTGACGCGCCGGCGCGGGCGGCGCTGCTGGCCGTGTTGCAGCCCCCGCACCTTTGCGAAAGGCGACTGCCTGCTGCGGCCCGACGAGGTGAGCCGGCACTATTATTTTATGGTTTCAGCCGCCACGTCGGCCGCGCACGGCCCGCACCAGGCCGTAGCCCACGCTGCTCGTGACGCACAACGGGCACACGCCGAAGCGGAAAAAGAACAGCCCCACCTGCTTGTACCAGGGCAGGTTCACGGGCGTGATGGGGCAACTCACGCCGTCGCCGGTGGTTTCGGCAATGTTCCAGATGTTGGTAGCCATGTGCGGGCGGGTTAGCGGTGCGTGAAAAAGAAGTAGAGGCAGCAAATCGTCATCAGGGCGGCCCCGATGAGGAGCAAGGTACGGAGTTTCATGGAGGGCGGAAAAAACGGGTGAAAAGTTACTGGGCGAAGCGGCGAATATCGGCCAGGGGCAGTTCGTCGCCGATGTAGCGGTCGTAGTGGGCCACGGCCACCTTGCCTTGTTCATCAAGCAGAAAATCGGCCCCGATGCGGCTTTTGTTGCCATCCTGGGCCAGCGGGTGGGCCATGAGTTTCTGGCCCGCTTTGGCCTTGCCCATCACGCCGTGAAAAACCGACTTCATGGCCTTGCCGCCCGACACTTCCAGGGCGTAGAGTTGGTAGAGGCTTTGGTCGGGGTTGGGCACCACCACGAAGGGCGAGGGCTGGTCGGTCAGGTATTGGCGCAGGCGTTCGGCAGGCGACTCGTACACCGCCACCACGGTCAGGTTGTGGGCCTTGAAGTAGTCGGCTTGCTCCAGCAACTGGTGCATCCGCAGGTTGCACACTGGGCAGCCTGCGTTTCGCATAAAGGCCAGTAGCACCTTGTGGCCCCGCAACGTAGCCAGCGACACGGGCTGGCCAGTAACATCGGCGAGGGCAAAAGCGCGGGCCGGTTGGCCCGCCACGAGCCGCGCCGGGGCGGCGGGGGCGCTGGCCCGCACCGGCAGCACGGCCAGCAGCAAGCCCGCACCCAACGCGGCCAAAGAAGGAAAAACAGACTGAAGCATGAGGGAAAAAATAAGGGGTTGATTTGTGCTTTAATGCCCCGTGCTGGTCCGGCATCACCCGCTGGCAGCTGTTTTTTTGGGGGTGCCGCGCCGGGCTTGCTCCAGGCACTTGTATTTCTGGTTGCGGGCGTTGTGCACGGTGGTGTAGCCGTTTTCCTGCGCCACTTCCACAATGTTGCGCCCGCCAAAAAACAACGCCCGCACCAGCGCCAGGCACTTGGCCGTGAGGCGGACCAGCAGGCTTTGCACCCGGGTTTGCGGTTCGGCCCGCGCTTCGGCGGCAAAGGCGGCCGACTCCTCGGCGGGAGCCGCTTGTTCAAGGGCCGCCAACTCGGCCCGCACCGTGCGCCCGGCCGTGCGCAGGCGCTTGAGCCACAGGTTGTGGGCAATGGCCAGCAGGTAGGTTTTCAGCGACGACGTGAGGGTGAAATCGGCGCGGGGCACTCGGTCCAGCAGCACGAGCAGGGTTTCCTGAAACACGTCTTCGGCCTCGGCCCGGCTGCCGTTGTTTTGCAGCACAAACCGCTCCACGGCCGGGTAATAAAAGGTGTAAAGCACGGCAAAGGCGCTGCTTTCGCGGCGGCGCAGTCCGGCCAGGGTGTCGGCATCGGTAGGGGGCAGGGCAGGGGGCATGGGCGCAAGGAAAGGCGGCGGACAGACAAATTACCCGTTTATTCCCCGGCCGCCCCAAGCATCACCCAAGGAGGCGAAAAAATGAGTGCCACCGGGCCATTTGTCCAGCCATTGGGGCCATTGGTCCGGCCGCCCCAACCGGCGCGGAGCCGACCTTTGCCGTCATGGCTTCGCACCTCACCCTCACCAACGACCAGACCGGCGAACTGGCCCTGAAAATCAGCCACGCCGCGCCCGGCGAAAACCCCTTTGACCACCTCTGCCGGTTCAACTACTACACCCTGCTGTGGGTGCGGGCCGGGGCGGGCACCCTGCGGGCCGACTTTGCCGAGTATCCGTTCGGGCCAGATGAGTTGCTGTGCTTCAGCCCCTACCAGCCCTTCATGCTGCACTCGGCCACCGCCGACCTCACGGTGTCGGCGGTGCAGTTTCACCCCGATTTTTTCTGCATCGTCAAGCACCAGGCCGAGGTGGCTTGCAATGGCGTACTGTTCAACGACCTGTACCGGCCACCGCTGCTGGCGCTGGACGCGGCCACCCGCACGGCGGTGGCCGCCAGCATTTTGCAGATGGAAGCCGAAATGCAGCAGCCCGCCCTGGCCCAGCACGAGTTGCTGGTGGCGCAACTCAAAATCCTGCTCATCCAAGCCTCGCGGCGCAAACTGGCCCAGCGCCCGGCTGCCGCCGAAGCGGCCGTGCCCGGCCGCCCGGCCTACGTGTTGCAACGCCTGCGCGACCACATTGAAACCCACTACCGCCGCAAGCACCGCCCAGCCGACTACGCCGCCCTGCTGCACCTCACGCCCAAAGCCCTGGGCCGCCTCACCCGGCAGCACTTCCGCAAAACCCCGTCGGACCTGATTCAGGAGCGCCTCGTCATTGAGGCCAAGCGTGAACTGTACCTCACCGACAAGGCCGTGAAGCAAATAGCCTGGGAATTAGGCTTCGAGGACGAGTATTATTTCAGCCGCCTCTTCAAAAAAAATGCCGATGTCAGCCCGGCGCAGTACCGCCAGACGGTGGGCTTTGCGCGGGGGGTGGGGTAGCGGGGCGGGCAATCCGTCCATGCCTTGGCGGGCCTTGTCCATGTCGGGGGCTAAAAGGCCGGGAGACCTTTGTATCGTCCGACAACAAGGCCGGACGCACCCTCAACCAACCCCCAATTTTCCCTCATGGAACAGTTCACAGTGCCCACCCGCGACCAGGTTTCGGCCAGCAGCCAAGCCCAGTTTGACACCTTGCACAACGCCCTCGGCTTCGTGCCCAACCTCTACGCCACCATCGCCTACTCGGCCAATGGCCTGGAAAAATACCTGGCCTTTCAAAACGCCAAAACATCGCTCAGCAACAAGGAAAAAGAGGCCGTGAACCTGGTAGTAAGCGAAGTGAACGGCTGCCGCTACTGCCAAAGCGCCCACACCGTGCTGGGCAAAATGAACGGCTTTTCGGACGAAGAAACCCGCAACCTGCGCGGCGGCCACGCCACCGATGCCAAACTCAACGCCCTGGTGGCCTTTGCCAAAGCCGTAACCGAAACCAAAGGCCACGTGCCTGCTGCCACCCTCGCGGCCTTCTACGCCGCCGGCTACGACAAAGGCAACATGGTGGATGTCATTTTGCAGGTGAGCGACAAAATCGCCATGAACTACCTGCACAACCTGACCGAAGTGCCGATTGACTTTCCCGTGGCTGCGCCGCTGGGGTAGATTTTGGGTTTTTGGTGTTGGGCTTTTGGCTTTCGGCTTGTATAGGTTGAACAATAAAAACCCGATACCAAAAACCTAATGCCCAACACCTAAAACCTAAAACCATGTCGTCCCCGCTCCTCCTCCCACCCTTCACCGCCGAAACCGCCGCCCGAAAAGTGCAGGCCGCCGAAGATGCCTGGAACAGCCGCGACCCCAACCGCGTGGTACTGGCCTACACGCCCGACACCGAGTGGCGCAACCGCACCGAGTTTTTGCACGGCCGCGAAGAAATCCGTGCCTTTTTGCAACACAAGTGGGCCATAGAACTGGAATACAAACTCAAAAAAGAACTCTGGGGCTTCCGCGAAAACCGCATGGCCGTGCGCTTTGAGTACGAGTTTCACGATGCGGCCGGGCAGTGGTGGCGGGCCTACGGCAACGAACTGTGGGAGTTTGCGCCCAACGGCCTTATGCAACGCCGCTTCGCCAGCATCAACGACCTGGCCATTGGCGAAGCCGAGCGTACTTTGCGCTAACCAGGGCAGTTTTGCTCAGAACTGCCATGCACATTCTTTCCGTCAATGTCGGCCGGCCGCGCACGGCGCAATGGGGCGGGCGCGAAGTCCGAACAGCTATTTTCAAAGCGCCGGTGGCCGGGCCGGTGGCGCTGGGCCAACTCAATCTGGCGGGCGACGCGCAGGCCGATTTGCGGGTCCACGGCGGCCCCGACAAGGCCGTGTACGCCTACGCCCGCGAACATTATGATTTTTGGGCAGGCGAATTGCCGCCCGGTGTCCTGACCACGGCCGGTGCATTTGGCGAAAACCTGACCACCGCCGGGCTGCTCGAAACCGAAGTTCGCATTGGCGATTTGTTTGGCGTGGGCACGGCGGTGCTGCGCGCCGTGCAGCCGCGCCTGCCCTGCTACAAAATCAACCTGCGCTTCGACGACGCGGACATGGTGCGACGCTTTGCGCGAGCGGGTCGGCCGGGCATTTATTTCCGGGTGGAACGGGCGGGCACCGTGCAGGCCAACGACTCGATTACGCTGCTCGAAACCGCCGAAACGGCCGTAACCGTGCAGCACGTGAACGACCTGCTACTGGGCCGGGCCGCCGTTGCGGCCGAAATCCGGGCGGCGGCCCTCGCCTCGCCCCATCTGCCGGCCGGGCTGCGGCAGCAGCTATCGGGCTGAAAGTTACCCCAGTTTCACCCCCAATTTTGCCCCCACGCCCTCCAAATCCCGCACCACGGCTTCCAGCAACGGAATGCCTTGCACCAGCCGCACGGCCGCCATTTCCCGCTCCGGGTCGCCGGGAATAAGCACCTGCTTGCCGGGTACGGCTTGCGCTGCGCGAAAGGTCGTTATCCAGTTGTCCATGTGAGCTTTGAATTCGTCGGCGGGCCGAAAGGCATCTACCCGCATAGCCCCAAAAAAATGCCCTAACCCTTGCCCCACCGGGTTGGCCGAAGGCTGCAAAAACGCCACGAACGGCGGCACCCACGGCCCATAATTCGCCCCACTCAGCACGGCCGAAAAAATGTCCACAACCGCGCCCAGCCCGTATCCTTTGTGCGAGCCGGTGGCCCCGCCCAGCGGCTGCAAAGCACCGCCGTTTCTCACGGCGTTGGCATCGGTCGAGGTCGTGCCCGCCGCGTCCTGCGCCCAGCCTTCGGGGATGGGCAGGTTCTTGCGCTGTGCGATTTCCAGCTTGCCGTTGGCGGCGGTGGTGGTGGCCATGTCCAGCACAAAATCGGGCTGCTCACCAGCCGGAATGGCTACGGCAATGGGGTTGGTGCCCAGCAGCCTATCCAGCGAATGCGTGGGTGCCACCAGCGGCGAGGCGTTGGTCATGGCGATGCCAATCATGTCGTGGGCCAGGGCCAGCATGGCGTGGTAGCCCGCGATGCCGAAGTGGTTGGAGTTTTTCACCGACACCCAGCCGCTGCCCACGGCGCGGGCTTTTTCCATGGCCACGCGCATGGCCTTCGGCCCCACCACGAGGCCGAGGCCGCCGTCGCCGTCCACCACGGCCGTGCTGGGCGTTTCGTAGGTGATGCCCACGCGGGGCGTGGCGTTAATGCGGCCTGCTTCCCAGAGGCGCACGTAGCCCACGAGGCGGGCCACCCCGTGCGAATCAATGCCCCGCAAATCGGCCGCTAACAGCGTTTCAGTGGCCAGCGTAGCATCGTCGGGCGGGCAGCCAATGGCTTGGAAAACAGCTTCAGTGAAGGCGAAAAGCTGGGGGTAGGGGAGGAACAAGGATATTGGGGTTTTTAGTGTTGAGTGTTGGGTTTTTTGGTGTTGGGTGTTCGGTGTTGGGTTTTTGGGGTTGGGTCAATCCCGAACACCAAAAAACCCAAAACCCAGCACCATTTAATCCATCATCTCCGCCAACAATCCTTCTTTCAGGGCGTAGTCCGAAGTCCGAATCCGGGTCAGGCCGATGCTACCCAGCACCCAGTCTATCAGCACACTGGCCACGACCAACATATTGGCCCGCATGGGAAACATTCCGGGCAGGGCCACCCGCTGCTCGTGGTTCATGCTGAGCAGGTGCCGGTAGCTGGCCTGAAAGCTGCCCAGGGACAGTTCGGTGCTAGGCGGGCGTTGGGCATCGGTTTGCACCCGGCCGAGTTGCAGGTCGGCCAGCGTGTCGAAGCTGCCCGATGCGCCCACCAACCCCACCGGCTGCCAAGCTTGCGCCGCCGCCGTGAGCGGTTCCAGCACAGTGCTTAACAATTCCTGTTCGGCTGCTACGCTGGTGGCCGCGATGATGCCGCTGGGGTCCGGGAAAAACTGGTCCAGCAAGCGCTGCGCCCCGATTTCAAAGCTCTGCTTCCAGAAAATCTCGTGGTCGTTGGCAATGATGAATTCGACCGAACCACCGCCAATGTCCACAATGAGTTGCGACGCATCGCCGAGTGCTACGGCCTGCCGCACGCCGCGCCAGATGAGTTCGGCCTCGCGGCTGCCCGCGATGATTTCTACGGTGATGCCGAATTGGTCGGAAATTTCGCGCACCAGGTCGGGGCCATTGCGGGCCACGCGCATGGCGCTGGTGGCCGTGGCCCGTACCTCGCGCACGTTGTGCAGTTCAATTTCTTCCTTAAAGCCCGCCAGCGTGTGCAGGGCGCGGGCGTAGGCTTCGGGGGCAATTTCGCCCCGGCTGATGCCACCCTCGCCCAGGCGCACCCCGGCTTTGGTGCGGAGTAGCTCGTGCGGCGGCTGGCCGGGGGTTATTTCGACGATGAGGAGGTGAAAGGTATTGGTGCCCATGTCAATAAGGGCAAGGCGGCGGGCGGTTTGGGTCACAGGCGGAAAGTGCAGGGAGAAGGTTTGAACGATACTCCCCTCCTGCCAAGGAGGGGACGTTGCACCGAAGGCGCAACTGGGGTGGTTAGGCCGTTGAACGGTCGCCGAACGGTCAAAAAATGGCCAGTAGAAAAATTAACAAAGGCGGGGAGTTACCACCTCTTCCCCTTCAATTCGCAAACCGGCAAAACGTGCCCAATGGCAATTTCCGCCCGCCCGCGTCCTGCAAATAAATCTCGCCCAACTCGCGCACCGCCTGCGGCCCTGGGAAAATCCCCGTTACGAGGTTATCCAGAATCAAAGCCGAAAAACCCAGCGAATACAGGTTCACGACGAAGAAATGGTCGGCCGGGTCGAGCAGTTGCTGGCTGAGTTTTAGTAGCTCATTCAACTCATCCTCAAGCTGCCATTTTTCGCCGTTTGGTCCCCGGCCGTAGGCGGGCGGGTCCAGGATAAGGCCCTGGTATTGGCTGCCGCGTTTCACTTCGCGGCGCACGTATTTCATGGCATCTTCGACCAGCCAGCGTACGCCGTCGAGCTGGCTGGCTTCCATGTTGTCGCGTGCCCAGAAATTGACTTGTTTCACGGAATCCAGGTGCGTCACGTCGGCTCCGGCGGCGCGGGCGGCCAGGGTGGCGGCTCCGGTGTAGGCAAACAGGTTGAGCACGCGGGGCGTGGTGGCCCGGCGGGCTTTGGTCTGGTGGTAAATGAATTGCCAGTTGGGGTCTTGCTCCGGAAACAGGCCGACGTGCTTGAACGAGGAGAGGCCGAGCCGGAATTTCAGCTTCAGGCCGCCGGGGCGCTGGTAGTCAATGAGCCACTGTTCGGGCATGGCGGGTTTGAGGTGCCATTGGCCCTTTTCGCTGCTGCCAGCGGCCCGCACGAAGGCGGCATCGGCCCGTTCCCATCCGCTCAGGGGCAAGTGCGGGTCCCAGATGGCTTGCGGTTCGGGCCGGGCCAGCAAGTAGGGGCCGAAGCGTTCCAGCTTCTGGAAGTTGCCCGCGTCTAGCAATTCGTAGTCGGGCCAGGGGGCGGTGGTGAGAAAATCGTACACGGCGCAAAAGTACGGGCCGGTGCGGGCAGCGGTGCAGGTTCGGCTCGGGGCAGCCAACTCCTTTTAAGGGGCGTTCAAAAGCGGTGGTCTGCCGTTGGCCGAAGAGGTGCCGGGGGCCAGTGGCCCGGCCGTAGCTTTACCGAATGCTTGTGTTCCTGCGAAAAAATCGGTTGGGTTGGTGGCTGGCGCTGGGGAGCCTGGGGGCGTGTTCGGCCCCGTCGCCCCCGCCGCCCGCCGAAACCTACCTGCGCTGCCGCGAGGTGTACAAACCCCGGCGCGGCCGGATATTCGACCGCCACAACGCATTGTTGGTGAGCAACCAAATGGCCTACACGTTGGTGTTGCCACGCTTACCTGTCTTCGATTCGGTAGCCCTCAACCGCTTGCTGGGCTGGCCAGCCGGGGCGGTGCAAGCGCGGGTGGCGGCGGCCCGGTTGCCAGCGGGGCCGTTGCGGCTGCCCGCCGCGCCCGACACCGCTGCGGTTGCCGCTGCACTCCCTGCGCTTCCCATTGCGCTTCCGGTGTTGCCCGCTGTGCCTGCGCCCGCCTGGCCGCGCTACCACCGCTGGCCGGTGCTGCTGCCCCTCACGGCCGCCGAGGCGGCCACGTTGCGCCGCCACGCACCGCAGTTTCCGGGCTTGGTGGTGCAGCAGCAGCGCCACCGTGCCTACGCCACGGCCGTGGCCGCGCCCGTGCTGGGTTACCGTACCGCCGAAGCCCAAGCCTATTTGTACCAGGCCAAAACCACTGCGCGGGGAATGTTTTACCGGCTGCGGAGCGGCGGGCTGGAAAGCTACTACAACGCCCTGCTGGCGGGCCACCGGGGGGCCTACCACCCCCGCACCGACGGCCACGGCCGCCCCCACGGCACCTGGGCCGCCGACACCGCCTACGCGCCCGGCCAGGACCTGCACCTCGCCCTCGATGCGGGCCTGCAAGCCTATGCCGAGCGGCTCCTGGGCGAACGACGCGGCTACGTGGTGGCCCTGGACCCCGGCACTGGCGAAATCCTCTGCTGCGTGTCGGCCCCCACCTACGACCCCGCCACCCTCACCGCGCCCAGCCGGGGCCGCGAACGCCGTGCCCTGTTGCACGACGAAAACCGCCCCTTGCTGAACCGCCCCGCGCTGCTGGCCAACCCGCCCGGCTCGGTCTTCAAACTCGTGAATGCGGCCGTGGCGATGCAACTCGGGGCCATTCCGGCCGATACGTCGTTCCGCTGCGACCAGTCGCTGATTAACTGCGTCCACCCGCACCCCCGCGCCCGCAACCTCACGATGGCGCTGAAATACAGTTGCAACCCTTACTTCTACCAAGTGCTGCGGGCGCTGGTGAACCACCGGCCCGGTCCCGACACCTGCGCCAGCCGCCACGCCAACCTCGCCGCTTGGACGCGCCACGTCCGGTCGTTCGGGCTGGACACGCTGCTCGGCACCGACCAGACCCGCGAACAACCCGGCTTCATCCCCGCGCCCGCTTATTACGACCATTTATATGGCGCTTGCCGGTGGACTTTTCCCACCATCTTCCCCCTGAGCATCGGCCAGGGCGAAATCAACCTGACGGGCTTGCAAACGGCCAACGTGCTGGCCATCATTGCCAATCGGGGCTGGTACATCACGCCGCATTTTGTGCGGGCGGTGGGCAGTTCGGGCCAGCCGCTGCCCAAGTTTCGCCCCCGGCACCGCACCTTGGTGGACAGCCTGCACTTTGCCGCCCTCGTGCCCGGCATGGTGGCCGCCATGCAGCCCGGCGGCACCGCCGAGTTGGCCTCGTTGGCCGATGTGGGCATCACGGTAGCGGGCAAAACCGGCACCGTGCAAAACGACGAAGGCGACGACCACGCCACTTTCGCGGGCTTCGCCCCGGCCGACAAGCCGCGCATCGTGGTGGCCGTGTACATTGAAAATGCGGGTTTTGGTGGCCTTTCGGCCGCCCCGCTGGCGGCACTGTTGATGGAAAAGTATTTGCGCGGCAAAGTTGCGCCGCAACGCAAGCATTGGGAGCGGTGGCTGCGCTGCGGCGATTTGGCGGAGCAGGGGCACTAAGCAGCACAAGCGCAACCAGACAAATATACTGACCGTCAGGGTAATCGGATTGTACGCAAAATCTGCCGAAATTTGCGCTTCTTCTCAACCCCAACCATGCAATTCCACAAATACCACGGCACCGGCAATGACTTCATCCTCCTGGACGACCGCGCTGAACTTTTCAATCCCCGCGACCAGCCGCGCATTGCGGCGCTCTGCCACCGCCGGTTCGGCATCGGGGCCGACGGGCTGATTTTGCTTCGCAACCGCGAAGGCTACGATTTTGAGATGGTGTATTTTAACGCCGACGGCTGCCCTACTTCGCTGTGTGGCAACGGGGGGCGTTGCACCGTGGCGTTTGCCAAGCACTTGGGAATTATTGGCAACACCACCCACTTCCTGGCCGTGGACGGGCCGCACGAAGCGCAGGTATCAGCCGACGGCACCGTGCGCCTGAAAATGCCCGACGTGGCCCCGGCACAGCCCGCGCCGGTCCACGCCGAACTGGGCGACGTGTACCTGCACACGGGGTCGCCGCACCACGTCCGGTTTCTGAGCCAGGAAACCCACGACGAGTACGACTACGACCACCCACACCTGCTGGAAGAACTGGACGTGTACGCCGTGGGCCAGCACATTCGCCAGGACCCCGCCTACGACCCGGCTGGAGTGAACGTGAACTTTGTGGAAGTGCCCGCCGACCCCACCCAACCCTGGCCGGTGCGCACCTACGAGCGCGGCGTGGAGGACGAAACCTACTCCTGCGGCACCGGCGTGACGGCCGTGGCGCTGGCCGCTTCGGCGCGGGGAGCGCAGTCGCCGGTGCGGCTCACCACGCCGGGCGGCGAGTTGGAAGTAGCGTTTTCGGTCCAGCCCGGTGGCGGCTTTGCCGACGTGTGGCTGAGCGGGCCAGCGGTATGGGTGTTCTCTGGGAATGTTGAGTTATGAAAGTTAAATTTTGAATGAGGTTCTTGGATACAATACTGCAAAAACTGCAATAAACTCAACATTCAACACTCAACGCTCAACCATTCAATGACCCTTCGCGCCCTCGAACCCGACGATTTGGACTTCCTCTACGTGCTGGAAAACGACCCCAGCGTGTGGGGCGTGTCGGACACGCTGGCCCCCGTGTCGCGCCACGCGCTGCGCGAATACCTGGCCCACGCAGCGGCCGATTTCTACGCGGTGCGGCAGCAGCGGCTGGTGTTGGAAACCGACGGGGCGGCGGTGGGGGTGGTGGACTTGTTTGGGTTCGAGCCGCTGCACCAGCGGGCGGGGGTGGGCATCACGGTGCTGGGCGCGGCGCAACGGCGCGGCCATGCCCGGCAGGCGCTGGAACTGCTCAAAACCCACGCCCGTGAGGTGCTGCGGCTGCACCAGCTTTCGGCCACCGTGGGAGCTGGCAACCGGGCCAGTCTGGCGCTGTTTCGGGCGGCGGGATTTCGGCGGGTGGGCACCCGGCGCGAGTGGCTGCGCGGGGGTGCGCCAGGGCAATGGCACGATGCCGTGGAATGGCAGTTGTTGTTGCGGTAAAATTCTCTTTCAATAGCCGTCTGCTCACAAAACAATAACGGCCAAGAGTAAAACATCGCACACGGCCCAGCCACGCAGATGACTGGCCCGTCAAACTCCCAGTTTTGGGCCGGGCGGGCCATATCCTTTGTTTAATCGGGCCGTATAAAACGCCAAACGATGCCGGTCCCGATTTCGGATTACGCTGCCGGGCGCGTTGCTTCCTCTTCCTGCTGATTTCCTATGCCACCCGCTGTGTTGGCAGCCGTGCCAATGCGCCCGGCCGCCCCGGTTGCGACTCCGGTAACTGCCGCAAAAAAAGATTCTTATGTGTTGCCCGACGTGGTGTGCTTCGCACACCTGAATTGGGATTTTGTGTGGCAGCGGCCCCAGCATTTGATGTCGCGCTTTGCCCAGCAGGGCCGGGTTTTTTACGTCGAGGAACCCTTTTTTCACAACGACGACCTCATCGGACCGCACCTGGAAGTGAAGGAGCGGCAAAACGGTTTGAAAGTGTTGGTCGTGCATTTGCCGCAGCGGTTGCGGGGGCAAGAAGCGGCTGCCGACCAAGCGCAGTTTGAGGTATTAAGTGCCTACTTCGACCAGCAAAAAATTAAGCAATTTGCGGCGTGGTACTACACGCCGATGGCCCTGGGCAAGTCGCGCCTTTTCAAGCCCGCCCTGACCATATACGACTGCATGGACGAGTTGGCAGCGTTCAAGTTTGCGCCCTCGGAATTGCGCGAACGGGAGCAGGAATTGTTTGAAAAAGCCGACCTCGTTTTCACTGGCGGGCAGACGCTCTACGAGGCCAAGCGCGAACAACACGCCGATGCCCACGCCTTTCCGAGCAGCATTGACAAGGCCCATTTTGGGCAGGCGCGGGGTGCCATTGCCGAGCCCGCCGACCAAGCCAAAATTGCCCACCCGCGCATCGGTTTTTTTGGGGTGATTGACGAACGGCTGGACCTGGAATTGTTGCGCGGATTATCCGCCGCGCACCCCGAATGGCAGTTCGTCATCATCGGGCCGGTGGTGAAGATTGACCCTGCCACGCTGCCCCGCCCGGCCAATGTGCATTACCTGGGAAGCAAGGATTATCAGGAGCTACCGGCCTACCTGAAGGGTTGGGACGTGGCCACGCTACTCTTCGCCGACAACGAAAGCACGAAGTTTATTTCGCCCACCAAAACCCCCGAATACCTGGCCGCTGGCAAGCCCGTCGTCAGTACCCCGATTCGGGATGTGGTGCGGCCCTACGGTGACCTCAACCTGGTGCAGATTGCCGCCAATGCAGCCGACTTTGGGGCCGCCATCGGCCGTGCCCTGACGCAGGCCGACGATGCCGACTGGCAGCAGCGGCGCGATGCTTACCTCGCCACCATTAGCTGGGACCAAACCTGGCAGCAAATGGTGGATTTGATGCAAGAGAAGCTGTTGGCCTCTGGCTGATGGCCGCTGGCTTCTTGCAGCATCCCGCTGGCGGCCATTTTCTGCTGATTCCGTATAAGACTACCCGTTAATCTTTCTTTCCACCCGCTCATTGCTAACGGCCATCAGCTAGTAGCCATTTGCCAAAAAAATCTATTATGTTTGATTACCTCATCGTTGGCGCTGGCTTTGCTGGCTCCGTGCTGGCCGAGCGGCTGGCGACCCGTAGCAACAAAAAAGTGCTGATTATCGACAAGCGCAGCCACATTGGCGGCAACGCCTACGACCATTACAATGAGGACGGCATCATGGTCCACAAGTACGGGCCGCACATCTTTCACACTAATTCGAAGGACGTGTTCGACTACCTGGGACGCTTCACCGACTGGCGGCCCTACGAGCACCGCGTACTGGCTTCGGTGGACGGCCAACTCGTGCCGATGCCCATCAACCTGGACACGATTAACAAGCTCTACGGCCTGAACCTGACCAGCTTTCAGGTGGAGGAGTTTTTTGCGTCGGTGGCGGAGGATGTGCCCGTCGTCAAGACCTCGGAAGACGTGGTGGTAAGCAAAGTGGGCCGCGAGTTGTACAACAAATTCTTCAAGAACTACACCAACAAGCAATGGGGCTTGGACCCGTCGGAACTGGACAAGTCGGTGACTTCGCGGGTGCCAACGCGCACCAACCGCGACGACCGCTACTTCACCGACACTTACCAGGCCATGCCGCTGCACGGCTACACCCGCATGTTTGAGAAGATGCTGGACCACCCCAACATCAAAATCATGCTCAACACCGACTACCACGAGGTCATCAAGTTCATCCCGTTCAAGGAGATGATTTTCACGGGGCCGGTGGACGAGTATTTTGATTTTCAGTTTGGCAAGCTGCCCTACCGGTCGCTGGAGTTCAAGCACGAAACCTTGAGCAAGGAGCAACACCTGGCTGCGCCGGTCGTGAACTACCCCAACGAACACGCCTACACGCGCATCACCGAATTCAAGGCCCTGACTGGGCAAACGCACCCCAAAACGGCTATCGTGTACGAGTACCCGCAGGCCGAGGGCGACCCCTACTACCCAGTGCCGCAGCCCGAAAACGCCGAACTGTACAACAAGTACAAGAAACTGGCCGACGAAACGCCCAACGTGCATTTTGTGGGGCGGCTGGCCACCTACAAATACTACAACATGGACCAGGTAGTGGCCCAGGCGCTGACGCTCTACAAAAAACTGACGGAGAAGGAAGATGCCCTGCGGGCCAAGCTGCCCGTGATTTCGGGTAGCACGGCGCTGGTGGACAAGCTGGTGAGCCGCGCTCCGAAGGGGTAACAGAACGGGGTGGTCCGACGAATTCCCCGAAGGGGTTCGTCAGACCACTAATCTCATAGCACATTGCCGTTCCACGGAACCGGGCAGCGAATAGTGGTCTGACGAACCCCTTCGGGGAATTCGTCGGACCACATCGTTCAACAAGCCCCGCCAAACTGGCGGGGCTTTTGTTTTGGGCCGGTTTTCGCGGAACGCGCCGTAAATTTGGGGTGCGCCAACGCGCATTCCGACAAAAAACTACCCGATGTTAGATTTCATAGGCAAGGCCGTTGCCAAATTGTTTGGCTCCAAATCGGAGCGTGACCTCAAAGAGATTGTGCCGCATGTGGCGCTGATAAATGCCGAATACGCCAAATTGGCGGGCCTGAGCGACGATGCGCTGCGTGGGCAGACAGCCGAGGTGCGCGGGCGCATTGCGGCGCACTTAGCCGCTACAGACGGCAAAATTGCGGGCTTGCAACAGCAGATTGCCGACGTGCCTAACATGGACGTGGCCGCCAAAGAAGCCGTTTTTGAGCAACTGGATGCGCTGGAGAAGTCGCGCAATAAGGAACTGGAGGCGGTGCTGCTGGATGTGCTACCCGTGGCCTTTGCCATTGTGAAAGAGACGGCGCGGCGCTACAAAGAAAACGGCGAATTGCGGGTGACGGCCACCGATTTGGACCGCGACTACGCGGCCTCGCACGGTAACGTGACGTTTGAGGGCGACCAGGCCGTGTGGAGCAACAAGTGGCTGGCGGCGGGGGCCGAAATTGTGTGGGACATGGTGCATTACGACGTGCAGTTGATAGGCGGCGTGGTGTTGCACCAGGGGAAAATTTCGGAAATGGCGACGGGCGAGGGCAAGACCCTCGTGTCCACGCTGCCCGCGTTCCTGAATGCGCTGGGCGGGCGAGGGGTTCACCTCGTGACGGTGAATGACTACCTGGCCAAGCGGGACTCGGAGTGGAACGCGCCCTTGTTTGAGTTTCACGGGATAACCGTGGACTGCATTGACAAGCACCAGCCCAATACCGATGCCCGGCGCAACGCCTATTTGGCCGACATTACTTACGGGACGAACAACGAATTTGGCTTTGACTACCTGCGCGA
The DNA here is from genome assembly GCA_965247135.1 of Hymenobacter sp. GTDB lineage: Bacteria > Bacteroidota > Bacteroidia > Cytophagales > Hymenobacteraceae > Hymenobacter. The sequence continues at coordinate 2,751,997 of CBDFGP010000006.1, read as the reverse complement.
CAACATGGCGCGGGACCCCGGCGAACTTGTGCAGCGCAAGCACCACTATGCGATGGTGGACGAAGTGGACTCGGTGCTGATTGACGATGCGCGGACCCCGCTCATCATCAGCGGGCCGGTGCCACGGGGCGATGTACACGAATTTTACCAGCTCAAGCCCCGGATTCAGCGGCTGGTGGACGAGCAGAAGAAGGTGGTGCAGAACTACCTCGTGCAGGCCCGCAAGCTGATTGCCGAAGGCCAGGTGGGCGTGGAGGAAGGCGACAAAAAAGGCGAAGGCGGGCTGTTGCTGTTCCGGGCTTACCGGGGGCTGCCGAAGAGCAAGCCGTTGATTAAATTCCTTTCGGAGACGGGCAACCGGGCGGTGCTGCAAGCCACCGAAAACCACTACCTGACCGACAACTCCCGGCAGATGCCGAAGGCGGATATGCCGTTGTTTTTCACGATTGACGAGAAAAACAACCAGATTGAGCTAACCGAAAAAGGCATTGACCTGATTACAGCGCAGGGCGAAGACCCGCACTTGTTCATCATGCCCAACATTGGGATGGAGGTGGCCGCTATTGAGAAGGCCACCGACTTGAGCGCCGAGGAAAAGCTGGCCCAGAAGGACAAGCTGATGCAGGACTACAACGAGAAGTCCGAACGGGTGCATACCGTGAACCAGCTGCTGAAAGCCTACACCCTGTTTGAGCGCGACGACCAGTACATTCTAAGCCCGGATGGCAAGGTGAAGATTGTGGACGAGCAAACCGGCCGCGTGATGGAGGGCCGCCGCTACTCCGACGGGTTGCACCAGGCCATTGAGGCCAAGGAAGGCGTGCGGGTGGAAGATGCCACCCAGACCTACGCCACGGTGACGCTCCAGAACTACTTCCGGATGTACCACAAGCTGGCGGGCATGACGGGCACGGCCGAAACCGAGGCCGGCGAGTTCTGGGAAATCTACAAGCTGGACGTGGTGGTGATTCCGACCAACCGGGCCATCTCGCGGCAGGACGAACACGACCAGGTGTACAAGACGGTGCGCGAGAAATACAACGCCGTGGCCGACGAAATCCAGCAACTCGTGCAGGCCGGGCGGCCGGTGCTGGTGGGCACCACCTCGGTCGAAATCTCGGAGCTGGTGTCGCGGATGCTCAAGTTCAAAGGCATCGAACACCAGGTGTTGAACGCCAAGCAGAACCAGCGCGAGGCCGAGATTGTGGCCGGAGCCGGCTTCCCCGGCACCGTGACCATTGCGACCAACATGGCGGGCCGGGGAACGGACATCAAGCTCCGCGAAACTTCCCGCGAAGCGGGCGGGCTGGCCATCATCGGCACCGAGCGGCACGAGTCGCGCCGCGTGGACAGGCAGTTGCGCGGGCGCTCGGGGCGGCAGGGCGACCCCGGCACGTCCCAATTCTTCGTGAGTTTGGAGGACAATTTGATGCGCTTGTTCGGGTCCGACCGGATTGCGGCCCTGATGGACAAGATGGGCATGGAAGAAGGCGAGGTTATCCAGCATTCCATGATTACCAACTCCATCGAGCGGGCGCAGAAGAAGGTGGAGGAAAACAACTTTGGCACCCGCAAGCGGCTCTTGGAGTACGACGACGTGATGAATGCCCAGCGCGAGGTGGTGTACAAGCGCCGCCGCAACGCTTTGCACGGCGACCGGCTGGAAGTGGACATCCTCAACCTGATTTACGACGTGAGCGAGAGCCTCGTGGCCGGGCACAAGCTGACCAACGACTTCGAGAGCTTGGCCCTGGGCATCGTGCGGGCCTTTGGCTACGATACCCACCTGACGGCCCCCGAGCTAACCACCATTTCGGCCCCCGCCCTCACGCAAAAGCTGTACGACGAGGCGCTGGCCTACTTCCAGAGCAAAAACGACCACATCGCCGCCGAGGTGTTGCCGATGGTGAACAACTTATTGGCCCAAAACACGCCCTACGAGAACATTGCCGTGCCCTTTACCGACGGGCGCAAGCAGGTGCAGGCCATTGCCAACCTGCGCAAGGCCCAGGCCACCGGCGGCCACGACATCCTGCGCCAAATGGAGAAGGTCGTTGTGCTGAGCGTGATAGACACGGCCTGGACCCAGCACTTGCGCCAGATGGACGACCTCAAAACCGTGGTCCAGAACGCCGTGTACGAGCAGAAAGACCCCTTGCTGGTGTACAAGTTTGAGTCGTTTGAACTCTTCAAGCGCATGATTGGGAAGGTGAACGAGGAAACCGCCAGCTTTTTGTTCCACGCCGATATGCCGGTGCAGCAAGGAGCCGTGGGCACCAACGCCGAGCCGGAATACTACTACGAAGACGAGGAACACACCCCCCGCCTCACCGAGCAGCACCAGGACAACCTGCACTCGCTGGGCGCTGGCCCCGAAGATTTTGGCCCCGACTACCAGGCCCCGGCCGCCGCCCCCAAGCAAACCCCCGTGCGGGCCGCCAAAATGCCCTCGCGCAACGACAAAGTGAACGTGCAGTACATGGACGGGCGCATTATGCGCGACGTGAAGTTCAAGGCCGTGGAGCAGGACGTGTTGAGCCACCGGGCCGTGCTGGTGGATTAGGTAGGCGAGGGAGTTTTTGGAAAGCGCCTACCCCTTGCCGGGGCGGGCGCTTTGCTTTTGGGGGCGGCCTGGGGGCAAAGGCGGGGTGGTGCCACGAATTCCCGAAGGGTTCGTGGTACCACTAATCGCTGAACGACCGCAACGAGTAGTGGTACCACGAACCCTTCGGGAATTCGTGGCACCACCCCGCCTTTGTCCCCGCCGCCTTTCGCCCTTTCTCCCTTACCTTTAACCCTTCGCCCATGAAACACCTCCCCGCCCTCCTCCTCGCCCTGGCTGCCCCCTTTGCCGCCCGCGCCCAGGCTCCGGCCTGGCAAACCCTTACCGGCCTGCCCCAACCGGCGGGCAACACCGCCCAAATAAAGGCCACGGCCGTGGACAGCACGGGGGCGGTGCTGGTGGCGGGGGCTTTCACGGGCGCGGCCACCTTCGGGGGCACCACCCTCACGAGCGCGGGCAGCTACGACGGCTTCGTGGCGAAGTGGAACCCGGCCGCCGCCGCCTGGACCTGGGCCTACGCCCTGGGCGGCGGGGGCTACGACGAACTGACCGCCCTGGCCGTGCAGGGAACCAGGGTGTACGTGGCCGGCGATTTTGGCAGCGACACCTGCCGCCTGGGGGCCGTGAAACTGCCCAATAGCGGCATTGCCCGCGCTCCTGGCAACTACCCCAACGACGTGGTGGTGGCCCGCTTCACCGATGCCGGCCCGGCCGCCGCCCTGGCCTGGGCACGCCAAAGCCAGGGCGACTACGAAGAATCGGTGGCCGCGCTGGTGGTGGCCGGCCGCCAGGTGTACGTGGCGGGCACCCTCATCGGCACCGTGTCGCCCATTGGGCCGGTGCCGGGGCAGTGCAACGGCTGCCCCAACAACGTGGCCCTGGGGCCGGTGCTGCTGCCCGCCCGGTTTGGCCCGTTGGCCGACGGCTTTGTGGCCAAGCTGACCGACACCGGCCCCGGCACCGACTGGCAGTGGGGCCTGCGCCTGGGCGACCTGGACACCGACCTGCTGACGGCCCTGGCCGTGGCCGGTTCCAACGTGTACGTGGGCGGGGGCTTTAGCCTGGCCGGGGCCGGCACGCCCCCGCCCCCGGCCCTGCCTTACACCGTGGCCAAAATCACCGACTCCGGCAGCGCGGCCACCCTGCGCTGGGCCAGCAACCTGGGCCAACTCGCCACGGCCCTGGCCGTGACCGGCCCGGACGTGTACGCGGCCGGCGTGTTTCAGGGCACCACGGCGTTTGGGGCCACCTCGCTCAGCAGCCAGGGCAGCACCGACGTGTTTGTGAGCCACCTCGCCGATGCCGGGGCCACCGCCGCCCTGGCCGGCACCGCCCAACTCGGCGGCCCCGGCCCCGACAACGCCACGGCCCTGGCCGCCACCGGCCCGGCCCTGCTGCTGGCGGGCGGGTTTCAGGGGGCCACGTTTGCGGCCGGGGCCACCGTGCTGGCCGGCGCGGGCACCGCCGCCGCTCCCGTGGCCACGGGCTACGTGGCCCGGCTGCTCGCGGCGGCCGTGCCCCGCGTGGCCTGGGCCACCAGTGCCGGCGGGGCCAGCGCCACCCAGCCCGCCGCGCTGGCGTTGGCCGGCAACCGCATTTGGGTGGGGGGCAGCGCCGCGCCCAGGGCCGCGTTTGGGCCGCTGCGGCTACCGGCCGGGGTGGGCACCCCCGCCGGCTTCCTGGCTTCGCTCGAAGACCTGACCTTGGCCCGCCGCGCCCCGGCCGCCGACCCCGCCGCCCTGGCCCTGTACCCCAACCCGGCCCACGAAACCCTGGCCCTGACCGGTCTGCCGGACCCCGCCGCGCCCCTCACGGCCACGCTTTGCAACGCACTGGGGCAGGCGGTGCGGGCGGTGGTGCTGGCCCCCGTGGGCGGGGCGGTGGCCCTGTCGGTGGCGGGGGTGCCGCCGGGCGTGTACGCCCTCCAACTGCGCGGCGGAGGCCTCGCCGCCACGTGCCGCGTGGTCGTGGAGTAAAAATACCTGGTCCGCTGGCCCCGGCGAGGGGTCGGCTGGGCCAGATGCTCCCTCCGCTCGTCCCGCCGAGGGGGTGTTTGGTCCAGCCGACCCCTCCGCTGCCCCAGCCGAGGGAGTGAAACGTGCCAACGCCCCCTCCGCCGCTCCGGCCGAGGGGGTGTTGGCCGCCGCCGAGGGGGTGAAACCGCCGGCGGGGTCCTAAGTGCCCGCACAAAAGTAAACGGCGGTGGTCTAAAACGGGGTGGTCCGACGAATTCCCCGAAGGGGTTCGTCAGACCACTATTCGTTGAACGATACCCGACCAAGTTAGTGGTCTGACGACTAAAAAAGTCGTCGGACCACCAGCGTTTAGACCACCGCCAAGTAAACGAGTAACAAGAACGGTCCTGCTGACGAAGGAAGCAGCTCCAACGCTCCCCAACCCTGCCTGCAAAACGATTGGATTAGCGGGCGTACCGATGGATTAGCGGGCGTACCGATGCTTCCTTCGGCAGCATGACCGCCTTATGGCGCGTTTATTTTTGCGCGACTGCTTAAAACGGCAGGGTAATGCGCCCTTCCCGAAGGGGCGCGGCCTGCTGGGCTGGCTTTTGAACCAAAGGCCCGGCCACGATTCCCGTTTTTGGATGAGTGCGGCCGGATGGCTTCAACGGGCGCACGGCTGTCGGCGCTTGCACCCGCGCCAAAAAAAATAACCTACCCCGCCGCTACGTTTGCCGGGTCCAAAACCGCGCTGGCAAGGGCTTGAGGGGCATTGGCTACGGCTGCCGTTGCGGGTGAGGAGGGAGCGGGCAAAGAAAAAATTTCTTAAACTTTAAGAAAATGTGAAATTATGGCGTAGCTTTCCGGCCCAATAGCTTGGCCCGGCTGGGCCGGGTGTCTTTTTTCCCCCTCACTTTTTAGTAAAATGAAGACTCTTATTCGCGCCGTACTCAAATTGAGCAGCATGACTGTTCCCCAAAAAATCACCGCTGGCCTGTTCATCGGCCAGATGTACCCCGAACACGCGGGCGACTACCCCAAAACCGCCCCCAACACCGCCGAAGAACGGGCCAACAGCACCGAGCGCCTCGGCACGGCCCACGCCGCCAGCCTCGACGGGGGGCGTGCCGCCCACAACGAGCTAATGGCCGCCGAAGCCGAGTTTGACGGCTTGTTTGGGGCCTACCGCAACTGGGCCAACCAGTCGGACGTGGCCCTGGGCAACCCCACCAAAATAAACAACTTGGGCCTGGATGCCAGCGCCAGCGAAGCCCGCAAAGCCCAGCGCCCCGCCACGCCCGTGATGAAGGAAATCACGAACATCAGCGCCGGCCAATGCACCGTGGCCTGCGACAGGGTAACGTTTGCCACCAACTACAACTTTTTTGTGGCCTACGGCCTCACCGAACCGGCCGACGACGAGTTTCGCCACCTGTGCAGCAGCCCCACCACCAAGCAAACCCTGGAAGTGGAGCGCGGCCTCATTCCGTGGTTCCGCATGAGTTGTTCCGGCACGGCCGGCATGAGCGGGCGCAGCACCAGCGTCACCACGCCGAGAACGTAAGCCGGAGCGGGCGAGGGAGTGGCCCGGCAGCTAACGGTGCAGTAAGGGCGGGGCGGTGCCCCGCTCCGTGCCCCGCACCCCGCGCCGCCCACCCCTGACAACCCAACCATGCCGTTCCCAAACCCCGAAGGGGTTGCATAGCCTAGCCCAGGGTTGGCGAAGCCTACCCTGGGTCACGCCAACCCCGCCCCGGCCGAACCCCGAAGGGGTTCCGCAGCGGATTGCGCGGTAAGCCTACGGAACCCCTTCGGGGTTCGGGCACGGTGTGGGCCGTTCACCCAGGGTAGGCTTCGCCAACCCCGTTGCGGGGATGTTTAGTCCCCGCCTCCCGAACAAACCCCGAAGGGGTTTCGGAGCCTAGCCCAGGGTTCCACGCCACCGAAACCCAAAGGGGTTTCGTAGCGGATTGCGTCGTAAGCCTACGGAACCCCGTTGGGGTTCGGGCACGGTGTGGGCGACGTTCACCCAGGGTTGGCGAAGCCTACCCCGCCTGGGTCACGCCAACCCCGCCCCGGCCGAACCCCGAAGGGGTTCCGCAGCGGATTGCGCCGGAAGCCTACGGAACCCCTTCGGGGTTCGGGTGCGGCGTGGCGGCGCGAGACCCAGGGTAGGCTTCGCCAACCCTGGGCTAGGCTATACAACCCCTTCGGGGTTTGGAGGGGGCGGTTGGGTTTGGGTAGGGGGGTGCGGGGGGGCGCGAAATTTGTTGAAAAATGGCCCCGCCGTGTGCAATCGCCCGCCCGGCGGCATCTTTACGGCCCGTGGTCGCCCGACTGCGGGCTATTTTGTGTTGGTTTATGCGCTATTTCCTGCTTTTTGCCCTGTTTTTTCTCATGGCCCTGACCGCTGACCCCGCCGCGCCTACCCCGCCGCCGCCGCCCTACGCCGCGCAATGGAAAAAAATTGACGCGCTGCTGGCCAAAGACCAGACCGCCACCGCCGCACCGCTGGTCGAGGCCGTGTACCAGCAGGCCCGGCGCGAAAACAACGCCCCCCATTACGTGCGGGCCTTGCTCTACAAAATCCAGCTACTGGAACGCAAGCACGACGATGCCACCGAAAAAAGCATTGCCCTGCTCGAAGCCGATTTGAAAGGGGCCAGCTTTCCGGCGCGGCCCATTATTCACTCGCTGCTGGGGCAACTCTACACCCAGTACCTCAACGAAAACCGCTACCGCCTGTACCAGCGCACCAACGGCGCCGATGCCAGCCAGGACCAAGCCCTTCCGAACGGCGACCTGGCCGCCGACGGCGGCACCGGCCTGCCCACTTGGAGCCTGGGCCGCCTCGGCGCGGCGGCGGTGCGGCACTACTACCAGTCGGTGGAGGACGAGCCGCAGCGGCAACTGGCCGTGTCGCTGGCCGACCTGGGCGACCTAGCCAGCGACGGCGATGCCGAAGGCCGCGCCCTGCGCCCCAGCCTCTACGACCTGCTCGCGCAACGCGCCATTGCCGGTTTGCAAAACCAGGAGCTAACCATCACGAAGCCCGAAGTGCAGTTCACGCCCACCGACCCGGCTTTGTTTGGCCCGGCGGCCAGCTTTGCCGCCCTGCGCCTGCTCGGCCCCGATGCCGACTCCCTCAACCCGCAATTACACGTGCTGCACTTGTTGCAGCGCCTCACCGCCTCGCGCCAGCAGCAGGTACCGGTGAACGTGGCAGCCCTGGCCGACGTGGATTTGCAGCGCGTGGCCTACGTCTATGCCATTGCCCAGGGCACCGACTTGGCGGCGGGCTACGGCCCGGCCCTGACCCGGCTGACCGAGACCTACAAGGCGCTGCCCATCAGCACCGAAATGATGGCGGCGCGGGCGGCGCTGCTGCACGAGCAGGGCGATTGGGTGGGCGCGGTGGCGCTGGCGCGGGAGGCGGAGGCGCGGTTTCCAAAGTCGCGGGGCGCGGCGCAGGCGCGGCAGTTGCGCGAGGAGATTGAGCAGCCGGAAATTGATTTTGCCGCCGCTGCACTGGTGGTGCCGGGCCAGCCCTGGCGGCTCACGGCCACGGTCCGCAACGCGGAGGTGCTATATGCTACTGCTTATGCCATTTCCCTGACCGACTACCAGGAAATGAACAACTACGGCACCACAGAACGCGACAAAATGCAGGCCCGCGTGGTGAAAAACCGCCCGGCTGCCGTTTGGACGGTGGCGGTGCCGCCCCACGTGGCCGACTACCGGGCGCAACATCTGGTGGCGGCGGGTCCGGCCCTGGCGGCGGGACACTATTTGCTGTTGTTGAGCAACGCCGAGGGGGCATCGCTTCGCAAAAAGGCCGGAGTGGTGACGAGCTATGGCCTGGTGGGCGCCAGCGCCCTGAGCGCCGTGCATCGGGACAACGCCGATTCTAACACCACGACCGTGCTGGTGCTGGACCGGCAGTCGGGCGCACCGCTGGCTGGGGTGTCGGGCTTGGTTACGTACCGTTTGTATAACGAGCAGACCCACAAAATTGAGGTTCGGCAGGTGGCCGTGGGACCAAGCGGCGCTTCCGGCGAACTTACCCCGGCCAGGTCTGGCCCGCAGGGGGAGCTGGCGCTGGCCCACCTCTGGCGCGGCCCCGATACGCTGGTCGTGGACGGGCTGAACGAGTGGGGCAACTCAAGTCCGCCCGATGCCAAAGCCGCCGTCCGGCGCACTTTTTTGTTCACGGACCGGGCCATCTATCGGCCGGGGCAGACGGTATATTTTAAGGGCATTCTGACCGAAAACCAGGACGACAGTCCTAAAATTTTGCCCGCTCAAGCGGTGAGTGTGCGGTTGGTGGACCCAAACGGGCAGTCCGTTCAGACGCTCACCTTCACAACTTCCGAATTTGGCTCCTTCCACGGCTCGGTGGTGCTGCCCACCGGCTTGCTGAACGGCAATTTCCGCCTGCAAACCGACAATGGCAGCCAGGACTTTGCGGTGGAAGACTACAAACGGCCCACGTTTTTGGTGGAGCTGGACTCGGTGCCCGGCCGCCCGCAGTTGGGCCAGCCGCTCACGGTGTCGGGCCGCGCCCGCGCCTACGCCGGGCAGGCCACCGACGGGGCTGTGGTAAAATACCGCATCACCCGGCGCGAGTTGTGGCCGTATTTTGGCTACGGCGGGGGCTACGGGCGCGGCGGCTACCCATCGCAAGGGGTCAGCAGTCAGGAAATTGCCCACGGCACCACCACCACCGACGCGGCCGGGCGGTTTGCCATCACGTTCACACCCCCGGCCGGGCCAGCTCCGGCCAAAGGCCGCTGGGAGCCGGGCTATTTGTTTGAAATCGTGGCCGACGTGACCGATGCGGCGGGCGAAACCCGCACCGGCACTAGCTCACTGGTGATTGGCAACAACCCCGTGAACCTCAGCCTGACCGGCCCCGCTCGCGCCGACCGGCAGCGGCTGCCCGCCTTTTACCTGGCCAGCACCAACGCCACCGGCGTGGCCCTGCCCACCACCGGCACGCTGCGGATTCTGGCCCTCGGCTACCGACCCAACCCCCCCGGCGTGCCCGGCCCGGTGCCCGAAACGGCGGCCAACGAGGCCCCGCCCACGCTGGTGCAGTCCTTGACATTTGACACCGGCCCCGGCCCGGCGCTGGCCCTGAAAACCGCCCTGGCGGCCCTACCCACCGGCCGCTACCGGCTGGAAGCCCAGGCCGTGGGGCAAGATTCGGCGGGGGCGAAGCACGATTTTGTGCTGTTTGACTCCGAAGCCAAAACCCTGCCCTACGCCACCCCCGATTGGGTGCAGGTGCTGGCCGACACGGTGCGGCCCGGCCAACCGGCCACCCTGTTGGTGGGCAGCAGCGCGGCCGGAGCGCGGCTGCTGCTGACCGTGGAGCGCGGCGGCAAGCTGTTGCGCGCGGAATGGCTGACGTTGGCCGCTGGCGAACAGCGCCGCTTGACGCTGGACAGCGGCCCGGCCGGAGCGCCGGGGCCGTTGTACGTCCACACCACGCAGGTGCGCGACAACATGTTGTACCGCCACAACGAAGCCGTGGCCGTGGCCGAGCCGCCCGCGCCGTTGGCCATCAGCATCAGCACGTTTCGGGACAAGTTGCAGCCCGGTCAGCGCGAAACCTGGCGCGTGACCATTAAGCAAAAGGACGGAAAACCGGCCGACGCGGAGTTGCTGGCGACGCTGTATGACCAAAGTTTGGACGTGTTCCGGGCGCATGAGTTAGGCGGGTTCAATTTTGGCGGCAGCTACTACCCGGCGCTGTTTGGCTGGTCGGGCAATTTTGGAAAAATGAACGGGCAAGCGCTGTTTTACTCCGGCCGCAGTGAGTTAGCGTGGTTGATTTATCCGCAGTTAAACACTTGGTCTTTGGGTGAGTACGGGGGCGGCGGCGGTGGGCGACCGGGCAGGGCGCGGGCAGGCGGCGTTTACCGCCGCATGGCCGCCAACGACAAAGAATCGGCTAGCTATTCGTTGAACGAGGTTAGTGACAGCGCCGCTGGCCCCCTGCTGATGGCTACTGAAGATGATAAAGCGGTAGGCGATGCCACTTCGTCGTCATCCCCGTTGCTCGCTGCTGCGGGCTTCGACTTGTCGTTGGTGCCCGCCCGGTCCGACTTCCGCGAAACGGCCCTTTGGGAACCGGCTTTGCGGACGGACCAGCACGGCGAGGTGGTGCTGGAATTTCAAATGCCCGAAGCCGTGACGCGCTGGCAACTGCTGGCCCTGGCCCACGACAAATCCCTGCACAGCGGACAGTTGGCCCGGCAGCTTGTCACCCAGAAAGAAATTCAAATCACCCCCAACGCGCCGCGCTTTCTGCGGCCGGGCGACCAATTTACCTTCGCTGCCAAGTTTAGCAACCTCACCGACCACGCCACCCAGGGCACGGCGCAACTTTTCCTGTCGGATGCCGCCACAGGGCAAGACATCACGGCGCAAGTGCTGGCGGGCGCGGCGCAGCAGGCCGTGTCGGCGGCGGCCCACCAAAGCGTGGCGCTGGGCTGGGCCTTGCAAATCCCGGCCGACTTTGCGCCGGTGGCCGTGACATACAAAGTAGTGGCCGAAACCGGGGCAACGGGAGCAGCCGACCCCTCCATTTCCAACCCCAAACACCCAAAACCGAACACTAAACACCCAACACCAAAACCCACCTACTCCGACGGCGAAACCAACACCCTGCCCGTGCTGCCCAACCGCTTGCTGGTGACGGAAAGCCTGCCGCTGTCCATCGTCGGGGCCGGCACCCGCACGTTTGAGCTAAAAAAACTGACCAGCACCAGCAGCCCCACCCGCCGCAACCAGAGCCTGACGCTGGAAATGAGCGCCAACCCCGCCTGGTACGCCGTGCAGAGCCTGCCGTACCTAATGGAGTTTCCGTATGAGTGCTCGGAGCAGGTATTCAGTAGGTTGTATGCCAACTTGTTGGCCGCGCAGTTGCTGAAAAGCAACCCCCGCCTGAAAACCATTGTGGCCGAATGGCAGCGCCAGGCCCAAAGCGGCAGCAAAGACCCCCAAGCCGCCCCCCTCGGCCCCCTCGAGAAAAACGCCGACCTCAAAAATCTGTTGCTGGAGGAAACCCCCTGGGTGCGCGACGCGCAAGGTGAAACGGAGCGCCTGGCCCGCCTCAGCGAGTTGCTGGACGCAACCCGCACCGAAGCCGAAACCCGCCGCGCCCTGCTCAAACTGCAACGCCAGCAACTGCCCAGCGGTGCCTTCCCCTGGTTCGAGCAAATGCCCGAAGACCGCTACATCACGCAACTGGTAGTAGCCGGTTTTGGCAAGCTGCAACGGCTGGGGGCCTTCGATGCCAGCCTGGACGACGTAGCCGGCGACATCTTGCGCCGCGCCCTCGGCTACCTCGACCGCACCCTCGCCGCCGACCACGCCGACCTCCTGCGCCAAAGCCACCAGAAAAACGGCCCCAGGCTGGCCGACGACCATTTGGGCGACCTGCAAATCCAGGCGCTGTATGCCCGCAGCTTTTGGCCCGGCCCCGCCCCCGCCAAAGCCGCCCAACCCGCCCACGCCTACTACCAGGGCCAGGCCGCCAAATACTGGCCCGGCCGCACCTGCTACCTGCAAGGCGTGGTGGCGCTGGCCCTTTTCCGGGCCGACCCTGCCGCTGCCGCGCCCCGCGCCATCGTCCGCGCCCTCAGCGAAAACGCCCTCCACTCGCCCGACCTGGGAATGTACTGGAAAAACGTGCAACCCGGCTACTACTGGCGCGAAGCCCCCACCGAAACCCAGGCCACCCTGATTGAAGTGTACCACGAAGTAGCCCAGAACCCCCAAGCCGTGGACGAGCTAAAGCTCTGGCTGCTGCGCCAAAAGCAAACCCAGCACTGGGAAAGCACCCGCGCCACCGCCGATGCCTGCTACGCCCTGCTGCTGCGGGGCAGCGATTGGCTGGCCCCCTCGGCTCCGCTGGTCGTGCAGGTCGGCGATGAGAACGTGCAGCCCGCCGCCGCGCAAGCGGGCACCGGCTACATCCGCACCACCTGGCCCGCCGCCGCCGTGCAGCCCGCCCAGGGCCGCGTGTCCGTCACCAAGGCCGACGCGGGCGTGGCCTGGGGCGCGTTGTACTGGCAGTATTTCGAAGACCTGGACAAAATCACGCCCGCCGCCACGCCCCTCAGCCTCGAGCGCCAGCTTTACCGCGAAACCCCCACCGCCGCTGGCCCCGTGCTGGCAAAACTAACGGCCGATGCCCCGCTGCGCGTGGGCGATGCCCTGGTCGTGCGCCTCGTCCTCCGCACCGACCGGGCGCTGGAGTACGTCCACCTCAAAGACTACCGCGCCGCCGGCCTCGAGCCTATTAACCAGCTCAGCGGCTACCGCTACCAGAACGGTTTGGGGTATTATGAAAGCCCGAAGGACGCGGCCACCAACTTTTTCCTGTCGGCCGTGCCGCGCGGCACCCACGTGTTCGAGTACCGGCTGCGGGCCAGTCAGGTGGGGGAGTTTTCGGGCGGATTGAGCCAGGTGCAGTGCCTGTACGCGCCGGAGTTTTCGGCGCACTCGGCGGGCAGCCGGTTGGTCATTGGGAAGTAAGGCGGGCGGTGGGGCGCGGGCTTTTTGGTCGGGGCACCAGTCTTCTTGTCGGGTAAAAGCCGGGCAGCGGTTTGGCGGCATCACAACCAAAAAGCCGGGGCACCCCGGCCACCCTACCTGTTCAAAATCCGGGCAAAACTTGGATTCCAGCAAGCTGGGGGGTATTTTTGCCAGTTCAAGTCCTTTTTGCCGATTCCGTATGCGTTATTTATTGGTTCTTTTTGCGTTCGTATCGAGCGTCCCCCTCGCCTCGGCGCAGGGCGAGAAAACCGCCGTCACCCGCCTCCCCGGCGAAGAAAACCTGAGCATCCGCGAGCGGGCCGAACGGGATTTTCTGATGCCCGTGCGCCGCCAGAAAGTCGCCCCCGAACCCAAAACCATCGGCGAGGAACTCACCGCCGCTCCCGAGGCCGACGGCACCACCACCGCCCACTTCAGCGAAGCCCCCGCCGCCGAAGCCCATGCCAACGAAGCAGGCACCGTTCGCGCCGCCCACGTTGCGCACGCCACCCGCACCCACGCCACCCGCCATAGCAGCAGCCACCCCAAAGCCCACCGCACCGGGACAACCAAATCCGGCAAAGCCCACAGCAGCAAGGCCCATTCCAGCAAATCGGGCAGCCACCGCAGCACCAAAACCAAGACCAAAACCAAAACCGGCAGCGGCAAAAAAACCGGCAGTTCCCACAAAACGGTGAAGAAGGCCCCGCCGCACAAAGCCAGCCCCCACAAAAAACCCACGGCTAAAAAACGCCACCGCTAACCCCCGAAACGCACGGCAAAATCCCCAAAACCAGCAACGGCCCGGCAAACTGCCGGGCCGTTGCTGGTTAAAAAAGCGTGGGCAGCTATGCCGCGCTGCCCAGCACCCGCAACACCAGCCCGTCCAGGGCGGGCGCAAGGCGAATCTGGCAACTCAGCCGCGACCCTTCGTGTACCACGGGCAGGGTTTCCAGCATATCCAGTTCGGCATCGCCCGGCTCCGGCAGCAGCGGCCCGGCCAGCACTTCCACGTGGCAGGTGGCGCACAGCGCCATGCCCCCGCAAGTGGCCTGAATGTCGTAGCCACTGGCCTTGAGCAGCTCCATCACACTCAGCCCCATGTCGGTCGGCGCTTCCAACTCGCGCCGCTGCCCGGCCGCTTCCTCCACGTAAATGCGAATGTCGCTCATAAGGGTAAGTTATGAGTTATGAGTTATGAGTTATGAGTTTGCAAAGAGCAAGCGCAACGGCCAACTCATAACTCATAACTCATAACTCATAACTCCCTAAAGGGACGGTGCCCCGTTCACCGTGGTGTACTTGAGGGTGTATTTCTTGTCCGGAAAAATGTATTTGAACGCGCCCTGACACATCAGCGCCGCCTCGTGGAAGCCGCAGAGGATGAGCTTGAGCTTGCCGGGGTACGTGTTGATGTCGCCGATGGCGAACACGCCGGGCAGGCTTGTGCTGTAATCCAGGGTGTTCACTTTCACGGCATCGTCGACAATGTCCAAGCCCCAGTCGCCAATCGGCCCCAGCTTGGGCGTGAGGCCAAACAGCGGGATGAACGAGTCGAGCGGCACGGTTTCGGCTTCGCCGGAGTTGGCGGTGATGGTCACTTCCTGTAGGTGCCCGTTGCCGTGCAGGTGCGTCACGTTGGCGCTCAGCACCAGCTTGATTTTGCCCGCTTCGGCCAGCGTTTTCACCTTCTCCGCCGAGTCGGCCGCGCCCCGAAAGGTGGTGCCCCGGTGCACGAGCGTCACTTCCGAAGCCACATTAGCCAAGAAGTTGGTCCAGTCTAGGGCCGAGTCGCCGCCCCCGGCGATGACGATTTTCTTGTCCCGGAAATGCTCCGGGTCGCGCACCATGTAATGCACCCCCTTGCCGCCCTCAAACCGCTCCAGGTTTTCCACAGCGGGCTTGCGCGGCTCGAACGAACCGAGGCCGCCGGCAATGGCCACCGCCTTGCAGCTTATCTCGGTGCCGTCGGTGGTGTAAAGCTGAAACGAACCATCTTCCAGTTTGGCAAACCGCTCCACCCGTTCGCCCAGCGTGAAAGTGGGATGGAACGGCTCAATTTGCCGCATGAGGTTGTCCACCAAGTCGCCGGCCAGGATTTCGGGAAAGCCCGGAATGTCGTAAATCGGCTTCTTGGGGTAGATTTCGGAGAGTTGGCCGCCGGGCTGCGGCAGGGCATCTACTACGTGGCAGCGGAGCTTCAGCAAACCGGCTTCAAACACGGCAAACAAGCCCACGGGCCCAGCGCCAATAATGCAAATGTCAGTGGAAATAGGGGAGGGCATGAATAACGATAAAGACCGCAGAAAACGACTACAACCGGAGGTCGCCGTTTTCAGGCAAAGGTACGGCTGAGGGCGGGGCGGATAATAAAAACCAAAAGGCCGTCGTGCTGACGAAGGAAGCATCTCTATTGCGTAGGTAACCCAGTTGCCAGGGTTTAGTTACGCAATAAAGGTGCTTCCTTCGTCAGCACGACGGCCTTTTGGCCAGTCGCTGGTTGCCCTTTACGGGCGCTTGTTCAAGCAGTTCAAATCCTCAAACGCCTCCTTGAGGCGGGCCACGAAGGTTTCTTCGCCTTTGCGCAGCCACACGCGGGGGTCGTAGTGCTTCTTGTTGGGCGCGTCCGGTCCGGTGGGGTTGCCAATCTGGCCCTGCAAGAAGGCCTCATTTTTTACGTAGTTGTCCTTGATTCCCTGCCAGAGCGCCCACTGCAAGTCGGTGTCAATGTTCATCTTGACCGCGCCGTAACTGATGGCCTCCCGGATTTCTTCCTGGCTAGAACCCGACCCGCCGTGAAATACAAAATTGACGGGCATCGGGCCGGTGTGCAGGTGCTGCTGCACGTACTCCTGCGAGTTGTGCAGGATTTTGGGTTGCAACTTCACGTTGCCCGGCTTGTACACGCCGTGCACGTTGCCGAATGCCGCCGCGATGGTGAAGCGCGGGCTGACTTCCATCAACTCTTTGTAGGCAAACGCCACTTCCGACGGCTGGGTGTAAAGCTTCGACGAGTCCACGTCGGAGTTGTCCACGCCGTCTTCTTCGCCGCCGGTCACGCCCAGTTCAATTTCCAGCGTCATGCCCATTTTGGCCATGCGCTCGAGGTAGCGCTTGCAGATTTCAATGTTCTCTGCAATCGGCTCCTCCGACAAATCCAGCATGTGCGAACTGTACAGCGGCTGGCCGTGCTGCTGGTAGTATTTTTCGCCCGCATCGAGCAGGCCGTCAATCCAGGGCAATAGCTTTTTGGCGGCGTGGTCGGTGTGCAATATCACCGGCACATCGTAGAGAGCGGCCATCTGGTGCACATGATAAGCCCCCGAAATGCCGCCCGCAATGCTGGCTTGCTGCCGGTCGTTGGGCAGCGATTTGCCGGCGTAGAACTGCGCCCCGCCGTTGGAAAACTGGATGATAACCGGCGAGTTCACCGCTTTGGCCGCTTCCAGCACCCCGTTCACGGTGTTGGTGCCGGTCACGTTGGCGGCGGGCATGGCAAAAGCGTGGGCTTTGGCGTAGGCAAAAAGGTCTTGCACTTCGTCGCCGTGCAGTACGCCGGCCCGCAGGCTGGTCAGGGGGTTGGTGGCCATAAAAGGAAGAAAGAGCTGGCCCGCAGGCCGTAAAAGGAATGAGAAAGCTGCGTCACTGATTGAGGCGGCAAGTTACGGGTCGCTACGACTTCCGCCACTTGATGCCGCAACCCACGGCCTTGGTCGATTTAACGGTGACGGCCTTGCCCGCCAGGATTTCGCTCAGGGCTGCTTCCACGTATTTTTCGGTGGCGGCGCTGGCATCTTCGGTGTTGTTGTCGATGGCCCCGATGTAGGCTACTTTCAGGGCGCTGCCCACGCGGTTGAGGATGAAAACGTGCGGCGTTTTGGTGGCCCCGTACAGGCGAGTGGTTGCCTGGGTTTCGTCAATCAGGTACGGGAAAGCGTAGTGCTTTTCCTTCGCCAGTTTCTGCATTTCGGGGTAGGAGTCGGCCGGTTCCACTTTGGGGTCGTTGGGGCTGATGGCCACCACCGGGTAACCCAGCGGCGCGTACTTTTTGTGGAGGTCGATGATGCGCTGCTCGTAGGCTTGGGCGTAGGGGCAGTGGTTGCAGGTGAAAACGACGAGGAAGCCTTTGGTCGCCGGGTAGTTGGCCAGGGACACCATTTTGCCGTCCACGTTTTTCAACTTGAAGTCGGCGGCCGTGTCGCCCACCTGGTAGCCGGGGGGCGGCATGGGCTGCACAAAGCCGCTAACGGCAACAAACAGTGCCAGCACAGCCAGCAGGAGAGAGGGCTTTTTCAGGAGCATGGGAAGGGGGAACAAGATGAGGAGGCGAAATTACGGCGGTTTCGAGTTACTTTGCTCCTCGTCCCAAACGGCGGCCGGGACGTATTACCACCCCGGCTTGTCCTTTTTAGTGCCCGTTGCCATGCCCACTACCCACCACCACCACGAGGAACACCTGACCAGCTCGGCCATGCTTCAGGACATTGTCATTGGCTTATCGGATGGCCTCACGGTGCCGTTTGCGCTGGCGGCGGGCCTGAGCGGGGCGGTGCAGTCGTCGGGGCTGGTCATCACGGCTGGGCTGGCCGAGATTGTGGCGGGGTCCATTGCCATGGGCCTGGGCGGCTACCTGGCCGGGCGCACCGAGGTGGACCACTACCAGGCCGAGCTGGCCCGCGAGCACCAGGAAGTGCAGGACGTGCCCGACGTGGAGCGCCGCGAGGTGCAGGAGCTGCTGGCCGAAATGGGCCTCTCGCCCGCCACCCAGGCCCTGGCCGTGCAGGAACTCACCGCCGACCCCGACCAGTGGGTGCGTTTCATGATGAAGTACGAGCTGGGCCTGGAAGAACCCGACCCCAAGCAAGCTCCCAAAAGCGCCCTCACCATTGCCGGGGCCTACGCCCTGGGCGGGCTGATTCCGCTTAGTGCGTACTTCGTCACGGCCACGCCGCAGGCCGGGCTGCTGTGGTCGGCGGGCATCACGCTGCTGTGCTTGCTGGTGTTTGGCTACTTCCGCAGCCGCCTCACGGGGCAGCCCCCGGTGTGGGGGGCGCTCAAGATGGCGGGCACCGGGGCGCTGGCGGCGGGCGCGGCGTTCTTCGTGGCCCGGTGGTTTGGGAAAATGTGAGGAAAGGGTAGCAGTGTAGGTTTTTCTTAATAAACCGCCGGTCAGGGCAATCCGTAGGCAAACCGAAACCTCACCCTAACCCCCGTGCCCGATGACTCGCTTTCTTCTTTTGCTGCTGCTGAGTAGCGGCTTCCGGGCTGCGGCCCAGGTATACTACGTATATGTGTCGCCGAACGGCAGCGACCAAATGGGCACCGGCTTACCCGGTGCGCCTTACCAGACCATTCCTTACGGCATTGCCCACCTGCCAACGGGCGGTACGCCGACGCTGGTTCTGCTGCCGGGAACGATGCCTTACGTGCTGACGGCCCCAGTCGACATCCGCCGCTCGATGGTGCTGCAAGGGCAGGGGCACGTCGTCATCGACGGCCGCAGACTCACCGCGACCGGGCAGTACCTGCTGGGCATCCGGCAGACCAGCAACGTAACGGTGGAGGGCATCACCTTTCGCAACTGCATCAACGACGGGGCCAAGGGCATCTGGATTACCGACGGGGCCAGCAACGTAACGGTGCAACGCTGCACCATTGAGAACGTGGGCTGGCGCAGCAACGATTTGACGACACTTCCTTCGGCCACCAACCTGGGCATCTCGGCCAGTGCCATCAAAATAGATGGCAACAGCAGTACGGCGCTGGCCACCATCCGCATTCTGGACGACTCGGTGCGCAACTGCGCCGTGGGCTACGGCGAAGGCATCACCATCACGGGCAATGTGGACGGGTTTGCGGTGCTGCGCAACGTGGTGCAGGACATTGCCAACATCGGCATTGACGCGGCGGGCAACCACTTTACCGGGGCACCGGCCAGCGTCGGCTACGCCCGCAACGGCCTCATTGCCTACAACGAGGTGTCGCGGTGTATGTCGGGGCGGGCGATGTCGGCGGGCATCTACCTTGACGGGGCCCGCAAATGCACCGTGGTGGGCAACCGCTGCACCCAAAACGGCGTGGGTATTTCGGTAGGCAACGAGGCCGTGGTGCCCCCCGGCGGTCGGGTAGGGGGGCAGTACGCGCTGTGGAGCAACGAGGTAACGGGCAATGTTTTCGTCGGCCTTTCGCTGGGAGCCGACACCATGCCCCAGCCCGTGCGCCAACTGGAAGTCCTCAACAACACCGTGTGGGGCAACCAGACGGGGGACACCATCAACGGCATCACGCAACTAGTGGCCAGCAACGGGACGGTTACGGCGTTGCCGATGGCGGCCGATGTTGCTGGGGGCGAAATATTCTTGCAGCGCCTGGACAGCGTCTTGTTCGAGAACAACATCGTGGTGCCCCGCAACCGCAAGCCCGCCCTCTATGGCAGCGGCTACGCGGTGGAGCATTTTCGGGCCGACTACAACTGCTACTACAGCGCCGCCGGGGCCTTTCTGTTTCAGTTGAGCAACCCCGCATTCAATGCCATCACATCACCCATTTCCTACGGCTCGGTGAGCAGTTTCAGCTCCCGCACCGGCCTCGACATAGTCTCCGTATTTCTGGCCGGCGACCCTGGCCTGACCAACCCCGCCGCCAGCGATTTCACCCTTTCGGCCACGTCGCCTTTGCTCGACCGGGGCGACCCCGGCACCCGGCCCGCTACTGGCAACTTCGCCCTCGACTGCGCCAGCCGCCCCCGCCTCGTGGGCAACCGCCTCGACCTTGGGGCCTACGAAAACCAAACCGTCCTGGCCAGTCGGACCCTGACCCGCGCCGGGGCCGTCGCCCTCTACCCCAACCCCGCCGCCCCCGCCCGCCTGACGCTGGCCAACGCGGCCACCGTGCGCCAACTAGTCATCCGCACCGCCTTGGGGGCCGTCGTCCGCACCATTGCCCGGCCCAACGCCACCCTCGACCTGTCGGCGTTGCCGCCAGGGCTGTATCTGGTCGAAATCACGCCGCAAATCGGCGCGGCGTTCACCCAGCGCTTGGTGTTGCAGTAGGGCTTGGCCCCGGGCTAAGAATATGCCCAATGAGGCGGGGCGTGGCTGGCATCATCTGATTAGGCAGGCACAGCGGCGTACATTCGCGCCGGGTAGGCCGAAAATGACGGCCACCCTCATCGCATGGAGCCGAATCCGTTCATTCCCATCGTTTCCGATTACGGTTTCAAGGTAACGTTCGGCAACGCGGCCGACACCCTGTTTCTGCGGGTGGCGCTACAGGCACTGATTGATTCACCGGTGCCCATCCGGGAAATAACGTTCGACAACACGGCCTTTGCGGGGCTGACGCACGAGGACAGCCGGGCGGGCATCTACGACGTGGCTTGCACCGACGAGGCCGGCAATCAGTTCATCGTAGAAATGCAATTAGCCCACGCGCCGGGCTTTTTGCAGCGCCTGAAATTCTACGCCCTGCACCGGCTCAACACGCTGGTGGAGCGCGGCAACTTCAGCTACCAGAATATGCCGCGCCTGTACTGCATTGCCTTCCTCGACAAAAGTATTTTGCCCGGCCCGGCGTATCGCACTGTGGCCAACCTGCGGAGTGAAACCGGCGAACTGCTGGACGAGCAACTGACGTTCGTGCTGGTGGAGTTGGCTAAATTTGACCTGCCGGCCGCCGCTGTCCAAACCGATTTGCACAAACTGCTTTATACCATGAAAACCCTGCACACCACAGACCCCATTTTGGCCCCCACTTTCTGGAACGAGGAATGGCTGCACCGCGCCATTGAGGAGCTGAACACTCGCCGGATGAGCCCCGAAGAGCGGGCCTCATTTGCCCGCTTCGTAGCCCGCAACGCCGAAGTGGTAAACGCCGACCGGCGGCGGGTGGAGAAGTTATTGGAGAGCACCAAAATGACTCCCGAAGAAATTGCGGACTGCCTGGAGGTAACGCTTGATTTCGTCCTGCGGACCCAGGAAAACCTCAGAAACGGGCCGCCCCGGCACAACTGGCTGTGAGTAGTTGCCGGATAAACCCTGGCGGCAAAGCGCCTCAATACTACCAGCGCCAACCGCCGCCCGACCGCCAGGGCTGAGAAAAGTTATACCGGAAAAAGGAATACTCCACCACTGGCAATCAGTCGCTTTGTAACAACACTTCCCGCACCCCTCACGCCCCAACCTTATGAACACCTCGACCTACCCCCGCAACAACCCGCGCCGCACGTGGCAGCCCGCCGCCCTGCTCTGTGCCCTGTGCCTGCTGCTGGCCGGCCCGGCCCGCAGCGGCTCCCTCGATGCCATCCTCAACCCCGACGGCACGGTGCGGGCGGGGGTGCGCGGGTCGTTCAAAGCAGCAGGCTATGCACTCTACACCGCCCCGGATGGGCAGCCGGTGCTGCGGACTGTGGCAGCGCGGCGGGTAGCCGGCGCGGCGCGGGTGACGGCGGATAATGGGACTAATGGCGCAGTGTATGCGGTGGCGGTGGATAGCACCGGCAACCTCTGCGTAGGCGGTGATTTTACAATGGCTGGCGGGGTAGCGGCTAGTAACATTGCCAAGTGGAACGGGTCTGAGTGGTCGGCATTGGGGACTGGCCTGAATGGTCAGGTGTTTGCAATAGCTGTGGCTGGCCGAAGCATTGTCTATGCTGCCAGGCAGTTTGCCGCAACTGGAAGCACAGGGGGGGTGGCAGGCGTTGTCCAGTGGAATGGTATCCAATGGGCACCGACGGGGGGAAACTTCACTAGGGTGCTAAACGGCAGTACATACGGAGGAGATATAAACACATTAGCCGTGTCTAGCAGGGGCATTCTTTATGCAGGGGGTGACTTTGATGCGGCTGGGGGAACAGCGGCAAACAACATTGCCCAATGGAACGGCAGTAGCTGGTCAGGCCTTGGCGGCGGGCTCACGGACCCCACCGGTGTCAAGAGTACGGCTCGTAGCTTGGTTATTTCCCGTGCAGGCATTCTCTACGTGGGAGGCTATTTTAATCAGGCAGGTGGTATCACGGCCAACAGCATTGCCAGTTGGAACGGCAGCAGTTGGACAGCTTTTGGCAATGGTACTGGTGTTAATGTTGATGGATACCCTGGAGACGTGGGTTCATTGGCTCTGTCCAAATCAGGCACTCTTTATGTGGGAGGAGGATTTCACATGAACGGGGGCTTATACGCTAGCGCTATTGCCCAATGGAGTGGTATTAATTGGATAGCTCTCGGCACAGGTGCGTTTGATGACGTAGCAGGACTAGCTATATCCAGTGGAGGTACTCTCTATGCGGCAGGCGGTCGTAGTACCAGCAATTCATCCAGCAACTATACCATCCAATGGAATGGGACAGGATGGTCACCGCTAGGTTCTGGCACCAATAGTATCAATGGTGATGGAGCTTTTCCACTGGCTACGTCGGGAAATGTTCTCTATGCAGGAGGAGTATTTACCACTGCCGGCGGCGTGAGCGCCAACAACATTGCCCAATGGGACGGCACGAAATGGTCGCCGATAGCGCCCAACTCCCTCACCGCTTACCACCTCCCGCAGCCCGGCCGCACTACCCGGCGCACCCGCCTCAACTACCGCAGCACGGGCATCATCAAAGTAGGAGCCGACGACACCACCGGCACGGCCTTCGCCCTGCCTCGCAGCAGCGGGCAGACGCTGGCCTTCCGCATTCAGGAAAACCCCACCGATTCTACCAGCGGGGCCCTTGCCGACGCGGCCGGCTTCTTCGAGCCTCAAACCCAAACCGCCGACAGCATCATGGCCGTGTATCATCACCCGGCCTTTGTTGGGCTGACGGGCTCTCACCGCGACCTGCACCTGCAAGTAATCGACAACACCGTGCCCGCCGCGCCGGTCGTGCTGCACACTTACCCGATACAGGCCGTGCGCCCACCGCTGCTGCTCGTGCATGGGCTGTGGTCGTACGGGAGCAATGCCTTTCCCGGCCTGCAGAAAAAACTGGTAAAGGATGGACTGTATGACAACGAAGAGCAAATCCGCTACGCCGACTACGGGGCCGACCTTCACTTTGCCGACAACGCTCAGAAGTTCATCGACCACAAAAATGCCCAGCTATTGGCCTATGCCTTCCGCAACGTATCGGTGTCGAAGGTGGACATCATTGGGCACAGCATGGGCGGGCTGATAGCTCGGCAATACATCCAAAGCCCCGACTACGCCAACAAGCGAGATGTCAATAAGCTCATCACGCTCAACACGCCCCACAGCGGCAGCCCGGTTCCAAATTTTGTTAAAACGTTGCCCCCCTTTGTTAAAACACTGATGGGCAAGTTCGGCCACGACCCTACCAAGGGCGCGGTCGAAGATTTGAGTTACAATGGCCCGGCCATTGCCCGGCTCAATGCCACGCCCAACACGCACGGGGTCGCCATCCATGCGATTACGACTAATCTGGACTTTGCATCAACCGCGCCTATTGAAGCGCTCAGTAAGCAGGACGTTGGCTGGGCCGGCTTTTTGGTTGAGTGGATGGCCCTGACGCAGATTCACACCGCTAACACCATCAACGCGCTACTTGATAAGGTTTATCATAACAAAAATGACTTAGTCGTGGGCCTGAACAGCCAGCGTGGCGGGCTGACTTACCCGTACACCAGTAACGTTGCCGGGCAATCGCACGTCTCAGGTGGCAACCCACTCGTGCAACTCAGCATGGAGGAACTGCTAACAGCGAATAGCAGCAACACCGCCCGCGCCAACGCTTTCACAAAAGCCGACATGCACCCGGTATCTACAGATTCAATCACCAGCATTTTCCACCGGTCCGCGCCGCCCACAACGGCCCTAGTCAGCACCGCCCACAAAACGGCTAGCTCAACACTGCAAATCACCTCGCCCACCCGCAACACTGTCTTCACCGACATCGACAGCGTACGGGTGACCGTGGCGGGCAGTGCCGACGTAACCCGGATTTTGCTGGTATGCAACGCCGGTACCCCGGAAATGACCACCCGCCTGGTGCAAGGCGCGGGCGGCTCGGCCTATCTGCGGGTGCCCCGGCAGGGCCTGGGCCGCCTCACCATCGCCGCTTTCGCCTTTGCCGATTCCACCTACGTGCAATACGATACCCTCGGCACCGGCCTCACCACCGCCGCCACCCTGCGCTCGGTCCGCATCGAGCCGCGCTTCGTGTACACCATCCCCGGCGACAGCGCCGTGTTGCACCTCACGGGCACCTACTCCGACGGCATCGAGCGCGAGGTGATGGGCCAGTCGGGCGTTCAGTTTTCCTTTGCAGGCGGGGGCACAGCCCGCACACGCAGTGCCGGCTGGGTAACGGGCCTGGCTCCCGGCCTCGATTCCCTGCGCGTCAGCTACGCTGGCCGCACCGATGCCGTGCCAGTCGAAGTCGCAGCGGTTAGCATCCCGCCCACCAACTCGCCGGGCAGCCCGCTGCAAGTATGGCCTAACCCCGCCCAGGAAACCGCCTGGGTAGGCAACACCAACGGCCAGCCCCTCGCCGTGTACGACGTAATGGGCCGCCTCGTACTCACTCCCGCTCCCGCCGACCCCACCAGCAACGACCTTCTACTTGACTTGCATGGCCTACGGCCGGGCATGTATATTCTGCGTTGTAGCACCCGCACCGCCCGGCTGCTGGTAGAATAAGTTTGCGGGCGTTGTGGCCCAACGACTAGCTGAGGCTCTCCTCTGAAACTATGCCTACTCCTAACCTCCCCGAATACTGGCTCCGCGACCAGCCCCTGCCCGGCATTGCGCCGCTGCTCCAGCCCCTAGCCTATGCCCTGTTGCAAGCCCGCGACGAAGTCGCCACTGCCCTCGCCGCCTTCCCGCCCGGCTACCTCAACACCCGCCCGGTCGGGGTGGCCTCGGTGGCCTTCCACCTGCAACACTTGGCCGGGGTGCTGAACCGGCTGCTCACCTACGCCCGCGCCGAAACCCTGAGCGCCGCCCAACTGGCCGTGTTTGCGACCGAGGGCCAGCCCGTGCCGGCCACGGCGGCCACCCTGACCGCGCTGGTCGCCGCATTCGAGGCCGAAGTGGCGGCGGCGCTGGCCCAGTTGCAAGCCACCGACCCCGCCACCCTGGCCGAGGGCCGCCCCGTGGGCCGGGCCAGGTTGCCCAGTACGGTGATGGGCGTGTTGGTGCACGCCGCCGAGCACACCACGCGGCACGTCGGGCAGTTGCTGGTGACGGCGCGGGTGGCGCAGGGCTGACCGAGTACCCCGAAGCTGCGCTTCGGCCGCTGAACGGTCTTATCCAACGATTCCGGGCAGCGGCCGAAGCGCAGCTTCGGGGTACTCGCCCACCAATCCTGGCCATAACATTTTCCCGCCCTGCCCTCGTACATCCGGCCTGAACCTTTTCCCACGCCCATGTACCCTACTGTCGTTCCCGGCGCGTCGCGCCGCCACTTTCTCAACCAGGCCAGCCGCAGCCTGCTCGCCGTGGGCGTGGCCGGGGCATTGCCCGCCGCCGCCCACGCCGCCCCGGCCACGGCCCCGCCGCCCGCCGGCTCGCTCGACATCAAGCTGCCGCCCCTCAACGCGCCCACCGACCCCAAGGAGAGCACCCCCCTCAACCCCGACGCGCCGGAGCGCCGCGTGGGCTTCGCGGTCGTCGGCCTGGGCCACCTCACCCTGAACGAAATTCTGCCCGCCTTTGGGCAGTGCAAACACGCCCGGCCGGTGGCCCTGGTGAGCGGCGATGCCGAGAAGATGCGCAAAGTGGCCGCCCAGTACGGCATCAAGGCCAGCAGTTGCTACTCGTACCAGACCTACGACCAACTCCAGGACAACCCCGAGGTGGAGGCCATCTACATCGTGCTGCCCAATGCCCTGCACCACGAGTACACCCTGCGGGGCGCGAAGGCGGGCAAGCACATCCTCTGCGAAAAGCCGATGGCCACCTCCGTGCAGGAGTGCGAGGAGATGATTGCCGCCTGTGCCAAAGCGGGCAAGAAGCTGATGGTGGCCTACCGCATTCAGTACGAACCCCTGAACCGGCAGGCCCAGCAACTGGTGCGGGCCAAAGCCTACGGCCCGGTGAAGATGATTCAGGCCATGAACTGCCAGAACCAGGCCCACGACCGGCAGTGGCGGCACCAGAAAGCCCTGGCCGGCGGCGGCTCCCTGCCCGACGTGGGCCTGTACTGCCTCAACACGACCCGCTTCCTGCTAGGGGAGGAGCCGACCGAGGTCACGGCCCAACTCTACTCAACCCCCGGCGATGCCCGCTTCGCAGAAATCGAGGAAAACGTCAGCTTCACGTTGCGCTTCCCCAGCGGCGTGCTGGCGCAGTGCATGTCGGGCTACGGCGCATTCAACAACAAAAGCTACACGGTGTATGCCGAAACGGGCACCATCCGCCTGGACCCCGGTTTTACTTACCGGGGCCTGCACCAGGACCGCACCCACGCCCCCGGCGGCAAGCAACTGAAGGAAACCCCCGACAACCCCGCCAAAGACCAGTTTGCCCTGGAAATGGACCACTTCGCCCAGTGCATCCGCCAGAACCACCCCCCCTACACCCCCGGCGAGGAAGGCTTGCAGGACCAGCGCATCATGGAAGCCATCTACCAGTCGGCCCGCGAAAACCGGCCTGTCAAGCTGGCCGCCGTGGGCAAAGCAGATGCCTTCCGGGGCACCCCCCCGGCCGAAGAAGGGTAGGGGCGGCCGGTTCGGCCCATACCTGAGTTTTCAGGTGTGGCAAAAACCTGGGTTTTGGTCGTACCTGAAAACTCAGGTGTGGCAAAAACACATACTTTTGCCACACCTGGAAACTCAGGTGTGGCAAAAACACATACTTTTGCCACACCTGAAAACTCAGGGGTGGCAAAAACACATACTTTTGCCACACCTGAAAACTCAGGTGTGGCAAAAACGCACGCTTTTGCCACACCTGAGTTTTCAGGTACGACCAAAACGCACACTTTTGCCACACCTGAAAACTCAGGGGTGGCAAAAACGCAGGCTTTGCCCATACCTGAAAACTCCGGGGTGGGCAAAACCCACGCCACCGCCACGCGCTAAAACGACGGGGCCACCAAATCACTCGATTTGGTGGCCCCGTCGTTTTAGTGCGTGGCGGCGGCCCCTTGCCGACGGGGTAGTTACTGCCGGCTCACCCGGGCGCTCAGGCGCTGGCGGGCATCCTGAAACAGCACGTCGTAGAGGCCCACGGGCAAGGCCAGCAGGCTCAACGTGCTGGTGGTGCTGCCAGCGGCCACGGGCGCGGTCAGCACCACGCGGCCCAGGGCATCCAGCACCTGCAGGTGGGCGGCGGGGCCAGCCGCCGGATGCGTCAGGCTGAGGCGGTCGGTGGCGGGGTTGGGGTAGGCCTCGAGGCGGGCAGTCCCGGCTTGGGCCGTGGTGCTGGCCAGCGGGGCGGCCAGGCCGTTGAGGTAGTTCTCGAGGTTGGTGTAGCCGTTGGCGGCAAGCAGGCCGTGGTCGCTGGGGTCGTTGGGGTTGAGGCCGTGGGTGTTTTCGTAGTCGTCGGTCATGCCGTCGTGGTCGGTGTCGGCGGGGGCGGGGCCGCAGCTCAGGGTGGGCCAGGCGGCCTGCGAGGTGCTGTAGGGGGTGCCGTGGGGGTAGCCGCCCTGCACGTCGATGATGCGGCCGGTGCGGTTCTGCACGTTGCGGACGATGCGCTGGTCCAGCGTGTCGCGGGCCGGCCGGCTGCACCCCACGCCCGCCAGCACGGCGGCGTAGGCGGCGGTGGCCGACTGCGGGGTGACGGGCAGGAACGGGAACGCCGTCGTCACCTTCGACTGCACGGTATCGGCGGCGGTGCCCGCGCCCATCACTACGCCCTTCCAGTTGTGGGCCGTGATGGTGGTCGAGCCGTCCATGTAGTTGCCGGTCAGGTACACCTGCGGGTAGGGCAGCACCGGGGCCGTGGTTTGCTTGTCGGGGTTCAGCAGGCGGGTATGGGAGTTGCTGTTGGGGCCGTACTTGTAGTAGTTGTTCACCATGTTGTAGTTGCCGCCCTCGCCGCCGTAGGTGTTGTTGCTGCCCCAGTTATAGACCACGTTGTTGCGAAAGTCGCAGTTTTCGGAGCCGATGGGTGCCCCGTAGCGGGTGCCGTTCCAGCGCGGGCAGCGGCTGGTGCAGTGGGCAAACAGGTTGTGGTGAAACGAGGCATAGCGCCCGCCCCAGATGCCGCCGTAGCCGTGGCGCTCGTAGTCGGTGTCGCCGGTCTCGAAGTGGTAGGAGTAGTTTAGCGGCTCACTTATCATATTCCATTGCAGGGTCATGCTGTCGGTGGTGGCCCCGTAGAAGGTGAATGCTTCGTCGTCGCTCCAACTCATCGTGCAATGGTCCACGATGATGTTGCTGTGCGCGGTGCCGTCAAACGAGTCGTCGTTGCCGCTGCCGTTGAGGGGCTGCCCGGCGGCGTTCAGCAGCTTCTGGTTCTTGTCGCCCATGCGAAAGCGCAGGAAGCGCACCACCACGTTGCTCACCGACACAATCACGGGGTAGTCGGCCAGGCAAATGCCGTCGCCGGGAGCCGTCTGGCCGGCAATGGTGGTGTTGGCGTGCGAAAGGTGCAGCGCCGAAGTCAGGTGAATGGTGCCGCACACCCGAAACACCACGGTGCGGGCCGTGGCCGGAGCCGGCAACGGCACCGTGAGGGCGTAGCGCAAGGTGCCGGGCGTGTTGGTGTCGAGCAGGTTCGTGACCTCGAACACGGTGGTGGGCACGGCCACCGTGCCCCGGCCGCCGGTCACGTACTGGCCCGCGCCCTCGGCCCCCGGAAACGAGGGCAGGCGTTGGGCCTGGGCCAGCGGCCCGGCCAGGGCCAGCAGCGCCGCCGTTGCGGCCAATCCGCGGCCCAGGGCCGCACAGGTAATATCTTTCAGCATGAGCGCGGAGTTGAATTGAGCCAGCAAGTTACCCTGAAATGAATGATTGGCAAATGAGGGCTGCCCCCGGCGGGCCGGGAGCCGCCCGTTGCCCGGCCGCTCCCGGCCCGCCGGGTTTCGCTCCCCGCCGCAAACCCCGGCGACAGCGGCCCGTTTGAGGTCTCAAACTTTCCGGCGCACCCGCGCCACTGCCCGCCCCCGATGCCTGCCCCGTCCGCCACCGTTTACTTTGAAAATGCCGCTGGCCGCATCTGGGACCACCCCGCCGGCTACCTGCGCCTGCACTACCACCCCGGCCCCCGCACGGCAACTGACTTCCGGGCCTTGCTCACCCACGCCGCCAACGCCCTGCGCCGCACCGGCTACGGCCGCCTGCTGGTGGACCAGCGCCAAATGCTGCCCTTCGCCCCCGCCGAGCAGCAGTGGATGATAGGGGAGTGGCTGCCCCACACCGTGGAAACCGCTGGCTACCGCTACGGGGCCGTGCTGCTGGCCCACGACGTGTTTGCCCGCCTGGCCATGAACCGCGTGGTGCTGGCCACCCGCCAACTGCCGCACACCTACCACCACTTCGACGACGAAGCAGCGGCCCTGGCCTGGCTGCTGGCCCAGGCGTAGCAGTGGAAGCACCGTTGGCGAGTACCTTTCGCCCCGGTTCCACCCTTATTCAGCCCAGCTATGCTGCTGCAAACCTCCACGCCCCCGCTGTTCATCGTTTTGGGGGTGCTTGTCTCCCTCGTCGTTCTGCTGTTATTGGCCAAGTCACTACGGAGCATCGTCGTCATCGGCGAAATGCAGGTCGGGGTGGTGGCCAAGAAATTTGCGGGCCGCAGCCTGGCCGCCGGTCGCCTCATCGCCCTGGAGGGCGAAGCCGGTTACCAGGCCGACACGCTGGCACCATCCGCGCCATCGGCAACGCCAGGGCCGAAGCCTACCGCGTGGGCGTGCAGGCCCTCGGTACCCGCGAGTTCACCGGCCTGCAACTCATGCAAATCATCGGCGACCGGCAGGTGAAAATAGTGCCCGAAGTGCAAGCTAACGGCGGCGGCACCGGGGCCGGCGGCGGGCTGGTCGAAGCCCTGATTGGGCTGCTGGCCCAGCAGCAGTTGGGGCAGGTGGAGGCGGGGGTTGTGGTGACTCCCGCGCCGCCTGCCGTTTCGCCGGACGCACCTACTGCTCCCGCTACCGAGTAACCCCGCCCCGATGAGGGTTGATGGGTGCCGGACGGTTCCAAGCTGGGCGGAGTAGCAAGAGCCGCCAGCCCCCAACAGCGTCTTGGGAACGGCAATGGCTGTTATCTTGCAGCTCCTTTTTCCATCTCTCGCGTCTTACCAAACCAGTGCTTCTAAAACCCCTTCTGCTAGGCATCCTGTGCGCCACCGCCAGCTTGTTGCCCAGCGCCCAAGCCCAAACCCTGCACTCGCCCAACCGCAAGCTCACCCTGCGCTTCGCCCTCACGCCCGCTGGCAAACCAACCTACCAACTGCGCTACGGCACCCGGCCCGTGCTGCAACCCAGCCGGCTGGGCATCTTGCTGAAGGACCAGCCCGGTTTCGACCAGGGCTTTACGGTGGCGCGGGTGGACAGCAGCCGGCACGATGACACCTGGACCCCGGTGTGGGGCGAGGTGAAGCACATCCGCAACCACTACCAGGAGCTGGCCGTGACCTTGCAGCAGCCAGCTGTGCAAAACCGGCGGCTGGTGCTGCGCTTCCGCTTGTTTGATGATGGGCTGGGGTTTCGGTACGAGTTTCCGGGGCAACCCAACCTCAAGTATTTCACGGTGGCAGATGAGCGCACCGAGTTCAGTCTGCCCGCCGACCATCAGGCATTCTGGATTCCGGGCGATTACGACACCAACGAATACCCGTACAGCCACACCCGCCTGAGCGCCGTGGACAACCGCGCCGTGGTGCAACGCGCCACGTCCATTGCCGTGCGCGACGCGCCCGATGCCCAACTGGTAGCCACGCCGCTGATGCTCAAAACCGACGACGGGCTGTACGTGAACATCCACGAGGCGGCCCAGGTGAACTACCCGGCCATGCAGTTGCACGTCGAGCGGGCCAGCCACCAGCTAGTGGCCCGGCTCGTGCCCGATGCCGTGGGCACCAAAGCCTACCTGTACGCCCCCGCCCACTCGCCCTGGCGCACGGTGGTGGTGGCCGACAATGCCCCCGCCATCCTGACCTCTAAGCTGATTCTGAACCTGAACGAACCCAGCAAGCTGACCGATACCGGCTGGATACGGCCAATGAAGTTTGTGGGTGTGTGGTGGGAAATGCAAACCGGCACCGGCACCTGGAGCTACGCCAACCGCTCCGACACCCTGAACGCGGCGGGCCAACTCATTCCGCACGGCCGCCACGCGGCCACCACCGCCAACGTGAAACGCTACATTGATTTCGCCGCCCGGCACGGCATTGCGGGCGTGCTGGTCGAGGGCTGGAACGTGGGCTGGGAAGACTGGTTCGGCAACTGGAAGGAGGAGGTGTTCGACTTCGTAACGCCCTACCCCGATTTCAGTCCCCGCGAAGTGACGGACTACGCCAAAGCCAAAGGCGTGCAGATGATAATGCACAACGAAACCTCCGGCTCGGTCACCAACTACGAGCGGCGGCTCGACACCGCCTTTCAGTTTATGAACCGCTACGGCTACCCGGCCGTGAAAACCGGCTACGTGGGCCGCATCATCCCGCGCGGCGAACACCACGACGGGCAGTGGATGAGCAACCACTACGTTCACGTGGCCGAAGTGGCGGCCCGGCACCGCGTCATGATTGATGTGCATGAGCCGGTGCGCCCCACCGGCCTCTCGCGCACCTACCCCAACTGGCTGGCCAGCGAGGCGGCGCGGGGCAACGAGTTCAACGCCTTTGACCCCGACGGCAACCCGCCCGACCACGAAACCATCCTGCCCTTCACCCGCCTCATGGGCGGGCCGATGGACTACACACCTGGCATTTTCCGGCTGCAAGGCTACGCCGCCAACGGGGCCAAGCGCCAGTTGCGTACCACCCTGGCCAAGCAACTGGCCCTGTACGTGACACTGTACTCGCCCCTGCAAATGGCCGCCGACCTGCCCGAAAACTACGAGGCCCACCCCGATGCCTTCCGCTTCATCGAGGACGTGCCCACCGACTGGGACGACACCCGCGTTGTGGCCGCCGAGCCGGGCGACTTCCTCACCGTGGCCCGCCAGGCCAAAGACAAGGACGAATGGTACGTGGGCAGCATCACGGACGAAAACGCCCGCAGCCAGGCCGTGAAGCTGGATTTCCTGGCACCCGGCCACCGCTACGTGGCCCGCATCTACGCCGACGCACCCGGCGCGTCCTGGGACCAAAACCCAATGGCCTATCAGGTGCGGGAGCAAGCCGTGACCAGCAAATCCACGCTGACGTTGCCGCTCGCGCCGGGCGGTGGCGCGGCAGTGAGCATCCGGCCAGTCGACCTGAAATAAAGTTCATGCAACGGTGCGGAGTGCGCTAATTGAACAACCCTGCGAACCACTGCGTTTTTCTGCCCCGAACCACTGCGTGAAACGCTTACCGTGTCTTTCTATCCCATGATTCTCTTCCGTAACCTAACCACCGCCGCGCTGGCCCTGTCCCTGCTGGCCGCCTGCTCCAAAACCGAAACCCCGCCGCCGGTTACCACTCCGGTGCAGCCAACGAACCCGACTAATCCAACCAACCCAACTACCCCGCCTAACCCAACTACTCCGACTGGCCAGTATGGCACTCCCTTCGCGGGTGTTCCCAACCGCGAAGATGCCGTGATTTACCAAGTCAATATGCGGGCTTTCAGTCAAGCGGGCAATTTTGCGGGCATTACGGCGCGGCTTGATTCCATCCGGGCGCTGAACGTGAATGTCATCTACCTGATGCCGATTTACCCGGTGGGGCAGGCCACCGGCACGCACCCGGCCTATAATTCGCCGTATGCCGTGCAGGATTACCAGGCCGTGAATGCCGAATTTGGCACCCTGGCCGACCTGCGGGCGCTGGTAGATGCCGCCCACGCCAAAGGCATGGCCGTGCTGCTGGATTGGGTGGCCAACCACACGTCCTGGGACAACGCCTGGATAACGGCCCACCCCGACTGGTACCAGCAGAATGCCAACGGCAACATCATCATCCCGCCCGGCACCAACTACAACGACGTGGCCCAACTCAACTACACCAACCAAGCCATGCGGGCGGCCATGATTGCGGCCCTGAAATCGTGGGTGTACACAGCCAACGTGGACGGCTTCCGCTGCGACTACGCCGACGGCGTACCGGCCGATTTCTGGGCGCAGGCCAACGACACTTTGCACCACATTGCCACCCACAAGCTGCTGCTGCTGGCCGAGGGCACCCGCGCCGCCAACTTCAGCAGCGGCTTCGACTACAACTTCGGCTTCAACTTCTACGGCGGCCTCCGCAGCGTGTACCGCGCCAATGGCGCGGCCACCACCTTCACCAGCCTCAACACCAGCGAATACGGCGGGGCCAGCGGCACCCAGCAAGTGGTGCGCTACACCACCAACCACGACGTGAACGGCTCCGACGGCACCCCGGTCGGGCAGTTGGGCGGCGATGCCGGGGCCATGTCGGCCTTCGTGGTGGCGGCACTTTTCAAAGGTGTGCCCATGATTTACAACGGCCAGGAAGCGGGCATGACCACGCCCATCACCTTCCCCTTCACGAGCGTGAAAGTGCGCTGGGGTGCCCATCCGGCCATCACCCGCGCCTACAAGAACCTGCTGGCCGCCCGCGCCGCCAGCCCCGCCCTGCAACACGGTGCCCCCGCCGCCTACAGCACCACCAACGTGTGCGCGTTCACTAAAACCGTCGGTTCCGACCAAGCCCTGGTGCTGGCCAACGTGCGCGGCACGGCCCAAACCTTCGCCCTGCCCACCGCCCTCGACAACAGCACCTGGACCGATGCGCTGCAAGGCGGCGCAGTCACGCTGAGTAGTTCAGTGGCGTTGCCGCCGTATGGGTACCTGGTGCTGAAAAAGTAGGGATGTGCAAAAGGCATTTGGCGGCCGGTTCCTGGTGCGCTGGCCAAATGCACTCCGGGGTGCAGGGGCTGCCGGGTGTTGCCGCCGCGCCAACCCCGTTAGCCAGGGTAATGAAACGGATGGCCCTATCTTGCCGCCCCAACTGCTCCACCATGCCCGACCTTCCTGCGCCCCTGGG
Source organism: Hymenobacter sp. (assembly GCA_965247135.1). GTDB lineage: Bacteria > Bacteroidota > Bacteroidia > Cytophagales > Hymenobacteraceae > Hymenobacter. Next base: position 2,717,887 of record CBDFGP010000006.1, on the reverse strand, counting down.
CACCCTCGTGCTGCTCGGCGGCGGCGACGACGACCCCACCCTGGCCCTGCTGGCCGGGCTGCTGCCCGACCCCGCCGCGCCCATCGAAGTCCTCACCACTGCCACCCGCCGCCAGCCCGGTCGCACCGCCGTGGCCTATGCCCACGTGTGGCGGAAACTGGGCTGCCCTACCGTGGGCCACCTCGAAGTGGACGAAAACCACCCCGCCGACGACCCCGCCACCCTGGCCCGCCTGCGGGCTGCCCGGTTGGTGTTTATGAGCGGCGGCGACCAAGAACGCCTGACCGAGTTTCTGCTTGGGACCGAATTTCTGCGGATTCTTAAACACAAGTACCACACCGAAGCCGATTTCGTGCTGGCCGGCACCAGTGCCGGGGCTTCCGCAATGGCCGATTATATGCTCGTCGAGGGCCACGGCTGGCGCAGCCTGCGTGCCGGTGGCATCGGGGTGATGCCCGGCCTGGGCTTGCTGCCGGGGGTGCTGCTCGACCAGCACTTCATCGAGCGCCAACGCTACGCCCGCCTGCTCCACGCCGTGCTGGCCCAGCCCGATTTGCTCGGCATCGGCTTGGGCGAAGAAACGGGCCTCCTTGTGCGCCCCGGCCAGCCCGTCGAGGTGTACGGCGACGAAGTAGTGGTGGTGATTGACGGCAGCCAACTGGCCCACCGCAACCTGCCCGGACTGCCTGTCAAAGCCATGATTAGCGGTCACGGCTTCCAGGTGCATCTGCTGGTGGCGGGGCATAAAATCGACTTGCAAACGCGGGCAGTAGCGGCGTGAAGCGGGCACCAAACCGGCCTACCTTTGCGTTGATGCAGCAGAAAAAACCGATTGCCTTTATGCTTTTTTTGTTTCGTTGGGTGCGGCGAGGATTGCGCGTCAGTGGGTTGGTGCTGGCGCTGCTCACGCTGCTGCCCTGGGCCTGCACCCGCCGAACCATCCCGTTCAACACCACGCCCACCGAGCCGCTGGCCGCCGTGGTGGTGTCCGACACCCTCACCCACACCGCCGATTCGCTTCGCGGCAAGCCCTCGCTCAGCACCGTGCGGAAGGTGGCTATGACCAAGGAGGAAGAGCGGGCCGCCAAAGAAAAAGAAAAGGAGGCCCAGCGCAAACCCAGCAAGAAGAAGAAGGTATTTCTGGGCGAACGCATCAAAAAAGGTTTCGCCAAAAGCGGCCCAAAAGGCCGCAACGCCGTCATCGAGGTGTTCTACTACCTCAAATATTTTCAGGAACCCAACGCCTACGCCCCGGCTCGCTACTACTTCGACCCCAAGAAACATCGGATTTTTAAGGCCGCTGGCGAAATAGCGCCCGGCATGAAAATCCTGCACGGGCCGTACAAGAAAATTCAAAACAACAAGGTGCTGGAAACCGGTTTCTATGCCCTCGGCACCAAGCACCTGCGCTGGGAAAAATTCGATAAAAACGGTGTTCTACTCACCAAAACCCACTACGAAATGGGGTTCCCGCGCGATGCCAACATTAGTTTCTTCGGCACCGACAAAACCTTGCTGCACGAAGTGGTGCCCTACGTAGAAGGCAAACTCGAGGGCGAGTACGCCCGTTTCCTTATCGATGGGCAGCGCGACTGGGAAGGTCAGTTTGAAAACGGCCGCAAAGTGGGCGAATGGACCAACTACTGGGGCTTTCGCAACCGCCGTCACTACATTTATCAGTACGGCGAATCGGGCTACGACCCGCCCGTGGAAGAGCCGGTCCTGCTGCGCCAGTACAACCGCAACGGGCTGCTGATTTACGACAAGGCGAAGGGCCTTGACAAGCGCAACGAACCCGACCCCGAACTACGCCCCGGCCAAACGGCCCCCGGCACCCCCTCGCGCCGCGCCGCGCCCAAAGCAGTGCCCCGCTACGGCACCCGCCCCACCCCCAAAAAAGCGCCGGCCAAAGCCGCCGCCCCCGCAGAAGCACCCGCGCAAACCGCACCTGCACCGGAAGCGCCAACGGAGCCAGCACCAATAAAAAAAGCGCCCGCCAAAAAACCGCCGGTTAAAAGACGGGTGGCCCCGCCCCGCGAGTAGCCCAACCGCCCGTGCGGTCATCAATAAAACGCATCCGCGAAATGCTCGATGCGAAACCCTTGCCGCAACAACGTCACGGCCACGATGTCGAAGCGAATGTCGCCGCGCCAGTCCATCTCCTCTTGCAAATGATTGGCCGCCAGGCGAAATAATTCCTTTTTGCGGGCCGACACGAACGTTTCCGGGGTGCCGTAGGCCGTGCCCCCAGCGCGGGTTTTCACTTCAGCAAACACGAGCAGGTCGTTGCCGCGCCGCAGCACAAGGTCCACTTCGGCCCGCCCGTGGCGGTAGCTGCGGGCCAATACATCCAAGCCCAAGCTGGTCAGAAAATCGGCGGCGGCGGCTTCGCCGGCTTGGCCGAGAAGGTGCGGGGCGTGGGCCATAGGGGAGGAGGGGCAAGAACCAGCCCGCAAGCTAAAGCCTGCGGGCCATTGTATCTTTGTGGCCCCGTTGCAATGCCCCTGGCTTTTTCAGCCGCCGCCGCTTCAGCCCTTCACCCTCAATGGACTATCCCCCCGCTTCCGTTCCCGCCGCACGGGCCATTCGGGTGCAGCGCCTGGGCTTGGTCGAGTACCTGCCCACCTGGGCCTTGCAGGAACAACTGCTGGCCGAAGCAGTGGCCGTCAAAACCCACAACCGCCAAGCCGAAACCAGCGGCGCTGCCCCGCGCCTCACCGCCAACCACCTGCTGCTCTGCGAACACCCGCACACCTACACGCTGGGCAAAAGCGGCTGCCCCGAACACCTGCTGCTCGACGAGGCGGGCCTCGCCGCCTACGGGGCCAGTTTCCACCGCATCAACCGGGGCGGCGACATCACCTACCACGGCCCCGGCCAGCTCGTGGGTTACCCCATCCTGAACCTCGACTACTTCCGGCCCGACATCCACTGGTATTTGCGGACGCTGGAAGAAGCCGTCATCCGCACTTTGGCCGGCTATGGCCTGCGGGCTGGCCGCATTGCCGGCCTCACCGGCGTGTGGCTCGACTGGGAGCCGGGGGCCAGCCACCCCCGCAAAATTTGCGCGATAGGCGTGAAATGCAGCCGCTGGATTACCATGCACGGCTTCGCCCTCAACGTCAATCCCGACCTCGGCTACTTTGGCCACATTGTGCCCTGCGGCATCCCCGACAAAGCCGTTACCTCTTTGCAACAAGAACTTGGCCCCGCCCGCTCCGTGGCCGTGGCCGAAGTGCAGGAACGCCTCTTGCCCCACCTGTTCACGCTGCTCGATGCCCACTCATACCCGCTGTTGCCACCAGCCAGCCGCCAAATCACGGCGAATGACCTGAATCGGCAATTCAGCTAACTGAAGGACAGCGAAGCTAAATCACGGTTAATCATTTAAATCAGCGATTCAGTGATTGAAGACATTCCCTTTGCCCCGGTAGCTGGCGTGGCCGTTGCCATCGTGCCCGCCGACCCGCTCCTCAGCCCCGAAACGCAGGTCATCTGGCAAGTTTACTTGCTCAATGACAACGACTTTTCGCTGGAAAACGTCATTGTCAATGCCCACGGTTACGGGCACGGCCCCAACGGTGAGAAAATCAAGACCTCAACCTTGCGCTACCTTTTTACCGAAGTGCCCGCCCGCAGCACCGTGCCCATCGAGCCGATTGAAGCGGGCCTGTTCCACATCAACAACCAGTACTGGGTGAGCTACTACCGGGGCGCTCAGGTGTTCGACAAGAAATTTATTTTCGTGCCCGATTCCATTGTGGCTGCTAACTTTACGTCCATCGCCTTGCTCAACTGCTCCGGGGTGCTGCATCGCTGATTGCCCGATATTCTTCCCACCCGTAACCCTACCCGCATGATACACCCCGGCATCAACTTATCGCTGGCCTGGTCCTGGGCCTTTCTGGTGTCGTTGTTTGCGGTGCCGTCCATCATCTACATCGCCCACCTCAAAAATATGCTCGACACGCCCAACGGGCGCACCGTGCACCAGTCCCTGACCCCGCGTCTGGGCGGGGTGGCCGTGTTCGCGGGTTTTATGTCGGCCCTCACCATTTTCGCGCCTCTGCACAACGGGGTCAAGGAATTGCTGGCCGGGTGCATCATCCTGTTCTTTGTGGGCTTGAAAGATGATTTGGTGGGAATGTCTGTGGCCAAAAAATTCGTCGGCCAACTCCTTGCCACCGGCATCGTCATGATAATGGCCGACATCCGCATCACCAGTTTCCAGGGCATTCTCGACATCGGCACCCTGCCCATCGGCTTCAGCTACGCCTTCACCCTGGCCGTGATTGTGGGCATCACCAACGCCATCAACCTCATTGATGGCCTGGACGGACTAGCCGGCACCATCGTCTTGATTATCGCCAGTACCTTTGGCTACTATTTCTACCGCTACGGCGGAGCCAGCTTCGGCAACTATGCGTTCGTGGCCGTTTGTTTGCTGGGCGGCATGGTTGGGTTTCTGCGTTATAATTTCCACCGTGCCCCCATTTTCATGGGCGACACCGGGTCGCTGGTCTGCGGCTTCATCGTGTCGGTGCTGGCCATCCAGTTCATCGAAATGGGACTGCGGGTGGGCCAGCCTTTTGGCCAAGCCTCGCCTTCAGTCGCAGTTGGCATTCTCTTCGTGCCGCTCTTCGATACCCTGCGGGTGTTCGTGTTGCGGATGCTGGCCGGCCGTTCACCTTTTGCCCCCGACAAAAATCACATCCATCACCGCCTGCTGGCCATGGGCTTCGAGCAAATCAGCACCGTAGTGTTGCTGGCCCTGCTCAACATCTGCGTCGTGCTGTTCGTCATCAACTTTGCCCGGTTCGGCAACCTGTTTCTCATCGGTTGCATGGTCGGTTTCTCGTTGGTGTTAAGCGTGTTCTTCGGCGTTTATCACAACCGGGCCGCCCGCCGCGAGTTGCAGCCTTCCTGATTGCTGCGCCACTTTTCCTAAACCACCGCGCAATCTCCCGCACTGTGTCCGGCCCCTTCTGGCAAAGCTTTCGACGGTTGGCCGCCAAGCGCGGGGGCGGGTGGTTGGCCCTGTGCGCGGGGCTGCTTGGCCTTGCCGGCCCAGTCCACGCCACCGAGTACCAGCCCCTGCCGCCCCCCGCCCCCGAGGGGTTCACCGCCGAATGGCTCATCCACGACGCGGCCCGCAACCGGCTGGTTCTGTTTCTGCCCGACTACCACGCCCCGGCCCACGCCTACTACCAGTTTGTGCAACTGCACCGGGACCAACCGTTTCCGCTCTCCTTCCTCGCCCAGCCGGGTTTGAGCCTGTTTCTCGACAATCAACTCGTCTTCACGGCCCGTCGTGCCGCCACCTACTCCTTGAACCTGGCCCAATTGCTGCCCGCCGCTGCCCCCGACGAGCGCCACCTGCTGGCCGTGTGGCAGCCCACCGGCTACCCGTCGCTGGCTTCGTTCCGCGTCAGCCCGGTAGCGGCCCAGGCAGTTCCGCTCGCTGCTTCCCTCACCCCCCAAGCCCGGCTGCCCGCCCCGCCGGGCCAGAATGTCTTTCTCAGCTTTCTGCTCTTCATTGGCCTGTGCTACGGCGGCATTCGCCGCACCTACCAATCGGGCCTTGCCCGCGTGTTTCAGGTGGGCGACCTTTTCGGCCCCGCCACCGACCAGCAGGGTTTCCTGACCCGGCCCGCCTTCTCGCTGCTCAACTTGGCACTCGTGCTGCTGTTTGCACTTTCTTTTGCTTTGCTGCTCACCGCCATCCACACCGATTTGCAGAACCTGCCATTGTTGCGGACGTTCTTCCACGTGCCCGAGAGCGCCTTCGTTGCGCGGGTGTTGCTCTACGCGGCCATCGTCAGCACCTTTGTATTGGGCAAATACCTTTTTCTGGAGTTGCTGGCCTATATTTTTGACGTGCAGGGCCTCGTCAATGTACAGTACCGCGAGTTTCTCCGCACCACGCTCTGGGCCAGCCTGGCCGTGCCGGTGGTGCTGCTGCTCTACCTCAGCCTCAACGCCAGCCGGCCCCGCACCGTGGCCCTGGCCGCCAGCGCCACCATTGCCCTCATGCTCGTCGGCACCCTCTGGCGCGTGGCCCGCGCCCTGCACCAACGGGTGCCGCTATCCAATCTTCATTTGTTTGCCTACCTTTGTGCCACCGAAGTGCTACCACTTCTGGTGTTGCTCTGGCTCGTAGTGTTTTCCTGAGCCAGAGGTTCTTCTTGATGCTATGCCCGGCAGCCGGGCCAATCCCTTCCTCCGCTATCGCTTTACCCATTACCCATTCCACTGTATGGCCGAAAGCGCAGCTAAGCCCGGCACCGGCCGGCACGCCCAGCCCATCCGCAGCATCCTGGTCACCCAACCCAAGCCTACCGGCGACGTGTCGCCCTACTTCGCCATTGCGGAAAAGTACGGCATTCGGGTGGATTTCCGGGAATTTATTGACGTGCAACCCGTGTCGTTCAAAGATTTCCGCCGCGAAAAAATCAACATTCTCGATTTTACGGCCATTATCTTTACCAGCCGGAACGCAGTCGACCACTTCTTTCGCATCTGCCAGGAAGCCCGGCTCGAAATGCCCGCCGAGATGAAATATTTTTGTATTTCAGACCAGACGGCCAACTACTTGCAGAAGTACATCATCCTTCGCAAACGCAAGTTGTTTGTGGGCGAACGCACTGCGGCCGATTTGTTCGATGTTATCAAAAAGAACAAGGGTGAAAAGTTTCTTTACCCGTGTTCTGACATTCGCAAAGACGACCTGCCCGAATTTATGCGAGCCAACAGCCTCAAATTCAGTGAAGCCGTCATTTACCGCACAGTTGCCAGCGACCTTTCCGACCTCACCGACGTGAAGTATGACTGCCTGGCCTTTTTCAGTCCTTCCGGCATCAGCTCGCTGTTCGTCAATTTCCCCAATTTTGTGCAGGGCAACACCCGGATTGCTGCTTTCGGACCCACCACCGCCAAAGCAGTGCGCGAGGCTGGCCTTGTGCTCGACATCGAAGCACCCCTACCCAACGCTCCGTCCATGACCGGGGCCATCGAGAGCTACATCCGCCACCACCACGGCCCCGCCACCCGCCACCACGCTGCCGAACCGGCGCAATGAAACAATCAGGTCCATTTTGCTGAAATTTGGCAGTCGCCAGATTACCTAAAATCAGTCCCGGATTTTTTAGGAAAACTTTTTGCCCTACATTTGGAGGTAATTCGCCACTTGTTGCCTTCCCCGCATCCTCATCCCATCCCCAAAGCCCTTATGAAAGTAACGTTACTTGGAACCCTGCTGCTGTCGGCAGTCGCGGGTTCGGCCCTGGCCCAACAACAACCCCAGTTCACCCACTACGGCCTTAATGGTATGGCAATCAGCCCTGCCTACGCTGGCATCAAAGGTCAGGGCGAGGTCAATTTGATTGGCCGTTACCAATACCTCAACTACGGAGGCTTCGCTGGCGATGCCAGCGGTGCGCCCCGCACCGGGATGCTTACCGTGTCGCTGCCCATTCCCGCCATCAGCAGCGGCGTGGGCCTGAGCGTTTATTATGATGTGATTGCCGAGTCGAAAATGACCAACGCGGCATTGTCCTATTCCTACCACCTGAAACTAGGCGAAGGCAAACTCGGCCTCGGCATTCAGGGCATCTACACCTACTTGAGCAAAGGTTCCTACCGTGCCCTAGATACGGGTGACCCCAACGTGCCAAGCAATGCGTCGGACAACAAATTCGATGCCGGTGCAGGCTTGTGGTACGAAGCCCCCAAATACTACGCTGGATTAGGTGTCAACAACTTGTTGCGCTCTGAATATTCGTTCAAAAGCGACGGTAGCACCAACTCTAACCCGGCCCTTAAGCCGGTGAAAAGCCCTTACCTGAACGAAAACCACGCTTATTTCACGGCCGGCTACAACATCGATGCTTCCGACAACGTTGTTATCACGCCGTTGGTGTTGGTTAAAGCGGTGTTGCCGGGCAAGTTCAGCAGTTCCAGCAAATTCACCACCGCTAGCAACTATTCCTTTGAAGGCGGCGTTCGCGCCACCATCAACGAACAGTTCTGGATAGGAGCCAATTATCGGTATCAGGAATCTATCTCCGGTCTGCTCGGTGCCCGCTTCGGCAAAGACAAAGCCTACGGCATTGGCTATGCGTTCGATTTCATCGCCTTTAACCAAGATGCCCGGGCCTTCAGCTCACACGAAATTCTGCTAACTTATCGCTTGCCCAAGCCGGGCCTTATCACCCGTCCGGCCATCCGCACCCCCCGCTACAGTTTCTAGCTTTTGTTTCATTGCGAAACAATTGCGGTTTTGTTTTAATACTAAAGCTGCCTAAATTTAACGGCCGGATACAATTTACTTGTGTCCGGCCGTTAAGTAGTTAGAGGGTTACAGGGCGGATTCAACGTAAAATCCAAGAAAAAAAAAATTATTCGGTGAGCACTAAGTTGCGAATCGACGCAAAATTGCGTAGATTTGCCAGCGAATTGCCGAGTACCAATCGCCGCTTAATCCAAAAAAAGACCCTGCCTCACCCTTCGCTTACTTCCATGAACAAGCTTCTCACAGTATCCCTGTTGGTCCTCTCTGGCGCTTTGCTAGGGAGCTGTGCCGGTTCCAGTCCCAACGGGGATTTGGTCGGAACTGACGACCGCCCCCTTTTCAATCCGCAGGAAGTGCCCTACGGCATGGTACCCTGTCCCGGTGGTACGTTCCATATGGGGCAGACGGACCAAGACATATCGGCCTCGATGGTGAACATGAACAAGCAGGTGACCATCGCTGGCTTCTACATGGACGAAACCGAAATCACCAATAACGAATACCGGCAGTTCATCGATGCTATTAAACTAGACTCGCTCGACATCCTGGGCGAAGAATACGTGATGACCGAATTGTATCCGGATACGACCGTTTGGATTCGGGACTTCACCTACCACATGGGCGACCCCCTGCTGGAATATTATTACAGCCATCCGGCCTTTGACGACTATCCCGTAGTAGGAGTGGATTGGTTTGCCGCTAAATACTTTTGCAACTGGCGCACCAAATACCGCAACGCCGCTCGTGAAGAATCGGGTTATGCCAATGACCCTAATTTCCGCTTACCTTCAGAGGCCGAGTGGGAGTACGCTGCCCGTGGCGGGCGCGACTTGGCCACTTATCCTTGGGGTGGACCTTACTTGCGGAACACCAAAGGTTGCATGCTGGCCAACTTTAAGCCGCAGCGCGGCGACTATGTGAGCGACGGTTTTGCTTACACGGCCGAGGTAGGGTCGTATTTTCCTAATGATTTCGGCTTATATGACATGGCTGGCAATGTGAGCGAATGGTGCGACGATGCATTCATGGAAGCCTCGGTGCCCGTGGTGTGGGATTTGAACCCAACCAACCCCAACGATGCCGAACCCCGCAAAGTAGTGCGCGGCGGCTCTTGGAAAGATATCTCATACTTCCTTGAAACCGGTACTCGTAATTTTGAATACCAGGATTCGGCCCGTTCATTTATTGGCTTCCGCTGCTCCATGATTCAAATTGGTGTAGGAACTAATGGTTCCCTCAACTAAACTGCCCAAAATAACCAACTCCCTTAACCCCAACCCCTTTTTAACCCTTTCAACGTACTGACATGGCCGCCCAAAAAAGCTTCCTCTACGATTCCCTCATGCCCAAAATTTACGGTATCGGCGCAGCCGTCGTTATTGTAGGCGCTCTATTCAAAATTGAACACTGGAAGGGTGCTGACACCATGCTCATTGCTGGCTTGGGAACTGAAGCCGTCATCTTCTTTCTGAGTGCCTTCCAGCCCGCGCCGCACGAGCACGACTGGGGCCTGGTGTACCCGGAATTGAACGACGGTTATGACCCCTCTACGGGGCTTAACGCGGCGGACAACAGCAGCAAGGGCCTGACCATGAAACTGGACGATATGCTGAAAAATGCCAACCTGACCCAAGAGTCCATCAGCACTTTGGGCCAAGGCCTCAACCGGCTCAGCACCACTACCTCGCAACTTTCTCAGCTAGGAGAAGCTACTAACGTAACCGATGAATACACCGCGAAGGTGCGTGCAGCGGCTACTTCTCTCGACGGCATCAACAAGGCTTATGCCAACACCGTGGATGCCATTTCAGCTATGTCCAACGCGACCAGCGATGCCAAAGAGTACCATATGCAGGTGCAGAACGTGACCAAGAACCTCGGTGCCCTCAATGCGGTGTATGAGATGGAGTTGCAGGATGCTAACACGCACCTCAAGTCCATGAACCAGTTCTACGGTACGCTGGGCAAAGCCATGGAGAACATGACGCAGGCGGGTAAGGAAACCGAAAACTTCCAGAAGCAGGTAACCGACCTGACCGGCAATTTGTCGTCGCTTAACCGGGTGTATGGCAATATGCTGAATGCTATGCGGGTCGGTGTACAGGCCTAAGCCCGTGACGCACCCCGTAATTAAACTCATCACCCCTTACTAAGGAACCAGACAATGGCAGGTGGCAAAGAAACCCCGCGGCAGAAGATGATTGGCATGATGTACCTCGTGCTAACCGCGCTGCTCGCGCTCCAGGTCCAATCAGCAATCCTGCTGAAATTCAAGTTCATTGACGACAGCTTGCTTGGTGTCAATGACAAAACGTCGAAGGCAGCAGATGACACCATTAAAGGTATTGCAGCTGCAGTAGAGAAAAACCGCAACCAAGCTGCTGACCGCAAGGTGCTGGAAGAAAGTAAAGAAATCCAGCAGAAGACTCAGGCAATGATTGCTACCCTGCGCGATGTGCGTGACAAGCTCATCGTATCGGCTGAAAATCCTAAGGGCGCAACTGAATACAAAGACCCTAACGCTGATAACAAGGTCGCTATTACCATGCTTGGCGGAGAGAAGCACAATGGTTTGGCATATACTGTGGTGAAGCCCAAGCTGAACGAGTTTACGGACTACATCAAGAAATACGTGCCGACAGCAGTGCCTCTTGCGCTCAGTGGTAAAGAGGACCCCCGTATCTTCAATTCCAAAGAGGAGCATACCAAAGAGCAGCGCAACAAGGATTTTGCGGAGTTGAACTTTGAAAATACGCCGCTGGTGGCTGCTTTGGCCATTCTGTCGCAAAAAGAAACCGAAGTGCTGAAGTACGAAGCCGATGCGCTGACTGCTCAAGCCCAAAAAGTAGGTGCCAAAACGGTCGTGTTTGACGAAATTGGGGCTTTCGCCAGCGCTGAGTCCAACACGGTGGCTGCTGGCACTAAGTACAAAGCCGAACTGTTCCTGACCGCTTCCTCCAAAGCTTTGCACCCGACGATGGCTTTGAATGGCAGCCCCTTAGCAGTGTTGCCAAACGGTCACGGTAAGGTGGAGTTCACGGCTCGTCCGGGAAACTTCGACAAAGAGGGCAATGCCAAAGCAAGTTGGACGGGTTCGATTCGCTTTAATAACAATGGCCGCGACACGACCTACAAAATACTGGTGCCCTATACCATCAGCAAGCCGGTGATGCAGATTCAGTCGGCTTCGGTGCAAGCACTGTACTTCAAGTGCGGCAATAAACTGAGCGTACAGGTCCCTGCTCTTGGTGCTCAATACAAGCCTAGCTTCTCTGCTTCGGGCGCTGCCGTGTTGCAAGGCGCACAAAAAGGCGATGTAACGCTTGTGCCTAACTCCAAAGAAGTGACTTTGAACGTAAGTAGCGAGGGCAATGCCATTGGTTCACAAACCTTCCAGGTGCGGCCAATTCCGAAGCCCGAAATCAAATGTTTCGTTGGCGGCAAGGAAGCCAACGAAAAGCAGGGTACTGTTGGCACAACGGTGCGCTCGATGACGTTGAAAGCTATTCCAGATGCTGGCTTTCTCACGTTCCTGCCCGAAGATGCCCGTTATCGGGTGGCCCGGTGGGAAGTGACGCTGGTGCGCGGTAAGCGCCCGGCAATGGGCACGAAAAACATTTCTGGACCCACGGCTGACTTAAGCGATGTGGTGAATACCTACCGCGAGGGTGACCGTTTGTACATTGAAGTGAAGGACGTGCAACGCATGAACTTTCAGAATGTGACGGAGGCTGTAAACGTAAGCAAGAACTTCAACGTGCCGTTGCTCTAAGCTCAAAATAACCGCCGCCACTGCTAGGTGGCGGCGAATTATTTCACTACTGATTTGGTTTCTCTCCCTATGAAAACGACGCACGTGCTGGCCGCTTTTGCCGCTGGCTTTCTGTTTGCTCTGCCGGCTGTGGCTCAGGAGCAGGCTACTACCGCCAACAGTAGTGGCTCGGCGCGGCCGATTCCTACTTCAGACCAGATGTTTCGCAAGAGCATTTGGCGGGCGCTGGATTTGCGCGAAAAGCAAAACAAACCAATGTTTGCGGAGGGCCATGAAATTAGCCGCATCATTATTGATGCAGTGAAGCGGGGTGAGCTTCAGGCTTATAAAACTGACTCTTTAACGTCGACTTACACTACTCAGGAAGTTTCGTCTAATATGTCGTATGCTGACGAAGGAGCGAAGCTGAGTGACGAAGAAAAGGCCGCCGGTTTCAGTGACAAAGACTTGGGCGGGGGCGGTGACGATTGGGGTGCCACTCCTAAAAAGGGAGGCAAAGGTGCAGCAACCACCGTGAAACAGCCAAAATTGGACTCCAAAGGCAAACCAATGAAGGACAAGAAGGGCAAAATAATTTATGAAACCGTTGCGGTAGCTCCTCCGGCTCCGCCAAAGCCAGCGAGCTACGAGTACCGGGCGAAAGACCTGTACCAAATGGAACTAAAGGAGGATATGATTTTCGACAAGAAGCGGTCGCGAATGTACCACGACATTAAGTCCATTACCTTACTGGTGCCGTCTACGTTGCAAGCTAACGTGTCGGGCATTGAGAAGACGGTTGGCGTATTTAAGTACAACGACTTGGTGAAGGTATTCCGCGCCAATCCGCAGACGGCCATTTGGTTCAATGCTCAAAACGATGCGCAACACAAGAACTTGGCTGATGCTTTTGAACTGTGGCTGTTCAACTCATACATCACCAAGGTGTCCAACCCTGCCGATTCTCGGCTGGACGATGTATATGGTGGGCAATCGCAGGGTATCTTGGCTGCTCAGCAGACGGCGGCTGACCTAGTAGAGTACGAATACAACTTATGGTCTTTCTAAACTGAGAATTCAAACGGATTTAACAGATTTCACAAACACATTTGTCACGCAGGCTGGTGTTTGGGATATTTGAGGTGAAAATTTGGAAGTCCCTGGTGTTCGCCAGGGACTTTTTTTTGTCTTTATGATTAAAAGAGTATTATTAAATTTTATATTATAGTTTTTTTAATGAATAGATACTAATTGTGAGGGCTAAAAAATAATTTGGAAAATTTGACTAATTGGTGTGGAAATGATGATTGCGAGGCATCAATTTGCCAGCACAAATAGATGCTGCGGCAACGTGCGATGCCTTTACAACCACCAAAACAACCAACTTTTATGAAAACCCAAGCTCACCGTGTCGCTCTGGCGGCAGCATTTTCGTGCTTTTTTCAAGTAGTCCCGGGAACGGCGCAGCCCGAAACGGCGGCTTCGGCCAGTAGTAACGGCTCTTTGCGGCCCATTCCGGTCTCTGACCAATTTTTTAGCAAAAGCATTTGGCGGGCCGTGGACTTGCGCGAGAAGCAGAACAAGCCACTATTTGCGGAAGGACACGAAATCAGCCGCATTATCATTGAGGCGGTAAAGCGAGGTGATTTGCAGGCTTATCGTAACGATTCGCTTACTTCCACCTTAACCCGGCAACAGGTATCGGCCAATATGTCGTTTGTGGAAGAAGGGCCGCAACTCAGCCCCGAAGAACTGGCGGCGCACCTAGACGACCCGGCCAACAGCGATGATATCTGGAATCCCCGGTTAGCTAACCGGGGCCGAACGACCCCAGCGGGTGCCCGCCGCCAAGTACGCAATGGTCGCAATGGTGCGCTGATGCGCGACCGACGTGGGCGTGTGGTTTATGAAACCGTGGCCGTGGCTGCGCCAGTAACGCCCAAGCCCGCCACCTACGAATGCCGCTACAAGGATTTGTATCAGCTAGAATTGCGTGAGGACTTGGTGTTTGACCAGAAGCGCGGGCGAATGTACCACGACCTCAAAACCATTACGTTGCTGCTGCCTGCCACGCTGGTGGCCAACGTGTCGGGTATCGAAAAGCCAGTGGGCGTTTTCAAATACAACGACTTGGTGCGGGTATTTCGGGCCAATTCGCGAACGGCGCTGTGGTTCAATGCTCAGAATGACGCGCAGCACAAAAACCTGGCCGATGCGTTGGAGTTGGGTTTATTTAGTTCATACGTCACCAAAGTTTCCAACCCCAACGATTCGCGGCTGGACGATGTGTACGGCAGCCAAGCGCAGGGCATTCTGGCTGCCTACCAAACGGCCGCTGATTTGGTGGAGTACGAGTGCAACCTGTGGTCTTACTAAGTAGTCGCGCAAAAGTAAACGCGCAATAAGGCGGTCATGCTGACGAAGGAAGCATTTGTACGCCCGCTAATCCAATCGTTTCGTAGGCAGGGTTAGCGGGCGTACAGATGCTTCCTTCGTCAGCATGACCGTTCCTTTTACTCGTTTACTTTTGCGCGGATACTTAAAAACCACAGATTCAAACCGAAAAATTCATTTGAATCTACGGCGTTTGAATCTGCGGTGTTAGGTAGGCTTGTAGGATTTTGGCTTTGGCCTGGCCGACTTCGGCTATTAGTTCGGCTTCGCTCAATTCGCGGATTTTCTTGACAGATTTAAATTTGTTGAGTAGCTTTTCGGCCGTGATGGGTCCTAAACCTTTGATTTCGGTAAGTTCGGTTTTGAGGGTGGCAGCGTCGCGGCGGCTACGGTGGAAGGTGATGCCGAAGCGGTGAACTTCGTCGCGCATTCGCTGGAACAGGCGCAGGCTTTCGCTCTTTTTGTCGATGTAGAGCGGCAACGGGTCGTTGGGAACGTAGATTTCCTCAAGGCGCTTGGCGATGCCGATGACGGCCATTTGACCCCAGAGGTTGAGGTCCTTAAGGGCTTTGACGGCCATGCTGAGTTGGCCTTTGCCGCCGTCGACAATCACGAGTTGGGGCAAGCTGGCCCCTTCGTCCACGAGACGGCGGTAGCGGCGGCTTACCACTTCGTACATCGAGTCGAAGTCGTTGGGGCCAACCACGGTTTTGATGTGGTAGTGGCGGTAATCCTTTTTGCTGGCTTTGGCGTTGCGGAAGCACACCATGGCCGCTACCGGGTTGTCGCCTTGGAAATTGGAGTTGTCGAAGCATTCGATGTGCTTGGGCAATTCGGTCAGGCGCAGGTCCTTTTTGATGGTTTCCATGATGCGCACCTCGTTCACATCTTTGCTACGCTCGTTCATGCTCTCTTTTTCCTTGCGGGCGTAGAGGACGTTTTTGAGGGCTAATTCCAGCAGCTTGCGCTTGTCGCCGATTTGCGGCACGGCGATACTCACGCCGGGCAGGGGCAGTTCCAACGCCACGTTGGCCAAGATTTCGCGCGATTCGCTTTCAAACTCCTGCCGCATCTGCATGATGAGCGGGGCCAGGATTTCGGCATCTTCCTCGTCCAGCTTCTTTGTTATTTCTACCGACTGAGTGAGGATGATGCTGCCGTTCATTACCTTGAGGTAGGTGACGAAGGCACATTTCTCGTTGCTGGCGATGGCAAACACGTCAATGTTGGTCAAGCTGGCATTGACGATGGTGCTCTTGGCCTGGAAGGCTTCCAGCTTGTCCAACTTCTGCTTGAACTGGTGGGCTTGCTCGTACTGCATTTCCTGGGCGGCAGCTTGCATCCGGTCGCGGAAATACTGCTTGGGCACCCGCAAATCGCCGCCCAGGATGTTGCGGATTTGCTGAATGTACTGCCCGTAGGTTTCGGGGTCTTCGTAGCCCTCGCAGGGACCTTTGCAGTTGCCGATGTGGTACTCCAGGCACACCTTGAATTTGCCAGCGGCCACGTTGGCTTCGGAGAGATTGTAGTTGCAGGTGCGAAGCGGGTACAAAGCCCGAATCAGCTCCAGCAGCACGTTCAGGGCGGTACCGTTGGCGTAGGGGCCGTAGTAGCGCGAGCCGTCGTTGATTTTATTCCGGGTCGGAATCAGGCGCGGGAACCGCTCGTTCGTGATGCACAGAAACGGGTAGGTTTTGCCGTCTTTCAGCAGAATGTTGTACTTCGGCTGGTGCTGTTTGATGAGATTGTTTTCCAGCAAAAAGGCATCCGATTCGCTGTCCACGATAGTGAATTCCAGGCGCTTGATGTTTTTGACCAGTTGCTGGGTTTTGCGGTTGTGGTCCTGCTTGGTGAAGTAGCTGCTGACGCGCTTGCGCAGGTCAATGGCCTTGCCGACGTAAATAATGCCCTCGTCGTCAAAGTATTTGTACACGCCCGGCTTGTGCGGCAGGGCACTGATTTGGGTTTGGAGAAAGTCGTTGGCGGCCATGAATCGCTGATTAGACTGATTAACCGTGATTTCGCTGAGGCAAAATGCGCTGGGAGCGGGTTGCCTGGTTGCTTCGCCGGGCTTACGCAACTGGCCCTGACACGTTGGGGAAACACCACCCGGCGGCGGATAGTTGGCGGCCACTGCAAACTAAAACAGGAGCGGACGGGACCCCAGATAATCTGTTTGACCGAAGGTCGGCGTAGCCAATCCGCTAAAATCAGTTAAAGCTGGGGTCAGAACCACATGGCGGCCATCCGGGCTACTTGCTCCAGGGCGGTTTGGTCGTCGGCATCAAAGTCGTTGAGTTGGTCGCTGTCCACGTCCAGCACGGCCAGTACGGTGCCGTTGGGGGCGAGGATGGGCACCACAATTTCCGATTTGGATTCGGAACTGCACGCAATATGGCCGGGGAAAGCTTCCACGTCGGGCACCAGCAGGGCGCGGGCCTGCGCCCAACTGCTGCCGCACACGCCCCGGCCGTGGGCAATGCGGGTGCAAGCCACCGGCCCCTGAAACGGGCCGAGAACCAACTCATTGCCCTTCACCAAGTAGAACCCAACCCAGAAAAAGCCGAACGCCTGCCGCAACGCGGCGGCAGTGTTGGCAAGGTTGGCGGTGCGGTCGGGTTCGGGGGCGGTGAGGGCCGCGATTTGGGGCAGCAACTCGGCATAGCGGGCGGCCTTGGTGGTGGCGGTGAGGGCGAGGGTTTCGGCCATGAGCAGATTATTGCAGGGAGTTGAGGAAGTCGCGCACCAGCCCGAACGCGCCCGCGAAACCAGCCAGTGACAGAGCTTCGGGTCGGTCGTTCACGTCGTGGTAGGCTTTGCTGCCGCCTCGCGTGTAGAGGAAAAACGCGGGCACCCCGGCTTCGGAAAACGGGTAGTGGTCGGAGTTAGCGGCTTTGCCCCGTGCGCCGAGGCTGGGCAAGTAGTGGTGCGCGTCGTTGAGCTTGGTTAGTTGCGCGAAGGCTTGGGGAAATACCTTGCCATTGACCACTGTAGCACCTTCTTCGCCGGTGCCGAGTAAGTCCAGATTGACCAGAAACTTGATGCGCGGCAGTGGCACCAGCGGGTGCGCCACGAAGTAGCGCGAACCCACCAGCCCTGCTTCCTCGGCTCCGAACAGCAAAAAGACGATGGAGCAGGCCGGGCGGTTTTCGGGCTTGGCGTAGTGGGCGGCCAGTTCCAGCAACAGCGCCACGCCGCTGGCGTTGTCGTTGGCACCGGGGAAGTAGGTCTTACTACCCATCATGCCGAGATGGTCGTAGTGGGCGGAGACGACGAGGAAGCTGTCGGGCTGGGTGCGGCCGGGGATGAGTGCAGCGAGGTTTTGGGTTAGGTAGTTACGTTGAAAATCAGGCTGTACCTCAATTTTGATGCGTTGTGACAGGAGTTGTCCAGCGGCATTAGTAGGCCAACAACTGGCCAGAACATACAAAACTGGGTGGGCTGATTTACTGACTGCTAACGAAGCTGTAAGTTTGGGCTGTAAAACTAGAAGGGGAACTTCGGCAAAAAAGCGCTGTAGTTCAGGCGAAAGTGTGTGTAGGCGCATCTCGTAACGGGAGTGGAGTACGATTGCAACCGGGGCAGTACGCGAAATAATGTGGGAACCGAGGGCATGAGAACGGTTCAATGTGCCTAATAGCAGGTATCCTTTACAAACCGTACTATCGGTGAAAATTAGCGTGTCAAGCGGCTGTGCATCATATTCGGTCATAATGGCGCAAACTCCCGATTCGGGGGATGCAATAAAATCCTGACCGAGATGCAATGGTTTTTCAGGCAAAGTTTCGGTCAGCGACAAGCGCAAACCGGCAGGAAACGTATTCACGTCCAGCATAAACGGTTGTGTATAATCTGCCGCCAGCGGCTGCAACCCCAGCCCGCGCAGCCGTCCGCGCAAGTATGCCGCCGCCTTGTGTTCCCCTTGCTTCACGTAGCCGCGCCCGTGCATTCGGCGCGAAGCCAGCGTTTCAATGGTTCTTCGCGCCCGGCCCATATCCTGCGCCTGCACAGCCGGAAACCCTAGCGCCAGCAGTAGCCCCAGCGCCCAGCCGTGCCGCCGCAGGGCGGGAGCGGCCAACTGGCACAAACCTAGCGCCAGGGCGGTGCCCAGCGTGTCGCTCAGCAAGTCGCTCCATTCGCCGTGGCGGTTGAAGGGCAACGCCATTTGCAGCACCTCGATGATGGCCCCGAAGGCGGTGCAACCCAGCAATACCACCCAACCGGCGTGGCGGGCCAGGGCGGGCCGGTAGGTTTGGCGGCGCAGCCAGAACCACGTGAGAACCGCCTGCACGGCGAAAAAGGTGGCGTGGGCAAAGGTGTCGAAACTTAGCAGTTCCCACTTGGGCTGCGGCGGCAGCTTGTCGGCCGGGGCCAGGGTGAGGTAGAGCAAAAGCGCCGCCCAACCGAGGGGCAGGGCGGCGTAAGGGCGGGAAGTGGGCGTTGGGTGCAAGTGCTAGGCTCCTACCAATTCGCCGTAGGCTTCGGCACTCAGCAAATCCGCCAGTTGGGACGGGTCGGCAATGGATATTTTCACCATCCAGCCGTCGCCGTAGGGGTCCGAGTTCACGGTTTCGGGGGCATCGGCCAGCTTGGGATTCACTTCCAGCACCGTACCGGAGATAGGACTGAAGAGGTCGGAAACAGTTTTTACGGCTTCTACCGTTCCGAACACGTCGTGCTGCTGCACTTCCTTGTCCAGGGTGTCAATATCCACGTACACAATGTCGCCCAGCTCGTGCTGCGCGTGTTCCGTGATGCCGATGTAGGCAACGTCGCCTTCCACGCGAATCCATTCGTGGTCTTTGGTGTAGTGCAGGGTGGCGGGGAGGTTCATCTTTTTTAGTTATGAGTTAAAAGTTAGGAGTTATGAGTTGGGCGGGAGCATTGGAACTCAAAAGTAGAACGTAAACGGCAAGTCCGGGATAAAAACCGCTGCCGTTCTCCATTTTGAAAACTTACAACTCATAACTTATAATTCATAACTGCCTACTACCTACTGCGTAAGGCTGTACCGTAGTTGGAAGCCGCCTTCGGTGGTGGAGTTGCGGAAGGCGTTGGCGACGCGGGGCGTGGTGATGGTTTGGCTGAAATAGAGTTGCAGGTTCAGGCGGGTATTGAGCAGATAATCCACTGTTGGGCGCAGTTGGTACTGGCGCGAGCCGTTGGTTATCTGGCTGGTGCTGATGCCGATGCTGGCCGGGGTGCCGGTGGGGTTGCCGGGGTCCGATACGTCGCGGATGCTGCGTTGCACCGTCACGTTGTCGCGGATGCTGAGGTCGAGGCGGGCGGTGAGATTGTTTTTCAGGACGACCTGTTCGCCACCGATGCGGAAGGGGAGCTTGAAGTTTTTGGTGGCGTAGCCCGCCCCGATGACGATTTCCTCGGTGTGAACTTCGGTAATTTGGGCGTTGGTCGTGTTCAGGGCCACGCTGCGGTTGGTGCGGAGTTCGGTGCGGCCGGTTATTTTATTTACTGTCTGGAAATTAACCCCAATCAGTGGCGAGAGTTGCTCCACGATGCTGACCTGCCCGATGACGTAATACGGAATGAACTGCCCGCTGCTGTTGAGGAGCGAGGGAAAGTCGTTCGGCTCGGCGGTGTAGCGGGTGGCGGTGCTGTAGCTGCCCACGTTGTAGAGCGAGCTGTAAGCGTGGTTGATGGTGAAGGAGCTAAAGTACTGCTTGATAAGCTCTAACTGCGAAAAGCCGTTGTAATCCACCCGCCAGTTGGGCAGCGGAATTTTGTCGAACGGGTTGAATTTTTTGGCTGCATAGCCGTCCGATGAGCGGCCCTGGTAGGCATCGGTGAAGCTCTGAATCAGGACATCCTGCGAGTTGTAGCCGTAGAGGCCGGGATTGGGGTTGGCGGCGGCCAAGCGCTGCTGCACAATGCCCCGGTTTTCCACGAAGCGGTCGAAGGCTTTGGACTTTTCACCGTTGGCGCTCAGGTCGCCAAACAGGGTTTGGATGGTGATGGTGCTGGCGCTGAACGTGCCCGTGCCCAGGGCCTGCACAGGGGCTAGATGCCGGTCGGCATAGGGCACGTAACCACCGTAGGCCACATATTGGGCCGACAGCGTATCAATGGCGTGGCGGTAGTAGGCTTCCTTGTTTTGGGCCCGCTGCCAGGCCGCATTCACCTGGATGTTGAAGTCGCGGAACGGTTCCAGCGCCGTGCGCACGTTGATGGTTTGGGTGAGCAATGAACTCAGCGGCGTGTTCAGATATTCGCTGCGGTCAGTGTACCAGTTGTGGTCCACCGCTGCCAGCTTGTACAGGCTGTTCGGCGAGTTAATGTCTAGCACGTCATACTGTTTGCCCAGAATGAAGGGCAGCCCCGGAGCCAAGCTGTTGAAGTTTTCCAGCCCGAAATACTTGGTGCGCGGCAGGTAGCCGGGCAGCAG
The DNA here is from genome assembly GCA_965247135.1 of Hymenobacter sp. Taxonomy (GTDB): domain Bacteria; phylum Bacteroidota; class Bacteroidia; order Cytophagales; family Hymenobacteraceae; genus Hymenobacter. The sequence goes on along the minus strand of CBDFGP010000006.1, from coordinate 2,697,049 downwards.
TGTGCCCTGCGATTGGGCGTAAGTGAAGTTCAGCGACCGGGCCGTCATCACGGCCCGCAAGATGCCCTTCACAAAGCGCAACGGGTCTTTTTTGGCGGTGTCCTTCGGCTCCGGTTTGGGGCGGGTAATAGCCTCACCGGGTTTGTCGGCGGCCACTTCCGAGCGCGGCCGGCTCACAGCGGCTTTGGCCTGCGACGGCGGCGCGTTGTTGATGATGTTCAGAAACTTGACCTTGTTGTAAAGCTTCACCAAATCAATCTTGCCGTTGGCCGTAAGCTGGGCGTTGTTCTGAATGGTGTTGCCCAGGTTGAGCTTCGTGGTGGTGGTGTCGTCCAGTTTGTAGCTGCCGTCGGGCAGTTGCACGGGCGTGGGGGTTCGCAAGGCCGTGGATGCCGCCTGCCAAGTGTAGTTGGCCGAGTAGCGGGTGTCGGCGCTCAGCCAGTCCGTCAGCGGAAACTTGTCCAGCGGCAGCCGGTAAGTCAGCGAGGCCGTTTGGTTGAAGTTGGTGGTGCGCCCGCCCTGCAACAGGTTGTTTTTGAGTTGTTCCCGGTTGTTGATGGCTTGCTGGCTGTCGCCAATCGTGCGGCCCACGCCTTCGTCAATTACGCCCCGGTTGGTGGCCGTGTAGTCAAAAATCAACGATTTGGTCAGGTCCCAGCGCAGGTCGTAGATGCGGTTGATGAAAAACGACTTCTGGAAAATGCCCGGAATGCCCGCCGTGGTCGGCAGGGTGCCGGGCTGGGTCACGCGCTGCAAAAACCGCTCGTTGTAGCGCCGGTCAATGTCGGTGCGGAACGAGAACCGCGACGGCAGCGGCGTGAAATTGACCTGCTGAAAAATCTTCAGGTACGGGTTGTCCAGCGCCTTGAACGACCCCAGCGGCGTGTAATTCTTCGGGGTGGTCTGGTACACGTAGGCCACCGCCGCCGTGAACGAGCGGGTGTAGTCGCGCTGGGTGCGGATGTCGGTATGCAGCCGCTCCGTGATGGAGTAGCTGACCGCAAAGTTCTCAATGTCCCAGGGTTTGGGTTTTTTGGGGGTGGCGGGCGCGGCACCGGACGGCGGCGGGGGCGCACCGGGGGCCGGGCCGCGCTCTTTCCGCACGTTCAGCACCGAGATGCTGCGGCTCGTGGTGCGGTCAATCACGAGGTCGCGGTAGCTGGCCTGTTCTTCGGGGTTGGTTTTGAACTTTTGCAGGCTCTGGTCCAGGCGGGTGTCGGGGTCCAGCGGGTCGTACTTGGGGGTGCGGCTTTCGTGGCCCAGTTGCAGCAGCACCGGCACCCGCAGGTTCAGTTGGCGCGGCAAAAACTTGTCGGCGGCCACCGTCGCGTTCAGGTCGCCGCGCAGCACGTCGTCCACCGAGCGGGCCTGGGCCTTGTCCTGCAATCCCCCGAAGCCGATGCTCGTGAAGCTGCCCGTGGCCGTGAAAGTCGCTACGTCGGCCAGCTTCACGTTCAGGCGGGCTGTGGCGGCGTAGCCCGCATCGGTTTCAAAATCAAACACCCGAAACTCGTCGGCCCACAGACACACCGATTTGCTGCCCGCGCTGGCATCAATCTCGGTGTTGGTAGGGTTCAGAATTCCAATCATGCAGCCCTGCACCGCCGAAAAATCGGGGTTGCCCAGCACCGTGATGGTGGCCCCGTTGGCCAGCGGTTTGGGGTAGGGCACCAACAGGTTGGGGTTGGCTTGCTGGTTGCGGGCGGCCTTGGCATCAATGAAGTCCTGAAACAGCACGTCAATGTCGTTTTCCACCGGCCACACCTCGCGCTCGCCCGTCGCGCCCGGCTGCGTAATTTTCAGCGGCAGTGAGTATTCGTAGTAGTTCTGGGTGTAGTCGGTGCCGATGCGGATAAACGCCCGCACGTCGCCGTCCTTGAGGGTGCGGTCCTGAGTGTCGGCGTGCAAATACATTCGCAGGTGCTTGTAGCGCAGCAGGTTGATGCTGATATTTTTGTAGGCCGCTTTGGCGTAGCCGTCGCGCAGCCCATCCACGCACAGGCGCAGGCTCTGCTCGTTCTGAATGCGCGACACGCTGGTGCTGCCGTACTCTTTGTCGCGCTGAATGCCCGGCGGGGTCACGTAGGGAATGGCCCCCGTGCCCGCATCGGCCACCGACAGCCCATTCTCTTCCACGCTCACCGTGGACACGCTGAAGGCATCGGCATCGGTCCGAATGCCGGTGTCCAGCCGCTTGCCATCGGCTACGCGGTAGAGGTAGCGCCGCCACTGGTTGGCCACAAACTGCGGCTGCACCAGCCGCACCACCACCGGCTCCTGCCAGCCGGTCATGTACATCCGCAAAAACCGGATGTTCTTGAACCCAAAGCTCGTGTTGCTCGTCGCGCCGTTTTGCACGGTGCGCGACGGTTCGCGCACCGGCACCCGAAACTGGTACCACGTCACGGCATCGCCGTTGATGGTATTCGTCACCTTGTCAATGATGTAGTTCTGACCGATGTTCTGCTGCCCTGGGTGCAGCGGAATTTTGTACTCGTAGTACTGCTCGGTGTCCTGCACTACGTTGTCGCGGTTCAGGTCTTCCTTGTCCGGGAAGGCCGTGGAACTCTGGTTGGTGCCTTCGGGCGAGTTGCCCTGGTAGCCGTTGTAGTTTTTGTAGCGCCCCAGAATCTTGGTGTCGGCCGCGTCGTAACTCGCGTCTAGATGGTGCCGGAAGTTGTCGGCCGATGGGTCGGTCAGGGCACCGTACGGGCTACCCTGCGCCATCTGAAAAAATGTTTGTTCCTCGGTGTCGTTCAGCCCGTCCAGGCCCACATCCTGGGCCGTGCGTGCCCCCGGCGCGGCGCTAAAGGCATCGGTCAGAAACTGTTGGCGCGTCACCTGCCCCCAAATGGTCGGGGCGGTCAGGCCAGTTGGGTCCACGCCTGGCACGGGCAGGCCGTTCTCAAATTCGTGCTGGTTCTGGTCGCGCAGCACATCCTCGCTCACGTTGCCCAGGTTGATGTAGAGTTCGCCGCCGCTGGTGTTGGGCTGGGCTGGCCCGTCGGGGTTTTGCACGTCGGCGTTCACCGAGTTGGGGTTACTGGCCTTGATGAACGGGTCCATCATCCAAAACTCCAGGTACTCAATGTTGGCGTTGTCAAAGTCCGTATCGAAGGTAATGGCCCGGCTCACACCGCCGAAATTATCTTGAAAATCAGGTCCAATACCGGGCAGCGTTCGCCCGTCGGCTGCCACGCCGGGCACGTAGTTGTACGGCCCCCGTTCGCCCGGAAAGTACGCCATATCAAACGAATACTCGTAGCCATTGCCGGTCGCGCCCAAGTCTTTGTTCGGGAAAATCTCGTTCCGCTGCACGCCCCGAATGTAGTGGTTTTGCAGGTCGGCGGTCGTGATGTTGGTCGGCACGTTCGGCCCGCTCGTGTAGTAGGTCTGGTCAATGGTGTACCAGGCCAGCTTGGCGCGGTGGTAGTTCACGCCCAGGCCCGTCGGGTTGCCGTTGTCGGCCAGAATGGTCGAGGGCGTAGTGGCCAGCCGCCACGCCGGAATCGAGGCCAGCCCGCCCAGCGTGTAGGGAGTGCGGGCGTTCTCAAAATCGTCAATGTACGACACCCCGTTTTCGCCCCGCCCCAACTGCGCCTGCCCCGGAATCAGCTTCGCCACCTCGGCCCCAAACGCAATGGTGGACACCTCTTTGGTCGAAATCAGCGGCAGCTTGTCCAGGTATTTGGTCAGCACCCGGCTGTCTTTGCGGATGCTACCGTCCAGCCCGACAATACCGTTGTTGGCTGGCTCGTCGCCCACGTTCACGCGGTTGATGCCCGGAGCCTGGTTTTCCAGCATATACAGGGCCGTGCCGCCCAGGTTCACGTCCTTGCTCAGCTTGTAATCCAGCCGCGTCCCCAGTAGCCGCCGGGGCTGCACCTGCACCAGCGCATTTTTCTCAAATTCCACCCGCAATTCGTTGGCCGAGTTCAGGTAAGCCGGATTCAGAATTTTTACTTTCGCCTGGTCGTAAAATACCTGATAGTCGGTGCCTTCCGTGAGCAGCGTGGACCCTGACCGCACCCGCACCGACCCCTGCGCGATGCCGATGCCCGGTAGATTAATTTCGTCGGTTGCCGTGGCCTGAAACCGCCCCCGCAGAAAAAACTTGTCCTTCTCCTGAATCTGCTGCGCGTCGCTCTGGGTCTGGTTGTAAAGCTGTTGATAGACGTACTTCTGCACCCGCGCTTTTTCGGCTACTGGATTGGGGCAGCCCGTTGCGGTTCCTGGTGCGGTTCCTAGGGTGTCAAACTGTGCCCGCAGGTTGCTGCCAAACGGCTGCACGTTCGGGAAAATGATTTTGCCCAGTTCCGGGTCAATCGTAATACCGGGGAAATAGTCGAAGTTGCCGTCCGGGTTGCGGTCGTTGTTGGGGTTCACCCGGTCCAGGCCTAACACCTGAATCAGGGGGATATTCTGAATTTTGCAGCCCTCTTTCAGCGATACCAAGTCCACGCCGGTCGCGTCGTCCTTATAGATAATTTGGAGTTGAAAATTGTCCCGGTTGAGCTGCGAAGCATTCAGCGGGTAGATGTTTTTCATCATCAAGTCCCAGGTCGGTGTGTTGCGGGTCGGCGGGCCACCCAGTGGGTCGGGCCGTAGGTCGGGTAAGTAGTTCACACCGGGGTTGGTGGCCTTCAGCAGCTTCATAAAAATCACCTGGTCCTGTCCCACATTGCCGTAGTCCTGCACGTTCTCGCCCACCTTGTAAGTCTGCCCATTGAACACGTACTCGAAGCTCACGCCCAGCACCTGGTCGGGTAGCAGTCCCGTATTCAAATTCAAATACCCTAACTGCGAATTGTAAGTGTATTCGCGCGGGTCCAGCTTCCGCGCCCGCACCCGCTCATAGTCCAGGTTTTTTTGCAGCCCGTTTACTTGCAGAAAACCGTCCACCGTCAGATTGCCCCGCGCCGTGGTGCCACCGGCAATGAGGGTGGCATATTCCTTATTAGCTAAGTTTTTGGCTGGGGTGCGCGAGGTAGCAGAAGGAAATATTTGAAACTTTGTGTCCCGATAAATCCGCAGCGGCTCGCCCAGGTCCATCAGTGCCACCATGTTCCGCAGGTTGTCGGTGGTGCGGTTGTCGTTGGTCACGTACACTTCCAGGTTGCGGATTTCCACTCCGCTCTGCACCGTGGGCAAGCTCCGCAGGGCCTGGTCGTACCGCTCCCGAAAAAACTGCGACAGGAAAAAGTGCCGGTCCTTTTCGTACTGGCTGCATTTCAGCTCGTACTGCCGGCTCTGCGCCCCGTTTTGCACCCGCACTTCGTCGGCGGTGCCGCGCACGGTGGCCGCCACCGCCGTCACGTCCAGCTTCCCAAACCGCAGTTGCGTTTTGATGCCGAACAGGTTTTGCCCGCCCTGCACCAGCGTGTTGGTCAGGGGTAGGCTCACGTTGCCCAGGTCCAGCTTTTGCAGAATGTCAGTGTCCTTACCCCCAAAATCAAACTTCATTTGATTCTCAAAATCAAACGACGCTTTGGTATCGTAGTTGAACACCAGCTTGAGCTTGGTGCCAATCTGCCCGGTCAGGTTGATGTTCATATTCTGCTCGAATATGAAATCGCCCACGCTCTGCTGCCGCAGGGTCAGGGCCGGGTTCTCGTTGGTGTTGAACCGCGCCCCCAACTTCAGCGTCACCGAGCCAGCGGGCCGGATGTCCACGTAGCTGCCCCCAAAAATGCGGTCAGCCACCGGCCCCAGGTATATCTTCGGAATCAGGCGGTTGGCTGCCGCCGTGCCGGGGGCGGCCGGGGTGCCCGTCACGCCCCCGTTGGCCTTGTCGCGGTAGTATTGGCTGATGGCCTGCCGCCGCTGAAACTCCGAATACTCCTTGTAAGACAACACGCTCGGGTCGCGGTAGTCAATTTCTTTCCCGACTTTTTCCTCTACGTTGAAGTGCTTGAGGCTGTCGTCCACCGTCACATTCAGCTTCACGGTTGGGGGCAGGGGCAGCATCAGCGGCGAGCGGCGGCGCACGGGCGCAAACGGCGACCCCGGCCGGTCCTTCTGCCGCAGCTTGGGGCGGCGGCTGGGCTTGTATTTGGTCGTCGTGTCGGCCGCCACTGTGCGCGGCGTGTCGGCCGGTTGCGGCAAGGCCCCGGTCAGGCGCGGCCACGCGCGGGCTGTCAGCGAGGCACCCAACGGCCCCGCCTGCGCCCACCACGCCAGCAACGACGTAACCACCACCACCGCAGCAGGGAGTAACTTCTGACCGGATTTCAAGAACGAAAAATTAATACGAGGAACGCAGGACTACAAGAAGTAAGGATTGGTCGATAGTATAGCGGTTAAAGTGGTGTAATGCGAATAAAATGTGGCGCAAACTTCCGGCCAAAAGGCCGAAAATACGACTGAATTCCCCAATGATGCAAAAATGAAGCGCCCGCCTCAATTCGACTTGAGTGCAAATTTAATCAATTCCTCCACCGTCAGGTCCGGCCCGTGCTTCTGAGCAATCTGGTCGAGCTGCTTTTCGGCGGCGGCGCGGGCAAAGCCCAGCGTCACGAGTGCCTGCAACGCTTCGGTGCGCTTGGTATTGTGCTGCCGGGCCAGCGGCACGGTGTCCACGCCGGCCCGCGCCAGCAATTCGTCTTTCCGCAATTTGTCCTTTAACTCCAGAATCACGCGGGCCGCCGTCTTCGGCCCCACGCCCTTGATGCTCTGAATGGCCCGCACGTTCTCGTTCACAATGGCTTCCCGGATTTCGCTCACGCTCATGCTGCTCACCATCACAATGCCAGTGCCCGGCCCAATGCCCGACACCGAAATCAGGTGCATAAACAACACCTTTTCGCTGGGGTCCAGAAAGCCGTACAACGTCTGCCCGTCTTCCTTAATGTGCTGGTAAGTGTATATTTTGGCTTTTTCGCCCTCGGCGGGCAGCCGCGAAAACGTGGCCAGCGAGATTCTAACTTCGTAGCCCACCCCACCCATGTCCATAATGGCCTGTGTGGGGTCTTTGTAAGCGAGTTTACCGTCGAGGTAGGCAATCATGCAAGGAAGTTTAGCAAGTGAGAAACCAGAGAATTGGCAACGCCAGCGGGGCGGTTTTGGCTCCCAAAATTACGAACAATGTAGGGTGCGGGGCAAGCCCTGCACCCTACAACGCCCGGCCCATCAACTGCGCGTCCACTACCGCAATGGCGGCCATGTTCACAATGTCCCGCACACTCGCGCCGAGTTGCAGAATATGCACTGGCTTGCGCATCCCCATCAGCACCGGGCCAATGACTTCAGCCTCCCCGATTTCCTGCAACACTTTGTAGGCAATGTTGCCCGACTCCACATTGGGAAAAATCAGCGTGTTGGCTCCCTTTTCGGCCAGGGGCGAGAAGCTGTAGTTGTCCCGCAGCAGTTGGGGGTTGAGGGCCACGTTGGCTTGCATTTCGCCGTCAATCAGCAAATCCGGGTACTTGGCCTTGGCGAGTTCGGTGGCGCGGCGCGTTTTTTCGGGCAGTTCGCCGGGGTTGGAGCCGAAGTTGGAATAACTTATCACCGCAACACGCGGCTCGGCATCAAAGAAGCGCACGGCGCGGGCCGTCAGGCCAATAATTTCCACCATTTCCTCGGCCGTGGGGTTGATGTTTACGGTGGTGTCGGCAAAGAAGTACGGGCCTTTGCGGTGCTGAATGATGTACATGGACGCTACCCGGCGCACCCCTTCCTCGGTGCCAATGGCTTGCAGGGCCGGAATGATGCTCTTGCCGTAGTCTTTGGTCAGGCCCGTGATGCAGGCATCGGCTTCGCCGGTTTCCACCATCAGGGCGGCGTAGTAGTTGCGTTCGCGCAGCAGCCGCTTGCCCTCGTAGAGCGTCATGCCCCGCCGTTGGCGCTTCTGGTACAGCACGTTGGCATACTCGTTGCGCTTGTCCTCTTCGTGCAGGATGTTGATGATTTCGCAGCCTTCCAGGTCAATGTTGTTGGCGCTGGCAATGGCCTCTATTTTGTCGTGCGGCCCCAGCAGCACCGGAATGGCCACGCCCTCGTCGCGCACAATCTGGGCGGCCTTGAGAATCTTGTAGTTGTCGGCCTCGGCAAATACCACCCGCTTGGGGTTCGACTTGGCCGCCGAGGTGATGCGGTTCATCAGCTTCTGGTTCACGCCGAGGCGGGCGCGGAGCCGCTCGTCATAGGTTGCCCAGTCGGTGATGGGCAGCCGGGCCACGCCGCTTTCCATCGCCGCCCGCGCCACGGCGGGGCTGACGGTCGTAATCAAGCGGGGGTCCAACGGCTTTGGAATCAGGTAGTCGCGCCCGAAGCTGAGGGTGTTGTCGCCGTAGGCGCGGTTCACGCTGTCGGGCACCGTTTCGCGGCTCAACGCAGCCAGCGCCTGCACGGCGGCCAGTTTCATGGCCTCGTTTATTTCGGTGGCCCGCACGTCCATCGCCCCCCGAAAAATATAGGGAAACCCCAGCACGTTGTTCACCTGGTTGGGGTGGTCGGAGCGGCCGGTCGCCATTATCAAATCGGGCCGGGTGCTGGTCGCCAGTTCGTAGCTGATTTCCGGCGACGGGTTGGCCAGCGCAAACACAATGGGGTCGGCGTTCATGGTCAGCAACAGCGCGGCGGGCAGCACATTGGCCGCCGACAAACCCAGGAATACGTCCGCCCCCTGCATGGCTTCGGCCAGGGTTGTGAGCGGCCGGGTCGTGGCAAACTGCAGCTGAATGGCGGCCAAATCGGTGCGCCCGGCGTGGATGATGCCGTCCTTGTCAAACACCACCACGTTTTCTTTTTTCAAGCCCAGTTCCACGTACAGCCGCAAGCAGGAAATGGCCGCCGCGCCCGCCCCGCTCACCACCATTTGAATGCCATCAATCCGCTTGCCCACAATATCCAGCGCGTTCAGCAGCGCCGCCGACGAGATAATGGCCGTGCCGTGTTGGTCGTCGTGCATCAGCGGAATGTTCATCTTCTCCCGTAGTTCGGTTTCAATCCGAAAGCACTCCGGGGCCTTGATGTCTTCCAGGTTGATGCCGCCAAACGTTGGCTCCAGCGCCTTCACGATGCGAATAAATTCGTCGGGGTCGTTGGCATCAATTTCAATGTCAAAGCAATCCAGTCCGGCAAACTTTTTGAACAACACGCCTTTGCCTTCCATCACGGGCTTGCTGGCGGCGGGGCCGATGTTGCCCAGCCCCAGCACCGCCGTGCCGTTGCTAATCACGGCCACCAGGTTGCCCTTGGACGTGTATTTGTACACATCGTCGGGGTTGTTGAAAATTTCCATGCACGGCTCGGCCACGCCCGGCGAGTAGGCCAGCGCCAAATCGAGCTGCGTGCTGACGGGCTTGGTCGGCACCACTTCAATCTTGCCCGCCGGCTCCTGCGAGTGGTAGTTGAGGGCATCCTGTCGGTTTATTTTAAGCATAAAAAACGGGGTCGGGCAAGCCGCAAAAGTACGAAGGGCAACAGGCGCGGGCGGTTTACCAGCTCCGCCCCGCCGGGCCACCCCAACGGCGAAGCGCATGGCGCGTACAACCCCCTGCCTTCCGCCCTCCTGCGGCAGTCAATTCACCTGCATGGCCAAAGCAATAAAAGCAATTCAGTGCCCCAAGTGCGGCAGCCCCCAGAAGGTTGAGGTGCGCCCGGATGTGTTCCGCTGCGAAAATTGCGGCACGGAATATTTTCTGGACAACGACGACATCAACGTCAATTACACCGTGCGGCCCGCCGCAACCCCCGTGACCGCCCCAGCCAGGCGCAACGCGGTGCTTGGGGTCATTGGGGGCGTTGCTTTGCTGCTGTTTTTGGCCCTGCGCCTCATGTCCGGCGGCGGGCAGACCACCCCCTACGCCGGGCCGCAATACAGCGTGACGACCGGCGCAAGCGACGAAAAAGAAGCGGAAAAATACACGTTCAGTGCCGACGAGTCGCAGCTTTTCCTGGCACCGCAGCAGCAGCCCCGCCTGTTTCGGGTGGGCGAACGCAGCTACAACGGCGCGACCAAAAGCAGCAGCTACGCGGTGTTTACCGATGCCGCCACCGGCGAAGTGTTGCAGGAAGTGCCAGTACCCATAGCGGCTGGTAGCACCCGAATTGATTTTGATATCAAGTATTTCACCAACGGCGAACTGTACTGCATTGCCAACAAAACCACCGTTTTTCAGGTGAATGCCGCCACCAACACGGTCAAGGACGTGACCAAAACGCTGTTTCAGGGCCAATCCGAGTTGGCCAGCGGCGTGGCTACCGTGGAAGCGGGCGACGACGACTACGGCGACTACTTTGACATTTTTACCAACGACGGGCGCAACCTCAACTTCTTCCCCCGCACCGGCACCGTTTACACCAAAGACGGTTTGTACAAAGCCCGGCACGGCTTTGAGAGCCTGCGGCCCGGCAGCCCCAACGAAACCCGGTTTATTTTCAGCGACAAAAGCCTGGAATACCCCGAAGAAAAACTCCTGCTCATCAAATACGTGTGCCGCACCAACCCCGGCGGCCCCCAAATTCTGCCGCGCTTTTCGTGGGACGACGACTACGGCGGGTCGGGAATTTTCACCGATGCCGACCCGCATCGCAAAGTGCTGACCACAACCTACGACCTGAAAGAATCGCGGGTGTTGTCCTACGCCGATTTCACCCCCGGCCGGCTTTATTTTGAGCCGCGCGTGCTGTGCGCCGATTCCAAATACGTCCTCATTGCATTCAAGCCCACGGCTTCGCCCACGGCCGTTGCCACCGTGCAGTGCCTCAACGCCCGCACGGGGGCCATCGTTTTCACCCGGCCGCTGCCCAGCCCCAGTATGCCCGACGAGGCCCTGCGCTACCCGGCCGGTTTTGCCCTGCGCGACGGCTCGGCCGCATTCGTCATCAGCCTGAGCGGGGCGCTGACCCAACCCGAAAAGGCACTTTAGCCGCTAGGCAATCCGGTTTGTTCTCCAACGTTTTCCCTGTCAATCATGAGCTTCAGCTTCTTCCGTAACCAGTTAGCCGCTGTCATTGAGTGGGGCGACCCGCAGCCGGGGGAGTTGCTGCGCAAGTTTCCGTCGGAGAACGACGAGTTGAAAGATGCCAGCAAGCTCATTGTCGGGCCGGGGCAGGGGGCGTTGCTGGTGTACGAAGGCCGGGTGGCCGACGTGCTGACCGCCGAGGGAATTTACAACCTGGAAACGGAAAACACGCCCTTCTTCACGACCCTCACCAAGCTGCGGACCGGCTTTGAGAGCGAACACAAGGTGCGGGTGTACTTTTTCCGGCAGGCCGAAGTGGTGAACCAGCCCTGGGGTACGGCCATGCCCATCAAATACCTGGACCCGGTGTACCAGTTGCCGGTGGAACTGGGGGCCAACGGCAATTTCTCGTTTCGCCTGGCCGATGCCCGCCTGTTTTTTGCCGAAATTGCGGGCCAGCAGGACCATTATACCACCCAACAGGCCAAGGCGTTGCTACAAAGCCGTCTGCCGCAGGTGCTGGTTACCCAACTGGCCGCCGCGCAGTTTTCCTACCAGCACATTGATGCCCAACTCACTGCGCTTTCGGCCAGTTTGCGCGAGTTGCTGGCCCCGGAGTTTGCCCGCATTGGCTGCGAACTGACCGATTTTCGCATCAACGGCACCGTGTTTGATGCCGCCACGCAGCAACGCATTGGCCGCATTGCCGATGTCGCGGCCGACACGCAGGCTGCCGCCGCCGGGGGCTTGGCCTACGTGGAATTGGAAAAGCTGAAAGCCCTGCGCGACGCGGCCCGCAACGAGAGCGGCCTGGCTGGCGCGGGCCTGCAACTGGGCGCAGGAGCCGAACTGGGCCGGGTGTTTGCCACCCAGAAAGACGAGGCCCTGGCCGCCCCCGCCGGGGCCGACCCCGTGCAGCAGCTTCAGAAGCTCAAGGTGTTGCTCACCGAGGGCATCATCACCCAAGTGGAATTTGACACCAAGAAAAAACCCTGGCTCGACCAACTGTAACCGCGCATGAAACAACTTTTGGGAGCAGCCATTTTGCTGCTGGTAGTGGCCCTGGCCGTGTTGCTGGGCCTGCGCATCTGGGGCGTGAAGCTCATCAGCAATTCCACCCTGCTGCGAAGCGGGGCCACGCTAGGTGTGCTGACGGCCACCCTCGTAGTGCTGGTGATTGTCTGGTTTGCCTTTTTCCGCAATCCGGCCGCTGGCTACGACCCCAACCGAGGCAACCGGGCACACCCGAAGCCGTAGCGACAGCGGAGTAGCTGGCACAAATGCCGCCATCCGTACCTTCACGTTTTTCCGCGCCCATGCTCAGTTACAGCCAAGTTACTTTTGAAATTCTGCGCGACGAGCTGAAAATCAAGCTGCGGCAACAAGCCTTTCTTCCCGAAAACTTGCCCGATTACGCCCTGCCGGGCTGGCTGACTACCTACCGGGACATTGCATCTGCGTCGGCTACGGTGGGAAAATCGGAAAAGGCCATTTCCGAGGCCCTGATAGCGCCCGTGCTGTATGCCTTATGGCAAGCCAACGCCGACAAGATATCGGTTTTTTCCGGCGAACCGCTATACGCTAGTGACTTGGGCGGGGTTTGCGATTTCATCATCGCCGCCCGTCCCAATGCTTACTTGCCCGACCCGCCCATTGTGGTGCTGGTGGAAGCCAAAAAGCAGGACCTGTTGAACGGCATTCCGCAGTGCATTGCCGAAATGCGGACCGCGCAACTACTCAACGACCAGGCTGGTCGGCCGGGGCCGGTGTACGGCTGCGTCACCATCGGCACTGAGTGGCTGTTTATTCGCCTGGAAAACGACCAAGCCATCACGCATCCTACAGTCTATTTTTCGCCTCAATTAACGCAAGTGATGGCCGTTTTCCAGTGGATGGTGGACCAGTTCGTTTAGAGCGGCAGTTGGGTACATGGTTCGCTGAACGGAGTAGAAATGCCCTGTTTTGCGTTTCGTCGTTGCACGGTTGCCGTTCAAAGCGGAGATTTCAACTAGGGCGTCTCTACTCCGTGTACACCAACTTGAGAATCCTGCTGCCCCCACCCCAGCCGAACGGCTACCCTTGCCCCACCACCAGCTTCTGCCCCAGCTTCACCTCGTTGCCGGTGATGTGGTTCAGCTCCCGCAACTCGTCCACACTCAGCCCAAACCGGCGTGAAATGTTGTAGAGCGTGTCGCCGGGCTGCACGGTGTGGGTGGGTTGCAGGGTGCCCTTGTGCAACGCCGCGTTTCGGTGCGTTTCAGCGGCTGTCAGCTTTTCAGCCGCTTCGGGTGCCCGCAGCCGCAGCACTTGGCCCGGCACCACGGTTTCGGATTCCAACTGGTTCCAGGCCATGAGTTGCGCCACCGTCAGGTCATTTTCGCGGGCCAGTTGGGTGAGGTAGTCGCCTTTGCGAACGGTGTAATTGCTGGGTGCGGCCTCGTTTTTGGTGCGGCGGGAGCGGACAGTACCCGACGCACTGCGCACCAACGCAGGTAATTTCGCCTCATCAGAATCGGCGGCAGCTAGTGGCAGCGTATTGTTGCCAGCATCGCTGCGCCGGGCAACGAGAGTGGCCTTCTGCTGGCCAACCAGTTTTTCTTGGGCGGCCTGGGCGGCAGCAACCTGCGCCAGCGCCTTTTCGGTGGCTTGGCGCACAGCGACTTGCCGTTGCCGCAGCCGGGCCACTTCGGCTTCCTGATGGCGTTCCTGCTCGGCCAGCGCGGCGAGGCGGGCCGTTTCGCGGGCATTGGCGGCGGCCAGGTCGCGGCGGGCAGCGGCAGTTTCGTCGGGCACGGCAGGGGGCGGCAACGTTGCTTTGGCAACAGTTTCAACCGCCGGGCGCAGGGCGGCGGGCGCGGGTAGCGACACAAAAATCACCAAACTTCGCCCCGGCCGTAAGGCTCTGCCTTTGGGCAGGTCGTTCCAGTGGCGGAGCTTGGTTTGGCTCACCTCAAAACGTTCGGCCAAAGCGGCCAGCGTTTCGCCACGTTTCACTTTGTGTTGCACCCGCCGGAAACGCGGCGCTTCGGTTTCCACCTCGGCGCGGGGGCCGTCGGTAGCGGCCAGCAGCGGGCGCGTCGGGAACGGCTCTACCCCGGCCAAACGCACCGGGCGGGCAACCAGCAGCGCGGGCAACGCCGTGCCCGGCTGGCAGTAAGCAAGTAGCGTAGCCCGGTCCACGTCGCCCAGGTGGGAGCGGGCGGCAGCCGGGTAACGCAGCACATAAGGCCGGTAGCCCGCTGGCAGCCCCGCTGTGCGAAGCTCCGGGTTGAAGCGCGTCAGGTACGTGGAATCGGCGTAGCCGCAGGCGCGGCTGAGGCGGCGCAGGTCAAACGCTTGCCCGGTCAGGCCCAGCGTGTCAAGGCTTTCGGCGTAGCGATAAGCCAGCTTGTCCGAATGCAGCCCGTGGGCTTCGGCGTACTTCATGGAGTACATGATGGCCGTGAAAGTGGGCACGTAGTTGCGCGTTTCAGCGGGCAGATTGGGGTACAGGTCCCAGAAGGTTTTTTTGCCCGTGCGCCGCATCACGCGCTGCACGTTGCCCGCGCCCCAGTTGTAGGCGGCCAGCACCAGCTCCCAGTCGTGAAACACGCCATACAGGTAGCGCAGGTGCTTGCAAGCCGCTTCGGTGGCCTTTTCGGGGTGCATCCGCTCGTCCACCCACTCGTCGCGGCGCAGGTGCAGGTCGCCGGCCGTCGGCCCCATAAACTGCCACAACCCCGTGGCCCCGACCGGTGACTTCGCAGTCGGAATCAACGACGATTCCACTACTGCCAGGTACTTCAAATCGGTGGGCAGGTTGTACTGCGTCAGGTACTTCTCAAAAATGGGGAAGTAGAAATTCTCCCGTTCCAGCACCCGCTGCATATAGGCCCGGTTGCGGGCCGTGAACAGCGTCACGTAGGCCATCACGGCGTTGTTGAACTGGTGCGGCACGTCGGTTTCCAGGCAGCCCACCCGGTCGCACACCAGGTCGCGCAGCGTGGGCGGGGTCCGCAGCCAGGCCAGCCGCGCCGAGTCAATGACCGGGAGGGGTTCGGCGGCCAGCGTATCGGGCCGCAGCCGGAGTTGCTCCAGGGCGGCCGGTTCCAGCAGTTGGCTAGGGTCCAGGCTCACCGAATCGGGCGGCGGGGCCTGTTGTGCCAGCGCCAGGCCGGGCAGCAGCAACAGCCCGCCGAGGCCGGCCCAGGAGGCGAGTCGGAGCTTAAACCATTGCTTCATAAAACGAAGGTAAAGCATAAGAAGTGAACTCGCTAGTGCTTGGGGCGATTTTAATGCGAATTACCGAAAAAAGGGGGAAATGGTTGGGGTGCGGGCAAAGAAAGCGGGGCGAGGGGGTACCACTGGTTTTCTGCCGAGCCTCGCGGCTTTGGTATTTAAGCCGCGAGGTAAAGAGGATAAAGCATAGAAACAGACGAGAAGAGGGGAAGTCAGCAGAAGTATGCCGCTGCCTTACTTTTGGGCTTTTAATCTCAACCAATGACAACGGAACAAGTCGAGGAAGTCTGTCAGCAATGGCTCACTCACCTGAAAGGTAAAAGCAACGGACTGAAATCTTTGCGAAGCGCCGAGAGATTTCTTGCTTCCTTCGGCATGGCGGCCCGCCGCAACGCCGACCGCATCGAACAGATTGAGGATTTTTTGCGAGAACACGAAGTTTCCCTTTCGCACAAAGGGGAAATCCGCACTTCGCTTTGGCACTTTGCCAAAGACGAATCCATTACCTTTCGGCTTATGAATAAAGACGATTTGCTCCAAAAAGCCGGGCAGGAAACTGTGGCCTACGACCACGCCGGCACCATTCAGGTGGCGCGTGAGGAAAGCGGCCTGCGCCTGTATTCGCACCAAGAAGACGCTATCGAGCAGCTAAATCAACAAATCAGCAAAACCCAAAAGGTGCCGTTCGCCGGGTTGTTGGTGCTGCCTACGGGCGGGGGCAAAACCTTGACAGCGGCCTACTGGCTGGCAAAGAATCTGCTGGATAAGGGCAAAAAAATCCTGTGGGTTGCCCATCGGCACGAACTTCTGGACCAAGCAAAAGACACCTTTCACAAACGGCTGGCATACCAGGATATTTTACCCAAACGTGCGTCGTTCAACTACCGCATCATATCGGGCATTCACGACAAGCCGGTGAACATTCGGCCGACCGATGACCTGATTATTGCCAGTAAGGACAGCCTGAACGCCGGTTTCAATCGCCTGCGCGACCAGTGGCTGCGCAATGAAGACGAGGTGTTTTTGATAATTGACGAAGCCCACCACGCCACCGCCCGCACCTATCGAAAACTCATCGAGAACCTACAGGCCAACGTGCGTCGGTTCCGGTTGGTGGGCCTGACGGCAACCCCCTTCCGCACGGTGCAAGACGAGCAAGGGCTGCTGGCCAAAGTATTTCCCGACAATATCATCTACAAGGCTGATTTGCGGACCCTCATTAATCAGGGCATTTTATCGCAACCGTTTTTTGAAGGGGTGGATACCGAAATAGATTTGGGTGCCCTGCTGACCGAGCAGGAGCTGAACAACATCAGCTATTTTGACATCAACAGCATTGGCGAAGCAACGGCGAAGACGATTGCTGAAAATAAGGACCGTAACTGGTGCATTGTGAGCCGTTACTTGAAGCACAGGGAGCGGTATCGGCAAACCCTCGTGTTCGCGCTGAATCAAGACAACGCCATTGCCTTGAAAAAGCTCTTTGAGTTGCAAGGAGTGCGGTGCGAATATGTATTGTCGTCCATCCGCGACCAAGCCACCGGTGTCACTGTTTCCAGCAGGCAGAACAAAGACATCATTCACCGTTTCCGCACGGGAGAGTTAGAGGTGCTTATCAACGTCAATATTCTGACGGAAGGTACGGATTTGCCTAACGTGCAGACTATTTTTCTGGCCCGCCCCACCGTTTCTTCTACGCTAATGACGCAGATGATTGGGCGAGGCTTACGAGGCGAAAAAGCGGGCGGCACCCCGAAAGCGTTCATCGTCAGCTTCATCGACAACTGGCAAGATAAAGTCGCTTGGGTTAACCCCGAAAAGCTGTTTATTGAGGAAAACACTGATTTTAACGACCAGCAACGTGCTACGCAAAAGCAGTTGGTTAAAATTATTTCCATCAGCAAAATCGAGGAGTTTGCCATCCTCACCAACGCCAGCATTGACAAGGCCACTCGGGAAGGGCTTGAAAACGTTGCTTTCTCCGAACGGCTGCCACTCGGCATTTATCACTTTGCCTTGCTGAATAGGTTTAAAGACAAAGTGCATGAGGCAGAGGCGCACGAAAAAAACTGCGAGATTCTGGTTTACAACAACGTTCAACAAGCTTATCAAGAATTTTTGCAGGCGCTACCCGCCCTGTTTGCCCGGCAAAAGTTCTCTAACGAGGATTACCTGTCGGAGGAGCAGCTTGACCGGCTAAGCGAAACGGTAGAAGCCGAGTTTTTTCACGGCTACGACCTGTACCCCGGCTACCGCCCGCAAGATGTGCGCGACGTGCTACAGTATTATCACCAGCGCGAAGCGGTGCCGTCTTACGTTGCCCTGACTGAGCGCGAGCGGTTCGACATCACCAAAATTGCCGAACACATTTTAGCCAGCGACTTCACGCGACGGCAGGAAGAGGAATACAAAACCCGGCTTTGGAACGACAACCAAGCCGAATGGCAAGTTTTCTTTGGCCGCAACGAACGGTACTTCCTCAACGAAATCGACTTAGCCATCCGTCGCATCAGCAAACCGGAGCTTTTCCGAAGTCCTACCGCCGTGCCAACCGATGTCAAGGAACTGCGGCGTTTAGAGGAAATGAGTATGGCTGAAATTCGAGAACACAACCCCAATTACTGGAAACAGTTGAGCAATAAGGTTTTTGCAAGTTCCCAAGATGCCGAAGATTACTATGTGAGCAACGTCAGTGGCTATCGAAGCAAAAACAAGCTTGATTTTCAAATTGACCACATCAAGGCGTTCAGCCAGGGAGGTCTTACCAGGCTCGAAAACCTGCGGCTGCTAACCAGGAAAGAAAATGCAGCGAAGGGAGCAAAATAATTAACCCAAGTTGCGGAGTAGCCGCGTAGCGGCGACGGGTTGGTAGCCAAGCGGGGCCAAATGGGGCCAAGCCGCGTAGCGGCGACGGATGGCCCAGGGGTTCCGTCGCCGCTACGCGGCTTGGCGCTTCTTTTCCGGCTGGCGCTACCAACCCGTCGCCGCTACGCGGCTATTCCGCAACTTGGGTTAATTACACCACCCGCACCCCATACTCGCGGAAATAGCGGTCAGTGGTAAGCACGGGCAGATTTTCGGTCAGGCTTTGGGCGATGATGAGAAAGTCGAACGGGTCGCCGTGACCCGCTACTTTGGGCAAATGAGCAATGGCGCGGAGGTGGCTTTGCTTGATGGGCAACAAGCGAATGCCCTGCCTGCTGCGGCCCGCAGTGGTAATTTCGTCCAGGGTGAGACCGCCGTGGAAAGACAGCTTGCCCAGCCGCACCTTGATAGCCATTTCCCAAATGCTGGCCGGGCTGAGAACGAACTGATTTTCGGGATTGACGACCAGACGCTGGTAGTTGGCACTCAGCAAAGTGGGGTCGCCAAGAAGAGCAATGAAAGCGTTGGTATCGAGCAGGTACTTCATGCCGCCTTGCGCTCCAGGCCCGGCGGGGTTTCGTGCGGCTCAAAAAAGTCGGGCGCGATGAGTAGGCGGCCCTGGTAGAGGCCCGGCACGATGCGCGACTTGGCCGGCTTCCAGCTTTTCGGTTTGGCGCGGCCAGCAGCGGCGCTTCCGGTCAGCTCGTTGCCGGCTTTCAGGGTGGTTGATTTTTTTGGGGCGGTGGCCATCACGAAAATTCTTGGTGTCCGAAAGATACACTATTTCACCGGCCTACGTTTCATTCAGTTGTCCAAATAACGCGCGTTATTCTCATAAAACGCGGCGAAGTTAAATGAATTAATTACTGAATAATTCCTGCAAAGGCCAGCAACTCCGCTTCCCGGAATGCTCCGGCCATGATTTGCAGCCCAATGGGCATCCCTTCTGCATCAACTCCCACCGGCACCGACACGGCGGGAACCCCGGCCAGTGAAGCCTGCACCGTGAAAATATCGGCCAGGTACATCGTTACGGGGTCTTGCTTTTCGCCAATTTTGAAGGCCGTGGTCGGCGTAGTGGGCAGCACCAGGAAATCGTATTGCCGCAGCAGTTCGTCGGTTTTTTCCTTGATGAGCCGCCTTACCCGCTGGGCTTTGGTGTAGTACGCATCGTAGTAACTGGCGCTCAACACAAAGGTGCCCAGAATGATGCGCCGCTGCACTTCGGCCCCGAAGCCCTGCCCCCGGCTCTTTTTGTAGAGTGATTCGAGGTCCGTCACATCGGGGGCGCGGTAGCCGTATTTCACCCCGTCGAAGCGGCTCAGGTTGGAGCTGGCTTCGGCGGTGGTGAGGATGTAATAAGTCGGAATCATCACGTCCAGGTAGGGGAAATCCACCGCTTCCACTACGTGGCCCTGGCCGCGCAGCGTGTCGAGTTGGGTTTCCAGCGCCTGCCGGATTTCGGGGTTCAGGCCCGCGTTGTCAACCGCATCGGCTACGTAGCCAATGCGGTAGTGCTCGGCCGGGGCCAGCAGTTGGCTATATGCGGGCACCTCGCGCTGGCTGGCGGTGCTGTCCAGGCCGTCCGGTCCGGCCATTATTTCCAGCAGTAGCGCCGCATCGGCCACCGAGCGGGTGATGGGGCCAATCTGGTCGAACGACGACGCAAACGCCACCAGCCCGTAGCGCGAAATGCGCGAATACGTAGGCTTGAAGCCCACCACGCCGCAAAAGGCCGCCGGTTGCCGCACCGAGCCGCCCGTATCGGACCCAATGGAGGCCAGGCACATATCGGCCTGCACCGCCACGGCCGAGCCACCGCTGCTGCCGCCCGGCACCCGGCTGGGGTCGGCGGCATTGCGGACGGGGCCGAAGTACGAGCTTTCGTTGCTGCCGCCCATCGCAAACTCGTCGCAGTTTTGCCGCCCAATCAGAACAGCGTCGGCATCGAGCAGCCGCTGCACGGCCGTGCCCGTGAACAGCGACTTAAACCCGTCGAGCATCCGCGAACTGCTTTGCAGCGCGTGGCCCGCGTAGGCTAGCACGTCTTTCAGCCCAAGCACCATGCCTGCCAGCGGCCCGGCGGTGCCAGCGGCCAGTTTGGCATCCACGGCGGCGGCCTGGGCGCGGGCTTCGGCGGGCCACACTTCCAGAAAAGCATTCAGCTCCCCGTTTTGCCGGGCAATATTGTCCAGGTAATAATCAACGAGTTGGACGCAGGTAGCGCCGCCTGACAGGGCTTCGCGGACTTCGGCAAGGGAGGAAAAACGTTTCACAGGCAGGGTGTTATTACACAAAAAACTACCACCGCCAGCACGGCGATGGTAGTTGCAGGTTAGTTTGCAAGCGCAAAAGTACGGCCGGGCGGCTTAGGCATCGGGCGCGGCGGGCACATAGGGCTGGCGTGGCTGGGTGCCTTCGGGGGCCAGGTTGGGCGGCAGCGCAGACGCAACGGGCGGGGCGGGTTCGGCTACGTATTCGGCGGCTGGCGCGGCCGGGCCCACACCAGTCGCGTCGGCTACCGGCGCGGCAGAAAGCGCCGCCGGCGCGTAGGGCATTTGGGCCGGGTAGGGTTGTGGCGGGCCATAAGGGGCTTGCTGGGGCTGCCCGGCATTCTCAAATTCCTTGCGGATTTCGGTGCTGGCATCCTTGAACTCGCGGATGCCCTTGCCGAGGCCCCGCGCTAGTTCGGGAATTTTATTGGCCCCGAAAAACACGAGGATGACGACCATTATCAAAATCAGCTCGGAGCCGCCGATGTCGCCTAGAAACAAAAACAGAGGAGTGGGCATGAGAAGTAGTTAGTAGTAGGTAGTGGGTAATCAGACCAGCACCTCGCCTAAACGGGTGACAGGACAAGTGTTACGACAACGGCTGGGCCGGTTCGTTCGGGGCCGGACTCGCCGGTGGCTGCGTGTAACTTTGTTGCGGATACCCCTGCGGCGGGTAATCTTGCTGCGGATAATTCTGGGGGGGGTAGCCGGGTTGGGCCTGGCCGGGCTGTGCGTAGCCGGGCTGGGGCGCGTAACCGGGTTGCGGGGCATAGCCCTGTGGCGGGTAGCCGGGCTGTTGCGCCGGGTATTGTTGCTGCTGGGGCGGGGCAGGTGCCTCGTTTTCCTTGCTGGCATCCTTGAATTCGCGCACTCCCTGGCCCATGCCTTTGAACAACTCTGGAATGCGCTTAGCCCCGAACAACAGGATGACGACAAAAAGAATGAGCAGCATTTCGGTGGTGCCGAACGAGCCGATGAGAAACAAAGAGTACAACATGAACAGAAAGCCAGCCGGGCCAGCCCAATAAAGTGAGAGATGTTCCCTATACGGAAAAACGGCCGCTTGGGACCGAATTGGAACGGCAAAGATATCGCCAAAGGTCACCAATAAGCCAAAATAACAAGCTTAGAGGCGGGATGCGGGCGCTTCCCCATACTCTTTTAGTATGGTCTGACAATCAATTCAGCGAGTTTAAGGCACGGTCTGGCGCAACTGGCAACCGTGCCCTGAAAGGCTTCATAGCTTTGCCCAATCTATCAGAAGCCGCCGGGTTGTGCGAGAAACGCTTTCCGGTGTCCATTTTTTGCTAATGAACTCACTCAGTACACCCCATAATCGTCCTGCGGGAAAGGTTGGCCGGCCACCGGGCACCAAAAAACTGGTCAGCAGTGGCTCGGCCGTGCGGCCCGGCGATGCCACCGCCGTGCTCGACGACTTGGTGTGGCTGGCCGCGCTTTTGGCGCACGTGCCAGTGGCGGCCGTAGCCCTGACCGAAACCATCGACACCGGCCGTTTCCAAGCCAGCATTGGCCTAGCGCCCGCTCACGAGCCAGCTGCCTATGCCCTGCAACAGCGGCTGTCGGCCGACCAGCCCGGTGGGCTGCACGAAGTGGCCGATTTAACCAAATACTCCAACCTGACTCCATACTTGGGCGGGGCATTGGCCGATGCCTGGCAGTTTGGGGCCACGTTGTCCCTGCTCAACCCAAATGGCCTCACTGTGGGCGTGTTGGTGCTGCTTGGTACCCTGCCAGGCTGCTTGAGCGATGCCCAAAAAGATGGTTTGCACCGGCTGGCCCGGCTGGCCGTTGCCCGCCTGACCCCTACCGCCGAAACCGTTCCCAACGGGGTCGCGCCGCCCACCACGGCCCGCCCCGAAGTGTTCATCAAGCAAGACCAGCGGTTGGTGCGCCTGCCCGCCGCCGACATCTATTATGTCGAGGCACTGGGAGACTACGTGAACCTGTACACCGAAAGCTTGGGCCGCGTCACAATTTATGCCACCATGAAGCAGATGGAGCTGAAGCTGCCGATTGCCCACTTTGCCCGCGTCCACCGCAAATACATTGCCCAACTCGACCGCATCCTGGCCATCGACGGCGACGTGTTGCAATTGGCCACCCATCAAGCCGAGCAGCCCGCCGAAATCGCCATTGGCAACTCGTACAAGGCAAATTTGCTAAACCGGCTCAATATTTTATGAGCTTGAAAATCAGCAATTTTTCCTTGAATCAAGCCAAATTGCCAAAATCTTTTGGCTTATTCAGTGGGAATTGTTGGGATAAGTCAAGTTTTTCCCCGACTTTTACCACGGTTATTCACTGCAACGCTGGCCGCCGCCTGTTTTCAGGTAGCGGCTAGGGCCAGGGAAATGACTAAGTTTGTTTTCATAGCTCAGAAAGACCTTCGCTCGTGGTGAAGGTTTTTTTGCGTTAGGGAGCGGCGGTAGCTGGGGTGCGTCTGCGACGCACCCCAGCTACCGCCGCTCCCTACTTGCGCCCCAACCAGGTTTCCGGGTTCAAATTGGCCGAATTATGCCAAATTTGAAACTGCACTTCCGAAGTGCCGTCAGCATCGGCCGCCACCGTGCCGATAGGTTCGCGGGCGCTTACTTGCTGCCCTTCGCGCACACTCACGCTATTCAACTTGGCATACACGGTGAAAAAGTCGCCGTGCTGCACCATGACGATGGTGTTCATGCCCGGAATGTTGGTAATGGTCAATATTTTGCCATCAAACACCGCCCGCACGGCCTCGCCGGCAGCAGTCTGAATGTCCACACCCCGGTTTTCGACCACCACGTTTTTCAGCACCGGGTGGGGGTGCTGGCCGAAGTGCTGACTGACAAACCCCCGGCCCACCGGCCACGGCAGACGGCCCTTGTTGCCCGAAAACTTGGTCGAGGCGAGGGCCGTTTCGGGCGTGAGGGCAATGCGGCTGGCGCGGCGGTCGGCGGCGGTTTCGGTCGCGTCAGTTTCGGGGGCGGCCGTGGGGTCGTTGCCTGGTTCTGGTTTGGAGTTGCCGGTGGGGGCGTGGTTGCTGCGGCCCGCGAGGCGGGCCGCACGGGCCGCCCGCGTGATTTCGGCCCGCACCCGGCTGGCAATCAAATTGTCGAGGCGACGCACGGCTTCTTGCTGCACGGCCAGTTGCTGGCGCAGGCCCTGTTCCTGCTGGCTCAGTTGAGCCACCACATCGGCCTGTTGGCTTTTGAGGTTGAGCAGGTTGCGGTTTTCCGAAAGCTGGGTGTTCAGAAGCTTGCTCTTGCGCTGCTGCTGCACTGTGAGGCCACTAAGCTGCTGGTTGAGGCGCGACTGCGTGCCCACAATGCGGGCCGCTTGCTGCTGCCGCTCCTCGGTGTATTGCCGGATGTAGCGCAGCCGCAGCGCAAACTGGTTGAACGACTCTGCCGCAAACAAGAACATCAGCCGGTTGAAGCCGCTGGCCGTTTTGGAAGCCGTGTACAGCATCCGGGCGTACTCAGCCTTCAGTTCGGCCAGGCTTTTCTGGGTTTGCAGCACTTGGGCGGCCGTGCGCTGCACGTTGTTTTCGATGCCGTGGAGTTGGGTGGAAATGGACGTGATAACCTCCTTTTTCACCGTCAGCCGCTCCTTGATGACGTTCAACTCGCCCAGGCTGGCTTTTTTCCGGGCCTTCGTTTGGGTCAAGGCCCGGCTCGTGGCCTTCAGTTGGCGCAGGTTCTGGCGGCGTTCGCGCTCGAGTTGCTCCTTGCTTTTGGGGGTTTGGCTGGTGCGGTCGACTGGGCGAGGCCGGAGCGCCGGTTTGGCCGGCCGGCCGGGCACCGCCGCCCGCCGCCTGTGTTGCGCCGTTGCCGGGCCAGCCAGCCATAGCGTTAGCGCCAGCCACAGCCCACATTTTGCACAAAACCGGCAGCCGATGTTCACCTTTGTAATCAACCAAAAACCCAAACTGCCAGCTTCCACCGGCCCGCCGCCAACCGGCGCTCGAAGCCCAAAACTACTTCATTTTCTTGTAGCTGGCCGGAACGCTGAACGGAAAACTAAGCCGCGCATCGCCCGCCACCACCTTCGAGTAGTCGAGCGTAGCGGTGGTGCTGGCCTTTGCCTGTTGCGCCCGAATGCTGGTTTTGTAGGCAAACGGCAAGCTGTCCGGTCCGTCCAGGGCCTTGAAATCGGCGTAGTCCACGGTCATTTCGCGCTGCTTGGCGGCCTCGCTCAAGCGAAGTTGCTGCATCCGGCCACTGGCCTGCAACAGTTGCTCGACCACGGTGCTGGCCTGGGGGTAGCGCACCCGCTGGCTGGTGGCTTCGGCGGCCACGGTGGGGGTGGTGCCGGCGGGGGCGGGCAGGTAGTCGCCCAGCAAAAGGGCCTGGACTTGGGCGAAGCTTACGGGCACTTGCAGCAGACGACTCAGGTAGTCGTAACCGCCCGCGAAGTAGGTTTTTTCCAGCCGGTTAATCACCCGCACCGAATCGGTGGTGAGCAAGGCCCGCACGCCCTCGATGCCCAGCAGCGAGGCCGACACCCAGATGGCGCTGTCGCGCTTGAGGCGCAGGTTGAGGTTGGCACTTTTGAGGTCGCCCTTGATTTCTACCTGGGCTTTGCCTTTGGCGCTCAGGTACTGAAAAGCCGTGTTGGTGGCTTTCACGGCATCGGCCGACTTCACGGCTACCGATTTGGAAACCGGGCTGGTGGTTGCGGTAGCAGGGGCCATTTTGCGGTGGCAGGCGACTAGCAGGAGCGGGGCCAGGAGCAGGACAGGAATTTTCATGGTCATAAAAGTAGGGTGCGGGGCTTGCCCCCGCCCGAATCGTAGGAGTCGCCCGAACGCTAACCGTTCAGCGACGGGCGGGGGCAAGCCCCGCACCCTATTCGTACAGCTTCCGGTCGCGGATTTTACGGTCCAGAAACGCCGAGCCGGTCCCGGTTTTCTTCGCCCGTTGCCATTCGGTCACGGCTTGTTCGTGGTCGCCTAGCTGCCACAATACGTCGCCGTAGTGTTCAACAACCGACGCATCTTTGGTAGTAGCCACTGCTTTTTCAAAAATCGGTTTGGCCCCGGCGTAGTCCTTCTGTTTGTACAGCACCCAGCCGTAGGTGTCCAGGTAGGTGTCGCTGGTCGGGAACTTGCGAATCACGCGGCCCGACATCTCTTTGGCGCGGTCCAGCTTCACGCCGCGCAGCGACAGGTAGTAGCTGTAGTTATTCAGCACTTGCACGTTGTTGGGGTCGGCGGCCAGCACGGCTTCGTAGGCGGCATCGGATTTGGCATCGTCCTTCAATTCGTGGTAGGCATCGCCCAACTGGGCATCAAACTGGGTTTGCAATTCCAGGTTTTCGCTCACCAGCTTGCGGCCGTGTTCCAGGGCTTTCACGCCCTTCTGCGGCTGCTTTTTGAGCAGGTGGGCCACGCCGTTGTAAAACCACAGCGAGGCTTGGTTCGGGAACAGTTCCAGCGCCCGGTCGGAGTGCGCGAGCAGCGAATCGGTCTGGTTCAGCTCGGCATCAATGAGCACCACCTGCTGCCAGATTTGGAACTTGGAATTGTCGAACCGCAGCGCCTGCAAGTAGGTGTCGCGGGCTTCGCGCTTGTGGTCGGTCAGGGTTTGGATGTCGCCGGCCACGGCGTAGGCTTTGGCTTCTTTGGGGTGGGCGCGGACGGTGGCCGCCGCCAGGTCCAGCGCCGTTTGGGTCACGGCCGGGTCGGGCAGTTGCTTGATGTAGCCGACCAGAATCCGCACCTGGTCGTCGATGTCCATCGCGGGCGAGGCGAAGGCCAGCCGGATTTCGCGCTCGGCCTCGGCGGGCTGCTTTTGCTGGCGGTAGGCATCGGCCAGCAGCAGGTGGGCCTGGGGGCTGTCGGGGTCCACCTTCAGGGCCTGCTGGGCGGTGCGGATGGCCTCCGGCAGGCGGTTGTTGGAGGCGTACATTTCGGCCAGGGCCAGGATGTAGCGCGGCTCGGCGGGGTTGGCCGCAATCAGCTTCTGGCCTTCGGCAATGGCCAGGTCCAGCTTGTTTTGCTTGAGGTAAATCTGCTGCTTTTTGAAGGCAATTTCGTCCACCGGCCCAAATTCTTTCTCGGCCTGGTCCAGCGTGGCCAGCCCTTCGGGCAGCTTGTTCTGGGCCAGGTACAGGTCGGCCAGGTTGAAGAGGTAGCTGCCCGAATTGGGCACCGCCTTAATCAGCGTGGCGTAGGTCTGGGCGGCGGCATCGTACTGCTTCTGCGTCACCTGAATCTGGGCCAGCAACAGGTAGTAGTAGCTGTTTTTCGGGTCGAGCCGAATGGCGGCCTGGGCGTAGTTCTGGGCATCGCGCACGTTGCCGCTCAGCATACTGGCCTCGGCTATTTTGTAGCTGATGGCGGCGTTGTCGGGGTTGAGGGCGTAGGCTTTGAGCAGCCGCTCCAGGGCTTTGGGGTAGTCTTCGAGCAGCACGAATTTCACGCCGTCCACGAACAGGGCTTCGGCGGCTTCGCGGTCGTGTTCGGTGAGCACCGCTTTGGGTCGTTTGGCCTCGGCTTCGGCCCGCTTGGCTAGTTCGCGGCGCTCTTTGCGGCTCAGGGGGGCGGTCGTTTGGGCCAGGGCGGGACCGGCCAGGAAGGCGGTGAGAAACAAGCCGGCAACGAAATGACGCATAATGAATAGCCCTGGTGGTGGGCGGGTAACGCAAAACGACAGGAAACGGTGCGGGGTACTTGTTTTACACCTTCACCTGGTTGTAATCCCCCAAACTGTAATCGTGGGCCGTGCCGGTCACGCTGGCAAAATTTCCGACCATCGAATTATCCACCACCGCGCTGTCCACGGTGGCCGAGGTTTGGAGCAGCGAGTTGGAGATGCGGGCGTTGCGCACGGTCGCATTGGCCCCCACCGACACGTGCGGCCCCACCACCGAATTGGTAATGGTCACGTGGTCGCCCACGTACACCGGCGCAATCAGCACCGAATTGGTGATGGTGGCGGTGGCCGAAACCAGCTTTTCGCCGCGCTCCTGGAGGTATTCGAGGTAGCGTTGGTTCGTGAACACCGTCGCGTCCTTGTTGCCGCAGTCGAGCCACTCGCTCACGCGGCCGGGCACAAACACGGTGCCCTTGTTTTTCATGTTTTCGAGGGCGTTGGTGAGTTGGTACTCGCCTTTGTCCTTGATGTCGTGGTCCAGCAAATATTGCAGCTCCGCGCGCAGGTATTCGCCGTCCTGGAAATAATAAATGCCGATGATGGCCAGGTCGGACACGAACTCCTGGGGCTTTTCCACGAACTCCGTAATCTGGCCCGCCTCGTTGAGTTTCACCACGCCGAAGGGGCGCGGGTCGGCCACTTGCTGCACCCAGATGGTGCCGGGTACGCGGCTGTCGAGCGTGAAATCGGCCTTGAACAGCGTGTCGGCAAAGGCCACCACCAGCGGGCCGCGCAGGCTGGCTTGGGCGCAGAGAATGGCGTGGGCCGTGCCCAGCGGCTCGTCCTGGTACACAATGGTGCCCTTCGCGCCCACCGATTCGGCGATTTTAACCAGGCGCTGTTCCACCTCGGCCCCGAACCGGCCCACGATGAAGGCCACCTCGTCCACGGCTTCGCCGCAGACCTTGGCAATGTCCTCGACCAGCCGTTGCACAATGGGCTTGCCCGCAATCGGGATGAGGGGTTTGGGAACGGTGAGGGTGTGGGGGCGCATTCGCTTGCCCATGCCGGCCATTGGGACGATTATTTTCATGTGGGGGTAAAATTACGTAGCGGTTAAGGAAATCGGCAGCACGTCGTGCTGAACGCAGCGGAGCGGAGTTGAAGCAGCTTTAGCGCAGCAGTAAACCAATCGTTGAGCAGGAAGATTAGTGGGGCGGGCAGGTGCTTCAACTCCGCTCCGCTGCGTTCAGCACGACGTGCTGGCCATGTTATTACTGCGAAGGTAAGGAGCCGCCTTACTTGCCGGTACTCCCATACCCGCCCGCGCCGCGTTCGGTTGCGCTCAGGGTTTCGACCGGCTGCCACTCGACGACTTCGTGCCGGGCCACCACCAGCTGTGCAATCCGGTCGCCGTCGTTGATGGTGAACGGCTCGTTGGACAGGTTCACGAGCAGCACCCGCACTTCGCCCCGGTAGTCGGCATCGATGGTGCCGGGGCTGTTCACGATGCCGATGCCGTGCTGCACGGCCAGCCCGCTGCGGGGCCGCACCTGCCCCTCGTAGCCCACCGGAATTTCCAGGCGCAGGCCGGTCGGAATGAGCTGCCGTTCCAGCGGGCCGAGCGTGACGGGGGCTTCGGGCAGGTGCGCCCGCAGGTCGAGGCCGGCGGCGTGGGCGGTCTGGTATGCGGGCAGCGGGTGGGGCGAATGGTTGTGGACGGGGAGGCGCATGGGCGCAAAGGTAGCGGCGGCCCGGTCCGGCGGGCGCAAGCCCGTCGGGCCGGTTGGGCGCTGCTCAACAAGCCAACTAGCCAACCGGCCCGACGGGCTTCGCCCGCCGGACCGGGCCGCCTGCAAGCCCGTCGGGCCGGTTGGGCGCTGCCCGGAAGCCCGCCGCGCCGTAGCGGGCTCCCCGCACGGCACGCCAAGTTCCCCACACCGCACGCCAAGTTCCCGGCACGGCACGCCAAGTTCCCGGCACGCCGTGCCGGGAACTTAGCGTGCCGTGCCGGGAACCCAGAAAGGCACGCCGGGCTCCCATCAAGGCATGACGGGAGTCCGGCGTACCCTGCTGGGTTAATTTTTTGTCGTATCATTGTCCATCCATCCACCAAAACCCCTTGTAATCATGGTTAAAGACTGGTTTCCTAGCGTTGCGGCCAAACTCCTGGCCTTCTACCAAAACCTGGTGGCTTTGCTGCCGGGCATTGCCGCCGCCCTCAAACTGGACAAAGCCACCGCCGATGCGGCCGTGGACTCGGCCCAAAAATACGTGGCGGCCCGCCTGGCCTTCGACGAAGCCAGCAAAAAGCTCAAAGCCGCTTCCGACACCCTGGCCGCCCAGGCCCCGCTGAGCGAAGCCAACGCCCGCGCCCTGGCCAAAACCTTGCGCAACTACCCCGGCATCACCGCCGCCCAACTCGCCGACCTGGAAATGACCGGCTCCGAAACCGCCGACCCCACCAGCGGCCAAGCCAAAGTGGCCGCCAAAACCCCGGAGCTAAAAATCAGCCTCGACGCGGGCCACGCCAAGGTGGAGTTTCTCAAGCACGGCCACCAGGGCATTCACCTCTACTGCCGCCGGGGCACCGAAACCGAATACACCTTCCTCGGGGCCGACACCTACGCGCCCTACCTCGACAACCGCCCCAACCTCGTGCCCGGCCAAGCCGAGCAGCGCGACTACTACGCCTTCTACATGGACCACGACCACGCCAACGGGGCCCAAAGTGCCACGTTCAGCATCGCCGTGCCGGCGTAGGCGGGGCGGTTTTTTTGGCGAAAAGCCCGGCGCGGAACCTTCCGCGCCGGGCTTTTTTGGGGGGAGAGGGCAGCCTACCCCAACTGGCAAGCCGCGCCCAACGCTTGGGCCTGAACCACAAAATCCGCCGCCAGCGCCCGGTCTTCGACCTGCAATTCGATGCGCTGCCCCGCCAGCAAGCGGTCCACGTTTTCCTTCGCTTCTTTGAGCGACTTGTGGAGCAATTTAGTTTGCAACTTGGTAAGCGAAACTTTTTGCAAGCCCTCGCGCCAGCCGTTCAATACAATGGCAGTCATAAATTTCTGGTTAGAGGTGAATGGTAATGGGGCGGGGCACCTGGCCTTTCATTTTGCCGGTGGTGCGGCGACCACCCTGAATAACGACGGTTGTTACCTGAAATAATTGCCCCAACTCGCGCGCGCATTGCCACAACGCGGCCCGACCTATTTGGTTCATCGCCGCCCCTTGCAAGTGCAACTGGTCCAAGTGCAGCACCTGGTTGCCAATGCGCACGTCGGCAATGCCCTCAATGACGTAAGATGTTAGCCGAAAAGTGAAGATAAGTACCCCTTCCTCGAAGGTTTCGATGGTCACCATTAGCTAAGACGCGGTTGAGGGCAAGGATTTCTGCGGCCGCTCCACCCCATACAGCGCCAGCCCGAACGCCCCCGTCAGGCCCAAATGCCACAGGTGCCGCGCCCACCAGCCGCCCACTTCCACGCCCCCGCCCAGGGCCACGAGCACCACCGCCAGCCCCAGCCACAGGCCCAGCCGGGCCACGGGGTAGGGCACCGGGAAGTGCCGCTCGCCCAGCCGCCAGCACCCCACGGCCATCGTGAAATAGCACACCAGCGTGGCAATGGCGCAGCCCAGGTAGCCCAGCACCGGAATCAGCAAAAAGTTGAGGGCCACCGTCAGCACCGCCCCGCCGGCCCCGATGTAGGTGCCGTAGTAGGTTTTGTCGGTGAGCTTGAACCAGACCGAGAGGTTGTAGTACACGCCCAAAAACAGGTTGGCCAGCAGCAGCACCGGCACCACGGCCAGCCCCTCGCGGTACTCGGCGCGGCGCAGAAACAGCGCCCCGAAGTCTTCCACGTTCAGGCTGATGCCCACAAAAATAACCGCGCAGCAGAGCGTAAACCATTTCAGGACCAGCGCAAAGGTGGCGGGCGAGTTTTTCTCGGTGCTTTGCGAAAAAAAGAACGGCTCGGCCGCGTAGCGAAACGCCTGAATGACGAGCGACATGAAAATGCTGAGCTTGTAGCAGGCCCCGTAGATGCCCACCGCCGTGAGGCTGCTGCGGCCGGGGTAGAAGCCCACCGGCAGCCAGCGCGGCAGCAGAATCCGGTCCAGGGTTTCGTTCACCATGCCGGCCAGGCCCATCAGCAGCAGCGGGAAAGCGTAGGCCAGCACCGGCCGCAGCCAGGCCAGGCTCAGGCGCGGGCGGAAGTCCCGCCACTGCCCGGCCAGCAGCAGCAGCGTGGCCGCCGAGGCCACAAGGTTGCTCAAAAACACGTAGCCCACGCCCAGGCCGGGGTCGTAGACGCGGGCCACCAGCGGCTGCCACCCCGCCAGGAATTTGCCCTGCACCACGGCCGGGCACAGCACGATAAAAAACAGGTTCAGCCCCACGTTCAGCCCGATGCTGACCAGCCGGACGGTGGCAAACTGCCGCGCCCGGTCCTCGAGCCGCAGCCGGGCAAAGGGCAGGGCCGCCAGCGCATCCAGCCCCAGAATGAGGGCCACCCAGGTGGCAAATTGCGTGTGGCTGGCCGGAATGTCGAGCAGCGCCAGCACCGGCCCGCGCAGGGCCAGCAGCAGGGCCGTCAGGCCCAGCGTGGTCAGCAGCAACAGCGTCAGGGCGCGGTTATAAAGGTCGCGGCGGTCGGCCCCCGGCCGGTTGGCGAAGCGGAAAAACGTGGTTTCCATGCCGTAGGTGAACACCACGTTCAGGAAGGCCACGTAGGCGTACAGGCCGGTCACGATGCCGTATTCGGCCGCCGCAAAGTAAGCCGTGTACATGGGCACCAGCAGGTAGGTCAGCACCCGCCCCACGATGCTGCTGAGGCCGTAAATGGCCGTTTGGGAAGCCAGCCGCCGCGCGATGGACATGGCCTACTTGCCCGTGAACACCGCCGGGCGCTTTTCCACAAACGCGGTGGTGCCTTCCCGGAAATCATCCGTCGCAAAGGCTTGCCCGAACGCTTCGACTTCGGTGCGGTAGCCGTCGCGGTCTTTGGCGTAGTGGGCGTTCACGCAGTCAATGACGAGGGCGGCGGCCAGCGGCGCCTTGCCGAGAATTTTCAGCAGCAGCGCCCGGCAAAAGTCCAGCAATTCGGCCAGCGGCACCACGTGGTTCACCAGGCCCAGGCGCAGGGCTTCGTCGGCCTTCACGGGGTCGGCGGTGAGCAACAATTCCAGGGCTTTGCCCCGGCCCACCAGTTGGGGCAGGCGCTGGGTGCCGCCGTAGCCGGGCAGCAGGCCCAGGTTCACTTCGGGCTGGCCGAAGCGGGCATTGTCCGAGGCCACCCGCATCTGGCAGGCCATCGCCAGTTCGCAGCCACCCCCCAGGGCAAAGCCGTTCACGGCGGCCAGGGTGGGCTTGGGGCTGGTTTCGAGGCGGGCAAAGGCGGCTTGGCCGCGCTCGGCCGTGCCCTGGGCCTGGGCGGGCGTGAGGCGGGCGAGTTCGGCAATGTCGGCCCCGGCCACAAACGCTTTTTCGCCGCTGCCGGTGAGCAGCATGGCCCGCACGGCCGGGTCGGCCAGGGCCGCCTGAACGGCCGCGTCCAGCTCGGCAACGGTGGCCACGTTCAGGGCGTTGAGCTTGGCGGGGCGGTTCAGGGTCAGGGTCAGGATGCCGGTGGCCGGGTCCAGGTCGTAGAGCAGGTTTTCGTAAGTCGTCACGGGCGAAGGGGGTAAAAAGACCGGGGCCAAAGGTACGGGTGCGGGTGCGCTGCGTGGGCCGGCGGATTTGTCGGCCGGAGGCGGAAGTTGGCGGAGCCAAGCGGTGCGTTGAACGATAGTACGGCTTATTGCCCCAACAATTCCCCACCTTTGCAGCACCAAGCGCCGGATAGTCCGCCGCACAACTTTTCCCCCCCCCTCTCTCTTATGGGTCTCGTATCCGAATTCAAAGAATTTATCGCCAAAGGCAGCGTCCTCGACCTCGCCGTGGGGGTCATCATCGGTGCCGCCTTTGGCAAAATCGTCAGCTCCCTCACCGACGACATCATCATGCCCGTGGTGGGCCTGTTCCTGGGCCACGCCGACTTCTCGACCATCGTGGCCGGGCCAATGAAAGTGGGCCTGTTCATCAACGCCGTCATCAACTTCCTCATCATCGCCTTCATCATCTTCCTGATTGTGAAAGCCGCCAACAGCACCAAGAAAGCGCCCGTGGAAGTGGCCGTGGTGGAACCCGGCCCCTCGAAAGACCAGTTGTTGCTGATGGAAATCCGCGACGCGCTGCGCCGGGCATAGCATTCGCGTGCCAAGTTGAAGAATCCGCAAGGGTTGGGGCCGGGGCATCCGGGGCCAATTCCTTGCGGATTTTTTTTGGCGTAAATTAGCATCCTCCAATTCACATCTGCCCCATGCGAACGTACATCTTAGGAGTTCCCGACGACAACACCGACTCAGCTGTTCATGCGGCATTGGCCGATTTACTGCGTCAGCACCTCATCACCTTCGCCCCCGCTGCCAACAACCTATTGGCCCCGCTTTCGGAAGAAGAGTTTGCTGCCGAACTACGGCAAGCACTGGATTCGCCGGTGCTATCGGCCGACCAGGCCAAGGCGTACCTGGGCCTGTAGCGGTGCGGAACTTACGCCCGGATTTTCGCCAGAAATTTCTGGACGAGCTACTGAGGGTAGAGAAATACCTCGGCCGTAACGGCGGCCGTCAAGGCCGGGCGTTCACCCAAGCCGTTTTTGACTTCGCTTACAACACGGTAGCCACCATTCCAGAAGGTTTTCCAGCGTATGTCCATCCCCGGCTGCCCACGGTAGTACTGCGCCGGGCGGTGTTTCGGCGCGAGTACGTGCTGCTTTACCAAGTGACGGGCGAGGCGGTGGTCTTTGTGTATTTCCACTACGCCCGACGCGACATCAGCCAGCAGAAAATTACGCTTTGAGGTAGTTCCGGCTTGAGCAGCCGATGGGTTCGCCCCAAAATTTGTGTTGCACGGCGCACCGCTGGCTTGGCCGGACAAAATGAGTCATTCCACTGTTTTTGGCGTAAATTAGAAGCATGAAATCCATCACCCTCCTCTTGCCCGACGAAGCCGACGAAGCCGCCGTGCTGGCGGCCTTGCGCGAATTGCAGCAAAAAACGTTGTTTTATTTGGAATCCGATTTGGAAGCATTGCCCGGCCCGGCTGCTTCGCCCGCAGAATGGGAACAACGCTTGCGGGAAGCCGAAGATTCGGACGACCTTAGCGTGGAAGAGGCCCGGGCCTATTTGGGACTATGATTGTCGCGGGCCGAAAAGTGATTTTCAAAAAGTCGTTCCTGAACAACTTGAGTAAAATCGAACAGTTTTTAGGGCGGCATCAAGTAGCCAAAGGCCACGCCTTTTCAGCGGCAACAATTGATTTTTGTTGTGACATTATTGCCCCCTTTCCGGCGGCATATCCTGCTTTTCAGCGCGGCGTGGACACGGTAGAATCAGTGCGAAGGGCAATTTTTAGACGGGAGTATGCATTGATTTACCAAATTTCTCCCGATGCTGTTCGCTTTCTAACGATTTACCACACCCGGCAGAATCCCGGCAACCGCGTTTTGGCTGCGTAATTCTCACTACCCTGCCCCAAACGGCCACCGCCCCGCCCGCCGGTTCCAGCCCAGAAACGCCAGTCCGCCCAGCGCCATCAACAGCACGGCCGCTGCCTGAAACGGCAGCACCCGCCCCGGCAACCCCAGCAAGCCCAGCTTGATGCCGTCCTCGATGCTGAAAAACAGCCACAGCCACACCGCCACCGCCACGATGACGGGCAGCGGATAGAGCGGCATCCGAAACGGCAGGCCCGCCGTGCCGCGCCGCCGCCGCAGCAGCACCAGCCCCACCGCCTGCCCCACAAACTGCACCAGAATCCGCACGGCCAGAATGGCCGAAATGACCTCGCCCAGCCGAAACAGCAGACTGAACGCAAACCCCAACCCGCCCAGCACCAGCAGCGACACGTAGGGAAAGTGCTTGGTGGGGTGCAGCCGCCCGAACACGGGCAGAAACTCCCCATCGGCCGCCGCCGCGTAGGGGATGCGCGAGTAGCCGAGCAGCACCGCAAACAGCGACGCAAACGCCACCAGCAGCACCAGCGCCGTGGCTACTTGGGCCGCCCCCGCCCCGTACAGCCGCTCCACAAACGTGCTGACGATGAACTCCGAATGCTGCGCCTCGGCCCAGGGGATGACCGTGCCCACGCTCCAGTTCAGTAGTAAATACAGCGTCGCAATGCCCAAAATGCTCAGGAAAATGCTGTGCGGAATGACCCGCTGCGGCTCCCTGATTTCGGCCCCCAAGTGGCACACGTTGTAGTAGCCGAGGTAGGAGTAAATGGTTTTGACCGTCGCCTGCCCCATTGCCGCCGACAGCAGCACCCCCGGCAGCGCCGCCACGCCGCCGTCGGGCAGCCAGGCCACCGCGTGGTGGGCGTGCGTCAGGCCCCCAAAAATCAGCCAGCCCATTAGTCCCAGCACCCCCAGCCACAGCGCCACGCCCAGCCGCCCGATGTGGT
Organism: Hymenobacter sp.; assembly: GCA_965247135.1. Lineage (GTDB taxonomy): Bacteria > Bacteroidota > Bacteroidia > Cytophagales > Hymenobacteraceae > Hymenobacter. Next base: position 2,661,693 of record CBDFGP010000006.1, on the reverse strand, counting down.
CAATGCGCCGGTAGAGCAGGCCCACAATGAGCAGCACCACGGCCCCGCTCACCAGCTTGGGCTGCCACCAGAGCGGCAGCGGCACCAGGTACTGAAAGTATTTGGCAAAGCCGATGGCCCCCGAGGCCAGCACCAGCGGGGCCTGCACCAGCGTCTGCCACACGTACAAAAACGACAGCAGCCGCCCCCACGTCCGTTCGCCGTAGGCTATTTTGAGGAAGCGGTACGACCCGCCCGCTTCGGGGTAGGCTGCGCCGAGTTCGCTCCAAATCAGGCCGTCCACCAGCGACAAACCCGCGCCCACCACCCAGGCCAGCAGGAAATTTGGCCCCAGAAACCCCATCACCAGCGAGAGCGTGATGAACGGGCCGATGCCTACCATGTCAATCATGTTGAGGGCCGTGGCTTGCACCAGGCCGAGGCGGCGTTGCAGGGTAGGGGCGGGGGTCATGGGGCGAAGGTAGGGGTGGAGCGGCGTGCCGGAAAGCGGCGTGGTGGTACGACTGTTGAAGCCGTACCACCACGCTGGCGTTTTATCCCTTCCTAACTTGCGCTCCTTATCCCAATTTCTCCCCATGACCATCCGCTTTTCGCTCCCTTACCGCACCCAATTTGGCCAGCGCCTGGCCGTGTGCGGCAGCACCCCCGAACTCGGCCGGTGGCTGCCCGATGCCGCCCCGCTGCTGCAATACGACGAAGCCACCGGCTGCTGGAGCCACGAAATTGAGGTGCCCGACACCACTCTTTCCCTCGACTACAAGTACCTGCTGCGCGACGACCACAGCGGCAGCACCACCTGGGAAGCCGGACCCAACCGCCACCTGCCTCTGGCTGGCCCCACGCCCCTGCGCCTGGCCGACTACTGGCGCGTGCCCGGCCGCCCCGAAAACGAACTCCTCACCGCCGCCTTCACCCAAGCCCTGTTCCGCCGCCCGGCGCGGGCCGAAGCGGTAGCCGCCGAAGCCGCCCCAAAAGCCAAAAAAGGCGGCAAGGCCAAAAACCCAACCCCCAACACCGAATACCCAACACCGAACACCCAACACCCAGCCGCTGGTCAAGTCCAATTTGCCCTCACCGCTCCCCGCGTCCCTTCAAATTTAGGGTTGTGTGTCCTCGGCTCCGACCCCGCCCTGGGGGCCTGGGACAACCGCACCTGCCTCGTGCTGTCCGATGCCGACTACCCCGTGTGGCGCGGCGCGGTGCAACTGCAAAACCCCAGCGAACCGTGCCTGTACAAATACGCCGTGTGGGACGCGGCGGCGGGCCACGCGCTGGATATGGAAGGCGGCAAAAACCGCGTCGTTCCCGCCACCGGCGACACCACGGCGGCCCGTATTTTTCACGACGAAGATTACCAATACGCCACCGCCTGGCGCGGGGCGGGCGTGGCCCTGCCCGTGTTTGCCATGCGCAGCGAAAACGGCTTGGGGGTGGGCGAGTTTTCGGACCTGAAACTGCTCGTGGATTGGGCCGTTCAAACCGACCTCAAGGTGGTCCAGATTCTGCCCATCAACGACACCACGGCGACGCATACCTGGGTTGATTCGTACCCCTACGCCGCCATTTCGGTGTTTGCGCTGCACCCGCAGTTTATCCATTTAGAGGGCATTGCGAAGCTCAAGGACAAGAACGCCGCCGCCGAGCTGGCTCAAGTCAAGACCGAACTCAACGCCAAAGATTTTGTGGACTACGAGCCGGTGATGGCCGCCAAATGGAAGTTCTTGCGCCTGCTCTACCAGCAGGAAAAAAAAACCTTTCTGGCCGATGCCGACTACCGGCAATTCCTGGCCGGGCAAGCCGATTGGTTGGTGCCGTATGCCGCCTTTTCGGCCCTGCGCGACCGCTTCGGCACCGCCGATTTCCGGCAGTGGCCCGCCGCGTTTCAAACCCCCCAAAACCTGGCCGCCCTCACCGCCGAAACCGGCCCCGACTACGACCAGTACGGCCTGTTTTTCTTCGTCCAGTACCACCTCGACCGGCAGTTGCGTGAGGCCGTGGCCTACGCCCGCAGCCGGGGCGTGGTGCTGAAAGGCGACCTGCCCATCGGCATCTACCGCCACTCGGTGGATGCCTGGACCCAGCCCGACCTCTACCACCTGGACCAGCAAGCCGGTGCCCCGCCCGACGACTTCTCGACCACCGGCCAGAACTGGCGCTTCCCGACTTACAACTGGACCCGCATGGCCGAAGACGGCTACACTTGGTGGAAGCAACGCCTCGGCCACCTGGCCCGCTACTTCGATATGCTCCGCATTGACCACATTCTGGGTTTTTTCCGCATCTGGGAAATGCCCGAACACTCGGTGCAGGGTCTGCTGGGGCACTTTTCGCCCGCTCTGCCCCTGCACCGCCACGAAATTGAGCAGCGCCTCGGGTGGTTCGACCACGACCGATTAGTGGAGCCCTACATCCGCTGGCATATGCTGCACGAACGCTTCGGCGAGCGGTCGGCGGACGTGTTCAACGAATACCTCGAAGATTACGGCAACGGCCGCCTGCGCCTGAAGCCCGCCGTGGCCACGCAACGCCAACTCGAAGCCTACCTCGACCAGAAAACCGCCGCCACCCCCGAACACGCGCCCTACTTCGCATGGTTGCGCCCGCTGCTCTACGGCCTCTGCAACGAGGTGCTGTTCGTGCCCGCCGGCGACGATTTCTACCACCCCCGCATCACCCTCCCCAAAAGCCAGTCGTTCCGCGAACTGGATTCGGACGAAAACCGGCGGCGGCTCGAAGAAATATACACCGACTTTTTCTTCCGCCGCCACGAAGACTTCTGGCGGCAGCAGGGCCTCGTGAAACTGCCGCCCGTGCGCTACGCCACCAACATGCTCATCGCGGGCGAAGACCTCGGCATGGTGCCCGCTTCGGTGCCCGGCGTGATGCGCGAATTGGGTATGCTCGGCCTCCACATCCAGCGAATGCCCGGCGACCCGACCGTGGAATTTGGCCACCCCGACGCGGCCCCCTACCTGAGCGTGGTCACGACCAGCAGCCACGACATGAGCACCCTGCGCGGCTGGTGGCACGAAGACCGGGTGCGCACCCAACGCTTTTTTGAAACCCTGCTCGGCCACCACCGCCAGGTGGCACCCTACTACTGCGAACCCTGGGTGGTGCGCGAAATGCTGGTCCAGCACCTACACTCGCCCGCCATGTGGGCCATCTTCCCGCTCCAGGATTTGCTGGGCATCGACGGCCACCTGCGCCGCCCCAACCCCGCCGACGAGCAAATCAACGTGCCCAGCAACCCCGAACACTTCTGGAAATACCGCCTCCACTTGCCCCTGGAGGAACTCGTCGAAGCCGTCGGCTTCAACGCGCCGCTACGGGCGCTGGTGCGGGCCAGCGGGCGGTAGCCAAAGCATCATAGAACAAAAAAGGGGACGCACCACCTACGGCGCGTCCCTTTTCTTTTGCTCAAAAACCAACGTTAGGCTTGCTCGCCTTCTGTCGTAGCTGCGTTGTCAGCTTGCGCTTCCTCGCGGCTTTCGCCTTCCGGCACCGTTTCGGTTGCGGTGTCTTCCGGAGCCGATTGCGCCACCATAGCCGCCGGGGCCACGGCTTCGCCTGTCACTTCGGTGGCCGAAGTAACGGCCGCGTCGCCGGTGGCTTTTTTGCCTCCGCTGCGGCGCGAACGACGGGTACCGCTGGTCTTAGCGGCGGCCGCGTTCTTGCTTTCCATGAGCGTTTCGTTGAAGTCCACCAACTCAATGATGCACATCTCAGCGTTGTCGCCCAGGCGGGTGTCGCTCAGTTTCAGAATGCGGGTGTAGCCGCCGGGGCGGTTGGCCACTTTGGCCGCCACCGTGTCGTACAGTTCCTTGATGGATTCCTTGTTTTGCAGCGAAGCAAACACCGTCCGCCGCGAGTGCGTCGTGTCGTCTTTAGACTTCGTGAGCAGCGGCTCGACGTACTTCCGCAGGGCTTTGGCCTTGGCCACGGTTGTCGTCACGCGCTTGTGAAGAATGAGCGACGAAGCCATGTTGGACAGCATCGCGTGGCGGTGCGCGGTGGTGCGCCCCAGGTGGTTAATTTTTTTTCCGTGTCTCATCGGACGGTTGGGTTAAAATGTGCGCTTGCGAACAACGACCACGGCGGGCCGAAGCTTCATTAGAACCGCTGCCCCTGGGGCGCACTGGGGGTGAATTTTTTGGTAGTGGGTATTTGGTACTTGGACAAAAGCAGAAGTGGGTAATGAGCACCGGCGGCCGGACTTGTTGTCCCACTACCAGATACCCACTACCAATAAATCAGTCCTCGTCGAGCCGATACTTGCTCAGGTCCATCCCGAACTCCAAACCCCGCTCTTCCACGAGGTTTTCCAGTTCGGTCAGGCTCTTCTTGCCGAAGTTGCGGAACTTCATCATGTCGGCAATTTCCAACTGCACCAACTCGCCCATCGTTTTGATGTCGGCGGCTTTGAGGCAGTTTTTGGCCCGTACGCTCAGTTCCATGTCCTCGAGCGGTGTCTTGAACATCTTCCGCATTTCCTTGGTCTCCTCGTCAATCGGCTCGTCTTCCTGCACGCGGGGCACGTCCACCGTAATGGTGCGGTCCGAAAACAGGCTGAAGTGCTGAATGAGGATGTTGGCCGCGCCCTTCAGCGCCTCCTCCGGGTGAATCGAACCGTCGGTCTGAATCTCAATCACGAGCTTCTCGTAGTCGGTTTTTTGCTCCACGCGGGTGTTCTCGATGCTGTACTTCACGTTCTTAATCGGCGTGTAGATGGCATCAATGGCAATCTGACCAAAAACCTGGTCGGCGGGCTTGTTCTCGTCGGCGGGCACATAGCCCCGGCCCCGCGCAATGGTAAACTCAAACTCGAGTTCCTTGCTTGGGTCAATGTGGGCAATAACGTGGTCCGGGTTCAGGATTTCGAAGCCGCTGGCAAACTTGCCAATGTCCTTGCCCGAAAACGTGTCCTGGCCTTTCACCCGCACCGTAATTTTATCTGCCAGCGCATCGCTGACCTTCTTGAAACGCACCATTTTCAGGTTCAGAATGATTTCGGACATATCCTCAATCACCCCCTCAATGGTCGAAAACTCGTGCAACACGCTGTTCGTGCGCACCGAGGTAATGGCGAAGCCTTCGAGCGACGACAGCAGAATCCGCCGCAGCGCATTGCCGATGGTCACGCCGTAGCCCTTCTCGAGCGGCTTAAATTCAAACGTCCCGGTGAAGTCGTCGGATTTCTCCATCACCACCTTGTCCGGCATCTGAAAAGCTAAGATTGACATAAGTTCAGGCGTTTAAAACAGTTGAAAGGTAAGGCGAACCGCAGTTCGCAAAGGTTGCGGTTGGCCAACCGCTGGCCCCGAGTGCGGCAATAACGCACAATAACGGCCCGGCAATTTGAAATGCCGGGCCGCTACTGTCAGCGTCATTACTTGGAATACAATTCCACAATCAGCTGCTCCGTGATTTTCTCCGGAATCAACTCCCGCGAGGGGGCATTGAGGAATTTGCCAGCTAGTTCTTTGCCGTCCCATTCCAGCCACGAAAACTGCCGGGCATTCCGCGCCGACAACGAAGTAGCGATGGCTTCCAGCGACTTGGACTTCTCGCGCACCGCCACAATGTCGCCGGGGCGCAGGTGGTACGACGGGATGTTCACCACTTCGCCGTTCACGGTGATGTGCTTGTGCGACACCAACTGCCGTGCTCCACGGCGCGTCGTGGCAATACCAAAGCGGTACACCGTGTTGTCGAGGCGGCCTTCCAACAGCGCCAGCAGGTTGTCGCCGGTGATGCCGGGCAGGCCCGCCGCTTTGTGAAACAGGTTCTCGAATTGCTTTTCGAGCATTCCGTACATATACTTCACCTTTTGCTTCTCCATGAGCTGGACAGCATACTCCGACTGCTTTTTGCGACGGCCACGGCCGTGCTGCCCCGGAGGATAGGCTTTTTTGTTGAGTGCCTTGCTGGGGCCGAAAATCGGCTCATTGAAGCGACGGGCAATTTTGGCGGTGGGGCCGGTATAACGTGCCATGCTAGTGGGTAAAAATCAGGAGTGAATAATCAGACGCGACGACGCTTGGGCGGGCGGCAGCCGTTGTGCGGCAGCGGCGTTACGTCGCGGATGGTCGTTACCTCAATGCCGACCGTGCTGAGGGCGCGGATAGCCGATTCCCGACCCGAACCCGGCCCTTTCACAAAAACTTCGGCCTTGCGCAGCCCCAAATCGTGGGCCACTTTGCCGCAGTCGCTCATCGCCATCTGCGCCGCGTAAGGCGTATTCTTCTTGGAACCCCGGAAGCCCATTTTGCCAGCCGAAGCCCACGAAATCACCTGCCCGTTGTTGTTGGTGATGGAAATGATGATGTTGTTGAACGAGGCGCGGATATGCACCTGTCCGGTCGCTTCGACCACGACAACGCGCTTCTTCGCTTTGTCTTTTCTTTTTTGTGCCATTTGGTTATCGCAAAAATTGCAGAAGGTGTTAGGGGGAGTAGTGAGTAATTAGTATTGAGTAGTGAGAAGCAGATTGCGCTTTGGGTGCGCCTTAAAGTTTCTCACTACTCAATACCAACTACTCACTACTAACCACTGATTTCCGCGTTAAAAATTATTTGGTTGCTTTCTTCTTGCCGGCCACCGTTTTGCGCTTGCCCTTGCGGGTGCGCGAGTTGTTCTTTGTGCGCTGACCACGAACCGGCAGGCCCTTGCGGTGCCGTAGGCCCCGGTAGCAACCGATGTCCATCAAACGCTTGATGTTCGTCGTTACTTCCGAGCGCAACACGCCTTCGGTCTTGTGTTCGGCAGCTATGATGGCGCGGATGGCCCCCGACTCCTCGTCGGTCCAGTCCTTCACCTTTTTGTTGATGTCAACGCCGGCCTTTACCAGGATTTTGTTGGCATTGCTCCGGCCGATGCCGAAAATGTAAGTCAGCGAGATTTCGCCGCGCTTGTTGTCCGGGATATCAACCCCTGCGATACGAGCCATAGTGTGTGGTTATGTGTTTGCGGACCGAACCACGGCAACGACTTGGAAGGCGACAATTTGAAATTGCCAGTACCCAAGGCTCCGGGATTCATAAAAAAGGAATTAACCCTGACGCTGCTTGAAACGCGGGTTTTTCTTGTTGATGACGTAGAGCTTGCCATTGCGGCGGACCAGCTTGCAGTCCACGCTACGCTTCTTGACGGAGGTTTTAACTTTCATGGTTTGGGAAGTATTGAGTAGTTTGGGTTATCAGGCCGTCATGCTGACGAAGGAAGCATCTCTACTGCTCCACTAATTCAATCGGTTGGATTACTTATGTGGTAGAGATGCTTCCTTCGTCAGCATGACGTTCTTTAGCATCTGCTACTTGTACCGGTACTTAATCCGCCCTTTCGACAAATCGTAGGGCGACATTTCCAGCTTCACCTTGTCGCCGGGCAGAATTTTAATGTAGTGCATCCGCATCTTGCCCGAAATGTGGGCAATCAGTTGGTGGCCGTTTTCCAATTCCACGCGAAACATGGCATTGGAGAGGGCTTCCAGGATGGTACCGTCCTGCTCAATCGAGGCTTGTTTGGCCATAAGGGCTACTGAAGGGCTTTTTCTATGTATTCAAAAGACGTGAGAATCTCCGCCTTGTCTTTTCTAACCACGACCGTGTGCTCAAAATGCGCCGAGGGCTTGCGGTCTTTGGTTCGGATGGTCCAGCCATCCTTTTCCTGCACCACGTCCTTTTTGCCCAGGTTCACCATCGGCTCAATCGCCAACACCAACCCCGTCTGCATCAGCGGCCCGGAACCCCTTTTGCCGTAGTTTGGCACTTCGGGTTTCTCGTGCAACTTGGCTCCCACGCCGTGCCCCACCAACTCGCGCACCACCCCGTAGCCCAGCGGGCCAACGTGGTTCTGGATGGCGTAGCTGATGTCGCCCACGCGGTTGCCGCTCACGGCTTTTTCAATGCCTTTGTACAAGGCCGCTTTGGTTTCCCGCAGCAGCCCCAGCACTTCCGGCGACACCTCTCCGATTGAGTAAGTGTAAGCGCTATCGGCGTGGTATCCATTCAGAAACACGCCGCAATCAACCGAGAGAATATCACCGCTTTGCAGCGGCTCATCACTCGCAAACCCATGCACAACCACCGCATTCGGCGACAGGCACAGGCTATAGGGAAACTTGTTGTAACCTTTGAAAGAAGGTGTCGCGCCATTGTCGCGAATAAACTCTTCGGCCCGTTGGTCGAGCTGTCGAGTCGTGGCACCTTCTTTCACCAGCTTCGCCACTTCGCCGTGGGCCTGGGCCAACAGCTTTGCGCTTGCGCGAATGAGGTCTATTTCTTCTTCGGTTTTATACTGAATGCTGCCGCTGGCCATTAGTCACCCGGTTTAGCCGCCGAAGCTGCTGCCTGCTGCCGAAGCCAGCGCCACCGGCTGCTGCGTAGCGGCGGGTCGCCCCCGCAGCTTACCCGAAGTCATCATGCTGTCGTAGTGTTGCATCAGCAAATAGCTTTCCACTTGGTTCACGGTGTCCAGCACCACGCCCACCATGATGATGAGCGACGTGCCGCCGTAGAACGCCGAGAACGGCCGCGTCACGCCCAGCAAGAGCGCAACCGCCGGGAAAATGGCAATCAGCGCCAGGGCCAACGCGCCCGGCAGCGTGATGCGGGTCAAAATCTGGTCAATGTATTCCGACGTGTCGGCTCCCGGCTTTACGCCCGGCACGAAACCGCCGCTCCGCCGCAGGTCGTCGGCTATCTGCGTGGGGTTCACACTGATGGCGGTGTAGAAGTAAGTGAACACAATAATCAGCGTGGCAAACACCACATTATATTGCCATGAGGTGTAGTCCGAAAACTTTACACCAATGTAGCTAGCTACTTCGCTGCTGTTCTGCCACACCGAAGCCGCAATGGCAGGCACGAACATCAGCGACTGGGCGAAGATGATGGGCATTACGCCAGCGGCGTTTAGTTTCAGGGGAATGAACTGGCGTTGGGCATCCAGTTGCGTAGTGCCGCCTACCTGCTTGGCGTACTGCACCGTGATGCGGCGCACGGCTTGGGTCAGCACAATCACGGCCATGATAACGAGGAACAACACCACCATTTCCAGCAGGAAAATCAGGGACTTGTTCACGCCTTTGGCCGCTGCTTCGCCGATGATGGCACCGGGCAGCCGCGACACAATCCCAATCATGATAATCATGGAAATGCCGTTGCCGATGCCTTTGTCGGTGATTTTCTCGCCCAGCCACATACAGAACAAGGTTCCGGCCGTGATGATAATCATGGTCGAAACCGTGAAGAACGTGCCCGGCGTGATGATGGCCTCCGCATTGATGGTGGCGATGAAGCCGACCGATTGCGCCATCACAATGGGGATAGTGAGCAGGCGGGTGTATTGGTTGATTTTCTTGCGACCCGACTCACCTTCCTTTTGCAGTTTCTGGAAGTAGGGCACGGCAATCGTGAGCAGTTGCAGCACAATAGAAGCCGAGATGTAAGGCATGATGCCCAGCGCAAAAATCGAGGCGTGGCTGAATGCGCCGCCGAGCAGCGTGTCCAGAATGCCAAACAGCCCGGCCGCGCCAGTTTTCAGGCGGGTCGGGTCCACACCCGGCAACACCACGTAGGAGCCAAGCCGGTAGATAGCAATGAAAAAAAGCGTATTGAGGATTCGCGTGCGCAAATCCTCAATCGCAAAAATGTTTTTTATCGTGTTGATAAACTTATTCATTGCCGGACAGGGGCTAAGATTAAAGCGTTACCGCCTTGCCGCCCGCTTTTTCGATGGCCTCAACGGCCGATTTCGAGAAGGCGTGGGCGTGAACTTCCACAGCTTTGGCGATTTCGCCCCGGCCGAGGATTTTCACTTTGGCGTTTTTCGAGGCCAGACCAGCGTTCACGAAGAACGACGCGTCCATGGTCGAAATGTTGTTTTTGTCGAGCAGGTCGGTCAGCACGTCCAAGTTGATGGCTTTGTACTCGACGCGGTTCAGGCTCTTGAAGCCGAACTTGGGCACCCGGCGCTGCAAAGGCATCTGACCGCCTTCGAAGCCCGACTTGCGCTTGTAGCCCGAGCGCGACTTGGCGCCTTTGTGACCACGGGTGGAAGTGCCGCCCCGGGTCGAGCCTTCGCCCCGGCCGATGCGCTTGATGTTTTTCGTCGCGCCGACGGCTGGTTTCAGGTTGCTAAGATTCAACATAACAAAGAATGACTTACAGGTTGGTTACTTCCACCAAGTGTTGCACGGCCTTCACCATGCCCAAAATGGCGGGTGAGTCGTCGTGTTGCGCGGTGCTGTTCATTTTGTTCAGGCCGAGGCTCTGAACGGTGCGCTTCTGCCGCTCGGGGCGGTCGATGTAGCTGCGGACCAGTTTTACTTGAATGCGTGCCATATCAGATTATCCGTTAAAAACGCGGGCGAGGGTAATACCACGGGCTTGGGCAATTTGCAGCGGGTCGCGCATTTTGGCCAAGGCGGCGAAGGTAGCCTTCACCACGTTGTGGGGGTTGGACGAGCCTTTCGACTTGGCCAGAACGTCTTTGATGCCAGCGCTCTCGAACACGGCACGCATAGCGCCCCCGGCAATTACGCCCGTACCAGCGGCCGCAGGCTGCACCAACACGAAGCCCCCGCCGAAGCGGCCTTCCATCAGGTGCGGCACCGTGTGCTTGTACATCGGCACTTTCACCAAGTTCTTCTTGGCATCGTCAATGCCTTTGGCGATGGCATCGGTGACTTCGTTGGCCTTGCCGAGGCCGTAGCCCACGGTGCCGTTGCCATCGCCCACCACCACAATGGCGGAGAAGCTAAAGCGGCGACCACCTTTCACCACCTTCGCTACGCGGTTGATGGCCACTACTTTTTCCTTGAACTCGGAATCGGGACCCATGCGGCTGGCATCTTTATTCCGGTCGCGGTCGTTGCTGCGCTGACGGTCGCCGCCAGGCCGGTTGTTGTTGTCGCGTTCTTGTGCCATGATAATTCTTAGAAATTGAGGCCGCCTTCGCGGGCTCCTTCAGCCAATGATTTTACGCGACCGTGGTAGAGATAACCGGAACGGTCGAACACCACTTTCGTAATGCCTTTTTCCTGCGCCACGGCGGCAATTTGCCGGCCCACAGCGGCGGCAAGCGCCACGCCGTTACCACCCTCGGCGGTTACTTTTTGGGACGAAGCAGCGGCCAGGGTCTTGCCAGCCGTGTCGTCAATGATTTGGGCGTAGATGCCCGTGTTGCTACGGAACACCGACAGGCGGGGCCGCTCGGCCGTGCCCGACACCTTGGTGCGGATGATGCGCTGAATGCGCTTCCGGCGGGTTGCTTTGTCAAAAGCCATGATGCGAACTTATTTAGAGGCCGTTTTACCAGCTTTGCGACGGATAATTTCGCCCACGAAACGCACCCCCTTGCCTTTGTAAGGCTCGATTTTGCGGAGCGAACGAATTTTGGCGGCCACCTGACCAATCAGCTGATTGTCAATGCTGTTCAGGGTAACAATCGGGTTCTTGCCTTTTTCGGTCACGGCCACCGCCGTTACTTCTTTCGGCAGGGCCATGAAGATGTTGTGCGAATAGCCGAGGGCCAGTTCCAGCGTGGTGCCAGCCATGCTGGCCTTGTAGCCTACGCCGACGAGTTCCAGCTTCTTCTCGAAGCCTTCGCTCACGCCCACCACCATGTTGTTGATGAGCGAGCGGTAGAGGCCGTGCATGGCCTTGTGGCGCTTCTGCTCGGTGGGGCGTGTAACGGTGAGGGTGCCGTCTTCGATGGCCACGGCAATGTCGCGGTCCACTTGCGTGGTCAGCGAGCCTTTGGGGCCTTTCACGGTTACCGCGTTGTCTTTGTCAACCGAGATGGCGACCCCAGTGGGGACGGAAATCGGCAGTTTACCAATGCGTGACATAAGTTGATTTAGCTAAAGCAGTTGCGGACTAATACACGTAGCACAGCACCTCGCCGCCCACGTTCTCGGTTTTGCACTCCTTTTCGGTCATCACGCCCTTGGAGGTTGAGATGATGGCGATGCCCAGACCGCTGAGGACGCGGGGCAGGTTGTCGGCCGCCACGTACTGGCGCAGACCGGGGGTCGAAACGCGCTTGAGGTTGCTGATGGCCGGGGCCTTGGTGGTCGGGTTGTACTTGAGGGCGATTTTAATCGTGCCCTGCACCGACGCATCATCAAAGCGGTACGATTGGATGTAGCCTTTGTGGTACAACACTTTCGTGATTTCCTTTTTGATGTTGCTGGCCGGGATTTCCACCACCCGGTGGTTCGCCTTGATGGCGTTGCGCACCCGGGTCAGGTAGTCGGCAATGGGGTCAGTATTCATTGGAAATTAACAGGGCCCGTTTTTTTCGGACCGCAAAGATAAGAAAATTTCGCCAGAAACCCAAATTGGGACCAACGAAATTTCGGTTAAGACTACTTGGCACGTCCGGCGACGGCACGGCCAATGGTTTCTTTCGGCAACCTGCCAAAGCGACGCGGAAGGATTTTCCGTTTCGGGGTGCAAAGGTACGGCGAGGCGAAGGAATTATGCAAGGGGCAGGGGAAAATTGTAGGGAAAGAACGCGTGCCCCGTATCCGAAGCAGCGCTACGGGATACTCATTCTTTCGTAGGTTTGCCGCCGCATCCAAACCACCGCTGTTTCTCATGAGCATCATCACCCAAATTCACGCCCGCCAGATTTTTGACTCGCGCGGCAACCCTACCATTGAAGTAGATGTGACAACCGACAGCGGTGCCATGGGCCGGGCTGCTGTGCCTAGCGGAGCCAGCACCGGCAAGCACGAAGCTGTGGAACTGCGTGACAACGACAAAGATAAGTTCATGGGCAAGGGCGTGCTGACGGCCGTGGACAACGTGAACACCCGCATTGCCGAGGAGCTGATTGGCTTTTCGGTGTACGAGCAAGGGCTGATTGACAAGATTATGCGGGAGTTGGACGGTACGCCGAACAAAGCCAACCTCGGCGCGAATGCCATTCTGGGCGTGAGCTTGGCGGCGGCGCGGGCGGCGGCGCAAGACTGCGGAATGCCGCTCTACCGCTACGTGGGCGGGGTGGGGGCCAACACGCTGCCGGTGCCGATGATGAACATCCTGAACGGCGGCTCGCACGCCGACAATTCCATTGATTTTCAGGAGTTCATGATTATGCCGACGGGGGCACCGTCGTTTTCGGAAGCCCTGCGCTGGGGCACCGAGATTTTCCACCATCTGAAAGACGTGCTGAAAAAGCAGGGTTTCAGCACCAACGTGGGCGACGAGGGCGGTTTTGCGCCGAACATCAAGTCCAATGAGGAGGCCATTAAGATTGTGTTGCAGGCCATTGAGGTGGCGGGCTACCGGCCGGGCGAAGACGTGTTCATTGCGATGGACGCGGCAGTGTCGGAGTTTTACGAGGACGGTATGTACCACTTCAAGAAAAGCACCGGCGACAAGCTCACCAGCAGCCAGATGGTGGACTACTGGGCCGATTGGGTGAATAAGTACCCCATTATCAGCCTCGAAGACGGCATGGACGAGGACGACTGGAGCGGCTGGAAGGCGCTGACTGACCGGGTGGGCAAGCAAACCCAACTCGTGGGCGACGACTTGTTTGTGACCAACGTGGACCGTTTGCAGCGCGGCATTGACGAAAACATTGCCAACGCCATTCTCATCAAAGTAAACCAAATCGGGACGCTCACCGAGACGATTGATGCGGTGAACCTCGGCCGCCGCAACGGCTACAAGTCCATCATGAGCCACCGCTCGGGTGAAACCGAGGACAGCACGATTGCCGATTTAGCGGTGGCATTGAGCACGGGGCAGATTAAAACCGGGTCGGCTTCGCGTTCGGACCGGATGGCGAAGTACAATCAACTGCTTCGCATTGAGGAAGAGTTGGGGGAACTGGCGTACTTTCCGGGGAAGAAAATGTAGGGTGCGGGGCTTGCCCCCGCCCGAATCGTTGAATTGTAGCTGTTCAACGGTTTCTGTGCAGCTATTTTGTCCAACGATTCGGGCGGGGCAAGCCCCGCACCCTACAATCATGCAAATCCCCCCGCTTCTCAGCTCCTTTCTGCGGCTGTTCCGCAACTTCTACCTCCTCACGGGCGTGGCCTTTTTGGGGTGGATGCTGCTGTTTGATGCCAACGATTTGGGCAAGCAGTTTGACCTGTACCAAAAGTGGAAAGAACTGCACGACGAAAAGGAATACTACCTGGATAACATCAAGGTAGTGAAGAAGGAGCGGGCGGAGTTGATGAGTAGCCCGGCGTTGCTGGAGAAATTTGCGCGGGAGAAATACTTGATGAAGCGGCCCGGCGAGGACGTGTTTTTGCTGGTGCCGGAAGAGGAGGAATGAGGCGCGGCAGGGTACCACTGCTACTGCTGTTTTGTACGGGCGGTAGTGTGCCGCAAGCGCCGCGCCCGCCATCGCAGGTGCAAGTGGCGCGGCAGTTTCTGGGGGCGGCGTTGCGGGGCGAAACAGCCGTTGCTTATGGCTGGCTGGCCCCGGAAGTGCGGCGCGGGTTGGGGCCGCTGGGCTTTGCCGGGGCCCTGGCGCAGGTGCAGGCACGGGGGCAGGTGCGGGGCGCGACTTTACAACTTTATAAGCTTGGGTTTCGGCTGGGCGACACCGGACCGGGGAGGCCCTTTGTGGCCTATGCGTGGGCGGCTGATTCGGCGTTGCGCGTGAAACGTGAGTGGCTGGAAGTGTGCTTCCGCGACACAGCGGCGCGGGCGGTGTGGGGGTTTGCGTGGCGGCGGGCACCCATTGGAAACCATTGAAATCACGTTTGCTGGGTACTTTGGCCTTTAAAGTGGTACTAACTGGGGCGGGTTGGGTACAAAAGTGAGGTTTTGAGGTACAAGCACGACTGATGGTTGAAAATTGGGTACAAGCAATGCTTGTCCAGGTACAAGTCTGGCTGGTTGTAGCACAAGAACCTGCTGGCAACGGCCGACCCTTGCAGCCCGCTGACTGCCGCTATCTTTGCGCCCATGACCCTTGCCGCTCGCCTTGACCATACACTCTTGCGCCCTGATTGCACGGAAGGGCAGGTTCAGCAGCTTTGCCGGGAAGCGGCCGAGCATCACTTGGCCAGTGTGTGCGTGCCGCCGTGCCACGTGGCGCTGGCGGCGCAACTGCTGATTAATAGCGGAGTGAAAGTGGGGACGGTTGTCGGCTTTCCCTTTGGCTACGCTGATTTACGGGTCAAGTACAAGGAGGCGGAAATTGCGCTGGCGGCTGGGGCTACCGAACTGGACATGGTAATGAATATTTCGGCGCTAAAGTCGGGGCGACTGGATTTAGTGCAGGGTGAAATAGAAGATATTGCGGCACTGTGCCACGTCCACGAGGCGGTGCTGAAGGTGATTATTGAAACGGCTTTACTCACCGAGGCCGAAATCCGGCAGGTGGCGGCCTTGTGCGCGGGCGATGCCGACGAACCCGAAACGGCCGCCGATTACGTGAAAACGTCGACCGGCTACGCCAGTCGGGGCGCTTCGCTGGACGATGTGCGGCTGCTGCGGGAGCTATTGCCCGCCCGCATTAAAATCAAGGCTTCGGGCGGCATTCGGAGCCGGGCGGCGGCGCTGGCGCTGGTGGCAGCCGGGGCCGACCGCATCGGCAGCTCCAACAGCCTGGCTTTACTGGACGAAACCGATGAACAAGCTGCTGTTTAAAATGCTAGGGGTTTTGACCATGCTTGGGCTGGCAGCTTGTGCCAGCACGGCTCCGGCCACGGGCCGCCCGGTGGCTCCGCCCGACACCACCCACGCCGCGAGTGCCCTGACGGCGGCCGAAGCGGCCAGTTACCGACTGCCGCTGCCCGCCCCGGCTGCTGGCGCAGCCGATGGCAGCAAGCCGGTAGTGGCTGCGCTGGTGCGCTCCGCCACGCCCTTGCCCACGCACCAAGTAAACGAATTGTTGGCGCAGCGCCTGAACGACCAAGCCACGGCCAACCGCAACGTAAAGTACGCTGCGGGTTACCGCATTCAGGTCTATCTGGGTATTGAGCGGGAACAGGTGATGGCCATTCGCCGCGCCGTGATTGGCCATTATCCTGACGAACATGATTACCTGTCTTTTAAGGCTCCGGTTTACCGGCTGCTGATTGGTGATTACCTAACCCGGCTGGAAGCTGAACGAATGCGGGAAAAGGTCAAAGCCTTTACGCCGAAAGCGGAAATTGAAGCCATGCAAGTGGTGCTGGACAAGCGCGGGGGGGAGTAACAGGCTTTGCTTCTGCACACTATACGTCCGACACTGTGCCCGTTGCGGGAAATGTTTATTGCTTGAATAGCAGCGCTCACTGCCCGAATCTATGCCCAATCTTCTCTGCACTGTGCAACGCCTGGCGGCTGCTCACGCCGCCGACACGGTGGCCTTGCGCCGCCACCTGCACGCCCACCCCGAACTCTCGTTTCAGGAGCACCAAACGGCGGCTTTTGTAACGGCTGAATTGGAAAAAATGGGCCTTGTGCCGCAGCCGGTGGCAGGCACCGGCGTGGTGGCGCTCATTGAAGGCCAGCCCGGTGGCCCTACTGTGGCCCTGCGCGGCGACATGGACGCGCTGCCGATTCAGGAAGCGGGCGACGGGCCGTATAAATCAACCAACCCCGGCGTGATGCACGCTTGCGGGCACGACGTACACACAGCCTCGTTGCTGGGGGCGGCCCGAATTCTGAATGCGTTGAAAAGCGAGTTTCGGGGCACCGTGAAGTTGCTGTTTCAGCCCGGCGAGGAGCGGCTGCCGGGCGGGGCTTCGCTGATGATAAAGGAAGGCGTGTTGGAGAACCCGGCTCCGGCCAGCATCCTGGGGCAGCACGTGTTTCCGAAGCTGCCGGTGGGGCAGATTGGGCTGCGGAGCGGGCGCTACATGGCCAGCACCGACGAACTGTACCTGACCGTGCGGGGGCAGGGCGGGCACGGCGCGATGCCCGAACAAAACCTGGACCCGGTGCTGGTAGCGGCCCACCTCATCGTGGCGGCGCAACAACTCGTGAGCCGCCGCGCCGACCCCAAGATGCCCTCGGTGCTGTCGTTCGGCAAAGTCATCGCCAACGGCGCAACCAACGTCATTCCCAACGAGGTGTACTTGGAAGGCACGTTTCGCACCCTGGACGAAACCTGGCGCAACACGGCGCACCAGCACCTGCGCCGCCTTTGCGTAGGGCTGGCCGAAAGCATGGGGGCCACCTGCGAACTGGAAATCCGGCGCGGCTACCCGTGCCTAGACAACGACCCCGCCGTGACGGCCCGCGTGAAAGCGGCGGCGCAGGAATACCTGGGGCCGGAAAACGTGATTGACTTGGACCAGTGGCTGGCGGCCGAAGACTTTGCCTATTTTTCGCAGGCCGCGCCCGCTTGCTTCTACCGCCTGGGCACCCGCGCGGCCGATGGGCGCTTTGCCGCGTCGGTGCATACGCCCACGTTTGATGTGGACGAGGGCGCGTTGGCGGTGGGGCCGGGGCTGCTGGCGTGGCTGGCGTTGCGGGAGTTGGATATGTAAGGGGCATACGCCGTTAGGCAATAACGGTGACGGGCAGCCGTTGGCGCGTATTCGCTGTTTTGGCTAAACTGGTTATGAAAAAACGTACTTTGTTGCTGGTAGCTGCTTTGGCTGCTCGCGCTGCTGCCGCTCAAACGTCCCGTACCGTCGCGCCCGTCCAATACTGGCCCGCGTTGCAAGCGGAACTGGCCCTGAAGAACGGGGACTACCTGCTGCTGGCGCTGGGGGGACGGCGCGATACGGGCAATGATATATACGACAACCCTGACCGGGTATTGGGCCTTGATGACCGCCGGGTGGCCGTTGGTTACGAGCATTTCTGGAACGACCGCTGGAGTTGGGGTGGGGTGGTGCGCTACCACACTGCTGACATTGGGCATGGCGACCTTGTGCCCGAGGTCTTGCTGCGGCACCGCAATCAGCTAGGCCCGCTCACTTTTGGCCAACGCCTGGACTTGGAATACACCTACTTGGCGCAACGGCTGGTGGCCTACGAGGGCATGGGGCTTGGTGAGGAAGTCTGGACCCGGTTGCGGGTTGATTTGGAAAAATTGCTGCCCATGGGGCAGTTGGCCTTGCGTCCGCGCCTTAGCTACGAAGCGGCGACGCACTTGCGCCTGCAAAAAGCAGCCACCGACAATGCCGAACGGACGATTCAATACACGAGTTTGCGCGGTGAAGTCGGAGTCAAATTCAACCCGCATTTTGACCTTACGCCGTGGTTTGCCTACCGGACTACGTATTACGTTAGATTACCGTGGTATAACAGCATGGGTGTACAGGTGTCCGGTACCCGTTTGAACGTAGTGGCACCCACCGTGGGGCTGGACTTGCGCTACACCATTTTTCAGGGCAAAACGGCCTTTGAGCGGCAGCAACTGCCCACGCAACACTAACCGAAAAATGACATAAGTGCCAAAATGTCGGTAATGGCAGCTCAAAGAAATAAGGACCCAAGTGCCTTATTTAGCACTTTTGCTTCGCGGTTGAGTTGAATTTTAGAAAAAACGGAGAACATCTACTGCCAAAAAGACGCACGTTGCGCCGGGTTTTCGGACTGGTATAAATTTTATGGAAAAGCGGGTAACAAGGCCAGCACGGGGCTGGCCTATGACCACTTCAACTTCCAAAATTTTTATGAACACGCTCGTGTATAACCGCCCGGCTGTGCGCCCGGCCCGCGTTTTCAACTCCGTTCTCAACGACCTGCTGCGCGACACGTTTGCCGCGCCAGCCGCGACCCCGGCGGCTTTTGTGCCCGCCACCGACGTGCTGGAAACCGCCCAGGGCTACGAACTGCACCTGGCGCTGCCCGGCTTCAAAAAAGAAGCCCTAAACCTGGAGTTTCTGGACGGGCACCTCGTGGTGTCGGGCGAACGGACCGGGGCCGCTGCCGTTGCCCCGGTGGCCGCTGCCGAAACCGGCGGTGAGGTTGCCACTGCCGAAGCGCCCGCTGCGCCCGTGTACCACCGCCGCGAAATGCCGTCGGGCAGCTTCCGCCGCAGCTTCCGGCTACCTGAAGCGGTGAATGTGAAAGGCATCGCGGCCGAATTCACCGACGGGATTTTGCGCGTTACGTTGCCTTTTGACACCGACAAGGTGACGAAGCAGCACATTGAGGTACGCTAAAATTCAACCTTGGAAAGGCCCCCGTTTGGGGGCCTTTTCTATGGGCTGGGCCGGGGGTGTTGGGCCGTGGTGGCGAATAATTTTTGGCCGCGCAATGTTGCGTCGGCCAACGGCGTTCGGGGGTTGCCGTTGAAGGCTGGGACTGGGGCACAAATGCAACCAAAGAGGGGCTTTGGCGCTTTATAGGGCCAGAAGGCCAGTTGGGCGCAAGCAACCCTGTTGGGGACGGGCGGCTCTTTGGGCAAGCCGGTTGGCTCACGACGGTTTCACTTGGGTTTTTTATTTTTGCTGTCGGACAATTTTACCTTTTTCATTTCTTCACCTAATTTCAACCATGCAAGCAAAACAAATGATGCTCGGCCTGCTCGGTTCCGCCATTTTGGGCGGGGGCGTGGCCGTGGGTGGGTACAAACTTCTGGAACCCGCTCCGACAACTAATCTTCCGCTCGTGGCCGCCGACCCCAGTGTGCGCTACACGTCCGAAATGCGGAGTGCGCCCTACGTGGTGCCGGAAGGGCTGAATTTCGTGGCCGCTGCGGCAGCCGTCACACCGGCCGTGGTACACGTGATGACCGAATACGCGGCCCCGACCGCGACGATGGACCAGGGACAGTTGCAGATGGACCCGTTTATGCGCCAGTTTTTTGGCGACCAGTTGGAGCAGTTTCACCGGCAGCAGCCGCAGGAGGGCGGGCAAGGCTCGGGTTCGGGCGTGATTATCGCCGCCAACGGCTACATCGTGACCAACAACCACGTGATTGACAAGGCCAACAAGATTGAAGTGGTGCTGGACGACAAGCGCAAGTTTGAAGCCGAACTCATTGGGGCCGACCCGAGTACCGATTTGGCCGTGCTGAAGGTGAAAGCCGACAACCTGCCGTTTGTGAAATACGGCAATTCCGACGACGTGAAAGTGGGGCAGTGGGTGCTGGCCGTGGGCAACCCGTTCAACCTGACTTCTACCGTGACGGCGGGCATTATCTCCGCCAAAGGCCGGAACATAAATATATTACGCCGAGAGGACAACATGGGCATTGAGTCGTTTCTGCAAACCGATGCCGTGGTGAACCCCGGCAATTCGGGCGGGGCGCTGGTGAATTTGAACGGCGACCTGATTGGCATCAACTCGGCCATTGCCTCGCATTCGGGGTCGGGGTCGTTTGAGGGCTATGCGTTTGCCATTCCCAGTTCCATTGCCAGCAAGGTGGTGGACGACCTGCTGAAATACAAGGTGGTGCAGCGGGCCTTGCTCGGCGTGAGCATTCAGGAAGTAGATGCCAAGCTGGCTTCGGAGAAAAAACTCAGCACCCTGAGTGGCGTGTACGTGCAGGGCATGACCGACGGCAGCGCAGCCGCCAAAGCCGGTTTGAAAACGGGCGACATCATCACCCAGATAAACGGCGTGAGCGTGAACACCTCGTCGCAGTTGCAGGAGCAAGTGGCCCGGTTCCGGCCCGGCGACCAAGTGAAAGTGACCTACGTGCGCGGCGACAAAGAGAACTTGGTGACAGCGACGCTGCACAACGCGACGGGCGGCACCGACGTGGTGCGCGAAACGCCCGCCTCGGCGGCCGTGAAATACGCCGGGGCGACCTTCTCGCCGGTGCCCGCCCGCGAGCAGAACGCGCTGGGCATTGCGGGCGGGGCCAGGGTGTCGGGCATCCGCAACAGCGGCTTGAGCCAGACCGGCATGGGCGATGGATTTATTATTACGCGAATTGACAAAAACGTGGTAAAAAATCCGGGCGACGTAAAAACCTTTTTGGACGAAGGAAAGAACGGTTCTGTGCTGGTAGAAGGCGTTTATCCCGACGGCCGGAAGGCGTATTATCCCATCGGCGCGGAATAATTTTGCGATAATTCCTCAGAACGTATTACCTTGCAGCCGAAAACCCTAACTAAGTCGGTTAGGGTTTTCTGGCAGCCTGTTAATTTGCGCTCCCGTCAATCCTTTTAACCTGGAAAAGACGTAGGTCAAAGAAAGGGGCTAAATTGTATTTTACCCTGTTTCTTTTGCCCCGTAGTGTTTGCTATGCACCGAAGGGCCTCATCCTGATAGTTGGCGATGGAGAACGTTATCAACACCCTGCACATTCGCAATTTCAAGTCCATTCGGAATGCGACGCTGCACCCCCGGCGGGTCAATCTGATAATTGGGCAACCCAACGTGGGCAAGTCCACGGTGCTGGAGGCATTGAGTTTGCTCGGGGGCTTGCCCTACGCGCAGCATCCAAAATTCATGCGCGAGTTTGTGCGCTACGAAAAGCCCCGGCACCTGTTCCACGACAACATTGTGGACCGCACCATCAGCGTTGAATCGGACCGGGAAGTGTGCCTGTTTGGGCCACGCGCCAAAGGCGACGGCTACCACTACGCCAGCCTAAGCCGGGAGGCGTACCAAGCCCTGGGTGGGCAAGCCGATGGGCCAACGGGGGCTTCCCGCGCCAAACAACTCGTGCGGACTACCGCCGATACTGCCGTGTTGCAGGCGTTTCGGAAGCAGCGCAAGTTGGCCGAAGGCCCGCTCCTTGACGGGCACTACGTGGCGCTGGATGGCAAAGGCCGGTTGGAAGCCCCGTGGAGCCTGGAAGCGGCCGAGACCTTATGGATGCCCCGGCCGGTGAAGTCGTACCGCTTCAGCCACTCAACGGGCTTGGCGGCTCGCTATGCCGATGCCGCGCTCCGGCCACCGTTTGGCGACAACCTGGTGCAGGTGCTGGAAACCAATGCCGGGCTACGCCACGAGTTCACCCGCCTCTTTGCCGTGAATGGCCTGAACCTGCGGGTGCGGGCCGACACGCGCCGCTTTGAGGTGGTGAAGGATGTGGACGGGCTGACGTACATCTACCCATATTCGGGCACGGCCGACACCTTGCAACGCTTCGGATTTTATTTGGCCGCGATGCAATCCAACGAACAATCGGTGCTGCTGTTTGAGGAGCCGGAGTCGCATTCCTACCCGGCTTACGTGACGCAGTTGGGCGAACGCATTGCGGCGAGTAGCACCAACCAATACTTCATCACTACGCATAGCCCGTATCTGTTTTCGGAAGTGCTGGACCGCATGGTGCCCTACGAAAACCGGGGGCCGGAACTGGCCGTGTTTGTGGTTTACTACGAGAGTTTTGAAACCAAAGTGCGGGAGTTGAGCGACAGCGAAGTGCGCGACATTCGGCACGATGCTTTTGATTCGTTCTATAACTTGGACCGATTCATTCACAAGGCTAACCGCAAAGCAACGGTGGTGACCAGCGGCTTGAACTAGGCCGGTGTGGTAGCACGACCCGGTCCGGCCGCTGAAAGCGGTCGGGCCGGTTGGGCGCTGCCCGGTCAGGGCAAGGGCAGACGGCCCCGTTCACAAGCCGACCGGCCCGACCGCCTTCGGCGACCGGACCGAACCGTTCAGCGAACCTCGGTTTATTTTGTTGTTTTGGCCCGAAACGACCACTGCACTCGGAACACGGCCACCACGTCACCGGCTGCGTCGGTGCCGGTGGAAGTGCAAGTCAGGGTGCGGCCTTCGCCGCTGGCGCGGCTTTCGGCGATGGCTTGGGCAATGGCATGGCCGTCGTCGCAGGCGAAGGTGATGAGGCCGGTGGCTTTCTTGGTGAAATCGGCTTGCAAGCCCGTGACAAGCATGGACACCGGGCCGCCTGCCTGGGTGTGCAACATGGCTTGGATGCCACTGGCCAACTCGGCGGCCATTGCCAGGCAAGCGAAGTAGATGCTGCGAAAAGGGTTTTGGGTGAGAAGCTTGAACGGCACCGTGACCTCGGCCCGCTCGGTGGTGAGTTGGCGCAGCCGCAGCCCGGCCAACCAAGCCATCGGTAGTTGGCGCAGCAGAAACAGGCGCAGTTTCCAGGGCGTGAGTACCTGTTGGCGGAAGGCAGCGGTAGGGTCCATAGCGCGGAAAGTTATTTGGCGGCAGGCTTCACTACCAACTCTTGGTAGCCAAAAGTGGGGTCGGTTTCGCGGCTGAACTCCAGGGCGGGCAACTCGCCCAGCACGATTTCGGCGGTGGTATAGACCCGGCAGCCGTCGAGTAGGTGCCCGCCGATGGTGCGGCCGGTGCTGTCGGCCACCGCCAAGTGCAGGTGCGACCCTTGCACGGACAGGGTGCCGACGAGCGACACGATTTCAAAGTGGCCGTGGTAGTCGGTGGCTTGCGCTTGGTTGGCCAGCCGCAGCCTGACGGTGGTGAGGCTGCCCACGCAGGTGAGCATCGTGCCCGCTTGCAGGTGGTGGGCTGCCACGAAAGCCGTGAGTTGCTGGCGCAAATCGTCGCCGGGGCGCAGCCGCAAGGCGTAGGTGGTCAGGGGCGAAGAAGGCAAAGTAGAAACGATTTGGGCCAGGGCGGGACTAGCTAACAGCAGCAGGAACAAGGGGCCGCAAGGTAAGGCCGATGGGTTCAACGCCCGCCTGCCAGCACAAAGCCGCTGGAGGTGCGGGTGGCATCGGGCACCGGGGCAGCGGCCAGTTGCTGGTCGAGCAGGTCGAGGCGAAACTGTAGGTTGCGGTTCATGGCCGTGAGCAGCAGTTCTGGCTGCGGGTGGTAGCGCAGTTCGCGCTTGAGCTGCCGATAGCTGGAATCGAGCGAGCTGAGCTGTTGCTGCCAGTGGGTGCGCCCGCCGGGCACGGCGCTGGTGTCGCCCAGTTCGCGCAGTTGCGTTTCGCGGCGCTGAAGTTGGGTGACGTAATAGGTTTCCAAACCTTGCACGGCGGCCAGCAACTGCGCGACGGTAGCCGAATCGGAGTAGTTGGCCGGTAAGGGCACGGCGTTCCCGGTAGCTGGTTGGCCGGGCGTGACCGTTGCAAAAGTGGCCAGCAACGACGTATCGGCCGGTGCGGCGGGCGCGGCAGGTCGCGACCAGTAGCCAGCCGCCCCGGCTAGCACCGCCAGCCCGGCCGCAATGCCGTAGCGCCGCAGCCACGTAGGAGCCGCCGCCTGTGTGGGGACTACGTGGCTTACCGGCGCGGTTAGCTGTTGCTCCAGCGCCGCCCACAGGTCGGGGCGCGGCTCGTGCACGTCGAAGTCGGCGCGGTGCCGCTCCACGAAATCTTCCAGCGAATTATGGGTAGGGATAACGGGATTCATGAGGGGGCGTAGCGGCTAACCGCCAACGATAAAAGCAGTGAAAATCATTCAGCCGCGTAAGCCTTGCGCGGCGGCCAACTCGCGCAGCCGCGCCCGCGCCCGGCTGTACTGCGACTTGGAAGTGGACTCGGAAATGCCCAGGATGCCCGCGATTTCCAGGTGGTCGTAGCCTTCCAGCAAGTACAGCGTCAGCACCACACGGTAGCCGTCGGGCAGTTCCTGAATGCAGCGGCGCAGCACGTCGGCGCGGTAATGGGTGTCGGCCTCGTCGTCGGCCGACGCGGCGGGGGCTTCGGCGGGTTCGTCGTGGTGCTGTTCGGCCAGCGGCACCAGCGTCAGCCGCCGCTGCCGCAGCACGTTGATGCTCTTGTTCACCACAATGCGCTTGAGCCAAGCCCCGAACGACGAGTTGCCGTAGTAGCCGCTTAGCTCCCGAAACGCACTCAGAAACGACTCCTGCAACACGTCTTCGGCCTCGGCGTAGTCGCCGCAAATCCGCAGCGCGGCGTTGAACATGGCTTTGGCGTAGCGCCGGTAAATTTCGGCCTGGGCTTGCCGGTCGTGCAGGCGGCAGCGCTCAATTAGCGGCGCGTTGATGTCGAGGTAAGCCGAGTAGGCGAGGGCTTCCATGCGGGCGGCAGGGTTGGGGTGAGGGGGCGGGCAAAGGACTGCAAGACGTGGGCGGGGGTTGCACGGCACAATGGGCACTTTTGTGAGCGCAAGTACGTACCTTTAGGCAGCCAACCACTTATTTTAGCTACGCGCCATGACCAAAGAGCAAGTGATTACATCTCTGCAAGAACTGCCCGACGATTTCGTTTTGGAAGACCTCATTGAGCGCCTTGTTTTCATTGCCCGTGTCGAGGAAGGTATCCGTCAATCAGACAACGGCGAAACCTTGACCGAAGCCGAAGCCCGAGCTTACTTGAGCCGTTGGCAAGCTGCGGACCGCCTCTCGCCTGCCCACCGGGTATGATGCACGTTCATTACACCACCCGCTTCATGCACGAGGTGGACGAGCAAGCCGATTACCTAGCTCAATATTCTCTCGCCCAAGCGGGCTTGTTTGTCGATAACGTTTTCCGACAGATTGACTTGCTCAAGCAAAATGCTCATTTGGGCCGCAAAGTGCCAGAGGTTGGCGACGAAGCCATCCGGGAACTGCTGTTTCGGCGCTATCGATTGATTTACCGACTGATGTCGGCCGAGAGAATAGACGTACTGACCCTCCAAACTGGCTTGCGCTCCTTGCGTCTGCCGTTGGGATAAAAGACAAAGAAGAAGCCCCATCTGCACTGTGCAGATGGGGCTTCTTTTCGTTTCCGTCAACCCTACACGTCAAACTTAATGCCCTGCGCCAGCGGCAGTTGGTCGGAGTAGTTGATGGTGTTGGTTTGGCGGCGCATATACACTTTCCATGCATCGGAGCCGGATTCGCGGCCGCCACCGGTTTCCTTTTCGCCGCCGAACGCCCCGCCGATTTCGGCCCCGCTCGTGCCGATGTTCACATTGGCAATGCCGCAGTCGGAGCCTGTGGCGGCCAGAAAGGCTTCGGCTTCGCGCATATTCAGGGTGAAGATGCTGCTGCTCAGGCCCTGGCGAACGCCGTTTTGCAGGGCGATGGCCGCGTCCACCCCGCCGCTGTACTTGATGAGGTAGAGGATGGGGGCGAAGGTTTCTTCCTGCACCGTATGGTAGTGGTTTTCGGCTTCTACCAGGGCGGGCTGCACGTAGTGGCCGCCGTGCAAGGCGCTGTCGGTCAGTGCCTGGCCGCCGGTCAGGAGCTTGCCGCCTTCGGCTTGCACCTTGGTCAGGGCTTCGCTGAACATCCGCACCGCGTCGGCATCAATGAGGGGGCCGACGAGGGTGCCATCTTGCAAGGGCGGGCCAATGGGCAGCTTGGGGTAGATGGCCAGCAGGCGGTTTTTGACTTCCTCGTACATCGAATCCTCGATGATGACGCGGCGGGTGGTGGTGCAGCGCTGCCCGGCCGTGCCCACGGCCCCAAACACGATGGCGCGGATGGCAATGTCGAGGTCAGCGTTTTTGGTGACGATAATGGCGTTGTTGCCGCCGAGTTCGAGCAGGGCGCGGCCCAGGCGGGCACCCACCACGGCCCCCACTTTGCGGCCCATGCGGGTGCTGCCGGTGGCCGACAGCAGCGGCACCCGGCCATCGGCGGCCATTGCGGCCCCGATTTCGGCATCGCCGATGATGACGTTGAACACGCCTTCGGGCACCTCGTTGGCGGCCAGCACGTCGCGAATGATGTGCTGGACGGCCACGGCCACGAGCGGGGTTTTTTCCGAGGGTTTCCAGATGCTGACATCGCCGCACACGGCGGCCAGCATGGCGTTCCAACTCCAGACCGCCACCGGGAAGTTGAAGGCCGAGATGATGCCGACCACGCCCAGCGGGTGGTACTGCTCGTACATCCGGTGGGCGGGGCGTTCGGAGTGCATCGTCAGGCCGTGGAGTTGGCGCGAGAGGCCCACGGCAAAGTCGCAGATGTCAATCATTTCCTGCACTTCGCCCAGGCCCTCTTGCAGGATTTTGCCCATTTCGTGGCTCACCAGCTTGCCCAGGTCTTCCTTGTAGTCGCGTAGCTTATTGCCAATCTGGCGCACGATTTCGCCGCGCTTCGGGGCGGGCCACTGCCGCCAGGTGGCGAAGGCTTCCTGGGCTTTTTCAACTACCGTGTTGTAATCGGCGGTCGTGGCCATTGCCACGATGGCAATGCGGCGGCCGTCGGCCGGAGCGTTAATAGTGCGGGGGTTGGCGTTGGCGTGGCCGCCCCATTCCAGGCCGGTGCTGTAAGCGGGGTTTTCGGGCTGCACGCCCAGGCGGCGCAGCACGTCGCGGATGCCGTGCGGGTCGTCGTGGTGGTGTTCCACGGCGAGGTCAGAGGTGGTAGCTTCTTCGAGGGCGAGTTTCATAGGGTGGGAGTTTTTATTTTTGCAAAGGTAGGAAGGAGGAGGAGGGGAGTTGCCGTTCAACCTCTCTTTCAACCCGCCCCTTCGCCGCACAGCACGTCCAGCAGCCCGTCTTCGCTCACGACTATGGCCATGCAGGGGTGGGCCGAACTGGCCACGTAGCGCACGGCCGAGTTGTAGCGGGCACCGCGGGCGCTGTCGCCGTTGCCGGTGGCTTTGCCGTCCAGGATAACGCCGATGGAGTAGCAGTAGCCGTCGGGGTCGAGTAGCACCGCGCCGTCAATGGCCGTGACGAGGCGGGTGATGAGGGGCGTGAGGGGCACCGGCTCGATGAGGGTGCATTGGAGCTTGAGGCGGTCGGCTTCGGCCAGGGCTTCGGTGGTGATGACGAGGATGGTGCCGCTTTTCTGGCGGCTGGCCTCGAGTACCACTTCCCAAAGGCGCTCTATTTTGCGGGTGTCGGTGAGGCCGAAGGTGCGGCTCAGGTCGCGGCGGAAGCGGGCGCGGTTGAGGCGCGGGCGGGCCAGGCCGGGCAGGCCGTAGTGCGCCCGCATCAGCACGTGGGCGTTGTGCTGCAACTCCCAGGCGTAGTGGGTGAGGAAGCTGATGGTGAACAGGTCTTCGCGGCTGGCCTCGTAGGTGCCGGTCTGGCGGCCCAGGGCGTACACGTTTTCGCCGTCGGCCAGCAGGTGAATGTCGGCCGTAGTCATCTCCAGGAGCTTGCGCACGGCCCGGTAGTCGGTGAGGGGCGTGGGGCAGGTCAGGGCAAACACCTCGGCCAGGTTGGGGTGGCCGCGCCGGGCCAGCAGCAGCTTGCCCACGCCGCCTTCGCCCTCGTAGCGCAGGCTGGAAATGGTGTTGCAGGTGTTGAAAAGCTGGGCCGTGTTGGGGTCCAGGTTCAGGGCCTGGGCGGGGGTGTCGAGCAGGGCGCTGCCCGCCGCCCGCAGCACTTCCTCGGTTTCGCGGGGCCGGTTGATGAAGCCCGCGCCCGGCTCGGCTTCGCTCAGGGCCTTCACGCTTTCTTCGCTGAAGCGCATCAGGGCCGCGTCGAGCAGCGAGCTGGGCATGGGCTTGCCGTCGGTGTAGAACCGGTTGGGCAGCAGCGACGGGTAGGCCCCGTAGGGTTTGCGGGCAAAGCGCAGCACGGTGAGCACAAAATAGCCCGCCACCAGCACCGGCAAGCCCGCCAGGTGGCGGTACTTGGTGCCTTCGTCCAGCCCGTCCAGGATGTCCTGGGCCGTGAAGCGCAGGGCGCGGCTGTCGCGGCGGCGGCGCAGGGTTTCGGGGGCAATGTCGTCGCGCTCGGAGTAGGGCCAGGGCATTTGCTGTTGCAGGCGGCGGGCCACTTTCAGCGCCCCGTCGAACTCGCGCAGGTCGAGGCCGCAGTCCACGGGTTCGAGGCAGCGGGTGGCCAGACCCTCGGTGGCGGGCAGGGCCAGCAGCACCACGCGGGGGCGCAGTTCGTCGTCGAGGGCATCGAAGAGGTCGGTGGCCAGCTTTTGCGCCGTTTGGTAGTAGCGGGTTTGGTGGGGCCAGAGTTGGGCGGGTGGGGCCGGGGCAAGCGTGGAGTACATGGGCGGAGAAAAGCGTTGCTTCTGGCAACAACGACTGAGGCGGCATCTTACTTTGAAGGTACAACACTGGAGCAGCAACCGCTGGGTCGCCGCCATGTTCGGTGCGGCTCCCCGGCCCACCGGCAGCACCACCGCCGCACCACCGCCGCACCACCGCCGCACGGGCAACGGTCAGTTGCGCGTCAGTTTCAGCTCCGGCCGGTCGGGCATGAGCAGGGGCACGTTTTCTACCTGAAACGCGCTGTTGTCGAGGCCGAAGCTCTCCTGCTCGTTCAGGCCCAACCATTTCAGCCAGCCGTGGGTGCGCAGCGTCAAGCGTTGCCAGCCGCGCAGCAGGTGTTGGTAGGGCAGGGTTTTGTTGAGCAGCACGAACTGAAAATCGCCCACCACGTCTTGTCCGCGCAGGCTTTCGTAGCGCGAGGTGATGTCCACTTCCTGGTGGCGCACGAGGTCGCTCACCACCTGCCGGAACATATAATTGATGGCCTGGTCCACCCGAAAACCGAGGTGGAAGTCAATGCGAATCAGGTCCTGCGGCACGATGTGGGTGACGTGGTAGCTGCGGGTATACGGCTCGTCGGTGGTGTGCACGTGCACGAGGTAATACACGTCGGCCCGCTTGGGGCGCTTCTTGAAAATGCTGTGGACGATGCCGTTTTCCACCATATCGGGGTCGTCCGATTTGGTGAGGTAAACGAGGTGGGTAGCATATTTGGGCACGGTTTCGTCGGTGCTGAGCTGTTCGAGCATCGGCAGGTAGTCCTTCAGCGGCGTGAACTCGACCAACTCGTTGCGGATGCGCTGGCCGTTAATCCAAGCCACCATCACGGCCAGAATGACCAGGCTGAGCAACACGCTGAGCCAGCCGCCGTGGGTGAACTTGAGCAGGTTGGCAACCAGAAACGAGCCTTCGACGACGACGTAGGTGCCCACCAGCAGCCAGTGCAGCACCGGGTTCACGCGGCGCATGCCGAGGTAGTAGCCCAGCAGCACGGTGGTCATGAGCATGGTCACGGTCACGGCCAGGCCGAAGGCGGCTTCCATGTTGGCGCTTTCGCGGAAATACAGCACCACCCCGATGCAGCCCGCACACAGCAGCCAGTTCAGCGAAGCCACGTAGGCTTGGCCGCGCAAATCGGTGGGGTAGGACACGGCCACTTTGGGCCAGAAATTCAGCCGCAACGCCTCAATCACGAGCGTGAACGAGCCGGAAATAAGCGCCTGCGACGCAATGACGGTGGCCATCGTGCAGAGAATGATGGCCGGCAGCAAGCCCCAGGCCGGAACCATCGAGAAAAACAAATTCCGCTCGCCCAGCGCCGCGCCCTGGTGCTGAAGCAGCCACGCGCCCTGCCCGAGGTAGTTGAGCAGCAGGCACACCTTCACAAAACCCCACGAAACGTAGATGTTGGGCCGCCCCACGTGGCCCATGTCGGCATACAGCGCCTCGGCCCCCGTGCTGCACAAAAAGATGCTGCCCAGCAGCCAGAACGCCCCCGGCACCCGCGTCAGCATATGCAGGGCGTAGTACGGATTCAAGGCCCGCAAAATGCCCGGCTCCTGCACCAGATGCACCCCGCCCAGCACGGCCAGCATACTAAAGAACACCCCCATCACCGGCCCAAACAGCTTGCCGATGATGGCCGTGCCGAACTGCTGAAACGCAAACAGCCCCACCAGAATGGCCAGCACAATGGGCACGGTCTGCAAGTCGGGCTTCAGCACCCGCAGCCCCTCGATGGCCGAAGCCACCGAAATGGGCGGCGTGATGATGCCGTCGGCCAGCAGCGCCGCCGCCCCGATGATGGCCGGCAAATACAGCCACTTGATGCGCAGGTGCCGCAGCCGCGCAAACAGCGCCAGGATGCCGCCCTCGCCCCGGTTATCGGCCTTGAGGGCAATGAGCACATACTTGACGGTGGTGAGCAGCGTCAGCGTCCAGACGATGCAGGAGATGGTGCCCAGAATGACCTCCTCCGTCACCGGCCGGTTGGCAAACACCCCGCGCACCGTGTAAAGCGGCGAGGTGCCGATGTCGCCGTACACAATGCCGAGGGCGATGAGGGTGCCGGCAGCCGTGGCGCGGGAGTGGGGAGAGGAACCCGTGGACATGAAAAGGCGCGGAGCAGGTAGCAAATCAACAATGGGGCGGCTCAACGGCAAAGCGGCGTGTAGATAGTTTACGCCAACCCGCTTTTACGACTGGCAACAGCCACAGAGCGCATCGCTGGCGGCGTGCTCGACCGCCTCCCGGCCCTCGCTAAAAGCAAAGTAGGCCAGGCCCAGCGTACCCAGTACATCAAAATAAGGCCAGCCGGTCAACTCATACAGGCCACTGGCTACGAGGAGCACCCCCGACATATACACGCAAATTTTGGTGCAATTGGCATCGGCCAGGATAGCCGGCGAGTTGAGTTGCCGACCCACGCGCTGCTTGGCCACCACCAGCAGCAACATGACC
This sequence comes from Hymenobacter sp., assembly GCA_965247135.1. Lineage (GTDB taxonomy): Bacteria > Bacteroidota > Bacteroidia > Cytophagales > Hymenobacteraceae > Hymenobacter. The sequence continues at coordinate 2,630,546 of CBDFGP010000006.1, read as the reverse complement.
GCAATTGAAACCAGGGCCACCACCACCCCGACCCACGTCGTGGCAGGGCGGTGGTGCGTCCAGACATTCACGGCCGCCGACACGAGCAAGCCCGCCGTGAGTACGTAAAACGAATAACCCGTTAGGCGCAGCGCAGTGCGCTCAAACGGGTCGCGGTTGCTGGCCGGGTTGCGTTGCACCCGCAACACCATGTGTGCAATGCCCAGGCCCGACACCACCTCAATGAAGCTGTCGGCTCCGAATCCGAACAAAGCCAGCGTTCCATCTTCCCAGCCAAAATAGACGGACAGCAACCCTTCCACCAAATTGTAGCCGATGGTGAAAATGCTCAGGAAAAAAGCCAGGCGGTACAACCGTTGCGTAGCCGCCGCAGGGGCCACTAAAGAAAGTGTTGTCATGGAAAGCGAATAAATAGGGTATGGGCTGACAGCAATCGCCTCAAATTAGTTTGCCACTTGTAGCGGGGCCACGCTTACCAACCAGTTGGCTACACCACCTTCCGCACCACCACCGTAGCCTGGCCGCCCCCGGCCCCTTCAAATTGCGCCATCAGGTACCGCGCCGTGTCCGGCCCGATGTCGGCCCGCACCAGCGTGGTGATTTGCCCGGCCGCGCAACGCTGGGGCGTCGTTTGGGCGCGGTCGCGCTGGGCCATCCAAAGGAGCATATCGGTAGCGGCGCGGTTTTCCACGGCCAGGGTGTAGGCCAGGCCGTAGTTGGTGTTGGCCAGTTGCTGGGCCTGGCCGGTGGGGGCCGTGAAGGGAATGGTGCGCACGATGCGCGGCCCGGTGGTTTTGGGGTGGCGCTTGGGGGCAATTTTGCGGCGCTTGTTGGCCGCCGCAAAGGCCGTGTTAAAGTCGGCCCAATGAAAGTTCGGGTCCTTGTCCAGCCGCTGCCCGTAGATGAGCGTCTTCATCCGCAGCAGCACCGCGCTCAGGCGGCGCAGCAGTTCGGGCAAATCCAGCGTGGCCAGGTGCGGGGCCGCTTTGGCCCCGGTTTGCACCTTATTTGCCTCCACAAAGGCATCGGCCGCCGTGGCCGGAGCCTGAATGATGGCATCCGTCAGGCGGTAGGCTTTCCGCACCGGCGCGGGCAGGGCCGCCACGTTGGCCACCAGGTCACGCACGTGGTTCACGTCCTCGGTGGCGTCGCCGTAGCGCACGTCGGCGTAGGGGAGCGTGAAGGCTTGTTTCAAGCCCATGTCCTTCTGGTCGAGGGCATAGCCCACGGCGCGGGCCGACAGAACGTCCGTCGCCACCGCCATTTTTTCACGGGCCTCCTCCTTGGCAATGGTCGCGGCCAGGGTGTCGGTGTCCTGCGTGGCTTCTTTGGCCTCAATGGCCGTCACCAGCTCGGCCCGCTCGGCCTCGGCGGCGGCCAGGGGCGCAAAGTCTTCCATTTCGGTGGTAAAATCGGCCACGGCCAGGCCCACGCGCTGACCACTGTCAAGGATGGAGGTTTCGGAAGCAATCATACAAAGGAGGGGTTTGGTGAAAATTTGCAAAGCGAAAAGTACACCCCAACTTTCAAAGTCAGGCCCGGCCGTGCCGGTCCTGCCTTCTTTTGTAGAGAAAAAACACCGTTTCCAGCCCCGGAAGCCATTTTTCGGCCCCAAAAAATACTTGAACAACGCCGAAACGCACCCAAGAAGACCAAAAGCATACCCAAGAAGACCAAAGGCACACCCAAGAAAGATAAAAGCGCACCCAAGACCATCCGAGGCGCACCCAAGACCACCCGAGGCATACCCAAGACCATCCGAGGCACACCCAAGACAACCAAAGGCGCACCCAAGACCACCCGAGGCGCACCCAAGACCACCAAAGGCGCACCCAAGAAAGATAAAAGCGCACCCAAGCCCCCCAAAGGCCCACCCAAGCCCCCAACGCCCCCGCCCTTGCCGCAACGGCCGCCAGGCCACCCGCTACGCGCTGCCCCGTGACAGCCGCGCCGCCAACGGCCCCACCGTCAGCCCCTGCCCCAGAATGGAAAAAACCACCACCACATACGTAATGCCGACCAGCAACTCCCTCGGCATGGTGGGCGGCACGCTCAGGGCCAGCGCCACCGAAATGCCGCCGCGCAGCCCGCCCCAGGTGAGGATGGCCAGGTTGAAATCGGAAAACTCGCGCCGCCCGCGCAAGAAACTCAGCGGGATGCTCACCGATACCAGCCGGGCCAGCAGCACCAGCACCACCGCCGCCAGCCCCACCCCGATGTCCGTCCGGCTGATGTTGAGCACCAACAGCTCCAGGCCCATCAGCACGAACAACACGGCGTTCAGCACCCCGTCAATCAGTTCCCAGAATTTGTCCACGTAGTCCTCGGTTTGCCGCGACATTTCGTCGCGGCCCTTGCCGCCCACAATCAGGCCCGCCATCACCATCGCCAGCGGGCCGGAGGTGCCCAGCGCCGCCGCCAGCACCGAGCCGCCCATCACCAGGGCCAGCGTGAGCAGCACCTCCACGTGGTAGTCGTCCACGCGGTGCAGCAGGCGCAGCACGCCGTAGCCCAGGCCCGCGCCCAGGGCCAGCCCGCCCACGCCCTGCCGCAGCAGCAAGCCCAGCACGGCCGACGGGTGCCCGGCCTCGGCACCGCCCGCCGCCACGGCCAGCACGGTGGCAAACAGCACCACGCCCACCCCGTCGTTGAAAAGCGACTCGCCCACGATGTTCGTTTCCAAAGCTTTGGGCAAGCCCGCTTTGGTGAGAATGCCCAGCACCGCCACCGGGTCGGTGGGCGAAATGAGGCTGCCAAACAACAGGCAATAAATGAAATCGAGCGGCTGCCCCACCGCCGGCATCAGCAAATACAGCCCGCAGCCCACCACCACCGTCGAGATGACGGTGCCCACCGTGGCCAGCAGCAGCACCGGCAGCCGCTGCCGCCCCAGGCTGCCCGCATCGAGCTGCACCGCCCCGGCAAAAAGCAGGAAGCTCAGCAGGTACTGCATCAGCACGGTATGAAAGTCAATGGCCCGCACCAACTCCACCACTTGCAGCACGGCCACCACGTGCAACCGCCCCAACCCCACCAGCCCCAACGACGAAATCAGGGTGAGCACCATCAGCCCGATAGTGGGCGGCAGGCGCAGCAGGCGGTGGTTGAGGTAGGCAAAAGCCGCCGCCACCACCAGCACCAGCGAAAATATTGAGTAAAGTTCCATGCAAAAAGCGTTCGGCGGGCAAGATACTGCCCGAAGCGGTGGGCGGCGGCGGCACCGGGCACCGGGCCGCCCCCCGCGCCCGCCGCCGCCGCCGCCCCGCCCCCTCCCCCCTCACGCCACGGGCAACGTGAAATGAAAGCGGCTGCCGCTGCCCAATTCACTCTCCACCCACAGCCGCCCGCCCTGCGTGGTGATGAACTCGCGGGCAATGCTCAGGCCCAGCCCCGAGCCGCCCTTGTACCCGGTTTTGTCGGGTATCCGGGCAAAGCGCTGGAATATCCGGTCGTGGTGTTCGGCCCCGATGCCGGGACCCCGGTCCTGCACCGTCACCTGCACGAATTTGCCCGCCAGGGCGGCCGAAACCGTCAGTGCCTCGCCCGTTGGCGAGTAGCGAATGGCGTTGGCCAGCAGGTTAAGCAGCACCCAGGTAGTTTTCTCCACGTCGGCCCGCACGGCGGGCAGGTCGGCGGGCAGGTTTTGCATGAGTTGCACCTGCTTGTCGAGCAGCTGCGGCTGCACGGTGTCGGCGGCAAACTGGATGACGGCGGCAAGTTGCGTACTAGCAAAGTTCAGCTCGATGCCCGCCCCCGAATCGAGTCGCGACACGTCGAGCAACTCGCCCACCAGGCGCTGGAGGCGCTGCGTTTCGCGGCCGATGCCGGCCAGCACCCGCGCCCGTTCGGGGGCTTCCACCCGCTCGTCGCCCAGCAGTTTCAGGCTAAGGCCGATGCTGGAAAGGGGGGTTTTGAATTCGTGCGACACCGTGGCCAGGAAATTGGATTTCACCTGGTCGAGCTTCTTGAAATCAGACACGTTCCGCAGGGTCAGAATCTGGCCCACAAACTCCATTTTGTCGCTGGCTTCGTTGAACGAAACGAGGTCCTGCACGGCCAGGCGGTAGAAGGTTTCTTCGCCGTTTTGGGGGATGTTGAGCAGGGGCACCTCGGCGGGCTGCCCGCCCCGGCGGGGCGCATCAAGGGGCGCGAGCATGGCCCGCAGTAGGTCGTTTTCGGCGGCCACGTCGGCCGCCAGGCGGTTCACAAGCTGCTCGGCGGGCAGGCTCAGCAAGCCGCACACCACCGGGTTGGCCAGGATGATGCGGCGGTTTTCGTCCAGCAGCAGCAGGCCCTCGTCCAGGCCGTTCACGATGCTGCGGGCGCGGTTGCGCTCGGTCACGAGGTCGGCCGTAGTGGAGCTGCGGAACTCCTGCAATTCCACCAGCATCCGGTTGAAAGCCCGGCCCACCCGCCCAAATTCGTCCTCGCTCTCGATGGGAATGGTGGCGTTGAAGTTGCGGTCGGTGGCGTGTTCCAGGCTCTGGGTGAGCTTGCGGAGCGGGGCCACCGCCGCCTCGGGCACACTCAGCACGAACATCAGCGCAATGAGCACCGACAGCACCGTGAAGGCCAGCATATAGCGCCCGGCCTGCATGGCGGTTTGGTTGGCCCGCTCGTTTTTGCGGGTCAGGGCGGCGGTGTTCAGGCGTATCATGCGGTGGGTCTGGCCCCGCAACTGGGTCAGGACCGGCACCGCCGCCTGCCGCCGGTAGCCTTCAAAGGTGGCGGTGAGGCTGTCCACCAACTGCTGCTCGCCCGGCTCCGTGACGTTGCCCGCCTCGCGGGTCAGGGCCTGCTGAAAGCGGTTCAGGGTCGGGGCTGCGCCCGGCTGGTTTTGCAGTTGGTCGAGGGCTTGCAGCATCCGCTGACCCAACTCCACGGAGTAGAAGTTGGCCTTGAGAATGTTGCGCGAACTGGCTTCGAGGCGCTGCACCGAATAGAAAGCATAAGCGCCCAGGCCCAGCAGCAGCAGCAACAAGGCGAGAAAGCCGGTGGTGATTTTGGTTTTAAGGTTCATAGGTTACAGAGCTTGAATGGGCCAGCGACAACGCCTGGCTTAATAATTCACGAGGTACACGTCCAACTCATCGCCGCTTCCGGCCACGGCCCGAATCAACTCCCCCGTCACGCCGCGTTGCGAGAGGCGTTCCCAGGCGCTTTTCTCGCCCGTCACGCCGCACACGAGCAGCGTGGCGTGGCGTTCTCGCGCTTCGCGCAGTATCGCGGCCACCACATCGTCGTCCTTCACCCGCAGAATCTGCCCGCCCAGTTCGGTGGCCAGTTGCAGGTTGTTCAGCAAATGCCGCTGGGTGGCCAGCCCGATGCGGTCGGCGGTTTCGCGGCCCGTCTGGATGTACAACACGTACCACACGGCGGCCGCAAGCCGGTCAGCCAGGCGCGAGGTTTTGCGGATTATCTCTTTGGCGGCCCGGTCATTGGAGTTGATGCAGGCCAGCAGGCGGTCGGAATTGCGGCGCTCGGGGGCCACGGCGGGCGCACCGCCGGCATCGGTTTCAATCTGCCGGCCCAGCACCCGCGTCACTTCGCGCAAGGCCAGCTCGCGGAGCTGCAATAAGTGTTCGGGCTGGAAGAAATTGGCCAGCGCGGTGGGCACTTTGTCGGGGGTATAAATCTTGCCGTCCTGCAAGCGTCCCCGCAATTCGTCCACCGTCAGGTCCACGTTAATCACCTCGTCGGCATCGCGCAGCAGGGCATCGGGCACCCGCTCCGTCACGTCGGTGCCGGTGATGCGCAGCACCTGGTCGTGCAGGCTTTCGAGGTGCTGCACGTTGAGGGCGGTGATGACCGAAATGCCCGCCGCCACGATTTCCTCCACGTCCTGCCAGCGCTTCTCGTGGCGCGAACCGGGCACGTTGGAGTGGGCCAGCTCGTCCACCAGCACCACTGCGGGGCGCTGTTTCAGGATGCCGTCCAGGTCCATTTCTTCCAGCGCCCGGCCTTTGTAGAACATACTCTTGCGGGGCAGCACGGGCAAACCCTCCAACTGCGCCAGGGTGCCCGCGCGGCCGTGAGTTTCGGCGTAGCCCACCAGCACGTTCACGTCGTGGGCCAGCAGGTCGTGGGCTTCTTGCAGCATCCGGTAGGTTTTGCCCACCCCGGCGGCCAGGCCCAGGTACACCTTCAGGGTGCCGCGACTGCGGCGCTGCACCAAGCGCAGAAACCGCTCGGCGGAAGCGTCGTTTGTCATATGGGTAGTGGGTAGTGGGTAGTTGGTAGTGGGTAGTTGGTAGTGGGTAGTTGGTAGTGGGTAGTGGGTATTTGGTGGGCAAAATGAGAAGGGATTTTGTCTAAGCAGTGGTGTATAAGTAAACGGTCGTGCTGAGCGCAGCCGAAGTATCTCTACCGCTTCGTGCCCGCGCCTTGATTGCTAGCTGGGAGAGATGCTTCGGCTGCGCTCAGCATGACGTTCTTTTACACGCTTGCTTTTGCGTGACTGCTTAATTACCCACTACCAACTACCAACTACCCACTACCAAATACCAAATACCCACTACCAACTACCAACTACCCACTACCAACTACCCATTGCCCACTACCAAATACCTCTGTCAAAAATCAAAACGTCAGCCCCAGCAGCACCGTCGCGGCCACGTTTGTCCGCGTTGGCACCTTCTTTTCCATATACACGGCATACTTATCCACAAACTGCTTGGCTTCGGCCCGCAAAATCACGCGGGGCACCGGCAGGTAGTCAAACCCCAGCGAGTAGCCCGTCGTGTGCAGCCCGCCCACGCGGGTAGCGGCCTGCACCCCGGCCGGGTCGGTGAAATATTCGGCGCGGGCCACGAGGCCGGTTTTGGGCGTGAGGCGGCGGCGGATGATAAGTGAGCCGCCCTGCCAGTTGTTGTAGCCGCCCTGGCCGTTTTCTTCCCAGCCCGCGTCAAAGGCAGCGGCAACTTTCCACTTCGGGCTAGGGTCGTAGGTGAGGTAGAAATCGTGGAAGTAGCGCACCTTGCGGCCCAGCGAATCCGGGGTGTTGTGGCCTTCGCCGGCGTAGGTGCTGGAGTTGAGCAGCCACTTGGCCGAGGGCCGGAATTGCACCTGCCAGCCCAGGCCGAAGTTCTGGTTGCGGTCGCGGATGACTTGCCAGCCGTTCACCAGCAAACCCGAAAACAGCCACTTCTTGCCCCGGTCATACGTCAGCTTGGCCCCCGCCTCGTAGTAGGGCGAATTGTCGGCCATGATGGAGCGGGTCAGCGTGAGGTCGTCGCGCGAAAGTGGCCCCTCCAGCCCGATGTGGGACAGGAAGATGCCCGCATCCAGCCAGAGGTACTTGGCCAGCTTCACCCCGCCCCAGGCTTCGTAGATGTTCTTGAAAATCTGTGGCTCGTTGGCATAATTAGCATCCGGGTAAGTGCCGGTCTGGATGGCAAACGTACCCCGCACCCGGTCGGTGGTGTAGCGGGCACCGAGCAGGGCAATGTTCACGGCAATCTGGTTGTGCAGGTTTTCGGAGTAGATGAACCCCGGCCGGGTCAGGCTGGCGGGGTTGTTGAAGTCGTAGCCAAAATACACCCCCACGTACCCAAAAAACTCGGGCTTCGGCTCTGTGTTGGCGGTGGTGTCGGTGGCCGTGGCGACAACGGCAGTAATGCCAGGGGCCACCTGGGCACACAGGTGCGTCAGGGGCCACAACAGGCCAACGAGCGCAAGAAGAACGGTAGGGAGTTTCAGCATTGAGGGCGGAAAAAAACCAAAAAACGGCCAGCCGAACAGGCCAGCCGTTTTCTGGAATCCATAAGACTGCGCCGGGGCCAGCCAGCGCGGCTGCTACTTACGCTAGAAGCGGAAGATGGTCGAGAAAATCAGCCGGTCCTCGTCCTTCACCAGGTCAGCCACGTAGCCGGTGGGGTCGCCAATGGGCGGGTTCCAGCCGTTGGGCGAAGTCACGCCGCCGTGGCCCGAAAAGTAGGGCACCGAGGTGTGGCGCGTCACGTATTCCACCCCAAACGTGAGGTAGTCGTTGGGCATATACTGCACGTTGGCCGAAGCATCCCAGCCCGTGAACCGGTCGCCGGGGTTTTGGGTGAGCACGCCGGTGCCGGTGGGCAGCAGGGCCAGGTAGCGGCCGGGGTTCGAGATAACCCCGCCGCCGAACGTGGTGGCAAAGTGCTGCTTCGGGCCGTACCAGAAGCGGTTGTAGAACATCGCACTCAGGAAGTTTTGCTCCGGCAGCCCCGGCTTGCTGCCGAAGCCCGTCACCTGCCCGTCGCCGCCCTCAAAGCCCAGGTCGCCCGTCAGCGAAAACGCGGCCTTGCTAATGCCGCGCCCGCCGGGCGCGTTGTAATAGCGGGCCACAATTGAGTTGTCGGTATGGAAGCGGTAGCGGTCGGGGTCGAGGGCCGTGTCGTGGCCGTAGTACGACGAGGCCAGCACCGAGAGCCACTCTTTCGGCCGGTACTGCACCTGGAAGCCCACGCCCGGCGACTCATTAAACATCCCGTAAGTCTGCCAGCCGTTCACCAGCCACAGCTCCACCTTCAGCTTGTCGGTCGGGAAAAGCTGCACCCGCGACCCCGTGAAAAACCAGGGCGTGTTGTCCGACGTGTACGAGGGCTGGTAGTTCCAGTTCTCAAAGTTGTTGTAGCTCAGCAAGCCCACATACGACTTGAAAATACCGAAGTCAATGTTCACCCCGTGCATTTTGTTGAGGTGAATGCCCACGTAGCCCTCGGTCACAAAGCGCAGCGCGGTGTACAAGTCAAACTGCCCCCGCAAGGGCGTGTTGTCGTTGCGCGGAATGCCCGTGGCGCGGGTGCCGAATTGCAGGAATAGCTTGGCCCGCGCCCCGGTCTTGGGGTCGTGAAACTCGCCCCCCGTCTCAATGTAGGAAATGTTGAACTCGTTGGCCCGGAACGTGGCCGTCGAGCCGGAATTGGTGTGGTCAATCGGCCGGTTGAACGAGTAGTTGTAGTTGCAGTCAATGGTGGTGCCGCCCGTGAAATACTTGCTGTCGAGCAAGGATTTTTTCTGGCGGTTGGCACCCTGCACCCACGAGAAATCGCCCCAGGCAAACGGCTCAGTATAGGGCACCGAATCGCCCTTCGTCACGGTCAGGTCGTTCGAGATGATGGTGGTGCCGCCTTTGGCCGAAGTCAGCAGGCTGTCGCGTAGTTCCTTTTTGATTTGGTTCACGATGGCCTGCCGGTCGGCAGGCGAAAGCGTGATTTGGGCCTGGGCTGTCGGGTGCAATGCACCGAGCAGGCCCGTAGCCGCCACGGCGGCGATAAGGTTCTTTTTCATGGTAAAATGGGTGGGGATTTTTGTCATCGGCTTGATGAGGGCCGCTGGCCCGGCGGTAAGCAGGCCAGCGGCAGGATGGAAAAATGGGAGAATTATTTTGGTAGGGCAGCCCGCGCATCCAGCGCCAGGTTCAGGCGCAATACATTGACCTTGCTTGGTCCCAGCAGCGAGGTTTCAAGGTGCTGCTGCACCAGCGCCTGCACCTGGGCCAGGGCCAGCCCCCGCACCCGCGCCACCCGCGCCACCTGCACCCGTGCCCCGCTGGGCGACAAATCCGGGTCCAGCCCCGAACCGCTGGCGGTGAGCAATTCGGCGGGCACCTGGGCGGCGCTCACGCCGGGGTTTTTCAGCAGAAACGTGTCCAGCCGGGCCTGCACCAGGGCCAGGTATTCGGGATTGCTTGGTCCTTTGTTGGAGCCGCTGGAAGCGTCGGCGCGGTAGTCGGCCGCCGACGGCCGGGAATTAAAATAGCCGGGCCGGTCAAACTGCTGGCCCACGTTGGCGAAGCCCACCACGCGGCCGTTGCGAACGAGTTGCACGCCCTCGCCCCGGCCGGGCGCAAGCTGGGCGGCGGCCCACACCAGGGCCGGGTAGATGCCGCAGCACAAGGCCAGCATGACCAGCGTGAGGCGGAGGGAAGTGAGAAGTTGGTTTTTCATTTTTAGTAAGTTAATTAGTTTTCATTGGCGCGGGGCTGCGCCCCGTGCCGCAGTGCCGCAGGGCTTCGCCCTGCACCCGAGGCCGAAAATGTTGGACAAACCTGTGCAGCGATTACAGGGCGAAGCCCTGCGGCACTGCGGCACGGGGCGCAGCCCCGTGCCAAGCAAAATTTACAAAAACAACCCCACCAGCAAGTCAATCACCTTAATGCCCACAAACGGCACCACCACCCCGCCCAACCCATAAAGCAACAGGTTCCTTCTAAGCAAAGCCGAAGCCCCCACCGGCGTGTAAGCCACCCCGCGCAAGGCCAACGGCACCAGCGCCGGGATGATGAGGGCATTGAAGATAACGGCGCTCAGAATGGCCGACTGCGGCGATTTCAGCCCCATCACATTCAGCGCCCCCAGGGCCGGAATGGCCACCATGAACAGCGCCGGCACGATGGCAAAATACTTGGCTACGTCGTTGGCGATGGAGAAAGTCGTCAGGGTGCCGCGTGTCATCAGCAACTGCTTGCCGATTTCCACCACCTCAATCAGCTTGGTGGGGTCGTTGTCGAGGTCCACCATGTTGCCGGCTTCTTTGGCGGCTTGGGTGCCGCTGTTCATGGCCACGCCCACGTCGGCCTGAGCCAGGGCGGGCGCGTCGTTGGTGCCGTCGCCCATCATGGCCACCAGCTTGCCGGCCTGCTGCTCGGTGCGGATGTACTGCATTTTGTCCTCCGGTTTGGCCTCGGCAATGTAGTCGTCCACGCCCGCTTTTTCGGCAATGAAACGGGCCGTGAGGGGGTTGTCGCCCGTCACCATCACCGTCTTGATGCCCATCTTCCGCAGCCGTTCAAACCGCTCCTGAATGCCGGGCTTGATGATGTCCTGCAACTCGACCACGCCCAGCACCCGGTCGTTTTCGCTCAGCACCAGCGGGGTGCCGCCGTTGCTGGCAATGGTCACTACCTGGTCGGCGGTGGCGGTGGGGAAGTCGTTGCCCGCCGCGTTGCTCAGGTTGCGAATGGCATCCGACGCGCCCTTGCGGATGCGAACCCCGTCGGCCAAAGTCACGCCGCTGCTGCGCGTTTCGGCCGTGAACTTGATAAGCTCGGCCCCCGCCAACCGGCTGTGCAGTTGCTGGGTGTCCACCTTGTTGTCGCGGGCCAGCTCCACAATGCTTTTGCCTTCGGGCGTTTCATCGGTGAGCGAACTAAGCGTGGCATACTCCATAAATTGCCCGATGGACACCCCCGGCGCGGGCCAGAACTGCGTGGCCTTGCGGTTGCCGATGGTGATGGTGCCGGTCTTGTCAAGCAATAAAACGTCAATGTCGCCCGCCGTTTCCACGGCCTTGCCGCTTTTGGTAATGACGTTGGCCCGCAGCGCCCGGTCCATCCCCGCAATGCCGATGGCCGACAACAGCCCGCCAATGGTGGTCGGAATCAGGCACACAAACAAGGCGATGAAGGCCGAAATGGCAATCGGCGTGTGGGCATAGGCCGCAAACGGCGCGAGCGACACGCACACAATGACGAACACCAGCGTGAACCCCGCCAGCAAAATCGTCAAGGCAATTTCGTTCGGTGTTTTCTGCCGCGACGCGCCTTCCACCAGCGCAATCATCTTGTCGAGAAACGACTCGCCGGGAGCCGTCGTCACCTGCACCACAATGCGGTCACTCAGCACCTTGGTGCCGCCCGTCACGCTCGATTTGTCGCCGCCCGCCTCCCGAATCACCGGGGCCGATTCGCCCGTAATGGCCGACTCGTCAATCGTGGCCAGCCCCTCGATAATTTCCCCATCGGTGGGGATAATCTCGCCCGCCTCCACCACAAACACCTGCCCCTTCTGCAACTGCGCCGAGCTGACCGACTGGAAATCGCCGCTCTCGAGCCGCACCTTGGCGGGGGTGTCCTGCCGGGTTTTGCGCAGCGAATCGGCCTGCGCCTTGCCCCGCGCCTCGGCAATGGCCTCGGCAAAATTGGCAAAGAGCAAAGTCAGAAACAGCACCACGAACACCGTGAAATTGTACCCAAAGCTGCCCTGCGCCGCATCCGGCCGCAGCAGCAACCCCAGGGTCACAAACAGCATCACCACCGTCCCGATTTCGACGGTAAACATCACCGGGTTGCGCACCATCGTGCGCGGGTCCAGCTTGACGAACGCCTGCCCGATGGCCTCACGGACGAGGGCGGGTTGGAACAAGGATTGAGATTTAGCAGCCATTGGAGTAAAGAACTCAGAGCGTAGAACTCAGAATGGAGAGAAAATTTTGGCGGTGGTCTAATCCGTGGTGGTCCGACGAATTCCCCGAAGGGGTTCGTCAGACCACTATTCGTTGAACGATACCCGACCAAGTTAGTGGTCTGACGACTGAAAAAGTCGTCGGACCACCAGCGTTTAGACCACCGCCAAAATTTTGAACGACGGAATTTAGCCCCGGCGCGAATACATGACAACGGCCGCGCCGACCAGGCAAATAGCGGCCCCCAACCATTCGTAGCGGTCTAGTGAGTTACGCGGAAGAAAAAAACAAGAGCAGGTATCCGAAGCGTGTACGAGCAAGCCCGAGGCGCTTACGAGGGAGCACTTTGCGCTTACGAGCAAGCCCGTGACGCTTACGAGGACGCACTTTGCGCTTACGAGCAAGCCCGTGGCGTGTACGAGCAAGTACTTTGCGCTATCGAGGAAGCAGTTGGGGCATACGAGGGAGCAGTTGGGGCATACGAGGAAGCAGTTGGGGCATACGAGGAAGCAGTTGGGGCATACGAGGGAGCATTTGGGGCATGCGAGGGAGCATTTGGGGCATACGAGCGCATCCGTGGCCCCATCGTCAAGGGTTTAGTACAAACTGAAATGCTCGGCCAGCGGCCCCAGCGCCAGCGCCGGGAAAAAGGCCAGCGCGGCGATAATCCAAATCACGAAAAAGACCATGATGCCGAACGTGCCCGTGTCCACGCGCAACGTGCCCGCACTTTCAGGAATGAATTTCTTCTGCGCCAGCAACCCGGCAATGGCCACCGGCCCAATGATGGGCAGGTAGCGGGCCAGCAGCAGCACCACGCCCGTGCTGATGTTCCACCAGGGCGTGTTGTCGCCCAGGCCCTCAAAGCCCGAGCCGTTGTTGGCCGCTGCCGACGTGTATTCATACAGCATTTCGGAGAAGCCGTGGTAGCCGGGGTTGGCCAGCCAGCCCGCGTATTCGGCCGGGTGCCCGGCGTAGAGGTGCGCCGCCAGCGCCGTGCCGCTCAGGATAAGTAGCGGGTGGAGCAAGGCGATGATGACGGCGATTTTCATCTCCCGCGCCTCAATCTTTTTCCCCAAAAACTCCGGCGTGCGCCCCACCATCAGCCCCGAGATAAACACGGCCACAACGATGAACACGAAGAAGTTGAGAAAGCCCACGCCCACCCCGCCATAAAAGGCGTTGGTCATCATGCCCAGCAGCGCGTTCATGCCCGAGAGCGGCGTGAGCGAGTCGTGCATGGCATTGACGGAGCCGTTGCTCGTCACGGTGGTTTGAATGGCCCACAGCGCCGAGGTGGGTGCCCCGAAGCGCATTTCCTTGCCCTCGAGCGAGCCGAGGCTTTGGTCAATGCCCAGGTGCGTAAGGGCCGGGTTGCCGTGCATTTCCAGGTACACGGTGGGCACTTGCAGCAGCAGGTAGCCGGCCGTCATCACCCCCATCACCATCCAGCCCAGCCGGGGCCGCTTCAGGTAGAAGCCGAACGCCAGCGCCATGGCAATGGGAACAAGCACAATGGCCCCGTTCTCCACCGCGTTGCTGAGGTAGGTCGGGTTCTCCAGCGGGTGCGCCGAGTTCACGCCGAAAAAGCCGCCGCCGTTGGTGCCCACCTGCTTGATGCCGACGAGTGCCGCCGCCGGCCCCCGGCTCACAAAGGTGCTGTCGCCCTGCACCGTCACAAGCGGGGCCTTGCCCCGCCACGTCATCGGCGTGCCCTGAAAGGCCACCACCAGCGCCACCACCAGCGAAAGCGGCAGCAACACCCGCGTGATGCTGCGGGTGAAATACACGTAGAAGTTGCCCAGCTTGTCCCCCGAGCCTTCCTTGAGGGCATTGAAGACGACCACGCAAGCCGCCATGCCGGTTGCCGCCGTCACGAACTGCAAAAACATCAGGCAGAACACCTGCGAGAAGTACGTCGCCCCCGATTCGCCCGAGTAGTGCTGCAAGTTGCAGTTCACCAAAAACGAAATGGCCGTGTTGAACGCCTGGTCGGGCGACATGGATGGGTTGTGGTCCGGGTTCAGCGGCAGGCTGCCCTGCGTACACAGCACCAGCATGGCCCACACGAACCACACCACGTTGATGGTGAGGAGCGCCCCGAGATGCTGCTGCCAGGTCATTTCCCTGCTGGCATTCACCCCGCCGAGGCGGTACATCAGCCGTTCAAGCGGGTTCAGGAAGTCCGTCCAGCTTTTATCGCCCCGGTAAATGGTGGCCAGGTAACGCCCCAGCGGCACCGCCAGCAGCACCGTCGTCAGGAAAATAACGACGATGCCGAGTAGTTCTTTGGACATAAGGGTAGTCAGTAGGGGGGTGGAATAGTCGGCTACCGGAAAAATCAAAACTTCTCCGGCTTCAGCAGCACGTAGCAGAGGTAGCCGAAAGTGGCCAGGGCGAGGCAAAGAAGGGCCGTCATCATCGGGTAGAAGGGGGTTAGATTTTGTTGAAAAAGTCCACCGCCTTGTAGAAAAGCCAAAAGCCCGCCAGCCCGGCAGCAGTCAGCAGCAGAATCATCACCCAAGGAGTCATGGCAGTAGCAGCAGCCCGTAAGTGGCCCGCACACATCCCTCAGCCAATGCCGCGCCCAATCCCGTTGCCAAGTCCTGCATGGGCGGGTAAGCGGCCGGTTATCAACAGAAAAATATTTTGCAACGACAGGATGCAGGTGGCCCGGCCGCGCCCGGCACCACCCCATTTTGGTAGGGTCATTTCCAAAACGGAAGGGCCTGGCTGGCCGGGCAAAGCCGTTGGCAGCGCGGGCACAGGCATTTGCGCCGGTTGGCACCTTCTTGGCAGCCCAGGCGGGGCAGAAAGCGCTTTCCCGCGCCCCGCCCCCGACGTTGTGCCCGACCTACTGACCGAAATCACCCGCGCCGCCCGCCGCTACTATGCCCAGGCCGCCGATGTGCAACTCACTGCCGCCGATTTTTTTGATTGGCTGGCCCGCCTCAACCCGGCCGAGGCTGCCGTCTTTCAAGCCAAAGGCTTTGCGCTGGCCCAACACGAGTGGGCATTCATGCGCTTTGCGCTGGAAGCGCGGGGCCTGTCCATGCGCGAGTGGATGCTGCGGGAGCTGCCGGTGGAAGCGTATGAGTTGTGGGCGGCCAACGGCGAGTTCAACGGCGATTTAGCGCGTGGATTGAGTCGGCTGTAGCGTGCGGGTTTCGGCACCTCAAAGCCCGTACTCCTGAACCTTGCGGTAGAGGGTCGTCAGGCCGATGCCCAGCACCCGCGCGGCTTCGGTTTTGTTGCCGCCGCATTCCAGCAAGATGCGCTGAATGTGCTGCCGCTCAAGGTTGCGGAGGCTGCGCTCGTCCTCGAAGGGCGCGGGCACAGTCAGAGAAGACAATTGCAATTCCAGCGGCAGGTGGTCGATGCCCACCGGCTGACTGGCAGGCACCAGGATGCAGGCGCGTTCCAGCACGTTTTTCAGCTCCCGCACATTGCCGGGCCAGGCATAGTCTTGTAGCCGGGCCAGGGCTTCGTCGGTGATGGCAGGCGGGCGGCGGCGCAGCTTGGCGGCAAAATAACCGAGGAAGAACGTGACCAAAGCCGGCACGTCGGCCCGGCGGGCACTGAGCGGCGGCACCGCCACGCCAAACACCGCCAGCCGGTAGTACAAATCGGCCCGAAAAGCCCCTTGCTCGGCCTCCTGCCGCAGGTTGCGGTTGGTGGCGGCGATGAGGCGGACGTTCACGCGGGTGGGCTTGGTGTCGCCGATTTTCAGGAATTCCTGGCCCTCCAGCACCCGCAGTAGCTTGGCCTGCAAACCCAGTTCCAACTCCCCGATTTCGTCCAGAAACAAGGTGCCGCCGTGGGCTTCCTCAATCAGGCCCTTCTTGTCGGCCTGCGCCCCGGTGAAGGCCCCTTTGCGGTAACCAAACAGTTCCGATTCCAACAATTCCCGGGAAAAGGCGCTGCAATTGACCGCCACAAACGCCTTGCGGGCGCGGGCGCTGGCGTGGTGAATGGCTTGGGCGAACAGTTCCTTGCCGCTGCCCGTCGGCCCTTCCAGCAGCACAGTGGCTTCGGTGGGCGCTACCTGCCGGGCCAGGTGCTTTGCTTGCTCCAGGGCGGGCGAGTGGCCAATAATGGTATCAAAATCGTGCTGAGCACCTACCTGACGTTCCAGCTCAGCCACCCGGCGGGTGAGGCGGGCCGTGGCCACGGCCCGGTCCACTACCACCACGAGCTGGTCGTCGGAATCGCCTTTCACCAGGTAGTCGAACGCGCCCAGCTTCATGGCCCGCACGCTGTCGGGCACGGTGCCGTAGGCGGTCAGGAGCACAATTTCGGCCAGCGGGGCCAGGGCCTGGTAGCGGGGCAGCAACTCCACGCCGTGGCCATCGGGCAGCTTCACATCGGAGAGGATAACCAGCACATCGGCGGCGTGTTGGGCCAATATTTCCAGGCCGCGCCGGGCATCGGGGGCCTGCTGCACGGTGTAGCCTTCCAGTTCCAGTAGCCGGGCCATTACCTGGCGCAGGCTGGTTTCGTCGTCAATGAGCAGGAGGCAGCCGGTGGGCATCAGGTTTCGCGGGATAATGTTCTGACTAGCGGCAAAAAGCCCTGCACCTTACAACTGAAATAGAATCGGCAGCACCATTTTCTGCTTCAGCGGCTTGCCTTTGTAGGTAGCGGGCACCCACTTCGGGGCCGTTTTAACCAGCCGCAACGCTTCCTCGTCCAGACCCGACCCCATTTTTTTCAGCACCCGCGCATCGGTCAGCGAGCCGTCGGGCTGCACCATGAACTCGACCATCACCTTGCCCTGAATTTTGCGCTGCCGGGCCAGGCCGGGGTACTGCTGGTTTTTCTCGACCCACTCAAAAAATGCCTCGTTGCCGCCCACCGGGTGGGTGGGCACGTCGGGGGCCACCACGGCGGGCTGGTCGGGGTGGGCCGAGGCGGCGATGTCGGCGGCATTGGCCGGGGCGGCGGCTTCGCCTTTAGTAGGCATCGTCACTACCTGGGAGCCAGGCGAGAGCACGAAGCTGACCGGCACCGTGACGCGCTGCCGCACCACCTGGCCCCGGTTTTTGGCCGGGGTCCAGTGCGGCCCGCTGCGGATGAGGCGCACCGCTTCGGCATCCAGTAGCGGGTCCAGCGGCTTGGCGATTTTGATGTCCGAAATGACCCCGGTTTTTTCTACTACGAAGCTCACCGGCACGGTGCCCTGAATTCCTTTTTGCAACGGCCCGGCCGGGTACTGCTGGTGCGCGGCCAGGAAGTCGGCGTACTTCTGGGTGCCGCCAATAGGCACGGCCGGTTGCGCCACCGAGTCGTAAATCTGCGTTGCATCGGGCTTGGGCGGCGCTTTCATCTTCTTCTGGGCGTGGGCGGCGGTAGTGGCAAGGCCGAGGGCGGCCAGGAGCAGGAGGGTTTTCATAAGGTAATTAACGATAAGCAACGCGGGATGAACCAGGAGAAATGTGCCGCGCACAATGCTCAATCCGGCCCAAAGAACGGCATCAGCCGGAAGATTAGCGGGGCCGTGCCGTTCTTTGGCCTTGCCTTACGCCGCTTGTCGCGGATTTAGCGCCATTGCTCATTGTTCATTTCGCATTACCCATTGAATATGGAAAGCCGTGCCCCCGAACCCGTTGGCGCTTACCCCTACACCCGCCGCGTGGGTAACTTGCTGTTTCTCTCCGGCGTTGGCCCCCGGCAGCGCGGGCAAAAGGCCATTCCCGGCGTGGTGCTGGACGCAGCCAATAACATCCTCCAATACGACTTTGAAAGCCAGTGCCGCGCCGTGTTTCAGAACGTGCGCTACATTCTGGAAGAAGCCGGAGCCAAGTGGGACGACCTGGTGGACGTGACCGTTTTTCTGACCAACATGAAAGACGACTTCCCGACCTACAACCGGCTTTACGCCGAGTATTTTGCCACCGCCCAGCCCTGCCGGACAACCTTGGAAATTAACTGCCTGCCCACGCCCATTGCCATCGAGTTGAAATGCGTAGCCGCTTTGCAGTAACCAAGAAAAGCGCCTTCCCTGGCCACTCCCGCACTCACTTCAACACCTCCACCCAATCGTTCACGGCCTGCGTTTGGCCGTTGCAATCGGTGTATTGCACCCGGTAGTAGTACAGCCCCGGCCCGTTGTCGGCCGCCTCCCAGCCCTGAGCGGGGTCGTGGCCCTCGAACACGCGGCGGCCCCAGCGGCTGAACACCTGCAACGTGTAGCCGGTGGCGGTGGGCAGGTTGGGCAGGAGCTTGTCGTTCAACCCATCGCCGTTGGGGGTGATGACGTTTGGAAAAAGCAGCGGCTTGGCCACCGTGAAACTGCTGACGCTGACGCAGCCACCCGGCGTGGTGTAGCGGATGTCGTAGGTGCCAACGGTGGATTTGGGCAGGTTCACCGCACCCGTAACGGCATCTACTGCCAACCCGGCGGGGGCCGCAAAGCGGCTGCCGGGCACGGCCCCGGTCAGGGTGGGGGCGGGGCTGGCCCCGTTCTGGTAAAAGGGCGGGCAGGCGTAGGTGAACGTGGCGGCCGGTGGCGTGACCTTTACCACTGCGGTGCCGGTAGCCGCGCAGGGCACCGCCACGGCGTAGGTCACAACGTAGGTGCCCACCGCCGAAGTCGCCAGGTTGAGGCTGCCCGTGGCGGCATCGAGCGCCAGGCCCGCCGGGGCCGAGAAGCGCCCGCCCGCTGGCGTGGCCGCCAGCACGGCCGCCGTGCCCGCTTGGCAAAACCGGGCGGTGTCGCCGGGGGCCGCGTAGCGCACCACCGCCACGCCGGGGGCGGCCACGGCAATGGTGGTCGTGTCGGTGGCCGGGCAGGGCAGGGCCACGGCATACACCACGCGGTAGGTGCCCGGCACCGAAGCCGCCAGGTCGACGGTGCCGGTCGTGGCATTGATTACCAGCCCGGCCCTGCTGCTGTAGCGGCCCCCGGCGGGCGTGGCCGCCACCACGGCCGCCGTGCCCACCGGGCAAAACGTGCCCGGCGCGGCATACGCCACCGAGGCCACACCCGCCGGGGCCACCACCAACGAGGTGGTGGCCGAGGCCGGGCAAGGCGTGGTCACGGCGTAGGTGACGACGTAGCTGCCCGGCCTGGACGCGCCCAGGTTCACGGTGCCCGTGCTGGCATCAACTACCAACCCGGCCGTGCTGCTGAACGTGCCCCCGGCGGGCGTGGCCGTGCCCACCGCCACCGTGCCCACCGGGCAATACCGGGCCGGGGTGCCGTAGGCCACCCGCACCAGCGCGGGCGCGGCCACAACGAGGGTAGTGGTGCCACTGGCCGCACAGGGCAGGGCCACGGTGTAGGTCACGGTGTAGGTGCCGGGCGTGGAATTGGCCAAATCGACGGTGCCCGTGGCCGGGTCCAGGCGCAGGCCGGTGGGGCCGCCGCTGGCACTGAAGCGCCCGCCCGCCGGCGTGGCCGTGACCACGGCCGCCGTGCCCAGCGGGCACAGCGTGGTGGGGCCGGGCGTGGCAGCATAAGCCACCACGGCCATGGCGGGCAGCACCGTCACCGCCACCGGGGCCGAGGTGGCCGACTGCAACCGGCACGTCACGATGGCCCGGTACTGGGCATTGGCGGTGGGCCGCACGAGGTAGGGGTTGGTGGTGGCCCCCGGAATGCTGTTGAACGTTGCGCCGCTGTCGAACGACACCTGCCACTGGTAGGTGATGCTGCCGCTGACGGTGGCCCCGGTCAGGCTCAGCGACACTGGCAGGGCGGGGCACACGGTGGCGGGGCTGGCCGTGGCTGTGCCGGGAGTGGGCACCCCCACGCAGTCCGACCCCAGGCTGATGCCCATGATGTTCAGCACCGGGTCGGTCGAGGTTTTGGCGGCGCTCACGCTTTGCACCCGCTTGCTGTAGTTGGCCAGGTTCAGGGTCAGCTTCACTTCGTAGATGCGCGGGTCGGTGCCGGGGTCTTCGATGCCGTCGGCGGGCGTAGTGCCCCGGTTCACGCGGCTGCCCACCACGATGGCGGGCGTGATGGTGCCGCCGTACCAGTCGGGCACCACGACGTTGGGAAATACCTGCGTCGTGCCGTCGGTGAAGGTCACGGTGAAGGTTTTGGGGTCGGTGTTGCCGTTGCCTTCGGTGGCCAGAATCTCGACCTCGCTGCACGGCTGCGGGTTGGTCAGGGTGAGGGTGCCCGACGCGGCCCCGTCAATCCGCAACGAGTTGTTGCCCGCGCTCGGCCCCATTTGGTAGGTGAGGCCGGGGGTGCTGATACTGCGAAAAAACCCGTTGCGCGGCAGCGCCTTTATCGGCCGCTGGCCCGATGGATTGACGAACGAGGAATCGGCAAAGCACCACTGTACGGCCGCATTGCCCCGGTCCACGGTGGCCGTAGTGGAGCTGCTAACCGGCCCCGCGCCGTTGGCAATCACATCGGCGGTGTAGCCGGTCACGGCGGCGGGCACGTAGGTAATCTGGGCCTGGGCGGTGCCCGGCCGCAAGGCTTGCAGCAACAGACACCCGAAAAAGAGGAAAGAAGGCTTCATCAGTAAGTTTGGGGTGAAAACAGAAAGCTGAAAATGCAGACACAGGCACTGCCCGCCCGAAGTCGCTGCAAATAACAAACCAACCCACCGTTCCCCGGCTTGTTCCGGCCAACTATCTTTTGTGTTATGTACGTCCGCAAAAACCTGCGCCTCGAACTGGTGTGGCAGTTGTCGCGCCGCAACCTGCTTGTCTTCACGCTCTACAACCTGGCCATCTGCTTCCTCTACGGGCCGCTCGATGTGCATTTTCTGGACATTCCGTGGCAGCCGGTGGCCATGCTGGGCACGGCGGTGGCGTTTTATATCGGCTTCAAAAGCAACGGTTCCTACGACCGCTTCTGGGAGGGCCGCCAACTGTGGGGCGGCATCGTGAACGCCAGCCGCAGCTGGGCCTTGCGGGTGTTCGATTTCGTGGCGGCCCCCGCTGCCGACCCGGCCGACGCGGCCGAAATCCACGCCTTGCACCGGCGCTTGGTGTACCGGCACCTGGCCTGGTGCCACGCCCTGCGCCTGCACCTGCGCCGCCAAACCGCCGAGCTGTGGACCACCGACGTGGCCCCCTTCCTCGACCCGGCCGAGGGCGACCGGCTGCGCCACTTCGCCAATCCGCCCACCCACCTGCTGGCCCAGCAAAGCGCCGACCTCCGCGCCCTCTGCGACCGGGGCTGGCTCAGCGAGTTTCGGCACGTGGCGCTGGTCCAAACCCTGGAGTCGCTCTTCACTATGCAAGGCGGCTGCGAGCGCCTCAAAAACACGCCTTTTCCCCGGCAGTTTGCGTATTTCAGCTACGTGTTTGTCTGGATTTTTGCCGCGCTGCTGCCGCTGGGTTTGGTCGAGGAGTTCGACAGCCGGCAGGCACTGGGCGAGCACCATGTCTGGCTGATGGTGCCGTTTTCGGTGCTGGTGTCGTGGGTGTTCAACATCATGGAAGTGGTGGGCCACACCACCGAAAACCCCTTCGCCAACGACATCTACGACGTGTCGATGACGACCATTTGCCGCAGCATTGAAATTGATTTGCGCGAATTGCTGGGCGAAACAAAAGTGCCCGCGCCGCTGGTCCCGGTGCAGGACGTGTTGTATTAAATCGGAGCTTGCTGCCGTTTAAATACGCTGCAAACCCGTCTTTGATTTAAACTAACCCGGCTCCGGGTCAAAAGCCCCCGACTCCAGGTCACAGCAATCCGCCTGTGTTTTAAAGCAACCCGTGTCCGGCTCAAAGCAACCCTTCTCCGGCTAAGTGCAACCCGTGTCCGGTTTAAAGCAACCCGTGTCCGGGTCAGGCGCTACCGTTTTTAGGCTGAACGACACCGTTCCTTGTATCTTCGCCGTTCCTAATACCCTTGCTCATGCCCGATTCTGAAGAACTGATTGCCGCGTTTGCCGAACGCCTGCGCACCCGCGACGAGCCGGTGCCGCTGCTGTTCGACGAAACCAGCGTGGCCCAGCGCATCACCCAGGCGTTGCGTCAGCGCCTGCACCAACGGCACCGGCCCCGCCTGCACAAACTCACCACGGTGTGCTACCGCTTCCTGGCCCAGCCCACCCAAGTCAGCACCGACCCCGCCCTGCTGGCGGCGCTGGATTGCCCCGCCGATACGCTGGCCGAAGTCTGGCGCGAGCTGCGCCTGGCGGGCCTCGTAGCCTACCAGCCCGCCGGGCACCGGCGCAGTTACCGCCTCACCCGCGCGGGCGAGGATTGGCTGCTGGCTGTGGTGCGGGGCGAAGCGCAGTAGAAATGCCTACATTTGCGGTCCGACTTTGCCACCACAGGGCATGATAACCAATATTCTTCACGTCAAGCCCGTCGTTGTGCAGCGCTTGGACGGGTGGAATGCCCAGATTTGGCAGAAGCCCCAGAAGGGGTCCAGCCCGATTACTTTCTTTGAAAATCCTGCCAATGGAGAAACCTTTTTTTTCAAAGAGTCCCACCGCAAATACCCCACCGAATACTGGTCGGAAATAGTTGCCAGCAAGTACGGACAGTATCTGGGCTTGCAGGTACTCGATTACAACGTGGGCCTGTATGAAAACCAAGCGGGATGCTTATCGAAGCATATGCTGAGCCGCGGCACCCAGGAGCTTTATCACGGGGTTGACGTGCTGAACGACCATTTGAAATCATTCATCGTCACCGACAAACCTGCTTATTCGTACCAAGACATCGTGGCTGTGAGCCAAGCCAATCCGTTTTTCGGCGACCTGCTTCCGGGTTTTGTGCGAATGATGGTCTTCGATGCGCTGATTGGCAATGGCGACCGGCACTCGGAAAATTGGGCGCTGGTTGTGGATTACAACCTGAAAATCGGAACGGTCCTTGAACAGAAACAACAAGCTGGCCGCCGGGGGCGCGTAGACTTGAAAAAAACGTTGTTCAGTGTGCTTCGCGGAGCGCCTGGGGTGTTTTTTGCTGATGGCGACAGCGTGGATGCGGCCATCATGTCGCGCTATTCGTTTTCACCCATCTACGACAGCGGCAGTTGCCTGGGACGGGAATTGACGGAGGTGCGAATTGCCAAAATGCTTCAGGATGCTCAAATGTTTCAAGCCTACCTGAACCGAGGCAAAAGCGAAGTGAGGTGGAACGGTGCCGTGCTGCGGCACGTCGATATCGTGCGCGAACTACTCAAAGCGTATCCTGCCGTCAAAGCTGAATTTGCCGCCGCCTTCGCCCGTTGTAGTAAAGAAGAGTTGCGTGTGCTGGTCGAGGCTACTACTGGGCCAGCTGCTTTGCCTGCCGAAACGGCCCTGTCTTCGGCGCGTAAAGACTTCCTCACCGAACTACTATTCGCCAGAACAGAGTTCGTTAAAGACTTGCTTGAAAATGGCTGAAATACTATTTATTTCGTGGCGCAAAGCCCCTGGTAGTCGGCGGTATCTCATTGCCCGCATCCGGCGCAGCGCAGCGGGTCTGACGTTTACCTACGATTCCACCCAGTTGGTTCTTGCCAAAGAAGCGGGGCTGGAATTTGTGTCCGGCTTTCAGGACATTGACAAGCTCAAGGAGCAAGACGTAGAGCGGTTGTTGGCCCTTCGGGTGATTAAGCGCGACCGGCCAGACAGCCAACAGTTCTTGGAATTTTGGGAGGCAAACGGCACCGAGGACACCTTTGACTTGATTGCACTGACTCAGGGAAAATCACCGACAGACAACCTGGAGTTTCTGGGCGTTTTTCATCCCCGCAAAGGCATGAAATTCGTGACCGACCTGGCGGGCCTTTCGCACTTAAAAACAGCGGCAGGTACTTTGCACGTAGGCGACCAATTGACTTACCAACGTGAGCCGGACAATGCGTATGACAGGCTGGCTATTGGCGTATACAAAGGAGCAAAAAAAGTAGGCTATGTGAAACGAATTCATACCCGGCCGTTTTGCGAAGCAAAAAAACCGTTGCGCTTGACGGTAAAAGCGGTGGAGGAGAATGGCTTGGTGAAGCAGCTATTCGTCAAAGTAGAACGTTAGCAAGTCAGCAATCGCATGATTCCGGCGGATTGGTGCGTTGCACGAGCCAGCCCTGTTTCACGCAACCCCGCATGAGTGCCCCCGCCCGCCGCCTGCACTACTTTTTCTTCGGCCAGAACTTTGCCGACGGCCTCCGCACCACGGTGGCCATTCTGCTGCCGGCGCTGCTGGGGGCACAGTGGGGGCAGTTGGAAGCGGGCATCACTGTCAGCACCGGGGCGGTGTGCGTGGGCCTGGCCGATGCGCCGGGGCCGGTGCAACACCGGCGCACGGCCATGCTGGCGGCGCTGGGGCTGGTGGGGGCCGTGGGGCTGCTCACGGCGGCGGTGGGCCCGCACCCGTGGGCGCTGGGGGTGGAAATCGGGGCCTTGAGCTTTGGGCTGACGATGCTGCTGGTGTGGGGTGCCCGCGCCGGGGCGGTGGGCACCGGCGCGTTGCTGGCGATGGTCCTGACCCTGGCCCACCCGCTGGCCCCGGCCGACGTGTTGCCCCACGCCGGGCTGCTGGCGTTGGGCGGGGCGTGGTACCTGCTGCTGGCGCTGGCCGTGCAGCAGGTGCGCCCCTACTGGCCCGCCCAACAGGCGCTGGGCGAGTGCCTGCACGCGGTGGCCCATTTCACCGAAATCAAGGCCCCGGTGTTTGAGCCGGGCACCGATTTGGAAGCCACCTACCCGCGCCTGGTGGCCCAGCAAGTGGTGGTGAACGAGCGGCAGGAAGCCGTGCGCGACGTGCTGTTTCGCACCCGCCAGATTGTGACCGAAAGCACCCCCACCGGCCGCCGCCTGGTGCTGGCGTTCAGCGAAACCGTGGATTTGTACGAGCGCCTCGCAGCTACCTACGTGGACTACGCGGCCCTGCAAACCAGCTTCGCAACCGCCGGCATCCTGCCCGCCGTGGCCGCCTACCTGCGCCGCGTGGCCGCCGAACTGGACCGCCTCGGGGCCGCCGTGCAAGTTAATCGCACCCCCGCCCCGCTGGCCGATTTGACCGGCAGCCTGACCGATTTGCAGGCCCGCATCGCGGCCCTCGACCCGGCGCTGGGGCTGGTGCGGGGCCTACGGAAAATACTGGTGAACCTGCGGGCCATTGGCAGCCACTTGCCGCGCCTGTGGCAGTATTTCGGGGCCGATGACCAAGCCGCGCCCGCCCCCGGCCGCGTGGCCGAACACCGGCAGTTTGTGGTTTCGCAGGCCATCGAGTGGCGCGCCTGGCCCCAAAACCTGACCTTGCGCTCCAGCGTGTTTCGCCACGCCCTGCGGATGATGCTGGCCTGCCTGGCGGCCTACACGCTGGCCCAAACCCTGTGGCAGGGCCGCCACAGCTACTGGATTCTGATGACGGTGACGTTCATGCTCAAGCCCACCTTCAGCCTCACCCGCGAGCGCAACCTGGCCCGCATCCGGGGCACGCTGGCGGGGGCGGCGCTGGGGGTGGCGGTGCTGATTTTCGTGCCCTGGTCGGAGGTGCGGCTGGCGCTGCTGGTGGGCTTCATGGTGGCCGCGTACAGCTTTCAGCGAACGCACTACTGGGTGACGGTTATTTTCACGACGGCCTATTTGCTCATCCTGTTCAGCTTTTTGGGCCTGAGCTACATCGGCGTGATTCAGGAGCGGGTGATTGACACGCTGGCCGGGTGTGCGCTGGCGTTCGGGGCGGGCTACTTCCTGTTTCCAAGCTGGGAATCGGACCAGTTGCGCGACCTGCTGGCCGCCACCTTGCGGGCCAACCTGGCCTACCTGCGCCAACTGGCCGCGTGGCTGGCCGGGGTGCCCGACCCGCCGGTGGTGCGCCGCTTGCGGCGCAAAGCCGTGTTTGTGGCCTCGGCCAACCTGGCGGCGGCTTTCCAGCGAATGCTCACCGAACCCAAAAGCAAGCAGCACCGCCCCGCCGAAACCCACCGCTTCGTGGTGCTGAACCACGTGCTGGCCGCCAACCTGGCCGCCCTGGCCGCCACCCTCGACGAAGGCCCGCCCGCGCCCCTCTCAACCGCAGGCCGCCGGGCGCTGCTGCGTGCCCAGGCGGCGCTCACCCGTGCCCTGGCCCGGCTGGCACCCGCCGCCCCCGAAGAACCCGCGCCCCTGCTCCCCGCCGCTGCCGACGGCCCCGACCCGCTGCGCGAACAACTGGCGTTTCTGCAAAAAGTGAGCAGCGACATTGGCCGGGCAGCCGAGGAACTGGCGGGGTAGGGGCGGGGTGGGGCAGTGGTGGTCCGACGACTTTTTCAGTCGTCAGACCACTAAATTATGGCACGGAAACCGGGCAGCGAATTAGTGGTCTGACGACTGAAAAAGTCGTCGGACCACCTCCGCTTAAACCGCCAAAAAACGCCGCTGCTCCTTGCGAAGCAACGGCGTTTCAGCAACCAAAAACCCAGCTCAGCTTACCGTCGCCGCAGAAAAATGCTGACGTAGTACAGCAACGTGGCCAGCGAACTCAGCGCGGCCACCACGTAGGTCATCGCCGCCCACCAGAGTGCATCTTTGGCCATGCCGTGTTCCTGCGCCGTCACGATGCCGCGCTTGTCCATCCAGGCCAGGGCGCGGCGCGAGGCATCAAACTCAACCGGCAACGTGACGAACGTGAACAGCGTGGTGAGCGAGAACAGCAAAATGCCCACCCCCAGCGGAATGACCGACGTGCGGAGCATGAAAATGCCCGCCATCAAAATCCACGGCATCCACCGGGACACTGCGCCCAGCGTGGGCACCATTGCGGAGCGAAATTGCAGCATGGAATAGGCACTGGCGTGTTGCACGGCGTGGCCGCACTCGTGGGCGGCAATGGCAGCCGCAGCGGCGCTGCGCTCGGCATACACGCCTTCGCTCAGGTTCACGGTGCGGTCGGTGGGGTTGTAGTGGTCGGTCAGGCGGCCGTCGGTGCTGATGATTTTTACGTCGGTGATGCCGTGGTCGGCCAGCATGAGTTCGGCTATTTGGACCCCGCTCAGGCCCGCTTGCAGCGGAATGGCGGCGTACTTTTTGAACTTGCTGCGGAGTCGCCACTGCACCCCCCAACTGGCGAGCATGAGAACGATGATGAGAAGGTACATGGGTAGGAAATAAAGAAGGTGAAACGACTTTGGCCCAAGCAGACGCTAAATGCGCGGTTTGACTTTAAGCGGGCCGCTGCCGTTGGCAAATAAACAGCGGTTCGGGCAAAAAGATGCCGCTGCCCGAGTACCCCGAAGCTGTGCTTCGGCCGCTGCACGGTCGTTCGTCGGTCATCGTTCAACGGCCGAAGCACAGCTTCGGGGTACTTGGGCAGCGGCGGCCACTCACACAATGGCTTTCTCGCCGCCTTCCATCGTGGCGGGGGGCGGCGTTTTCACTTTTCCCACGATGTAGCGCAAGCCTTTGTCATACGTGAAATAACTCCAGGCCCAGGTGGCCAGCACCAGCAGCCGGTTGCGAAACCCGACCAGCGACACCACGTGGACCGCCCCCCAGGCCAGCCACGCCACGAAGCCCGTCAGATGCCACTTGCGGCCAAA
This sequence comes from Hymenobacter sp., assembly GCA_965247135.1. Taxonomy (GTDB): domain Bacteria; phylum Bacteroidota; class Bacteroidia; order Cytophagales; family Hymenobacteraceae; genus Hymenobacter. The sequence continues at coordinate 2,602,951 of CBDFGP010000006.1, read as the reverse complement.
TAGCTTGATGTCGGCCACGGCGTGGTTGCGGCCAATGGTGGCCATGCTGCCTTTGTCGTGGTAGCGAAACGGTTGCAGCGGTTGGTTGGCAATCAGGCGCTTTATATTGCCTCCCAGTAGTTTGCCTTGCTGGATAGCGGGCTGCGCCACCATCGGGTGACCGTCGGGGTAGTCGGCTGTTGGCATCGTGGCAATGTCGCCGATGGCGAAGACGTTGGCGTAGCCCAGCACCCGGCTGCACTCGTCCACGCAGTAGCGGTTGCCGGGCCGCATACAGGCGGGGTCCAGGCCCGGCAGGGGGGCACCGGCCACGCCAGCGGCCCAAATCAGGGTGCGCGTCACCAGCTTCTGCCCGTTGCTGAGAACGGCCGTGTAGCCGTCGTACGATTTCACGCGGGCCTCCAGCCACACCTGCACCCCGAAGCCGCGCAGCGATTCCAGCGCGTTGCGCGAGGCTTCGGCCGACATTTCTTTCAGCAGCACCGGCCCGCTTTGCACGAGGTGGATGTCCATTTCCCGAAAGTCCAGCTCGCGGTAGTCGTTGGGGAATACGTGGGTTCGCAGTTCGCTCAAGGCTCCGGCAATTTCTACGCCGGTGGGGCCACCGCCCACAATCACGAAATCCAGCAGGCTGTTGAGCTGCTCGTGGTCGCCCACTTGCAGGGCTTTCTCGAAGTTGGCCAGCACGGTGTTGCGGAGTTCCAGTGCGTCGTCCACGCTCTTGATGGCAATGGCGTTTTTGGCCATTGCCGCGTCGCCGAAGTAGTTGGGTTTGGCCCCAGTGGCCAGCACCAGGTAGTCGTAGCGCAGTTGGCCGATGGACGTTTCCACAACTTGGGCCACCGGGTCAATGGTCATGGCTTCGGCCAGCCGGAAGTAGAAGTTGTTCTGCTGGCTGAGGATTTTGCGAAACGGCGACACCACCGCGCCTTCGTCCAGCCCGGCCGAGGCCACCTGGTAGAGCAAGGGTTGGAAGGTGTGGTAGTTGTGCTGGTCCACCAGCACCACCTGCACCGGCGCGTCGGCCAGGGCTTTGGCCAGTTCCAGCCCCCCAAACCCGCCCCCGACGATGACCACGCGGGGCTGGCCGAGGTCGTCAATTTTGGTTAGTCCTTCCATAGCGGGCGTTCTAACGTCAAACGGGCCGGAAGGGGTTGCCGCCCCGCGCCAGCCGCTCCACCAGTTGCACGGCGCGGCGGGCGCGGGTTTCGGCGGTGCGGGCATCTTCCACTTGCCGACTCATGGCCCGCCGGCTCGATGCATTCAGGCGTTGGTAGGCGGCTTCGGCTTCAGGCCAAGCGGCCAGGGCTTCCTGCAATTCGGCGGGCAGGTCCACGCGGTCCGGCTCCGGGTCGGGCAGCAGGCCGATGGTCAGTTCATGGCCAATTTTCACGCCCAACTTCGCACACAGTGTTTTGCGAATCATGAGGTAGCGCCCGCCGCCTTCCTGCACCAGCAACGTCAGCCGCTCGGTGTGCGGGCCAAAGTGGGCAACGACGCGCTTGGTGGCCTTGCCGCCCAGGGCCTCGCGCACCGCATCGGGCAACACGATAACCTGGGTCGGCATGAAACTGGGGCCGCCCGGCTCAAGGGTTGCGGTAAAGGTTACGAAATCCGGCATAAAATCAGAAGGTTCGGGTTTGCCCATCGCCCCGCCCCAACCACTTGTAAGTCGTCAGCTCTTTCAGCCCCGGCGGTGGAGCAGGGGGCGAGAAATGACGCTCCAAAGATGCAGCCTGCGCCGCCTGCGTGGCCCGCGCTGTGCATTCGCCGGGGCCTTAGCTCGCCTTTTTGAAAACCGCTTCTTCCAGCCGTTGAAAGCGGGTTTCATACGACAGCACCACCGGCATCTGCTTCTCCAGCGCGTCGGTGCGGGTGGCGTTGTAGCTCATCAAGTCCACCGTTTTGGAAAGCATTTCCAGTGCGGCATCCGTGCGCTGGCCTTGCTCGTCAATGTGCTGGCCCTGTTTGTCAATTTGCTGGCTCTGTTTGTCAATCTGCTGGCTCTGTTTCTGTATTTCGCGATTTTGCGCCCGGATTTCGGCCAGCATGGCATCCTGCCGCTCTTCGGCCTGGGTGTGCCGGGCATCGGATATTTTTAGAATGTTGATGATGTCCCCAATCTGCTCGTCAATGTTCTGAATGCGCTGGCCTTGCTGAAGTAGTTGGGCGTTTTGCTGGGTCATGTGCTCCAGCATTTGGTCCAAGCGCCGGAGCATATCGGCCATCAGGGCCTCTATCTGGCCGAATCGTTCGTTGGTGTTCATGGGGCGGGGGCTGAAATACGAGGCTAATGTACGACGATGCAAACGCGGGAGCCAGCAAATACGACCAAATGCGGGGTTGGATGCCTTGCCCGGCTCCGAACACCGCGCCTGTTTTTCCGTTCCGGTTCCTGGGCTTCACCATGCGGCCATCGTTGCAGCCCTAAACTCGCACCCTCCATTCGGGGTCTGCCCAGCATGAAACTACCCTTCCGACAAAATACCGCCGCCCGGTTCCTGCCGGTCGCTGCCCTGCTGGCGGCTTTGCTCGCTTTCCGGCTACCCGCCGACGAGTCCGTCATTCAGCGCATTGCCCGGCAGGTGGGCGAGTATTATGCCACGGCCCGGCCCGAAACCGTGTACCTGCACCTCGACCGGCCGGTGTACGGCACCGGCGAAACCATTTGGTTCAGTGGCTACGTGCTGAGTGCCACCCAGCACCAGCCCGACAGCCTGAGCCGGGTGCTGTACGTGGAGCTGCTCTCGCCGCAGCAGCGCCTCGTGGCCCGGCGCACGTTGCGCGTGGTGGCGGGCCGGGCCTTTGGCGACATTGCCCTGCCCGATTCGCTGCCCGCCGGCACCTACCTGTTGCGGGCCTACACCAACTGGCAGCGCAACGGCGACCCCGGCCTGCTCTACAGCCGCCGCTTGGCTGTGTGGCCCGCCGCCCTGTTCGCCTCAGCCGAAACCGCCGCTGCCCCCGCCCGCAAACCGGCCCCGGCCCCCGACGTGCAGTTTTTCCCCGAAGGCGGGGCGCTGATTGAAACCCTGCCCGCCGTGGTGGCATACAAAGCCACCGATGCCAGCGGCCGGGGCCTGGCCGTGCACGGGCAAATTCTGGACGGCCAAAACCAGGTAGTGGTGCCCGAATTCAGCAGCCAGCACCTGGGCATGGGGCATTTTGCGCTCACGCCCGCGCCCGGCCTGCGCTACCACGCCCACCTCACCTTTGCCGACGGCCACGCCGCCGATTACCCGCTGCCCGCCGCCCAGGCCAGCGGCTACGCGCTGCACATCACCGATGCGGGCGAGCACTTCACCGTCGAGGCGAGGTTTCACGGCGCGGCGGGCGCGACCTCGGCCGGGCCGCTGATGTTGCTTTCGGAGGTACACGGGTTCCTGGTGTATTTGGGCCAGCGCAACCTCGGCGCAGCCGATGCGCCCGCCACCTGGCGCGTGCCCAAAGCCAAGTACCCGAATGGCATCCTGCACCTCACGCTGTTCGACGGGCAGGGCACGCCGCAGGCCGAGCGGCTGGCGTTCATCCTCAACGGGGCACCGGCGTGGCAGGCCACCATCAAGGCCGACCAGGCCAGCTACGCCCCGCGCCGCCCCGTGACGCTGGCCGTGCGCGTGGCCGATGCCAGCGGCCAGCCCGTGGCGGCCCGGCTTTCGCTGGCCGTGGCCGAAGCGGGCATCGCGGCGCTCGACCCCGATGCCGAAACCGTGGTTTCGCGCCTGCTCCTCACCGCCGACCTGGCGGGCTACGTCGAGCAGCCCGGCTACTACTTCCGCGCCCCTGCCGCCGAAGCCGCCGCCGCCCTCGACGACCTGCTCCTCACGCAGGGCTGGCGGCGCTTTGTGTGGAAAGAAGTGCTGGCTGGTCAGGTGCCGCCGCCCCTCTACAACCACGAGCAAGCCCTGGCCCTGACCGGCCAGGTGGTGAGCGAATACGGCCACCGGCCCATCGCGAACAGCCCCCTCATTTTCATGCAAAGCAAGCCCAAAAGTAAGGTCCTGACTGCCAATGCCGGTCCCGACGGCCGCTTCCGCTTCAGCGGTTTCACGGGCCTGGACACGGTGCTGGTCACGCTGCAAGCCCGCCGGGTGCAGGGCGGCTCCAACGTCCTCATCCGGCCCGATGCCGGGCCGCCTACGCCGTTGCTGCCCCTGCCTGGGCTGCCGCCCGTGGCGATGGTTCCCCCCGCCGTGGCCGACTACCTGCGCCGCAGCCGCCAGCAGCAAGCCGCCGAGCACGAGCTCAATCCCGAAGCCTACGCCAACAGCGTGGCCCTGGGCAACGTGGCCGTGACCGCCAAGCGCGAACCCGTGGCCGCCGACGACCCCCGCCGCATTCCCGGTGCCACGCCCACCACCACCGTGAACATCGCCGATATACCCGCCGCACAGTCGGGCCTCTCGTTGCTTCAACTCCTACAAGGCCGCGTGGCGGGCCTCACCGTCACCGGCTTTGGCCCCGATGCTTCCGTTTCTATTCGCGGCCAGGGCGAGCCGCTGCTCATCCTCGACGGCCTGCCCACCACGTTGGATGTGATTGAGGGGTTTCCGGCCAGTGCTTTTGAAGCCATGGAAGTGTTCAAAGGTGCCGATGCGGCCATCTTCGGAGGCCGCACGGGCGGGGGCGGGGCACTGGCCATCTACACCAAGCGCGGCAACCCGAACTTCAAAAACACCGACCCCCGCGCCGCCCCCGGCGTGGCCACATTTCGCCTCGCCAGCTACTACCGCGCCCGCGAGTTCTACCAGCCCCGCTACGGTGCCCCCATCGCCCAACTCCCCGGCCCCGACCCGCGCCGGACCACCCTCTACTGGCACCCCACCCTGCAAACCGATGCCAATGGCACGGCAGAAATCAGGTTCTTCACCGCCGATGCGGGCGGTTCGTTTCAAGCGGTGGTCGAAGGTGTGTCGGCGGATGGGCAGCCGGTGCGCGGCGTGGCCACGGTGGTGGCGCGGGCGAAGTGAGGGCTACTGGTAACTGTCTAAATTGGCTTGCACGTCCAGCACAAACTGCACTTCCACCTCGTTGTCTTCGGCAATTTCTTCCACTGTCATCCGCCCCCGGCGCAGCATGTTGGCCACCGTCTGATGCACCCGCCGCTCGGCTTTCACCGCTTCGGCATTGCGGGCCACCATGCGGGCGAACGAGGCCCGCTCATCGGGGGTCATCTGCCGGGTGTTTAGCTCGTGGATGGCCCGACGCAGCCATTCCTCGTTCCAAAATTCCGGGTACTGCGTGGGTTCGGTGTGCTGGTGCAGGGTTTTCATGGTGTAAAGTAATCTGTGCAGGTCGGTGTGAGCGGCAGCGGCGGGCAAGTCAAATTTAGCTAAGCAGTGGTGCATAAGTAAACGGTCATGCTGAGCGCAGCCGAAGCATCTCCACCGCTTCGTGCCCACGCCTTGATTACTAGCTGGTAGAGATGCTTCGGCTGCGCTCAGCATGACGTTCTTTTACACGCTTACTTTTGCGTGACTGCTTAATTCAACCAATACAAACGTCATTTGCTCGTCCAGCAGTTCGCCGTGTTCGCTACGTAAGTTGGCCACGGTTCGGTAGTCGGTGCCTGGCAAGATGTTCCGGTTCAGAAACGCAATGCAGTACAGCTTGGGCCTTCGTGTAGCTGAAGCTGCCGCGCTCCACCAGCGTGTTGAACTTGTGCAAGGCATAAAACTTCATGCGCTGCAAAAACCCCGGCGCGTGGGCCAGTTGCATTTCCACGATAAACTGATTGCCGCGCTCGTCGGTGCAAGCCATGTCGTAAATGCCCGCCCGGCTGTCGTCGTGCGTCAGGGCCTCAAACGCGGTGGTGTCAAACGTAATCTGCTGAATCGGGACCGGCGAATCAATCAGCGCTTGCAGCGCCACCCGCAAAAACAGCGTGTCGGCGGTGTTGCCAAAAGTTACCTTGAAACCGTAGTCGGAAATGATGGGAATGAAAGGGTTGGCAGCCATTGGACAAAGGTAACGAGATGGGGTGGCGACAGTACGATGCTACGTTGCCCTCATCGCCCCGCACTACCTTCTGAAATTTCACCCTGCAAACCGACCCCACTGGCTAGGCCGAGCTACGGCTCTTCACCGCCGACGCGGGCGGCACGTTCTAGGCCGTGGAAGGGGTGTCGGCGGATGGGCAGCCGGTGCGCGGGGTGGCGACGGTGGCGGTAAGGAGGAAGTAGAGCGCGAAACAGTTGGAATCCTGATAGAATAGTACGGTGTTCAACGAAGCTGGCCGCGTAACTTCGCCCGCTCTTTCCTTCCATTCTTCGTCATGCTTCAACTTCAAGCAGGTTATTTTATTGAAGAGTTGTGGCCGCTGCTGGCGAAGGCAGCGGGAAGTGAGGAATCGGCGCGGGCGCTTTTGCACGAACTTTCGTGGTTCGATGTGGGCTGCTCCCACCCATTCAAAATGGCCGCGCCCGACTACGACAAAACCGGCCCGCAAGCATTGTGGACGGTAGCCGTTAATTTGATGACGCGCGGACTACCCACTCGCTTCCCGGTGCCGCTGGCCGCCGCACTGCTAACCGATAACTGGCCAGCAGCAACCGACTTTTATGCTGAAAATGGTCTTTTGGCTTTTGAGCGGCTGGATACCAACGGCAGCTTGAAATTTTCGCTGCCGGAAATCCCAGATTCTGACGAATGGGCAAATCTATTGTGGCGGGCCTTGCATCCGCTCGACCCGCGCTTGCAACCGGGGGCAGCCCTGCAAAAACAGATTAGGACCTGGAAGACGGACAGCAACGCCGAAGTAACATTCGCGGCCGACCTGTTGCCGGAATATGGCGGGGCGGATTTTTTGGCCCAACTCATCAGCCCGCAAACCTTGTTGAAAAACTTGCTGAGTTGGAGCGATAATGAAGAGCAATATCTTCACCAGCAAGCTGCTGTAAAGGCGGGCGATTTTATTGAGCAAGATGCTGATTTTACGCTGGCTTTCCCCTACGCTTGGCAGCCGGAACAAGACACCCCGCCCCCGGCCAGCAGCCCGCATAAGTGGCCCGCCGCCGTGCGCGGCTTGGTGCTGGAAGTGGACGGGCCGCACCACAAAATTGCGCCCCAGCCGCAAAAAGACGCGGCCCGTGACCGCGCCGCGCTGGCCGCCGGATGGTTTCCGGTGCGCCTGCCCACCGACCAGTTTGCCCAACCCGCCGATTGCCTGGCCCCGCTCCGGCAAGTGGTGGCCGCCCACCCGTATTTTGCCCGCTTACGGGAAAACTACCACGACTCGCTGCTGGCCACCGACGCGGGCCGCCGGGCGTTGCAATTGACCCTGGGGCCGCTGGCCGTGGCGCGGGTGCAGCGGGTGCTGTTGGAAGCGTTGCTCAACGGCACCATTTTGCCCACGGCAACGAAACTAAAAATTGCAATCGTAGAACGCGACGCGCCGTGCGGCCAGCAAGCCGTAACGGTTTGGCTGGCCCAACTGGAGCAGCTTTACAAACTGGAAGACGGCAAAAACCGCCACTTGCCAGCAATAGAATTGCACGTTTTTCCGAGCGGCGAATTTTCCCAGCCCACGCACCTGACGCACCCCGGCACGGTGGTTATGGAGCCGGGTCTGATGCCCCACGCCGACGACAAATACGACTTGTTGCTGGACGTTTCGGTACTGCAACGCCCCGGCTTCTCGATAGCCGTTGAGCTGCCAGGAACGACGTGCCTGACCATTCGCACCGCCCACCTGCCCCGCGAGCCGCGCCGGTTTCGCTCGGCTCCGCTCATCAACTACGCGGCGTTGGCGAACTACGACCCCGCCCACGAGAGCTACGAATCGGACCCGGCGCAGCAAACCCGCGTGGCGGTGCTGGAAACGCTGGTGCAGGACATTTTTCGCAAGCGCAACTTGCGTCCCGGTCAGTTGCCCATCATCAGCCGTGGCTTGCAGGGGCTAAACGTGCTGGGGCTGCTGCCCACCGGCGGCGGCAAGTCACTCACCTACCAACTAGCGGCGCTATTGCAGCCGGGCGTGGCGTTAGTGGTCGCGCCCATCAAATCCTTGATGCAAGACCAGTTTGAAGGGCTGGCCCGGAACTGGATTGACGCGGCCACCTACCTGAACAGCGCCGTGCCGGGCCGCCCGCGCAAAGACCTGCGCATGAAGCGCCTGCAAACGGGCGAACTGTTGTTCCTGTTCGTGTCGCCGGAGCGGTTGGTTATCAAAGCCGACTTTCGGGACAAGCTGGACGAAATGGCTCGGTCACCCGCCGGAACACCCAGAACGGCCTTCAGCTACTGCGTGATTGATGAGGCGCACTGCGTGTCGGAGTGGGGCCACGACTTCCGAACGCCCTACCTGCGTCTGGGAGCCAACGCCCGCGCCTTTTGCCACACCTACGACGAGCAACCGGTGCCGCTGTACGGTTTGACGGCCACGGCTTCGTTTGACGTGCTGGCCGACGTGCAACGCGAGTTGCATCTGGACGACGACGAGGGGGCGGTGGTTCGCACCGCCGTGATGGCCCGGCCGGAACTGCACATCCGCATTCTGGACGTAACACCCGCTGGCATTGGCAAAGATGCGGTGGCCGCTGCCAAACACGCCCGTTTCGACCGGTTGCTAACCGAGATTCCGGCCGTGCTGCGGGCGCTGGACCAGCAGCCCGCACTGGCTCCTGCTGCCGAACCCCACGCCGTGCCTGCGCCGCCGCCCGTACCACTTGGCCAATGGACGGAAACCGGGTTCTACCAACCCGACCCGCACCAGAAACTAACGCAGGCCGGGTTGGTATTCTGCCCTACCAAAACGGGGCTGGTCAGCGTCAATACGGTTTATAACCGCCTGAATGAAACCGGGCGGCTGGGGCCACCGCTGCGAACGGGCTACTTCATGGGCAGCGACAACGATAGCCCCACCAAAGACGACGACCAGCGAAACATGGCGGCGATGCAAACTGCTTTCGTGACCGACAAGCTGAACCTGCTGGTGGCCACCAAAGCCTTTGGCATGGGCATCGACAAGCCCAATGTGCGCTACACGGTGCATTATGGCTACCCCGGTTCGATTGAAAGCTTCGTGCAGGAAGGAGGCCGGGCCGGGCGCGACCGCGCCGTGGCCCTGAACTACATTCTCTACCACGAAACCGACCGCAACACCCAGGATTTTTTCTTCAACCTTGCTTTCAAAGATTCCGACCAGGAACTGAGCATAATGGGCGAGTTGCTGACGCGCATCACCTTTCCCTCGGGCGAATGCGGCGCGTTGAATGCAGCACTGGCGGAGCAGTTTCCGGAACTGGAAATTGATGCCTGGCTCTATACGCCAGAAGGAGCTAAGCTGCCTAAATCATTGTACCTGAAAGGGAGAGAGGGCAGTAATTTTGGTAGTATTGTACTGACTAACCCTAAGTTTTTGCAAAACAACTGGTATTTGGAAAACCGAAATCCTGCCGGTACAGCGGCTGAACGTCAAGCCGTTGTATATTTCGCGCTGGATTACCTAACCGGCCTGCCAGCCAAAGCCCTAGCCGATACAGCGGCCCTAGTGGCGGCTCTGGGCGGCGGGGCCGCCCCGGCCAGCATCGACGGAATTTTGCCCCGGTGGGAAGCAATGAAAGCAGGTGCCCCAACTGAACCGTTTGAAATTGGTTTTCGCAACGGGCGGTTCCGCGAAATGTGCGAAGCCGCTGCCGCGCTTGGCTTGCGGCTTACGGAGAAAGGACTTGGCAGCCACCTGAGTGCCCCCGACGGGGCCGCGTTTGCCCGAGGGGTGGGCAAAGACCTCATGGACGCGAACGGACGGCGCGGCCTGCCCCCAGCACTGTTTGAGGTGCTGGCCCGCAAATTTGCGGGAGTGCGGCAGGAGCAAGACACTTTTAAGGCCCTGCATCGCCTCTGCCTGTTAGGTGTCATTGCCGACTACACCATCGACTACAGCGCCAACAGCATCCGGCTGTACTTGACCGGCCCTCAAACGCCCGAGCAGTTGCGCGACACTTATCAAGCCTACCTGGCCCGCTACACGACACCCGAAAATGCCAAAAGTCAAGCCGCCGCAGTCGAAGGGCAGGAAGAAGGCACGTCGCTACTTGGTAAGTACGTGCGGGAGCTGCTGCGTTTTAACGAAGAAGAAATTAAGGCCAAGCGCCGGACGGCAATTGACAACATGGCCGCCGCTTGCCAAAGAGGACTAAACGGCGAGAATCTGAGCGACTATTTTGATTTGTATTTCAACTCCAAGTACGCAAAGACGGAATATTTGCCCAATGACACACAGAAAGGTAAAGTATTTGACCAGCCAATGGTTTGGAAGTACATGAACTTCATGGCAAGCCCGCCGGACAACCGGGGCAAGGAGCGCGACAATATCAAACATCTGCGCGGGGCCTGCGCCCGGCTGCTCTCGGCCAGCCCGAAAAACGGGGCTTTTATGCTGCTCGGAGCCTTCGCCACGCTGTACTTGGAGCTGACCAAAAAGGAAGACGACCGGATAACGCACTTGGTTGATTCGGCGCAACAGCAGCTTTACAACGGGTTCCTGCGCTACGAAAGCCCGGACAGCCAGCGCAAGCTGCCACTGAACGAGTTAGTGGCGTTCGTGCAACGATTCGCCCGCGAAACCGGCCGCTACGACCCGCGCATTGCCGACTACATCACGGCCAACATCGAAGAACCTTTGCAACTGGAATTGCATACCCGTTGGCTTACCGATTTCAACACTGGCTTTATCAACCTTTCACCCGTTTCGGCTTCGGTCGCTTAACCCTTAGTTTCATGTCTACTGCCTTTGCCGCTTCCCTGCCACTGATTGAAAAGTTGAAAGAAGAGCTGGCCCGGTTGGGCAAAGCCACCGACGAAATAGCGAAAGCTGAAAAAGCTGCTGAACAAAATGCCTCGGTTGCTAAAGAGGCGGTGCGGGCCGCCGAAAAATGGACTTCGGCCCACGACCACCTGATAAGCAATTTGGAGAAGCAGCACCGCACCAGCCTGAGCGAACAGGAATTGCTACTCCGCACCCACGCCGCCGACCTGACCGCGCAAACCGTCGACCAGACCACCCGACACCTCGCGGGCCTGCACGAAGCGGCAGCTACTGCCCAAGTCTTGATTGACAAGCTACTGGTCGCCCAACCGCCCCTGCTGGCTGACATTGCCACCCAGCACCAAAAAGGCATGGACCGGCAGCAGGAAACGCTGCAAAAAGCCGCGCAAGCCTGGGCCGATTCACTGCATCAGCAGATGCAGAACGAGTTAAAATTGCTCCGGCAAGTTATCGAAACGCTGCAAAAAAACACCCGGCAGCAGCACGACGAATTAAGCACCGTTGCCAACCAGTTGCAGGTAGTGGCGGGCCGCGTAACGGCCTTTGCCGAAGTAATGAACGCCGCCCAGTTCACTGGCCGCCTCGAACGGATTGAGCAACAGCAGCAAGCCGCCGCCAAAGAATCGGCCGCTACTGCCGCCGCCCATACCACTGCCTTCGGCAAGCTAGCAGCGGCGCAAGACCAGCAAAAAAAGGACTTGGCGGACCGTTTGCAGACTATGCAAAGCCAAGCCGCTGCCGCCACCCAACAGCAGCACGAAACCCTGAAAACCGAGCTGACTTTTTTGCAAAATGCCCAGCAGGAAATGAAAACTGAACTCGGCGCAACGGTGCAGAAACTGACGGCTCAACTCGTGGCGGCTACTAAGCAACAGCGCCTGCTGCAACTGGTGCTAATGGGTGGGCTGGTGGCTCTAGCGGTTGTGGTGTTTTTTAAAGGCTAATATTCGCCTTCCAACCCAAGCGCAGCAATTCGGCCTGCAAGGTGCCTTTGTTGGTCGTGTAGCGCAAAAATTCTTCCAGCGTCTCATCGAACGAAGCGCGGGCTTCCTTTTCCGTGTTGCCATAGCCGAACAAATCCAGCGCCGGCGAAAAAATGACGTGCAAGCCCTCGTCCAGATAGGCAAGCAAGGACAAGCCGATTTCAACCGTTTTTTCGTCAGCGCGTTGCAGGGTGCCTTGGGCTTTTCGCTTTGCCACTATCTTTCGGTTGAAGAATCACAAGCAAGTTGAGGCGCTACATTAGGCTCCCGCTACACCCAGCAGTGAAGCCGCCGGAATTCCCAGCTTCTGGTGCAACGTCTGCATCATCTTCACCGTCAGGTTGCGCTTACCGGACAGGATTTCCGACACCCGGCTTTTGAAACCCAGGTACTCGGCCAGGTCGCGGTTAGTCATGCCCATTTGTTCCATCCGAAACTTGATGGCATCAATGGGGTCAACGTGCGGAATGGGGTAATGGCGGCGCTCATACGCTTCGGCCAAATCAAAAAGGACATCAAATTCCTCTCGCTCTTGTGCGTCCTCAGTATCCCATAACTCGCGGATGCGGTCGATAGCAACTTGATGTTGTTCAGGGGTTTTGATGGCTTGAATGGTTACCATGGCAAGGATGAATCAATGGCTGATGAAAGAAATCGGGATTTATCTGAGCTTTAGTTTGTCGTACTCGGCGTGAGTGCCGATAAAGTCAATCAGCATTTGGTCTTCACGCCACCGAATCAAGGCGACCAACCGATGATTGTTGCCCCGAATGTTGAAAACAACTTTACTGGCCGTGATGGTGCTGGCCGTTGCGTACGATTTCTTGAGGTCGTTTGGCGTTTTCCATTCGGCGTTGTTAACTTCCCGAATAAAAGCTTCAAGGGGTTTTTTAGTAGATGGATTTCTGGTCCAATACGCTTGAAGTAGTTTGGTGTTCACGACGCGCATAGCGACTTAAATCAGCGTAGTTGTGATTGCTGCGGTCGCGCAACGCAGCAAATATACGGCATCCGGCACTTTGTTGTTCCCAAAATGGGAACGAGTTTTCTCACTCCGCCCCGCTCCCCAACTCCCCTAACACCCGCTGGGCCTGGGCAATGCCGCCCACTTCCTCAAACGTAATAATCAGTTGCTGCTTGTCTTTGCGCTCCTTGAGGCTGGCCGAGCGCGGGTGGGTTTGCACGTAGTTGAGCAGGGTGCCGAACTGCTCGCCCTGGAAGTACGCCTGGTGGTCGGCATCGGTCCGCAGGAAGCCCTTGAGGGTGTCGCGCTTGAGGGTGAGTTTGTCGAAGCCCAGCCCGGCGGCTTGCCAGCGCAGGCGCACGAGGTCAGCCAGTTGCTCCACTTCGGGCGGCAGCGGGCCGAAGCGGTCGGTCAGGCCGTTCAGCACTTTGGTTAGCTCCTCCGGCTTCTGGGCGCGGTCCAGCTTGGCGTAGTATTGCAGACGCTCCGATACGTTGCTCACGTAGCGGTCGGGTATCAGGATTTGCAGGTCGGTTTCAATCTGGCACTCGGCGCTGCGGCCAGCCCCGGCGGCACTTTGCAGCCGCTGCTGGCTGCTGTCGGTGCCCATGAACAGGTCGCGGAACTCGGTGTCTTTCAGTTCCTGCACGGCTTCGTCCAGAATCTGGTGGTAGGTTTCGTAGCCCAAGTCGTTGATGAAGCCCGACTGCTCACCGCCCAGCAGGTTGCCCGCCCCCCGGATGTCGAGGTCGCGCATGGCCACGTTGAAGCCCGCGCCCAAGTCCGAAAATTCTTCCAGCGTACTGAGGCGCTTGCGGGCATCAGCGGGCAGTTGGGCCGTCGGCGGCGTGAGCAAGTAGCAGTACGCCTTGCGGTTGGAGCGGCCCACGCGGCCCCGCATCTGGTGCAGGTCGCTCAGGCCAGCGGTGTGGGCGCGGTTGATAATTATGGTGTTGGCGTTCGGAATGTCGAGGCCCGACTCGATGATGTTGGTGCTTACCAGCACGTCGTAGTCGCCTTCCACGAACTTCATCATGCGCTTTTCCAGCACGTCGCCCTCCATTTGGCCGTGGGCCACCCCGATTTTGGCATCCGGCACCAGCCGCAATATCATCGCCGCCATTTCCTCAATGTCCTTGATGCGGTTATGCACGAAAAACACCTGCCCGCCGCGCTTCAATTCCCGCGCCACCGCGTCCCGAATCAGCACCTCGTCAAAGGTGTGCAGCTCCGTTTGCACCGGCTGCCGGTTGGGCGGCGGCGTGGCGATGACGCTCAAATCGCGGGCCCCCATCAGCGAAAAGTGCAGCGTCCGCGGTATCGGCGTGGCCGAGAGCGTGAGGGTGTCCACGTTCACCTTCAGCTCCTTGAGCTTGTCTTTGGTCTTCACCCCGAACTTCTGCTCCTCGTCAATGATGAGCAGCCCCAAGTCTTTGAATTTGATGTCTTTGTTGGTCAGCCGGTGGGTGCCGATGAGGATGTCGGTTTTGCCCGCCGCCACCCGTTCCAGCGTTTCCTTTACCTGCTTCGTAGTCTTAAAACGGTTCACGTACTCCACCGTCACGGGCAGCGTCGCCAGCCGGTCCCGAAAGGTCTTGTAGTGCTGCATGGCCAGAATGGTCGTCGGTACCAGCACGGCCGCCTGCTTGCCGTCCACGACGGCCTTAAACGCCGCCCGGATAGCTACCTCCGTTTTGCCAAAGCCCACGTCGCCGCACACCAGCCGGTCCATCGGGTGGGGCTGCTGCATATCGTGTTTCACGTCCTCGCTGGCTTTGGCCTGGTCGGGCGTGTCTTCCCAGATAAAGCTGGATTCCAGTTCGGCCTGCAAAAATCCGTCCTCCGAAAACGCGAAGCCCGGTGCCGTTTTGCGCTTGGCATACAGCCGGATAAGGTCGGCCGCAATGTCCTTGACTTTCTTCTTGACCGCCTTTTTCTTGTTTTCCCACTCCGGCGACCCCAGCTTGCTCATCGTGGGCGGCGACCCTTCGGCCCCGCTGTACTTGGCAATTTTGTGCAGCGAATGTACGCTCACCGTCAGTACGTCGTCGTCCTTGTAAATCAGCCGGATGGCCTCCTGCGTCACGCCGTTGATTTCCACCTGCGTCAGCCCCGCAAACCGCCCGATGCCGTTGTCTTGGTGCGTCACGTAGTCGCCGGGTTGCAGGGTTTTTAGCTCCCGCAAAGTCAGGGCCTTTTTCTTGGAAAACTTGCGTTGCTCCTGCGCGCGGTAGTAGCGCTCAAACAGTTGGTGGTCGGTGTAAACGGCCAGTTGCAGCTGCTCGTCCACGAAGCCCTCGCGCAGGGCCAGCAGCAGGTGTTGGAACTGCACGTTGTGGTCCAGCTCGTCAAAAATCGTCCGCAGCCGGTCGGCCTGCCGCACGGTGTCGGCCGTGATGATGGTCGTGAAATCCCGCGCCTGATTCTCGCGCAGGTTCTTCACCATGCGGTCAAAATCCTTGTTGAAACTCGGCTGCGGCCGGGCCGTGAACGGAAATTCCTCGGCGGTTTTGTAGTGAAACCGTTTGCCAAATTCCACCACCGCAAACCCGTCCAGCCCCTTTTTGAACTCCTTGCCTGACTCAAACAAATCGGCCGGTTTGGACACGATTTGCATCCCGTGGCTCTCAGCCAGCAGCAGCTGAAAATTGGCCTCCGCTTTTTCGTACAGTTCCGTCACCACGTCCAGCGTCTGCCGCACGTCTTTCGCCCAAATGCCGGTGCCCGTGGGCAGAAAATCCAGAAACGACTCCCGCGTTTCCTGCAACAGCTTGGTTTGCACGTTCGGGATGATGCTGATTTGCTGGCGCGGCTCCACCGAAAGCTGGTTTTCGGGATTGAACGTGCGGATGCTCTCAATCTCGTCGCCAAACAATTCCAGCCGATACGGCAATTCATTGGCGTAGCTGAACACGTCCACGATGCCGCCGCGCACGGCGTACTGCCCGGCCTCGTACACAAAATCGGCCTTTTCAAAGTCGTATTCGGCCAGCAATTCGCCCAGAAAGTTCACGTCCAACTTGTCGCCCACCTTCGCCATAAACGTGTGCTGCACCAAGCTCTGCCGGTTTATCACTTTCTCCGTCAGCGCCTCCGGGTAAGTCACCACAAACACCGCCTCACCCCGGCTGCTGCTCAAGCGGTTCAGCGCTTCGGCCCGCATCAGCACGTTGGCGTTCTCGGTTTCCTCAAACTGGTAGGGCCGCTTGTACGAACTCGGGAACAGCAGCGCCTCCGGCCCCTCCGGCAGCAAATGCTGCAAGTCGGCCAGAAAATACGCTGCTTCCTCCTTGTCGTGCAGTATGAACAGTTGCGGCCCCTGCGCCACGGCGGCGGCCACCACCGCATCCTGACTGCCCACCAGCCCCCGCAGGTGCAGCCGCAACGGGCCGTCCGCCGAGGCTTTGGCCGCCCCACGCAAGCGCGACGCTAAGGTTTGAATTTCGGGCGAAAGGCGGTAGAGGCGAAGAAAATCAGAAACTTGCACAGGTAGAAAACAGCGAAACGAATAAAACGGAATAGCCCGGCCGGGAGAATTTCCGGTCGGGCAGGCGAGGGCAATACAGCGGAGTGGGGGGGAAGGTTTCGGACACTGGCGCGAGTTTAGCGTAGCGTAACTCGTCAGTAAAGTGACTATGCGAAACGCAACGTCGTATGTAAGAAACGCCCCCGCGTTATACATTTGCCCCACTTCCATAACCAAACCCCAAAAACTAACTACATGACACGTTTTTTCCGCAGCTCGTTCGCCTTTGCACTGTTAGTTCTTGTGGCTACAGGATGTAGTTCTAAATCAGATAATCCCTCCCCAACCGTTGGAAACAAAGGTGCCAACGAGTACGACATCAAAGTAACCATCACATCCCAAGGGCTCACATCCCAAACCGGACCGGACGGGCTACCATACCAACTTGGAGCTTCCTATTACTCGCATGGGAAAAGCTGGGCTCATCTTCGGACCGTTGGAAGTGGCAATGCACCCGAAATAGACTTAATTCACCCTTCGACTACAGAAAAAGGGTATAAATTCCCAATACAAATTTGGTTTTATGGAATACGTCGTACAGACGACCCTGTGCCACTAAACGGGAATGTAAGTATTACTGCTGCTGTCGAGATTGACGGCAAAGTAGTAGACACGATTGTACTCGACAAGAATTCGGGCTACATTACACGTGACCAAGGCAACGAGTACAAGGGTGTTGAAATAACAGTAGATTTGGCTAAATATTAAAAAACTGGACTTTATTATGAATGGCAAAGCGGACTGGCGCGAGTTTAGCGTAGCGTAACGCGTGCCGGAAATGCCTGGAAGGTTGCACCTCCCTTGCCGCAAAGCGGCAAGGGAGGTGCCGAAAATTAGCCCGGTCTGGCGACGAAGTTCTAACGGCGCGGTTCCGCCTTGCTGCTTTGCGGCAGGGGAGGCGCAGCCTCCCCGTCATTTCCGGCACGCGTTACGCTGCGCTAAACTCGCGCCAGCCGACCACTACCTTTGCCAAATGCGCGGCACCGCCCACCTCACCATCGGCCTCATCACGGGCGTGGCCATTGCGGGCCTCGCGCCCGGCATCCCGTTTTCGCTGCCCGGCATTGCGCTGGCGGGTTTTTCGTCGCTCGCGCCCGACCTCGACCACCCCGAAAGCCGCCTGAGCAAACGCCTGGGCTTCACCCAGAATTACGTGCGCTGGGCCTTCGCAGCCGGGGCGTTGGCGCTGGCCGCCTACAGCTACACCCAGCTGCGGCCGGGGCCGGAGCAGCGGCTGTACTACACGCTGGCGCTGGCCTTTGGGCTGCTGGGCGTGGGGATGCAGGGCGGCTCGGCCCGCAAGCTGGCGCTGCTCTTCACGGGGCTGGGCACGGTGGTGGCGGGGCTGTACACTGAGCAACTGTGGCTGAGTTTGCTGGGCGCGTTCATCGCCCTGGCTCCGTTCACCAGCCACCGGTCGTGGACGCACACGATTTGGGCCACGGCGTTGTGGACCTACATTGGGCATTTGGCCGACCAGCACTTGGGCTGGCACGGCGTGGCGCTGTTTGCGGGCGCGGGTTATGCTTCCCATCTTGTGGCCGATACGCTCACTAAGGCGGGGATAAAGTGGTTTTTGCCGCTCTCGGACTTCGCCTTCAAAATCCCCCTCATTCGCACCGGCTCCACGGCCGGAAACTCGCTCGAAATGGCCATTTGCGCCGGTTACGGGCTGCTGGTGCTGGGTTTGGTACTGGGCAGGATGCACTTCTAAAACAGCAACCGGGCGGCAGCCGACTTGTCCAATTAAAAATAGGCGCTTAGATTCGCAGTCAGTTTCGGGCGGCGCGGCGTTCGCACCCGCCCCAACCTGCCCACGTTATTGCCGCTTCACCGGCAGTTTTTACCCCTTACCCTACCCAATTATTACCTTAACGCCCGTTACCCATGAATCAGATGAACAGCCCCCTCGTGCGCATTGGCGTATTCTACGACGGCAATTATTTTCTGAAAATCAGCGACTATTACTACTTTCAGCACGAGCGCAAAGCCCGCGTCAGCCTGGAAGGTTTGCACGAGTTTATCCGGCACCAAGTAGCTGAAGACGAAGACGTGGACCTGCGCCTGGCCCAGATTACGGACGCGCACTTTTTCCGGGGCCGCCTCTCGGCCACCGAAGCCCGCGACAAAGACCGCCTGTTTCACGACCGCCTGCTCGACGACATTCTGATGAACCTCGGCATCTGCACCCACTATATGCCCCTGAAAACCCGCGACGGTCGCCTTCAGGAAAAAGGCATTGACGTATGGCTCAGCTTAGAAGCGCTGGAGTTGGCCCTGCACAAGTCGCTGGACATCGTAGTGCTCATCGCGGGCGACTCCGACTACGTGCCCCTCATTCGCAAGCTCAACACCGTGGGCACCCGCGTGATGCTGCTGAATTGGGATTTCAAATACGAAGACTTCAAGGGCGAAACCCGCGTGACGCGCGCTTCGCAGCAACTGCTCGATGGCGTGACCTACCCCGTGGCCATGCACGACGTGATTGACCGGGGCCTGCAAGCGCAGGACGAAGTGGTGGAAAGCCTGTTTGTGAGCCAAAGCGAGCCAGCGGCCTTCGCGCCCAGCACGGCCGCCGCCCCCGTCCATGCCAAGCCGATGCGCCCGGCTGGCCCCACCGCCGCTGGCCCGGTCGGCACCATCGGCATCAGCACCGTCAAGAACCTTAAAAATGGTTTCGGCTTCGTCGTGATGCCGCCCAACAACCTGTTTTTCAGCTACGCCGACCTCACCGAAGGCGACTTCAACGACCTGCGCGAAGGCGACTGGGTAGAGTTCACCGTCGGCCGCAACCACCGCGACGAAGACTGCGCCCGCAACGTGCGGAAAGTGACCGCCCCCCAACTCAACGGCCACGACGACGACTACGAGCCAGTGCCGATGGTGGCGCAGGAACTGTAGTTTAGAGCAGTTTCGGATTTGTTGTACAGGACGATGGCATGATGTAGAGACGCAAGATTTTGCGTCTCAGGCTTTGAACGGCAACCGTGCAGCGGCGCGACGCAAAATCTTGCGTTTCTACAGCCTGTACACCAACTAAGAAACCGCTCTAGTTGTCAGTTATTAGTTGTCAGTTGTTGGCTGTATAAACACCCGCCTAACAACTGACAACTAATAACTAACAACTAAAAATCAGCTAATCGGCACCTTCCGCAAAATCGCCTCAATCAAATCTTGGGTGCGAATCCCGTCGGCTTCGGCTTCGTAGGTGAGCATGATGCGGTGGTTCAGCACGTCGGCGGCCACGTCCTTGATGTCTTCGGGCAGCACGAAGTCGCGCTCGGCCAGGTAGGCCACGGCTTTGGCGGCGCGGTGCAGGGCAATGCTGGCGCGGGGGCTGGCCCCGAACTGCACGGCTTGGGCAAATTCGGGCAGGTCGTAGTCGGCGGGCCGGCGGGTGGCAAACACTAGCTCAATGAGGTAGTTTTCCAGGGTTTCGGAAATCTGCACCTGGTTGATTTGCTGGCGGATGCCGAAGATGTCGGCGCGGGTAAGCACCGGCTGCACGTCTTCCACGAAACTCAGGTTGGCCATGCGGCGCATCACTTCTAGTTCGTCGGTTTTTTTGAGGTAGTCCACGTGGACTTTCATCATGAAGCGGTCCACCTGGGCTTCGGGCAGGGGGTAGGTGCCTTCCTGCTCCACCGGGTTCTGCGTTGCCAGCACCAGAAAAGGTAAATCGAACGGGTAGGTGGTGTCGCCAATCGTAACCTGCTTTTCCTGCATCGCTTCCAGCAGGGCGCTTTGCACTTTGGCCGGCGAGCGGTTGATTTCGTCGGCCAGCACAAGGTTGGCGAAAATGGGGCCTTTCTTGACCTCAAACACGCTCCGGTTCTGGTTGTAAATCATGGTGCCCACGAGGTCCGAGGGCAGCAGGTCGGGTGTGAACTGCACCCGCTGAAAGTGCAGGTGCAGTACCTTGGCTAGCGTGGAAATCGTTAGGGTCTTGGCCAGGCCAGGCACACCTTCCAGCAAAATGTGGCCACCCGTGAAAAGTCCAATCAGCAGTCGTCCCACCAAGGCTTGCTGGCCAACCACAACTTTGCTCATTTCCTGAAACGCCCGCCGGATAAGGGCCGGGTAGTTGGGCGGGGCGGCGGCAGGCGAAATATTTTCGGGCATCGGCAAATTATTTTTTTTGGTCCGCAAGGTACGCCGTTCATCCCCGATAAGGCGACTGAAATGGGTTCGGCGGCGGTTTTTGGTAATGTTGCTAAATTGTTTCCGTTGTTTGGCAACCTGCCATTTGCTCAAAACATAGCGACCTGAAATAAAAATTCAACCCGCAAATTAGGTTTTTCGCCGAATCTTTCCCAACTATGCAAATGCAAAGCGCCGAAATTCCGAGCAATGGAACGTTTCATTGACTTGACGTTTCGGTAGGCAGCTTTATTTTTTACCATTTTCTCCTTCATTTTCTTTTTATGAACACATCGTTACACTTCGGGGATGCCACCCGGTTGCCAGTCGGCAACCGGCCCCGTCCGCTCACATCCGGCTGGAGCCGGGTTGGGCGTGGGTTGCTGGTGGCCGCCGTTGGGCTGCTGGGCACACAGACCGTGCAGGCGCAGCTTAACTACGCCGCCAGCGGGGCGGCGAACGCCACCGGTACCTACACCTCGCTGGGTGCTGGCACCACACTCATAACCACGCCCGATTTTGACGATTCCAACTCGGGCGCACAAGCCATTGGCTTTTCGTTCAGCTTCAACGGTACTGCCTTCACCCAGTTTGTGCTGAACACCAATGGCTTCATCAAGCTGGGGAGCGTAGCGCCCTCGGTGGGGGCACTGTACACGCCCCTGAGCAGCGCCAATGCCCTGGACGTAAACATCATCGCCCCGCTGGCCAACGACCTGGTCGCTTCGACCACCGTCACCCCCGAATACCGCGTGACGACTACCGGCACCAGCCCGACCCAAGTGTGTACCATTCAGTGGAAAGGGGTGCGCGACTACAGTGCTACCACTTCGCAGTTTGCATCCGAGGAGTTTCAGGTGAAACTCTACGAAGGCAGCAACCGGATTGAGTTTGTGTACGGCACCTGGACCTTGGGGCCAGCGGCGGCGCTGGGCCGCAACCACGAGGTGGGCATCAAGGGCACCACCAACGGCTCGATTGACCGGGTACAAGCAGCCAAACCGTCGTCGGCCACAAGCTGGGCTTCGCCCAACGTGACGTTTGCGGCTGGTACGAACGCGGCTTCCGGGCCAACGTTTTTTGTTCGCAATACCTTCCTGCCCGATGCTGGCCGCACGTTCCGCTTCGACCCCAAGCCCAACAACGATGTTGCCGTAGCGGCGGTCTATACATTGGGGCAGTTGCCAACTCCGGCGGCCACGCCCCATGTTGTGAAAGCCGTGATTGCCAACAACGGCGCGGCGGCCACGACCAGCCGCACGGTCACGCTGGCCGTGACCGGGGCCAACACGTTCAGCGACACGCAAACCGTGCCCGCCCTGGCCGTGGGCGCTACTGCCACGGTCACGTTTGCCAGTTACTCGCCCACCGTGGCGGGCACCAATGTAGTGACGGTGAGTGTGCCTGCCGACGACGTAGCGACTAATAACTCCCAGGCGCTGAACCAGCAGGTGAACACCACCGGCCTGTTCGGCTATGTGTCGCTGCCGATTGGTACGCTGGCAGGCATCAGCTTTGGGGCCGCGCCGGCCACGGGCAGTGTAGCTTCCCGCTTCACCACCGCCAGCGCCCGCACCGTAACGGCCGTGAACATCTACCTGACCACCGCTACGGGCACCGTCACGGGCCGCCTCTACGATGCCAGCGGCAACGTGCTGGGCAGTTCGGCCGCAACGGCGTTCACTTCGGTGGGCTTGAAAACGCTGACCCTGACCGCTCCGGTGGTGATTGGTGCGGGCGATTTCCTGGTGGGCGGGTCGCTGGCCAACGCGGCTTCGGTGGGCTTTCAGACCGAAGTGCCTACCCGGCCCGCTACCTTCTACCAAGTAAATGCCGGTCCTGCTTTGGTGGACCTGGCCAGTAACAACTTCGGCAAGGCCTACATTGAAGCCGTTACGTCGGCTCCGCCCGCTTGTAGTTCCGTTACGGGCCTGCAAACGCCGTCGTTGGCTGCTGGCACCCTCACGGCTACCAGCGCCCAACTCGTGTTTGGCGCGGGCGGCGGAGTCGTGGACTACACCGTGACCTACACCCCCAGCGGCGGCACGGCCACCACCGTCACGCCCAGCCAGTCCACGTCGCCCGTCACCATTAGCGGTCTGACGCCGAACACGGCCTACACGGCCACCATCCAAACCAACTGCGGCAGCGGTATCAATTCGGGTACGCCGTTGTCCGTCACCTTCACCACGCCTTTTGCCAATGATTTGACCGTAAACGCGGTGTATTCGCTGGGGCAGGTGCCGCAAACTTACGGTTCGCCCCACGCCGTGCAGGCCCGCATCACCAATAGCGGCTCGAACACCCAGACCGGCACAGTCGTGACCCTGACCGTGACCGGGGCCACGCCCACCACGCTCACCCAAGCCGTGACGCTGGCTCCGGGGGCCAGCACGGTGGTCACGTTCACGGGCTACGCCCTGAGCGCCACCGGAGCCAACGCCATTACGGTGGCGGTGCCCGCCGATGACAACGCCACGGGCAACAGCGGAGCCTACACCCAGAACGTCAGCACAGACCGCTTGAGCTACATCAGCGGCGCGACGCTAAATGCCAATGGGGTTGGGGTTGGCACGGCGGGCGGCTACGTGGCCGTGAAATACACTTTGCCCAACCCCGGCGGGGCCACCATTGGTGGCATCACGCCCACCTTCACGGGAGCGGGGGCCGGGGCCACTACTTACAAACTTGTCATATTTGATGCCACCGGTGCGGGCGGCACCCCCGGCACAGCCCTCTACACCTCGCCGGTGCTCACGCGCCCCACGGCCACGTCTTCGCCGGTGCTGAGTGTCCCCAACGTGGCCGTGCCCGCCAACGGCATTTTCTTCGTGGCGCTGCAAGAACTGGACCTGAACGTGGCCCTGGGCTGGCAGACCGAAAGCCCGTTGCGGAACGGGGCCTTTTACTTCCGGGGCACCGCCACCGGAGCCTGGACCGACCTCAGCACGACCACCTTGCTTTGGCGCATAGCGATGGAAGCCAGTATTGTGCCAGCCCCTTCGTGTTTCCCTATCAGCGGCCTGACGGCCACGCCGGGCACGACCACGGCCACGCTCAACTTTACCCCCTCAACCAGCGGCGTAACCAATTATAGCGTGGTGGTGACCCCGCAGGGCGGCACCGCCCTGCCCGCCCAAACCGCCACCGCTTCCCCGGTTTCGCTGACCGGCCTGGCCAGCGGTACCCAATACACGGCTGTCGTCACCACCAACTGCACCGGTGCCAACGGCAGCTCAACCCCAGTGAGCGTGACCTTTACTACCCTCAACCCCGTGCCTGCTAACGACCAGTGTGCCAACGCCACGGTTATCACCTGCGGTAGCACCGTGACGGGCACCACCGTCGGCAGCACCAGCGCTGGCAAGCCCACGGCGGCTGTGAACGGCGTAACCCCGTTCCCAACCCAGGCCGGGGGCGTGTTCTACCAGTTCACGGGCACCGGCGACCGGGTAACGTTCTCGTTGTGCAGCACCGCCAACACGGCGTTCGATTCCGAAATCTTCGTGTACAGTGGCACCTGTGCGGCCGCTACGGCCATCACGGCTGACGACGACGGCTGCGGCGGGGGCAGCGGTCTCTCGTCGGCCACGGTGTTGACAACGCCTGGCACCAACTACCTCATTTTTGTGAGCGGCTTTAGCAGCGGTGTCAACCGCAGTGCCTTTGCCCTGACCACTACCTGCGCAACGCCCGACCTGATTGTGAGTACTACCACGCCCATCGGCGGGACTTACCGCAACGTGACCATTGCCAACGGCGGCGTGGCCACCCTCAACGCCGACCTGTCTGTGAGCGGCACCGTAACGGTGCAAAGCGGCGGTTCGCTGCAAACCGACCCCACCTCGTATTATGTGCGGGGCACCGGCCGCTTTGTATTGGCTGCCGGCGGCACGCTTATTGAAACCAACACCGTGGGCATCACCAACACCGGCAGCGGCGGCTTCCTTCTCACTGGCACGAACCCGATGCAACTCAGCACCGATGCCAACTACGTGTTTGCCGCTACAGGGGCCCAAGTGACGGGGCCACTGTTGCCCGCCCAAGCCCGGAACCTGACGGTGAACAACAGCTTGGGCCTGACCCTGACCAACGCCCTGCGCGTGGCCCAGGTAGTGCGCCTGCAAAGCGGCAACCTGGCTACGGGCACCACGAACAACCTCACGTTGCTCTCCACCCCCGGCTTCTCGGCCGGCCTCAGCGCCGGCCGCACCGCCCTGATTGACAACACCGGCGGGGTGGTGACGGGCACGGCCAACGTCATGCAACGCGCCATCGACAACGTCTACAACGGCGACAACATCGGCTACCACCACTTCTCCTCCCCGATGACGGGCACCACGCTCGGCGACCTGAGCGACCCCGGCTTCGCGCCCGTCTTCAACGATGCCACCGGCAGCCCCGCCTTCAACGCCACGGCCGCCGTGGGCTACGTGCGCCCCTTCCCCACCGTGCTCGGCTACGACCAAAGCCGCGTGGGCAGCCCCACGCTGGCCGTGGACCAAACGCCGTTCAACCAGGGCTACTTCGCCGGCCTGAGCGCTGGCACGACCTGGGTGCCGGGCACGGCCTACGCCGTGAACTCGCCCAACGCCGTCACCCTCGACTTCACCGGCCAGTTCAACAACGCGCCCACCGCCACCACGTTCGCCGGCCTCGCGGGCCTCACGCGCGGGACGAACGCCGACGCGGGCTGGCAGTTGCTGGGCAACCCCTTCCCCGCCCCGCTCGATTTCACGACCGTCGCCTTCGCCACCCAGGCCACGAACCTGGACCCGTCCATCTACCAGTACCACTCCACGAGCCGCTACGGCGGCTACTTCACCACCTACCAAGGAAACATGGCGCTGGGCGTGCAGCCCACGGTGCCGGCCGGCGGCGGCTTCTTCATGCGCGTCACCGCGCCCGGCACGCCCGGCAGCCTGAGCCTGTCCAACGTCAACCGCGTGACCAGCTACGCGGCCGGTGCCCAGGCTAGCTTCGGCCGGTCGGCCACCACCCGCCCGGTGCTCACGCTCACGGCCACGGCCGCCAACGGGCTGAGCGACGCGCTGACGGTGTACGCCCAGGCCGGGGCCACGGCGGGCCTGGACCCGCGCTTTGACGCCGCCAAGCTAACCAACCCCAACGGCCTGAACCTGGCCGCCCGCGCCGGCACCGACCTGCTGGCCATTGATGGCCTGCCGGCCTTCGCCGCCGCCACGGTGGTGCCGCTCGCGCTGGCCGTGCCCGCCGCCGGCACCTACGCGCTGGCCGTGACGGAACTGGCCAACTTCGGCAGCACTCAGGTGTACCTGCGCGACGCGGCCACCGGCACCGACCAGTTGCTGAGCGCCGGCACCCAGGTGCGGCTGACGCTGGCTTCGGCCACGGCGGGGGCCACCCGCTACGCCCTCGTGTTCCGCCCGGCCGGCGCCCTGGCCACGGCCCCCAACGCGCTGGCCGCCCAAGCCACGGTGTACCCCAACCCGGCCCACGACCGCTTCACGCTGACGCTGCCCCCCGTGGCGGGGCAGCAGGAAGTGCGGGCCACGCTCGTCAATGCCCTCGGGCAGGTGGTGAACACCCGCACCCTGGCCCTGCCCGCCACCGGCACCACGGCCGCGTACGCCACCAGCGGCCTGGCCGCTGGCGTGTACGCGTTGCGCCTGACGGCCGGCAGCCAAACCGCCACCCTGCGCGTGGTGGTGCAATAAGTCTAGAAATTGCAACCCGACCAGAAAATATTTTCTGGTCGGGTTGCAATTTCAAAAACTCCTCGTATCTTTGCTGCGTATTAGTGCCCCCCGAAACAGAATTTAACCATCAAACTCACTTTTCAGTATGAAATCTTTTTTGCTAAATAACTTGCTGCCGGTGCTGACTTTGGTGTTAGCTGCTTCTGCAACTGCGCTGGCCCAGCCAGGCGGTGGTGGCCTCGCTGCTACTGTCACGCCCATTGACGGCGGCGTTTCGCTGTTGCTCGCTGGCGGCATTGCTTACGGTACCAAGCGCCTGAAGGCCCGCCGTCAAAAGGCATAGCCTAACCGATTAGAAATCAAAGAGCGGCTTACTCGTCTGAGTAGGCCGCTTTTTGTGCTTTCGGTTAAGCGATGCCGTTCCATAGCATTTTAAGGCCCAAACTTTGTACGGCAACAGATAAAGGGAGTCATTTGCTACTCCACTTTATGGGTCCATAACGAGTGGGCCGCTGGTTGGGGAAGTCGGATAATTCGTATTGCCGCTGCTCAATGAGCCGGATACCTCGTAACTGTTTATTTTGCGTTAGCAGGACAACTTCTTCAATCGTCTTGCCCATCTCATTCCACTGCGTTTGCCGTTTGCCATTCAAGTGACATCACCACTGAAAAAAGTTGTGCTTCCACCCACTTTCAGACCACTACTGGTAAATTATTTGTACCAGCTCCACCGAAAAAGAATCTTTTAGCTATTTCTTTATGAATCCACGCACTCTTGTTGCGGTAATGCCAAACGGCAACCGCATTCTGTTTCGATTCATTATAGTGTCAGTGGTCATCTACCTGACGTGGTTTTTTGGCTACGAGCAGTGGCTGGCCCACGACGGTCGACTTGACAACGTACTCTGCGAACACATCGCGGCGGCCAGCGTACTGATGTTGCGGCTAGTAGGCTTCGCAGCCAGCATTAGTTCCGGCAATGCGCACTTGGTACTTATGAGTGGGGTGCCTTCTGTGGTGGTAGGGGCACCTTGCAACGGTTTGGTGCTTTACGCCTTGTTTGGCGGGTTTGTGGTGGCCTATCCTGGCCCCTGGCAGCGCAAGCTGTGGTACATCCCGGTTGGGGTGTTGCTCATCTGGGTACTGAACGTGATGCGGGTAGCCGCCTTGGCCGTGAATCACGTTTATTCCCATTCCTCTCTCGATTTCAACCACCACTACACGTTCACTTTCATTGTGTACGCCTTCATTTTCTGGCTCTGGATGGTGTGGGCGCGGCGGCTGGCTCCGTTGCCGCTGGGTGGCCCGGCACCGGAAAAAGCAGCCCTGAGCCATGCGTAGTGTGCCGGCTTGGTGGCAGCCTGCCCCGGCATTGCGTTGGAGCACAGTAGCCGCTATTGTGCTGGTGCTGTTTTTCATGGGTGTGTACGATGACACGGTATTTGGCTGGCTCAACGGGGCTTGGCAAAAAGTATTTGCCGTGTTTGGCCTTCAGGTGCCGTGGCAGGGAGGCTTTCACTACCGTGTCACTCGCAAGCCGTTGCTGTCCGTATCCACGTATGCCGCATTCTATCTGATTTTGTGCTTGGTCATGCTGCGATTGCTGCTGCCAACTCGTGCCCAATGGCGGCTTTCGTTGCGCCTCTACGCGGGCGTACTGACGGCCTACGTGCTGTTGGTGGCGCTGGGCAAATTGGCTGGCAACGCCATTTGGGCCTACCGCCTCAGCCGGCATCTACTCGATTTTGTAATCAGTCCGCTATCCGTTGGAGCGTTGCTGGTGTTGTTCAAGGCCGGTTTTGGTCCAACCGAGGTGGGCGTGAACCAACCAACTACTGCGGAATAAAGAAAAAAGCCCTTCCACTGGAAGGGTTTTTCAGCGTACCAGAGACGGGACTCGAACCCGTAAGCCGTTGAAAGCAAGTGAGTTTAAGTCACTCGTGTATACCATTCCACCACTCCGGCAATACCCAAAAGTACGGCAAAGCCGCCAATTGTTAAAAACAAAAACGCCGCCCGAAGGCGGCGTTTTTCGTTGGAGCGGGAGACGAGGTTCGAACTCGCGACCTCGACCTTGGCAAGGTCGCGCTCTACCAACTGAGCTACTCTCGCGGGAGGTTCAGCGCCGATTATCTGGCGCTGAATGGTTCGACAAAGGTACGGCAAATTTTGAGCCAGGCAAGGGGGAAGGCGTAAATTTTGCCCTGGCGCGGGGTTTTTACTTCATTTTCAGGGGCAAACTTTTACGCTTTGCCCGCTTCCATTTTCAATTCGTGCAGTTTCATCAGGGCCTCAATCGGGGTTAGGGTGTTCACGTCGAGGTGTTGCAGCAATTCGCGGATGCGCTCCAGCGTGGGGTCGTTTGGTTCAAACATACTCAGTTGCAAGCGCGGGGCGGTGGCAACAGCCGTGGTAGCGCGGGGTTTGGGTGAGGGGGTGAGGAGGTGAGGGGGGGAGGAGGTTTGGCTGTCCGGGCCGGTTAGCACATCGTCAAATTCGGTGGGCGCGTCGGCTTCCAGGCCGGTGTTGGTGCGCTCCACTTCCAGGTGGTGCATTATTTCGTTGGCCCGCAACACCACGGCGGTGGGCATTCCGGCGAGGCGGGCCACGTGGATGCCAAAGCTGTGTTCGGAGCCGCCGGGTTGCAGTTTGCGCAGGAACAGGATGCGGCCGTCGGTTTCCTTCACGGCCACGTTGTAGTTGCGAACGCGGGAACAGTTGTCGGCCAGTTGGTTGAGTTCGTGGTAGTGGGTGGCAAACAGGGTTTTAGCCTTTGCTTTGGGGGTGTTGTGCAGGTGTTCGACGATGGCCCAAGCGATGCTGATGCCGTCGTAGGTGCTGGTGCCGCGCCCGATTTCGTCCATCAGCACGAGGCTGCGGTCGGAGAGGTTGTTGAGGATGGAGGCGGTTTCGGTCATTTCGACCATGAATGTGCTTTCGCCCTTGCTGAGGTTGTCGGAGGCCCCGACGCGGGTGAAAATCTTGTCAATGATGCCGATGGTGGCCGCATCGGCGGGCACGAAGGAGCCGATTTGGGCCAGCAGCACAATCAGGGCCGTTTGGCGGAGCAGGGCCGATTTGCCCGCCATGTTGGGGCCGGTGATGACGACGATTTGCTGCTCGGTCTGGTCGAGGCAAATGTCGTTGGGAATGTAGCTTTCGCCGGGCGGCAACTGCCGTTCAATCACCGGGTGGCGGCCCGCTTTGATGTCCAGCACCGTGCCATCGTTCACGACCGGGCACACGTAGCGTTGCTGCCGGGCGGTGGCGGCGAAGCTGGCCAGGCAGTCCATCACGCCGATGGCGCGAGCGTTCTGCTGAATCTGGGGCACAAAATCCACTGCCGCCAGCACCAACTCGTTGTAGATGCGCTGCTCGATGACGAACAGCCGCTCCTCGGCGTGGAGGATTTTTTCCTCGTAGGTTTTGAGTTCCTCTGTCACGTAGCGTTCGGCGTTTACCAGCGTTTGCTTCCGAATCCAGTTGGTGGGCACCTTGTCCTTGTGGGCGTTGGTGACTTCCAGGTAGTAGCCGAACACCCGGTTGTAGGCTACTTTGAGCGACGAAATGCCAGTGTTGCGTTGCTCCCGCACTTGCAGTTGCAGCAGGTAGTCTTTGCCCGAAAACGCCATTTCGCGCAACTCGTCCAGTTCGGCATCCACGGCGCTCATGATTACGCCGCCCTGGTTGGTGAGCAGCGGCGCGTCGGGCTTAATTTTGGCGGCAATTTCGCGGCGCAACGTGTCGCAGGGGTTGAGTTGGTCGGCCAGTTTTTCCAGCGCTTTCACGCCCGACGCAGCCAGCCGCGCCCGCATCGGCGCAATGGCTTCGAGGGCACGGGCGAGTTGCAGCAGTTCACGGGGGTTCACGCGGCGCACGGCTACTTTGCTGATAAGGCGCTCCAAGTCGGATATTTGCCGCAGGTGTTGGGTGAGGTCGGCCAGTAGTTCCTCGTCGGCCACGAGGGCGGCCACGGTGTCGAGCCGCCGCTGAATCTGGCTTACTTCCTTGAGCGGCAGCACCACCCACTTGCGGAGCAGCCGTGCGCCCATTGGGGTCAGGGTCTGGTCGAGGATGTCAATCAGCGGCACGCCGCCGGGGTGCTGGGCCTGAATCAGTTCCAGGTTGCGGACGGTGAAGCGGTCGAGCCACACGTACTTGTCTTCCTCGAGGCGGCTGAGGCTGGCAATGTGCTGCACCTCGGTGTGTTTGGTTTCGGCCAGGTAGTGCAGAATGCAACCGGCCGCTACCACGCCGTCCTTGATGTTGTCCACCCCGAAGCCTTTGAGCGAAGTGGTGCGGAAGTGCCGGGTAAGGGTGTCGTGGGCGTAATCGGCCCCAAAAACCCAGTCGTCGAGCGCAAACGTGCAGAAATCCGCCCCGTACAATTCCTCAAATTCGCCCCGGTTTTTCTTGCAAAACAGCACCTCTGCGGGCCGAAAATTTTGCAGCAGCTTGCCCAGGTATTCGCGGTCGCCCTGGGCCACCAGAAACTCGCCGGTGCTGATGTCCAGAAAGGAAATGCCCGCTTCGGCCTTGCCAAAATGAATGGCGCACAGGTAGTTGTTGGCCCGGCGGTCCAGCACGTTGTCGTGCATACTCACGCCGGGCGTGATGAGTTCGGTGATGCCACGCTTCACCAGCCCTTTGGCCTGCTTGGGGTCTTCGAGCTGGTCGCAGATGGCGACGCGCTGCCCGGCCCGCACCAGCTTGGGCAAATAATTGTCCAGGGCGTGGTGCGGAAAGCCCGCCAACGCCACTTCCGAAATGCTGCCCGCGCCGCGCTTGGTCAAGGTAATGTCCAGGATGCGGCTGGCCGTAACGGCATCTTCGCCAAAGGTTTCGTAGAAATCACCGACCCGAAACAGCAGCACCGCGCCGGGGTGTTGCTGCTTGAGTTGGTAGTATTGCCGCATCAGGGGCGTGTCGAAGGCCGGGCTGGGGGCAATGTGGTCGGGGCCGACGGACTTGATGACAAATTCCTTTTTAGGCGGCGCGGTGGTAGTGGACAAAGCGGGGAATGTAAAAACGGGAAAATGGGGGACCGGCAAAGGTAGAAACGCGCCACGGCGCGTTCAATCGCCGAACGGCAAGCGCCAAACCGCCCGGATAGCCCCCAAACGCCGAACGCGCCGTGGCGCGTTCCTACCTTTGGCCCATGCGAAAACTCACGATGGCCGAGCTGAACCGCGCCACGGTGGCCGACTTCAAAAGTACGCCCAAAAACCCGGTGGTTTTGGTGCTCGACAACGTGCGAAGCCTGCACAACGTGGGGGCGGTTTTCCGCACTGCCGATGCCTTCGGGCTGGAAAAAATCTGGCTCTGCGGCATCACTGCCCGCCCGCCGCACCGCGAAATCACGAAAACAGCCCTAGGCAGCGAGGAATCAATGGCTTGGGAATACGCCCCCGAAACGGCCGGGGCCATCGGCCACCTCAAGCAAGCCGGTTACGCAGTGGTGGCCCTGGAGCAAACCACGGGCAGCGTATTGCTGCCGCAGTTTCGGCCCGTGCCGGGCCAGCCGCTGGCGCTGGTGCTGGGCAACGAGGTGTTCGGGGTCGAAGATGCGGTGCTGGCGCTGTGCGACGCGGCCGTGGAAATCCCGCAGTTCGGCACAAAGCACTCGCTCAATGTGGGCGTGGCGGCGGGCGTGGTGCTGTGGGACGTGCTGGTTAAACTGGAAATCGTATGAGTTCCAAGAATAAGACAAAAAAGGCCGCAACCTCGCGGCTGCGGCCTTTGCTATTGTTCTGTTTTTGCGTTCAAAGTTGCCTTTTAATCATGAGCTACCCGAATTTGCGTACGTTTCACTTGCTGACCATTCTGCAAAGTAAGGTGGTAAAGTCCTGCGGGCATGTCAGACGTGTTTAAGCGGCGGCTGTCGGTTGAAAGCTGGGTTTGGCGCACCAACAGTCCCTGGGCGTTGTACAGCGCAGCAGTCGTGGAAGCAGCTTCAACAGCAGGTCCTGAGGTTTTATTTACTGTGATTCCGTCTAGCATCGAATCGGTCACTACCAAGTAGTCATTGGCCGGATTGGGATAACTCGCCAAATTGGTTGGACCTGTGTTGTTAGGCCGTTGGTGAGTGCAGTTGGGGAAACTAACTGTGTACGTGTGGGAGTAGCTTAGTGGACTGGCTGGACATATACCCATTACTTGTACGCTCACAGTATGCGTATACGTCGGGTCGTTTTGGTCGAAGTCTATTCCAAAAAACGGTCCGGTTTCTGAATCCAGAACTCCATCGACCCGCCATGCGAAGGTGGCTTGCGTGTTTGTTGTATTAGCAGAAAAATGGTAGTCATACCAACATCCGTAGCTGGTGATTCCCACCGAAACTGAAAGGGCGCTGCTTACGACCCGAACATTTTTCACCAACTGCGTACTTGCCGAAAATCCTGCCCGCGTTGCCACTACCCGTATCGTGGTAGTGCCCGTGTAGCCGCTTACGGCGCGAATTGTTTGCGTCGGGCCGGTGCCCGCGCTGCCGTTGGCGAATTGTAACCCGGTGCCTAATGTCCAAGTGTAGGTGGTGCCGGGTTGACCGGAGCGGGGGCAATCTGTCACAACACTGTAGGTCGCAGTTGCACCAGGGCAGATGGAAGCCGGGGCAGCCGCAAAAACCGGTGGAGCCAAAGTACCCAAAATTTCACTCCGCATGAACGCCACATTGCCCGGTGTCAGGTGAATGTGTTCCTCGTTTATGCCCATTGGGCCATAATATGCATCGAAAGGGGTGGTGCCCTCGCATACCAGATTCCGTTGCGAAATATTGGCGCAATTATCAACCGGCGTTCCGGTGTAAGCCAACGCACTGAGCATGGGGATGAAAACTGCTTTGTCGCGCACGGAGTAAAAATTGCGCTCCTGAAACAAGCCACTGCTGTTGTTGCCATCGGCTACCTCGTTGAAGAAAGTACGATAGCCACCGGGGGCACCGTCCAGGCCGCACGAGTTTGGCACACCTTCGGCCTCCTGGCTGTGTGAGCCGGTGCCCAAAATGTAAGTTCGCAGCACCCGGCTGGTTCGCCCACTGCCAGGAGCATACCACACCCGGGCCGAAGCTGTGGTGATGAGGCGGGTTGCTAACGATGGAAAGAAATCGCCAATATGAGCGGCTAAACCGATTACTCCAGTAGTAGGGATACCTTGTTGCTCCAAAAAAAACGCTTGGTCCTCATCATTGACGACTTGCCCGTTCTGGTCTACCTGCCGGGCACCGTTTAGTGCGCCGTTCGTGACGGCTACGCGCCGCAGGTTGGCCGGGAAGCCACCCGGCCGAAAGCTGGTAACAGCATTCACGAAATTGGTGCGGCTGTAATCGGGCAAAAAGTAGGTTCCTCGGTCGTAGTAGTGCTGTGCCAGCTCGCGCGAAGCGGGCGAATCCAATGCTTCCAACCCTTTCACCAACTGTTCGTCGCCGGTTTCGTCGGCAAAATATTTGATGAAGTGCTGCAAGCCGATTGGAATGTTGGCCCCGTTGTGCGGCGAGTCGAGCGAAATCCAGAGGCGGGTGTTGTGGGGAATGTTGTTGGCTTCCATATAGGAAAGGGCGTAACGCGAAATCTGCCCGCCCATGCTGGGGCCAATCACCGCAATTTGCTCCGTGGAGCCAGCCGCCTGCATCTGCCGGTTCAACTCCTGCAACAGCGACACCAGTACCAGCCCGTTGCGCTCCATATAATCGGAGCCTCCGTGGCGGACGATGGAATAGTAAGTATAAGTAAAAGTCCCAAGCTGCACCTGTGTCAGAGTATACACGTTGGGAGAATTGAGAATGACGACATCGTAGCCAGCGGTCTGAAGTTCAGAGCCTAAATTTCGTCTGTTATTGTTGATATCACGGTAAGCCAAATAGTCGTTAAATATCGCCGCGCCGTTTCTGGTGTCTTCGTGGTCAAAACCATCAATGATGACCACCGGCTTTACAACATTTACCGCGCTGCCATCACAAGCCGTATTGTTGGTTGTGCGGTAGAAATAGCTTATGTCCGCCACTCCAGCGTAGCCCTGAAAGCGTGTTGATGCCGTGAACCCTTTGATTTCCAGGCAAGGGCTTATCGAGCTGGTACCCTGGGCCTTGCAGATGGTGCAAACGGCGGTTGTTACGTAAATCGTGGAATAGGTAGTGAATCTCTGCCCGTCGGCATACGTGAAGGTGTAGCGCAACACCTTTCGCCCAACCGTGCCGTAGCCGATATCCACCGTTTCGCCGGGGGCGCGGACATAGGTGCCGGTGCCGTCGTCAAAATCGGCCTCTATCTTCGTCAGGGCCAGCCCGGTGTTGGTGAAGGTGGAGGCGGGGTCGAAGCGAAAGGTGACTGCCCCTTGCCGTAGCGTATCGAGCAAGGCAGCCCCTACCACTACCTCGGCATCTATGTAGGGCGAGGTGCCACGGCCCGATACATCCTGCAACTGACTATTTGGCCCGTTGCTCCACATCAGTTGGTTGTTGCGAACGGCGTTGGTGTCAATGTAATTGAACCGATACCGCAACGCCCCGACCAGGGCCTCTCCGCGCTCGGCATGGTAGCGGGCGTTGTCGCGCAACAACTGCCGACACGGCTCGGTGCCGCTGTTGTAGTAATCGGCTACGTGCAACTCGTAGTAAGCTTGCAGGAAGTGGTTCACGCCCGAAGTGTCCGCGTCGTTGTAGTAATGCCCAAACACGTCCAAGCTGGCCATGCCCGATACCCGGTCGTACAGAATGCCGGTACGTATTTGTGTTTTGTCCAGATACCCCAGTAGGCTATCGGCCAAGTGTTGAAAATGGCTTACTGGTTCGGCGCAACTGTATGCCTTCGGTGGTTGAACGGCATTAGTCGTGGCTCCGGCCGGGCCACTGGAACCGCTGGCTAAACGTTGGGCCAGCGCGGGGCTGGCCAGGGCCAGCAGCACGAAAAGAAAGAATTGTTTCATGAGGTGTGAGGGGAAAAAGTGGGAAATAGGCGTTACTGCTTGCGGTCGAACCGGCCGCTGGTGATGGTAATAGTCTTGGTTGTGTCTTGGTTGCTGACGGCCGTGAAGGAAAAAGTGCCAGCTGATGTCAATGATGATTTGCTAACTTTAGTGAATTGAACCTGACCGGTATGTTGGGCATCTGTTCCATACACTTCATTGTTTCCGCTCTTTACCACCCGGTAAGTAGCATGATTAAGTGCATATAATGCTACTATTTGCGGATAAAATTTTGTGTTGCGGTTCAGCAAAACAGCACCTACTTTTGGCTGCCGTAGAAAGAGCGTAACACTAATTGCTTGGTCGTTAAATTTACCATTAAGTGTCAGGTAGTACAGGCTATCGAAGTAGAACCCGCCCTCGATGGCCTTGATAGGCGGGCTGAGGATATCGCCGCCGTAGGCTTGGGCCACGAAGGCTTGGCCGTTGACGAGGCAGCCGCCGGTGTTTTTGCCTTCCTGGGTGGCGGCGGGCAGGCTGGCTTCGGGGCTGTCTTTCTTGCAGGCGGCCAGGGCCAGCGCGGCAAGGAGCAAAACCGGGAATACGGGCAGCTTTTTCATGGAAAACTGAAAAAAGAAAGGCGAAAAAAACCGTACCCGTTATTCTTTCCAATCAAAGCGCCCGCTAGTTATTGTGACGGTTCTGGCCGAATCTTGGTTACTCAACGCGGTAAATGAAAATGTGCCAGCTGATAAATCCGTTGCTTTATTAGCTTTGGTTAAGACTACTTGCCCAGTATGTCGAGCGTTGGTCACATACACTTCATGGCTATTATCACTCACAGAATAAGTAGCATGATTAAGAACATATAAAGGACTGCCTTGTGGATAAAACCTAGTATTTTTGTTGAGCAAAAATGTTCCAACCTTAGGTTGCCGCAAGAACAGCGTGACACTAATGGCCTGGCCGTTGAGTTTGCCGTTAAGGGTCAGGTAGTACAAGCTATCGAAGTAGAATCCGCCTTCCATCGCCTTGATGGGGGGGCTGAGGATGTCGCCGCCGTAGGCTTGTGCCACGAAGGGCTGGCCATTGATGAGGCAGCCAGCCGTGTTTTTGCCTTCCTGGGTGGCGGCGGGCAGGCTGGCTTCGGGTCTGTCCTTTTCGCAAGCGGCCAGGGCCAGCGCGGCAAGGAGCAAAACCGGGAATACGGGCAGCTTTTTCATGGGAAATCCGAAAAAAGTGAGAAAGAAAAAACTGTACCCGTAGCCGCTAAGTGTATCGGATACGATACGAATAAGATTGAAGTTGCGCCGGTCCTTCGGGGCAGTGAAAAACCCGGCCACCGTCGCTGCTTTTGGGGAGCATTTGCGCTTATTACGCAAAGGGCGGAAATTGAGCCAGCAGCAGTTAGCGGACGAGGCCGATTTGAGCCGCCCCACCATTCAGCGCATCGAAACGGCCCACCTTGCGGCCACGATTGACGTGTTGGCTTCGTTGGCGCGGGCCTTGCAATTACCTTTGCGGGAGTTGCTGGACTTTCCCGGCGGGGACCTGGGCGCGTAAAGGTGTGGCGGCGGGCGTGGTGCTGTGGGATGTGTTGTGTAAACTGGGAATCGTATGAGCTTGCCCGCTAACAACCAGCGCCCTGATGCACTCCTGCTGGCTTTGCGCCCGGCCGTGGCTGCCGCTGCCACCGATG
The DNA here is from genome assembly GCA_965247135.1 of Hymenobacter sp. GTDB lineage: Bacteria > Bacteroidota > Bacteroidia > Cytophagales > Hymenobacteraceae > Hymenobacter. Next base: position 2,566,295 of record CBDFGP010000006.1, on the reverse strand, counting down.
CCGACGGCACGGTGGGCCACTTTCTGCACACCACGCTGCGCCCGGTGCTGAAGCTGCAAAACCCGCTGCTGCTGGCCCTGGTGGCCGATTTTGTGCACGACCACCACGTGGTGCTGCGCCCCACCGACACGGCCCAGCAACTCACCGATTTGCTGGGCCGCAACACCAAGCTGCGCGCCATCATCGTGGGCTTGGTGAGCGGGCAGTTCACGGCGACGGAGTACGGTTTTTACCAAATCCACCGTGCCGAGCTGAACCGAAGACTGCTGGAGCTGGCCCTGCACCGGGTACTGGACCAAGCGTAGGGTGCGGGGCTTGCCCCCGCCCGAATCGTATGCATTGTTGCTACGATTATCGTTCACCGATTCGGGCGGGAGCAAGCCCCGCACCCTACTAATCGTATTTGGAATCCCGCAGCACCACCGGGGGCCGCTTGCCTTTCTTGCGCAGCCGCAAATTGAGCACTTCCACAATCAGCGAAAAGGCCATTGCGAAGTACAGGTAGCCTTTTTGCACTTCCTGATGGGCGGCTTCCATCACCAGCATGAAGCCAATCATAATCAGGAACGAGAGGGCCAGCATTTTGATGGTCGGGTTCTTGTTCACGAAGTTGGCCACCACGCCCGAAAAGGCCAGCATGATGCCCATGGCCGCAATCACGGCCGCAATCATTACCAACACGTTGTCCACGAGGCCCACGGCGGTCAGAATGGAGTCGAAGCTGAACACGATGTCAATGATGACGACCTGCGCGATGGTGCCCAGCATGGTGGCCCCGGCTTTGCCGCTTTCATCGTTTTCGTCCTCGTCGCCTTGCAGCTTGGTGTGAATTTCGGTGGTGCTTTTGTACATCAGAAACAGCCCGCCCGCCAGCAAAATCAGGTCGCGCCCCGTGACCCCAAACGGCTGCGCCAGCCACGGAAACGGCAGCGCAAACAACGTCGAGCGCATCCCCACGAGCCACGAAATACTCAGCAGCAGCCCCACCCGAAACACGAGCGCCAGCAGTAGCCCAATGGTGCGCCCACGCGGCTGCAACGCCGCTGGCAACCGATTGACGACGATGGAAATAAAAATGATGTTGTCAATCCCCAGCACGATTTCCATGAACGTGAGGGTGAGTAAACTAACCCAGGTCGCGGCTTGGGCAAAGGCTCCGAAATCGTACATCAATCTGCGATTTATTTCATGTTCACAAATTGCAGCGGCAGGCCAATATCCGCCCGGCGCAACACGGCGATGGCGGCTTGCAGGTCGTCAATTTTCTTAGCCGTCACGCGCACTTGGTCGTCCTGCATCTGAACTTCTACTTTCAGCTTGGCATCCTTGATGGCCTTGATGATTTTGCGGCCGTAGTCTTTGTCCACCCCCGCCCGCACCTTCACGGTTTTTTTGACAAGGTTGCCGCTGGGCTGTTCTTCGGCCGTGAAATCCAGGCTGGTGCCGTCAATGCCTTGTTTGACGATGCGGCCGAGCAGAATGTCTTCCAGTGCCGTGATGCGCATGGAGTTTTCGGCCGACAGCAGGATGGTATTTTCCTTTTTATTCAGTTCAATGCCGCCTTTGGTGTCGCGCAGGTCGTAGCGGGTGGTGAGTTCTTTTTTGGCCGTGTTCACCGCATTTTCCAGGGTTTGCGGGTCCACTTTGCTCACGATGTCAAAGGATGCCATTGGGGAGTTATGAGTTTTGAGTTACGAGTTATGAGTTGTGAGATTGCAGTACGGACAGGGGTTTCGCAACTCATAACTCCCCCAAAGGTAGCCCCATCTTTGCGGCATGGAAATCCGTGCCCCGCACCTGCCCGCCGAATGGGCGGCCTATTATGCGCTGCGCTATGCCGTGTTGCGCCAGCCCTGGGGCCAGCCGCCCGGCTCGGAGCGGGCCGCCGACGATGCCGCGCCGACCACCGTTCATGCCGCCGCGTTTGCGCTCGACGGGCTGCTGGTGGGTGCCGGGCGGCTGCACCCCAGCGGCCCCGGCCAGGGGCAGGTGCGCTACATGGCGGTGGCTGTGGGCTGGCAGGGAAAGGGCCTTGGAGGCCAAGTGCTGGCGTATCTGGAAGCCGCCGCCCGTGCCGCTGGCTTCCCCGAAATCATCCTCAACGCCCGCGCTGCCGCCGTGCCCTTCTACCGGCGCTGCGGCTACGCCGTAATTGGTCCGGCCGCTACGCTGTTCGGCATCATCCCTCATTTTTTGATGCAAAAAAACCTACCCTAGCTCATGCCCAATCGTCTCACAACCGCTGTGCGCGGCCTCTGGGCCGTGGCCCGCAACCCCTGGTTGCTCAACCATGTACTGGCTGGTGACACTGCCGCGTGGCAAGCCCGCGCCCTGGCCCACGCCGCCCGCCACCCCGGCCTGGGGCCAGTCGGGTTGCCCGTGGTGCCGCTGGCGTATTTTCTGGAAATGCTACCGCCCGAAGCCCGCCGCGTGGCTCCGTTTGCCTTCGGCGCGGGCGGCTCGCTGCCCACCGATTTGCTGTTGCTCCGGGCGCTGGCGCATTCCATTCCCCGCTGCCGCTACTTTGAAATCGGCACTTGGCGCGGCGAAAGCGCCGCCAACGTGGCCGCCGAAGCCGCCGAAGTCGTTACCCTCAACCTCAGCCCCGCCGAACTTGCCGCCCAGGGAGCCAGCGCCCGCTACATTGAGTTGCACGGCTACTTTTCGCGCCCCTTGCCCAACGTGCGCCACGTGACGGGCAACTCCGCCACCTTCGACTACCCCAGCCTCGGCGGGCCTTTTGACCTGATTTTCATTGACGGCGACCACGCCGCCGCCGCCGTGCAGCGCGATACCGAACTCGTGTTTCGGCACCTCGTGCAACCCCATACCGTGGTGGTGTGGCACGATGCCAGCCGCCAGCCCGGCGAGCCGCGCTGGGAAGTGCTGGCCGGAATTACGGCCGGGCTGCCTACCACGGCCACCGGGCAGTTGGTGCAAGTCAGCCATTCGCTGTGCGCGGTGTATTTGCCTGTGCCGGTGGCTACGGTAGCGGCCAACCCGCTGGCCGACCCGGTGGGGTTTGAGTTACGAGTTATGAGTTATGAGTTGGACGACCTTTGAACTGCATTAAGGCCAGTAGATTTTAACTCGTAACTCATAACTCAAGCAACTCCGGTGCCCCCGTGCCTGCTGGCAATTCCACCACCGGGCTGCCTGCTGCCCGGCGCTCGGCCAGCCCGTAGCCATAGGTTTTGTCGTAGTACGTCAGCACCAGGTCCACCATTCGGGCAAAGTCGCCCGCTGCCACGGCGGCCAGCGCGTCGCGGGTGGCGAGGCCGCCCAGGCGCTTGCCGATGCGGCCGATGGCCGCCGCCAGTGCGGCCGGGTCTTCGGCCCCGTACTCGGCGGCCAGGCGGGCCACCCGCGCCGGGCGCGGCTCGTCCAGGAAATAGCACGGGGCGGCCCGCAGTTGGTCGTACAGGGCCGGGGGAAGCACCAAGCGGCCAATCTGTCGGCTTTCGTCTTCCAGCCAGGCGGGCACGTTGGCGGGCAGTGCCAGCAGGGCTGCCGCCAGTGCGTTTTCAAACTGCTCCTGAGTGGGCTGTTCGCCTTGCCCGATGCCGCCAAAAGCGGAGCCTTTGTGGTGGGCCAGGCCCTCCAAATCCAGCACCGGGGGCGCGTCGGGCAGCGCCATCAGGGCGTGCAAAAGCACCGTTTTGCCGCTGCCGGTGTAGCCGCCCAGCACCCGCCAGGGACGGGGATGGGCCAGGGCAGCCAGCACGGCGCGGCGGTAGTCTTTGTAGCCGCCAGCCAGCAAATGCACCCGAAAACCACTCAGTTCCAGAAGCCACTGCACGGCCCCGCTCCGCATTCCGCCGCGCCAGCAGTGCAGCCGCACCTCGCGGCCCGGCACCAGCCGCTTGGCTTGCTTGGCCATGTCGGCCATCTTCGGCCCAAAGTATTTCAGCCCCAGGTGCACCGCCTGCTCCGGGCTGACGCGCTTATAGGCCGTTCCTATTTTGGCCCGTTCCTCGTCCGTGAACAGCGGCAGGCTGATAGCGCCCGGCACGTGCCCCTGCGCGTATTCGGCCGGGGCACGCACGTCCAGCACGGGGTAGGGCAGGGCTTCAAATTCGGAAAGCGGAATGCGGGGCATGGGCAGGGTAGGGGATGCAAAAGAACACAAAAAAAGCGCCCGGCAGGTGCCGGGCGCTTCCCAAGTTGGTCGGTCATCGGGCTAGTTCGCCCCCGCATTCACGCTGATGCAGCCCATGTTGCCATCGCGGGCATCGTCGTCATCGTCGTCATCGTCTTTGTGGCATGAGCCGTGGCCGCTTTTGCCCGCCTGCCGCAGACCCACCAACACCTTCTCGCCCGCTTTGGCGTGAAAGTCGGTCCAAAGCGCACCCGTGGGCACCAACAGGCTACCATCGGCCAGCCGCAGAGCCAACGCCGTGCTGCCGTCCTGCGTCACCACCGTGGCCGCCGTGTTGCACACGCTGCCTTTCGGGCCGTCGTGGTCGTGGTCTTTGTCAAAGCAGCCGCTCAGGCTGGTGCTTAGGCCAAGGCCCAGCAGGGCCAGGGTCGCAAACCGAAATCCGCTTGAAAACAGGTTTTTCATAAAAAAGAGGGGAATAAAGTGAAAGTTTTTGCTGCCGCTTACGCCGGAGCGTCTTGGTAGCGTCAAATATACGCAACAATTTTTTACTGCCCGCCCCCGCTATAATACTGGTTCAGTAAGCCCACGGCGCGGGCGCTGCGTTCCTTGTCGCCCACCTGCTCGGCGGCGCGATAGACACTCTGCGCCGCCACCAGCCACTGCCGCTGGTCGTCGTCAAAGAGTGAACCGTCAGCCCGCGTCGCGTAGTAGGCCAGCATCTGGGTCGAGCGGTCCAGCATGGTGTCCATGATGGTGTTGGCTTTGGCTTTTTCGCCGCCTGCCAGCAGGGCGGGCACCAGTTGGGGCGAGTAGAAGTCGTAGGGCACGGCCGCGTCGGGCATCACTTGCAGGCAGTGGTCGGCCACTTCTTTGGCTTTGGGCACGTTGCCTTCGTCCAGGTAGGTTTGGGCCAGGCGGGCAAATTTATCCCGGTAGTTGGCCGGGAAGCGCAGGTGGTTTTCGTCGTAGAAAATGTGCGGGTTCTGCAAGCCCCGGTAGCTGAATTTGTGCATCAGCTCGTCGTAGCAAATGTTGGTTTCCACGTAGCCTTCGTTGCCGCGCGGGTCGTAACTAGGGTCGCGCAGGGGCAGCAGGCGGTAGGCCAGCCCTTCGAGCTGGAAGTAGGGTTGCAGGTTCATGTAGTCGCTGGGGGCCACGGTGCTGCTGAAGTAGATGGGCCGCTTCCAGTCGTTGGTCGCAATCATGTCCAGAATCACGAGGTTTTTCTTCTCGATGGCCCGCTTGCCCATGCTCCACTCCATGCGCGGCACGAGTTGGTTGGCCCGCTCCGCCGGAATGATGCCCAGCTTGCGTACCGCCACGGTGTCAATGTCCAGGTAAAAATTCGGGGTCGGGAACGACATCATGCTCGGCCCGCCCTCGTTGTACTGCACCTGCAACAGCGGGCTGTTGTTGGTCACGAGTTGAATGAATTCCCGCAAATTCACGGCCTGCACCGACGGGTTGGCCGCGAAGGGCAGCATATCGTTGGTGCCCTGCGCGTAGCGAGGGGCGGGCATCGAAATCGGGAAGCCCTGCGACAGGTACGAGCGCCGCTTCATCTGCTCGATATACCAGTCGGTGTTTAAGTACGAAAGCACTGCCACCCGCACGTCGGTCCGCACACCTTCCACTTCCTGGGCGTACCAGAGCGGAAAGGTGTCGTTGTCGCCGTTGGTGAACAGAATGGCGTTCGGGGCGCAGCTATTGAGCAGGTTCTTGGCCGAGTCCACCGAGTTGTAGCGGTCCGAGCGGTTGTGGTCGTCCCAGCCCTGGGCCACCAGCAAGCAGGGGGCAATGAGGCCAATGAGCAGCGCAATTACGCCCCGCATCCCGTCATCTTGCACCGTTTTTCGGAATAAGTCAGCAATGCCCAGCACCCCCAGCCCAATCCAGATGGCAAACGCAAACGTGGCCCCCGTGAAGGTGTAGTCGCGCTCGCGTGGCTCGCGCGGCGGCTGGTTCAGGTATATCACAATGGCCAGCCCGGTCAGCAAAAACAGCAACGCCACCACCAGCGCATCGCGCCGGTCCTTGCGGCTCTGAAACCACAGCCCCAGCAAGCCCAGAATCAGCGGAATGGCGAAGAAATTGTTGCGGGCCGGGCTTTCGGCCAGCCGGGCGGGCAGCCCGTGGGCGCTGGCGTTCCAGGGTGCTACCACCCCCGCCTGCTGAATGTCGGACTCGCGCCCCACGTAGTTCCACATGAAGTAGCGCCAGAACATATGCCCCATCTGGTAGCGAAACAGGAACGACAGGTTCTGCCCCATTGTCGGCTTCACGCCGTCCTGGATGTCCACCCACTTTTTGTACTCCTGAATGTGCCCCGGCTCCGGCGAGTAGATGCGCGGCAGCAGCATTTTGTCGGTGTCGGCAAAGCCTGCTTCCTGCTGCCGGGGCAAAATTTCGTCGTATTGTCCGGTAGCGGTGTTGCGGGCATAGCGCGGGCTGCCTTCCTCGTAGTGGTCGGGCTGGGCATTGAACTGCGGCCCGTAGAGCAAGGGCCGCGAACCGTACTGCTCGCGCTTGAGGTAGCTCACGAAGGAAAGCACATCTTCGGGGTCGTTCTCATTAATAGTGGGGTGAAATGACGAGCGAATCGGCACGATGAGGTAGCTGGAATACCCAATCAGGATGAAGGCGAAGCACAGCATGGCCGTGTTCAGGAGCTGGCTTTTGCGGGCAAACGACTGCCGGAACCCGAACCAAATCAGCCCCAAGAAGCCCAGCAAAAAGATGACCAGCCCCGAGTTGAACGGCAGGTGCAGGGTGTTCACAAAAAACACCTCGAACCCACCCGCCAGCGTGGGCAGCCCCGGGATGATGCCCACCAGAATGGACCCCACAATGACCAGACTCACCGAGAGCGTAATGATAACGCCCTTTGTCGTGGGGTTGGCCGTGCGCCGGTAGTAGTAGATAAGGCCCAGGGCGGGCAACGTCAGCAAATTCAGCAAGTGCACCCCAATGCTGAGGCCGATGGCATAGGCAATGAGCACAATCCACTTGTCCGAATCGGGTTCGGCGGCGCGGGCTTCCCACTTCAGCATCAGCCACACCACGGCGGCTGTGCAGAGGGCCGACATGGCGTACACCTCGCCTTCCACGGCATTGAACCAGAACGAATCGGAGAAGGCAAAGGCCAGCGCCCCCACCGCCCCGGCGGCCAGAATCAGCAGGCTTTGGCCGCTGGTCGGTTCGGGGTTGGCAGCGGTCGTAAACTCCTCGCGCTGCACCACCAACTTGCGGGCGAGGTGGGTGATTATCCAAAACAAAAACAACACCGTGAACGCGCTGCTCAACCCCGATAACGCATTGATGAGCGGGGCCACCTTAGTACCGTCGCCAAACGAGAACAGCGACATCAGCCGCCCCAGCAGCAGAAACGTGGGTGCCCCCGGCGGATGCGGAACCAGCAATTTGTAGGAGCAGGCAATGAACTCGCCGCAGTCCCAGAACGAAGCCGTCGGCTCCAGGGTGAGCAGATAAGTAGCCAGGGCCAGGGCAAAAACCAGCCAGCCCACGAGGTTATTCAGCTTATTAAAGGGAGTCATAGAGCGCCAGCCGAAGTAAAAGCTCAGGCCGGAAAAAAGAGTGGTTCAAAACAGGGAAAAGGCAAAAATAGGCACCAAGCCGCCGGTGCGGCCCGGCTAGAAACACAAAAAGCAGCCCAGGGCTGCTTTTTGTGTTCAATTAAAGGCCAAAGGCCAATGTTAGTCCTGCAACACCAGCCGCTTGGAGCTAACGGCTTTGCCGTCCACCAACAGGCTGTAGAAATACATCCCGGCGGGCATATCGCGCAGGTCTATGACGGTGCCCGCCTCACTGAGTTCCGGTTTCAGGGCCACCGTCCGCACCTCTTGGCCGATGACATTGCTCAGGCGCAGCTTGTAGTCGGTGCCCGCTTTGGCCGTGAATTGCAGCGTGACAATGCCCTTGCTGGGGTTGGGGTAGAGGTTGAGCACGGCCGTGGGCCGGGCGTTCTCATTGGCCGTGGGGCGCAACACGGTGAGGGTCCCGACGTGCCCCATCCACACCCCGTTTTGAAGGAAGGCGTGTACCGTGCAATGGAAGGGGTACGTGCCGGGCTGAAACGTGTTGGGCAGAAACATTTTGGTCCGGTTGGACGAGTTCATTTGAAACAGGGTCCAGGCGGCAGGCGAACTGTCCGACATCGTGGGGTGGCTGCTGAAACCATTGTAACGGAACAGGAGTGTGTCGCCGGTGTTCATGGTGGTGGCATGGGTGCCGTTTTGGGTCACGTAGAAATTGTCGCCCACCATGATGGTGACGATGGTGGCCGAAGCAGAGGACAACGTAGCGAAGCCAATCAGTAGGCTGAGGGTGATGCGCGTAAAGAGTTTCATGGGGGTTGAGAAAAAAGGACAGAACAGTTAAAAGTAGGATTATGGCGGAAAGATACGACAAAAAGCGGAACCTTTCTGCCTTGGCATTCTAACAAGCACCGTGCCGAACGTAAGCGAACCCTGCCGGGGCCATTCGGTTACCCCGACCACTCACCTTTTTACAAATGCCGGATTTCCTGCAAGCCGAACCGCCGCAGGCCATCTTCCAGCGCCACTATGAGGCGGCCGTCTTCTTCTACACCCACGATACGGCCTGCCACCCGCTGGCCGTCCACCTCAAAATCGTGGGTTTCCTGGAAGCGGTACAGCACCTGCAAATAATCGCGGCGTAGCCGGACGAACTCGCCCGCCCGCAGTTGCAAGTAGCGGGCCTCCAGGCACTCAAGCAGGTGGTTGGTCAGGGCCTTGCGGTTGTAGTGGTGCCCGGTGAGGCGACTCAGCGAGGTGGCGGTGCGGTTCTCAAAGTCCTGCTGGTTCACGTTCAAGCCCAGGCCCACAATGCTGTGCTGAATGCGGGGGCCGCTGAGACTGTTTTCAATCAGGATGCCGCCCAGCTTCTGGGGGCCGAAGTAGAGGTCGTTGGGCCACTTCACGCGCAGGCGCAGGGGCGTGGTCAGCAGCGCGTTGGCCCAGTCGTACACGGCCAGGGCCACGGCCTGACTCAGCAAAAACTGCTGCTTGGCAGCCAGAAAAGTGGGCTTCCAGACCAGCGACAGCATCAGGTTTTCGGCGGGGGCGGCTTCCCAGGCGTTGCCGCGCTGGCCGCGCCCGGCGGTTTGGTAATCCGTCAGGACCACGAAGCCTTCGCTGGCCCGGTTTTCGCCTAGCAGGCGCTGGGCCTCGGTGTTGGTCGAGCCGCATTCGGACAACCACAGCGCCTGTTGTCCCGTGAACAAGGTTTGGGGATGAATTTCCATCAACTTTGTTGCTACCTTTAACGGACGATTGGGCCAGTGGCTGGCCCCGAAACCAAACACAAAAATATGAAAAGCACCTTGGTCCGGCAGGATTCGGACACATTGGCAGACGTAGTGGTACGCGGAATGCAGGACAAGAAAGCGGCCGACATTGTGCTGCTTAACCTCAAACACCTCACGAATGCCGTGGCCGATTATTTCATCATCTGCTCGGCCAACTCAGATACGCAGTTGGATGCCATTGCGCGTTCGGTGGAAGACGAAGTAGAGAAAATAACCGGCGACCGGCCCTGGCAGTCCGAGGGCCGTACCAACGGCGAATGGGTGCTGCTCGACTACGTGGACGTAGTAGTCCACGTTTTTTTGCGCGACCGCCGCAAGTTTTACGCCCTGGAAGAACTTTGGGGCGATGCCGAAATTTCGTACGTCGAAGCCGAAGCCGACTGAGAACGAAGGCCGGACTTCGCTTGTTTGGGAATGGAAGCAATGGTTGCTTTTGCAGCTGCCTCTCGCATCTGTTAGTAAAGTAAAAACGGGACTTTTGCGTTAGCAGAACTTGTACCCCCAACCGAAGGGCAGCGAAGTGAAGCTGTGCCTGGGTACGCGCAAAACGCGGACGACCGTTGAATGATTGCCCCGAAGCAGCACACGCTTTGCGCGTACCCAAGCACATGGGGGCGCTTGGCCTACGACTCTTTACTGTTTATTTCATTTGTTAAGCTCTGTGATTTATGTCGGACAAACCGAATAATTCCAATAAGAAAAAGAATGCCCCAGCGCCCGGTTCTAAGCCGGGTGTGCAGATGTGGGTGCTGGCCGGGTTGCTGGTATTTCTCTTTGGCGTGGTGTGGGTCAATGGCCTCAGTTCGCCGGTCGAGATTGACCAGCAGAAGTTTGGGCTGATGCTGGCGGGCGGCGACGTGCAGTCGGTGGCGGCCGTGAACAACAACGAGGTGGACGTGACGCTGACCCCCACAGCCGCCAAAAAGGCCGAATACCAGCAGCTGCTACTCCGCCGCACCCCGTTTGGGGTGAGCAGTGGTTCGCAGTTTTATTTCCAGGTGGTGAGCGCCGAGGAGTTCAAAAAGGACTTTGAGGTGCTGCAAAAAGACGTGCCTGCCGCCCAGCGGCTGCCCCTGAAAATCGCCACCCGGCAAGGCTACGGCGATTTTATCAGCACTTGGGGCTTTATGATTTTGTTACTGGTAGGTTTCTGGTTTTTGATGCGGCGCATGAGCGGCGCGGGCGGACCGGGCGGCCAGATTTTCAGCATCGGCAAGAGCCGGGCGGCGCTTTTTGAAGGCGGCGACAAGGTGAAAATCACCTTCAAGGACGTGGCCGGGCTGGAAGAAGCCAAAGAGGAAGTGCAGGAGATTGTGGAGTTCCTCAAAAACCCCAGCAAGTTTACCGTGCTGGGCGGCAAAATCCCGAAGGGGGCGCTGCTGGTGGGCGGGCCGGGCACCGGCAAAACCCTGATGGCAAAAGCGGTGGCGGGCGAAGCCGACGTACCGTTCTTCTCGCTCTCCGGTTCTGATTTCGTGGAAATGTTCGTCGGCGTGGGCGCGGCGCGGGTGCGCGACCTGTTCAAGCAAGCCAAGGCCAAAGCGCCGTGCATCATCTTCATTGATGAGATTGATGCCGTGGGCCGGTCGCGTAGCCGGGGCAGTATGCCGGGCGGCAACGACGAGCGGGAGAATACCTTGAACTCGCTGCTGGTGGAGATGGACGGCTTCGGCACCGACTCCGGGGTGATTATCCTAGCGGCTACCAACCGGCCCGACACGCTGGATTCGGCCTTGCTGCGGCCGGGACGGTTCGACCGGCAGATTAGCATTGACAAGCCCGACATCAACGGGCGGACCCAGATTTTCAACGTCCACCTCGCGCCCCTCACGCTGGGGCCGGACGTGGATGCCAAGCGCCTCTCGGCCCAAACGCCGGGCTTCGCGGGGGCCGAAATTGCCAACGTCTGCAACGAGGCAGCCCTGATTGCGGCCCGCCGCGATAAGAAGATGGTGACCAACCAGGACTTCACCGATGCCATTGACCGCGTGATTGGCGGTTTGGAGAAGAAGAACAAAATCATCAGCCCCGGCGAGAAGCGCATTGTGGCCTACCACGAGGCGGGGCACGCCATTGCGGGCTGGTTTTTGGAACACACCGACCCGCTGGTGAAGGTGAGCATTGTGCCGCGTGGCGTGGCGGCGCTGGGCTACGCGCAGTACCTGCCGACCGAGCAGTTTCTGTACAACGTGGAGCAGATGACCGACGAAATGTGCATGGCCCTGGGCGGCCGGGCCGCCGAGGAATTGGTGTTCGGTAAGATTTCCACGGGGGCCCTGAGCGACCTGGAGCGCATCACCAAGATGGCTTACTCAATGGTGACGATGTACGGCATGAACCCCAAGCTGGGCAACATTTCTTACTACGATTCCAAAGGGCAGGACCAGTACGGTTTCTCCAAACCTTACTCCGAGGCGACTTCGCAAATGATTGACGAAGAGGTGCGCAACTTCATTGACCAAGCCTACACCCGCACCAAAGAACTGCTGACCGAGCGGCGGCACGAGCTGGAAATTGTGGCCAAGGAGCTGCTGGACAAAGAGGTGCTGATTCAGGAAGACCTGGAACGTCTGGTGGGCAAGCGGCCCTTTGGCGGCCAAACCAACCTGCAAGCCCACATGGCGGGCACCGACCGTAGCGAAACCGCCAGCGAAGTACACGACGAGCACCCCGGCACCACCATTGGCAACGACCTGCCGCCGTTGCACCTGCCGGGGCTGGATGCGCCGGTGTCCAATACGGGCAGCGATGTGGCAGCGGTGTAGCGCGGCGGCTCCGGTGTAGCGTTTTGCGTTTTTGAACAGAAGCCGGTCCGCGAGGACCGGCTTTTTTTGTGCGTGGTGCGGGCGGTTGGCTCACTGGCTTCTGGCTCTTCTGGCTCTTTCGGAGTTGTACTCCGAAAGCAGGGCTGCTGCGGAGTTGTACTCCGCACCCCAGGCGGTCAGGCTTGCAGCGATTATCGTTCAGCGATTGGGGAGTGCAACTCCGAAAGAGCCAAGTGCCAACCGCCCGCGCCGCTACCTTTGCCCCATGTCCGAAACCGCCCGCGCCGCGATGCTGACCCGCATTCGCCAAAGCTTGGCGCAACCTGCGCCGCTGCCGTCGCTGCCCGATTTCACGACCCCCGTGCATCCGCCGCTGGCGGGCGACGACGTGGTGGCGGCGTTTGCAGCCAGCTTCCAGCGGGTCGGGGGAGCTTTTTATTATTGCGAAACGCTGGCCGAGTTGGGGGTGCAGCTAACGGCCTTTTTAGCCGGGCAGCAACTTGCCCGCCTCTTTGTGTGGGAGCCGGCGATGCAGGCACTCCTGACGGCGGCGGGGGTACCATTCATTGCCGACGAAACGGAATTTCTGGCCCACGCCGAAGCGGGACTGACGAGTTGCGCGGCGCTGGTGGCCCGCACGGGCAGCGTGGTGGTGGCCGCCAACACGGCGGCCGGGCGGCGGCTGAGTATTTACCCCGACCAACACCTGGTGCTGGCGCGGCCCGGCCAGGTGGTGGCCGAAATAGGGGAGGGGCTGGCGGCGGCTGGCCCGGCCTCTATGCTCTCCCTGACGACGGGGCCGAGCCGCACGGCCGACATTGAAAAAACCCTGGTGCTGGGGGCGCACGGGCCCCGCAAGCTCACCCTGTTTTTGTTGGAAGACGATGCCTGGGACCGTTAGGCGGTAACTCCCCTCCTTGCAAAGGAGGGGACGTTTCAGCGAAGCGGAAACTGGGGTGGTAAGTCCGCTGCCCGGTCGCTGCCCGGGACCGTTGTGCAGCCGGTTGCTACTTTTGGGCCACGACCCTGGGGCAGCACACGAATTTACCACCCCAGTTTCAGCTTTGCTGAAACGTCCCCTCCTTTGCAAGGAGGGGAGTTACCGCCTGAGCCTTGCCCACTTCTCCGCCCCGCACCCTGCCCGACCTCGTGCTGCCGCCCGGCCGCAAGGTGTATTTCGCGTCCGACTTTCACCTCGGGGCACCCGATGCGGTTTCGTCGCTGGCGCGGGAAAAGCGCATTGTGCGCTGGCTGGACGAGGCCGCCCGCGATGCGGCGGCCATTTACCTGCTAGGCGACATTTTTGACTTCTGGTTTGAGTACAAGCACGCCATTCCGCGCGGCTTTATTCGCTTGCAGGGCAAGCTGGCCGAACTGACCGATGCGGGGCTGCCGGTTACGTTTTTTACCGGCAACCACGACATGTGGATGTTTTCCTATTTTACGCAGGAAATGGGCATTCCGGTGCTGCGGCACCCGGTATCGCAGCGCATCGGCAGCCAGCTTTTTCACATCGGGCACGGCGACGGGCTGGGGCCGGGCGACCACGCCTACAAGCGCCTCATCAAGCCGATGTTCAACAGCCGGGTCATGCAGTGGATTTTTGCGCGGGTGCATCCGAACATGGGCATCGGCATTGCCAACGCCTGGAGCCGCCGTTCGCGCCTGCAAAACGGCACGGCTGATGCCGAGTATTTTGGCGACGACGAGTGGCTGCTCGTGTACTGCCGCGAGTTGGAAGCGCGGCAGCACCACGACTATTACGTGTTTGGGCACCGGCACCTGCCGCTTGATGTGGCGGTGGCCCCCGGCAGCCGGTATGTGAACCTGGGAGAGTGGGTCAATTATTGTTCTTACGGCGAATATGATGGACAGACATTGGCGCTCCGGCATTTTGAACAGTAGGGGCGGGGCGTGGCTGGCCCCGCCCCTACTACTCCTGCTGTTCGCTGCCCAAACCCAAACCCTGGCCCAGCGCATCATTCCCTCGGCGGCTTCGGTGGTGCCGGCGGGGGCACCCGCCCCGCTGGAAGCCCGGCCGGGGCTGGCCGCTACGCCCGGCCCGTGGCAACTCCTGACCACCCTGGCCCTGCCCAACCCCGGCGTGGCGTCGCTGGACCGGCGCGGCACCCTCTACGTGGCCGACCAGGACAACAACCTGCGCCAGTTCAGCGGCGAGGGGCAGCGGCTGAACACCTACGCCCCCACCCAGCCGGGCCACATCGGGCTGGTGGAGGCCTTCAACCTGACCAACACGCTGGTGTTTTACGACGACCGGCAGCAGGTGATTCTGCTTGACCGCTTCCTCACGCCCATCACCGAGCTGCGGCTGGCCGACTACGTGGACGGCACCGTGCGCGTGGTCACGCTGGCCCCCGACAACCAGCTGTGGCTGTTTGACGAGAGCAACCTCGTGCTGCGGCAGTTTGACCCGCAACGCCTGAGCGTGGTGCAAAACACGCCCCTGGACCTCATCATCGGCCGTTCGCGGCCCGATTTTCGCTTCCTGCGGATGTACCAAAACAACCTCTATTTGGTGGACCGCACGACCGGCATTTTCGTGTTTGACAACCTCGGCAACTACAAGAAAAAGCTGCCTTTTGCGGGCCTGAACACCGTCGGGTTTCGGGGCGACGAACTGTACTACCTGGCCGCCGACGGGCTGCACTTTTTCCACCTCTACAACCTGAGCGAGCGCCTCGTGCCGCTGCCCGCCGGGCTAGATGCCGCCGCCGTGCGCCAGGTGCTGCTCGGCGACGACCGCGCTTACGTGCTGACGGCGGCGGGCGTGCGCGTGTACCGGCTGTGAGGGGCGGGCGGGCCGCGAAAAGCTGGCCGGGGGCCTCAACCGCGACACTAGTAACCCTGCCGCAAAAGGGTCCGTTAGCGGGAAATATTTTTCCCCTAACCCCCTTTCCACATGAAAGCCCTCCGCATTCACGGCCCCCAAGATGTCCGCGTTGATACCGTGGACGACCCCCAGATTCTGGACCAGCGCGATGCCATCATCCGCGTCACGAGCACCGCCATTTGCGGGTCCGATTTGCACATTTTCGGCGGTGGCATTCCGCAACCCCGGCCGATGGTGCTGGGCCACGAGTTCATGGGCGTGGTGGAAGAAGTGGGACGCGGCGTGGGCAACCTGCGGCGCGGCGACCGCGTGGTGGTGCCCTTCCCGATTGCCTGCGGCCACTGCTTCTTTTGCAACCACACCCTGCCCGGCCACTGCGAAAACTCCAACCCCGAACACTACGGCCCCGAAGGCGGCCTGCTGACCGAAAAAGGCGGCGCCCTCTTCGGCTACACCGACCTGTACGGCGGCTACGACGGCGGCCAGGCCGAGTTTGTGCGCGTGCCCTACGCCGACTTCGGCCCCCGCAAGGTGCCCGGCAACCTGACCGACGAGCAGGTGCTGTTCCTGACCGACATTTTCCCGACCGGCTACACCGGCATTGACTGGGCGGGCGTGAAAGGCGGCGAATCGGTGGTCATTTTTGGGGCCGGGCCGGTGGGCCTGATGGCCGCCAAAAGCGCCTGGCTGCGCGGGGCCGCCCGCGTTATCAACGTGGACACCCAGCCCTACCGCCTCGCCAAAGCCCGCCAAACGGCCAAGTCGGAAACCATTCTGTGGGAAAGCCACCAGCAGGTGGTGGACGAAATCCGGGCCCGCACCAACGGGCGCGGGGCCGACGTGTGCGTGGAAGCCGTGGGCTTCGAGCCCGACCGTGGCCTGCTCGAACGCGCCAAAGCCGCCGTGAACCTGGAAGTAGGCTCCGACAAAGTGCTGACCACCTGCCTGAGCGCCGTGCGGCGCGGCGGCTTCGTGTCGGTGCTCGGCGTGTACTCGTCGCCCTACGACAACTTCCCCGTGCACCAGCTTTTCGACAAGGGCATCACCATCAAAGCCGGCCAGGCCCCCGCCCAAAAGTACATCGACCGCCTGCTGAAACACGTGGCCGACGGCGACGTGCAGCTCGACGACATCATCACCCACCGCCTGCCCCTGAGCCAGGCCGCCCACGGCTACGACATCTTCAGCCAGCGCACCGACGGCTGCGTGAAAGTGGTGCTGAAGCCCGGGATGTAGGCTGGCGGCGTGCCGAACGCAGCGAAGCGGAGTTGAGGCAGCTGCCCAGCCCACTAACTCAAGCCATTGAGTTAGCAGGTAGGGCAGCTGCCTCAACTCCGCTTCGCTGCGTTCGGCACGCTGGCCAAAAGCCGTGGCTTCAGCCCAGCACCACCTTGTACTGGCCCAGCTCGGAGGTGGGGTTGCGGACCAGCAAAAACGGCAGGGCCAGCGAGTCGCCCAGGTCGGCGAGGACGATTTTGACGGTGGCACCGGGCGCTACTTCCTGCACAATGCCGGCGGCCGGAAAGTCGGTGTGCGAGGCGCTGAGGGCCACTTGCAGGCGCACCGCGCCGGGGTTGCTGAGCACGAGGCGGGTGGTGGGGGCGGGCAGGGGCTGGGGGTCGTCCTCGTCCACGTCGTGGGTGGTGCCGGCGGGCAGGTAGTCGGCAAAGGTGGTGCTGTGGTGGCCGGGCGCGGGGGGCGACAGCAGGTTGTAGTCGGCGGCGGCCAGGCGCTGGGGGTCGTCGGCGGCAGTGGGGTAGCGGTCCACCACGGCGGTCTGGTTTTGCCACAGCACCTGGTTGAGCTGGCCGTCGAGGCTGGCCGCGCTGGCGCGGTGCGTGGCCACGGTGCCCTTGTCGCCGCCCTGGTCGGTGTGGGCATTGGTGTACTGCTTGATGGCATCGGTGAGGGCCTTGACGGCCACCGGACCGGCAATTTCGGCGTTGGTCCCCACGTTTTTGAGCAGCGTGGGCAGGCGTTGCACGGCGTTGCTGTGGGTGAGGCCCTCGGTGTAATCCATGATGTGGCGGCCGAAAATGTTCACCAGGCCCGTGCTGCCCTTGCCCAGCGTGGCCTGCAAAATGGCAAACTGCTGGCCAGCCACTTTGCGCACGTTCTCAAAGGCCGCATCCGAATCCACGGTGGCCCCCATTTGCTGGTTCAGGGCCGAGCCGGTGTCGCTCATGGCATCGCTGACGAGCTGGGCAATGGCCTGGCTCAGTTTCAGGCGGGCAGCAAACCCGTCCGCGTCCAGGGCCGTGAGGCGGGCCATCTGGTCGAGCAGGAAAATGAGCTTGCGCCGCCGGCGAAAACCAACGCTCGTGAACGGATTGTGCAGGAAAACGGCTTCTAATTGGGTCATGACACTGAAAAGTTTAGGGGGAGAAAAAGACGTGCTTCGGTAAATCTGGCCGAAATATACGGGTAAGCAGCTAATTTTTCCAAACAATAGCAAGCCGACCGTCGGCAGGTGCCCGCCTAACTGACGCGGGCATCTGCCGACCGTCGGTAAGTCGATGCGGAATTGGCGCGGGCAGGTACCGACGGTCGGCAGGTCGATGCAGAATCGGCGCGGGCAGCTACCGACGGTCGGCAGGTCGGTTTGGAATCGGCGCGGGCAGCTACCGACCGTCGGTAAGTCGGTTCAGAATCGGCGCGGGCAGCTACCGACAGTCGGCAGGTAGCTGCGCCGGTTGCGCAGGCACCCCCCACCCGTACTTTTACCAAAAAACCACCGCCATGCAAAACGCCATCACCACCCTGCGCATCCAGAATTTCAAGTCAATTAAGGACGTGACAATGCAGCCCCGCCGGGTCAACATCCTCATCGGCGCGCCAAATGTGGGCAAATCGAACGTGCTGGAGGCGATTAGCCTGTTGGGCGGGATGTTCTTCGATAACGGGCGTTTTATGGAAGGGCAGGTGCGGTACGATTCGATTCGGAACCTGTTTTATGATAATGACTGGAAGCAGGAAGTTGTCGTGACGGGGGAGGGGGTGGGGGAGGTGCGGCTGCGGAAAAGCGGGGAGGAGGTGGAGGCAGTGCTTGGGAACGGGGAACTGCGGCAACCTTCGGACATTATCAGGCCTGGGATAACGGCGAGTCTTGCAGATGAAAATCAGCTGGTCAATTTTGATTTTCTAAACAGATGGTATGGCTTGGTGAGGGGTGAGGGAGGCATAAGTAAAATGGAAAAGAGCCACCCCAAGCCCTCCATTCCCGTCAAAAAATACACCTTTCAAAAGCAAACCCCCGTCGGCAAAACCTACACCGAATCCTACCTCCGCCCGCCGTTTGGCGACAACCTGCTGGAGATAATCCAAACGGCCCCGTCAGCATTTCGCAAGGTCGTAGGCGGGTTTTTCGCTTCCTCGGGCCACAACCTGTTGCTGGAAACGGGCAAGGGGGAAATGTTCATGCAAAAGGTGCTGGATTCGGTGTCCTACACCGTGCCCTACGCCCTGATTGCCGACACCCTGCAACGGATAATCTTCTACCTGGCCGCCATCGAGAGCAACGACAATTCGGTGCTGCTGTTCGAGGAACCGGAGGCGCACTCGTTTCCGCAGTATGTGGCGCAATTGGGGGAGCGAATTGCAGTCAGCCGCGACAACCAGTTTTTCGTGGTGACGCACAGCCCTTACCTCGTGACCGAGATTTTGGAGAAGATGCTGACTGACGACGAATTGAAGCCGGAGTTGGCCATTTTTGCCGCCTACTATGAGGACTACCAGACGAAGGTGCGGCAGTTGACTGACGAGCAGGTGATGAACATTCGGCGTGATGGGCTGGACGTGTTTTATAACCTAGACCATTTTGTGCCCGAACTGTAGGCCCGCCACTTGATGTCCATACCACCGATTTTTATCCCCGAAGGGCACATCGACAAAGCACTCACGCGCACGGTGGTGGGCCTTTCGCGCCAAGTTGACCAGATTGTGAACCGCAAGCAGGGGTGTACCGGGGTGGCGAGAGCGATGCAAGACGAATGGAAAAAGTACGGTTCCCAACGTCGGGTAATTGGGATGGTCGATGACGACAAAAAATTTGCCGATGTGGCGTACCTAACGGAGTTCAGTCGAGAGGTGGGCAACAGTCACGCAGCGGAAGCGTCGCACAGCATTCGTCGGCACCCGGCCCGACCTACGCAGTACCTCATTGTGCTGGCCCCGGCTTGCGATACTTGGATTTGGCAAGCCGCTGTACAAGCTGGGCTGGTGCTAGCGGCTTATCAGATGCCGGAGACTCGCCGCGAATTTGTCAGCTTTTGCAAAGGCAGAGGCAAATGGGTGGGAACCGACCCACAGATGCTTAAACTACTAGACGACATTCGGCGCAACCGTCCGGACTTGTTTGTTGCGTTGGCAGGTTTTGTGACCCAAATTATGAAACTAGACCGCCCGCTGCCTGAATAAACAGCCCCAACCCCCAACCGCCCCCCAAATCGGTTATCTTTGCTAGAATCCGACTTTCCGCCGGCTTTACTGCCCGGCCTCACGATATATTTTCTCCCTCATGGCGTGTTCTTCTTGTGGCTCTGGCGGCTGCTCTACCGATAAAGTGGGCGGCTGCAACGGTGGTTGCAGCTCCGGCGGCTGCAACCGCCTGAATGTTTTTGATTGGCTGGCCGACGTGGAAATCCCCGACTCTTTTGCAGGCTTCGACCTGGTGGAAGTGCGCTTCAAGGGCGGGCGCAAGGAGTTCATGCGCAACGACCAGCGCCTGCGCCTCACCACCGGCGATGCCGTGGTGGTGGAAGCAGCGGGCAGCGGCTGGCACCTGGGCCACGTCAGCCTGAAGGGCGAACTCGTGCGCCTGCAAATGCGCAAGAAAAAGGTGCCCACCGACTCCAAAGAAATCCGGCCCATCCTGCGCCTCGCCACCCCCGACGACGAAGAACGCTGGCAGGCCGTGCGCGACTTGGAGAACGGCACCATGTTCCGCTCGCGCGAAATCGTGGGCGAGCTGCGCCTCAAAATGAAGCTCTCCGACGTGGAATACCAGGCCGACCGCACGCGCTGCCTGTTTTTTTATTCGGCCGAAGACCGGGTGGATTTCCGCGACCTGATTCGCCGCCTGGCCGACGAATTCCGGGTGCGGGTCGAGATGCGGCAGATTACGTTGCGGCAGGAAGCGGGCCGCATCGGCGGCATCGGCATCTGCGGGCGCGAACTGTGCTGCTCCACCTGGCTCACCGATTTTAAGGCCGTCAGCACCACCGCCGCCCGCTACCAGAACCTGAGCCTCAACCCCCAGAAACTGGCCGGGCAGTGCGGCCGCCTCAAGTGCTGCCTCAACTACGAACTAGATGCGTACCTCGACGCGCTGAAGGACATCCCCCAAGTGCATCGCCCCCTGAAAACGGCGCAGGGCGAAGCGTTTTTGCAGAAAACCGACATCTTCCGCCGCCGGATGTGGTTTGCCGTGAAAGGCGACCACAACTGGACCATGCTGGATGCGGCCCGCGTGAAAGAGTTGGTAGAAATCAACAAGCGCGGCGACGTAATTGACAGCCTGCTGCCGCCCCGCGAAGAAGCCCCCGAACCCGAAGTGTCGGCCATCGTGGAAGGCTCGCTCGACCGCCTCGACGACTCCGTGAAGAGCAGCAGCGGCAAGCGCAAGCGCAAGAAGGGCAAAGACGGCAAGTCCGGCGAAACCCCCACCGCTTCCGGCGAAGGCCGCGAAGGCCGGGAGCGCCGCCCTGACCGCGACCCGAAGGACGGTGCCAGCCAACCTCGCGAGAACCGGCCGCGCCGCGAGCCGAGGGACGGGGCAAGCCAACCGCGCCCGGCCACCGAAACCGGCATTGCTGCTGCTGCCGATGCCCCCGGCACCGCACCCGACCGCGCCCCCCGCGAGGCCCGCCCCAACCGCGAGCCGCGCCCCGACCGCGCCTCTCGCGAGGGCCGGGGAAATCGCGAAAACCGCCGCCCGGCCAACACCGACCCCAACGCTCCCGCGTCCGAAACCCCGGCGGGCACCGAAGGACAGGGCCGACGTGGGTCAGCGGCCCGCCCCCTGAACCGGCGCGACGGCCGGGGCCGGGGCAACAACGCCCCCCCCCCCAACGCCGACCCGAAGGACGGCGGCAGCCCACTCCGCGAAGGCCGCGCCCCCACCGAGCGCCGCCCCGAACCCAACGCCGATGCCAACGCCGGCACCAACCCCCGCCCACCCCGCGCCGAGGGCGACCGGCCCGCTGGCCGCAGCCGCAACCGGGGTGGCCGCAACCGCACCCGTCGCCCCGGCTCCGAAACGGGCGGCAGCGGCGGCGAAGGAGCCGCTTAATTCCATTGCTTTTGCCCGATGAATCTCCGTTTCCTGCGCGTGCTGCTGCCCGCTTTGCTGCTCACGGCCTGCGACCCCAACCGGGTGTACGAGCAGAATACCGACTTTGAAAACTACTCCTGGGACGTGCAGAAAAAGCCTGGTTTTACATTTGCCATTGCCGACACGGCGGCCCGCTACGACGTGTATTTCAGCGTCCGCAACGCGGCCGACTACGGCTTCTACAACCTCTACCTGAAGCATACTCTGACCGGGCCGGGCGGCACCGTGGTGGGCCGCCCCTTGCTGCACCAGATGATACTGCTGGACCCCAAAACCGGCGAACCACGCGGCGACGGCACCGGCGACATCTACGACCACGAGTTTCTGGCCCTGCCCAAGCAACACTTTGGCCGGGTGGGCAATTATACCCTGACCCTAGAACAATATATGCGCCAAGCGCAACTGCCGGGCTTGATGGCCGTGGGGGTGCGGGTGGAGAAGAAGTGAACGGGTGGTAGTACGAAGGCGGTGGTCTAATCCGTGGTGGTCCGACGAATTCCCCGAAGGGGTTCGTCAGACCACTATTCGTTGAACGATACCCGACCAAGTTAGTGGTCTGACGACTGAAAAAGTCGTCGGACCACCAGCGTTTAGACCACCGCCAGTACGAATTGCCGAAGGCTTCGTACTACCACTCTTATTTGGCAACGCTATGGTCACTCTTAGCTGGCAATAATAATCGTTCAAAAGTCAGAGTGGTAGTACGAACCGCTGCGCGGAATTCGTACTACCACCCCCTTAATCCACCAACCGCGTTACGTCCACGGCATTCGGCCCTTTTTTACCGGCCTTGATGTTGAACTGCACCCGGTCGCCTTCCTGAATTTCGTGGACGAGGCCGGTTTGGTGGACGAAGATTTCTTCCTCGGTGCCGTCGGCAATGACGAAGCCGAAGCCTTTGGAATCGTTGTAGAATTTGACGGTGCCGGTGAGCATGGGGAAGCGAAGAAAGTGAACGGAACGGGACAAAGATACCGGCCGCCCTTTACGCATCCAACGGCGAAATGGGGACGAGGGGCCGCACCGATGGTCCCAACTACGGCGGCGGGCGGTGCGTATAGCGCGGGTGCCTGTGCCAGTTGGCGGGGCTTGTTTTTCTCCTTTTCCGCGCCCGCGCCATGTCCACCCCCGAAGAAACCCTCAACAGCGAATCCAACGACATTGCCGGCAACCGCGTGGCGGGACCGCTGGGCAACACCGCCACCCAGGCCAACGGCCCCGTCGTGGGCCAGCCCGGTGGCGTGGGCAACCCGCACCCGGCCGCTGATAGCGCTGCTGCCCCGCCCGCAAGCGAAAGCCCCGCCAGTGGGCACCAAGCCATTGAATCCGCCGCGCTGCCCTCGGACCCCACCCACGACCAACCGGCTACCTACGGCGGCAACTTCGGCAACTCGACCCAACCGGCTGCCCACGACCGCGCCCGCTACGACAACCAGGCCAGCGATGCCAACCGGGGTGAATTTGGCACCCAAGGCACCCAGGGCACCACCCACGGCGGCTACGGCAACCAGCACCGCGACCACATTACCGAACACCAGGGGCCAGCCGATAAAAAATACTACGGCGAAGGCAACGTGCGCCCCGGCAGCGGCGACCACAACGCCTACCTGGCCTACGACGGCCGCGACGAGCGTCCCGATGTGCTACCCAGCCCCGCCGACCGGGCCGTGGCCGATACCCCGCCCGCCGGAGCCGTAGCGCCCGCGCCCCCGGCCCCCGCCCTCGACGGCCGCCAGAACCCGCTGGACAACCGCAACCGCCCCGACCGCGCCGACGAGGTAGCGGCCTTTCAGAACGACAACGGGGCCGCCCAGGCCCAGGGCAGTGCCTACGCCGCCGACTACGGCCACACCAGTGGCGTGGGCTTGCCCCGCACGGCTGCGCCTGCTGGCCCCCAGGCCCCGCCCGTGGTGCCCGGCCGCAACCAGGCCGAAGACGACCATTCGATGCGCGGGGGCTACGAGCCGCAAACGGCCCCCGAACCGGCCCACGCCCCCGCTGGCGGTGCCCCCGCGCCCAGCGGCCCCGCCGCGCCCCACGCCCCGCAGGGCGAAGGCTACGGCTACGGCCACGAACGCAACGAACAACCCAAAAAGCCCGATATGCAAACCGGCGCAACCCGCCAGGGCACCACGCCCGGCACCGACCTGGCCCGGCACGGCGGCGATACCGGCACCGGTTACGGCTCCAAAGGCGGTTCCTACGACGACCAGAACCCCGGTGCCCACCCCGAGGGCCTCGACCAGCACACCACCCAAGCCCAAAACGCTGCCAACGGCCCTGGCACCCGCGCCGAGCACCGCCCCGTCGACGGCAACGACGAGAGCTACGGCCCCGCTCCGCGCCGCAACGAAGGCCGCGACGGCGAAGGTTAAACGGTTTCGCCTGAGTACCCCGAAGCTGGGCTTCGGCCACTGCCCGGCCTCGTGGGGCGACCGTTCGGCGACCGAAGCCCAGCTTTGGGGTACTCGTTCAGGAACGCCGCATATCGTAACGGTCGAGGCCGGGGCCGTAGGAATCGGGCGTAATGGCCGTAGTTACGAAGCCCATTTTAGCAAAGAACGGGGCTGAGTGCTGCGTAGTGTCCAGCACCACGGCGCAGTCGCGGTAGTGCGTGCCGAGCAGGTGCAGCCGGTGTTGCAGCAGTTGGCGACCCAGGCCCTGGCGGTGGTGGGCGGCGGCTATCATGCCCCAGGTCAGGTGGGCCAGGGCTTCGGCGCGGGCCACGTAAAAGCCGCCGCAGCCTTGAACCTTGCCGTTGTGTTCCAGCACGAAGTGGTGTTCGGCGTGGTTTTGGGCCGGGTAGCGTAGGCGGCCCTCGTCCAGGGCCGTGAGCCAGTGGACAAAAGCGGGGCGTTCGGTGGGGTCAAAAAAACGAGGGGTGTTGCCGTCGTACAAGGCCAGGCAGGCCCGGTGGTCGGCGGGCGTATAGGCGCGGATGGGCGTCATTTGGGCCGCACTTTCATGTCAATGTCGTAGCGAAATTTGGGCGGGCCGCCCAGCGGAATGGCGAAAAATGGCAGCGCCGTGTCGTATTGGTCGGTCACGTAAAACACCATGTCGTTGGGCGCGGGCGACTTGGACACCAGCCGGAAATCCAGGCTCAGGCCGTGTTCGGCGGCGCTGATGGGCAACACGCTGCTGCTCCAGGTGCCGTCGCCGCTCACGGCGACCGGCTGGCCGTTTTTAGACACGCTGAACACGCTGATGCTGGCCCCACCATCAATGTCGAAGTTGCTTTGTTTGATGCTCACCACCTTGTCGTTCACGAACGGGTAGAGGTGAATGGTGGCCTGTTTGGCGGTGGCGGGCAGCCGGAAGCCGTACTCGTAGGTGAAGGCGTTGCCGCCTTCCACCGGGATGTTCTCGCTGGGGCTGGTACTGAAAAAATAGCGGTACAGGTTGCCGTCGTTGCCCGTCAGGCCCCGCGCCACCACCTTGAACACGCGGCCCTTAAACTCCTCGGTGGCTTCGGCTTCCAGGGGGTTGAGCGGGCCGAACGTGAACCACTGCCCGTCGTATTTCGGGTCGGCCCCGAAGGTGTGGCTTTGCAGCAACCGGCCGGGCGGCACGGGGTTAGTCGGGCGCGGGTCGCGGGCCTGCGGGCCGCTGAATGCGCCCGCGCCGCCATAGAGGCTGAACGAAGTGGTGGTGTTGGCCGCGCCCTTCAAATCGTCGTTTTTGCCGCCGCAGTCGGCATCCCAGATGCGGATATAGACCGCTTGGCGCTGGGCTTCGGGCATTAGGAAAAAGAAGGTTTGGGTGTGGTCGTCGTCGCCCCATTTGGTATCGGCCTGCGCCCCGAATGTTACCAAATTTTCAATTCGCTCGCCGGGGTTGGGCACGGGCTGGGCCAGGGCGGACGCACTGGCCAGGGCCAGCAACGCCAGGGCGCTGCCGCAACAAAACAAGAGCCGGGGTGCTTTCATGGGCGCAAGATACGGGCGGCGGGTTCCGCCAGCCCCAAAAGCACCAAAATAGTTGCTCGCCGCACAAGCCGCCGCCCGGCCGTAGATTTACGGCCGCCAACTCCGCCGCCCTTGCCCATGCCTGCCCGTGCTACCGAACAATTTTTTGACGAGCTGACCAACGAACTGTTGCGGCTGCGCGTGACGGCGCAACAGCGGTTCCGGCCCCTTTCGCCCGAAGTGCTGAACCGCCGGCCCAGCCCCGGTCGCTGGAGCGTGGGCCAGTGCCTCGAACACCTCAACATTGTGGGCGGCCACTACTTGCCCGAGCTTCGCGTCCGCATCAAGCGGGCGCAGGCGCGGGGCAGCCAGCCCGCCGCCCTGGCCCGGCAGGGCTTCGTCGGCCAGCGCCTCATCGCCGCCATGCGTACCCCGGCTGCCCAACGAGCCTTCAGCACCGCCCAGCGCTACGCTCCCACCGGCAACCGCTTGCCCCGCACCGTGACGGAGGTGTTCAGCCGCCAGCTCGACGACCTGCTGAACATTGTGTTGCTGGCCCGGCAAGTCAATGCCAACGAAATCCGCATTCCCAACCCCCTGTTCAACCTTTTGCGCCTGCGCCTGACCGACCAGTTGGAGTTTCTGGTGGTGCACATCCGGCGGCACGTCACGCAGGCCGAGGCCGTGCTGGCCAATATGCCCGCTGGCAGCGAGGGCCGGGCTGGCGGCGCGTCGCGGCTGGTGTAGGAGTGCCTCACGGCAAGCTAATCTTGCCCAAACTTAAAGCTGGGCTGCCGGCCACGGTTTCGTTGACCAGTACGGCAAACAACACGGCTTCTTTGGCATCGGCCGGAATGCCCAGCGCTTCCATCGGGGCGACGGTGGCGGTGGGCAGGTGCCGGGCCAGGGCGGCCAGCAACGGGGCGTTGTGTGCCCCGCCGCCGCTCACGAACACCGCCGCCCCGGCCGCGCCCGGCACGGCGGCAGTCGCCCGCGCCACGCCGGCCGCTGTGAAGTCCACCAGGGTGGCCAGCACGTCCAGGGTGGACAGGGTCAGGGTGTGGCTGGCTTGTTGGGCGGCAGTCAGGTAGTACAGATTGAACAGCTCCGGCCCGGTGGTTTTGGGCAGCGGCGCGGCAAAAAACGGGTGGGCCAGCAGCGCCGCCAACAGCGCCGGGTGGGTGCGGCCCTGGGCCGCCAGGTGGCCGTTGTCGTCGTAGGGCAGGCCCGGAAATGCTCGCCGCACCACGGCATCCAGCAGGGTGTTGGCCGGGCCGGTGTCGGTGGTGCAGGCCAAGCCGCCATTGGCTGGCAAAAAGGTGAAATTGGCGATGCCACCCAGGTTGAGCAGCAAGCGGTTGTGTCCGGGCCTGGCAAAGAGCAGCGCGTCGGCGTACCCAGCCAGCGGAGCACCTTCGTGGCCGTGGGCCACGTGCTTCTGCCGAAAGTCCGACACCGTGATAATACCCGTCAGGGCGGCCAGGTGGTCGCCGTCGCCCAGTTGGAGCGTGGCGTGGTGGGCATACGCCGCGCCCGGTCGCTGGTGTCGCGGGCTGTGCCACACGGTTTGGCCGTGGCTGGCCAGCAGGTCAATTTCGGCGGCTGGAATTTTCCATTGCGTCAGGCAAGTCAGCACCGCTTGGGCGTGGCGACGGGCCAGTTCGGCGTGTAGCACCGTCAGGCTTTCCAGCGACACCGTGGGCTGGGAAATGGCCCGCAGCCGCGCCCGCAAGTCGGCGGGGTAGGGCAGGGTAGCAAAATGCTCCAGCGTTACGTGCAGCGTTGTACCGTGGCCCTGGCAGCGGCACAGGGCCACATCCAGCCCATCGAGCGAGGTGCCCGACATCAGGCCGACGATGCGGCGGAACGGAGCTTGGGCCAGCGCCAAAAGACGGGATAAATGGGGGTTGATGGCGGGGTTTGCTATGGTTTTTGGTGTTCGGTTTTTGGTTTTTGGTGTTGGGTGTTCGGTTTTTGGTGTTCGGTGTCAAAAACCCAACACCCAACACCTACCCGCCACCAAACCATCACAAACCCCTAATTTGAAAAAACCGGTTTCAAAGTTTTTTTCCCGTCATGGCTTCCCGGATGGCCAGGTCCATCACCCGTTCGGCGTAGGGCTTGGTGAGTTCGTCCAACTCGTCCATTGCTTTCAGAATCGGGTCGCGTTCGGTGCCGGCCAGGGCTTCGCGCAGCCGGGCTACCTGGGCGGCGGTGGCGGTTTGTTCGTCGGCGGTGAGGTGTTGGGCGTTGCGCTTGCCAAAGTTTTCCACCTGGTACACCAGTTGCCCGGCGGCGGTGCGGGCCTCGATGAGCAGCCGGGTGGCCACGTCGGTTTTGGCGTTCAGCAGCGAATCCATCAGCATCTGCTCCACCTGGGCATCGGTGAGGCCGTACTGCGGCTTGATTTCCACCGTTTGGTGGGTATTGGAGCGCAACTCAATGGCCTCGACCTGTAGAATGCCGTCGGCGTTGAGCAGGAAGTTTACATCTACTTTGGGCAAGCCAGCGGGCATGGCCGGAATGCCGCGCAGCACAAACTCGCCCAGCTTGCGATTTTCGCTCACCAGGTCCCGTTCGCCCTGATAGACCGCAATTTTCAGGTTCACCTGCCCGTCCACGCTGGTCGTGTACTGCCGGCCGGCTTTGGTCGGAATCTTGGAGTTGCGCGGAATAATCGGGTCCAGCAACCCGCCCAGCGTTTCGATGCCCAGCGTGAGCGGGGTCACGTCGAGCAGCAGCACGTCGCGGCGGTTGCCCGCCAGAATATCGGCCTGAATGGCCGCGCCCAGCGCCACCACCTCGTCGGGGTCCAGCGAGTTGTTGGCCGGCTGCCCAAAAAATTCTGACACCTGCTCCTGCACCAGCGGCACCCGCGTGGAACCGCCCACGAGCAGCACGGCATCTATTTTAGTTGTCCGTGGGGAGTTGTCAGTTGTTCGTTTTGTTTCCTCACTAACAACTGACAACTCATTGCTGACAACTAATCCGGCATCCTGCACCGCTTGGCGGCAAGCGGCAATGGTACGCTCCACCAGCGGCGCAATCAGGCCGTTGAAGGCGGCACGTGCAAGCTGCACGGGGTACACCGCGCCGGCTTCGTCGCTGAGGTGGGTCGTGAAATCGTCGTGGACGCTGAGGTAGCGTTTGGCCATTTCGGCGGCCAGCCGCAGTTGCTGTTGCAGTTCTGGCACGTGGCCGAAAGCGGCGGGCAGGCCCGCCGTAGTCCGCCAATGTTCGGCCACGGCGCGGTCGAAGTCGTCGCCGCCCAGCCAGGTGTCGCCGTGGGTGCTCAGTACCTCAAAAATGCCCTCGTGCAGCCGCAAAATGCTGATGTCGAAGGTGCCACCGCCGAGGTCGTACACGGCCACGGTTTTGGCTTCGGCGGGGTCCAGGCCGATGCCGTAGGCCAGGGCGGCGGCGGTGGGTTCGTTCACAATCCGCAACACTTCCAGCCCGGCCAGGCGGCCCGCGTCGCGGGTGGCCTGGCGCTGCGAATCGTTGAAATACGCTGGCACGGTGATTACGGCCCGGTTCACGGGCGTTTTCAGGGCGTGCTCGGCGCGGTGCCGCAGTTCGCGCAAAATGTCGGCTGACAGCTCGATGGGCGAATAAAACCGTTCGCCCACCCGGATTTTTACCAGCCCTTCGGAGTTGTCGTCAATCACTTTGTAGCCCAACTGCCCGGCGTGCTCGCCCAGGTCGCGGTAGCTTTTGCCCAGCAGCCGCTTCACCGAATAAATGGTGTGGGCAGGGTCGGTGAGCAAAAACTCTTTGGCCGTGTTGCCCACCAGCGGCCCACTGCCATCGGCCGGAAAATGCACTACACTGGGCACAATCGTGCCCCGCCCCAGGTCGTTGATGGCGGCCGGTTGCCGGGTTTCGGGATGCACGTAGGCCACCAGGCTGTTGGTGGTGCCCAGGTCGATACCGACAATGATGTCGTCTTGCTGAAAGGTGCCGGTGGCAAGGTTGATGGCGACTTTGGCCATAGGAATGGAGTAGGGAAGAAGGGCAAAATTACGCCCGTTAAACTTGTGCCCCGCACCGAACCGGAGCTTCGCTTCACTGTCCTTCGGTTCGGGTACAAGTTCAACTAAGCCGTAATTTGGCCGGATGTTACGGCTTGCATTGCCCCTGTTCCTGGCCGCTACCCTGCTCACCACCTGCCAGGCCCCGCCCGAAACCCGGGCGCAACCGGCGGCAGCCGCCGCCGATTTGGTCGCCCCCGATTCGGTCGCGACGGCCCCGGTGGCCGATTCGCTGGCCCTCACGCCCGTGCCACCGCTGCCCGACCTGCCCGACACCCTGCGCCGCGCCATCCAGACCCTCTACGCCGCCCTCGGCCCGGCGGCCCCCGGCCTGCGCCCGGCGGTTTTTGAGCAGGCTTGCGTGGGCTACCTGGCCCTGCGGGCTACGGGCCACCCGCCTTCTGCCCACCTCGCCGTGGCCGACCTCGACCTGCCCAACACCGCCGAGCGGCTGTGGGTGCTCGATGTAGCCCGCGCCCAAGTGTTGCACCGCAGCCGCGTGGCCCACGGGCGCGGGTCGGGCCACCTGCGGGCCGTGCGCTTCTCAAACGTCCGAAAATCGGCCTGCTCGGCGCTGGGTTTCTACCGCACCGGCCAAAGCTACGACGGCCGGCACGGCTACTCGCGCTACCTGTACGGCCTCGACCCCGGCCAAAACAGCCGGGCCTTCGACCGCTACATTGTGCTGCACGCCGCCGACTACGCTGGCCCGGCTTTCGTGGCTGCCCACGGCCACCTCGGCTACAGCCGGGGCTGCCCGGCCCTGCCGCCGGCTCAGTACAAAGCCATTATCCGGGCCTTGCCAGCAGGCAGTGTGCTGTTGCTGAGCGGGCCGGGGCTACGTTCGCAGTGGCTGAACGGGGCGGCGGCGGGCCAGCAGTTCGCGGCCCACGGGTGGCGGTAGGGGCCGCGCCCTACTCCTTGTTCGAGTCCACCACCAGGCGGTCCGTGCGGTTGGCCAGTTCCCAGGCCGTGTAAAACACCAGCCGCGCCCGCTTTTCCATCTTATCAAACTGGATTTTGTCCACCGTGTCCGTCGGTTGGTGGTAGTCGTCGTGCACGCCGTTGAAGAAAAAGGCCACCGGAATGCGCTTCACGGCAAAGTTGTAGTGGTCGGAGCGGTAGTAGAAGCGGTTGGGGTCGGCGGGGTCGTCGAAGCGGTAGTCCAGGTCCAGGTGTTCGTGCTGGGCGTTCTGGGCTTCCACCACCGTTTTGAGTTGCGAGGCCAGCTTGTCGGAGCCAATAACGTACACGTAATCGGGCTTGTCGGCGTGGTCCGGGTCGGTGCGGCCCACCATGTCCACGTTGAGGTCGGCCACGGTGCTGGCCAGCGGAAACACGGGGTGGTTGGCGTAGTATTCCGAGCCAAAAAGCCCTTCTTCTTCGCCCGTGACGGACAAGAACAACAAGCTGCGGCGGGGGCCGTGGCCTTCCTTTTTGGCTTGTCCAAACGCCTGCGCCATCGCAATCAGGGAGGCCGTGCCCGACCCGTCGTCGTCGGCTCCGTGGTATATCTTGCCATCCACAATGCCTAGGTGGTCGTGGTGGGCCGACAGCACCAGCACCTCCGCCTTTTTGTCGCTGCCTTCCACGAAGCCCAGCGCGTTTTCGGTGGTAAAAGGGGTGTGCGTCCGGGCGGCTTTGATGACGAGCTTTTCGGGCTTGAAGGGGGCCGTCACCGGCTGCTTGCTTTGGCCAATTTTGGCTTCGTAAGCCAATATTTCTTTCTCATTGGTGCCCAGCACCTGGTAGCCCACGGCGGGCGAGATAAAAAACGCCGGAATGCGGTCGGGCTTTTCGCCCGCCATGCCGATGCCGGGCTTGGCGATGGCGGGACCGAGGCGACCGGCCAGTTTGGCGAAGTTGCTGCGGGGGTTGAAATTGACAAAAAACACGCTCCGCGCCCCCTTGGAAATAGCTAAATCCCACTTGGCGCGGTGGTCGCGGCCCCACTTGCTGGGGTTGCCGTCGCTGCCCAGCAGGGGCACAAAATCAGTCCCGACCGGTTCGCCTTCCAGTACCAGCAAGTCTTTTCCCTGCACGTCGCGGTTCGCGTAGTCAGAGTAGCCGGGTTGCTCGATGCCGTAGCCCATAAATACTGGCTGCACCGTGGTGGCTTGGGCGAAGCCCGCATCGCCGCGCCCGTAAAAATCCACCAGCCAGCGGTAACGGGTGCCGCCCACTTGCAGGCTGGGGTCGGCGGCCCATGCAGTGTGTTCCAGCGCAAACGGTTGCAGGTATGGGGTGGCCGACTTGGGCACCGGCCCACTCAAGCCCGCCGCCTCAAACTGCCCGGCCACATAGGCCGCTGCCAAATGTTGGCCCTTTTCGCCGGTCTCGCGGCCTTCGTATTCGTCCGAAGCCAGCACGGTCAGGTGCTGGGCCAGGAGTTTGGGCGTTATCAGGGCCGCGTACTGTTCGCTGGCGTTGTTGGCGGCGGGGCCGCTGCCAGCGGCCGGGGCCGCGTTATTGGTTTCGGGCGCGGTCGGCGTTTCCGTTACGCCGACCGGGGCCGGTTTTCTCTTTGTTTTCACCTTGGCCGAACCGGACCGGAGCCGAGCGGGCGCGGTTTGGGCCAGTGTTCCAGCGGGCAGCGCCAGCCCTAGCAATGCAACGAACGTCAGAATTTTCATGCGAATGAGCGAGACGATAAAAACAGCGAAAACGGGGGCTATTGCGCCACAATCAGCACCGTGGCGTAGGCCGCCACGCCCTCTTGCCGCCCCACAAACCCCAGCCGCTCAGTTGTGGTGGCCTTGATGGAAACAGCGTCTTCTTCTACCCCCATTACTTGGGCCAGCACCCGGCGCATTTCCGGGATGTGGGGGTTCACCTTGGGCTGCTCCAGGCAAATGGTCGAGTCCAGGTTGACCAACGCATAGCCTTTAGCGCGGAGCAACTGCATCACATGGGCCAGCAAATTTTTGCTGTCAATACCCTTGTACTGCGGGTCAGTGTCGGGAAAGTGGAAACCGATGTCGCGCAGGTTGGCCGCGCCCAGCAGCGCGTCGCAGATGACGTGAATCAGCACATCGGCATCGGAGTGGCCCAGCGCCCCGTGGGTGTGCGGCACCTCGATGCCGCCGAGCCAGAACGGCAGCCCGGCCCGAAGCTGGTGAACGTCATAGCCAAAACCAATACGCATAGAAATCACAGGTGGGCTTCGTTGAACTTCATTTCAAACGGATTTAACGGCTACGCCCGGTGCAGGGGCTGGCGCTGGGCCGGGAACAAATGTACTGCGGGCGGGCGCGGTGGGAGCGGAAAATGGCTGGGTGCGGAACGGGCAGAACCAAAAAATTCCCTGCCTTGCCCCTGGAAAAGGGCGGGCAGAGAATTTTTTGGCAAAACGTTTTGGGCCACCCTGCCGGACGCTTTTTGCGCGTCAGCGGGATGCGTTTGCGGGTTGGTCAGCGTTTCAGTGCGCGGCAGCTTTTTCCTTGTGGCGCACAATCTGACGGCGCAGGCTTTCGGTGGCGGCATCGGCGGCGGCCTCAAACGAAAGGGCATCTTCCTGGCTGAACAAGGTGGTGCCCGGCACGAGGAGCTTAATTTCGACCGTTTTGTTGGCCAACCCGTCTTTGTTGTTGAGACGCATAATCACTTCACCGTCGGTGATTTTGTCGTAGAAATGTTCCAGTTTGTCAAGGCGGTGCTGAACGAAATCAAGCAGCTTTTGGTCGGCGGTGAAATGCACCGAATTCATCTGTACTTTCATGGGCGAGGAATTTTGGGTAAGGGAATGGAAAAAAAACGTATAACATTTTGTATTTAACACTTAACAATTCTGCCACTCGTTTTTCGAATCACATTGACCCGTTGTTCAATAAGTGGGGGTTGAATGCTAAATGCTAAACGATAAATGTCATGCCCGTGGATGGGCTTGGTCGAATACGGATTTTAGGCGCTCAACGGACAAGTGCGTGTAAACTTGGGTGGCGGCTAGGCTGGCGTGGCCCAGCAATTCTTTGATGGCGTTCAGGTCGGCTCCTTTGCCCAGCAAGTGGGTGGCAAAGGCGTGGCGTAGGGCGTGGGGGTGCTGCTGGGCGGCCGAAGTAGTTATTTGGCTCAGGTATTTTTTCACCGTCCGGTACACCAGCTTTTCGTAAAGCGGCTCGCCCTTGTCGGTGAGCAGCAGCGGGCCGGGCGCGGCCCCGAATTCGCGGGCGCGGGCCGCCTGGTAGCCCGTCAGTACCCGCAACAACGACGGGTTTAGGGGCACAAGGCGCTGCTTGTCGCCCTTGCCCGTCACGCGCACCGTGCCGTTGGCCAAACCCAGGTCGTCGGCGTGAATGCCCAGAAGTTCGGACAGCCGGATGCCGGTGCCGTAGAGCATTTCCAGCACCAGTTGGTCGCGCTGCCCGGCAAAGTCCGCGCCGAATTCAAACGAGTTCAGCAGCCCGTTCAACGATTCTTCGGGCACAAATTCGGGCAGTTTCCGGGCCATTTTGGGGGCCTTCACGCGCAGCATGGGGTTGCTGGCAATGCGGCCCGCCCGCAGCAAAAACTTGTAGTAAGAGCGCAGGCAGGCAATTTTGCGGTTCACCGTGCGCGGGTCCAGGCTCTGCGCCATCAGGCTCACCACCCAGTCGCGGATGAGGGGATGGGTGGCTTCGGCGGGGTCTGACAAATCGTATCTGGCCTGCAAAAAGGCGGCAAACTGCCCCAGGTCAGTTTGGTACGACAGCACCGTGTGGCGGCTATAGCGCCGTTCGAACCGCAGAAAATCAAAAAATTCCTCCATGTAGCCCACCAAAAAAAGCCCGGTCGCAACGACCGGGCCACCAAAATAGCAGTTTTTTTCATAACCGGCGGCCACTGACCCAAACTACCCGGCGCGAAAAAACCGGCTGGCTTGCTTCGCAAAGCAAACCAGCCGGTTTTCAACCGACTCGAGCCAGCCGCAAAATTGGCCTATTCGTTCGGCGTTCCGTAGGTCGCAAGCTTGTAGACGGCCTTCTGCTTTTGCTTGCGTTGCGTAATGCTCGGCTTTTGGAAAAACGTGCGCCGACGCAGTTCTTTCAGGACACCGGTACGCTCAAATTTCTTTTTGTAGCGCTTCAGGGCGCGGTCAACCGATTCGTTGTCTTTGATTTGAATGAGAAGCATATCAGGGGGTAAGGGATTTTTCGGGGGCAGTGCGGCGCAGCAAAAACCAAGAGGTGTGCAAACCGGGGTGCAAAGATAATCACTGATTAGACTGATTGACCGTGATTGCGCTGATTTTTTCTTTTTGCCCGCTTCACGACCTTGCGCTAGTAGCCAGACAAGCGGCGGCTACTAGCCCTAAAAATCAACGTAATCCAGTTAATCAGTGGTTAAGTAGTCGCGCAAAACAGGCGGTCATGCAGAGCGTAGCGAAGCAGCTCGCAAAACGCGTTGACCGATTGAATTACTGCCGCTTGCCAGGTGCTTCGCTGCGCTCGGCATGACGTTCTTTTGGTTGTTTACTTTTGCACAACTGCTTAACATCAGCCTTTCAGCAAGGCCCGCGCAATCACCAGTTTCTGGATTTCGCTGGTGCCCTCGCCAATGGTGCAGAGTTTGGAGTCGCGGTAGTATTTTTCGGCCGGGTAGTCTTTGGTGTAGCCATAGCCCCCAAAAATCTGGACTCCTTCGTTAGCTGTCCGCACGCACACCTCCGACGCGTAAAGTTTGGCCATGGCCGATTCGCGGTTCACGTTCTGGCCCGCATCCTTGAGGGCTGCGGCGCGGTAGGTGAGCAGGGCCGCCGCCTCAATTTCGGTGGCCATGTCGGCCAGCTTGAAGCTGATGCCCTGAAAGTTGCTGATGGGTTGGTTGAACTGATGGCGCTCCTGCGAGTATTGCAGGGCCGCCTCGAACGCGCCCTGCGCGATGCCCAGGCTGAGGGCGGCAATGCTGATGCGCCCGCCGTCCAGCACCTTCATGCTTTGCACGAAGCCGTCGCCCACCTGGCCGATGACGTTTGCCTTGGGCACCCGGCAGTCGGTAAAAATCAGTTCGGTAGTTTCGGAGGCCCGCATCCCGAGTTTGTCTTCTTTGCGGCCGGCGGCGAAGCCGGGGGTGCCGCGCTCGATGACGAAAGCCGTCATGCCGTGCGAGTCGCCTACTTCGCCGGTGCGGACGATGACGACGGCCACGTGGCCGGACTTGCCGTGGGTGATGAAGTTTTTGGCCCCGTTGATGACGTACTCATCGCCGTCGAGCACGGCCGTGGTGCGCATATTGCCGGCATCGGAGCCGGTGTTGGGTTCGGTCAGGCCCCAGGCCCCAATCCATTCGCCGGAGGCTAAGCGAGGCAGGTATTTTTGTTTCTGTTCCTCGGAGCCGTGTTGCAGGATGTGGCCGGTGCAAAGCGAGTTGTGGGCGGCCATGCTCAGGCCGATGCTACCGTCCACTTTGGCCAATTCGGCAATGGCCGTCACGTACTCCACGTAGCCGAAGCCCGAACCGCCGTACTGGGTGGGCACCAGCACCCCCATCAGTCCTAACTCCCCGAGCTGGTGAAAAATGTGGGCGGGAAACTCCTGGCTCTCGTCCCACTTCATCATGTCGGGCTTGATGTGCTGGGCAGCAAAGTCGCGCACCATGTGGGCAATCAGGGTCTGGTTTTCGGTGGCAACGGCTTCCATGAAATTGGGTGGGTTTGGGGAGATAATAAAAAGAACGATAAGCTACCAGCAGCGGGTGTTGGCCAACAAAAGTACGGTTCAAACCGGGGGCGACGAGGGGCAGGGGCGACCAATCGGCATAATATCTGTTACTTTTGAGGCTTTTTGGGGGAATACTTCCCCCGCCAACCGCCCAGCGGTTGCCTTATTGCGCTTGAATCAAGCCTTTTCTGGCCTCCATGCCGTCGTCCATTGTTGTGCGCCTTGCGCGTTTGTGTTGTGGTTGCTTGCTGGCAGCAGCAGCTTTTTCTTCTTGCACCACGGCTCGCTACTACCGGCAGCGGGTCATGTTTCAAATTACGGACGAGAAAGGGCACCGAATTGACACGGCCCGCCTGCGGACGGCGGTGAACCGGGCCGCCAAAAACTACCTCATCCAACCCAATGACTATCTCGAGGTTCATGTTTATACCAATAAGGGCGAACGAATTCTGGACCCCAATGGCGAGTTGCAGTTTGGCTCGGCGGGCTCGGGCCGGGCGGGCGGCGGGGCGGCAAGCGCAGTAAGTGGCGGGGTGCGGGGGTCGGCCAACAGTTCCGAGTTTCTGGTGCAGGCCGACGGCACGCTGGTGCTGCCGCTGGTAAACCGCGTCCACGTGGCGGGGTTGTCACTGGTGCAGGCCGACAGCGCCTTGCGCAAGAGTTACAACGAATACTACAAAGACCCCTTCGTGACCACGGCCGTGTCCAACAACCGGGTGATAGTGCTGGGAGCACCGGGGGGCCGTGTAGTGCCGCTCCTTAACGACAACATGAACTTACTGGAAGTGCTGGCGTTGGTGGGGGGAATAGACGGCGGGACCGGTGGCGGTGGCGGGACTTCGGGCAACAGCATCTACCGCTACGGCGGCCGGGCCAACAACATTCGCATCATCCGGGGCGATTTGAAAAACCCACAGATTCAGCAGATTGACCTGACCACTATTGAGGGAATGCGCCGGGCCAACCTGCAAGTGGAACCCAACGATGTCGTTTACATTGAGCCAGTGCGCCGCCCCTTGTTCGAGGCCCTGTACGATTTGACCCCGCTTTTCAGCGCAGCTTCGTTGTTGGTAACCACTAGCTTTATTTTTGTGGCCTACGTGCGGCGTTAAAAAAAATGCTGCTGGGGTTGGCGGCAGTGCCTGCTTACTTGTTATTTTAATTGTTTAAAAATCAACACTTTTTATTATGGCCACCAGCGAAAATGCCGAATTGGAGGAATTAATCCGCCAGGCGACCAATCCCGGAGCGCCGGATGCCGAGTCTGTGGTGGCCAACACCACCGATGAAGACGAGGACACGTTGAGCTTAGACTTGGCGACGCTCATGGTGGTGGCGCGGCGCAGTATGCTGTGGCTGCTGCTACTCATTGGGCTGGGCGTTGCCGCTGCTTGGCTTTATCTGCGCTACACCAAGCCAATCTACCGGTCAGTATCCACGCTTAAAATAGACGAGCGGACCGAGGCCGTTGCGCTGGGGCTGGCGGCGTTGGCCGGTTCGGAAAAAATTAATTCCGGGAAGTTGGCCGGGGAAGTTGAACTCATCAAATCATCGTTGATTTACAAGCGGCTCAAGGACTCGCTGGCCCTGGACGTGAACTACTACTCGCAGGGCACGGTGCTGGAAACGGAGTTGTACGGCGTGTCGCCGTTTCGGGTGAAGTACGTCATCAGCGACAACAGCCTGTACAACCGCAACTTCAACTTGGAATTTGTTAGCCCGCGCACGTTCAAACTTACCTTTTCGGGCCGCAACCAGTCCATGGGCGGTGTGTACGGATTCAACCAGGCCATCACGCTGCCCGGCATCGAGATGCACATCGTTCCCACGCGGTATCTGGACACGGATGCCCTGAACGACAAGTACCATTTCACAATTCAGGACGAAAGCACGGTGGGGGCTTACCTGGACCACAGCTTGGGGGTGGACATCATCAACCCGCAGGCCAGCACGATTCAGATTTCTTTCAACGACTACAACGCCACTAAAGCCCAGCGCATTGTGGATAAGGCCGACACGGTGTACTTGCAGCAGAAGCTGGCCCGCAAAAAGGAATCGACCGAGCAGACCCTGAATTTTCTGGACGACCAGATTATGCAAAACGGCAACAACTTGCGGGATGCCGAACGCGCTTTGCAACGGTATGTAATAGCGTCGAAGACCTACGATGCCAAAGGGCAGATTGGGGTCATCAACGGCAAGCTGGAAGCGCTGGCCGAAACCCGTTACAAGCTGGAACAGAAGATAAAGCTGCTGGATGGCATTTCGCAACTCGTAGCCCAGGGACGGCTCACGCGCGACGAGAACCAAACCCTGGAGCAAAGCATTCCGGGCTTCGTAAACAGCGACAACCCCGTGCTTAACGGGGAACTGAACACGCTCAACACCCAACAGTGGAACCTGCGCCGGTTGGCCCGTTCGTACAAGGAAACCACCGAAGCCGTGAAGCAGCAGGAGAACCTGCTCAACTACACCCGCGACAACATCCGGCGGCTGCTTGTGGACGAGCAGAAGTCGATGAAACTGCAATTGGGGCTGCTGAGCCAGCAACAGGCGGACTTGAACAATGCCATGAGTGGTTTGCCCGAAAAAGAAACCGAGTTGGCCCGGTTGCGCCGTCCCCTGGACCTTTACGAGCGCAACTACTCGATGCTGATGAGTAAGAAGGTGGAGTACAACATGGCCAAGGCCGGCACCACGCCCGACTTCCAGATACTTTCATCGGCCTCGCTGCCGACCCTGCCCATTTCACCGGTTAAGTTGCTCGTGTACGCGGTGGGGCTGGCGGGCGGCATTCTGCTGGGCTTGGGCCTGATTGCCGTGCGCTACCTGATGCACAACACGGTGACAAACCTGCGCGAGTTGGAACGCAACGCGACGGCCTCGGTGCTGGGCATGATTCCGACCTACGACAAGGAGCGCATGGACGTGTCGCGGCTGGTGGTGGACAAGAACCCCAAGTCGGCCATTTCCGAGTCCATCCGCTCGATTCGCACCAACTTGGACTTCATCAGTTCGTCCAAGAAAAAGCGGCTCATTTCGGTCACGTCCACTATTTCGGGCGAAGGCAAAACCTTCGTCACCGTGAACCTGGCGGGCATCATTGCCTTGTCGGGCCAGAAAGTAGTCATCATGGACTTGGATATGCGGAAGCCGAAGGTAAACCTGGCCTTCGGAGCCGAAAACACCAAGGGCATCAGCACCATCCTCATCGAGCGGCACACGGTGACGGAATGCCTGCAACCGACCTCGATTGACAACCTGCAGTTCATTTCGGCCGGTCCGTCGCCGCCCAACCCGTCGGAGTTGATTCTAAGCCCGTTGTTTGACAAAATGCTTCAGGAGTTGTACCGGACCTACGACGTGATTTTGATTGACACGCCCCCGGTCGGACTGGTGACGGACGGCATTCTCATCATGCGGAAGGCCGACATTCCAATTTACATCATGCGCTCGGATTACTCGCGCAAGGTGTTCATCAAGAACATGAACCGGCTGATGCGGGCCAACAAGCTGACGAAGATGTGTACCATCCTCAACGACACCAACACGCGCGGCTCGTACGGCTACGGGTACGGCTACGGCTACGGGTATGGCTACGGGTACGGCTATGGCTACGGGGCGTACGGACAAGGCTACTACGAAGAGGCCCCGCGCGAACTGACCTTTGGCCAGAAAGTGGCCCGTTTCTTCAACTAACCGGGCTTCCGGCCCCGGCCGGCACTCACTGCGGATACTTTATGGCTTCTTTTTGGCAACGGTTGTTTGGGGCCGGCAAGGCGGACGGGCACAGCGCCAGCACCGAGGCGGCCTACGGCAGCATGGCGGCGCTGGGCACCGATATGCACTCGCACGTGCTGCCCGGCCTCGACGACGGGGCCGAAACCCTGGACCACTCCCTGGAACTGCTGCGCGAGTTGCGCGACGGCGGCTTCCGCAAGCTGATACTAACGCCCCACATCATGGGCGATTTCTACAAAAACACGCCCGAGGGCATTCGGGCGGCGCTGGCGCTGCTGCGCGATGCCGCTGCCGCCGAGGGCCTGGGCGAGGTAGAACTGGAATGCGCAGCCGAATACTACCTGGACGAGTTTTTGGGTCAAAAGCTGGCCGACGGCACCGAGATGTTGAGCTTTGGCGGCGACAAACGCTACCTGCTCTTCGAGACCTCGTACATGAACGAACCGATGAACCTTTCGGAAATCCTGTTTGAGCTCAAAGCCGGGGGCTACCGGCCCGTGCTGGCCCACCCCGAACGCTACACCTACCTCTACGGCCGGTTTGAGGAGCTGAAAAAAATGCGGCAGGAAAAAGGGGTGCTGTTTCAAATCAACCTCAACTCGCTGGTGGGCTACTACTCGCCAGCGGCCCAAAAAGTGGCCGAACAACTGGTGGACGCGGGCCTCGTGGATTTTGTGGGCACCGACACCCACCACCTGCGGCACCTTGATACGTTGCTACGCAAAACGGCCCGTTCGCCGTATTTTGGCAAGCTGTTGCAACTGCCGCTCCTGAACCGGACGCTGTGAGCCAGCAGCGCGGAGCCAGCAAGGCGGCCCTGCCTGCCCCGACCAGCATTCGGGCATTTTGAAGACCCAGCCCATACCAGCATGATTTTCGTTACGGGCGGCACGGGGTTGATTGGCAGTTTTTTATTGCGCGAATTGCGGAGCCGAGGCTTGGCCGTGCGGGCCTTGCACCGGGGTGCGGTGCCCGCCGGTGGGCCAGCCGGTGTGGAATGGGTGGCCGGCGACCTGCTGGACACCACCCTGCTGCGAAGCTGCCTGAGCGCCGACGTGACGCACGTCGTGCATTGCGCGGGCCTGGTGTCGTATGCCCCGCAGGACGAAGACGAACTGCTGCTCGTGAACGTGGAGGGCACCGCCGCCGTGGTCGATGCTTGCCTGGAGCGGCCGGGGCTGCGCCTGCTCCACGTGTCGTCGGTGGCGGCGCTGGGCGGGCCGGGGCCATCCTCCGACGCGACCGTTGGCGCAGCCCGGCGCGTGAACGAAACGGCCACTTGGGACCTGGGGGCCAGCCACGGCGCTTACGCCACCTCCAAGTACCTGGGCGAGTTGGAGGTGTGGCGAGGGGTGGCCGAGGGCCTGGCCGCCGTCATCGTTAATCCGGCGGTGGTGCTGGGGCCGGGCGACCTGGGCCGCAGCAGCACCCGGCTGTTGCGCTACGTGCAGGAGCAGCACCGCTTCTATACGCGGGGAATGGTCAATTTTGTAGATGTGCGCGACGTGGTGGCGCAGTTGCTTTGCCTGGCGCTGGAGCGGCCCGCCGTCAGCGCCGAACGGTTCATCCTGAGCGGGGCGGCGCTGCCGCTGGGCGACTTTCTGGGGTTGGCGGCGGCGGCCATGCAGCGCCGGCCGCCCACGGTGGCC
Source organism: Hymenobacter sp. (assembly GCA_965247135.1). Classification (GTDB taxonomy): domain Bacteria; phylum Bacteroidota; class Bacteroidia; order Cytophagales; family Hymenobacteraceae; genus Hymenobacter. The sequence goes on along the minus strand of CBDFGP010000006.1, from coordinate 2,524,935 downwards.
GTACCCGATTGGGCAGCCGAAGTGCTGTGGCGGTTCGAACACCTGCGGGGGGTGCTCACCGGCAGCCGCCCGCTTGTCGTGAAAGACACAGCGCGGGCCGGGCGGAAGCCGGTGGTGTACGCGGCCGATAAAGTGCAAGCGGCAACCGGCCTGCCTTTCCGGCCGCTGGCCGACACCCTGGCTTGGTGCGCAGCCGAACTGGCGGCACCGGGGGCGTTGGTGGCGGCGGCCAACGACTGATTCCACTGCCGCTGCGCCGGTTACGGAAAGGGGCCGACCGGTTGCACGGTTTTTTCGTAGAATTGTTAGTAATATTGAACGGCTGCGCCTGCTCGCGCCGCCACGGGGCCGCCGACACCCGGCCCCGGATTTTTTGCAGTATTCCGCGCCCGGCGCGGGTTGGTCATTCGCATGAACGAGAATTTTGAACACCACCGGACTGTGCTGGACACCGTGCGCCGCTACGAGCGCATGATGGCGGAGCAGGAATCGACTTTCTTTGATTTGGAGGACTTTGAAAACATCATCGACCACTACGTGACCAACACCCGGTTCGACCAGGCGCTGCAAGCCTGCGAGGCGGCGCTGGGGCAATACCCGTTTGCCACCGAGTTGCTCATCGACCGGGCGCAGGTGATGGCCATGCGCGGCGATTACTCCGAAGCCGAACGCCAGATTGACCACGTTGCCACCCTCGACCCCACCAACGCCGACGTGGCCGTGACGCGGGGCATCATCTGCACCCAGCGCGGCCAACTGGCCGAAGCCGTGGCGTTTTTTCAGACCGCGCTGGCCCTGGAACCGGACCGGGAAGACATTCACTTCAACCTGGGGCTGGCCTACCAGGGCTGGCATAAGTTTAAGAGCGCCGCCAAGCACTACAAGCAGAGCCTGCGCCTGAATGCCGACAACGAAACCGCCGTGCAGGAACTGCTGCACTGCCTCGACATCAGCGGGCGGCTGGACGAACACGAGGAGTTTTTCCGGCGCTTCACTGATGATGACCCGTACTCGGCGACGGCCTGGTACAACCTGGGGCAGTACTGGTACCGGCGGGAAGATTTTGGCAAAGCGGTGGAGGCGTTTGACTACGCCGTGGTGATTGACGCGCAACACTACGATGCCCACCACTGGCTGGCCGACAGCTTTGTGTGCCTGGAAAAATACAAAGAAGCCATCCCGGAATTCGAGTTGAGCTACCCTGCGGGCGAGCCGACCGACGAGGCGCTGTGCAACATCGGGGAGTGCTACGAGAAGCTGCGCGACTGGGAGCCGGCCCGCCGCTACTACCAGAAGGCGCTGGACGTGAATCCCGAAATGGACGAAGCCTGGTTTGGGCTGGGCGTGCTGTTGCAGGAGCAGGAGCAGTGGTACCAGTCGCTGCACTACTTCCGCAAGGCCGTGGAACTGTACGACGAAAGCGGCGAATACTGGGCGGCCCTGGGCGCGGCCGAAAACCACGTCGGCAACGTGGTGAGTGCCTTGGAAGCCTACGAAAAAGCCACCGAAGTAGCTCCGGAGGAAGCCCAGGGCTGGGTGAACTGGAGCGCCATCCTCTACGAGCAGGGCAACTTCCGGGAAGCCAGCGAGCTGCTGCGCCACGCCGTGGAACTGCACCCGCACGAAGCCCATTTCCACTATATGCTGTGCGCCTATCTGCTGGCCGATGGCCGCCTGAAAGAAGCTTACCAAACCCTGGAAACGGCCCTCACGCTCAACTACGACCAGCACACGCTGCTGTTTGATTATTTCCCGGAGTTGCGGCAGCAACCGGCCTTGCAGCGGCTGATTGAGCAGTTTCGCAAGTAGGAGCGGGGCTTGTCCCCGCCCGAATCGTTGGCTTCGTTGCAACGATTTTCCGGCGATTCGGGCGGGGGCAAGCCCCGCCCCTACTTTTGTAGCCGCCCGCAGCCATGCGGGTGGCTTTTTTTCTTACTTAAATTCTTTTTTTAGCTCCGTGAACTACGAAATTCAACAACTGCCCGAACGGACGGCCAAACCCCGCGAACAGGGCTACACAATGGTGATGGACAAGGGCATGAGCCTGCGTGAAGTGGAAGACTTCCTGGAAGTGGGCGGCGAATACACCGACGTGGTGAAGCTGGGCTGGGCCACGTCCTACGTGGTGCCCAACCTGAAGCAGAAGCTGGAAATCTACCGTGCGGCCGGGGTGCCAGTTTATTTTGGCGGCACGTTGTTTGAGGCGTTTATCATCCGCAACCAGTACGACGACTACCGCCGCTTGCTCGATACCTACGGCATGGAATACGCCGAAGTGTCCGATGGCAGCATTGACCTCGACCACGGGCGCAAGTGCGAATACATCCGCGACCTGAGCAAGTCGGTGCAGGTGCTGAGCGAGGTGGGTTCCAAGGATGCCGAGAAAATCATTCCGCCCTACAAATGGATTGCCCAGATGGAAGCCGAGCTGGCCGCCGGGGCCATCAAGGTGATTGGCGAGGCCCGCGAGGGCGGCAACGTGGGCCTGTTTCGCAGCACCGGCGAGGTACGGTCGGGGCTGGTCGAGGAAATTCTGACCAAAATCCCGTTCGAGAAAATCCTGTGGGAAGCCCCGCAGAAAGCCCAGCAAGTGTGGTTCATCAAGCTGCTGGGGGCCAACGTGAACCTGGGCAACATCGCCCCCAACGAGGTGGTGAGCCTGGAAACCATCCGCCTGGGCCTGCGCGGCGACACCTTCTCGCACTTCCTCGACATGGACGCAGTGGACCCCATGTTTCGGCCCGCCGCCAAGACCGGCAAGCCGGGCACGAGTATGCCACGAGGGTAGCCCATTGGGCTGTAGTAAATAAGAAAGCGCCCGTTTCAAACGAAACGGGCGCTTTCTTGTGAGCCGGGGGCTGGCTTACTCCACCACCACCCGCCGGGTAATGCTGGCGGCCCCAGCCTGAATGCGGAGTACGTACACCCCGCTGGGCAACTGCTGGACCGCGCCAAACTCGGTGCTGGCTCCGCCAGCCGTCAGGGGCAGGGCGCGGGTTTCGATGCGCTGCCCCAGGGCATTGAACAGGCCCAGGGTGGCCGTGGCGGCACCGGCCACAGGCGGCAGTTGCACCGTGAAGCGGCCCGGTGCCGGGTTGGGGTAGAGGCCCACGGTGGCAGCCGTGAGCGGCGCGGCGGCGGCCGTGACGGTGGCCGGGCGCAACACCAGCGTGAACCGGCCAAAGCTGACCCCGGCGGGCAGCGCCAGGGCCAGGCCCGGCCCTGCCACCAGGGGCGATTGGGTGCCCGCTACGGCATCGCGCAGCCACAGCGTGAGACCAGCGGGCACCGTGGCCGTGGCGGGCAGGCGCAGGGTGTAGGGGCCAGCGGTGGGCGCAGTGAGCAGGAGCGGAGCCACGGTTTCGGCGGCAGTGGGCAGGGGCAGGGCGGCCACGGCCAGGCGGTCGGGGCCGCGCAGGGCGGCCAGGTTCAGGCCGTTGGGGTTGGTCAGCTTGGTGGCTTCGCGGGTGGGGTCGTAGGCGGTGGGCGCGGTGGCGTTCAGGGTCAGCAGCAGTTCGTCGGCGCTGGTGGCCGAGGCGAGTTGCAGGGCGAGGACGGCCGGGGCCGTGCCGCGCCCGAAGGCCGGTTGGGGGCCGAAGGTTGTCACGCGGTTGCCGTTGGTCAGGTTCACGGCGGCGGGGGTGCCCGCCTGCGACACCCGCACGAAGTAGCCGGACCCGGCATCAATGAGGGGCGAAGCGGTGGTGGTGGTGCCGGGCAGGAAGGTGCGGTAGGTGCCGGTGTAGGGGCCGCTGCTTTGGTACACGTACATGGCCGCGTCCAGGCCGGGGCGTTGGGCGGGCAGCACGGTGTTCCAGTTCAGGGGGCTGGGGTAGGGGTTGCCCAGCAAGTGCCAGCCCGCGTCGGGGCCGGTGGTGCGGTCCAGGGAGCCAGTGTTCTGGGGGCCGTTGTTGAAGGTGCCGGTAAAATCCACCACCACGCCGTTGGGCACCTGGGCGGTGTAGCCATTGGTTGGCAGCATTGCATCGGTGGCAGCGGGCGAAAACCAGCCCTTGTCAAAGCCCACGTAGCTGGACGCATTCATGGTCAGGCGGCCCTGGTCGTAGCCGAACACCGTCGGGAACGGCGCGGTCTGGGCCGAGGTGGCGCTGTTGTTGTAAGTGAGGCTGTACATCGGTACGAAACCCGGGGCCGCCAGCGTCCCCACGGTTTCGTTGCTCACCGGCGAGCTGTAGTGCCGGTAGCCGGTGCCAGCGGCGGGGTTGTTGTCGAGGGCGCGTTGCATGGTGCCGGTGCCAGCCACGGTGCCGCCGGTGTTGTCAATCAGGGCCGTGCCCTGGCCAGTCACCGACAGCAGCAGCAGGGTGTGGGTGTCGGGCAGCAAGTCGCCGCTGGTCAGGGCCAGCACCTGGGTCAGGGCCAGGTTGCGGGTCAGGGTCAGGGCCGCGCCGTTGGCCACGGTCAGGCTTTGCACTTGCAGGGGCAGACCGGTGCCGGTGGCCTGCGCCCCGGTGCCGTTGTACACATACTGGGCATCGCCGGCGAAGGTGCGGGTGCCCGCGAGTTGGATGGCTCCGCTGGCCGTGCCCGTGGCGCTGATGCCCGCCGGGTCGCAGATTTCCAGCCGCCCGCCGGTTTGCAGCACAAAGCTGCCGGGGCCGCTCACAACCTGGCAGTTCGTGACCAATGCGCCCGCCACGGCCAGGGTGCCCGCCACGGTCAAAGCCCCCGTCAGGGTCGCCACGCCGGGACCGGTAATGGTCACGTTGTTGTAACTGCCCTGCACGTTCTGGGCGTTGTTCACGGTCAGGTCAGTCAGCGGGGCGGCGCCGGTGGTGAAATTAATGATTGGGACTGAAGTAGCGGTCTGGCCGCCGCCGCAGTTGCTGGTCACGGTTACGCCGTACCTGGTGGCCGCCACCAAGCCACTCAAGGCAATGGGCGACGTGGTGCCGGTGGCCGTTTGGGCCGTGCCGCCGATGGCAGTGTAGGTCACGGTGTAGTTCGTAGTTCCGGTGCTTGCCGCGAAGTTGATGCTGGCGCTGGTGCTGGTAATGCTGGTGGCCGTCACGTTGGTTGGCGCGGTGCAGGGCGTGACGGGGCTGGTAGTGGTGAAGCTCACGGCCGGGGCCGAGGTAGCAGTCTGGCCACCGCAGTTGCTGGACACCGTCACGCTGTAGGTCGTGGCCGGAGTCAGGCCTGTCAGAGCAATAGGCGAAGTAGCGCCGGTAGCGGTTTGAGCCGTGCCGCCGGTGGCGGCGTATGTCACGGTGTAGTTCGTGGCCCCCGCCCCCGATGTAAAGGCAATGCTGGCGCTGGTTTGCGTAATGCCCGAAGCGGCCACGTTGGTGGGAGCCACGCAAGGAGCCGCGCTGGTCGTGAAGCTAACGGCGGGCGAGGAGGTAGCCGTAGCGGCCCCGCCGCAGTTGCTGGTCACGGTGACGCTGTAGGTGGTGGCCGCCGTCAAACCGCTCAAGGCGATGGGCGAAGCGCTGCCCGAAGCAGTTTGCACACTGCCGCCCTGCGGCGTGTAACTCACGATGTAGCCCGTGGCCCCCGCCCCACCCGTGAAGCCGATGCTGGCGCTGGTCTGCGTCACACCGCCAGCCACTACGTTGATAGGGGCCACGCATGGAGCCGCGCTGGTCGTGAAGCTAACGGCGGGCGAGGACGTAGCCGCGACCCCGCCGCCGCAGTTGCTGGTTACGGTCACGCTGTAAGTAGTGGCCGCCGTCAGGCCGCTCAACGCAACGGGCGACGAGGTACCGGTGGCCGTTTGGGCCGTGCCGCCCTGCGGCGTGTAGGTTACGGTGTAGGAAGTGGCGCTGGTGCCCGCGCCAAACGAAATGCTGGCGCTGGTGCTGCTGATGCTACCCGCCGTCACGTTGGTCGGGGCGGCGCACGGGGGCGCACTGGTCGTGAAGCTGATGGCGGGCGAGGAAGTAGCCGAAACGCCCCCGCCGCAGTTGCTCCGCACAGTGGCCGAGTAAATGGTTGCCGGGGTCAGGCCCGTCAGGGCAATGGGCGACGTGGCCCCCGTTGCCGTTTGGGCGGTGCCGCCGGTGGCGGTGTAGGTCACGGTGTAGGTGGCCGCGCCCGTGCTGGCGTTGAAGGCAATGTTGGCGCTGGTGCTGGTGAGGCCGTTGGCGGCCACTGCCGGCGGGGCCAGGCAACTATTCGGATTGGTCAGGCAGATGGTGAACACGCCCTCCAAATCGTTAGAGCCGTAGCCTGCTACCGAAATGTAATATGCGGTGCCGGGTGTCAGGCCCGTGGCCTCAAAGGCCGGGGCCTGCGTATTGTTGGTGGGTCCGGCCGAACAAGCCACTGGCGTGAACGGCCCGCTGGCCCCGTTGGCGGTGGCAAACACCCGCACGGCCCCGGCCACCGGGCCGCCCACCGTCACGCGCACTCCGGCGCTGGCCACGCCGCTGGTCGGGGTGGTGAAGCTGTACCACACGTCTTTGGGGTTGAGGGCGCCGCTACAACCGGGATTGGTGTAACCGTTGGGCACCGTGGTGGTTGCGCCCACGTTGGCCCCATTGGTCACCACGCAGGTCGGGTTGATGGTCAGGGCCTGGGCCGTGGCGGGGTCGTCGTTAGGCGAGGGCGAAGTAATAAGTTGCGTACGGGGGGCGGAGGTGGCACTGCCGCCCCCGGCACAGTTGCCCGTCACGGTGATGTTGTAGAGGATACCGCCCGTAAGGCCCGTCAGGGTGAGGGGCGAAGCCGGGCCGCTGGCCGTAACGGGGCCGTTGCCGCCCGCTACCGGCGTGGCCGTGGCCACAAAGCTCAGATTGCCATTACCGGGTGTGAAGTTCACCTGGGCCGTGGTCGTAGTAGTGCTGCTGGCCGTCACGGCACTGGGGGCTGTGCAACCCGCCTGAGTGGTGAAGGATACCGTGGCGGGCACCGACGTGCCGCCCCCGGTGCAGTCGCTCACCAACGACACGTTGTAGGTGGTGCCAGCGGTCAGGCCCGTCAGGTTGTACGGCGAACCGCTGACGGCCTGTGGGCTGCCGCCACTCGGAGCTGGCGAAATGGTGGCCGTGTAGCCCCCGCTGGGTGTCGGCGAAGCAGCCGTAAATGTGAGTTGGGCCGAGGTCGGCGTGATGCTGTTCACGCTCAATTGCTGGGGCGAGGGGCAGGCATTGGGGGGCGTAAAGGCAAACTCCAGCCCCAGCGGCGGCTTTACGGCGGGAGTCAGCCGCATGGTGGCCGTGCGGCTGGTGCCGGGCGTGGTCTGGGTCCAGTCGGTGGTCGTCGCCCGGTTGTTATAAGCAGTGCTGCTGCCCGTTGCGGCACCTCGCAAGCCTACCTCGGCCTGGGTGTTCAGGCCGGGGGCCACCTGAAACGGGCCGTAGGCAAAGCGCACGATGTTGCTGGTTTCGTCCAACCGGATTTGAAAATTGAGCAGCGTACTGCTGCTGCCAGCCGGTTGGAAGTTGCTGAACTGCACCACCAGCGTCCGGCCCGGACTTGCGCCCAGGGTCTGGTAGCGCAACTCACCCGCCGTGCCCGCCGCTGTGTTGCCCGCCAGGTCGGCTCCGAACGGGGCCAGGGCTGCATCGTAGCCTGTAGACGATGAGATAGGCGACTCAAAACCAGTGGGAGCAGTGGTTCCTAACGTGATAAATCCGTTTGCCGAAAGCGAAAAAGAGGTGTAGTTGGTACCTGCAAAGCGGAATGTGAACCCAATGGGCAGGTTCGCTTGGACATAGGTATCCAAGTCGTCCGAGGCCGAGGCCGTTGCCTGCACTGTGCCGCCGGTCAGGGGCACATAGGTGCCCGTCGTTTGCGAAAAAGCGTAGCTCGGCACCGTTTGGGCAGCGGCGTGGCCGCCCAAGGCCAAAGCCAGCCCCAGGGCCAGTATTTTGCGGGGCAGGGGTTGGCAGAGGCCCGTGGGCATCTTGGCGGGTAGCGCCGGGGGAAAGAGTTGTGGCATAATCCTAAAATCAGGTTAAGGAGTTGAAAAAGAACGAAGATTACAAATTGTATCGGCAGATAAATTATAGCTGAACCTCAGGTTTCGCTCGTCTCCAATAGTCCAGCGATTGGCGACAGCTACCCGTTGGCAACTGACAAGTTGCCGGGTGTGTACATAAAAGCGCCGGCCTCTTGCGAGAACCGGCGTTTTATTTGCATCACAGCGAGTTAAAATTACTGCTTCTGGATTCGGATGGTCTGCACTGCGCCACCGGGCAAGGCCAACTGCACCAGGTACAGCCCGGCGGGCTTGCTGTCCAGCGAGGGCAGGCTGAGGGTGGTGGCCTCGGCTGCCACTTCCATTTGCTGCCGGGCCACTTCGCGGCCCAGGGCATCGGTAATCCGCACCACGGCGGTGCCGGTGCTGCGGGTTTTCAGGCTCATCAGCAACTGCTCCCCTTCGTGGAAGGGGTTGGGGAACACCGACGACGTGGTGTTCGCGACAGCGGCCCCAGCGCCACCGAAGTTCACGACCCGCACCGGGGTGTAGGTAACCGTCCCGTCGGTGTCCACCTGCCGCAGCCGGTAGTACACGTTGCCGGTGTGGGCCACGGCATCGGTGTAAGTGTAGTAGTGGGCCGAAGTGCTGCTGGTACTGGCCGGGGTTACCGTGGTCAGGGTCGTAAACTCGTGCCCGTCCAGGCTCATCTGCACCTCAAAGCCGGCGTTGTCTTTCTCAATGGCAGTGCCCCAGTTCACCAGGGTGCCTTTGGCGGTGCGCTGAGCAGTGAAGTAGATGAGGTGTACCGGCAGCGGGGTTTGGTTTTCGCCCAGCGTGAAAGTAGCAAAGGTGTTGATGCCGTTTTGGGTCACGCGGTTGCCGCCCGGGTTGATGCGGTCGCGGCCCAGGTTCTGGAAGCCTCCGCCCCCGGCACTCGATACCCAGATGGTGAGCTGGGTTTCGTCCAGGTTGGTAGTGGAAGGTTGAGGGCCAACGCCTTGCAACTCACGGTCGAGGTAGCGGAAGCCCATGCGGGCTACCAATGGGTTGCCAGTATTGTTGGCATTAGTAGGCCGAACGCCGTACAAACGCTTAATGCTGGGCTTGCTGCCGAGCAGCCCCGCCGCTGAGAACCCCGTGCTGCGCGTCACCTCCGTCGGGCCGGGGGTGCCGGGGCCAGTGAAAGTAAGGTCCAAACCAATGTTGCCAAACGCCTGCGTGATGCCGGTGAACGGCTCCTCGGTGGCCACCACGTAGCCTTCTACGTAGGAAGTTTCGCTCTCGCCAACTATCTGCCCACCGGGGTCGGTGTTGGTGGTGCTGGCCAACTGCACCCGCGTGGCCGATGAGTTAGCAGAGCCTGTTACCAACACCCCGTTCACCATTGTCAGCACCTGATTTACCACCATAGACCCCACCAACGTCTTACGGGTCGGAGCGCCGCCAGCGGTCAAACCGTCCACTTTGACGTTAAAAAACAATGCTGAACCGGTAAACGATTGGTCACGTGGGCCAACAATGCTGAAGGTCGTGTTAGCACGGCCAATGAACGAGTTTGCTTCGTCAACATAGTCACCGTATAGCTGCAACTCACCGTTAAGCAAGCGAAGAATGCTGCGGTCGCCGGTGTTGTTGCCACGCAAAGTCAGGTTTTTAACCAGGGCCGGTCCTTTTTGGGCAGTGGTGCGAATGTTGGGGTACACCACACACTGATTGCCGCTGTAGTTGGGCACTTCGGTGTTGGTCACTTGCGTCGGTACGCCGTTGGTCCACAGCAGCGGGTCGAACCACTCCGAAGCATCTACCAACTCGGACGTGGTTTGGGAGGGCGTGGGCGGAGTCACCGGGTTCAGCGGGTCGCAGCCTGCGCCGGGGTTCACGCCGCCCAGCCACATGGTCGTGGGCTGCCCTACCAAAGATTGGCCGCTGGTGGCATCGGTGCCGCTGATGGTGAACGTGGCCCGGTAGTTGGCGCTGCTGTTGGAGTCGTAGATGTAAAAACGGGTGCCGCCGTTGGTGCCCACGGCGCGGAAGTATACCTCTACCACGTACACGCCGGGGCCGCTGGCAAAGCGAATGACGTTTATCGGGTCAATGGTCGTATTAGGGCGAATGATGCGCCCGCTAGTGGTTTCGAAGGTGCGGTCGCCAGGCGTGCTGCCCGTTCCCGTTTGCGGAATGGCCACGGGCTGGTACGAATACCCCTGCCCGACATCGCCATTGGCAGCCGTTTGCTTGTAAATGCGAAAGAACATCCGGGTCGAGTCCTTGATGACATCGCCGCCGTTTTCAAACGTGTGCAACTGCGCCCCTTCAATAACGAGCGAACCGGTATTGCGGTCGAAAGTGCCCAAGTCAGTGCCCTGAAAGGCATCGTTAGAAGTGGCGTTGGCGTGGTAGTAGTAGGTTGCACCACTGTGGGTAGCACCTGCCCCGCTACCCGTCACGATGATGTAGTCGTTGAAAAAGCCCGAACCGGCCAGGGCTTGAGAAGCGGTGCCCAGGCTCAGGGCCAGCACCAATGCGGCGGTTAGTAGGCGCAAGGCGCTACTGAACCATCTTTTGGAAGTATGAATAGGTTGCATTGTGATAAAAATGTGAGGGTTGGAAGAAGACAGGAGTAATTCTGGTAATTGAAATGTGGGCCTTTTACGGAACATAAAATACAAGGTTGGGTAAAAATTAGGACTTTTTGAAGATTTTATTGCGAGGTAAATTGTTTTTGCAAAGAACGGGCCACAAATTAGCTAAAAGCTAAAATTTTACAGGACTAATCCGCTTTTTTGTTGAACTTTTTAATGAACTACTTCATAAGGCCGCCTGACCCACTCCTTTTTTTCGTCGGGAAGTTCCGCGCCCAGCAAATCGTGGACGCTCACCCGGATTTTGTTCGACAACAACGTGATAGGCAAGTCGTTGCTGTCGTAGCCGAAGGGGTTTTCAATCTCGTTGCCAATCATTTCCAGCCCCAGCATGGCGTAGGCCCCAATCATGGTAAAGGGCACCATCCAGTAGCCGCTCGAAGCAACCAGCACCAGCGGCATAATTAAAATAAAAACGGTAATGTAGCATTTGATAAAAAAACTGTACGAGTAGGGGATGGGCGTGGCCTTGATGCGTTCGCAGGTGCCGTTCACGGCCATCATGCCCAGGTAGTGCTGCTTGATGTTGATGAGGTGCATGGGGTCGAAAATCTCCACTTTGCGGAGTTGCTCCATGCTTTCCATCAGCACGGCAATAATGGTAGTGGCCGCGTTTTCGGCCACCTTCAGGCGCTCCATGACATCGGGCGTGGCTTCCATTTTATCGAACCGGATGTTGTTGCGCAAACTGCCTTCCAGGGCAATGGGGAAGTTGGAGATGAGGGCGGCGAAGTAGCGGCGGCTGCTTTTGGCCTCGCGCGGCAGCAGGGCATTTATTTCCATTGCCAGCCCCCGGCACTGCGACACCAGCACCCCCCACACCTTGCGGCCTTCGTAGTAGCGGTCGTAGGCGGTATTGGTGCGAAACACCAACAGCAAACTCAGCAAAATGCCGAGTACCGACAGGTACTCGCGGCCAATGGTGAGCGTGACGGTGTGGAAATTGATGCTCGCCACGGCAATCGCTACGCCGTACACGCCCACTACCAGCACACGCTTGAGCAGCAATCGAATGACTGCGGACGTGTGGAAGCGGCGCAGGGCCTTCCACCAGTCCCCGGGAGGATACATAATCATGACACAGAAAAACAACGGGTGAAGAAAAGTAACCGCCTGCTTTGCGACCTCCAACGACAAAGCCCGCCTTGAAGTTAGCCAGCAGCCGGGACCAACCCCCTTACGCATTACCGTGCCAGGTTTCGCCAGCTTTCGGCGGCGCGGGGTTTTCTTTGCGCTTTGCACTCGCCTCATTCGTGCCTTCGCTGGCCCCACGCATGGAACTTCTCAAGCACTTTCTCGACCTACTCCTGCACCTCGACAAAACATTAGTGGACGTGGTGAACAACTACGGCAACCTGACGTACCTCATCCTGTTCCTCATCATTTTCACCGAAACCGGGGTCATCGTTTTCCCCTTCCTGCCCGGCGACTCGCTGCTGTTTGTGGCGGGCACCCTGGCCGCCCAGCAAAACCCCACAACCGGCCACCCGTTGCTCAACGTGTGGCTCCTGATTCCGCTGCTGATGGCGGCGGCCTTCATCGGCGACAACCTCAACTATTTCGTGGGCGATTATCTGGGGCCGAAGGTGTTTCGGGAAAGTTTCAAATTCCTCAACCGCAAATACCTGGACCAAACCCAGGCGTTTTATGCCCGGCACGGCGGCAAAACCATCATCATGGCCCGCTTCGTGCCCATCGTGCGCACCTTCGCCCCGTTTGTGGCGGGCGTGGGCACCATGAAGTACCGGTTTTTTGCGTCTTACAGCATTGCCGGAGCCGCCCTGTGGGTGATTTCGCTCACGCTGGCGGGCTACTTTTTCGGCAACATCCCCTGGGTGCAACACAACTTCACGCTGGTCATTTACGGTATCATTGCCGTCTCGGTGTTGCCGCCGCTGTTCCAGTTTTTGCGGGAAAAAACTGCCAATTCAACTAGGTTGAACAAATGAATCGGCGGGGGCGGGTTACTCCCATTCAATCGTGGCGGGTGGCTTGCTGCTGATGTCGTACACCACCCGGTTGATGCCGCGTACCTGATTGATAATCTTGTTGCTGACTTCGGCCAGAAACTCGTAGGGCAGGTGCGCCCAGTCGGCGGTCATGCCGTCCACGCTGGTCACGGCGCGGAGGGCCACCACCCGTTCGTAGGTGCGCTCGTCGCCCATCACGCCCACGCTTTGCACGGGCAGCAGCATGGCCCCGGCTTGCCACACGTGCTGGTAGAGGTCGTGTTGCTTGAGCAGGTTGATGAACACGCCGTCGGCGCGTTGTAGCAGGTCCACTTTTTCGGGCGTGATGTCGCCCAGGATGCGGATGCCCAGGCCGGGGCCGGGGAAGGGGTGGCGGTTGAGGATTTCGGCGGGCAGACCCAGGGTGGCCCCCACTTCGCGCACCTCGTCTTTGAAGAGCATCCGCAGCGGCTCCACAATTTTGAGGTGCATCTTTTCGGGCAAGCCGCCCACGTTGTGGTGGCTTTTGATGGTCACGGACGGGCCGCGCACCGACACTGACTCGATTACGTCGGGGTAGATGGTGCCCTGGGCCAGCCACTTGGCTCCGTCCACTTTCTGCGCCTCGCGGTCAAACACTTCAATGAACGTGCGGCCGATGGCCTTGCGCTTGGCTTCGGGGTCGGTGAGGCCCGCCAGGGCAGCGTAGAACTCCGGGGCGGCGTTCACGCCCGTTACGTTCAGGCCCAGGCCCTCGTAAGCCGTTAGCACCGACGCAAATTCGTCCTGCCGCAGCAGGCCGTTGTCCACGAAAATGCCGTGCAGGCGCGGGCCGATGGCGCGGTGCAGCAGCAGGGCTGCCACGCTGCTGTCCACGCCACCGGAGAGGCCCAGAATCACCTGGTCGTCGGGGCCGATGGTGGCTTGCAGCGCGGCCACGGTCGAGTCCACGAAGTGCTCGGAAGTCCAGCTTTGAGAGCAGCCGCAGACGTTCACCACAAAATTGAACATCAGCTGTTTGCCTTCGGTGCTGTGCGTCACTTCGGGGTGGAATTGAATGCCGTAGGTGTCCTGCCCGGTGACGTGGAAGGCGGCCACGACCACTTCCGGGGTGCTGGCGATGACGGCGCAGCCCGGCGGCAGGGTTTGGATGGTGTCGCCGTGCGACATCCAAACCTGCGAATCGGGGTGCAGGTCGTGGAGCAGGGGCGAGGTGTAGTCGAGGGTCGTGAGCCGCGCCCGGCCGTATTCGCGGATGGTGGCGGGCAGCACCTGGCCGCCGCCCTGCTGCGCCAGCAACTGCGCCCCGTAGCACACGCCCAGCACCGGCACGTGGCCCAGCAGGTGGCTTAGGTCGGGGTTGGGCGCGTCGGCATCGCGCACCGAGCAGGGCGAACCGGACAAAATAACGCCCCGAATGTCGTCGCTCAGGGCGAGGTGCGGGGCGTGGGTGTAGGGGAAGATTTCGCAGAAAACGTGCAACTCCCGGATGCGCCGGGCAATGAGTTGGGTGTACTGCGAACCGAAGTCGAGAATGATGAGGCGTTCCATATCGCAGGCAAAGGTAGGGCGGGGTTTGCCGCGCTGAAAATTGCGGCGCTCGTCGTTTCCGCAACGGGCGCTGGCCGTATCTTCGCCCGCAGTTTTTGCCCCGTTCCATGCGCCACGTTGCCGACATTCCGCACCCCCAGGTCAAAATCACGCTGCTGGCCTGGAACGGAAAATTTCTGCTCAAACTCGAACAGGGCAACCTCGAACAAACCTACAAAATCCCGGAACTGGACCTGCTGACCGGCACCGATGCCGAAGCCCGCGAGCTGCTGGATGCCGAGTTTCTGGCCGCCGTCACCCAACGTTTCCAGGGGATGCGGGCCGACTTGCAGGCCGCGTTTGACCGGCAGGAACTGCGCTGATTTACTTTCTTCCCCATGCTTAAACTATTGTTGCTTGCGGCCCTCAACTTGCTGCTGCTGAACGCCGCCACTGCCCAGCTTTACGACGTGCGCCCCGGCGAACTTAGCTACGACGGCCACGCCCGCTTCGCCCTCAAGGTGGACGTGGACGGCAAGGCCAGCGACGTGCGCGACTACTTTCTGGACTGGATGAAAACCAATTACAGCGTCAAGTTTCGCAACGGCGGGGTGCTGGGCATTGGCAAAAGCACGGTGGCCTCGGCCCGGCAGGTGCAGGCCAGCAGCGTGGCCAACAAACTCGTGGATTTGTACGCCTCGTTCCTCGCGCCTTCCGATTCGGTGACCGAGGTGGCACTGTTTGGCGGCTACGACGACCACACGTTTTTCACGGCCGCTGGCAACCCCAGTGAGTTTGCGGCGTTGCGCGGCATCACCCAGAATTTTGCCGCCGCCGCCCGCCTCAAAGCCTACCGCGACCTGGTGGCCGCCGCCGAAAAGCAGGTCAAAGAAAGTGAAAAAGAACGCGCCCGCCTGGAAAAAGACGAGCAGGACACCCGCAAAAACACCACCGAAAACCTGGCCAAAATTGAAACCCTGAAATACCAAAACCAGCTCAACGTCAAAAAGGTAGTGCAGGACTCGGTCATGCTCATCCAGAACGCCCAGACCCGCGAACACGACCGGCTGCACCTGCAACAGCGCCGCGACCGCCTGTCGGCCCTGAACGCCAAATAACTCCCCGCATGGACCCCACGCCGTCGCCCCTCGATACGCTGCGCCAACTGAAGGAATTGCTGGACGCGGGCACCCTGACCCCGGCCGAGTTTGAGGCATTAAAGCGCAAGCTGGTGTTTGGCGAAGCAGCCCCGGCGGAAGCGGTTGCCTCCGCCGGGGTCCCCGCCGCCCTGGAGCCGGTGGTGGCGGAACTGGTTTTTGCGCCGCCTGTTGTCGCGCTCCCACCCGGCCGGTCCGAACCCCGGGCTGTTGAGGCCGACCAACCCGACGACCTGCCCACGCCCCGCAACTACCTCAACCTGGTGCTGGCCCTGGGCGGCTTGCTGGCGCTGCTGGCGTTGGTGCTGTACCTCAACCTGAACCCGCATCCTTCGGAACACATCGGCAGCACCAGCCTCACGGCCGCCGACACGGTGCAAACTGTGGAAATCGGGCCAACGGTGCCGCAGCCCGTGGCCCGGCCCGTTGTGCCCGAAACCGTGCGGGTAGTGCCCCGGCTACCAGTGGTTCCGCCCGTGCCCGCTACCGTGCCCGATTCGGTGGATGCGCCGGTTGTGCTATCGGATGAGTAGATTCGTGGGGTAATGATTGGCGGCAGCGCTGGTTGGGTGCTTACTTTTGAACCAATGCCTTCTGCTTTTCGCCTGCCGCCGTTGCCCGATTTGCCCATCGTTGAGGCGCTGCCAGCACCACGCGGGCAAAACCACCATGGTATGTTAAGCCAGGGCTATGATTATTAGCAAAAAAACCCTTACCTTGCCCCGCAAACGCTGTGAACGGTCATGGACTACCACAAATGCCAGCATTTGCTCACGCACGCCCCGGCGGCCCGGCTGTTGCGACTGCGCCACGCAGCCTTGTTATTAAGCTTTCTCCATCAAGAGTTTAAAGCAGAAAGCAGCAGCGGGCGGGCCGTGGCCGAGCCGCAGCTCACGGCACAGTTGGCCGACTACCTCAAAGCCCTGGCGCACGTGCCGGAAGCCGACGAGTTGCCAGCAACCAGCGCCGAAGGTCAGCTTTTTGCCGCGCCCGACACCGGGCCGGCGCTGGCCCGGCGCTACCTCAGCCGGTGGGCCGACGAGGGCTACCTCTCGCTAACCCCCGACGAAAGCGGCCAGCCCTGGTACGACCTGACCTCGGCCAGCGAAAAGGCCCTGCTCTGGCTGGAGGGCCTCGACCGCCGCGAATTTGTGGGCACCGGTTCGCGCCTGCGCCACCTGTTCGACCAACTGTTGGCGCTGGTGGAGGGCAGCCACGCCGACCCTGCCCAGCGCCTGCGCGAACTGAAAAAAGACCGGCGGGCCATCGAGGCCGAGGTGCGCTTGATAGAGCGCACCGGCCGGGTGAAGGCCTACGATGACCTGGAAGTACGCGAAAAGTTTGACCTCATCGTGCGCCAGGGCAAGGAGTTGGGCACCGACTTTCGGGACGTGGACGAGAACCTGCGCCGGGTGCTGCTCGAACTCTACCAGCGCCAGCTGCAAGCCAGCACCACCAAAGGGCAGGCCCTAGGCTTTGCCCTGAATGCCCGGGCCGAGCTGAAAGAGCAGGACCAGGGCCGCAGCTTTTACGCCTTTTGGGATTTTCTGACCGGCGAAGCCCAACAGCAGCAACTGAACGAGCTGCTGGCCGCCACGGACGAGCTGGTGCAGCAGCGCGGCGTGGCCGCCGAATCGGACCTGGGATTTTTGCGGCAGCTCAAAAGCTACCTTTATGAAGAAGCCCGCCGGGTGCAGCAGGCCAGCGAACAGCTCACCGAACGCCTGCACCGGCTCATCACCAGCCGACACCCGCGCCAGCACCGCCGTGCCCTGGCGGCTACGCAAGGCATTCAGCGCGTGGCGCTGGCCCTGCGCGTGCGCCCTGGCGCGGCCGGGCCGGGCTTGTGTGTGGCGGGGCGACCGGTGCTGGGGTTGCCCTGGGGGCGGCTCGCCCACGGGCCGCAGCCGCCGGCGTTGCCCCTGCCGTCTGCCCCGGCGGCGCTGCCCGCCGCCGCACCCGTCGAGCTGCCGGCCGAGGTGGCGGTGGCCCTGCTGCGCCACCTGGCCGTGGACACCGCCCGCCTGCGCCAGCACCTGGCTACGCTACTGGCCGAGCAGCCGTCGGTGCCGCTGCCAGTGGTGCTGGCCCGCTTTCCGCCCACCCAGGGCCTGGCCGAGGTGGTGGCCTACGTGGCCCTGGCCGCCGAGCAAATTGGCGGCCCCCACCTGCTCGATGCCGATGCCCCCGCCGTGGTAGTGCCGCTCGATGCCAGCGGCACGCGCGGCGGCTTGCGGGTGCCTCACATCGTGTATCGCCGCGAGTGAGAAACCCGGCCGGAAGATGCAAGCCGATGCGACCCCGGCGCAGCCCAGCACACCTACACCCAGCAATCGTTTGAATTTTTAATGCTATGATTCAGCCATTTGCTTGGTCTGCCCGCCAGTTGTTGCTGGGGCCGATTTATGAGGACGATGCCCGACTCTGGAAGGCGCTGCAAACGCACCTGGGGCCTTTGACCGACTACTTTGCATCCATTGGCTTGCAGTTGGAAATGGCCCCGCAGGACGGCTATGCTTTTCTGCACGACGCGGCCGTGGCCGGCGGCGACGACGCGGCCGCCGACCAAATCGATGGGGCCGACGACAACGACGCGCCCGGCGACGGGACCAGCCCCGGCCTGCGCCCGCTGCTGCGACAGCACCCGCTGAGCTACGAAACCAGCCTGCTGGCCGTGGTGCTCCGGCATTGGCTGGGCGAATACGACCAGGCCGGGCAGCCCGACGGCCCCAAACTGCTTGTAAGCCTGGCCGAGGTGCAGGAGCGGGTGGCCCTGCTGCTGCCGCCCGCCCCCAACCAAGTGAAGCTATTGAAAACCATCCGGGGCTACGTGCGCGAGTTGGGCGAGCTGGGAATGCTAACCCTGCGCCACGACGACCCGCTCGACCCGCGCCGCTCGCGCTACGAGGTGCGGCGCATTCTCATGGCCCGGCTTTCGCCGGAAATGCTGGAAGAATTTCAGCAGGCCCTGGCCGGCCACGCCCGGCAAGCTACCGGCCAGCCGCTGGATTTTGCCGACCCCGGCCCCGCCGCTGCCTGAACGGGGCGGGCCGCCGGCCCTGAATTTTCACCGCCTTATTTTCTCCCCCGATGATGTCCTTGTTTGCTCCAGCGCCCTCGGCGGCCCAGGCCGGCTACCGGCTGGCGTACTTTGAAATCCTGAACTGGGGCACCTTTGATGGCACGCCCCAGCGGCTGACCTTCGACGGGCGCAATGCCCTGCTGACCGGGGCCAACGGCGCGGGCAAAACCACCCTGCTCGATGCCCTGCTGACCTTGCTGGTGCCGCCCGGCGGCACGGGCCAGCGCGTGTACAACGCCGCCGCCGGCACCAGCGGCGGGCGCGGCAGCCGGGCCGAAGAAAAACGCTCGGACGAAACCTACGTGCTGGGCCACTACGGCCAAACCCAGCGCGAAGGCCAGCAGCGGGCCAGCGCCGAAGCCCTGCGCGACAAACGCAGCCACACCGTGCTGCTGGCCTGCTTTGAAAACACCGGCCTCGACTTGCGCCTGACCGTGGCCCAAGTGTTTCGCTACCGCCCCAGCGGCGAGCTGCGCACCGATTTTCTGCTGGCCCCGGCCGCGCTGGGCATTTCCGATTTGGGCAGCTTCGACCCCGCCGGCAAATGGAAGGGCCGGCTGACCGGCGCGTGCCAGGCCGAGTTTTTTCCGTCGTTTGCGGCCTACGCCACTCGGCTGCGGGGCCTGATGGGCATGGGCGAAAAAGCGTTGGCATTGTTTGGCAAAAGCGTGGCTTTGAAAGAGCTGACCAGCCTCAACCACTTCGTGCGCCACGAAATGCTGAGCGAGGGCGCGGCCGAAAGCACCTTCGAGCGCCTTCAGCAGCAATATGGGCAACTACTAGCTATTGACAAAGCCATTCGCAAGGCCACCCGGCAGGTGGAGCTGCTGGCCCCGCTGCCCGCTGCCCATGCGCAGTGGCAGCAGGCCCAGACCCGGCAGGCCCAGGCCGAGCTGCTGGGGGCACTGGTGCATCGGCTCCTGAGCGAGCGCATGGCCCAGGCTCTGCACGAGGAGTTGGAAGCAACCGACGAGGAGCTGACCCGCCTGAACTACGCCGTCAAGACTACCGCCCGCGAAAAAGAAACGGCCCAGGACCAGCGCGACAACCTGAACGCGGCCCTCAAAAACAACGAAGCCAACCAGCAGCGCGAAGCCCTGAAAACCCGCCGCGCCCAGTTGCAGAGCACCCTGGCCCAGCAAAAGCAAACCGCCCACCGCTACGCCGGATTTGCCCAGGCCCTGGGTTTCAGCCCCCGGCCCGATGCGGACCTGTTTGGCCGGCAGCGCCAGCAGGCCACCGAGCGCGAGGCCACCCTGCAAGCCGCTCTGGCCGGGGCCAACACGGCGCTGGCCGAGTTGCTGAACAAGCTAACCGAAGCCCGGCAGCAACACCGCGACGTGGCCGACGAGCTGGCCGAGCTACGCGCCCGGCCGGGCAGTAAAATCCCCCGCGACTTACAGGAATTGCGCCGTAAGTTACTGGCCCACCTGGGCCACGCCGCGCTCAGCCCCGACGACCTGCCCTTTGCCGGCGAACTGCTGCAAGTGCGCCCCGATGCCCACGCCTGGGAACCGGCCCTGGAAAAGCTGCTTCATGGCTTTGCCCTGCACCTGCTGGTGCCCGCTGCCCACTACGCTCCGCTGACCGAGTACGTGAACCGCACCCGCCTGGGCCTGCGCCTCGTCTATCAGCGCCTGCCCGACGCGGCGGCCCTCGGCCGGGCGGGGCAGGCGGCTTTTCCGGCCCGGACGGTGGGCGGGCAGCTTGACTTTTTGGACACGTCGCCGCTTCGGGGCTGGCTGAGCCAGCAGGTGGGGCAGCACTTCCCGCACCTGTGCGCCCACGATACGGCCGAGTTACAGCAGCACGACGGCCACGCTCTTACCCGCGAGGGATTGATTCGGCGGGGCAACCGCCACGAAAAGGACGACCGCCGCCCCCTGGAAGACACGGGCCGCTACGTGCTGGGCTGGAACAACCTGGCCAAGCAAGCCAACTGCGTAACGCTGCTGGTCCGCTACGATGGTCAAATCAAAGCGTTGGAAGCCGAGCAAGACGGCCTTGAAGCCGACCACCGCACCCGCGACCGGCAACGGCAGGCCGCCCGCGACCTATTGCAGTTTGATGACTACGCTGCCCTCGACGAGGCCAGCACCGTGCGGGCGTTGCTGGAAGCAGACGAGCAGGAAAAGCGCCTGCTGGCCAGCAGCGACCAACTGCGGGAATTGGAAAACCAGTTGGCGGCCGCCGATGCGGCCCTGCGCCAACTGGAGGCGAAGGGCAAAGACCAAGACAAGCAAAAGTGGGACTTGGAACGCCGCCTGTCGGAAATAAAAAAGCGCCAGCAAAAAGCCCAGGCCGTCGACGAGCCTGGCGGCCCTGCCCTCACCCCGGAGCTACTGGCCGCCGCCGCGCCCTACCTGCCGCCGCTGGCTGCCGCGCTGGACTACGAACAGTGGGAGGAACGCCGCCTGAGCAGCGCCCGGCAACTGCTGGACGAACACCGCGCCGCCCGCGACGAGCACGAGCACAGCGAGAAAGCCGTGGACCGCCTGCTCGAACGCTTTGCCAGCCCGCCCAATGCCACCCTGGCCGAGTTTGCCGACTGGCCCCAGGAAGTGCCCCCGGCCGACCCCGAAGCGGCCAATTGCGCCGACTTTCTGGCCGTGCTGGCTCACTTGGAACACGAAGCCCTGCCGCCTTTGCGCGAGCAGTTTGCCCGCTACCTGCGCGAGGAGCTGGCTATCGGCATCATCAACTTCCGGGCTTCGCTCGACAACGAGAAAACCAACCTGGAGCGCGACCTGCGCGAGCTGAACCAGTCGCTACGCGGCATCACCTTCAACAGCCGGCCCGCGCCCACCTTCATTCGCCTCGTGCATAAGCCCACCGACACGCCCCGCATCAATGCGTTTCGGCGGCGGCTGGCCCACACCCGCACCGACCTTAATTCCGACCTTGGGGCCGAGCTGGGCGGCCAGCAGGCTACATTCCGCGAAATCAAAGCCCTGATTGAGGAATTGGGCGACCGGGCCTTTCGGCAGGAAGTAACCGATGTGCGGCAGTGGTTCAGCTTCGCGGCCCACGAGTTTGCCCAGCCGGTGGCCGGGGCCGCCCCGGCCGACGGGCCAGCCGCCCTTTTGCGGGTCTATGAAAGCTCGCGCAGCCTCTCGGGCGGGCAGCAGGCCCAGCTCACCTACACCATTCTGGGGGCGGCCGTGGCCCACCAGTTTGGCATCAACCAGCAGGGCCTGCAAAGCAAGTCGTTCCGGTTTTTGGCCGTGGACGAAGCCTTCAGCAAGCTCGATGCCGACAATTCGCGCTACCTCATGCGCCTGTGCCAGGAGCTGCACCTTCAACTGCTGGTGGTAACGCCCGTGGACAAGATTGGGGTGGTCGAGGAATTTGTGCATAGCTGCCACTTCGTCGCCAGCCCCGACCGGCGCACGTCGCAGGTGTTTCACCTGAGCCGGGCCGAGCTGACCGAACGCATCGCCGCCGCCCGACGAGCCGAAGCCGCCCAGTAAGTCCTAGATAATAAACAACATTGCTCACCTTAGCCGACCTGCGCCGCAAAGCCGAGCGCCGCTTTACCGACTATCTGCGCCACTTGGCCCAGGGCACCGAGGCCGCACTGTTTCCGTGGGAAGTGGCGGGCAGCCTGCCCGCCACGGCCGCCGCGCTCACCACGTTGCTTCAGGTAGAAATGCCCCGCCTGCGCGAGCTGGCCCAGCCCCAGCGCCCCGGCGGCTACCGCCTCGACACCGAAACCACCCAGCTACGCACTGCCGGTTTCGGCCACCAGACCTGGCCCCGCCGCGTGGTGTTTGCCACAGCCGCCGAGTTGCTGCTGTTTTTGGGGCGCGACGCGCAACGGCAGGCCCGCCACCTGGCCGAGGTGGCCGCGCTGTTGCGCCAGCAGTTGCCGGAATTGGCTCCCGACTGGCTGGCAGCCCACATCCGCCTGGGGCTGGCCTACCCGCCGGCCGTGTGGCCCGACCTGGTGCGGGTGTGTCGGTACTTTCTGTCGGTGGCTGGCCCGCAGCCGCCCGCGCTGTATGTGCGCGAATTGCCGGTGCCCGTGCATACCAAATTTGTGGAGGAGCACGAAACCGTGCTTACGGCCCTGCTGGCAACGCTGGTACCGACCCGATTTGAGGCTGGCGGCCGGAACTTTGCGGCCAGGCTACAGATGCGCGAACCCGAGCCGCTGGTGTACGTGCGCATCCTCGACCCGCAGTTGAGCGCCACGCTCTCGTTTGGGCTGAGCGAGTTTCTGGTGCCGCGCAGCACGTTTCGGACGTTGCAGCCGCCGGGGCACACGGTGTTTATCACCGAAAACAAAATTACCTTTCTGACCCTGCCGCCGCTGGTTGGCACAGTGGCCGTGTGGGGCCAGGGATTTGCTGTTAATTTGGTGGAAGAAGCAGCGTGGCTGCTCTCCCGGCAGCTCATTTACTGGGGCGATTTGGACGCGGCTGGCTTTCAGATTCTGAACCAACTGCGGTGCTATTGTCCGCAGGCACAAGCCTTTTTGATGGACACCGACACCCTCCACCGCCACCAGCCCTACCATGTGGCCTCCCCACCCGCTGCCCAGGCGGTATTGCCGCACCTCACTGCTACCGAGCAGGCCCTCTGCCGGGAACTAGCGCAAAAAAACCTGCGCCTCGAACAGGAACGCATCCCGCACGCCGAAGTGCTGGCCGCCTTGCAACGGCAACACCCGCACCTGCTGGCCAACCCGTGAGTGGCTAGCCGCTTGGGCAGCGTGGCATTTTTGCTGTTTCTAGACAAACAGTATGCTGCGGCCAGTCTCTTGCCTCCGTACCCGACCTTTGCGCGATGCCCGCTTTTCGCCTCCCGCCGTTGCCCGATTTGCCCATCGTTGAGGCGCTGCCCCGCTTGCGGGCCGCCCTGGCCGTCCACACCCGCGTGGTGCTGGAAGCGCCGCCCGGCGCGGGTAAAACCACCGTGGTGCCGCTCGAATTGCTGGCCGCCGGCTGGCGCAACCCAGCCGATAAAATCCTGGTGCTGGAACCGCGCCAGCTGGCCGTGCGCGGAGCTGCCGTCCGCCTGGCCCAGCTCCTGCACGAATCGGTGGGCCAAACGGTTGGCTACCGGGTCCGGCTCGACAGCAAGGTGTCGGCGGCCACCCGCATTGAGGTCATCACCGAGGGTATTCTGACCCGGATGTTGCAGGACGACCCGGCCCTGGAAGGCGTGGCGGCGGTCGTGTTCGACGAGTTTCACGAGCGCAGCCTCAACGCCGACCTCGGCCTGGCCCTGGCCCTGGATGCCCAGGCCGTGCTGCGGCCGGAACTGCGGATTCTGCTAATGAGCGCCACCCTGGAAGCGCAGCGGCTGGGGCAGTGGCTGGCCGCGCCGGTGGTGTCGTCGGCGGGCTTTTTGTTTCCGGTTGCCACGCACTACCTCGACCCGCGCCGGGCGGCGGCCCTGCCCAACAAACCCGGCGAACGGCTGGCCGAACTCGTGCCCCGTCAGGTGCGCGAGAGCCTGGCCCAGCACGAAGGCGACGTGCTGGTGTTTTTGCCCGGCGTGGCCGACTTGCAGCGCGTGGCCCGCAAGCTGGCCGACGCGCTGCCCGACGACACCGACCTGCACCAACTCCACGGCGAGCTGCCTTTGGAAGTTCAGGATGCGGCCCTGCGCCCCGCCCGCGCCGGTCGCCGCAAGGTCATTCTGGCCACCAGTATTGCCGAAACCAGCCTCACCATTGAGGGCGTGCGGGTGGTCGTGGACGGTGGGTTTGCGCGGGTGCCGCGCTTTTTGCCGCGCACCGGCTTCACGACCCTGGAAACCGTGCCCGTGGCCCGCGCCGCCGCCGACCAGCGCCGGGGTCGCGCCGGTCGCCTGGCCCCCGGCACCTGCTACCGCCTCTGGACCGAGGCCGAACACCACAACCTGCCCGCCCACCGCCCGCCCGAAATCCAAACCGCCGACCTCAGCGGCCTGGTGCTGGAACTGGCCTTGTGGGGCCAGGCCAGCCTCCGCTGGCTCGATGTGCCGCCGCCCGCCGCCGTGGGGCAAGCCTCCGAGTTGCTGGTGCGGCTGGGCGCTTTGTTAATTAAAAATGAAGAATCAAAAATTAAAAATGAGCCACCCTTTGACCCAATTCAAGCTGCTCGGCCACAAGACGAGCCACCAATTTTTAATTCTTCTTTTTTAATTTTTAATTCGACCCAGCCCACCGCCCACGGCCGCCAACTGGCCAAACTGGGGCTGCCGCCGCGCCTGGGCCACCTCGTGGTGCGCGGACAGGAACTGGGCTACGGTCCGGCCGCCGCTGCCCTGGCGGCGCTGCTGGCCGAGCGCGACTTGCTGCGCTGGGCCGCACCCACCGACCCGCGTCCCACGCCGCCCGACCTGCGCCTGCGCCTGGAAGCCCTGGCCAGCGGCCGGCCCCCGCTGCCCGGTTTGGCCCTGCACCCCGCCACCTTGCAGCGGGTGCGCGACGTGGCCCGCCACCTCACCGCACGCCTTACCGGCCGACCCACCAGCCCACCAGCCCACCATTCCACTAGTTCACCCACCGGCTTGCTCACCGCGCTGGCCTACCCTGACCGCGTGGCGCAACGCGAGACCGACAGCCGTCTGCGCCTGATAACCGGGCAGCGGGTGGAGTTGAAAACCGACGACGTGGACCCGCAAGCCAGCTTTTTTGCCGTGGCCCACTTGGCCGGCCAAGCCGCTACACCCCGCGCGACGTTGGCCGCTCCAATCACCCGCGAGGAATTGGAACAGGCTTTTGGCGAACAGATTACCACGGCCGACGAAGTGCGCTTTGACCCTGCCACCAACCGCGTGACCGGCCGCCGTCTGCGCCGCCTGGGCGCGCTGGTGCTGGACGACAAAACCATTGGCCAGCCCGACGCGGCGCTTGTCGCGCAAGCCTTGCTGGGCTATTTGCAGGAAGCCGGTTTGGGCAAACTGAACTGGACTGCCGGGGCGCAACAGTTGCAGCAGCGGCTGGAGTTTATGCGGCAGCACTTTGGCCCACCCGCCGCCAACGAGCAACCAGAACCGGAGAACGGCGCTAGCCAAACCAGCAACGAGAAACCAGAAATCATTTGGCCCGATTTCTCCAATGAAGCCCTGGTAGCCGACCTGCCCGCCTGGCTCGGCCCGCACCTGACCGGCCTGAAAACCCTGGACCAAGTGCAGCGCCTGGACCTGTACGAGCCGCTGCTGGCCCGGCTGCCCGGCGGCTGGGCGCAACGCCAGGAACTGGACCGGCTGGCCCCGGCTGCGCTGGAAGTGCCCAGTGGTTCGCACGTAACGCTGAACTACGACGACCCCGCCGCGCCCGTGCTGGCCGTGAAGTTGCAGGAGCTTTTTGGCCTCACCGAAACGCCTGCCGTAGGCGGCGGCCGGGTGCCGCTGCTGCTGCACCTGCTCTCGCCGGGGGGCCGCCCGGCACAGGTGACGCGCGACCTGCGCAGCTTTTGGGAACGCGGGTACTTTGACGTTCGCAAAGACCTGAAAGGCCGTTACCCCAGGCACCCCTGGCCCGACAAGCCAATGGAGCATATTCCTACTAAGCTCACCAAGAAGCGGTTGGGTAGTTAGGTTTGGTACTACCGCATCTCGCCCTCGTCCAGAAAGGCGCTGCCGTTTTCGCGGGGCGAGTAGTGCCGGTGCAGCCAGCGGCTGAGGCCGCTCAGGCCGGGCAACAGCACCCGCTCGGTGATGTTGGCCTGGTCGAGTTTGTCGCGCACTTCCCACTTCAGCCGGGCCGGAATGATAAGCCGGAAAAACAGTTCCGGGTGGTGCGCCAGCCACTCGTGCAACACGCTCTGAGCCGAGTTCATGAGCGAAAACAGGGCGTACTGATGCACGATGCGGGCATCCAGACTGGGCGGCTCCAAAAACAGCACAAACGGGTCGGCCTGCAAGCTTTCCAGGTTGCGCAAGCTGTCGCTGATGGGCGCTAACAGGTCCGAAGTGAAGACGTTGGAGCCTTCCTGGTGCAGGGCATCGCGCAACGTTGGCGGCAGAAACTCGGCGGCTTTCACGTAGTTCAAGGCCCACACCACGCCGTCCTGGTCGTAGGCCGCCAGGTCGTCGGTGGCGAAATGCAGCGCCACGTAGGGCGAGTAGGTCCAGTCGAGCAGGCGCGTGGGCAGGCCGTGGTGCTGGGCCAGCGCCAACCAGTCCCAGCCACTGGTGGGCAGCGCCGTGGTGTCGCGGGCGTATTTGCGGAAATTCCGCAGCAGGTGGTGTTCCAGGTTTTGGTATTCGCCGCCCAGGCGTTGCAGGCTGGTTTCCAGTTGATAAGTTCGGCTGCGCCCGCCCCGGTAGACGTAAGGCGACCGAAACCGGCCGATGCGCTCGTCCCAGGTATTGTGGAACAGCAGTTCCTGGAGGTGTTGCCAGGAGGTGGCTTCAAGGTCGTTGGACATGGCGGGGTAGGGGCGTAGGACGACAAACTCCCCTCCTGGGCAGGAAGGGAGTTGCCGCCTGACCGGCCCCTTTATCGGCTTGAATAATTCGGTGCTTCCCGCGTAATCTGCACATCGTGCGGGTGCGACTCGCGCAACCCAGCCCCCGTAATCCGCACGAATTGCGCAGCTTGCAGTGCCGCAATGTCCGCCGCGCCCACGTAGCCCATGCCCGCCCGTAGGCCGCCCGCCAGCTGATACACCACTTCCGAAACCGGCCCTTTGAACGGCACCCGGCCCACGATGCCTTCGGGTACGAGCTTCTTCACGTCGTCCTCGGCATCCTGAAAGTAGCGGTCTTTGGAGCCGTCTTCCATTGCCTCCACGCTGCCCATGCCCCGGTAGCTCTTGAACTTGCGGCCTTCGTAGATAATGAGTTCGCCCGGTGCTTCTTCGGTGCCCGCCAGCAACGAGCCGACCATCACCGCCGCCGCGCCGCCCGCCAGCGCCTTCACAATGTCGCCGCTGAACTTGATGCCCCCGTCGGCTACCAGCGTGGCGGCGGTGCCAGCCAACCCTTTGGCTGCTTCCATCACCGCCGAAAGCTGCGGCACCCCGATACCCGCAATGATGCGCGTGGTGCAGATGCTGCCGGGGCCAACGCCGACCTTCACCACATCGGCCCCCGCGTCGGCCAGCGCCCGTGCTCCGGCGGCGGTGGCCACGTTGCCGGCCATCAGGTCCACGCCCGGAAACTGTTGTTTCATTTGCCGCACGGCATCTAACACGCCCTTGCTGTGGCCGTGGGCGGTGTCCACGCTCAACAAATCCACCCCCGCCTCGACCAACGCGGCCACCCGCTGCATCAGGTCGGGCGTAATGCCGACGGCGGCCCCTACGCGCAAACGGCCCTGACGGTCCTTGCTGGCGCGGGGCGAGCGGCGGCGCTTGCGAATGTCTTTGTAGGTCATCAGGCCCGCCAAGGTGCCGTCGGGGTTCACCAGCGGCAGCTTTTCCACCTTGCTGTCCTGCAACAGTTCTTCAGCCTCGGCCTGGTCAATGCCGGCGGGGGCAGTGATGAGGCGGGCCAGCGGGGTCATCACGCTGCTTACAGGCTGGGCGAGGTCTTTCTCGAAGCGCAGGTCGCGGTTAGTAAGGATGCCCACCAACTGCCGGTCGGCCTCGATGATGGGAATGCCACCGATGTCATTTTTCCGCATCAACTGCTTGGCATCGCCCAGGGTGGCGGCTGGGGGCAGCGTGAACGGGTCGGCAATAAGGGCCGATTCGCTGCGCTTAACGCGGCGCACCTGTTCGGCCTGCGCCTTGATGCTCATGTTTTTGTGGATGATGCCGATGCCGCCTTCCTGGGCCAGCGCAATGGCCATGTCGGCCTCGGTCACGGTGTCCATCGCGGCCCCAATCAGTGGCGTGTGCAGCACCAGGCGGGGCGTGAGGCGGGTGCTGGTGTCGCAGTCGCGGGGCAGCACTTCGGAGTAGGCCGGGAGCAGCAACACGTCGTCATACGTGAGCGCCTCGAAGGCAATTTTGGGGGCGGCAGCGTCGGCCATAAGCAAGAGGAATCGGAGGGTGTCCTATTGCCGGGCAAAGGTACGGCTTTTAGGGCAGCTGGGCAGAAAAATTTGTATTACCACCCGGTCAAAAGTCGGGAAACGCCTACTCCACCATGTTCAGCCGCCCTTTCAGCCCCCGGCAGCGGTACATATCCACCTTCACCGACCCGACCACCATCTCGGCCTGAAACAGCACCGGAATTTTGTTCTGGTCGTCGGAGAAATACACCGAAATGGCGTTTTCGCCCTTGAACAGCTTGTTGTCAGGCATCTTTGGCACGAGCTTGAACGTGCGAATGTCGCCCGCTTTGGTTTCCACCACCTGCCGGCCCTTGAAAACGACTTCCAGCAGGAAGTTGTCGCCATCAAAGTAGCCCGGCATTCGCACCACGTCGCCGGGCTTCATGCGCTCAAAGTTGAGCGTTCGCAGGTAGTAAAACCCGCTCACCAACTCCAGGCAGTTGTTGGCCACCTTCACCGACTTGCGCTCGTTGTGGGTGTGGTCCTGCACGTCGGCCAGGTCTTTGGTTTGGTCAAAATCAACGGTTTCGCGTTTGCGGTAGTTCTTCTCGGCAATGTCGCGCTGGGCGCGGATGGGCAAAATGCTGGCCGTGTCAATGTACGCCCGCCACTGGTCCCGAATCCGCAGAAAGAAGTCAAAAGACCCCGTTGTGCGCCCGCTCACAGTGGCTTTGTAACAGGGCCGGCTGTTCACCTGCTCCAAGCCGCCGCCGGTTTCCACCGTCGCTTCGGCCGCGTTCAACAGCCCGTAATGCACCTTGTAGTTGATGATTTCGCCGCGCCCAAAACTATGTTGCGGCACGTAGCGCACGGCATCGCCGGGGCCAGCCGCCGGTTGCGCCGCCAGCAGCAACAGCGCCAAAGGAAAAAGAAAAAGCCAGCGTCCGCGCATGATAAAACAGGTGGTGCAAGTGCCCCGCACAGGTCGGCCTTTCAAACCAAGTGCCAACGCAAAGTTACGGACGCAAAAAAGCCCGCCGCAGCTTGCGACGGGCTTTTTGGTAGTGTTGGGGTTTAAGTGTTGAGTGTTGAATTTAAAACTCAACATTCAACACTCAAAACTTCTTAAAGCGTATCCTCGCCGTCTTCGTCGCCGCTCATGTCCACGGGCAACACGTCCTCGTCGCCTTTGGCCATCGTGCGGATTTTGGCTTCAATTTCGTCGGCCAGTTCCGGGTTGTCCATGAGCAGCGTTTTCACGGCTTCGCGGCCTTGCCCGATTTTGCTGTCGCCGTAGCTGAACCACGAGCCGGACTTGCCGATGATGCCCATGTCCACGCCCAGGTCCACGATTTCGCCGACTTTGGAAATGCCCTGCCCGTAGATGATGTCAAACTCGACCACCTTGAAAGGCGGGGCCACTTTGTTTTTCACCACCTTCACCTTGGTGCGGTTGCCGGTCACGTTGTCCTTGTCTTCCTTAATCTGCCCGATGCGGCGGATGTCGAGGCGTACCGAAGCGTAGAATTTCAGGGCGTTGCCGCCGGTCGTGGTTTCGGGCGAACCGAACATCACGCCAATTTTCTCGCGCAGCTGGTTGATGAACACGCAGCAGCAGCCGGTTTTGTTGATGGTGCCAGTCAGCTTCCGCAGCGCCTGGCTCATCAGGCGGGCGTGCAAGCCCACTTTCGAGTCGCCCATGTCGCCTTCCAGTTCGCCTTTCGGCACAAGGGCCGCCACCGAGTCAATCACAATGATGTCAATCGCGCCGCTGGAAATCAGCTGGTCCGCTATTTCCAGTGCTTGCTCGCCGTTGTCGGGCTGGGCGATGAGCAACGCCGCCGTGTCAATGCCCAGCTTCTGGGCATAGGAAGCGTCAAAGGCGTGTTCGGCATCAATGAAGGCCGCAATGCCGCCTTTTTTCTGGGCCTCGGCAATCATGTGCAGGGTCAGGGTCGTTTTGCCCGACGATTCGGGGCCGTAGATTTCGACCACCCGGCCGCGCGGCACCCCGCCCACGCCCAGCGCGATATCGAGCGAGAGCGACCCGGTGCTGATGGCCGGAATGTCGTCCACCTTGCGGTCGCTGAGCTTCATTACGGTACCTTTGCCGTAGGCTTTGTCCAGCTTGTCGAGGGTGAGTTGGAGGGCTTTGGCTTTGGCATCGGCCTGCGAGGCCGGTGCTGCTTTGTCAGTTGCTACTGCCATTGGGGGTTGGGGTTAAAAAAGTAAGTTAAGCGGGGTAAAAGTACGAGGTTTTTGGTTGCCGCACAAGGACCAGTCGGATAAAGTAAAATCCCGCTTCCGGCCCGTTTTGCGGCGGCTGTTTCTAACAGAAGCGTCCCCGGTTTTGTGCCGTTGCGAAGGCAAATTTATGACAAATTTTCTAAAAATTTTAGTCGGGGTTGGGCTTGTGCTAATTAGCGTAGCAGAGGCGCGGGCGCAGTTGGATAATCGGGCGTTTGTGGAGGACGAGCCAGGGCTAAAACGACCCATGGTTTTTTTGGGAAATCCGTTGAGCGAAAGAAAATTCCGGATTAGCAACGAAGGCCGTGATTCAACTGGACAATTACTACTGTCGGTAAAATCATTCACGTTCTTTAAAGACAACGAATATTTCAACGACATTGTAGAAGGCTACACGTTGTTTGGCACCCAGCTAAATCCACAACTTGCTTATTACCCAGTGAAAGGGTTGCGCCTGGAAGCGGGGATGTTTCTGTGGAAAGACTTTGGAAACCCCGCTTTGCGACAAGTGCGACCTACTTTTCGGGCAACCTGGAAGGTCAAAAACCATCAGTTTATTTTGGGCAATATCAAGCCTAACCTGAGCCACAGCTACGTAGAACCGTTATTCAATTTTGAACGGGTCATCTTGAATCCGTTGGAGGAAGGGTTGCAGTACCGCCTCCAAGCCAACCGCGCGTGGCTGGACGTGTGGGTGGACTGGCAGCGGCAGCAATACCGTTACAGCAACTACCAGGAAGAAATTGCGGGCGGGCTGAGTAGCCTTCTTTCCCTCACCCGGCCCGAAAGTGCCGTGCAACTAACGGTTCCACTGCAATTCACAGCTACGCACCACGGCGGCCAGATTGACACGCTTGACCGCCCGCTCCAAACCTTGTTCAACGAGGCAGCCGGTTTGCAAGGGCGGATAATGCTTGGCAACCGGCACCGCGCCCTGCGGCTGGATGCCTATGCCCTTGGCTTCCAGGACCACTCCTTCACCGCCGGCCAGTTTCCCTATAAAAACGGCAGCGCCTTCTACCTCAACGGCACCCTTGAAACCAAATACGCCGACCTGATGGTGAGCTATTTTGAAGGCCACGATTTCATCGCGCCGTTGGGTGGCGACCTCTACCAGGGCCTCTCGCGCAGCGTGGGCAACCCCGGCTACACCGCCCCCAACCGCCGGGTGCTGCTCGTGCGGCTGTTGCGCGACTTCCGCATCTCCGACGCGGCGGCCCTGACGGTGCGGGCCGAGCCGTTCTACGATTTCAACGCCCAGCGCACCGATTTTTCGCTGGGCGTGTACCTGAATTTTCGGCAGGAATGGCTGCTGGGCAACGTCGGCCAGCGGGTACGGGCGGGGCAGTAACCTACCGACTGCACCATGGCTTGGGCAGCCCTACCTGGTTCCTAGGTAAGGCAAAAATGTGGACGGAAGCCCTACCTAGGACCTAGGTAAGGCAAAAATGTGGATTTATGCCTTACCTGGGAACTAGGTAAGGCATAAATGTGGACGGAAGCCTTACCTGGGATTCAGGTAAGGCAAAAAAGAGGATTTATGCCTTACCTGGGATTCAGGTAAGGCATAAAAGTGAGTTGGCACCTTACCCAGGCGCTTGGTTTGGGGGCAGGCGCACAAAGCGCCGAATAGCTGCTGGGGCCAGCAAATCCCAAAGCGGGCTAAACCGGCTAGCGGCAGCGGCTTGGAACCCCGCTGCCCGCGCCACTGCCTGCGCCCGCACGTTGTCGGCAAAGCAGCGAATGAGCAACTGCGTGGCTCCAACAGCTTCAAAACCAAAGGCACAAACGGCCGCCAGGGCCTCGCGGGCGTAGCCCTGCCCTTCGGCTTCCTGCGCCAGGTAGTAGCCAACCTCGGCCCCGCCGTCGCGTTGCGGCATCAGGCAGATGTCGCCCAGGTAGGCGGCCGTGGCGCGGTGCCAGATGCCGAACACGTAGAAGCGCCCCGTGGACCAGTCGCGGGCAAAGGCGGCCAGCGCCGCCGGGGCTTCGGCCAGGGTGGGCACCGCTTCCAGGCGGTCGGGGAATGAGGCGGCTAGCCGGGTGCGGTTCTGGTTTAGCACCGCGAAGAATGCCGGGGCATCGGTCGCTTCGTAGGGCCGCAGACACAGGCGCGGAGTCAGTAGGGGCGCGGCGGCAAGGGACACGGCGGCAGTGTTCACGGTGGCGCGGAAAAGCTAACGGGCCAAAGGGCGGGGCAAATCCGCTGCCGGTTGGTCCCGGCTTTTGGCCCAATACTCAATACCAGATACCCAATACCAAAAACCTACGGCAATTCGTATTGCCGGGGACTGCCCAACTCTTGTTGCGTCCGCATGACGTTCACCTGCCGGGCGGCTTCGTTGAAAAACTCCAAGCGGCGGATGAGCATTTCTTTGGTCAGCACCCGGCCTTCGGGGGTGCGCATGAGCGACTTTTTGTCGACCAGCACCCGCTGCATGGCGGCCAGCGTCTGCCCCTCGTGCCGCATAAACTGCTGCTGAAACTCAGCCAGCCGCGCCACGCCGGTGGCGGTGAGGCGAAATTCTTCGCCCGCGCCCTGGTTCAGCACTTCGCACAGCACGTACACTTCCAGCGGCAGGCTGGTGGCCAGCGCGGTAGTTCGCAAATCGAGGCCCGCCGCGAGGGCATCGAGGATGATGCGCACGTTGCGCTCAAATTCTTGGTAGTAGGCTTGGGCTTCCAACTTTGTTGAGTTATGAGTTAAAAGTTATGAGTTATGAGTTGAAAGTTCGTCGGCACCAGCCAACTCATAACTCACAAAAGTTCTTTCACAATCTGTTCCACCGTCACGCCTTCGGCTTCGGCGCGGAAATTTCGCACCAGGCGGTGGCGCAGAATGGGCACGGCCACGGCCCGCACGTCCTCAATGTCGGGCGAGTATTTGCCGTTGAGCAGGGCGTTGCACTTGGCCCCGACCACCAAATGCTGGCTGGCGCGGGGGCCAGCGCCCCACTCCAGCAGCTGGGTGGCGCGGGGGGCGGCGCGGTCGGTTTTGGGGCGGGTTTTCTGCACCAGGTTCACGGCGTACTCCACCACGTTGTCGGCCACCGGCACCCGGCGCACCAGCGCCTGAAACGCCTGAATGTCCTCGGCGTGCAGCACTTTGCTCACCGTTGTCCGCTGGTCCGAAGTCGTGTTGCGCACAATGCTGAGTTCCTCGGCGTAGGTCGGGTAGCCCAACTCAATGTTGAACATGAAGCGGTCGAGTTGCGCTTCGGGTAGCGGGTAGGTGCCTTCCTGCTCAATCGGGTTCTGGGTAGCCAGCACGAAAAATGGCCGTTGGAGGGCGTAACGCTGCCCAGCCACTGTCACCGAATATTCCTGCATACTCTCCAGCAGCGCCGCCTGGGTTTTGGGC
Organism: Hymenobacter sp.; assembly: GCA_965247135.1. GTDB lineage: Bacteria > Bacteroidota > Bacteroidia > Cytophagales > Hymenobacteraceae > Hymenobacter. The sequence goes on along the minus strand of CBDFGP010000006.1, from coordinate 2,491,199 downwards.
GGGGTCCGGTTGATTTCGTCGGCCAGAATGATGTTGGCAAACACGGGGCCTTTCACAAACTGAAACTCCCGCTGCTGGGTCATCGTCTCCGACCCCACAATGTCCGAAGGCATCAGGTCGGGCGTGAACTGAATGCGGTTGAACGACAGGTCCAGTGAATCGGCAATGGTCTGTACCAGCAGGGTTTTGGCCAGACCGGGCACCCCCACCAACAGGCTGTGGCCCTGCGAAAAAATAGCAGTCAGCACCAGCCGCACCACTTCGTCCTGCCCCACGATGACCTTGCCAATTTCCTGGCGCAGGCGTTGGTAGGCGGCGGCCAGCGCGTCGGCGGCTTCTTTGTCGTTGGTCATCGTTCTTCTGGTAGTCGGTATTGAGTAGTTGGTAGTTGGAAGGCAGATTCTTGCGGTTGGCAGGTTGAATAATCAGTGGCTTTTCAGTTTGCTCGTCCAACTACCAACTACCCAATCCCAACTACCAGAAATGTTACTGTTCCACGTCCAGCACTTTACACTGGGCGTATTCGGGGGCCACTTCCAGATACACGCTGCCCCGGTTGCGTTCAAACCACTCGTCGAGGGCCTTGTTTTTCTTTTCGGTGAGGGCGGCGCTGGCAATTTTCTGGTAGTCGTCGTCCAGGTTGGCCTGGTGGGGTGGTATGTTGGCTTTCAGCCAGATAATTCGCATAGCATCCTTGCCGTCGTCGGTGCGGTAGGGCAGGGGCGGGGTGATGTGGCCCACCTTCATGGTGTCGATGGTGAAGAACACGGCCGGGTCCAGCTTGTCCAGCGGCACCCGCGACCCGCTGTCTGCCCGGTTGCGGAACAAGCCGCCGTTGCCCGCGCTTTCTTTGTCGCTCGAGTTGTCCTTGGCTGCTTTGGCAAAGCTGATGCTGTCGCTCAGAATCTGCTGGCGCAACCGCACCAGCTTGCGCCCGGCCGCGCTGGCATCAGCGGTTTCGGTCGACGGCTTCAGCAGGATGTGGCGCGACGAGTAACTGTCGCCCTTGCGCTCGATAAACTGAATGAGGTGGAAGCCGAACTGCGATTCCACTATCGGTGAAAGCTGCCCCGGTTCCAGTTTCATGGCGGCGGCTTCGTATTCGGGCACCAGCTCGCGGCGCTTAAAAAAGCCCAGGTAGCCGCCTTCTTTGGCCGAGCCGGGGTCTTCGGAATTTTCTTTGGCCAGCTTCTCAAAACTTTCGCCGGCCAGCACCCGCGCCCGCAGGTCGTTAAGCTTGGCAATGGTGGCTTGGCGGGCTTTGTCGTTCACCAGGGCGGGCACCACAATCTGGCCCACTTCCACTTCGGTCGAGAAGTAGGGCAGGCTGTCCTTCGGCACCCGGTTGAAGTATTGCCGCACCTCACGCGGGGTCACTGTCACCTTGCCGGTGATGGTCTCCTGCATCTTCTGCTGCGTCAGTTGGTCGTGAATCTGAGGCCGCAAGTCTTCCTTCAGCGCCTTCGCCGACTTGTGGTATAGCTCCTCCAACTTTTTTTCAGAACCGACCTGCTGCACAAAATAGGCCATGCGGCGGTCCAGTTCCTCGTTCACGCGCTTGTCTTCCACTGTCACCGAGTCGGTTTCGGCTTTGGCCAGCATCAGCTTATTCAGCACCAAACTCTGCAAAATTTTGCACTTGATGTCGGGCGGCAGCGACTTGCCCTCGGCGCGGGCTAATTCCTGGGCATAAATGTTTTCCACGTCCGAGCGCAGCACAATCTGGTTGTCCACCTTCACCACAATGCCATCGAGCAGCTGCTGCCCCTTCGGCCGGCCGATGCCCAACTGTGCTTGCGCCGGACCCGACAGCAGCAGGCCCATTAAAAGCAAGGAAAAAAAACGCCCATTAAAACGCACCAAGATTCTCAACATACATTCAGGATACCCGTCGTGCGGTTTTGGTTGCCAACGGCAAAACGTTGAACCGCCGACGGACGGAATAAATTTCAATCACTGATTTGGATGATTCACCATCATCTCGCTGAATTCAAGCAGCAAAATCACGGTGAATCAACCTGAATCAGCGATTAACCAGCTTGTTCACTTCCCCTTCGTTCACCTTCACCGGGTATTGCTGGCGCAGGTCGGCAATCCATTCTTTCTCCAGGTAGCCCTGGTAGTCGCTGGTGGCCTGACCCCGTGCTTCGGCCAGGGTTTTGGGGCCAGCAGGCAGGTTTTTGGCAATGGTTATGGCAAAGTAGCGGCCATCTTTTTGCACCAAGTAGGTGCCGGGCTGGCGAGTCAGCACGTCGTCCACGGCTTTGCTGTCGCCTTTCTGAAACACCTTTTCGGTGATTTGCACGGCCAGCGGGTTTTTCTCGTTCAATTCGTCTTGCAACGCTTCCAGCTTGGAGGTACGAATCTCGGCATCCGACGAGGGGAAGGCCACTGCCGGGCTGGTTTTGGCCACGGCCTTGAGGCGGCGTAGTGGCACGTGCTTGTTCACGTTCAAGTACTTCACGGCATCCTCGGCGCGGGCCAGGGCCAGGGCCGGTTTTTCGCCCTTGGCAAGGCGGCCCACCAGCGTAATGGTTGCCAGGGTATCTTCTTCAGTCAGGTACTTGCTGATGCCATCCAGGGCCAGGGTGCCGCGCTTGCCCACCGTGGGTAGGTTGGCGCGGGAGGCAATGTTCGTTATCAGCCCCCGCGTCACGGGGTAGCGGCCCACTTTCATTTCCTGCTGGGCGCGGGCGAGCAGGGCGGGCGTAGCCGCGCTCACCACCGTGGCCTGCACCCGCTGGTCCCACTGGTACTTGCTGTGGTTGTCGGCAAAATATTTTTTCAGCCCGAGCGTGTCCTCAATGGCCTTGCTCCACACTTTCTCGTCCATGAGCTGGAACAGCAGGATGCCGTCGCGGTACTCTTTCACCAGCATCCGGTAATCCACGTACTTGGTGTCGAGGGTGTTGCGCTCGTAATCGGTCAGCGACTGGTCCACGTACTGGTCATAAAGTTGCTGCATTGCGAACTGCGGCTCGGCACCGGGGCGGGCGTGCTGGTTTTGCTGCGCAAAGGCCAAAAAGTCCTTCACCGGGTAGGCTTTGCCCTTGATGGTGAATAGCGTGGCGTTGTCGGTCAGTCCTTTGGTGGCTTTGCTGGTTTTGGCACCAGTCACCGGGGCCACGTACTTGTAGCGGCCCGCCACCAGGGCGGTGTCGGCTTTGGCCAGGACGTAGGCTTTGGCAGCCGGGATTTCCACAAACTGGTCTTCCTGGCGGATGCGTTTGAGGAAGGCGGCGCGGTTCAGTTCCGAGCGCGAATCTTTGGCCACTTTGCCCTTCAGGGCCGGTTCCATTTCGGCAAACGGGGCCAGGGGCTGCTTCTCAATCAGCTTGATGATGTGCCAGCCATAAGGCGTTTGCACCGGGGCTGAGATGTCGCCGGGCTTTTGCATTTTGAACGCCACTTCCTCGAACGACGGAATCATGCGGCCCGTGCCGAAGGGCGGCAATTCGCCGCCATTGGCGGCCGAGCCGGCATCTTCCGAAAACTGCGCCACCAGCTTGTTCCAGTCCTCGCCTTTCTTGAGGCGGGCATACAACTCGTTAATTTTCTTAACGGCCGTCAGCGAATCAGCTTTGGCTGCGCCGGGCGTGGCCCGCACCATGAGGTGGGCGACCTTGATTTCGCCCTGCGCCGGGCGCTTTTCGTTCACCTTGATGATGTGGTAGCCGAAGCGCGTTCGCACGGGTTGCGAAATCTGGCCCACCGGGGTTTTATAGGCAGCCGACTCGAACGGGTACACCATCTGCATGGCCGTGAAGTAGCCCAGCTTGCCCGCGTTTTGCTTGGCCGAAGGGTCTTCGCTGGTTTCGCTGGCCAAGGCCCCAAAATCGGCTCCGCCCACCAAATCCTGCCGGATTTTCACGGCCTTCTGGTAGGCCGCCAGGGTATCTTTGGGAGTCGCATCGGGAGCCACGCGGATGAGGATGTGCGAGGCGTTCACTTCCTGGCCCATGCGGTCGTAGGCTTCGCGCACCAGTTGGTCGGTCACGCTCTTTTCGGTCAGGTAGGGTTGGGCCAGTTGCTGGCGGTAGCCGTCCAGTTCGCGCTGAAACGCTTGGGTGGTGTCCAGCCCTTTTTTCTCGGCGGCCAGCACCTTGAGCCGGAAGTTGGTGTAGAGGTCGAGGTAGTCGGCCACGCTCTTGCGGGTGCCGTAGTCGGGGGCCGTGCTGTTGTTTTTGCGGTACACGTAGGCAAACTCACTGGCTGGCACCGCCACCGTGCCCAGGGTTTCGATGGCCGGTCCGGCAGGCACCGCAGTAGCGGCCATTGCGGCGGCTGGCGTAGTAGTGGCAGTAGGTTTGGCGGTCTGACAACCCGCCAACAGCATCGCGACGGCCGAGCCGACGCACCAAATACGTTTGAACATGAGGGAATTAAGAAATCAAAAAAGCCCGCCCGGCAAAACTAACTGGTACGGGCACACAATTACCGGTGCGAAATTAGGTAACTTTTGCCGTTAAATAATTCACCGGTCCTGAAAACGAGTGCCCCGGCCCGGTGCTGTGCGCGGGAACCCCACGCGGGGAGTGGCCGAGCCGCAACTGTTTAGCGGCCGAGGCCTCGTTACAGGGTTTGCCGTTTCGACTGGCCGGGCAAATTTCAGGCCAGGTACTTGGTCAGGTGGCACACCGTGTGGCTGTCGCGGGCAAAAAATTCCACCCGGTCCATGAGCCGGTTCACGAGCGTCATGCCCATACCGCCTTTGCGGCCCTGCCGGATGTAGGCCCGCATATCGGGAGCGGGCGTGGGCGGGGGCAGGAAAATGGTGTCGCCGTAATCCACAATCTCCACATTGAAATCCTGCGCGGTCAGCACCAACGTCAGGTCCAAGTGCTGCCGTTCGTTTTCGGCGTTGGCGTGAATGATGAAATTCGCCACTACTTCGTCCACGGCCAGCACCAGCTGGTTCACCATCACTTCGGGCAACTGCCGCTCCGCCAGCGCCCCGCGCACAAAGTCGCGCACCTGCTGAAGGTTGTGACGCGAACAAGCAATGCGGAGGGCAGTGGTCATGGGTTTTAATTAAAAATTAAAAATTAAAAATTAAAAATTCGAAACTTACCTGAAAAACTGGCTGGTGTCTGCTCTCGGTCAATTCCTAATTCTTAATTTTTAATTCTTAATTAAAGTCACGCGGTGGCGGCTTCCACCTCCGTGGGCACGATGGTCATCAGAGCATCCAGGCCTAGAATTTCAAATACATTGAACACTTTCTCTTGCATATTGAAAAACACCAGCTTCACCTCGGCATCCTGCAAGCGTTGGAGGTGCGAGATGAACACACCCAGGCCAGCCGACGAAATGTAGCTGAGTTTGGCGCAGTCGATGAGCACTTTTTTGTAGTGCAGAATTTCGGGTTTGGCCAGCTCGGTGTCCAGAATAATGGCAGAGCTGGCATCCAACTCCCCGTCGAGGACGAGGGTTAGGGTGGTGGCGGCGGGGAAGGCGGTTACTTTCATGGTAGGCCCGATACGTCAGGTAGCCGCCGGGGGTTGAACGGCTTTGAATTTGATGACCAGCAACGTCTGGTCGTCGTGGATGGGCAGACCCGCCGTGAAGGTGTTGAGGTCGGCCAGCATGAAGCTTTTGATATCGTCGGCTTCCAGGTAATAACTTTCTTCCAGCCGCAGTTTGAGGCGGTCTTCGCCGTATTCCTCGGTGCCGTCGCCGCCCCGCGCTTCCACGATGCCGTCGGTGTACACCACCATCACGTCGCCGGGGCCGTAGTCGTAGAACTGGTTGCTGATGTGCTTTTCGTAGCTCTCGTTGCGCACAATGCCCAGGCCCAAGCCCGTCGACTCAAAATAAAACACCTCCTCGCGCACGGCGTGGTAGTACAGGGTGTGGCAGTGGCCGGCACGGGCAAACATGAACCCGCCCTGCTCGTAGTCGATGATGTACAGCGAGGAGGTGATAAACGACGAGCGCTCGAGGCAGTGCGTGAGGGCTTGGTTGGCCTGAATCATGAACCGGCTAGGCACCGGAAACTTGTCGCGGGCGTTTTTGGCCAGCGGGTTTTCCTGCATCAGGGCGTGAAAGATGCCCTTCATCTGGGCCATGTGGAAGGCGGCAGTCACGCCCTTGCCGCTCACGTCGCCGATGAGCACGGCCAGCCGCCGGCCAGGCAGGTGCAAAAAGTCGTAAAAATCACCGCCTACTTCTTTGGCCGCGAGCGAGTGCGAACTGATGTCGAACCAGTCGTCGGTGGGCAGCTTTTTGGGAATGAGGCTGTCCTGCACCTGCGAAGCGATTTTAAGCTCTTCCTGGGTGCGCTGATTGGCCAGCGAGTCGGCCACCAGTTGCAGGTTCTCAATGCTGAGAACAGTCTGGCTGGTAAAGGTTTGCAATACGGATACGTCGTCGGGGTCGAAACCCTGGGGTTCGGTTCGCAGCACCACCAGGGTGCCGTAGTCGTGCTTGGCTCCGCGCAAAGGCACCACGGCCAGCGACCGGTACGGCAGCCCCAACGGCCACTGCGGCACGGCGGCTAGGTCGTGGAGTAGCAAACCCGGGGCTTCGGGCACGTGCTCGCACAGATAGCGCTTCAGGTCAGCCAATTGGCCGGGGGCCAGGTTGAAAGTTGGCGGCGGAAGAATGGCTGCGTCGTCCGCCGCAGCCGCTGGCGGCAGCAAGCCGGCCGCGTCGGCCCGCACGGTTTGCACCGCCGAGTCAAGCAGGGTCTGGTAAATTTCGTGGGCCGTTTGACCGCGCTGAATGATTTGGGTCAGGCGTTGCAGGCTCATGATTTCGGAGCGTCGCTGCTCGAACACGCCCGTGGTAGGCAGGCTGAAAATTGTGACCAGCACCCCCATACTCGCATAAAATGCCGCCAAAAACGCCACCAGTAACAGAAAGGCCACCTGCGGGGGCGGCACCAGCCCGCCCAGCGCCCGAAAATATTGCCAGTAGATGAGCATCGTGGCCAAAATGATGGCTTGGTAGCCAATGGCCTGCCACTTTTGCGACTGGGTGAGGTAGGCTACCCAGCGCTGGTTGCTACTCACAAAAATGCCAAAAATGCCCAGCCCCACCGCCAGCAGCCGCCCCACCCCGGCCGAAAAGGGCAACCCCAGCAGTTGCACCAGCGCCACCACGCCGAGCAGAATTTCCAGCAACTCCCACTGCCAGCGCAAGGCCGGTCGGCTTTTAAAGTAAATCAGGGCCTGCCAGGCATAAGTCAGGCGGGCCAGCAAAAGCAGAAACGTACCCGCGTTGAGCGCGTGGGCCACGGCAAAAGCGGCCGTCCCGGTAGCCGGCCAGACCGCCGCCGCCGAGCGGGCCAGCAAGTGCAGGCCCAGGCAACTCAGCGCCAGCACGGCCGACTCGAGGGCCAGGCGGCGCAACAACAGCCCAAATGCCTGCCCGCGCAAGGGCCGGGGCCGGTAACGAAAATATAAAAATGCGCCCGCTGCCAGGCAGGCCAGTGCCACGGGGCTGGCCCAACCCGGCCAGGCGGCCATTGCTGGCAACGTTCCGCTGGCCGACAGGGCACCAACCAATAGCAAAACCCAGCTTGCCAGGGTCAGGGGAAGCAACAAAGCGAGTAAACCGGTACGCAAATTCGGGTGAAAATTAACCGTGGTGAGCCAACCCACTTGTCGCATCGACGACCCAACCGGGGCGCAAGGTACAAACCGGGGCGGCAGCAAGTCAAGCCAAACCCGTGCTATCGTCTGGAACTTAAAGGCACAGACCGTATATTTGCCTGTTATTTCCGTCTCTCATTTTTTACCTCATGACCCACTACTCACTACTCACCCGCCTGACCGGCCATTGCCTGGCTTTGACACTCGCGTTGTCGGCGTTTGTTGCCCCGGCCCAAACGGCGGCCACCCGGCCGCTGGTGCGGCTGGATTTTGCTAACATCGTTCCCCCCCTTCCCATCAACCCCGGCAACACCGACGCGACCTACATTTATTTCCAAAACGGGGCCACCAGCGGCTTCGACAGCTATGACTCGGACAAGTTGTCGAACTCCAACGGGCTAAACATTTCCAGCTACATCAGCACCCCCGCTATCCGCCAACTTGTCTTCAACGGGCTGCCGCCTTACACACCGGGTGCCCCGGTGCTGGTGCCGCTTTTCTTCGGGGTGCCTTCCTTTGGGCGCTACGTGCTGACAGCGGCAGAGTTTCAGAATTTTGTGGACACGCGCGTCGTTTTGCACGACTACCTGCTTAATACCCTGACGGAGCTTTCGCTGAATTCGACTTATGCGTTTGACGTGACCAGCGCCAACACCAGCAACACATACCGCAGCTTCAGCCGCTTTGTGCTGGAGTTTTACCCGTTGTCGGACCTGGTCGTGACAACGACCATGACTCCGCCGTTGCCTTTTTACCGCAACGTACTCATCACCCCCACCGGCGTGTTGCAGTTGGATAAAAACCTAAACGTGGGGGGCAACGCCACGCCTGGCACCCTCACCATTCAAAACGGCGGCGTGCTGGATACGGGCAGCGGCGGTACCACTGCCACGGATGGCTTTGTGCTCACCGGCGATGCTTTCGTGATGAACCCCAACAGTAGCCTAATAGTGGTTTCGCACGACGGTATTGCCAGCAGCGGGGCCACCGGCAACATCCGTACCACCAGCCGCAGCTACAGCAGCGGGGGGCGATATACCTACAGCCCCCACACTGCTGCCAGCACCACGGCCGTCACCGGCACCGGGTTGCCCACCACGGTGCGCTACCTGGGCGTGGCCGGTTCCATTGTCACGGGCACCACCCTCAGCCCCGGCACCCTGCGCCTGACTCGCCCTTTGACGTTGACTCAGCAACTGGACCTCATCACCAACCTCAATACCAATGGCCAGAGCCTGACCTTGCGCTCGACCCCTACCAGGGGTACCGCCATCGTGGGCCGCATCGATGGCACCCTGACCGGCACCCTGACCGCCGAACGCGCCATCGACCCCACCCTGAACGCGGGCAGTGGCTACCGGCACTTCAGCAACCCGCTCAATAGCGGCCCCACGTTTGGCATCGCCACCACCGGCAACTTCGTGCCCGTCGTGAACCCGGCCTATAATGCTTCGCTCCGTCCCAACCTGTTGGTTCCTTTCCCTAACCTGTTTACCTACGATTTCACACGTATTCCCTTTTTTCCGACCCCTTCGTACTCGCCCTTCGACCGGGGCTGGAAGGCCCTGGCCCCCGGCGATGCGGCCCCGGTGCGCGGCACTGGGTTCATTGCCCACATCGAGGCCAGCAACAAAGTGCTTTTCAGCGGCACCCTCAACGAAGCTAACCAAACCGTGGCGGTGCCAGCCAACCCCAGCGCCCTGCCCGGCTACCTGCTGCTGGGCAACCCCTTTGCCGCCCCCATCGATGGGCGTTTGCTGACGCGGCCCGCTTCGGTGCCAGCGGCTTTTCACGTCTTCCAAACCACTGGGCTTTACATGGGCACGTACCGTTCTTTTGTGAACAACGTGGGCTTGGTATCGCCGCTCATTCCGTTGGGCCAGGGGTTCTTTATGAGCCAGGACGCGGGCGGCACAACGGGCAGCATTGGCATCCCCACCAGCGCCCGGCAGGCAACCTACGACTCTGCCACCGTTACCCTGCACCGCAGTGCCGATGTGCGCCCGCAAGTGCAGTTGGCCCTGAGCGGGGCCGGCCACGCCGACCTGGTGCACGTGTACGCCGAACCGGGGGCCACCCTGGGCTACGATGGCAGCTTCGATGCCCGCAAGCTGCCCAGCGCCGGCCAGGTGGAACTTGCCGCGCTGGCCGGCGGAGAAGCATTGAGCATTGCCGGCATCCCGGCCCTGAACCCTGCCCAGGTCACCACTGTGCCGTTGCGGGCCATCCTGCCCCAAGCGGGCACCTACGCCTTCGAGGCCACGGCCCTGCTCAACCTGACCGGTGCCCCGGTCTATCTGCTCGATGCCGTTGCGGGCCGTGCCACCGACCTGCAGCAGCAGCCCCGCTACCTGTTTACGGTAACGGCCGGGGCCGTACTGGCAGGCCGCTTCGCGCTACAATTTGGCGCGGCCCGCCCCACGGCCACCGCTAATGCCGCCCTCGCTGCGGCTCTGTTGCTTTACCCCAATCCGGCGCACGGCACGGTGACGGTGAGCGTTCCGCCCGTAGCAGGCGCTACCCAAGTAACCGCCACCGTGTTGGACAACCTGGGCCGCGCCGTGGCCCAGCAGCAGCAGCCCGTCACCCCGGCCGGCACCGTCCTAACGTTGCCCATTGTCGCCCTGGCCCCGGGCGTGTACACTGTGCGCCTGCTGGTGGCTGGCCAGGTGCTGACCCGGAAACTGGTGGTGGAATAAGCCGTTAGTGATTAATGGTTAGTGTCGGCTTTGCTTCGTTGGCGCACAAGTCAAACAGGCCTATGAATTTAACCGTTAATCACTAACTATTAATCACTAATAAACTATTCTCCTTCCGGAAAATCCGCCGCTTCGCCCGTCGCGGCGTGTTCGGCCAGTTCTTTCAGCAAGCCCTCAAACTTCTCCCGCGCCCCTTTCACGGCGGCTTTGCCCAGCGGCAAATGCACGGGCGGGTTTTCCAGGCGCACCACGTCGTACATGGCTTGGGCGGCGCGGTCGGGGTCGCCGGGCTGCTGCCCGCTGTAGCCCTGAATGGCCGAAGTGTTGGCCCCTGCCGTGGCTTCGTAGTCCTTTATTTTGGGCGGCGTGTAAGTCGCCGATTCGCCCGCCCATTTCGTGCGAAAGCCACTCGGTTCAATGTTGGTGACGCGAATGCCCAGCGGTTGCAGTTGCAAGGCCAGGCTCTCGCCAATGCCTTCCAACGCGAATTTGGAAGCGTTGTAGATGCCCGTGCCCGGAAAGGCCCGCATCCCGCCAATGCTGGTGATGTTCAGGATGTGGCCGCTACGCCGCGCCCGCAAGTGTGGCAGCACCGCCCGCAACACCCGCAACGGCCCAAACACGTTCACGTCGAACTGCCGTTGCACTTCGGCCTCGTCAATCTCCTCAATCGGCCCCAGCGAACCGTAGCCCGCGTTGTTCACCACCACATCCAAGTGTCCCAGTGCGGCAATGGCTTCGGCTACGGCGGCGGGCACCTGCTCCACGGCGCTCACGTCCAGCACAATGCCGCGTCCGTTGGCCCCGGCTTGCCGCGTAAATTCGTCGGCTTGGTGTTGGTGCCGGAAAGTGGCCGCGACTTTGTCGCCTTTGGTCAGCAGCAACGCCGCCAGGCTCGCGCCAAAGCCCGACGACGCGCCAGTGATAAACCAGTTTTTGGGGGTGAATTCGGGCATGAGAAGTAGTAGAGTAAAAACGGAGCTTACGTGGCTAGGTGAATTGAGCGCCAAAAACCGCCTGCGCGGGAAATGGTTCGGGCGCGTGGATGGCAACCCCAATGGACCCGAAGTTCCGTTCATTCCTGGGGCTTCGCGGCTGCTTCATACAAACGTAACACGCCCAACCCCCAACCTAACGGTACTTTTGTGAACGCAAGCATTTTCCACCCAAAGCCCCCAACGCCGTGGCCGCTCCCAAATCTGCCGTTTACAAAATTCTCGTGGTTGATGACGACCCCGACATCGTGGAGTTGCTGGAGTTCAACCTCAAAAAGGAAGGCTACACCACCGCGTCGGCTTCCGACGGCCGCAAGGCCTTGGAAGCGGCCCTCACGTTTTTGCCCGACATCATCCTGCTCGATGTGATGATGCCCAACCTCGACGGCATCGCCACCTGTCGCCTATTGCGCGAAAATCCTAAATTTAAAGATACTTACATTCTCTTTCTGACTGCTCGCGCTGAGGAATTTTCCGAAGTAGCCGCTTTCGAGGCCGGGGCCGACGACTTCATCGCCAAACCCATCAAGCCCCGCGCCTTGCTCGGTCGCCTGGCCGCCGTCAAGCGCCGCGACCAAGACCCCCACGCCGCTGTAGATGCCATTGAAATCAACGGCTTACGCATCGACCGCACGGCTTTTGCCGTGTACCAGAACGGCCAGAAAATCTCGCTGCCCAAGAAGGAGTTTGAACTGCTGTCTTTTCTGGCCGCCACGCCCCATAAAGTGTTCAACCGCGACGAATTGCTGCAAAACATCTGGGGCAACGACGTTTTCGTGCTGGCCCGCACCGTGGACGTGCACGTGCGGAAGGTGCGCGAAAAAGTAGGCGACCACCACATTCAAACCATTAAGGGGGTAGGGTATAAATTTAACGTGGACTGATTTTTGTTTGCTTTTCATCGGCCACTTATTCTTAGAAGCTGTTTGAGTTACTATCCAGGACCGTCGGCCGAGTACCCCGAAGCGGTGCTTCGGTCGTGGAACGGCCCCGCTGAACGACCGTTCCACGACCGAAGCACCGCTTCGGGGTACTCGGCCAACTAACTCAAACAGCTTCTAAGCAATAAATGAGATGAACCTCTCCTCCCGCACCGTCGCCATCCTCATTGCCTTGCTCGTGGCGGGGGTACTCACGGCCTTCGGCATCATCGTGCCAACCCTCCCGTTCCGGGAGGCGTTTTTGGCGGCGGGGGTCACCGTGGCGGCGTGTTTTTTGCTGGTTTATTTGTCGTTCGAAGCCCTTATTTTTCGGGAAATAAACGGCATCTACGCCGGACTAGAAAATATCAAACGCAAGGAATTCAAACAGTTGAGCAACAAGTTTCTCTTCCGACCCGAACCCATCAAGCGGGTGCGCGACGAGATTTTGCAAATGGCTGAGCGGCGGCAACAGGAACTGGAAGAATTGGTGCGCTTGCAATCCCTGCGCCGCGAGTTTCTGGCCGACGTATCGCATGAATTGAAAACGCCGCTTTTCGCCGCTCAGGGCTTCGTGCACACCATTTTGGACGACGAGGACCACGACATTGACCTTGCCACGCGCCGCAAGTTCCTCACCAAAGCCGCCGCCAGCCTCGACACGCTCGACGCGTTGGTGCAGGACCTGGTAACCATCGCCCAACTGGAAAAAGGCGTAGTGCGAATGCGCCGCCAACGCTTCGATTTGGTGGCATTGGTGCAGGAGATATTTGAGTTGCTGGAGCAGCCCGCTGCCCGGCGAAACACAACGCTGGAGCTTTTCCCGCCCAGTTTATCAGCGGAGCAATTGCCCGTAGTGGCCGACCGCAACCGCATTCGCCAGGTGCTGACCAACCTGATAGACAATGCCGTGAAATATGGCCGCGACAGCGGCCACGTTCGCGTGTCGTTGGTCGAGGGCGGCCGGCAGGTACGGGTTGCCGTGCGCGACGACGGCGCAGGCATTGCCCTCGAACACCAGAAGCGCATTTTTGAGCGGTTCTACCGCATCGACAAAAGCCGTTCCCGCGATTCGGGCGGCTCCGGTCTGGGTTTGGCCATCAGCAAGCACATCGTGGAAGCTCACAAGTCCAGCATCAAGATTAAAAGCACGTTGGGCGAAGGCACGACGATGGAGTTCAAGCTGGACCGGCCGAAAGTGAATCCGTAGTGGGTTTTGGGTTTTGGGTTTTGGGTTTTGGGTTTTGGGTTTTGGGTTTTGGGTTTTGGGTTTTGGGTTTTGGGTTTTGGGTCTCTAAAATCCGAATACCTAAAACCGAACACTCAACACCCAACACCGGCCCACCTGGGTTTCGTGGCCCTACCTTCGCGCTTCCTTATGAAGCTCCCCGATTTTCCCGACCTCATTTTGTTTGAAAACGACGACTACGTAGTTGTCAACAAGCCCCCATTTCTGGCCACGCTGGACGAGCGGGTGGGAGGGGCACCCAATATGCTACGCTTGGCGCGGCTGCAATACGATGACATTCAGGCCGCCCACCGCCTCGACCGCGACACGAGCGGGGCGCTGGCCTTCGCCAAAAACCCGGCCGCCTACCGCCACCTCGCCATGCAGTTCGAGAACCGCGAAGTGAGCAAGCAGTACCACGCCGTGGTGTGGGGCACCCCGCAGTTAGACAAAGAGTTGGTGGCCCGAAACATTGAAAACACCACCCGGGGCAAAGCCCGCCTTGCCTACAAAGGCAAGGAAGCCGAAACCACTTTCACGACCCTGGAAACCTACGCCCGCCACGCCCTCGTACTGGCCGAACCCACTACCGGCCGGATGCACCAGATTCGGCTGCACCTCATGTACTTGCAAACGCCCATCGTGGGCGATGTGACATACGGCGGCGAAGATTTTTACCTATCCTCGCTCAAAAAGAAATTCAACCTCAAGGAAGGCGAAGCTGAGCAACCGTTCATCAAACGCTTTGCGTTGCACGCCCAGCGGCTGCAATTTGCGGGGCTGAACGGGGAAGAAATTGCGGTGGAAGCACCCTATCCGAAGGATTTTCGGGTGTTGGTGGACGTATTGCGGGCCAATCGGTAGGCGCAATCTCCTATAAATTACCTGCTGGGGTTTGCGATTTCGCCCAGAAATCAGTACCTTTGTGTCCGTTTTTCCCGAAGCCTTCCCGGTTTCGGGTTTGTTGTCAATTGCTTAGTCATTTTCTTTTAACACTCTCATGAACCACCTGAGCTTCAAGACGACCCACGTCAACAAGGCCAACGCCCAGAAAAGCTGGGTCATCGTCGATGCCAGCGTCGCCCCGCTCGGCCGCGTTTGCTCCCAGATTGCCAACATTCTGCGCGGCAAGCACAAGCCTTCCTTCACCCCCAACTCCGATTGCGGCGACAATGTGATTGTCCTCAACGCCGACAAGTTGCGCGTGACGGGCAACAAGATGACCGAGAAGGTGTACATCACCCACTCGGGCTACCCCGGCGGCCAGAAGCGCCGCACCGTGCGCGAGCAAATGAACCGCGACTCTCGCCGCGTGATTGAGCACGCCGTGAAAGGGATGTTGCAGGACAACAAACTCGGCTCGGCCCAGTATCGCAACCTCTACGTGTATGCTGGCATGGAGCACCCGCACGAGGCCCAGCAGCCCAAAGCCATCGAACTGACCAACCTGTAAGCCGACTGGCTTGCTTTTTTTAATTTATTCACCTAATGGCAATTACCAACACCTCTGGTAGAAGAAAAACCTCGGTGGCCCGCATTTATATGCAGGCCGGGCAAGGGAATATCACTATCAACGACCGGGACATGAAGTCGTATTTCAGCAACGAACTGCTGGAAAACGTCGTGAACCAACCCCTCGCAATTCTGGAGCAGGTCGGCCAGTACGACATCAAAGTGAACGTGAAAGGCGGCGGCATTTCGTCGCAGGCCGAAGCCATCCGGCTGGCCATCACGAAGGCCCTCGTGAGCGACAACGAAGAAGTGCGGCCCGCCCTGAAAAAGGAAGGCTTCATGACCCGCGACCCCCGCATGGTGGAGCGCAAGAAGTTCGGCAAGCGCAAAGCCCGCCGCTCGTTCCAGTTCTCGAAACGCTAATCCCGGACCGCACTTATCATGGCTCAGACGACCTATCAAGACCTGCTCGACGCAGGCTCCCATTTTGGCCACCTCACCCGCAAGTGGGACCCCAAAATGGCGCCGTACATCTTCATGGAGAAGAACGGCATCCACATCATTGACCTCAACAAAACCCTGGTGTCGCTGGAATATGCGGCCACCGCCATTCGCAACATCGCCAAGAGCGGCCGCAAGGTGCTGTTTGTGGCGACCAAGAAGCAGGCCCAGGAAATTGTGAGCACTGAAGCGCAACGGCTCAATATGCCCTATGTGACCGACCGGTGGCTGGGCGGAATGCTCACCAACTTCGCCACCGTGCGCAAGTCGCTCAAGAAAATGAGCACCATCGACAAGATGGTGAAGGAGAACACCGCCTACGCGGCCCTCGCCAAGCGCGAGAAGCTGATGATGATGCGCGAACGCGCCAAGCTCGACCGCGTGTTGGGTGGCATTGCCGACCTCGGCCGCCTGCCCGCCGCCCTGTTTGTGGTGGACGTGAAGCGCGAGCACATCGCCGTGAAAGAAGCTCAAAAGCTGGGCATCCCGGTGTTTGCGATGGTGGATACCAACTCCAACCCCGAACTCGTGCAGTTCCCGATTCCGGCCAACGACGACGCTTCCAAATCAATCCAACTCATCGTGGGTGTGATTGCCAAAGCCATCGAAGACGGCTTGTCGGAGCGCAAGGTGGACAAGGACGATGCCGAGCGCAAGGAAGCCGACGAGGCGGCCATTGCCGAAAAAGCAACTGCCGACGAGGAATAAGCTTTTTTCGTTTTGTGAGAAAGGGGAACCTTCGCGTAGCAGTTGGCTCCGGGGGTTCCCTTTTTTCTTTGGGCCGGTCAGGCCGTCAACTCCCTTCCTTGCAAAGGAGGGGACGTTGCCGCAAAGCGGCAACTGGGGTGGTAAACTCGTTGAACGGTCGCTGCCCGGTGCAGTAAATCAATCGTTGAACAGTCCAGTTCAGCGACCGTTCAACGAGTTTACCACCCCGGTTGCCGCTTTGCGGCAACGTCCCTTCCTTTGCAAGGAAGGGAGTTTTCCGTTTAATAATCACCTCCCAACCAAAAAAACCAATGGCCGCAATTACCGCCGCAGACGTAAACAAGCTCCGCACCATGACTGGTGCGGGCATGATGGATTGCAAAAAAGCCCTCGTGGAAGCCGACGGCGACTTTGAAGCCGCCCGCGATATTCTCCGCAAGCACGGCCAGAAAATAGCCGACAAACGCGCCGATAACGAAACCTCCGAAGGTCTCGTGCTGGTGAACGTGAGCGAAGACGGGACCAAAGGCAAGCTGGTGGCGCTGGCCTGCGAAACCGAATCGGTGGCCAAAGTGGCCAATTTCCGGGAACTGGCCCAGCAAATTCTGGACACGGCCATTCGCATTGATGCAGGCACCAAAGAGGACATCCTCGCTGCCAAAGCCGCCGATGGCCTGACCGTGCAGGAGCACGTGACCGACCTGATGGGCAAAATCGGCGAGAAGCTGGAAGTGACCTACGCAACGCTGACGGCGGAGCGGGTGGCCTCCTACATCCACTCCGACAGCAAGAAGGCTGTACTCGTGGGCCTGAAAAATGTCGGCTCGGCCGATGTGGCGGCGGTGGGCCGCGACGTGGCCATGCAAATCGTGGCCATGAAGCCCGTTGCCGTTGATAAAGACGGGGTTGATTCGGCGACGGTGGAGCGCGAAATCGAAGTGGGCAAGGAGCAGGCCCGCACCGAAGGCAAACCCGAAGCCATGCTGGAAAAAATTGCCCAGGGCAAACTCAACAAGTTCTACAAAGACAACACCTTGCTGAACCAGGAGTTCGTGAAAGACAACTCGATGACCGTTGCCCAGTTGCTCGACAAAACGTCGAAAGGCATGACGGTAACGGACTTCAAGCGCGTGGCGATTGCGGGGTAGTTTTCCCGGTTTGCCGTGAAATGGGAAAGCCCGCTGGCATTGTGCTGGCGGGCTTTTCTTTTATCAAGCTACCGCTGCAATAGTTGCCAGGCCCGCACCCGCGTTTTGGCATTTTCGCGGATGTTCATGTAGAACAGCGCGTAATCGGCAATGTGGAAGGAATGACGCAACTCGGGGCGGCCGGGGAGCAGGAAGCGGGGATAGCCGCCAGGCTTGGGTGGGGTTATCCAGAGTAGGCCTTTGTGGATTTTGGCATCGGTCACGTAGGGGTCAATTTTCTCGAAGTCCATGCTGACACCGCCGTGGTTTAGGGTGGCGGGGGCTTGCAGGGTGTCGAGGGTCCAGGTGAGGGGATTGGTGACGACGTAGGGGTGGAATGGAGGGAAGTCGTTGCCTTTGGCAACGGCGTTGTAGGCGACGAAGCATCCGGTCTGGAGAGAGTCGCGGCAGGGCTGGATAGTTTGGTATTCGTTGGGCTTTACCTTGTAGCCAATAAGGTAGGCCGCAACTAGCTGGTGGCGCAGTTTGGGGTCGTTATCGAAAAAATCGTGGAGCAAACGGGTGGCGTGGGCGGTGCCCTGGCTGTGGCCGGCGATGATGAGGGGGCGGCCCTGGTTGTAATGGGCAAGGTAGTATTGGAAGGCGGCTTTCACGTCGGCGTAGGCCAGGTCGAGGGCAGCCTGGCCATTGGGGGTTTGTTCGTCGAAGAAAGAATAGAGCGTGGCCTGGCGGTAGCGCGGGGCGTAGATGCGGCCAGCGGCGTTGAAGGCGCTGGCCTGGTGGCGGATGGTGCTGAGGTCGGTGAAGCGGTTGAGCTTTTCGCGGCTCAGGTCGGCATTCCAGGATTTGGGGAGGAAATAGGTGGTGGGGTGGACGAAGAAGACATCGGCCGGGGCGGTGGCTTGGGCATCTTTCAGGCCCGATTTTCTGGGCACGGCATCGGCCGAGTCGCGGCGGGTGGGCAAGGCGGCCCACAGGCTATCCTGGGCGTAATCTGGGCCGGTTGCTGAGTTGTAGGCGGCGAAATCGTGGTGCGGCTTGAGCAGATTGAGGCAGCTGGTGAGCAATAAAAGCAACAGCAATAAGCCAGGGAGTAGTCCGGAAATGGAAAAGCATTTGACGGGCAGAGTAAATTTTTTGAGCCTTTTTTGCATGGAATAGGTGACAAAGTTGCGCCAGTCGCAAAGCTGGGTGGTGCAGACAGAGGAGTGGGCAGCCCACTTAGTTAACCCCAGTTGCGGACTAGCCGCGTCGCGGCGACGGGTTGGTAGGGCAAGCCGGAAAAGAAGCGCCAAGCCGCGTAGCGGCAACGGAACCCCTGGGCCATCCGTCGCCGCTACGCGGCTTGGCCCCATTAGGCCCTGCTTGGCTGCCAACCCGTCGCCGCCACGCGGCTAGTCCGCAACTGGGGTTAGTTAGTACCGCAACACCCCCGCATCTATCCGCAGGCTCCAGGCATCAATACCACCTTGCAGGTTGAGCAGGTTGTCGCGCCCCAGGCGTTGGTGCAGGTAGGCCAGGGCCTGCGCCGAGCGCACCCCGTGGTGGCAAATGAGCACCACCGGGCCGGTGACGCGAATCTCGGCGGCGCGGCGCGGCACCTCGCCCAGCGGAATCAGGACGCTGCCGGGCAGGTGGCAGTAGGCAAATTCCACGGCTTCGCGCACGTCAATGAGTTGGAGGTCGTCGCCGGCGGCGAGGCGGGCGTGCAGGGCTTCGGGGGTGATGGTGGGGAGCATGGAGTTGGGGCGTGTAGCGCGAACTTTGTCGTTCAACCGCCCGAACGGCAAAGTTCGCGCTACACCGCGCTACATTGCGCCACTGCTCCGCCCATGCCCGTTTCCGAACAACTTGCTATCCTGCTGGCCGCTTTCCGCGCCACCGACCCGGTGGAAGTGGCCGGGGTGCTGACGGGCGTGGCTTGCGTGTGGCTGGCGGCCCGCAATTCGGTCTGGAATTTTCCGGTGGCGCTGCTGAGTTGCGGGCTGTATCTGGTGGTTTTTGGGCGGGCCAAGTTGTATTCCGATGCGAGCTTGCAAGTGGTATTTATGGCGTTGGCGGCGTATGGCTGGTGGCAGTGGGCGCGGTGCGGCGCGGCGGCCCCGGCGTTGCCCATCACGGGCACATCGGCCGGGTTGTGGGGAAAACTGGCAGTGGCCGGGCTGGTGTACGCGGTGGGAGCGGGCTACCTTTTTGCGACCCGCACCGATGCGGCTTTGCCGTATTTTGATAGCAGCACTACGGCCGTTAGCTTGGTGGCGCAGTACCTGTTGTCGCGGCGCAAAATCGAAAACTGGTTGCTTTGGCTGGGCGTGGACGTGGGGTACGTGGCCATGTACTGGCAGCGCCAGCTGGTGCTCACCAGTGCCCTGTACGGGGTTTTTTTGCTGCTGGCGGCTTACGGCTACTGGCAGTGGCGGCGCGAAAAGCACCGGCAACCCCTTACCCCTTTGGCCCCATGATGCGCGTTTCGCTCACCGGCCCCGAATCAACGGGCAAGTCCTCGCTGGCGGCCGAGTTGGCGGCCCACTACGGCACGGCCTGGGTGCCCGAATATGCCCGTCAGTACCTGACCGAGAAAGGGCTTTTTTACACCCTGGCCGACCTGGAACACATTGCCCAGGGCCAACTTGGCACCGAAGACCTGGCCGCTGCTTACGCCACCAACCTACTGTTTTGCGACACCGATTTACTGGTACTGAAAATCTGGGCTGAAAACGCCTTTGGACAGTGCCCGCCGGGGTTGCTGGCCGAGTTGGGGCGGCCCCGTTATGCCCTTAGCCTGCTGCTGGCCCCCGACCTGCCCTGGCAGCCCGACCCGTTGCGCGAACACCCCGACCCCGCTCAGCGCTGGCACTTTTACCGGCTGTACCGGACCGAGCTGCAGGAGCGGGGCTGGCCGTTTGCCGAAATCAGCGGGCCGCCCGCCCAACGCTTCGCCCAAGCCTGCGCGGCGGTGGATAAACTGCTCCTCAATCCCTGAAAATGCCCACCCTCATCACCCCCGCCGCCCGCGTTGAAATTGCCGCCCACGGGGCCGAACTGACCAGCTTTCGCAGTCTGCAAACCGGGGTGGAATATCTTTGGCAAGCCGACCCGGCGCACTGGGGCCGCCACGCGCCGGTGCTGTTCCCGATTGTCGGCCGCTTGCCCGATGATACCTACTTGCACGAGGGAAAAGCCTACCAAATGGGGCAGCACGGCTTTGCCCGCGACCGGGAATTTGCGGTGCTGCGGCAGTCGGAAACGGAAGTTGTTTTTCAACTCACCGACGACGAAGCCAGCCGGGCCGTGTATCCGTTTGCGTTTGCGCTGACGATTGGCTACACCCTGCACGAGAATGCGCTAACCGTGCGCTACTCAGTGCGAAACCCCGCCGCGACACCGCTGCTGTTCAGCATCGGGGCGCACCCGGCGTTTCGCTGCCCGCTGCTGCCGGGCGAACGGTTTGAAGATTATCGGCTGGATTTTGACCATTTTACGACTGCCGACTACTGGTTGCTGGAAGGCGGCTTGCTGACGGGCAAGACCGTGCCGCTGCTGTTTCAGGAACGCGAGTTGCCGCTTACATACCCACTGTTTGCCAACGATGCCCTGGTATTCAAAAGCTACGACTTTACCCGCATCACCCTGCGGGGAGCAGGTGCGTCGCCCTTCGTGCGGATGCGCTTCGATGGGTTTCCCTACTTGGGTATTTGGACGAAGGGGCCGGGAGCTGAATTTATTTGCCTCGAACCCTGGCAGGGCGTGGCCAGCACCGTGGGGCCGCCAATGGAATTGAGCCAGAAAGAGGGTATTTTGACCCTGGCGGCCGGGGCAACGTTCGCGGCGGCGTATGAGGTGGAGGTCGGGTAGGGGGGAAGGGCCAAACGACAAACTCCCCTCCTTGCAAAGGAGGGGATGCTTCGGCGCAGCCGGAGCTAGGGTGGTAAGCTCGTGTGCTGCCCCAGGGTCGTTGTCCTGAACTGCCGAGCGATGCACTAACTCACCGGGCAGCGACCGGGCAGCGAGTTTACCACCCCCGTTTTTGCTACGCAAAAACTCCCCTCCTTTGCAAGGAGGGGAGTGTCGTTCTAAGTACCCGCGCAAAAGTAAACGAGTAAAAGGAACGGTCATGCTGACGAAGGAAGCATCTGTACGCCCGCTAACCCTGCCTGCGAAACGATTGGATTAGCGGGCGTACAGATGCTTCCTTCGTCAGCATGACCGTTCCTTTTACTCGTTTACTTTTGCCCGACTACTTAATCTACCATTACACCCATTACACTAATTCCCTCCGGTTGTAGTCCGGCTCCCAGTCGTTGATGGGCAGGGAAATGCCGGGCGGCAGGTCCAGGTCGGGCAAGCCGTCGTCGCGGAAATCACCGCCGTCGTCGTCGGCATCGGGGGGAAAGGGCGGAGACGGGGGAAGCGGCCGTTGGCGCTGCCGGGGCACGACCAGCACGAAGATAAAAAAAGCGCAAAAAACGACGGCGTAGAGTAGCTGATACATGGCGGGTAACGATAGAATGGCCGGGGTCATGACTTTTCACAACGCAACGGCTGGGCCGGACGTTGCACAAGAGGGTAGCAAAGTGCAAATGAGTGCCCTAAATTAGGAAACTTCTGGCAAACAACCGGACAACCGGGGCCATGTTTTCGCCTAACGGCTGCCAAAACCCAGCCAGTGCCCTACCTTTACGGTCTGTTTAGGGGTGCTGATGTTGTGCACAACATTGGCTGAGATGATACCCATTGAACCGGAACCAGGTAATGCTGGCGTCGGGAACAAACAAGTCCGCGAACGTTTCCGTTGCCGCTCCGACCCCTGGGGCGGCGGCGCGTTCCATTTTTTACCCACCCTTTTTTGAAAACTGTACTCCTGGCAGGGACGGCGCTGTTGGCGCTCGTCGCTGCGCCCGCCGTGGCCCAACTGGCCGCCCCGGCTCCCAACCCCACGGCCCAAGCCGTGCCTGCTGACACCACGCGGCTCCGGCAAATACTAACCCCCGAAGTGGCCGTGACGGCCACCCGCGCCACCGACAAAACCGGCACTGCTTACCAGAACGTGAGCCGCGAACAGTTGCAGGCCCGCAACTTCGGGCAGGACATTCCCTACCTGCTCGACCAAACGCCGAGCGTGGTGACCACTTCCGATGCGGGCACCGGCGTGGGCTACACCGGCCTGCGCATCCGGGGCACCGACGGTACCCGCATTAACGTGACCCTGAACGGGGTGCCGGTGAACGAAGCCGAAAGCCACGGCGTGTTCTTCGTGGATTTGCCGGATTTGGCCTCGTCCACCCAAAGCATTCAGGTGCAGCGCGGGGCCGGGCCGAGCACCAACGGCGCGGGGGCCTTTGGGGCCAGCCTGAACGTGGAAACGCTGGGGCTGCGGCCCAAAGCTTACGCTGAAATCAATAACTCGGCGGGTTCGTTTGGCACCTGGAAATCGACCATTATGGCCGGTACGGGGCTGATAAATGGCCATTTCACGCTGGATGCGCGGGCCTCGCGGGTGCAAAGCGAGGGCTACGTGGACCGGGGCTGGAGCCGTCTCAAAAGCCTGTACCTGGCGGGCACCTACACTGGCGGGCATACCCTGTTGCGGGCACTGCTGCTCACGGGCTACGAAACCACCTACCAAAGCTGGTACGGCCTCGCCGATTCGCTGCTGCACCGCAACCGCCGCTACAACGAGGCGGGCACCGACTACGGCCAGCACCTGCCCGCCTACCGCAACCAGACCGACAACTACCAGCAGGACTACTACCAATTCCTGGTGTCGCAGCAGCTCACGCCCACGCTCAACCTGAGCGTCACGCCGTTCTGGACGCGCGGCGGCGGCTACTACGAGGAGTACAAGGCCAACCAGGATTTTGCCCAGTACGGCATCGTCGGCCCGGTGTACCAACCCAACGACACCGGCGGGGTGGACACGGTGCGAACCACCGACGTGATTCGCCGCCGCTGGCTGAAAACCGACCTCTACGGCGCGACCTATGCGCTGCAACTCACGCCCACGAGTGGGCGCATCAGCAGCGCCACGCTGGGCGGGGCGGTGGTGGGCTACCGGGGCCAGCATTTTGACGAGCTGACCTGGGCGCAGCACGGGCTGACTATTCCCGAAACCGGCGCCCGCTACTACGACGAGCCAAACGCCCACAAGCTGGACGTGAACATCTACGCCCGCGCCACCGTGAACCTGACCGAACAGCTGGCGGCTTTTGGCGACCTGCAGTACCGGCACGTGCGCTACGAGCTGTTTGCGCCCATTGATACGCTGGGCCACAAGGGCCAGCAGACCATTAGCTTTGACTTCGTGAACCCCAAGGGCGGGCTGACTTACCAACTCAGCAGCAGTTTGCAGGCCTATGCGTCGTTTGCGCTGGCCCGCCGCGAACCCACCCGCACCGACTACACCGACACGCCCGCCGCCCGCCGCCCCACCGCCGAAACGCTGTTTAACTACGAAGCCGGGCTGCGCTACAACCGCCCCGGCCCCGTGCAGGCCAGCCTGAACGGCTACTACATGGCCTACACCAACCAACTGGTGCTGAGTGGCCGCCTCGACGACGTGGGCAACCCCATTCACACCAACGTGGCCGATTCGTACCGGGCTGGGGTGGAAGGCCAGGCCACCTGGCGGCCAGTGCCGAAGCTGAGCCTGACGGGCACGGCCACCGTCAGCCGCAACAAAATCAATGACTACACCGACTATCTGGCCGACTACGACGCGGGCGGCGAGAAAGCCACCTCTTTTTCGCAAACCAACATCGCCTTCTCGCCCGACCTGACGGCTGCCTACACCGTGGAATACGAAGCCCTGCCCGGCCTGAAAGTGGCCGCGCTGGCCCGCTACGCGGGCCGCCAATACCTCGACAACACCAGCACCGACAGCCGCAGCATTGCGCCCTATTATGTGCAGGACGTGCGCCTGCGCTACCTCTGGCACCCCCACAACACCGCTTTTCGGGAAATTGAACTGGCGGGTGTGCTCAACAACGTCCTCGCCACCGAATACGTGAACAACGGCTACACCTACGGCTATATCAGCGGCGGGAAGACACAGTATTTCTCCTACTTCTACCCGCAAGCCAAGACGAACTTCCTGGCTTCGCTGAACCTGCGGTTTTAGCGGGCTGGGGCTTTTGCGCGGTTTCGCGCCGGTTCCGGACGGTTGATGCGCCGCGCCGTGTAGTCGGACGCTTGCCCCACCCCTTGATTACGTGACCGCAGAAGCGGCTGCTACAGAAATTTTCGCTTGTGAACGGGAGCATGGCCAACTGTTGCCCGGCACAATTCGCGCTATTGTTCAAAGCAACCCTTGTTGTGAGCGTTTTGCCAGCACGTACAGGTACGCCGATGAGATATCGGTGCCGCAAATGGCAGTGGCTTCCAGTTGGAACCCAGGACGTTTTTGGGCCAAAATGGGTTGTGAGCTGTTGTATCACGAGTTCAAGCGTTCCAAAGTAACTGCTGCCTGAAAATCTGAAAATTACGCCTGGGCGGACGAATGGGTGAAGGCGGCGCATTTCCGCCGCCGCGCCGCCTCTGTTATCTTTGCATTCCAATTCCCAACCCCCGCCATTCCCCCCGTTATGTCCTCCATTGCCGACGTTCTCTCCCCCGAATCCAAAGCCCATACCAAGCAGGGCGGCTCCACCAACGCCAACGGCTTCACCGATTATTTTGACCTGGACGGCCTGCTGACCGACGAGCACATCCTCGTCCGGCAGTCTATCCGGGACTTCGTCAAAAAGGAAATCAACCCGAACATTGAAAAGTGGGCGCAGGACGCGCATTTTCCGAAAGAAATTGTCAAGAAATTTGGCGAGGTGGGCGCGTTCGGCCCCACCATCCCCACCGAGTACGGCGGCGGCGGCCTGGATTACATCAGCTACGGCCTGATAATGCAGGAAATTGAGCGCGGCGACTCCGGGATGCGCTCCACCGCCTCGGTGCAAGGCTCGCTCGTGATGTACCCCATCTACCAATACGGCAGCGAGGCCCAGCGCCAGAAGTTTCTGCCTAAGCTGGCCAGCGGCGAGTGGCTCGGCTGCTTCGGCCTCACGGAGCCCGACCACGGCTCGAACCCCGGCGGCATGACCACCAACATCAAGGACATGGGCGACTACTACTTGCTGAACGGTGCCAAGCTCTGGATTTCCAATTCCCCCGACTGCCAGGTGGCCGTGGTGTGGGCCAAAAACGAGGAAGGCCGCATCAAGGGCATCATCGTGGAGCGCGGCATGGAAGGCTTCACCACCCCCGAAATCCACAACAAGTGGAGCCTGCGGGCCTCTTGCACCGGCGAGTTGGTGTTTCAGGACGTGAAGGTGCCCAAGGAAAACCTGCTGCCCAACATTGACGGCCTCAAAGGCCCGCTTGGCTGCCTTGATTCGGCCCGCTTCGGCATTGCGTGGGGCGCTATCGGCGCGGCCATCGACTGCTACGAATCGGCTTTGAAATACGCCATGCAACGCCAGCAGTTCGGCAAGCCCATCGGCGCTTTCCAGCTTCAGCAAAAGAAGTTGGCCGAGATGATTACCGAAATCACCAAAGCCCAGCTCATGGCCTGGCGCTTGGGGGTGCTCAAAAACGAAGGCAAGGCCACCAGCGCCCAAATCAGCATGGCCAAGCGCAACTCCGTGGACATGGCCTTGCACGTGGCCCGCGAGGCCCGCCAAATCCACGGCGGCATGGGCATCACCGGCGAATACCCCATCATGCGCCACATGATGAACCTCGAATCGGTGATTACCTACGAGGGAACGCACGACATTCACCTGCTCATTACGGGCGCGGACATTACGGGGGTGCAGGCGTTTAAGTAGGACCCGCCACGCAGGGGCTGAGCGGGTGATGGCAAAGCAAAAAGGGCTGCTACTTCCCGCTGTTTTTGCTACTTCACGCTACCCCCGCCACGCGGCCAGCCGCTGCCAGCACGGTTTCGCGCACCTCGGCAAGGGGAACCATTTTGGACAGAAACGCCGTGGCCCCATCGGCCAGCACGAGACGAATCAGGGCCGGGTCATCGTGCATGGAAAGGATGATAACCCGCACGTTGGGGTATTGCTGCCGCAGCAAACGGGTGGTTTGCAGGCCGTCCAGCACGGGCATTTGCATATCCAGCAGCACCACGTCGGGCCGTATGCCGGTGTCGAGCAGTTCCAGTAGTTCCTGCCCGTTGTTGGCCTCGCCCACAATGTGAATCAGGGCCGGGTCTTCGAGTAGCGCCCGGACTCCTTCACGGAACAGGGCGTGGTCATCAACCAGGGCCAGGGCAACGGGCAGCGATGCAACAGGATTCATAACGGACACGGAAAAGGAGAAGCAGTCAATAAGGCTCAAAAGTAACCAGATTCCGGTGGCCAACCCAAGCGCCCGGCCAATTGGGGGTGCCTCAGAAGCGCCAGCCCCCCTGCCCGGCGCGGCCCGCGCCGCCGGGTTGGTCGTCGTGGTCGTCGTCCTCGTCGGTTTCGTCCCCATCCTCATCGGTTTCGTCGTCGGCCAGTTCGTCATCATCCTCGTCGGTGTCGGCGGTTTCCTCCTCGTCCAGCGAGTCAAACACCCGGTCGAGGGCCGCTTCGGCGTGGCGCAGCTTGTGGCGGCAGAGCCGAATCAGCTCCGCCGACCGCTCGACGCGGGCGCTGAGGTCGTCCACGTCCACGGCATCCGTTTCCAGGGCACGGAGGATGGTTTCGAGTTCGGTGAGGGCTTCGCGGTAGGTCATTTCAGGAGAAGGGGGCTATGGTTGGGGCGAAGGTAGGAACCCCGGTGCCAAGTGGGGCCGCCCCGGTGGCCGGGGGCTGGCCCCCGGCCGCGTCGCGTTTGGTATTTTGGGCGTATTATTGTGGCTTAATTCCTCCTAAAAACTGTTTTTCTCATGCGTACCGACTGGTTTCCGAGCATCGCCGCCAAACTGCTGGCCTTCTACAAAAACCTGGTAGCTTTGCTGTCCGGCATCGCCGCTGCCCTCAAGCTGGAAAAAGACACGGCCGATGCCGCCGTGAAATCGGCCCAACAATACGTGGATGCCCGCAAAGCCTTCGATGACGCGACCAAAACCCTCAAAGCGGCTTCCGACACCCTGGCCGCCCAAACGCCCCTCAGCGAAGCCAACGCCCGCGCCTTGGCGGGCACCTTGCGCCACTACCCCGGCATCACGCCCGCCATGCTGGCCGACCTGGAAATGACCGGCTTCGACACCGCTGCCCCCACCAGCGGCCAAGCCAAAGTGGCCGCCCAAACCCCCATCCTCAAACTGAGCCTGGATGGCGGCCACGCCAAAATCGACTTTGAGAAACACGGCCACCAGGGGATTCACCTCTACTGCCGCCGGGGCACCGAAACCGAGTACACCTTTTTGGGAGCCGACACCTACGCGCCCTACCTCGACAACCGCCCCAACCTCGTGGCCGGCCAAGCCGAACAGCGCGACTACTACGCCTTCTACATGGACCACGACCACGCCAACGGGGCGCAAAGCGCCGCGTTTTCGCTGGCCGTGCCCGCGTAGGGTTGGGCGGCCACTACTTGCCAAAAAAAACGGCCGCCCCGGATGGGGCGGCCGTTCTTTTTGGCAAGTAGTGGCCGCAGTAGAATTGGAGTTAATCCGCTTAACGGGTTTCGTACGAAAGCGTAAAATTCCAAGCGTTGTCCGGGCTGCGCCAGGAAGTGCTACCAGCACCCAGCGCGTCCCGGTTCAGGGGCGGAGTGACCTCGCTGAACTGGTTGGTGAGCATGGTCACATCCCCCAAGAAGTTATTCCCCTCTAAAAAGGTGAGCAGCCAGCCGTCATTTTTGGCCTCAATGTTCCGTGAGCTCATATTCCAGCGAAGCGGCAGCACGGCATTGGTCACGTTGAGAATAATACCTCCGTTGGCAATGGTGGTGTTTTGATAGTTTAGGTGAAAAAGAACATCAGGTCCCGACCCACCGTCCCAAGGCTGGTTGTTGGGATTTAAAAAATTTAGGGAATTCACCCGAATTTCGGTCAGATACCGACGACCAATGCGGATGGTTTGGGAAGAAGTGCTGGCTTTGTTGTCCGTATTGTAGGCAGTAAGCGTGATGGTGTAAGTGCCCGGCACCGTCGAAGTAAACGTTGCATTTGTGGCAATATTCAGCGCAGTGGGTTGGTCAGAAGAGCGCCATTCGTAGCGAACCGCATTTTGGCTGGTATTGGTCAACGCCACTTGTTCGCCCACCTCAGCCACAGGATGGGCTATTGTAAAGGCTGCTGTTGCCAGTGCAGCGGCGGGTGGGGCCGGAGTAACATCTTCTTTCTTGGAGCAATTCGTGAGGAGGAGGATTACCGGGCAGAAGAGAATAAATAAGTTTTTCATTAGTTTGGTGATGGTTGAAAAAAATGAGATGACCTGACAAATGTACCAGGTTTTAATGAAACGGAATTTTTCCTTCTTTTCCCCGCAGCAGCCGCACCTCGGCCCGATGCACCGCCCGCTCCGCCGCCAACTGCACCTGGTACCGCTGCCGTAGCAGCTCCTCGCGCCGCCGCCGGTGGTGGTGCCAGAATCGGCGCAGCAGCAGGCGGCCGCGCCGGCGCAGGCCGTGCTGCTCTTGGGCCAGGGCTTGGCGGGCGGCGCGGGGCAGCAGGTAGCGGTAGCGTTCGAGGCTTTGCGCGGCTTGGCGCAGGTGGTCGCGCGGGGCCTGAGCGGCGTGGCGCAGGCGTTGGGCCAGGGCGGCGCGGGCGGCGGTCAGGGGGCGGCGGGCGGCGGCCTGCGTCTGGTGGCCCAGGCGGGCCAGGGCGGCCTGGTGCTGCCCTAGTTGCCGCCCCGCCGCCGCCCGAATCTGCTCGCCCAGCCCGAACACCGCCGCTTCCAGCCGGGCCAGCCGCTCTACCAGAAAGGCGGCCACGGCGGTGGGCGTTTTCAGGGCGCGGTGGGCGGTCAGGTCCACCACAGCCTCGTCGCGCTCGTGCCCGATGCCGGTCAGCACGGGCAGCGGAAACGCCCCGATGGCCGCCGCCAGCCCGTAGTCGTCGAAGGCCAGCAAATCGGTACGGCTGCCCCCGCCCCGGATAATCACCACGGCATCGAACTGCCCGCGCCGCGCCCGCACCCCGTCCAGCGCCGCCCGAATGCTGACCGGGGCCTCGTCGCCCTGCATACTGGCCGGAAACAGGGTCAGGGCAAAGTCGTAAGGGGCTTCCTGCAACTGCCGCACAAAGTCCTGAAACCCCGCCGCCGTGGCCGACGACACCACCGCCAGTCGCTGCGGGGCCAGCGGCAGGGCCAGGGTTTTCTGCCGGTCCAGCAAGCCCTTTGCGTCCAGCTTCTGCACGGTCAGCAGCCGTTGCCGGGCCAGGTCGCCCACGGTGTAGCTCGCGTCCAGCCCCTGCACGTCCAGGCTGAACCCATACTGCTCGTGAAACGTGACTTTGACCTTCAACAGCAACCGCAGCCCCGGCCGCAACTCCTGCCCGGTAGCCTGCGCGAAGGCCGGGGCCAGTTGCTGGTAGCGTTGGCTCCAAAGCGTGGCGCGGGCCTGCGCTCGCAGCCCGCTGCCGTCGGCGGCGGGTTCGGTCAGGGTCAGGTAGCAGTGCCCGCCCGCGTAGCGTGGCAACGTCAGGTCGGCCACTTCAGCCATCACCCAATAGGCATCGCCAAACTGCCGGTGCAACGTCAGGCGCACTTGTTGCAGCAAGTCGCCCAGCGCCAGTGGAGCAGGGGGCAGCGGTGTAGTTTCGGGACGGCGGTTGTAAAGCGGCATGGCCAGCGAAGGTAAGGCCGATGCGGGCGGCTCTTTTGGAGTTGCACTCCGAAAGCGGGTCTGCTGGGGAGTTGCACTCCCCAATCGCTGAACGGTAATCGTTGGCTTCGTTGCTGTCTGGTTGCGTACCGGACCGCCTGGGGCGCGGAGTGCAACTCCGCAGCAGGGCCACTTTCGGAGTGCAACTCCGAAAGAGCCGCCCGAGTCACATTCCCCCTGCAACCTTCCCCCCCTCGCCCCGTCGTTGTGCCGTAACTTGCGGCTCGTTTCATTTCCCACCCTCTAACCAATTCATGGCTTTCTCCCTCTCAACATCCTCGCAACGCATAGTGATAGCCGCCGCCACCGTGGCCCTGGCCAGTTGCGCCACCAGCCAACCCGCTGCTACCGTTGCCGTTGCTCCCCCGCCGCCGCCGCCGCCGCCCGCCGCCATTGCCGAACCCATCGTGCCCGGCACCGGCCTGAACGTGGCCAACATTGACCCCACGGTGGCACCCTGCGACAACTTCTTCCAGTATGCGTCGGGCAACTGGCTTAAGAACAATCCCATTCCGGCTTCGGAAGTGCGCTGGGGCAGCTTCAATGAGTTGAACAACCACAACCTCGCCACCCAGCGCAGCATCCTGGACGAACTGGCCCGCAACGCCCCCAGCGCCGCGCCCGGCTCCAACGCCCGCAAAGTGGGCGAATACTACGCCGCCGCCATGGACACCGTGGCCATTGAAGCCGCCGGTCTCAAGTATTTGCAGCCCCACCTGGCCCGCATTGCGGCCATCAAAACCCTGGCCGACGAGCAGCACCTGCTGGCCGACCCCCGCACCAGCACCGGCGGGGCCTGGTTTGGCTACGGCGTGAGCCAGGACGACAAGAAGTCCGACGAGTACGCCATTCAGTTTGGCCAGGGCGGCCTCTCGCTGCCCGACCGCGACTACTACCTCAAGGACGATGCCCGCAGCAAGCGCATCCGGGCCGCGTACCAGACCTACCTGGTCAATACCTTCAAGCTATTGGGCGACGCGCCGGCCACCGCCGAGCGCAACGCCGCCACCGTGCAGCGCCTCGAAACCCGCCTCGCCAAAGCCAGCCGCAGCCGCGTGGCCCTGCGCGACCCCCAGGCCAACTACAACAAAATGACCGTGGCCCAGGCCACCAAAGATTTTCCCGGCCTCAACGTGCCGGTGTTGCTCAAGGACGGCGGCCTGGGCGCGGCCCAAACCATCATCGTGGGTCAGCCCGAGTTTTTTAAGAAAGTGAGCACCATGCTGAAAACCGAGCCGCTGGCTGACCAGAAAACCTACCTACGCTGGCAAACGGTGTCGTCGGTGGTGTCGGCGCTGCCCAAAGCCTTCGGCGACGAAGCCTTCACGTTTTCCCAAACCCTGAGCGGGGCCAAGCAGCAGCAACCCCGCTGGAAGCGCATGATTGGGGCTACCGACCGCGCCCTGGGCGAAGCCTTTGGCCAGGTGTACGTGGACCGCGCCTTCACGCCCGCCGCCAAAACCCGCGCCAAAGAACTCGTGAACAACCTGCGCGAAACTTACGCCGACCGCATCCGGGCCAACGACTGGATGAGCGAAGCCACCAAGCAGGAAGCTCTCAAAAAGCTCAACAGCTTTACCGTCAAAATCGGCTACCCCGACAAGTGGAAGGACTATTCGGCCCTGCCCATCGGCCGCGCCTCGTACCTGGACAACCTACTGGCCGCCCGCGCCTGGGCCAACCTCGACAACATCCACAAGTACGGCAAGCCCGTGGACCGCGCCGAGTGGGGCATGACCCCGCCCACCGTGAACGCCTACTACAACCCCGCCCTGAACGAAATCGTGTTCCCGGCCGGCATCCTGCAAGCCCCCTTCTACGACCCTAAAGCCGACGACGCAGTTAATTACGGCGGCATCGGGGCCGTCATCGGCCACGAAATGACCCACGGCTTCGACGACCAGGGCCGCCAATACGATGCCCAGGGCAACCTGCGCGACTGGTGGACCAAAGAAGATGCCGACAAATTCAACGCCCGCGCCAAAGTCGTGAGCCAGCAGTTCAGCAAGTTCCAACCCCTCGATTCGGTGTACGTGAACGGCGACCTCACAATGGGCGAAAACCTGGCCGACCTCGGCGGCCTCAACATCGCCTACCAGGCCTTCGAGAAAACCCCCGAAGCCAAAAGCCACCAGAAGCTCGACGGCTTCACGCCGGAGCAACGCTTCTTCCTAGCCTACGCCCAGGTGTGGCGCACCAACGCCCGCCCCGAATACCTGCGCCAGCAAGTGCAAACCGACCCGCACTCGCCCGCCCAGTTCCGCACCAACGGCCCGCTCATGAACATGCCCGAGTTCTACCAAGCGTTCGGCTGCAAAGACGACGCGAAGATGGTCCGGGCGCAAGTGGACCGCGCGAAGGTGTGGTAAGGTAGGTGATTTTGAATAAGAAAGTCCCGCTGGCGTGAGCTAGTGGGACTTTTTTTGTTGTTTGGTGTACGACGACGCTAAAGCGGTTGCCGAAGTTGGGGAAATTTCCGTTCCTTCTGCCGGGACTTCCGCTGAACGATGAACGAATGTACAAGATAAATTCAAACGCTCAATAGCGTTTCTTCTGCCGGGACTGAAGCACAATACAGAGATGCTGTTGAAGTGCTAACATTCCGCCCCAATTTTGGCAACCGCCATGTTAGCTGCAGCTTTGCTTCCTTCGGGTGTCATTGTATTTCGCCATTCTCGACAAGTATCCCGATTTCTTTGGTTAACTTCTCTTGCAACTCCTTCAAGTTCTCTTTTTTGTACTTAAGGTGTCGTTGTCCTTGTAAATCAAATCTGGGAGTATCATTCTCCTCAATTATAAAGATGGTTGGTTTCCCAATACCCCAAGCATAGCCTATTTCTAAGTAAACATTTGGATTTTGAGTTGTCAAATCTGCTACAACTGCTGATGCAGTTGCAATCTTGCTTTTTATCTTACTCAAAATGTCTCCTGTGAAAGTATCTTGGTCAATTCTCTCACAAAGGAAATTGTTTTTGTGAATGGGCTCTTCAATACCAAAATAAAATGTGTTGCTCATGTCGTCCTTGAAGGGCATTGCAACAAAAATGTGTTTCTTAGCATGAGATGCTTCTCCTGCTGAAATGATGTTATCAATTCTATTTGTTCTTTCCTTCTCTACAAGACCTATGTCAACAGCAAATGCGTTACTACTCGCTTGTTTCGTAATACTTAATTGATTACTTAAGTAATCTTCAAGTACTTTTTGAAGCCGGGCAACACGTTCACGTTTGTTTTCAATGATTGAAACTCTTGTAAGACTTTTTGGATAATCGCCGTTTTGAATGCCGTCAAAAATACCGGCAACTTGAGATAAAAAAGCCTCACTCTCATCAAGACCATAACCCGCTCCATGTATTGTCATGGCAATATGCGTACTATTAGGAGCTTGCTCTTTGAGAAGACTAAGTGCATGGGTTGAAAACCTTTTAATTTCTCTGTAACCGAATTCATCAAGGTGTTTCACACCGATGAACAATATTTTTTTAAAGTTTGTTTCGCCGACATTCTCAACTATCACAGATTGTCCAACGCTTGGACTTATTTTTTTCAAATCAATTCCATGATTGTTTAAGTCATAAGATATAGCTCTGTCAACTCCATATTTTCCTTGTGCATATTTTAGAACTAAAATGTCGGCGTCAAAATCCATTACATCTGCATATTCAAGTTGTAGCTTAATATTGGTTTTCGTCATGTTGAGGTTTTAAAAAAAAGTTGCAGCTAACGCTAAAGGTTTGCGCTGGTTAGGAATTTGAAAGTCAAAAGCTCAGGCCCAAAACGCAAGCTGAAAAAAGAATGAGAGATGCCTGACTTCCTGCTGCCTAACTTGCGTAAAAATGATGCACTGTGCTGTGGCGCAAGCCATTGCATAGTGCGCTAAAGGTTTGCGCTGGTTAGGAATTTGAAAGTCAAAAGCTCAGGCCCAAAACGCAAGCTGAAAAAAGAATGAGAGATGCCTGACTTCCTGCTGCCTAACTTGCGTAAAAATGATGCACTGTGCTGTGGCGCAAGCCATTGCATAGTGCATCCAGCTTTACGCTACTCAAATGTACTACAAGTAGCGTAAACCCAGCCTTAGTACGCTACTGAGTAGCGTAATCTCATCCAATTTGGTGCGCTTGCCGCAACTAACCGCAAAGGAGCAAAGGCAACATTTTGAAACAATAACCGCTTCCGCCACAAAGCGAATTACTTCGATTCATTGCTGCTGCATTCCCGTCACGGTCATCAGTAAAAACGGCAGCGCCTTCGCATAACCCAGCGCTTCGTATTCAATTCCCAGCGCCTTGAGATTGGCGTAATACAACTTCAGGTTTTGGTAATAATTTTTCTCTAACCGCACAGCCGTTGCTTCGTTGCCGAGCTTCTCCATCAGAAACCATTTCTCCAGTAGCCGCCCGGTCCGCCCGTTCCCGTCGTTGAACGGGTGAATTTTCACGAAAACCAAGTGAAGGTAAGCCGCGAAATAAAACACTTCGGTGGTATCAAGCGCGGACTTTTGTAGCGTGGCAATGTCCGCGAAAAGCTTGGCCAACTCGTCTTTCACGCTGGCGGGCTTTGCGGCTACGTACTCAATCTGGTCCTGGCTGTTGATGACAAACATGGGATTGCCCCGTACCCTCCCCCGGTGGCTTTGAGGCAACAGATTGGTGCTGATTATGGCGTGAACTTTTAATAGGTTGTCGAAGGTGAGTTTGTTGCTGAGGATAAACTCATAAGCCCGAAATAAATCATTCGCCTTTTTAGTGTAGTCGGGCAGGTACTCAATGCCCATGAACTTGTGCTTGAAAAAGCTGTCAAAGTCAATGTCTTCGCCTTCAATCTTGGACGAATAAACCGAGGCGACCGAATTGTAGAATTGAAAATAATCCACCGGCGTGTCCTGGCTGCCCAGCCGTTGCAGCGCCGCGTCCGGCGCTTCGGTCAGGGCCTGCCGGTAGGGCAGCAGCGCGTCGCTGAGCAGGGTGAATTGCATAGGGTGATAAATTTTAAGGAATTTTTGCCATTGGGTGTAGGAGCCAAGCTCCGCTCGCTCCTACGGCACCACTTCCACCCGCATCCGCACCTCGTCTTCCGGCCAGTTGTCCTGCTTGTTCACGGGCACGGCGGCGATTTTATCCATTACATCCAAGCCCTCGGTTATTTCCCCGAACACGGTGTATTGCCCGTCCAGCGAGGGGGTGCCGCCCAGGGTGGCGTAGGCTTGTACCTGGGCGGGGGTGAGGGGGCGGCCAGCGGCGGCGCGGGCCTGGGCGGGGGGCAGCATTTCTCCCTGCACGAAGTAGAAATCCGTGTTGGACGACAGGCGGCCGGGGTTTTGCGCGTCGTCGTAGCGGGCCATGCCCAATGCCCCCTTGCGGTGGAAGTGGGCGGGCCGGATTTCGGGCGGCAGCCGGTAGCGGTGCAGGCGAATGCTACGGACCCCGGCCGTTTGGCCGCCCTGAATGGCAAAGCCCTGCACGACGCGGTTGAACACCGTTTCGTCGAACACGCCGCGCCGGGCCAATAGCAGGAAGTTGGCCTTGTGAATGGGCGTGTCGTCGTAGAGCTGCACCCGGATGTTGCCCAGCCGGGTATGGAACACCACGCCCGAAGCCGGGTGCTGGCGGCCGTAGGCCAGCAGGGCAGCGGGCGCGGTACTGTCGGTGAGCGTGGCCAGGTTGGGGCCGGGGGCGGCGGCTGGCGGCGGCGGGGCGGCCGTTTCGGGCGGGGTGGGGGAGCAGGCGCACAGGGCCAGCAACACGAGTACCCCGAAGCTGCGCTTCGGCCGCTGCCCGGCTTCGTTCAGCGACCGTTCGGCAACCGAAGCGCAGCTTCGGGGTACTCGTGCTATTGGCTCAACTCCACAACTAACGTCCATCCGCCACGCTACTTTTTGACTTTTTCTTTGCCTTTGCCGTCTGGCCCTTTTTCTTTCACCTTCACCTTTTCGGGGGCTGCGACGGGGGCCGGGGCGGCGGGCGCTGCCACCTCCGGGGCGGCGGGTTCCGGCTCGGGGGCCGGGGGCGGCGGCATATCCTGGGCGGGCTTGATAACGTCGGCGGCTTCGGCTTTTTTCACCTTTTGCTGGGCCAGCAGGAGTTGGTCCTGGGCCAGGGTGTTTTTTTGCCAGGCAGCGAGTTCGGTGTTCAGCTTTTCCCGTTCTTCTTTGGTGGGGCGGCTGGGTTTCATCAGCTTGTCGAGGTCGGGCCGGCCGCCGTCTTGCCAAGCCGAGAACCAGAGCGAGGCCACGAAGGTGGGGGCCGCCTTGAGGCGGAAAGCCACCTGGCCGCCCACGGCTTTTTCGTACTCAGCCGCGAAGGCATCGGAAAAGCGGCGCTGGGCCTTGCCGTAGTTGTAGGAAAACGAATAGCGTTGTTCGGGCTTCATCGTTTTCTCGATTTTGGTGGCTTGGTCGAAGGTTTCGCCCAGGAAGCCGAACGACCCCTGCACCACGTCCCAAATGGCCTTCAGCGGGTCTTTGATGTAAGCGGCGGGGGCACCGTCGAGGTGGTAGTCGCCGATGTATTTTTCCGGCAACTGGCTTTCCCACAGCGCGTGGATGCCGCGCTGGTCGGTGAGTTGGCCGTCGTAGTTCACGGTGGTGTGCAAGGGCACGAAAGCATCGCTGGCGTAGTGGCCCAACTCGGCCGACAGCTTGATGATGGCCAGCGTGTCGCGCTGCCGGAAGGCTTCGGCCAGTTCTTCTTTTACTTCCAGCACCACCCAGGGCACGGTGCCGTACTTCCGCAACGTGTCGGCGGTGTACTTGTCGGCGGCTTTTTCAAACACGCGGGGCACCTTGCCGAAGGGGTTTTCCTCGGAGTAGTGGTCCATGTCGATGTAGTGCCGGGGGCCTTCCTTGGGGTCGCTGTTGCGGCGCTCATCGGGGGCGGTGCTTTGGCGCACCAGCTCCGGCAGGTGGCGGTAGTAGAAGGGCTGCATACTGGCCGGCAGCTCGTACACGGCCACCTGGGTGATGACGCGGTGGCCGAAAAAGCCCCAGGCGTGGGCGGGCAACCCGGAAAAACTCAAAAACGCCAGCACGGCGGGCAGCAGGATTTTTTTCATGGCAAGAAATCGTTAGAAAGGCGGGCACGAAGTTCGGCAAAAAATCCGACCCAAGCCCGCCCGCCGGTAACTTCGCCCCGTCAATCCGCTCGTTTATGCGCCTTCCCTTCGGCTTTTTGCTTGGTTTGCTTTCGGCCGCCGCCCCGGCCCTGGCCCAGCCCGCCGCCCCGCCCGAAGCCCCGCTGGGGGCCTACCGCAGCGCCGCCGCCTACCGCCACCGCCGCCCCGCCCTCACCGGCGATGCCATCCGCTTCTCGCCCAAGCACAACGAATTTGTGGTCAGTACCCAACGCGGGGGCAGCACGTTCCGCCAGCGCATCGCCCGCGACAGCGTGTGGGGCTACGTAGATGCCCAGCGCCGCCTCTACCGCCTGCAAGGCCCCGACGACTACCGCGTGGAACAGGCCGATACCCTCACCATCTACTCGCGCAACGCCACCACGGCGGGCACCGACCAAATCACCGGCTACCGGGGCGGCGTGGGCGGCAGCGTGTACACCACCCTGCATTACTACTTTGGCCGGGGCCTGATGGGCCCCATCTACCCCCTCACCGACAAGAACTTGCGCGAAGCCTACCAGGCCGCCAGCCCGGCCTTTGTGGCGGCCGTGGCCCAGCGCCCCGCTGGCCGCGAATTGTTTGCCTACGACCCCAAGGCTCAGGCGTTTTACCTGGTGGGACAGTTTCGGGCCACGGGAGGAAAATGATTTGAGTTACGAGTTTTGAGTTACAAGTTCCGGATTCAATCGTAGTAACTTGGCGCTCGTAACTCAGAACTCAAACCATATGACTTATGACTACCGAAGCCGAATTTGAAGCTGCCGCTGCCCGCGTTCAGCAACTGCCCGCC
Organism: Hymenobacter sp.; assembly: GCA_965247135.1. Lineage (GTDB taxonomy): Bacteria > Bacteroidota > Bacteroidia > Cytophagales > Hymenobacteraceae > Hymenobacter. Next base: position 2,453,297 of record CBDFGP010000006.1, on the reverse strand, counting down.
AAGCCTTCCAACCTGGCCTTACTCCAACTGTATGCCCTCTACAAACAGGCCACCGAGGGCGACCTGAATGCCGAACGCCCCGGCGGGTTTGACTTCAAAGCGTTGGCCAAGTACGATGCCTGGAATGGGCTGAAAGGCACGAGCCAAGCCGAAGCCCGGCAGCAATACGTGGCGCTGGTGGAGTCGCTGGCGGGGTAAGAGAAAAAGCACCTTATGTAAAAGCAATTTGCTCAAAGCGGTGGTTGCGGTACCCATAATACTGGGTGCTGCAACCGCCGCGCTGTTTTTCATATCCTTTTGGGACTACTGTTGCTACGACGCTGAAGCAAGGTTTTGTATTTTGCAAACATTAAATTTTAAAAAAAGGTCGCGTAGGGGATAGGTTTTGGTCGGAAGTGCTGTACATTCGCAGCGAATTCCGGTGAATGATTATTGCCATCGTATCAAAACCTCAGCATCCATGAAACCATGTTCTTTGAGTGTTACTTCGCTGGTAATGTTTTTGCTGATGTTGGGCAGTGCGAGGCTGGTGATGGCACAGGCAATGCCTCATTCTGTTGTTTCCAGGCCGGTAGTAAAGCTGCAACCAAAGTCTGCCACCAAACCACCCGTGAAAGCGGATGTCCGGTTGGGGCAATCAAGGATAAAGTCGGGCGCTAAGACGGGTGTCCACAATTTGGGAAAGCCTAGTACCAAATCAGCAACCAAATCTCCAATAAAATCACCGACGGCCCCGCCTCCGACTATTGTCGCGCCGGTGGCTCCGCCACCCCCCGAAGTCTCAGCTGTGGCAGCTAGCGCTACCGTGCCACCCGATGGCTTCGGCGTAGGCACCCATGTGATAAGCGTGGGTGTGGGCGTGGGCAGCACCTTCGGATACAATGCCGGATTGGTAGAGGGTAAGGTAACGGTATCACCAGCTGTTACTCTGTTTTATGAACAAGGGCTTACCATGGTCGGCACCCACATTGTCGGCGTAGCGGCTGGCATCAGCTATCAGCGTGCTCGCTCGGCGGCCGACAGTGTGCAAACCAACTACAGCAGCGTGGCTATTAGCCTGCGGGGGGCTGTTCACACTAAAATAGCACAGCGGGTTGATGTATATTATGGCCTCGGGCTGGGGGTGCGGTACGTCAACCTATCGTATGCCAGCACTAGCCAAGCTTATCAGGATTATCCGGCCGTCAACAGCAATTATGTCAATGTGGGCCTGTTCGTAGGCGGCCGTTATTTCCTGAGCAATAACGTTGGCCTGTTTGGTGAACTGGGCTACGACCAGACCTATCTCAAGCTTGGCGTTGCTGCCAAGTTCTAGCTACTTGGCCTCACTCTTGCCGAATTTTGGCCTATTCATTCGCCGAGCTTACCTCCTTATTTACTGAACTTTTGTTGATGTAAAGCGGCTCATTTTAGCTTTTGAGCATTTTAGGGAGGAGTGCTAAAAAAATAATTTGCCTTAACGGTATCGCCATCTTATCTTTGACGGCATCTGGAAACGAATAGTCCCTAATCTGCTACTCCTGTCGCTCATGCTCCTTCGTTATTGTTCCCGCGTTAAAGCGGTTGCCAGGGCCATCCTGCTGTTTGGGTTGCCGAGCCTTGCTGTGGCCCAAACTCTTCCGGCCGATGTAACGGCTCCGGTCAGCAGCGCCAGCCCGTTTGAATGGCGGATTTCGGCAGGGTCGAATGCGGCCTTTGCTTTCGGTTCGGGCGCTACCCGCCTCAAACAATCTTTTACCGACCTTGCCGCGCAAAACGACAGCGTGGTTGCGTTTGAGGGCAAGCTACTGCCACGCTACGGTGGCTACATTGGGGTAGAGGCAACCTACCTGTTTCGACCAAAATGGCGTGTGGGGGCAGGGCTGCGCTTTAGTCAGAAGGGCTATGTGCAAGAAGAAAACACGACGTTCCGTCACCCATACTACCAGTACGACCAAGTTTCGCACAACCGTTTCTCCTACCGGGTCAATACCATTGAGCTTCCGGTGCAGTTCTACTGGCTGACCAATGAGCGGCTGCGACTACACACGGGTTTTTCACTTGGCGGGCCTTTCGATGCCGTGAAGCAGCAAGTGGTCTATCAGCATTCGTCGCGGGTATTTATCAATGGGGTCGAAGACAGCAGCCAAAGCACCGCCGAGCAGACGGAGGAGCAGTCGTTGGCCGGCCATGTGCGCCTTTTTCACCTGGGATACCTGTTAGGAGCCAGCTACCGCGTACTGCCGCATTGGTGGGTACAAGCCAACGGGCAGGCAACCACCACCCTGTATCAGCAGCCGTGGGACGTGTACAACGTCGTCGCGCAACTGGGTGTAGTTTGGCAATACTAATTTTCAGTTACTGTAATTTTTTCTTCAACAGCACCTCACGGTTCTCATCATGAAAAATTTTCTCTCCCTGCTGCCCCCTCACCGGTCCATGTGGCTGCTGCCATTGCTCCTGCTGCTCACGCTGGCAGGTTGTGAGAAAGACAAGTACAATTTTGAGCCCGGCCACCGGGCACCCTACCTGGCTCCCATTGACCCTGCCAAACAACCCGATGAGCTAAACAACGCGCTGCATTTGGTGAACGGCACTCTGAAGGCTGGCGACATCCCTGCACCCACGCCCGGCGCGTCCCTGCAAATTGACAACTCCCAATCAGGGGCCATCGCGGCGGCTGGCAAAAACCTGTACATCCCCTTCACCTACGCACAGGCCAACAACATTGTGGGTATTTACCTGCAAGTGGACGGTGCCCAACACTACTGGGACTTGAGGGTTCAGAATGCCACCCTGAATGCCAGCGGGAACTACGTGTTTCCGCTGGGCATTCCGCAACAAGCCATCACCGGTAATTTTTCGGTCAATTACGCGCTGTATGATGCAACGGGCAACGTGAGTCAGGCCGCACGTACTAGAGTTGGCATTCAGGCGCAAGTTCAAGGGTGTGATGACGGGCAACCTTACCACGAGTCGGGTAGCTATGGGCTGACGGTACGTACTATTAAGCTAGGCAATACGGCTGGTCGTGTCAACATCCGCTACGATATGTACCAGCTTCCTGACCGCATGGACATTGAATACGATAGTCAATGGGTGGCTTCGACTGGTGCAACGCTGACTAATGGTCAAATTCCACCGTCAAGCATATGCCGTGACGGGCAGGCTGGGTACGTGGGCGGTACCGGTACGCTCAGCTTCAATTATGACCCAAACAAAAGCCATGAATTTACCATTTATATGGCGGGTTGTTATGGCACAACTTTCGGTACCACGGCTTGGGACTTTTGGGTGGATTGCCCAACGACAGCGAGTGGAACTCAATGCACCGATAACCCTTTTGGTGATGGAAAAATACAGCACTGTGCTATGATAATTCCCGGTAACCAGACGGGCAAATGGCCTGTTCCGCTTACCGTGTACCAAGGCGATTACGTATTTGTGGGGGCCAAAGGCACACTAGTATGTTCACCTCCAATGCTACCGCTGCCATTGAGCGGTGGTTTGGAGATGATACAAAGCCATCCCGACGGCATTAGCGGCTATACTAGCAACACCGTTGACCCCGACTACCATTACGGGCAGTTGATGATACACTCTGGCATCACCACTTTTGGGTGTGATGGGTTTGACCTGAAAGGAAAAAATCCAGGAGTTCCAGGCGAATTACCGTACCTGAATCAAGTCGCTTTCTTTAATGAATGGGGCAATTATTTTGCCGCACCAGCCAACGGGCAACTATCATTAGAGTTGAACGACAAAACCCCGCAGGGAAACAGCCTCTCATATGCGGTGGAGGTGTATGTGATTCCGAGGAGTTTCCATATCAACCGCAACTGCTATAACCGGTGCCCGCGCCGTCAGCCCACATCGACTGCTGGTGATGACGATGATGTGTACGAAGACATCCAGCACAACCTTTGGAATGACAAAGGTGATTTTTCTAATGCACTAACCGATAACCGATTTATCGATTTCGATGAAATAGTGGAGAACTGGTATCATGGACCAAACAACCGGGAGTTTCGAGGCGCTAAAGATGCTGTAAGAGGGTGCCAGTGCGTGTACAAAGACAGCGACGGAACGTTAGTCAATGATGCTTCTGATATTCATATTGGAACCTTCGATTTCGGTTATTCCAACTTCGTTCCAAAATCATCGGTGCGGATGCACCACATTCTGGACGTGTTTCCGCATATCGTCTTAAATGGGTTGCCGACTTCAACCTACGCTCCCACCACAAGCTTCATCGAATAAGCGAAGGCGGATGCCGTAGTCTCAGCAACAGCATCCGCCCTTGATATACTCAATGTTTAGCGCAAACGCTCACCGACTACGGAATCCGACGGGCGTTTTGCGGTAATAGCTTCAGGCCATTTTCGGTGCGGGCAAATCGAACGCTACGGCGGCGTGCTCAAAGTGCCCTTTGTGCGAGCCGTCGCAAAACGGTTTTTGGCTGGACAGGCCGCAGCGGCAGATGCTGATGCGCTGCCGGCCGCCGAGGCCGTAGGGCTGACCGTCGGCATCCACGAGTTCGATTTCTTCGCCCTCTACGCGGAGGGAGCCATTGGAGAGGACGGTGAGTTTGATGGGCATGAGGTTTGGGGGATAAAGTGGTGACTTCCCTCCTTGCAAAGGAGGGGACATTTTCGCGCAGCGAAAATTGGGGTGGTAAGCTCGTATGCTGCCCCCGCGTCGCTGCATGGTGAAGGTAAGACGGAAAATTCACCGCAACGGTTAAGCTGGGTCCAGCTGCTGCGTAGCAGTAGCGACCGGGCAGTGGAAAGTTCAGCGACCGGGCAGCGAATTTACCACCCCAATTTTCGCTGCGCGAAAATGTCCCCTCCTTTGCAAGGAGGGGAGTCACCGCCTTACTTGCCTACAACGCCTTCCGCATCACAAAGTCGTTCATAAAGTAGGGGCCAATGGGCACGTCCTCTTCGCGTTGGCGCACGAAGCCGCGCCGTTCGTAGAAGGCCAGCGCCGGGTTGTAGCGGTTCACGTTCAGGTCCAGGAACGCGCCGTGGGCCTGGCGGGCGGCTTGTTCTACGGCTTCGAGCAGTTGCAGGCCCAGGCCCTGGCCCTGGCGGGTGGGCAGCACGTATATTTTGTGCATTTTGAAGCCCTTGGGGCCGTCATCGGGGTCGGCGGGCAGGGGGCCGAAGGAGGCATAACCGGCCGGTTCGCCGTCCACGTAGGCCAGCAGAAAGGTGTGGTGCTGCTCCTGCATCTGGCGGCGCAGCGAGGCGGGCGTGTAAATCACGCGGTACATATACTCAATCTGTTCGCGCGAGATGATGAAGCGGTAGGTGGGTTCCCAGGTAGCTTCGGCCAGCTTCATTATCAAGGGGATGTCGCGCAGCGTGGCGGGGGCAATGCGCGGCGGCGCGGCGGGGGCAGCAGAATTCATAACACATTAGAAAACCCAAAATTGCGCCCAAAAAACCGAACCTGGCCGCTGGTGGCATACGACGGTGCGGACGCAGCCGTTGAAAAGGACCGTATTTTTGCCGGACTCGTCCCCAGCGAGGTTGCTGGGAGTTGGTGCCGGGACTATGCCAGGCCCTGCGCCAGCTATTACTTTTCGCTTCTTCGTATGAGAATTCTGCTCCTGGCGCTACTAGCCCTGCCCCTGACCGTCCCCGCCCAAACCGGTCCGGGTGAACTGACCGGTGCCCGCCCGTCGGCCCGAAGCGCGGCCCGGCCATCGGTGGCCGCACCCGCCCGCCGCCCGGCTGCTGCCCGCACCCCGGCCGACCCCGACGTGTCGGCGTTTTTGAACGAAACGGTGGACGTGGCCACGTTACGGGCCGACGAACTACCCGACCTATACGGCCATTTCATCGACCGGGTGCGGGACGAGCGGCGGCAGTGGCAAGCCGCCGACTGGAACCGGGCCGCCGCAGTGCTGGCCCGCCTCAACGGCCGCTACGAAGAGGTGCGCAAGGAGATATCGCTCGACGACCGGCTGCGCATCCGCTCCTGGCAGGGCGAATTTTATACCCTGAAGGCGGCGAAACGTTAGCGCGGATTTGACAATGCCTGGCTCAATGGTGCAAAACCAGCCATTCCCAGGCTTTTTCGGGGCTGCGAAATAGCTGAACGGCGAGGTGGGGACGCATGAGCATCAAAAATTCTTCGCTCACCAACTGGGCTTCCAAGTCGGAGGAAAAAACGTAAGCCAGCGCCTGTAACCCATTGGCTTTGGCCTGGGGCAACCACTCGTACTGGAGCAGGGGCAGGGCCTCGCCCCAGTCGCCGGTGGTGTGGCTTTTGTCGTTGAGCAGCAGGCGGTATTGGTATTGTTGCTGCAATTCCAGTTCGGCGCGGGCAGCCCGCACCACGTCATCGGCGCTGAGGTGGCCGTGCCAGCGGAGCAGCAGCAGCGAGTCGGCGGGGTGGTGGTGAAATTCGGCCAGCAGCGCCCCTTGGGCATCGTTGAGCAGAAAAACGGTGGTGAAATCGGCCGATACCATGTGGTGCCAACTGCCAGCTAAGCGCGGCGGTTGGACCCGTAAATATAAGCGAACGATTTGCAAAAGTGGCGGCTTACCCGGTTGGCGGGCCGAGCGCTTATCTTTGGGGCGGGGGACGGCCACCCTTTTTTCACCCTAATTATTTTATTTATGCACATTGCCATCGTCGGCAACATTGGAGCGGGCAAAACCACGCTGGCCCACAAACTGGCCCAGCATTTTCGCTGGGAGGTGTTTTTGGAAGACGTGGACGACAACCCTTACCTTAAGGACTTCTACGCCGATATGCCCCGCTGGGCGTTTCACTTGCAGGTGTATTTCCTGAACGGCCGTTTTCAGCAGACCCAACGCATCAAGCGGTTGCAGGCGGCGGGCAAGGGCATCATTCAGGACCGCACCATCTACGAAGATGCCCACATTTTTGCTGCCAACCTGCACGAATCGGGGATGCTGGCTCCGCGCGACTACCGGAACTACTGCGCCCTGTTCGAGTCCATGATTAGCTTGGTCGAGCCGCCCGATTTGCTGCTGTATTTGCGGGCCGACCTGCCCCGCCTCATCCACCAGATTGAACAGCGCGGGCGCGATTACGAGAACAGCATCAGCATCGAATACCTTAAGAATCTGAACGACCACTACGAGCGCTGGATTGCCAGCTACACCGCCGGTCGTTGCCTCATCATCGACGTGAACGAACTAGACTACGTGCATCAACCCGAAGACCTGGGCCACGTCATTGAACGCATTAACGCGACGCTGTTCGGGCTGTTTTAAATGGGCAACGGGGTAGTAGGCAACGGGTAACAAACGGTTTCGTCCGTCCAGTACCCGTTGCCTACTACCCCATTGTTGAATCAGCCTTCGTTTGCGGCCAGTTCCAGCAGCCAGGTACGGGCATCTGCCACGTTGGAGAAAAGCTTGAGGGGCAACACCTGGCGAATGCTTTGGTAGAAGTCGAACCCGGCCATGTACGTGTACATATCGTCGGACACGACGTAGGCCAGGGCTTTGAGGCCGCCCGCCACGGTCTGGGGCAGCCACTCGTATTCGAGCCAGGGCATGGCATCGGTCCAATCGCCGGTGGCGTGGCTTTTGTCGTTGATGACGTAGGGGGTAGACTTGCCTTCCTGACGGCGGCGCAGTCCTTCCCTGGCTACTTGCACCACAGAATCGCTGTCGAGGTGACCATGCCAGGTAATGCACACAACCGGCTCGTCGGTAGTCACTTCAAACTCAGCTATGATGGCTTGATTAGCTCCGAGCACCGTGTGACGGCGGGTTGTTACCGGAGGGGTGGAAACCGGAGCCGACCGAAAACCTGCCAGCGAATGGGTGTGGGCAGGCATTGCTGGGTTGAAAGCTACGGCCGAGCGATTGAACGAAGGCTGGCAGGGAGCAAAGTTAAGCGAAGGGCACATCAGGATAAAAAGTGAAAGGTAAGGTAGGGAACTAAAGAGGTTCGAGGTTGTGGGGACTTGCCGGATTTTACGAGAATGGTATTCCTATCGGATTTAGAGGGGATTGATTACGAGGGGCAACAGGGTAGACAAGGCCAAAAAGCCAGCGAATGGCGCGGTTTAGGCGGCGAACGACAGCTTCCCTAAAATCCAGTTACTAACCCGTACTTGTTTGGACGCAGAACTTTTCGAAGAATAAATGGTGCTTCCTTGCCTGCCGCTGCATTTTTTGGGCGCACTGCGGCTCGTCAGCGGGTGGTCAGCACGGTTACGGGGTCGCCCAGGTGTAGGCGGCCCGTGGCTGGCCCCGTCACGTTCTGACCAAAGAGCGGGGCACCCCCCTCGGCGGGGCGGCGATAAGCAGCCAGGGTACGCAGGGGCTGGCCGGCCGGGGCGGGTTGCCCGGTGCGTTGGTCGAGGGTCGTGACGACGCAACGTCCGCAGCCGCGCACGGCCCGAAAGGGCAAGTCCCCGACTTGAAAGTCAGCCCAGGTGTCGTCGTCATACGCCGGACCACCGGCAAACACAAGGTTGGGCCGGAAGCGGTCGGCCTCGATGGAGGCAGGCAGGCGGGTATTGAGGTCGGCCAGGGCGGCTTCGCCCAGCAGCAAAAAAGGGTACCCGTCGGCGAAGCTGACCAGGGCATCGGCGAGGTTGAGGGCTGGCTCGACGAACCGCCGGGCCATGTCAGACATATAAACGAGCCGGACCGGCTGGCCGAGGGCGGCACTCAGCCATTCGTCGGCCTCGGGCGTGCCACGCCAGGCCCACACTAAATCGTCCCAGATGCTGACGAATAGCGTACGGTCGGGCGTGGCGGCAAAGGGCACGAACAGCGGCAGCAGGTCGGGGCGCTGGCGGTGCGTCACCAGAAAACCGTTGTAGGCCGGGGCCAGGGCCAGCAGGGCCATGCCGGGGTGCTGGCGTTGGGTCAGGAAGCGGTTGTGCTCGTCCACAAGCAGCCAGCGGCGGTCGTGGCGCAGCCCCCGGCCGGTGACTTCGGCCTCGGCCACCGCATAGCCGCCCAACGATTTGACCGGGTAAAGGTAAAGGGCGGAAAGGTGCATGGAGAATAAAGAAGACATATTTAATACTAAATTAAAATATTTTTGAGTATCCGATTTTGGGGATTTGCTACTCTTCGATAACCAGCAAATCGGCTTTCCGAACGAAGCCGATGCGTTCTTGCCATTCCACTTGGTACCAGATGTCCTGCTGGCCCAGCACGAGCAGCCGGTCGCCTACGGTGGCGGTGTTGAGCCAGGCGGCCCCCGCGCTGGGGCCAGCCATGAGGGCAGCACCGGGACGCACCAGCAAAGCCGTGGGGGCAGGGCGCAACACGTGGAGGTACAGCCCTATCAGGCCGAGGTAGGTGGCCAGCCAGGCCCAGGCCGCAGGCGGAGTGGGGCGGCGACGCAGCAACAGTACGCCCGTTCCTGCCACGGCGGCCAGTAGCAGCCCCTGCAAGCCGGGGTAATAATAGGCTTGCGCCCGGACGCGCAACTCCTGTTGCCAGGTGCTGGGGTAGCCCACCAGGTGTTGGCGGGCAGCCAGGGCAGCCATGTGCTGCCAGGTGCGTAGGCGGGGCTTTTGCGCCTGGGCCTGGCTGAGAGCCAGCAGCGCGGCAGCGGTACGGCCCTGCTGTTGCCGGGCGTAGGCCAGGCGCAGCAATAGCCGGGGCGAAGCCAGTCTCTGTCCCCCCACCACGGCCTGATAAAGGGGAGCGGCGGCGGCGTAGTGCCCGGCCGCGAAGAGGGAATCGGCACGGTGGAGGGTCAGACGGGATTTTTTTGTTTGGGTAGGCGTGGGGCGCAGGGCATTGGAATTCAACCCGCAACCCGCTAGCAGCAGCAAAGCCACGAAGCCCAGGGTGGTTTTTTTTAGCATTGGGAGTTGCTTTGATGGCATGGTCGCCGTACTTTTGCACCCACAAAAATCGGGACCTATGGTTTTTGTGGGTGCAAAAGTACGGTTCTGTAGCTCAGCTGGTAGAGCAGTACACTTTTAATGTACGGGTCCTGGGTTCGAATCCCAGCGGAGCCACTAAAAGCCCTTCAGATAGTATCTGAGGGGCTTTTTCGTGGAATTGCGCCCGAATTTGCACCCGCTTGGGCCGACACACGCCGCATTTGGGGCTACATTTGAACGTTCGTTGTTCAACCTTGCCCTTGTTTCTCACCGATGAAAAAAACAATTACCTACGCCTTGCTCCCCCTGCTGGGGGCGCTGGGCCTGCTGGGGGCGGCGCAGGCCGCCCCGGTGCCCGTGGTCGTGACGGGCTACACGGCCGACGTGGTGGCCGATGGCACCGGCCCCGCCCTGAGCCGCGTGAGCCTCGATTTTGACGGGGCCTCGTATGCCCTGATGACCGTGGGCTACACTAACCCCAACGGCGCGACCGCGACTACGGGCTTGCCCACATCGGGCTTGATTGCCAGTGCAAACACGCCGGGGCTGACCTTCCAGTTGGCGGCGTACACGGCCAATAACTCGTTGCGGATTGGTGTGCCCGGCACGGGCAGCCTCACGCTGACTACGCCCCGCGCCGCCGCCGATGTGTTCGTGCTGGCTTCGTCGGGCAGTGGCATTAGCACCGTGGCCATGACCGTGACCTTCACCGACAACACCACGCAGACGTTTGCAGCGGCGATGGTGCCCGACTGGTACGGCGGTACGCCTTACGCCATTGCGGGCCTGGGCCGGGTGAGTACGGCCGACAACACCATCACCAACGGCCTGAGTGCTACCGGCGACCCGCGCCTGTACGAGTACCGGCTGACGCTGGCGGCAGCCAACCAGAGCAAACTCATTCAAAGCATCGGCTTCAACAAAAGCAGCACCGCTGGGGTGCTGAATGTGATGGGAGTTAGTATAAATCCGTTGTGCAGTGGTGCGCCCACGGCAGGCACGGCCGCGACCACCGCCGCCAACACTTGCGCGGGTACGGTGGTGCTGTCGCTGACCGGGGCCAGCACCGACGGCGGCATCGCCTACCAGTGGCAAGCCAGCACCAATGGCGGCACCACCTACGCCAACATTGCCGGGGCTACCGGCGCTACGTACACCGTGACGGGCCAGACGGTGACGACGCAATACCGCGCCGTGCTGACCTGCTCCACCAGTATGTTGTCGGCCACTTCGGCGGCCGTCACGGTCACGTCGGCCCCGCCCACCTACGCCACCGTGCCGCTCACGGAGAGCTTTGAAAACACGTGGTTGAGCGTGTGCGGCACCCGCGATGCGCCCACGGCTTCGTGGCGCAACACCCCGGCCACGGGCAACCCCTCGTGGCGGCGCGACGACGACGGCGTGGCGGCGGCCTGGGTTGGCCCCACCAACTACGCCTACACGCCCACCGGCAGCCAGGGCACCCACTCGGCGCGTTTCCACAGCGGGCAGGCCAATGCCGGGCAGGTCGGTATGCTGGATTTTTACGTGAACCTAAGCGGAGCCGGGGCCAAGCGGCTGTCGTTTGATTTCATCAATACGTCCAGTTCCTTTGCCTTCCAGGACTCGCTTTATGTGTTACTGTCCACCAACGGCGGCACCACCTTCGGCCGTTTGCTGGGCGTGGGCCTGAGCGGGACAGGTTTCCTGACCCAAACGCTGCCCATCAGTGCCACTTCGGCTACCTGCGTGGTGCGCTTCCGGGCCAAAGCCGACTTCGGCACCACCGACATTGGGCTGGACAACATTGTGCTGGAACCTGCCACGGGTTGCCTCACGCCCGTGACGCTGGCCGCTACCACCACGCCCACTACGGCCGCCCTGACCTGGGTGGGCGCTGGCTCCGGCACTCACACCGTGGTGTATGGCCCCACCGGCTTCAACCCTGCCACTGGCGGCACCAGCGTGGCGGGCCTTGCCAGCCCGACCACCACCCTGACCGGCCTCATGCCCGGCACCACCTACCAGTTCTACGTGACCCAGAACTGCACTGGCGGCACCAACTCGGCCCAGGCCGGGCCAGTGAGTTTCACGACCCAGATTGTGAACGACGACCCCTGCGGCGCTACCGTGCTGACCATTAACAACACCTGCACGGCCATCAGCGCCACCAGCACGGGGGCTACCACCACGGCCAGCAGTTTCTACGCGGGCGGCAATGCCGGAACGGGCTGCGGGGCCAATGCCAACGCCCGGGACGTGTGGTTCAAGTTCACGACCGCTGCCACCGGCCCCACCGCCACCGCCGTGCGGATTACCGTGACCGGCAACCCGGCCAGCGCCGTGCGGCTGTATGCGGGCGCGACCTGCACCGGGCCGCTCACCTACATTTCCTGCGCGGGCACGGCGGCCAACACTGCCGCCCCCAACCTAGACGCTACCGGCCTCACGGCCAGCACCACGTACTACGTGCGGGTGAGTGACTACAACGCCAACGGTACGCTGGGCAACTTCACGATTTGTGCGGCGGCCGTGCCCAACTGCCCCGACCCCGCAGCCCCCGTAGCGGGCACCGTGACCTGCACCACGGCCGCCCTGAGCTGGGGCGGTGCCCCCGCCACGGGCAGCACCTACACCGTGACTTACGGACTGTCGGGCTTTAACCCGGCCACCGGCGGCACCGCCGTTACCGGCATCAGCGGCACCAGCACCACCCTGACCGGCCTGACCGGCCCGGCGACCTACCAGTTCTACGTTCAGCAAGTCTGTGGTGGTTTTAATGGCGGCAGCGCCGTGGTGGGGCCAATTGCCTTCACTACACCCGTGTGTGTGCCCGGCAACGACGACCCGTGCGGGGCTGTGGCGTTGACCGCAGCCAACGTGGGCAGTACCAACGTGGGGGCCACCACGAGCGTTTTCCCTGGCATCATGCTGCCGGCCTGCACCACTGCCCAAACGCCCCGCGACGTGTGGTTTAGCTTCACGGCCGGGGCCACCAGCAGCGTGTTCACCATTCTGGGCACGGCCGCGGGCATGGTGCGGGTGTTCACGGCTCCAAGTTGTTCGGCCGGGCCGTTCGTGCAGGTATTTTGCAGGGCCAGCAGCGGGGCCAACGCCGGTTTTGGCGGCCCCATTACGGTGTCGCCGCTGGTGGTCGGCCAGCGTTACTTTGTGGCCGTTAGCGGCTACGGCAGTGGCGACACGCCGGGGTCATTCACCTTGTCGGCTACGCAGTTGCTGGGCAGCCGCAACGCCGCTGAAGCGGCCCTGGCCGCCAAGTTACAACTCTATCCCAACCCCAGCAACACCGGTAGCCTCACGTTGCGCCTGGGCGAGGTGGCGGCTGGTCAGGCGCTGCTCGTCAATGCCCTGGGCCAAGTGGTGCGGAGCCAAACACTGCCCGCTGACAGCCCCGAACATTCGCTGAACACCCGGGGCCTGGCTGCGGGCGTGTACACGCTGCGGGTGCGGGTAGAAGCCGGGGTACTGACCCGCAAAGTGGTGCTGGAGTAGGTTTTAATATTGTCAAATACGAGGGCTGCCCCCTGGGGTGGCCCTTTTTGTTTTATTAGGGTTGGCGTTTTCGGCTTGGCCAAACGTTGTGCCAAGCCATCACCCCGCCTCGAACCGTTGCGGAAAGCCGGCTGGCAGCGTCAAATCCGTCGGTGCTTCGCTGGCCCCGGCTTCATAGGCCGCCACGAGGGCTTTAAGCCAGGCGACGAAGCTGGGGAACACCACCGTGCGTACTTCCCAGTCGTGCCAGTGCGTCAGCATTTGGCCAGCCCGGCCCGTGAAGGTGCCTTCCAAATCCAGGCACAAGTGGTCGCCACCGCCGTTGTGCAGCAGCGGCCACCAGTCGCGCCGCCACCAGTTGGGCACAAACTCGCCCGCATCGAGCAGTTCCTGGTTGATGCGCTGGGTCTCGGCCATTTCGTCAAGCGGGACGAACATATAGTTTTCTGTCAAATTTTCGGAGCAGCTGGGGCGCTGTCCGTTGTGCCAACCGAACCACTGTTGCAGCAGCGGCGGCAGCGGCCGGCCGGTGGTGGCGGCGAAGGCTGCAAAGTCAGCAGCCGTGGCCGGCGGATTCAATTGGGCGTGGTAGGCAGGACGTTGCGTGTGCAGCAGGGTATCGAGGCGGGCCAGCAGAGGGACAAGCATGGGGGCGTAAAAATGATGGAAATGAAACGAAACAGCCGGTTTCATTGGCCACCGGTTCGAGGGTAATTTGCCAGCCGGACCAGCACCAAGCGGCAAACTTCGGTGTCAAGGGCTTGGGACAGCACCTCGCGTAGTACGGCGGCGGGGGCGGTTTCGGCGGCGTGGACCAGCGCCCACTCCACTTCGTAGGCCGGCGTGCCAAGCGGCGGCCCTAGGTTGAGGAGCGCCAGCACGTGGGCCGGGCGCAACGGGGGCACCAACTCCCGAACCAGTCCGTCAAACGTGGCCAGCGGAAACGTATCCAGGGCGGGGTCGCCGTCGGGCGGCAGCGGTTCCGGGGCTTGCAGGTGGGCAATGGGGGAAGCGTTGGGCATAGCAATCAAACAGCAAACGGACCCCTGACAGGCCGCAGACGGACCAGCGAAACGCGGACGGGTCGCGTCCGGTTGCAAAGGGAACACCCAAGACTCGCCTTTTTCCCACCGGGGCGCATACTTTTTACTGCTTTCAGTTGTTCAGCAGCCATGCCTTACCCGCCCGCCCGATTGCCCCGCCCCGACCTACTTTCCCTGGATTACGACACCTACCGCGCCTTGCCTGCGGTGGCCAACTCTGACCTTTCGCGCTTGCGCGATGCACTGGATGGCCGCCCGCCGCGCCCCCGCAGCAGCCCCGCAGCCAACGACGGGGCGCTGAGTTTTGGTACGGCTTTTCACACCGCGCTGCTCGAGCCGCAGCACTACGTGGCCGGGCAGCCCGGCCTCAACGACACGCTGGTGTGGTGGCTGGTGGAGGGCGTGAAACTCAACGCCGAACTCAACCGCTTGCTGACCGATGGCCGCCCCGAACTCAGCGCCCTGTTCACGGAGCCTGAAACCGGCACCCTGTGCAAACTGCGAACCGACCTGGTGGTGGACCGCCCCGACCAACCCTACACCGTCGTAGATTTTAAGACCACCGCTGCCCGCGATGCCGACCACTTCCGCTGGCAATGTTCGGCCTACGACTACGACCGCCAAGCGGCGTTTTACACCGATGCCCTGCAAGCCGAGCGGTTCGTGCTGGTGGGGGTGCAGAAGGTGGAGCCGTTTGGCGTGTTTCCGATTGAGGTGACGGAGCCGATGCTGGCCGAGGGCCGCCAAAAGTACCAGCACTTGCTGCGGCTGTTGCAAGCCCCGGCCACGGCCCCGGCGTATCGGGCCGAAGCCGTGCAGGCCGCCATTGCCGATTTGGGGTTGGGGAGTGAGTAATTTTGCGGGGCCGCTTTTTCACCAACCCTACCCATTCCCTTGGAAACCCCCAACCCCGATTTCATGCGCGAGGCCATTCGGCTGTCCATCGAAAAGATGCAGGCCGGGCACGGCGGTCCGTTCGGCGCGGTGGTGGTGAAAGACGGGCAAATCATTGCCCGGGGCTTCAACCAGGTAACCAGCACCCACGACCCCACCTGCCACGCCGAGGTAGATGCCATTCGCAAAGCCTGCCAGGTGTTGGGCACGTTCCAACTGACCGATTGCGACCTCTACACCAGTTGCGAACCCTGCCCGATGTGCCTGGGAGCCATTTATTGGGCAAGGCCGCGCCGGGTGTTCTATGGCAACACCAAAGCCGATGCGGCGGCCGTGGGCTTCGACGACCAGTTCATCTACGAAGAGCTGGACCGGCCGCTGGCGGCCCGCCAACTGCCCATGACCCAACTGCTGCGCGACGAAGCCCTGGCGGGCTTCCGCGCCTGGACGGAGCTTGCCGGGCGGACAGCATACTAACTCCGCTCCGACTTGCTCATGGCTGATGCATTGCCCGTTGCGGCCCCCACTATTCGCTACCCCTCGGTGCTGCCGGGGTTGCGGCGCTTGCGCTGGGGCCTGGGCGTGTTGCAGAAAATAGTCCCGGCGCTGGCCTTCCGGCTGGCGTGGCGGCTGTTCACCACCCCCCGGCGGCTGCCGACAAAAGACTGGGAAGCCCCCGCGCTGGCCGAAGCCCGCCGCCGCACCAGTGCCACCGGCAGCGGCCCGGTGGCCGTGTACGAATGGGGGCCACCGGCCGCCCCCGCCGTGCTGCTCGTGCACGGTTGGGAACACCGGGCCAGCTTCTGGCGGGTCTGGGTGAAGCCGCTGCAAGCAGCGGGCTACCGCGTGGTGGCCCTCGATGCGCCCGCCCACGGAGCCAGCCCCGGCCGCCAAACCACGCTGGTGCAATACGCCGCTGCCGTGCAGCACGTGCTGAACGAAACCGCCGCCGCTGGCCCGGTACGCGGCATTGTGGCCCATTCGTTCGGGGCCGATGCCGTGGCCGGGCTGCCCGTGCAACTGCCCGCCGGAGCCGCCCTGTCCCGCCTTGTCCTAATGAGTGTGCCCGTCGGCGTAGGCGAAGTCATCCACCGCTTTGCCGACTTTCTGGGCCTGAATGCGGGTGTCGTGGCCCGCTTTGAAGCCCACATTGCCCACCGCGCCGGGCGCAGCGTGGCTTCGTTTGCCACCGCCACCACCGGCCCCGGCACCCGCGCCGAACAGGTGCTGATTATCCACGACGAAGGCGACGAAATTGTGCCCTTTGCCGAAGGGCAGGCCGTGGCCGCCGCCTGGCCGGAGGCGACCCTACTCGCCACCCAAGGGCTGGGGCACAACCGCATTCTGCGCGATGCGGCGGTGGTGCGGGCGACGCTGGGGTTTTTGCAGTAGGGGCGGGGCTTGCCCCCGCCCAAATCGTTGAACGGTAATCGTTGCACCGATTCATACGATGCGGGCGGGGGCAAGCCCCGCCCCTACATCGCCCACGCCCGCTTACATCGGGTCCACGTCGGCCACCAGCCTAACTTGGCGGTGCTCTTTCTGGTCGCGCACCACGTCCATCGCCGCCACAATCTGCTCTTTGGCCCACTTCAGCACCATGTGGGTGCGGTCGAGCTTGATGGTGATTTCCTGAAGAAAGAAATTGCGGATGCGGAAGATATAAGGTGCTTCCGGCCCTAGCACGGCCGCCCGGCCCAGGCGCTCGACCAATTCCTGGGTTAGCAAAACGGCCGCTGCTTCACCCACATTCTGGTCCACGTGCTTGACGGTCATCTTAATAACCCGCATAAACGGCGGGTAGCCGTGTTCCTGCCGCTGCATGATTTCGTAGTCGTAAAAGGCGGCGTAGTCGTTGGCAATCACCTTGTCGAAAATCACCTGCGTCGGGTCGGCGGTTTGGATGATGACCTGGCCCTGCTTGCCTTTGCGGCCCGCCCGGCCGCTCACCTGCACAAACATTTGGTAGGCCCGCTCGTGCGCCCGAAAGTCGGGGTAATGGATGATGCTGTCGGCATTGACAATACCCACGAGGCTGACGTTTTCAAAGTCCAACCCTTTGGTTACCATCTGGGTGCCTACCAGCACGTTGGTCACTTGGTTTTCAAAATCCGATATGATTTGCTGGTAGGCGTTTTTGGCACGGGTCGTGTCAAGGTCCATGCGCTGTACGCTGGCCTGGGGTAGCATGATTTTGAGGTCGTCCTCGATTTTTTCGGTGCCGAAGCCCTGGGTTTTGACGGCGCGGGAGCCGCAGGCGGGGCACTTCGTGACCATCTGTTCGTGGTAACCGCAGTAGTGGCAGCGCATTTCGTGGCTGTGCTTGTGGTAGCTCAGGCTCACGGCGCAGTTGGTGCATTTCGGAATCCAGCCGCAGTCCTGGCAGGCCACGACGGGAGCGTAGCCGCGCCGGTTTTGGAAGAGGATGACTTGCTCCTTAGCGCCCAGCCGCCGCTCAATTTCCCCTAGCAACTCGGCCGTGAAGTGGTTGTGCATCGTCTTCTGGTCGCGGGCTTTGCGGGTGTCCACCAGCTCAATGGCGGGCATTCCGCCCGCCCCGAAGCGTTTGCTGAGCGTGACCAGGCCGTAGCGGCCTTGCTGGGCCTGGTAGTAGGTTTCCACGGCCGGAGTGGCCGAGCCGAGCAGCACCTTTGCGCCCTGGTAGTTACCAATCATCAGGGCCACTTCGCGGGCGTTGTAGCGCGGGGCGGGGTCGTACTGCTTGTAGGAGCTTTCGTGTTCCTCGTCCACGATGATGAGGCTCAAATCGTCAAATGGGAGGAACACCGCCGAGCGCACCCCCACCACCACGTTGAACCGGCCCGACAGCACCCCGTTCCAGACTTCCACCCGCTCGTTGTCGGAGAACTTGCTGTGGTACACCCCCAAGCGACTGCCAAACACGCGCAGCAAGCGGCTCACAATCTGGGCGGTGAGGGCAATTTCGGGCAGCAGGTACAGCACCTGCCCGCCGCCGTCCAGGGCTTTCTTTATCAGGTCAATGTATATCTCCGTCTTGCCCGACCCCGTGACCCCGTGCAGCAGCACGATGTCGAGGGTATTGAAGTGGTGCAGCACTTCGTCGCGGGCTACGGTTTGGGCCTCGTTTAGCTCAAACTGGATTTGGGCAATGGGGTGCTCGTCGAGCGGGAAGCGGCTCACAATCTGGTCGAACTGTTCCAGCACCCCATTCTTGATGAGCGTGTTCACGGCCGAGGCCGACAGGTGCGGGCTGCTCGTGAGGGCCGCTTTTTCCATGCCCGCGTGGTTGCGGTGTTCGTCGGCATGAACCGGCACGCGCTGCAAGTATTTCAGCAACACGTCGAGCTGCTTGGGCTTGGCAGCCATCGTTTCAAACAGCTGTTCCAGCGCCGCTTCGGTGATGAAATGGTGGGCCAGCCGCACCTTTTTCAGCACTTTGGGGGCAAATTTATCGGCCGTGTGTTCAAACAAAAAGATGACATCCTTCTGCATCAGCGACTTGATGACCGGGTGAAAGGCCGTAATGCCCAGCACCTCGCCCACCTCGGTAAAAGTCAGGGCCTTGCCGTCGCTCACGGTGCCCAGCGCGTCCACAATCAATTCCTCGCGCACCGTGAGCGGATACTCGTGGGTTTCGCGCTCGTAGGCCGGGTGCAACTGAATCCGACTCTCGGACGAAAGCTTGAGCGCCGCTGGCAGCGCCGCGTTGATGACCTCGCCAATGGTGCAGAGGTAGTAGTCGGCCATCCAAGCGAATATCTTGAGCTGCGGCTGCGTCACAACGGGCGCGTCGTCAATAAATTCCAGGATGTACTTGGCTTGGTACTCCTTCGGCCCCACCTCGTGTACGGCCGCCACAATGCAACTGAGGGTGCGTTTGGCCCCGAACTGCACCAGCACCCGCCCGCCGATTACCACGTTGTCGTTCAACTCATACGGCACCCGGTAGGTGTAGAGCCGGGGCAGCGGCAGGGGCAAAATCACGTCCACAAACAGCGTGATGCGGTCGGCGGCGGGGGTGGCAGCGGGGGAAACGAAATCGAAGGCGAGCGACAAAACGGGGGCAGCAACGGGAGTTATCAAAGATACAACCGGGGGTGTGGTTGCCTACGCGAGCAACGCCAACGCTTCGGCTACGCTGCTCACCGGGGTCGCGCAGGTGTAGTTCCGGCACACGTACACGTCGGTGCGGCCTTCGTGCGGGGCGCGGCCCTGCAAAAGCGGCAAATCGCCGCCATACTCACCGCCCGCCAGCACCGCATCAAACAAATAACCCCGACTGATTTCCGCCCGAAAGGCCGCCGTTTGCTCCCCCACCACCACGATTTCCGGGCCGGGCCGCCACTGTGCCACCAGCAGCGCCGCCCAGTTGCTGAGGTGCTGTGGCTCTTTGATAGCCAACGCTTGCACTTGCGCCAGCATGGTGCCGGACAGGGCGAGGTAGTCGGCGCGGTCGAGGTGGCGGCCGAGGCGGCGCAGGTTGTGGGCCATCACCGAATTGGAAGCGGGAATGACGTTATCTACCAACTCTTTTTTGCGGGCAATGAGCGGTTCGGCCCGGGCATCGGTGAAGAAAAACAGGTTTTCAGCGGGGTCAAAGAAATTGGCGCGGACGTATTCCGTCAGGCTTTCGGCTTCGCGCAGCCAACTGGCCTCAAACGTTATTTCGTAGAGACTGATAAATGCCTGAATGACCAGCGCGTAATCTTCCAAAAAACCGGGCAGACGGGCCGGGCCAGCACTGCGCAACAGCCGCGCCCCGTCGCGCAAATTTGCCTGAATGTAGGCCGCGTTGCGCTCGGCCATTGCCCGAAATTCGGGTTCGGCAAAGGCGCGGTGGGCGGCGCATAGGCCGTCGAGGAGCAGGGCGTTCCAGCCGGTCAGGATTTTGTGGTCCAGGCCGGGGCGCACCCGCTTGGCGCGGGCGGCGT
This sequence comes from Hymenobacter sp., assembly GCA_965247135.1. GTDB lineage: Bacteria > Bacteroidota > Bacteroidia > Cytophagales > Hymenobacteraceae > Hymenobacter. Next base: position 2,433,132 of record CBDFGP010000006.1, on the reverse strand, counting down.
TGAGGCGCTGCTGCCAGCCGCGCACGAGGTCGGCCAGGGTGCCGGGCGTGAGTTGGTGGGCGGCGGCAAATTCGGGGTCGGTGCTGCGGCGGTGCAGGATGTTGCGGCCGTGTTCCCAGTTGCCAGCCGCCGTGCAGTTGTAGTAATCGGCGCAAAGCGGCGCTTCGGGACCGATGATTTCGTGAATTTCGGCCAGGGTGAAGACGTAGTATTTGCCTTCTTCGCCTTCGCTGTCCGCATCCAGCGAGGAATAAAAGCCGCCCCCGGCGTTGGTCATTTCCAGTTGCAGCCACTCCACGGTCTGCCGAACGGTGGTGCGGAACAGTTCCTCGCCGGTTAGCTGAAACCCTTCGCTGTAGAGGCGCACAAGTTGGCCGTTGTCGTAGAGCATTTTCTCAAAGTGCGGCACCAGCCACTCCGCATCCACCGAGTAGCGGGCAAAGCCGCCGCGCACCTGGTCATATATCCCGCCCCAGGCCATTTCGCGTAGCGTCAGCACGGCCATATCCAGCAAGGTGCGGCTGCCGCTGGCGGCGTGAGCAGCCAATGCCAGCCGCCACACGATAGGCATCGGAAACTTGGGGGCGCGGTCCAACCCGCCCCGTTCCCGGTCCACTTGCACCCCCAGGTTGTAGCCCAACAGCGTAAAATCGTCGTCGGAAAACGGAGCAGTTTCCGCGCCCGCCGCACCGTAGCGGCCCAGTTCCGAGCCGCCAAGGACTTCGGTGAATCGCCGGGCCGACGTTTCCAACTCGTTGCGTTGCGGCCCGTCAAACACCTGGGCGATGTTGTGCAGCAACTGCGTCCAGCGGGCGGGCGGGAAGTAGGTGCCGCCATAAAAAGGCTGCCCGTCGGGCAGCAGAAACACGTTTAGCGGCCAGCCGCCCTGCACGCCCATTGCCTGCACCGCCGCCATGTACACCTGGTCCACGTCGGGCCGCTCCTCGCGGTCCACTTTGATGCACACAAAGTGCGCGTTCATCACCCGCGCCACGGCCTCGTCCTCAAAGCATTCGCGCTCCATCACGTGGCACCAGTGGCAGGCCGCGTAGCCAATGCTGACGAGAATGGGTCGGTCGTCGGCCAGGGCCTGGGCCAGCGCCGCTGGCCCCCAGGGCTGCCAATTCACGGGGTTGTGGGCGTGTTGGAGCAGGTAGGGGCTGGTTTCGGCGGCGAGGCGGTTGGTGGGCATGGGAAATGGTAGGCAGGATTCGCGCAACGCTATTCCTGGGTTGGAGTTGCCTTAGAAGCTGTTTGAGTTAGCTGAACGAGTACCCCGAAGCTGTGCTTCGGTCGTTGAACGGGACCGCTGAACGACCGTTCAACGACCGAAGCACAGCTTCGGGGTACTCGTTCAGCGGTCCTGGACGGTAACTCAAACAGCTTCTTAAAAGCCTTTCCAATATAAGGCGGGCCGTAGCGCAGACTACAAAGCCCGCGCTACGGCCCGCCTTATTTGGATGGCTTCTTAGCCGCTGGCTTCGTTGCGTTGGCTGGGGCCGCCTTTGCCGCTTTTGGCACCGCAGTTGCGGCGGCGGCTTTGGGTTTGACGGGGGTTGCGGCTTTCTTTGGGGCGGCCGTTTTAGCTTTTGCAGGGGCCGCTTCCGGCTTTGCGGGGGCAACGTTTTGCTTGCTGCTGGCCGGTTCCTTTTTTGCGGAAATTTTTGCGGAAATCGCCACCACTTTCGCCGGGGCGGCTTTAACAGCGGCTTTTGCTGGCTTTGCGCCGCTGGCAACGGTTTTTGCCGTAGCGGGTTGCTTGGCAGCGGCCGGGGCTTCCGGCGCAACGGGGGGGGCGGCTTTTGCTGGTGTAGCCGCGCCGGGTTTGGGCTTGCGGGCCGCCGTTTTGGGAGGCGCAGACGCAGCCACTGGGGCGGGCACAACCGGCACCGCCGCTACTGCCGCCGTTGGCGCAACGGCTGCTGTTGCAGCCAGGCTTGGGGCCGGGGCCGGACGGCGGCGGTTCGCCTTCGCCGGGGGCGAAACCACCGCTGGCGCAACCACCACTGGTGCAGCCACCGCTGGCGCAACCGCCGAAACCGCACTCGCATATTCACCGGCCACCTTCTTGGGTTTCAGGCCCAACACCGACTCGGCCAGACTTGGCACCGTTGCCGTGCTGGCTGCCACCGGCACCGGGGTCACCGAAGAAGCCACCGGGGCCGTTGGTACCGCCGGAGCGGTGGGTGCGTTCGTCCGCTTCTGCCGCTGGCTGCGTAGGTTCGGCTCGGATTTCTGAATGACCGACGACTTGGCCGGAGAAACGGGCACGGCGGGTGTGGTAGCGGCTGGGGCGGTGCTGTCCGTCGCGTCTGTTTCGGCCAGGCGGGCGGCGTTCTTGCGGGCTGTGCGCTTGGCCCCGCCGCGCGAACGGCGTTTTTTCTTTTTGCCGGTTTCGCTACCTTCGGCCGCCAGGGGCAGGGGCGGAACCGCTGTGCCCAGGGCCACTACGGCTGGTGCTGCCGCAAGCGGGGGCGTTTTGGTGGGCGTTTGCGCGGGCACGGTGGCGCTTCCAGAAGCCGCAGTTTCAGCCGCATTCTGCGCCGCCGGGGTTGCCGGGGGTTGCACGGGGGCGTTGCGCTCGTTGCGGCGGTTGTTGCGCCCGCCGCGCCCTTTCTCGGCCCGCTGCTGCCGAAATTCTTCGGGCGAGAGGCGGCCCGGCCGCCCGGCTTGCGGGGCGGGAGTACCGGGGTGAGAGACAGAGCTTTCAGCCGCCATTACGGCCAACTCGGCGGCGCGGTCGGTGGCCCGTTGCCGGGCTTCGTCGAGGGCGGCAGCGCGGGCATCGGCGGCATCTTCGAGGGCTTGCAGGGCGGCGGTGCGGCCGGTGGCATCGCGGTAGTCGAGGTTGGCGGCCGGGGCCGTTGCTTGGGCCGGGCCGATGTCAATTCGTTCCTGGCCGTCGTCGGCGGGTTCGGGTGCGGCGGCCAGCGTTCGGGGTTCGGGCAACGCCGCAATGCGGGTCTGCACTTCGGCCAGCTCGTGGCCCACAGCGTGGCCTAGGGTAGCGAGGCGGCCCAGGCGCTCAGCGGTTTGGGTCAGGAAGTGGCGGTGTTCGGGGGCCGCCTCGTGCAAGGGCCGGTGGGCCAGGGCCTGGCGCAGCCCGCCCCACTCGCGGCGGAAAGTGGCAAAATCCGCATCGAAAAACGCCTGGGCAAACTTGTCCCAGATGTAGTCCTCGGCCACGGCGCTGGGGTGCAGCATATCGGCCCCGTAGAAGCGGTAGTCGCGCAGGTCGTCGGTGAGCAGTTCGTAGGCCGGGAAATACGTCACGTCCGGCAGCAACTCGCTCAGGTAGTGGCAGGCCACGCGCAGCACGGCCTTGCTCACGGCGTTCAGGGGTAGCGTGTCGCGCAGGTGCCGCACGGGGCTGACCGTCAGCACCACGCGCAGCTTCGGGTTGAGGCGGCGCAGATAGGCGTGGGTTTCAGCCAGCGCGTTGATGATGTCGTCGGCCGTGAGCAGTTCGCGCTCAAACAGTTCGGCGGGCATCTTGTGGCAGTTGTTCACGAGCTCGCCGGTTTCGCGCAGACGGTAGGCCCAGGCTGTACCCAGCGTGAGCAGCACCACGTCGGCGTTGCGCAGAAACGTGCCCGCGTGATAAACGGCTTCCTCAATGTCTTGCAGCAACTCGACGGGCGAATGCGCCCCGAAGCGGCCGGGCAAATCGTAGGTTTGCCAGCGGCCCCGCGCTTCCACAATATGCTGCGGCCAATCCACGGCATCGCCCGCCGCCGCCCGCAGCAGCCGCGCCAAAGCCAGCGGCTGATACGTCGTCCCGAAGGGATTTACCAGGGTACTCACCTTGTTGTCGGTCAGCCGCTGGCCGATGCTTTCGGCAAAGCACGAGCCGAGGGTGAGGATGCGGGCCGTGCGGGGCAAAGGCCGGGCGGCCGGGGCAATAGTCAGTTCCGTTCTAAACATTATGACAAAAGTAAGCCGTATAGCGGGCAGGCTGCGACTACCCTGGCGCAGTAACGGTGCAAGGACGGTGCAAGACAACCGGCCACCACACCCTGATTCAGGGACGACGCAATATGTTTTTTCCAAAATCCAGTCTTACAACAGCTAACTTTGATGCTTCCTGCCGGATGCCCACCAAAATTTGAAACCATAGGATTGCGGGTGCATGACAGGCGGGATACAACGTGCACAGTTCGGGCGGGGTGGGTACAAAATTCGCGCCCCGGAACGACTGCCGCCGCCGTTGCGTTGGGCCGCCATGTGTCATCATCACCGCCCTGCGCTCAAGCTGCAACGTTTTGGTCTTTACCTCGCCGCTGGCATTGTGGTCCTGGTCAGCCAGTTTTATTGGTAGCCGCACTCGGCCCGGCCATGCTGCGGTTCGCCCGTGCTGTACCTTTGCCTCGGTCCTCGTATTCACCCCGCCGCTTGAAACGCTTTCTTAGCCTGTTCCTGCTCGTTAGCTACCTGCTGTCCAGCCCCGGCTTGGTGTACAGCTTGCACTACTGCGGCACTACCGTGACGGGCGTTTCGCTGGCCGCCGCTGAACCGGCCAGTTGCTGCGGGGCCATGAAAAAGCCCGCCGGTTGCTGCCACGACCAGAAGGTGCAAAGCACCATTAAGGACGCGAAGCTAACTGTGGCACAAATCAAGCTGCTGGTTCCGGTGGCTTTGCCTGTGCCGCCGGTTGTGCGGCCGCTGTTCCGGCAGGCGCTTACTTACCCGGCTGAGGCAGTTGCCATTGTGCCGGTGGCCCGGCCCGCGCCGCCGCCCGTCTGCCCCGCTTACGTGCGGGGCCACGCTTTCCGCTTGTAGCTTCTGGGTGTTGCTTTGCTCCCCCGGCCCATTGGTCGCGGGGCTTTTTGGCGTTGGCCAAATCACACTCCAGCCCTACGTACCATGATTGAGCGCCTCATCTCCTTCTCCCTGCGCCACCGCGTCCTTGTGCTGCTGGTCGCGGCGGGCCTGTTTGCCTGGGGCGCGTGGTCGGTGCGCGTGAGCAAGATTGACGCAATTCCCGACCTGTCCGAAAACCAGGTGATTGTGTTCACCGAATGGGCCGGGCGCGGCCCCCAAATCATCGAAGACCAGGTGACTTACCCGCTGGTAACCAACCTGCAAGGCTTGGCGCAAGTGCGAGCAGTGCGGGCGGCTTCCATGTTCGGCATGAGCTTCGTGTATGTCATTTTCAACGACAACACCGACATCTACTGGGCGCGGGAACGGGTGCTGGAACGCCTCAACTCCGCCCAACGTCTGCTGCCAGCGGGCCTCGTGCCCACCCTGGGCCCCGATGGCACCGGCGTGGGCCACGTCCTCTGGTACACCCTCAACGCCCCGCAAATGGACCTGGGCGAGCAGCGGGCCTTGCAGGACTGGTACGTGAAATTCGGCATCCAAACCGTGCCCGGCGTGGCCGAAGTAGCCAGCTTCGGCGGCTTCCAGCCAGAGTATCAGGTCACGATAGACCCCACGAAGCTAACCTATTACCAGGTGAGTCTGCCGCAGGTGCTGGCCGCCGTGCGCCAGAACAACAACGAAGCCGGGGGCCGCAAATTTGAGCAGGGCGGCACCGGCTACATCATCAAAACCAACGGCTACGTGCCCGACCTCGCCACGCTGGAAAACGTGCCCGTCCTGACCCGGCCCAATGGTGTGCCGCTGCGCCTCCGCGACCTCGGCACGGTGCAAATGAGCGGCGAAGCCCGCCTCGGCATTTTTGACCACAACGGCCAGGGCGAAGCTGTGGGCGGCATCGTAGTGATGCGCTACGGCGAAAACGCCGACGCGGTGATTACCAACGTGAAAGCCAAGATGAAAGAAGTCGCCAAAGGCTTGCCGCCGGGCGTGTCGTTCAACGTTGTGTACGACCGCAGCGGGCTGATTGAGGAATCCGTCGCCAGCATCCGACACACGCTGTTTGAGGAAATGGCGGTGGTGTCGCTGGTCGTGTTGCTGTTCCTTTTTCATTGGCGCAGCGCCCTCAGCATTCTCATCCAGATTCCTATTTCCATCGCCACGGGGTTTATCCTGCTCAATGCGTTTGACATTTCGTCCAACATCATGTCGCTTACTGGTATTGCGCTGGCCATCAGCGTAGTGGTGGACAACGGCATTGTGATGGCTGAAAACGCTTACCGCAACTTGGCGCTGCATCAGGCGGCGGAAGAAACGGGGTAAGCGGTTTGCGTGGGGTTTGGCTCTTTGGCCCTTTCGGAGTTGCACTCCGAAAGCCGTCTGCTGCGGAGTTGTACTCCGCACCCCAGGCCGAAATCGTTCAACAAGTGCCGGGCAGCGATTGGGGAGTACAACTCCCCAGCAGACGACTTTCGGAGTGCAACTCCGAAAGAGCCAAGGCACAACCGAGGGAAGGCATAGCCGGCCCCGCCCCATAAACACCCCAAACAGATGACCAACGACGAGCGCCTCGCCATTATTGAGAAATCCAGCCAGCAGGTGTCGCGGGGAATATTTTTCTCCACGCTCATCATCGTGGCTTCGTTTCTGCCGGTGTTTTTGCTCACCGGGCAAGAGGGCAAGCTGTTTCACCCGCTGGCCTACACCAAAACGTTTATCCTGCTGATTGATGCCGTGTTGGCTGTGACGCTGGCTCCGGTGCTGTTGTCTTTTTTTATGAAAGGCAAGTTCAAAACCGAGGAGCAAAACCCAATTAACCGGGGCCTGGAACGACTCTATGCGCCCGTCATCAACTGGTGCCTGACGTGGCGCAAAACCACGTTGGCCATCAATGTATTGCTGCTGGCGGTCAGCATTCCGCTGCTGTTCAGTTTGGGCACCGAGTTTATGCCGCCGCTCGATGAAGGCTCCATCCTGTTCATGCCCATCGCCCAACCCGATGTGTCGAATACCGAAGTGAAGCGGATTTTGCAGGTGCAGGACCGCCTCATTATGCAGGTGCCCGAAGTGCGCCAGGTGTTGGGCAAAGCGGGACGCGCCAACACCGCCACCGACAACGCCCCTCTGAGCATGATTGAAACCATCATCCAGTTAAAGCCTCGTAGCGAATGGCGGCCCGGCCTCACCAAAGCTGACCTCATTGCCGAACTCAACCAAAAGCTTCAGATTCCGGGCGTGGTAAACGGCTGGACCCAGCCCATCATCAACCGCATCAATATGCTGAGCACCGGCATTCGCACCGACGTGGGCGTGAAAGTCTATGGCCAGCAACTCGATACGATTTATCAGGTGTCGCAGCAAGTCCGGGCCGCCCTGCGCGGGGTGCCCGGCGTAGCAGACCTATACGTGGACCCCATCACGGGCGGCAAATACCTGCAAATTGACCTCGACCGTGCCCAACTTGCCCGCTACGGCCTGACCGTGGACGCGGTGAACGAAGTGGTGGAAACCGCCATCGGCGGCGCGCCCGTGGCCAGCACCGTGGAAGGCCGCCGCCGCTTCGCCATTGCCGTGCGCCTGGCCGAAGACTACCGCAACAGCCTGACCGCCATTGGCCGCATCCCGCTGCAAACCAGCGCCTATGGTCCGGTGCCACTCTCGGCCGTAGCCACGCTGCGCTACGAAAACGGCCCGCCCATGATAAACTCCGAAAACGCCCAACTGCGCGGGGCGGTGTTGTTCAACGTGCGCGGGCGCGACCTCGGCAGCACCGTGCAGGAAGCCATGCAACGGGTGCAAACGCTGCGCGGCAAGCTGCCCGCTGGCTACTACCTGGAATGGAGCGGGCAGTACGAAAACCTCATTAGCAGTCAGCGGACGCTGTTGCTTATTCTGCCGGTGGTGCTGCTCGTCATTTTCGGCTGTCTGTACTTTGCCTTCGGCTCGGTGCGCGAAGCGGTTTTAAGCTTGATAACCATTCCGTTTGCGCTCATTGGCGGAGCGTATCTGGTGTATTTCTACGGGGTGCATTTGTCGGTAGCGGTGGCCGTGGGCTTCATTGCCCTGTTCGGATTGGCCGTCGAAACGGGCGTTATCATGGTCATCTACCTCAACGATGCCATGCAGCAACTCGTGGCCCGGCAGGGCAATTCCAGCGCCACTATCTCGCGGGCTGATTTGCGGGCCGCCGTGTTTCACGGAGCCGCCAAGCGGCTGCGCCCCAAGCTGATGACGGTTTCGGTTTCGCTCTTTGGCTTGGTGCCGGTGCTGTGGGCCAAAGGCGCTGGCTCCGATGTGATGCTGCCGATTGTGCTGCCGCTGATTGGAGGCGTGTTCACGTCTTCAACCCATATTTTGCTGGTAACGCCGCTGATTTTTTTGATGACCAAGGAATACGAGCTACGGAAGTTTAGCAAGCTGGACGTGCTGGTTGTGAAGCATTGATAGTAAGATTTCTGACCAAAACCATGCGTTACTTATTGCAAATGATGTTGCTGCTGCCGCTGCCCGCCCTGGCCCAGCCGCTGCTGCCGCTGGACTCGGTGTTGCGGGCGGTGCAAACCCGCAACCCCGCCCTGCGCCGCTACGACTACCGGAGCCAGGCCCGCACCGCCGCCGTGGCCGGAGCCACTGCCTGGGAACCGCCCAAAATCAGCGCGGGCTATTGGATGACTCCTTACAACCAGCGCCCCATCCGCGAGGCCAACAACGGGCAAGGCATGGGGATGCAAATGGTGTCGGTGGAACAGCTGGTGCCCAACCCCGCCAAGCAACGGGCCAAGCGGGATTTTCTGGCCGGGCAGGCCGCCGTGGAGCAGGCCGAACGGGGAACGTCGTTCAACCAGTTGCGGGCCGAGGCCAAACGCCTGTACTACGGCCGGGCGATTCTGGAAAAAAAGCTGGCCGTGCTGGACCAAAGCCAGGAACTGCTGGACTTCCTGCTGAAGCTGGCCCAGGCCCGTTACCCCTACAACCAGAGCAGTTTGGCCAGCATCTACCAGGTGCAGGCGCGGGTGGCCATGCACGGCAACGACCACGCCAAGCTCTACGGCCAAATCCGCCAGCATACCATCGGCCTGAACGCCCTGATGGCCCGCAACCCCGAAAACGAGTTTGACGTGGACACGCTGGCCCTGAGTTATTTCGCCGGACCGTACCCCGATACCACCGCCCTGGCCGCCCGCCGCAGCGACGTGCAAAGCCTGGACCGCTCCCTGACCGTGCTACGCCTCAACCAAAACCTGGAAACCAGCCGCCGCCGCCCCGATTTCGGCCTGCGCTACGACCACATGAACGGCATCGGGGCTACGCCCAATCAGTTCACCGTCATGGGCATGGTCACGCTGCCCTTCGTGCCCTGGGCTGCCCGCGACTATAAAGCCAACCTTGCCTCGCTCGGCCTCGAAGCTCAGGCCCTGCGGCAACAGCGGGCCAGCCTACTCAACGACGCGGCCGGTCGCATCACGACGCTGCAATCGGACCTGCGGGTGCAGCGCGAACAAGTCGAAAACTACCGCACCGGCATCCTGCCCGCGCTCCGAAAAACCTACCAGGTGACGCTGCTGGCTTACCAACAAAACACCGCCCAACTGCCCGCCGTGGTAGAGGCGCTGGAAGCCTGGCTGGCCGCCCGGTTGGAATACTTGGACACGCAATACGGAATGCTGGATTTACACGTTCGCTATGACCAGGAGCTTGACCAATAACCGCTTGCTTCGCCTTGCGAACGGCTGGCTGTTCGGCGCGGCCATCCTACTGGCTGGCTGCCACGGCCAGGCCCACGGCCCTGCGTCGGCGGCAGCGGTGCAGCCCGTAGCGGCCAATGCCGCCACCCACTACACCTGCCCCATGCACCCGCAAATCGTGCGCGAAGCCCCCGGCCAGTGTCCCATCTGTGGCATGGATTTGGTGCCGAAAACGCTGAATAATGCGGCCGGGGAAAGGGTAGGAGCGGGGCTGGGCACGGTCGCCCAATCGCCCAATGCCGCCGTGGTGTCGGCGGTGGTCACGGTGCGCCCCACGAGCAACGCCCCCGCCGACACCCTCACGCTGCCCGGCGTGGTCGAGTACGACCCACGCCGGAGCCGGGCGGTGGCCGCCCGCTTCGGCGGGCGCATCGAGCGGCTGTTCGTGCGCGTCAATTTCCAGCCCGTGCGTCAGGGCCAGAAGCTACTGGAACTCTACAGCCCGGAGCTAATTTCGGCCGAGCAGGAGTTCGTTTTTGTACTGGAAAACGAGGCCACTACTTCGCCCTTGCTGGCTGGGGCGCGGCAAAAGCTGCGCCTGCTGGGCCTGACCGAAATCCAACTGCACGACCTGGCCCGTACCCGCCAACCCAACTACCGGGTGGCCGTTTTCAGCCCCTACGACGGCTACGTGGTGGAAATGCCCCCTGCCCCCGCCGCCCGCCACCCGGAAAGCGCGACCAACGGCGCAGATGGTGCAGCTGAAATGACCACCGCCGCACCCGAACCATCCGCCGCCGCTCCCGCCCAGCTCTCCCTCACCGAAGGTGCCTACGTCGTGCCCAGCCAAACGCTGTTCCAGGTCGTGAATACCGCGCAGGTGTGGGGCATTTTCCAACCCACGCCGCCCGTTCTGGCCCGCCTACACCCCGGCCAAGTCCTGCGCGTGACAGCCGACGGCACCGGTTTGCCTTCCCGCGCTGCCCGCCTCGATTTGGTAGAGCCAGCGTTTCGGGCCGGGGCCAGCACCGCCGCCGTGCGCGTGTACCTGCCCAACCCCCAGGGTCAACTCCGGCGCGGAATGCGCCTCACCGCCACCGCCCTAGCCGCCGCAACCCCAACGGGCAGCTTCTGGCTGCCCCGCGCCGCCGTGGTTGATTTGGGCACCCGGCAGGTGGCCTTCGTCCGGCGCGGCGCGGCTTTCGTGCCGGTGCCCGTGCAAGTTGGTCAGCGCACCACCACGCAAGTGCAAGTGTTAGCAGGTTTGAACAGCACCGCCGACGTAGCCGCCAACGGCCAGTACCTCATCGACAGCGAAGGCTTCGTGCAAACCGCCGCCACTGCTGCTCCCGCTTCTAATGAATAACCAGCCCCAGCCGCCGTGCTCAATCCCGCGTTCAGGCCCGCGCCCGCCGTTGCTGTGGTTCCGCCCGTTGCTGTGGTTCCGGCCATTGGTGCAGGTGTTGCTGCTCGGCTTGCTCGCCGGCTCCGGCGCTTGCCAGAAAACCAAACCTGCCACCGCCGCCACCGCCGCCACGCCCGGCACCGCGTACTTCACCTGCCCCATGCACCCGCAGGTGCACCAGGACCACCCCGGTAGCTGCCCGATTTGCCACATGGACCTCGTGCCTGTGGCCCAAACCACCCGCCCCAAAACCGGCGCAACTCCAGCCAACAAAGCCGCCGCCAACGACCTGCAGCTGACCGCCCGGCAAATGGAACTGGGCAACATCCAGGTGCAAACCATTGGAACTGCCCCGGTCGCAACCCCAACTCCCGGCGCACCCCCAGCGGCCACTGTCATCACCGGCACAGTGGTGGCCGATGCCAGCCGCACCACCAGCATCAGCAGCCGGGTGGCCGGGCGCATTGAGCAACTCTACGTGCGCCAGACCGGCCAAACCTTGCAACGCGGCCAGCCTCTACTGGCCGTGTACAGCGAAATGCTGCAAACCTTGCAGCGTGAATACGTGCTGGCCCTGGCCCAAAGCGACAAATCCGGCCCGCCCTACGGGCAATTTGCTCAAGCCACTGCCCAAAAGCTGCGCCTGCTGGGCCTGAGCGCCGCGCAAGTGCAAGCGCTGGCCCGCACCGGGCGCGTCGCCCCGTTCGTCACCTACCACAGCCCCCAAACCGGCACCGTGCAAATTCTTAACGTGGTGCAAGGCCAGTATGTAGCCGAAGGCACACCGCTGCTCACCCTCACCGACTTGAGTCGCGTGTGGGTGGAGGCCCAAATCTACCCCGCCGAGGCCAGCCAGTTGCCGCTGGGCTGCACCGTCACGGTGCAAGCGGCGGGGCGGTCAGCCGTGCGGGGCACAGTCGTTTTTCTCAGCCCCGAACTCAGCGGCAGCAGCCAAGTGGTGCTGGCCCGCATCGCCGTGCCCAACCCCGGCGGCCAGCTACGGCCCGGCACCCAGGCCAATGTGCTGTTGCCAGTATCTTCGGGTTCGCTAGTGGCAGCGGGTCCGCCTGTGTCAGCGACACCAGCCACGCTACTCGTGCCGCCCGCTGCTATCGTGCACGACGGGGCCATCAGCTACGTCTGGCAGCAAACCGGTGAGCGGCAGTTCCGGCGGGTGCCCGTGCAAACTGGCCCCGGCACAGCCTCGGCGGTGCCTGTTCGGCGCGGCCTGTCGCCCGGCAGCCGGGTAGTAGTAGCAGGAGCCTATTTGCTGGAAAGCGAGTTTATTTTGCGCCAGGGCGCTACCAACGACCACATGAGCGGCATGGCGATGTAATCCCCCGGCCCAATCTTTGATTATCCCAAACCCGCCGGGGCTGCGGTTTAGCCCCTTTACAATTTCAACCCAACTAATTTCTCCATGAAAACCCTGCTATTCATGGCCCTGACCGGCCTCAGCGTCGCCGCCTGCTCCAACGACAAAACCACCACCGAAACCACCACGGTAACAACCACTGCCGACAGCACTGGCACCGGCGGCGCAGTGGCCACCACCTACACCTGCCCCATGCACCCCGAAGTGACCAGCAACCAGCCTGGCCAGTGTCCAAAGTGCCACATGGATTTGGTGAAGCAGTAGGCCACGCTGGCAAGGCAATAATTGTGTAAGCTTCCGGCCAAAAGATGTACTCTTTGCGCCAACCCAACTTGTAATTTTGGATGTTATAAAAGCGGCCGACATCAGGTCCTCTCCAACCCCACGAACCCATGCCCACCCTAACATTCAAAACCAACATCAACTGCGGCGGCTGCATCAAGGCCGTCACGCCCGTCTTCAACGGCGAAACAGCCATCCAGAACTGGCAAGTGGATACCACCAACCCCGACAAAATCCTGACCGTGAACACCGACCTCAGCCCCGCCCAGGTTCAGGCCCTTGTGGAAGCGGCCGGTTTCCAGGCCCAAGCCGCGTAACCCCGCTGGATACCAACAAAAAAAGGCCCGCAACTGCGGGCCTTTTTTATAAAGCTAACGGCTGACAGCCACGAGCCAACAGCCAAAAACGCTACTCCGGCACTACCCGGAAGTTCACCGTGTGCTTCACTTCCTTGTGCAACGAAGCGGTGGCGGTGTAGTCGCCTGCCGCCGAAGGCTCCTGGTCAAACGAGAGGCGCTTGCGGTCCACGTCCACGCCCCGGCTTTTCAGGGCTTCGGCCAGTTGCAGGGTCGTCACGCGGCCAAAGATTTTGCCGCTCTCGCCCACTTTCGCCGGAATGTCCAGCACCATGTTGCCAATCTGGTCGGCCACAGCCTGGGCATCGCCCTTGATTTTGTCGGCTTTGTGCGCGGCTTGGCGCACGTTCTCGGCCACAATTTTCTTGTTTGTCTTGTCGGCCATCATTGCCAGGCCCTGCGGCAACAAGTAGTTGCGCCCGTAGCCCGACTTAACCGTCACCTGGTCGTTCTTGTAGCCCAGGTCTTTAACGTCTTCTTTGAGGATTATTTCCATTGTTTTGGGAGAGTTATGAGTTATGAGTTATGAGTTATGAGTTGCTGTTTAGACAACCCGTAACTCATAACTCATAACTCAAAATTCATAACTTATTTCAACGCATCTGCCACGTAAGGCATCATTGCCAGGTGCCGGGCTTTGGCCACGGCCTGGGCCACTTTGCGCTGGAACTTGAGGCTGGTGCCGGTGAGGCGGCGGGGCAGGATGCGGCCCTGCTCGTTCACGAACTTGAGCAGGAAGTTGGCATCTTTGTAGTCCACGTACTTGATGCCGCTTTTCTTGAAGCGGCAGTATTTTTCGCGGGTGTCCACCGGCTTGTTCATAGCCGAGCGGTCGTTGGAGCGGGTTTTTGAGGGAGTTGCCATGTCTGATAAAGGAATTAGGCGGCCGACTCGGCAACGGGGGTTTTAACTTGGTTCATCTCGCCGTTGCGGCGGCGCTCGTTGTAGGCCACGGCATCCTTGTCCAGCACCGTGGTCAGGAAGCGCAGCACTCGCTCGTCGCGCCGGAACGTCAGTTCCAGCACATCCACGATGTTGCCTTCGCCGGTGAACGACACGCAGAAATAGTAGCCCGTGCCCTTCTTTTGGATGGGGTAGGCCAGCTTCCGCAGGCCCCAAGCTTCGGTGGATAAAATGTCGGCGCTATTTTCCTTAAGCACCTGGGTGAACTTCTCGACCGTCTCTTGCACCTGGCCCTCGTTCAGAACGGGGGTTACGATGAAGACCGTCTCGTAATTTCTTACTGCCATTACGACGGGGTGAAAATGTGAGGGTAAAAATTTTGATTGGGGCGCAAAGGTACTGACTTTGCGGCGCATTCGCAAACCCCGGCCCGGATTTGTGCGGCAGCGGCCAGCGGGGCTGGTTGCCTAACTCGCGAAAAAATGCCCTACGGTGCAGCTAACCCCCCATTACCCGCCAAATCCAAAAAACTTAGGCTCCGGTTGCTGGTTTCAACAGCATCTATAAACCGAGTGAACAACGGCCCTGATGCATCAAAATTCGCGGGTAATTTTTTGCCGCCTGCGAATCGTGCCCTACATTTGTGGTGCTGAAAGTACCCCTGCGTTCTGTTTTTTCGTCTGTTTCCGATGATGAGTAGCCCACTCCTTCGCGCACTCCCCACTTTTTTCCTAGCCCTGTTTCTGACCCTCGTCGGCCCTTTCCGGGCTGCCGCGCAAGGCGATGCCGCCACGGTTAGCAAAGAAGGCGTAGCGCCCGCTGCCACTGCCGGGGCTGCCCCCGCCACCGGCGGAGCCGACCCTGCCGCCATTGCCGCTGGTGATGCCTTGTTCAAGGGCAACTGCACCCAGTGCCACGCCATTAATGATGTGGTAGTGGGCCCGGCCCTCGGCGGTATCAGCAAGCGCCGCCCCATCTCCTGGATTCTGCCCTGGGTGAAGAACTCCAGCAAAGTGGTCGCCAGCGGCGACGACTACGCGGTGGCCCTCTACAACAAGTACAACAAGCAGCAGATGCCTTCTTTTGCGCTTTCTGACAAGGAGATTACGTCCATTGTGGCCTACATCACCTCGGAAGAAGGCAAACCGGCAGCGGTTGCTGCCGGTGGTCCCACCGTCGGCACGGCCGATGCAACGGGCGGCGCAACCGCCGAAAAAGGAGCCAGCGAGTACGTGGACGTGCTGCTCATCGTCCTCGTGGTGGTGCTGATTGTGCTCATCGTCACCCTCGTCATCATCGCCAACCTGATGAAGGACGTGTTGCGGGGCCGCAAGGACCTGGACGGGCGCGACGTGGAAATCATGGAGCAGCGGTTTGACTGGTCCAAGCTTTATCGCTCGTCGGCTCTGCGCGGCATTGTGGGCACGGTCGTGACGTTGGTCATTCTCTACGCTGGCTTGCAGCGCGTGATGGCCGTGGGCCTGACGCAGGGTTACCAGCCGACGCAGCCCATTGCCTTCTCGCACAAGCTGCACGCCGGCGAAAACCAGATTAACTGCGCCTACTGCCACACCTCGGTTTACAAGAGCAAGTCAGCCAACATTCCGTCGGCCAACATCTGCATGAACTGCCACTCGCAGATTAAAACGGAGTCGCCCGAAATCAAGAAAATCTACCGTGCCATTGAGCGCAAGCAGCCCATTCAGTGGGTGCGGATTCACAACCTGCCCGACCTGGCCTACTTCAACCACTCACAGCACACTCAGGTGGCGGGCCTGGCCTGCCAAACCTGCCACGGTCCGATTCAGAACATGGAAGTGGTGTACCAATACTCGGCCCTCACGATGGGCTGGTGCATCAACTGCCACCGCGAAATGCCCATCAACACGAAGGACAACGCCTACTACGACAACCTCGTGAAGCTGCACGACACCAAGAATGCCGGCGCTCCCTTCACCGTGTCGTCCAACGGCGGCACCGAGTGTTCCAAGTGCCACTACTAGACTTTTAGTATTGAGTAGGGAGTATTGAGTAGTTAGATGTGCAGGTTGCTGTTGCCCTCACATCGTTCACTTCTCCCGTCTTCTCAATTCGCAATACTCACTACTAAGTACGAAATACTCACTACCAAAAAATGAAGTACTGGAAAGGAATTGAAGAGCTGGAGCAAACGCCGGAGTTTATGCGCGGCGCTTTTGCCGAGTTCATGCCGGTGAAGGAGAACCACGCCACCGACGACGAGTCGGTGGCCCCGCGCCGCGACTTCCTCAAGCTCATGGGCTTTGGGGTGGCCGCCGCCACGCTGGCCTCCTGCGAAACGCCGGTTCACAAAGCCATTCCCTACCTCAACAAGCCGCAAGAGATTGACCCGGCGATTTCCAACTTCTACGCTTCCACCTATTTCACTGGCTCCGATTACAATGCCGTGCTGGTGAAGGCCCGCGATGGCCGGCCAATCAAAGTGGAAGGCAACCCCATGTCGCCCATCACCGGCGACGGGCGGGTGAATGGGCACGGCGGCCTCTCGGCCCGCGCTCAGGCTTCGGTCCTGAGCCTGTACGACGGCGGGCGCTTGCAGCACTTTGCCATCAAGGGCAAGCCGGCCAAGACGGCCGACGTGGACCGGCAGGTGCGCGAACGGCTGGCCGGCACCACGGGCCGCATCGCCATCGTGTCGCCCACCATCATCAGCCCGACTACCAAGAAAGCCATTGCCGAGTTTGCGGCCCGCTATCCGAACACGACCCACGTCATGTATGACGCGCAGTCGGCCACCGGCCTGCTGCAAGCCAACGGCGGCGTGGTGCCAAGCTACGATTTCAGCCGCGCCAACGTCATTGTGAGCTTGGATGCGGACTTTCTGGGCACCTGGATTTCGCCGGTACAATTTGCCCGGCAGTATGTGGTCAACCGCAAGGTGAGCACCACCCGGCGCACCATGTCGCGGCACTTCCAGTTTGAAACGGCCATGAGCCTGACCGGCTCCAACGCCGACGTGCGGGTGGCGGTGAAGCCTTCGGAAATCGGAGCCGTGGCGGCGGCACTATACGGCGCTGTTGTGGGCGGCGGGGGCGGCGGCGCGTTCGCTACCAATGCCAAAGTGAAAACGGCGGCGGCCGAGCTGCTCGCCAACCGGGGCAGCAGCCTCGTGGTGTCGGGGTCCAACGACCCGGCCGTGCAAAGCTTGGTGGCGGCCATCAACCAAAGCCTGGGCAACGTGGGTACCACGGTGGACTTGACCAGCCCGACCTACGTGCGGCAGGGCGACGATGCCCGCATGGCCGCGCTGGTGCAGGACATGAACGCGGGCGGCGTGGGCGCAGTGATTTTCTACAACGCCAACCCCGTTTTCAACCACCCGCTGGCCGCCAAGGTGCGGACCGGCCTGGCCAAAGTGCCGCTGACTATCTCGCTAAACGACCGCCTGGACGAAACCGGCAGCCTCTGCGAGTTTGCCGCCCCTGACAACCATTGGCTGGAAAGCTGGGAAGATTTTGAGCCGAAAAAGGGCTACCTCAGCTTGGCCCAACCGGTTATCACCCCGATTTTTGAAACCCGGCAGGCCCCGGAGAGCTTCCTGACTTGGGCCGGCAACCCCACGACGTACTACAATTACCTGCGCACCAACTGGCGCAACACGGTGGGCACGGCTGGCTTCCAGGCGGCTTGGGACAAGGCCGTGCATGACGGCGTGGCGCGGGGCACCATGCTGGCTCCTGCGCCGCCCATGATGGGGGCCGCCGTGGGTGCCGCCGACGCGGCCGGTCGCTTTGGCCAGGCTAGTGGCACCGGCATTGAGCTGTGCCTGTATGAGAAAGTGGGTCTGGCCGCCGCTGGCTGCGAGGCCAACAACCCCTTTCTGCAAGAGTTGCCCGACCCGGTGACGAAAGCCACCTGGGGCAACTACGTAGCCGTGCCCCGCGCAATGGCCGTGGAGCGCAAGTGGGAGCAGGGCGACGTGGTGAAAGTGACGGCGGCGAGCTTTCCGCAGGGCATTGAGCTGCCGATTCTGGTGCAGCCCGGCCAGGCCGCCAACACCGTGAGCATTGCGCTGGGCTACGGCCGCGAGCTTGCCGGCAAGGTGGGCGACAAAGTGGGAGCCAACGCCGCCCCACTGGCCATGACCGGGCCGAATGGCACCATGTACCACAACGTGGTGACGCTCACCTCAACCGAGAGCAAAAACCCCATTGCCCAAACCCAGACCCACCAGACGCTGATGGACCGCGCCCAGGTGGTGCAGGAAAACACGCTGGCCAACTACCGCACGAACCCCAAAGAAGTAACCGAATACGAAAAGGTTTCTACGCCCGACGGCTTGCAAGCGCCGGAGCGGGTGTCGCTGTGGCAGGATTACCAGTACAATAATCACCACTGGGGCCTGGCCGTGGACCTGAACTCGTGCATCGGGTGCAGTGCCTGTGTCATCGGGTGCCAGACTGAGAATAACGTGGCCGTGGTCGGTAAGCAGCAGGTTATCAACCGACGCGACATGGCCTGGATTCGCATTGACCGCTACTACAGCTCGGACCACCATAAGGACGAGTTTGAGACGGTGGGCAAAGTGGGGACCTACAAGGCGATGGAAGACCCTTCGGACAACCCGCAGGTGCTGTTTCAGCCCATGATGTGCCAGCATTGCAACCACGCGCCCTGTGAAACGGTGTGCCCTGTATTGGCGACGACCCACAGCTCGGAAGGACTGAACCAGATGACGTACAACCGTTGCAT
Organism: Hymenobacter sp.; assembly: GCA_965247135.1. Classification (GTDB taxonomy): domain Bacteria; phylum Bacteroidota; class Bacteroidia; order Cytophagales; family Hymenobacteraceae; genus Hymenobacter. The sequence goes on along the minus strand of CBDFGP010000006.1, from coordinate 2,414,574 downwards.
TGGCACCCGGTACTGCGCCAACAACTGCCCGTACAAAGTGCGGCGCTTCAACTGGTTCTCCTATTACTCCAACGAGAAATTTGAAGCCGTGAACGGCCATATGTTCACCGACCTCGGCCGGATGGTGCTGAACCCGGACGTGACCGTCCGCGCCCGGGGCGTGATGGAGAAATGCTCGTTCTGCGTGCAGCGCATCCAACTCGGCAAGCTGGAAGCCAAGAAACAGAAGCGCCGCCCGATGGACGGCGAAGTCACGACGGCCTGCGCCCAGTCGTGCCCCACCGAAGCCCTGGTTTTTGGCGATATGCGCGACCCCAACAGCCGCATCAGCAAGCTCTTGAAACAAGAGGACGGCGAACGGGCTTTCCACTCGCTGGCCAGCATCAACGTGCAGCCCAACGTGACCTACCTGACCAAGATTCGCAACTCCGAATCCAAAATGTTTGCCGAGGAAAAAGAAGCTCAAGCGGGTTAGCCGACAAGCTTTTGATTGGCAAGATAAGACCCAAGACTCCAAGTTCCTAAGTCCCTATTTATATGCAACACGTATCAGCCGTTCGCGAACCGCTCGTAACCGGGGGCAAAACGCTCCACGACGTTACCCACGACATTAGTCGGCAGGTAGAGGCCGCCCCCAACCTGCGTTGGATGGCCGCCCTGAGCGTTGCCCTGTTTTTCCTGGGCGTTTTCTTCTACTCCGTTTACCGCACCCTGTGGTACGGCATCGGCGAGTGGGGCCTCAACAAAACCGTGGATTGGGCCTGGGACATCACCAACTTCGTGTGGTGGGTGGGCATCGGCCACGCCGGTACGCTCATTTCGGCGGTGTTGCTGCTGTTCCGTCAGAAGTGGCGCAGTAGCATCAACCGCGCCGCCGAGGCCATGACGATTTTCGCCGTGATTTGCGCCGCCATGTTCCCGATTCTGCACATGGGGCGGCCCTGGCTGGCGTTCTGGGTGTTTCCGTTCCAAAACACCTTCGGTTCGCTGTGGGCCAACTTTAACTCGCCGCTGCTCTGGGACGTGTTTGCCATCTCCACCTACTTCACAGTGTCGTTGGTGTTCTGGTACATCGGCCTGATTCCCGACTTTGCTACCATTCGCGACCGCGCTAAAGGGCCGATTGCTAAAGTTGCTTACTCCATGCTCAGCTTCGGCTGGAAAGGCTCGGCCAAAGCATGGTCGCGCTACGAAACCGTGTCCTTGATTCTGGCTGGCGTGTCCACCCCGCTGGTGCTATCGGTGCACACCATTGTGTCAATGGACTTTGCCACCTCGGTGGTGCCGGGCTGGCATACCACTATCTTCCCGCCCTATTTTGTGGCCGGCGCTATTTTCTCAGGCTTCGCCATGGTGCTGACGCTGATGCTCATCACCCGCGTGGTATTCAAGCTGGAAGACTACATCACGCTGGAACACATTGCGCTGATGAACAAAATCATGATGGTGACCGGCTCCATTGTGGGCGTGGCCTACATCACGGAATTCTTCATTGCTTGGTACTCGCAGGTGGAGTTTGAGCAGTATGCTTTCATCAACCGCGCCACCGGGCCGTACTGGTGGGCATATGCCAGCATGATGACCTGCAATGTGATAACGCCGCAGCTGGTCTGGATTCGGCGGGTGCGCTACAGTATCGGGCTGACCTTCCTGCTGTCCATCATCGTGAACATCGGGATGTGGTTTGAGCGGTTCGTGATTATCGTCACTTCGCTGCACCGCGACTACCTGCCTTCGTCCTGGGCCATGTTCTCGCCCACCATCATTGACATCGGGGTGTATGTCGGTACGCTGGGGCTGTTCTTCACCTGCTTCCTGCTGTTCGCCAAGTTCTTCCCGGTCATCAACATGGCCGAGGTGAAAACCATCCTCAAGTACACTGTGGACAACGGGCCGACTTACCGGGGCACCCACGCCCCGCACCACGCGCCCGACCACGGCCACACCACCCTGCCCGCCACTGCCCCCTACGCCACCCCCGGCGTACCGGCTTCCGCCCCCGTAACCTACAATCAGCATGACTAGCGCCACTGCCACCATTGCCGCGCCGGGTGCCGTTGCCACCCACGCCGCCGCGCATCCCCACGCCAAACGTTACGCGCTGGGCATTTTTGAGGACGAAGACGTGGTGCTCCACGCCGTAGAAAACCTGCGCGAAGCGGGTGTGAAAATCCACGATGTTTTCTCGCCATATCCTATCCACGGCATTGACGATGCGCTGGGCATTGAGCGGTCGCGGCTGCCCATTGCCGCGTTTTTTTACGGAATGTGCGGCCTGGCCACAGCGCTCTGGATGCAGATTTATATGCTGGGCGTGGACTGGCCGATGAACATCGGCGGCAAGCCCCACATTGCGCTGCCGGCCTTCATTCCGGTATCGTTTGAGCTGACGGTGTTTTTCACCTGCCACGGCATGGCCCTGACGTTTTTCATCATCACGAGCCTCTACCCGCGCTGGAAAACCCCGGTGATGGACGTGCGCTCCACCGACGACAAATTCGTGCTGGCCGTGGAGCTGGACGAAAATGCCTCGCAAATGCCCCGGCTCACCGAACTACTCCGCGCCAGCGGCGCTTCGGAAGTCAACCAAAAAGAAATGACCGCGAAACACTAATGACGCACCGCCCTTACCACCTAAGCTCCTTTTTCGGCGCTCCGGCGCTGCTGCTGGCGCTGGGCCTGACGGCCTGCACTTCGCGGCCCGACGACCCCGGCGTGGAATATGCCCCGGAGATGTACGAATCCCTGCCCTACGAGCCGTTGCGCCAGATTTCGTTCAACACCCTGAACGCGGGCGGCACCAACGAGCGGATTCCGGCCGTGGGCACCATCCCACGCGGCAAAATGGACTACTACACCCACATCCCGAAGGACAGCGTGAGCATTGCCGAGCGGGTGTTGCACAATCCGTTCCCTTATACCAAAGCCAATTTGTTAGAGGGCCAAACGCTGTACCAGCGGTTTTGCCAGCACTGCCACGGCGAGCAGGGCAACGGGCAAGGCCCGGTAGGTATCAAATACAAAGGGGTGCCGAACTATGCCACCGGCGCGTACAAAACGATGAACGACGGGCACATCTTCCACGTCATCGAGTGGGGCCGCAACCGCATGATGCCCCACGGCTCGCAGGTGAACCCCGAAGAGCGTTGGAAAATTGCGATGTACGTGCACGTGCTGCAACGCGGCGAAGGCCCCGACGTGCTGGACAAACTCGTAGCGGCCCCCGCTTCGCCCGCCACCGGCAGCGAAAGCCAGATGCCCACCCAGGTGATGAACCAAGCGGGGGCCGACAAAGGCTCCGAAACGCCCGGTCAGGGGATGACCGCCGGCGGTAAGGGTTCCGCCATCTAACGCCAACATCATAAACGCATTATGGCAACTCTGACGCACAACGAACGCGCCACAGCCGAATACTTCACCGTTTCGGCTGGCTTACGCCGCATTTTCACTTTCATCATCGCTGCTGGCGTTCTGGTCTTTTTGCTGGGGGTGTTGGCCTCGGTGTTCGGCTGGGGTGCTGAAGAGCACGCCGCTGGTCACGCCGCCGGTGCCCACCACGCCGAAGCCGGCAACCCCGTCTGGCTCAAGCGCATTTTGGTTAGCCTTTGGCACAGCAACATCTTTTTTGTGGGCGTGTCGGCTGTCGGTACCGTTTTCATGGCCATCAACTACGTCGCTTACGCGGGCTGGTCGGTCATGGTCAAGCGCATTGCCGAAGCCCTGAGCGCCTGGCTAATTCCGGGCGGAGTGCTGATGATAGTGCTGTTTTTCGTAGCCAAGCAGGACTTGTTCCACTGGACCCATGAGGGTATCATGGACCCCAAATCGCCGCACTACGATGCCATCATTGCGGGCAAGGGCGGCTTTCTGAGTGTTCCGTTTTACCTCATCCGCATGGTGAGCTACCTGGCCATCTGGGCCACTTTTAGCTGGAAGTTGCGGCAGTTGTCGCTGGAAGAAGACCGGGTGGGCGGCCCCTATTGGTTCCACAAAAGCATCACGGCTTCGGCCCTGTTTCTGGTGCTGTACGCCGTCACGTCGTCCATGTCGGCCTGGGACTGGGTGATGTCGGTGGACGTACACTGGTTCAGCACCATGTTCGGCTGGTACGTCTTCGCCTCGTGGTGGGTCACGGGCATCGCCACCATCGCCCTAACGGCCATTTACTTGAAGCAAGCCGGATACCTAAAATTTCTGACTGCCAACCACCTGCATGACCTCGGCAAGCTGATGTTCGGTTTCAGCATCTTTTGGACCTATGTCTGGTTCTCGCAGTTCATGCTCATTTGGTACGCCAACCTGCCCGAAGAAGCAGTGTATTTCAATCAGCGTCTGGGGGGGTTCGATGGGGCCTACACGCCCATCTTTTACGGCAACCTTTTCATCAACTTCGTGTTTCCATTCCTCGCACTCATGCGGCGCGATGCGAAGCGGCAGATGATTATCATGAAAATCGTCTGCATTGCCATCATCGTGGGCCACTGGTCGGACTTTTATTTGATGTTCATGCCAGGCACTTTACAGGGCAACAACGGGTTTCTGATAGAGCTGGGCATCTTCGCTATTTTCCTGGGCGCGTTCCTGATTTTGTTCACTCGGCGGCTGGCTTCGGCCTCGCTCGTGCCCATCCACCATCCGTTTTTGGATGAGAGCGTTCACCACACTACCTAGATTTTAGTAGCGAGTATTAAGTGGTTAGTAAGCTAACGGCATCTTAATACTCAATACTTGGTACTCAATACTAAACTTGGTACTCAATACTAAAAACTCAATGACTGCTCTTACCATTATTCTGGTGCTGGTGCTTCTGCTGGTCGTGTTCGGCCTGCTGTTTCGCCTGCAAACCCTTCGGTCTATTTTCTCTGGCAGCTTCACCCGTGACATCGGGGTGAGCAACAGCGTGAACGCCGTGCTGATGCTGGTGTTTTTGATTGGCGGCGGCGGCTGGTTTTTCTATTCATTTGCGGAGAACTTCAACAAGATGAACCCGCCCATTGCTTCGGTCCACGGTCACGCCATGGAAACGATGTTCTGGACGACGATGGCCGTGATTGGCGTGGCGTTCCTGATTACGCACATCCTGCTGTTCGTGTACGCTTACAAGTATCAGCACAAGGACAACCACCGGGCTTACTTTTTCGCCCACAACAACACGATTGAGGTCATCTGGACCATCATTCCGGCTATTGTGATGGCGGCCCTGATTTTTGCCGGCTGGAAAGCGTGGACCCGCATCACGGGCCCGGCCCCGAAGGATTCCGTAGTGTTGGAACTGATGGGCAAACAATTCAACTGGCTGGTGCGCTACCCCGGCCGCGACCTCAAACTTGGCGTAGTGAACTACCGCCTGATTGATGCCACCAACGAATTTGGGTTTGACCTGACCGATAAATCGTCGCTGGATGACTTTACAGCGGGTGAGGTGCACATTCCCAAAGGAGTACCGGTGCTGCTCAAAATTCGTTCGCGCGACGTGTTACACGCCGTGTATATGCCGCACTTCCGGGTGCAGATGTACGCCGTGCCTGGGATGCCGACCCGCTTCTGGTTCACGCCCACCACCACGACCGACGAGATGCGGGCCAAGCTGGGCAACCCCAAGTTTAACTACGAGTTGGCCTGCAATCAGATTTGCGGCCGGGGCCATTTTGCCATGAAGCTCAACATCATCGTGGACGAGCCGGACGACTACCAGAACTGGTTTGCCGCGCAAAAGCCTTTTGCGGAGCAAAACCCTGACTTGGTGGCGGCGGCCAAATCAAAGCTGCACACGCTGGCCCCGACCGCACCCGCCGCTGCTCAAGTGGAGGCCGCCCCGCAGCCGCTGGCCAGTGCTTCTTATTAAGTGGATTAAGTGGAAACTGGTTTGAGCGGTTGTTTACAGCAAACAATTCTGATTGCTTGCTGTAAACAACAACCGCTGGTTTCCGACCATCAACTACCGGTTACTAACTACTGAATTTATTATGGCAACCAACAATCCTAATCTTTCTCCGGCGGTTGAGTCGCAGGGCGGTATCGGGACGGCCCCCGCGCCGCACACCGAACACGGCGAACATGGGCACGACGAGCACGAGCACCACGACCAACACTGGCTCTGGAAGTACGTTTTCGCACAGGACCACAAAATCATTGCCCGGCAGTTTCTCATTACGGGGATGTTCTGGGCCGTCATTGGTGGCATATTTTCCAGCTTATTTCGCTTGCAGCTCGGCTGGCCCGAGGCCACGATGGAATGGCTTAAGCCCATCCTGGGGCACTGGATTGAAGGCGGCAAGCTGAATCCTGAGTTTTACCTGGCCCTAGTCACAATGCACGGCACCATCATGGTGTTCTTCGTGCTGACGGCGGGCCTGTCGGGCACGTTCTCCAACTTTCTGATTCCGCTGCAAGTAGGTGCCCGCGACATGGCCTCGGGCTTCATGAATATGCTGTCGTATTGGTTTTTTTTCCTGTCCAGCATCGTCATGTTCGTTTCGCTGTTTCTGGAAACCGGTCCGGCTTCGGCGGGCTGGACCATCTACCCGCCGCTGTCGGCCTTGCCGCAGGCCATTCCCGGCTCCGGTACGGGCATGACGATGTGGCTGGTGAGTATGGCCCTGTTTATTATCTCGCAGCTTTTGGGCGGCGTGAACTACGTGACGACGGTTATTAACCTACGAACCCGGGGCATGAGCATGAGCAAGCTGCCGCTCACCATCTGGGCTTTCTTCCTCACGGCTATTCTCGGCATCCTCTCATTTCCGGTATTGTTCTCGGCCGCGTTGCTGCTGATTTTCGACCGCTCGTTTGGCACCTCGTTTTTCCTGTCAGACATCTACATTGCTGGGCAGGCGCTGCCGAATCAGGGCGGTTCGCCAGTGCTGTTCCAGCACTTATTCTGGTTCCTGGGCCACCCCGAGGTGTACATTGTGATTATGCCCGCCATGGGCATGGTGTCGGAAGTGTTGGCTACCAACGCCCGCAAGCCAATTTTCGGTTACCGCGCCATGATTGGCTCGCTGATTGGCATTTCGCTGCTCTCGTTCGTGGTGTGGGCGCACCATATGTTCATCACCGGCATGAATCCCTTCCTCGGGTCGGTGTTTATGTTCCTGACACTCATCATTGCCGTGCCCTCGGGCGTAAAGGTGTTCAACTGGCTGGCAACGCTTTGGCGCGGCAACATTCGCTTCACGGCGGCCATGTTATTTGCCATCGGCTTCGTGTCGCTGTTCATTTCGGGGGGCCTGACGGGCATTATCCTCGGCAACGCCACGCTGGACATTCAGATGCACAATACCTACTTCGTGGTGGCTCACTTCCACCTCGTGATGGGCAGTTCGGCGTTCTTTGGCTTGTTTGCCGGCGTGTATCACTGGTTCCCGAAAATGTTTGGGCGCATGATGGACGAGAAACTCGGCTACATCCACTTCTGGCTGACGTTCAGCGCCGTGTACTTGGTGTTCATGCCGATGCACTACGTGGGTATCGCTGGCTTTCCGCGCCGCTACTACGCCTGGACAGGCTTTGATGCCTTCTCGCAGTTTGCCGACATGAACCGCTTCATCTCTACTGCGGCCATTTGCGGCTTCTTCGCGCAATTCATTTTCATTATCAACTTCTTTTACAGCATTTTCCGGGGTCGTCGCGCTACGCAGAACCCGTGGAATTCCAACACCATTGAGTGGACCACGCCGCTGGAACCCGGCCACGGCAATTGGCCCGGCGAAATCCCGGCCGTGTACCGCTGGCCTTACGACTACAGCAAGCCCGGCGCGGAGAATGACTTTATTCCGCAAACTGTACCGTACTCGCAAACGCAGTCGTCTAACCTGCCCTACGAGCACGACCACGCCGATTAAGTTGGTTAAACAATTATCCCGAAACGGGCCGCCAGCTAACGGCGGCCCGTTTTTGTTAGCCGACGTTTCAGCGCGTTTGCCGCCGTACCATTCCCTTGCCCAAAACAAGCCTGACGTTATCACCAGCCATGCTTTCAGCCCAACGCTTCCGCTTCGTCGGCCGTCTCACCGTGGTATCCATCTATCTGCTCATTCTTGTCGGCGGGGTGGTCCGCAGCACCGGCAGCGGCATGGGCTGCCCCGACTGGCCCAAGTGCTTTGGCACCTGGATTCCGCCCACCCACATCAGCCAGTTGCCCGCCAATTATAAAGAAGTGTACACCGCGCAGCGGGTTGCCAAAAACCAGAAGTTGGCCCGCACCCTGCAAAAACTGGGTTTTGCCCAGGTGGCGGGCAGCATTTTTGCCCACCCTACGCAGTACATTGAAACCGACTTTAACCCCGCCAAAACCTGGATTGAGTACCTGAACCGGCTGCTGGGAGCGCTGATTGGCGTGTTTGTGTTCCTGACGGCACTGTTGGCGCTGCCCTACCAGCGGCGCGACCCGCCGGTGTTCTGGCTGGCGGTTGCGTCGTTTTTGCTCACTGGGGTGCAGGGCTACCTGGGGTCGCTGGTGGTGTCCACCAACCTGTTGCCGGTGATGGTCACACTTCACATGGCCCTGGCGCTGTTCATCGTGGCGTTGTTGCTCTACGCAGTGGACCGGGCCAGCAGTGGTGATGATTTACTGATAGCGCCCGCAAAACTGGCCAAAGTCGGGGGGCTGCGGGCAGTGCTGTGGCTGGCCTTGCTGGCTACGTTCGTGCAAATTATACTCGGTACGCAGGTACGCGAGCAGGTGGACATCGTGGCTGCCGCTGCCAACTATGCGGGCCGGGCCGGTTGGGTGGCGCAGCTGGGCCGGGTGTTCACGCAGCACCGGGCCTTTTCGGCCGTGGTGGCGGTGCTAAACATCTACGCGGCCTACGAGCTTTGGCAGGTGCCGTTGCGTCGCCTGGCGGTGGGCATTGGGGCGGTGCTGGGGACCGAGGTGGTGGCGGGGTTTGTGCTGACGCTTTGGGCGCTGCCGGCGGCCGTGCAGCCGGTACACTTGGCGTTGGCAACGGGGCTGTTTGGCTTGCAGTTGCTGGCGTTGCTGAGGCTGAGCGGGCGGGCTATATCATATCCGTTGCTGGCCCCTACAGATGTGGCCCGGCAGGTTGTGGCGTAACTTTACCGCAGATTCAAACGGATTGAACGGACACGCCCGCAAGCGGGCTGTTCATGTATTGTTGATGGTTAAAGCCCGCGCTTATTTTCAGTTGCTCAAGTTCCGGCTTTCGCTTACGGTGGCGTTTTCCAGCGCCATTGGGTATTTGCTGGGTGTGGGGCCGTTGGGGTGGGCGCGGCTCGGGCCGGCACTGCTCGTGCTATTGGGCGGCTTGCTGGTCACGGGGTCAGCCAACATCATCAACCAGATTCACGAGCGGGAGCTGGACAAACTGATGACCCGCACGGCCCGACGGCCGCTGCCGCTGGGCATCATTTCGCCGGCCGAGGGCTGGGTATTTTGCGTGGTGCTGGGCGTGGCGGGGCTGGCGTTGCTGGCTCACGTGTTCAACCCACTTACGGCAGGGTTGTCGTTGCTGTCGCTCATCCTTTACGGTTTCATTTATACGCCTCTGAAAACCATTTCGCCCATTTGCGTGGCGGTGGGGGCCATTCCGGGCGGGTTGCCGCCGCTCATTGGGTGGGTGGCCGCCACGGGCTACATCGGGGTAGAAGCTTGGGTGCTGTTCGGCATCCAGTTCATGTGGCAGTTTCCGCACTTCTGGGCCATCGCCTGGGTGGCCGATGAGGATTATAAGCGGGCCGGTTTCAAGATGTTGCCCTCGCCGGGGAACCGGGATATTCGTACTGCGTTTCAGATAATGACCTACACGCTGCTGCTGATTCCGCTGAGTCTGCTGCCGCTGGAGTTCAACATTGCCGGCCGGATTTCGGCGCTGGTTGCCGTGGTGTGCGGCGTGTTGTTTCTCCTGCTCACGGTGCAGCTGATGCGTACCCAGTCCCGCAAATCGGCGTTGAGCATCATGTTCGCCTCCTTCCTGTACTTGCCCATCGTGCAGATTGCGCTGGTGCTGGACAAAGTTTAACTTTAGTTATCCGTTGATGGTTATCAGTAGTCAGATTTGACCTGCCCCCTGACCCGCACTAATAGCTGATACCTAATAAATAACAACTATAATATGAATCCCGAAATCCTGTCCGAAAAAGAAATTGGCCTCGGCTGGCACCCCAAACGGGTGCTGCTTATTCTGCTTATTTTTAGCATCGTGATGATGTTTGCGGCTTTTACCAGCGGCTTCATCGTGCGGCGCGACGAGGGCAACTGGCGCGAGTTTGATTTGCCGTTTTCGCTGCTCATCAACACCCTTATTATTGGCCTCAGCAGCGCCACCATGCAGTGGGCCTGGTTTGCGGCCCGCAAGGACGAAATCGGCCGGGCTAAGCTGGGCTTGGGGCTGACGCTGGTCCTGGGCGTGGCCTTTTTAACGGGGCAAATTCATTCCTGGGGCGACCTGGTGGCGGGCAACACCTACTTTGGCGGCGTAGATGCCAATCCGTCGGGCTCGTTCGTCTATGTGCTCATGGGTGTCCACGCTTTTCACCTCGTCACGGGGCTGGTTTTTGTGGCCGTGGTGCTGATGCGAACCTTTCGTTATCAAGTACATTCGCGGGCCATGCTCTCCATTGGGAACGCCACGCTGTACTGGCACTTTCTGGGCGGGCTTTGGCTGTACCTGTATTTGTTCTTACTTTTGAACCACTAAAACGACCTTTCGCTGCCCGCTATGGCCTCAACGACCACTTTGCAACCCCAACCCGCCACCTCCGAAACGCCGCGCACCGGCACCTGGGACGGCGGCAACGAACCTTTCAAGGCGAGCTACGGCAAGCTGATGATGTGGTTTTTTCTGCTCTCCGATGCGTTCACTTTTGCCGCGTTTCTGACCACTTACGGCCTCATTCGCCACAAGCACGAAGTGTTTGCCGGCACCGAAAAAGCCTTCGTGTTCAACACCCGCTGGTGGCCGTTGCCCGACCACGTATTCAACGCCTTCCCCGGTATGGGCCATGCTAACGTGCCGCTGGGCTTCGTGGCCTTGATGACCATGATTCTGATTCTTAGCTCGGTTACAATGGTGTTGGCCGTAGAAGCTGGCCACCGCATGGACAAAGCCGACGTGCAGAAATGGTTGCTCTGGACCATCCTCTTCGGGGCCACCTTCATCAGCAGCCAAGCCTGGGAATGGGGTCACTTCATTCGCGGCCATGAAGAGGGCACGCTGATGGCCGACGGCACCGTGTTTCACGGCGCTAACCTGGCCATGAATCAATACGGCCCGGTGCTGTTTGCCGACCTGTTTTTCTTCATCACGGGCTTCCACGGTACCCACGTTTTCTCGGGCGTTTGCCTGCTCATCTGGTGCTTCATCGCCACCACCAACGGCACCTTCCACAAGCGCGGCCACTACGAAATGATTGAGAAAATCGGCCTCTACTGGCACTTCGTGGACCTGGTGTGGGTGTTTGTCTTTACGTTCTTTTACTTGGTGTGATGAATTGATGGGGTGAAATATGATGAAGTAAAAAGCTGTTCATCATTCACCCCATCTTCTTTCACCTCATCACTTCATTACCCAAAATATGTCTAACGCAACTGCTGAAATTCTTGCCCCTGGCGAAATTGCCAAGCCGAACACCGGCTGGATTTGGAAAATATTTGGCGTACTTGTCGGCATCACGGCCATTGAGTTCGTGTTTGTCTTTTTCATGGACCCGAGCACCCTTCGCAACAGTATTTTTATTGTTCTTACCATCCTCAAGGCGTTTTTTATTGTTGGGGAGTTCATGCACCTCAAGCACGAAACGAAAGGGTTGATTTGGACGATTCTGGTGCCTACCTCGCTATTGGTGTGGCTGCTGGTGGCGCTCATCACCGAAGGCTCGTTCATCGGCGAAACGTTGCAGCATATGTTTAAGTAGTCCATGCGGCCCCGCAAAACGTTGGTGTTGGGGCTGCTGCTGCTGTTGCCGGTGCTGGGTTTCCTGTTTCTCTACGGCTTCGGCAAAAACCGTTACGCGCTGCCCACCTACCTGCCCGACCGCGTGGATTCCGCGCAGGTTGGTGGGCGGTGGCAGCGCGACACTGTTTTCCACCAAATCCGGCCGTACCGCCTGTTTTCGTCGGTTGGCCGGAGCCTAAGCAGTACCGAACTAGGGCGGGGGATGTACGTGGCGCAGTTTGCCGACGGCAGCCCCGACAGCCGCCGCGTGAGCCGGGCGCTGCTGCGGGTGCAGGAAAAATTCCGGCACGAGCCACAGGTCAAGCTGCTTACCTTCGTCCTAGACCCCGGCCCCGACCCCGGGCTGGACCTCATGAAGCGGGCCGCCACCTACGGGGCCATTGCGGGCAAATGGATGTTGCTAACCGGCCCGGCCGATAGCCTACAGCAACTCATAAATCACGAGTTTCGCCTTGCGGCAAACCCCAAAAAATTCCCCGACCCCCTGCACCCGATTAAACCTGCCAACCTGCTGCCGGGTCAACTGTTATTGATTGACCGCTACCGCCGCGTTCGGGGCGTGTACGACGGGTTGGATGGCCGCGAAATAGACCGGCTGCTGACCGAAATCACAGTACAACTGTATGATGACCAATCCCCCCGCTGACCAAATCCACCCCCCGGTGATGCAGGCCGGCGACTACAAACGGTATAAAGCCCTACTCGGCGGGTTGGGAATCATCGTGCCACTGCTGGTGGCCGTTATTTTCAATTTTCCGGGGGTGTTTCGGGTAAACGGGTTGGGGAGCCACCTCAAGTTTTTGCCCGCTCTGAACGCGGTACTCAATTCGCTGACTGCCGTGTGTCTGTTGCTGGGATTTTATTTCATCCGGCACAAAAACGTGCTGGCCCACCGCACAGCTATGGGTACGGCCTTTGTGCTGGGGGCCATATTCCTGTTGTCCTACGTGGCCTACCATTCGCAAGTAGAGGAGACGCATTTTGGGGGCTACGGGCGTGTGCGGTTGATATATTTCTTTCTGCTGCTCACTCACATAGCGCTGGCCGTCGTTACAGTGGGGTTGGTGCTGTTCACACTCTATTTCGCCCTCACCGGGCAGTACACCAAGCACAGGCGCATTGCCCGTTGGACGTTTCCGGTCTGGCTCTACGTGTCCGTCACCGGGGTGATTGTGTATTTTATGATTTCGCCGTATTATACCTGAAGCGCGGGTCAGCTTCGAACTTTACCCCGCCAAAAGTGTTGAAATAGCTATGAAAAAGCTGCTGCTAATTGTCCTGCTTGCCTCGTTATTTGGCCCCCTAACGCTGGTGCCCTACACCGCCCAGGCCCAGTGCGTGATGTGCAAAACCCAGGTTGAAGCCGCCCGGCAGGAGCGGGAAGATTACGACGTGTCGGGCCTCAACACCGGCATTCTGTACATGATGACGGTGCCCTACCTGCTGATGGGCGCGGTGGGCTACTTCTGGTACCGGCGCACCCACCCCAAAAAAGCCCAGGCCTGATGCCGCCCCCCGAAACGATTATTGAATCTACGCCATTGGCGCTGTTAGCTTTGCGCTGCCCCCGTTGCCACCGGGGGCGGCTTTTTTTGCACCCGGCCCTGAGTTTGAAGTTTGTGCAGATGCCGCCCGCCTGTCCGGTATGCGGGCAGACGTTTGAGCCGGAACCGGGCTTTTACTACGGGGCCATGTACATCAGTTCGGGGTTTTCTACGGTCACGTTGCTGGGAATTGGGTTTTTGCTTTTTTACTTCGCCCACGACCCCTCCACTTGGGTGTATGTGCTGACGGTGGCGGCGGCTGTGCTCGTCATCACGCCCTTACTGTTTCGCTATTCGCGGGCCGTGATGCTCTATTTGTTTGGCGGGGCAGAATTTAGGGGGCTGGAGCAGCATTCGCGCACTTAGGCGTAAAATTTGCAGCGGCGCGGTCCGGCCCCTGACACAGCGCCTGCCCCGAACCCCGTGCAACCCCCAAAGTCCGCCACCTATCTGCTTTTTCTGGCGCTGGCGGCGCTGTGCTTCGGGGGCGGCTACCTGGCCAGCCGCTACGCCCGCACCCCCGGCGTGATGCAGCGCACCGACGTGGGCCGCCTGCAAAAGCTGGTGCGCGGGGCCGAGGCCACCGCCCGCCACGAAGCCGACACCGTGGCGGCCCAACTCATTCGGCCGGGGTTCAGCTTTGGCAAGTTGATGGCCGCCACCACCTACCCAACTTACGTGCTGGAAAACGGGCGGTTGCGCTACTGGTCCGATGCCTCGCTGCGGCCCGAAGCCGACGCGCTGGCCAGTGCCGTGGCCGAGCGGCTGGTGACCACGCCGGGGGGGCAGTTTCTGCTGCTGCGGCGGGTGGCCGGGCGCTTCCTGGTCCTGACCTACCTGCCGCTGGAGCGGCGCTACGGCATCAGCAACCGCTACTTGCGCGACGGCGGCGAGCAGGCATTGTTTCGGGGGCTGGACCTGCGGGTGGTGGCCGACAGCGCCGCCACTGGCCGGCCGCGCTTTGAGGCGGCCGACGGGCGCTACTTGTTTTCCATTGAGCGCGAACAGCCCAACCCCCTGACCGGCCAATACCTGCCGCTGGGGCTGCTGGCGCTGGGTATTTTGCTCTACGGGGTGGGGTGGGGGTTGCTGGCCCGGCGCTGGTGGGCGGCGGGCCACGCCAACGCAGCGGTGGCCGGGCTGCTGGGGCCGCTGCTGCTGCTGCGGGCGGCGCTGCTGCACCTGGGGCTGCCCTATTCCTTCATCGAGCTGCCCTTGTTTGACCCGCGCATCTACGCGGCTTCGTGGCTGGCCCCGTCGCTGGGCGACTTGCTGGTAAATGCGGTGCTGGCCTTGCTGGCGGCTTGGTGCGCGGCACGACTCTGGCAGCACCACCGGGTGCTGGCGCGGGTGCCGGTGCCGCGCGGCCGACTGGCGCGGCTGCTGGCGGCGGCGGGCGTGGGGCTGGCCTACGCGGGGGCGTTGGCAGGCTTGTTTCAGTATTATTTGTCCTCGTTTGGCAACGCGGAACTGAGCCTGGATATCACCCGCAACATTCAGGTTTCGGGGTTCCGCGTGGTGCTGGCGCTGGCGGTGCTGCTGCACACCGGGGCTTTTCTGGTGGTTTTGTTTGGGCTGACGCAACTGGCCGGGGTGCTCTTGCGGCACGTGCCGCGCCGCCTGCTGCTGCTGGGGCCGGGCGTGGCGGCGCTGCTGGCCCTGGCGCTGGGCCTGGGCACGGGGCACGCTTGGCTGCTGCTGGCGGGGGTGCTGCTGCTGTTTGCCGGGCTGGTGGGGGCAGTGCGGCTGCGGGCCGATGCCTCGCAAGCCGGAAATTACCAAGCCGTGGTGCTGGCGGCGCTGCTGCTGGCGCTGGCCTCGGCCACCGGGGCGCTGGCGCTTTATGCCCATTTTGGCCAGCAGCTTTTGCTCGACAAACAACGACTGGCGGGAAATCTGCTGGTGGACAACGACCTGCAAGGCGAGTTTCTGCTGGCCGAGCGGATGCATGACATCGGGGCCGACCCGTTCTTGCGGCGTTCGCTGGCCGGGCCGTTTGGGCGGCCCGAAGCGGGCCGGCGGCGCGTGGCCCGGCAGTATCTGGGCGATTATTTCGACAAATACGAAAGCAGCGTCGTCCTTTACAACGCCGGCGGGCAGCCGCTCGATGCGCTGCCCCGCACCCCGCCGCTGGATTCGGCCCGCGCCGCGCTGCGCCGCACCGCCACGCCCACCGACCAGCCCGGCGTGTACCTCGTGCGCACGGCCAACGCCTTCGGCTCGCGGCGCTACGTGGCCTACGTCGCCGTGGGCGGCCCCGCCCCCGGCAGCGGCGGGCCTGGCCTGGGCACGGTGTGGGTGGAACTTACCCTCAAGAAGCTAACCGCCTACAGCGTGCTGCCGGAGTTGCTCGTGGACCAGAAGTTTTTCCAGCCGGGGCTGGCTACCCAACTCAGCTACGCCGGCTACGACCACGGGCGGCTGGTGTACAGCGAGGGCGATTTTGATTATGCCAGTCAGTTGGTGCCGGGCCGCCTGGCCAGCCCGCGCCTCTACACCGACGGGCTGGTGCTGGCGGGCTTCCACCACCTGGCCGTGCGCGGCGGGCAGGGGCGCACCGTGGTGGTGACGACGGCGACGTATTCGCTGACCGACTGGCTGGCCAACTTCTCGTTTCAGTTTTTGCTGGGGGCGTTTTGCTGGGGGCTGCTGGCGGGGGCGGTGCTGCTGTTGCGCGGCCGGGTGGGCTGGCGGCTGCAACTCAACTTCAGCACCCGCATTCAGCTGCTGCTCAACGCGGGCATTGTGGTGCCGTTGCTGGTGGTGAGCATTGCCACGGCCAGCCAACTCATTGCCAGTTACCAGCGCGACCTGGCCCGCACCTACGAGCGCCGGGGCCAGCTGGCCCTCGAGAGCCTGCGCCGCCGCCAAAGCCTGCTGGCCGACACCACCCGCCGCCCCCGCCTCGCGGCGCTGGTCCGCAACGTGGCCGCCCTCACCGAAACCGACCTCAACCTCTACAATGCCCAGGGCGAGTTGCTGGCCAGTTCGCAGCCCCTCATCTTCGAGGCGGGCCTGCTGGGGCCGCTGCTGAACCCGCAGGCCGTGGCCGCGCTGCGCGAACGCGGCCAGACGCGGGTGCTGCTCACGGAGCAAGCCGGTTCGCTTTCGTTCAATGCGTTGTACGTGCCGGTGTATGGAACTGGTGTGGGCTTCGGCTTGCCAGCGGCCGAAGAAGGGGGGGCGGATGCCGGGAATGGCCTGGTGGGCACGGGCGGGCCAAAGCCCACGCCACGCCTCGTGGCCTACGTCGGCATCCCGTTTTTTGACTCCGAAAAGGAGCTGAACACCAAGCTCACCGAACTTTTTACCACCATTCTCAACATCTTTACCCTGCTTTTCCTGCTGTTCGTGGGCTTGGCTTTTGCTGCCGCCCGCCAACTCACGGCCCCCCTCAAGCTGCTCACCGACAAGCTGACCCACACCACCCTGACCGGCGAAAACGAGCTGCTGGACTACCGCAGCTCCGACGATGAAATCGGGCTGCTGGTGCGCGAATACAACGCCATGCTCACCAACCTGGCGGCCAGCCGCCGGGCACTCGCCGCCCAGGAAAAAGAAGCCGCCTGGCGCGAAATGGCCCGGCAGGTGGCCCACGAAATCAAAAACCCGCTCACGCCCATGAAGCTGAGCCTGCAATTCCTGCAAAAGGCCATTGCCGAGCGCCGCCCCAACGCCGAAGAACTCATCAGCCGCATCAGCCAGACGCTCATCACCCAGATTGACGTGCTGAGCGACATTGCCACCAGTTTCAGCACCTTCACCAACCTGCCCGCCGTGCGGCCCGAGCGCCTCGACGTGGCCGCCATCCTGCGGCGCTGCGCCGGCCTGCACCAGCCCGATGCCGCCGACGGGGCCTTGCAACTGGACTTGCCCGCCGATGCCGACGCGGGGCATTACGTGGTATTTGCCGACGAAAGCCTGCTGGTCCGCACCTTCAACAACCTGCTCATCAACGCCCGGCAGGCGGTGCCCGAAGGCCGCGCCCCGCACATCGCCGTGGCCCTGGCGGCCGGGGGCGCGGGCACGGTCCGGGTCACGATTCGGGACAACGGCGCGGGCATTGCCGAGGCCGTGCGCGAGCGGGTGTTCGTGCCCAATTTCACGACCAAAGCGGGCGGTTCGGGCATTGGGCTGGCCGTGGCCCGGCGCGGCATCGAGAGCGCCGGCGGGCGCATCTGGTTTGAGACGGAAGTGGGGGAGGGTACCGCGTTTTTTATTGAGTTGCCGCTGGCGGGGTAGGGAAGCTAAATTTGCCCAGCCTTGCCTTTCATTTCTCCTCTTCGCCCATGTTCACCACCGCCCGCAATGCCCGCCTCTGGGATTATTTTATTTTGGCGGCGCGGGTGCTGCTGGGCTGGACGTTTATCGGCTACGGGTATGCCAAACTGGGCAACGGGCAGTTTGGGCTTGCGCCCGCCGATGCCGGGGCGGCGGTGGGGCAGTTGAGCCTGTTCAAGCTGTCGTGGTATTTGTTCGACCACGAGCCGTTCAAGTCCTTTGTGGGCGGGGCGCAGGTGCTGGCCGGGGCGTTGTTGCTCTGGAACCGGACGGCCTTGCTGGGGGCCTTGCTGCTGCTGCCCATTGCGGCCAACGTGCTGGTGATTGACATTACGTACCTCAAAATGCCGTCGTTCTATTTTCGGCTGACCTACTACCTGGGCTTGCTGGGGCTGATTTTGGGGCACTACCGCAGCCGGATGCGGGTGGTGTGGGAAGCCCTGACGGCGGGCCTGACCACGCGCTTTGCGTACCCGTGGTGGGCCTATGCGCTGCTGCCCGTGGCGGCGGTGGCCCTGGAAGTGCTGGGGAGTCTGCCCCACGCCCTGCTCCTCACCGCCGCCAACCCGGCCGGGGTGTGGCAGGCCACGGTGCGGTTGGTGCACGGGCTGTTCTAGCGGGAGCAGGGACTTGGGGCACCGAAGACAAATTTGATAAATCTGGCACTGATTTTATCAATTCAAGCATCAATTCAGTAAAGTCCGGTGTCGCTTTCGTAAACTCTAATGTCGGCTCCGTAAAATTCGTTGTCGACTTTGTAAAGTTTAATGTCACTTTCGTAAACTCCAGTGTCAGCTCTGCAAAGTCTAGTGTCATATTCGTAAATTCCGATGTCGGTTCCGTAAACTCCGGCATCAACTTTATCAAAAGAGGCCCCGGGTTTGGCAAAACCCAGCCAGGTGGCGTAGCTTTGGGCGGCGCTTTTGCCCATTGCTTGCTGCTTGTTGCCATGCCTGCTGCCCTCACCCCCGCCGAACTGGAAGCCTTTGCCCGGCGCATTGCCACCCGCGACGACCCGCCGGCCGCCAACCCCGATTTTATGCAGCCCGAAGCCATCATGGCGCGGCTGGGGCAGGGGCTGGCCGCCCGCACCGGCGGGCGCGACGTGCGCCACCGCCGCGCCCTGGCCCGGCTGGCCCACGCCCTGATGCAAACCCCGTGGCTGACCCTGCGGGCGCTGGCCGGGGCCACCGGCCTGGGCCAGCCCGCAGTGGTGCGGGCCGCCAACCACTTGCGCCGGGCGGGCCTGCTGGAAACGGCGTTCGCCGACGGCGAACGCACCCAGCGCCTCAGCCGCCGGGGCGAAGACGTGGTGCTGGCCCTGGTGCTGGGCACCGAAGTGCCGACGTAGGGCGGTTTTCCGGTTTGTAACTCAGTCGCAGGCCCCGTGGTCGTCCAGTATTGGGGTGCCGTGCTCGACTTGCACCGTGCAGTGGCTAATCTGAAACTGCTCGCGCAGGGCGCGGTGCAGGGCTTGCAAAAAGGCGTTGTCGGCCCCCAGGGGCCGCACGAGGTGGGCGGTGAGGGCCGTGTCGGTGGTGCTCAGGGGCCACACGTGCAGGTCGTGGACGTGCGTCACGTCGGGCAGCCCCAGTAAGAAGGTCCGCACGGCCGCCAGGTCCACGGCTGCGGGCACCGCGTTCAGGCTCAGTTGCAAGGTTTCGCGCAGCAAGCCCCACGACCCGTAGGCCACCACGCCGACCAGGACAAAGGCCACCACCGGGTCCACCCACTGCCAGCCCGTGAACCAGACCACGGCCCCGCCCCCCACCACGCCCGCCGACACGAGGGCATCGGTGAGCAGGTGCTGGTAGGCACCGCGCACGTTCACGTCACCCTTTTGCCCGTGCCGAAACAGCCACGCCGTGCCCCCATTAATGAGAATGCCGGCCCCGGCCAGCCCCATCACCAGCGGCCCATTCACCGGCGCGGGGTGGCGCAGGTGGGCCACGGTTTCCCACAATATCGCGCCCAGGGCCGTGTACAGCAGCAGGGCGTTGAGCAGCGCGGCCTGAATGGTCAGCCCTTTGTAGCCGTAGGTGTAGCGCCCCGTGGCGGGCCGCCGGGCCAGCCGGCCCGCGCCCCAGGCCAGGCCCAGGCCCAGCACGTCGCCCAGGTTGTGGCCCGCGTCGGAGAGCAGCGCCGCCGAATGCCCCCACACGCCCCCCACGGCTTCGGCCGCGACGAAGGCCGAGTTCAGGGCAATGCCCACCCCAAAGGCCAGGCTGAAAGGCGTGTCGGGCGAAGGCCCGTGGGGATGGCCGGGGGCGGCGTGGTGGTGGTCGGGGGGCATAAAAGGGCGCGGGCTGCTGACTGCTTCACGCCCCAACGCAGGGCCAGCGGCAAGGGTTAAGCCCCAAAGCCCCGGCGCACGCGCGGGCGGTTAATCGCCCGCAAATATCTCTTCCCATTCCAGCGCCAGCCCCGGCAGGGTTTGCACCGGCACGGGACCGGGTTCGGCGTATTCGGCCACGAGGCGGTACTGCTCGCCCTCCAGCACGTAGGCCGCCACGGTTTTGATGCCCGGAAAAACAATCCAATACTCGCGCACCCCGCTTTCCTGGTAGAGGTCAAATTTGGCGCGGGTGTCGCGCGAGGTGTTGCCGGGCGAAATGATTTCCACAATCCAATCGGGGGCACCGAGGCAACCCCGGTCGTCGAGCTTGGCCCGGTCGCACACCACGCAGATGTCGGGCTGCACCACGGTCAGAATCTGGGCATCGCCGTTGGCCCCGGCCGTGGCCAGGCGCACGTCGAAGGGCGCAACGTAAATCTGACAAGGAGAACGCTGAAGACGCTGGCGAATGCCGAAATACAGGTTGCCCGCGCACTCCTGATGCAGACGATTCGGAGCGGCCATCGGCCGCTGAAACTTGCCTTTGATAAGCTCCACAAGTTCCTCAAATTTCCACGTCACGTAATCGGCGTAGGTGTAGCTTTTGGTGGGGTCGAGCTGGGAAATGTCGGTGACGGCCATGCGATGAACGAGCAAAGTGAGTGGTAAAGATAGCCCCCGGCCCCGCAAACCCGGCCGGGCACGAATCGGCCCCAAACCCGCGTTACCGCCCCACCGCCCGACCTTTACCGCATGACCCGCCGCTTTTGCTTGTGCTTCCCCCGCGTGGGCCTGCTCGTGGCGGCACTGGCGTTGCTGAAAACCGAAGCCCAGGCCCAAACCAAGCCCGTGCGGCAACCGCCGCCGCCCAGCACCCGGCGCTGCCGCTACCTGCGCCTCGCCCCCCGGCGCGACACCACGTTTTTCACGCTCCGCGATTCGCTCACCGTGGTGCCCTGGTCGGTGACGGCCGCCGGGCAGCCGGTGGGCTACGACCCCGGCCGCGCCCGCTACCATGTGCTGAACCAGGGCCTGCCCGCCGATTCGGTGCCGCTCTGCTACCGGGTGCTGCCGCTGGCCCTGACCGTGGCCCGCTACCGCCGCCCCCGTAGCCTGATGGACAGCCTGGGCTTCCGGCAGCCAATGCGGAGCTACGAGGACTTCTCGGTGAAGGAGCAGATTCTGAGCACCCCCGGCATCAGCAAAACCGGGAACCTGGCGCGGGGCATCAGCTTCGGCAACACCCAGAACGTGTTTGTGAACTCGGCCCTGAACCTGCAACTGGAAGGCCAACTGGCCGACAACATCCACCTGACGGCCGCCATCTCGGACCAGAACGTGCCCTTTCAGCCCGAAGGCAACACCCAAAAGCTCCAGCAATTTGACAAAATCTACATCACCCTCACCAACCCGAACTGGAACGTGACGGCCGGCGACGTGGTGCTGCGCAACAAGCCCGATTATTTCCTGCGCTACTACAAAAACATTCAGGGCGCGGCATTGGAAACCAACTTCGGCCCGCCGCTGCCGGGCATTGCGGGCGGCTTCGCGCCGGGCGTGTCCAACAGCAGCCTGGGCCTGAACGGGCTGGTGACCACCGGCGGCAACCCCAGCGCCCCGGCCACACTGAACCCGGCGGGCATCAGCCAGCCGCAGTTCAACGACCCGAACCGGAGCGCCGCTGGCAACGCTCCGGCGGCGGGCGTATCGGGTGGGGTGGGGGCCAACGGTCTGCCGCCCACGGGCAGCGCCACGGCCAGCGGCAATTTTGGCAAGTGGCGCTCGTCCACCACGGCCGCCGGGGGCGTGGCGAAGGGCAAGTTTGCCAGCATCGACGTGCCCCCGATTGAGAACGTGCAAGGCCCCTACCGCCTCAGCGGCCCCAACGGCGAACAATTCCTCATCGTGCTAGCCAACTCGGAGCGGGTGTACCTGGACGGGCGGCTGCAAATCCGGGGCTTCGATGCCGACTACACCATTGACTACAACTTGGCCGAAGTGACCTTCACGCCGCGCCACCTCATCACCCGCAACGCGCGGATTAAAATTGACTTTGAGTATTCGGACCTCAACTACGCCCGCTCGCTGTATGCCCTGAGCCACTACCAGCAAACGGGCCGCCTCAGCCTGCGTGGCAACTTCTACCAGGAAGCCGACAACCCCGACAACGCCCCCAACCTCAGCCTGAAAGATTCGGACCTGGCGACGCTGCAAGCGGCTGGCAACGTAGCCTTCGCCCAAACCGTGGGGGCCGATTCGGCGGTGTTCAGCCGCAAGGTGGTGCAGTACAACCGCGACCCGCAAACGGGCGCGTTCACCTACCCGCCCGATTCGACGCGGGGCGTGTACGCGGTGCGCTTTACCGACGTGGGGCAGGGCAACGGGGCTTATGCCCTGAGCACACGCTACGTGAACAGCAACGGCCGGGTGTACGATTTTGTGGGCACGGGGCGGGGCCGCTACCAGCCCGTGCGCCGCATCCCGACCCCGCTGCTGAAGCAGATGGTGGCGGGCGGGGCAACCTTCCAGGTGGACAGCAGCACGACGGTGTTCGTGGACGCGGCCCGGTCGCACGTGGCCCGCAACCGCTTCTCGCCCCTGAGCGACGACGGCGGGGCCGTGCGCCTGGGCTACGTGGTGAACAACCGCCGCCTGCCCGCCGCACTGGGCGCGTTGCGCGGCTACCGCCTGCGTTCGACGGTGGATTATGAATATACCGCGCCGCGCTTTGCGCCCGTGGACCGCTACCGCGACATTGAGTTTGACCGCAACTGGAGCGCCAGCAGCACCGTGCAGGGCAACGCCGTGGGCGGGGTGGCCCGCGAAGACAACATCTTCAACGCCAGCGTGGGGCTGCTGCGCGATTTTAACAACAGCGTGGGCTACCGCCTCAGCCGCCGCTACCGGCCGGGCGAGGTGAACGGCACCCAGCACTGGCTCGACGCGGCCCAGCAGGTGGGCAACGTGCAGGTGCGCGGCTCGCTGTTCGTGCTCAATTCTGAGGCCGGGCGGTTCCGCTCGACCTGGGCGCGGGGCGAGGCCACGGCCCGGCTCGTGGGCGGGGCCGTGGTGCCCGGCTACGCCTACCGCTTCGACAAAAACCGGGTGGCCCTGCCCAGCGGCGACAGCATCCGCTCGGCCAATTACTTCGACGAACACAACGTGTTTGTGCAGAGCCGCGACAGCGCCCGCACCCAGTATCGGGCCGATTACAGCTACCGGCAGGACCAAGCCCCCACGCCCGAGCTGAGTGCGTTGCGGCTCCGCAGCACCGCCCAAACCTGGCAGGGCACGTTGGCCTCGCGCCTGGGCAAGTACCAGGACGTGCGGCTGTTGGCGACCTACCGCGACCTCGACACCCGCGACAGCACCCGGCAGCGCACCGTGCTGGGCCAGGCCGCCTACAACGTGGGGCTGCTCGAAAACCAGGTGCGCTCCGAGCTGACGTACAGCGTGGCGACGGGCCGCGAGCTGAAGCGCGACTACTCCTTTTTGGCCGTGCCCGCCGGGCAGGGCACCCACTACTACGCCGGCGACCTGAACGGCGACGGCATTCAGGGCAAAGAGGAGTTTCTGGAAGCCCAAACGCCCGACGCGCAGTACCGCACCTACATCAAGGTGTATTTGCCCACCGCCGACTACATCACCGCCTTCACCAACCGCCTGACGTACCGCCTGAGCGCCGCCGCGCCGCGCGGCTGGCGAGCAGCGGGCGGGCTGCGAGCGGGCGTGGCCCGGTTTTCCACCCTCAGCAGCATCAACGTGGACCGCCGCACCACCGACAAGGCCATTCTGGTGCGCCTCAGCCCGTTCAGTTTCAACAAGGAAGATGCCCAGTTGCTGGCCTTCAACCAACTGCTGCGAAACACGCTGTACTACAACCGCTCCAACCCCATTTTTGGGGCCGAAGCCACCGTGCAGCAAACCCAGCAAAAAACCCTGCTCGCCCAGGGCTTTGACCTGCGCAACCTGAACACCCAAAGCCTGCTGCTGCGCCGCACCCTGGCGCAGTCGTTCACGGGCCGCCTCACGGGCACCCGCGACATCCGCGAAGCCCAAAGCACCTACCTCACCACCCGCAACTTCCGGCTGCTCATCTACACGGTGCAGCCCGAAATCAGCTACCAGCCCACGCCCGCCTTCCGCCTCACCGGCACCTACCTGCGCACCAGTAAGCAGAACACCTACGCCGGCGACCCCCTCAACACCCGCAGCACGTTTGACGACTTCGGCCTGGAATTGCGTCTCAGCCAGGTCAGCAAGCGCACCATCACGTCGGCCATCCACGCCACCCGCGTCAGCTTCGTGGGCGAGCAAGCCTCAGTCGTGGGCCTGGAAGTGCTGAACGCCCTGCGCCCCGGCGACAACTACACCTGGAACCTGAACATCGAGCAGCGCCTCAGCAACGGCCTCAACATCACGCTGGCCTACGACGGCCGCAAAGCCAGCGGCCTCAACATCGTGAACACCGGCCGGATGCAAGTGGCGGTGCTGTTTTGAGGAAGTTTTGAACTACTGGCTACTTAACGAAATTGTAGTGTAACTTCCGCTCTCAAACCAAATGTTATGAATCAGGACTCGACGAAAGTGTACATCATCGAGCAGTTGCTCACCATTGACGACGACGTTGTTCTTGCTGAAGTCCGGCAACTGCTGGAAGGGGCTGCGCACCGCGACGACTACCCGCCCGCCCCGCCGGTAATGTCAGAGGCCGAATATATCCGTCGCTACGAAGCCGCCGAGGAAGACATACGCACTGGAAACACTATTCCCCACGAGGAAGTAGTCGCGCATTTTACCAACCGATTGCCTCAAAAGCATGAGGATTAGCTGGACCCGTCAGGCAATGGCCGACCTTGAGCAGTTGGCTAGTCGTTGGGAAGACCAGCCCCAGCGTTGGGAGCGTTTGCTCAACCAGTTCGTTGCCAAAACCAGCCAGTTGGAAAAGTACCCGCAACTTGGTCAGCGCGAATTGTTTCTGGCCATGTTGAACCCTGCCGCGAACTACCGTTACGTTCTGGCGGGCAACCACAAAATCATCTATCGGGTGAAGGAAGAAGTGGTCTTTATCGCGCAGGTCATTGATTCGCGTAGCAACCCTGCCCGTTTGCGAAGTTGAAGTATTGGATTGAAAAAGCGCCTGAAAAATGCCGAAATGCCCGACCAAAACCCTCGCTATACCAGGCCCATATCCGCAATAATCGCCGCAATTTTCTCCCGTGCCAGCCGCGTCGCCAACTCAAAATCCACGGCCGATTTCAACGGTTGCTTCACGCTGAAATAAAACTTAATTTTAGGCTCCGTGCCGCTGGGGCGGGCCGAAATCTTGCTGCCATCGTCAGTAATGAATTGCAGCACGTTGGAGCTTTCGAGGCCGGTGGCGGCGATGCCAGTGCGCAGGTCGTGGATTTTGCCGGTCTGATAGTCTCGGATTTCCACCACCGGCATTCCGGCGATGGTCGCGGGCGGGTTGGCCCGCAGGCCAGCCATCATTTCTTGGATTTCGGCGGCTCCGCGCTGGCCTTTTTTAGTCAGCGAAATCAGGTCTTCGAGGTACAGGCCGTAGTCGGCGTACATCTGCGTCATTTCCTGGTACAGGGTGTGGCCCTGGTCTTTGGCCACGGCCGCCATTTCGGCAATCAGGGCGCAGGCCGACACGGCATCCTTGTCGCGCACAAAGTCGCCAACCAGAAATCCGTAGCTTTCCTCGCCGCCGCCGATATACGTCTGCTGGCCCTCCAGGTCGCGGATGAGGCCCGCGATGTACTTAAACCCGGTGAGGGTCTGGTAGCTTCGCACGGCGTAGCGCCGGGCGATGTCGCCCAGAATTTCGCTCGTTACGATAGTGTAAACGATGTAGTCCTGGTCGGTCATTTTGCCCGCTTTGTGGCGGGCCGACAGCAGGTAAAACGTGAGCAACGCGGCGGTCTGGTTGCCGTTGAGTAGTACCCACTCGCCCGCGTCGTTTTTCACGCCTACGCCCACCCGGTCGGCATCTGGGTCGGTGGCTAATACGATGTCGGCGTTTTGCGCCTGGGCTTGGTCGAGGGCCATTTGCATGGCGCTTTTCTCCTCGGGATTAGGCGATTGCACGGTCGGAAAATTGCCATCCGGCGTGGCTTGGGCCGCCACGATGCTCACGTTGGTGAATCCAAATTTGGCCAGCAACCCCGGCACCAGCGTGATACCGGAGCCGTGAATAGGCGTGTACACAATGCCCAAATCGTGCTGCCGCTGAATGGCCGCCGGGTCAATGCTCAAGGCTTGGGCGCGGTTTAAATATAGCTCGTCCATGTTGGCCCCAATGGCAATAATCAGCGCCGGGTCGGCTTCAAATTTCACTTCGCCCACGCTGGTGATTTTGTTTACCTCGGCAATGATGTTTTTGTCGTGCGGGGCCACAATCTGCGCCCCGTCGTTCCAATACACTTTGTAGCCGTTATACTCTTTCGGGTTGTGCGAGGCCGTGATGACGCAGCCGCTCTGGCAGCCCAGCTCCCGGATGGCAAACGAGAGTTCCGGCGTGGGCCGCAGGCTCTCAAACAAATAAACCGTAATGCCATTGGCCGAGAAAATCCCAGCTGCGATGCGGGCAAATTCGGGGCTGTTGTTGCGGCTATCGTGGGCAATGGCAACTTTAATTTCCTGGCCCGCAAAGCTCTTTTTCAGATAATTGCACAAACCCTGCGTGGCCATGCCCAGCGTGTAGCGGTTCATCCGGTTGCTGCCCGCGCCCATGATGCCGCGCAACCCGCCGGTGCCAAATTCCAGGCTGCGGTAGAAGGCATCGGTGAGGGCTTCGTGCTGGTCAGTGGCCAGCAGGTTGCGAATTTCAGCTTGGGTATCCGCGTCGTAACCGGGCGTGAGCCAAGTGTCGATGGTTTGCTGGATGGCAGGGGCGAGGGGCATAGGGGAGGAGGGATTGAGCAAGCAAAAGTAAAGAACACAGGCCGGGGTTGATTCAAGTAGTGCTGGGCAGCACCATTTTTTGAAAATTTCACACACCGCCGTTATCAGCCGCCCAAACCCAGCAGGGTGGTTTCAACCTAGGCTGGCGCGGGCTGCCCAGCGCTGGCTTTAGGGGCCTGGGGCAATGCTCAAAACTAGCGAACGGGCACCGGGGAGGGCAAGGATAACAAGAGGCGGTCGGTAAAAAAACGTCCCCGCAGCGGATGACCGGTAATTTGCACCGAGATTTTTTGAATTCCCAAATCCTGCCAACCGCTCACGGGTAGCCATCCTTGTTGGAAATCATCGGGCTGGTTCACCAGTTGCCGGGCCAGCAATACGCGTCCGGTGGCCGGGTCGGAAACGATGACCGACAATTGCGCCCGTCGCGGGTACTTGCCCAATGGCAGCACGATGTGCGGTGCCGCCGCCGGTTGGTCAAGCAAAGGGTTGAGCTGGCTGAACGAAACCCACTGCTGCTGAAGCACCACGGGCGGGTGGCCGCTCAAATCCCCGGCAGTCATCACTTGGTAGAGGTAGTAGCCGGGGGCGGGCAAAGTATCGGCCACAGCGTAGGTGCTGGGCTGGCCGCCCAACGTGTTGCGCCCCACCGCCACGCGCCCGCGTTCGCTGCTGCGAAAAGCGTGTGCCTCGCGGCGCAACACGCGGCAGTACGCGGCATTAGCCAGCGAGTCGGGCAAAGTCCATTCCAGGTGTACCACCCGGTTGGTGCCGGGCAGGGCTTCGGTAGCCAGCAGCGGCAGCAGCCAGGCCGGACTGCCCGTTGCTTGCCTGCTCACTTGCAGCGTAAACTGGCAAAAATCCTTCAAGTACCCGTCCACATTCAGCAAACAGGGCTGCCCGGCCTGCAAATTTTTCAGCACGACAAATACATCGTCCTGCGTGCCTAACGAAATGCAGTTGAGGATGCGATAGGTTTTGGGCTGGCACGGTTGGCCTGTCAGTACCACGAGTTGTACGCCGCGCACATCGCGGCACTTTTGCTGGCCGATGTTCACGAAGTACTGACCAGTGATAGTTGGGGTAAAGGTGAACCATTGGTCGTTGTGATATTCAATGCACTTGCCGGTCAGGCGCTCGTCCACACAAGCCTGTTGCACGGTGCAGCCTGTGGTGGAAGAAACTACCTGCTCTTCCAATTGCAAAACCCGGCGGTTGGCAATGTCGTCGTTGGGAACTTGGGCCGTTGCCGCAATGCTACCAAGCCAGCCGACAACTGCGAGTATGCTGTTCCGAACCAACATCACCCTACCGGGGCCACGGCCTGCGCCGGGCGTAGCACCTCGTAGCGGGCCAGGATGCGGGCGTGAAAGCTCGCTGGCAGCGTGGTCCAGTCGTGAATGTCCACCAGAATGGGCAGGTTGCTGTCGGTAAGCAAGTGGCGCAGGGAGTTGAGTTGCTCCCAGGGTAGCGGCTCCAAGTTGGGGCCGCGCACTACTAAGTCCAGGTCGCTGCCTTCGTAAGCATCCCCGTTGACAAGGCTCCCGTAGGCCCATACCGCCACCGAGGGCGGCAGGTGTTGCGCCATCAGTTGTTGGAGCAAGGCCAAATCTTTTGGGCATAAATCAAGAATTGGCTATAGATGACGATGGAAAAACGTCAGAATGCCGTTGGCATCGCAGATGAATTCGGGCAAGATGGCAACTACTTTTGCGGCCATGTCGCCGTATTCGTGCGCCGTAGAATTGCGGTAGTTGCGGTAGAAAAACCAGTCGTCCACTTTTTCCAGGGTCAACAAGTTGTGTCGGGCAGCGTAGCGCAACACGTCCTTAAACGTCAACTCGGCTACCTCGCGGGTAGAAGTAACGAACTCGCGCAGAACGCGGCGCAACAACTTGATACTTAATTTCAAAACCAGCTCAAATTCTTTCACGCACGCCGAGCGAAGTACATCGTAATCAAAAAAACCGGCTTGGACCTGTTGCAACCGGGCGTGGGCTTTCTACAACATAGTCAGGCAACGTTCCATTGATGTTAAATCCAACGCCTCCATTGAGTTGGTCAAATGAATTTATATTTAGCGTTGTAACGCCATTTCCCCGCCCTTCAAGTCCTTCTTTATGTACTTGCTGGGGCACTTGAGCAGGATGTTGTCGGCCTGGAACACGTTGCCGCGCATGGCCCCGGTGATGACGACCTGCTCGGAAGTTTCAAAATCCTGGGGCATGGGGTTGTTGTACACCACGCGCTGGGCGGTGTGGGTGGTGTCCACGAGCGTGAAAGCAAAGTAGCTGGGGCCTAAGCGCACGGGGTCGTATTCCAGTCCGATGGGTTTTTTGTTGGCATCGCGCAGCAAGCGGCCCACTACGTGGACCTTGCCGGTGTTGCCCTCGGCGGCCCGCTGCCGCGCTTCGCTGAAACCGACATAAACGCTGGCATCGGCGGTGGTGCTGAGGATGATGCCAGCGGCGGCGGCGATGACGAGCAGGGCGAACAGGTGTGCTTTCTTGACCACAGATTCAAACGGATTTAACGGATTTTGCGTATGCGCCCGCTGCGTGGGCTGACTGCTTGGGATGCAACAGGTTTGGGGAGGGATGGGTGCCGGGGAGGCGGATTTAGTTTTTGCTTTCGCGTTCCAGGCGGCTTACTTTGCGGTCCAAAGTGATGAGGTAGAGGAGCATTCCGGCTACGATGATGACGACTGCGGTTACGACGACGTAGATTTTGCCGCTTTGGCGGAGGGCGTCGGCCATTTCGGGGTCGGTGGCTTGGGCGGCGGCTTCGGTGGCAGTTTGGGCCAGAGCGCGGGTGGTGGCCAGGAGCGTCAGCAGTGGCAGAAACAGGAAGCTGTGCAGGAAGCGGTTGGGAAGGCGTGAAAGGCTATTTATCATCGTGTTGGAGTTGCAAAAAGGTGAGGCGGCTGCCGACTTGGGTGAGCCAGAAGGCGAACAGAATCCAGCCCAGCACGGCCGGGTAAAACACCAGCCGCATGGTGTTGTCGAGGTCGTATTTGCTGAAGCCGGGGTTGCCGGTCTGGCCGGGGTGCAGCGAAGGGCCGCTGATGCGGGGCAAAATGAACAGCAGCGGAATGGCCGCCGCAAAGGCAAAAATGTTGTAGATGGCCGACACCCGCGCCCGTTGCTGCTCGTCGCGGAACGAGCCGCGCAGCACCAAATAAGCGCCGTAGATGAGCATGGCCACGGCCGCGCCGTTGAGGCGCGGGTCGGGGGTCCACCACGCGCCCCAAGTGTATTTGGCCCAGAGACTACCGGTGGCCAAGCCCAATACCCCCAGCAGAATACCCGTCTTGGCCGATTCGTGGGCCAGCACTTCGAGCCGTGCCGAAGGGCTACGCAGGTAGTGGATAGAATGCCAGACCGAAGTGCCGAGGATGACAATCATCCCGAACCACATCGGGACGTGGAAATACAGGTTGCGGATGGATTCGTGCAGCACCTCCAGCCGGGGCACCGGCAGCAAAAAACCCGCCACCGCCGTGTATAGCAACAGCAACACCGTCAAACCTTTCCACCAATTATTTTTCATGCGATAGCAGCGACGGGTTAGCCCCGCCACAGAAAAGGGAACAACAGATAAGAAGTAGCGCCGACCAGCATATTCAAAGCCACCAACGTCAAAACGGCGCTTTGGCTCACACTCCAATCCAGGCCGTCTAACGCATTCTTACTCACCTTGATGAGTAGAAGCAGCATGGGCACCATTACCGGGAAGCCCAGCACGGCCATGAGGGTGGCACCGTTGCCGCCCGCCCGTGCCGCAATGCCCGACACCAGCGTGAGAGTGCTGGCAAACCCCACCGCGCCGAGCAGCAAATTGCCCACAAACAGCGGCCCGTCCTGAATCGGATTGCCCAGAAAGATAGTATAAAGAAACAAACCCAGTAGCGCCACGACCAAGAGCAGCAAGGCGTTGTAAATAATTTTGGCGAGAATAACCGCCTGGGGCCGCACCAACGTGTAGTAGTACAGCCGTTGCCCGGCGCTTTCCTGCATAAAGCCCTTCGCCACCGCGTTGAGGGCTGCAAAAAGCAGAATCACCCACAGCAGCGCGTTCCAGGCCGGAGGCGGCGGGGTGCCGCCGCGCAAGCTGAAGCTCAGAAAGCATACAAACACCGTGCTGCCCACGTACAGCAGCAGCCCGCCCAGCGCCGCCCGCTGCCGCCATTCCAGGCGAAAGTCTTTGGCTAGCAGCGTGATGATGTCTAGGAGCATACGGGGTAATTTGTCGGCATCGGGTATGTGAAAAATCGGAATTTACCACAAAGATACCACCCAATTAAAACGCGGATTTGCTATCTGCGCCATTTGCACCTTTCACCTGCGAGCAGCTGCGATTAAAAGTCGTAGCCTAGCGTGAAGTAGAGTTTTGGCCCGTGCGACACGTAGTCTTCCTGGCCCCAGGCCACGTCGAGCTTGCCATAAAATCCTAGCAGGGTGGACCGTGCCCCAAAGCCGTAGCCGACCAGAAAGGGGTTGCGGAAGTTGGTGACCGAGGCCGAGAAGGGGCTGCCGGGCAGGGCCACTACTTGTGTGTTGAAAGAGTTGTTGGCACTGAACGGGTTGAGGCCCGAATAGGCCGTGCCGGCATCCACGAAGCCGGTGAGTTGCAGGTTGCGGAAAAAGCCGGAGTAGATGGGCCGGTGCGCAAAATACTGCACGATTGGCACCCGGAGTTCGCTGTTGAACAACACGTATCGTGGGCCGGTGCGGGCACTGTAGTCGAAGCCGCGCAGGTTGGTGACAAACTGCTGGTAGAAGGTTTGGGAAGCGTCGTGGCTGCTCAGTGGTTGAGCGGTGGAGTAGCGCAGCCGGTCGTCCTGGAAGCCAGCATTCAACCAGTTGTCCATGCCGCCGAGGCGGAAATACTGCGGGTTAGGTCCCAGAAACTGGCCGTAGCTGGCGCGGTTGGCCCAGATGATGGAGCGACTGATTTTCTGGTAGTGGCGCAAGTCGATGGTGATTTTGCCGAAGTTCCACTTGGCGCTGTCCAGGCTGCCGAGGCGCAGGATGCTTATTTTCAAACGGGTGCCGCGCACCATGTTTACCCCCGTTACGATGGTGTTGTCGAACACGGCTTCGCCCTGTACGCCCAAGTAATTTTGCACGAGGTCGCCGGTGGTCGAAACGTCGTTGAGGACCGTGCGGGTAAGGTTGTCGTAGCGCGGGCCGCCGCGCACACTAATGTTGTGCGTCAGGGGGAAAGCAACGGACGGGGCAATTTCGTTGCGGCTGAAGCGGATACGGCCAGCCTGCGAATAATCAAAAAAGTAGGCCTGTTTCTGGTAGGCAATGCTCCAGTCGTAGCGTTTGGTTAGGTTAGTGTACGAGGCATTGAGGTTGCTGCTTTTCAGGTCGAACCCAATGAAAGCATTGGCATCCAGCCGGTGGTTTTCCAGCACGTCGGACAGCCGGGTGCGGAATTTCAGGCCCAGGCCCAGCAACGGGTCCAGGTAGAGCGACGAACTGATGTCGTCCACCGTGAAGCGGGTGTCGTAGCGGTAGGGGCCAGCCACTGTGGGGGCCGCCGGCAGGGCCACCACGGTTTTGGTCGCCCGCCGTTTGGGAGTAGGAACTGGCACATCGTCCTCAAACTCGTAGTTGCTGGTGTTCACTGCTTCATCGGCGCGGCGGCGCACCCGGCGACTCAGCGGGGTGGTGCGGCTGCTGTCGGCGCGGGCCGTGCGGGACGGGATTTTTTTCGGCACCGGGCGCGGGTTCGAGCGGTCTTCCAGGGTTTGCTGGCGACTGGTTTTGGCGAGTATCAGGTCGGGGGGCAGCGGGTATTCGGGGTATAGATAGACGTTGTCGCGGCCCTGGGTGGCGGCCACAAAAGCCAACGCCCCCGTCACGGGGCTGTAGTCGAAGTCCTGAATGTTCAGTAAAAAATTTGTGACCGGCTGCCGCTGCTTGGTTTTCAGCGAATAGCGGTACAAGCCCCGCACCCCGCTTTCTTCACCCAAATACACAATGGTGCTGTCGGTGAGGGAGCGGGGCCGGGTTTCGTTGGAAATCGTGCTGACCAGGGTTTCCACCGGCAGCGCCCGGCCGTCGAGATGATAGAGAAACAAGTCGTAGTTGTTTACCACGTTCGGAAACGTGGCCGGTCGTGCCCGCCCCGTCGAATCGAGGTAGCGGTTGGAGCTGAACACAATGCGTTGCCCATCGGGCATGAACACGGGTTGCAGTTCGTCGAACAAGTCGTCGGTGAGTTGCTCGGCGCGGCGGCTGCCAGTCCGCAGCAGGTACAGGTCGTTTTGGCCCCCGCGCACGGCACTAAACACCAGCGCCTTGCCATCGGCCGAATAACTCATGCCCAGCACTTGGTCGTAGTCTTCGAATAAGGTGCTGGGCGCACTGAACGACAGCGCATCGGCGGCCCGGCGCAGCAGGTTGCGGCCCTGGGCTTCACGCAGGCGCAGGGCCATTCGGCCGTGGCTTGTTTCGGCAATGGCCACTTGGGCGTTGCCGCGCCAGGCCAGCACCGGCAGCCGGGTTTCCACTTGCTGGTCCGGGGTTTTGTAGCCGCCCCGGCCAATGGTGCGCCGGTGGGTGCCGTCGCGGTTTTCCACCACCACGCGGTAGCGGCCCTGGTCGTTCAGGGCGTAGGCCACCTGCTGCCCGTCGGGGCTGATAACGGCTTGGTAGTAATTGACGTGCCGCCGGTTTTTGCTGCCTTGCCGGTTTTTGTCGTCGGGCAGCACCAGGGTGGCCACCGGAGCCGCGTTCTGGTTGCGGTAGTAGGTCAGCCAGTCGCGTAGAAACACCCGGAACGGCACGTTCAGCGACGAACTGATGCCGACCTCAATGTCGCGGGTAATGCGGGTGAGATTGAGGATGTTCTGAATGCTGGAATAGCCGTAACGTTCGGCCACGTAGTTCCAGATGCTTTGCCCGGCCAGCTTGGGGTCGCGCAAAAAAAACGGGGCCGTGCGGTTGGTGGTAGGGTAGCGCCGGGTCATGTCGCGCATATAGCCGTCCATCTCCACGCTCCAACCTTCGGCGGCGTAGGCCGAAGCCCCGCCGATGAACCAGTCGGGCAGTTGCAGCAGGTAGCTGCTTTGCAGCACTTCCTTCAGCGAGCCGCCGTACATCATGTCGTTGAGCAGCACCTGCGTTATCTGAAAACTCAGTTCGCGCTTGAAGTCGGTTTGCTGGCCCGTGAAGGCAATTTGCACCTTGCTCAAGCGCGTGATGCTGCTTTCGCCCCCCGTGATTTGCAGGTCGTTGCTGAGGCCGATATTGCTTTGCCGCCGGTCGTCCACCGAGTTATAGAGGAGCAGCGTGGTTTTGGAGTAGGGGTAGTAACCGATGAGCGCCGTGATGCGCTGCAACTCCTTTTCGGCGTAGGCAATGGTGTAGCGGGCGCGGGATTCGCCGTCGCCATAGTACATCACCGCAAAGTTTTGGGTGGTCAGTTCTTGCCACTTAAACTCCTTGTATTGAATGCGAACCCGCCCAAAAGGCTCCTGCGCCGTTTGGGCGCGGGCGGCGGGTGCGCCCACGCCCAACAACCCAAGTGCCAGCGCCAGCCAGCGCCCAGCCCCGGCAAAGCCGGGCATTGAAAAACGAAAAGGCATAAGCAAACGAAATAAAATCAAGCCACTCCTTTAACCCCCGGCGGCGCAAATAAATTGCCAAACCGGGCCAGGTCAACCTCCGGCCACAGCCCGCCGCCACCGGTGAGGTGGTCGGCCAGCAGCGCTGCCAGGCGCGGGGCCAGCATGACCCCCTTGGAGCCATAACCGCCGCAAAAGCTTAACCATGGCTGCGTGGGGTGGCGGCCCAGCAGCGGCATCCGGTCGCGCACGGCGGGCCGAATGCCCGCCCGCTGCCCGCGCACCCCAAACGGCAACGCCGTGATAACGGCCAGCCGGTCGCTAAGTTCGGCCCGGCCTTCGGCCGTAGGGCCAAGTGCCGCGAACGGCGGCCAGCGGTTGGTGGCACCTACCCGAAACCGCCCCGGTCCGTCGGGCACCACGTAAGCCCCCCGGTTTAGGACCCGAGCCGCCGACAACCCGGCGCAGTCCACGTCCAGCACTTCGCCCTGGTTGAGCCACAGGGGCAGCCAGTTAAAATACGGGTTAGCTAGTCCGGCCGCGCCCTCGCAACTCACCACTTGCGCCGCCCACACCTGCCCAGCGTAAGTGACCCCGCCCGCCGCGTGGCCAACGAGGCGGGTCCAGTCAAACGGTTCGCGCCGCAACCAGCCCGCCTGCAAGCCATCGGCTTCGAGCGCGGCCAGCAGGGTGCCCACTCGCAGGTAGCCGCTGCCGCTCAGCCACACCCCGCCAAATGGGGCCACCACGCCCGGCAACTGCGGGTCGGTGGGCGTGAGGGCTTCCACAAAACCAGCCCAGGGCTGGTCGGCGCTCCGGGCCAGCACGGCGTTCTGCTCGGCCAGCGAGGCAAATATCTTGAAAATCGGCGCGGCCTGGAAGAACGACTGACCGTAGCGGGTTTCGAGTTCCCGGTAAAAAGCAATGGCGGCCGGTATCAACTCCGCCGCCCGCCAACTCAGGATAAAGCGTTGGCCGGTAACGGGGTTCATTAGTCCGGCCGCCACATTGGATGCCGAATCGGCTTGGCCAGGGTCGTACACCAGCACCCGTTGCCCGCGTTGCCGCAGGGTCGCGGCCAACGTGGCTCCTGCCAAACCGTGGCCCACTAGTAGGAAATCGCATTCTGTCACGGGCGGCAAGGTACGGGTTTTGGGTTTTGGGTTTTGGGTTTTGGGTTTTGGGTTTTGGGTTTTGGGTTTTGGGTTTTGGGTTTCTGATAATTTTTATATCCAAAACCAGAAACCAAAAACCAGAAACCAGGAACCACGACCGTTCTTTGTGCCCGCATTCTTGCCTTTGCCCATGACCGTTGCCAGCTTTACATTGAACCCGTTTGCCGAAAATACTTACGTCCTCATCGACGAAGCTACCCGGCACTGCGCCATTGTGGACCCCGGTTGCTACACGGCAGACGAACAGCAGAAGCTACGCGACTTTGTTGAACAAGAGGGGTTAAAGGTGGTGCTGTTGCTAAATACCCACGCGCACATCGACCACGTGCTGGGCAACCAGTTTGTGCTGAATACCTGGCCGGGCACACCTTTTTGGTTGCACCCGCTCGATTTGCCCACGTTGCGGGCAGTGCCGACCTACGCTGGGCCTTACGGCTTTCCGGCCTACGCCCCAGCCGAACCAACCGGCGAACTCGCCGCCGGCCAGGCCGTGACGTTTGGCAACACCGAATTGGAAGTGCGCTTTACGCCCGGCCACGCGCCCGGCCACGTGATTTTCTACCACCAACCTACGGCCGCCGTCATCGGCGGCGACGTGCTGTTCCGGGGCAGTGTGGGCCGGTCCGACCTGCCGGGTGGCGACCACGACACCTTGATTCGCAGCATTGAAACCGAACTACTCACGCTGCCCGATGCCACGACGGTGCATCCCGGCCACGGCCCCACCACCACCATCGGAGCTGAGCGCCGGAGCAACCCGTTTCTCATTTAGCGGTTCTCATTCAACATTTATCACCCAGCATTCGTGTGCCGTGCGAAATAAATTAATGAAACTTTAAAAATGGTAAACGATAAACAATAAATGATAAATGAGAAAGCATTTGCCCAACGCCATTACTTGTCTGAACCTGCTGTGTGGCTGCCTGGCGCTGACTTTCATTTTCCGGGGCAACCTCGTGACGGGGGCATATCTGGTGGGCGTGGCGGCAGTGGCCGACTTTTTTGATGGGCTGGTGGCCAGGGCCTTGCGGGTGTCATCACCCATCGGCAAAGACCTGGACTCGCTGGCCGACATGGTGTCGTTTGGGGTGGTGCCGGGGGCCATTCTGCACCAGCTTACGCAAGAGGCCTTGAACGGTGGCCCGCTGGGGGGCTACTGGCGGGACCAGGGCGCTGGCTGGGCGCAAACGGTGGCGGAATTCCTGCCTTTTCTGGTCACGATTTTTTCGGCCCTGCGGCTGGCCAAGTTCAACAACGACACCCGGCAATCGGACGCATTTATCGGGCTGCCGACCCCAGCTAGTACGCTGGTGGTGGCCTCGCTGCCGCTCATTTTGGCCGGCGAACTGGCCCGGCACCCCGGCGGCCCAAGCGGGTTGGCAAACTTGGTGCTGAACCCCTGGGTGCTGCTGGCGCTCAGTGTTGGGCTATCGGGGCTGCTGGTGGCAGAGTTGCCGCTGTTTGCGCTCAAGTTCAAGAACCTGCGGTGGTTGGGTAACCGGCGACGGTTCCTGTTTGTGGGGCTGGCGCTGGGGCTGGTACTGAGGCTGGGAGCAGCCGGAGTGCCGTTGGCAGTGCTGGCCTACGTCTTGTTTTCCATCCCCAAAGGGCGGGTGGTGAAACCAATGGCGGGCAAAAGCTGAGGTTGGGCGTGTAAGGTAGTTGCGGCTGGCCCGACCGCCAGATATAGGACAATTTTTTCAGCTTTCGCCACAATTTTTGCCCATTGGCGCAGTTTAGGCTGCAATAGTGGGTGAACCCGCCAGCGGGCGGCAGCGTTGGGAGCACACGGCCCGCGCTCCGGTCTAAAATTAATTTTTTACAACTGAAATTTATGCGTCATCCCCTTCTTTTTTTGCAACTTATCGGCACTCTTTTGGGTGCTTCTACGGCGCAGGGGCAGGGCAGTGGCCCGGCCACGGTGCGGGTGAATGTTGCCTGGGGCGGTGTGCTGGAAGTGCCCGGCCCGGCGCGGGAGGGCGTGACTAAAGCGCGGGTGCCCGCCTTTCGGGGCGCTTACTGGTCGGCCGATGGCAAGGAATTACTGCTGGACCAGCGCATTGCCGGGGCCGTGGCCCTGGGCGAATTGCAAAACCCAGTGTACCTGCCGTTTAACGAAACGGAAGCCAAAGCCCTGACGGCCTACCCGCTGCCTGCCAGCCCCCGCTTGCGCCTCGCGCAAGGCACCGAGCGCAAGCTGCCCGTGACCCTGCTCACGCTGGCCCCCTGGCGGCGCAACCCCCAAACGGCGCAACCCGAAAAGCTGGTTTCGTTTGATTATCAATACGAACTGCAACCGCCCACCGCCCGGCGCGGCGCGGTTGGCCGTGCCCACGCCGCCCATTCGGTGCTGGCGAGCGGCGATTGGTTCAAATTGGGCGTACCGGAAAACGGCATCTATAAGCTCGACAAAGCTACCCTCACCAGTCTGGGAATCAACCTGACCACCCTGGACCCCAGTCGGCTCCAGTTTTTTGGCAACAGCACCGGCATTTTGCCCCAACCCAATGCCGACTACCGGCCCGACGACTTGGTAGAAAACAACATTCAGTTTGTGGGCAACGGCAATTCGCAATTTGAGGACGGTGAATACTTCTTGTTTTATTCGCCCGGCCCTCACACCTGGGAAGCGAAGGGTGGTCAGTTCCGGCACCGCAACAACATCTACTCCGACACGGCCTATTATTTTCTGACGGTGGGCAATACGCCCGGCCGTCGAGTGCCCGTCGCGCCAGCCCCCGCCGTGGGCAACGCCGCCACCATCAGCACCTTCACCGACCGCCGCTTCTACGAACACGACCTGGTGAACATCCTGCATTCGGGCCGGCAGTGGCTGGGCGAAGGGTTCAACACCAGCAGTGCCCCGAAGGATATTGCCTTCGGTGGCCTCACCGGCTTGGTGCCCAACTCGCCCGTGCGCATCACCACGGCGCTGGCCGCCAACGCTGCCGCCACCAGTACCTTTGCCGTGTCGCTGAACGGGGCCGTGGTGGGCAACCAAAGCATTGGAGCTCACTCGGGGGCCAGTTTCACAGCCGATGTGTACGTGACCACCCTCACCCACCAAGCCCAACTGCCCGCCGCCCCCGGCCCCGACCTGCAAGTCAGTCTGGCCTTTGCCAACGCTGGCGACGGGGCCGCTCAGGGATACCTGGACTACGTGGAAATCAACGCCGAGCGCCAACTGACTTTTAACGGGCCGGCAATGGCGTTTCGGTCGTTCGAAAACATTGGACCCGGGTTAGCGAGTCGCTTTGCGCTGGGCAACGCTGGCAGCGGCGTGGCGGTGTGGGACGTAACCAACCCGCGCCGGCCGGTGGCGCAGGCCCTGGATGGCAGCGGCGCGTTTGTGGCCCT
This sequence comes from Hymenobacter sp., assembly GCA_965247135.1. Lineage (GTDB taxonomy): Bacteria > Bacteroidota > Bacteroidia > Cytophagales > Hymenobacteraceae > Hymenobacter. The sequence continues at coordinate 2,375,479 of CBDFGP010000006.1, read as the reverse complement.
CACCGATTCGTTGCGCGAGTACGTGGCCCTGCAACCTGCGGCCAGCTTCCCCGCGCCGCGCCCCTTTGGCCGGGTGCTCAACCAGGATTTGCACGCCCTGGACGGCAACATGGACTTGATTATCGTGACGTATCCGCCCTTCCGGGGCGAGGCCGAGCGGCTGGCCAACCACCGGCGGTCACACGACAACCTGCGCGTGGCCGTTGTGACGACCACCGAGGTGTACAACGAGTTCAGTTCGGGCGGGCAGGACGTGACGGCCATTCGCGACCTGATGAAGCAGGTGTACGACCGTGCCACCCCCGGCAAGTACCAGAGTGTGTTGCTGTTTGGCGATGCCTCGTTCGATTACAAATCCAGCCCCTGGAACGACAAAAGCCAGGAACCGGCGTGGTGGGCGCAACGGGTGCCTTTCCGCGGCGATGCCGACTTCGACCGCGCCAACCAGAACCTGGTGCCGACCTACGAGTCGCGGCAGTCGTTTGTGCCCTTTTACCAAACGCCCGACGACGGGGGCGGGGTCACGTATTCGTCGGAGGATTACTACGGCCTGCTGGACGACTACGAAGGCGAGTGGAAAGAAGTGAACATCGGCGCGGACTCGCTCTACCTGCTTGACATCGGGGTGGGCCGGCTGCCGGTGCGGGCACCCAAAGGCAGCCCCCGCGATGCCACCCAGGCCCGGCAGACGGTGGACAAAATTATCGGCTACGACAACCCCAGCAGCTACGGTAAGTGGCGCAACCGCATTACGTTGTCGGCCGACGACGGCGAAAACAACTACTTCACTGATACGTCGTCCGGCGGGGAGAAATACGCCAGCCAGATTCAGCAAAACCACCCGGCTTACAACGTTCACAAAACCTATTTGGATATGTACCCGCAGGTTTCGGTGGCGGCCGGGCAACGCTCACCGGCCGCCAATCAAGCCATCGACGAGTCGTTTGAAAAGGGTACTTTGCTGTGGAACTACCTGGGCCACGGCGGACCGAAGGGCCTGGCCGACGAGCAGATTCTGAGCAATGCCTCGGTGCTGGCCTTCCGCAACCTATCCAACCTGCCGTTTATGATAACCGGCACCTGCGACCTGAGCACCTACGACAACCCCGATTTCGTGTCGGCGGGCGAGCAGGTGCTGGTGGACAACGGCAGCGGCGGGGCGGTGGGAATGTTCACGACCACCCGCGTGGTGGACGCGGGGGCCAACAGCGTGTTGGTGGGCGCGTTTTTCGATGAGGTGCTGAACCCCTTGCCTGGCGGTGAAATGCCGCGCATAGGCGACATCATTTCGCGCAGCAAAAACCAGAGCGCCAGCAGCCTCAACAACCGAAACTACACCCTGCTGGGCGACCCCAGTATGCGGCTGGCCTACCCGGAACAAACCGTGGTGATTGACCGCATCAACAACCACCCGGTGGGAGGAGCGCCCGACACGCTACACGCCCTGAGCCGGGTGCAGTTGCACGGGCAGGTGCGGCGTGGCACGGCGCTGGATGCCAGCTTCACGGGCCAGGCTTTTGTCACGATTTACGACAAGCCCACCACCGTGCACACGTTCGGCGACGAGTCGCAGGCGATAGACATTCCGGTGCAGGAAAGCGTTATTTACGCCGGGCAGGCCAGCGTGGCCAGCGGCGAGTTTTCGTTCAGCTTTGTAGTGCCCAAAGACATCAACTACCAAATTGGGCAGGGCAAAATCAGCCTGTATGCCGACGATGCCGGCCGCCGCGTGGACGGGCACGGGTATCAGTACCTGCCCGTGGGCGGGGCCGACCGCCACGCCCCCCTGGACACTATTCCGCCCAAAATTGCGCTGTTCATGGACACCGAGGCGTTCATCTTCGGTGGCCTCACGGGACAAAGCCCCAAGCTGCTGGCGAATCTTTCCGACTCGAGCGGCATCAACACCACCGGTTCGGGCATCGGACACGAGATTACGGCCGTGCTGGACCACGACCCCACCAAGCTACTCATCCTAAACGACAGCTACGTGGCGGTGCTGAACAACTTCACCAAAGGCAAGGTGACCAACTTCTACAAAGACCTAAGCGTGGGGCCACACAGCCTCACGCTCAAAGCCTGGGACACGTACAACAACTCGGCCGAAAGCACCCTGGAGTTTGTGGTGGCCCGCAACGAGCAAATGGCCCTGACCCACGTGCTGAACTACCCCAATCCGTTTGCGGGCACTACCACGTTTATGTTTGACCACAACCGCGAGGGTGACGATTTGGACGTGCAAGTGCAGATTTTCACGGTTGCGGGGCAGTTGGTACGAACCTTGCGGGCGGCCGTGCCCGGCAGCGCCCCGCACCAGGGCAGCATCAACTGGAACGGCCGCGACGAGTTCGACGACCAACTGGCGCGGGGCGTGTACGTGTACCGCGTGAGTGTGCGAACCCCGCGCGACGGCTCCACGGCTTCCAAGTTTGAAAAGCTCGTTATTCTGAACTAACCAACCGGCCCAAGCGCCCAGCCGTTACCTTCGCGCAACTTATTGGTCGGCTTCGCGTGTCTGCCCTTCGCATTCTCCCCTTCTAAATTTCACTGCTGACGGCCGTGCCCGTTATTTTTCGCTCTATGTTCTCAAAAAAATCTTCGCGTTGGGTGTTGCTGGCGGCCCTGACGGGCACTGGCTTGGCCGCGCAGGCCCAGGCTCCGAACGATATTCACACCATCACGACGGCTGTGCCTATCCTGACCCTCAGCCCCGACTCACGCGGGTCGGCGCTGGGCGAAGCGGGCGTGGCGACCTCGCCCGATGCCAACGGGGCCTACTACAATGCGGGCAAACTGGGCTTTGTGCCCACTAAATTCAGCTTTTCGCCCTCCTACACGCCCTGGCTGCGAAGCATTACCGACGACATGGGGCTGGCATTTCTGTCCGGCTACGGCAAAATCGGGCAACGGGCCGCCATCGGCGGTTCGCTGATGTACTTTGACCTGGGCCAGATTGACTACCGCGACAACAACAACAACCCCAACGGGGTATTCAACCCCAAGGAGTACGCCGTAACGGTTTCTTACGGGCAAAAGCTGTCCGAGAACTTCGGTGTGGGCGTGTCGGCCCGCTACATCCGCTCCAACCTCACGGGCAGTTCGCTGGGCAATGATGCGCAACCCGGCAACGCCGCCGCCGTGGACCTGGGCGCGTATTACAACAAGGACGCGACCATCGGGACGGGCATTTACAACCTGGCTTTTGGGGCTTCGGTGCTGAACATCGGCAACAAAATCACCTACACCGACCCGAAAAATCCCAGCTTTTTGCCCACCACCTTGAAAGTGGGCACCGCCCTGACCCGCGAGCTGGACCAATACAACAAGATTACGCTGGTCTTCGATGCCAATAAGTTGCTGGTGCCCTCGCCGTACTACGAAACGCCCGAAAACGCCAACGGTACGTACAGCGTCGCCCAGGCCGCCCGCGTGAAGGCCAAGAATCTGGAAATTAACCAGCAAGGTATTGTCAGTGGCATTTTTACCTCGTTCAGCGACGCACCGGGCGGCTTCAAGGAAGAATTGCAGGAAATCAACCTCTCGACGGGCCTCGAATACAGTTACAACAACCTGCTGATGGCGCGGGTGGGTTACTTCTACGAAAATCCCCACAAAGGCGACCGGCAGTACGTAAGTCTGGGCCTGGGCGTTCGCTACCAGGTATTTGGTATCGATGGCACCTACCTTGTGCCCAACTCCCAGGCCAATCCGCTGGCTCAGACCATCCGGGTTTCGTTGCATTTCAATTTCAACAAGCTGGCCGAAGCATTTGACGAAAACGGGGCGGGCGGCACCAGCGGCGAAACGCCAACTAACTAAAATCACTGATTGACGCGGATTAACCGTGATTTCGCTGATTTTTCGGCGGGTTTCGGTCGGGTCGCTCCGTTGCTTCTACTTCAGGGGCGGCGGAGCGACTTACTTTTGTGTCCTCATAACTGCCCATCATTTTCATCTGTTTTGCCGTGCCGCAAGCTGCTACAAACAATCAGCGAAATCACGGTTAATCCGCGTCAATCAGTGATTTTAGACCGTACTCTTGCGCCGCCCATCCAGCCGCTGGCCCGTGTGGCGTTGCCCCCCGCCACCGTAACGGCGTTGCCCGGCGGTGCCCGCTTGCATCTGCTCGTCAATGCGGCCCAGCCGGTAGTACGCTTGCAGGCGGTGTTTCGGGCCGGTAAGCTGGCCGAACCGCGCCCCGGCTTAGCCTCGCTCACGGCCCGGATGCTGCTCGAGGGCACCACCACCCGCACCGCCCGCCAAATTGCTGACGAAGTAGCCTTCTTCGGCGCGTCGATGGAGTGCGAGGCCGGCCTCGACCGCGCCACACTCACACTTTACTGCCTCACGCGCCACTTGCCCACGCTGCTGCCGCTGGTGGCCGACGTGCTGGCCAACCCCACCTTCCCGGACCCGGAGTTGGAGTCGCTCAAAACCCGCACCATTCAGAATGTGCGCGTCGAGCGCCAGAAAACCAGCTACCTCGCCACCGAGCGATTCAACGAGCTGCTCTTCGGCCCCACCACGCCCTACGGCCAGCCTTTCGAAGAAGCCAGCTACGCCGCCCTGACCGCCGCTGAAGCCCGCGATTTCCACCGCGTGGCCTACGCCCTGGCCGGGGCCGAGGTGTTTTTGTGCGGCGACGTAGCCGGGTTGCAGAAGTTGGTAGCGGCGGCCTTCAGCACGGCGCAACCTGCGGCCACCACGCTGGCCAGTGAGGTGAACCCAGCGCAGGTTGCGGCCGATGCCCGTGCCGCCCGCACCGGCCACGTGGCCCTGCCCGGCAGCTTGCAAGCCTCGTTGCGACTGGGGCGCACCTGGCCCGGCCCGCACCACCCCGACACCCACCGCCTGGGCTTGCTCACGAAGGTGCTGGGCGGCTACTTCGGTTCGCGCCTGATGCGCAACATCCGCGAAGACAAAGGCCTGACCTACGGCATCTACGCCAGCGTGGCCCCCCGCGAACTTGGCTCGCTGCTCGTCATCGGCACCGACGTGAAGGGCGACCAGGCCGACTTTGCTACCCGCGAAATTCAAGCCGAAATGCGCCGCCTGCAAGCTGAGCCAATTCCCGAAACGGAGTTGCAAACGGTGAAAAACTACGTGCTGGGCAAATTTGCCAACGAACTTTCCACCGTGTTCGAGCAAGCCGACAAATACCGCAACCTCGTGCTGCTGAACCTGCCACAAAGCTTCTACGAGGACTACGTGGCGCAAACCGCCGCTACCAGCGCCGCCGGGTTGCAAACCCTGGCCCGGCAATACCTGGACCCGGCTGCGCTGACCGTGGTAGTAGCTGGCCCGGCCGTGGTTTAGTTGTTTTGATTTTCCAACAACGAACAACTAAGCAGTCGCGCATAAGTAAACGGTCATGCTGAGCGCAGCCGAGGCATCTCTACCGCTTCGGCCCACGCCTTGATTACCAGCTGGGAGAGATGCTTCGGGATTACTAGCTGGGAGAGATGCTTCGGCTGCGCTCAGCATGACGTTTTTTTACACGTTCACATTTGCGTAACCGCTTAATAGTCCGTTCCTTCCTTTTTCTTAAACTCCCCGGCTTTCACCTGCTGAATCAGTTTCATCCAGCTAAAAGGATTGAGCAACGGGTTGTTGGACTGCAACGACGGCCCCAGGCCCATGCGGGCGTTGTACTGCTGGTCCTGCTGCTGCATGGTCTGCCGGAAGTTGGCCGTCGAACTGGCAGGCAGCGTGTTGAAAATGCGGCGCATCAGCTGCGCGTTGAGGTTTTCGGTGCCGGTGGTGCCCCGCGCCGTGGGCAGGTTCAGGGCCAGGAAGGCCCGTTTGAAGTCGCGCTCGGTAGCGTAGGGAAACACCCGCACCTCGGGTAGTATCGTCACGTCTTCCTTGAGCTGCACGACAACCGAAAAGCTCTGGCGCTGGTAATCGGGCGGGATGAGGACGGTCTGGTTGGCGTAGCCGAGGGAGCGGATGACGATGCTGTCGCCGGCCAGCACGGCCAGTGAGAAATAGCCGTAGGCGTTGGTGCTGGTGCCGCGCCCGGCTTTGGGCACAAACACGGCTGCCCCCGGCACGCCCAGTAGGCTGTCGCCACTGGCCACAATGCCCGTGAACTGCACCACCCGGCGCTTGCCCTGGGCCTGGGCCGTGGGGGCCGCCAGCAGCCAGCCCGCTACCAGCAACAACGTGAGGCCAAAACAGCGGCGCAGGGAAGGGGAAACGGACATGGAAGTGGGGTGGGATAACAAATATACGGCTGCCCGCCGCCTGCGTACCGTATTTTTGAGCCAAAGCCAGCCGGTTTTCAGACACGCCATGCGGATAAAACATTTCACGCTGCCGTTTGGGCAGCAGCTTTTCAAGGCCCTGGGCGACGAGAGCCGCGTCCGCATCCTGCACCTGCTGTGGCGCAACCGCGAAATGGTGGTCGCGGACCTGGAACAAGTGCTGGATTTTACCCAAACCAAAACCTCGCGCCAACTGGCTTATCTCAAAAATGTGGGTTTGGTGCAGGTGCGCCGCCTCGACAACTGGATGTTCTACGGCCTCACCGGGGAGAGGCGCGATTTGCTGGAAACGTTGCTTGGCTTCCTGGAAAAAGACCCGCAGCTGCTGCGCGACCAACAGATTTACCAAACCCTGTGGTCGAACCGCGAACTGGCGGCGTACAAGCTGCAAAACCGGCACTGGGCGGGGTAGTGGGGCCGCCGGGCTGGCAATGGCAGCAAAACAGGATTGAGTGGGTTGTAGGGCTGGGCGGGAGCGGTGAGCATTTCAAACCGACTGCTAGAGAAAAAATTATAAACGGGGGAATCACGGGTTGGACTCTGGAAAATAACGAAGCTGTTTAGAAAGTCAGGAGCGGGATGTAGAGACGCAATAGTTGGAGTTTTCTCGCTTGGGTGTTTTCAACGATTTCGTGCAATGAGAGACGCAAAATATTGCGTCCCTACATCCTGTTGCCAGTTGGCGGACTTTCTAAACAGCTTCAACGCCTAACTGACGTTACGCGACTGGCGCTTGACCGGTCCGGCCGCTGCAAGTGGTCGGGCCGGTTGGCGCGTGAACGGGGCCCGCAGCCTTGGCCTCAACCGGGCCGCGCCCAACCGGCCCGACCGCCGCTGGCGGCCGGACCGGACCGGTCAAGCACCAGCCGCGTAACGTCAGTGCCTAACGGCACCACGGCGCAACTCAGTTTCACGCTCGCCACCGCCGTGAGCTTTCTGACCCCGGTGGGCAACGGTGAGCCGTGTACGGCCGTGGCCCTGCCGTCGGGGGCAGCACCTGCACACCCAGCAGCACGAACCAACCGTAGAATGCCCCCACGCCCTGGCCGACTTGTGGTACCGCCGACACCAACTGCGGACCGAAACGGGCGTGGCCGCCCCCCAAGTGCCGTTGGGCCAAGCCGTGCGGGTGCTGCGGCAGTTGCTGGCGCGGCCGGCCTGATGGGTTGCTTGCCCCCAGCCAAAAAGGCCCCATTCCGGTGGTAATGGGGCCTGAGGCAACGAACGGCGGCGGCCCAGTTGGTGGGGCGGAGCTACCTAGTCAATAACCAGCTTCTGGCTGGTGGTGGGGCCGATGCGCAGCTCGTACACGCCGGCGGGCAGGCCTTGCAGGTCGAGGGCAGTGGTGGCGGCGGGGTAGCGGCGCACTTCGCGGCCCAGGGCATCAACGACGACCAGGGGCCAACGGGCGAGGGCAGCGGGTAGCTGCACCGTAACGGTGCCATGCGCGGGGTTGGGAAACAGGGCCAGACCCGCAGCCGGGGCGCGGGTGGCGGAGGGCGTGGTCACGGTGAAGACCAAGCCGTTGCTGAAGCCGCCGGGCGTGGTCACGGTCACGGGGCCGGTGCTGGCCCCGGCGGGCACGGTGGTGGCGATGCTGGTGACCGAAGACCCAACCGGCCCGGCCGCAGTGCCGTTAAAACTGACCTGGGTGGCCCCGTTGAACCCCGTGCCGGTGAGGGTGACGACCGTGCCCACCGGCCCGCTGACCGGGCTAAGATTGGCGAGGACTGGCGCAGGTACGCGCACAATGCCAGCTACGCTAACAAGTCTGCTGCTGGCGGCAGCGCTGCTCACCACTAGGTTGCCGTTGAAAGTGCCGACCGCACCCCCTGTCAGCTGCACGTACAGGGCGGTGAGGGGCACGGTGCCGGCCGTGGGCGCAAGGGTCAGGCTGGTAGCATAGGGACCGCCGGCCGTCAGGGCTACGGCGTAGCCAGCGGGGGCGGTCACGGTCAGCGTGGCCGTCAGGTTGGCACCGCCCACGGTCAAGACCTGGGCAGCGGAGGGGATGCCGACCAGCGTAGCAAAAGCCGCTAGGCTGCCCGGTATCGCGGTCAGCACCGGCCCGGCTGGCGCAGTCACGGTGAAGACGGTAGCGCTGATGGCCGGGCCATTGGGCGTGACAACGCGGATAAGGCCGGTGCTGGCCCCGGCAGGCACAGTAGTGGTGATGCTAGTGGCCGACACGACGGTGAAAACTGCCGCCGTGCCGTTGAAAGTCACGCCCGTGGCCCCCGTAAAATTGGTGCCGGTGAGGGCCACGGCGGTGCCCACCGGCCCGCTGGCGGGCGTGAAGCTGCTGATGGCCGGCCCGGTGCAGATGGCGGTCAGGCTAAAATTGCCCTGGGCAGTGGCGTAGCCGCTCACAAATACGATGTAAGGGGTGCCATTGCCCGACGTGAAGGTGACGCTCGAAGGAGCCGAGAACCCGCCGCAGCCGTCGTCGTCGCCCGTCACGCAGGTGTAGTTGCCGCAGGTGCCGGTGAAGACAAATAGCTCGGAATCATAGTCGGTGAGCGGGCCGCACATACTCAGCGTGACGGGGCCACCGGGACCAACGAAGCGGTAGAACACGCCCCCCACGGTGATGTCTGCTACGCAGGTGCCGGTGGGGTCGCCGGCGGTGCTGGCCCCCAGGGTGGTGCCGGTGAGGGTGGCCCCGCAGGTGAGCACGGGCAGGTTGGCGGCGGTGCAGAGGTCGTTGGTGGGGGGCACCACGACTGCGAAGTTGGCGGTGCTTTGGCCCGTGCCGACGGCATTGGTCACGGTGATAGGGCCGGTGCTGGCCCCGGCCGGCACGGTGGCCGTTAGCCGGTTGTTGTTGTTCACGGCAAAGACCAAGGCGGCCACGCCGTTGAAGCGCACCGCCGTGGCCCCAATGAAGTCGTCGCCGCTGAGGGTCACGGTCATGCCCACGGTGCCATAGGCGGGCGTAAAGCTGTTGATGACGGGAGCGCCCGGAATCAGCACCACGAAGCCGGTGCTGCTTTGGGCGGTGCCCAGCGGGCTGGTCACGCTGATGGGGCCGGTGGTGGCGGTGGCCGGCACCGTGGTCCAGATTTCGGTGTCGCTCACCACATTCAGCGCCGCGCTCACCCCATTGAAGCGCAGCGCCGTGGCCCCCGTGAACCCCACCCCGTACACCGTGACGGTGGTGGTGGCCGCAAGGCCGCGCACGGGCGTAAAGCTTCGGACAACCAACGACGGCGTGACCACGAAGCTGGTCGCGCCGGTGGCCGTGCCCGCCGGCGTGCGCACCGCTACCGGGCCGGTGGTGGCCCCGGCCGGCACGGTGGTCGTGATACTGGTAGCCGAGGTTACGGTGAAGGCCGTGTACACGCCATTGAACTTCACACTCAAAGCCCCCAGGAAACTGGTGCCGCTGAGGGTGACCACCGTGCCGACCACGCCACTAGCCGGCGCAAAGCTGGCCAGATAGGGCAGCACCGTGAGGGGAACACTGGCCGAGCCACCCGGCGTGGTCACAACCAACGGCCCGCTGCTGGCGCTGGCCGGCACCGTGACCGTGAGCTGGGTAGTACTGTTGACCACGAACACGGCCGCCGTGCCGCCGATGCTCACCGCCGTGGTGCCGGCCAGGTTGGTCCCCGTGACAAGGAGGGGTTGGCCGGTGCGTTGCCCGGCCGCCGGCGCGTAGCTGCTGATGGTGGGGGCCGGCCCTACACTCGTGACGGTGAACACGCCCACGCTGCTGCCCGCGCCGCCGGGCGTGGTCACGACCACGGGGCCGGTGGTGGCCCCGGCCGGTACCACTACTTGCAGCAGGGTAGGCGAAAGCAGGGTGCCCGCCACCGCCGCCGTGCCATTAAAGCTCACGGCAAACACGCCGCTCAGGTTGGTGCCGGTGATGGTGACGACCTGGCCCACCGGCCCACTCGCGGGGCTGAGGCTGCCCACCACGGGCGCGGCCTGGCCCAGCCCCACGGCCCGCCAGGCCTGGGCCACGGCCCGCAGTTGGGCCGAGCCGAAGCCGTACAAATCGGCGGCGGCCTGCATGGTAGCGGTGCGGGCCACCGGGTAGGTGGCCGAGGGGGGCATATAGAATTGTTCGGCGCGGTAGGCAATGCGGGCGGCTTGCTGAATCGTGATGCCCGCGACGCTGTAGCTGGTGCCGAAGTCGTTGGAGCCAGTGCCGCCCACGCTGGTCAGGTAAAACCAGAAATTGAACACCCCCGAGTTCTTATGCACCCCGCCGTGGTCGAAACTACCAGTATACCAGTTGGTGCCGAGGTACGTATCGGGCTGGCCTTCGGCGTTGGGGTCGCTCATGGAGCGCAGCGAAGGGCTGAGCAGGGAAATGTCTTCGCCCAGCAGCCAGATTTGTTTGGTGGGGTCCAGATGATTCTCGACGCAAGCTCCCCAGATGTCGGAAAACCCTTCGTTGAGCGCGCCCGACTCGTCCTGATACACCAGGCCGGCGGTAGTCTGGCACACGGCGTGGCCAATTTCGTGGCCGCACACGTCCACCGCCGTCAGGGGGCTGAAACGAACGTTGCCGTCGCCGTACACCATTTCGTTGCCGTCCCAAAAAGCGTTTTCAAAACCATTGTCGTAGTGAACGTAGCTGAGCAGCACAGTACCCCGGTTGTCGTAAGAGTCGCGGCCGTGCTGCGTCACCCAATAATCCTGGGTAGTTTGGGCACCGATGTGGGCATCAAGGGCGGCGTTGTCCTGGGCGGCGTTGTTGTATTCGGCAGCGGTCCAGTTGTTGTCGTTGTCCACAAAGTCGGTGGCCGTTCCAAACAGGGTGCCCTGGGCACAATTCAGGGTGGTGATGCCTTTGCTGCGGGTGGTTTCGCGCAGCCGGAAGCCGCCGGCGAACGCATCGGTGGTGCTGGTACGCACGCCGACGTAGCGGGTAGTCAGCGTGCCCGGCGCAGTCAGGTGTTTGATGACGGCATCGCGCAGCACCACTTCGCCGGTGCGTGCGTCCACGTACAACAGGTCGCGGCTTATCGGTTGTTGGGCATAAATGTTGAATTTCCAGGCCAGCACCAGGGGCCGGGTGGCGGCGGGCAGCCGAAAGTCGCCCACCAGCACCAGCTCGCCCTTCGGCCGGTAGGTGGCCCGGGCATCGCCGGTGCGCTGGCGCAGGTCGGCTTCCTCGATGGGTTCCTGCCACTTGTAGCGGGTGGCTCCCACGGCCGCCAGGGCCCGCGTCAGGGCGGCGGCTTCGGTCAGGGCCGGCCGCACGACCAGCCCGGCCGCCGGCCGTTTCAGTTCGCCGCTCAGGGATTCCACCACCCCGTTGCGGAGGTGAGCGCTGTACTGCCCGTGTTCCACCTTCACCCCTTTGTAATACTGCTGGAACCGCTCGTGGACCATGCCCAGCGCGTCGGCTTCGGTACGCAGGGGCCTCATTTGGTCGTTGGGCCCCAGCGCCAGCTGCTGGCGCAATACTTGTTGCGGGTTGGCAGCAGCGGCGGTCCCGCCAGTCCCCGCCGGTAGCCGAATCAGCAACGGGGTGCCGTCAGCGGCTCGCTCAATGGCAGCCGGTGCGGCAGCCCGGCCGGTGGTGGGCACCTGGGCCAGGGCCGGCACCACCGCCAGCAGCCCCAAACTCAGGCTGAGGAAAGGCCGCAGCCAGGTTTTGGGGAGCAAATACTTCATGGAGCCGGATTAAGAAGTGTAAGAAGGGAGAAAAAATACCGCTCGCGCCCGTTGATGACCGGCCAAAAGATTAGCGCGAACAAAGATAACGGGCTGCCCCTGCGCCCACAACACCCGTTCCTATAGCAGTTCCCAAGTTGGTATACCCGGCTGTCGCACGGGGTAGAGACGCAATATTTTGCGTTGGCGGTGGTCTAAAACGGGGTGGTAGTACGACTTTTTCAGTCGTACTACCACTCTTGTTACGCCCCGATAATCTTCTTCCAATCAACTTGTTCAAAAGCAAGAGTGGTAGTACGAACCGCTGCGCGGAATTCGTACTACCACCCCGTTTTAGACCACCGCCTTTGCGTTTCCTCGCCGCACGATTACCGTTCAATCGAAGGTCAGCGGAGCTAGAGGGGAGACGCACAATATTGCGTCTCCACGCCGTGTACACCAACTTAGGGACCGCGCCAGGACTTACACCCCACGGTCCCAGTCCTAAAAAACTGGCCGACCCGTCAAAATCAGCGGTTTTTCCAGTCTCGTGGCAGGCGCTTGTTTGCTCCGGTCAGCAACCATCCCCCGTGCCCAGCCGTTGGGAAGTGGCTGGTGGCCCCACCCTTTTCGTCCCGTTGCCTCATGCCCAGCACCGCCCGCATTTTCGTTTGCACCAACCAAAAATCCGGCGTAGGCGAGGAGGTCGCCAAAGCCCTCAAAAAGGAATTGAAAATGCAGGGCCTGAAAAAAATCTTCAGTGGCGGCCTGAAACAGCGGGTGCGGGTGCAAACCTGCAACTGCCTGGACCGGTGCCAGCACTGCAAGAAAGGTCCCGGAGCCGCTCTGGTGGTATATCCCGCCGGCACCGAATACGGCGATGTGCTGCCCGCCGATGCCGCCGAACTCCTGGCCCGGCACCTGGGCGAAGGCCGCCCGCTGAAACGGCTCCAATTAGACGACTGAGGGCGCATTTAGCCCGGAAACTAACCGTAAGCGCGGCGCTTACGTTGTTAGGGCCATTACCTCATTTTTCGTTAATGCGTTCATCCTTTTTAGCCCTTGCCCTCTCGGGCCTGTCGCTGGCGGCCACCGCCCAACCCGCTGCCCCCGCCGACCCGGCCACGGCCCCGATTCCGACGCGGGCCGCCGCTGCCCGTTCGCTGGGAGTGCAACGCCCCACCGATTTTGGCGACGTGGGCAACCTCACCATTTTGCCCATTCCGGTGCTGTTCTACCAGCAGGAAACGGGCGCGGGTTACGGCATCGGCGGCCTGCTGAGCGGCCGGTTTGGCGACACGGCCACCACGCGGCCGTCCAACATCCGGGCGCAGTTCTGGACGACCCAGCAAAAGCAGTCACTCGTGCAGTTGGTGCATTCGGTGTACACGCCCGGCGAGAAATTCTACATCAGCGGCGAAATCAGCGGCTACGACAAGTTGAAGCTGTTTTACTACGGCGTGGGCAACAGCAACGACAACGCCAACGAGTCGGACCTGACCTACCAGTTGTTTATTATCAACCAGCGGGTGCAGAAACAGATTGCCAACAAGCTGTTCTTCGGAGCGCAGTACCGCCTGACGGACATCAGCCAGATTACGGCCCCCGTGCAAAACCGGGACGCTAACCGCCCCAATATTTTCTACGCCGACCCGCGCCTGACGGACCGCGAACGGCGCGGCACCACCGTGTCGGGCCTGGGGCCGGTGCTGACCTACGACACCCGCGACGTGCCACTGGCCGCCTTCACGGGCAACTTGGTGGATTTGGGGGCCACGTTCAACGGCACCGGCCTGGGGTCCGATTACCGCTTTGTGCGCTACCAGGCCGACCTGCGGCACTTCCAGCCGCTGGGGTCCCACAACACCATCCTGGCCCTGCAATACGTGACCCAACTGCACACCGGCGACGTGCCCTTCCGCGAACTGGCGGGCCTGGGGGCCAACCTCGGCGGCTCGCTCTACAACAACGGCAACCTGATGCGCGGCCTGTACGAGCAGCGGTTCCGCGACAAGCAGATGATGACGTTTCAGGCCGAAATCCGCCACAAGCTGTTCCCCAACGCGGGCAACAGCTTCGTCCGCCGCTTCGATTTGGCCGTCTTTGGCGGGGTGGGGCAGACGGGGCAATCGGTGAGCGACTTCACCGGCAACGGCACCCTCGTGGCGGGTGGCGCGGGCCTGCGCTTCGCCCTGATTCGCAAAGACCGGGTGAACCTGCGCTTTGACTACGCGGGCGGCACCAAGAGTACGCCAGGGCTATATTTCGCCATCGGCGAAGCGTTTTAGGGGCGGTGTGGTGCCACGAATTCCCCGAAGGGGTTCGTGGTACCACTATTCGTTGCCGCCGTTCGGCGAGTAGTGGTACCACGAACCCCTTCGGGGAATTCGTGGCACCACACCGTTCTACTTTCGGCCGTAAGTTTGCAGCCAATTCGCGGCCTGCCCGCGCCTGCGCCCAACCCGCTTGTTCATGCTGACTGCCGTACTGCTGTTTCTCCCGCTGGCCGCTGCCCTGCTGCTGCACTTCACCAAAGGCGGCACTGCCCGCGCCCTGGCCCTGGGGGCCGCGCTGGTCGAACTGGCCCTCGCCACCTACGCCGCCGTAGTGTACCAAACGCAGGGCGGCGCGGCCCTCGACCTGAACCTGAACTGGGTGCCCTCGGCGGGCATTCACTTCCACATCGGGCTGGATGGGCTGAGTCTGGTGCTGGTGCTGCTGACCACGTTCCTGGTGCCCATCATTCTGCTCGCGGCTTTTAAGCACGACTACGAGAACCCCTCGGCGCTGTATGCGCTGGTGCTGTTCATGCAAACGGGACTGCTGGGCGTGTTCACGGCCCTGGATGCATTTGTGTTCTATTTCTTCTGGGAAGTGGCCCTGATTCCGATTTACTTCATCGCCGGGGCCTGGGGCGGGGCGCGGAGGGTGCCGGTCACGCTCAAGTTTTTTCTGTACACCGTGGCCGGGTCGCTGCTGTTGCTGGCGGGCTTTGTGTATTTGTACTTGCAAACCGGCACCGTGGGCGTGGGCGGCCTCGTGTCGCACTCCTCGGAGTTGGCGGCCTTTGAGAACCTGCGGCTGGGCGCGTCGCAGCAAAGCTGGTTGTTCTGGCTGATTTTCGCGGCGTTTGCCGTGAAGATGCCCATTTTCCCTTTCCACACCTGGCAGCCCGACACCTACACCGAAGCGCCTACGCCCGGCTCGATGCTGCTGGCGGGCATCATGCTGAAGATGGGCTTGTACGGCTGCCTGCGCTGGCTGCTTCCTGTCGTGCCGCTGGGCGTGAGCCACTGGCAGCCGGTGGTGCTGGTGCTGGCCGTGATTGGCATTATTTACGGGGCCATCATTGCCATCCGGCAGCCAGACATCAAGCGGCTCATTGCCTATTCGTCGCTCTCGCACGTCGGGCTGATGATTGCCGGGGTGTTCTCGCTCACCCAAATCGGGATGCAGGGCGCGGTGATTCAAATGCTGGCCCACGGCGTGAACGTGGTCGGAATGTTCTTCCTGGCCGACGTGATTGAGCGCCGCACCGGCACCCGCCTCATTGCCGACCTGGGCGGGCTGACGCGCCGTACGCCGCTGCTGTCGGTGTGCTTTCTGGTGATGCTGCTTAGCACGGTGGCGCTGCCGCTCACGGGCGGGTTTGTGGGCGAGTTTTTGCTGTTGGCGGGGGTGTATGCGTATTCGCCCTGGCTGGGCGCAGTGGCGGGGCTGACCATCATTTTCTCGGCCGTTTATCTGCTCCGAATGTTCCAGCGCGTGATGCTGGGGCCGGATTCGGCCTACTCCGATACCATGACCGACCTGAGCGGCGGCGAGTTGCTGGTGCTGGCCCCGCTGGTGCTGCTGGTGTTCTGGCTGGGCTTGTTTCCGGGCACGTTTCTGCATTTTTCCGAGCCGACGGTGAGCGGGCTTTTGACCTTGGTGGGGCGGTAAGGGGAAGGGTTTGGCGCGGGACTGCGCCCCGTGCCGCAGTGCCGCAGGGCTTCGCCCTGCACCCCAGGCCGACCCATTACCAAACCGTTCAACGATTGCAGGGCAAAGCCCTGCGGCACTGCGGCACGGGGCACAGCCCCGCGCCAATTTTACTGAACCTGTATGTACCCCATCGTCCTCCTCTCCATCTTCGGCATCCTGAACTTGTTCATCGGGTTCTTGCGCTCCAACAAGCTGCTGCTGCCGGGGGTGCTGCTCGTGCTGCTGGCTGCCCTAGGCCTCAATGTGTGGGACTGGAACGCGCCGCCGCACACGTTTTTCAACCATATGCTGGCCGGCAACCACTACACGGTGGTGTTCACGGGCATTGTGGTGCTGACGACGCTGCTGCTGCTGCCGTTTTCGCGCAGCTACGAAACGGCCCGCGAACCCAACCTGGCCGAGTATTACTCGCTGCTGCTCTTTGCGCTGGTGGGGGCCACGATGATGATTGGCTACGACCACCTGCTGATGCTGTTCGTCGGGATTGAGATTCTGAGCATTTGCATGTACGTGCTGGCCGGGGCCAACAAGCGCGATGCCCGCTCCAACGAAGCGGCCCTGAAATACTTTCTGATGGGGGCCTTTGCCACCGGCATTTTGCTGTTTGGGGTGGCGTTGCTGTACGGGGCCACGGGCACGTTTGCGTTGCGGGCGCTGCCGGCGGCGGTGGCCAACCCCGCCAATGCCAGTCTGCTGCCGATGCTCTACGTGGGCATTTTGATGATGATTATCGGCATTGGGTTCAAGGTAAGCGCCGCGCCGTTCCACTTCTGGACCCCGGATGTGTACGAGGGCACCCCGCTGTTTTTCACGGCCTTCATGAGTACGGTGGTGAAAACGGCGGGCTTCGCGGCCTTTTTGAAGCTGCTGGCGATGGCACTGCCGTCGCAGCAAGGCTTCTGGCTGCCCACGGTGCAGGCCATGTGCGCCCTCACGCTGCTGCTGGGCAACGTGGGCGCGGCGGCGCAGGGCGATGCCAAGCGGAT
Organism: Hymenobacter sp.; assembly: GCA_965247135.1. Lineage (GTDB taxonomy): Bacteria > Bacteroidota > Bacteroidia > Cytophagales > Hymenobacteraceae > Hymenobacter. The sequence continues at coordinate 2,358,630 of CBDFGP010000006.1, read as the reverse complement.
GCTGGCCTACAGCAGCGTGAGCCACGCGGGCTATTTGCTGATTGCGCTGGTGGCCAGCTACGAAGGGGCGCTGGTGGGGCCGGTGGCCAATGCGTTGTTTTTCTACTCGCTGGCCTATTCGCTGGCCACGGTGGCGGCCTTCGGGGTGCTGAAACTGGTGGCCGACCACCGCCGGGGACGCACCGACTACGCGGTGCTGAACGGCCTGGGGCGCACCAACCCGCTGCTGGCGTTCAGCATGACGGTGGCGATGCTCTCGCTGGCGGGCATTCCGCTCACGGCGGGGTTCTGGGGCAAGTTTATGGTGCTGGCGGCGGCCGTGGGGCAGGGGCACATCGGGCTGGTGGTGTTTGCGGTCGTGATGAGCCTGGTGGGGATTTACTACTACCTGCGGCCCATCATGGCGATGTACCTGCGCCCGGCCGAGGACGGGGCCACCGCCGTGCCCGTGGACGGGTTGCAAACTGCCGCGCTGGTGCTGCTGGCGCTGCTCAGCATCGCGCTGGGCGTGGTGCCGGGGGTGCTGAGTGGGGTGTTGTAAATGGTTTAGCTATTGGTTTGCAAGGGCCGCCGTTGGGCGGCCCTTTCTTTTTGCCCGCTCCATTCGCACAAATGTGCGCCGGGCTGCGTTACCTTCACTGCCTCAACTTTGCCCCTGTCATGGTGATTGAAATGCCGAAAGATGCCACCCCCGACGATGTGCGGGCGGCCTTGGAAAAAATAGCCGCCGCCAAAGCCGCCGAGCGCAAGCAGAAGCGGTTGGCTTCGTTCGGGGCCTGGAAAAAGCCGGTGGACGGGTTGGATTTTCAGCGGGAGGCGCGCAATGAGTGGGAGTGACTTCTGCGCGGACACCAATTTTGCGGTGTACCACTTAGCCGGCAACTCCTGCGTTCGCCCCTATGCCGACGGTTTGCAGAACTGGAGCTTTTGAGCAAGTCCGCTATGGCGGATGCCGAAGTTGAGGCCGCTGAACTGTTTCTGGAAACCTGCCAGATTATTGAGTTGAATCCGGCCATCAAATCGGCGGTTGTGGCCCTGCGTCGGCAGCACCGCGTGAAACTGCCGGATGCCATCGTCGCGGCGACGGCCTTGTGGCTGGGCGTGCCGTTGCTGACGGCTGACACCGGGTTTTCACACATTGCGGGACTGGACGTTGTACTGTTGAATCCGGCGTGAGGCGGCGGACCAAAGGCTGCCTCGGTGGGCGCGGAGCCTGATTTTGCGAGGTCGGTGTTGGGCAAAAGCAGCAGGCTGGCGGAGCATCTCGGAACGCTGGCGGAGCACCTCAAAACCCTGGCGGAGCGTCTCGGAACGTTGGCGGAGCACCTAAAAGCGCGGCGGAGCACTTCGGCGTGCCAGCGGAGCATCTCGGAACGTTGGCGGAACACCTCGGTGTGCGGGCGGAGCATCTCGAAGTGCGGGCGGAGGGTATCGAAGGGCTGGCGGAGCGATTCGCGGTTCGTGGCGAGAAGTGTGCTTACCTTGCGGCCCACAATCCCTTCATCTTTTGTTCCCTCAACATGGCCAAAGCCCTCAACCCCCAGAAGAAATTACGTCCCCTTTTCAACGGCCGCCTGGAGGATGTGGCCCCGATGGCCCGCCTGCTATGGGCGAGCTACCTGCGCGACAAAGCCGATTTTGTGGATTTGCTGCCCGACGACTACACCAAGGCGTTCGATGAGGCGTTTCCGAAAAAGCTGGAAGCGGTGGAAAAACTGGTGTCCTCGGCCACGCAGCAGGGCAAAGGCATGGTGTTCACGGCCGCCATTCAGGAGTTGTACGATGGCTTGCCGGAACTGCTGAACCGGCTGGAGGCGCGGGTGCGCCGGGCCGAGGGCCTGACGGTGCCGGCCAAAAAATTCGGGGTGTCGGCAGCCCGCGAAGCCCGCAACCACGAAGACAAGGAAGCCCTGGCCGACGACCTGAAGACCTTGCTTCAAAACGTGGCCGAAAACCAGGAGGCCTTGGCCAAAAAAGGCCAGAAACCGGCCGACACCAAGAAAATCCAGGACCTGTACGACGACTTGGTGACCAACGCCACCAGCCAGGGCACCAACACCAGCACCCGCCGCCTGCTCACCCAGGACAACGTGAAAGTCATCAACGCCCTGGAAATGCCCATGCAGGAAATTTTTGACGACGGCAAGGCCATCTACGAGCGCAGCAACCCGGCCAAGCTGAAAGACTACACCTACAAGCAACTGCTGAAGCGGGTGCGGCTGGAGCGGGCGGCGAAGCCGGTGGTTTGAGCCACGTGGCCCTGACAAAACGGCCCCTCAAGTTGAGGGGCCGTTTTTTGTTTGTTGCACCTGACCGGGCAAAGGCTGGCCTTTGCACCGCGTTTGACCCCCTAGCAATCAGCTGCCCCGGCTGCGTGGCCATTGCCCGCCACGCGTTACCCCGCCGCGATGGCCTTCCGGCGGCTGCCGGTCTTGGGCAGGCGCTCCTCGCCCTGGGCCAGCAGTTCGTCGTCGCGGTCGGTTTTCTTCACCCAACTCACCGAGTACAGGTCTTTGCGGCGGTCGCGCAGGTTGCGCACGGCTCCGCTGGTGTTTAGGTCCTTGAGCAGGTCCAGGTCGAGGTCGGCGATAAGCGTCATCTCGGTGTTGGGGGTGGCTTCGGCCACAATGGCATCGTGCGGAAACGCGAAGTCTGAGGGGCTGAACACGGCCGACTGCGAATACTGAATGTCCATGTTTTCGACGCGGGGCAGGTTGCCCACCGAGCCGGTGATGGCCACGTAGCACTCGTTCTCGATGGCACGGGCCTGGGCGCAGAGCCGCACCCGCTGGTAGGCGTTTTTGGTGTCGGTCCAGAACGGCACGAACAGGATTTTCATGCCCTCGTCGCTCAGCATCCGGGCCAGTTCCGGGAACTCCACGTCGTAACACACCAGGATGCCGATTTTGCCAAAATCCGTATCAAAGCAGGCCAGCTTGTCGCCGCCGCGCATCCCCCAGTAGCTGGCCTCGTCGGGCGTGACGTGCAGCTTGTACTGCTCGGCCACGGTGCCGTCGCGGCGGCACAGAAACGCCACGTTGTGCAGCCGTTCGCCGGTGTAAATCGGCATCGAACCGGCCACGATGTTGATGTTGTAGCTCACGGCCAGTTCCATCATTTTGAGCTTGATGGGCTCGGAAAACGCCGCCATTGCCCGAATCGCCACCGCTGGCGAATCCTCGTTGGTGAGGGCCATGAGCGGGGCGTTGAAAAACTCCGGGAACATGACGCAGTCGGCCTTGTAGCCGCTCACGGTGTCCACAAAAAACTCTATTTGTTGCAGCAAGTCTTCCAGGCTGTTGGTGGCCCGCATTTGCCACTGCACCACCCCAATGCGCACGTTGGATTTGGTGTTGCCAATCAGCTTTTCTTCCTCCTCGTAATACACGTTTATCCACTCCAGGAGCGTGGCAAACGACTTGGATTCGGAGTCGTAGGGCAGGTAGCCGCGAATGATTTTGCGGACGTAGAACTCGTTGGAAAGCTGGAAGGTCAGAATCGGGTCCACCAATTCCTTGTTCCGCACCTTTTCCACGTACTTGGCCGGGGTCATTTCGTTGGCGTAAGCGGCGTAGCCCGGAATGCGGCCGCCGGCCACCATGGCCCGCAGGTTCAGGTTCTCGCACAGCTCTTTGCGGGCATCGTAGAGGCGGCGGCCCAGGCGCAGGCTGCGGTATTCGGGGTCCACAAACACATCCACGCCGTAGAGCGTGTCGCCGTCGGCGTTGTGCGTGTTGAACTTGCCATTGCCCGTGATTTTGGCATAATTGTGCTTGTCGCCAAAGTCGCTGTACTCCACGATGATGGCCAGCGCCGCCGCCACCAGCCGGCCGTTGTCCTCGATGCCAATCTGCCCTTCGGGGAATTTGCGGATGAGGTTGCTGTACTCCTCCGACGACCACGCGCCTTCCATGTTGGAATACACGCGGTCCATGATGTCCTTCACGGCTTTGAAATCGGAGCGCCGCAGGGTACGCAGCACCAGCCGGTGCGAGGATTCGGCGGGGGCGGTTTCGGTCGGGCCGGTTTCGGCCGCAGCAACGGGGCCGGGCTTGCCGTTTTTTTTGTGGTGGGTGCCGCCCGGGGCGGGGTGCTTGCCGTTGAGGGGGGAAGTCATAAGGAAAAATAAGTAGCTAAAAGCGTCTGGCTGCACGGTTGCGGTAGTACGGCTTTTTCCATCGTACTGCCACAACCGCCTTCCCCAAAAAAGAAAAGCTGGTCCGCCCAGGGCCGACCAGCTTTCCAAACTCCAAAAACGTTGAAAAGGATGCCTGCCCGGCCGCTATTCGCGCACCACGCGCCGGGTGGCCGTGCCCTGCACCGTGGTCACGGTGAGCAAGGCCACGCCCCGGAAGCTGCCAAAGGCTTCGGCTTCAAGCGCCACGGTGCCCGCGCTGCCGCCAAAGCTGCGGCTGAACAAGCGCCGCCCCGCCAAATCGGTGGCTACTACTGCCACCGGCCCGCTGCCGACCGGCACGGCCAGCACCAGCGCCGTGCCCACGGCCGACGGGTTGGGATAGGCCGCCAGCCCGGCCAGCCCCGCCGCGTCGCGGGCCGCCGTGACCCGCACAATGCGCCGGTAAATGTCGCGGTACTCGACCGATGAAATGGCTTGCACCCCGGCCACTTCGGTGGTCGTGATGGTGAGCATCGGCACGTGGTTGCCGGTGGCCAGCCACTTGTATTCGCGGCGCACGGGCAGGCTGAATCCCTGGCTCATGCCGCCAATTGAAATGCTGTCGTGGTCAATGAGTTTGGTGACCACCCGCACCGTTTGGAACGTGCCGAAGGGCGTGGTGAGGGTGCCCCAGGCATCGGGCCGGTTCACGCGCTTGCGCCGCTGATTGAAGTAGCCGGTCGTGGCCAGCGCGGCGGGCGTGGCCAGAAACGAACTGCTGGAATCGGCCGCGCTGCTGAAGCTCAACGGGAAACGGTAGATAATGTCTTGCTGGGCCTGGCTGGCGTAGGTAAGCGGCACCGAAGTGCCCATGAGGTCGCCGCCAAACCCAACTGACCGAAACGTGGAAGGCGTGGCCCCGGCCGCCGACACGTTGAAAAACTGGTACGGGTTGGTGATGGGCAACGCCGTGCCGGACCCGGTGGGCAGCGGCAGGTTTTGGGGCGAAGCCACCGTGGCCCGATTGACCCCGCCGAATGTGCCAAACGCGAATTGGTAGGTGAGCGAAGTCGGCACGGCCTGGTACTTTTCCACCCGTTGCGAGGTGGCGACCAGCGCCCCGTAGTTCCAGGTTTGGTTGGCCCCACGCACGGTCAGGGCCGGGGCACCGGCGGGCAGCACGATGGCCGCCGCACTCAGGCGGGCCGAATCAATGGCGGTGCCGCTCGCAGCCGGCATATCGGTGCGGGTGATGACGGGCGATTGCGCCAGGGCGGGCGCGGCCGCCAGCAGCGACCCGAAGTAGAAATAAAAACGCATAATCGGGGGGTTGAAGTAAAAATCTGGCCCGAAGATACGCCGCCGCCCGCCTTGCCTACAACTGCATTTCGGGCACTTCGCCGGCTGGCACCACCAGGCGGCCCGCCGTGGCGGCCCGAATCTGGGCCACCGACACGCCGGGGGCACGTTCGCGCAGCACAAACCCGTCGGGTGTGACATCGATGACGGCCAACTCGGTCACGATTTTTTTCACGCAGCGCAGGCCCGTAATCGGCAGGGTGCAATCGGCGAGGAGCTTGCTGCTGCCGTCGCGGGCCACGTGCTGCATGGCCACAATGATGTTGCGGGCCGAGGCCACGAGGTCCATCGCGCCGCCCATGCCCTTCACCATTTTGCCGGGGATTTTCCAGTTCGCAATGTCGCCGCGTTCGCTCACTTCCATCGCCCCCAGAATGGTCAGGTCCACGTGTTCGCCGCGAATCATGGCAAACGAATCGGCCGACGAGAACAGGCTGGAGCCGGGCAGCGTGGTCACGGTTTGCTTGCCCGCGTTGATGAGGTCGGCATCCACGTCGGCCTCGGCCGGGAACGGCCCCATGCCGAGCAGCCCGTTTTCGGACTGCAACTCCACGTTGATGCCGGCCGGAATGTAGTTGGCGACCAGCGTCGGAATGCCGATGCCGAGGTTTACGTAGGAGTTGTTTTGTACTTCCTGGGCGATGCGCCGGGCGATGCCGTGTTTGTCAAGCATTTCTTGAGTAGTTGAGTAATGAAGTCAGGCCGTAACTCCCCTCCTTTGCAAGGAGGGGAGTTACGGCCTAACCGTCCGTTGCTCGATACGCTTTTCGTAATTTTTGCCCTCAAATATTCGCTGCACAAAAATTCCCGGCGTGTGTATTTCGTTCGGGTCCAGCGCCCCAGCGGGTACCAACTCTTCCACCTCGGCCACGGTAATCTTACCGGCCGTCGCCATCATGGGGTTGAAATTCCGGGCGGTGCCCCGGTAAATCAGGTTGCCCGCCGTGTCGCCGCGCCAGGCTTTGACGAAGGCAAAATCGGCAATCAGCCCGGTTTCCAGCAAGTACATTTTGCCGTTGAACTCGCGGCTTTCCTTGCCTTCGGCTACTTCGGTGCCGTAGCCCGCCGGGGTGTAAAAAGCCGGGATGCCCGCCCCGCCCGCCCGGCAGCGTTCGGCCAGGGTGCCCTGCGGAATTAGCTCCACTTCCAGTTCCCCCGCCAGCAGTTGCCGCTCAAACTCGGCATTCTCGCCCACGTAGCTGGAAATCATCTTTCGCACCTGCCGAGTTTGGAGCAACAGCCCGATGCCAAAGTCGTCCACCCCAGCGTTGTTGCTGATGCAGGTGAGGTCGCGCACACCGAGGCGCAGGATTTCCTGGATGGCGTTTTCGGGGATGCCGCACAGGCCGAAGCCGCCCAGCATCAGGGTCATGCCATCGGTGAGGCCCTCCAGGGCAGCTTGCGGGTTGGCAACGGTTTTGGTAATCATGGGCGGGTGGGCGGGGCGGGTGGGCGGTTGGCGGGCAGCACGTAGTCGTAGGGCAGAAACTCTCCTATTTTCTCAAACCCCCAGTACTCGCCGTTCAGCACGTCCAGCGGATTGAGCAGCGACCCATCGGCCTGAATCTCGGCCCGGCGGCCTTGCAGCCGCAGCCGCGACACTTCGCGCTGCGGGGGATAAGGGGTTTTGGGGAATGGTCCCAACGAAGCCATTGGTTTCTTGTAAAGCGGGTCGGGGGCTTCGCCAAAGTGCGCCACTTGCAACTCGCCGGTGAAGCGCAAATAGACGTGTTTGCCGCCGTCCGAAGCCCGCCGGATGCTGTCAATCGGCAGCGGCGCGGGGTTGAGGGTGGCGTAAATTGGCCCGCCCTGTCCCCAGCGGGTCAGCGAGTCGCGCTCGGCCCGGCTCAGGCCGCTGCCGTCGGGGTGGCGCTCCATAAACACTTGCTTCATGCTGTCGGTGCGCCCGTAGTAGCGATTAGTCACGATGCGAATCTGCTGGACCATAAAGCCCTCGGTGCGAAGACGGCTGCGGTACACGCTTCGCAAAAAGTGCATGAACGACCCCGTGTAGGCCGTCACGCGGTTGGCTTCCCAGAGGCGGCGCTGGGCCTCGTCGCGGGGGGTCATTTCCTCAAACACCGGCTGCCCGTAGTACGACAGCGAGTTGGTGTCGTCGTCGCGGGTGAACTCCAATCCGTAGTATTTCAGGCGGTAACCCAACGCCTCGTTTTCCACCTGGGCGTATTCCTTGGTGCGGGCCTTTAGCTCGTTGGTTTCGTCGTTGTAGAACACCCGGATTTTGTCGGGGTTAGTGATGTGGCACTGGGCCGAAAACGTGCTGCCGCCCAGAAACTGCCGCTCAAACTGCTGGTATTCTTCGGGTTTGTTTGGCTCCTGCTGCACCACCACTTCGGCCAGCTTGTTGCCCTCGGCGGCCAGCCGCACCGTCACTTGCTGCGTCCCCGGCCCCACCGCAACAGGCTGCTTTCCCAGCCGGTAGCCCACATAAGACCCCACCAAGTCGTAGGTACCGGCGGGCACCCGCGTGATTTCAAATTTGCCCTGGTCGGTGGTGGTGGCCCCCAGCGTGGTGTTGGCCAGAAACACGCTGGCAAAGGCCAGCGGCTCGTTGGTCAGCGAATCCAGCGCCACACCCGTGATTTTGCCCTGCGCCTGGGCCACCAAACTACTGACCAAAAGGGCAATAATTGCCAATAATGTCCGCGATGCTTTCATGGTCAAAATGCAAAAATAAAGCTCAAACCCCCAGCACAGCCCGGGTTGCCCGCGCATCCAACGCCAGTTGGGCGATAAGCGCGTCCAAGCCGTCGTATTTTTCTTCGGCCCGCAGCCAGGCCACAAATTCCAACGTCAGTTCCTGCCCGTACAAATCGCCACTGAAGTCCAGCAGATTGACCTCGATGGTTTCGGCCAACCCGTCGCCAATGGTGGGCCGCACCCCAATCGAGAGCATGGCCGGGTGCCGGGTGCCCGCCGCCGTGGCGGCCCACACGGCGTAGATACCCCGCGCTGGCACTAGTTTCAGCGGCTCGACAAGTTTTAGATTAGCAGTCGGATACCCAATGGTGCGGCCCAGTTGCTGGCCCGGCACCACCACGCCCGTGAGGGGGTATTGGTAGCCGAGGTAGCGGTTGGCCGTGGCGATGTCGCCCCCCTGCAAGGCGCGGCGGATGCGGGTGCTGCTCACGCCCACCGCGTCCACGTCCTCGCGGGGAATTTCCTCGACCGTAAAACCGTAGCGGGCTGCGTGTTGGCGCAGGTACTCGAAGCCGCCTTCGCGGTTTTTGCCGAAGCGGTGGTCGTAGCCAATCACCAGTTGCCGGGTACCCACGGTTTGCAGCAGCAGTTTCTGAATATAATCGTCGGAAGTCCACTCCGCAAACTCGCGGGTAAAAGGCATAATCAGCAAGTAATCAACCCCGAATTCCGCCAGCTTGGCCTTGCGTTCGTCTAGGGTGTTGAGCAGGCGCAAGGCCAGCAATTCGGGGTGGGTGAGGGGCGGCCCCAGCACGAGGCGCGGGTGCGGCCAATAGGTGATAACTACCGTCGGCCCGCCCGCCGCGTCGGCCACCTGCCGCAACCGTTGCAGAATCCGCTGGTGCCCCACGTGCACCCCGTCAAAGGTGCCGCTCGTCACAACGGCATTGGTCAGGCGGGGAAAGTCGGCCGGGTCGTGGTAAACAATCACGGATTTTTGCGGATTATGCGGATTGTGGGGCGATACGTAGGGTGCGGGGCTTGCCCCCGCCCGAATCGGTGAACGACTCGTGCGATTCGGGCGGGGGCAAGTCCCGCACCCTACGGCAAATCGTGGGCAACTTTCGTTCCGGCATCTTCGGCAGCAGCTTGCTGGGCGGCGAAAAACTCCAGCCCGGCACGGGGTTTGGCGCGGCGCGGCCGGTTGGGGCGGGCGGTTTCCTGGGTTGCGCCGGCCGCCGAAGCTGGCCGCAACGCCTGCACCGCGTCCATTGTCAGCGCATCCGCCAGCCGAAACTCGCCGATGCGGGTGCGAACCAACCGCGTCAGGTGTGCCCCGCAGCCCAGGGCCGCACCCAGGTCGCGGGCCAAACTGCGGATGTAAGTGCCTTTGGAACAGACGACGCGAAAGTCCATTTCGGGCAATTCCAGGCGCGTCAGATCAAAGGTTTTCACCGTGACCATCTTGGCCTTGATTTCGGCCACCTGGCCTTTGCGGGCCAATTCATAGGCCCGTTTGCCGTCCACTTTCACGGCCGAAAACAGCGGCGGCGTTTGCTGAATTTCGCCCACGAATTGTTGCGCGGCAGCCCGAATTTCGGCCTCCGTGAGGTGGGCAAACGGCCGGGACTGGTCCACGGCGGTTTCCAGGTCGAAGCTCGGCGTGGTTTCGCCCAGTCGGAAGGTGCCGGTGTACTCTTTTTCCTGCGCCTGAATCTGCTCGATGTCCTTGGTTTTCTTGCCGGTGCAGAGGATGAGCAGGCCCGTTGCCAGCGGGTCGAGGGTGCCCGCGTGGCCTATTTTGCGGACTCGGAGGGTGTTTTTGACCTTCCGCACCACATCAAACGAACTCCAGGTCAGGGGTTTGTCCAAAAGCAGGACTTCGCCCGCCTCAAAGTCGTAATCGGCCAGGTTTTTTTCGCTCATAGCAGGGGCCTACACCAGTTGCAGGTTGATTTTCAGGGCCAGCAGCAGCAGCAACAGCCCGCCCACGACGATGCGGTAGAAGCCGAAGGCGCGGAAGCCGTATTTGGTTACGAACCCTACAAACAACTGAATGGCCAACAACGCCACCCCAAACGCGACCACATTGCCAAACGCCAGTTGTTTAAGCTGTTCACCAGACAAGCTGCCGCCTTCCTGGTAATAATCCAGCACGTCTTTGGCCGCCGCTGCCGCCATCGTGGGCATGGCCAGAAAAAAAGCAAACTCCGCCGCCGCCCGCCGCGTGAGCCGCTGCGTGAGGCCCCCGATGATGGTAGCGGCCGAACGACTCGTGCCCGGCACCACCGCCAGGCACTGAAACAGCCCGATGATGAACGCCTCTTTGTAGCTCGGATTGGTCACCGGGTGCCCGCCTGCGCGGGGTTCTTCCTGCGGAAACCACTTGTCCACGAACAGCAGCACCACGCCCCCCACCAGCAGCATCAGGGCCACCGTCGTCACCGATTCCAGCAGTACGTCAATGTGTTTCTTCAACAGCAGCCCCACCACCACAATCGGCAGGAAGGCTACCAGCAGTTTCAGGTAAAAATCGAAGCTCTGAAAAAAACGCCGCCAATACACCGCCAGCACCGACAAAATGGCCCCCAACTGAATGACCACCAAGTACAACTTGGTGAACGCCGTGGCCGGGATGCCCAGCAGCGCCGAGGCAATAATCATGTGCCCGGTGCTGGAAACCGGCAAAAATTCGGTGATGCCCTCGACAATGGCCAGGAGCAGCGCGTGCCAGTACGTCATGCGGTGGATTTTAGGAGCGTTTGTAGGCCGGAGCCGTTGGAATCGCTGGCGGGATGTTTGGCGGGGCCGTGGTGCCGGGCGCGGCCGAGGCTGCCGCGTCGCCGTCGCTTATCGGGGCGGCTTTGTCGCGCAGCATGATGGCAAAAAACTCAATGACAAAGCCAGTTACCAACAGCAGCGGCCCCAGGGTAATGCCCAGAAAATCTTCACCGTAGTTGGCTTTGTCGCCCAGCATCATGGTAACAAAACCTGCTGCGAGCATGGCTAGGCCGAGCCACATGATGCGGTAGTTGCGGGGGCCAAAAGCAAATTGTTGCATCTGTTTTTAATTTAATAAGGTGAAACGAGGGAGGAGCAGGGTGCGGGAACGCGCCACGGTGTGTTCAATCGTTGCCCGGTCTGGCAACAACAGCCAAAACAATATACAGCCGAACGAGCCGTGAAGCGTTCCCACTTGCGCCTTTCAATACAGGTCATCCAACGACATTCTAAGGTACTTGTGAACGGCGCGGGCCGAACTGAAAAAGCCAATAACCACGCCCAGGCCAATGATGAACAGCAACATGAGGCCAAATGCCAAATCGTCGCGCAACAGGCGCAACTCTTTCACTTCCAGATAAGCGTATTGTAGCAACATCAGCAACACGAGCGCCGCCAACAAGCCACTAGCCAAGCCCTGCCAGGTGGCCCGCTCCAGAAAAGGACGCTGAATGAAGCCCCGCGTTGCGCCCACCAGTTGCATGGAGCGAATGAGGAACCGTTGCGAAAATAGCGCCAGCTTGATGGTGTTGTTTATTAAGATGATAACCACCGTCAGCAACACTGCCGCGAAGCCCAGCAACACGAGGCTCACCCGCGTCAGGTTTTGGTTGATGCTCGTAAACAGGCTCTGCGGGTACTGCACCTCAAACACACCACGCTGCTGCGAAAGGGCTTGGTTGAGTTGGCGCAGGTGGGTCGAGTCGGTGTATTGGGGCTTGATTTTTAGCACGTAGGCATCGCGCAAAGGGTTGTCGCCCAAAAATTGCCGGAAGTCTTCGCCCGTGGTTTGCAGCAGTTGGCGGGCACCTTCTTCTTTGCTCACGAAGCGCAGTTGGGGATGTCCGTCTTTTTCGGCCACGTAAGGTTGCTGGCCCAGGTCTTGTTGCAGCCGCAGCAATTCCGTTTCCGGCAAGTTGCGCTCCAGGTACACCTGCACTTCCAGGTTTTCGCGCACCACTTCGCTCAGTCGGTGGGCGTGTAGCAGCAGCAAACCGAATAAGCCCACCACCGTCAGGGCGAGCGTGATGCTGAACACGACAAGCAACGTAGGATAGGAGCCGAGTTTCTTTTTGGGGCGGGCCGACATGAAGGGCAAAGGTAGGCCCGACGGAAGTTAAGAGTTAAGAGTTAGGGATTAATAGTTGATAACCGCCAAGCCTTAACCCCTCAATCTTAACTCTTAACCGCTCTTACGCAGTCTGTTCCTGGTTATGTTCTGTTCACAAAAACGGTTCAAATTCACGAAACAAGCGACAAGAACAGGAAACGGACTGCGTAAGAGCAGTGACTAACTCCGTTACAGAATCGTGGTTGGGTCGGCATCTATGTTGTAAATCTGCTTGTTATCCCGCGCTTTCTGGGTGTTGCGCTCCCGGCGCCTGGGGCTTTTGCGGGCAAACAATTCCCCAAACGAATCGAACTGTTCGGTGTGTAGCAAGGAAAGGCCGGCGCGGGGCTGGTTGATGGTTTCCAGGTCGCGGGGCGTGGTTTCGTAGCGCAACTTGGCCCGGAAGCGTCCGTCGGGCCGCAGGTAGTACTCGAGGCTCAAATCGCCTACTAGTGACGTGGTTTGGTTGTTGGCCACGGTGCCGGTTGTGACGCTGGCGTTGGTCAGATTGGCGTTGTTGCTGAAACCGCCTTCGCGGGTCAGACGCAGGCGGCCGTTCAGAAACGAGTAACTCAGGCGCACCTGCAAGGCCTGAAGCTGACTGGCGGTGAGGCCGTTGATGTTGAAGTCAATTTCCAGGTTCTGGTCAATCTGCGAGGTCAGCATTCCAAGCTGGGTACTCAGAATCTGGCCCAGGCTGTTGCCCACGGTATTGTCCTGGCCCTTGATGGAAAGCTGGGTGAAAGAGCCGGGCGGCGAAAGCTGCTTGAACACGAGCAGGCTGAAAACCTGACGGTTTAGCTCCTGTTCGTCGTTGCGGAGCGAAGTCGTGAAGGCTGCCAAATCGCCCTGCAAGGTGCCGGGCGCGTCGTTGAACTCCAGTCCCAGCCGGATGACGGGCAACAGCAACGGCCCGGTCAGGGTCATGACGGCCGTGACCGGCACCACGGCCGAGCCACTGGTCGTGCCGGTGCTATTGGCCAGAATCGGGGCCAGTGAAGTGCGCTGGGTGTAAGTGGCTGTCACGTTCATTTCGCCGGCCAGCGGGTCGCCATTCCACGAAATCACGCCCCCCGGCCGCACCACAAACTCCTTGTTTACCAAGCCTTGCAGGGTAAAATTATACGCGCCGCGCACAATTTCCACTTGTCCATACATATTAAAATCACCCCGGGTATCAATGTTCATCCGCAACTGCCCCGTTGCTGTGCCCCGGATGATGTCGCCGGTGCTTTCGTCCAGAATGATTTCCATGTAGGCATCCGGGGTCAGGGTCAGGTTGAAATTAAGCTGAATGCCCGATAAGTCCACTTTGTCCTGCGCGGCCACGGTCACGGCTTTTTTTGTGATGACGGTATCGCCTTTCACGTTGTTGTTCACAAACTTAATGTAACCGGCCTTTTCGGCTTTGGCCGCGTTGTCCAGCGGCAGCGACAGGCGCGTTCCGGCCTCACTCGTGGCCCGCACCGTCACGTTCAGGTCGTCGGCCGGTCCCGTGATGCGGGCCGTGCCCGTGGCGTAGGCCGTGCCGTAGTACAGGTCGTTGTCGCGCCGCGACGTGTTGAGCACCTGCAACTTCGCAAACTCCGCCCCAATCGCCAGCCGCATTCCCGCAAAGTGCCGGTGGCTCACCACCCCGTCCACCGTGCCCACGTTGCCGAGCGGGTCGCGCACCCGCACCTGCCGGAAAGCAATGGTGGTGAGGGTGAAATCAATGCGGTCGGCAAAGGTATAGGTCGTGCCCAGATAGCCGAAGGTGAAGCGCCCGTCGCGCACGTCCACGTGCCCGGTCAGGTCCAGGGCGGCAAACATTCCGCTCAGTTTCAACTCGCCCTGCCCGGTACCGCCCAGGTGTTGCATGATGCTCCCGATAAACGGCTGGGCCAGCACGATGGGCGTATCGGTCAGCGTTCCGGTCAGATTAAGCTGCTGACTATCACTGCCAGGGGCAATGTTGCCGCGCACCGCCAGCACCGGCCGGCCTTCGCGCGTCACGTCCAGGTTCACCAGCAACCCATCCGCTTTGGTGTCCCAGTCGCCGCGCCCGGCCACCTGCCCAATCAGGGTGCCGTCATAGGTCAGCGAATCCACCGCCAATTGACTGCCAACGGCCAAGGGGCCGTACACGCCGCTCACCGTGGCCTGCGCATTGAGTCGGCCGGTCAGGTTTTGCCCGGTCAAGGTGCGGAGCGTGGCCAATTCAAAATCCTTGACCGTCAGTTCCAACGGTGGCTTGGTCGCGTCGGTTGAGATAAAGCCCTGCGCCCCCACCAGTTGGGTGCCGCTTCGGAACGTCACGTTCTGCACGTTGAACTCGCGGCCGTAGTCCGAAATCTGCACTGAGTTGTCGGCCGCAATCGTCCATTCCTTGTCCAACAGGTGCAGGCCCGACTTGTGAAACACGATTTCCACGGCGCGGGGCAGAAATTCCAACGCCCCGTTGATGTCGGCGCGGTTGGTGGTACCGGCCTGCGCCAGCGAGGTCGAAAAATTGATATGCTGCTGGTCCCAAACCCCTTCTGCTACAAAGCTTTCGGTTGCCCCCAGGCCCGGTAGCACCTGCCGCTGGCTCGTCACACTGGCCTGGGCCAGCACCTTGCCATCGTAAGGCAACTTGGACGTGGTAAAATCTACCTCGTCATTCACCGTGTACACCGGCCCGTAGCGCAAGCTGTCGAGGTGACCGCCCAACTGAAAAATGGAGGTTTCGCCGTTGCGAAACGAACCGTCGAATTTACTGCCATCGGCCACCATCAGTTCCGGCACAAACAGTTGCAGCAACGGCGTGGCGTGTTTTAGATTCAGCAGCAAATCAAGCCGGTACACTGGCAGCGCCCGCTTCTTTTTCTCGCGGTAGTAGGCCGCTGTGGCCGCCGCATTGCTCTCAAAATTGAGGCGGTATTCGGTGATGAGCGTTTGCACATCGCGCACCACGTCCGAGGTGTTGAAGATGCCGCCCACGCTGGCATCCAGCGCGTCAGATTTGATTAGTACCGTGCGCTCGTTGAGGTAGTTGCGGGTGCTCACCACGTCTAGCGTGTCCAGTGCCAGTTGGCGGGTAGCGAGCGTGAAACTGGAATTTCGCAACTGCGCGTAGCCAATCAGCGAATCCAATTCCACCCCACGCAGGTGCAAATCGGCGGTGGTTGCTACCACCAGCGGCTGACCCAACAACCCCAGTGCCTGCAAGTTCGCGCGTTCGATGCGGCCGGTCACGCGCACGTCCTGGTGGGCGCGGGTCAGGTCAAAGCGCCCGTTCACGTCGGCTCGCAGGGCAGGGTCGTTGGCCGTGAGGTGGCCGCCAAACGACTGCCCGGCAAAGTCGCCGTCGAAGCTCAGATTCTGGTAATCATGCCCACTCAATCGAATGTGCGGCACCGTCAGCACGGCGTGGCCCTGGGCTTCGGGTGGCACGAAGCCGGTGCCGGCTACTTTGCCGTTCAGGGTTACGCCGCCCACCACGGCTTCCTCGTCCAGGAACTTACCCAACTGAAAATCTGTGCTCTGCACCGTGCCCGAATACTTGGCGTGGCTGAAGTCGGTTTTGGTTTTAAGGTTAATATCCGTTACGACCCGGCCCAGGCCGGTTGCAAAGTCGGCGTTCGCCACAAAGTCATTGTAAAAGCCCGTGAAGTCGCCTTTGAGCTGCGTTCGCCCCAGCCGCTGCACTACTTTGTTGGCCGAGGCGGGCAGCAAATGCGCCAAGTCCTGCGGCTCAACCACCGACGGAAGCAAGCGAATGTCGATGTAGCTTTCGCGGTAGTTCACCAGGTTGTCGGCGTGGGCATTTTTGGCCCGCAGGTGGGTGCCTTTGCCGTAGCGCACGTCCAAGTCCTTCACCTTAAAGTCGCTGACGTAGCCCGTGGCATCGCCCGAAAGCATGACATTTTCCTGAATGCCGCGCAAGGCCGGGGCAAACTTGGCAATGTCGGACGCATACACCCGCGACCGGCGGAACCGGTCGGTGTTTTTCACCAAGTCCGCGTAGTTTTCGGCAAAGTCGCCAAACTTCTGGAAGTCAAAGCGCACGTAGTCCCGCACCTGACTGCGGCCCACGCGCAAATCCAACTTCGCAAATTCCCAGAAATGTGGCCCGTAGCGCATATCGGCCGACAATTCGCGCAAGCGGGTGTGCGACACTGTTTCCACCGCCCGCAGGTGGCTGATGCGCACGGCCAGCGTGTCGGCCAGCCGGATATTGGAAAATACCCCGTACACACTGTCTGCCACCATGTGGTCGTAGTCAATACTTTGGCCGTATTCGGGTTCGCGCGGGTCGTCGGCTTTCTCGATGCCAAAGTGTCCGTTGCTGATGCCAATGGCCCCAATCCGAAAATCAAACGGGGCCGCAGTTGTGGTATCCGGCGGCCCGCTCAAGCGCCCAATGGCCGCCAAAAACAACGAAAAAGTGGTCGAGTCGGGTTGGCCGGCCAGGTTTTTCAAGTCGAAGCGCGGCTCCTGCAACTCCAGCTTGCGGATGTGCAGGTGGCGCGGGTCGAAGATGGAAAACAGCGCAATGTCGGCCTCGGCCTGCCCCACGCTCAGCACCTCGCCCCCGCGCCGGTCCAGCACCCGCACCCCGCCCAGCAACACCCGCGAAAACGGCCGCACGTCCACACTGCCGACGATTACCCGCTGTCCGAGCTTCTTGCTGAATACATCGGCCACTTCGCGCACCACCCGCGTTTGCACGCTCGGCACCCGCAACGCCACCAACACGCCCGCCACGGTCAGGACCAGCAGCAGCGCCAAGCCCAGCAGCATTTTCAGCAAAATGATAACAACGCGACGCACAGCGTGAGGGAAAGACTGGGGCAAATAGTAAATACTCCGCAAAGTTGCGGCTTTTTAACCGGTTTTAGCCGCCCGCCCGCCGCGCCAACGGTCTGCGCCGGGCGCAGGTTCACCCAACCGGGGCGAACTTTGCGCCCTGCGCCCACTCGTTCTGCCCATGCCCGATTTCCCCCTTATTCTGGCCATTGAATCGTCCTGCGACGATACCGGCGCGGCCGTCATGGCCGGGGGCGTGTTGTTGTCCAACGTAATAGCTACCCAAAAAGTGCACGAACAATACGGGGGCGTGGTGCCCGAACTGGCCTCGCGGGCCCACCAGCAGCACCTGCTGCCGGTGGTTGCGGCGGCCTTGCGCGAGGCGGGCGTGGGCAAGCACGAACTCGATGCCGTGGCCGTGACGCAAGGCCCCGGCCTGCTCGGGTCGCTGCTGGTGGGCACCCTGTTTGCCAAAGCCCTGGCCCTGGCCCTGAACAAGCCGCTGCTGGCCGTGAACCATATGCGGGCGCACATCCTGGCCCATTTCATCCGCGACCCCCGGCCCGATTTTCCGTTCCTCTGCCTCACCGTCAGCGGCGGGCACACGCAGCTGGTGGTGGTGCGCTCGGCCCTGGCAATGGAAGTCATCGGTCAAACCATCGACGACGCGGCCGGCGAAGCCTTTGATAAAACCGCTAAGCTGTTGGGTTTGCCCTACCCCGGCGGCCCCCACCTCGACCGCATCGCCCAAACCGGCAACCCCACCCGCTTCGCGTTTCCGATTGGGACCATGCCGGGCTACGGCTTCAGCTTCAGCGGCTTGAAAACGGCGGTGTTGTACTTTCTGAAAAAAGAAGTTTCAGCCAACCCCGATTTCATCGCCCAAAACCTGGCCGACCTCTGCGCCAGTATTCAGCACTGCATCGTGGCAACGCTGCTCAAGCAACTGCGCCGCGCCGCCGCCGACACGGGCCTCACCCAAGTGGCCCTGGCGGGCGGCGTAGCGGCCAACTCCGGCCTGCGAACCGCCTTGCGGGCCGAGGCCGAAGTCCAGGGTTGGCAGGTGTTCATCCCCGATTTTGCGTTTTGCACCGACAACGCCGCCATGGTGGCCATGACGGCGCACTTCCAGTTCCAGGCCCGCGACTTTGCCAGTCCCTTCACCAGCCCCGACCCCCGGCTCAAGCTTGCTTAAACCACTTGCGAAGTGTGCGGCTGTTGCCAGAATACCCGTACTCCCGTTCCGTACAATGCCGCTCCGCCTGCTGCCACTTCGTTACTATCCCTACATCGTGAGCGGCTTGCTGGTGGCATTCGCCGCCACGCTCTACGGCCGCAGCGAGCATTTCGACGATGCTTGGATGGCCGAGCAAAGCTACTGGCTGCTGCGCGACGGACGAGTGCATTCCGAGTTTTTTCGGGGCCTCAACCACGCCGAAATTTACCAATTCATCACCCACAAACTGTTCGTTTACTTTCAAGCTGGGCTGATGGCCGCGTTCGGCACCGGAGTGTACGTGGCCAAAAGTACCGCCCTGATTTTCTGGGCGGTGGGCCTGGCGCTGCTGCTGCGCTACTTCGGACGCAGTGCGGCCGAAGCCCGTTGGTTGGCGGTTCTGCTTTACGTCGGCTGCGGGGCGCTGATGCAGTTTGGCTTCGATGGCCGCCCCGAAACGATGGCCATGAGCTTGGGCCTGGCTTCGTTTCTGCTGTTGCGCCGACCTGCCGCCGGGCTGGGCCGGTTGGGGCTGGCCGGGGTGGCGGCCGGTGCCGCCGCCCTGGCCACCCTGAACGGGCTGGTGTTTGTGGGGGCGGGGGCGCTGTGGCTGCTGCGCCGCCGGGGCTGGGCGGGGGCGGCGGCGTTCGGGGTGGCCGGGGGCCTCACGGCGGCCCTCTACGCGCTGGACAGTGTGCTGGCGGGTCGGTGGGGCTTGTTTCTCTACCAGTTTGGGCATTTTCCGGAAATGCAAAGCAACTTGCACGGCTGGGCCAAGCTGGGCGTGATGGCCAACTACCACCAGATTTTTCTGCACAGCGAAGGTGAAACGGCCCTCATTGTGCTGGCCCTGCTGGCGCTGGCTGTCACGTACCCGGCGGCCCGGCTGGCCGCCGCACCGCGCCTCTCGCCGGCCGCGCTCTACCTGCTGCTGCTGCTGGGGTTGTTCTGGGTGCTCACCAAAAGCGCGTCGTCGTTCTACTTCGTGCTGTTTGTGCCCTTCATTGTCATCGTTGTGGTCGAGCAAGTGCTGGGCCACCTGGCCGCGCTGCCGCCCAGGCGCGTGCAACTGTTGCGGGCGCTGGTGCTGCTTTACCCCGTCGGGGCTGGCATTCGCACGCATTACTTGCTGGCCGAAAACCAAACCTACCCCCGGCCCGAAACCGAGAACGCCCGACTGGCGGCCCATATGCCCCGGCACAACGTGCGGGTGGTCGGGCCGTTGGATTTCTTTTTCGGGCAGGCCGACCACTACCGCATCCACAGCCTGACGTATTTTGCCTACCGCAACGCCAGCGACTACCACAACCACCTGTCGGTGCCGGGCTTTTTTGCTTTAGCCGCCCGCGATTCGGCCGAATATGTTGTGACCGACCACCGCCACCGCAACCATGTATTTGAGGTGCCCGCCACGGCCCCGGCCCGCATCGGCCCATACCAGCGCGTGTACCGTGACCAGTGGCACAGCGTATATGCCCGCCGGGACTGACCGCCTGCCCCAATTTCTATGGCCAAAAAAGACGAAACCCCCGCCATCATCAACATCCGCAACCGCCGCGCCAGCCACGAATACACCTTTCTGGCCAAGTACGACGCGGGCGTGATGTTGCAGGGCACCGAAATAAAAAGCATCCGCGAAGGCAACGTCAATTTGCAGGACGGCTACTGCCTGTTCCACACCGACGGCAGCCTCTGGATTCACCAGATTCGCATTGCCCCCTATTCGCTGGGCACCTACAACAACCACGATGCCATGCGCGAGCGCAAGCTCTTGCTCCAGAAACGGGAGTTGAAACAGTTGCGCGGCAAGCTCATCGACCAGGGCCTGACCATCGTCCCGCTTCGCCTGTTCGTGACCGACCGGGGCTTTGCCAAGATTGAAATTGCGCTGGCCCAGGGCAAAAAGCTCTACGACAAGCGCAACGACCTGAAAGAAAAAGCCCAGCGGCGCGACATGGAACGGGGACTTTGATGTGCTGATTAGTTGATGTGCTAATGTGCTGATTCCGCAAGTGTGCGGACCAGGATGGCGGCAACGTTGCATCTTTGTGCAGCTTTCGAAAGGGCAAGTGCAGTCGGTTTTGCATCAACCAATCAGCAAATCAGCACAGCAACTAATCAGCACATCAACTTGAATCCTGGCATTTGCGCCTTGAGCGCCGTTCCCGTCCGCGCCGAGCCTTCCGACAAAACCGAACTGGTGACGGAGTTGCTTTTTGGCGAATGCTACCAGGTGCTGGCCACCCAGGCCAACTGGGTGCAGGTGCAACTGGCTGCCGACCAGTACATTGGTTGGATTGATGTGAAGCAGCACACGTCCGTTACGCCGGATTACTACACCGCCTGGTGCGCCCAGGACCACCCCCGCGCCCTCGACGTGGTGCAGGCCGTGAGCGATGCCACCACCAAAATTCCCCTCACGCTGGGCTGCCGGCTGCCGTTTTTTGACGGCATGAACGTGCGCGTGGGCAGCCGCAAGTATTTCTACAACGGCACGGCCACTAACCCTGCCGCCGCGCCCGATGCAACGCGGCAAGCCACCCTGCTCCGCAAAACGGCCCTTATGTACCTGAAAGCGCCCTACGTGTGGGGCGGCAAGAGCGTGTTCGGCCTTGACTGTTCGGGCATGACGCAGCAGCTTTTCGGGCTTATTGGCATCCAGCTTCCGCGCGATGCCCGCCAGCAAATTGACCTCGGCCGCCCGGTACATTTTGTGGCCCAGGCCCGGGCCGGCGACCTCGCCTTTTTCGACAATGCCGAGGGCCGCATCGTCCACGTGGGGCTGATGCTGGACGATAGCCAAATCATTCACTCCCACGGCGAAGTGCGGATTGATTCGCTAGACCACAACGGAATATATAACCGCGACCAGCAACGCTACACCCACAAGTTGCGGCTGATTAAGCGGTTGCTGCCAGAATAATTGGTTTTTGGTTGTTTGTTTTCGGTTGTTCGTTTCCCAAAAACCAAAAACAAACAACCAAAAACCAAACCTCTTTGCCCCCCGGCTTGGTTGTTTGCCAAATATGCCTTAGCTTTCGGCGGGTTATTTGCTACCAAGTGCGTTATGGACCAAAAAGTGTTAGTGCTGAATGGCGACTATACGGCCATTACCCTGTGCAGTGTACAAAAAGCATTTGTGCTGTTGTTTCTGGACAAGGCTGAGATGATTGCCAAGTCCGACCACGGCACCTTGCGGACCATTTCCCACGCCTACCCCAAGCCGAGCATCATCCGGTTGCAACGCTACGTGCGGGTGCCCTACAAAGGCATTGCCCTCAGCCGCCACAACATTTTCAAGCGCGACCACAACCAGTGCCAGTACTGCGGCTCGACCAAAAACCTGACTCTCGACCACGTGCTGCCCCGCTCGCGCGGCGGCGATTCGTCGTGGACTAACTTACTGACTGCTTGCGCCCGCTGCAACCACGCCAAAGGCCAGCGCACCCCCGGCGAAGCGGGCCTGACCGTGCGCCAGCAACCCAAAAAGCCCACCCTGACCGGGTTTCTCAAGCTCTCGGCTGGTACGCTGGACCAGAATTGGCACCCGTACTTAAACTAAGCAGTGCGGCAATGTGTTGGGGCAGAACTATCTTTGCCTGACCCTAATTTTTGCACCCCTATGGCCCTGCCCAAATTTGCCGCCACCCGCTCGTTTCACACCGAGTTGAAGACCCGCATCAACCAGTATTTTGAGGAAACGGGCCAACGCACCACCGGCGACTTCGGGCTGATTGCCAAGGCCGTGGTGCTGGTGGCCACGATGGCGGCGCTCTACGTCCATTTGGTGTTTTTTACGCCGCCCACCGCTTGGGCTTTGCTGGAGTGCGCCTTGCTGGGCTGCGCCATTGCCGCCATTGGCTTCAATGTGATGCACGACGGGGCCCACGGCAGCTTTTCGCACCTGCCCTGGGTGAACAAGGTGGCCGCTTACACGCTGGGTGTGCTGGGTGGCAGCCCCTACATGTGGAACTCCAAGCACAACCTCATCCACCACACTTACACTAACATCGAGGGCCACGACGACGACATCAACATCCAGCCCTGGATGCGGATGACCCCCGACCAGCCCAAACACCCCTTGCACCGCTACCAGCACTTCTATTTCTGGATGCTGTACTGTATGCTGTACACGTCGTGGATATTTGCGATGGACTACCAGAAGTATTTCAGCCGCCAAATCGGGGCCATTGACCTCAAGCCCATGAACACCGGCGAACACGTCAGTTTCTGGGCGTTCAAGGCCCTGAACCTGGTGCTGTACGTGGCCTTGCCGATTTACATGGTGGGCTTTCTGCCCTGGTTCGCGGGCTTCATGCTCAGCACCGCCGTGGCGGGCCTTGTGTTGAGCATGGTGTTCCAACTGGCGCATACTGTGGAAGATGCGGCCTTCCCGGTGCCTCACCCCGTCACGTCCAAACTGGAAGACGAGTGGGCCATTCACCAGGTACGCACCACGGCCAATTTTGCGACCAACAACAAGGTGGTGAGCTGGCTGGTAGGCGGGCTGAATTTTCAGATTGAGCACCACCTGTTCCCCAAAATCTCGCACGTGCATTACCCCGCCATCAGCAAGATTGTGAAGCAGGTGTGCGACGAGTTTGATGTCGTGTACAACGACTACACCCGCACCCGCGACGCAGTAGTATCACACGTCCTATTCCTGCGCCAAATGGGGCAGATGGCGTGAGAGGTGCCAAGTACTCAGTATTGAGTACTCAGTATTGAGTACTCAGTACTTGGTACTTGGTACTGAGTAGTTGGACACCACCAAAAAAAGCCCGCCGGAGCAGTTGCTCCAGCGGGCTTTTTTTGGTGGTGTCCAACTACTCAGTACTTCCTACTCAATACCAACAAAGGCCAGCAAATCCGCAGTGAGCTTGTCCTTAGCCGTAAAGAACAAACCGTGCGGTTCGCCCTCGTACACTTTGTACTCGGCCCCGGCAATCATTTTGGCGGTGCGGGCACCGCTGTTGGGCAGCGGCACGGTCGCGTCCTTGTCGCCGTGAATGACCAGCGTCGGCACGGTCACTTTGGCCAGGTCGGGGCGAAAGTCGGTGCCGCCGAAGGCTTTCACGCAGTCGTAGGTGGCCTTGGGCGAAGCCAGCGACGTGACGGTTTGGTTCCAGTCGAGCACGGCCTGGCTGACGGGCTGGCTCAGCAGGCCCACGCCGTAGAAGCCTTTGCCGAAGGTTTGCAGGAAAGCGAACCGGTCGGCCTTGAGGCCGGCCAGCATCCCGTCGAACACCTCCTGCGGCACCCCCTCGGGGTTGTCGTCGGTTTGGAGCAGGTAGGGCGTGACGGCGCTCACGAAGGCCACCCGCGCCAGGCGGCCCTGCCCGTAGCGACCGATGTAGCGGGCGATTTCGCCGCCGCCCATCGAGAAGCCTACCAGCGTCACGTTGGTCAGGTTCAGCTCGGTCAGCACGGCGTTGAGGTCGGCCGCCAGCGTGTCGTAGTCGTGGCCGCTCCAGGGCCGCGACGAGCGGCCAAACCCGCGCCGGTCGTAGGCGATGACGCGGTGACCGGCTTCGGCCAGGGCAATGGCCTGGTGCTCCCACATGGTGTGGTCGAGGGGCCAGCCGTGGATGAGGACCACGGGGCTGCCCTGGCCCCAATCTTCGTAAAACAGGTTGATGGCTTCGCCGTTGGGGTCGGTGCCGGCTTTGAGGTAACTCATGGGAAAAGGGGGTTGGTGAGGGGTGAAAAAACAACGTTCCCCCTTACGGGAAAGATGCCCCTGAAGGTTGGCGCTGGTTCCGGCCATGACCTTTGGCAATTGGCGCAACGGCAGCAGGTAGAAATGAGCGGCCGCCGCGCTGGGACAAACTGGGCGAAGCCTTGCGCGTGGCGGGCCTGCGGGCAGGTCAGGCACAGCGGCTACCTTTGACGTGGCGCTGGCCCTACCGGTGCCGCCCCCTGCATGGCCAACACCCATTTTTCGCACGAAGAAATCAAGCAAGATGTGCTGACCAACCCGCGCTACGCGGCCTTTTTTGCGCCCTACCACCCGCAGGTGCAGGCCAGATTTGCCCAACAATACGCCTACCAAAAATGGGACTGGCAGCACGCCGGGGCCGCTGCCGAAGCCGATGCGCCCTACATCGCGGGCCGCTTCGACGAAGCGGCATACAACCGACTCTGGGACATTCAGCGCAAAAAACTATTCGACCTGCAATGCCGCTGGCGGGCCGGGCATCTCACCGTAGCCGGCATCGATTGCATCCCCGACTTTGGCCGCTACGATGCTGAAATTGAAAATTGCCCCGTGCTGCCGGCCATCACGCCCGAAGAGTTGAACCTGTATTGCAATTTTGTTCAGACCACCTTCGATTTCGACGAGGTGCTGGACCGTGACGGCGGCGACGGCATCTTGCCCCGCAACTGGCAGGACTACGAGGCCATGCGGCTGGCCGAAAACGAGTTTGACCGCCAGGTGCCCGACCACGAGCGCCAGGGCATCCACGCGCCCGCCTGGTACGATTTCCACAACCTGCACACCGGCCACGGCCCGTTGCTGGGCCTACCCGACGTGCGCGGCCCCCGCGAAACGCCCTACCGCGAAGCGTATTGGGCCAACCGCCGCGCCCGGCACCTCGCCAAGCCAGCCCCCGCGCCCCCCACCGACCCCCGGCCTCCCTATCTAAGTCTTGTCGAAGACGAAGCGATGAGGACGGCTTTTGTGCAGCAGTTTGAAACCCCGAAGCTGCGGCGGCAAAAAGCCGCCTACCAAGCCCAGCAAGCCCGCGCCGCCGCCGATGCTCAGGCCGAGGAAGATTTTGCCTACCTCAAAGCCCTCGATGCCGACCAAACCGTGCCCCTCGATGCCGCCCCCGACTGGCGCACCGCCCTGCGCCGGGCGGTGGGCGAAAGCCAGCGTCACCAGCTCCTCGTCCACCTGCCGCAAGTGTACGAGGAGTACCAACTGCGCGAGTCCCTGGGCATCGTCCACCCCGAAGCCCAGGAACCGTTTCACCGCAGCGCCGAACTTTATGCCGGGATGCGCGAAGACCTGCTCGACGGCCGCGAGTTGCTCGGCGAGCCCCGCAATTTTGACTTCTACAACTGAGCCTAGGCTTTAAACCCCCTATTTCATGAAAAAATTCCTGCTGCTGATGGTCCTGCTGGGCCAAGCACTGTGCAGCTTCGCCCAAGATGCGCCGAAGCCCACCGCTCCGGTGCCTTCGGTAGCGCCATCAAAACCATCGTTTGTATCCAGCAAGAAAGATACCATCCAGGCAATCCGAAATATGTATGAGCGCCACCGACGGGCAGGAAAAATATGGCTGGGCGTGGCGACCGGTGGCGGGCTGGCCCTGCTGCGCGTGGCCACGGCGCGGCCGGTGAACAATACTTCCTACGGCCCCACCACAACCAGCGACAACAGCGGTGCCCTTGCTGTAGTGGGAGGAGTGTTTTGCGGGTTGCCCCTGATAATTGCCGTCACCAAGCTGGCCGGCACCAGCGAAGAGGTGGAGGAAAAACAGGTGCAGAGCTATTCCCAGACAGGTAAAATTCCTGACAATATTGTTAAACAAGTTAAATCCAAGGATTTTCATTAAAATGTTCGGCTGGAAGCGCCCCGCTCATCCAGCGGCACCGGGGCAAAGAACAAAACCCTAGAGGTAAAACCACCATCAGTAATGGCCCCTACGCCGCCGGCCGTAACTTTGCGGTCCTTATGCTATCCATTTCTCAACGCGGGCAGGCCATGCCCGTTTCGCCTTTTCGCAAGCTTGCCCCTTTTGCCGATGCGGCTCGGCAAGCTGGCAAGATTGTTTACCCGCTCAACATCGGGCAGCCCGACATCCAAACGCCCCCCGAGTTGCTCGATGCCGTGCGCCGGGCCGACATCGGGGTGCTGGGCTACAGCCACGGCGCGGGCACCGAAAGCTACCGCCGCAAGCTGGTCACGTACTACCAGCAAGCCGGCATTCCGGCCGAGTTTGACCACATCATGGTCACGACGGCCGGCTCCGAGGCCATCCTTTTTGCGCTGTTCTCGTGCCTCAATCCGGGCGATGAGTTGATTGTGCCGGAGCCGTTCTACGGCACCTACACCGCGTTTGCCATTGCCGCCGGGGTCACGATTGTGCCCGTCACGGGCTGCCTGGCCGACGGGTTTGCGCTGCCGCCGCTGGCCGATTTTGAGGCCGTCATCACCCCGCGCAGCCGGGCTATTCTGGTCTGCAACCCCAGCAACCCCACGGGCCACGTGTACCAGCCCGAGGAGCTAACCGCCTTGCTGGGCCTCTGCCAACGCCACGGCCTGTACCTGCTGTCCGACGAAGCCTACCGCGAATACTGCTACGACGGCCGCACCGCCACCAGCGCCCTGAGCCTGCCCGGCGGCGAAGACTACGTGGTGGTGCTGGACACGATTTCCAAGCGGTACAGCGCCTGCGGGGCCCGGATTGGGGCGCTCGTCACGCGCAACCCGGCGGTGTGGACGGCGGCCTTCCGCTTTGCCCAGATGCGCATCAGCCCGCCCGGCCTGGGGATGCTGCTGGGCGAGGCCGCCGCCGAGCTGCCCGCCTCGTACTTTGACGAAACCCGCGCCGAATACCAAGCCCGCCGCGACCTGACCGTGGCCGCGCTCCGGGCCATGCCGGGCGTGGAGTGCCCGGTGCCGGGCGGCGCATTTTACGTCATGGCCCACTTGCCGGTGGACGATGCCGAACGCTTCGGTCAGTGGCTGCTGGAAGAGTTCAGCTACGAAAACCAGACCCTGATGCTCTCGCCAGCCAACGGCTTTTACCACACGCCGGGGCTGGGAAGGCAGGAAGTGCGCCTGGCCTACGTCATCAACCAAACCGACCTGCGGGCCGCCCTCGTCTGCCTGGACCATGCCCTGCGGGAGTACCCCGGCCGGCTGGCAACGGTGCGCGTGGAGGCAGATTGCGCGGTGTAACCCGTGGTAGTACGACTTTTTCAGTCGTCCTACCATTCTGACTTTTGAACGATTATCGTGGCGGGATAAGAGTGGTAGGACGACTGAAAAAGTCGTACTACCACAATCGTTCACAAAAACCAACTCAACCCTTAGCCCTCAAAACTCAAAACTTCTATGTCCCCCACCAGCGACTACTCGGTCCCTTTGCGCGTCTGGCACTGGAGCAATGCGCTGCTCATTTCGGGCCAGTTGCTCACCATCCTCTTCATCAAGGTGGTGGTGAACGCACGGGCCTTGATTCCGGCGTTTCAGCAAGTGCTGGCGCAAGGCGGCGGGCAGCTCAGCCAAAACCAGGGCCGTCAGTTGGCCCACCTGGTCAGCGACCGCATCTGGGACTGGCACATTGTGACGGGACTTATTTTGGTGGCGTTCTGGGTGTTGCGCTTGCTGCTGGAAGTGCGCGGACCCGCCGAGCGGCGCTTTACGACGCGCTTTGCGCTGGTGCTGCACAACTTCCGGCAGGCCGCGCCCGCCGAGCGCGGAGCCAAAGGCGAAGCCCTGTTTGCCAAATCCACCTACCTGGCCTTTTACCTCATGCTGGCGGTGATGGCCGTCACGGGCGTGCTGCTGACCTGGGCCGACGACTACGAGTCGTTGCACCGCATCGAGCACACCGTGAAGGAAATACACGAAGTGACGATGTATTTGATAATTGGCTTCTCGCTGGTCCATATCGTCGGGGTAGTGTGGGCCGAGCTGACGAAGGACCACGGGCTGATTTCGCGGATGGTGGGCGGGAAGTAGGCGAGTTGGCGGGTATCTTCGCCGGGCCATTTGCGCGCCCATCCCCCCAATGACGCTTCGCTTCTTGTTTCTGCTGCTACTGGCTGGGCTGGGCGGTTGCGTGCTCTACCGACCAATGCCAAATGCCGCCCCCAACATCCACGCGCAAGGCGAAGGTGAGGTGGCGGCCAGTTGGTTTCTCAACAGCCGGTTGGCGGCATCGGGCAGTTATTCCCCGGTTCGGCACGTGTTGGTTCATGCGGCCGGCAGCTTCATTCCAAAGTCCGCCTCCAAACCGACTGGTACAGATTCGTCCGGTTCTTGGGAACACCAGTACGACGTGGGCCTGGGCACCTACTGGAACCTTGGCCCAGCCGTGACAGCCGGGGCGCTGGCCGGCTTCGGGCGGGGCAGCAGCTACTCAAAATTCACGGTGTCGGGCTTCTTTTTCCTGCCGGTGCGCTACGACTACCAAATGCAGTTTACCAAATATTTTGGTGAGGGCTATTTGCTCTACCAGCCCAGTCCAAACGCTAGCTTGGGCGCGGCATTCCGCGTTACGCAAGTAACTTTTACGTCCCTGACCAACTTCACTCAGCCCCTGAATTTGACTGGAATGACGCGCTTGGAGTCAATGGTTTTCTTGCGAGCAGGGTTGGGCGGGATGGCCGACCAGCCCCGCCCGTTTCAATTGCAACTGGCCCTCGGCTTCTCGGCCACCCAGGGCTTCAATGAGCGCACGAACACCGTTCGCGAAAACTATTATGTGCTGGAAGATAGGGGCTACATCACACTCAGCATCGCCGCGTTCCCGCAGCGGTTGCGGCAATCTAAGTAACCCGTTTAGTTCGTCGGCTTCTGTTCGCGGTGCTCAGTGGGGCCAGGGTGGGCCAGTTGCATGGGGTTGGGTTGCTGCCGGGCGTTGTTGCCAAACTGCTGCTGCTGAAACAACTCGAAGCGGGTGGGGGCGGGCTGGCGCTCAATATTCCCGCTGGCGGCTCATCTCCGGGGTCAGCGTGGTAAACTTTTGTCGAAACGACAAGCTCTGGTCGCCCGCCAACAGGGTCAATAGCCAATCGGCCGGTGCGGCAGGCAAGTAATTGACGGCTCGAAAATATACAATTCCGGCCATTGGTTGCAGCCCGTATTTGAAAACCAATTCGCCAAAGTCCCGGTCAAAAGTCAGAATGGTGCGCTCCAGGCGTTGGGCGAGGTCCATCACGCCCGTGTCCGCAATGCCGGGGACCATTTCCTGCACTGCTTCCACGTCCAGCCCCGCTGCCCGCAACGCTTGCACGCTGGGGTAGGGAAAGTTCTCATCGGCTAAAAACTGCATCAGGCCGATTTACGGGGCAAAAGGTATTGAAAACTCTCCGCCAAATTCTCCCGCAAGTAAGCGAATACCGCTGGCAGCGCCTCGGCAGGCAGGTGCGGGTAGCTGGCGCGAATATCTTCCGCCGTCCAGCCATCGGCCAGCCGTTCGGTCAGCAATTCCACCGAAATACGGGTGCCTTTGATAACTGGCTTGCCCCCCAGAATGGCCGCATCGGCGTGAATGTATTGGTGCCAGTCAAGTGCCATAGTGCCCCGAAGATAAGCAAGAAAATTGCATTTGCCCGACCACACCGCTCGTGCTTACCGGGGCGGGGGCGGCGGGGCGGCATCCAGCGGCTTGGCCTCGCTTTTTTGCAGCGGGCTGGCGGCCTTCTGCACCTGCATGGGGTTGGGCTGCTGCCGGGCGTTGTTGCCAAACTGCTGCTGCTGAAACAACTCGAAGCGCGTCGGCGCGGGCTGGCGCGGAAAGGCGTTGTTGCCCAAGTCGGTGTCGGCCGTTTCCAGGTAGGGG
The DNA here is from genome assembly GCA_965247135.1 of Hymenobacter sp. Classification (GTDB taxonomy): domain Bacteria; phylum Bacteroidota; class Bacteroidia; order Cytophagales; family Hymenobacteraceae; genus Hymenobacter. Next base: position 2,328,874 of record CBDFGP010000006.1, on the reverse strand, counting down.
TCCAGCACAAAGCTGATAACCGGCCGGGGGGTGGCGATGACTTTGGTGACTTCGGCGTTGTTCCGGCGCCAGATTTCGGCCGGAATGCGCTGGATTTCCTGGCTGCCGTCGTCGTAGGTCAGTTGCAGCACCAGCGGCATCACCAAGCCGCCGATGTTGCGAAAGCTCAACTCATAGAGGTTGGGGCTGGCGTTGAGCAGCTGCTTCTGGTCGGGCGTGAGGGTGGCGGCGTACTCGGCGTAGCGTTGTTGGTCGGCGGCGGTGGCGGCCAGCGGGTCGTAGCCGTTGTTGTAAAAATCTTTCAGCTCCGGCTTTTCGTCCAGCAGCGTCTCCTTCAGGTCTTGGGCGTTGCGCTGTTCGGACAAGGAGCGCGGCGCGGCGGCACGTTCGCGCTGCCGGCGCTCGGCTTCCTGGGCGGGGTTGCGCGAGTTCAGGCGCAGGTATTTCACGGCTTCCAGGCTTTGGTCGCAGCGGTCGGTGGTGTAGAACCAGCCGCGCCAGAACCAGTCCAAATCCACGGCCGAAGCGTCCTCCATCGTCCGAAAAAAGTCGGCGGGCGTGGGGTGCTTGTAGGCCCAGCGCTGGGCATAAGTCTTGAAGGCGTAGTCGAACAGCTCGCGGCCCATCACCGTTTCGCGCAAGATGTTCAGGGCCGTGGCGGGCTTGCCGTAGGCGTTATTGCCGAATTGCAGCAGGCTTTCCGAGTTGGTCATAATCGGGGTTTGCAGGCTTTTGTCGGTCCGCATATACTCCACAATATTGCGCGGTTCGCCCCGGCGGCTGGGGTAGTCGCGCTGCCATTCCTGCTCGGCCAGGTACTGCACAAACGTGTTCAGGCCCTCGTCCATCCAGGTCCACTGCCGTTCGTCGGAGTTGATTATCATTGGGAAAAAGTTGTGGCCCACCTCGTGGATAATCACCGAAATCATCCCGTATTTCCGGTCCGCCGAATACGTCCCGTCCGCCTCGGGCCGCCCGCCGTTGAAGCACAGCATCGGATATTCCATGCCGCCCACCGGTCCGTGTACCGAAATCGCCACCGGGTAAGCGTAAGGAATCGTGAATTTGGAGTAGGTCCGAATGGTGTGGGCCACCACCTCGGTCGAATATTGCCCCCACAGCGGGTTGCCCTCTTTGGGGTAGTAGCTCATGCACAGCACAGGTTTGCCGTCCTGATGAATCTGCATGGCATCCCAGATGAATTTTCGGGAGCTGGCCCAGGCAAAGTCGCGCACGTTGCGGGCCTGAAAAACCCAGGTTTTGCTACCCGTGGCCCGGCTGCTTTCGTTGCGGCTGGCTTCTTCCTGGCTCACAATCAGAACCGGCTTTTTGGCGCTGGCCGCGCTTTTGAGGCGCTGTTGCTGGCTGGCGCTCAGCACCTGCGCCGCGTTTTGCAAGGTGCCGGTGGCCCCCACGAGGTGGTCGGCGGGCGCGGTGATGCTGACCCGGTAGTCGCCGAAGGGCAGCGTGAACTCGCCGTTGCCCAAGAACTGCTTGTGCTGCCAGCCCTGGTTGTCGGAATACACCGCCATGCGGGGGTAAAACTGGGCAATTTCGTAGAGGTAATTCCCGTCGGCCGGGAAGTATTCGTAGCCGCTGCGCTGCCCGATTTTGAGCTGGTTGTTGATGTTGTAATGCCAGCCAATCTGAAACACGAACTTCTGCTTGGGGCGCAGCGGAGCGGGCAATTCCACCCGCATCATGGTGTGGTTGATGACGTATTTGAGCGGCTGGTTGGCGGTGTTGGTCACGGCCTCAATCTTGAAGCCGCCGTCGAAATCGGAGTTTACCAGGTTGTCCAGCGCCTCAAACGACAAGCGTCCGTCCTGCACCTGCATCACCTGGCTGGCGGCCGTCAGGGAGTTTTTGTCCAGGATGTTCTGGTCGAGCTGCACCCACAAGTAGGGCAGCACATCGGGCGACAGGTTGGTGTAGGTAATGGTTTCGCGGCCCGCAATGGCTTGTTTGGCATCGTCGAGCGTCACGGCGATGGTGTAGTCGGCCCGTTGCTGCCAATACTGCGGCCCCGGTGCGCCGCTGGCCGTGCGGTAGCCGTTGGGTGTGGGCAGCAGCGTTTCCAACTGGGCAAATTTGTCGGTGCCCGAATTGGTGGTTTGGGCAGCGGCGGTGAGGCTGACGAAACCGAGTAAGAGGAAAAAATAATGCATAAATAGAATTGGTGTTTAGGTTTTATAAGCATTTCCCGCAGTGGTCGCAGTGCTGTGCAACTAACGTGCTGCGCGAATTGGGAAGTAGCCCTCGAAGCAGCAACAGCCCTGCGGAAGGTCGTCAAAAGTACGTCCCGCGTTGCGCCCGCCGCTGCCCAAACGCAAAAAGCCCCGCTGACCATCGGCCAGCGGGGCTTTGAGCACGTTGCCAAGCAGCGCCTAGCGCAGCGTGACGCGGCGAACGTCGATGCCGCCCGCCGTGCTGGCCCGCAGCACGTACACGCCCGTGGCGAACTGGCCCAGGTCAAGGTGCTGAAGGGCCGCCGGGCCATTGGGCTGGGCCACGGTGCGCGTCAGCACCACCTGGCCCAAGGCGTTGAGCAAGGTTAGCTCCACAACTTGCGTGTAGCCGGTGAGCTGCACCGTGAGGTGGCCGTCGGGCGTAGGGTTCGGATAAATAGTTAGGCTACTGCCGAGCAAGGCGGTGCGGCTACCCGTGACGATGACCGGGGCCGACGGGGCCGACACGCAGCCGAAGCCGTTGGTCACGCTCACGCTGTACGAGCCGAGCGGCACGGTGCCGCTCACCGCATAGGTTGGGTTGGTGGCCCCCGGCACAACCACCCCGTTCAGGTAGAACTGGTTGCCACTGCTGGCGCTGCTGGTCAGCACGGTAGCGTTGGTGGCTCCGTTGTACAGCGCCGTGAGCGTCGGCGTGGCTGGGGCTGCGTTGATGATAAAGCCCACCGTGCCGGTCACGGGCGCGCAGCCCCCGTTGGTCACGGTGTTGGTCACGATGTAACTACCGCTGGTGCTGGTGGCTAGGTTGACAGCGCCGGTGGCGGGGTCAATAACTAGTCCGGCGGGGGCCGAGTAGATGCCCGCCGTGGCCCCTGCCGCCAGGGTGGGCGTGGGCGTGGTGCCGGCCCCGCTGCAATAGCTGACGCTGGGGTAGCTGAAACCCGCCGTGGCCGGAGTTGTGAGCGTGACGCTGAACGTGGCCGACATGGCCGCGCAACCGCCGGTGGCGGCCACGGTATTCGTCACCACGTAGGTGCCGGGGGTGCTGGTCGTCAAGTTGATGGCCCCGGTGGCAGCGTTAATGGTTAGGCCCGTGGTTGCGGAATACACCCCGGCCGTGCTGCCCGCGCCCAATGTTGGGGTGGGCGCGGTGCCTGCCCCCGCGCAATAGGCGGCGTTGGGGTAGCTGAAGGTGGCCACGGCTGCCGCGTTAATCGTGACGCTGAAGGTGCTGCGAGCCGCCGCACAGCCGCCGCTGGCCGCCACCGAATTGGTCACGACGTAGGTGCCGGGCGTACTGCTGCCGGGCGTGATGCTGCCGGTGGCGGCATCCAGCGTGAGGCCAGTAGTTGAGGTGAAGGCACCGCCCGTACTGCCCGCCGTCAGCGTCACTGGCACTGGGGCCGACATCGACGTGCAGAACACCGCCGCCGGGTAGCTGAAGCCCGCCGTGGCGGTGGCCGCAATCGTGACGGTGAACGTGCTGGTGACGGCTGCGCAGCCGCCGCTGGCGGCCAGGGTATTCGTCACGACGTAAGTGCCGGGGGTGCTGCTGCTGGGTGTGATGGTGCCATTGTTGGCATTGATGGTGAGGCCCGTAGGCGCGGCGCTGAACGTGCCGCGCGTGCTGCCCGCTGCCAGCACAATGGCCACCGTGCCGGTGGTGGTGCGGCAGTAGCTGGCAGTGGGGTAGCTGAAAACGGCCGGGGCCGGAGCCACAATCGTGACGTTCACGGTGGCGCTGCTAGGACAGTTGCCGCTCACGCTGTACGTCACGGGGTAGCTGCCCGGCGTACTGGCATTGAGGTTGATAGCGCCCGTCGTGGCATCCACGCTCAACCCGGCGGCGGCGGTGAACACGCCGCCCGCCGTGCCCGTCACAGTGGGCGTGGGGCTGGTACCCGTCTGACAAAAGTTGGGGGCACCGTAGGTAAACGTGGCCGTGGTGCCGGGGCTAATCGTGATGCTGAACGTGGCCGTAGCCGCCGCACAACCGCCGCTGGCCGCCACCGAGTTGGTCACAACGTAGGTGCCCGCCGTGCTGGTCGCTAGGTTGATGGCCCCGTTGTTGGGGTTCAGGTTCAGGCCCGTGGTTGAAGAATATACCCCGCCCACGCTGCCCGTGGTCAGCACCGGCAGCGGCGCGGGGCCGCTGCCCCGGCAATACGTTGGGTTGGCGTAGCCAAAGGTGGCCGAAGGAGCCGTGGTCAGCGTGACGGTGGCCGTGCGAATGCCGGGGCAGGTGCCGCCCACGGTGTAGGTCACGGTGTAGGTGCCCGGTGCGGAGGTCGCCAGGTCGATGGCCCCGGTGTTGGGGTTCAGGCTCAGGCCGGTGGTCGAGGTGAAGGTGCCGCCCGCCGCACCCGTCACGGCCGGGGCCGGGTTGGTGCTGCTCAGGCAGAAGGTGCTGGCGCTGTAATTGAACGCCGCCGACGGGGCCGACCCAATCGTGACGCTGAACGTTGCCGTAGCCGCTGCGCAACCGCCACTGGCGGCCACGGTATTCGTCACGACGTAGGTGCCAGCAGTACTCGTGGCCAGGTTGATGGCTCCGGTGCTGCTGTTGATGACCAAGCCCGAAGTAGAGGAAAATACCCCCGCCGTGCTACCCGTGGCCAGCGTGGGCGTAGGGGCCGGGCCAGAACCTGCACAGTAGCTGGCCGCGCCGTAGCTGAAGCCCGCCGTGGTTGCATTGGTAATGGTCACGGTTGCCGTGCCCGAGCAGGTCGCCGACACGGTATAGGTCACGGTATAGGTCCCCACTGTGCTGGCGCTGATGTTGATAGCACCGGTCGTAGCGTCCAGGCTCAAGCCGGGGGTCGAGGTGAAGGTGCCACCCGCCATGCCCGTGACCGTGGGCGTGGGGTTGGCCGCCGTGGTGCAGTAGCTGGCTGCGCCGTAGCTGAAGGTGCCGGTGCACGGGATGGCCCCAATTGCTGCGCCCTTGAATTGCACGTCCTTAAGGGTGAGGTAGCGGCCCGCGCCGGTCGTGCCCACCCCGGTGTAGAGGCGCACGGTGAGGGTCTGCCCGGCGGCCAGTGAAATGCCGGTGCTGCCATTGAACGCAAAGTGGTAGGTGTTGGTGGGGCCGGTGTTCTGGCTGGCCAGCAGAATGGGCGACCCGAACGCGCCGTAGTTGGCGGCTGGCAGCGTGCCGCCCGGCACCACCCGCCCGCCCGGCGCAATGCTGGTCGAATCGGCGGTCGTGAAGTTGGTGCGCGAATACACGATGCCCAGCCGGCCGTTGGCCGAACTGGCCACTGCCGCCGCAAACAGCAGCGAATCGACCCGCACGTTGCTGCCCGTTGCCGCCGTCAGGGTGAACTGGTTGTAGAAGCGCCGGTCCGGGTTTGCCACCGTCACCGGGGCGGGCGGCGTGGCCGTGGTCGACCACGTACCCGCCCCGGTAGGAGCCGAGGCCTGTCCAAAACGAGCCGAATACGGCCGCACAATGGTCGTATTCGACCCGTCGGCCACCTGCATATTGTGCAGCGTGGCGGTACTGGCCGTCACCACCGCCGAGCGCAATGCCGCGCTGTCCTGGGCATTGGCCCGCAGCCCCCACTGCTGCAACACCGTGGAAGCCCCGGCTGGTAATGGCGTAGTGAACGTCAGGGTGTTGACCATTCCTGACATGGCTCCGCAACTGCTTTGCACCGTCACGGTATAGGTAGTGCCTGCCGTCAGGCTGCTCAGAGCCACCGGCGAAGCGGGGGGAGCCAGTGTGGTTGTGGTGCCACCCTGCGGCGTGATAGTGACGGCGTAACCCGTGTTGCCCGTGCCCGCCGTGAAGGTGAGTTGGGCGGCCGTCGAGGTCACGTTGCCCACGGCAATGTTGGTGGGCGAGGCGCAAGTGGCACCAGTGCCGCCCTTGGCCAGCACGTCGCGCAGCAAGGCGTAGCGGCCGGTATTGCCACTGCCGTTGGCGTAGTAAATGCGGATGGTCAGCGACTGGCCCCCGGCCAGCGACTGCCCGCCCGCCAGCGGCAAGCGGTAGTACTGGTTGGCCCCTGTGTTCTGGTTGCGGGGCAAAATTGGGTCGGCAAAGCTGCCCAGGCCCGTGCCTGGCGTGGTGCTGCGGGGCACCAGCGGCCCCAGCGGCCCCCGACCGCCCGATACTTCCGCCGAGTCGGTCGTGAAATTGCTGTGCGAGTACGCCACGGCCAGTTTGTGGTTGGTGCTGCCCGTGTTGAAGAACGCCGCCCAAAACGTGAGCGAATCAACCCGCACCGAGGCCCCGGCCACCGCCGTAATGCTAAACTGAACGTAGTATTTGCGGTTCAGTGTACTGCCCGGCGTGGGCGTAAACGCGCCGTCGGCGGTGGTAGCAAAGGCTTCGCCATAGGGGGTCGAAAACGCGGGCACCGTCGAAACGGTCGTGCCGTTGGACACCACAAAATTGCGGAGCGTACTGGTGCTGGCCGCCACGTTGGGCGAGCGCACGGCAGCGTTGTCCTGGGCATTGACCTGGAGCGGCCACGACTGTAGCACCGTGCCCTGGGCCAGGGCGTGCGGGGCGCGGCCTAGCCCGCAGGCCAGCAACGCCAGCGCGGCCCAGCGACTGGCCCGCAATGAGAAGAGAAACGTTGTCCTCATGATAAACAAGGGGAAAGGTTGAAAAAAGATGAAACTCCCGTCAATATTACCCCCGAATGCCCCGCCGACGAACCGAAGCAGCCACTATTTTTATGCAAACGTTACCGGCAACGTTGCCAACAAGGTTGGCGCGGTCGGTGGCCGTGCACGGCAACACGCTCGGTCGCTGGGGCTCCATAGACAAACTATTTTACTGCCAAACGCAAAGTTGAAAATCTTGGTGTAGGTTTGCACCAAACTTCACCACCGTATCATCACAGCATGAAAAAAACCATTCTCACCCTCGGCTTACTGGTCGGCCTGGCTGGCGCAGCCCAATCCCAGGAAACTCATTTTGGCATCAAAGCGGGGGTCAGCCTATCCAACGCCACCGGCGACGGCACCAGCGACCTCAAGAACTTGGTTGGTGCCAACGGCGGCATTATGGGCGACTTTGGCTTTAGCGACCTCTTGTCGTTCCACCCAGAATTACTGTTCTCACAGAAAGGAGCCAAAGTTGAATCTACTGACCCATACGGTAGCGGGGGCAAGCTTACCGCTCAAACGCGGTTGAACTACATTGATTTGCCGCTGTTGCTGCGTATCAAAACTGGTGGAATATTTTTTGAAGCCGGGCCGCAAGTGGGCTTTCTTACCGCGCGTGTATCCGAGAGAACCGTTACCTATCCTGGCGTACCTGGTTCCACTTCCACCAACTCCTCCACCAAAGGCGTTCGCAGTGTCGACCTCGGCTACTTGGTTGGCGTAGGCTACCAATTACCGCAAGGACTGGAATTAGGGGTGCGCTACAACGGCGGATTTTTGGACCTCAACGACCCGTCCGGCTCCTCAAAAAACTACAACTCCGTGTTCCAGTTTCAGGTCGGCTACCTCTTCGGAGCCAAATAGCCCGCCGGGATAAACCAGCAAAAAGCCCGGTTTTCGCCCAGGAAACCGGGCTTTTTGCTGGGCCTATTCGGACTTATTCTCCCGCCATTGCCGCCGCGTAGTTGCGGTAAAAATGCGGGATGGTTTCAATGCCCTTCATAAAATTGAAGACCCCGAAATGCTCGTTGGGGGAGTGAATGGCATCCGAATCCAGGCCGAAGCCGAGCAGCACGGTGTCCAGCCCCAGCACGGTTTTGAACATGGCCACGATGGGAATGGAGCCGCCGCCGCGCGTGGGCACGGGGCGCTTGCCGAAAGTGGTTTCCATTGCATCAGCCGCCGCATTATAAGCCACCGAATCGGTGGGCGTTACCACAGGTTCGCCGCCGTGGTGGGGCGTTACTTTCACGGTGATACCGGCTGGGGCGATGCTCTTGAAATGGCGTTGGAACAGGGCTGAAATCTCTTCCGAAGTTTGGTTGGGCACCAGGCGCATGGAGATTTTGGCGTAGGCTTTGCTGGCAATCACTGTTTTAGCGCCCTCGCCGGTGTAGCCGCCCCAGATGCCGTTCACGTCCAGCGTGGGCCGGATGGCGGTACGCTCCATGCTGGAAAAGCCCGTTTCGCCCGCGCTGGCCGGTAGGCCGATACTGGCCTTGAAATCGTCCTCGTCAAACGGCGCTTTGGCCATTTCGGCGCGTTCGGCGGCCGTGAGTTCCGCCACGTGGTCGTAGAAACCGGGGATGGTGATGTGGCGGTTCTGGTCATGCAAGCTGCTAATCATGTCGCACAGCGCGTTGATGGGGTTCATCACGGCCCCGCCGTAGAGGCCGGAGTGCAGGTCGCGGTTGGGGCCGGTCACTTCCACTTCGTGGTAGCTGAGGCCGCGCAGGCCTACCTCAATGCTGGGCACGTCGTTGGTCAGAATGCCGGTGTCCGAAATCAGAATCACGTCGGCCCTGAGCTTTTCCTGGTTGGCTTCCACGAAAATGCCGAGGTTGTCGGAGCCGATTTCTTCTTCGCCCTCAAACATGAACTTGATGTTGCAGGGCACCCCGCCCTGCCCGTCGCGCATCATGGCCTCGAAGGCTTTGACGTGCATATACACCTGGCCTTTGTCGTCGCACGCGCCCCGGGCGTAAATCTTGTCGTCCTTAATGACTGGCTCAAACGGCGGCGAGTTCCACAGTTCGTAGGGGTCGGCGGGTTGCACGTCGTAGTGCCCGTACACCAGCACGGTGGGCTGGCCGGCATCGGTGAGGTAGTCGCCGTACACAATGGGATTGCCTGCCGTGGGGCATAGTTCAACGTTGCGAACGCCAGCTTCTTCCAGCCGCATTTTGAGGTAGTCGGCGGCTCGCAGAATATCGCCGTGAAACTTCGGGTCGGCTGATACAGACGGAATGCGGAGCCACTCGAAAAGCTCGTTGAGAAAGCGGGGTTGGTTGTCAGCTAAATAAGCACTCATGCGGGTGGGAAAATGATTTTTGGAAACGGAATTGGCCGTAAAAGTAAGCGCCGGGGCCAATGCTGGCCCGCTGGCCGAAAAAAGCAACCCCAACCACCCCAAAAAAGCGGCCCCGGCAACAGGTGCCGGGGCCGCTCAAAAGCTATCAAAACCAAGTGCCTACCAACGGCGGCCACCACGCCAGCCCCGGCGCGGGCCGTAGTAGTACGGCCGGGGCGCGTAGTACGGCGCAATGACTACCGGCGGCGGGGGCGGCAACGGGGCATAGTACGGCACCGGAGCCACCGGCGGGTAGTAGTAGCGCGGCCCGTAGTAGGGCCGGGGGCGGTAGTAGCCGTAACCAAACGGCGAGCCAGTCCGCACATTCACCGATACTTGGGCAGCGGCCGGGGCGGCCGCGCCAAATGACAGAAAAACCAGGCCCACAACAAACAAACAAGAGGAATTACGCATCGTGTTTCGCGCCGCAGCGCGTCGGTTAATGGTTAATGGATTGAAACGGACAAAGCTTGGACGCAAACGGCAGGCCAAAGTTTAATTCTACTTCGACAGGTTGCGCGGGGAGTTGTGGCACCACCCCGCGCAACAAAAAAAGCGGCTGTTTTCGTAGAAACAACCGCTTTGCGGGAATCGTTGCCGGGCAATTCTACTTGCGATAATTCTGGTTCAGGTACGCCAGCACCGGGGCGGTGATGTCCAAATCCTTGCGCCCGTAGGCAATGGTGCCGCTGGGGGCGGCAATCAGAATGAGGGTGTAGCCGTTAGCCTTGCCGTAGGTTTCCACCTTTTTGTTTACACTTTCCAGCACGGTTTGGGTCAGTTTGGCTTCTTCTTCCTGGGCCTGTCGCTGGATTTTCTCCTGCTGCTGCCCCGATTGCTGTTGCAATTCCTGGAGCTTGGCTTCGGCCGTGGCCCGCAGTTCGGGGGTCATGGCGGGGGCTTTTTTCTGGTAGTCTTCCACCGCCGACCGGAAGGTGGCGACCAGGCCCGCATTCTGCCGCTCCCAGCCTTTAGCTTTGGTTTCAAAGGCGCGGCGGGCATCCTTCATGCCCTGGTAGCCATCCAGCAATCGGCTCGACTCGACGTAAGCAATACGCTCATTGCCAGTGGCTGGGGTAGGGGGAGTAGTAGTTGCTGCGTCGGCCGCCGGTACTTCCGTCACGAGCGGCTCGGTGGTTTCGGGCACTGTGGCGGTGGCTAGGGTGGTGCTGTCGGCCAGCACACTGGGCGCGGCGGCCGGGGCTGGTTTGGGCGCGGCTGCGGTAGTAGCCGGATGGTTGAAATGTAAGAAGAACAGCACGACTACGGCAAGGAGCAGCACGGCATTGAGGGCAGTCTGAACGGGGTTTTTCATTAAAAAGCAAATTGGAACGAAACGCAAAAGTACGGCCGGACGAGGGGGCCGTTGTTTTCATTCCGGCAGTGGGTCCGCCACGGCCACGTGCAACAGCGCGTCGCCCTGGTTCACGACTGGCATATAGTTCAATCCAATAACGTAGCCGCTCAGCGGCGACTCCAGGCGCACGGACTGCTCGCCGTAGGGGTCGGCCACGGAACCGTAAATCTGGCCTTTTTCCAGGTAGTCGCCCAGCCCAACGTGCGCCCGGAACACGCCCGCAAACCGCGCCCGCAGCCAGCGGTGGCGGTGGCACTGCACCGTGGGCCGGGCGGGCGGGGCCACGGCTGGCCCCATGCCCAAGTGGTGCAGCACCCGCAAAGTACCCGCCACGGCTTCCTCGATGCCCGCCTCGTCGAGCCGCAAACTTTCCCCAGTTTCAAACACCACAATGCGCTTGCCTTGCGCGTGCGCCGCCTCGCGCAACGACCCCGGCCGCAGGGCCGCGTGCAGCGTGAACGGGGCCGCAAAAGCCGCCGCCAGCGCATCGGTGGCGGCATCTTCGCCCAGCACGCAACGCAGTTGCGGGAAGTTGGCCCGCGCCGCGCCGCCGGTATGAAAATCAACGCCGTAGTCAATCAGGGGCATGATTTCGCGCATGAAGCGGTGGGCCACCCGGCTGGCCAGCGACCCGCGCGGACTGCCCGGAAACGAGCGGTTCACGTCCTTGCCGTCGGGCACGTCGCGGCTGAAATTCAGGAAGCCGTAGATGTTGAAAACCGGCACGGCAATGACGGTGCCGCACAGCGGTTGCAACAACTCGCGCCGCACCATGCGCCGGATGGTTTCGATGCCGTTCACCTCGTCGCCGTGCATTCCGCCCATCAGCAGCAGCACCGGCCCCGGTGCCTCGGCCCGCAACACGTGCACTGGAATGTCGATGACCGTGCCCGACGGTAACTGCGACACTACAAGGCGCGTGAGTACCCGCTGACCGGGCAAAATGCTCAAGCCATTGAGATGAAGTGGGGCGGCGGCTAGGGGCATCGGGGGACGGGGGCAGGGTAAAAGTGTTCTGCCGGGGTGGTGTCATTCCCGGATGCCGCGTTTGCGCAGGGCCTGCGCTTCAATTCCCTGGCGCGGCCTCGCAAGCTGTTTGAATTAACTCTTGGGGTTGATTTTGCCAAGACCCGGGATATTGGAAGGAAAAACAAGTTCAATGCCTCGGGTCTTGGTAGAATCAGTTTTTTTCACACCGAAAGCTCAAGCAAAAAGCACTTTGAAGCCAATTCAAACTGCTTTTTAAAAGGGCAGCGAACTACTGGTAATACAAAATTCGTCGGGGCGTAACGCCCCAATAAGCCAAAAGTTCGGCGTTTACAACCGATTGCTGCGGGTTGGAGCAAGGCTCCCAGGCCATGATGGTGCAGTCGGGGGGCAAGCGCACCACTTCAGTTTGGGCGCGGGCAAGCCGGGCCAGGGCTTCGCGTTCGCAGGTGTTGTTTTCGTGCAGCCACAGGTGGTTGGCGTTGAAAAAAATGCCCGAAAACAGCACCACCCCGCCGATGTACCAGCGGCGGGGTCGCGCTGGCAAATGCCGCAACAAATACGTTGTGGTGAGGCCGTAGGCCAGCAACAGCCCCAGCAGGATTGGCATAATGGAGTCGTTTCGGAGCAAAAACGGGCGGTAGGGCCGGTAGCCGCCCAGGGGTAGCAGCAGCACAAAAACCACCGCGAACGCGCCCACCCAGCGGACCACTTGCCGCACCCGCTGGCTTTCGGCAACGTCGCCAAAGCGCCGGACGAGCTGAACGTTGAGTAGGAGGAAAAGCAGCAACAGCGGCAAGCCCAGCTTGCTCGTAAGTTCCTCGAAAATGCCGTGGGGCAGCAACCGGTACAACCCGGGCAGGGTGAAAGAGTGGCTGTTTTCGGCGTTGTTGCGCCCAACCCAAAGGGACCAGATACTCAGGCCGCCGAACCATGTCAGCAGCCCCAGCGCCTGCCCAGACCACCAGTGCGGGCTGCGGGCCGCAGGCCACCCTGCCACGCTGGCCCCAACCCCCAGCAGCCCCACTACTCCCAGCGCTGCCACCACAATCGGACCGTTGAAGGCCAGCACTACCGCTAGCCCCGCCCAGCCCAGCACCTGCGGCCAGGGCAAACGCAGGGGCTGCTGGCGGCACCAGGCTTGATAAAAGGGCAGCAGCCAGAGCAGCAGCAACGCCAGCGGCAAAGCATAGAAGAAATTGTACGTTAGCGAACGGGATATGATGCCCATCTGCGCCTGGTAGCCGGAAAGCTGAAACAGCGGCGCGAGCAAAACGGCCGCCAGCAAGCTCCAGCCCCGGCCCCATGCAGAGCCGCTACTGAGCCTGATGTAGGCGGCCAGCAAGGCCAGAAGCGCCGCCTGCACGGCGGTGTCGAACAAGGCAGCGGCCAAGTAGATGCTGTCGATGGGCGCGGCCAGTACTTGCAGCCCGCGCGGCGCGGCCCGCAGGTAGCCCAGCAAAGCTACGTGGGCAAAAAACCGGTTGGTGGCGGCGTAGTGGGCACCACGGGTGAGTACCGCCCAGCCGAACGGGTCGTGCAGCACCGGCTGGTACCACGCCGCTGGCACGGCGATGGCCGCCAGGTCGCCATCGAGCGGAAGCTGGCAGTATTGCCCAAAGGCCAGGGCCAGTTCCAGCCCCAGCAGCAACAGCAGCAAGGGCGGTAAAGAGCGGTTTTGCACGATTAAGGCTATTTGAAATGGCTAACTCGAGCGCCCGTAAGCTGACCTGACTCCTGCGCCAGCATTCGCTGATTTCCAACCCAGACTCATGGGCAGCGTTACCCCGAAGGGCCGCTCCACGAAGCGGCCCTTCGGGGTAACGTCAGCCAGCCAGCTACGGTTACTCCGGCAGCGCCTTGCAAGTCAAGGTTTCGGAACCGGCCTGCGCCCGGCGCGGCCAGCCACGGGGTGAGCGTGGTTGCCACCTCGGCGGCGGGCTGCGTCTCGCCGCTCCTCAGCCCGCTGTTTTGCCAGCCATTTTGCGCTACGCTGCATCACCGCTCAGTGGCTGGCTCAAGCACCCGTTGCGGCAGCATTCGGGGGCAGGTCGTTGCCGAGGTCGGGGGCCACCGAGGCGGCGGGGCGCTTGCTTTTTTTTCGCGCCAGCGCCGCCGTGTACTCGATGATACGTCCAGCAATGTCGAATTGGGTGGCTTTCTCGATGCCTTCCAGGCCGGGCGACGAATTGACTTCCAGCACCAGCGGGCCGCGCTTGCTCTGCAACATATCCACGCCGGCAATGCTCAGGCCCAATGCTTTGGTGGCCAGCAGGGCAGCGGCCTTTTCGGCCCGGCTCAGCTTGACCAACGTGCCGGTGCCGCCCCGGTGCAGGTTGGAGCGAAACTCGCCCTCCTTGCCCTGGCGCTTCATGGCCCCCACCACCTCGCCGTTAATCACAAAGGCCCGCAAATCAGCGCCCTTGCTCTCGGCAATAAATTCCTGGACGATGATGCGGGCCTTGAGGTTGTGGAAAGCCTCGATGACCGAAGTAGCGGCTTTCTCGCTCTCGGCCAGCACCACGCCCAGGCCCTGAGTGCCCTCCAACAGCTTGATGATAACCGGGGCACCGCCCACGCGCCCAATCATGGCGGGCACGTCTTCGGTGAAATTGGTGAAGGCCGTTTTGGGCATTCCCACCCCGGCCCGGCTCAGCACCTGCATCGAACGGAGCTTGTCGCGTGAGCGCACAATGGCTTGGCTGTCAATGGCTGTCCGGACCTTCATCATCTCAAACTGCCGCACCACGGCCGTGCCATAAAACGTGACCGAAGCCCCAATGCGCGGAATAATGGCCTCAATGCCCGTCAGCGGCTGGCCCTGGTAGATGATGCCCGGCTTCCCCTTTTCCAGCACCAGATTGCACTGTAGGTGGTCGATGACCCTGACCGCGTGGCCCTGCACCGTGGCGGCTTCCACCAGCCGCTGGGTGGAGTAAGATTTGGGTTCGCGGGAGAGAATGGCAAGGTTCACGGAAGGAAAAAAAGAGGTTCAGTTTTGGGGACTGGGGATTCGATTTCTAGCTTTGGTTTCTCAGTTTTTGCGTTGCGTGTTGAATCTTTAGCAATTCAGACCCCTCAACACCAAAGCTCAACACTTAAAAACCCCACGCCCTCAGGTCTCCGCCGCCCTAACTTGGGCTTTGCGCGAAAGGTTACGCCGGGCAACGTCAACCACAAACCGCCCTTGCCGCAGCAAACTGCGGCCCAGCAACACCGGGAACCGCATATCGGAGCGGTCCGAGAGCGAAAATTCGGCTTCAAAGTCCTTCCCGTAAAGCCGCACCACGGCCCGGATAACGTACCGTTCCTGCGCTTCGCCGTTGGACGAGCGAATGTCGCGCAACGTGAAGCTGCTGAAGGTAAGCGGCTGCCCGTGCCAATCGGGATGGTCGGGGTCGAGTAGGCACACCTGTAGCAGGGGCTGCCCGGCCAAGTCCGTTCCGATGTGAATGTCGGTGCAGTGAATGGCACTTGTGAAGGCCCCGGTGTCCACCTTGGCCTCGATGCCAATCAGCCCGAAGCCTGGGAAATCAATCAGCTCGCGCCGTCCGAGGACGCGCTTGACGGGACGAAGATGGGCCATAATCGGGCCGAAGATGCACCCGAAAACACCAACGGTGCGGCAGTGGCCCATCCTGCACTCCACAGAACCGGTACTTTCCGGGTTTTAGGGGTTCGGTTTTGGGTGTTGGGTGGTCGGTGTTCGGTGTTGGGTAATCTGTGTTCGGTCCTAGGTCAAATTTTTAACACCAAAAACCCAAAACCCAACGCCCCACCAATCAGCGCAACCAGCGATTCACCAAGTTACCGGCTTTTCGCCCTGCCCCACCAGCCACGCATTGGCTTGGCTAAAGGGCTTGCTGCCAAAAAAGCCCCGGTCGGCCGAATAGGGCGACGGGTGCGCGGCGGTCAGCACCAGGTGTTTGCGTTGGTCGATGAGTTCAGCTTTTTTCTGGGCGTAAACGCCCCAGAGGATGAACACGACGTGCGGGCGACCTTCCGACACCTTGCGAATGACGGCATCGGTGAACTCTTCCCAGCCTTTTTTCTGGTGCGAGCCGGGCGTGGCGGCCCGCACCGTGAGGGTGGCGTTGAGCAGCAACACGCCCTGCTGCGCCCAGCGGTCGAGGTTGCCGTTGGCCGGAGCGGGTGTGCCGGGCAGGTCGTCCTGCAACTCCTTGAACACGTTGTGCAACGAGGGAGGGGTGCGGATGCCGTCGTTCGCCGAAAACGCCAGCCCGTGGGCCTGGCTTTTGCCGTGGTACGGGTCTTGGCCCAGGATAACAACTTTCACTTCTTCAAAAGGGCAGGCATCGAAGGCGTGGAAAATCTGAGAGCCAGCCGGATAGACGGTGGTCGTGGCGTATTCGCCCTTCACGAAGGCGATGAGGCGCTGAAAGTAAGGCTGGGCGAACTCGTCGGCCAGCACCGGCTGCCAGCTTGCGGCTATCTTTACCATGCGGTTGGGCGTTAGAAATAAACGGGCGGTGGGGCCGTTGGGACCGGTAAACCAATTTTGGCGGGTGGCTGTTGAAAAAGCGGCCGTATTTACACAAAATTTTATGCCTACTACCACTACGCAGGGTGTCACGGTTTCGGTTACAACGAACTACTTGCCCGACTATTCCAGCCCGGCGCAGGAGCATTTTGTGTTTGCCTACAAAATCACCATCCGCAACGACAGCGCCCACACCGTCAAGCTGCTGCGGCGGCACTGGTACATCCACGATGCCACCGGCGTGGCCCGCGAAGTGGACGGCGAAGGCGTGGTAGGTCGCCAGCCGGTGCTCGAACCCGGCCAGACGCACCAGTACGTGAGCGGCTGCAACCTCAAGTCGGGCCTGGGCAAAATGTGCGGCACCTACCTCATGGAGCGCCTCGGCAACGGCCAGCAATTCACGGTCGAAATTCCGGAATTTACGCTGGTGGTGCCGTACCGGCTAAACTAGTTTGGTCGTCAGTTGCTGGTTGTTCGTTGTTAGTTTGCAACTTCACTGTTGTTGCAGCCTGACAACGAACAACCCGCAACTGGTAACTATCTTGTTTCAACTCTTCGCTTACCTCCGCTTCTGGCTACGTTCGGGCAATGCCCACGGCCTGCATTCACCGTTCGTGTACGGGCTGTACACCACCGTCATTCGGCATACCGGGCATTTCGCTGCCTACGACGCGGTGGAGGCCTTGCGGCAGCAGTTGCTGGCTGACAATCAGGGAATAAACGTGACCGACCTGGGCGCGGGGTCGCACACCGGGGCGGGGCGGCGGCGGCGTGTGGCAGCCATTGCCCGCACCGCCGCCAAGCCGCCACACCTGGCGCAGTTGCTGTTCCGGCTGGTCAATCATTTCCAACCTGCCACGGTGCTGGAACTGGGCACCTCGCTGGGCCTCACCACTGCCTACCTGGCCCTGGCCGACCGCCGCCGTCGCGTCGTCACGTTCGAGGGCTGCCCCAACGTGGCGGCGCTGGCCCGGCACAACCTGGACGGCCTCGGCATCCGCAACGTGGCCCTGGTGGCAGGCAACCTGGACGACACGCTGGCCCCCACCTTAGCGAATTTGCCCAGCGTGGATTTCGTATTTTTTGACGGCAACCACCGCTACGCGCCGACCCTGCGCTACTTCGAATTGTGCTTGGCCCGCCGCACCGAAGCGTCGGTGTTCGTGCTGGATGACATTCACTGGTCGGCCGAAATGGAGCGGGCCTGGGAAGCCATCAAAGCGCACCCCGCCGTGACCCTGACGGTGGACCTGTTTTTTGTGGGGCTGGTGTTTTTTCGGGCGAAGCAGCCGAAGCAGCACTTTTCGCTGCGGCTATGACGAGTCGGGCGGGGGCAAGCCCCGCCCCTACTTCACTGCCTGCCGCAGCCGCGTAAGCCGCTGCAACAAGCCTTCCAACTGGTCCAGCGGCAGCATATTGGCTCCGTCCGACAGGGCGGTGGCGGGCGTGGGGTGGGTTTCGATAAACAAGCCGTCGGCCCCCACGGCAATGGCAGCTTTGGCAATGGTCTCAATCAGGGCGGGCTGGCCGCCGGTCACGCCACTGGCCTGGTTGGGGCGTTGCAAGGAGTGGGTTACGTCCATCACCACCGGCACCCCGAAGGCTTGCATGGCGGGCAGGTTGCGGAAGTCCACCACGAGGTCGCCGTAGCCAAACGAGTTGCCGCGCTCGGTGAGGACGACGTTTTCGTTGCCCGCTGCCCGCACCTTTTCCACGGCCCACTGCATGGCTTCGCCGCTCAAAAACTGGCCTTTTTTGATGTTCACGACCTTGCCCGTGGCGGCAGCGGCCACCAGCAAATCGGTCTGCCGGCACAGGAAGGCCGGAATTTGCAGCACGTCCACGTACTCTGCCGCCAGCGCCGCCTCGCCCGATTCGTGAATGTCCGTGACCGTGGGCACCCCGATTTCGCGCCCCACTTTTTGCAGAATCCGCAGCGCCGTTTCGTCGCCGATGCCGGTGAAGGAATCGCCCCGCGAACGGTTGGCTTTGCGGTACGAACCCTTAAAAATGTAGGGAATTTGCAGCTTGTCGGTCAGGTGCCTGATGCGCTCGGCAATGCGCAGCGCCATGTCTTCGCCCTCGATGACGCAAGGGCCGGCCATGAGAAAAAACTGGCCCGAATTGCTGTGGCGGAAATGGGGCAGCGCGTTGGCGAGTTGGGTGAGCATGGGGCTATTTTTTCTTCAAACAAATGAACAACTCCCGCCCGCGCCGGGGCGGCAACGAATTGGTAGCCGTTTCGAAGTGGCGAAACTCGAAATACGGGGCAAAATATTCCCGGTATTCCTCTTTCGTGCCCCCAAACGGCGGCTCAGTTTTTGGCCCGAAATCAGTGTCGAACAGCAAACCCGCCAGGGTGCCGCCCGGCCGCAGCAGCGCCGCGCACTGCCGGGCGTGGGCGGGCCGCAGGGCAGGGTCGAGGGCGCAAAAGAAGGTTTGCTCCACAATCAAATCGTAGCTCGGCGGGGCCGTCAGGGCAAAAAAGTCACCTCGCAGCAGGTGGTCGGGCGGGAAGTCGGGCACTCGCGCCGCGAGCGCCGCCAGCGGTTCGGGCGCGAAGTCGGTCACGTACACATTCTGGAAACCGGCGCGGTGCAGGTATTCGGCTTCGTAGGCGCGGCCCGCACCGGGAATGAGGATGCGCGGCTGTACGCCGGGGTCGAGTTGGTCGAAGTAGGCCCGCAACGGCGGCGTGATGCCGCGCGTGTCCCAGAGGTCGCTGCCTTCGAGGTAGCGGGTCTGCCAATAGTCGGCATCGAAGGCCGGCAAAACTGTTTCCATGCGGGTCAAGTATAAGTGGGGCTTGCCGGGGGCCGCCGCGTCCCCTATTTTTACGCCCAAAGGTACGGGCCGGACCTGGGGCCAAGCGCCCAACCGGACGTACTTTGCCGCTTCAATTTTCACTTTCTTATGAACCCCAACGAAATTCCCGCCCCCCGCCCCAACAACAGCCGCGTGTTGCTGTGGGTAGCTCTTGTGCTGGTGTTGCTCGGCATCAACGGCGTGTTGTTCTACCTCAACCAGCAAAAAGGCGAGGAAAACGAGACCCTGACCACCGAAGTGCAGGCCAAAGATACCAAGCTCCAGGCCCAAATCAAGGAGTACGAGGCCCTGAAAGCCGATTTTGAACGCCAGAGTCAGCAACTGCAAGCCATGGGCCTGAGCAATGATTCGTTGCAAGCCAAAATCGCCAGCGTCAGCGCCGATTTGCTCAAGCTGCGCTCGTTCAAAGCGAGTAGTTTCTCGCCCGCCCAGCAGCAGCTTTTCAAGCAACGCGCCCAGAACCTGGAAGGCCAGTTGCGGAAGAAAGACACCGAAATTGCGGACTTGAAGAAGGACAACGAAACCCTTTACACCGAAACCACGACCCTGAAGGAGAAGCAGAACCGCCTGACCGACACCCTCAGCACGATGGCCAAAACCAATCAGGACTTGTCCGAGAAAGTCGGCATTGCCTCCCGCCTACAGGTCAATACCATTAAAGTGGCCGTGCTGAACTCCAAAAACAAGGAGAATAACGACGACAAAGAGGAATTCAAGGCCAAGAAGGTGGAGAAGGTGAAAGTGACCTTCAAGCTGGCCCGCAACGACGTTTCGCCGAAGGAAACCAAGACCATTTATATGCGCCTGCTAGAGCCGGACGGGGCCGCCCTTTACAACCTCAGCACTGGCGGCGGCACGTTCACGGTGGACGGGCAGGAGTCGTTCTACACCCAGAAACAAGATTTTGTGTACGACAACACCCAGCAACCAATGGAGTTTATCTACGCCAAAGGGGCCGAATACAAAAAGGGCCTGCACACTGTGGAACTGTACGAGGGCGGAGCGCTGATGGGCAAAACGACCTTCACACTGAAGTAGGTTAGAACGAGGTGGTGCCACGGCCCTTTCGGGAAGTCGTGGCACCACCTCGTTCTAACCTACTTCAGTGCCAGCTCAAACTCGTCCAGCTTGGCCAGTACGCCGGCAATGTTTTCGGTCAGGAGCGTAATCACGGCTCCGTCGGGGGCGGTGTTCAGCACGTGGTCGATGGCTTTCAACTCGTTCTCAATGTAAGTGATGGGCAATTCGGGGTGGTCGAGGCGCAGGCCGCGCTCCATGATTTCGCGCAGGGCGGGGGCGGTTTTGCCGCGCAGGTCGCGGTCCTGCCGCAGCACCACTTCGTCGAAAATGCGGCCCGCGATGCGGGCGAAACCCAGCGTGTCTTCGTCACGGCGGTCGCCCAGGCCCGACACTACCCCGATTTTGCGGGTGGCGGGCGTGGCATCCATAAATTCCGCAAACCGGGCGATGCCCGCCGTGTTGTGGGCATAGTCCACAATCACTTCGTATTTCGGGAATTTGTAGGAGTTCATCCGGCCCGGCGTTTTGGTGCCCGAAGGCACGAAGGTGCGGAAAGCGGTTTTTATCTCGTCTTTGGTAAAGCCGGACAAGTGCCCGGCCAGGGCGGCGGCCAGGCAGTTCTCGATGTTGAAGCCCGCCCGGCCCCCGAACGTCACCGGGAACTCGGTGGCGTGGTCAATCCGCAGTTTGTAGCTGTTCTGGTAGATGGTGATAAAACCTTCCTCATAAACGGCGGCGGTGCCGCCTGCGGCCACGTGCTCGCGGATGCGGGGGTTGTTTTCGTTCATGCTGAACAGCGCCACCTTGCATTCGAGGCCCGTGGCCATGCCGTACACCAGGTCGTCGTCGGCATTCAGCACGGCCCAGCCGCTTTTGCGCACCGTGCGGGGCAACACGCCCTTCACGGCGGCCATTTCCTCGATGGTGTGAATGTCGCGCAGCCCGAGGTGGTCGGCGGCGATGTTCGTCACCACGGCAATGTTGCAGTTGTGAAAGCCGAGGCCCGAGCGCAGCATTCCGCCCCGCGCCGTTTCCAGCACGGCGTAGTCAATGGTGGGGTCTTTGAGCACAAATTCGGCACTTTGGGCACCGGTGCAATCGCCCTTTTGCAACTGTACGCCCTGAATGTAAATGCCGTCGGTGGTGGTGAAACCGACCTTGTGGCCCTTGCTGGCCACCAAGTGGGCAATGAGGCGGGTGGTGGTGGTTTTGCCGTTGGTGCCCGTGATGGCGATGATGGGAATGCGGGCCTTGCTGCCGGGCGGAAACAGCATATCCACCACCGGCGCGGCCACGTTGCGGGGCAAGCCTTCGGTGGGGGCGATGTGCATTCGAAAGCCCGGCGCGGCGTTCACTTCAATCACTGCACCCCGGCTCTCGTTGAGGGGCACCGAAATATCATTGGCCATCAGGTCGATGCCGCAGATGTCGAGGCCCACGATGCCCGCCACCCGCTCGGCCAGCAGCACGTTGTAGGGGTGCATGAGGTCGGTTACGTCGCTGGCCGTGCCGCCGGTGCTGATGTTGGCGGTGCTTTTCAGGTAGCGGGTTTCGCCAGCGGGCAGCACGGTTTTCAGGCTTTCGCCCCGCGCTTTCAGAATGTCCAGCGTGTGCTTGTCGGCTTTGATGCTGGTCAGCACTTTTTCGTGGCCTACGCCCCGGCGCGGGTCTTTGTTCACGTCGTCGATGAGTTGTTTGATGGTGCTGCTGCCGTTGCCGACCACGGCGGCGGGGGTGCGCTTGGCGGCGGCAATGAGCTTGCCGTTCACAACCAGCAGCCGGAAATCGTAGCCCTCGATGAACTGCTCCACAATGACGGCCCGCGAATAAACCTGGGCTGCCACCAGCCCGGCCGCCGCGTCTTTCCAGTTCGTGATGCGGATGGTGGCTCCCTTGCCGTGGTTGCCGTCGAGGGGCTTCGTCACGATGGGAAAGCCCAGGTCCTCAATGGCATCGCGCAGCCCGGCCTCCGAATACACGGTGGTGCCGGTGGGCACCGGCACACCGCTGTCATGCAGCATGGCTTTCGTGCGGTTTTTGTTGCCCGCCACTTCCACGCCCGCGTGCGAGGTCAGGTTGGTGGTGGTGGCCCAGATGCGGCGCTGGTTCTGGCCGTAGCCGAGCTGGATAATGCTGCTGTTCTTGAGCTGAATGTATGGAATGTTGCGCGAAGCCGCCTCGGCCACAATACTGTACGTACTCGGCCCAAAAAATTCCTCTTCCCGGATTTCGTGCAGTTCGGCAATCACCGGCTCCAGGTCCACCTTTTCTTTGCGGCACAGTGCCTCCACGATTTTCACGGCTTCTTCCACCGCGCGGCGGCCCGCCCGTTCTTCCTGATACGCCACTACCACGTACTCGGTACCGGGTTCGCGGGCGGGGTACGACTTGCCCCAGAACACGGCCATTCCGGCTTGCCGTTGCAGTTCCAGGGCCACGTGCTGAACGACGTAGCCCAGGGGTTCGCCGTCGGCCAGCCGCTCCAGGGTCAGGGGGATGTACTTGGCGGCCTGCTTGCCGCTCATGCCGCTTGGCTGGGCTTGCCCGATGCGCGGAAAGAGCTTCATCAAGCGGTCGGGCAGCCCCTTCACGGTGTTCGACCACTGCCCGGCAAACGTTTGTAAGTCAACTTTGGCCACAATCAGCCGAAACTGCTTCACCGACCAATAGCTCGGGCCGCGCATGGTGCGTAAATCAACAATTTTCATAACAAGGCAAACGAAAGAAAAGAAAATTTCGCCGCCCGGCTCCGGCCGGAACGGGCATTAAGCAGTCACGCAAAAGTAAGCGTGTAAAAGAACGTCATGCTGAGCGCAGCCGAAGCATCTCTACCAGCTAGTAATCAAGGCGTGGGCACGAAGCGGTAGAGATGCTTCGGCTGCGCTCAGCATGACCGTTTACTTATGCACCACTGCTTAAGCCCGCAAAGTAGGCACGAACCGCCCGGAAACCATAGGCTGGGCGGTTTTGGCCGCAAAAAAGCCCCAAATGCCAGTAGGCAATCGGGGCTTTTTGTTGGTAAAGATGAGGCAACGAGCGGATTCGAACCGCTGTAGGAGGTTTTGCAGACCTCTACCTAGCCACTCGGTCACGTTGCCAGGGGTAGTTTGGGGGGCAAAGGTACGCCGCACCTAGGCGGCGGGCAAACGCAGGAGCGAAAATTTGGAGGACGCGGCGGCGGTGCCACGACCAAAAAGTCGTGGCACCGCCGCCCGCTTACTTTTTCTTTTTGGCCGCGTGGGCGTGTAATTCGCTGCCGTGGCGGCGCAGCAAATCGGCCAGTTCTTGCAGGCTTTTTTTCAGGTCCGGGTCGGCGTGGGCGGCAATTTGTCCAGTTTGGTCGCCCAGCATGGTCAGGCTGTTGCCCAGGTCGCGGGCGCTGAGGGTGCCGCTGGTGAGCTTGGACTGAAAGTTGCCGATTTCGCGGGCAATGTCCTGCAACCCGGGCAGGCCGCTTTGCAGAAACTGCTGCTGCCAGGCTTCGGTGTTGTCCATGGCCGAGCCGAGGGGCAAACTGGTAAGGCCGTTTTTGAGGGCCGAAATGGTGGCGTTGAGGTGGTCGTTGGGCATGGTTTCGGGTGATAACGTAACGGGGTGGTGGGATAATGGGACTAATTGGCAATTGCTTTTTTGGCCCGTTTGACCGGGGCCGCCGGCGGGTTAGTCAGCGTCAGGGGCGGCACGGGGCCGGTGGGGGCGGGGGCGCACAGGCCCAGCTCGCGCAAAATCGCCACCACTTGCAGGGCGCTGACTTCTTTGTTCTTGATTTCCAGCATCAGGTCGGCATCCACGCCGTGGAGGTCGGCCAAGAAGCCGCGAAAGGCCGACTCCACGATGGCATCGGTGTGCTTGCCGCGCCGTTCGCCGGTGGCTTGCGAACTGTAGTCCATCATCGGCACCCCGTCGGCTACCGGGTGCCAGGTGGCGGCGGCTAGCCGCACGGCCTCGGCCATCGGCTCGCCGTGGTTGAGGCATTCGTGGTGGAAGTTGTCGAACAGAATGGGCACCCCGGTTTGGCCGTGCAGGGCCAGGCAGTCGCGCAGGCTGAACAGCCGGTCGTCGTTCTCAACCACCACCCGCACCCGCACCGCCGCCGACAATGTTTTATGCACCTGAGCGAACCGGTCAATGGCCGCGTCGCGGTCGCCGTATAGCCCCCCGACGTGAATCTGCAATTTGGCCGTGCCGTCCAGCCCCATCAAATCCAGCATGGACCCCTGGTACACCAACTCCTCAATGCTGCGCCGCACAATGTCGGCGCTGGGCGAGTTCAGGACCACAAACTGGTCGGGGTGAAAGCTCACCCGCAAGCCGTGGGCCTTGATGTAGTCGCCGAGGGCGCGGAAGTCGGCCGCGAAGTGTGTTTGCCAGGGAAAGGTGTTGATTTCGTGCGAGCCAAACGGCACAATGCCCGACCCCAGCCGCAGAAACAGCAGGCCCTGGGCCACGTTCCACTCCAGCATCCGACGCACACAGGCCAGGTTGGCCACCACCGTTTCCACCAACCGCTCCTCCGAGTACGAAGCCAGCCGAAACGTGCGAGCCGCGCTGCAATCCATCGCCTCGTTCACGCAAGGATACCCAATTTTCATAGGGTAGCAGTACGACGGGCGCGGCGGTTAGTTGTCAGTTACTCGTTGTTGGTTGTTAGTGAACATTCAACACTACATAATGCCAACCCGCTACTAAACACCAACCATTAACCGCTGACCATTAAGTAGTCGCGCATAAATAAACGGTCATGCTGAGCGCAGCCGAAGCACCTCTACCGCTTCGCCTCATGCCTTGATTACTTGCTGGTAGAGATGCTTCGGCTGCGCTCAGCATGACGTTCTTTTACACGCTTACTTTTGCGTGACTGCTTAACAACCAACATCTACTAACTACTGATACCCCCGGTTGTCCAGAAATTGCTTGTTGTACCTGGCCCGCGCCTGCCGGGCCTTCTCCGCCCGTTCCGCTTCCCGGATTTCCTCCATCTTCCGTCGCTCTTTGCCGGCCCGCGAAAACTGGTCATAAATCAAGCTCACCGGGTTTTCCAACGTCGGCGCTTCCGCCTTCGGCGCGGCCGAATCCACCGGAAACAGTGGGGCCGGTTTGGGCGGGCGCTTCACCTGGCTCACCACCGGCGGCGCAGGCCGCCGGATGTTCCGCAAGGCCCGGTTGATGACGGCCCGGTCGGGCCGGTCGCTGCTCACGCGCACCTCGCCCAGCCGCACACTGTCGCGCACCAGCCGCACCTGCACAATCAGCAGCGACAGCCCGGAGCCGCCCAGCGGCATCCGCTGGCTTTTGAAGCCCACCGCCCGGAACAGCAGCGTGTCGCTCGGCAGCGCGTCAATCGAGAAGTCGCCGGTGTTGCCCGCCGCCACGCCGCTGCGGGTGCGCGTCACCTGCACGGTGGCCCCCGCCACGGGCTGCCGGGTGTCGGCCGCCGACACGCTGCCGCTCACCCGCAGCAGCTGAGCCTGCGCGGGACGCGCCCAGCACCCCGCCCACAGCACCACGGCCCAATACTGTTTCTTCCAAATGTTCGGCAACCAGCTCATCAACGATATTAACGCGAAAACGCTACAAAGTAGCACCCCCAGGAGCCAAAAAAAGCCCGCTCCGTGGCGGAGCGGGCTAAAATAGAGAGGACCAGGGGTCCAGTTGGGCCGGGTCGGCTATTTCATTTTTTCTTTTTCACCGTCGGCATCCTTGGTTTTCATCTTGCCGTCCTCTTTCATCTTCACTTTCGAGCCGTCTTCCATCTTCATCTTGCCCTTCGCTACCATGTCGCCGCTCATTGCGCCGCTGTTGTCGGCGCTCATCTTGCCGTTGTCGGCGCTCATGGCCCCGGCGTTGTCGGTGCCCGTGCTGCCGCTGGCCGCGTCGTCGCCCGCCGTCATCGACGACGAACCGGCGTTGTCGTCCATGTAGTTGCTTTCGTCGTAGGTGGCGCGGCTCGACTCGTAGGACTGGTACTGGGCGGGGTCGGTGAGGATGCCCTTGAACTCGGTGTCGGTGTCCGTCATGGCCTGGCGGCTGGCGGCGGCCATGCCGGTGGTGTCGGTGGTGTACTTGGCCTTCATATCGCCCATGCGCTTGGAGCGGTTGTAGTAGGCGGTGCGGATTTTGGCCTTCGTGGCTTCGTCCGTGATTTTCATGTCCTGGTAAAACTTATCCGAGATGCGCTGGGCACGGGCCTGGTACATGGCATCCATGTCGGTGCTGGCCATGGCATCGGCGGGCGGCGCGGTGGTTTCGGTCGTGGTGGTGGTTTCGGTGGTTTTTTCGTTCGAGCACGAAGCCAGCGACAAAGCAGCGGCACCCGCTGCGAGGAAGAGAATATTTTTCATGGGGTTTTGGGGATTGTGAAAAAAATGGGCAACGGCCATCGTCGCCGTTGGGGCCAACATACGCCCAAGCCACTCAAAAGTTCGCGCCCTGCCCCGTTAGTCAGCCCCGCCGCAACTCAAACAAGGTGATTTCGGGCAAAAAGCCCACCCGCCCCGGATACCCCAAATAACCCAACCCCACGTTCACGTATAGCCGCTGCTTGCCCTGCTCATACAGCCCCGCCCACTGCTTGTACACGTAGGACACCGGACTCCACTTGAAGTGCGGCAGGTTCACGCCAAACTGCATTCCGTGCGTGTGTCCGCTCAGGGTCAGGTCAATGTCGGGGTAGTTCAGCACCTGCGCTTCCCAGTGCGAAGGGTCGTGCGAGAGCAGGATTTTGAAGGGCGCGTCGCCGCTCGCCGCGTGGGCCTCGCGCAGGTTGCCATGCTTCGGGAAATTGGCGTGGCTGCTCCAGTTCTGCACCCCCAGGATGGCAATGCGGTCGCCCCCGCGCTCAATGGTACGGCTGGTGTCGTTGAGCAGCGTCCAGCCGATTTGGGCGTGGTTGCGCATCAGCCGCTCCAGGTTCTCGCGCTTCGCAGCGGCGCTGTCCCACTGCACATAGTCGCCGTAGTCGTGGTTGCCGAGGCTGGAGAAGATGGGGTAGTCGGACTTGATGCCCTGTAGGGCTGGAATGTGCGGCTCTACCTCCGTGGCACGGTTGTTCACCAGGTCGCCGGTCATCAGCACGAGGTCGGCTTTTTGGGCATTGATGATGCCCACGGCCCGCCGCAGCGGTTCGGTGGAGTTGAAACTGCCCGTGTGCAAATCCGAGATTTGCAGCACCTTAAAACCGTCAAACGCGGCGGGCAGGTTGGAGAAACGCAACGTCACGCGGCGCACCTTGTAGTCTGTTGCCCCGCGCACCATGCCCCAGAGCAAGGCCACAAACGGCACCGCCCCCAGCCCCAGCGCCAGCCGGGCGATGAACTCGCTACGCGGAATGGCCGTGCCCCCCGTGCCCGCTGGCCGCGCAATGGCCCCCACTGCCCAGCGCCCCAGCCGGGTCAGGTCTTCCAGCAACAACGGAATGAAAATGACCAGCTTGGCCGCCAGAAACAACAGCGGCAAGCTCATCAAATAGCTTTTGGCCACGGCGCTGCCCGTTTGGCGGGTCGCACCCGCCCAAATGGCCAGGCCCCACACCGCCAGCGTGAGCAGCCAGTAGCCCAGGGCCAAGCCCCGGCGCGGGCCGGGCAGCCAGTGTTGGGTGAGGGTGCGCACGGCCTGGTAGCCGTAATATTCGGCCAGCAAGACGACGACCAGGAAAATAACTAGGGTGGTGGGGCTTCGCATGGAAAGGGGGTAAAGGCAATGTAGCGCGAACTACAAAGTTCGCGCTGCCCCGCGCTACAACGTCCAGCGCCCGGTTTTGCTTTACATTTAGGCCGGCATTTCTGCCGCTATTCGCCGTGCCCCATGAAACTGCCTGACCCCCTGACCGAAGAAAATGCGCTGGCCGCGCCCTACGCCCCCGCCGTGAACGGCATCAAAAGCTGGGCCGAGGACGACCGCCCCCGCGAAAAGCTGATGACCAAGGGCACCGCCGCCCTCTCCAACGCCGAATACCTGGCTATTCTGCTCGGGTCGGGCACCACCAAGCTCACGGCCGTGGACGTGGGAATGCTCATCCTCAAAGACGTGGGCGACGACCTGCACGCCCTGGGCCGCTACAGCTACAAGCAGCTCTGCAAGTTTCCGGGCGTGGGACCCGCCAAAGCCCTCACCATTGTGGCGGCGCTGGAACTCGGCCGCCGCCGCAAAGAAGCCGACCACCAGCAGAAAACCACCATCACCTGCTCGCGCGACATCTACCAACTGATGCGCCCGCACCTGTCCGATTTGCCCCACGAGGAGTTCTGGATTATCCTCCTCAGCCGGGCCAACGTCGTGATGCGTCACACCGCCGTCAGCCAGGGCGGCGTGGCGGGCACGGTGGCCGACCCCAAAATGATTTTCAAGGAAGCCCTGGAACACCTGGCCAGCAGCATCATTCTGGTACACAACCACCCCAGCGGCAACCGCCAGCCCAGCGGAGCCGACATCCAACTCACCAAAAAGCTGAAAGAAGCGGGCGGTTTCCTGGATTTGCCGGTCCTCGACCACCTCATTTTCACCGACCAGGGCTACTACAGCTTTGCCGACGAAGGAATGCTGTAATAGCCATGCGAAAGTTCTTGCTCCTGGCCGCTATCGCGGGCATCCTGCTCTACGTGTACCGCGAAACCGCCGCGCTCCCTGCGCCCTACGACCGCGCCGCCCTGCAAGCCGCCCGCCGCGCCAAAAACCAGGCGTTCCGGCAGTCGGCCGCCTCGCCGTTGCCCCCCGACCAGCAAGCCCACTTCGACAGCCTGAAATATTACCCCGCCGCACCGGCCTGGAACGTGGTGGCCCAACTGCACCGCAACCCCGTGCCCGACACCATCGGCCTGACCCTGAGCGACAATTGCCGGGAAATATACCGCCGCTGGGGCCGCGCCGACTTCGCCGCCCCCGGCGGCCCCGCCCAGCACCTGACCCTGTTTCAGCGGACCAACGGCGCAGATTCCACCCTGTTTGTGCCCTTCACCGACCCCGGCAACGGCCACAACACCTACGGCGGCGGCCGGTATCTGGACGTGCCGCAGCCCGCCCCCGCTGCCGCCGAAATCACGCTGGACTTCAACCGCGCCTACAACCCGTATTGCGCTTATAACAATGGCTATAGCTGCCCCGTGCCGCCGGCCGAAAACCGCCTGACCGTGGCCGTGCCAGCGGGCGAAAAGGCGTGGCACGAGTGAGGCCGCACCAAGCGCACGTTACCGCAGTTTTCGCAAATTGAACAGGAAACCGGGCATAATGGACTCACCACTTAGGTCCCGGTCATAGCCCTGAATGGTTTCCATTGGCTGGTTCGGCCGGTAAATGCAAGCGGTTTCAGTTTTTGCATCCAGCAGAAATCCCAGTTGGGTGCCGTTCAGCATCCACTGTTCCATTTTTGCTTTCAGGACGGTAAAACTGTCGGAAGGCGACTTTACCTCAGTGACCACTTCGGGGCACAACGGCAAGAACTTAGCGCGTTCTTCAGGGGTGAGCCGGCCCCAGGCCGCGTCGGAAATCCAGGAAGCATCGGGCGACAAAACGGACCGGTCCGGCAGCCGGTAACCCACCGACGACTCAAATGCACAACCGCCGTGGCTTTCGCTCCACCGTTCCAACTGCGTGTAGGCCTTGCCGCTTGCCCGGCTTGATTCTCCGCCGACTGGGGGCATGATAATGATTTCCTGGTTGGCGGTGCGTTCAATACGCAGGTCTGGGTTGCGTTCGCAAAAAGCAAAAAAATCCTCGTCACCGAAGCCCGTAGCCGGGTCGCCGCGCACCACGTAGTCGTCGGCCGAAATGCAGGGGTACATCGAAGTTAAATTTATTGATAATAAAAAAAATAGGCCGTTCAAAACGAGGATTTGTGTGCCCGAAACCAAGCGCGAGGCCCTCGAAAAGGCACCTGCACGCTACGGCCGCAATTCGCGCAAATCGAACCGGAAGCCCGGTAGCACCGGGTCGCCGCTCAATTCATTGTCAAAGCCCTGCACGACTTCCACAGCTTGGCCGGGCCGGTAGAGGTAGGCCGTTTCGGTTTCGGTATTGATTAGGAAGCCCAGCCGAACGCCGTTGCTTAGCCATTGCGCCATCTTTTCCTGGAGTGTTTTAAGTTGGTCGGAAGGCGATTTCACTTCAACGACAAAATCGGGGCACAGGTGGGGGAATTTCTTGAGTTCAGCTGGGGCAACCGTAGCCAGCCGTTCGGGGCTGACCCAGGAGGCATCGGGCGACAGCACTGCCCCATCGGGCAAGATGTAGCCGACCGACGATTCCAGCACGCGGCCAGCACGGATTCGCCGCTGCCACAACGACAATTCCGTGAAAGCCTGGCCGCTGCTGTGGCTCGAGTCAAATCCGCATGGGGGCATAATAATTATCTCGTGGTTGGAGGTGCGTTCCACCCGCAAATCGGGGTTTTCCTGGCAGAAGCGAAAGAAGTCGTCGTCGCTAAAGCCTTCCACCAGCGAACCGCGCAACACGAAAGGCGTGGTGGCCGCGTCCGGCGCGGCAGAGTGAATTTCGGGGGCCAGGGTTGGAGTCATGGGACAAAACGATAAAGACTGGGCAAGCTACGAACCAAACGCCGGTTTTCAGCCATTTGGTGCCGCCGTACCTTTGCTCGCTAAACTACACTCCTGCCGCTCGCCGCCGCCGACCCCCAACTTCCCCATGCGTATTTCCTTTGACTGGCTCAAAACCCTCATTCCTACCGACCAACTGGCCGCTGCTGTGGCCGCCCTGCTCACCGGCTCCGGCCTGGAAGTGGAAAGCACCGAGGAACTGGAAAGCATTCCGGGCGGCCTGCGCGGCGTGGTGCTGGGCACGGTCCTGACCTGCGAACGCCACCCCGATGCCGACAAACTCAGCCTGACCACCGTGGCCGTGGGCGACGCTGCCCCCCGCCAAATTGTGTGCGGTGCCCCCAACGTGGCCGCCGGGCAGCGCGTGGTGGTGGCCCTGGAAGGCGCGACCCTGCACCCGGCGCAGGGCGAACCGTTCCGAATCAAGAAGTCCAAAATTCGCGGCGCGGCTTCCGAAGGCATGATTTGCGCCGAGGACGAAATCGGCCTGGGCACGTCCCACGCGGGTATTATGGTCCTGACCACCGACTTGCCCGACGGCACCCCCGCCGCCGACTACTTCGGCCTGGGGTCGGACACGGTGTTTGAAATCGGCCTGACCCCCAACCGCGCCGATGCGGCTTCGCATTATGGCGTGGCCCGCGAGTTGCGGGCGCTGCTGCGGCAGCCCTGCCACCTGCCCGATGTGAGCGGCTTCATCGCTCTCAAATCGTTGGGCCTGAAAATGCCGCGCCCCACCGGCAGCCCCACCGTAACGGTGGCGATAGAAGACCCCGAAGCCTGCCCGCGCTACGCCGGTTTGCTGCTGGACGGGGTGCAGGTCGGCCCCTCGCCGGAGTGGCTGCAACGGCGGCTGCGCAGCATCGGCCTCTCGCCCATCAACAACGTGGTGGACGTGACCAACTTCGTGCTGCACGAACTGGGTCAGCCCCTGCACGCCTTTGATGCCGAGCAGCTTGCGGGCCACCACATCCGGGTGAAACGCGCCGTGGCCGACGAGAAATTTGTGACCCTGGACAGCGTGGAGCGCCGCCTGAAAGCCGAAGATTTGGTGATTGCCGACGGCGATGGGCAGCCGCTGGCCTTGGCCGGGGTGTTCGGCGGGCAAACCTCGGGCGTGCGCGCCAGCACCACCCGCATTTTCCTGGAAAGTGCTTATTTCCAGCCCGCCGCTGTGCGCCGCAGCTCCCAAACCCACGGCCTCAAAACCGATGCCTCGTTCCGGTTCGAGCGCGGCACCGACCCGAACATGGTGCCCGTGGCCCTGCTCCGCGCCGCCCTGCTGCTGGCCGAAGTGGCCGGAGCCGTGGTAGCCGCCCCGGTCGTGGACGTGTACCCGCATCCCATTGCGCCGCAGCAAGTGCGCCTGCGCTTGGCCCGCGTGGCCCAGGTCATCGGCCAGGTCATTCCGACGGACCGCATCCGGGAAATCCTGACCGATTTGGCGATTGAGGTTGCAGCGGAAAACGCCGAAGAATGGACCCTGGCCGTGCCGCCGCACAAGGTGGACGTGACCCGCGAAATTGACGTGATTGAGGAGATTCTGCGAATTTACGGCTACAACAATGTGCCGCTCCGGCCGAATAATTCGGCTTCGTTCCTGGCCCGGTTTCCCAACCCGGACCCGGAAGTGTTGCGGCTCAAAATTGCCGCGCTGCTAAGCGGGCAGGGCTTTTCGGAAATCATTACCAACTCCCTCACCAATTCGCAATACTTCGAAACCGGTGACGTGAAAGACCCCGCACTGGTGCGGATTCTGAACTACAACAGCCTTGATTTGAATGTGATGCGGCCCACGCTGCTGCATTCGGGCCTGGAAGTAATCCGCTACAACAACAACCGCCGGCAGCGCGATTTGAAGCTCTACGAATTCGGCAAAACCTACCAGCAAACCGAAGGCGGCAAGTTTCAGGAGCGCAACAAACTGGTGCTGTACCTGACCGGCAACGCGACGGCCGAAACCTGGCAGCACAAAGCCGAAAAAACCGGTTTTCCCGCCCTGGCCGGGGCCGTGCAGCAAGTGCTGGCAGCATTGGGCTTTGGGGCTGCCGCGTCGCAGCCCGCGCAACACCCTTATCTGGCGGGCGGCCTGAGTTGGTTGGTTCACAACCAGGCAGTAGTGCAGGCCGGGGCAGTGTTCCCGGCCGTGCTGAAACGGCTCGACGTGGGCCAGCCCGTTTGGTACGCCGAACTGGACTGGGACGGGCTGCTCCGCAAATACCGCCCAGCGCTGGCGGCGCGGGAACTACCCAAATTCCCGGAAGTGCGCCGCGACCTGTCGCTGGTAGTGGACCAAGCCGTGACGTTCGACCAACTACGCCAAATTGCGCAACGCGCTGAGAAAAAACTCCTCCAGGCCGTGAACGTGTTCGACATCTACGAAGGGCCGAACTTGGGCGCAGGCAAGAAGTCGTACTCAGTGAGTTTCACCTTGCAGGATGCCACCCAGACCTTGAGCGAGCAGGCCATTGACCAAGTGATGCAGCGTTTGATTGGAGAGTTTGAGCAAAAGGCCGGGGCGCTGATTCGGAAGTAGCGGCACTCCGCCCGGTCGCCCCCAAAATACCTAACGCTGGGTATTGTTCGCCAAGAAATTCCGTCGTCTCTTTGCGGCCGGAACTGCTGGCAGGCTTTGGCCCGAACCCAAAGACGGTGATGGTTTCAATCTTCTAACCACCGTTTTTTATGCAAGTGCGCACCATGCTGCTGTTGCAACTCGGACTGCTGACCGCTGCGGCGGCCTTCGGCCAAAACAACCCCGCCCCGTCCACCAGCCCCCGGCTGATTGAGAAAGTGGTTAAGGAGCCGGGCCAGCTCGTCATTCCCTACGAGAAGTACGTACTGCCCAACGGCCTGACCGTGCTGCTGCACGAAGACCACTCCGACCCGCTCGTGAACGTGAACGTGACCTACCACGTCGGCTCGGCGCGGGAGCAGGTGGGCAAGTCGGGGTTCGCGCACTTCTTTGAGCACATGATGTTTCAGGGGTCCGACCACGTGGCCGACGAGCAACACTTCAAGCTCGTGACCGCCGCTGGCGGCACCCTCAACGGCTCGACCAACCGCGACCGGACCAACTACTTTGAAACCCTGCCAAACAACCAGCTTGAAACCGCGCTGTGGCTCGAAGCCGACCGTATGGGCTTTCTGCTGGATGCGGTGACCCAAAAAAAGTTTGAAACCCAGCGGGCCACCGTGAAAAACGAGCGGGGCCAGAACTACGATAACCGCCCCTACGGCCTGGGCCAGGAATACCTCGACCGGGCGCTTTTTCCATACGGCCACCCCTATTCCTGGCTCACCATCGGCTACCTGGAAGACCTGGACCGGGCCGACGTGAACGACCTGAAAAACTTTTTTCTGCGCTGGTACGGCCCCAACAATGCCGTCCTCACCGTTGCCGGCGATGTGCAGCCAGCCCAAGCGTTGCAATTGGCTACCAAGTATTTTGGTCCCATTCCGGCCGGTCCAGCGGTGGCCAACGTGAAGCTGCCCGCCCCCGTGCTGGCCCAGGACCGCTACGTACACTACGAGGACAAAGTGGAGCAGCCCCAGCTACAAGTGGCCTGGCCCACCGTGCCCGCCTACCACCCCGACGCGGTGGCGCTGGATGCCCTGGCCGACATCCTGGGCGGCCAGAAAACCGGGCTGCTGTTTGAGCGGCTGGAAAAGAAAGGCCTGGCCGCCGAAGCCTACGCCTACCAGTACAACTCGGAGCTGGCTGGCACCCTGAACTTGGTCGTGACCAACTTCCCCGGCCAGCGCCTCGATAGCGCCGAGGCCCGCGTCCGCCGCCTGGTGGCCGCGCTGGACCGCCGGGGCATCAGCACCGCCGATGTGGAGCGCTACAAGGCTGTGACGGAGGCCGAAAAAATCAACATCCTGAGCAGCACCGGCTACAAAGCCTTCATGCTGGCCCAGTACCAGACCCTGGCCGGCAACCCCAACCACCTGCCGGAAGAAATGCGCCAACTCCGCGCCCTGACCGCCGCCGACGTGCGCCGGGTGTTTGACAAGTACATCAAAGGCCAGAAAGCGGTGTGGCTGAGTATTGTGCCCAAAGGCAAGCCCGCGCTGGTGGCCCACGCCGACAATTTCACGGTGGATAAGTCGGGCTACCAAACCCCCAAGGACGAGTACGCGGGCCTGAAGTACACGAAAGCTCAGGACAATTTTGACCGCAACAAACAGCCCCAGGCCGGCCCCAACCCCGTGCTGCGGGTGCCGCCCCACTGGCAGCAAGCCTTCGCCAACGGCCTGCGCGTGATGGGCACCCGCAACGACGAACTGCCCACCGCCACGCTGTTGCTCACGCTGCCCGGCGGCCAGCGCCTGCTACAAGGCCAGTCCACCAAAGCCGGCCTGGCCGAGCTGACGGTGAAGCTGATGGGCGAAAGCTCGGAAAAGTACACCACCGAAGAACTGGAAAATAAACTCAAGGAGTTGGGCAGCAGTATGTATATGTACGCCGACGACGACGACGTGAAGATTTATGTGGATTGCCTGACCAAAAACCTGTCTCCTACCCTGGCCCTGCTCGAGGAGCGGCTGTTGCACCCGCGCTTTGCAGCCAGCGACTTCGAGCGCCTCAAAAAGCAGCAAATTGCCCTGGTGGACGAGTTTGTCAACGATGCCGGGGTGATGGCCGACCTCTCGTACAACGGACTTGTGCGGGGTCCGGCTGATGTGCTGGGCCTGGCCGTTGCTGGCACCCCCAGCGCCCTGGCTGGCCTCACCCTGGCCGACGTGAAGCGGTTTTATGGGCAGCAAGTGGCCCCCAACCGGGCCTTTTTGACGGTAGTGGGCGACGTGACCGAGGCCGACCTGCTGCCCCGGCTGGCCTTCCTGCAAGCTTGGGCACCGCAGGCCGCCGCCCCGCCGCTGGCCGCCGCTCCCGCGCCCACCCGGCCCGCCAAAACCCGGTTGTTCTTTGTGCCCAAAGCCGACGCGCCGCAGTCCGAAATTCGCATCGGCTACCTCACGGCCATGCCCTACGATGCCACCGGCGACTACCAACGGGCCTACCTCAGCAACTTCCTGCTCGGTGGGGCCTTCAACTCGCGCCTCAACCTGAACCTGCGCGAAGACAAAGGCTACACCTACGGGGCACGGAGTGGATTCAGCAGCAGTCACTTCGCCGGGCCGTTCACGGCCCAGGCCGGGGTGCGGGCTAACGTTACCGCTGCCTCGGTGCGCGAGATGATGAAGGAAATTAACAATTACCGCAACGGCATCAGCTCGGAAGACCTGGCCTTTTTGCAAAGCTCGGTGGGGCAGGCCGTGGCCCTGAAGTACGAAACCGGCTACCAGAAAGCGTCCTTCCTGAGCCGCCTGCTCGACTACAACCTGCCCGATACCTACGTGGACGACCAGGCTGCCCAACTCCGGGCCCTCACCGCCGCCGAGGTGCAGGCCACGGCCCAAAAAATGCTGCCCGCCGACGGCCTCACCATCGTGGTGGTGGGCGACCCCAAGTACCTGCCTGAACTGCGCCAGCTGGGCTACCCGGTGGTGGAAAGCCGTTTCCAGGACGGCCGTGCGGTGGCCGCCGCACCCGCCGCTGCCCAAAGCAAGGACAAAGCCAAACTCGCTGCTCCGGCTGCTCCCAAAACCAAGCGGAAAGCGTGAGAAATGCGGCGGGCGTTTGCCAAGCGTCAATGCCCGCCGCAACTGCACAAACCGCGAATACCAAAGCCGCCCCGTACCGGTAGTTGCCGTCCGCAACTCACCCCGGCGCGGGGCGGCTTTGTTGCTAGGGCAGGTTTGCGGTGGGCACAACATTTTGGTTCGTTGCGGCGCGTTACCGTACGGGTGCCGGGCGTGGCTCTGGCTTGCGCCAGCCAAAACGGGGCAACCGCTACGGCGGTGATTCCCCGGATAAGCACCGCCGTGCTACCTTCGCAAAATTTATTTTCATCCGCGTGGCCTCTTCCCAACAGCTTGCTCAACTCGACCGCTTGGAGCGGCAAGTGGGTGCTTTAATAACTGCCTATCAGCGGTTGCGCGAGGAACTGGCCGATGCCAATACCCTCAACCAGCAGTTGCAGGCCGAGGTGCGCGAACAGGACAAGCAGCGCCGGACGCAGCAAAATCAGGAAAACATTGTTAAACTTGTGCAAACCATAGCTGGGGAACCCACCCACGCCAACGAATTAAAACACCGCCTCACCGAATATATCCGCGAACTGGATAAATGCCTTGCTTATTTAAAAGAATAATGTAACATTGACTGGCCTTTGGCCCACCCTGCACCGCTTCTAATGTCGGAATTACCCATCAAAATTCGCATCGCTGACCGCGACTATCCCATGCGCGTGAGCGTGGAAGACGAGGAACGGCTGCGCCTCGCCGGGCGGCAACTGGGCGACCGGCTGCGCGAATTTCGGGAAAGCTACGGCATTCAGGACAAGCAGGATTTGTTGGCCATGGTGGCCCTGACCACCATGGCCGACCAGTTGAAAGTGAGCAAGGAGAAGGACGGCACCGACGCGGCGCTCACCGAACGGCTGGCCCGTTTGGATGCGCTGCTGGACGGTATCGGCCCGCTGGCCTAATCGGCTGGCTGCCGCCGGAGGTGGCAACACGTTGGCCCGGCGCGGGCGCGGCAATCGGCCGCTACTGCGTTCTTCGGGGTTGGGGTTTCGCAGGTTATGGTTTTTGATACCCACCTAAACCCATAAACCCATGTCATCCATAGTTTTATACAGCCTCTTGGCTGCCCTCGCCGCCCTTGTGGCTGGCGTAGTGGTGGGCCGGATGCTGGCCGGCAAATCCCGGCAAGACCACGAAGGCGAGGCTTCGGCCCGCGCCCAACAGATTGTGCGCGAGGCCGAAGTCGAAGCCACCCGCTTGCGCGACGAGAAAATCAAGCAAGCCGACGAACGCCTGGAGCAATCCAAAAACAAGTTCAAAGGGCTGCGGACCGAATTTGAGCAGGAGAGCAAGCGCCAAAAGCAAGCCCTGGACCAGGAACTGACCGAACGCCGCCAGGGCGTGGTGGACCAGGAACAAAGCATCAAACTGCTGACCGACACCACCCAAAAGCAATTGGAGCAACTCCAGCGCAAGGAGAAAGACCTGGAAAACGCCCGCGAAAAAGCCCAGCAGGAAGCCCAGGCCCTGCGCGAAAAGCTGGAAAGCCAGGAAGAAAAGCGCCGTAGCATCCACGAAGCCCACGTAGTGGCCCTGGAAGCCAAGCAAAAAGAAGCGGAAGACCAACTGCACACCGTGCAACGCCAACTGGAAACCGTGGCCAACCTCACCGCTGCCGAAGCCCGCGAACAGTTGGTAGAAAGCCTCAAAAACGAGGCCCAGATTCAGGCCAGTTCCTACATCAAGGACACCGTGGCGCAGGCCAAACTCACGGCCACCAAAGATGCCAAGAAGATTGTGCTGGAAACCATTCAGCGCACCGCGTCCGAACACGCCATTGAAAACTGCGTGTCCATCTTCAACATTGAGAGCGACGACATTAAGGGCAAAATCATCGGCCGTGAGGGCCGCAACATCCGCGCCCTGGAAGCCGCCACCGGCGTGGAAGTGATTGTGGACGATACCCCCGAAGCCATCATCATTTCGGGCTTCGACCCGGTGCGCCGCGAAATTGCCCGCCTCTCGCTGCATTTGCTCGTCAAAGACGGCCGCATCCACCCCGCCCGCGTGGAAGAGATTGTGGCCAAAACAACCAAGAAAATCGAAGAGGAAATCATCGAAATTGGCGAGAAAACCATCATTGACCTCGGCATCCACGGCCTGCACCCGGAGTTGATTAAGATGGTGGGCCGGATGCGCTTTCGCAGCAGCTACGGCCAGAACCTGCTGCAACACAGCCGCGAGGTGGCCAACCTCTGCGCCACAATGGCCGCCGAAATGGGCCTTGATGTCAAAAAAGCCAAACGCGCGGGCCTGCTCCACGACATCGGCAAGGTGAGCGCCGAGGAACCCGAATTGCCCCACGCCATTCTGGGGGCTGAAATGGCCAAAAAGTGGAAAGAACACCCCGACGTGGTGAACGCCATTGGTGCCCACCACGACGAGATGGAGATGACGGCCATGATTTCGCCGCTCGTGCAGGCCTGCGATGCCATCAGCGGCTCGCGCCCCGGTGCCCGCCGCGAAATGATGGAAAGCTACATCAAACGCCTCAAGCAACTCGAAGAAACCGCCAACGGCTTCAAGGGCGTGAACCAATGCTTTGCCATCCAAGCGGGCCGCGAACTGCGCGTGATGGTGGATGCCGAGAACGTGACCGACGAACGCGCCGCCGAACTCAGCTTTGAGATTTCGCAGAAAATTGAGAAGGAAATGCAGTATCCGGGGCAGATTAAAATCACCGTGATACGGGAGATGCGGGCCGTGGCCTACGCAAAGTAGCACGGTGTGGTCAGACGACTTTTGACCGCCAGATGAAGTCGTCCGACCACTACTTGGTTGCCATAATCCCGTTGTCTCTTCAACCAAAAAGCCCCCGTAGCAAACGCTACGGGGGCTTTTTGGTCTGGCATTGGGTTTGGACTCCGACTGCTAGCAGCTAGCTGTTACCAGCCAAATCAATAATCGTCGCTATCGAAGTCGCCGCCGCGCCGGCCGCCGCTGCGGCCGGGGCTGTAGCCTTCGTCCTCGTCTTCGTCCAGGTCGTCGTCCTCGTCGTCAAAATTCACCGAGTCGCTGCGCTCGGCGCTGTCGGCGCGTTCGGCATC
The DNA here is from genome assembly GCA_965247135.1 of Hymenobacter sp. Lineage (GTDB taxonomy): Bacteria > Bacteroidota > Bacteroidia > Cytophagales > Hymenobacteraceae > Hymenobacter. The sequence goes on along the minus strand of CBDFGP010000006.1, from coordinate 2,289,778 downwards.
GGCAAATTCTTCTTCGGTCATGTTGGCCAGGTCGAGGGCTTCGTCGTGGCTGGAGCCGGTGTCGGTCCACATGAGGTAGTCGGCGTACTTGGCGGAGAGGCGCTCTTCGGGGCTGCCGGTGGCGGCCCCGCCGCCTTTCTGGGCGTAGGAGTCAAGGGTATCGTCGTCGTCGAGCAGGTCGTCGTTGATGTCGTCGTCCAGGTCTAAATCATCGGCATCTTTCATGGCCAGGGCGGGGGGAAATAAGGGTGAAAAACAAGCGGTGTCTGGGCTGCGAAGATACGCGCCAGCCGGAAATTGGGTTGGGGCCAGGAGCCAGATTTAACGCAAATTATTGCGCCCGGCAACCGGCCGCCTTTCCCGGTTTCTCAGCGCCCCGGCTGAAAATCGGGTACCTGCAATTCGGCATCGCAAAAGCCGTATTCGGCGGGTACATTGGACGACACGAGGATGGTGCGCCCGGCGCGGGTAGCGGCCAAATGTTCTTGATACCAAGCTGCACCGGTGGCATCCAGGTTGGTAGTGGGTTCGTCCAGCAGCAGCAGCGGGGCGGTGGCGTACAGGGCCAGCCCCAGTTTGAGGCGCTGTTTCATGCCCGACGAAAATTCCCGGATAAGCTGGTGCTGGGCCGGGGCCAGGTACAGAATGTCTAACAGCCGGGCCACCGACACGCCTGCCCGCAGGGGCTTGAAACGGGTGTGAAAGCGCAGCAATTCGGCTAGGGTCAGGTCTTCCAGCAGTTCCAGGTAGGGGGCCGCGTAGGCCAGGTGCCGGGGCAGGTCGTCCACGTCCACCAAACGTCCCGCCAGGGTATAAGTCAGGGCACCCTCGGTGGGCAGTAGCTGGCCCGCTATGGTGTTGAGCAGCGTACTCTTGCCCGCTCCGTTCGGCCCCAGCAGGGCCGTGGCGCTACCGGGCCGGAAGGTGCGGCTCAGGCCCCGGAAAATCCAGTCGCGCCGGAAGCGTTTGCCCAAGCCGGCAGCTTCTACATTTATCATTAACGAATCAGTCTTCCTCTTCGCGGTTTTTGCGGCTGGGACTTTTGATGATGCCCCGGCTGGCACTCCGCACAAAGTCCAGCGCCAGGTGGCGGTCAGCCGAAGGCGTAATCTCCGCTTCAATGCGTTCCAGCGCATCCTGGGTGTTGTGGCCGCTCAGGAACAGCAGTCGGTACAGGTTGTGAATGTCCAGCAGTTGCGCGTCCGAGAAGCCGCGCCGCCGCAGGCCCACCGAATTGACCCCGGCGTAGGCCAGGGGTTCGCGGCCCGCCTTCACGTAGGGCGGCACGTCTTTTCGCACCAGCGTTCCGCCGCCGATGAAAGCGTGGGGGCCAATCCGCACAAACTGCTGCACCAGTGCCCCGCCCCCCAGAATAGCCCAGTCGCCCACCGTGACGTGCCCGGCAATCTGGGTAGTGCCCGAAATCACGCAGTTGTCGCCAATCAGGCAGTCGTGGGCCACGTGCACGTAGGCTTGCAACAGGCAGTGCGCCCCCACGCGGGTTTCGCCCCGGTCCACGGTGCCCCGGTTCACGGTCACGCACTCGCGCAACACGGTGTGGTCGCCCACCACGGCGGTGGTTTTTTCGCCGTCAAATTTCAAATCCTGCGGAATGCCGCTCACCACTGCCCCCGGAAAAATCTGGCAATTGGACCCAATCCGCGCCCCATCCATAATGGTCACGTTCGGCCCCACCCACGTACCGGCTCCAATGGTCACGTCGCCATAAATGGTCGTAAAAGGTTCAACGGTAATACCTTCGGCTAGTTTAGCGTCGGGGTGGATGTAGGCTAGAGGAGAAATCATTCTTCAGGTAAGTTATGAGTTATGAGTTATGAGTTATAAGTTGGGTAAGTGGGCGCACTGAATAACAACGGACCAACTCATAATTCATAACTCATAATTCATAACTTAAAAATCAAGCGTCCTTGCGGACGATGGCGGCGCTCATTTCGGCTTCGCACACCACTTTGCCGTTCACGAAGGCTTGGCCGCGCATTTTGGCAATGCCGCGCTTGATGGGGGACAACAGTTGGCAATGGTAAATGATGGTGTCGCCGGGCAGCACTTTTTTGCGGAACCGGGCATTTTCGATGCCCAGGAAATACTGCCAGTAGTTTTCGGGGTCGGGCACGGTGTTCATCACCAGAATGCCGCCGGTTTGGGCCAGGCCCTCAATCTGCAACACGCCGGGCATCACGGGGTTGCCCGGAAAATGACCCTGGAAAAAAGGCTCGTTCATGCTCACGTTCTTCACGGCCGTCACCACCTGCTCGTCCAGGTGAATCACCTTGTCAATCAGCAAAAACGGGTAGCGGTGGGGCAGCACCTGCATGATGCGGTTGATGTCCATCACCGGTTCGCGGCTGGGGTCGTACTGCGGCACAGGGTTGCTGCGCTCCTCCAGCATTTTCTTTTTTATCTTCTTGGCAAACGCCACGTTGGCGGCGTGGCCGGGCCGGGCGGCCAGAATCTGGCCTTTCAGCGGGCGGCCCACCAGGGCGAGGTCGCCCACGAGGTCGAGCAGCTTGTGGCGGGCGGGTTCGTTTTTGTGGCGCAGCTCCACGTTGTTGAGGATGCCTTCTTTGCGGACGCTCACACGGGGCTTGCCCAGCATGGCGGCCAACTCGCTCAACTCGTCGTCGCTCACCACCCGGTCCACCACCACGATGGCGTTGCTCAGGTCGCCGCCCTTGATGAGGTTGGACTTGTAGAGTTGCTCCAGTTCGTGCAAAAAGCAGAACGTGCGCGACGAGGAAATCTCGTCCTCAAACTGGCTGATGTCAGTTAGGGTGGCGTGCTGCGACCCCAGCACCGGCGAGTTGTAGTCCACCATCACCGTGAGGCGGTACTCGGCCAGGGGCAGAGCGGCAATTTCCACGCCCCGCGCATTGTCCAGGTAGCGAATCGTGTCCGGGATTTCGTAGTAGTTCCGCAGGGCGTTTTGCTCCTCCAGTCCCACTTCGTTCAGGGCCTTGATGAATTCAGCCGCCGAGCCGTCCATAATCGGCGGTTCGGGGCCAGAAAGCTGCATCAGCACGTTGTCGAGCTGCAAGCCCACAAGGGCCGCCAGCGTGTGTTCGACGGTGTTTATCCGCGCCCCGTTTTGTTCAATGGTGGTGCCCCGGCTCAGGTCCACTACGTTGTCCACGTCGGCATCCACGATGGGCTGGCCGGGCAGGTCCACGCGCTGAAACTTGTAGCCGTGGTTCACCGGAGCCGGGCAGAACGTCATGGTCGCCTCCACGCCGGTATGCAGCCCGATGCCGCGCACCGTCACGGGCGCTTTAATAGTGTGTTGCTTGTCGTTCATGCTGGTTGGTTTTTGGTTTTTGGTTTTTGGTTTTTGGGCCGTGGGTCAATTGCAGGGCAATTCAAACCAAAATCCAAAAACTAAAAACCATAAACCAAGCACAAAGCTAGGGCTTTTCCGGCGCGTTGGCGGCCCGCTCGAGCCGCTCCAGGCGCTGCACCAGGGCGGGCAACTGCCGGAACACCACCTGCGCCCGCTGGTTCTGCTTGAAGTCAAAGGCCGTGGAGCCTTGCAAAATGGTGCCTTCCTGCTTCACCGTTTTGCCTACTCCCGATTGCGCCGTGACGGTGGTTTTATTGGCCAGCGAGATGTGCCCGGCCATGCCCACCTGCCCGGCCAGCACGCAGTAGTCCCCGATTTTGGCCGAGCCAGCCAGGCCCGATTGAGACGCGATGACCGTGTGGCGGCCAATTTCCACGTTGTGGGCCAACTGCACGAGGTTATCAATTTTGCTGCCCTCCCGCACCACCGTCGAACCCAGCGTGGCGCAGTCCACGGTGGCATTGGCTCCGATGCTCACAAAGTCCTCCAGCACCACGTTGCCAATCTGCGGAATGGCCTTGTAAGAGCCATCGGGCTGGGGCGCAAACCCAAAGCCGTCGGTGCCGACCACTGCGCCGGCCTTAATCACGCAAAACCGGCCAATTACGGTGTCGGCGTAAATCTTGGCCCCGGCGTGAATCACGCTGCCTTCGCCTATCGTCACCCGGTCGCCAATGTAGGCATGGGGGAATACCAACACGTTGGCTCCCAGACGACAACTTTCGCCGATATACGAAAACGCGCCTCGGTAGTTCCCATCGCCCACGGTAGCGGTTTCGGCCAGGTACGAGGGTTGCTCCACGCCGCGCTTGCCGGTTCGCAGGGCCTGGGCGTAAAATTCCAGCAGTTGACTGAAACTGGCATAGGGGTCGGCCACGCGAATGAGCGTAGCGGCCACCGGCTGACGTAATGCCTGCGCCAAGCCCACAATGACAGCCGAAGCCTGGGTGTCGTACAAAAAAGGCTCGTACTTGGCATTCGCCAGAAAGGAGAGCGAACCGGCTTGGGCTTCCTCAATTTTTGCCAGGCTGGAAATGGGCAGCGCGGGGTCGCCTTCGACCACCCCGCCCAGCACTTCCGCAATTTGGCCAACGGTGAATTTCATGGGGCAAAATTAGTGGTCAGTGACCAGCGGTTAGCGGTTAATGGTCAGTGGCTTTTTGTCTGGTACTAACCGCTAATCACTGACCACTAACTAGATGATTTCTTTTGGGTAGCAAATGTAAAACTTTTCTACCCGCTGGCTCAGGGCGCGGATGTTGGGCAGGTCCGATGCTTCCATAACGTTCACCACGTCACCCTTTTTGGTCAGAATCTCAATGGCGTGGCCCGGCTCGGCGTTGTAGGCACTGTTGCTGAGGCGGCCCGCAATGAGCAGCAACTCGGCTTCGGCCGGTGGCAGCCCGAACTTGGCCTCAATCAGGTCGCGGATGCCGAGCCGAAATTCGGGGTCGAACGGTTCGGGAGCCAGCACGATTTTGAGCAGGTTGCGGTGCAAAATACTCTTGGCTAAGTAGCTAAGCACTTTGTCGGGGTGGCTGCTCCAGGCTTTGATGGCCGACCAGATGTCGAAATCGTCCAGTTCCACGAAGTGGTTGAGGATTTTCTCGTCCTGTTCAAATTCGGCCAGCGTCGCGGCCCGGCCCAAAAAGTAGGCCAAGCACGAATTGGCGGGTACTTCCACGCCCTGCCGGGCGAGGTCGCGGGCGCGTTGCACGGTGCGAATTACCATCTGCTCGGCGCTGGTCACGGTCTTGTGCAGATATACTTGCCAGTACATCAACCGCCGGCTCACCAGAAAATTCTCGACCGAATACACGGCTTTTTCTTCCAGCACCAGCCGCCCATCGTGCACTTGCAGCATCTTGATGAGGCGGTCGGCTCCCGGTCGCCCCTCGGCCACGCCGGTGTAGAACGAGTCGCGGTTGAGGTAGTCGAGCCGGTCCATATCCAACTGACTACTTACGAGTTGATGGAAAAACGGCCGCTCGTAAGTACCCTGAAAAATGGCAATGGCCAGCGTCAGCCGCCCGCCAAACTCGTCGTTCAGCCGCTGCATGAGGTAGAGCGAGAGTTGCTCGTGCGGTACGTCCTGAAAAATAGCCGTTTCCAGCGCGTGCGACAGCGGCCCGTGCCCGATGTCGTGCAGCAAAATGGCAATCAGCGCCGCCTCGCCCTCGGCCGCCGAAATCTTCGTGCCCTTGTCTTTGAGCGTCCGCAAGGCCAACTGCATCAGGTGCATGGCCCCCAGCGCGTGGTGAAACCGCGTGTGCAACGCCCCCGGATACACAAACCCCGTCAGGCCCAGCTGCTGAATCCGCCGCAACCGCTGAAAATAACGGTGTTCAATGAGGTCAAAGAGTAGTTCGGTCGGGATGGTGACGAAGCCGTAAACCGGGTCGTTGAAAATCTTTTTTTTGTTCAAGGGACTGCGGGACTTGGCGGGGCAGGAGGCTTGGCCACCGGCCGGTTGTGCCCGCAAAGTTCGCCCCGCGTGGCCCGATTATTTTTACGGGGCGGGCAATTCGCAACTTTGCGGCGCGTTTCACAGTCTTTGGGGGTGCCGCGCCAAAGTTGGGCGGCAATTCCTCTTCACCGACTCGCGGGCTTCATGCTGGCGCTATTTCATGCAAACCACCATTCTCTGGGCCGACGACGAAATTGATTTGTTGAAGCCGCACATCCTGTTTCTCAAGGAAAAAGGCTACGACGTAACGCCCGTCAATAGCGGGGCCGATGCCGTGGAGCGCATTCAGGACCAGACGTATGACATCGTGTTTCTGGATGAGAATATGCCCGGCCTCAGCGGGCTGCAAACCCTGACCGAAATCAAGGCCATCCGCCCCACGGTGCCGGTCGTGATGATTACCAAAAGCGAGGAAGAGCACATCATGGAAGAGGCCATCGGGGCCAAAATCGCCGATTACCTCATCAAGCCCGTGAACCCCAGCCAGATTTTGCTGGCCGTGAAAAAGGTGCTGGACAACAAGCGTTTGGTGACGGAAGCCACCAATTCCGGCTACCAGCGCGACTTCCGGCAACTCGGGATGCAGCTTTCCGACCGCCTCTCGCCCGCCGAGTGGGCCGAGGTGTACAAGAAGCTGGTGTATTGGGAGTTGGAAATCAACGAAACCGAGGGCAAGAGCATGGCCGAGGTGTTCAATATGCAGAAGGAAGAAGCCAACACCCAGTTTGGCCGCTTCATCACCGAAAACTACGAGGACTGGGTGAACGGCAACGATAAGTACGCGCCGCTCATGTCGCACCAGTTGTTCAAGGACCGGGTGTTTCCGACCATGAAAGCCACCGGCGACACGCCCGTGTACTTTCTGCTGATTGACAACCTGCGCTACGACCAGTGGAAAGTGCTGGAACCGATTATCACGGAGTTGTTTACGGTGGACAGCGAGGAGATGTACTACGCCATTTTGCCCACCACCACGGCCTACGCCCGCAACGCCATTTTTGCGGGCATGATGCCCGCCGATATCCAGAAAAAATACCCCAACCTGTGGGTGTGGGACGACGACGACGAGGGCAAAAACCTGCACGAAGCCGAGTTCATGGAAATCAATTTCCAGAAGAACAACCAGAAGGCCCGGCACAGCTACCACAAAATCACGAACCTGCAAGCAGGCAAGGACTTGCTGGGCAAAATGGCGAACCTGCACAACAACTACAAGTGCAACGTCATCGTGTACAACTTTGTGGATATGCTCTCGCACGCCCGCACCGACATGGCCATGATTCGGGAACTCGCCGCCGACGAATCGGCCTACCGCAGCATCACCAAATCGTGGTTTCTGCACTCGCCGCTCTACGAAATGCTGCAAATCATTGCCGAGAAAAAAGGCAAGCTCATCATCACCACCGACCACGGCACCATTCGCTGCAAGCGCCCCTACAAGATTGTGGGCGACCGCAATACCAACACCAACCTGCGCTACAAGCATGGTAAAAATCTGGGATTCGAGGATTCGCGTGACGTGTACGTGGTCCGCAAGCCGGAGCGTATTTTCCTGCCCCGCGAGAACGTTAGCACGGCTTACGTCTTCACGCTGGGCGACTACTTCTTCGCCTACCCCAACAACTACAACTACTACGTAAACTACTACAAGGACACGTTCCAGCACGGCGGCATCTCACTGGAAGAGTGCATCATCCCGTACATTACGCTGACGGCGAAGGGGTAGAATCCTGAGTTGATGGCAATAAAAAAGACCGGCTGCGAAGCCGGTCTTTTTTATTGCTCCAGAAGTTTCAACAATTCTTTTAATTCGTTGGGGTCAAGGTTGGCCCGTTCCGCTTTGTCGTACATCGTCAGTAGCACCACTTCTTCAGCCACTACGGTCACGTAAGTAATAACGCGAGCGCCACCACTTTTACCAACGCCTTTACTCTCGATTGCCAAACGGATTTTGTAGCAGTTGCGACCTAACGATTCGCCGTGCGTAGGGTTCTCGCGCAGTATTTTTTGCAAGCGACGCAACTCGGTGGCTAGCGAAGGAAATTTCTTAATCAACGGTTTGGCAGCCCTTGAAAAAGTTGGCAGCAACTTGATGCGGTAACTCATGCTTCCCGCAAGAAGTCATCGAGCGATTGTAGCTCCAACTCGCCTCGCTGGTACTGCTTCAACTCTGCAAACGCCTCGCGTAAATCGTCGGCGACCGAAGGCAAGGCCGTAGGTTCCGAAACCAGCTCAACTAACTGCTGGCGTTCGGTGGGCGAGAACTGTGCCCGCACCAAAGCGGCCAACTGCGGAATGGTGAGCGGAATGGTCAGGTTCAGCGTGTTCATAAGCTAAAGATAAGGCGAACGCGACTGCAAACGTATTGCCGTCGCAAAAAGTGACCGAACAGCTACCCCAACTGCTCCAGCGCCGCCCGCAGCCTCGGCAACGCCGCCCCAATCGAGGTCTGCGACGCGCCGCCGACCGAGAGCCGAAACCACGGCTCCGACGCGGCCGAGCCGAAAGCACTGAACGGCACCACGGCCAGCCCAGCGGCGGCAATGAGGTAGGACGTGGCCTCTTTGGTTGTAGTCAGCACCTGTCCATCGGGGGCGGTGCGGCCCAGAATGTCCAGCTTGACGGTGAGGTAGATGGCCCCGGTGGGTGCCACGGCATCCACGGGCAGGCCGGCGGCTTTCAGGGCTTGCAGGCCGTCGTATAGAGTTTGCAGGCTGGTTTGGATGGCCGTTTTGAAATGGGCGAGGTAGGCATCCACGGCCGCCGTTTGGGGCAGGAAGTGGGCGGTGGCTACCTGCTCGGCTTTGGGTGCCCAGGCTCCGACGTGGCCCAGTAGGGACTTCATTTTATCAATAATCGGGGCCGGACCGAACGCATAGCCTACCCGCACGCCGGTGGCGGCGAAGCATTTGGAAATGCCGTCAATGTAGATGACGTAGGGCCGCATAGCGGGCCGCAAGCGCATCGGGTCGAAGTGCCGGGCCGCGCCGAAGGTCAGGAGCCAATAAATCTGGTCGTAGATGACGTAGAGGGGTTTTTCGTCGGGGCCGCGCCGCTGGTTTTCGGCCAGCACGAGGTCGCAGATTTCGGTGAGTGCGGCTTCCGAAAATACGGTTCCTGTCGGGTTTTGGGGCGAGCAGAGGGCCAGCAGCGTGGCTCCGGCCAGGTGCGGGGCCAGGTCGGCGGCGGTGGGCATGAAGTTGTTTTCGGGGCGGGTGGGCACCCCCACGGGCGTGGCCCCCGTCAGGTGGCAATAGTGGTTGTTGTTCCAGCTTGGGATGGGGAACACCACCCGGTCGCCGGCATCCAACAGCGCCCGGTAGGTGGCGTAGATGAGTGGGCGTGAGCCGCCGGCCACCAGAAAATCGGCGGCCGGGTAGGTCAGGCCCAGCCGCGCTTGCAGAAAGTCGGCGGCGGCCAGCCGCAGTTCGGCCAGACCGTTGGCGGGCGGGTAGTTGGTGTAGCCGGCCTGATAGGCAGCGGTGATTCCGGCGGCCAGTTCCGGGGGAATGGGGTAGATGCTGGGGTCAAAATCGCCAATGGTAAGATTGCAGATTTCCGCACCCTGCTGGATGCGCTCGGCCACCTCGTTGCCGATTTTGATGATTTCGGAGCCGATGAGGCCGGCGGCCATTTGAGAAACGTGCATGGAGTTTTTAGCTGATGGATGTTGGCTTATGTTTTGCGAACCACTGGGAGAAAGCTCCGGGCGAAAGTTCTGTTCGGGAAGCGAAAGTAATTCGGGGGCATTTCAGCCAGCCGGTGCAAAGACCAGGCGGCGGGGCGCTTAATTTTGCGCCGTGAAGTTCGCCCCGATTCTTGTTCCCACCCTGGCCGACCTGCCCGCCGCTGCCGCCCAACTGCGGGCGGTCCTTGCGGCGGCGGGTTGCCCGGTGGTGGCGTTTGCAGGGGAGATGGGGGCCGGCAAAACCACCCTCATCCGCGCCCTGGCCGCTGCGCTGGGCGTGGCCGATGCCGTGAGCAGCCCCACGTTCAGCCTCGTGAACGAATACCGCGACCGGGACGAGCAGCCGGTGTATCATTTTGATTTTTACCGGCTGGACAGCCCGGCCGAAGCCGAGCGGCTGGGCGCGGCCGAGTATTTTGATTCGGGGTATCTTTGCTTGGTGGAATGGCCGGAGCGCGTGGCCCCGCTGCTGCCGCTGCCCCACCTGCAAGTTAGCCTGAGCGTAGCGCCGGACGAAAGCCGGGAAATTCATTTATCCTTTATCACACGCGAAGTTTTGTAAAGCTGGAAACCCAAAGTCGCAAACCCAAAGCCTCGTAGAACGAGCGGCTTTAACTTTCCGGCTTTGGGTTTTCAGCTTTACAAAACTTCGCGTGAAATGATTATGCCCGAAAAATTACCCACTGGGTTTGAGTCGTTGGCGACCAGCCGCGCCTACTTCACGCAGGAGTCCATGCTGGCCGTGGAAACGCGCAAACGCAAGCTGTTCATTGGCTTGCCCCGCGAAACCTCGTTGCAGGAAAACCGCATCGGCCTGACCCCCGAAGCCGTGCAGCACCTGGTGTCGGCGGGCCACGAGGTGGTGCTGGAAGCCGGCGCGGGCGAGCCGAGCAAGTATTCGGACCACAACTACTCCGAAGCGGGCGCGACCGTGGCGTATTCAGCCGAAGAGGTGTACAAGGCCGACATTGTGCTGAAAGTGGCCCCGCCCACGGCCGAAGAAATTGAGTTGCTGCACGCCGGGCAAACCCTGATTTCGGCCCTGCAAATGGGGGCCATGAATGCCGAGTACATCGCGGCGCTGATGCGCAAAAAAATCAACGCCATCGGCTACGAGTTCATGAAAGACCCGAGCGGGGCGCGGCCGGTGGTGCGGGCGATGAGCGAAATCGCCGGCTCCACGGTCATGCTGGTGGCGGCCGAATACCTGGCGCGGTCCAACGAGGGCAAGGGCATCATTTTGGGCGGCATCACGGGGGTGCCGCCGTCGCAGGTGGTCATCCTGGGGGCGGGCACGGTGGCCGAGTACGCGGCCCGCGCCGCCACCGGGCTAGGGGCCGAGGTCAAGGTGTTTGACAACCACCTCTACAAGCTGCGCCGCCTCAAGCACAACCTGGGAATGCAGCTCTATACCAGCACGTTGGACACGTTTGCGCTGAGCCAGCAAATCCGCCGGGCCGATGTGGTGATTGGCGCTTTGACCCCCGAAGATGGCCGGATTCCGTTCATGGTGCCCGAAGAAATGGTGGCCAGCATGAGTTCCGGCTCGGTGCTGATTGACGTGAGCATTGACCAGGGCGGCTGCTTTGAAACCAGCGAAGTGACCAGCCACAGCAACCCCGTTTTCCGCAAGTACGACGTGATACACTACTGCGTCCCCAACATCGCCTCGCGGGTGCCGCGCACGGCCACCAATGCCCTTAGCAACATTTTCACCCCGCTGTTGCAGGAGATTTCGCAGCACGGCGGCATCAACGAAGTGCTGTTTACGAACGAGCATTTCCGCAGCGGCGTGTACATCTACCGGGGTTCGCTGACCAATGCGATGATTGCGAAGAAGTTTAACCTGCGGTACAAGGAGTTGGGGCTGCTGATTGCCGTGCGGAATTAGGCGGCCGTTGAACGAGTACCCCGAAGCTGTGCTTCGGATACGAGTGCAGCGAAGTGCTGCTTCGTGCCTTCGTTGGGCAGCCGTTCAGCGGCTTTACTCGCTGCGCTCGTATCCGAAGCACCGCTTCGGGGTACTCGTTCACGTATCAGCCACTGCCTCCAAATCCGGCCCCACGTAGTCGTCCACGAACTCGCCTTCCCAGCGGGCCACTACCGTTGTGGCCAGGCAGTTGCCCAGTACGTTCACGGCGGTGCGGGCCATGTCCATCAGCGCGTCAATGCCCAGGATGATGAACACTGGCCAGGCGGGCAGCCCAAACGAAGCCACTGTGGCCAGCAGGATAACCAGCGACGCACGGGGCACCCCGGCCACGCCTTTGCTGGTGAGCATCAGCGTGAACACCATCAGGAGCTGCTGGCCAAACGAGAGCGGCACCCCGGCGGCCTGGGCCACAAACACGGCCGCCAGCGACAGGTAGAGCGTGGTGCCGTCCAGGTTAAAGGAATAGCCGGTGGGCATGACGAAGGCCACGATGCGGCGCGGCACCCCCAAGCCCTCCATTGCTTCCATAGCACGGGGGAGGGCGGCTTCGCTGCTCGTGGTGGCGAAGGCAATGCTGACCGGCTCGGCCACCGCCGCAATGAAGCGCCGCAGCGGCACCCGCGCCAGCAGCGCCACCGGCAGCAGCACCAGCAACACGAAGGCTATCAGCGCTCCGTACAGGGTGCCCAGCAGTTGCAGGGCGTTGTAGAGCGGGGCCAGGCCCAGTTTGCCCACCGTGAAGGCCAGCGCCCCGCCCACGCCCAGCGGCGCGAAAAACATCACCACGTTGGTGAACTTGAACATCACTTCGCTCAAGCCCTCGGCGAAGCCCAGCATGAGTTGGCGGGGGCGGCCGTCGGGCACCAGCGCCAGCCCGATGCCGAAGATGATGGCGAAGATAACGACTTGTAGCACCTGGCCTTCGGCTACCGATTTGGCAATGTTTTCGGGGAAAATGTGCAGGATGATGTCGGCGGCCGTTTGGGGGGCGGCGGCGGCCAGCTTGTCGGCCTCGCCCACGATGGGGGCCATGCCCACCCCGGCCCGCGTTAGGTTGATGGCGGCCAAGCCGATGAAGAGGGCGAAGGTGGTGACGACCTCAAAGTAAATCAGGGCCTTAAGCCCCATGCGGCCCACTTGCTTGAGGTCGGAGTGCCCGGCGATGCCCACCACCAGCGTCGCAAATACCAGCGGCGCAATGATGGTTTTCACCAGCCGCAGAAAAGCGTCGCTCAGCACTTTCAGGCTCACGGCCACTTCCGGCGAATCGTAGCCCAGCGCAACGCCAACCAGCATATTGAACACAATCCAGCCGGTGAGGGAGCCGCGCCGGGCCACCAGCCAGGCCAGGCCCGCCAGTCCCAGCCAGCGAGCGGCCAGCCCCAGGCTGAGCGGCCGGGTGCCGGCCACGGCCAGCCCCCCGCTGGTGTTCAGAAACAGAATGAGCAAACCCGCTATAAACGGGAGCAGGAAAAACACAACGGCGGCGCGGGACTTCATGCGGCAAAAGTAACCGCCCCGTTCTTTGCGCTTTCAATTTCTCGCCCGCCCCCCGTGCCCACCTGGACCCTGACCGCCCACGAGCTGCCGCTGCGCTACGTCTGGAAGATTTCGCGCAACGCCAGCACCACCAAAACCAACCTCGTGCTGCGCGTGAGCGGCCAGGGTCACCACGGCGCGGGCGAAGCCGCCCCCAACGTGCGCTACGGCGAAACCCCGACGCTGCTGACCCACCAGTTTGAGCAGTTGCAAAGCCAGGGCCTGGCCCAAGCGGAAACGTTGGCCGACCTGGCCGCGCTGCTGACTGCTACGCCTGTGGCCCACGCGCTAAGTTTTGCGCTGGAATCAGCTCTTACGCACTGGCTGGCCGCTTGCGCCGGGCAGCCGGTGTGGCAGTTCTTGAAAGTACCGCAGCCGGCAGCGGCCGTGCCCACGGCATTTTCGCTGCCCATCATGCCCATTGGGGAATTGGCTGGGTTCATCCAAGCCCAGAACGCGGCCCGGTTTGCACTGCTCAAAGTCAAGGTGAACGCCGCCGAAGGATTGGACTTGCTGCGCGAGGTGGCCCGCCTGCTACCCGGCCACGCCCTGCTGGCCGACGGCAATGAAACCTGGCCCGATGGCGAGGCGGTGCGGCAATTTCTGGCCGAAGCGGCCCGCCTGCCCGGCCTCAACCTGCGCCTGTTGGAACAGCCCCTGCCCGCAGCACTGGCCGACGACTACCGCTACCTGCGCCCCCGCACCACCGTGCCGCTGGTGGCCGACGAGTCCGTGACCGACACCGCCGATTTTGCCGAAATCGCTCGGCAATTTCATGCCGTGAACGTGAAGCTGATGAAGGCCGGCAGCTACCGGCGCGGCATCGGGCTGCTGCGCCAAACCCGCGCCCACGGCCTGCGCCCCATGCTTGGCTGCATGGTGGAAACCAGTTTGGGTATTGCTTCGGCATTGAACATCAGTGGCCTGGCCGAGTTGCACGATTTGGACGGGTTTCTCATCGTGCGCGATGAACCGTTTGGCCTAGTGCAGGAGCAGGCGGGGCAGTTGTCGCTGGGGTAATTGCCGGAGCGGTGCCACAACTTTCGGGTCGTGGCCTCACCGCCCCGTAAAACCGGCTGCCAGCAAACGCAACCGGCCCGCTGCACGCAACGGGCCGGTTTTTTAAGGGGCGCAGGAAGAAACCGGTTTTATTTCCCGGATGCTAGGGCCAGTTCCGATTCCAACTCCAGAAGTTGTTGGTCAATCTGGGTGGTGGGTACGGGCGTGGTCTGGGCTTTGGCCATCAGGTCAATCTTTTGATTGAGCAGGTTGATTTTTTCCTGGAGCAAGAGCACTTGCCGGGCCGAGCCGGATGCCGAAGGCGCGTTGCCGGTGATGATGTAGTTGGAAAATTTGGTGTCGGGCGGCAACTGCGTTTGGGCTTCGTTGCCCATTGCGGCGGCAGCACTGGCTGGGGTGGCAAACACGATGCTGCCGTCGGCTTTCACGTAGTCGCCTTCGTGCAGGGTCGTGATTTTGCCGGTCGGCAACTCCACGATGCCGCTTTTGTAGTTCACCTTCGTGCCGTTGGGCAGCTTGATGTTGCCATCCAGCGGAACCATGGCACTGCCTTTGCGCTCCATCACAACGCTGTTGCGCAGGATGTAACGGGTGTTCTTGCTGGGGGTGACGGGCTTGCCGCCTTCTTGGGCAACGGCGGGGTGGGCCAGGGCTGCCAGCCCGGCGACCACTAAAAACGAGAAAATAAACTGACGCATGGGAAAAAGAAAAAAATGTGCCCGTTATACGAACCGGGCTGAAATTGGGATGGAGTTGTGGCTTTTCACTGCAATGATAAAGCAGAAAAGCCAAGCGGCCACCAATCCGGCCGATACTTTTTAACCGGCGGCGGAACAATGTCGCAACATTAAATGTATGGACACTAAATTTGCTCCCGAATCCACCCGCACCGAATGCGAATTGAAGACGAGATAAAGCAACCCGCTTTCAGCAGCGAGCAGCAAAAGGCGACTATCAACCTTATTTACACAGCCAACTGGTTTCAAGTGCGTCAGTCGGGCTTTTTCAAAGCGCATGGGCTGACCTTGCCGCAGTTCAACGTCCTGCGGATTCTGCGCGGGCAGCACCCCCGGCCGGCCACCGTGGCGCTGCTCATTGAGCGGATGCTGGACAAAACCAGTAATGCCTCGCGCATCGTGGACAAGCTGGAGGAAAAAAAGCTCGTTACCCGGCAGGTGTGCCCGGCCAACCGCCGCGCCGTGGACATCCGCATCACCGAGGCCGGCCTGACGCTGCTGCAAGCCATTACCGACAGCGGAGCCTTGTCGTCCACCGAGTCGGGGTTTGGCAACCTGAGCAGTGCCGAATTACGGCAGCTCAACGAGCTGCTGGACAAGATTCGTAGCGACACTTAAACACCGCCTCTGCGGCTTCGTCAACTTTTGTTTTCACCGTTGCAATCGGCCCCGAAAGGGTTGATTTTTAAATTTTCACTTTACCAAGCTTAACAAACCCATGAAAAAAATCATTCTGCCCGTTCTTTTTGCTGCGTTCGCACTCAGCAACGTTTCGGCTGCTGACGCACCCAAAACCACCCCGGCCACCGCTACCAACCAAAGGGCTGCGGTAACTAAAGCCGCACAGCCCTACAAGCTGCAGCCGCAACTCAGCACCCTGGGCTGGGCGGGCAAGGCCGTGACGCACGGCCACAACGGCACCATTCAGTTCAGCGACGGCGAGTTGCTGGGGCAGGGCGACAAGCTGGTAGGCGGCAACGTAACGGTGGAGATGAAAACCTTGAAGGCCACCGACATCACCGATGCCGACACGCAGGCCAAATTCTACGGCCACATGGCGACCGACGATTTTTTCCTGGTGGATAAGTACCCTACCGCCACCTTCAAAATCACGAGCGTGACCCCCATCAAAGGAGCCAAAGCCGACGCTGACAACGTGACGCTGACTGGCGAGATGACCATCAAGGGCGTAACCAACCGCATCAGCTTCCCGGCCAAAGCGGGCGTGAAAGGTGGGGTGGCCGCTGCCAGCGGCAAGGTCACGATTGACCGCACGAAATACGGCCTCAAGTACGGCTCCAAGTCGTTCTTCGCCAGCATCGGCGACAAAGCCATTGACGACACTTTTACGTTGGAGTTCAACGTCATTGGCAAGCAGTAAACAGTAATTTTTTCGGCCCGGAGTGTTCCGTCTCCGCTTGGTTTTACAAAAAAGGCTTGCCGTTTGGCAAGCCTTTTTTATGCGCTGAAAAAAGTCGTTTCAGTGGGGTATTGCGAATTCGTGAGGTAATTCAAACGATAATTGCCAGCGGTTGTCGTAGGTGTTCAGGCGCTGAAAAAAATCGTCCAGCTCGCCCTTGTATTCCAGCCAATAATCTTCGTGCAGGTTTTTCAGCACCAGGTTGGCGGTGCGAAAAGTGAGCCGCGCCACCCCTTTGTAAAACATGGCGTGCGACGACCCCAACGGTCCGGAAAAGTTGCGGAACAGCAGCCGCAACAGGTACATATCCAGGTCAATTTCCAGGTGTTTACTTTTGGTGATGCGCCGGGCGCGGGCCACTTCCTTGAGGGCCTTGCCCACGGCTTTGGGCAGAAAGCGGGACAACTGAAACCCCGACAGGCTGAGGCTTAACACCTCGTGAATCCGGTCCTCGGCTTCGGCCTGTACGCTGGCCAGCGTCACCTCTTCCAGCAACTCAAAGCGCAGGGCTTCGTGCAGTTCGTCGTCGCGCTTGATGGCGCGGAGCAGCAGCGTGTCTTTCTCCTTGTCGGAAAGTGATTTGAGAACTTTTTTGAAGTCGGCGGATGGCGTTATCATAGGTGTTCGTCAAAATACTGCGTCACCTTCTGGTAGAGGTGCGCCCGGTCTTTGCCCAGCACGTTGTGCGGGTGGCCGGGGTACACAAAATAGTCGAGCTGCACGTCGTCGTCCACGGCGGTTTTGAGGTAGTCAAGCGAGTGTTGCCACACCACTACGTCGTCCACGGTGCCGTGGATAAGCAGCAGGCGGCCTTTTAGTTGCGGGATGTATTTGGTGAGGTTGGCGGTGGCGTAGCCCTGGGGGTTTTCCTGGGGTGTATCCATGTAGCGCTCGGTGTACATGACTTCGTATTTGCGCCAATCGATGACCGGGCCGCCGGCCACGCCCACCTTGAACGTGCCCGGTGCCCGCGTCATCAGCGTGGTGGTCATAAAGCCGCCGAAGCTCCAGCCGTGGATTCCCAGGCGGGTTGGGTCCACGTAAGGCAAGGTTTTCAGGTACTTCACGCCTTCCAGTTGGTCGGCCAGTTCGGCGGTGCCGAGTTGGCGGAAGGTGGCTTGCTCAAAGTCGCGCCCCCGGTTGCCGGAGCCGCGCGAATCCACCGTGAACACCACGTAGCCTTTCTGGGCCATCATCTGCATCCAGAGGTTGGAACCGCCGAGCCAGCTTTCCGTCACGAGTTGCACGTGCGGGCCGCCGTAGAGGTACACCACCACCGGGTACTTCTTGCCGGGGTCAAAGTTGGGCGGTGTTATCAGGCGGCAGTACAGGTCAGTTTGGTCATCGGCAGCCTTGATTGGAAACAGCTTGGTTTCGCCTAGCTGGTAGGCCGTCAGGGGGTTGGCGGCGTTCAGCAGCAGGCGCTTGTTCTTGCCATCGGCCACGCCCACCACGCGAATGGTGCGCGGCGTGACTTGGGAGCTGAAATTATCCAGGAAATAATTGCCCGACGGAGCCAGCGTGGCAGTGTGGGTGCCCGTGCCTTGCGTGAGCTTGCGTGGTTCGCCGCCGCTCACCGGCACGGCGTACAGGTGCCGCTCCAGCGGGCTGTCGGCCGTGCTGGCATACACGATGTCGCGGCCCTTGTTCACAAAGTCCAGCATATCCGTCACCACCCACGGCCCGTGCGTAAGTTGACGCAGCAACCGGCCGCTGGTGTCGTACAAATACAGGTGCATAAACCCATCGCGCTGGCTCTGCCAAACGAACTGGTCGGGGTGGCCGGGCACGAACGCGGCCGGGGTGAGCGGCTCCACGTACTTGGCATCTCGTTCCTCAAACAGTGTTTTGATGAAAGCTCCGGTGCTGGCATCGTACTGGTTGAGCTTCATCTCGTTCTGGCCCCGGTTGAGCACGGCCAGGTAAATGCTTTTCTCGTCGGGGCTCCAGGCCAGGTTGGTCAGGTATTGCTCCTTCGGCTCGCCGGTTTGCAGGAAAATGGTGCGGCGCGTGGCCAGGTCGTACACGCCCACCGTAACCTGGTGGCTGGCATCGCCGGCCATTGGGTACTTGATGTTTTTGAGGCGGGCGGGCGTGGTCGAAAGGTCCACCAGCGGGTAGTCGCTCACCATCGTCTGGTCCATGCGGTAATAGGCCAGCTTGGTGCCCGTCGGGCTCCAGAACGTGCCTTTGGTGATGCCAAATTCGGAGCGGTGGGCGGCCTGCCCGTTCACGATGCCGGGGTTGGTTTCGGTGGTCACGGCCTCGTTTTCGCGGCCAGCAGCGGCGATGTACAGGTTCTGGGCTTTGGTATAGGCCACGCGGGTTTTGGTGGGGTCCATTTCCACGTTGTCAGCCGCCGCGTCGTAACCGAAAAGGCGGCTGGCCTTTTGCGTTTTTACATCGTAACCAAACACCTGGTTCTGGCTGGTGATGATTAATGTACTGGCATCGCGCCATTGCACGGCCGGGAAGTTTTTTGGTTCGTCGGCCCCCGCCGCTTTGAGGGCAGCGGCCAGGGTGGGCTGGCTCACCACCACCGCCAGGTTCTGGCCCGTGGCGGTGCCCCGCACCAGTTCGTCGGGTTGCCCGTTGGGGCCGGGCCGCAGGTAGCCAAACTCGTCCGGGCTGCCCGGAATCCAGGCCAGTTGCTTTAGGTTTTCGGGTTGCAGGCTGCGGTTCAGGAAAGCATCCTGCACGGTGAGCTGCTTGCCGGCCAACGGGGCTTGGGCCAGCGTGGGCAGCGCAGGCAGCGCCAGCCACAGCCAAAAAAACCGGCGCAACGCCGGGCGTGGGGTAGGAGAGGGCATCGGCAAAAATCGGGGTAAGAAATTAAAGCCCGAAAATTACGGCCGAAAGCGGGAGTTGCCCGCTTGGGCCGAAACGATTTCGCGCCGAAAGCAGTTATTTGACGCGGCCGGTTTGGTCGTTTTTTTGCCGTAAATTTGTTGCATGAACACCCGTCCGCAGATTGATTTTGACGAAGACGTACTGCTGCTGGAGGAAGAAGCCGGGCTACGTAGCCTCGTCGTTTTCAACGATGAGGTCAACACCTTTGACCATGTTATCAAAACGCTGATTGACGTGTGCGGCCACGAGCCGGAGCAGGCTGAGCAATGCACCCTGCTCATCCACTACAAAGGCAAATGCAGCGTCAAAGTGGGCAGTTACGAAGAATTGGAGCCGCTTTGCACCGCCATCCACGACCGGGGCATCGGGGCCGAAATTTCTTAGCTGCGGGCCGTTGGCTGGTGGCCTTTTGCAAGGTCAGGCGGCTTACGCATAAAAAGCCAACAGCCATCAGCGAACAGCTAAAACAACGAATGGATTTTCCTTCTAAGCTCATTGAAAATGCCGTGGGCGAGCTGGCCCGTCTGCCCGGCATTGGCAAAAAAACGGCCCTGCGCCTCGCCTTGCACCTGCTCAAGGCCGAAACCGAAATCACCGCTTCGCTGGCCGAGGCGCTGGCCAAAATGCGGTTTGAAATCACCTACTGCCGCACCTGCCATTCCATTTCCGACAGCGAGGAATGCAGCATTTGTGCCAACAAGCTGCGCGACCACGCCCAGGTGTGCGTGGTGGCCGATGTGCGCGACGTTATTGCCATTGAAAATACTGGCCAGTACCGGGGCGTGTACCATGTGCTGGGCGGGGTTATTTCGCCCATTGAGGGGGTCGGCCCCAGCGATTTGCACATTGATTCGCTGGTGGCCCGCGCCGGTGCCGCCGATTCCGAAGTCCGCGAAATTATTCTCGCCATCAGCCCCACGATGGAAGGCGACACCACGGCTTTCTACCTCTCGCGCCGCCTGCGCGACCTGCCCGAACTGCACATCAGCACCATTGCGCGGGGCATTCCGGTGGGCGGCGAACTGGAATACGCCGACGAAATCACGCTGGGCCGCTCCATCGTGGAGCGGCAACGGCAAGCCAATTAGCGGTCAGTTTTTAGTGGTCAGTGGTTAGTTTTGTCGGATTAAATTGGTCGGTGCTTTAAGAAAAAAACTAACCACTAACCGCTAATCACTAACCACTAAAACTTGAAGCTTTCCGTCGTCATCGTCAATTACAACGTTTGCTACTTTCTGGAGCAGACGCTGCTTTCGGTGCGGCGGGCGGTGGAAAAGCTGGGGCAGCCCGCCGAGGTTTTTGTAGTGGACAATAACTCCGCCGATGGCTCCGTGGCGATGGTACGGGCGCGTTTTCTGGAAGTCATTCTCATTGCCAACCAAGACAATCCGGGGTTCAGCAAGGCCAACAACCAAGCCCTGCGCCGCGCCACCGGCGAGTACCAACTGCTGCTCAACCCCGACACGGTGGTCGAGGAAGACACTTTCCGGGCCTGTTGCGATTTTATGGACGCGCACCCCGATTGCGGCGGGCTGGGCGTGAAAATGCTGGACGGGCAGGGCCGGTTTTTGCCCGAAAGCAAGCGGGGTTTGCCCACACCCGCCGTGGCGTTCTACAAGATATTTGGCCTGAGTGCTTTATTTCCGAAATCGCGCACTTTTGGCCGCTACCACCTGGGCTTTCTGGACCCGGCGCAAACCCACGAAATTGAGGTGTTAAGCGGCGCGTTTATGCTGCTACGGAAAGCCGCGCTGGACCAGGTGGGGCTGCTCGACGAAGATTATTTCATGTACGGCGAGGACATTGACCTGTCGTACCGGCTGACGTTGGGGGGCTGGAAAAACTACTATTTCCCCGGCACCCGCATCATTCACTACAAGGGCGAAAGCACGAAGCGGACGAGCGTCAATTACGTGTTTGTGTTCTACCGGGCGATGGTCATTTTTGCCCGTAAGCACTTTGCGCCGGAGCGGGCGGGGCTGTTTTCGGCGCTAATCAACGGCGCTATCTGGCTGCGGGCGGGCGCAGCGGTGGCCGAGCGGCTGGCGGTGCGTCTGGCCCCTTTGTTGCTGGACGGCAGCCTAATATGGCTCGGGATGTATTTCCTGAAGGAGTATTGGGAACACAACCACAAGTTTGTGCCGGGCGCATATCCGCCGCAGTATATGCTGGTGGCGGTGCCCGTGTACATCGGCGTGTGGCTCACGTCGGCGTTTTTGAGCGGAGCCTACGACCCGCCGCCCAAAGCCTCGCGCATTGTGCGGGGCGTGTTTGTGGGCACGGTGCTTATCTCGGCGGTGTCCAATTTTCTGGATGCCTGGCGCTTCTCCAAAGCCCTGATTGTGCTGGGCGGCGTGTGGGCGGTGGCCGCGCTGGTGGGGCGACAGTTGGCGGCGCATTTTTTGAAATACAAAGACCTGCGCCTGAGCGACCGCCGCCACAAGAACATTGCCATTATTGGGTCAGCTTTGGAAAGCCGCCGCGTTCGCCAATTGCTGGAGGCCGCTGCCGTGCCCGCTCGCGTCATCGGCTACGTCAGTGTGGCAAACGACGACCCAACACTCAGCCCCCAACACCTAACACCCAACACCGAAAACCCAACACCAAAACCCACCGAAGAACCACTGGGCGAACTCCGCCAATTAGCTGACCTCATCCGCCTCTATGCGCTGGACGAGCTGATTTTTTGCGGCAAAGACCTCTCGGCTAGTCAGATTATTTCGCTCATGCTGGCCCTGCCCACCGACGCGCCGGTGGCCTACAAAATCCTGCCCGAAGACAGCCAGTACATCATCGGCAGCAGCAGCAAGGATGCCCCCGGCGACTACTACGCCCTTGACATTGCCCTGAATCTGTACCAGCCCCGGCAGGCCCGCACCAAGCGGTTGCTTGATGTCGCAAATAGCTTGGTTTTGTTACTGTTTTCACCAGTGTTGGCGGGGTTCCAAACTGCCCCTGCGGGCTTTGTTCGCAACTGTTTGCGGGTGCTGGCGGGCCGCCGCACCTGGGTGGGGCTGCGCTACTTGCCAGGGCAGCCACAAGCCGTGCCCGCCGTGTTGTCGCCCGCCGACGCGGCGGTGTCGGCGGTGCCGCTCACTGAGGCCACGCAGCGGCGGCTAGAACTGTTGTATGCCAAAGACTACGAGCCGGAAATGGACCTGGGCATCTTGTGGCGGTGCTGGCGGCGGCTGGGAAATTAGGGCGCGGGTGAAACGGGTGGTCCGACGACTTTTTCAGTCGTCAGGCCACTAAACTCCTGGAGCTAGTGCAGCAAGTAGTGGTCTGACGACTGAAAAAGTCGTCGGACCACACCGTTCAGCCCCCGTACCTTTGCCCATACATTTCCCACCCCCAAACCATGCCCACCGCCACCCTTGCTTCGCCGCTTTCCGACCGCCTGCTGCGGATGACCGAACCGGCCACCATCCTCATGGCCAAAAAAGGCCGGGAACTGGCTGCTCAGGGCGTGGACGTTATCAACCTCAGCTTTGGGGAGCCCGATTTTCAGACCCCGCAGTACATCAAGGATGCGGCTAAGCAAGCCATTGACGAAGGTTTCACCTTCTACACGCCGGTGCCGGGGATGCCGGAACTGCGGCAGGCTATTTGCGATAAATTCCGGCGTGACAATGGCTTGCATTTTCAGCCCAACCAGGTTGTGGTGAGTACGGGGGCCAAACAGGCGCTGATAAACGCCGTGTTGGCCTTGGTCAATCCGGGCGATGAGGTGATTGTGCTGGCTCCTTATTGGGTGAGCTACGGGGAGATGGTGAAGTTGGCCGATGGCGTGCCGGTGATGCTGTTGGGTGGTTTGGAAAACGACTACAAGGTGACAGCCGCGCAACTCGAAGCAGCCATCACCGAGCGCACCAAGCTGGTCATGTATTCATCGCCCTGCAACCCGACGGGGGCCGTTTTCAGCCGCGCCGAGTTGAGTGAAATGGCGGCCGTGCTGGCCCGGCACCCGCAGGTGTATGCCCTGGCCGATGAGATTTACGAGTACATCAACTTCACCGACGAACACTACAGCCTGGCCCGATTCCCGGAAATCAGCGACCGGGTTATCACCGTGAACGGCTTTTCCAAGGGCTACGCCATGACGGGCTGGCGCGTGGGCTACCTGGGGGCGCGGGCCGACATTGCGGCGGCTTGTGAGAAGGTGCAAAGCCAGGTCACGTCCGGCACCTGTTCCATTGCCCAGCGGGCGGGCCTGGCGGCCCTGCGCGGGGGGCGGGGCAGCGCCGACGAAATGGTGGCCGCCTACCGCCGCCGCCGCGACCTCGTGCTGGCCCTGGCCCAGGACATTCCGGGCCTGAAAATGCCTGTACCGGCTGGCGCATTCTACGTTTTTCCCGACGTGTCGGCCTACCTCGGCCGCCGCACGCCCGACGGCCAGACCCTCGCCACCGCCACCGATTTGGCCCTTTTCCTGCTGGCCGATGCCCACGTAACGGCCGTGTCGGGCGAGGCATTCGGTGCCCCCGACTGCATTCGGTTCAGCACCGCTGCGGCCGACGACAAACTGGCCGAAGCGTTTCGGCGCATCAAGTTGAGCCTGGCCAAATTATAAGAAAACCTGCGGAACCCTGCGATTCCCACTGCGAAACACTGCGTGAAACAATCCCTGGCTGAACTCTTCCAGCAATTCGATAACCTGCGCGTCCTCATCGTGGGCGATGTGATGGTGGATGCCTACGTGTGGGGCCGTGCCACGCGGCTCTCGCCCGAAGCGCCGGTGCCGGTGGTGCACGTGGCCCGCACCGAAAACCGCCTCGGCGGGGCTGCCAATGTGGCCCTGAACGTGCTGGCGCTGGGGGCCACGCCGTTGCTGTGCGCCGTGGTGGGCGACGACGCGGGCGGCGACACCCTGCTGCACCTGCTGCACGAGCGCGGCCTGCCGACGGAGGGGATTATCCGCAGCGCCGACCGGCCCACGACGTTCAAGCAGCGCATCCTGGCCCAGGGCCAGCAGCTTTTGCGGATTGATTCGGAAGTGGAAACCGACCTCAATGCTACTGAAGCGGCCCAGTTGCTGGCCGCTTACGACGACTTGCTGCCCCGCGCCGACGTGGTGATTTTTGAGGATTACGACAAGGGGGTGTTGAGTGCTGAGGTCATTGCCGCCTGCCTGGAGCGGGCGCGACGGCGCGGCATCCCGACGGTGGTGGACCCCAAGAAGAAGAACTTCCTGGCCTATCGTGGCTGCACGCTGTTCAAGCCCAACCTGAAAGAGCTGCGCGAGGGCCTGAAGCTGGAATTTGGCGACCCCGACACCGACCGCGCGGGCTTTGAGGCCGCCGTGGCGCGGCTGCGCGAGGTGTTGCAGCCCGAAATCGTGCTGGTCACGTTGTCCGAATACGGTATTTTTGCCCAGCACGGGGCTGAGAAAACCTACTTGCCCGCCCACTTGCGCACGATTTCGGATGTGTCGGGCGCGGGCGATACCGTCATCAGCATCGCGGCGCTGGGTGTGGCCTTGCGGCAGTCGGCGGCCTTCGTGGCGGCGCTGGCCAACCTGGGCGGCGGGCTGGTGTGCGAGCAGGTGGGCGTGGTGCCGATTGAGAAACCGCTGCTGCTGGCGGAGGCGGCCGCAGCCGGATTGGGCGGCTAGGGAGTCGGGTGAGCCTTTGCTTGTCTTGGGTGCGCCTTTGGGCTTCTTGGGTGCGCCTTTGGTGGTCTTGGGTGTGCCTTTGGTGGTCTTGGGTGCGCCTTTGGGCTTCTTGGGTGCGCCTTTGGGCTTCTTGGGTGTGCCTTTGCTTGTCTTGGGTGTGCCTTTGGTGGTCTTGGGTGTGCCTTTGCTTGTCTTGGGTGCGTTTTTGGCCTGTTAGGCCTTTTGCCACGCCTGCACCGTGTCCACGAACACGCGCACGTTGTCGGCATCGGTGTCGGGGTACACGCCGTGGCCGAGGTTGGCGATGTGGGGGCCGCCGGCGAACTGGCGGAGCATGGTTTCGGTGGCGGCTTTCACCTGGGCGCGGGTGCCGTAGAGGGCGCAGGGGTCGAGGTTGCCTTGCAGGGTTTTGTTGGGGGCCTGGGCGCGCACGTCGGCGGGGTCCTGGTTCCAGTCGAGGCCGATGGTGCGGCAGGGTTGGGCGGCAAATTCGGGCACGGCCCACCACGCGCCTTTGGCGAAAACGGTGACGGGGGCGAGCGGGGCCAGGGCTTCGCAAATCTGGCCGATGTAGCGGGCCGAAAACGCGGTGTACTGCGCCGGGGGCAGGATGCCGGCCCACGAATCGAACACCTGCACGACCTGGGCCCCGGCTTCGACCTGGGCTTGCAGGTAGGCAATGGTGGTGGCCGTGATTTTGGCCAGCAGCCGGTGAGCCAGCGCCGGTTCCTGGTACAGCATTCGGCGGGCCTGGCTGAAGGTTTTGGAGCCGTGGCCTTCCACCATGTAGGTGAGGATGGTGAACGGTGCCCCGGCAAAGCCGATGAGCGGCACCCGCCCGGCGAGGGCGCGGCGGGTGATTTTGAGGGCTTCGAGCACGTAGCCGAGGTGCTCGTGCGGGTCGGCCACGCGCAGCTTGTCCACGTCGGCGGCGGTGCGAATGACGGTGGGGAAGTGCGGGCCACGGGCCTCCACCATTTCGTAGGGCAGGCCCATGGCTTCGGGCACCACCAGAATGTCGGAGAAGATGATGGCCGCGTCCACGCCCAGCGCGTCCACGGGTTGCAGGGTCACTTCGGCGGCCAGCTCGGGGGTTTCCACCAGCTCTTTGAAGCCGGAGAGGCGGGCGCGCAGGGCGCGGTATTCGGGCAGGATGCGGCCCGCCTGCCGCATGAGCCACACGGGGGGGCGCTCGGTGGTTTCGCCGTTGGCAGCCCGCAAAAATAGGTCGTTTTTCAGCATAAGTGGGGGCAAAGTTAGCCCCTACCGCACCAGCACGGGAAACAACGCCGCAATGGCCGAAGCCAGGAAATTGACCCCGATGGCCAGCGTAATGAAACCCATAATCCGCGCCATCGCGGCCATGCCGGGCTTGCCCAGCACCCGCGTGAGGCGCAGCGACGACACCAGCACCAGAAAACTCGCCAAGGCCACCAGCGCAAAGCCGAGCAAGGTCAGGGCTTTGTCGGCGTAGGTGGGGCGGATGAGGCCGATGCAGACGGCCATCGAGCCGGGGCCGGAGAGCATGGGCATGGCCAGTGGCGTGAAGCTGATGTCGTCTTTGGTTTTGCTGGCTTCGAGGGCTTCGGGGCCGACCCGGTCGCGGTTGGCCCCCGGCGTGAGCAGCTCGAAGGCCGAGCGCATGAGCAGGATGCCGCCCGCCACGCGCAGGTGCTGGATGTTGATGCCGAAGAAGTTGAGGATGTACTGCCCGCCAAAAAACGCCACCGCCAGAATGCTGACCATGTAGAGGCAGGCCCGCAGGGCCGTGGCGGCCCGTTCGCTGGCGCGGTCTTCGGCTGTCAGGGTGAGGAAAACCGGCATGGCCCCAAACGGATTGACGATGGAGAACAGCGTGGTGAAGGTGGCCAGCAGGATTTCCATGCCGCAAAGGTAGGGTGGGGCGGTTTTTGGTGGTGGGTGGTGTGTTTTTGGTGTTGGGTTTTCGGTGTTTGGTGTTGGGTGTTCGGTGTTCGGTGTTCGGTGTTCGGTGTTGGGTTTTCGGTGTTGGGTGTTGGGTGTTGGGTGTTGGGTGTTGGGTTTTCGGTGTTGGGAGCCTCACCTTTTCAACACCAAACACCGAAAACCCAACACCCAACACCCAACACCAAACACCCAACACCCAACACCGAACACCAAACACCGAAAACCCAACACCGAACACCGAACACCGAACACCCAACACCAAACACCGCTCAACAAGCCCCTATTTTTGCCAGCCCGCGTACCTTCGCGCACGGGCCTTCGTTGCCTTTTCCCGTTTTCCTCTTTATATGTCACCAGAATCTGTTAGCCCCGAACGGGACTCCAACAACCGCCCCGCCGATGAAACGCCGCTGGTGGGCATTATCATGGGGTCCAAGTCGGATTTGAAAATCATGTCGGCCGCCGCCGACACCTTGCGGCAGTTCGGCATCCCGTATGACATCACGCTGGTGTCGCCGCACCGCACCCCGCACCGCATGGTGGAGTACGCCGAACAGGCCCGCAAGCGCGGCCTCAAGGTGCTGATTTGCGGCGGCGGCGGGGCGGCGCACCTGCCCGGTATGGTGGCGGCGTTCACCACGTTGCCCGTCATCGGGGTGCCCATCAACAGCACGACTTCCGTGCAGGGGCTGGATTCGGTGCTGAGCATGATTCAAATGCCCGCCGGGGTGCCGGTGGCTACGGTGGGCATCGACAGCGCCGCCAACGCCGCCGTGCTGGCCACCCAACTGCTGGCCCTGAGCAACCCGCGCCTGACCGACGCGCTGGAAAAGTACCGCAACACCCTCAAAGACCGGGTGATGCGGACTATTGAGGAGTTGCGGAAAGGCGGCTTTCAGGACGACGTGTAGCCAAGCGGGCCGCCCGCCCCGCCGGTTCGCTTACATTTGCCCCGCATGAGCTTTCTGCTGACTACCACGTACTGGCTGACCTGGTTGCTGGGCGGCGCGGCCCTGTTGGCGACGCTGCTGCCGCTGCTGCGCCAAACGGCGTGGTGGATTCGCATCGGCGACTTCCCGCGCCTACAGATTGTGGCCGGGTTGGGCGCGGCCGTGTTGCCCACGCTGGCCCTGCCGGCGTTCGCTACCCCCACCGGCAAGGGTTTCGCCGTAGCCCTGGGCGCGGCGCTGCTCTACCAGTTCAGCCGCATCTGGCCCTACACGCCCCTGCACCGCCGGCAGGTGCAGGATGCCGAGCGGCCTGCCAGCGACGAAGCCCACCAGTTGAGTCTGCTCGTGACCAACGTGCTGATGTACAACCGCGACGCTTCGCGCTGCCTGGGGCACATCCGCCACCAGCGGCCCGACATCGTGCTGGCCGTGGAAACCGACGAGTGGTGGCTGAGCCAGCTTCGTAGCCTGGAAACGGACTTTGCCTACACCTGCTACGCGCCGTTGCCCAACACCTACGGAATGCTGGTGTTTTCGCGGCTGCCGCTGCTCGACCCCCAGATTCAGTACCTGCTCAATCCCGACGTGCCGTCCTTCCACGGCCGGGTGCAGTTGCCCAACGGCGTGGCGGTGCAACTGCACTTTCTGCACCCCAAGCCGCCCACGCCCGCCGAGGCCAAAACCAGCGCCCGCCGCGATGCCGAACTGCTGGTGGTGGGCCGCCTCATTGCCCAGCACGACGGCCCCACCGTTGTGGCTGGCGACCTCAACGACGTGGCCTGGAGCCACACGTCGGAGCTGTTTCGCCGCCTCTCGCGGCTGCTCGACCCGCGCATCGGCCGGGGCCTGCTGCCTACCTTCCACGCCGACTACCGGCTGCTACGCTGGCCCCTGGACCATGTGTTTCACTCGGCGCATTTCCGGCTGCAAGCCCTGGCCCGGCTCACGCACATCGGCTCCGACCACTTCCCGATTTTCATCCGCCTCAGCTACGAACCCAACGGCTGGCAAACCCAGGAAGCCGAACTGGAAACCGCCGATGCCGACGACCAACAAGAAGCCACCGAAAAAATACAGGAAGGAATTTTGGAAGCCCAAGAGGATACCGGCGACTGGCAGCTTCCAGCAGCGGTTTACCTGACCCAAGTTGCGGACGATTGAACGCCAGCCCCGGGGGGGCGACCTATCGGTAGTATCAAAGTTAGTTGATGCATTGCAAAGCCCCAGCGGGGCGACATTCATTCAACGAGTGCCGCCCCGCTGGGGCTTTGTTGTTCCGCTCATGCCCGATTACTACCGATAGGTCGCCCCTCCAGGGCTGGCGTTCAATCGTCCGCAACTTGGGGTGCTTAATGAAGAATGAAGCAACGGGTAATTCCTCATTCAGCAAAGCGTCACTGCGCCGGCGTTGCCACCGAGTCCATGTCCACGAGCAGGGCGTTGGTGGTGGTGCTGGCGATGCCGTCGTGGTCGGTGGTGCTGGGTTTCACGCGCAGGCCCAGGCGCATGGGGCGGCGGCGGCGGTCGGCCAGGCCCACGGCGAAGTTGCGGAGAATGGTGAGGGAATTGTCGCCCAACACCTTGTGCGTATCCAGGCTGAACGTGACCGGGAATTGCACCGGGGCGCTGTCGGCGGGCAGCACCACGCCGGGCAGGGCCTGGGCGCTGCCGAGGAGCTTATCGTCCACAAATACTTCGTAGTTGAGGGCCGTGAGGGTGCCCGCCCGCAGCGAGGGGTCGCGGGCTTCCAACACTAGGTTCATGTGCAGCGGCAGGGGGCCGCCCACGTATTCCTTGATGAGTTGGCTGCGCGGCTCCAGTCCCAGGTCGTCGGGGAAACGCATATTTTTCACGTTGAGCGTGCCCAGCATGGCTTGCTCAATGCGCACGAGGTGGAATTTCATTTGCGGCCCGGTGGGCGTTTCGTTGGCAACGTCGCGCACGGTGCATTGGGCCAGTAGCGTCAGGGCCGCTACGCCCCCGAGGGCCAAGCGCTGGAAAGAGGAAAATTTCTTGTACATAAAGTTAATTACAGCAAAAAAAGAAAAATGATGAAAAACAAGGCTTGACACTGCACCAATGCCACAGCATCGGCTTTGCCCGGCCAAGTGGCCGGCAAACACCGCCCGCGCCAAAAAATTCCCGGCCCTGGCAGCGGGCTTACAATCCCGGAATCAGCTCCGCGCCTGACCGCATTCCGGCCGGGGCAAAAAGCGGTTCGCGGCCCAGCGGTTAGATTTGCCCGGTGGGGACCGGGCCGCTGGCTTCCTGGTTCGTTTTTGCCCACCGCCAGTCCCTTGCCCACCCGTGCCTGCCCGTGAAAACCTGCTGCGCCTGTTGCGCGGGGCCGCCGTCCGGCTGCCCCTGCCCTGGCTCGTGCGCCTGAGTGGGCAGCGCCTGCTCGTGCCGGTCTATCACCTGGTGGCCGACGCGCCGGTGCCGCACGTGCGCCACCTCTACCCCGTCAAGTCGGTGGCGGCCTTTACCCAAGACCTGGATTTTCTGCTCCGGCACTACCGGCCCCTGGACTTGCCCACCCTGGTGCGCCTGGTGCAAAGCGGCCAGCGGCCTGCCCACAACGCCGTGCTGCTCACCTTTGACGACGGGCTGCGCGAGTTTCACGATGTGGTGGCTCCGCTGCTGCTGGCACGCGGAGTGCAGGCCGTGTGCTTCCTCAACAGCGACTTCGTGGACAACCGGGGCTTGTTCTACCGCTATCAGGCCAGCCTGCTCCTGGAAGCCCTGGCCGCCGACCCGCGCCGGGCGCAGGCTTCGGGGGTGCGGGCCTGGCAGGCGGCCTACGCCGCCCCCGGCCAACGCCTGGCCGCCGCCGTGCTGGGGGTGCCCTACCAGCGCCGGGCCGTGCTGGCCGAACTAGCCGCCGCGCTGGACGTGGATTTTGGCCGCTACCTGCGCGAGCAGCAACCCTATCTGACCAGCGTTCAGGTGCGGGCTTTGCAGGCGCAAGGATTCCATTTCGGGGGCCACAGTTGCGACCACCCCGAATACCAGTTTCTGGGCCTGCCCGAACAACTGCGCCAGACCCGCGAAAGCGTAGCCGCCGTGGCGGCGGCCTTCCAGCCCGGCCACTGCACCTTCGCCTTTCCCTTTACCGATTACGGGGTTTCGGCCGATTTTTTTGGGGCCTTGTACCCGTCTGTCCCGCCCGGTCCGGCACTGGATTTGTCGTTCGGCTGCGCTGGTTTGAAGCACGAGCAGTGGCCGCGCCACGTGCAGCGGGTGCCGCTGGAAACCCAGGGCCGCACCGCCCGCGACCTTGTGCATACCGAATACCTGTACTATTTGCTCAAGGCCCTGCTGGGCCGCAACGTCGTTCGCCGCCCGTGGCTGCACCCGCTCGCCAACCCCGGCGGTGGGTAGCGGCCGGCCAGCCGAAACAGCCAGCAGCCCGCTCCAACTCTTTTCTCCGCTATGATTGTCATCACGCCCCTGAACGCCGCTGGTCTGCTTGCCTACCTAAAATCGGCCGATTTTGCCAGCAGCCCGGCCATTGCCATCACGCCCTTGCGGGCGCTTGCGCAGGCTCACAACCCACGCCTGCGGGCCGACGACGTGGTCTTGCTGCTGGCCCGCGCCGCCGATGGGCAACTGCTGGGCTACTTTGGTATCTTGCCCGACACGGTGTTTCTGGCTTCCGGCGAGGCCCGGCATTGTGGCTGGCTCAGTGGGCTGTGGGTCAGCCCTGCGCACCGAGGCCAGGGCATTGCCCGGCAGCTCCTGGACCGGGCTTTTGCGGCGTGGAACGGGCAGTTGCTCATCACCGAATTTGTGCCAGCCACCGAGCGGCTTTGCCGCCGCAGCGGCTACTTCCGCGACCTGCCCACCCGGCCCGGCATCCGCCTCTACCTGCGGGCCGACACCGCCACCCTCCTGCCGCCCAAAGGCCCCTGGTTTGCCCGCGCCCGGCCCCTGCTGCGCCTGCTCGACCACGCCACCAACGCCGTACTGAGCCTGCGGTACGCTGGGCGGGCGGCCCTGCCGGTGGTGGAGTACGTACCAGAATTGGATGCCGAAGCCCGGCATTTCATTGACCAGCAGCACGGCCGCCAACTCACCCGGCACGGTGCCCCGGAGTTGAACTGGCTGTTGCACTACCCCTGGCTGCGCTCGGCCCCGCACCCTGATGCTGACGGGCGGCGTTACGAGTTTTCGTCCGAAGCCCAACCTTTTGGTTTTACGGCGCTCAAGGTGCGCGACCCTGCTGGCGGGCTTGCGGCGGTGCTCGTGCTGGCCCGGCGCGGCAACGCCCTCAAGTTGCCGTACTGCTACCACACGGGCAACGTGGGGCTGGTGTCCGAGGTGCTGTTTGCGCACCTGCGGCAGTGGCGCATCGCCACCTTCACCACCTTTCAGCCCGACCTTGTGGAGTATTTGCGCGGCCACGCCACCCCGGCGCTTCTTCGGCGGTCACTGTCTCGCGGGTACATGGCTTCAACGGCCATCGAAGGGTTGCCGTCGGCCTTTGAAATTCAGGACGGCGATGCCGATTGCGGCTTTACGTGAGGGGCGGGAAGGGTGCCTGCCCTACCTGGCCCGCAGTTTTTCCAGCCACTGAAACGCCCACGAATTGTATTTCCAGACCACGGAGTACGGCACCTGTACGGCCCCGAAACGCACCCGCACGTACTCCACGCCGGGCAGCATACTGCCTTCAAAATCAAAGCACGGCAAACCCAATACATCGCGGGTGTAGCGAATGGCCTCCCAGATGAGCAGCTTGCCGGCCCCGCTCTGGCGCAGGGCGGGGTCGTCGCCCGCCAGGTGGTAGTAGGCGCAGGTTTGGTCCCAAACAAGCATGGCCGCCGAATGCACCTGGCCGGCGGCATCCACGGCGAAGAACAGGCATCGAGCCCCGTGCCGGACCAGGGCCGCATCAAGCCGCTCAAACTGCTTCCAGGAGCAGGGCAGCGCCAAGCCCTGGCGTTCAAAACTCAGGTTGAGGAGCCGAAACAGCACCGCTGGCTCCAGCGAATGCTGCACCCGCACCCGCTGCCGGGCCTTGCGCAGGTCGCGGCGCACATCCGCATCCAGGGCGGCTTCGGGGGCCAGCGGGTCGGGCGGGGTTGCGAGGCGGTAGGTGTAGTGGGTGGTTTGCCGAAACCCTTGCCAGTAGAAGGGCAGCCAGTTGGTCACGCGGGGGTGGAAATTTTGCCGGAAAGCGGCCAACGGCGGCAACTGCGCCAGCAACGCCTTGAACAAGGCGTGTTCTTTGGCCAGGCCGCCCCGCAGCCGGGGCAGCAGGTACGGCCCCAGCCACTTGACGAACACGGGCATGGTGACGTAGCAAAACGGGCCTTTCTGCTTGTAGAAATAGGGCAGCGCCGCCACCGGCTCCCCGGCCTCCAGCACCAGCGCGGCATCCCAGTGGCCGCCTTCGGTGCAAACATCCAGGTACCAGGCTTGCGCGAAAATGGGCAGGTCGGGGGCCGTGGTGCAGAAGGCACGGTAGGCGGCTTGGCTGGGCGAATCGGGCATCGGGCGGGCGGGGCAAGGCACGAAAGTAAGCCCGAAGCCCCCGCCACGTAGGACCGTGAAGCAGTCACAACGGAATTTCTCGGCCCGGCCCAACCTCGCCCGACGTGGGCCGTATAGCCCCCTGCTGCCGCTGCCCGGCCCGTTTATCGGTGCCCTGGCCCAGTGGCTACCACGCAATTTTTCAACCTTTCACCCCCCAACACACCATGTCGTATTACGAAGAAGACAACAGCAGCAACACCGGCAAAATCCTTCTCGCCGCCCTCGCCGGTGCCGGCGCTGGCATTATCGCCGGAATGTTGCTGGCCCCCGACAAGGGCACAACCACCCGCGAAAACTGGAAAGGCATGGCCACCAAATACAGCGGCCAACTGGGCGAACAAGCCGCAAAAATCGGCGGCGACCTGGAAACCAAATTCAAGGAATACGCGGGCAAGCTGGAAGACATGGGCATCTCGATGCCCGGCAGCGGCCTGAAAATGAAAGGCAACTGGGACGACATCAAGGGCAAACTCAAGCAGCAGTATGCCCAACTCACCGACGAGGACCTGACCTACGCCGAAGGCAAAGGCGACGAACTGGTGGGCAACCTGCAAACCAAACTCGGCAAAGGCAAAGCCGAAATCACCAAAATGCTCAACGATATGTAAGCTGCCCTGGTGCCGCTTATAGCATTAGCCCCGCGCCAAAATGGCGCGGGGCTTTTTTGTGCTCAACCACAAGCCCGTTTTTCCGTTAGATTCAAGAACCATTCATTTCCCTCACCGCTAATTTTTACTGCCGTGAAAGACGAAAAAGGCAAAGTCATCCTATCGTTGCTGGCCGGGGCCACCGCTGGCATCGTGGCGGGCCTGCTGCTGGCTCCCGAAACCGGCGACAAGGCCCGCGCCGGCCTGCGCCAAGTGGCAGGCAAGTGGGGCGCAGGTTTGCGAAACTTGCTCGGTTCTGCTCCCCAGTCGGCCTCCGGCCCTGCCGCCGACCACCACGGGCACCGGGCCTCGGCCGACCGCTTGCTGGCCAGCCTGGGGGCCGAAACCTACGACGACACCAACCCAGACTACGACGGCGACGGGGGCGACGGCCGCCACCGGGCAGTTCGCTGAATGGGCGGCTATTTTAGTAAAGCACGACTTACGTACAGCTGGCCTGGTTGCCGCCGTTTAAAATAAGGATGGGGCGAGGCAAGCAGGGGCACAGCCCCGTAGCCGTTCAATCCGGCGAGTCCGTTTGAATCTGCGGTGCGGGGCGCATCTGCGGAAAAAACAGCACGTCCTGAATGGAAGCGGAGTTGGTCATTATCATCGCCAGGCGGTCGATGCCGATGCCCAGGCCAGCGGTGGGCGGCATTCCGTATTCCAGCGCCCGCAGGAAATCTTCGTCCAGCACCATGGCTTCGGTGTCGCCGCGCTTGCCCAGTTCCAGTTGCTCCTCGAAGCGGCGGCGCTGGTCAATCGGGTCGTTGAGCTCCGAGAAGGCGTTGCAGATTTCCTTGCCGTTGCAAATGGCCTCGAACCGCTCGACCAGGCCGGGCCGGGCGCGGTGCTTTTTGGCCAGCGGCGACATTTCCACCGGGTAATCGGTGATAAACGTGGGCTGAATGAGCTTCGGCTCGACGTGTTCGCCAAAAATCTCGTCAATGATTTTGGCCTTGCCCATGCTGGGCTCCAGATGCACGTGCAGGCGGGCGGCGGTTTCGCGCAACCCGGCTTCGTCCAGTGCGCCAATGGCTGCGCCGGTGTACTTCTCGATGGCCTCAAACATGGTCAGGCGCTGCCAGGGGCGCTGGAAGTTGATGGCATTCGCACCTACCTGCACCTCGGTTTTGCCGTGCAGGGCCAGGGCCACACGCTCCACCATTTCTTCCACCAGGTCCATCATCCAGGCGTAGTCCTTGTAGGCCACGTACAGCTCCATCTGGGTGAATTCGGGGTTGTGAAACCGCGACATTCCCTCGTTGCGGAAGTCTTTGCTGAACTCGTACACGCCATCGAACCCACCCACAATCAGGCGCTTGAGGTATAGCTCGTTGGCAATGCGCAGGTACAGCGTCATGTCCAGCGTGTTGTGGTGGGTGGTGAAGGGCCGGGCCGCCGCGCCGCCGTACAGGGGCTGCAAAATCGGGGTTTCCACTTCCAGGTAGCCTTTGTCGTTGAGGTAGTTCCGCATGGTTTGCACCAGTTGGGTGCGTTGCACAAAGGTGTGGCGCACCTTGGGGTTCACCACGAGGTCCACGTAGCGTTGGCGGTAGCGCTGTTCGGGGTCGGTGAAGGCATCGTAGGTGGTTTTTTCGCCGGTGGCTTCGTCCACTTTTTCCTTCACCACGGGCAGTGGGCGCAGGGCTTTGGCCAGCAGCGTCAGTTCCGTGACGTGAACCGAGGTTTCGCCCACCTGCGTTTTGAACACGTAGCCCTTCACGCCAATGAAGTCGCCCAAATCCAGGAGTTTTTTGAACACGGCATTGTAGAGGGTTTTGTCCTCGCCGGGGCAAATTTCGTCGCGGTTCACGTACAGCTGAATGCGGCCCGAAGCGTCCATCAACTCGGCAAACGAGGCCTTGCCCATCACCCGCACCGACATGAGCCGTCCGGCCAGCGCCACTTCCTGAAAATTGTTCAGTTCGGGGTGGTAGTTGTCCTGGATTTCCTGGGCGTAGAAACTCACCGCAAATTGTGCGGAAGGGTAGGGGTCAATGCCCAGGCTTTCCAGTTCGGCCAGTTTGTTGCGGCGCAGTTGTTCTTGTTCGCTCAGCACGGATTTTTTCGGATTAAAAGGCGGGGTTTTTCGCTCTGGTTTTGCCGACCCTTGCGTTGGCAGCGGCCGTTGGCCGGGCGGATAAGGGCCAGCCATAGCGGCTGCTTTGGGTGCGGCCGCTACGGGTGAAGCAGGCGCAAAAGTACGGCGCGAAAAAAGCCGCCTCTAACCAAACGCAGCTTTCAGGGCCAAATACCAGCGCCATTCCAACCACTTTGGTAATGGCGGGAACCTTCCCAAGTTCATTAGCTTTATCAGGGCTGAAAATAAATTTTTTTTAACCAATCAAAACGTTGTAAATCAGGCGAAAAATTTACTAATAATTCTGGCAATTCGGGCACTTTATCCCGGCATGGTTAGTTTTACACCCGAACAATCACCCGGAAGACTTTAACCCCTTACTACCATGACTGAGGCCCCCAAAACCACCAAGGAAACCACTAAAAAAGTGAAAGCCGAGAGCTACGACATCGCCCGCTCCGACGAAACGCTGGAGTTGGCCAAGGATTTGGCTCGCTTTATCAAAGACAACAAGCTTAGCACCACGGTGCAGGGCAAAGAATTTGTGAACGTGGAGGGCTGGCAGTATGCTGGTTCGCGCCTGGGCATCGTGCCCATCGTCGAGCACGTGCTCAACGTGGGCACCGACCAGGAACTGAAGTACCAGGCCAAAGTGACGCTTTTTGACCTGCGTTCGCAGCACACCGTCGGGGCGGGCTTCGCCGTCTGCTCCAACAAGGAGAGCGGCAAGAAATTCTACCAGGAATTTGCCATCATGAGCATGGCCCAGACCCGCGCCATCGGCAAAGCCTACCGCAACATCCTGGCCTGGATTATCCGGGCGGCGGGCTACGAGCCGACCCCGGCCGAAGAAATGGACTACAACACCAACGTGCCCGCTGCGGTGGCAGCCATTCCCGCGCCGGTAGCGGCTCAACCCCTCATGCACGTAGTGGCGGCCGAAACCTCCGCAACCGAAGTAGCCGAGGCCGCCGTGGCCCCGGTGCATTACGCCACGGCGGCGCAGAAAGAGGAAATCATCCGCTTGCTGAACCACCCCGTCATCACCCGCCCCGAGAAGACGAAGATGTTGCTTAACATCAACCGGCTCGACGAAGAGCGGGCGGTGCAAGCCATCGCCAAGCTGCGCCGCGCCATTGACGAGCGCGAAAGCGGCCCCACGGCAATGGCGGCGTAAGCACTGGCCCACACTCAAACAAATGGCCCGACCTGCATTGCAGGTCGGGCCATTTGTTTGAGAAGAATTGGCGGTGCTTATTTTTCCACGATTGCAACCGGTACAGTCACGACGGCCTCGCGGACGATGGCATAAGGCCGGCCGTTGAGCACGACCAGGTCGTCGGTCGTGTTGGTGGCGGCGGTCAGGTTCTGGTTCTTGCGGAACACGGCCACCGAAATGTTGGCCGCGTTGCTGCCAGCTACCGACGGGGCCAGGTTCGCTAAATCGGCAGGCAACAGGACAAGCGAAGACCTGACGTTGGTGCCAACCGTGTAGGGAAGGTGGCGCACAATGCTGCCAGAGCCGCTGCGGATGGTGACGACAGTAGAGTCGGCTCCGCCGATGTTGCTGCCGCCCAAGGGGATGGTCAGGTTCAGCCCTTTGTTGATGGTGGCTGGGATGTTGCCCGTGTAGGAGGCTAGAGGGGCATAATTGGCGTAAGTGAAACTCCCAACGTTACCGGCCCCATCCACTTTCCAGGTGAAGCCCTGGCGGAAAAAGAAGTCGCCGACTTTGGCGTACTGGTTTTCGGCCGAT
This sequence comes from Hymenobacter sp., assembly GCA_965247135.1. Taxonomy (GTDB): domain Bacteria; phylum Bacteroidota; class Bacteroidia; order Cytophagales; family Hymenobacteraceae; genus Hymenobacter. The sequence continues at coordinate 2,252,258 of CBDFGP010000006.1, read as the reverse complement.
TTGTCCAAGCCAATGCCGTTGAGGCTAACCGCCCCGGCATCCACTACGACCCCACCGTCCAGGAACACAGCCCGTGCTTCCTGCCGGACAATGGATTGCAAGGGAGTAGATTCCGTGGCGTTGGGGTCGATGACGGTACCATCTTTGTAGAACCGAAAGTCGTTGTTAATAATCAGCAACTGGCCCTTGGCTCCGGCGGGCAATACGGGAACATAAGCAGCGGGAGCGGCCGGAATTTTCAGGCCGGGCTGGGCATCAGCCTTTTTGTCTTTGCAGCCGGCTAGGGCAGCAACGGCCAGCAGGGCGGTCAGGGGCAGGGTGCGCGAGGCAGTAAAAAAAGCCATGAGGAGAAAAGAATGAAGCGAAAAATTGGAACTACGGGGCGAAGATAAGCACGGGGCGGGCAATGGGCACGGGAAAGGCGGCTTTTGGGGCTGGGTGGCCGGACCGGGCCGTTCTGGCAACTCCTAAGCTCCTCCATTCCGACCATCCTACCTTTGCCCGATGACTTCTCCGCTCGATTTGCTGCGCCAGCACTGGGGCCACGCGGCGTTTCGGCCGGGGCAGGCGGACATCATCGGGGCGGTGCTGGCGGGGCGCGACGTGCTGGCGCTGCTGCCCACCGGGGGCGGCAAAAGCGTGTGCTTCCAGGTGCCGGCGCTGTTGCGGCCGGGGCTGTGCGTGGTGGTGTCGCCGCTCATTGCCCTCATGCGCGACCAGGTGGACGGGTTGCGGCGGCGCGGGCTGAAGGCCGAGGCCATTTACGCGGGCATGAGCCACCAGGAGATTGACCGGGCGCTGGACAACTGCGTGTACGGGCGGGAAGTAAAGTTTCTGTACGTCAGCCCGGAGCGGTTGCTCACCGAGTTGTTTCAGGTGCGGGTGGCGAAAATGAAAGTGGGGTTGCTGGCCGTGGACGAGGCCCACTGCCTCTCGCAGTGGGGCTACGATTTCCGGCCGCCCTACCTGCGGATTGCCGAGCTGCGGGCCGCCCTGCCGCCCGACGTGCCGGTGGCGGCCCTCACGGCCACGGCCACGGCGCAGGTGCGGCAGGACATCATCGAGAAGCTGGAGTTTCGGCCCGGCTACGGGGTGTTTCAGCAGAGTTTTGCCCGGCCCAAGCTCTCGTATTCGGTGCTGCCGACGGAAGACAAGTTGCGGCGGTTGCTGGAAGTGTTGCGCGGGGTGGGGCCGCAAAAAACGGCCATTGTGTATGCCCGCACCCGGCGGCAAACCGAGGACACGGCCACCTTTTTGCAGCAGCACCGGTTTTCGGCGGCGGCCTACCACGCGGGGCTGGGCAGCGAGCGCCGCCAGCAAGTGCAGCAAGACTGGCTGGCCGACAAAATACGTTGCATTGTGGCGACCAATGCCTTCGGCATGGGCATCGACAAGGCCGACGTGCGCCTCGTGGCCCACCTCGACGCGCCCGACACCCTGGAAGCCTACTACCAGGAAGCGGGCCGCGCCGGGCGCGACGGCCAATACGCCTTTGCCGTGCTGCTGGCTGGCCCCACCGATGCCGACGAGCTGCGCCGCCGCACGGCCCTGGCCTTCCCCGACCTGGACACCGTGCGGCGCGTGTACCAGGCGCTGGCCAACTACGCCCGCACGGCGGTGGGCGGCGGTGAGTTGGTGGCCTTCGACTTTGACCTGCAAAATTTTGCCGAAACTTACCGCATCCGGGCCGTGGACGCGCACAACGCGCTGAAGATTTTGCAGCGCGAGGGCTTTGTGCAACTGAATGAGGCAGTAAACACCCCCGCGCGGGTAGAACTGGTGCTGAACCACCAGGATTTGTACGCTTTTCAGGTGGCCAATGCTGGTCACGATGCCCTCATTAAGGGCTTGCTGCGGCTATACGGCGGGGAATTATTCGGCAATTTTCAGGCGGTTTCGGAGAATGCGCTGGCTACTTTTTTGCGGCGGAGCGTGACCGAGGTGCGCCAGCAACTGCGCTACCTGCACACGGCGGGCATTCTGCACTACCAACCCCGGCAGGAAGCCCCGCAGGCTATGTTCACGACCTCGCGCCACGACAGCGCCAAGCTGCCCCTCGACCAAAAGCGGCTGACGGCCGCCCGCGCCCTGGCCCAGCACCAAACCGGGGCCGTGGTGGGCTACGCGGCGGGCAGCCGCTGCCGCCAGCAATTGCTGCTTACCTACTTTGACGAAACCGACGCACTGCCCTGCGGGGTGTGCGATATCTGCTTGGCCGCTAAAAAAGCCCGGCAAACGGCCGAAGGCCAAACCGCCCTGCACGAACCGTTGCGGGCGCTGCTGCAAGCCGGGCCGCTGCTGCCAGCGGCGGTGCTGGCGGCATTTGCTCCGGAGCAAGCGGCGGCCGTGGCGGCGGCGTTGCGCGAGTTGGTGGAGCGCGGAGCGCTACGGTACGGGGCCGATGGAAAATTGCTCATTCAACCCAGCGCCTGATACGCTTGTATTCCGCCCACCAAGTTTCGCACGTTGGTGAAGCCCTGGCTGGTGAGGAAGGCTTTGGCTTGGGCCGAGCGGCCGCCGGCTTTGCAATGCACGATGATTTCCTGGGTTTTGCGGTCTTCGAGGTCGTCCAGCTTGCCGGGGAGGTCGCCCAGGGCGATGTGCTGGCTGCCGGGGATGGCGCTTTCCTCGCGCTCCCAGGCTTCGCGCACGTCCAGGATGACGGGGGTTTCGCCGGCTTGCTGGCGCTGGCGGAGTTCGGTGGGGGTGATGTCCATTGGGGGGTGAGGGGGTGAGACGGGGCAAAGGTCGGGCGGCGGCGGTTATTTCATTGTTACGGGCAGCGTTCTTCATCCATTGCTCCAAATGGCGGGGCCGGGTTTTCGTACCTTTGCGGGCGTTTTGTGCTACCTGCTTTTTTATGAAAAACTTCTTTCTCCGTTGCCTGCTGACCCTGGGCCTGACCCCGGCTTTTGCCCAGACGTTTCCGGCCGTGCCGCCCAACCCGCCCGCCAACCTGAGCGGCCAGGCCCTGCGCGACTGGTTGCGCCAGAACTGGTACGACGGCCACCGCAACGTGCTGAGCTACTCGGCGGCGCGGGCCAAGATGTACAACTACGCCGACAACTACAACAACTCCGTGACCTGCGTGTACGGGGGCTACACCACGCCGGTGCCGTTGAGTTTTACCAGCAACAGCACGACTTCGGCGGCCAACATCAACTGCGAGCACAGCATTCCGCAGTCGTGGTTCAACTCGGCCCCGCGCATGGTGTCGGATATGCACCACCTCTACCCGACCTACATTCAGTGGAACTCGAACCGGGGCAACAACCCCTACGCGGACATCCCGGACGCGACCACCACCATCTGGATGCGGAACATTACCAGCCAGCCCACCATTCCGACGACGCTCATTGACGAGTACGCCGAGGCCGTGGCCACGGCTTTTGAACCCCGCGAGGAACACAAGGGCAACGTGGCCCGCACGGCGTTCTACTTCTACACCATGCACGACCAGCAGCCGGAACTGATTGCTACCGGCCACCAGGCCATCACGTCCATTGCGGACCTGGCCACGCTGTACCGCTGGCACCTGGCCGACCCCGTGGATGCCCACGAAATTGAGCGCAACCGCCGCGTGGCCGCCAGCCAGGGCAACTACAACCCCTACATTCTGCACCCCGAATGGGTGGCCCTGGCCTACGGGCTGGCCGCGCCGGGGCCGGTTATTACTTTCAGCACGGCCACCGGCAGCGTGCCCGAAGGCAACGTGGGCACGACTACTTATACGGCCACGCTGACCATCAGCCCGGCCCCGACGGCGGCCGTGACGGTGCAGGTGGGCCTGGATGCCAACAACTCGACGGCCACCAGCGGCAGCGATTTTGCCTTTACCTCGCCTACCACCGTCAGCTTTGCGGCGGGGCAAACCACGGCTACCGTGGCCGTGACCATCAACGGCGACACCACGCCCGAAGCCGACGAAACCGTGGCCCTGACCCTGACCAACCCCACCGGCGGGGCCAGCGTGGGCAGCCCCAGCGGCCATACGCTGACCATTGCGAACGACGACGGGCCGGCCCCGACCGTGACCTTTGCCAGCGCCACGGGCAGCGTGCTGGAAGGCAACAGCGGCACCCGCACCTACACCGTGGCCCTGACCCTGGCCAACGCCGGGGCCAGCGGCGGCTTCACGGTGCCGGTGAGTGTGAGCGTGAACGGCAGCACCGCCAGCAGCCCCAGCGACTACGTGCTGAACACGACCAGCGTGACCTTCGGCGGGGTGGTGGCCCCGCAACCCATCACCGTCACCATCAACGGCGACCTGACCCCGGAACCGGACGAAACTGTGCGCCTCGTGCTGGGTACGCCTTCCAACCCGACGGTGCTGCTGGGCAGCCCCAATGCCCACATCCTAACCATCCTCAACGACGACGTGGTGCCGACGGGGCCGCCCTGCACCCGGCCGTTCTTCACCCAATACATTGAGGGCAGCGCCACCAACACGAAGGCGTTGGAGATTTTCAACCCCACCGGCGCGGCCCTGGCGCTGGCGGGCAAGCGCATCGAGCTGTTTGCCAACGGCGCCATCGTGCCCACCAGCACCCTGGCCCTGACGGGCAGCATTGCGGCGGGCGGCACCTACGTCATCGCCAACACCGGCGTGGTGGACCCCGGCGTGGCGGCCCTGGCCAACACCCAAAGCAGCGTGGCCTTTTTTAACGGCGACGACGCGGTGGTGCTCTTCGATGGCACCGACACGCTCGACATCATCGGGGTAGTGGGGCAGCGGCCCGTCAGTTGGGCGGTGCCCGGCGGCGGCGCCACCCTCAACAACACCCTGGTGCGGCAGCCCTCCGTGACGATGGGCGGCTCCTGGAACGGCCCGAACGGCAGCGTGACCTGGGTGGGCATCGGCGCGGACAACTTTGCCGGGCTGGGCAGTTTCAGCAGCGCGGCCTGCCCCGTCGTGGCGGCCACGCAGCCCGGCGCGGCCCGCCCCGTGGGCCTCGAACTCTACCCCAACCCGGCCCGCGAAACCCTGCGCCTGCGCCTGCCCGGTGCGGTGGCCGCCCCGGCTACCATTGCATTGCTGGACAACCTGGGCCGCCCCGTGCGCACCCAAACCGCCGTGCTGGGCAACGCCGAAACCGCCCAACTTGACCTGCACGGCCTGCCCGCCGGGCTGTACGCGGTGCGCGTGGCGGCGGGCGCGGCCGTGTGGGTGGGCCGCGTGGCAGTGGAGTAGGGGGCCTGCCGGGCCGGTTTCCGCTTGAAGGGGGCGGGTTGCATGGGCAGCCCGCCCCTTTTTTGGCCGTTGCGCTTAGGTTTTGCCTTGCTCCTGGACGGTTTGGGGCTGCTCCTGGATGACTTTGCCTTGCTCCTGGATGACTTTGCCTTGCTCCTGGACGGTTTGGGGTTGCTCCTGGACGGTTTGGGGCTTCTCCTGGACGGTTTGGCCTTGCTCCTGGACGGTTTGAGGTTGCTCCTGGACGGTTTGGGGTTGCTCCTGGACGGTTTCCTTGTTAGGAGGGGGTGTTTTGAGTTGCTGCTCCGCCGAATGGGGGGGCGGGCAGGCCACGGCGGGCGGGCGCTTGCCCGGCATCGTCGGGGCAGTCGTCCGGGCAAATCGGGGTAGGGGGCCGTACCTTCACCCCGCCGAAGCCAGCCCCGCCGCATGAAAGCCAAGTACGTTAATCCGTTTACCGATTTCGGGTTCAAGAAAATTTTTGGCGAAGCGGCCAGCGCGCCGCTGCTCTGCGATTTTCTGAACGCGCTGCTGCCGGACCAGCCGCCCATTGTGCGCCTCACGTTCAAAAACAACGAACAGCTGGGCCAGGCCGAAGCCGACCGCCGGGCGATTTACGACCTGTACTGCGAAAACGAAAAGGGCGAGAAATACATCGTGGAGCTGCAAAAAGCCCGGCAGAATTTCTTTAAGGACCGCACGGTGTACTACTCGACCTTCCCGATTCGGGAGCAGGCCGAAAAAGGCGGCTGGGACTACGACCTGCAGGCGGTGTACTGCGTGGGCATTCTGGCGTTTGCCTTTGCCGACCAGGGCCCCGACCGGGGCGAAGTGCTGCACACCGTGCAACTCAAGGACCAGCACGGGCGGGTGTTCTACGACAAGCTGACCTACTTGTACCTGGAAATGCCCAATTTCCACAAAACCGAGGCGGAATTGGACACGCGGCTGGACAAGTGGCTGTACTTTATCCAGCACCTGGAAGATTTTCAGGCCATCCCGGCCTTGTTCGGCGACGAGATTTTCCGGCAGGCGTTTGAGCGGGCCAAACTTGCCAACCTCGGCCCCGCCGAGCGCGACCAGTACGAGGACAGCCTCAAGGTGTATCGCGACCTGAACGCGGTGGTGGATACGGCCTTTGGCGATGGCAGAGCCGAAGGAAAAGCCGAAGGAAAAGCCGAAGGACAGGCTGCTATCGTGCAACGGATGCGGCAAAAGGGCCTCACCAACGCCGATATTGCCGACCTGACCGGCCTGCCTGAAGCCGAGGTGGCGGGCCTTTAGTTAGCCCTCCAGGATGTGGCCGTCGCGCATCACAATCTTGCGGTCGGCCATTTCGGCGAGCTGGTCGTTGTGGGTCACGATGACGAAGGTTTGGCCCAGTTCTTTGCGGAGCAGGAAGAAAATCTGGTGCAGCTCCTGGGCGTTCTTGGTGTCGAGGTTGCCGCTGGGTTCGTCGGCAAAAATGATTTCGGGGGAGTTGATGAGGGCGCGGGCCACCGACACGCGCTGCTGCTCGCCGCCGCTCATTTCGCTGGGCTTGTGGTCGGCGCGGTGTTCCATGTTCAGCATTCCGAGGAGTTCGCGGGCGCGCACGCGCACTTCCTTTTCGCTGCGCCCGGCCAGGTAGGCGGGCATACACACGTTTTCGAGGGCCGTGAACTCGGGCAGCAGGTTGTGGAACTGGAAAATGAAGCCGATGTGGCGGTTGCGGAACCGCGCCAGCGCCGAGCGCCCCAGGGTGCTGACGGATTCGCCGTCAAAGAGCACCTCGCCCGAATCGGGGTTGTCGAGGGTGCCCAGGATGTGCAGCAACGTACTTTTGCCCGCCCCCGACGAGCCCACGATGCTCACAATCTCGGACCGCTCGATGGTGAGGTCGATGCCTTTGAGCACTTCCAGCGCCTGGTAGTTTTTGCGGATGTTGATGGCTTGGAGCAAAGCGGCGCGGGGGTAAGGAGGCGCTAAGGTACGGCGGGAGCGGTTTGGCCCGGTCCGGCGGGCGCAGCCCGTCGGACCGGTTGGGAAATAGCAAACCCGTCCGGGCAATGTCCAACCGGCCCGCCGGACCGGCAATGCCCCCTACCTTTGTGGCCTAACCCTCATCAACTGCTCCCCGCATGAACATTCACGAGTATCAAGGCAAGGAAATTCTGAAAAAATACGGCGTTCGCGTCCAGGAAGGCATCACGGCCGACACGGTCGAGGAGGCGGTGGCCGCCGCCGAAAAGCTGACCGCCGACACCGGCACCGGCTGGCACGTCATCAAGGCCCAGATTCACGCCGGCGGGCGCGGCAAAGGCGGCGGCGTGAAGCTGGCCCGCAACCTGGAGCAGGTGAAAGAAATTGCCGGTCAGATTCTCGGAATGCAGCTCGTGACGAAGCAAACCGGGGCCGAAGGCCGCAAGGTCCACAAAATTCTGGTGGCCCAGGACGTGTACTACCCCGGCGCATCGGAGCCGAAAGAATACTACATGAGCGTGCTGCTGGACCGGGCGCTGGGCAAAAACGTCATCATATACACCACCGAGGGCGGCATGGACATTGAGGAAGTGGCCGAAGCCCACCCCGAAAAAATCCACCACGAACACGTGGACCCCGCCGTGGGCCTGCAAGGCTTTCAAGCCCGCAAAATTGCCTTCAACCTGGGCCTGGAAGGCGAAGCCCAGAAGGAAATGGTGAAATTCGTGACGGCCCTCTACAAAGCCTACGACGACACCGACAGCTCCATGTTTGAAATCAACCCGGTGCTGAAAACCTCGGACAACAAGATTTTGGCCGTGGACGCGAAGGTGAGCTTGGACGAAAACTCGTTCTACCGCCACAAAGACCTGGCCGCCCTGCGCGACCTCAACGAGGAAGACCCGCTGGAAGTGGAAGCGGGCGAAAGCAACCTCAACTACGTGAAGCTGGACGGCAACGTGGGCTGCATGGTGAACGGCGCAGGCCTGGCCATGGCCACGATGGACATCATCAAGCTGAGCGGTGGCGAGCCGGCCAACTTCCTCGACGTGGGCGGTGGGGCCAATGCCCAAACCGTGGAGGCGGGCTTCCGCATCATTTTGAAGGACCCGAACGTGAAGGCCATTCTGATTAACATCTTCGGCGGCATTGTGCGCTGCGACCGGGTGGCCAACGGCGTGGTGGAAGCCTACAAGAAAATCGGCGACATCCGCGTCCCCATCATCGTGCGTCTGCAAGGCACCAACGCCGAAGAAGGTGCCCGCATCATCGACGAAAGCGGCCTGAAAGTGTATTCGGCCACGCTGCTGAAAGATGCAGCAGCACGGGTGAAGGAGGTTTTGAGTATCAATTAAAAAGTAAAAAACAAGAATTAAAAATGGCCCGCCGGATGATTCCGGCGGGCCATTTTTTGTGGGGCAATGCCAGCGGTTGAACCCCGAAGGGGTTTCATAACCTAGCCCAGGGTAGGCTCCTGCGTCGCCAACCTTGGGCTAGGCTATGGAACCCCTTCGGGGTTCGGTTGGAGTTCAACCAGACGGGTTGCGTTACTAGCGTCCGCCAAAGAGGCGGGCGAAGAACCCGCGTTTCCTGGGTTTGACCACGGTTTTAGTGTCGGAGGTTTTAATTTTCACCTTTGTGATTTCGGCCGGGCGCACGGCCCCTGGCGCAACGGGCCGGGGCGGGCGCACCACGGCCGGTTCTGGGGGCGGCGGGGCGGCTTGCACCACTTCCAGCGGCTGCCGGCCAGCGCTGAACAGGCGCACGGGGCGGCTTTCGTTGTGGAGGCGGTCCACGGCAGTTAGGAAATAAGAATAGGCGGTGCCGGGCACAGCGGTGCTGTCGGTGTAGGTGCCGGGCTGGCCGGGGGCGGGGCGGGGCAGGGCCAGAATGGAGCGCGGGTCGTCGGGAGTCGGGATTTCGCCGGGGCCGAAGCGGTAGAGGACGTAGTAGGCGGCCACGTCGCCGTCGGCGGCGGGCGGGCCGGGCTGCCAGGTCAGGGTCACGAGCGGCCCGGCGCGGTTCAGCAGGGCGCGGGCCACGGCGCGGGGCGGCACGTCGTCGAGCCAGGGCATGGTGGGCACCAGGGCAGGGTAGGCAAACAGGTTTTGGCGCAGCGAATCGGTGGTGCCGAGGGGGTTGCGAAGGACGGATTTGGCCGAGAAAAACACGCTGCCCGCCACGCCCCCGGCCTGGGCGCGGTTGAGGCGAATCTGGCGGGGCAGCTCGCGGGGGTTGCGCCAGGTGGTGTCGGAGCGGGTGCTTTCCAACATCCGGTAGGTGCCGTGGCCGATGTAGAGGTGGCGGCCGAAGCGGTTGTTGGCCCACCATTCCACCAGCACCGGGTAGGGGCAGAGGCGGAAGTTGCTGCTCCAATACAGCTGCGGCACGAGGTAGTCAATCCAGCCTTTTTCGAGCCAGCCGCGCGTGTCGGCGTACAGGTTGGTGTAGCTGGGTTGTCCGGCGCGGGTGGCCGAGCCGTTGGGGAAAGCGGCCGACTTATTGTTCCAGACCCCGAAGGGCGAAATGCCGAATTTCACCCAGCGCTTGGCAGCCTGAATGCTGTCGTGCAGGTCGTGAATCAGCACGTCCACATTCTGCCGCCGCCAGTCGGCCAGCTTCAGGCTGTCGGGATTAAAGTCGCGGAAAGCGGCCTCGTCGTGGATGGTTTGGTTCGGTTCGGGGTAAGGATAAAAGTAGTCGTCAAAATGCACCGCGTCGATGTCGTAGCGGCGCACCACGTCCAGAATTACGCGCCTGATGTGGTCGCGCACGGCGGGCAAGCCGGGGTTGTAGAGGTATTGCCCGTCGTATTTGAGAAACCAGGTCGGGTGGCGCTTCAGGGGGTGGCCGGGGGCCAGGGTGCGGCGCACCGAATCCATCGTGGCGCGGTAGGGGTTGAACCAGGCGTGAAACTCCATGCCGCGCCGGTGGGCTTCCGAGATTAAAAAGGGCAGGGGGTCCTGGCCATCGGCCGGGGCGCGGCCTTGCTGCCCGGTGAGGTACTTGCTCCAGGGTTCTAAATCAGACTTGTAGAGGGCATCCGACACCGGCCGGATTTGGACAAACACGGCGTTGAGGCCCGCTCGCTGGCCCGCGTCGAGCAGTTTAAGGTACTCGCGGCGGGTTTGGGCGGGGGCTTCGTTGCGCTGGTTGGGCCAGTCGATGTTGGCGACGGTGGCAATCCACATACCGCGCAATTCACGCTTGGGTGGCGGGGCGGCTTCGGTGCTGTCGGCGGGTTGGGCGCGGGCGGCGAAACTCAGGAGCAGCAGCAGGAAAAAACGGGGCATCAAGGGCGGGAAAGGCCGCAAATTACGTCCGCTCAGAGGCATTTCCCGCAGTGTTCGCAGTGAAAAAAGCGCAGTGGTCGCAGTGTCCGTTCATTGAACAGCACTGCGACCACTGCGGAAAACGCTTTAAGAACCCGTCAGTTCCGTGTCGGTTTCGTCAGGCCCGCCTTCCAGGCCATTTGTTTGGCTGGCATCGCCGTAGTCGCCCCGAATGCCGGAGCCGTCGCCCATGTGTTCCTGGGTGCTTTCGGGAATTTGGCCTTCGTTGGGTTTGGGGGCCTGGTCGGGGCGGGGGTCGGTGGGGTTGGTTTGAGGGTCGGGCATGATTCAATTAAGAATTAAGAATTAAAAATTGCGACAGGGCGCAACGCCGGGGTGGTTTACGGCGCAACTGGCCGCTGGTTAGGAAAAGGCCGTAAAGCAGCATGAAGCACCGAACCGCCGCAATTCTTGATTTTTAATTAAAAAAACTGCCAAAGTGCCGGTTTGTCCAACTTGGCCCGCCCCTTGCCGCGCCGCGCTTCTATGGACCCGATGGACCCGACCCCCTTGCCGCCCGCCGAATCTGTAGCCGAACCCGCCACCGGCACGGCCCGCGCCATTGCCCACTTTGCCGAGCGCCCCGAAGCCGAGCTGCTCTACCTGGCCCAGAACGCCGCCCGCTACCCGCCCGCCGTGGGGGCCGCCGCCGTGGCCGAGCTGCAACGCCGGGGCTTGGTGCCTGCCCCCGCTGAAATCATAGCTCCGCCAGTTGCTCCGCCGCCCGAACCCACTTGGCTGCAACTGCTGGGCCGGATGCTGCAAGGTTTGTTCTGGCCCAGCCGCTACTACCTGGCGGTGCCCTTGCTGCTCGATGCCAACCTGCTGGTGTGGGCGCTGATGGTGGCCAGCGGCCTCTCGCCCACCGACCCGCACGGGGTGGAACTGGTGGCCTGGGGAGCCAATGTATCGGGCCTCACCTTGCCCGGTCAGCCCTGGCGCTTGCTGACCAGTGTATTCGTCCACGCCGGGTTCATGCACGTGTTGCTCAACGGGTTTAGCCTTTGGCTGCTGGGCGTGCTGGTCGAGGCACGGGTGGGAGCCAGGCGGTTTCTGGCCGTGTATCTGGCGGCCGGGGCGGGGGGCAGCCTCGCCACGCTCTGGTACCACCGCGTCGAGGGCGTTATTTCGGTGGGGGCCAGCGGGGCCATTTTTGGGCTTTATGGTTTTTTGCTGGTGCTGCTGTTGAGCAAAAAAATGGTGCTGGACAAATCGGACCGCCGGGCCATGCTGGGCCTGGTTGTTTATTTGGTGCTGAGCAACCTGCTTTCGGGGCTGTCGGAAGGCGTGGACAACATGGCCCACGTCGGCGGCCTGCTGATGGGAATGCTGGTGGCCGGGCCGCTGGCGCTGTGGCGGTTGCCACCCGTGCGGGAATAGCAGACCGGCTTGGGGTTACTTCGCGTAGCGTTCGGTAAGTTTCGCAGAGCCGTTGCAAAAGACCCCGCGAAATTCCGCCCGAAACAATCCTCACAACCAACTCCTCACGACCAACTCCTCATGCAAGCCATCCAACTACACGCCATCCACCAGCCCGTCGTGTTGCGCGAGGTACCCACGCCCCCGCTGCAAGGCGAGGAAGTGCTGATAAAGCTCCATGCCGCCGCCCTCAACCACCGCGACGTGTGGATTCAAAAAGGCCAATACGCGGGCCTGCAACTGCCCTGCACTCTGGGAGCCGACGGGGCGGGCACCGTGGCCGAAACGACCACCCCCGACTGGCAGCCGGGCGACGAAGTCCTTATCAACCCCGGCTGGCACTGGGGCGACGACCCCCGCGCCCAGGGCCGCGACTTCCAAGTACTGGGAATGCCCACCCCCGGCACCTTTGCCGAGTACATCGCCGTGCCCCGCGACTACGTGCATTTCAAGCCCGCGCACCTGAGCTGGGAGCAAGCCGCTGCCCTGCCACTGGCGGGCCTCACGGCCTACCGGGCGGCATTCGTCCGCGCCCAGGCCCAGCCCGGCGAACGGGTGCTGGTAACGGGTATCGGCGGCGGCGTGGCGCTGCTGGCCGCGCAGTTTTGCGCCGCTGCGGGCTGCGAAGTGTGGGTCACGTCCGGCTCCGATGCCAAGCTGGCCCGCGCCCTGGCCCTGCCCGGCATCCGGGGCGGCAGCAACTACCACACCGAAAAATGGGAGCGCACCCTCGCCGCCCAGGCCGGTGGCGGCTTTGAGGTCATCATAGACAGCGCCGCCGGTCCGGCTTTCAACGCCTTGCTGGACGCCGCCGTACCCGGTGGTCGCATCGTGCTGTACGGCGGCACCCTGGGGGCCATGCCGCAAGTGCCCCCGGCGCGGGTGTTTTGGAAACAACTCAGCATTTTAGGCTCCACAATGGGCACTACCGCCGACTTCAGCGCCATGCTGGCGCTGGTAGCAAAGTACCAAATAGTGCCCGTGGTGGACGAAGTGCTGCCGCTGGCTGCCGCCGAAGCCGCCCTGCGCCGCCTGGAAACCGGAGCGCAATTTGGCAAAATCGTGCTGCGGGTGGGGCCGTGGTAGTACGACTGTTGAAGTCGTACTACCACTCTTATCCAGCAACGATTATTGTTTAAAAGTTAGAGTGGTAGTACGACTAAAAAGTCGTACTACCACCCGTTCAACGAGAGGTAGCCGAACGGAAACAAAACCCCATTGCCACTCCATTCAAACACGATTTTCGGGAATGAAAACACTCGTTTTTGGGTTTAAAAAGCACCACAAAACGCTTCTCTTCTCACCCCATGAAAACCGCTCTGGAATACCTTGCCCCGCACGTTTTTGAGGCCCGCCGACCGCGCCGTGGCCTACAGCCCGTGGTGGCGTTGCCCGACGCACTCCAGGCCCTGGAACAAGCCCTGGCCGATGCCGAAAAATACCGCTACCTGCTGATGCGGGCCGTGCGCCGCTCGGTGGTGCCCGAAACCGCCGAATCCCGCGCGGCCGTGGTGCGCCCGATGTACCCCAGCGTCACCGACGAGTTGCGGTTGGCGGCGTAATTCGTCGGGCCAGTTCGGTTGCCATTTCGGCCGCTTGTTGCCGCAGTTCCGGCACAGCTGTGGATTCAAAAAACGCGGGCCGCCGGCTGGCCCCCAGCGTGAACAGCGTGGGCGAAATGGCGTTGTCGGCGTACAGCAGTGCCCCGTGCGGGTCCGTCAATATCCCCAGGCCCAGCGGGTCGGGGGCGAGGTGGTTGCTTTGGCGTAGGCTGGTTATCAGCGGCGTGTCAATGCGGCTGTAATCCAGCAGCGGGCCGGTGCAGTTGATGACGTGGGCCGCCGGAAGCCAGAAATCGGGACCGGCAACGGGGCGCACCCGCACTTGCAACAGGTCGCCAGCGGGCACAATTTCGGGCACAATGCCCCGGTGCAGTTGCACCAGCCCGGCGGCCGTGAGGGCCGCCACGGCAGCAGCATTGTGGGGCGGGCTGCGGTGGCGGGCGGTGGCCCACCACCCCGCCAGATGCCGCAAAAACCAGCTTTGCTCGGCCAACGGCCACGCGGCCCAGATGCGGCCCAGGTCGGGGCGAAGGCTGTCCAGCACCGGCCGCCAGTCGTGCCCGGCCTGGGCGGCGGCCCGCAGGTGGCGATGCACAACTCGGAGTATGCCGTACACCGTAGTTTCAGCGGCCAGTTCGGGGTAAAAGCTGGGGTAAGTGGCTCCGGCCGGGCCGTGGGCGGCGGGCCAGCGGCCGTGGCGGCTCACCACGGCCACGGGGGCCTGGTGGCCGTCCTGGCGCAGGGCCAGCAGCACGTCCACAGCCGTCAGGCCGGAGCCGACCAGCACCACCGATTCCTGGGGGCCGATGCGGCGCAGGTTGCCGGTGGCCCAGGCATCGGCGTGGTAGCCGGGGTGGTGCAGGTAGCGGTGGTCGGGGCCAGCGGGGGGGGGCGGGGCAAAGTTGCCCAGCGCCAGCACCACGTAGTCGCTGCCGATTTGCTGGCCGTTGTCCAGTTGCACCATGCGGCGGCCGTCGGCTTGCGGCGGGGCGGCCAGGGCTGTGGCGCAGTGCCACTGCACCCCGGCGCGGCCCGGCCCGGCCAGCACGGCACTTAGTTCTCCGTACAGGTAGCGGCCGTAGGTGGCGCGGGCAGCAAATTCGGGGGCACCGCCAGCGGCTTCGGGCTGTTGCCGCAGCCAGGCGGCAAAGTGGTCGGGTTGGTCGGGGTAAATGCTCAAGGAGCCGGGGCGCACGTTGAGCAAATACTCCGGCCGCCGGGCGGTGTAGGCCAGGCCGGGGCCGGGCACGGGGCGTGGCTCAACGAGGTGAAGGTCGACCTTTTCCGCCACGCCCAAGCGCACCAGTTGCACGGCCAGCGCGGTGCCCGCGAAGCCCCCCCCCACAATCGTGACAACGGGCCGGGTAGAAGAAAGCATGGGCGGGTAGGGAAGGAAGCGGCGAAGTTAGCGGGCAACGGACTTTGGCGGGCAAATCAATCGTCAAATTATCCTGCTGCCCGGCCGCTGGTCGGGGTGCTGCCGCCCCGGCCGGGCTGTCCACCCCGGCCGGGGGCGGCAACGGGTTCGTTCAACGGGCAGAACCGGCCATTTGCCCCATTCTCGGCGCTCACTGCCCGAATGTTGGGTAGCGTCCCGGCTGAAAACACAAACTTTTCGGCGAAATTTGTGCTTTACAACGTCACGAAACAACCCCTCTTTTCAAGATGCAGAACGAATTGAACGTCCCCCCGCCCGAAAATTCCATTCTTTACGAACTCAACGCCCCCGCCGCCCAATGCCCGTTCAGCGGCGGAGCGGTGAAACAAAGCGCCGGTGGCGGTCGCACCAACCGTGAATGGTGGCCCAATATGCTCAAATTGAGTATCCTGCGCCAGCACTCCGAGCTGTCCGACCCGATGGGGCGGGACTTCAACTACGCCCAGGAGTTCAACAAGCTGGACCTGAACGCCGTCAAGCACGACCTGTTTGAGTTGATGACCAACTCGCAGGACTGGTGGCCTGCCGACTACGGGCACTACGGCCCGTTCTTCGTCCGCATGGCCTGGCACAGTGCCGGCACCTACCGCATTGCCGACGGCCGGGGCGGTAGCGGCGCGGGCACCCAGCGCTTTGCCCCCCTCAACAGCTGGCCCGACAACGCCAACCTCGACAAGGCCCGGCTGTTGCTGTGGCCCATCAAACAGAAATACGGCCGCCAGATTTCCTGGGCCGACCTCATGATTCTGGCGGGCAACTGCGCCCTGGAGTCCATGAATTTCAAAACCTTCGGCTTCGGCGGCGGGCGCGAAGACGTGTGGGAACCGGCCGAGGACGTGTACTGGGGCCCCGAAACCGAGTGGCTGGGCGACAAACGCTACGCCGCCGGGCAGCGCGAGTTGGAAAACCCGCTGGCCGCCGTGCAGATGGGCCTTATTTACGTGAACCCCGAAGGCCCCGATGGGGTGCCCGACCCCGCCCGCTCGGCCCACGACATCCGCGAAACCTTCGGCCGCATGGCCATGAACGACGAAGAAACCGTGGCCCTGATTGCCGGTGGTCACACCTTTGGCAAAACCCACGGCGCAGCCCCGCCCGCCGACCACGTGGGCCGCGAACCCGCCGGGGCCGACCTGGCCGAAATGAGCCAGGGCTGGCGCAACACCTTCGGCAAAGGCCACTCCGAACACACCATCACGAGCGGCCTGGAAGGAGCCTGGACCAGCACCCCCGCCCAGTGGAGCCACGATTATTTCGACCACCTGTTTGGCTACGAGTGGGAACTGACCAAAAGCCCCGGCGGCGCACACCAGTGGAAGCCCGTGAACAACGGCGGCGCGGGCACCATCCCCGATGCCCACGACCCCCACGTAAAACACGCGCCGTTTATGCTCACGTCCGACGTGGCCCTGCGCGTGGACCCGGCCTATGAGGTCATTTCGCGCCGCTTCCACGAACACCCCGACCAGTTTGCCGATGCCTTTGCCCGCGCCTGGTTCAAGCTCACGCACCGCGACATGGGGCCGGTGGAACGCTACCTCGGCCCCGAAGTGCCCCAGGAAGAACTGCTCTGGCAAGACCCCATTCCGGCCGTGACCTACGCGCCGATGGACGAGCAGGACGTGGCCGCCCTCAAGGAAAAAATCGCCGCCACCGGCCTCTCGGTGTCGGAACTGGTGGGCACGGCCTGGGCTTCGGCCTCCACCTACCGCAATTCTGACAAGCGCGGCGGCACCAACGGTGGCCGGTTGCGCTTGTTGCCGCAGCGCAACTGGGCCGCCAACCAACCTGCCCAACTGGCCAACGTGCTCGACAAGCTCACCGCCGTTCAGCAGGAGTTTAACAGCGCCCAGACCGGCGGCAAGCAGGTTTCGGTGGCCGACCTCATCGTGCTGGCTGGTGCGGTGGGCGTGGAACAAGCCGCCCACAAGGCGGGCCACCGCCTGACGGTGCCCTTCACGCCGGGCCGCGCCGATGCCTCGCAGGCGCAAACCGACACCGTGTCGTTTGCGGCCCTGGAACCGGCGGCCGATGGCTTCCGCAACTTCCTCAAGTTGCACCACCGCGCTACCGCCGAGGAAATGCTGATTGACAAAGCCCAACTCCTGACCCTGACCGTGCCCGAACTCACGGTGCTGTTCGGCGGCCTGCGGGCCATCAACATCAACTACGACAACTCCAACTACGGCGTGTTCACGGACCGCCCCGGTTCGCTCACCAACGATTATTTCCTGAACCTGCTGGACATGGGCACCACCTGGAGCGGCATCACAGATGCCCAGAACGCCTTTCACGGCCGCGACCGTAAAACCGGCCAGGTGAAGTGGACCGGCACCCGCGTGGACCTCATTTTCGGCTCCAACTCCGAGTTGCGGGGCGTGGCGGAACTGTACGCTTGCGAAGATGCCCAGGAGAAGTTTGTGCGCGACTTCGTGGCCGTGTGGGCCAAGGTGATGAACCTGGGCCGTTTTGAGCGGGCGAAGGGATAAATTACGTTGGCTGGCAGGTGCTACGCCGCGTTTTGAAAAGGGAGCCTCTACTGAGGCTCCCTTTTTTGTTTAAGTAGTCGCGCAAAAATAGGCGGTCATGCAGCGTGCAGCGAAGCATCTCGCAAAACTTGTTGAACGATTGAATTAATGCCGCTTGCCAGATGCTTCGCTGCGCTCGGCATGACGTTCTTTTGGTTGTTTACTTTTGCACGACTGCTTAATGGGCGCGGGCCGTTTAGGGTTGTGCCACATTCATTTCGGGTTCACTACTTCATAAGGAAATTTGTACTGTCAAATCCCCCTTACAAGCGGCACAGCCCCGGCCTTCGGCCATTCCCAAATCCGCATTGTTCCTGACCCTCGGCAGTTTAAGCATTATCTACCGCACAAAACTACCCCCAGACAGCAACCCCGACCCGGCCGAATTACCGGTAGGCTGGCGGTTTGCTGTTTTGCCACCCACCCCCCACCTGCCAGATGCAGGCCCAACGCAACGCGGGACGAACCATTGTCGGGCAGTATATGTCCCCCAAATCATGTCGCTCATGCACTTTCCAATTCCTGTGATATCACCTAAAGTTTCGATGAAAATACTGCTCGTATTGATGAGCGGCTGCGCGTTGTATGGCGCGACTAGCTGCTCGGCCAAGAAAAAAGCAAAGGAAGAGCAAATTAAGCTGGTCGCTACCAGTCCCTGGCTGCGCGACACGACCGTGACCAAAGAGTACGTGGCCCAGGTGCATTCCATTCAGCACATCGAGCTGCGAGCGCTGGAAAAAGGCTACCTGGAAAAGATTTACGTGGACGAAGGCCAGCACGTGCAGCAGGGCCAGCTTATGTTTCAAATCATGCCCCTGATATACCAGGCAGAATTGAAAAAATCGCAGGCCGAAGCCAGCTACGTGGGCCTGGAATACAAAAACACCAAAAGCCTGGCCGACAAAAATGTGGTGTCGCCCAACGAGTTGGCCCTGGCCCAGGCCAAGTTTGATAAAGCCAACGCCGAGGTGTCGCTGGCCCAGACGCACCTGCAATTCACGACCGTCAAAGCGCCGTTCAGCGGCATCATGGACCACTTTCAGGGACGGCTGGGCAGCCTCGTGGACGAAGGCGACCTGCTGACAACCCTCTCCGACAACAGCAAAATGTGGGTGTATTACAACGTGCCCGAAGCCGAATACCTAGCCTACGAAGAGCACGCCAAAGCCACCGACAAGCCCGTGGAAGTGCAACTGCGGATGGCCAACAGCGAGGTGTTTCCGCAGCCCGGCTTCGTGAAAACCATTGAGGCCGATTTCAACAACGAAACCGGCAACATCGCCTTCCGGGCCACTTTCCCGAACCCCAACGGCTTGCTCCGCAACGGCGAAACGGGCAGCGTGATTATGACCGTGCCGCTCAAACACGCACTGCTGATTCCGCAAAAAGCCACCTTCGAGGTGCTGGAAAAACGCTACGTTTTTGTGGTGGACAAAGACAAAGTGGTACACCAACAAGAGGTGAAAATCGGTTCCGAAATGTCGGGTCTCTACGCCATCAAAGGCGGTTTGCAGGCCACCGACCGCATTCTGCTTGAAGGCTTGCGGAAGGTGAAAGACGGCGACAAAATCAGCTACGACTACCGCGACCCGAAAGCCGTCATCACCCACTTGGGGGTGTACAGCGAGTAGGTTTTTACTCGGTAGTGGGTAGTTGGTACAAGGTACTTGGACCCAAGAACCCTGGCTACGTTTCCGCTTACCCACTACCCACTACCTAATACCCACTACCAAATTAGCTTATGTTCAGCAAATTCATTCGCCGTCCGGTCTTTGCCATTGTTATTTCGGTGGTTATCCTGCTCATGGGTGGGCTGGCCATTCTGCAACTGCCGACTTCGCAGTTCCCGGAAATTTCGCCGCCGCTCGTGATGGTCAGCGCCTCGTATCCGGGGGCCAGCGCCAAAGTGCTCACCGAGTCGGTGCTGATTCCGCTGGAACAGGCCGTGAACGGGGTGCCGGGCATGAAATACATGACCTCGGATGCCGTGAGCGCGGGCGAGGCCAACATTCAGATTGTGTTCAACCTGGGCACCAACCCCGACCAGGCGGTGGTGAACGTGAACACCCGCATCGCGCAGGTGCTGAACCGCTTGCCGATACTGGTGCAACGCGAAGGCGTGATTGTGAACCGCGTGGTGCCCAATATGCTGATGTATGTGAACTTGTACAGCAAGGACAAGAACACCGACATGAAGTATCTCTTCAACTTCGCGGGCGTGAACATGATACCGGAACTGCAACGCCTGGGCGGCATCGGGCGGGCCAGCATATTGGGCAGCCGCCAATACGCCATGCGGGTGTGGCTGAAACCCGACCGGATGCGGGCCTACAACCTGTCCGTTGACGACGTGATGAAGGCCCTCGACGAGCAGAGCGTCATCGGGTCGCCGGGCCGCATCGGGCGCTCCGACGGCACCCAGGCCCAGGCCCTGGAGTACGTGCTGAGCTACACCGGCCGCTTCAACAACGTGGAGCAGTATAAGAACGTCATCCTCAAGGCCAATGCCAACGGCGAAATCCTGCACCTCAAGGACGTGGCCAACGTGGAACTAGGCTCGGAGTATTACGACATTTATTCCAACCTGAACCAGTACCCGTCGGCGGCCATTGTGCTGAAACAGACTTACGGCTCCAACGCCAGCGACGTAATCAAGGAGGTGAAGGCTAAGCTGGAAGAGCTGAAAAAGACCAGCTTTCCGCCGGGCATGGACTACAAAATCACCTACGACGTGTCGAACTTTCTGGACGCTTCGATTGAAAACGTGGTGCATACCCTGCGTGATGCCTTCATTCTGGTGGCGCTGGTGGTATTTCTGTTTCTGGGCGACTGGCGCTCGACCCTGATTCCGGCGCTGGCCGTGCCGGTGTCGCTGGTGGGTTCGTTCGTGGCGATGCAAGCCTTTGGCCTGACCATCAACATGATTACGCTCTTCGCGTTGGTGCTTTCGATTGGCATCGTGGTGGACAACGCCATTGTGGTGATTGAGGCCGTTCACGCCAAGATGGAAGAGGAACACCTTTCGCCCTACAATGCGGTGCGGAAAGTGGTGGGCGAAATCAGCGGGGCCATCATTGCCATCACCATTATGATGACGGCGGTGTTCATTCCGGTGTCGTTCATGACCGGCCCGGTGGGCATTTTCTACCGGCAGTTTTCGATTACGATGGCCACGGCCATCGTCATTTCGGGGGTGGTGGCCCTCACGCTGACCCCGGTGCTGTGCGCCATGATTCTGAAAAACCACCACGGCCAGCCCAAAAAGCAAACGCCCATGCAGCGGTTTTTCGACTGGTTCAACCGCAGCTTTGACAAGCTGACCAATGCCTACACCGGCTTGCTGGAACGCATTGTGGCCAACCGCCTTATCACCTTCGCCATGCTGGCGGTTTTTGCAGCAGGTATTTACATTGTCGCGCTGGGGCTGCCAGCGGGCTTCATCCCGAGCGAAGACCAGGGCCTGATTTATGCCATTGTGCAAACCCCGCCCGGCACCACGCTGGAGCAAACCAATGCCGTGTCGCAACGCTTGGCCGGGCTGGCCAAAGACGTGCCCGGCGTGGCCAACGTTTCGACCCTGGCGGGCTACGAAGTGCTGACCGAAGGCCGGGGGTCCAACGCCGGTACTTGTTTGCTGGACTTGAAACCGTGGTCGGAGCGCAAGGAATCCATTGCCGAAATCATTGAAAACCTGGAAAAGAAGGCCCACGAAATTCCGGGCGCGACCATTGAGTTTTTCGAGCCGCCCGCCGTGCCGGGCTACGGCGCGGCCGGGGGTTTCCAGTTGCAACTCCTCGACAAAACCAACACCGGCGATTACAAGGCGCTGGAAAAGGTGAACGAGGAGTTTATGAGCAAGCTGAAAAAGCGCCCCGAACTGGCGGGCCTGTTCACCTTTTTCTCGGCCAAATACCCGCAGTACGAGTTGAAGATTGACAACGAGTTGGCGATGCAAAAAGGTGTGAGCATCGGCAACGCCATGAACACGCTTTCGGTGTTCGTGGGCAGCACCTACGAGTTGGGTTTCATCAAATACCAGCGCTTTTTCAAGGTGTTTGTGCAAGCCTCGCCGGAATACCGGCGGCTGCCGAAGGACATTCTGAATATGTGGGCCAAAAACGACAAGGGCGAAATGGTGCCGTTCTCCGCCTTTATGACCATCGTGAAGTCGCAGGGAGCCAACGAAATCAACCGCTACAATATGTACACCACGGCGAGTATCCGGGGCGGCGCGGCCGAGGGCTTCAGCAGCGGCGAGGCCATCAAGGCGGTGCAGGAAGTGGCCCAGGACCTGCCCCACGGCTACGCCATTGATTGGGGCGGCCTGTCGAAAGACGAAGTGTCGCGCGGCAACGAATCCACCATTATTTTCATCGTCGTGCTGGTGTTCGTGTACCTGGTGCTGGCAGCGCAATACGAAAGTTTCCTGCTGCCGCTGGCCGTGATTTTCTCGCTGGTCGCGGGGGTCTTCGGGTCGTTTCTGTTCATCAAAATGGCGGGCCTCGCCAACGACATCTACGCCCAGGTCGGGCTGATTATGCTGGTGGGCCTGCTGGGCAAAAACGCGGTACTGATTGTGGAATTTGCGGCCCTGAAACACGAAGAGGGAATGAGCGTGCGCGACGCGGCCATTGAGGGCGCTAAAGTGCGTTTTCGGCCCATTCTGATGACTTCCTTCGCCTTCATTGCGGGCCTGATTCCGCTGGTGGTGGCCACCGGGGCCGGGGCCATCGGCAACCGCACCATCGGTAGCTCGGCCCTCGGCGGAATGCTGTTTGGTACCGTGTTCGGGGTGATTATCATTCCCGGTTTGTACTACTTCTTCGGCACGTTGGCGGGCGACAACAAGCTGATTCGGGACGAAAACGAGTCCCCGGTATTCGAGGGCGTGGAACCGCGTGTGAAACTTGAAGAACTGGAGCCTTATGCTTAAGAAAATATTTTATCAATGCCTGGGAGTTGCGGGCCTGTCGCTGGCCGTCGGGGCGTGCAAAACGCCGGAGCTGGTGGTGAAAAACGAAAGCCGCACCGTGCCCGCCAGCTACGCCACCACCCCGCTGGACAGCACCAACACCGTGCGGCTGCAATGGAAAGCGTTTTTCACCGACCCCGACCTGGAAGCCTTGATTGGCACGGCTTTGCAGAACAACCAGGAACTAAACATTGCCCAGCAGGAAATCCAGATTGCCCGCAACGAGGTGCAGATTCGCAAGGGCGAGTACCTGCCCTTTGTGGGCCTGGGAGCCAAGGCCGAAGTGGAGCGCCCCGGCCTCTATACCATTCGGGGCGCAACCGAAGACCAGCTTAACATTCAGCCCGAACACCGCACCCCCGACCCGCTGGCCAACCTACAAGTCGGGGCCTTTGCGAGTTGGGAAGTGGACATCTGGCACAAGCTCCGCAACGCCCGCAAGTCGGCCGCATTGCGCTACCTGGCGACCATTGAGGGCCGGAATTTTACGGTCACGAACCTGATTGCCGAAATTGCCAACTCCTATTATGAGTTGCTGGCGCTGGACAACCAACTGGCCATTGTGCGGCAGAACATTGAAATTCAAACCAACGCGCTGGAACTGGTGCGCTTGCAGAAGCAGTCGGCGCGGGTGACGGAACTGGCCGTGCAACGCTTTGAGGCCCAGGTTCACAACACCCGCAGCCTGCAATTCAACATCCAGCAGAACATTGTTGAAACCGAAAACCGGATTAACTTTTTGACGGGCCGTTTTCCGCAGCCGGTTGCCCGCAACGACTCGGCGTTCAACAACCTGGTGCCGGCCACTATCCGGGCCGGGGTGCCGCCGCAGTTGCTCCAAAACCGCCCCGACATCCGGCAGGCCGAACAGCAGTTGCTGGCCGCCAAGCTGGACGTAAGCATCGCCCGCGCCAACTTCTACCCCTCGCTTCGCATCACGGGGGCGGCTGGTTTTGAGGCATTCAAGCCCGGTTTGCTTTTCACTTCGCCCGAATCCATGATGTATTCACTGGCGGGCGACTTCGTCGGGCCGCTGGTAAACCGCAACGCCATCAAGGCCGTGTACGGCAGCGCCAACGCCCTGCAAACCCAGGCCGCCTATAATTACGAGCGCACCATCCTGAACGCTTACGTAGAGGTATCCAACCAGCTTTCCAACATCAACAACCTGTCCCGGAGCTACAGCGAAAAAGCCCTGGAAGTACAGAACCTGAACGAGTCCGTCACGATTTCCACCAATCTTTTCCGCTCGGCCCGCGCCGAATACACCGAAGTGCTGTTCACGCAGCGCGATGCGCTGGAATCCAAGTTTGACTTGATTGAAACCAAGATGCAGCAGTTGAATGCCACGGTGAATGTCTATCGGGCGCTGGGCGGGGGCTGGAATTAAGCGGTTGTTTCAGCGCCAAACAAAAGCCCCGTAACGAATGCGTTACGGGGCTTTTGTTTGGCGCTGAAACAACCGCTTTTTGAAAAAAAATAACTAATTATAAGGCATTTATTTTTTGTCTTGAAAATAATCCCCGTCCTCCAGGTCGGCCAACAGCCCCGGTTGGGTCGGTTGCCAGCCCAGCCGCAGTTGCGTGAGGACGCTGGAAGCCGACGCATCCATGCCCACGAAGCGGGCCATCCAGCCAAAATGTTCAGCGGCTTCCTGTGCGGTTTTGGGCACAACTGGCAGGTTCAGGTGGCGGCCGATGGTAGCCGCGATGTCGCGCATCGGGATGCCTTCTTCGGCTGCGCCGTGGTACACGGCTCCGGCTGCACCTTGCTCCAGCGCCAGCCGAAACAGGCGGGCCGCGTCGCGCCGATGCACGGCGGGCCAGCGGTTTAAGCCTTCTCCCAAATAAGCCGCCGCGCCCTTTTCGCGGGCAATGTTGATGAGGGTGGGCACGAAGCCGTAGTCGCCCCGGTCGTGAACCGACGGAGCCAGGCGTACCACCGAGGCTCGCACCCCCTTGGCGGCCTGGGCCAGCGCCGTGACTTCCGACATCCGGGGTGAGTTTGCGGGGGCATCCGCTTCCGTCACGGGGCGGCCGAGGTTGAAGCCCGCCAGCCCGGCCGTTACGACCAACGGCCGATTGGAGCCGGACAGGGCCTCGCCCAGGGCCTCAATGGCCAGTCGGTCGGTTTCGGCGGCGGCTTCATACTCGGTGAAGTTGTGATTGAACGCCAGATGGATAACACCATCGGCGGCTGCCGCGCCGCTTTGCAGACTGGCCAGGTCGTCCAAACTGCCCGGGTGAACCTTGGCCCCGGCGGCGAGCAACGCCTGGGCTGAAGCTTCGGAGCGGGCCAGGCCCAGCACCTGATGGCCCGCGCCGAGTAATTCCTGAACAGTGGCGGAGCCGATGAAGCCCGAAGCGCCAGTGACGAAAACACGCATTTGATGGTCTTTTTAGTGAGGGTTAATTTCACCACAAAGGTCCGGCAACGGCCGGGCGACAGCATTGCGCGGGTCAATCCATCTGCTGCATCATTCAAACAATCGGCCTAGCCCCGATAGTCGCCAGGAGTCAGGCTGGTTTGGCGCTTGAAGAAGTTGCAGAAGTGGGCCACGTCGGCAAAACCCAGGCTATCGGCAATCTCCGAAACGTTCCAGTTGGTTTGCCTGAGCAAAATTTTGGCTTCCTGCGCCACCCGGCTGCCGATGCGGGCAGTGGTGGTGTGGCCGGTGGTTTCGCGCAACACCCGGTTGAGGTGATTGACGTGAACCGCCAATTGCGCGGCGTAGTCGGTGGCCGTGCGAAAGCGCAGCTGCTGCTGGGGCGATTCCAGCGGAAACTGCCGCTCCAGCAAGTCGGTAAACCGGGCCGTCAGCCGCACCGCTGCCGTGTGGGCGGGGGCCGGTGCCGGGGCGGGCTGAAACTTCTGCACCAGGTGAATCATCTCCAACAGGTAAGCCCGCAGCAAGTCGTACTTGTAGGCGTAATCAGACGCAATTTCCTGCGTCATTTTCTGAAATACAGTTGCGATGGCCGCGTATTCGGCATCCGTTACCGGGAAAATGGGATAAGCGCCCGGCTGGAAAACCGGCAGTTCTTCCGCCATTGTCCGTCCCTGAACGGGCCGCAGAAAATCGTCGGTAAAAATGCAGAAGTAGCCGGTTTGGTCCGCGTCTTGCGGCAGCCAGCGGTAGGGCACCCGCGAGCTGGCAAACCACAGGTTGCGGCCCGTCAGGTCCACCGCCTGGTCGGCAAACTCCACCCGGCTGTGCCCGCGAATGAGGCTGATTTTATAGAACGCCCGCCTATCAAACGTCATCGGCGGCCGGTCGCGGTTGGCCAGCATCAGGTCGGCTACATTGAACACGTTGAACAAGCCAACTTCGCGCTGCTGGTCGGTTGGCAGCAAGGTGCGGGTAGCAGCATCCGCAACGGAAGCAAGCTTGGCATTCAACTCCTGGAACGACTTTGATTTCATAACTAGCTAAACAGCTTCAGTTGTAAAAATCAAAGGTAGTTTCCCAGAGCTTGAATTCCGCGCCGGTGCCTGCCCCGCCGCTAGGCGGGCTTCTGAAACAACGTTTGCAGCCCGTCCCGCAGAGAAGTCGGCTTGCGCCCAAGCAGGGCCTCCAGGTCGGGGTAAATCTCGTCTTCCTGCCCGTTGGCGATGTCGGTCATGAAGCCGATAACCCGCCGGATTGCCTGTTCGGGCAGGCCGCGCTCCTGGAGTTGGTGCGCGAAGACGGCGGGGTCGGCGGGGTTGTAGGGCACGGGGTGGCCCGCTATTTCGCTCAGCCCGGCCGCCACTTCAGCAAAAGAATACGACGTGCTGCCGGTGAGGTGGTAGTACGGTTGGGCTGGGGTGTCGGCGGCCAGTACGGCGGCGATGGCTTCGGCCATGTCGCGGCGCAGGGCAAAGGGCACCCGGCCCTGCCCGGCGGGTAGGTTGATGCCGGTGGCAAACACGTTCGGCCCCACAAACTGCGGAACAGCATCCATATACAGCACGTTGCGGAAGATGACCGGGGCGGGGATGCCGCTGGCCGTCAGGTAGTCTTCGGTCTGAAAATGGCCTTCCATCAGTTGGTTGGCCATCGTGGAGCGGTCTTTCAAGGTCCGGCTCGTGTAGGCCAGCAGCCGCACCCCCGCCCTTTGGGCCGCGTCTATCACGTTTTGGTGTTGCTGCACACGCTTCGCCTCGTCGGTGCCCGCCACCAACAGCACCTTTTCAATTCCCACCATGGCGCGGTCCAGCGAGGCCACGTCGTCGTAGTCGCCCACCCGGAGGCTGATGCCGCTGGCCGCCAGGTCGGCGGCTTTGTTTTCGTCGCGCACCAGTCCGGCGAGTTGCGAAACGGGCACTCGCTGCCGCAGAAAATGGAGGGCGGCCGTGCCAAGCTGGCCCGTTGCGCCGGTTATCAAAATCATATAAGAAGGCTTTGGGTGATGGAAAAAACGGCCCGCAAAACCGGGCGGCTGTTACGGGGTGCCGCTGCAAAGCGTTGGGTAAGTTCGGTCCATTCGGTGCGTGCAACGTTCACGGCGCAAAGGTCGGGCGGATGCCAGGCCAGGCACCCGGCCCAACGGCGGCAAAGTTGGGCCAAAGTGCGGCGCTACGCGTTGCGTTGCCGGTACGCGGCGGGCGAAACGCCGGTGCTTTTCCGAAAAAACCGCCCGAACGCGGATTGGTCGGCAAAGTGCAGGTTGTCGGCAATTTGCCCGACGGTCAGGGCCGGGTTTTGCAGCAGCACCTGCGCTTCCAGCAACACGGCCTCGCCTAGCCACTCGCTGGCCCGTTTGCCGGTGGTGGCCCGCACGGTTTCGGCCAGGTGCTTGGTGCTGATGCAGAGCTTGCTGGCGTAGAAGGCCAGGCTGCGCTCAGTGCCGTAGTGGGCATTAAGCAAGGCCTTAAAATCGCTGGTGATAAGCTGACTGCGCGTCAGGACGGGCTGCGAAGCGGGCTGCTGCTGGTCGTAGATGGGGGCAGTTTCGTGCAGCAGAATGTGCAGCAGACTCCGCAGAATCTCGTCCCGGTAAACGTGCGGGGCGGCGCATTTCTGCCCGATGGTGAGCAGCAGTGCCCGCAGGGTGGCAGCGGGCGCAGGTGGCAAAGCCAGCACGGGCCGGGCGGCGCGGGCAAAAAACGTAAAAGCGTCGGGATTCAGCCCATTGCCAGCCGCCGCAAATTCAGGCGTAAAAAAGAAACTAAATGCCTCAAAGTCAGCCGAAAAATTCAACCATTGCTTCACCACAAAAGGCGGCAGCACCATCAAGGAATCAGGCCCCAGGTCGTAGGTTTCCAGGTTGATTTTCAGGCGGGCGGTGCCGCGTAGGCAGAGGCCGATTTTGTAGTAGTCGCTGCGAAACGGCCGGTCAATCGGCAGGGGCGAGCGGGCCGAATCCGGCCCCAGAAAGGAGTACGCCGCTGGCTTGGCGGTTGCTTCAGTGAGGGCGTTTAGTTGGAAAATCGGGATGGCGGTGCTCATAGCGGAAGGCGGGGAAATGGCCACAGCAACGATATAACTTTTGGGCGGTGGTCTAAAACGGGGTGGTAGTACGACTTTTTCAGTCGTACTACCACTCTTGTTACGCCCCGATAATTTTCTTCCAATCAACTTGTTCAAAAGCAAGAGTGGTAGTACGAACCGCTGCGCGGAATTCGTACTACCACCCCGTTTTAGGCCACCGCCAACTTTTGAATAGGCCGGACCACCACCGCGCCCGTTAGTAATAACTGCCCGGCAGCAGAAATTGCTGCACGTAGTCCGCAATGCCGTCTTCCAACCGCGTAAAAGGCTGCACGTAGCCGATGCTCCGCAGTTTGCCCATCTCGGCCTGCGTGAAGTACTGGTACTTGTCTCGAATGTCGGCGGGCGTGTCCATGAATTGGATGTCGGCCGTGCGGCCCAGCGCATCAAACGTATTCAGTGCCAAATCCAGGAAAGTGCGGGCCTCGCCGCTGCCCAGGTTGTAGATTCCCGAATCGCGGCGGTGGTGCAGCAGGAAATAGCACACGTCCACCACGTCTTTCACGTACACGAAATCGCGCATCTGCCCGCCGTCGGTGTAGTCGGGGTGGTGCGATTTGAAGAGCGTCATCGAGCCACTGGCCTGAATTTGCCGGAAGGCGTGGAAAATGACCGAAGCCATGCGGTTTTTGTGGTACTCGTTGGGGCCGTACACGTTAAAGAATTTCAACCCCGCCCAGAAGTAGGGCTTCTCGGGCTGCTGCACGGCCCAGTTGTCAAAGTCGTTCTTAGATTCGCCGTAGGGGTTCAGCGGCCGGTAGAGGGGCAGCAGCGCATCGGCGGTGTCGGAGTAACCCAGGCGGCCGTCGCCGTAGGTGGCCGCCGACGAGGCATAGACCAGTGGCAGTTGGTAGCGGCAGCAAGCGGCCCATAGCTGCTTGGAATAGTTGAGGTTGAGCAAGTCCAGCACCGTGCGGTTTTGCTCGGTGGTGTCGGTGCGGGCACCGAGGTGAAACACAAACTCCACCTGCGCGTGGTGGGTTTCCAGCCATTCAAAAAACGCGCCCCGGTCCACGTACTCGCGCAGCTTTTTGCCCGTGATGTTGGGCAGCTTTTGCTCAATCGTGAAATCGTCCACCGCCACGATGTCGTTGAAATTGGCGGCGTTGAGGCGGGAAACTAGGCAACTGGCAATGAAGCCAGCCGCACCGGTGACGACTATCATAATCGCAGATTAGGCTGATTAACCGTGATTTAATCACAGATTAGACTGATTAACCGTGATTTCGCTGATTCAAATTTCAGTTAATCGGGCGGGACAAAGGTACGCGGCCCTTCCTGGTCCGGGGGACGCACCTAGTATCTTTGCGCCCCTGTAGCTAACCGGGCTTTAGTCAGCGAAATCACGGTTAATCAGTCTAATCTGTGATTAAATCACGGTTAATCAGCTTAATCTGCGATTATGGTCTACGTCAGCCGCCAGGAGCATTTCAACGCCGCCCACAAACTCCACAACCCCAAGTGGAGCGACGAGCGCAACCGCGAAGTATTCGGCCCCTGCGCCAACGCCAACTGGCACGGCCACAACTACGACCTCATCGTGACGGTGCGCGGCGAACCCGACCCCGACACCGGCTTCGTAGTGGACCTCAAAGCGTTGTCTGACCTCATCCGCCAGCACATCACCGACCAAGTGGACCACAAAAACCTGAACCTGGACGTGCCCTTCATGCAGGGCCAACTGGCCAGCACCGAAAACCTGGCCCTGGCTTTCTGGCAAATTTTGACCCGCGAGTTGCCCACCATCACCACCGCCCAACTGCACTGCGTCAAAATCTACGAAACGCCGCGCAACTTCGTGAAATATTACGGCTCATAGAGTTATGAATTATGAGTTAAAAGTTATGAGTTAAGGACCTGGCTAGCCGCTACAAACCGTCCTTTACCACAACAACTCATAACTCCCAACTCATAACTCATAACTCAGAATGAAATACTATCTCATTGCCGGCGAACGGTCGGGCGACTTCCACGCGGCCCACCTCATGCACGAGTTAAAGCAGCAGGACGCGGCGGCCGAGTTCCGGTTCTGGGGCGGCGACCTGATGCAGGCCGAAGGCGGGGAGTTAGTTAATCATTACAACGACCTGGCTATCATGGGTTTTTGGGAAGCGGCCACCAGTGTACTCAAATTCCGGCGCTACTTGCGGCAGTGCGAACAAGACCTGCTGGCCTACCGCCCCGACGTGCTGATTCTGGTGGATTACGGCGGCTTCAACCTGCGGGTGGCAAAATTCGCCAAAGCCCAGGGCCTGAAGGTGTTCTATTACATTTCGCCCAAGCTCTGGGCCTGGAACACAGGCCGAGTCGAGAAACTCAAAACGCGGGTGGACCGGATGTTTTCCATCCTGCCGTTCGAGGAGG
Source organism: Hymenobacter sp. (assembly GCA_965247135.1). Classification (GTDB taxonomy): domain Bacteria; phylum Bacteroidota; class Bacteroidia; order Cytophagales; family Hymenobacteraceae; genus Hymenobacter. Next base: position 2,222,017 of record CBDFGP010000006.1, on the reverse strand, counting down.
CGTTTTACCAGCAGTTCAACTACGCCATTGACTACGTGGGCAACCCCACGGCCGACGCGGTGGCCGAATTTCAGCCCAGCGCCGACTTTTACCAACGCACGGGCCTCGACCCGGCCCGGCCCATCATTGCGGTGCTGCCCGGTTCACGCAAGCAGGAAATCGAGGAAATGCTGCACGAAATGCTGGCCGTGCTGCCCCCATTTCAGGACTATCAGTTTGTGGTGGCCGGAGTCAGCAACCTCGCCCGGAGCTACTACAAAAACTTCGAGCGCAACGGCATCAAGTTCGTCTACGACGACACGTTTGACTTGCTGGCCCATGCCCGCGCCGCCCTCGTCACGAGCGGCACCGCGACGCTGGAAACGGCCCTGTTCGGGGTGCCCCAAATCGTGTGCTACCGCACGAGTGGCCTCACCTACGCCATCGGCAAAGCCCTCATTAAAGTGCCGTTCATCTCCCTCGTCAATCTCATCGTGGGCCGCGAAGTGGTGCCCGAACTCATTCAGGGACAGTTCACGTCCCGCAACCTCGTGGACGAGTTGAAAAAACTCCTCACTGATGCTGACTACCAGGCCCGCATGGCCGCCGGCTACGCCGAACTGCGCCAGAAGCTGGGGCAGCAGCAGGCGGCTAAGAAGGCAGCGGGGTTGATGGTGGGGTATTTGCGGGCGGGGTAGGGAACGGCGCATTTCACTTCTGCCCCGTCAGCAAAGGCCACGCGCTGATATTGCCAAAGGCCCACGTCGCCAACTTATTTGAGGTGCTGCTGGCAGAGCAAAGCAACTGCTAGCCGGTCAGGCCCAGCGCATGATGAGCAACCGCTACTCCCCGGCCGGTTTCACGGTGGTCATTAACATTGGCGCGGCGGCCGGGCAGCATATGAGCCACGCCAGCATTCACGTCATTCCCCGCTACGCGGGCGACGTACGGAACCCGGCGGGCGGGGTGCGGAATATTCTAAAGAGGTGAGGGAGCTTGTCACTTCAACAACCCATTATACTCAAGTAAATCTCCAAATCGAACAGCCTCCTCTTCAATCCACTCATCTGCTTGGTGCAATGCGTTGATTAGCGCAATCTGTTCATCAGTGAATAATTCTTCACGATTAATATCGGGGTGAGACAACTGCTGCCACACATCGGCGGGCCATTTGCTACCGTGGCCTTTGGTGCCTACTCGGAGCTTTTTGGTGCTAGGGGGCGGGGTGAGTAAGCGGGCACGGCGGCCGTGGTGCTGCAAGTGAATAGCATAAACGTCGCGATACATCCGCAAGCCGTGAAAGTCCCAATCACAGCAATAGCAGAATGTTACGCCGGGGTCGGGCGCATGGCGCAGCTTCGGAGTGTTGTTGCCTCCGGCGTGGCGCAACTCTATTTCTTGCGCTAGGGCTTTCTGGTATTGTAACAAATAGTGCTGATTCTCGCAGAGTAATACGAGCCGCGCTTTGGGATGTCCGCTAACCCAAATCGCTTCCTCTGACAAATGCTTAAGTTGCGGGTAATCTTTCCAGCCTAACAGGTGCAACACGGCTTCATTCAAACCCTCCTGCTTTTTTAGAACCTTGGCGCTGTCGAAATAAAGGGTGCCAATTGTTTCGCGGCTTAATTCGTCCGTGACGATAGTAACACATTCATCGGACACTAATTGCAGACGTACTACGTCATCAAGCGTAAATCGAGCCTGTGGAATATCGAACCCATACGTTTGTAGAAACCGCTGGGCATCTTCGTAGTAGGGTCGAATGTCGCGGTCATATATTACTGCAAAGCTGGGCCGGGCGATTGTCAGGTGCGGCCGGCCGGGCTTGGGCGCGAGTAGGTGCTGGCGGTGGTAGCGCGTGTAAACCGCGTTGCGCTGAATGGTTTTGCTGTCGGTTTGTCCCTCGGCTCGCAGCTTGGCCAAGGCGCGAAGCAAAGGCCATGTATATTCCGGCCCCAATAAAATGTTGTTAGGCTTCAGCATGTTGGTCGGCGGCAGGAGTGAATAAATCGGGTGGCGTAGGCGGCGCAAATGGCTCATCGGCGGCGGGCACCGACTCGCCCCGGCTCAACAACAGCGGTGGCAGGTTGTGGCGCAGGGCCTTGCTACGGCCCATGCGGAGAAAATACAAACGATGCTGCGGGCCGGTGTGGTGAGTAAGTGGGCGGATGGAGAGCGAAATGAACTGAAAGCCTTCTTTACTGGCCAGCTCCCGCAGCGTTCGGTAGTTGGTACCCAAATCGTGTGCTTCGTCCACGGCCATGAAACGGAGCCGCCGGGGGGCGGTGCTGGCACCGCCGCTGCGGCCAATCACGGCCAAGCGGGCAATATTGAGCAGGGCCACTGCCGTAAACGTCTGGCCGTTGCTGCCATCATTAACGTTACCATCTTCGTCGCGCATCTCAAAATTGAGCTTGATGTAGCGCACCGGATTCAGAATATCAGCTACCGTAGCTTTCTCGTCGGTGCCACTGCGACGCCGGAAGGCGTGTAGCAAAATATCGTCGAGGGTATCCGTTTGGGCCAGATGCTCAAACGCCACGGGGTCGGCGGCTAGCTGCTGAAATTCGGTGAGCCAATCAAGTGGGTATTTGCTAGTTGGCTGCGCCCGAATTACCGGTCGGAAGCCGCCGGTAATTTCGGTTTTTTCGCGCTGGAAATACCCCTGTAGCTGCAAAATCTCCCGAAAATAATCGTCTGCTGCATTACGGACATCGCCAACCAAGAAAGACAACTCACTGAATTTACGGCGGGCAATGGCCCGGTTGGTTTCGTTGATGTCGTGCATGGCCCGACTTAAGCTAGCCTGTCCTTCGGCCGTACTGCCGATTGAGCCGCGAACCTCTTGAGGCAGCACTTCGCGCAAAAACTCAACCAAATGGTCGCCGGGCAAATACACCTCGATTTGGTCTTCACCCAAGTAATCCTTAATGGCATCCCGAAACTTGTTGCGGTAATCGGTTTGGGCGTTTTCTGCGGCCAAAGCTGTCGGGTAGTCGGGAACACTCTGCGGCTCGGCGGGCACCTGCTGTCCGGCCTGTAGCACCGCGTAATAGGCCATTCGGGCGGCTTGTTCGGCCGTGTGCAGTGGCGCGTGTGCATCTCGGAATTTTGCCAAATTGCCTTCTTCGGTAGTAAGGGCAGTTTGCGTTGCCAGCATAGTTGAAAGGCTAGTAGCAATAGTTTCGGGCGGTACAGTTATTCCCCAATTGGCTGCTTGCTGGCGCACGGTACGCAACTCACGGCGGGCAGTCCATAGGTTTACTGCCACTTCGCCACGGTTGGCCGGAGCGTTTTTCAGTCGTTCAGCTTCTATCTCTAATTTAGCCGCACTGTTAATGGCGGCGGTGTGGGCGGTTTTGGCTTCTTCGGCCGACTCAGTAGCCAGTTTGGCATCGTGCCGCAGCTTCGAGAGTTGTGAATGCAACACAATGGCGGCGTTTAACTCCGGCAGACTGTTAGGCGCATTGTGCAGCGCCGGAACGGCGTTACCCGCGTTGGGCAATAAGGGGAGCACGGCCTCCCATTGCGGGAAATTTTGTAGCGCCAGCAAAACGGTCGCCGCTATATCACATTGGTGCTGCCGGGTTGTCGCTTCGTCGGCATGGCGCGTTTGCCATTCCGCCAGCAGGGCACGGGTTTCGGCTTTATTGGGCTTATCAAACAACCGGCGGTTGTCGGGCACTCGGCTTATCCATTCGCGGGTGCCCGCCAAGCACAGCCAAAAACCGGTAGTTGAAGTACCTATTTCGGTTTGCATTGTATCGTGAAGCAACAAATTGGCTGCTTCCAGAAAACGAGCCAACGGTACTTCTTGGCCCCGCCAATGGGCAAGTTGTCCAAAGTGCGCTAATACGCTCTCCTGCTCCAACGTGAGGGGAGTAGGGTGATTCAAGGCCCAGTGAGCTAACGAATCTGGCTGGTCGGCATCCGTATAAGCTGCTACCGCGTGGGCCTCAGCGGCGCGTTGTTTCCACGTATCCAAATCGCCGTAAAGTTTACTGGCTGAATGGCCTTGGTGCCAGCCCAATTCCCGCAGGTTATCCGCTTGCTGGGCTTGCCGCAAGTGTTGCCATAAGTGGTTGCTACGTTCCCGGTTGAGGTCTGCTATTTGTTGTTGCTGCCATTGTTGGCGCAAACCGTCATAATCCGGTCCCCACATCTTCAGCCAAACGGACACCTGTTCGGCTTTGCCTAACTCATTGGTGGTATTTTGTTTAGCACTACGGGTTGCCTCGGCTAGGTCGTTGGCTTGACGTTGATGGCCGTCTGCGGCTTCAAGCAGTGCCGGTAGCGTCTGCCGTTGTCGCCGGTCAGCCCGAAACTGTTGGGCTTGGGTCAAGCTATCGGCTGACAACCGTTGATAGTAGGCCGAGTTGTGTTGCACCATCTGTTGCTGCAAATCCTGCACCACAGTCTGCGCCTTTTGCTGTTGCTCTTCGTTGGTGTAGTATTGATGGTATGCCGTGTACCAAGCCCGCTGCAATTGTTGCTGCCGCAACGCATGAAAAACGGCTTTCAGATTATCTAGTTCAGTGAATCGCTTGATTTTGTCTTTTATTTTTTCAATGCGCCTACTATTGTCAGTATAGTTTTTTTGGTCGTGAGAAATATCGTGCAGCAAAGTTGCATGATGCGTGGCAATGCGCGTTCTGGCTTCGCCACCAAACAAGAATTCTTCCAGATATTCGGGGTTTTTGTTTAATTCTCCACTGCGGGCAAACGAGCGAATAATCTGGGCGTAATCCTTCAGTAGTTTGGGTTTGCTCAGGTCGAGCGGCACCAAATTGTTCTCCCACAAAAATTGTAGGTACGCCGCCAGCTTGTCGTCGTATTCCCGCAATACTACGGCCTCGGTTTGGGCTAGTTGAGCACCCAACGGTTTTAGCGTCGGTACATTGCCTTCCGCATCTACGAAAGCTTCCCAGCCTAACGGCTTCGGTAGCGGACGCACCTTGCCCGCCCGAAAATCTTCGCCCTGCTGCACTACAAACGGCGTACAGTGTTCCGTAGCGACTTCGAGCAGGCACCCAACCAGCAGAAAATCGGACGGGCTAAGCTGTACGTTCAGAAAGGCATAGCCCCGGCCCGTGCCCTGACTACTGCCTTGCACTAAGGTATGAAACGGCCTGCCACCTTTGGCTTGAGTAGAAGATTTGTACTTGCCCGGCCCTACAAAAATCAACTGTAACAAATCGGCTAATAGACTTTTACCTACCCCACTATCGGCCACGAAACTCGTGTTGACCGGGTTGAGCCGATAATTGAAATTGCCGTGATAAATCAGATTGACCGTGGAAAGGCTGTAGATGAACGGATAGCGCATGGAGACAGGGGAACTAGGCCGGATTGGGGCTAAAGGTTTCTTCCATTTTCAAAATCTCGTCGCGGTAAAGCGCCCGCAAATGCTCCATAGCAGGCATCACCCGGAATGTGCCATCAGATTGCTTATACACCCAACCCAATTGGGCAAACGATTCAATGGAATCGGTCAACCATTTACGCACCCGGTTTTCGTCGCGCTCTGTTGCAAAATTTTTGCTGTTTTTTAGATTGGCGACGTGTTTTAGCAGCCCATCCAAATACGGCACGTATTCGACTCGCAACAGGCTCATCAGACTATCCACGGTGTCGAGCGCTTCCAAGCCTACGTTCACTAATTGCGTCAGCAGCAAGCCCGCAATCACCAGTTCCGGTTTCAGGCTCTGCCGCACCGAAGGGGGTAAACGAGAAGCACTCAAATCGGTAGGGGCCAAGTAATAAAATCGGCGTTCGGCCTCGTGTTGGTACTTCAGTTGCAGCCCGAACAAGTCATGATAGTACGTTTGTAACGTAACCAAATTATCCGCTTCCTCCAGAAAATTTACCAACAATCGGTGGTCGGGATGTTCTTGTTGGAGGTACACGCCGAAACGCAGCAGATAATCTACTTCAGCAAAATGCTGTGCCGTTTCTGGGGCAGTAAAAAATGCGTGATAATTCATGCTGATTGAATCGTGAAGGGCCATAAAGAAAGCGAGGAACCGGCCATTGGAACGGCTGGCTCTTGCGGTGTAACGTGTAATTTCCAGCCTTCCTGCGGCACTACCTCACTCACCAACTGCGCTAGCAGCAAAGCAATGAGATTATAAGCATGTTCTTCATCGACTTCAGCAAGGATAATTTCTTGCGCGAAAATTGGAAAATCAACAAAACCTACGGTTTTCACTTGCTCAATGAGCAAGTCTAACCACCCTTCAACTCCTTGCAATAGGTTAATCTCCTGTTGCATCTGCTGCCGAAACTCTTGCTCCGCCTCCGGGTCGGGCTCCGGCACCGGCACGGGAACACGGGTGGGTGGAAAAATTCGACTGGTTTTGGTAAAGTATCGGAATAGTAGGGGCCAACTGTATACGGTTTTTAGGGGTATATTATCGGGCAGCCGTGGGCCAGTCGTAGAGCCGTGAAAATCGGTTGGCGATAGTAGGCGTTGTAAAAAAAGACCGGATAGCCGGTCGAAACGGGCTGCGTCTAAGTTTTTGAATAGCGACATCACGCGGCTGTGGGCGCGTTCGAGTAGCCCGCTCTGCGAACGCAGGTTGCGTCGGGCCTCTAATAAAAGCCGAAGTGCCTTAGTCGTCTGTTCCTGCAACTGCTCGTTGGCCGGAGCTTCGTCCTGCAATCGGCGCAATTGGTTTTCAATCGTGGCCGAGTGGGCGAAGGCATCCAGTAGCTGTTGTGTTTGAGCCTTTAGAGCCAAGAGCTTGGTTTGAGTTTCCCGCAAATGATGTTCATAGTCGTCGGTGCTTTGAGCGGCTTGCCCTTGTAACTGCCGCACTTCCTGCCGAATATTTGCCTCTGCTTGCTCCAGTTGCCCATTTATCTGCTGAAACATTGGGTCGAGTTGTAGCTCGGCCCATTCCAGAAAATGGGTAGCATTAGTAAGTTGCTCCTCCATCAAGCGAAGGTGTGTAATTAGTTCCGTGGCCTTCACCTCATGAAAAAGCGTATCGCCAAGCAGCCGGCAAAGCTGCAACGCATAAGAAGAAAGCCGGTAAGTGCCCTCTTGAATGTCCCGATTCAGAATAAAATCAAAGAGCGTGTATGTGTCGGTATTGTACCGCTCATAAAAAACTCGGTTGCTGCCGGTATCGGTGGTTTTCAACTGCGCTTCGGCCCAGATAAAAGCCTCGCGTAGTTGCTGTTCATTGAACGATTCGGGCAACCCATCAACGCCCCCAAAATCCATGTACAGCTTAAAAACGGCCAGAAGCAATTCAGGCTTGGGTAGCAGCGTATGGTGATGCTTTTTGAGTTCGCTGAGAATGGAGGCCGTTCGCATAACGCTAATATAATACACAATTCGTGCACGGCTATTAGATTAGTATCGCGCCAAACTGTCAAAGTCTACTAGACATCGCTGCTGGAACTAGTGCCGAAGTTGGAAACGTACCAAAACCGACCATTATGAGAGCCTGAGAACTACCCGACAAGCTCACAAAGGTACTGGGGTAGGTGGTTTACTAACGAATTCTCATCTTCCCCAAAAACAAAACGGGCCGCCCCGACTTACGTCGGAAGCGGCCCGTTTGCCTTCATTCACCTTTTTTCCTTTCGGGTGGAGAATATCGGAGTCGAACCGATGACCTCTTGCATGCCATGCAAGCGCTCTAGCCAACTGAGCTAATCCCCCAAAATTGGGTTTCCCAAGCCGCCGGTTGCGTTTTGGTGGTGCAAAAGTACGGCGCGATTCGGAACCGGCAAGGGATGAGGGCGGATTTTTTCGCTTGTCGCTGTCAACCCGCAAGCAATCAAGCCCAAAAAACAACCCTATTTGGTTTCCAGTCGGGGCCGCGCCGCCCGGATGAAGCGGCTCAGGTAGTAGTCACTTTCCAGCGAATTCTCGACCACGCCCAGCGAGGTAGAGGCATGGATGAAGTCCACGCCGTCGGCATCGGCCACCGTCACCATGCCCACGTGCGTGATGATGAGGCTGCCCGGCGAAGCCCCGAAAAACAGAAAGTCGCCGGGGCGCACGTCGGCGCTTTTCACCGGAATGCCCCAGGCCGCTTGCTCGTTCGAGGAACGCGGAATGGCGTAGCCCACGTCGGCAAAGGCGTTTTGAAGTAGGCCAGAGCAGTCCAGCCCCAGCCGGGTGGTGCCGCCAAACAGGTAGGGCGTGCCTTGGTAGGAGCGGGCCGCGTCAATCACGGCGGCCATTGCCCCGGTGGCGTTGCCTTTGCGGGCCAGGCGGTGGCTGGTTTTGGCAGTGGTTTGGCTGATGGGGCTGCCGGGAGCGGCGGGCCGGGCCTTGATTTTGACTTTGCCCACCGGACGGGCACCGGGGCGGCGGTCAGCTTTTTTGAGGCGCACCATCTCGCGGGCCGAGCGGTACTGCCCGTCGCGGTAGTTGAGCTTGCGGTGGCAACCGGCCAGCAACAGCAACGCCAGCGCCAGGGCGGGCAGCAGTTTTGGGGTCCAGTGGGGCATGGGGGGCAAAGGTAAAGCGGCGGCGGCAGCACCCGCCGCGCACCTATTGTGCCTCCTTCAACTTGTCCTCGCCGCCATACGGCGCGCCCGCCGTGATGTCGCCGCGCAGTCCGCCGTGGTCGGCGGCGGTGGGAGCGCCGGTTTGGGGCTGGGTCGGTACGGCCTGGGTTGGGCCGCCGGGGCTGGTTATTTCGGCCACGCGGGCCACGTACTGCCGCTTGGCATCGTCCCGCGCGGTGCCCTTGTACTTGCTCCACGAATCCCATTGGGCCTGCGATAGCCCGGCCGGGCCGTTGGGCTGGGTGGCGGCATCGGCATCCACGGCTTTGCCATGCATATCTTCGTCGCCCTCGGTGGCCTGTTTGTACAGGCCGTACAGGTCCGTCATCTGGTCAGCCGCCGTAGCAGGGGGCAGGTTATTCACTTGGGCGGCCGCCGCCTGAAATTGCTGGTCGAGGGATTGAATGTCGGTAGCCATAAAGAGGAAGAAGGAAACGGTTTGTGTACTGCCGGAGACGGTTTTTGGTTTTGGGTATTGGGTTTTAGGTCGTGAAAACTCAGCACCCAACACCAAAAACCCAACACCGAAAACCCAACACTCAGCACCTAATACTAAAAACCGACCGTTCCCTTTCCTCCTGCCCCCTATCTTTGCCTTCCGAACCTATGTGTGGAATTACCGGCGTTTTCGCCTTCACCGACACTGGCCGCTTGGCCCTGACGCGCCTGCCAGCGGCAACGGATGCCATTGTGCGGCGCGGCCCCGATTCCGAAGGCCACTTCGTGTACGACCAGTGCGGGCTGGGCTTTCGCCGCCTCGCCATCCTCGACCTCTCGGCCGACGGCAACCAGCCCATGACCGATGCCAGCGGGCGCTACACCATTGTGTTCAACGGCGAAATTTTCAATTTCAAGGAACTGCGGGCCAAGCTGGTCAAGCGCGGGCTGGTGTTCCACTCCCAAACCGATACCGAGGTTATCCTCAACCTCTACCTCACCGAAGGACGGGGTTTTTTGAACAAGCTCAACGGCTTTTTTGGGCTGGCGATTTACGACAAAGAGGAAAATTCGCTCTTCATTGGCCGCGACCGCTACGGCGTGAAACCGCTGCTGATTTACCGCGACGAAGACCAGTTGTTTTTCGCTTCCGAGATGAAGTCGCTGCTGGCCCTGGGCATCCCGCGCAAGCTCGATTACGTGTCGCTGAGCCAGTATCTGCAGCTCAACTACATCCCCGGCCCGGCCAGTATTTTTCGGGGCGTAAAGAAATTGTTGCCTGGCCACTACCTATTCATCAAGGGCACCAAAGTGGTGAAAAAGCGGTGGTATAAAATCCCCTACGACCCCCAAAAAGTCGCCAAGCAAAAGCTCACTTACGAACAGCAGCAAAAGAAGCTGATGTCGCTAATGGACGCAGCCGTGGAGCGCCGCCTCGTGGCCGACGTGCCGCTGGGCGCGTTTCTGAGCGGCGGCATCGATTCGAGCGTCATCACGGCGCTGGCCGCCCGCCACACCCCGCACCTCAACACGTTCAGCATCGGGTTCCGGGACGAACCGTTTTTTGACGAAACCAAGTACGCCAACCTAGTGGCGGCCAAGCACAAGACCAACCACACCGTCTTCTCGCTCACCAACGCCGACCTCTACGAGCACCTGCACGAAATGCTGGACTACCTGGACGAGCCGTTTGCCGATTCGTCGGCTTTGGCGGTGTTCATCCTCAGTCAGCGCACCCGGCAGCACGTCACGGTGGCCTTGAGCGGCGACGGGGCCGACGAGCTATTTGGCGGCTACAACAAGCACATGGGCGAGTACCGGGTGCGGCGCGGGGGCTTTCAGGCCGAGGCCGTTACGGGCCTGAGCTTTCTGTGGGACGCGCTGCCCAAGTCGCGCAACTCGCCCTTCGGCAACCGCGTCCGGCAGCTCCAACGCTTTGCGCGGGGCATGATGGCCGGGCCAAAGGACCGCTACTGGGACTGGGCCACCTTCACGCCCGCCCACGAAGCCCGCCAACTCCTGAGCGCCGACAGCCGCCGCAAAGTGAGCAAGAAGCTGGCCGAAAAACGCCGCAAGGACATCCTGGAAAACATTCACCCCGGCGGCGACCTCAACGAGGTGTTGCTCACGGACATGACCCTGGTTCTGCCCGACGATATGCTCACCAAAGTGGACCTGATGAGCATGGCCAACTCGCTGGAAGTCCGCACCCCGTTCCTGGATTACGAGGTCGTTAATTTTGCCTTTTCGCTGCCCGTGAGCAGCAAAGTGGACGGCGGCCTGAAAAAGCGCATCGTGCAGGATGCCTTCCGCCACGAGTTGCCGCCCGAACTCTATGCCCGTCCCAAGCACGGCTTCGAGGTGCCGCTCCTGAAGTGGATGCGCAACGAGTTGCGCTCCCTGATTGAAGACGACCTGCTGGCCGACGACTTCGTGGCCGCCCAGGGCGTGTTTGACCTAGCGGCCGTGCAAGCCCTTAAAAAACAACTGTTTTCCCGCGACCCCGGCGACGTTCACGCCCGCCTCTGGGGGCTGATTGTGTTCCAGACGTGGTGGAAAAAGTATATGCAGTAGGGGCGGGGTTTGCTCCCGCTCGAATCGTTGCATCGTGGCAATAGAAAGCAGCGACGCAGCAACAACCGTTCAACGACGGGCGGGGACAAGCCCAGCCCCTACATTTACCCCATGAAAATCGCAGTAGTAGGCACCGGATACGTGGGCCTTGTCACGGGCACTTGCTTTGCCGAAGTGGGCATTGACGTAACTTGCATTGACATTGACCAGCAGAAGATTGACAACCTGCGCCGGGGCATTCTGCCCATCTACGAGCCGGGGCTGGAAGAAATGGTGAGCCGCAACGTGGACAAGGGCCGTCTGCACTTTTCCACCGACCTGGGCGCGGCCATCAAAGGCTGCGACGTGGCCTTCATCGCCGTGGGCACCCCGCCCGGCGAAGACGGTTCGGCCGACCTCAAGTACGTGCTGGCCGTGGCGCGGGGCATCGGCGAACACATGAGCAGCTACGGCGTTATCGTCACCAAAAGCACCGTGCCGGTGGGCACCGCCGCCAAAGTGCGGGCCGAAATCACAAAGGCATTGGACAAGCGCGAGGTTAGCATTGACTTTGACGTGGCTTCCAACCCCGAATTTCTGAAAGAAGGCGCGGCCATTGACGACTTTCTCAAGCCCGACCGCATTGTGGTGGGCGTGTCGTCGGACCGCGCCGAGGAAGTGATGCGCCGCCTCTACAAGCCGTTTTTGCTGAACGGGCACCCCATTATTTTCATGGACATCCCGTCGGCTGAAATGACCAAATACGCTGCCAACGCCATGCTGGCCACGAAAATATCGTTCATGAACGACGTGGCCAACCTCTGCGAAATCATGGGGGCCGACGTGAACAAGGTGCGGCAGGGCATCGGCTCCGATGCCCGCATCGGCACCAAGTTCATCTACCCCGGCATCGGCTACGGCGGTTCCTGCTTCCCGAAAGACGTGAAGGCGCTGGTGAAAACGGCCCAGGAAAACGGCTACGATATGCAGGTGTTGCGGGCCGTCGAGGCCGTGAACGATGCCCAGAAATCGGTGCTGTTCGACAAATTCAGCCGCCACTTCGGCGGTGAGTTGAAGGGCCTGAGAGTGGCCGTTTGGGGTTTGAGCTTCAAGCCCAAAACCGACGATATGCGCGAAGCACCGTCGCTGGTTATCATCGAAAAGCTGCTGGCCGCCGGCTGCACCGTGGTGGCCTACGACCCCGTGGCCATGCCCGAAGCCAGGCACTCGCTCCACGACACCATCGGCTACGCCAAAGACGAATACGATGCCCTGCTCGATGCCGACGCGCTGCTCGTGGTGACGGAATGGCCCGATTTCCGCTCGCCCAACTTTGAGGTGGTGGCCCGCTTGCTCAAACAAAAAGTGATTTTTGACGGCCGCAATATCTACGACGCGGCCGAACTCAAAAGCATGGGCTTTGCCTACCACTGCATCGGGGTGCGGACCGACCACCGCGAACCGGCGTGATTTTTTAATGGAACGTCATGCTGACGAAGGAAGCATCTTTACTGCTTCGTTATGCAATTGAATTACTTGGTGTAAAAATGCTTCCTCCGTCAGCATGACGTTCAACTAGTAACTAAAATGAAAAAGCGCGTACTCATCACCGGCGGGGCCGGGTTCCTCGGCTCCCACCTCTGCGACCGGTTTCTGGCCGAAGGTTACTACGTCATTGCGATGGACAACCTCATCACGGGCAGCTTGGCCAACATCGAACACCTGTTCAAGCGGGAAGATTTTGAGTTTCACCACCACGACGTGAGTAAGTTCGTGTTCGTGCCCGGCGAGCTGGACTACATCCTGCACTTTGCCTCGCCGGCTTCACCGATTGACTACCTCAAAATCCCGATTCAAACCCTGAAAGTGGGGTCGCTGGGCACCCACAACCTGCTGGGCCTGGCGCGGGTGAAAAACGCCCGGATGCTGATTGCCAGCACTTCGGAAGTGTACGGCGACCCCGAAGTTCACCCGCAGGTCGAAACCTATTTTGGCAATGTGAACCCCGTGGGACCGCGCGGCTGCTACGACGAAGCCAAGCGGTTTCAGGAAGCCATTACGATGGCCTACCATACCCACCACGGTCTGGAAACGCGCATCATTCGCATTTTCAATACCTACGGCCCCCGGATGCGCCTCAACGACGGGCGGGTGCTGCCCGCTTTCCTCTCCCAGGCCCTGCGCGGCGAAAACCTGACCGTGTTTGGCGACGGTTCCCAGACCCGCTCGTTCTGTTACGTGGACGACTTGGTGGAAGGTATTTACCGCCTGTTGCTGAGCGACTACCCGCTGCCGGTGAACGTGGGCAACCCCGACGAAATCACCATCAAGGAGTTCGGCGAAGAAATTGCCCGCCTCACCGGCGTGGAGTTCAAGCCCACTTACCAAGCCCTGCCCGAAAACGACCCGATGAAGCGCAAGCCCGACATCACGCTGGCGAAGCAAATTTTGGACTGGACCCCCAAAGTGGACCGCGCCGAAGGGCTGCGGCGGACGCTGGAGTACTTCCGGGAACACGTGACGGTGACGCCCTAGCCGACAGGGCGGCATTTTAAATTTTCACAAATTACACTTCTTATACCTAATGCCAGCACTGTCTGTTTGGGTTTGGTTCAGGGTGTTGGTGCTGCCGCTGTTGCTGGTGGGGGCAACAGCGGCGCTTTTGGGCACCTATTATGAGTCGAACGACGACTACTTTATGGAGTTGTTGCTGCGCGGCACTTCGGCTGTTGCGCCTGTGGGCAACCTGCACCTGTGGTGGCACGGTTGGGGCTACTTGTTGGCGGCAGCGTTTGGGGCGGCTCCCGCCGTGCCCTGGTACGGGTTGTTGTGCTACGGCCTGACCGTTGTGGCATTAATGGGTTTCTTCTATGCACTGGAAGTTGTCGCCCAGCGCATTGGAATGCGGGCGGTAGCCCGGTTGTCGGTGGAGCTGCTAGTATTCGCCACGGCCTTCGTTTACAATGTAGTACAGATGAATTTTACCCGACCTGCTTTGCTGTTGGGTGCGGCAGCTGGTCTGGTAGCGCTGGCGGGGATAGCCGCCCGCCCCGTTGGCGAGGCCGCCGAAGCCCAGCCCGGTTTGGCGCGGGCCAGGCGCGACCCGTGGCTGCTGGGGTTGCCCTTGCTGCTGGCGGCTTGGCTGGTGCGGCCCGATGGTGCCTTGTTCGGCTTGGCGCTGGTGTTGCCCCTGGGCCTGTTGTTGCCCCGCCGGCCCGTTCTGGTTCGGGCCGGCAGCTTGCTGATGGTAGCCGCTGTGGCTTATATCGGTTTGGCCGCTACCCGCACCCCAGCCGGAAACCGCTACCGGCAGATGAATGCCGACCGCGCCCGCGTCGTGGATTATCATAATTTTAACGCGCACCTGCGGACACCCGCCGACAGCTTGGCCTTCACCTCCTTGACTTCCTATTGGGGAATGGCTGACACGGCCCTGATTAACCCTCGGTTTTATCGAGTTGCCCTGCCCATTGACCCAACGCTAAGTCTGGTTCACCGGCGTTCGCTGAACGAGTTGGTGCCCGTTGTGACGGCAATAGCCTACCGTTGGTTTGCGGCCTTTGCGCTGCTTCTATTTGTTGCTGCCACCGTTTGGCACCGGGCTGTGCCAGTAACCCTTCGGGGAGGCGCAGCATGGCTTTTCTATAATTTGTACTTCTGGGCGGTGTTTGTCGCGATTACGCTGTTTCTTCACATGGTTCCCAGGATTTTCTTTCCCTCAATTACGGTGTATGCAGTTGTCAATTTTTTGTTTGTGGCTGTGGTGGCTGGCCCAGTACTGCTGCCCGCTGCCCAAAGCAATGCGCTGTGGTATCGGCTGGGGGCTATCGGTGCGGTGGCAGCGCTGGTATTGCACAGCTTCCTGTTGGGAAGGTTTGTGCGGGAGCAAAGCGTTCTACAGCGTACCAACGAGCAGTATTTGACCAAACTTGCCGCCGCTACCGAACGCAAAGTGGTGGTGAACGAAGGAATGTTTATTGCCTTCGATGCGCTCTGCCCCCTACGCTGCTACCGGATTGCCGAGAATCGCAAACTGCTCATGCTCACCGGCTGGACAGCTTTTGACCCTTCTCACTCGGCTTTGTGTACGGCATTAACCGGTCGGTCTGATTTGGCCGGAGCGCTGCAAGTGCTGGTGCGGCGGCCAAACGTAGCGTGGGTACTGCCCGATTATTTTGTACCGTTTTTTACTTCGTACTGGCAAAAGCGTTGCTTTGCCCCGGCTGTGCAAAGCTGGACTGCGCTGCCGGGGCCAGTACCTACTTACTTCCCCAGGCTATACCAGCCCCAGGAAAGGCGTTGACGGCTGCCGGACCGGACAATGGTGCGCTTGACAAGCCCGCCGAATGCGGTGCAGCCGAACCGCACCCCGAAACGCAAAAGCTGATTGGTAGCACACCTTAAACCACCAAACTTGATGGGACCGTTGCTTTCCCTGCTGGTCGTTGCGGCCCTGACCGTCTTGGCCTTTTACGTCGTCGGAGCCGGGCTGCTGCGGTTGTTGCAACTGGCAAGCCCGTCGCCCTTGCTGGCTGTGTTCCTGCGGCTGGTGTTCGGCAGCAGCGCGGTGCTGGTGCTTTATTCCGTGGTGCGAACCGGTGGCAACACTGTCATGGCGGGCCTGGTGTTGCTGCTGGGGGGGCTGGCGTGGCAGTTGCGGCGCTGGGGCACGGGTGCCCCGGCCCTCGGGGAAACCGCTTTTTTGGCCCCTCCCGGCCCGGCCCGCTCCCGTTGGGCTTCGGGGGGTGGGGGCGGGGCGCTGGCGCTGGGGGCCGTGGTGCTGCTCACGGCCCTGCGGTTTCCATTGCTCTACAATTTTGGCACCGGCCACTACGACGCGCCGTTTGTGGATTTTATTTTCTACGGCAAAACGGCTTTCCAACTCAATGCCCTGGGGCTGGAATCCATTACGTTTGCGCCAACCGGCTCCGGCCTTCAGGCGGCCCAGCCCTACCATTATTTTGAATTGTGGCTGAATGCGTTGCTGCTGTGGGCCACCACCTTTCCGCCCGGCGTAACCGTGTTCATGCTGACGTATTCCATCCTGCTGACGGTGGTGTACTTCGGCTTTTGTGCGTTGATGGAAACCTTCGGGCATTCACTTTCCAAGGCTTTGCTGCTGGGGGCAGCCTGCTTGTTCATCATGGGCATTTTTCTGCCTGTTTTCCACCGCAGCGCCATCCTGGTCAACAACCTATACGGGCTGCAACCCTACCTGATTGTGCGGCCCAAGCTGGCCCCGGCGTACATTTTTATGCTCCTGGGCTTCGTTCTGTACGTGCGCCAAAACCGCCCGGCGGCCTTCTGGAGTTGGGCCGTGGTGCCGTTGGTGTTCATTTCCACGGGTCCGGCGCTGTTGGTGTCGTTGGGGGTGCTGGCCCTGGTGCTGGCCGTTCAGGCCCGGTACCGCTTGGCCACGTTGGGCCAACTGCTGTTGCCGGTGCTGGCCGTGGCCGGGTTTATGGCGGGGTTCTACCTGCTCAATGCCCGCCTGGGTTCCCCGCACCAAGGCTTGTCGCCGGGGGTGGGGGCGGGGCTGGCCGCTCTGTTGCCCCAACCCCGCGAGTGGCACACGGTGGTCAATGTGGTGGCCGGAATGCTGCTGGCGTTTGCGGCCTACTATTTTATTTACGTCGCCGGGCTGCTGCTGCTGGCCCTGCCCCACCCGCGCCAAGCCTGGCGCGTGGTGCAGCCCTACAGCGGCTTGCTGCTACTGGTAGCGGGGGGGGGGCTGGTGGGGGCGGTGCTGGCTGGCGTGGGCCTGCACTTCGTGGATGCCGGACAGTTTTTTGACAACCTCGCCACCGTCAGCACCGCCGTGCTGGTGGCCACGTTGCTGGCCGCGTTGCTGCGGGGGCGTTCAGCCAAGTGGTTCTACGCCGTGTTTGGGGCCTTCGCGGGGTTCATTGCCCTGAACGTGTACACCTCCGACGGCAAACTGGCCCAGCACATGACCAGCCACTACAACCCCGCTTTCCTGGACGCGGTGACGCAGGTGGCCCCGAAGCTGAGCCAGGAGGGCGCGTACGTGATGGGGGCCGCCGACCGGAAAAAGTACGGCCGGTTTGGGTACAAATCCTACCTTTGCACTCCCGGTTTCTATTTAAGTGTCGCCGTGCCGCAGGAAGCCATTTTGTTCAGCTTGTCCCACTTGGGCATTGACCCCGAGGAAGCCGTGGCAACCGCGCCAGCCAACAGCGTTCAGATGCGCAACGAGGTGGAGCAAGCGCCCATCCGGCAGTTTGCCCGCCAGTACCGCGCCCGGCACCCCGGCCTGGGCGATGCCGCAGTTCAACGGGCGTTCGTGCTGCAACAACACATCAACTTTGTGTGCGTGTCGCCCGGCGGCGAGTTGCCCGGCAGCCTGCAGCCGCTGGTGCGCCGGGTGTTGCAGGACGACGTGACGCACGAGAGAATGTACCTGCTGAACGTGCAGTAAGCCCCCGCCCTGCTTTCAACTCCCCTGACCATGACCGACCCGTTTCTTATTCAGTTTCCCAAGCTCGGTGCGCCCGAAATTGGCTACATCTCCGTCAATGAAGACGGGAAAGAGTTGGTGCCGTTTGCGGTGCGGCGCATTTTCTGGACCTACTACACGCCCGAAAGCATTGTGCGGGGCCGCCACGCCCACCACCGCACCGAGCAGGTCCTGGTTGCCGCCGCCGGCCGCATCACCGTCACCACCGAACTGCCGGACGGCCGCATCGAAACCTTTCGGCTCGAAGACCCCCATACCGGCCTCTACGTGCCGGCCCACGCCTGGCACACCATGCAGTATTCGCACTCGGCGGTGCAACTGGTGCTGGCCTCGGCCCCCTACGACGAGGCCGATTACATTCGCGACTACGCCCGCTTCCGGCAAGTGTGGGGCAGCGCGGGGCAGTGATTAATGTTGCTGCATACGCCCGTCATGACGACCCCGCCCATCCTGCACGCCGTGGCCTTTGACCGCCGCTTTCTGGAAAAATCCCGGGAGTGGTTCGCCGATGCCGACCTGCGCGACCTGACCGCCACGCCGCCCATTGACCCCGTGCGACAGGAAGCGTGGTTTGCGTCGCTGCCCCTGCCGGGCTACCACCTCTGGGGAGTCGTGGCCGACGACGCGCCGGCGGGGGTGTTTGGCATCAAGAACGTGGCCGACGGGGCCGGCGAGTACTGGGGCTACATCGGCGAAAAGCACCTGTGGGGGGCCGGCATCGGCCGCTGGATGGTGGCCACTGCCCTGGCCGAAGCCCGCCACCTGGGCCTGCGCCGCCTCTACCTGCGGGTGCTGCCCGCCAACGAGCGGGCCATTGCCCTGTACCGTAAGTTTGATTTTCGGGAGGTGCCGGCCCGCCACGCCGGCGGTTTCCTGCACCTCGAGACCACCCTTTCAGCCCCCGCTGCCCGATGATTGTTGAACGCTACCAGCCCACCCACGCCGCCGAATGGGACCAGTTCGTGCACGGGGCCGCCAACGGCACCTTCCTGGCCCAGCGCCCCTACGTGGACTACCACGCCGACCGCTTCGCCGACCACTCGCTGCTGCTCTACGACGACCCGCGCAAGAAGCTGCTGGCCGTGCTGCCCGCCAACGAGCGCGACCACGTGCTGCACTCGCACCAGGGCCTCACCTACGGCGGCTTCCTCACCCAGCAAGCCTACTCGTTTCAACTCATCGAGGCGTTCAATGCCGTGAACGCGCACTGCCAGGCGCAGGGCATCGGCACGGTGGTGTACAAGCCTTTGCCCCACATCTACGCTACCTACCCGGCCGAAAATGACCTGTACTGCCTGTTTCGGCTCAACGCCCGGCTGCGGAGCCGGCTGCTGGCTGCCACCGTGCCACTGGCCGGGCGGCTCAAATTTTCGGGTTCGCGCATTCAGGGCGTGAAACGGGCCGAAAAAGCCGGGCTGCGCCTGGAAAAAGCGGCCGACTTTGCCGAGTTCTGGGCCGTGCTGGAATTCAACCTGCAACAAAAATACGGGGCTTCGGCCACCCACTCGCTGGCCGAAATTACGCAATTGCAACACGCCTTTCCCGCCCACATCGAGCTGTACGTGGTGCGCGACGGGCCGCAGGTGGTGGCCGGGGCCGTGGTGTACCTCACGGCGCGGGTGGCCCACACGCAGTACATTTCGGCCAGCGCCGAGGGCCAGGTAAGCGGAGCACTGGACTTTCTATTTCACCGCCTGCTCAACGAAATCTACACCGACAAGGAATACTTCGACTTCGGCACGTCCAACGAGGAAGGCGGCCGGGTGCTGAACACCAACCTGATTTTTCAGAAAGAGGGGTTTGGCGGCCGGGGCGTGGTGCACGACGTGTACGAGTACGATACCAACCAAGTCATCGCCTAGTCCCGCTTCGCGCCCCGTTCTTTGCCCTTATGCCCAAGCTCTCCATCATCATCACCTGCTATTTCAACGAGGCCAACATCCCGGTCACGATGGCCGAGCTGATTGCCAACGAGCAGACCTTCCCGCCCGACCTGGCCATCGAATACGTGCTGGTGAACGACGGCTCCACCGACAACACCATCGGGGCCTTGCGCACGTTTCAGGCCCAGCACCCCGACCGTGTGACGGTGGTGGAACTGGCGGCCAACGTGGGGTCGCACAATGCCGTGATGGCGGGCATGGCCTACGCCACCGGCGACTGCAACATCATCATCTCGGCCGATTTGCAGGACCCGCCCGAGCTTATCACCGAAATGTACGGCCACTGGCAGCGCGGGATGCCACTCGTCATCGGCTACCGTCAGAACCGCGAAGAGTCGCTGGGCCAGAAAATGTTTTCCAACACCTTCCATTGGGTGATGCGGAAAATTGCCCTCAAAAACGCCCCGGCCGGCGGCTTCGACTTCGTGCTCTTCGACCACCGGATTCGGGAGCAGTTGCTGGCCATGAACGAGCGCAACACCAACGTGATGTACCTCATGTTCTGGCTGGGCTACCCCTACGCCATGATTCCTTACGTGCGGCGCAAGCGCGAAATCGGCAAGTCGGGCTGGACGATGCAAAAGAAAATCAAGCTCTTCGTCGACTCCATCCTCTCGTTCTCGTTCACCCCGGTGCGCCTGATATCGGTCACGGGGTTCGTGCTGGGGGGCGTGGCCCTGCTCTACGGCCTGATTATCTTGCTGTTCAAGCTCTTTGGTCACTACGACCCGGCCGGCTGGACGGCCCTGATGCTGGTCATCCTATTCGTGTCGGCGTTTCAGATGGTGGCCCTGGGCGTGATTGGCGAGTACGTGTGGCGCAGCCTCGATGCCGCCCGCAACCGGCCCATGTACGTAGTAAAGGACGTGTACGAACCCGCCCCCGGCTCCTGACCCTGCCCGCCCTTTAGTCTAGGGCGGCCCCGTTGCTTGAATGGTGGTTGCAACGACCACCCAACCCACCGCCCCCTTATGCCTTTTGCCGCCGTGCCTGTTTCCATTGCGCTGGCGCAGGCGCGGGCCGGGGTATTGCCCTACTATTCGCCCCATTATTTTGTGCCCCACCTGCCGGCTGCCGACCACCCCGAACCTTTCGGGCCGGGCGGCGCGGCTGGCTTTGGGCAGCTTGCCGGCCAGGCAGTGCTGGCCGACCGGCCGCCGGTGCAGTGGCTGGTGCAGCACCTGGCCTGGGATTCGGCCTACTTTGGTGCCCCCACCCACCGGCTGGTCACGGGCCTGTTCGGCCCCGAAACCGGGGCCGCCGCCCTGCGCGAAGCCGCTGCGGCCCTGCGCCGGTATTTTGCCGCGCAAGGCCCCGGCTACGTGTTCAGCCTGGTGCCAGCCCAGGACAGTGCCCTGCTCCAGGCCCTGACCGGCGGCGGCTGGCAACTCATCGAGACCCGCCTGCACTACTACCACGACGCAGTGGCCAGCCACGCCCACCCGCGCTACCCCGTGCGGCTGGCCGCCCCGGCCGAAGCGCCCACGCTGGGCCGCGTAGCTGCCGCCGCCCGCAACCCCTACGACCGCTTCCACGCTGACCCCTGGTTTGGCCCGGCGCGGGCCGATGCCTTCCTGGCCCGCTACGCCGAAGCCTCGGTGCAGGGCTACGCCGATGCCGTGCTGGTGCCCGATGCGCCGGGCCTGCCCCTTGATGCGTTTGTGGCCCTGCGCGACGGCCACGCCGGGCCGCCGGGACCGGCCACGGCCTGCTCGCGGGTGCTGCTGGCGGCCGTGGGACCGGCCAACCGGGGCTGGCACCTGCGCTTGGTGAGCGAAGCCCTGCACCGCGCCCGCGAACGCGGCTACCCCACCGCCCTGATGACCACCCAGGCCACCAACGGGGCCGTGGTGCGGGCCGCTGCAAAGCTCGGCTTCCAGCTCGGAGGCACTAGCCACGTGCTGGCCTGTGGCGTACCTTTGCCGCACTAAAACGAACCGACCGGGCCGCACCGTGTGGCCCCTTTCCCATGAACGTCCCCTTTCTCTCCTTCGAACCCCAGCACGCCCCCCTGCGGGCCGAAATGATGGCCGCCCTCGGCCGCGTGTACGACTCGTACTGGTACGTGCTGGGCGACGAAGTGAAGCAGTTTGAGCACGAGTACGCGGCCTTCAACCACGTGAGCGACTGCATCGGGGTCGCCAACGGCCTCGATGCGCTGGTGCTGGCCCTGCGCGTGCTGGGCGTTGGCCCCGGCGATGAAGTCATCGTGCCTTCCAACACCTACATCGCCACCTGGCTGGCCGTGACGCAGGTAGGGGCCACCCCCGTGGCCGTCGAGCCCGACCCGGCCACCAGCAACCTCGACCCGGCCCGGATTGCCGCCGCCCTCACGTCGCGCACCCGCGCCATCGTGCCGGTACACCTGTACGGGCAGTGCTGCCGGATGACCGAAATCATGGCCCTGGCCCGCCAGCACGGCCTGCACGTGGTCGAGGACAATGCCCAGTCGCAGGGCGCAGCCTACGACGGCCAACTGGCCGGCAGCTTCGGCGACCTGAACGCGACGAGCTTTTACCCCGGCAAAAACCTGGGCGCGTTGGGCGATGCCGGGGCCGTGACCACCAACCGCGCCGACCTGGCCCAGCAGGTGCGGGTGCTGCGCAACTACGGTTCGCAGCAGAAATATTACAACGAAGTGGTGGGCTACAACTCGCGCCTCGACGAATTGCACGCCGCTGGCTTGCGCGTCAAGCTGGCCCACCTGCCCGCCTGGACCCGGCAGCGCCAGCAAGTGGCCGCCTGGTACGACCAGCACTTGGCCGGCATTCCCGGCCTGCGCCTGCCCGCCGTGGCCCCCGGCGCTACCCACGTGTACCACCTCTACGTGGTGCACACCGCCCGGCGCGAAGCGTTGCAACAGCACCTCGCCGCACAAGGGGTCGGTACCATGATTCACTACCCCGTGCCGCCGCACCGCCAGCAGGCGTATGCGGCGTTGGCGTTGCCCGCCGGGGCGTTTCCGATTGCCGAAGAACTGGCCGCCACTTGCCTCAGCCTGCCCATGTGGCCGGGCATGGCCGAGGCCCAGGTGCAGGCCGTGGCGGCGGCCATCCGGGCGTTTGCGGCGGTGCCGGTGCTGGCGTAGGCCCGTTCGCCGTGCCCACGCTCTCCGTCGTTGTGCCCTGCTATTTCAACAAGGCCAACATCCCGGTCACGATGCGGGCGCTGGTGGCCAACGAGGCGCTTTTTCCGCCCGAAGTCCGCTTCGAGTACGTGCTGGTGAATGACGGTTCCGGCGACGACACGCTCGGGGCGTTGCGCCGTGCCCAGGCCGCCTACCCCGGCAAAATCCGGGTTGTGAACCTGGCCGCCAACGTCGGGTCGTATAACGCCATTGTGGCCGGCCTGGCCCACGCCACCGGCGACTGCCAGGCCGTGCTGACGGCCGATATGCAGGACCCGCCCGAATTGCTGGTGCCGATGTACGGTTTCTGGCAGCAGGGATTCCAACTCGTTATCGGCAACCGGCAGGACCGCCCCGAGACCGGCCCGGCCCGGTGGCTGGCCCAGCTTTTTCATTGGCTGATGAAGCACCTGGCCTTGCGCAACATCCCGCCCGGCGGCTTCGACTTTCTGCTCTGCGACCGGCGGGTGAGCCAGCAGGTGGTGGCCTTGCAGGAGCGCAATTCCAACGTGTTTTACTTGATGGTGTGGTTGGGGTTTCCCTACGTTACCATTCCTTACGTGCGGCGCAAACGGGAAATCGGCGTTTCCCGCTGGACGCTGAGCAAAAAAATCAAGCTGCTGCTGGACTCGCTGCTGGCCTTTTCCTTTGTGCCGGTGCGGGCCATTTCGGTCGCGGGCCTCGGCCTGGGCGCAGTGGCGCTGGGCTACGCGCTGGCCGTGGCGGCCCTGAAATTGCGGCACCCCGCCGAACCCACCGGCTGGACCACCCTGATGCTGGTCATCCTTTTTGTGTCGGCGTTTCAGATGGTGGCCCTGGGCGTGATTGGCGAGTACGTGTGGCGCACCCTCGATGCGGTTCGCTGCCGGCCGCTGTATGTGGTGCAAAGCGCCGATGCGCCCGCTGCTCCACCGCAGTAGCCCCATAGAAGTGTTAATTTCTGGTTTCCGATACTTGGTCTTTAGGTGTTCGGCAGTGGGTGTTTGGCGTGCGGGAATTGACATTTGACTGAGACACCAAAAACCCACTGCCGAACACCTAAACCCCGGAAATTAACGGCTCCGGCGTATCCCCACCGCTGGCTGGCTACGCCCGCAAGCCCGCGTTACCGCCTACATTTGCTCCGCTTATCGGCTTGTGTTCCATGCTTCTCTTTTTTCAGCTTTTTGCCCTCGCCCTTGCCACCCTGCTGCTGGGTTGGGCCGTGGGCCACGGCACCCTGCGCTTGGCCGGGCTGCGCCCGGTTGGTCGCTACTTCACGCTGTTCCTGGCCCTGCTCACGGGCCTGACCGTGCTCATTGGCCTTTACGCCACGGTTTGCACCCGTGGCCAAACGCTGCAAGTGCCGGTGCTGCTGCTGCTGGCGGCCCTGCTGTGGGGGCTGCGCCGGTCGGCCGGACCCTCCGCTTCTTTGCCTTCCGCGCCAACTGGCCGTTCGCTACCGGGGCAGTGGCGCAGCCTGCTGCTGCTGGCTGGCCTCGGCGGGGCGGTGTTCGGGCTCCAATACCTTGTGCTCTACGACCCCACGTCGCCGTTTCTGCTCACTCCGTTTCAGGACTACGTGTACTACAGCCGCCTGACGCTGCCCCTCAACCACGGCCTGGAAACCAGTTCCTTGGAAACCATCTACCCGCAGTTCGTCACCGAGCAACCCTACCATTATTTTGAGCTGTGGCTGAACGCCCTGCTGGTCCGGGCCACGGGGCTGCCCTCGGTCTGGGTGTGCTACCTCAGCACGGCGGCGGTCCTCGTCACGGGGGTGCTGCTGGGGTTCGGGGCGCTGCTCGAGCACTTCAACCTCCGGCGGGGCGGGGCGCTGGGGCTGGCGCTGCTGGCGCTGGGCATCACGGGCACCGTCTGGCCGCTGCTGGGGGCCTCGTCGTTTGTGGCCAATGGGTCTTTGCTGAACTACTTGCCGCTGGTGCTTCACCCCAAAATCGCCCCCATCTACCTGTTTGTGCTGCTGGCCGCCAACCTGCTGCTGCGGAACCGCTACGTGCCAGCGGCCCTGGCCCTGGCCGTGCTGCCGCTGCTGTTCGTGTCCACGGCCCCGGCGGCGGGCGCAGGCGTGGCCGGGTTGGCCTTGAGCCTGCGGCTGCGGCGGCAAATAACTGTTGGGCAGTTGGCGGGCATGGTGCTGCCCATGGTGGGCGTGGCGGCGTGGCTGGGGCTGTTCTACGTCTTGCAGCCGCCCGCCTACGCCTTCCCCCACGCCCCGGCCAGTGCCTTGCGGGCGCTGGTGCCGCTGCCCGGCGAGGGCCGCACTTTGCTCAACATTGCCATCGGGGCGTTGCTTAACTATGCGCTGTACTACGCTGGCTATTTCGGGCTGGTGCTGGCCGTGGCTGGCCGCCGGGTGGGCGCGGTGGTGCGGGGGCAGGTGCCGTTGCTGGCCTGGGCCGGCGGCAGCCTGCTGGGGGCCGCCGTGGTGCGGGCCATCGGCCACCACTTCACCGACAGCTTCCAGTTTTTCTCCAACCCGATGGTGCCCATCTCGGCCGTGGTGGTGGCCGCTGGGTTGGCCGCCGCCATCCAACAGGCCGCCCGCCCCGTGCTCGCCTACGGCCTGAGCGCGGCTGGCTTGCTGGCCCTGCTGCTGCTCGACCTGCGGGTGGCCGACCCGGCCACCACCCGCTACAGCCCCACCTTTTTGCGCGAAGTGGGGCCGCGCCTGCAACGGGCCAGCAACTGCGGCGGCTTCGTGCTAGGCAACCAGGACTACGCCGGTATTTTCACGCTGGCCTTCGATTCCAACAACTGCGGCTACTACGTGGCCGACTTCAAAAACGACTACACCCTCGTGTCGCTCTCCACCCTGGCCGTGGACAGCCTCGGCACCGACCCGCGCTACCGGCCCGATTCGGCCCAGGCGCGGGGCATTCTGGAGCAGGCCACCCTCTACCGTTTCCGCCGCCTGGCGGCCCAGCACGGTCAGTCCCTTAGCCCGGACAGCGCCGTGTACCGGTTTGTGGTGCAACAGCACTTGGGTTTCGTGTGCGTGTCCAAAAATGGGCGGTTACCGGTAGTTCTAGCCCCGCTCGTGCAAACGGGCTACCGTGACCCTTATTCGGGCGAGAAGCTCTACTTTTTGCGTCAAGCCGCCGTCTCGGCGCTTTAAGGTGGGGCACTGCCCCTCGGAGGCGTGTTGTCTTACCCGCATGGCCTGCAATCCCGGCAGGCGGCGTGTATCTTTGCGTCCCAACTGCCCCCGCAGTGGGTTTTCTTTTCATGACGGTTCCTTTTCTTTCGTTTTCGCCCCAGCACGCGCCCATCCGCGACGAAGTGCTGGCCGCCATTGCCCAGGTGTACGACCAGCAGTGGTACGTGCTGGGCGAGCAGGTCAAAGCCTTTGAGGCGGAGTACAGCGCCTTCAACCACGTTGCCCACACCATCGGCGTCGCCAATGGCCTCGATGCCCTGCACCTGGCCCTGATTGCGCTGGGGGTGCAGCCCGGCGACGAGGTTATCGTGCCCAGCAACACCTACATCGCCACTTGGCTGGCGGTGTCCTACGTGGGCGGCATCCCGGTGCCCGTCGAGCCGGACCCCCGCAGCTACAACCTCGACCCCGCCCGCCTCGAAGCGGCCATCACGCCCCGCACCAAAGGCATCATGCCCGTACACCTCTACGGGCAGGCTTGCGCGATGGGGCCGATAATGGACCTGGCCCAAAAGCACGGGCTGTGGGTGGTCGAGGACAACGCCCAGGCCCAGGGCGCGGCCTGGGAGGGCGGCCTCGCCGGCACCTTCGGGCAGGCCAATGGCACGAGCTTCTACCCCGGCAAAAACCTGGGGGCTTTGGGCGATGCCGGGGCCGTGACGACCAACGACGAAACGCTGGCTACCAAAATCCGCGTCCTCCGCAACTACGGCTCGCAACAGAAATACTACAACGAGGTTATCGGCCAAAACTCGCGCCTGGACGAGTTGCAAGCCAGCGTGTTGCGTGTCAAGCTTCAGCACCTGCCCACTTGGACTGCCCAGCGCCAGGCCATTGCCGCCCTCTACGACCGGCAGTTGGCTGGCTTGGGCGACCTCACGTTGCCTGCCGTAGTGGCTGGCGCTACCCACGTTTACCACCTCTACGTGGTGCGGACGGCTCGCCGGGATGCTTTGCAAGCGCACCTCACCGCCCAAAGCATCGGCACCCTCATCCACTACCCCGTGCCGCCGCACCGGCAGCAAGCCTACGCCCACTTGGCTATGCCGACCGGGGCATTTCCCATTGCCGAAGAAATTGCCAACACCGCCTTGAGCCTGCCCATGTGGCCCGGTATGACCGAAGCGTATGTGGCAGATGTGGCAGCGGCTATACGCGGGTTTTTCTCATAGTCCCCCCCCCCCCCCCCGCCTAACCCTAATAATCTGTTGTATGCCAACCCCTTATCTGATAGATTTTGCTAAGATTGGCAAGCCGGATTTGGGCTATTTGACTGTTGCACAAAACAGCAGTCTGCCGTTTCGCATTGAGAGGGTGTACTGGACTTATTTCACGCCCGATGAAGTGCTTCGCGGCCATCATGCCCATCGTGAGCTGGAACAAATTATTTTTGCCGTGAGCGGGCAGATTGATTTTGAATTGGAAGGTGTTGATGGCACAATGTACAGTTTCGCTCTGACCAAGCCGCATATTGGGTTGTATATTCCCAGGCATTACTGGCGTACTATTCAATTCTCGCACAACGCTGTGCTTTTATGCTTGGCCTCCATGGAATATTCAAAAAGTGAATATATAAGAGAATATGATGAATTCAAAAATTTGCATTAATTTGCCAGGACAATGGGCATGATTGGCAACTACTATAAGCATCCTCAATCGCTGGTCGAAACGGAACAAATTGGTAGCGATACCACCATCTGGGCCTTTGCACACGTCCTCCGTGGTGCGATTATTGGTGAGCGGTGCAATATATGCGACCATTGCTTTATTGAGGGTGGGGTACGCATTGGCAATGAGGTAACTATTAAAACCGGGGTATCCATCTGGAATGGAGTCACGTTGGAAGACAGGGTATTTATTGGACCGAACGCTGTGTTCACCAATGATTTGTTGCCACGTAGTAAGAACGCTGGTTACCAAATGCTGAATACATTGGTAAAAACAGGTGCTTCCATTGGTGCCAATGCTACAATTCTTGCTGGTGTCACCATTGGCCGTTTTGCCTTAGTTGGAATTGGCTCAGTCGCAACGCGGAACGTGCCAGATTATGCCCTTGTGTATGGTAACCCTGCTCGGCAGCATGGCTGGGTAGATGAACAAGGCGAGAAGTTGTTGGAGGCAGAAAACGGGCACTGGCATTCAGGCGATGGCCAAAGAACCTATCAGTTAACGCAAGCCGGAATGACTCCGTTCTAATTTTTGTATAAAATATTTCTTATATGAACTATCCTTTAGTTACTATCGGAGTTGCTTCTTACAAAAACGCAACGTACCTGCGTGAAACATTGGACAGCATCAAGAAACAGACCTACCCCAATGTAGAGTTGCTCATTGTGGATGACTGTTCACCAGACGACTCGGCGGCAATAGCTGCGGTGTGGCTGGCTGAAAACCCAGAAGTGAATGGCCAACTCATTAGTCATGAAATCAATATGGGGGTTTGCCGTACTTGCAACGATTTCCTCACATATGGTAAAGGAGAATATCTTAGTATTATTGGTTCCGATGATATTCTCCGGCCAGAAAAGTTAACAATTCAAGTCGGTCTGCTGACCAACAACCCCGCAAACGTTGGAGTGGTGTACAGCGACGCATACGTAATTGATTCCGCCGGAAAAAAGCATTTCAGTCGCTTTATCCAAATGCACCGGCAGTTCGTGGAAATACCCCAAGGAAACATTTTTTCGGTGCTGTTGGAAGATAATTTCATCCCTGTAATGACCGCGCTATTTCGCAAAGAATGTTTGCTAATGAGCGGTGGGTTTGACGAAAGCTTGATGTACGAGGACTGGGATGTCTTACTAAGAATTGCTAAAAATTATGAATTTATTTACTCTGATTACATCGCTGCTGAATACCGAATCCATTCCACTAATGCTACCAAACGACTGCAAAGCTTACCTGCTGCCGAAACTAACTTTAATTTGCTATACAAGCATTTAAAAATAAGTTTTGAATACGATGCCATTATAAAAAAAAAGCTTCGGTATCTGCTTGACCGGATGTTTTATCTCAAATCGGACCGGCAGCAGGAATTTATGGAGCAATACTATGCGTATTTCAACGACGAATGGCTGTTCAAGTTCGCGTTAAAATCCGGACTGCCTTATTTCCGGTTGTTGCGCATCAAGCATTTATTTGGTCGCCTACTTGGGCAGGCATAAAAACTGTGTTTCTAGCAAACTTTTAAACTTGGCACCGACAACGCTAGAAGATGAATAGTTCTATTGCCATATTAGTGCCCGCCCACAAGCGATTTGCCGACCTAAGCGAAAGCGAGCAGATTTCCTGGTGGCAGTTTACCGACGTTTACCGCACGTACCCGTTCGTGCTGGTGTGCCCGGATTCGCTGGATATTACCGGCTATGCAAGCACCGCGCTGGCCCAACCGGTGCGGCTGGAGCGCTTTGCCGATTCGTACTTTACCGGCACTGCCTCCTACAACAAGCTGCTACTGTCGCTGGATTTCTTTCAGCGGTTTGCCAGTTCCGACTACATCCTGCTGTGCCAGCTCGATGTGTTTGTGTTCTACGATGCCCTGCCGGAGTGGTGCGCCAAGGGCTATTCTTACGTCGGCCCGCCCTGGTTTGCGGGCTTCGAGCCGCCCCTAGACGAAGCCCGGCTGTGGGCGGTGGGCAACGGCGGCTTTTCGCTCCGCAAGGTGGCCGACTGCCTGCGGGTGCTGCACACGCGGCGGGCCATTTTTTCGTGGCCCACGCTGTTGCGCGAGTGCTTCCGGCCGGGGCTGCGGGCCGGGCTGCGGCAGCTTCCTGCCTACCTGCGGCGCGGCTTGTGGGGCAACAGCACCCACTATACCCGCAACGACTATGCCGCGCAGGAAGACGTGTTCTGGAGCCTCATCTGCGCCGACCGGTTTGCTTGGTACACGGTGCCTACGCCTACCGAAGCCCTGGCTTTTGGTTTCGACCACCACCCGACCCGGATGCTGGAATTGAACGGTGACCGCCTGCCGATGGGCTTCCACGCCTGGGACCGGCACCGCAACGAATTTTGGACGGCGCTATTTGCCGAACGGGGGTATTCGCTGGCAGTCACTTCGCCCACTACCTGACCAAGGTAAGGCTTTATTGCGCCGCCAGAATCTGGCGCAGCTCCGTGGCCCGCACCGAAGTATAGTGCCGGTCCAGAATGGCGCGGTGTGTGTCAAACGACGGATTTTTCTGCTCCAGGTAGCCCCGCAAAGTGCGCTCAAAATCCTCGTAGGAACCGACATTGGGGCAAACCTTGCTCAACTCAAAATAGCGGGTTTCAGCGTTGTCGGGGTATTTGCCCAGTAGCAGGCACTGGGCGGCCAGCAGCTCCAGGTAGCGGGGCGTGACGGGGTTGAAGCCGCCGGTGCGCTTTTCGCCGCCATCAATGCCGGGGGTGCTGTAAAACGACACCCGGCTGGCCCGCAACAGCCCGATGTAGTCTTCGCGGCTCTGAAACTTGCCCACGAGGCCGGTTTGGTTCGAGGCGTAGTAGTACTCGCCGTCAATTTCCTGCTGGTAGAGGTACTCCGTATCGGGGTAGTGCCGCACGTACTCTTCGAGGTAGTCGCGCAACACCTGGTTGGTGCGAATGTTGAGCCGGCCGGCCAGCAGGATGTCGTATTTTTTCTCGTAGCGAACCCCAGGCAGCAGGCGGTGGCGGTCCGACAAGCTCAGGGCCAGGTGCGCGACGGGCAGCGGGCAGCCGTCGGCTTGCAGGTATTCCAGGGCTTCGAGGCTGGAGATGAGGACCAGCGGGCAGCGGCGGTACCAGTGGTAGAACCCCGCCATCGAGTCGCCGGGCAACGGCTTCCACAGGTCCACGAGGATGGGAATGGTGCTGGCAGCGGTGGTGTAGTTGGGCTCCTGCGCCGGGTACAGCTCGTAGGCCAGGCTGCACGCGTCGGGGGCCCGTCCCAGGGGCCGGACTGCTTCCAGGCGGCTGTTGAGTTGGTCGAGCAGGTGGCGGCCCAGTTTGTTGTACACCGGCTTGGTGTAGCGGTTAATCAGGGCCTTGCGGGCGGGCGTTTTGGCCGCGCACACGGGCACCCCCAAGGCGGCGGCCAGGTCGTCTTCCCATTCGTAAATGAGGTGAAAAGGCGGCGACAGTTCGTAGGCCCGGGTGGAAAGGATGTTGGTAACTTTCATCAATAAGCAAGCGATAAGCAAGCGGTCGGCCGGGCGAAACAAAGGCCAAAGGTATGGCCGACGGGCGTATTTTGCCGGCCGTTGGGCTGGATTTGTTGCGCCATAGCGGCCCGCTTTCTTAACCAGTTGGCAGCAGGCGCACCAACTTCGGCCGTATCTTTGCCGGGCCGTGCGCCAAGCCGGTACCGCTTATGGCGGTCTTTCCAATTGCCTTTTCGTTCTTCATGCCCAAGCCCAGCACCAGCGTCGTCATCACCTCCATTTTTGCCCCCACCGAGGCCGTTACCAAGTTTGCCAGCCTGCCCGACTACCAACTCGTGGTGGCCGGCGACCGCAAATCGCCCGCCGACTGGCACGCGGCCAACGTTGCCTACCTCGACGTGGCCGCGCAGGAGGCCCTGGGCTTTGGGCTGAGCGCCAAGTTGCCCTTCAACCACTACGGCCGCAAGATGATGGGCTACCTGCACGCCATCCGGGAAGGGGCAACGGTGATTGTGGACACCGACGACGACAACATTCCGTACGACGACTGGGCGTTTCCGGCCCTGGAAGGCACGTTTGCCACCGCGCCGGCTGGCAAAGGCTTCGTTAACATCTACAAGAACTTCACCAGCCACCACATTTGGCCCCGGGGCTACCCGCTGGACCTGATTCTGAACCAGGACCACAACCTGAAGGAAGCCGAACTGACCCCGGAAGCCGCTAAAATCGGCATCTGGCAGGGCCTGGCCGACTCCGACCCCGACGTGGATGCCATCTACCGGCTGGTGGACAACACCGAAATTTTCTTTGACAAACGCGCCCCCATCGTGCTGCCCGAAGGCACACTGTGCCCCTTCAATTCGCAGAACACGCTGGTGCGGCGCGAGTTGTTTGCGCTGCTGTACTTGCCAGCCTACGTTACGTTCCGCTTCACCGACATTCTGCGCGGCCTCGTGGCGCAGCCCATCATGTGGGCGCACGGCTACCGCCTGGGCTTCACGCAAGCTACGGTGCTGCAAGTGCGCAACCCGCACGACTACGTGAAGGACTTCGAGAGCGAAATTCCCTGCTACCTGCACCCCAACCGCGTGATTGCGGCCGTGCACCGCGCCCTGCGGCCGGGCCACTCGGTGGCCGACGACCTGCGGGCCGCCTACGCCGAACTGGCCAGCGAGCACATTGTGACGGCCCAGGAAATCGAATTGCTGGACTTGTGGCTGGCCGACCTTGCGGCTCTCACCGAGTAGCCCGACGGTGCCCGCGCCATGCCTGCTTTTCCTTCCCTCTCCGTCGTCATCCCGTCCTGGAACCAGGGCCGTTTCATCGGCCGCACCCTCGACAGCATCCTCAAGCAGGATTACCCCGGCGCGGTTGAAATCATCGTGTCCGACGGCGGCTCGACCGACGAAACCGTGGCCGTGCTCCAAAGCTACGGCGACCGCCTCATGTGGTGGTCGGCCCGGGACGAGGGTTTTGTGGATGCCGTAACCAAAGGCGTGGCCCGCGCCACGGGCGAGATTCTGGCCGTGCAAAGCTCCGACGACTACTACCTGCCGGGCGCGTTTCGGGCAATGGCGGCCGGGTTTGCACGCTACCCCGCCGCCAGCTTCATTTCGGGCGGCGAATACGCCATCGACCTGGCCGGCAACGTGGTGAGCAGCGGCAACCCGCAGGGCGAAATTACGCCCCGCAGCATCCTGTTCCGCACCATCCCGCCGCAGCATGCCACCTTCGTCAAGCGCCGGTTTTTTGAGGAAACCGGGGGTATGCGCCGGGCCGTGGATATGTGCGCCGACATCGACCAGTGGTACCGCATTGCGCACCTGGCTCCCGGCCACTACATTCCCGAAATGCTGGCCGTCTATCAACTGCACCCCGACCAGCGCACCGTCACGAGCGATAAATGGTTTCCGAACCTGGTGAAAATGGTGGAGTTGTGCGAGCAGGAGCCGCGCTACGGCACCGTGTTCCGCCTCAGCGCCGCCGAGCGCCGCAACCTCTACACCTACTGGGAAATCAACTGGACCGGCAAGCGCGACCTGGCCGCCGCCCGGCCCCTGGCCTTTGCCCGGCTGCCCGGCCTGCTAAGCTACAGCCCCCGCACCCGCCGCATGATACTGGGAGCCAGCGTGAACCCGCTGCTCAAAAAACTGGTGCCCACGGGTGTGCTGGCCCGCTTGCGCCCGGCCCCGGTGGCCGCCGCCCGGCCCGATTTGGACTGGTGGAAAAACTAAATCACCCTTTTTTAATGCACTGCCCGTCGGCTGGTCCGGGCGCGGGCGCTACTGTTTGCCACAATGGAAAAAGATGCTAAAATTTACGTGGCCGGCCACCGGGGCATGGTGGGGTCGGCGCTGCTGCGCCGCTTGCAGCAGGCGGGCTTCGCCAATTTCGTGACCCGCACGTCAACCGAACTGGACCTGCGCGACCAGCGGGCCGTGGCGGAGTTTTTCGCCGCCGAAAAGCCGGAGTATGTGGTGCTGGCCGCCGCCAAAGTGGGTGGCATTCAAGCCAACAATATCTACCGGGCCGAGTTTTTGTACGACAACCTGCTGATTGAGGCCAACGTCATCCACCAGAGCTATGTGCAGGGCGTGAAGAAGTTGCTGTTTCTGGGCTCGTCGTGCATTTACCCCAAACTGGCCCCCCAGCCCCTGCGCGAAGATGCACTGCTAACGGGCGAACTCGAGAGCACCAACGAGCCGTATGCCGTGGCCAAAATTGCGGGCATCAAGCTCTGCGATGCCTACCGGGCGCAGTACGGCTGCAACTTCATTTCGGCCATGCCCACCAACCTCTACGGGCCGCACGACAACTACGACCTGAAAAACTCGCACGTGCTGCCGGCCCTGATTCGCAAGTTTCACGAAGCCCACGCCGCTGGCACCCCCGAAGTGGAAGTGTGGGGCAGCGGCACCCCGCGCCGCGAATTTTTGCACGTCGACGACCTGGCCGATGCCTGCTATTGGCTGCTCGAGCACTACAACGAGCCGGGCCTGGTGAACGTGGGCACCGGCGAAGACCTCAGCATTCGCGAACTGGCCGAACTGGTGCAGCGCACGGTGGGCTACGCGGGCAGCATCCGCTTCAACGCCGACTACCCCGACGGCACCCCCCGCAAGCTGATGGATGTGAGCAAGCTGGCTGGCTTTGGCTGGCGGGCCACCACCGGCCTCGAGGCCGGCCTGCGGGCCGTGTATGAAGGCTTCCGGCAGGGCGATGCCAAAAACAGTGCCCCGGTGGCCGCCTAACGCCGCCCACCGCCCCGTTTTTGCCCCGGCCCGGCGCTCGTCTTTTTTCGCACCCGCTTTGATTCTTCGCCTTCAGCAGCTTTGGCACCGCAACCTGGCCGCGCTGCGGCAACCCGGCTCGTTCACCCAAAACCTGGCCCTGACGTTCTCCGGCTCGGCGCTCGTCACCGTCATCGGCTTTGCGCTCACGCCGGTGATGACGCGCATCTACCCGCCGGAAGCCTACGGGCTGTTCGCCATCTTCGGGTTTGCCGTCAGCAATATTGCCCTCGTTGCCACCCTCTCGTACCCGCCGGCCTTCGTGCTGCCCCGCACCTCGGCCGACTTCCTGGCCCTCGTGCAGCTCACGCTGGTGCTGGCCCTGGCCACGCTGCTCGCGAGCAGCGTGGCCGTGGCCGTGTGGGCCCCCGAGCTGATGGGCTGGCTGCACGCCGAAAAACTGGGCGGCTGGTTCTACTTCGTGCCCCTAATTGCGTTCGTGGTGAGCCTCAACGGCATCATGGCCAGTTGGAACCTGCGAACCAAAGAATTTGCCAAACGGGCCAAGGTGGACATTGCCACCAGCCTGGCCGGCCGGGGCATCACCATCGGCTTCGGGCTGCTGGTGCGGGGCACCCCGGTGGGAATGCTGCTCGGCGACACCTTCGGCAAGCTGGTCAATTTCGGGGGCCTGCTGCAAGGCGGCATTTTCCGCGCCCGGCACGAGCTTTGGCGCACCTTTAGCTGGGCGCGGGTGCGGGTCCTGGCCCACGAGTTTCGGGAATACCCGTTCTACCAACTGCCCACGGCCTACGTCGGCATGGTGGCCGGGCAGTTGCCGATTCTGCTGCTCACGGCCAAGTTCAACGCTGGCGTGGCCGGGCTGCTGGCGTTTTGCGGCGGAGTCATCGACCTGCCCAGCACCCTGATGGGCAACGCCATCGGGCCGGTATTTCTGCAAAAGGTGAGCGAAACCGACATCGAGCAGCCCGAACGGGTGCCCGGCATGGTCCTGGACGTGTACTACAAGCTGTTTTATTTTGGCCTGCTGCCGTTCTGCCTGCTGGCCACCTTCGGCGATGCCATGTTTCGGATAGTGTTCAGCGCCCGCTGGGAAGAAGCGGGGGTGTACGCCAGCTACGGCGCGTTTGCCTACCTGTTCCGGCTCACGAGCAGCGCTACGGCCCCGGTGTTCGCCATTCGCCGCCGCCAGCATATGTTCTTGCTGGTCATCATTCTGGCTTCGGCGGTGCGGGTGGGGGGGCTGGCCCTGGGAGCGCTGCTGTTCAGCAACGCCCGGCTGGGCATTCTGCTCATGGCGGTGGGCGGCAGCCTGGTCATGTTTCTCTTTGATATGTACTTGCTGCGCCTGGTGCGGGTGGCTGTGCTGCCCGTCATCGGCCGCGTGGTGGTGCTGTCGGCGGTGGTCTTGCTGCTGTGCTACGGCCTGCGCCTGGGCCTCAATGCATACTGGCCCCTGCTGCGCCCCACCACGCCCGGCTTATTCCTTAAATAACCGATGTCAGGCAGTCTGTTTCTGGTTCCTTGTTTGGCGTTTTAATCTGTTTTTTGGGCTGAAACGGAACAAGAAACCAGAAACAAGGAACCGGAAACAACCTGAAACACCAGCTACCGAAACAGACGGCGTAACATCCGTAAATGCGTCAAATGCGTCACTCCGGCCCGTGCATCCCCTTTCCCCATCCCCGGCAATGAAGGCCACATTCTACGTGTCGGACGATGGGCCTGACTACCTGGGCAACAACGTGTTCACGGCCACGCATTTTAGCAACGGCCTGAAAAACTACCTGTTCATGTTCGTTGAGTTGCGCCGCCAACTCGCCGCCGCCGGCATCGACCTGGCCACGCAGGACCTGCATCCGGTCGAGGACTCCGAGTTGGTCATTGCCATCGACCAGGTGGCGTTTTTTCAAACCTACGAGCGGCGGCCAGGCCAACGAATATACCTCATTATCAACGAGCCAGCCACGTACTTTCCGGCTGTGTGGCGGCGCGAGAACCACGTCGTGTTCGACCGCGTGTTCACCTACGACTACACCCTGGCCGACGGGGACCGCTACGTGCACCACTATTTCGCCCTCGACCTGGCCGACTACCCGCCCCCGGTGCCGGTGACGGAGGCCGACTTTGCCCAACGCAAGCTGCTGGTGCTGATGGCCGGGATGCTGGAACTGAACCGGCCCCGCGCCGCGTCGCCGTCGCTGCTATACGCTCGCTACCGCACCCT
This sequence comes from Hymenobacter sp., assembly GCA_965247135.1. Classification (GTDB taxonomy): domain Bacteria; phylum Bacteroidota; class Bacteroidia; order Cytophagales; family Hymenobacteraceae; genus Hymenobacter. The sequence continues at coordinate 2,185,713 of CBDFGP010000006.1, read as the reverse complement.
GGCTTGGTTTGGCCGGCACTGGCCCGACCAGTTTGACTTCTTCAGCCGGGGCATCGAGGACAAGATTTACCGCAGCTTTCCGGGCTTGGGCGTGATGCAGCGGGTGCTGCCCCCGGCCCTGACCCGCCGCCTGGCCGATGCCGTGGCCCGCCGCCGCCGCCGCTTCGTCGAGGGCCTCAACCGGGGGCCGGTGCCCGCCGATGCCAAGCTGGCCACCATCCGGCGCTACCGCTTCGCCGTGTGTTACGAGAACAGCCGCCTGCCGGGCTACGTGTCGGAGAAGGTGTTCGACTGCCTGTTTTCCGGGTGCGTGCCCGTGTACCTGGGCGAACCCGATATCGGCCGCTTCATTCCGGCCGCTTGCCTCGTGCGCCGCGCCGACTTCGCCAGCGATGCCGCCCTGGCCGGTTTCCTGCGCCGAATGCCCTACGCCGACTACGCCGGCTACATCGCCGCCGCCGCCCGGTTCCTGCAAAGCCCGGAAATGGAAAAGTTCGGCTCGGCTGCCAACGCCCGCCTCATTGCCGGGGTGCTGCTGGCCGACTTGGCCCGCACCCCCTAGCCAACCGCGCAGACCGGGCAAAAGGCCCGGCTTTTAGTCGTACTTTTGCAGCTTCGCACCCCAAAAGAGTACGCCCCAACGCGCTAATCATTACCCCCCGCTACCCCATGAAAGTTGCCCTCATTACCGGCATTACCGGCCAGGACGGTGCCTACCTGGCCGAACTGCTGCTCGAGAAAGGCTACGCCGTGCACGGCCTCAAGCGCCGCTCGTCGCTGTTCAACACCGACCGCATCGACCACCTCTACCAGGACCCGCACGAGCGCAACGTGCGCTTCAAGCTGCACTACGGCGACCTGAACGACTCGACCAACCTCATCCGCATTGTGCAGGAAATTCAACCCGACGAAATTTACAACCTCGGGGCGATGTCGCACGTCAAAGTTTCCTTCGACACGCCCGAATACACGGCCAACGCCGACGGCATCGGCACTTTGCGCCTGCTCGAGGCCATTCGCATCCTGAAGCTGGAAAAGAAAACCCGCATCTACCAGGCCTCTACCTCAGAACTTTACGGGCTGGTGCAGGCCGTGCCGCAAAGCGAAACCACGCCCTTCTACCCGCGTTCGCCCTACGCAGTGGCCAAAATGTATGCCTACTGGATAACGGTGAACTACCGCGAAGCCTACGGGATGTTTGCCTGCAACGGCATCTTGTTTAACCACGAAAGCCCGTTGCGCGGCGAAACCTTCGTGACCCGCAAAATCACGCGCGGGGTGGCCCGCATTTCGCTGGGGCTGCAAACTAAAATATTTCTGGGCAACATTGATGCCAAGCGCGACTGGGGCCACGCCCAAGACTACGTGGAGGCCATGTGGCGCATTTTGCAACAGGACGAACCGGAGGATTTTGTGATTGCCACCGGCGTGACCACCACCGTGCGCGACTTCATCAGAATGGCTTTTGCCGAAGTAGGCATCGAGGTGGCTTTCAGCGGCGAGGGCGTGGAAGAAAAGGGCCACGTGGTGCGGGTGACCAACCCCGACTGCAAACTGGAAGTAGGCGAAACGGTGGTCGAAATAGACCCCCGCTACTTCCGCCCCACCGAGGTGGAACTCCTCATCGGCGACCCCACCAAAGCCAACACCAAGCTGGGCTGGAAGCCCAAGCACGACCTGGCCTCGCTGGTGAAAGACATGGTGCACGCCGACGTGGAGCTGTTTCGCCGCGATGCCTACCTGCTCGAGGGCGGACACAAGGTGTACAACTACCACGAGTAGGGGCGGCGGGAATGGACATCCTCGTCAAGTCGTTCAACCGGCCCTACTACCTGGAGCGGTGCCTGCGCAGCATCGAGCAATTTGCCCAGGGCCGGGCGCAGGTGCGGGTGCTCGACGACGGCACCCCACCCGAATACCTGGCCCGCATTGCCGCGCTGTTTCCGCAGGTTGCCATCCACACCTCGCCCCGGTACGCGGCCAAAGTGGCGGCCCTGCGGGCGCACGTGGCCGGCGAACGGCCGTTCGACCAACGGGTGATTCCCACCGCGTTCTGGATTGAACACGTGGCCCAGGCAACGGACCAGTTCCTGTTGCTCGAAGACGACATCTGGCTGACCGGCCCGTTGCTGCTCGACTCCATTGGCCGCGACATGGCCAGCCACCACCTGGACCTGGTGAAAATCAGTTGGCTGGGCAACCCCGACGTGATAACCGGCGAAAAGCGGCCGGTGGGTACCGGGCTGGTCGAAATCATTCCGCACATTCCGCCAGCCTCCGATTTTCTGGTGCTCAACAAGTGGGGGGCGCGGTCGCTGGTGGAGGCGCTGGGGCTGCGGCGGCTGCTGGCGCGGGCAGACTTTCGGCGGCAGTTGCCCGTGTACACGCTGTACGGGGTGGCTTCGGCGTTTTTCAGCAAACGGTACTGGCTGCACCTCTGGGACGGCGACCAGCAGCAGGCCGACGAGTTGCGCCAACTACAGAAAGCCGGCGACTGGTACCGGCACCACGGCGGGCGCTACGCCAAAAGCCCGCAGGAACTGACCCGTACCTCGTTCACTACCTCGGCCACCAACGTGTTCAAGGGCGTGGAACTGGACATTTTCGCATTCAACCACCACCTCAACCAAGCTTGGCTGCACGGCGACCTGGACGCGCTGGAAAACTTCCCGCACGATTTCAACGTCGGCTACCTGGCCCAGTTCCTCACCGCCAGCGGCGATGCCCGCGTGAGCGCTGTCGAGTGGGCCAAATGGGTGCAACGCTTTAAGGCCCAGTACATCAGCTTCGGCTGCGAAGTAGAATGATTCACTGCCGTTACGTAGGTAATTCCGGCGGCTGGTGTTTCATCTGGTTTCTTGTTTCCGGTTTCCTGTTTTTGGTTTGGCTTGCGCCGTCCTCCGGCTTTCGTTGGCTTTTGACCTGAAAAACCTCCCGGAAACGTCAAACAAAGAGCCAGAAATTAGAAATAGACTGCTCAATACCAAATATTCAACCGTCAGGTCTTTTTGTTTCTCCTTCCTGCCTTTCCCCGCCGTGGCCCCGTTCTTCAGCATCGTCATTCCCACCTACAACCGCGCCGACCTCATTGGCCTGACGCTGGCCTCGGTGCTGGCCCAGGACCGGCCCGATTTTGAGGTGCTGGTGGTGGACGACGGCAGCCGCGACCACACGGCCGCCGTGGTGGCGCAACACGCCGACCCGCGCCTGCATTACCTACCCAAAGCAAATGCCGAACGCGGCGCGGCCCGCAACTACGGTCTGGCCCGCGCCCAGGGCAAGTACGTGCTGTTCCTGGACTCCGACGACCTGCTGCATCCCAACCACTTGAGTACGCTGTACGCCGGCATTGCGGGGCAGGCTGCGCCCCCCGATTTCATTGCCACCAAGTACGATTTTGACCGCGCCGGGCAGCGCCGACCCAGCGACTTGGCCCCGTTGCCGGCCGGGCCACTGGGCTTCGAAACCTTCATCCGGGGCAATGCGCTGGCCTGCAACGTGTGCGTACGGCGCGAAAATCCGCAGTTACAACCCTTTGAGGAAGATCGCCGCTATGCGGCCGTGGAAGACTGGCTGTTTCTGCTGCAAAACACCCAACACGGGGCGGTGGTACACCTGCTGGCTGCCGTGACGCTGACCATGAACGACCACGACCAGCGCTCGATGCGGGCCGATAACCAGGGCCTCGTGCGGCGGCTTGACCTGGCCGCTGGCTGGATGCAGCAACACCTGACCCTGAACCCGGACCAGCGCCGCCGCCTGCTGGGTCGGGTTTATTACCTTTGCGCCATTCACGCCTACGCCGACGGGCACCGGGGCCAGGCCCTGCGCTACGCCCGCCGGGCCGCGCCCGGCCTGCCCGCCCGAACCGCCGCCACGCTGGCCGTGCGCTGCCTGCTGGGGCCGGGGCTGGTGGGGCTGCTCAAGAAAGGGTAGGGGCAGGGCCAGCCGGTTTTGCTATTTTCACCGTTCCCCCCGCCACGTGCCATGCGAATTCTATTTTTAGGCTATTGGGGCCTGCGCGACGGCCTGACCACCAGCACTATTTTGCCGCACCTGCGCCTGTTGCAAGAGCGGCCCGACGTGGAGGCCATTCGACTGGTCACGATTGAGCGCGGAGCCGAGGCTGAGGACAAATTGGAGCTGGTGACGGATTTTCCGGCCGAGAAAATTTCGTTTGCGCCCTTGCGTTCGCGGCCCGGCCGCAATGTCATCCTCAACAAAATCGAGGACTTCGTGCGCTTCCCGAACGAGCTGGTGCGGCAGGCAGCGGACTTCCGGGCCGATTTCATTCTGGCGCGGGGTGCCCCGGCGGGGGCCTTGGCGTACTTGGTGTGGGAAAAAACCGGGCTGCCGTTCTACGTCGAGTCCTTTGAGCCTCACGCCGACTATATGCTTGAGTCGGGGGTGTGGCGGCGCTACGACCCGCGCTATTTGTTTGAACGCCACTGGGAAAAAAAGCAAAAGCAACTGGCGCGGGGCCTGATGCCGGTGGCCGAAAACTACCGCCAGCAATTGCTGGCCGAAGGGGTGCCCGCCGCCCGTCTCGCCACCGTGCCCTGCTCGGTCGATGCCCACCGGTTTGGCTTCGACGACGTGGCCCGGCAGAGCCTACGCCACCGGCTGGGCTTTGCCGCGCCGGGCACCACGGTGGGCATCTACGTGGGCAAATTTGGCGGCATCTACTACGACGAGGAAGCGTTTGGGGTGTTTCGGGCGGCGGCCGACCACTTCGGTCCGGCTTTCCGGCTCATCATCCTCACGCCCGACAACGAAAGCCTGGTGCGCGGCAAGCTGCGGGCGGCGGGCCTGCGGACCGAAGCCGTGTTTGTGACCAAAGCCGCCCATGCCGAAGTGCCCGACTACCTGTCGGCGGCCGATTTTGCCTTCGCCACCATCAAACCCGCGCCCTGCCGCCGGTTTTGCTCGGCCATCAAAATCGGCGAATACTGGGCCAGCGGCCTGCCGGTGCTGGTGCCGCCCGGCGTGGGCGACGACTCGGCCATTGCCGAAGCCGAAGGCGGCGGAGCCGTGTTCGATTTGACGGTGTCGGGCAGCCTGGCCGCCGCCCTCGGCCGAATAGCCGAAATCCTGGCCCGCCCCGCCCATCGCGCCGCCATTCACGAGCTGGCCCGGCACCACCGCAGCCTCGGGCAAGCGCAGGCGGCCTACGCGGCTTTGCTGCGGGCGGCCTAACTTTGCGGAGTCTCACTGCTTAATAATTTTTTAAAAATGCCAGCGTCCAGCATAAACCCACCAAAATGGCTGGCCGCAACAGGTGTTTTGTTTGCCACAATCAGCTTGCTCGTGCTGCTGTGGTCGGCTAACAAAGCGGTGGATGTTACGGACGAAGGATTTTATTTGCTGAGTTTCAAATATCACGAATTCTATCACGCAACCTTCTCCAATTTTCACCTGATTGTTGAAACCCTGTTGGGCGGCCGGGTGCTGACGATTGTCGGCTACCGGCTGGCGTACTTGGCCACGCTGGCCGGGCAGTCGCTGGTTTTTGCTTACGGCGTAATGTACTGGCTGAAGCGGGGAACGGACCAATTGCTCAAAACCAACCGGGCGCTTTTCATTGGCTTGTTCGCCGTGTTTTTTCTGGCGGCGCTGTCCGCCTTTGCGTTTGCAATTCGGACGCTGTCCTACAATTCCCTGAATTCGTTTTTTATCTATGTTACGTCGGGCTTGGTGCTGGTCATCGGCAGTCGGCGGCTGCACAATCTGAAGACGGCGCTGTTGTGTCTTGCGGTGGGCGGCCTTGAGGTTTTTGCCCTGATGAACAAGGTGTCGTCGGGGGTTATTTTGCTGGTCTGGCACGTATTGCTGCTGCTGGTGCTGCGCTACCGGGATTTTCTGAATCTGCTCAAGTATTCTCTGCCGGCCTTGGTGGCGGGCTTGCTGGCCGGGGGCTTGCTGTACTTTGCCTGCGTGCAGCCCTTCCCGGATTGGCGGGGAAATTTTCCCCGGGAGCTGATGTTTATCACCTATTACGGATATGGGTTGGAGTATATGTTACGCGGCTATCTGCACGACATCGAGACTGCGCTGCAATTCGCTCTCTGGCCGGGCAGCCTCCTGCTGGGCGGGGTGTGGCTGTTGAGCACCCCCGCCGCCGCCCGGCGCTGGGCGGCAAACCTGGCCGCCGCCGCCCTGATTGGCGGGTTTGTCTGGCTCTGCTACCGCCGGGGCGCGTTTGAAAACGCTTACTTTAACTTGTCGGCCCCGCTCAAAATCTTCCTGGTAATGCTGGCCGCCATTGCCCTGGTCCGCTTCCGCTCTGCCAGCCCCGAAGCCGAAAGTCGGGTGCCGTTCAAAGCCGCCGAATTGCCCGTGCTGATTTGGCTGCTGGGCCTGCCCGCAGTCGCCGCCTACGGCACGGCCAATTCCTTGCTGCTGAATATGCTGCTCGACATCACGGCTTGGTTTGCCCTCGGCGTTGTTTTGCTGTTGCCGGTCTGGGCGGTGCCGACCGGGGCGGGGGCGGCCCGGAAGCCGGTCTGGCTGAGTCTGCTACTAGGGCTGTTGCCGCTGCTATACGCTTTTCAGCAACTCCTGCACGGCGTTGTTTTTCAGCCTTATATGTCCTACGCTACCCTGCTTGAGCAACGGGTGGACCTGCCCGTGGCGGGCCAGCCGGAGCAAATCCGGGTAACCCCGGCGTTTCACCGCTTGGTCGGAAGCCTCGCCGCCCTGCTGGCCAAAGGCGGCTACCGGGTGGGCGACCGCCTCATCGCCCTGAACGATATGCCCGGCCTGGTGTACCTGTTGGGTGGCCGCTCGCCCAATGCGGCGTGGTTTTTCGGCTTCTCTTTCTACCGCAACACGCACGCCCTATCGCTGAATAAAAAAGCCCTGCCTGGGGCGTTTCTGCTGGTAAACACCGCCTTTACACCGGAACAGCTGGCCGAGTTGCACAAGAGCGGCCTGAATTATCCGCAGGATTACGTGCTGCTGGGCCAGGTTACGGCCACCTACACGCGCATGAGCGGCCAGAATACCACCATTCGGGTTTATGCTCCCCGGCCCCAGACCCCGCCGCCAGTGGCTAGCTTCCGGCAACCGGCCCCCCAGTTCCAATCAATCAACTAACCGTCCGCCTTGACTCCGCTACCAACGCCTACGCCATTCGCCGCCGCACCCCTGCATGCCCTGCCCTCACCCGAAGCGGCCCCTTATCTGTCCATCGTCAGCCCGGTGTACCGGGCCGAAAACCTGATTGATGAACTGGTGCAGCGGATTCAGGCCAGCGTCGGCCCGCTCACCGAAAACTACGAAATCATTCTGGTGGACGACCGGGGGCCGGACGATTCCTGGGGCCGCATCGTGGCCCAGGCCGCCCGCGACCCGCGCATCCGGGGCTTTCGGCTCTCGCGCAACTTTGGGCAGCACAAGGCCATCACGGCGGGGCTGGAGCAGGCGCGGGGCGAGTGGGTGGTGGTGATGGACTGCGACTTGCAGGACCAACCCGAGGAAATCCCCGGCCTCTACCACACCGCCCTGACCGAGGGCTACGACTTGGTGTTTGCCCGCCGCATCGAACGGCAGGACTCGTGGCTCAAGCGCTTTGGCTCGCGGGCGTTCTACCGGGTGCTGTCGTACCTGACCGAAACCAAACAAGACCCCGCCATTGCCAACTTCGGCATCTACCACCGCAAGGTGGTGGCGGCGGTGCTGACCATGCGCGAGAGCATCCGCTACTTTCCGACGATGGTGCGCTGGGTGGGGTTTCGGGCCGGGGGGAGGGCCGTGGCCCACGCCGAACGCCCCGAAGGCAGCAGCAGCTACACCCTGCGCCGCCTCATCAACCTGGCGCTGGACATCATCCTGGCGTATTCCGATAAGCCCCTGCGCCTGACTGTGAAACTGGGCTTGGCCATTTCGGTTGGCGCATTCGGGTTCATCGTCGTCACGCTGGTGCGCTACCTGCTGGGCCACGCCTGGGAAACGGGCTATATCAGCCTTATTGTGTCCATTTGGTTCTTCGCCGGCCTTACGCTTTCGGTGCTGGGCATGGTGGGGCTGTACATCGGCAAAACCTTCGAGCAGGTAAAGAACCGGCCCATTTATTTGGTCGACACCCGCACCGACTTGCCCCCTACTTCCGCTTGATGGCCGCCGCATTTATTCTGCAACCCCTGGCCTGGGACACCAATTTTCTGGGCTTCGCGGTGGCCCGCGTGGTGCCCGCGGCCGGGGCGGCCGGGGCCACCGACCTGCCCGCTGCCCTGGCCGCCGCCCGCCGCGCCGGGGTGCGCTTGGTGTACATTTTTCTGGACCCCGCCGATACGGCTGGGGCCGCCGTTGCCCGCACCGCCGGGGCCTGGCTGGCCGACCGCAAAGTGACCTATGCCCAGGCCCTGCTGCCGGCCGAACCTGCCCCGCCGCCCGCCGCCATCCGGCCCGTCACGGCGTTCACGCCGCCGCTGGAATCGCTGGCCTGGCAGAGCGGCGAATACTCGCGCTTCCGGCTCGACCCGCACTTTGGGCCAGCCGTGTTCCAGCACCTGTACTCGCAGTGGCTCCGCAATTCGCTTGATGGCCGGATTGCCCGGCAGGTATTGGCCTGGCACGACGCGGCCGGCACCCCGCGTGGTCTGCTCACGCTGGGTGAAAAAAACGGCCGGGCCGACATTGGCCTGCTGGCCGTGGATGCCGCTGCACGGGGCCAGCGCGTGGGGCAGGCGTTGGTGGCCGCTGCCCAGGCCCAGGCCCGCGCCTGGGGCTACGCCGCGTTGCAGGTCGTGACGCAGGCCGCCAACGAACCGGCCTGCCGGTTCTACGAAAAATGCGGCTTTGGCCTGATGCACGAAGAACACATCTACCACCTCTGGCCGAACGAACCCACGCCTTGAACGGTGCGCTTTGGCTTTACCTTTGCCCTGGCTGCGGCTTGCAGCCCCTTACTTCCAATTTATGCTGCCCGCTATTCCCTTCAACAAGCCCTACCTCTCCGGCCCCGAAATCCGCTACATTGAGGAAGCCGTGCGCTCGGGTAAAATATCCGGCGACGGGCTGTTCACCAAACGCTGCCACCAGTTTTTTGAGCACCAACTCGGCTTCGCCAAAGTGCTGCTGACCACAAGTTGCACCGATGCGCTGGAAATGGCCGCCCTGCTGCTCGACCTGCAACCCGGCGACGAAGTGATTGTGCCCTCCTATACGTTCGTCAGCACCCCCAACGCGTTTGTGTTGCGCGGGGCCAAAATCGTGTTTGTCGACAGCACCGCCGAAAACCCGAACTTGGACCCGGCCGCGCTCGAAAGCCTCGTCACGCCGCGCACCCGCGCCATTGTGCCGGTGCATTACGCCGGCATTGCCTGCGACATGGATGCCATTCGGGCCGTGGCCGACCGGCACGGTCTGGCCGTGGTGGAAGACGCGGCCCAGGCCATCGACAGCTTCTACAAAGGCCGGGCGCTGGGCACGATTGGCGAGTTGGCGGCTTTCTCGTTCCACGAAACCAAAAACATCATTTCGGGCGAAGGAGGGATGCTGGCCATCAACGACCCGCGCTACGCCCAACGGGCCGAAATCATCCGCGAGAAGGGCACCAACCGCTCGTCGTTTTTTCGGGGCGAGGTGGACAAGTACGGCTGGGTGGACGTGGGCTCGAGCTTCTTGCCCTCGGACATCGTGGCGGCCTTCCTGTTCGCCCAGCTCGAGCACTTGGCCGATATTCAATCGCGCCGCAAGGCCATCTGGAACAACTACTTCAGCGCCCTGGCCCCGCTGGCGGCGCTGGGTGTGGGGCGGCCCGTGCTGCCCGCCTACGCCAGCAACAACGGCCATATGTTTTACCTCGTGTGCCGCGACCTGGACGAGCGCACCCGGCTGATTGCCTTCCTGCGCGAACGGCAGGTGCTAACCGTATTCCACTACCTGTCGCTGCACAAAAGCCCGTTCTACGTCGCCAAGCACGACGGCCGCGCCCTGCCCTGGGCCGACCACTACACCGACTGCCTGCTGCGCCTGCCTCTGTACTACGAACTGCACCCCGAACTGCAACAGCGCGTGATTGATGGGGTGCTGGAGTTCTACCAGGCATAAGCGGTTTTCAGCAACTTGAATGCTCCTCTGGCGGGCCGGTGTGCCGGTGCCGGGGGGGTACCACGCGTTTGCAACGACCTGCACCAGTGGCTAAAATTTTGTTCGTCATTCCGTACCCACCCGGGCACGCCCCGTCGCAGCGGTTTCGCTTTGAGCAGTACCTGCCGGCCCTGGCCGCCGCTGGCCACCGCTACCGGCTGGCCCCGTTTCTGTCCCGTGCCACCTGGGACATCCTGTACCGGCCGGGCCACACCGGGGCCAAAGCCTGGGGCATCGCGGCCGGCTTTGCCCGGCGGCTGGCGCTGCTGCTGGCCGCCCCGGCCTACGACTTTGTGTTCGTGCACCGCGAAGCCGCGCCGTTGGGGCCGCCAGTGCTGGAATGGGTGCTGGCCAAAGTGCTGCGCAAGCGCCTCATCTACGACTTCGACGATGCCATCTGGATTCCCAACACCTCGGCGGCCAATCAGTTGGCCGCTGGCCTGAAGTGGGCGCACAAGGTGGGGAGCATCTGCCGCTGGGCTTACAAAGTGAGTTGTGGCAACGCTTACCTGGCCGCCTACGCCCGGCGGTTCAACCCGAACGTGGTGGTAAACCCCACCACCATTGACACCGACCACTTGCACAACCGGGTGCGCGAACAGCATCCTGCCTCCCTCCCCGTCATCGGTTGGACCGGCACCCACTCCACCCTCAAATACCTCGACCAGGTGGTGCCCGTGCTGGCCCGTTTGGAAGCCGAAGGGGTTCCGTTTGAGTTTCGGGTGATTTCCAACCAGCCGCCAGCGCTGCCCCTGCGGTCGTTGCAATTCCAGCCCTGGCGCAAAGACACCGAAATTGCCGATTTGCTGGGCTTCGACATCGGGCTGATGCCACTGGAAGACGATGCCTGGGCGCAAGGAAAATGTGCCTTCAAAGCCTTGCAATACATGGCACTGGGCATTCCGGCGCTGGTGTCGCCGGTGGGCATGAACGCCGAGGTGGTGCAGTCGGGTGTGAGTGGCGAACTCTGCGCCACTCCCGCCGACTGGTACGCGGCCCTGCGCGGCCTGCTCACCGATGCCAGCCGTCGCCGCGCCCTGGGCGCGGCAGCCCGCCGCACGGTGGTAGCCCGCTACTCAGTGGCCTCCAACACGGCCAACTTTTTGGCATTGTTTGCCTAAGCTGTTGCCAAGTCGCGCTTGGCGTTGGCCTTCTGCCGCTTCACAGCCCGGCGGTTCACGCTCATGCTTTCGGTGATGTACAAGCCGGCCACGTAGAAGGGAATCATCGGGATTTTGTACCGCACCAGCGTCCCGAAGTTGTTGGATACCACCCCCACTGTGGCTGCAAAAACGAGGGCGAACACAAAACACAAAATCAGGGACGGGGTACTGGAAATTAGAGCCAATGTTTTGCCTAGCCCCGAGCGGTAAAGTATTCGCAGCGTGAAAAAGAGGAAGTAAAGGGCCTCGAGCGACGACATGAGCATCACGGGGTTGTGAACTTCCCACAAAAAAGGCCGGAACAGCGCCACCACGATGGCCTGGGGGGCGAGTTTCACCATGCCGCCGATGGTGCCGTCCTGTTCGCCCAACTTGTAGCCCGACCCATTTTGCTTAACGCTGACCTGGTAGAGGTAATCGCTGGTTTTTTTGGACCGCGCTCCGATGTTTTCCACGTCGTAGTCCTCGTCGCCTTTGGTCAGGTTGGTGCTGGCGAAGTACGCCATGCCCAGCCCGGCCACCACCAAAAAAGGAGTGGCAATGAAACGCGTAACCTTGCTCTTGATACGGGCGCTGTTTTCGTTGAAGATGTACAGCAACGCCGGTGGCAGAAAACACAGCAGAATGTAAACCTTGATTTTGATAAGTAAAAAACTGGCCAGTCCGCCGTAAACCAAACATTTCAAGATAGAGTCCCGTTGGACTGCCCCCCGAAAAAAAGCATAGAAGAGCCACCCCAATGCCCCGATGGCAATGGAATCCTTGAGCAACCCGGACCCCCAGAAATATACGGACGGAATAAAAAACGTGGCCGTGGCCAACTGCTTGAAAAGCTGGGGGCGGATTTTAACAAACGTCATGTACATCACCCACATCCCGCTAAAGCTGAGGCAGGCAAAACAAAGCGAAATTGCAATGTAAGAATCAAAACAAATCAGACTCAACAGGCCAGCAATCCGCGCCAGAAAATATTCCGACGAACCGCCCCGGTACCAGAGCATATACTGGGTGTATTTGGCGGTATCAGCGTAGTAGTCACCCCCGCCGCTCATAATCAATTTCCAACCCGTACCGAACGAGTCCATGAACGCCTGATGGATAAGGCTGGAGTGGTAATAGTAATTGAAGGTATCGCCCCCGCCGTAATAAAACTGATAGACCAGCCCCAGGGCCACTGCGCCAAAAAGCTTGGCTGAGAGGGCCGGAATGAAATAAGCTTTGGTGAACCGGTTGGTGAACCGGTCCCGCACGGCGTAGGCCGCCAAATAAATGATGACCAAAAAAACGGGCCCCATAAATACGTCAGTGACTTCCATAATTTTAAATCAAATATTGTTTTTACTTAGGTATTTTTTTGCTTCTTTATACTGCTCCGATTTATGTTCGGCTTTACTCCGCACCACTTCGTAGTAGCGGCGGGCGGCGGCGGGGTCTTTGTCCTTATCGGCCAGCCGGGCCAAGTTCACGTTGGCAAACAGGTAGAAGCCGCCACTGGTGTCGCCGGTGCTTTCGGCAAACACGATGCAGCGTTGGTAGTAGTCTTTGGCGGCGGCGAGGTCGCGGTAGCGGTTCTGGGCCAGATAGCCCAGAAAGTACGTGGCGTAGCGCCCGCTAATGCCTTCGTAGCCCGGCATTCCCCGGTTGATTTTGTCCAGAATGTCTTTGCTCACCCGTTCGCACTCCACAAACTCGCCCTGGTCGTAGCAGAGGTAAGCGTAGAAGCGCTGGAAGTAGCCGTTGTCGGGGTAGGTGAGGGCGAGGTACCGGGCCACGGGCATGGCTTGTTGGGCATCGTTCTCCTCGTTTTTTAGAATTCGCATCAGGAACACCCGCGCCTCCACGCCGGTGTAGAACCCCTCGGCGGCCACGGTACGAAGCTGTTGCAGGCCCGTTTTTTTGTCGCCCTTCGGAAAAAACAGCAGCACCGGCTTGAGCAGCGGGTAATTGTCGGGAATCCAGACCGAATAGTAGTTGAACAGCGCCTGCCCAAACAAAAACTCCGGGCTGAGGTCGTTGGCTTCCTTGCTGCGTTGCAGGTAGGTGAGCGAACGTTTGCTGCTCACCGTGGCCTTGCGCCAGTCGTGGCGCTCGGCGTGCAGGCGGGCATCAAAACCGTAAGCGGCGGAGAGAAAAAAACTGGCCTCGTAGTTCTTATGGTCGGCATCGTAGAGGGCTTCGGCTTTGGTGATGGCCGTGTCCATGTAGGCGTAGAAGAGCTTGTCGTACTGCGTGGTCTGGATGTTGGTGGGCATGATTTTCCACCACGTGTTCAGCCCCAGCAGAAAGTAGGGCATGGGGTGGTTGGGGTAGCGCCGCCGCAAGGACTTGAACTGCCGCTCGGCCCGGTCGTACTTGAAATTGTAGAGGTTGCGCACCGCGCCGTCCAATTCTACCTGGATTTCCTGGTTCATCAGGAGCCAGCCTTTGGTGTCAATTGCCCCGGGCAACACGCCCACCGTGTCCAGCTCGACCGTGCGGATGGCTGGCGGCCGGAAGGTGGTGTCCAGGCGTTGCGCCCTGGCTCCCAGTGGGCCAAGTAGCAAGCAGGCCACAAAAAACAAGGAAAAACCAGTGCGAACGAGCAAGCGAATCATAGCGAAAGATAAGCACCCCGGTAGAATCGGGGGGCAACCGGCGGCAGGCCACACGGCAATGTAGCGGCTAAAGTACGGACTTTGGCCTAGCTTTGGCGGCCCAACCCCGATTGTATGCACCTGCTGGAAACCCTGTGCCGCCTGCCCGCCCCGGCTGGCCACGAAGCGCCCCTGACGCAATTCATGCTCGAATACGTGCGCCAGCACCAAGCCGACTGGCAGCACCAACCCCTTATCATCCACGACGAAGCCCGGTTTCAGGACTGCGTACTGCTCGTGTTTGGGCAGCCGCGCACGGCCGTGTTTGCCCACCTCGACAGCATTGGCTTCACGGTGCGCTACGGCCGCGAACTGGTCCGCATCGGCGGCCCCCGGGCCGAAAATGGCTACCGGCTGGTCGGTCACGATTCGCAGGGCGAAATAGATTGTACGCTCACCATCGACGAGGAAACCGGTGCGTTGGGCTATGAGTTCGACCGCGACATCGAGCGCGGCACGGAGCTGACGTTTTACTGCGACTTCCGCGAAACCGACACCACCGTGCAAAGCTGCTACCTCGACAACCGCCTCGGCGTGTGGAACGCCCTGCGCCTGTGCGAAACCCTGGAACACGGCGTGGTGGCTTTCTCGTGCTGGGAAGAACACGGCGGCGGCTCGGTGGCCTACCTGGCCAGGTTCATCAACGAAACCTACGGGGTGCGCCAAGCCCTTATTTCGGACATCACCTGGGTCACGGAGGGCGTGACGGCCGGGGCAGGCTGCGCCATTTCACTGCGCGATTCGCTCATCCCGCGCCGCGCCTACGTGGACCGCATCCGGGCCATTGCCGCCGCTTCGGGCATTGCCCACCAACTGGAAGTGGAAGGCAGCGGCGGCTCCGATGCCAAAGAGTTGCAACACGCCGCCGCGCCCTGGGACTGGTGCTTCGTGGGTGCCCCCGAAGACCACGTGCATTCGCCCGATGAACTAGTGGACAAGCGCGACATTGCCAGTATGCTGGCCCTGTACCAGGCGCTGCTGCGGGAGCTGTAACGGTGCCGTCGTCCCAAACTCCTGCGCCGCTGCTGCCCACCGCCGAGCTAAATGTTTTACACTGCTTGCGGGGCTTTTGTGCGTTCTACGTGCTGGTGTACCACGCCAAACACCTGCTGTGGCTGGGCGGGCACGACTACCTGGCGCAGTTTTCCCGCGCCACCTGGTCGCTGGGCCAATACCTCGCTTTTGGGCTGGATATGCTGAGTGCGGCGGGCTACGAAATGGTGATTTTCTTTTTCGTGCTGTCGGGGTTTTTCATTCGCCACGCCCAGCTGCGCAAGCACCGGCCGCCGCTGGCTTTTTACTGGAACCGCATCGTGCGCATCTACCCGCCTTATCTGGCTTCGGTGGGGCTGGCGGTGGTGGTTTTGGGGCTGTTGTCCCGCCTGTCTCCAACGATTTTTACCGCCGCCGGGCACCAGGAAACCAACGAGGCGCTGGCGCAAGCCGCCCACGACCTGCGCCACTTTCAGCCCGCCGACCTGGGACGCATCCTGCTGTTTCAGCCTGCGCCCGATGGCGTGTTTTGGGGCTACAATGCCGTGTACTGGTCGCTGCTGCCCGAAGCCTTGTTCTACCTGCTGGTGCCGCTGGCTTTCTGGCGCATCCGGGCCTATTACTGGGCTTCGGGTTTGCTGTATCTGGGCGGCGTGGCGGTGGGGGTGGCGCACTGGTCCACCAGCGCCGTGGGCGATTTCTTCTTAACATTCAACGCCTACTTTGCGGCCGGGGCGGCGCTGTACGACACCCTGCGGCGGCCCGAAGCGCGGGCCTGGCTGCGGCGGGTGCCGGGCACCTGGCTGGGCGCGGCGGCGCTGGCGCTGGGCGGCGTGTTGCTAGGGCTGGCGCTGATGAAATGGCGGCTGGTAGCGGGCCTGGCCGCCACGGCACTGGCCGGGCTGACAGTGGCGGCGTTGCTGACGGGCAGGGTGCCGCGCCGCAACCTGGCGGTGCGGCTGTTTCACCCGCTGGGGCGGTTCAGCTTTTCGCTCTACCTCTACCATTTTCCGTTCCTGTTGTTGAGTGCGGCTGGATTCACGGCAGCCTTCGGCACCGCCCGACCTGCGGCCCGCTACTACTGGCTGGTGGTGCTGCCCGTCACGCTGTGCTGCTACCTACTTTATTGGCTCACAGAGCGACTAACGGTGCGCTATTTCCGGCAAACGTGAAGCGGCTGGCGCAAAATGTGCGCGTCGGGCCAGCCCGGATGCCGCACTACTAACCGTTGGGCCTTAGCTTTGCCAGCCGTTTGGCCTGACCTGACGGTTGTTTAACCCGTTACCACTTTTTTAATCCGCATGACCCCTTATTTGTACGCTGTGCCCGCATTGGGCATTTTTGCCCTGCTTTATACTTGGCTCCGGGCGGGCTGGGTGGCCCGCCAAGATGCGGGCGACACCCGCATGACCACCATCGCCGGCTACATCGCCGACGGGGCCATTGCTTTCCTCAAAGCCGAATACAAGGTGCTGGTAATATTCGCGTTGATTGCCAGCATTGGCCTGTATTTCCTCGGCAGCAGCGAGCGGGCCAACTCCAGCCCGGTTATCGTGCTGGCGTTCCTGATTGGGGCCGTGTTTTCGGCCCTGGCCGGCTTCATCGGCATGAAAATCGCCACCAAAGCCAACGTGCGGACCGCCCAGGCCGCCAAAACCAGCCTCCGCACCGCCCTGAACGTGTCGTTTTCGGGCGGCTCGGTGATGGGCATGGGCGTGGCCGGACTGGCCGTACTGGGCCTGGGGTCGCTGTTCATCGTCTTCTACCAGATTTTTGTGGTGGCTAAGGGCGGCAACGCCGCCAGCCTCGACATGGAACGCGCCCTGGAAGTCCTCACCGGCTTCTCGTTGGGGGCCGAAAGCATTGCCCTGTTTGCCCGCGTGGGTGGCGGCATCTACACCAAAGCCGCCGACGTGGGGGCCGACCTCGTGGGCAAAGTGGAAGCGGGCATCCCCGAAGACGACCCCCGCAACCCCGCCACCATTGCCGACAACGTGGGCGACAACGTGGGCGACGTAGCGGGCATGGGGGCCGACCTGTTCGGCTCTTACGTAGCCACCATTCTGGCCACCATGGTGCTGGGCCGCGAAATGACCAGCATCGGCGCACCCGTGATGCGCGACGACTTCAGCGGCCTCTCGGCCATTTTCCTGCCGATGGCCATTGCGGGCATGGGCATCATCGCCTCGCTCATCGGCATTCTCTGTGTGCGGGTGAAAGAAGGCGGCAACGTGCAGAGCGCCCTCAACATCGGCAATTACATTTCGGTGTTCGTTTCGGCCATTGGGGCTTACCTGCTCATTAAGTGGATTCTGCCCACCGGCGAATTTGAAATTCGGGGCCAGGTGTTTGATGCCATGCACGTGTTCTACGCCGTCGTGGTGGGCCTGATTGTGGGCACCCTGATGAGCATCATCACCGAATACTACACGGCCATGGGCAAAGGCCCCGTGAACAGCATCGTGCAGCAAAGCAGCACCGGCCACGCCACCACCGTCATCGGCGGGCTGGCCGTGGGGATGCACAGCACCGTGCTGCCCATCCTGGTGCTGGCCGCTGGTATCGTGTTCAGCTTCAAGTTTGCGGGCCTCTACGGCGTGGCCATTGCCGCCGCTGGCATGATGGCCACCACCGCTATGCAACTCGCCATTGATGCCTTCGGCCCCATTGCCGACAACGCCGGGGGCATTGCCGAAATGTGCGAACTGCCCAAGGAAGTGCGCGAACGCACCGACATTCTGGATGCCGTGGGCAACACCACCGCCGCCACCGGCAAGGGCTTCGCCATTGCCTCGGCGGCCCTCACCTCGCTGGCGCTGTTTGCCGCCTTCATGGGCACGGCCCACATTTCGGTCATTGACATCAGCGATGCCAACGTGCTGGCGGGCCTCTTCGTGGGGGCCATGATTCCGTTCATTTTCTCGGCGTTGGCCATTTCGGCGGTGGGCCGGGCGGCGATGGCGATGGTGCAGGAGGTGCGCCGGCAGTTCCGCGAAATTCCGGGCATTATGGAAGGCACGGGGCGGCCGGAGTACGAGAAGTGCGTGGCCATTTCTACCCAGGCGGCCATCCGCGAGATGATTCTGCCGGGGGCCATTGCCCTGCTCACGCCCATCATTGTGGGCTTCCTGTTCGGCCCCAAAGTGCTGGGCGGCCTGCTGGCCGGGGTCACGGTGTCGGGTGTGCTGATGGCCATGTTCCAGAGCAACGCGGGCGGGGCCTGGGACAACGCCAAAAAGTCGTTTGAAAAAGGCGTGATGGTGAACGGCAAAATGGAGTACAAAGGCTCCGAGGCCCACAAAGCATCCGTAACCGGCGACACCGTGGGCGACCCGTTCAAGGACACGTCCGGCCCGAGCATGAACATCCTCATCAAGCTGATGAGCATCGTGAGCCTCGTGATTGCGCCCCACATTGCAGTGCAGGACAGCGGGCGCAGCGTAGGCCAACAGCCCATTCAGCAGCAGCGCGTTGAGGCCGCCACCCGGCCGCACACGCACTACGTGGAAAATGTGTTGCCAGCAGCGGCCCAAGCGGTTTTCGCCCAGTTGCGCGGGGTAAAGTAGTCAGTAGCCACCCAACTAAAAGAGGCCGTTTTCGTCACGAAAACGGCCTCTTTTATTTTGCCATTGCCCGCCTCGCCGCCTATGGGGGCACCTGCTTCCGGCCGTACCTTTGCGCCATATTTCGTCCCCGGCCCGCTTCATGCCCCACATCACGCTTCACGACAAGCCCTTTCGGCCCTACCTGCCCGCCGCCGAGTTGGCCAAAGCAGTGGATGAGTTGGCCGTCCGCCTCAACCGCGACTACGCCGGGAAACGGCCGCTGTTTGTGGTGGTGCTGACTGGCGCGTTCATGTTCGCCACGGACTTGCTCAAGCGCATCACCGAGCCGTGCGAAATCGTCTTTATCCGGGTGGCTTCCTACGAAGGCACGGGCAGCACGGGCACGGTCCAGGAAATCATGGGCCTGCGCGAAGAAATTGCCGGGCGGCACCTCATCGTGGTCGAAGACATCGTGGACACCGGCACCACCATGCACCACCTGTTGCCCATCCTCCAGGCTAAAGGCCCGGCCTCGGTCGAAATTGCCACCCTGTTCTTTAAGCCCGAAAGCCTGCGCCACGACCTGCGCCTGACCTACGTGGCCCGGCAGATTCCCAACGATTTTGTGGTTGGCTACGGCCTCGACTACGACGGCCTGGGCCGCAACCTGCCCGAAGTTTACGTGGCCGTGTAGGCGGCCCTCGCCGTAACTTTGTTAGGGAAGTATTAAATTGCCGTATCCCACCCGTTTTCTTTTGTTTACTCTATGCTCAATATCGTACTCTTCGGGCCGCCCGGCGCGGGCAAAGGAACACAAAGCCAGAACCTGATTGCCCAATACAACCTTATCCACCTCAGTACCGGCGACCTGTTGCGTGCTCAGATTGCGCAAGGCACGGCGTTGGGGGTGCAAGCCAAAAAGCTGATGGACGAGGGCCTCTTAGTGCCGGACGAAGTGGTGATTGGCATGATTGACGCGGCCATTGGGGCCAACCAACAAGCAGGCGGTTTTATCTTCGACGGCTTCCCACGCACCGTGCCCCAAGCCGCCAGCCTCGACCGCCTGCTGGCCAAATACGAAGAGGAAATCGGTTGCATGGTGGCGCTGGAAGTACGCGAAGAGGAACTGGTGAAGCGCCTGCTGGAACGCGGCAAAACCAGCGGCCGGCCCGACGACCAGGACGAAACCAAAATCCGCCGCCGCGTGACGGTGTACAACACCGAAACCGCCCAAGTGGCGGGCTACTACGCCCAGCAAAACAAATTCCACGCCCTGAACGGCATCGGCCCAATCGACGACATTTTCGCCCAGATTCGCGCCGTGATTGACCAGCACCGCCCTGCCGTACCGGAAACCGCCCGGCAGGCCGTTGGCGAGGTAAAAGCGTAGGCTTTGCCAGTTATGAGTTAAAAGTTATGAGTTATGAGTTTCGGGCAAATGGCCGAAGCTCATAACTCTCTTTTTTGGACATCTGCCAACTCATAATTTTTAACTCATAACTCATAACTCACTTTTGGCTTCCAACAACTTTATCGATTACGTCAAGCTCCTGTGCCGCTCCGGCAAAGGTGGGGCCGGTTCGCGCCATTATTTTCGGGCCAAAGGCTTGCCCAACGGCGGCCCCGACGGCGGCGACGGCGGGCGCGGCGGCCACGTCATCCTCGAGGCCAACGAGCAACTCTGGACTCTGTTGCACCTGCAATACCAGCGCCACGTGTTTGCTAAAGACGGCGAAGGCGGCGGCGAAAACCTGCGCTCTGGTGCACAAGGAGCCGATATTGTGCTGCAAGTACCCCTCGGCACAGTGGCTCGCTCGGTCGAAACCGGCGAAATTATTCTGGAAATCACCCAGCCCGGCCAGCGCCTCGTGTTGCTGCCCGGCGGGCGCGGGGGCCTCGGCAACGACCATTTCAAAAATTCCACCAACCAAGCCCCCGACTACGCCCAGCCCGGCGAACCCAGCCTGGAAGCCGCCGTTATCCTGGAGCTGAAACTGCTGGCCGACGTGGGCCTCGTGGGTTTTCCCAACGCCGGCAAAAGCACCCTGTTATCGGTGGTGTCGGCCGCCAAGCCTAAGATTGCCGATTATGCCTTTACCACCCTCGTGCCCAACCTGGGTGTGGTGGCCTACCGCGACTTCAAATCGTTCGTGATGGCCGACATTCCCGGCATCATCGAGGGCGC
Organism: Hymenobacter sp.; assembly: GCA_965247135.1. Lineage (GTDB taxonomy): Bacteria > Bacteroidota > Bacteroidia > Cytophagales > Hymenobacteraceae > Hymenobacter. Next base: position 2,165,102 of record CBDFGP010000006.1, on the reverse strand, counting down.
GGCCGAGGGCAAGGGCCTGGGTACCCGCTTTCTGCGCCACATCGAGCGCAATTCTATGCTGCTCTTTATGATAAGTTGTGACGCGCCCGACATCGCCGCTGAGTACCAAATCCTACTGGGCGAGTTGCAACAGTTTAACCCCGAACTGCTGGACAAAAAGCGACTGCTGGCCATCACCAAAACCGATATGCTGGACGAGGAACTGGAAGCGGAAATGCGAGATTCGTTGCCGGGCGATTTGCCCGCAACTATTTTTATTTCCAGCTTAGCCAATAAGAATCTGGTGCAGTTGAAGGATATGATTTGGAAGGCTTTACACGAGTAGGGAAAATTATTGTCCGAGGGTTGGTTTGTTGCCTATATTTTGTCCCGTAACACCCCGTCAACTCAACGCCTTTTGCCCACTCCTTTTGCCCGGCCTGCGACTACCCGGTGAAACCCTGTGCAAGCTCCTGCCGCCGCTATTTTACGAACATGGTCGACCAAGACTACTTGGCACAGGGCCATAATAACACACTTCTTTCGCGGGAAAAAATAGGTTTCGCAACTGAAAAACTAGTCTGCCAAATTGGCAAAAAATCAATTCATACCACTAGAAGGAACCTTGAGCTAATTTAAAAAGTGTGATTATCAGTCTTTAACCGCTAAATCAATTTGTGGTAGAAAATGGTAAATTGTGGTTGAGATTTGAAAACCACCCCGTACTTTTGTCCCTGCTGCTTGTGGTCCCTTCCCGGCGGCTGGTTCTATGCTCCCTTTGCTCTCCGGCGAATACGAATGCAAGCTCGACCCGAAAGGGCGGCTGGTGCTGCCGGCGAAGGTGAAAAGCAGCCTGCCCGACGAATCGGGCAGCCTCGTGCTGGTGCGCGGTTTTGAGCCCTGTCTGGTGCTGTATCCCCGCGCCGCCTGGCGCGTGATTCACGACAAGGTGATGGCGCTGGACGAGTTCAACGAAGAATACCGGCAATTTCAGCGCAACTTTTTTCGGGGCATGACCGAAGTGGACCTCGACAGCATCGGCCGGTTCATGCTGCCGCGCACGATGGTGCGCTACGCCGGGTTCGAGAAGGAGGCCATTATCGTGGGCTTAGGCAACCGTTGCGAAATCTGGGACCCGACCCGCTACGACGAGTATTTGATAAAGGACCAGCCAGCATTCAGCAAGTTGGCCCAGAAATTTTTAACGGCCGACGCGGCGGCGCTGCCCTTCTGAGATGGAACTGCGCCCCAACGATACCGCCTACCACCGCCCCGTGCTGCTGGCCGAGTGCGTGGCGGCGCTCAACGTGCAGCCCGGCGGGCGCTACGTGGACGTGACGTTTGGCGGTGGCGGCCACTCGGCCCGCATCCTGGAAACGTTGACCACCGGGCACTTGTACAGCTTTGACCAGGATGGCGACGCGGCCGCCGAAGCCCAGGCGCTGGCCCGGCCGCAGTTCACGTTTATCAAAGCGAACTTCCGCGAATTGGCGGCCGAACTGGCCCGGCGCGATGCCCTACCCGTGGACGGACTACTGGCCGATTTGGGGGTCAGCTCGCACCAGTTCGACACGCCGGCGCGGGGCTTCAGCACTCGGTTTGACGGGCCGCTGGATATGCGGATGGACGGCGACGGGCCGCTGAGGGCGGCCGACGTGCTGAACGGCTACAAGGAGGCTGATTTGCACCGCATTTTCGGGATGTACGGCGAAGTGACCAACGCCCGCACCCTGGCCGCAACGGTGGTACAGGCCCGGCGCGGCCGGCCGCTGGCCACGATTCAGGAATTGAAAACGGCGATTCAGGCAGTGATGCCGCGCGGCAAGGAGCATAAATACTTGGCGCAAGTGTTTCAGGCGCTGCGCATTGAGGTGAACCAAGAGATGGAAGCCTTGCAGAAAATGCTGACCCAAACGGCGCAGGTGCTGCGGCCCGGCGGGCGGCTGGTGGTGCTGAGCTACCACTCGCTGGAAGACCGCTTGGTGAAGAATTACATCGCCAAAGGAAAGTTCTTTGGCGATGTGGAAAAGGACTTTTTCGGCCATCTGAGCCGGCCGTTCACGGCCCTGAACCGGCGGCCGGAGGAGGCTTCGGCCGAGGAAATTGCCCACAACAGCCGCGCCCGCAGCGCCAAACTGCGGGTGGCCGAGCGCAACGCGGATTCGTGATGGCCAGCAACATCCTCAAACCCAACGACGCGCCGCGCCGCGCCAACGTGCCCCGCCCCGCCCCGGTGCCCGAAACTGCGCCGCTGGACGAAGCGGCGGCGGCTAGTGCTGCTGCTGCCGCCGCGCTGGCGGCGGAAGCCCCGCGCAAAGCGCCCAAAGTGTCCAAACCGCCGAAAGATGCGCCTGAAGCCGCCGAAACTGCCGCGCCGCGCAGTGGCTGGAGCCTGTTTTCGCTGCTCGACCGCTTCACGAGCATGGAGGGAATGTTCCGGGAGGGCTTGCCAGTGCATTACCTGCCCAAGATGTTGTTCGTGATGCTGCTCACGCTGCTTTACATCGGCAACACGCACTACGGCAACCGCATGAGCCGCAACATTCAGCGGTTGAAGCGCGAAACCGAAGACCTGCGGGCCGACTACACGACCCTGAAATCGGACTACATGGAGGCCAGCAAGCAGAGCGAGGTGGCCCGCAAAGTGGCCGCGCTGGGCATGGTCGAAAGCTCGTCGCCGCCGTTTCGCATCACTGTGCCCGCCGGGCACTTAGAGGCTTCGGCGTTGGAACTGCTGCCGGTGCTGACCGCCGACACGCTGGCTGCCCGCGTTGCCCGCGATTCAGCGGCCGCGCACTTAGCCGATTCGCTGGCTGGCCGCCGCCGCTACCGCTACGATTCAGCAGATGGCGGCCCGGAAATTATCGCCCCGCCGCAGCCACTCGACGACGATTCGCTGGCAGCGGGGCGGGCCGCTGTGGCCCGGCCAACCCGGCCCGCAAAACCCAGTGCCACGGCAAAGACCCGGAAACGGTCTGCTATCCCAAAACTGACCAACAGCCACAGTGGCCATAAAACAGCTAATGCCCTGACCAATAAAAGCAGACTAACAAACAAGCCCCAACCAGCTTCCAGAAATTCAGTACAAAAAAGTACAAAGCAGCACAAAGAAAAGGCCGCTGCTCATGGTTCAGCTTCCAAACCGTCCACCCGATGAAAGCAGCAAAATCACGGTTAATCACCTTAATCAGCGATTTATGAAAGGCAACGTCAAACGCTCAATCGTAACGCGGGTGCGGCTGGCCTTTTTGGGGGTGGCCGTGTTTTCGGGGGCCATTCTGTGGAAGGCCACCAAAATTCAGTTTCAGGAAGGCGACCACTGGCGGGCGCAGGCGCAGGCGCAGCACATCAGTTCGCAGCCGGTGCCCGCCACGCGGGGCAATATTTATTCCGACAACGAAAGCATTTTGGCTACTTCGCTGCCGTTTTACCGGGTGGCCTGGGACCCCGGCGTGGTGGAAGCCGACGTGTTTCGGGCCGGGGTGGATTCGTTGGCTTGGCACCTGTCGCATTTTTTTGGCGACCGCAGCGTGCAGGAATACCGCCGCCGCCTCACCAACGCCCACGCGGCGCACGAACCGGCCTTGCGCTACATTCGGCTGAACTCGCGGCAAATTAACTTTCAGGAGAAAAAGGCGATGGCCAACTGGCCGATTTTTCGGGCAAAACGCAACCGGGGCGGGGCTATTTTTGAGAAGGTGGACAAGCGGTTTCGGCCCTTTGGCGGGCTGGCGCAGCGCACGGTGGGCTTCGTGAACGAGCAGCGGCGCGGCGCGGGGCTGGAATATACTTTTGAGCAGGACCTAGCGGGCAAGGCGGGCGAGGCGCTGTTTGAGCGGGTGCCGGGGGGCGTGAAACCGGTGTACGACGGCACCGAAATCAAGCCCCTGCCGGGCTACGACGTGAAGACGACGTTGGACATCAACTTGCAGGACGTGGCCGAGAACGCGCTTTACAAGTCGCTGGTTAGCAACAATGCCCAGTATGGTTGTGTGATTTTGATGGAAGTGGCGACCGGCGAAATCAAGGCCGTGGCGAACCTCGGCAAGGCGGGCGACGACACCTACAAAGAGGACTACAACTACGCCTTCGCCGACCAGGGTCGCACCGAGCCGGGGTCCACGTTCAAGCTGGCTTCGATGATGGCGCTGCTGGAAGCGCACCCCGAAATCGGGTTGGACGACGTGGTGGACACCGGCAACGGCCGGATGTCCATTGGCGGGGCCGTGAAGACGGATTCGCACGGCTACGGTCGCATCACGGTGCAGCAGGTGTTCGAGAAATCGAGCAACATCGGGGTGGCCCGGCTGGTACACGAGAAATTTGGCCGCAACCCCAGTGAATATACGGATTATCTGAAGAAGTTTGGGTTGGACAAGCCGCTGGGCTTTCAGATGACGGGCGAGGCCCGGCCCTATGTGAAAGACCCGACGGACCGCACTTGGAGCCACACGTCGCTCACGACGATGAGCATTGGGTACGAGTTGAAGCTTGCGCCCCTGCAAACGCTGGCTTTTTACAACGCCGTGGCGAACGGGGGGGTGAAGATTCAGCCCTTCATTGTGAAGGAAATCAAGCAGGCCGACAAGGTGTTGCGCCTGAACGAAGCGAAGGTGCTGAACCCCAAAATATGCTCCGACGAAACCTTGCGCAAGGTGAAAGCCATGATGGAAGGCGTGGTGTCGGAAGGCACAGCGCGGGGCATTCGGCCGAAGGATTACAGCATTGCGGGCAAAACCGGCACGGCTTGGAAATTCAAAAACGGGCGCTACACCAAGACGTATTCCACCAGTTTCTGCGGGTATTTTCCGGCCGACAAGCCCAAGTACAGCTGCATTGTGGTGGTGGATTCGCCCCGCAACGGCCGCATCTACGGGGCCGACGTGGCGGCCCCGGTGTTTCGGGAAGTAGCCGACAAGTGCATGGCCCGCGACCTGCTGAGCCAGCGCCCGTTGCTGGCCAAAGCCCGCCTCAACAAGAGCCACGTGCCGCTGGTGCGGGCGGGCTTGCAGGACGAACTCGCGCTGGTGTGCCAAAAACTGGGCCTCGCGGGCGAAACCCAGGCCACCGGCGGCGAAGAATGGGTGCGTGCCGCCACCGATACAGCCTTCCGCGCCCGCACCGTGGCGCTGGCCGTGAACCCGGTGCGGCAAGGCCGGGTGCCCAACGCCAAAGGGCTGACCCTGCGCGACGCGCTGTTTCTGCTCGAAAACCGGGGCTTGCGCGTGCGCACCAACGGCACCGGCCGGGTGCAGGCCCAAAGCCTGACCGCTGGCAGCCCGTTGCGGCGCGGCACCCCAATCACGCTGACGTTGTGGGAGCCGGGGCCGCGCTTGGCCGCGCCCGTGGCCCTGCCCGCACCCGACCATACCGACTTGGCCGAGAACCCGTTGCTGACTCCGGCCGATGCCGACCCGCCGAAAAAACCGACGCGGCCAGCGGCGGGTGAAAAGAAGAAACCCGCTGAATTGACGACGAAACCGGACCAACCCGAAACCAAACCCAAGCCAACCGTGCGCCGGACGTGACCCCCAACCGCTCCTACCAGCTCCATGATTTCGCTACCACTTTTTTCGCTGCTCACCGACGTTGCCGTGCTGGCCCAGCGCGGCCCCGCCGACGTGGCCATTACCGGCCTCGCGCTGGACTCGCGGGCGGCCGGGCCGGGGGTGGCCTTTTGTGCCCTGCGCGGCACGGCGACCGATGGGCACAAGTTCATCGAAGCGGCGGTGGCGCAGGGGGCGGCGGCCATCATTTGCGAGGAATTGCCCGCCGAGTTGCAGCCCGGCACGGCCTACGTGCAGGTGCCCGATTCGGCCGAAGCGCTGGCCCACCTAGCGGCGGCTTTCTACGGGCATCCGTCGCGGCGGCTGACGCTGGTGGGCGTGACGGGCACCAACGGGAAAACCTCGTGCGCTACCTTGCTACACAAGCTGTTGCGGGAGCTGGGCTACCACGCGGGGTTGCTCAGCACGGTGCAAAATCAGATTGACGAAGAGGTGATTCCGGCCACCCACACCACGCCCGACAGTATCCGGCTGAACGCGCTGCTGGCCCGCATGGTGGAAGCCGGCTGCACCCACGTGTGCATGGAAGTGAGCAGCCACGCCGTGGTGCAGCACCGCACCACGGCGCTGCGCTTTGCGGGGGGGATTTTTACCAACCTCTCGCACGACCACCTCGACTACCACGGCACGTTTGACAACTACCTGAAGGCCAAAAAAGGCTTCTTTGACGCGCTGCCCAAAACGGCTTTTGCCCTGACCAACGCCGACGACCGGCGCGGCGCGGTGATGCTGCAAAACACGGCCGCCCGCCGCGAAACCTACTCGCTGCGCGGCCCGGCCACGTTCCGGGCGCGGCTGGTGAGCAACGAAGTCCACGGCTTGCACTTGGAAATTGACGGCCGCGAGGTGCAATTCCGGCTCATTGGGGTGTTCAATGCCTACAACCTGATGGCCGTGTACGGGGCCGCCGTGCTGCTTGGCGAAGACCCCACCGAGGCCCTCACCATCCTGTCGGGCCTGACCACTGCACCCGGCCGGTTTGAGCCGGTGTTGTCTAAAAAACAACGCATTACTGGCATCGTGGACTACGCCCACACGCCCGACGCGCTGGAAAACGTGCTGCAAACGCTGCACGAAATCCGGCAGCCGGGGCAGCGCGTCATCACGGTGGTGGGCTGCGGCGGCAACCGCGACGCGGCCAAGCGCCCCGTGATGGCCGCCCTCGCCGCCCGCTTCTCCGACTTCGCCATTCTCACCGCCGACAATCCGCGCTTTGAGGACCCGCTGGACATTCTGGCCCAGATGCAAGCCGGCGTGACGGCTCCCGCCGCCGGACACGTGCGCACCATTGCCGACCGCCGCGCCGCCATCGCCGCCGCCGTGCAACTGGCCCAACCCCTTGATATTGTGCTGGTGGCGGGCAAAGGCCACGAGAATTACCAAGACGTGCAAGGTGTGAAAACGCCGTTTGATGACAAGCTGATGCTGATAGAGATTTTTGCTGAACAAGACAAGTGAATTAATTGGTATTTGGTAGTGGGTACAAGGTATTTGGACAGCAAGCGAAATAGCCCTTAGCGAGTTAATCCGGCTTCCATTCTATCGTCCAACTACCCACTACCTACTACCAAGTACCGAAAAGACAATGCTTTACTACCTTTTTCGCTTTCTTCACGAGCATTACCACTTGCCCGGAACCGGGGTGTTTCAATACACCACGTTTCGGGCGGGGCTGGCCATTGTGGTGTCGCTGCTCATTGCCCTCACGTTTGGGCACCGCCTCATTCGGGTGTTGCAACGCAAGCAGGTGGGCGAGGAAATCCGCGACCTGGGTTTGCAGGGGCAACTTGATAAAAAAGGTACGCCCACGATGGGCGGGCTGATTATTTTGCTAGCCATTCTGGTGCCGGTGCTGCTGTTTGCGCGGCTCCGCAACATCTACATCATCCTCATGATTCTCAGTACGGTGTGGCTGGGGCTGATTGGGTTTCTGGACGACTACATCAAGGTGTTTCGCAAAAACAAGGAAGGGCTAAGCGGGCGCTTCAAGATTTTGGGGCAGGTGGGCTTGGGTCTGACGGTGGGCTGGGTGCTGTTTTTCAGCAATGAAATCACTGTCCGCCAGTACCTGCTGCCCAACGGTACGCTTTCGGAAGTAGATGCCAGCAAGGTGTTTCGAGACGTACACCTGATGATTACGACGGTGCCGTTTATGAAAAACAACGAGCTGAACTACGGCGACTTGTTTGCCACGGCGGGCACCATGTTCCACGGACTGTACGCGCTGCTATACATTCCGATTGTGATTTTTCTGATAACGGCCATCAGCAACGGGGCCAACCTGACCGACGGGCTGGACGGGCTGGCGGCGGGCACCTCGGCCATTATCGGCATCACGCTGGCCATTTTTGCGTTCGTCAGCGGCAATGCCTTACTGGCTGATTATCTGGACGTGATGTTCATTCCCGATTCCGGTGAATTGGTTATTTTCTGCACCGCTTTCGTGGGGGCGTGCATTGGGTTTTTGTGGTACAATTCGTTTCCGGCGCAGGTATTCATGGGCGACACGGGGTCGCTGGCGCTGGGTGGCATCATCACGGTACTGGCCCTGATTGTGCGCAAGGAGTTGCTGATTCCGATTTTATGCGGCGTTTTCATCATTGAAAACGCCTCGGTGGTGCTGCAAGTCAGTTGGTTCAAGTACACGAAGCGCAAGTACGGCGAAGGCCGCCGGCTGCTGCGAATGTCGCCCCTGCACCACCACTACCAGAAGCTGGGCTACCACGAGTCCAAAATCGTGTCGCGGTTCTGGATTTTGGGCATTATGCTGGCTGTTATCACGCTGGTCACGTTGAAGTTGCGCTAATGTTAAACGTCATGAAACCTGCTGCCGACGGGCAAAATATCGTCATCCTCGGAGCTGCCGAAAGCGGCGTAGGTGCCGCCCTGCTGGCGCAGGCCAAGGGCCACGCCGTGTTCGTGTCGGACCGGGGCACAATAGCCGAAAAATACCGTGAGAAACTCACGCAGGCCGGAATTGAGTTTGAGGAAAATCAGCACAGCACCGACCGCATTTTGCTGGCCGATGAGGTGGTTAAAAGCCCCGGCATTCCCGAAAAAGCGTCCATCGTTCAAGCGTTGCGGGAGCGGCAGATTCCGGTTGTTTCCGAAATCGAGTTTGCGGGCCGCTACACCCGCGCCAAGTGCATCTGCATCACGGGCACCAACGGCAAAACCACCACCACGCTGCTGACCTACCACCTGCTGAAAAGCGCCGGGCTGAACGTGGGCCTCGCGGGCAACGTGGGCCACTCGCTGGCCGAGCAAGTCATTGCCGACCAGCACGATTACTACGTGGTGGAACTAAGCAGTTTCCAACTCGACGACACGCACGAGTTTCGCCCGTGGGTGGCGGTGCTGCTCAACATCACGCCCGACCACCTCGACCGCTACGACTATTCGCTTGCAGCATACGCCCAGGCCAAGCTCCGCATTGCCCAAAACTTGGACAGCAGCGGGAGCTTCATCTACAACACCGACGACGAAACCACGCAGCAATACTTTCAGGCGGCTTTTCAGGTGGCGCGGCAACTGCCCTTCAGCCTGCACCACCGCCCCGATGGGCATCTGGCGGGCTACTACACCGCCGAAACCACGCTCCGCACCAACCTGACACCTGGGTTTGATGAAGCCGAAGCGGCGGAAATCAGCACCGCAAATTCGCCGCTCATCGGCCAGCACAACCGCCAAAACACGCTGGCTGCCGTGCTGGCCGCCCGCGTCGCGGGCCTGAACACCGCCCAGATTGAAGCCGCCCTCGCCACCTTCCAAAACGCCGACCACCGCCTGCAACTGGTGGCCGAAATTAACGGGGTCAAGTTCATCAACGACAGCAAAGCCACCAACGTGGAAGCCGCGTGGTACGCCCTCGACGGCATTTCGCAACCCATCGTTTGGATTGCGGGCGGCACCGATAAAGGCAACGATTACAGCAGTTTGCTGGACTTGGCCCAGCGCCGCGTCAAGGCCCTCGTCTGCCTCGGGTTGGATAACGAAAAACTCAAAACCACCTTCGGCCCGCTGCTGCCGCAGGTGCTGGAAACCCGCAGCATGGCCGCCGCCGTGCAGCAAGCCGCCGCCCTCGCCACTCCCGGCGACGTGGTGCTGCTCTCGCCCTGCTGCGCCAGCTTTGACCTGTTCCAGAATTATGAGGACCGGGGCCAGCAATTCGCCCAACAAGTGCGGGAGTTAGCCAGTCAGGAGTCCAAAAAATAATCCGTGAAATCAGTTTAATCATTAAAAATCCGTGATTTATGGAAGACGCAAAACGCTGGTTGCAACGCAACCTCAAAGGCGACCCCATCCTGTGGGCCATCGTGCTGCTATTCTCCTTTATCAGCATTGCGGTGGTCTATTCGGCCACCGGCACGCTGGCCTACAAGAAGATGGACGGCAACACCGAGCATTTTCTGTTCAAACATTCCGGCCTCATTTTCGTGGGTTTGTTTTTTGCGTGGGCCGCGCACCGCGTTGATTACCGCTACTACTCGCGGCTGGCGCTGTACGCGCTGCTGCTGTCGGTGCCGCTGCTACTGTTCACGTACTTAATGGGTTCCAACATCAACGAGGCTTCGCGCTGGCTCACCATTCCGGTTATCAACCAAACGTTTCAGCCCTCGGATTTGGCTAAATTGGCCCTTATTTCGCACTTGGCCAGTATGCTCAGCCGGCGGCAGCAGCACCTGGGCGACTTCTGGACCACGTTGTTTCCGGTGATGCTGTGGGTGGGTATTATTTGCGGGCTGATTATTCTGAGCAATGCTTCTACGGCGTTGTTGCTGTTTGCTACTTGCTTGCTGCTCATGTTTATCGGGCGGGTGCCGATGCGGCAAATGGCCGTCATGCTGGCCATCGGGGTGGTGGTGGGGGGCCTGGGCCTGGCCACCGGGCAGCGGGGTAAAACGGTGCTCTCGCGGATTGAAAGCTTCCGCGACCCGAACAAGAAACCACCGTTTCAATTGCTGCATTCCTACATTGCCATTGCCAGCGGCGGCGTGGCGGGCAAAGGCCCCGGCAAAAGCACCGAGCGCAACATCTTGCCGCACCCGTATTCGGACTTTATTTTTGCCATCATCATTGAGGAATACGGCCTGCTGGGCGGCGCGGTGGTGGTGTTTCTCTACTTGGCCTTTTTGTATCGGGGGCTTAAAACCGTGATGAACAGCGCCGGGGCATTCGGCGGCCTGCTCTCGGCGGGCCTCACCTTCAGCTTGGTGTTGCAAGCGTTGGTGAACATGGGCGTGGCCGTGGGCCTCGGCCCCATCACGGGCCTGCCGCTGCCGCTGCTGAGCATGGGCGGCACCTCACTCATTTTCACCGGCATCAGCATCGGCATCATCCTAGCCGTGAGCCGGGGCGAACGCGAAGTGCGCCCCATGACCGGCGAACCCGACGACACGGCCCGGATTCCGAAAGTGTCGGTGAGTTATTAGAAGGGTGGCGTGGTCCGACGACTTTTTTCGTCGTCAGACCACTATTCGCTGCTCAGTTGCCCCTGAAATTTAGTGATTCGCTGCCCGGTTGCCCCTGAAATCTAGTGGTCTGACGACTGAAAAAAGTCGTCGGACCACACCGTTCATCGCCCCGTGCCAGCATCAACAAACCCAATAAAACCCATGAATCCCCTGCGTTTCATCATTTCCGGCGGCGGCACGGGCGGGCACATCTTCCCGGCCGTGGCCATTGCCAATGAACTGCGCCGCCGGCTGCCCGACGCGGAAATCCTGTTTGTGGGGGCCAACGGCCGCATGGAAATGACGCGGGTGCCCGAAGCGGGCTACAACATTGTGGGTCTGGACATTGCCGGGCTGCAACGCCGCCTCACGCCCCAAAACCTGCTGTTTCCGCTCAAGGTGATGCGGGCGGTGCGGAAAGCGGGCAAATTGCTGGACCAATTCCGGCCCGATGCTGTGGTGGGCGTGGGCGGCTACGCCTCGGCCCCGGTGCTGCTGGCCGCCACCAGCCGCGCCATTCCGGCGCTCATTCAGGAGCAAAACTCCTATGCCGGGCTAGTGAACAAATTGCTGGCCAAGAGGGTGGACAAAATTTGCATAGCCTACGAAGGCATGGAAAAGTTCTTCCCCGCCGAAAAACTCGTTCTCACCGGCAACCCCGTGCGGGCCAGCATTGCCCACGGCGACCGCGCCGAAGCAATGACCTTTTTTGGGCTGGACCCGAACCGCAAAACCCTGCTCGTGGTGGGCGGCAGCCTCGGTGCCCGCACCCTGAACCTTGCCACGGCCGCCGCCCTGCCGCGCTTGCGCGAGGCCGGCGTGCAACTGCTCTGGCAAACCGGCAAACTCTACTTCCCCGAAGCCCAAAAACTGGCCGCCGACTACGCCGCTACTGGCCTGCACGCGCTGGAATTTATCCAACGCATGGACCTGGCCTACGCCGCCGCCGACGTAGTAGTGAGCCGCGCCGGGGCCTTGTCCGTAAGCGAGTTGTGCCTGACCGGCAAAGCCAGTATACTAATCCCCTCGCCCAACGTAGCCGAAGACCACCAAACCAAAAACGCGCTGGCGCTGGTCAGCAAAGGCGCGGCCGTCCTCATCCCCGACACCCACGCCGCCGAACAGCTTTACGACGAAACCCTGCGGCTGCTGAACGACGAGGCGCGACAGCATGAGTTGCAGACGCAAGTGCGGGCGCTGGCCCGGCCGCAGGCAACGGAAGATATTGTAGATGAGTTGCTGAAGTTAATAAATAAAAACTAGCCACTAAACACTAACCGCTAACCACTGTTTTGAACCCCGTCGCCCAGTTTCCTTACGTTTTCTTCCTCGGCATCGGCGGCATTGGGATGTCGGCGCTGGCGCGGTGGTTTCGAGCCAACGGCCACGCCGTGAGTGGCTACGACCGCACCGAAACGCCCCTCACCCAAGCCCTGGTCGCCGAAGGAATGGCCGTGCATTACGTAGATGCGGTGGCCAACATTCCGGCCGAAATACGGGAAAATCAGGCACAAACGCTGGTGGTGCTGACTCCCGCTATTCCGGCCGATAGCGCGGAGTGGGCCTGGCTGCGGGCGCAGGGCTACGACATTCGCAAGCGCAGCCAGGTGCTGGGTTTGCTCACGGCCGGGCGGCGCACGATTGCCGTGGCAGGCACCCACGGCAAAACCACCACCAGCAGCATGGTAGCCCATTTGCTGCACCACGCCGGGGTGGATGCGGGCGCATTCTTGGGCGGTATTGCCGTGAACCTGGGCAGCAACTTGCTGCTGCCGCAGGACGAAGAAGCGCCGATTGTGGTGGAAGCCGACGAGTACGACCGCAGCTTTCTGACCCTGCGCCCCACGGTGGCCATCGTGACCAGTACCGATGCCGACCACTTGGATATCTACGGCGACCAAGCGGCGCTGCTGGATTCTTTTCGGCAGTTTGTCAGTCAGTTGCAGCCCGGCGGCACCTTGCTGCTCAACCACACCGCCGACCCCAGCCTAGCTGCCGCCGCGCCCGCCGGAACGCGGGTGCTGCGCTACGGCCTCACGGCCGCGCAAGGACCAGAGTTGTACGCCACCAACGTGCGGGCCGAAGGGCAACGGTTCCGCTTCGATTTGCACGGGCCGGGCGCAGAAGTGGCGGGTTTGGAACTGGCCGTGCCCGGCTTTCACAACGTGGAGAATATGCTGGCGGCGGCAGCCGTGGCGCAGTTGCAGGGCGTAGGAGCCGGGCCGCTGGCCGCCGCCGTGGCCGCCTACCGGGGCGTGAAACGGCGGTTTGAGTTCGTCGTAACCGGTGCCAACGGCAACGTTTATCTGGACGACTACGCCCACCACCCGCGCGAGATTGAAGCGTTTTTGCGTTCGGTGCGGGCGCTGTATCCGGGGCGGCGGCTGCGGGTAGTGTTTCAGCCGCACCTGTTTTCGCGCACCCGCGACTTTGCCGCAGGCTTTTCCGAGAGTTTGAGCGTAGCCGATGAGGTAATTTTGCTGGACATTTACCCGGCGCGGGAGCAACCGATTGCGGGCGTGACGGCCGAAATGCTACTGGAAGCCATCACTGCTTCAGCTAAAAGTTTGCAAACCAAAGAGCAAGTGTTGGAAGGAGCAAGTATTGATACTACCTTTGACGTGTTAGCCACTGTAGGAGCGGGAGATATTGACACGCTGGTACCAAAATTGCGGGCGATTTTGACGGCGCGGTGGCGATAAGTAGGAAGTGAGTATTAAGTAGTGAGTAGTGAGACCGCAGCGGCTTGAATGATATACTGCTGCCTTAAACGCAAACAACGACTAACTTTCTGGCGGATACTTAATGTTTCTCGTTTCTAGAAAAAGGCAGACAAGTTATAAATTAATTCGGTTTGATTTCTAAATTCACGCATCCAACACGTAAGCAAGGAATTATACCTTAACAAGAAACAAGAAACAAGAAACATGGACCGCACCATCCGCAACCTGCTCGTTTCCGCCGTCTGCTTGCTCGTGCTGGCGGCGCTGGGCGTGTTTGCGGCCGTGCGGCAGGCCCGGCGGCCGGTGGGCACGGTGGTCGTGAATGTAGCCAACGAGTTTGAAAATTACTTCATTAGCGAAAGCGGCGTGACGGCCTTGCTCACCAACGGCAACACCGAGCCGGTGCTGAACACCCGGCCCGAAGGCCCACGCCTGCGCGAGTTGGAAGCCCGGTTGAAAGCCCACCCGTTTGTGCGCGACGCGCAGGTGTACCGCGACCTGGCCGGCGACCTGCACGCCGACGTGCGGCAGAACCGGCCCATTGCCCGGCTCTCGCACCCCGATGCCGGGCAGGATACTTACGTGGACGCGGCGGGGCAGCCGCTGCCGTTGTCGCCGCTGTTCACGGCGCGGGTGGCCACGGTGGCGCGGCCCGGCGGGGTGGGGCTGCTGCCCACGTTTTTTCAGGACAGTAGCGGGCGGCGGTATCTTGATTTTTTGCTTTATGTCGACGAGCATCCGTTCTGGCGGGCGCAGGTTTCGCAGGTTGTAATTGAGCCGGGCGGCAAGCTTTCGTTCACCCAACAGGTGGGCGACCAGCGGGTAGAATTCGGGCTGCCGGAGAACATTTCGGAGAAGTTTGCGAAACTTATGGTATTTTACCGCCAAATTCCGTCAGTCCTCGGTTGGGATACCTACCACCGCGTGAACGTGGAATACCAAAATCAAATCATCTGCGAATAATATCCCGCTGAAAATCAGGCGTGTACCTGATTCGTAAATTACTAAGAATTTTCGCCCTGTCCTTACCGCTCACCAAGCACCCCACCATGAACCAAGACAAAATCGTCGTCGGCCTCGACATTGGCACCACAAAAATTTGCGCCCTCGTGGGCCGCAAAAACGAATTTGGCAAACTCGAAATCCTGGGCATGGGCAAAGCGGTGTCGGAAGGCGTGGCGCGGGGCATTGTGCTCAACATTGACAAGACCGTGGATGCCATCAAACGGGCCATCCGGCAGGCCGAGGAGCAGTCCGGGGTCGATATCAAGGTGGTGAACGTGGGCATTGCCGGGCAACACATCAAAAGCCTGCAACACAACGGCAACATCATGCGCCACTCGACCGACACCATCGGGCCGGACGACGTGAACCGCCTGACCCAGGA
Organism: Hymenobacter sp.; assembly: GCA_965247135.1. Lineage (GTDB taxonomy): Bacteria > Bacteroidota > Bacteroidia > Cytophagales > Hymenobacteraceae > Hymenobacter. The sequence continues at coordinate 2,149,993 of CBDFGP010000006.1, read as the reverse complement.
TATGTACCGGCTGGTGACGCAGCCCGGCTCCCAGATTATCCACGTCATGCCCCAGGACTACAAGGTGGACAATGAGCCGGATATTGCCGACCCGGTGGGCTACGAAGGGATGCGGCTGGAGGGCAACTTCCACATCATCACGGCCCAAAGCACGGCCATCAACAACATCAACAAGTGCGTGACCCGCGCCGGACTCGAAATTGCGGACTTGATTCTGGAGCCGCTGGCGAGTTCGATGTCCATTCTCTCGGACGAGGAAAAAGAAGCCGGCGTGGCCCTGATTGACATCGGCGGCGGCACCACCGACCTGGCCGTGTTCAAGGACGGCATCATCCGGCACGCGGCGGTGCTGCCGTTCGGCGGCAATATCATCACCCAGGACATCCGGCAGGGTTGCAACGTGGCCCCTGGCCAGGCCGAGCAACTCAAGGTCAAATTTGGCAAAGCCCTGGCCGAAGAAGCCAGCGACCACGAAATCGTGAGCATTCCGGGCCTGCCCAACCGCCCGCCCAAAGAGGTGTCGCTCAAGAACCTGGCCTACATCATTCAGGCCCGAATGGAAGAAATCATGGAGCTGGTGTACGCCGAAATTTTCCGCATGGGCTTGCACGACAAGCTCGCGGCCGGCATCGTGCTGACCGGCGGCGGCTCGCAGCTCCAGAACCTGGAGCAACTTACCGAGTACATTACCGGCATGGACACCCGCATCGGCTACCCTAACCAGCACTTGGGCAAAAGCCGCATTGAGGCCGTCAAATCGCCCATGTACGCTACCACCGTAGGCTTGGTCCTGACCGGCTACCACGCCCTGGACGAGCGCAGTGTTCGGCCCAGCTACGAGGAAGAAACGCCCGCCTACGTGCCGCCCGCCATACCGGCTTACGACCGGCCCGGTGCTGCCGACGGGCGCTCTGCTTTGGAAATCCCGGTCCCGGAAACCGAAAAAGAGAAAAAGGAGCCAGGCAAAGCCGGCATCTGGCTCAAAGACATTCTTAAGCGCACCAAAGGCTTGCTGATTGACGACTACGACGATAAATCCTATTAATGATTTAGTTATGAGTTATGAGTTATGAGTTATGAGTTGGCTATTTTTTCGCGCCTTCTCGTAAACTCATAACTCATAACTCATAACTCATAACTTCAAAAAAATGAGTTATACTTTTGAAATTCCTTCCCAGACGAAGTCCATCATCAAGGTGATTGGCGTGGGGGGCGGCGGGTCCAACGCCGTGAAGCATATGTACAAGCAGGGTATCAAGGATGTGGAGTTTATTATCTGCAACACGGACCGGCAGGCGCTGGAAAGCTCCTCGGTGCCCAACAAGCTGCAAATCGGCATTGACCTGACCGAAGGACTAGGCGCGGGGGCCAAGCCGGAGCGCGGCCGGCAGGCGGCGATTGAGAGCAAGGAGCAAATCCGCGAATTGCTCAATCAGGGCACCAAGATGCTGTTCATCACGGCGGGTATGGGCGGCGGCACCGGCACCGGGGCCGCGCCTGTCATCGCGCAGGTAGCGCAGGAATTGGGAATTCTGACGGTCGGTATCGTAACGGCCCCGTTCGTGTTCGAGGGCCGGCGCAAGCGCGAGCAAGCCGAAATCGGCATCCGCGAGCTGAGCGAACACTGCGACACGGTGCTCGTGATTCTCAACGACCGGCTGCGCCAACTCTACGGCAACCTGGCCATGGGCGCGGCCTTCGCCAAAGCCGACACCGTGCTGACGACGGCCGCCAAGTCCATTGCCGAAATCATCACCGTTACGGCCGACGTGAACGTGGACTTTGAGGACGTGAAAACGGTGATGAAAGACTCCGGTGCGGCCGTGATGGGCAGCAGCATCACCGAGGGTGAGAACCGCGCCGAGCGGGCTGCTGAAGAAGCCCTGAGTTCGCCCTTGCTCAACAACACCGACATCCGGGGAGCGCAACGGATTCTGCTGTCCATCATGTCGGGCCAGGACCATGAGCTGGAAATGGACGAACTCTCCACCATCACGGAGTACATTCAGAAGAAAGCCGGGCAGGACGCGGAAATGATTTTCGGCCACGGTATTGACGAAACGCTGGGCCAAAGCATCCGCGTGACGGTCATTGCCACGGGCTTCACGCAGGACGTGCCGTCCATCAACGGCCACCTCGCGCACCGGGACCCGGCCGCCGCTCCTGCCGCCGAGGCCACGCCCGAAACCAGCACAGTCAACGGTGTGCCGTCGTTTGTGCCCACCTTCGGCCCCAGCACCGAGCCAACCCGCACCCTGCACGACCTGAACGGCCCGGCCCTTCCCAGTGGCCCGGCCCTAGCCGGGGTGCCCGCCGCCGCGCCCGGCGAACCAACATTGGTGTCGGGTACCGATGCGCCTGCCACCCCGCACAAGCGCCCGGCCGTGACGATGCAGATTGACGAGGAGCGCCGCAAGCGCCTGCAAGCCCTCAGCAACGGCCTGCCGCCCGAAGCCGTGAGCCAATACGAGTCGCCCGCCTACCTGCGCCGGCAAGTGAAACTGGAAATCGTGGAGCCTAGCTCGGCGCAGAACATCTCCCGCTTCAACTTATCGGATGATAATGAGCTGCTGGGGGATAACCGGTTTCTGCATGACAACGTGGATTAGGTAATCGGTTTTGAACAAAAAATGGGCCGCCGCTGAGAATTTCAGCGGCGGCCCTTCTGCGTTTACTGGCACGAGGTTACGGCTTCGCCTAAACTCGTGCCAGACCGCCCAAACTGCTCGTTGCTTACGCGGCCCGCATCAGCCGCAACGGCGACTGCTCGAACTTGCCCCTTGCGTAGCTCAGGTTGATGAGCAACTCGTCGGCTCCTTCTTCTGAGGGCATTTCGAACATGGCATCGGTCATGATGCTCTCGCAGATGGAGCGCAGGCCCCGCGCCCCGAGGCGGTACTCGTCGGCTTTGTCCACGATGTATTCGAGGGCTTCTTCGGTGAAGTCGAGGTCAATGTTTTCCATGCCGAAGAGGCGCTTGTACTGCTTGACGAGGGAGTTTTTTGGCTCTGTCAGAATCAGGCGCAGGGTGCTTTTATCCAGCGGGTTGAGGTGGGTAAGGACGGGCAGGCGGCCAATGAGTTCGGGAATGAGGCCGAAGGACTTGATGTCCTGGGCCGTAACGTAGCGCAGGAAGTTGGCGGTGTCCACTTGGTCCTCGAGCTGGGTTTTGGCGAAGCCCATGGGCTTGGCGTTGAGGCGGCTTTTGATGATGCGGTCGAGGCCGACGAAGGCCCCACCGCAGATGAAAAGGATGTTTTCGGTGTTCACGGACACCATTTTTTGCTCCGGGTGCTTGCGGCCCCCGTGCGGGGGCACGTTGATGTGGGTGCCTTCGAGCAGCTTGAGCATGGCTTGTTGTACGCCCTCGCCGCTCACGTCGCGGGTGATGCTGGGGTTATCGCTCTTGCGGGCGATTTTGTCAATCTCGTCAATGTACACGATGCCGCGCTCGGCGGCTTCCAGGTTGTAGTCAGCGGCTTGGAGCAGGCGGGTGAGGATGGATTCCACGTCTTCGCCCACGTAGCCAGCTTCGGTCAGGACGGTGGCATCGGCGATGCAGAAGGGCACTTGCAGGATTTTGGCCAGCATCCGGGCCAAGAAGGTTTTGCCGGTGCCGGTTTCGCCCACCATGATGATGTTGGACTTTTCAATCTGCACCTCGTCTTCGCCTTCGGCCTTTGGCTGCATCAGGCGCTTGTAGTGGTTGTACACGGCCACCGACATCACGCGCTTGGCCTGGTCCTGACCGATGACGTACTGGTCGAGGTGTTCCTTGATGGCGCGGGGCTTGATGAGGTTGAACTTGGGGCGGCGGCCCGCTTCCTGGGCCTGGGCTTCTTCGGCCAGAATTTTCTGGGCCTGGGCCACGCACTTCTCGCAGATGTGGGCATTGACACCGGAAATCATCACGGCAACGTCGCGTTTCTGTTTGGTGCAGAAGGAGCAGGCGATTTCGGGCATGGGGAAAGGTTTTTGATTTTTTGTTTCTCGTTGGCATTGACTACTAACAAGAACCTAGAGATGAGAAACAAAAAACCAACGGGCGGGGATTAGAAAAACGGCTACGAAGATACGACAGGGGCGGCGGCGGCAAGGGCGGCCGGCCGAATGGGGAGCCTCAGCGCGGGAAGGAGTTTGGGGCCGTGGTGTTTGGAAATTGCAAAACCGGCCTTACTTTCGGCAAGAATTAGCTTTTTCGTTGCTCATGGTTGCCCGGTCCGCGTTTCGTCTGGGGTTTGTTCGCTGGTTGAGTGCGTTGCTGCTGAGTTGGGCAGGCGGAGCACCGGGAGTGGCACAGACCTTCGCCTTGCGGCAGTTTGGTATTGATAACGGCCTGCCCCAGAGTACATTATATGCCATTTGCCAGGACCGCGACGGGGTGCTGTGGGCGGGCACCGAGGGCGGGCTGTGCGGCTACGACGGCCAGCATTTTCGTACCCTGACCACGGCCGACGGGCTGCCCGACAACCACGTGACCGCCTTGGCGGCGGCCCCTAACGGCACCCTGTGGCTGGGCCATACCTACGGCGGGCTGTCGTGGCGGCGGCCCGGCGGCCCGGTGCGGCGCTGCCGGTTGGCCGGGGCGGGAGCGGGGGCGCTGGCCAAAGTGTACTGCCTGCTGCCGCAGGGGCCGCGCACGCTGTGGGTGGGCACCTGGCAAGGCTTGTTTCGGCTGACTTGCGGCCCGGCCGACACCACCGTGACGCGCTACGGCCCCGCCCAAGGCCTGCCCGACACGTCGGTGCAGGACCTGGCGGCCGACCCCGGCGGGAAGGTGTGGGTGGGTACCGGCACGGGGCTGTTTGTGCTGGACCCCAGCACCAGCCTCGCCCAGGCGGTGCCAGCAATCGGCCGGTTGCCGGTGCTGCATTTCAGTTTCGGGGGCGACAGCCTGGTGTGGGTGGCGACGACGACGGGGTTGGTGCAACTGCACGGGGGCGGCCCGGCGGCCCGGCCCTGGCAGGGGCGGCGCATCGGACCAGCCGACGGGCTGTGCGCCGCGCCGGTGTGGCGCGTGTTGCAGGACCGCACCGGCCGCGTGTGGGTGGCGACGGCAGCCGGAATTAGTATGCGGGCCGCCGGCAGTCAGCGGTTTAGGTGCTTGCCCGGCGACGACAACATGAGCACCGACCAAGCCAATGGCTTGGTCGAAGACCGCGAGGGCAACATCTGGTTTGCCAACGACCGCGGCTTGGCTCAGCATTTGGGGACGGAGCCATTTGAGCAGTACGGCGCGGCGGCGGGGCTACCCGACCCGGAAGTGCGGGCGGTGGCGCAGGTGCAGCCGGGCCGCTACTGGGTGGGCACCCACGCCGGGCTGGTGGAGTTTGGCCCGCCCACCGCCAGCGGCGAGCGGGAGGGCCGGGCGGTGCCGTTGCGGCCCGGTCAAAAGAACGCCCGCATTTACGCGCTGTTTGGCGACCGGGCTGGCCGGGCCTGGGTGGGCAGCGCCAACGGCGTGGCCCGCTACGACTTTGCCGCCCGGCGCTGGACGTACTACGACGACCTGCCGGGCGTGGCGGGAAGCACGGTGTTCAGCATCGGAGAAGACCGGCGGGGCCGGGTATGGGTGGCTACTTCCACCCGTGGCCTGACCGTGCTGGACCCGGCCACCGGGGCGCACCAGCACTTTGGGCTGGAAACGCCGGGCTTGAAAACCAACGATTTCTGGCAGGTATTCCGCGACCGTACTGGGGCGTTGTGGCTGGCTTCCGATGACCAGGGATTGGTGCAGGTTGACACGGAACACGACACTTTTACCCGGCGTGATGGGCGGCCCGGACCCTGGAGCCTGGGGTCGGTGTCGGAAGACGGCCGGGGCCACCTCTGGCTGGGCAGCATTGGGCAGGGCGTGTGGCGTTATACGCTGACCACGGGGCAGATGCGGGCGTTTGGGGCCAACTACGGGCTGCGCGACAGCAACCCCTACTTCGTGCAGTGCGACAGCGCCGGACACCTGTGGGTGGGCACCAACGTGGGCCTCGACCGCCTGGATGTGGGCCGGGGGCAAACCACGCATTACGGGGTGCGGGAAGGCTTTATGGGCCAGGAAACCAACCAGAACGCCGTGCTCCTGGACCGGGGCGGTGAACTATGGGTGGGCACCATCGGCGGCTTGATGCATTACGACCCGGCCCACGCCCGGCCCAACCGAGTACCGCCCCAAACCTTGTTCACCGGCCTGCGGGTGATGTTCCGTGACACAACGCTACGGCCGGGCCTAAGCATTCCGTTCCGTCGCAACAGCCTGAGCTTGGACTACGTGGGAGTCTGCCTGACCAACCCCGTCGGTGTGCGCTACCAGTACCGGCTGGTGGGGTTTGACACCGATTGGGTCGGGCCACTCAGCGCCACTACCGCCACCTACACCAACCTGCCGCCCGGCAACTACACGTTTGAAGTGAAAGCAGCCAACAACGACGGCGTGTGGAACCCGCGCCCGTCGGCGTTGGCCTTCACCGTCCGGCCGCCCTGGTGGCGCACTTGGTGGGCCTACGGGGCGTATGCGCTGGCTTTTGGGCTGCTGCTGCAAGCCGTGCGCGTGACCACCCGCAACCGCGAGCGGGAGCGTACTGACCGGGAGTTGGAGCGCCAGGCCCTAAGTCATTTGCAGGAGCTGGACCGGGTGAAGACGGACTTTTTTACCAACATCAGCCACGAGTTGCGAACGCCGCTCACGCTCATCCTCGGCCCGGCCGAGGTGTTGGCTACGGCCCCGGCCGATGCGGCCGTGCGGCAGCAGGGCAGTCTGGTGTTGCGCCACGCCCGCCGCTTGCTCACGCTTATCAACCAACTACTGGATTTGAGCAAGCTCGAAGCCGGGGCTTTGCGGTTGCTGCCCACCACCGGCGATGTGGCCGCCACCGTCCGGCACCTCGTGGCGGCGTTTTCGTCGCTGGCCGAAAGCCGGGGCATCGCGCTCCACTGCGAAGCCCCGGCCGGGCCGCTGCCGCTGGTGTTTGACGTACCCAAGCTGGAAGAAGTAGTGACCAACCTAGTGGCTAATGCTTTGCGCTTTACCCCGGCCGGGGGGCAGGTGCGGGTGCGGGTGGCGGTCACCCCGCCCACGGCCGCTGCGCCGCAGGGCGGCGTGGCCATTGCGGTGCAGGACACCGGCCCCGGCATTGAAGCCGCCGACCTGCCGCACCTGTTCAACCGCTTCTATCAAGCCGCCAACCTGGCCAGTGGGCAGCAACGGACCGGTACCGGCATCGGCCTGGCCCTGGTGCGCGAACTGACCGAGCTGCACGGCGGCACGGTATCTGTGCAAAGTGCGCCGGGCCAGGGCGCTACCTTCACGGTGCAACTGCCGCAGGGGCTGCGGCCAGTGGCCGGGGTGGTGCCAGCGGCCAGCCACCAAGTGGTGGCAGATTTGCTGCCGGTGGCTGCCCCGGCCGCCCCGCAATCCGCCGACCTGGATGCGGAACTGGTGCTGGTGGTGGAAGACAACGACGAGATACGGGCCTTCATCCGGGCCACGCTCGAACCGGCGGGCTACCGGCTGCTGGAAGCGGCCGATGGCCTCGCGGGCCTGGCGCTGGCCCAGGCCGAAGTGCCCGACCTGGTGGTGAGCGACGTGATGATGCCCGGCCTGGACGGCTACCAACTCTGCGCCCAACTAAAAGCCGACCCCGCCACTAGCCACATTCCGGTGGTGTTGCTCACGGCCAAGTCGGCCCCCGATGCCCGCCTGGAGGGGCTTGAAACCGGGGCCGACAGCTTCCTGGCCAAGCCGTTTGACCCCCGCGAACTGCGGGCACAGGTTCGCAACCTGTTGGCCCTGAAACAGCGGGTGCGCGAACGGGTGGCGGCGGCCTTGCAACCTGTGGCGGCCGTTTCGGCCCTGACCGAACAGGCCGAACTGAACAACCCAGCCGGGGCAATGGCAGAAATGCCCACGCCCGACCCGCTGGCGGCCCACGCCGCCGCCGTGGCCGAACTGCCCTCGGCCGACCAGAAATTCCTAACCAAACTCAACGACCTCATCTTGCAACACCTAGAAGACGAGGAGTTCGGGGTGGACGAGCTGGGCCGAGAAATCGGCCTGAGCCGCACCCAACTGCACCGCAAGCTCAAGGCCCTGAACGGGCAGTCGCCGGGCGACTGCATCCGGCAGACCCGCTTGCTGCGGGCGCTGGCGCTGCTGCAAGCCCGCATCGGCACGGTGGCCGAAGTGGCGTACCAAGTGGGGTTCAGCAGCCCCAATAACTTCTCCACGGCCTTTTCGCGGCAGTTTGGGTACCCGCCGAGTGCGGTGGCAAAAGGGGTAGGGTAGGGGCTGGCCCGCACCCCCAATATAAGCCGCTTCCGGTGGGAGTGGCTTTTTTGTGTTGAAATTTTAAGGACAACAAAATGAACACAAGTTATTGAATTTCAGTAGATTGCTATTAGTTTAAGGCCAATTTACAACAATTTCAAACGCTTTTTTGCGGGCATTGCCCGCATTTGTCAGGTATTCGCAACAAAATCAAACGGGGGCAGGAGCGGCGACCCGCTTGTTTCGCAGCATCAAAACCAGGGGCGAAAATCCGGTCAGACAAGGCCGGGTTTTCGGTTGCGTATTCAACGGTTACCCGGTTGGTTTTGGCTTGCCTAAGCTGCCATGCAAACTGCTTTTTGTGCGCCTGTTTCCGTTGCGCCGTTGGCCCGCCGCCTCACAGCGGCCGACCTGCCCTGGGCCGCCAAGTGCTGAAGCCGGGTTTTTGGCCCATCTGTTTTTTTTCTCAATAAAATGCTCATCCGGTGCTGCGCTGCCCGCTGCTGCAACAACCCACCCACTTTCGCTTCGCTTCTTTGCTGCTGACCCTCATGAAAATCACTGCCTTGTTTGGGCTTCTGCTCGTCACCGCGCTGGCCGCCCAGGCCCAAACCAAGCCCGCCAGACCGGCCACCAAGCCCGGCCCGAAACCCGCTATTCCCGCTAAGACCGGTGCCAAAGCCCCGATTAAGCCCGCTGCCCGGCCCGCCGCGCCCGTCGTGGTCCGGCCCGCTACGCCCCCCGCTCCCCAGCCCACTCCAGCGGTTTTGCCGGCCAAGGCGGCGGCAGGTGCGTTTGGCGTGGGCACTACGGCGGCCAACCTGGGCATCGGGGTGGGCAACCGCTACGGCTTCGGCACGGGCGTGGGGCTGCTGGGTGGCAGTTCGTCGGTGTCGCCGGCCCTGAGCTTGTCGGTGGAGCGCGGCGTGGTGCCGCTGGGACCGGGCATACTGGGGGTTGGCGCTTTTCTGGGCTACCAGGGGGCCAGCTTTGACTTTGGCGGCGGCGACAAGTGGCACTTCACCGACCTGATATTGGCGGCGCGGGGCGTGTTTCACATTCCGGCCACGCCGGAGCTGGACGTGTACGGCGGCCTCAACCTGGGCCTGCGCTACACCCGCGTGGGGGTGGAGGGCAGCACCTTTTTGGCCCCGGCCAGCAGCGCCGATTTGGCCACTGGCATCTTCGTAGGAGGACGGTATTTTTTCAGCGAAAACATCGGGGCTTTCGGGGAGCTGGGCTACGACCAAAGCTACCTCAAAGTAGGGCTAACGGCCAAGTTCTAACCCCGCCCCGAGGCCCCTGCCCCGTGCTGTAATGCGTTGATTTCTAAAATTCTACCGCAACTTTTATTTCACCTGTTTTTTCACCCCCTATTCTCCCATGAAACGCTGCCTCACCGCTACCGCCCTGCTGGTCATCTTGCTAACCGGGGGCTGCTCCAAAAAAACCGAAAACCCAACCCCGGCCCCCGCCGCCGCTACCGATTCCTTCATCAAGGCCACGCCAGCGGGCAGTCCCGCTTTTGCCGCCGTGGGCGATGTCGCCAACGTGCAGGGGGTTCGCATTGCCAGCACCGACCCCGCCGACGCGCCGGCCCGCTTGGTGCTGCGCGGCACCGTGAAAACCAACAGCAACAACATCACCCTGACCATCCTCAAGTTCACCGGGGCGGGCACTTACGTGGTCAAGGCCGACCCCGCCGGAACCCTCAACACCAGCCTGGCGGGCTACTCGGAAAATGGCCTGAACGGGCCGTTCTACCACTCGCAGTATATGACCCCGCAGGGCACCCCCGTGGGCCAGGTGGTGGTCACGAGCTGGGACGTGGCCGCCAAGCGCATTCAGGGCACCTTCAACTTCACGGCCGCCGGGGACAGCGGCAACGGGGCCGCTGCCGCGCCCACCAAGCAAGTGACCGGCGGCACGTTCGACGTGCGCGACGTGGCCTTGTACTAACCGGGGGCTTTGGCCTTTGCTGTAGTTTTTCTCTTCCCAACTAATTTTTTACCCAACCCTTAACTCCTTCTTTTTTATTATGAAAGCCTTTGCCCTCTGCCCCGCCCTTGCCCTGCTGACCGCTGGCCTGCTGCTCGCCGCCTGCTCCAAAAACGACGACAACGGTGGGGGCACCCCCGCCGCCACCAGCACCGTCGTCTGGACCTACAACGGCCAGACCTACACCAGCACCACCTATTCCGGGGCCATCGTGGACTCTGGCGACCGGATTGTGGTGGCCGGAACCCCCGACCAGAACACTTCCGTGCTGTTGAGCTTGCAGGGCATCAACGCCAAAGGCGTGGGCACCTACAACCTGGCTAAAAGCCAGAACCTGGCGCTAGTGCCCACCGCCAGCCTCACCGTGGATGCCAAAAGCAGCACCGGGGGCAAGCTCTACACCACCGACTTTGGCACTGCGGCCAGCAACGGCACCATCGTGGTGACAAAATACGACAAGGCCAATCAGAAACTCAGCGGCACGTTCAGCTTCTCGGCCGGGCCATACCTGGGCCAGGGCACCGGTACCGTCACCGTGACCAACGGCAGTTTCAACATCAACAAGTTCGACTAAGGACGGGCCGGGCGATGGTGCCCGCGCAATAGTGCCAGAGCTAAGAAGCTGTTTGAGTTACTATCCAGGACCGCCGGCCAAGTACCCCGAAGCTGTGCTTCGGCCGCTGCCCGGAATCGTGCAACAAGATCGTTCAACGGCCGAAGCACTCGGGGTACTCGGTCAGCTAACTCAAATAGCTTCTTAAAGGTCGTTGCGTACGGCATCAAGCAGCCATCGGGAACCATCAAGCGGCCAGAGGGATACCCAAATGGGCAAAGCGAACCACCAAGAAGGCAAAGTGGACTACCAAGAGGCCCGTTGAGTATTGCCGGGCTGCGCTTCTGGCTCTGAAACCCGCCGCGCCTGGCCTGAAGCCGAAAAGCATAGGGGCAGAGTGGTTTTGCCGGTTTACTTCTGTGCTTTTGCTTTCTGTTTATGTTCGGTCAAGGTTGGAACAAGAAGATTTGGCGCGAGGTGCTGGGCCATGTCGGAGCGTGGGCGCTACTGGTCGGGTGGCCAGCGGCAGCGAGGGCGCAGCCAGCGGCGGCCCTGGTGGCGCAGGTGCGCCAGCAGGCCCTGGCCTACTGCGCCCACTCCGACGACCTCGACGGGCAGGCCCAGGTGAACTACTTTGCCGGCGATGTGGAGATGCGGGCCACAAACTACCCCGCCGCCCGCGCCTACCTGCGCCGCGCCTACGCCCTGGCCCGCCAGGGCCAAAGCACTGACCGCCTCGAACCCATCACCCGGCTGCTGGCGCTGGCCGAGGCCCGCACCGGCCACTACGCCGAGGCCTACCGCCTGCGCGACCTCTCGGCCGTGCTGCTCGATTCGGTCCACGTCACGGAAGGCCAGCAGGCAATGGAGGCCCGCTACCAGAACAAGGACAAGCAGCGCCAGATAGGGCAGCTCGACCGCGAAAACCGCCTCCGCGCTGCCGAAGCCGCCGCCCAGCGCCGGGCCAAGTACCTGGCCTGGGGGGGCTGGCCGTGCTGCTGCTGGTGGTGGGCCTGATTGGCTACCTGCTGCGCCAGCGCCAGCGCACCGCCGCCCTGCTGGCCCGCCAGAACGAGGCGTTACCAGTTGATTAAAGGCTCGGGGCTGGCCGCCAACACCGCTTCCATCGGCACCCTGACGCTGAACAGCAGCGCCACCTACAACACCCTGTTTGGCCCCTCCACGCCCAGCAACGGCACGGCTACGGTGAGCCAATACGACCGCACGGGGCAGAAAGTAGCGGGCACGTTCACGTTCACGGCCGGGGCCGTGAATGGCACCGGCGCGGCTGGCAGCCAGAACGTGACAAACGGCTCGTTCAGCTTCACGCAGTTCCGGTGGGTTCGGCAGAAGCCGCGCATTTTCGGTAGAGTCACACATCTTGCTGACAGAATGCAACGACTCAAATGCAAAAAAGCGCCCCTGCCGTAGGCAGGGGCGCTTTTTTGCATGAAAACGCCAATCAGCGCAATCACGGTTAATCAACAAAATCTGCGATTAGCTTTTCTTTTTCTCCAACACCTCGTCAATCAGCCCGTACTCCTTGGCCTCGTCGGCCCGCATCCAGTAGTCGCGGTCCGAATTGTCGTGGATTTCCTGGTAGGTCTTGCCGGTGTGCTTTGCCAGAATGTCATACAGTTCCTTCTTGAGCTTGAGAATCTCGCGGGCCGTAATCTCAATGTCCGACGACTGCCCCTGCGCCCCGCCGCTCGGCTGGTGAATCATCACCCGCGCGTGCGGCAACGCTGAGCGCTTATTATCCGCGCCGCCCGCCAGCAGCACCGCGCCCATGCTGGCCGCCAAGCCCGTGCAAATCGTGGCCACATCGGGGTTCACGTACTGCATGGTGTCGTAAATGCCCAAGCCCGCATACACCGACCCGCCCGGCGAGTTGATGTAAAGCAGGATGTCCTTTTTGGCATCTACCGACTCCAAAAACAGCAACTGCGCCGTGATGATGTTGGCGATGTAGTCGTCCACGGCCGTGCCCAGAAACACAATCCGGTCCATAATCAGGCGCGAAAACACGTCAATCTCCGCGAAGCGCGTCGGGCGCTCCTCAATCACCGAACGGGTCATGCCGGTAGGAGTCATGTGCCCGGCCCGCACCTGTCCCTCCACGTGCCGAAGGTATTGGTCAACCCCCAAACCGCTCAGGCCCTGGCCTTGCACGGCAAACTTGCGAAACTCTTGTTTATTCAGCATCAGGTTTGAAAATGTACTGCGAACGCAAGGTTCGCAAAGTGAAAAAACAGCGCGGACAACCGCCCGCCCCACCAGCAACCGCAAAGACGCGCAAACGCTTCAAATGTTGCCGCCATCCGGCCACAAAAAAAGCCCTCACGCGCAGCGTAAAGGCTTTTTCAGCGGCCATGCCCGGCTGTTTCCGGCAATCAGCTCAAAGTAAACAAGTGGTCTGGTCAGCCTTCCGCTGTCTCACTACTCACTACTCTGTACTCACTACCACTTCAGCCGTGCAGCGCCCGAAATTCCTCCGCCGTTACGGCTTGGTCCGTAACAACAACTTTGCCGCGCAACACGCCCAGCACTTTCTCTGCCAAAATGGCCTCGTACTCGTCGCGGTACTGCTTGCCATTGTCCTTTTCCAGCATTTGGATGGCGTAGCCGCGCAACGATTCGCGCATATCGCCCGGCGCATTCGCCATCTGAAACTGCCCCAGAATGCGGTCCAGTGCCCGGTCAATCACCTCGGCCTCGCTCACTTTCAGGTCTGCCTCGCGGGCCACCTTGTTGCGAATCAGGCTCCACTTCATCTCCTTGGCGTAGTCGTCGTAGTGTTCCTCAATCTGCTCCCGCGTCAGCTTGCCGTCGTTGATGCGCAACAACCACTTCTTGAAGTATTCGCGGGGCAGTTGCACGTCCACGGCGTTCACAAAACCGTCCACCATTTTGTTGTTCAGCACCCCCTCGGCCTCGCGGTCGTAGTTGGCCTGAATCACTTCGCGCACTTTGGCCGAAAATTCTTCTTCGCTCGCCACCTCTTCCGGCCCAAACACTTTGTCGAACAACTCCTGATTCATCTCCGGGGCCGTCGTGCGGTTGATTTTCTCCACCGCCATTTCGTACTCGCCGCCTACTGCCACGTCGTCTTTCTTCATGCCCAGCAGGTTGGCCACGGCCGCCGCGTCGCCGCCAAATACTCCCAGGTCAAACTTCACCGCGTCGCCGGGCTTCACGCCCACAAACGGGGCCACATCGCCCGTCACCTTATTGGTCGGCAGCAGCACCGTGCGGCCTTCGCCCTCGGCACCGGCCTTTTTCAGCTTGCCAAATAAGTAGTCGCCCGCTTCCGAGGTTTCGGGGTTGGTTGTTTCGCCGTGCTGCCGCGCAATCTGCTCGTGGGTTTGCTGAATGGTCGCCTCGTCCAGGCGCACCTGATGCCGTTCCACGCCCAAGCTGTTGGGCAGTGCAAAGTCCTGTAAAAAACCCAACTCGAACTTGAAATCAAAATCCGTGGCATTGTCCAAGTCTATTTCGTTGGCCATCGGCAGCGGCTCGCCCAGCAGGTTGAGGTTGTGTTCCTGCACGTAGCCGTCCACGGCCTTGCCCAGAATCCGGTTCAGCTCGTCGGCCAGAATGCCCTTGCCGTACATCTTCTTCACCAGCCCAGCGGGCACTTTGCCCGGCCGAAAGCCCTTGACCTGCGCCCGTTTAGCCGATTCTTTGAGTTGCTTGTCCACGGCGGCTGCGTAGTCGGCTTCGGTCAGTTGCACGGTCAGCAACCCGGTCAGTTGCGCGTCGTTTTTATCGAGGGTAATGTTCAAAACACGATGCCGGCCATTGGCCCGCCAGTTAAAAAGTGAAGAATTTTCGGGAAAACCCGGTTTGAAAAAAAGCCTCCCGCCACGCGGCCGAAGGCTTTTCTCAACCAAAAAAAGTGCGGATGGAGGGACTCGAACCCACACGCCTTACGGCATCAGTTCCTAAGACTGACACGTCTACCAGTTTCGCCACATCCGCGTGGATGCCCGTCAGGGCCGGTACCCGAGTGCCATTCGCAACGGGGCCGCAAAGGTAAGGGCTTCGGCGCTAAAAGGCAAGCCCGGCCCGCAAGTGGCCCGCCAGGCGGCCCCGCTCCCGACCAACTAAATTTTTGGCGAGCCGTGTGGAAAGCGGCTGCTTGCTGCATCTAAACCACCAGGGACGCGCCTTCACGACGAGTGCGCTTCGCCTGCTGCACCTAGCCAAACCTTCTCATGAAAACCCTTCTGCTCCTCGCGCTGCTTCTATTTCCGCTGGTCATAGCCGCCCAGTCCTTCACCGTGCAAGGAATCGTGCGGGCCAAAGCCAGCCGGGAGGGGCTTCCTGGCGCAGGTGTTGTGGAAAAGGGCACCACCAACGGCACCACCACCGATGCGGCAGGCCACTTCACGCTCGTCACCACCCGCCCCCGCCCCCGGCTGTTGGTTTCGTTCATTGGCCACGTGACCCAGGAAGTTGCCATCACCAAAAACGAGGGTTCCCTGGTGGTGCTGTTAGCCGAAGATACGAAGATGCTTCCCGAGGCAGTGGTCACGGTTTTGGGAGTTTCCCGGGAGAAAAGAAGCATGAGTTACTCCGGTTCCAGCGTGGCAAGCAGCCCCAAAGGGAGCATGAGCATGGGCTATGCGGCCCCCGCCGCAGCGGCCACCGTGCCGGGAGTCAGGATTCGAGGAGCCAGCAGCCTTGCCCTCGCGGCTGGCACTACCACCCGCGCCATCCTCGGCAAAACGCGGGCTGGCGCAGGAGTCCTCACCGCCGGGGAAGTAAACGACTTCGGCAAATGGAAGCTGTGGCCGGACATTGCCCAAAAAGACTTGAGCGAATGGCGGCAGCACTGGCAAATAAACCCCCAGGAACGCTACTCGGTGCAGGTAATTACCGACGACGGTTTTCCCGTGGTGGGGGTGCCCGTGCTGCTGAAAGACAGCCGCGACTCCCTGCTCTGGCAGGCCCAAAGCGACAACACCGGCAAGTGCGAACTCTGGAACAACCTGTTTGCAGCGGCTGGGGCGGAGAAAGTGGCTTCCCTGCAAGCCGTGGTGGACGGGAAAACCTATACGGTGAGCCGCCCCACGGTCTTTCACGACGGCATCAACAGCATTCGGGTCCGGCGGCCCTGCCAGGTGCCAGCCGTGGTGGACATTGCCTTCGTGGTGGATGCCACTGGTTCGATGGGTGACGAAATACAGTACCTGCAAGCCGAACTTGGCGACGTAATTGCCCAGGCGAAGAACTCGCTGGCTTCTTCCACCATCCACCTCGGCAGCGTTTTCTACCGGGATGCCGGGGATGAATACGTGACCCGCAAAACCGACATCAGCCCGAACATCCAACAAACGCTTGACTTCATCCACGACCAGCAAGCGGACGGCGGCGGCGACTTCCCCGAAGCCGTTGATAAGGCCCTGGCCGTGGCGATGAACGAACTCACCTGGACCCCCGATGCCAAGGCGCGGCTGCTGTTTCTCATCCTCGACGCGCCACCCCATGAAGACCCGCAGGTGCTGGCCTCGCTTCAGCAGTCCATCCGCAAAGCAGCGGCCCAGGGCATCCGCCTCGTTCCCATCACGGCCAGCGGCATCGACAAAAGCACGGAGTACCTCATGCGGGCAATGGCCCTGGCCACCAATGGCACCTACGTGTTTCTGACCAACGACAGTGGCGTGGGCAATACCCATATCAAACCCACCACCGACAAATTTGACGTAGAACTGCTCAATACTTTGCTCGTCAAGTTAATTGCCAAATATGCCTACACCACCGACTGCCAGCATCCCGTCCCCGGCCTGGTTGGCAAAACCGGTACGCTGTCCGGCCAATACCGGCAGGTGGCCGACACGGTGGCAGCAGCGGCCAACCCTGCGCTGCCAGGGCATAGCTATTCCTGGAAATGCTACCCAAACCCGGCCTCGGAGGTCTTGCACGTAGAACTGGAAGGCGCAATAAAAGAGCTGTTCATCACCGATGTCACGGGCAAAGTCGTGCTTCGGGCGGTTCCGGTTGCCAGCAAAGCAACCATCCCACTCAGCAGCTTTCCCACCGGAGTCTATTTTTTGCAATTCTTCACGGGCAGAAAATGGGAAAGGGCCAGGTTCCTCG
Organism: Hymenobacter sp.; assembly: GCA_965247135.1. Lineage (GTDB taxonomy): Bacteria > Bacteroidota > Bacteroidia > Cytophagales > Hymenobacteraceae > Hymenobacter. Next base: position 2,133,080 of record CBDFGP010000006.1, on the reverse strand, counting down.
TTAGCAGGTAGTAGCTCTGGCTGGGTTAGCGCGGTTGTGGGGTGTGGGGGCAAGCCTTGCACCCCACAACCGCTTTAGGAATTTATTGCCGGCGAAAGAATTCGGAGGTTGCCCCAGTATGCCACGGTCCCAGCGGGATGGTTTCGGCGCAACGCGGCGGCTATTGCCGCTCCCGGCGGCCCAGTGCTGCCAACAAGGTGCCCCGCCCCGCACCAAATTCGCCGCCGCCGTTGTTATTTGCCCGGCGAAGTGCCCCCGTCCGCCTTTCTGCTCGTCGTGCGGCTCTCGGCCTTTTTGCCCATTCAAGCAAAAGCCGGCAGCTTGCAGCCAATAGCTCCGCCAAAACTATATGCCTCCCGTCCTCGACCTCGAAGCGGAACGCCAGGATATCCTGCGCCACTACCGCCGCCTGCTCCGCACCGCCAAACCTTACCTAAAGGACGGCGACCCCAAACTCATCAAAAAAGCCTTCAACCAGAGCTTGGAGGCCCACAAGGAAATGCGCCGCAAGTCCGGCGAACCCTACATTCTGCACCCGCTGGCCGTGGCCCAGATTGCGGTCGAGGAAATCGGCCTCGGCACCACGAGCATCGTGGCCGCCCTGCTGCACGACGTGGTAGAAGACACGCCCACTGAGCTTTCCGACATCGAACGCGAGTTTGGTCCGAAGGTGATGCGCATCATTGATGGCCTCACCAAAATCAGCGGCGTGTTTGAGTACGGCACTAGCGAACAGGCCGAAAACTTCCGCAAAATGCTGCTCACCCTGAGCGAAGACGTGCGCGTGATTCTCATCAAAATTGCCGACCGCCTGCACAATATGCGGACCCTTGACTCGATGCCGCGCCATAAGCAACTTAAAATTGCCTCGGAAACGCTGTACCTCTATGCCCCGTTGGCCCACCGCCTGGGCCTCTACACCATCAAGAGTGAGCTGGAAGACTTGTATTTGAAGTACACCGACACGGAGGTGTACGACGACATCAAGGCCCGCATTCGGCACAGCCAGGCCGCCCGTAACCGTTTCATCAAGGAGTTTGTGCAACCCATTGACGACGAGTTAAAAGCGCAGAGTTTTGACTATGAAATCAAGGGACGCCCCAAGAGTATCTACTCCATTCTCAAAAAGATAAAAAAGCAAAATATCACCTTCGATGAGGTGTACGACTTGTTCGCCATTCGCATTATTCTGGACGTGCCACCGGAGCAGGAGAAAGCCGCCTGCTGGCAAGTCTATAGCATCGTGACGGACTTTTACCAGCCCAACCCCGACCGGCTCCGCGACTGGGTGTCCACGCCCAAAGCCAACGGCTACGAAAGCCTGCACACCACCGTCATGTCGCGCACCGGGCAGTGGGTGGAGGTGCAAATCCGCTCGCGCCGCATGGACGACATTGCCGAAAAAGGCTACGCCGCCCACTGGAAATACAAGGATACGGGCAGTATTCAGCCCGAAAGCTCGCTCGAAGAATGGGTGAACCGGGTGCGCGAGATGTTGGAAACCAACAACTCCAGCGCCCTGGAGTTCATGGAGGAATTCCGCCAAAATCTTTTCGTAAAAGAGGTCTATGCGTTCACCCCGAAGGGCAAACTGCTCATCCTGCCCGACAAAGCCACCGCCCTCGATTTTGCCTTTGAAATCCACTCCGAAATCGGTCTGCGCTGCCTCGGCGCAAAGGTGAACCAAAAATTGCAACCGCTTAGTTACCAACTCCGCAACGGCGACCAGGTAGAAATTCTGACCTCCCACAAGCAGCGCCCCACCGCCGAGTGGTTCAGCTACGTCATCACGCCCAAAGCCCGCGCCAAAATCCGCGACTTCCTGCGCGACGACAAAAAAGCCAAAGCCGAAGACGGCAAATTCATCCTCGAAAAGCGCCTGGAATTGATTGGCGTGGCGTTCACGCCCGACAATTTCAACCGCCTACTCAACTACTTCAACGTTGCCAACGCGGCGGAATTCTACTACCGCCTCGCCACCGGCCTCGTGGACGGCCGCGACATCCGCGACTCCCTCTTCCGCGCCGATGCCCTCGTGCCCCGCGCCACCTCGGTGCTGGAACCCAAAACCTTCGACCACGAAGTGCAAAAAATTCGGGGCGTGCGCTCCGATATGCTCGTTGTGGGCACCGGCACCGACCAATTCAACCACAGCCTCGCCCGCTGCTGCAACCCTATTCCGGGCGACGATGTGTTCGGATTCGAAACCGACCAAGGCCTGCTCATCCACCGCACCAGTTGCCCCCGCGCCGTGGACCTGATGTCGAACTATGGCAACCGCATCGTGCGAGCCAAATGGACCGACCAATTAGAACTAGCCTTCCTGGCTGGTATCCGCCTCAAAGGCTCTGACCGCGTGGGTATTGTGAACGACGTAACGCGCATCATCTCCACTTCCCTCAAGGTCAATATGCGCTCCATCACCGTGGATGCCAACGACGGCTTTTTTGAGGGACAGATTTTGGTTTTTGTGAACGACACCGACCATTTGGACAAACTCATTCAGCGCCTGAGCAAGGTGCAGGGCGTGTTGCAGGTCGAGCGGTTTGAGTCGTAATTTTATGGTTATTCCTGTCCACGGCACCACCGTAAACGCCCGCACTCAGTGCGCCCACTACCATTCCGAGCGCGACCTCATCGCCATCCGCTTCAAGTGCTGCAACGCCTTCTACGCCTGCATCGAATGCCACCGCGAAACCGCCGGTCACGCGCCAACCGTCTGGCCCAAAACCGAGTTTGACACCGAGGCCATTCTCTGCGGCAACTGCCACAACACGTTCAGCATCACAAGTTATTTAAGTTGCCAAAACGTCTGCCCCACCTGCCAAGCCGCTTTCAATCCCGGCTGCGCCAATCACTACCACCTGTATTTTGAGCAATAAGCGGCCGTACTTTCGGTCCAATAACTTTCTCTGCGAAACTCCACAAACCCTACGCGAAAATACTTCCATCACCCGTGAAACATAACTCGCTCTCCATCAACCACACCGGCGGTTCTTCCGACGACAATCACGCTGCCCGCCACACCCCCAGCGCCGCCGCCCAGGCCCCCCGCAACACCAACAAATTCGAAGAGGTCAAGAAACTCTTCACCGCCCACCTCGAAAATAAAGGCCTCCGCAAAACCGCCGAACGGTACGCCATTCTGGAAGAAATCTACAGCCGGGGCGGCCACTTCGATGTCGAAGAACTCTACGCGGGCATGAAAGAGCGCGGCCTCCAGGTCAGCCGCGCCACCGTTTACAACACCCTCGACCTATTAGTAGAGCAGGGCCTCGTTAGCAAGCACCAGTTCGGCCGCAACCTCGCCCAGTACGAAAAGAGCTACGGCTACCGCCAGCACGACCACGTCATCTGCACCGAATGCCATAAAGTGGTGGAATTCTGCGACCCCCGCATCCACGGCATTCAAACAATGGTGGGCGATTTGCTAAACTTTCATATCTTGCACCACTCCCTGAACCTCTACGGCATCTGCGGCGACTGCCGCGCCAAAGCCGCCGCCACTCCTGCCGTCTGAAATCAAGTAAAACCATTTGGTCACTCCGCCCCACTAAACGCTCCCCCTCTCCTAAGGATAAGGAGATGGGGCCGGGGGTGAGGCGAACCTTCAGGCTGACTCAACCCCAACCTCATGACCATCACCACCACCGTCCACGCCGACCTGCTCCTCATTCACCTCGCCGGCGACCTCATCGGCAGCCCCGACACCACCCAACTCCTGCAATCAGTAAACGACCACCTCGGCGAATCCGTCAAAAACTGCGCCGTCGACCTCTCCCAAATCCGCTACATCAACAGCACCGGCATCGGCATCCTCGTTTCGCTGCTCACCAAATTTCGCAGCCGGGGCGGCGAAATGGTCCTCATCAACCCCGCCGACCACCCCCGCAAAATGCTGGCCCTCACCAAACTAAACAACATCTTCACCGTAGCCTCCACCGAAGAAGCCGCCCGCCAGCAGCTAACCCCGGCCACCGAATAGGTGGCTTTTTCTTTGCCATACCAGTCAAAAAAGGCTGTCATGCTGGGCGCAGGCTAAGCCGGAGCCGAAGCATCTCTACCGCTCACTAATTCAATCGTGCGACGATGCAGTAAAGATGCTTCCTTCATCAGCATGACGTTCTAATTCAAGCCACAATAAAAAATAAAATGCCCGTAGATGTACTAATCGGCCTCCAATGGGGCGACGAAGGCAAAGGCAAAATCGTCGATGTCCTCGCCCCCACCTACGACGCCGTCGCCCGCTTCCAGGGCGGCCCCAACGCCGGCCACACCCTCTTCTTCGACGGCCAGAAGCACGTCCTCCACCAGGTCCCGAGCGGCATCTTCCACCCCCACATCCTCAACGTCGTCGGCAACGGCGTTGTCCTCGACCCAGTAGTTTTCCGCCAAGAACTCCAAAAGCTCACCGATAGGGGAGTGGCTTGGCAGCAAAATCTTTACATTTCCAAAAAAGCCCAACTCATCCTCCCCAGCCACCGCGCCCTCGACCGCCTCAACGAAGAATCGCGCGGCCTCACCAAAATCGGCAGCACCCTCAAAGGCATCGGTCCCACCTACCAGGACAAAGTAGGCCGCACCGGCCTCCGCGTCGGCCACGTCCTGCTCCCCGATTTCGAAAAGCTTTATGAAGAGGCGGTTGCTACGCACGGAAAAATAGCATCCTTTTATGCCGCTGAAGGGAAAATTGACGCAGAGGAGCATGAGTTTTTCTGGGAGCAGGAGATGCATGAGAAGCGCGAAGAATTTTTCGCCGCCGTCGAGTTCCTCCGCACCCTCCAGCTCACCGACACCGAGTTCCTCCTCAACGACCTCCTCCGCCAGGGCAAGCGCATCCTCGCCGAAGGTGCCCAGGGCTCCCTGCTCGACATTGATTTCGGCACCTACCCCTACGTCACCTCCTCCAGCACCATCGCCGCCGGCGCCTGCACCGGCCTCGGCATCGCCCCCCAACACATCCAGCAAGTCTTCGGCATCACCAAAGCCTACTGCACCCGCGTCGGCAGCGGCCCATTCCCCACCGAGCTGCACGACGAAGTAGGCGAGCACATCCGCCAGGCCGGCCGCGAATTCGGCTCCACCACCGGTCGCCCCCGCCGCACCGGCTGGATAGACCTCCCCGCCCTCCGCTACGCCATCATGCTCAACGGTGTCACCGAGCTGCACCTGATGAAGGCCGACGTGCTTGACGGCTTCGCCGAGATAAAAGCCTGCACCCACTACCGCCTACCCGACGGCACCCGCACCCCCCACCTGCCCGACCCCGGCGAGTTGCAAACCGTCGTCCCCGAATACCTCACCCTCCCCGGCTGGCACACCGACCTCACCGCCGTGTCGGCTGCCGCCCATTTTCCGGCTCCGTTGCAGGCCTACCTTGCCTTCCTGGAGGCGGAGCTGCAAGTTCCCGTCCGCATCGTGAGCGTCGGGCCGGACCGGGTCAGCACCATTGTGATAAAGTGAATTAATCCGCGCTTTCTGCCGACCTTCGCCCCGTTTCCGGCCTTCAACCCCCACCCAACCCCAATCCGCATGGATACCCTCGAACTGAACGGCGTAACTTACTGGCTTCCCGCAAGCCAGGACGATGTCATCGCGCTGGTCAACAGCGCCCACGCCGCCAATGAAGTTATTTGTGTGCGCGGGGCCGCCCACTCCTTTCCCATCATCGGCGTGCTGGAAAAAGGGCCGACCTCCGGCAAGCCCTACCGCTACGTCATGCTCAGCCTGCTCGATGACGTGTTCATCGACGGCACCCGTGTCACGGTAGCGGCCGGGTGCCATCTCGGCCCCGACCCGTTTGACCCCACCGGCCGCTCTACCCTCCAAAACTCGCTGGTGTATCAGCTCGACCAACAAGGGCTGTCGCTGCCCGACCTGGGCGGCATTACTCACCAAACGGTGGGCGGCTTCCTGGCCACTGGTTCGTCGGGCGGCTCCACCAAATACGCATTTGAAGACGGCCTGACCAGCGTCACGGTCGTGGCCTGCGCAGCGGGCACGGGCGCGGCCCTGCACACCTTCGCCAAGCCCGCCACCCCCAACCCCGACGACCCGTTTTACGCCGTCGGTATGGCCAGCATGGGCCTGCTGGGCATTCTCGTGTCGGCCACTTTCGAGTGCCAGCCCCGCTTTTTCTTGGAAGGTCAGGAAGCAACCACCACCGTTGCTGCCTGTGCCATCGACCTTTTTGGCCCCGGCCAGCCCGCCCGGCCCAGCCTCGAACAGTTCCTGCAAGCCACCGACTACAGCCGCCTCATGTGGTGGCCCCAGGCCAGCGTCCAAAAACTGGTGGTGTGGCAAGCCACCCGCACCGACGAAGCCGGGGCAGATGCCTGGGCCAGCGCCGCCTACGCCAAAATGAGCGACCCGCCCAGTCCCCTGCCAGCCCTCAAGCCCTACCAGGAAGTTCCTTACCTCCTCAACAGCCCCATCCCCGCTACCCTGGCCGCCGACCTCATGTTTTCGGCCTTCGGCACCTGGCCCACTTGGTTGCTCAATATGCTCGGCGACACGGCCGAGTACCGGGCCGTCACCGCCGCCGTCAATGCCGCCTTCTACCCCTCCATTCTGCCGAAGCTGCTTGACCTATTCGTGCCGACCGACACCCCCGACAACCCCAACAAAGGACCCCAGCTGTTCGCCGATGTCTGGTACACCGGCCTGCCGATGGACAACCAGATGAGCGACCGCCTCATGCCCGTCTGGTTCACCGAGCTGTGGATTGACATCGCCCAAACCGCCGCTGTGATGACCGCCCTGCGCGATTTCTACCAGAGCGACCCCGCCCACGCCGGGTCGTTTAGCTGCGAAATCTACGCCGCCAAAAACAACCCTTTCTGGCTCAGCCCCGCCTTTGGCCTCGATGTCATCCGCATCGACGTGTTCTGGTTCGCTAACAACACCGCCGACCCCGTCGCCTTCTACCAGCAGTTCTGGGAGCTGCTGGCCCCGTACCGCTTCCGCCCGCACTGGGCCAAGTTTCTGCCCGCCGGCGACGGCTCCCAGGGCGTGCCCTACCTCCGCAGCCTCTACCCCCAATGGGATGCCTGGATGCAGCTCCGCGCCCAACTCGACCCCGACCAGGTGTTCGTCAACGACTACTGGCGGCAGCACATGGGCATCGCTGCCCCCCTTGCCGCCCCCGCCAACCAAGCACTCGCGCAAGCCTAACAAGCACCGCTATTTGCCGTGCATCGCCTCCTCCCCGCAGTGGGGGAGGAGCAAGGGCACCGGGGGATGGGGCCGCACGAACGACGAGAACATACCCTAATTTGCACACCCCCACCCAACTCCCGATGCCCTCCACCGCCCCCCTCCAGCCCGACACCAACGGCCTCTACAACCCGGCTTCCGAAGCCGAAATCATCGCCCTCATCGCCTACGCCCGCCAGCACCGCTTGCAGGTGCGGGTGCGCGGCGCGGCCCAGTCGGTGCCCGCTGGCGTGTTCACTACCGACCATACCCCTGGAGTTTCAGGCGCGGGCCTCAACCTGTCGCTCAATCAGCTGCGTACCGTCAGCGTCGATGCCGCCCGGCAGCAAGCCACCGTCGGCGGCGGCTGCAACCTCGGCTTCGACCCTTACGACCCCTCCGGCGTTTCCGCCGAGTCCGATGCCAACAACCTACTGTACCAGCTCAATCAGCACGGCCTCGCCCTGCCCAACGTGCCCGATGCCATCCACCAAACCGTAGCCGGGTTCATCGCCACCGGTTCGTCCGGCGGTAGTATGCAGCACTCCTTCGACGAGCACATCATCGCCCTCCGCCTCATCGACGGCACCGGCACCGTCCAGGTTTTCACCCGTTCCAACGACCCCGACAACCCCTTCTTCGGGGCCGTGGTCTCGATGGGTCTGCTTGGCATCGTCACCCAGGTCACGCTGCAATGCGTACCAGCCTTTGCCATCGGCGGCACCGAAACCGTGACCCCCGCCAGCGGCACACCGTTCCACTTCACCGGCCCCGCCGTTCCCGGTCAGCCCCCGCTCACGCAGTACCTCGCCCAAAATGAATTTGCCCGCCTCCTCTGGTGGCCTTATTCCCCCCTCCAACGGGTCATCACCTGGACGGCCCACACCCTCACCCCCGCCGAAACCCAGGCCCACACCGACCCCGCCGGCCTCTTCCAGCCCCAGCCTTACCAGCCCCTGTTCCCCGGCAACTCCCCCGACGCGCGAATCGCCTCCGCCACTTTCGCCTCCACCAGCTTTCAGCTTATTGCCACCTGGCCCACCTGGTTTTACGACCTCCTCGGGGTGGCCCCCGCCAATGCCCCCGCCGACGACCAGCTCCTGCGTGCCGCCCTGGAACAAATATTCCCTTTCGCTTACCCACTCCTCACCGACCTCTTTTTCCCGTGCAGCGACCCCGTCAAGCACCCGCCCCAACAGTTCTGGGACACCTGGCTCGGTAGCCTGCCGATGGACACCTTCGAGTTCAGCAACAACCTTTTCTCACTGTCCTACACCGAGCTATGGGTGCCCGTGAGCCACGCCGGGCAGGCCCTGGCCGCCATGCAGCAGCACTACCAAAGCGCCGGCTACAGTGCCACCAGCTTTTACACCGTCGAAATAGCCGGTGCCAAAAGCAGCCCCTGCTGGCTCAGCCCCGCCTACAACACCGATGCCGTGCGCTTCAACATCATGTTTTTCCGTCCCGACCTGCCGCTGGCCCAAACCTATTTCACCCAGTTCTGGGACTTGTTCCGCACCAACAACATCCCCTTCCGCCTCCACTGGGGCAAAAGCCTGCCCACCACCCCCCTCACCGCCGCTGCCCTCCCCACCCAATACCCCAAACTCAGCGCCTTCCTGGCCCTGCGCACCCACCACGACCCCGACAACCTTTTCCTCACCCAATACTGGCAAGCCCAGCTCAACATCGCCGTGCCGGCCAACGAGATGCGCTAAATCAAAGCACTTTCTAAACGGATACTCATTCCCCTATCATCGGGCTTACCCTCTCCCGCAGGATTCCGCGCATCAAGCGGCGGGAGGGCAGGGGGTAGGGCTGCCTCCAACAATCCCCCCAACGTACTACTTTTGGTCCTCTCTCCCAACTCCCCCCTTCCATGAGTGCTGTCAGCCCTCCACCCCCCGCCTCCCTCCCGGCGAAGGCCTTTCGTCGGGCCGAGCAGCTCTGGCACACCGTCCTCAACATTGGCATCCGCCCCGACCTTACCATCTGGGACAAAAAGCGCATCCGCCTGCTCACCGGCATCTCGTTCATTGCCCTGGTCATCAACAGCCTATATTGCCTCTCTTATCTGGATGCCGCCCACCGCCTCACATTCTTTGAAAGTTTCCAGGCCGTCGCCGCCTACTGCCTCATCCTGTGGGTCGTCCACCGGCACCACTACAACGCCGCCTGCCACCTCTTCAACCTCTTCAACATCGTTTCCTACACCGTCGAGGCCATCACCCACGGTGCCGTTGATGCCGCCGAATACATCCTGCTGCCCGGTAGCGTGGCCTGTATGCTGCTCTTCCGCAACCCCCGCATCATCGGGGCCTACTTCCTGCTCAACGGCCTCTGCTTCGCCCTCTGCAAGCTCTCCTTCGTGTACATGAAACCCCTGCTCTTCATGCCCAACGGTGAAAACCTGTACGTCCCGAACCATATCCTGATGTTCGCCGTCCTCTTTCTCATCGTGTACTATTTCCGGGCCGAAAACACCCGCCAGGTCACCCTCCTCGAAAGCCAGAACGACAGCCTGACCCTGGAAAAGCAAAAATCCGACAACCTGCTGCTCAACATCCTGCCCCACGAAACCGCCGAAGAGCTCAAACGCACCGGCCGCGCCAAGTCCCGCAGCTTCGAGCACATCACGGTCATGTTCACCGATTTCAAAAACTTCACCCTCGCCTCCGAAAATATGTCGCCCGAGCAGCTCGTGCAGGAAATCCACTACTACTTCTGCGCCTTCGATGCCATCATGGAAAAGTACGGCCTGGAAAAAATCAAAACCATCGGCGATGCCTACATGTGCGCCGGCGGCCTCCCCGAAGAAAACCGCAACAGCCCCTACGACATGGTGCAGGCCGCCCTCGAAATTCAGGCCTTCATGGCCGCCACCAAGCAAGCCAAGCAGCAGCGCCACGAAATCTTCTTCGAGCTTCGCCTCGGCATCCACACCGGCCCCGTCGTAGCCGGCGTAGTAGGGGCCAAAAAATTCGCTTATGACATCTGGGGCGATACCGTCAACACCGCCTCCCGCATGGAAAGCAGCGGCGAGGTCGGCAAAATCAACATCTCCGGCAGTACCCACGCCCTCATCAAAGACCGCTACGACTGCACCTACCGCGGCAAAATCGAAGCCAAAAACAAAGGCCAAATCGACATGTACTTTGTCGAACGCCGCTTGGCTTAAGCACCAGCCGCAATCAACGCCGCCACCGCCCTCGTCGCCCAGTGCCCTTCTTCGCCCTCAACCGCAAGCACTTCCAGCGCACCACAGTGAAACTCCACGAACCACCCGGCTTCGACTTCGCCCAGGAATCCAGCAAGTAGCCCCCGCCTCACCGAAGCCGCCGCCTTCCCCGCCCCCTCCAAGCCTACCTCGCCGTCCTTGAAAAGGAGCTGCAAGTCCCCGTCCGCATCGTCAGCGTCGGCCCGGATAGGGTGAGCACGCTGTTTCGGTAGTATGTTTGGGGCTGTGATAGATGTCAAACTTTCTTAAAACTGCTGTTTCATGATTCGCTTTTATCAAGCTGTGCGCGCGTCTTTGGCGGTTGCAGCGACTTTTGCTTACCTTGAAACAAATGCACAGACGCTTTGGGGTGATTCGGTTGAAACACGAGCTGTCTTAGCAGACACGTCACGTGTAAGCCCTTTTATGCCTATTGGCTCATCTAAACGAGACGAGAGATCTGCTGCTGTGAAATCTTACTGTGACTGTGTGAAGTTGGACTTTTTAGAGTACCGCGAAACATTCAACGGGATTATCGCTGGCTGGGGAAAAATGCGTTGTCGCCCAACATCTGGTGATTTGCAAATGATAGGGTTAGGGTATCGTGGGCTTCTGTGCGATACTTTACCCAACGTAAACAAATTCTCTTTATTACCGACTGTAAAGCCATTAATTGTAGCAAAAGAGGTGCAAAAAATGGGTGTTTCAGGCAGGTTCAGAGCATTTAATACTTCAATGTGTAATTACCAAACCAGCCTTATGTACCCTGCATATGCCCTAAAATATCCTTTGCAAAACAAAGAAGTTGCAAAAGTAGATGCGGCGATGTGGAAGTTGCGTAATGCATATGATTCCGACACACTACAGCCTTGGATAAACCAGCGAATTGCTTTAGGTCAACTAAAAGAAGACGCGGAAGATGTCGCCAAAGATGTTATTACTACTCCCAGTAATGCAGATGTCAGAAATTCTGTAGGCCGTTTGTGTAAATACCCAATAATTATAAGCAACATCCCGTTTTCCGAATTCTCAAGAACGGATGAGCGGAAACTCCCTGAATTGATAAGAATGTTGGAGTACCACCATCGAGTCGAGGGAAATAAGTACCACGCAAATTTTGCTTACATAGACATTACAGGCAAAATAATGCAACTTGAAGCTGACCCCGAAGCAAAACCTTATGCTTTCGGAGTGTCTGAGATGAATCGTTTGATTAGCGCAGTAAAGTACCGTTCGAAAACGGAGGTTGATTCCTTTTCAATTAAGGATAATGCCGGATTTCCTTGGGATTTCCGAGTTGTTTATAAAACCGTTAATTTTCCTGAAGGTAGTCCGTATGGAGGCATCCGCTTGCGCCCAGAGAAGGTCTGGTTTTTGACCAATAAAGCGGGTGCAATAGTAACAAGTTACAGTAATTTCAGTTGCGTACACCCTAATCAACGCGAATCGAAAAGTTACATTAACTACATTGGGAACGGACGTTACTGGGTCAGAAAGGATTGCGAAGAAGGGAAGGCAACCTACCTTCTTGATGCCAACGGCAAAATTATAGCCCAGTTCTCGCCAAGTCAAAGGGTTACATTTGACAAAGGCCAAGGGGCATTTAGTATCAATTCCGCACCAAGCCCACGTCCTAGCGTTATGTCCAAAGGAGGGCGTTATGACAATGGACTGCTGATTATGGATGACAATACTATACTTAACGTGAACGGCAAGGTTGTTTACAACAACCCTAAGTACAGGATTCAGCAACTTATTGACAAAAAAGTGGCCCTTGCTTTAGTAGATATGCCCGAAGGCCAACAAGTGTACGCTTGGGTCAACTACCGAACGGGCAAAGTGATTTACACAGCTCTGGATTACGAAAAAAGCGGTTTCAGCATACCAACTACAGCGAAATGATTTTTTGACCCCAAATCCAACCACTTACCCGCAACCCGCCCGTAAATCTTCCCGTAACCCCTTGCCCGCGCAAAAACTCCCCCTATCTTTGCACCCCCAAACGCCAATCGGGCACCGGGCCGCTGCCAGCAGCACCTCCCCAAATTTCTTGGTTTCTCATTGAACTCCCCCGCCGCCCTGGTTGTCTATACCCCCGGACCCGGCAACCGAGGTCCAACGAAAACCAAAAAGGCTTCCCCACGGAACTCCGGTTCACCAGCCATTGTCTGATACACCGGGCACGGCCAGCAGGGCAGCCAAAAAGAAAATTTCGGGAAAACTTGCAGCGACGAAAAGCGCGGCAGTACCTTTGCACCCCGCTTCAAAAGGAAGCGCCCACCGCCACTCAGGCCCCCAGCGAAAAACTTCAAAAATTTTCGCCCCAAAGCTTGCCCAGCCAATAAAGCACTGTACCTTTGCACCCCGCTTCAAAAGGAAGCCGGAAACTTGAAAGGCCGAAAACGAAAATTATCAAAAAATTTTCGCCCAAAACTTGCCAAGTAAAAAAATCATCGTACCTTTGCACTCCCAAATAAAACGGGGCGCTGCATTAGCAACGACAACGGACTGAATCGCAGTCCACAATGTCACTTCAATAGGAAGCGACAAATGTTCTTTGAATGTTGGAAACAGACAAAATAGTAAGGTTGTCACAACCTGAACGCAAGTTCAGCAAGTGACAAAACCAAACGACTCGAATTAACCCGTAACGTCAATATGTGAGCAAGGTCAGCAACTGACATCAGCCCATGTTCGCGTGGGTGCAGAGAAATTATACAATGGAGAGTTTGATCCTGGCTCAGGATGAACGCTAGCGGCAGGCCTAATACATGCAAGTCGAACGGATGTCAGCAATGGCATTAGTGGCGCACGGGTGCGTAACGCGTAACCAACCTGCCCTTGACTGGGGGATAGCCCGCCGAAAGGCGGATTAATACCGCATAAGACTCGTGACCGGCATCGGTTGTTAGTTAAAGATTTATTGGTCAAGGATGGGGTTGCGTAGCATTAGCTAGTTGGCGGGGTAACGGCCCACCAAGGCGACGATGCTTAGGGGAGCTGAGAGGCTGGTCCCCCACACGGGCACTGAGATACGGGCCCGACTCCTACGGGAGGCAGCAGTAGGGAATATTGGGCAATGGAGGAGACTCTGACCCAGCCATGCCGCGTGCCGGACGAAGGCCTTCTGGGTCGTAAACGGCTTTTGTCGGGGAAGAATAAGGGCCGTGCGCGGCCCGATGACGGTACCCGGCGAATAAGCACCGGCTAACTCCGTGCCAGCAGCCGCGGTAATACGGAGGGTGCGAGCGTTGTCCGGATTTATTGGGTTTAAAGGGTGCGTAGGCGGTCCCGTAAGTCTGGGGTGAAAGCCCGTTGCTCAACAACGGAACTGCCCTGGAAACTGTGGGACTTGAGTACAGACGAGGTTGGCGGAATGGGCACTGTAGCGGTGAAATGCATAGATAGTGCCCAGAACCCCGATTGCGAAGGCAGCTGACTAGGCTGTAACTGACGCTGAGGCACGAAAGCGTGGGGAGCGAACAGGATTAGATACCCTGGTAGTCCACGCCGTAAACGATGGATACTCGCTGGTGGCGACAGACGGTCACCGGCTTAGCGAAAGCGTTAAGTATCCCACCTGGGGAGTACGCCCGCAAGGGTGAAACTCAAAGGAATTGACGGGGGCCCGCACAAGTGGTGGAGCATGTGGTTTAATTCGATGATACGCGAGGAACCTTACCTAGGCTAGAATGCGCGTGACCGCCTCGGAGACGAGGCTTTCCTTCGGGACACAAAGCAAGGTGCTGCATGGCCGTCGTCAGCTCGTGCCGTGAGGTGTTGGGTTAAGTCCCGCAACGAGCGCAACCCCTATGGTCAGTTGCCAGCACGTAATGGTGGGGACTCTGGCCAGACTGCCTGCGCAAGCAGCGAGGAAGGCGGGGACGACGTCAGGTCATCATGGCCCTTACGCCTAGGGCTACACACGTGCTACAATGGGCGGTACAGCGGGTTGCCAACCAGCGATGGTGCGCCAATCCCGAAAAGCCGTTCTCAGTTCGGATCGGAGTCTGCAACTCGACTCCGTGAAGCTGGAATCACTAGTAATCGCGCATCAGCAATGGCGCGGTGAATACGTTCCCGGGCCTTGTACACACCGCCCGTCAAGCCATGGAAGTTTGGTAGACCTGAAGCCGGTGCTCCGCAACGAAGCCGGTTAGGGTAGAACAGGTAACTAGGGCTAAGTCGTAACAAGGTAGCCGTACCGGAAGGTGCGGCTGGATCACCTCCTTTCTGGAGCGGCCTTGTTCACGACGTTATGATGTGAAGTAGTAGGTCGTTTGCGAAAGCTTTACTACATTGTCTGTTTTCTCATTCAAATAATCTTGAAACGGATTCCGCTTTGTCCCCGTGGCACTGCCGAAACCCGGGCTTGTAGCTCAGGTGGTTAGAGCGCTACACTGATAATGTAGAGGTCCGTGGTTCGAGTCCACGCAGGCCCACTGTAACTAGCGGGACTGCTGCTGGCTATGAAACCCGGGGGATTAGCTCAGCTGGCTAGAGCACCTGCTTTGCACGCAGGGGGTCAACGGTTCGACTCCGTTATTCTCCACCATTTAGCACCTCAATCGGAGGTGCCTAAAGTCTGTTTTCAGAAATAAATACTGTGAGGTTTTTATTTCACGATTGTCACTAAACACCAGAGTGACACACGTTCTTTGACGTAAGGGGTAACAAAAACGAAGCGTAGCGCACTTGAGCTTACTTAAGTGTGGTTACGAAAGCGAAGTAAGCAAGAGCACACGGGGGATGCCTAGGGTCTCAGAGGCGAGGAAGGACGCGATAAGCTGCGATAAGCTGGGGGGAGGGGCACATACCCGTTAATCCTCAGGTTTCCGAATGGGGCAACCCCCTGCCTGGAAGAGGCAGGAACCGACCAGCTTGCCTGGCGGTGGCAAACGCAGGGAACTGAAACATCTAAGTACCTGCAGGAAAAGAAAATAACCATGATTCCCCAAGTAGTGGCGAGCGAACGGGGAGGAGCCCAAACCACGGCGGTTACGGCCGCTGTGGGGTTGTAGGGTCACGACATCTGATTGAATCGAGTTAGCGGAACTGCTTGGGAAAGCGGGCCATAGACGGTGAGAGCCCGGTACGCGACAATTCTGATTCACGGTAGTGATACCCTGAGTAGGGCGGGGCCGGAGAAACCCCGTCTGAAGCGAGCGGCACCATCCGCTAAGGCTACATACTCCTGAGACACCGATAGTGAACGAGTACCGTGAGGGAACGGTGAAAAGAACCGGGAATACCGGAGTGAAAAGAACCTGAAACCGTGTGCTTACAAGCAGTCAGGGGGCTTAAGTGGCCTGATGGCGTGCCTTTTGCATAATGAGCCTACGAGTTACGCCTCCCCGGCAAGGTTAAGCGCTTGAAGGCGCGGAGCCGCAGCGAAAGCGAGTCTGAACAGGGCGCGGAGTCGGGGGGGGTAGACGCGAAACTTGGTGAGCTACCCATGAGCAGGTTGAAGGTGCGGTAACACGCACTGGAGGACCGAACGAGTTTCCGTTGAAAAGGATTTCGATGACTTGTGGGTAGGGGTGAAAGGCCAATCAAACTGAGAAATAGCTCGTACTCCCCGAAATGTATTGAGGTACAGCGTCGGCGTGGAGGTTGGCGGAGGTAGAGCTACCGATAGGACTAGGGGGTGTCAGAGCCTACCGAATCCTGACGAACTCCGAATGCCGCCAACTATAGCCGGCAGTGAGGCCTGGGGTGCTAAGGTCCCCGGCCGAGAGGGAAAGAACCCAGACCATCTGCTAAGGTCCCCAAGTCCAGATTAAGTTGAACAAAGGAGGTCCGGTTGCTTTGACAGCCAGGAGGTTGGCTTGGAAGCAGCCATTCCTTTAAAGAGTGCGTAACAGCTCACTGGTCGAGCGACCGGGCATCGATAATACGCGGGCATCAAATCTGGCACCGAAGCAATGGATTTACCGCAAGGTAAGTGGTAGGGGAGCATTCCAGCAGCGGAGAAGGTGTGTCGTCAGGCATGCTGGAGCGGCTGGAAAAGCATATGTAGGCATGAGTAACGATAAAAGGGGTGAGAAACCCCTTCGCCGATAGACTAAGGTTTCCAGCTCAACGCTAATCGGAGCTGGGTTAGTCGGGACCTAAGGGGAAGCCGAGAGGTGCACTCGATGGCCAGCGGGTTAATAGTCCCGCACCAATGAACGGAAGTGATGCAGTGACGCAGAAGTGAAAGCACCGCGGGCGGACGGAAGTGCCCGTTGAAGACCGTAGGTAGTGGGACCGTAGTTAAGTACGCGGACCTAGCCGAAAGTTGATAGTACCGCACGGCCTTCGGGCCACGCGGACAGTGTGCCTAATCGGACTGCCAAGAAAACCTGCTAAGCGTTTTAACCCGTTCATTGCCCGTACCGCAAACCGACACAGGTAGTCAAGGAGAGTATCCTGAGGCGCTCGAGTGAATCACGGCCAAGGAACTCGGCAAAATGGTCCTGTAACTTCGGGAGAAGGGACGCTTCCTCGTCTGCAAGGACGAGAAGCCGCAGTGAAAAGGCCCAAGCGACTGTTTAACAAAAACACATGGCTATGCCAACGCGCAAGCGGACGTATATGGCCTGACACCTGCCCGGTGCCGGAAGGTTAAGAGGGGAACTTAGTTTGGAGTAATCCGGGCGAAGGTTTGAATCGAAGCCCCGGTAAACGGCGGCCGTAACTATAACGGTCCTAAGGTAGCGAAATTCCTTGTCGGGTAAGTTCCGACCTGCACGAATGGTGTAACGATTTGGGCGCTGTCTCAGCCGTGAGCTCGGTGAAATTGTAGTCTCGGTGAAGATGCCGAGTACCCGCCACGGGACGGAAAGACCCCGTGCACCTTTACTATAGGTTGCCATTGGTGGTGGGTTCAGTATGTGTAGCATAGGCGGGAGGCGCTGAGCCGGGGACGCCAGTTCTCGGGGAGCCAACGTTGAAATACCGCCCTTACTGTGCCTGCTGCCTAATCTCAGAAGCTGAGAGACAGTGGCTGCTGGGTAGTTTGACTGGGGTGGTCGCCTCCAAAAGAGTATCGGAGGCTTTCAAAGGTCCGCTCAGTCCGCTTGGTAACCGGACGCAGAGCGCAATAGCAGAAGCGGGCTTGACTGTGAGACCTACAAGTCGAGCAGGGTCGAAAGACGGATATAGTGATCCGGCGGTTCCGCATGGAAGGGCCGTCGCTCAAAGGATAAAAGGTACGCCGGGGATAACAGGCTGATCTCCCCCAAGAGCTCATATCGACGGGGAGGTTTGGCACCTCGATGTCGGCTCGTCACGTCCTGGGGCTGGAGAAGGTCCCAAGGGTTCGGCTGTTCGCCGATTAAAGTGGCACGCGAGCTGGGTTCAGAACGTCGTGAGACAGTTCGGTCCCTATCTGTGGTGGGCGTTGGAAATTTGACAGGACCTGTCCTTAGTACGAGAGGACCGGGATGGACCAGCCGCTGGTGCGCCGGTTGTACCGCCAGGTGCAGCGCCGGGTAGCTACGCTGGGACGAGATAAGCGCTGAAAGCATCTAAGTGCGAAACTCGCCTGGAGATGAGATTTCCCAATTGGAAGGCCCGTCGGAGATGACGACGTGGATAGGCGGCAGGTGAAAAACGGGAAACCGAACAGCTGAGCCGTACTAAGGGGCCGAGGGCTTCGCAAGTACCCAGTTTTGGGTACGGATTTCGTCAGGTGCGCGTACACGCTTCGTTTTTGTCCCCTTATGTCAAGTTATTGGAGTGCTGCCCGAACACGCAGCACCCGCCAGCAATGGTGGCTTTAGCCCGGGTGTTCACCTCTTCCCATTCCGAACAGAGCCGTTAAGCCCCGGTGCGCCCATGGTACTGCCTTCACCGGTGGGAGAGTCGGTCGCCGCCAACTTTATTGCTGACCCTGCTGTTGCAGGGTGACAGAATGCCTCCCGCTTTTGCCAGCGTTGGAGGCATTTTGTGTTTATATTGATTTGTTAAAATCCTTTTCAAGTTTCTTTATAGTTACTGGTCTACTTAAAATTATTAAAGGAGTGGTTGTAGGTGGTTAATAAATGGGGCTGTTTAGTATTTGAACTTGATTTTTCGCATTCAGTATGCAATTGACGTATTCGGGGTTTTTGTGGGGGTTGCTGGCAGTGGGGGTGCCGGTGGTGATTCATTTGTTGCAGTTGCGGCGGCCGCAGCGGGTGTTATTTACGAATACGGGTTTTATTCGGGAGGTGGAACTGGTGACGACGCGGCAGCGGAAGTTGCAGCATTTGTTGATACTGTTTGTGCGGGTGTTGGGGGTGGTGGCGTTGGTATTGATGTTTTGCCAGCCATTTGTGCCGGCGCGGGAGGATGGGCGGGGGCAGGCGGGGGTGGTGAATGTGCTGGTGGATAGTTCGCCGAGTATGCAGGTGCGGGGGTCAGGAGAACAGGTGTTGTGGGGCGCGGCGGTGGGCGGGGCGCGGACGTTGAGCAAGGGATACCCGGCGACGACGCGGTTCAGGTTGGTGGGCAAGGGGGCGACAGGGCTGACGCAAGCGGGGTATGGGGCGGCGCTGGATGAGATGCGGCTGACGGGGCGGGGCGGGGTGCTGGAGAAGTTGGGCAATGCGAGTAGGAGTAGTGGAGAGGCGGGGCCACTTTATGTGTTTTCGGACTTTCAAAAAAATGCGTTTGATGCCAAGCAGTTGGAGCAGGTGGAGGCGGGGCGGGAAGTGGTGCTGGTGCCGGAAGTGGGGACGGCGACGGGGAATGTGTATGTGGACAGTGTTTGGATTGACGACGCTTTT
Organism: Hymenobacter sp.; assembly: GCA_965247135.1. GTDB lineage: Bacteria > Bacteroidota > Bacteroidia > Cytophagales > Hymenobacteraceae > Hymenobacter. Next base: position 2,113,916 of record CBDFGP010000006.1, on the reverse strand, counting down.
GTGCGGGTGCGGACGAATGTGGGGCTGCATATTCGGCTGCGGAATGGGGGCGGGGCAGTGGCGACGGACTGCCCGGTGAAGGTGTTTCTGAATGTGCGGCAGGTGGCAGCGTTTCGGGTGACGGTGGGAGTGGGACAAGTGGTGACTTCGGTGGTGCAGGTGCAGGTGGCAGAGGCCCGGCTGGCGCAGGGGCGGGTGGTGACAGAGGACGCGCCAGTGACATTTGACAATACTTACTACTTTACGTTGCAGCCAGCGGCGGCTATTCGGGTGGTGGAGATTGGGGCGGAGCCGGTGGCGCAGGGGTTGTATGGAGACGAGCCGTTGTTCAGCTACTCGTTTGCGAAGCCGCAAAATGTGGACTATGGGCAACTGCGAACAGCTAACCTGGTGCTGGTGCGGGAGGTGGCGCAAGTGGACGCGGGGCTACGCGAGGCGCTGGCGGGCGTGACCAAGCGGGGCGGGAGCGTGGTGGTGATACCTTCGGCTTTGATGGCGGGGCGGGATTCTTATCAACAGCTTTTCAAAGCTTTGGGGACGGGGATGGCGCAGTGGGAGGCGCTGGCTACGCCGCCGGAACTGCGGGAGGTCGCGATGCCCAATACGCAGGAGCCGTTTTTCCGGGACGTGTTTGGGGCGCAGCAGCGGGCGGTGACGATGCCCCGCGTGGCGCCAGTGCTGCGCTGGGCGCGGACTGGCACCGACATTATGCGGCTGCGGGATGGGGAAAGCTATTTGGCGGAGTTTGGCAGCGGGGCGGGGAAGGTGTACGTATTTTCGGCCCCGTTTGCGAGGGAGTATTCGGACTTTACGAGTCATGCGCTGTTTGTGCCAGTGCTGTACCGATTGGCGATGTTGAGCTACCGGGATGAGCAACTGCCCGCGTACCGGCTGACGCAGGGGACGGTGGCGCTGACCTTGCCTACGCCTACGCCGGGGACTGGGGCGGCGGCCGACCGGGCGGCGTTTCGGCTGGTGAAGGATAGTGTGACGCTGATACCGGCGCAACGGGTGCAGGGCCCGGAGGTGCGGCTTGATGTACCCGCTACGCTTGATGCCCCGGGCTTTTACCAAGTGCAGCGTGATGGGAAGACTTTGACCACTTTAGCTTTCAATGCTGATAAGAAGGAATCGGAGTTGGCGGCGTACTCGGCGGAGGAATTGCGGGCATTGATTGGGCCGAACCGGCCAAATATTCGGGTAGTGGAAGCGGGGGCGGGGGGCGCGGGGCTGGCGACGTTGCGGGCGGCGCAGACGGGGCAGCCGCTGTGGCGGTATTGCTTGCTGGCGGCGTTGTTGTGCTTGCTGGCGGAAGGGCTGCTGTTGCGGTTTGGGGGGCAGCGGCGGGCGGCGGCGCGGGTGGCGGTGGCCTAATTGGTGGAGTGGGGGTAGGTGAACGGGCGTTGGAAATTGGCTTAGCCCGTATCTTTCGCCCAAATACTGCTGCTGCTTATGGCCGATGCTTTGAATACTGGGGGTGTGCCGCAAGCGGAAGGGGCAGTGGCATGGGTCGGACGCTTGGCGTTGCGCTTTGGGGTAGGAGCGGGACTGGGGTGTGTGTTGTGGATAGTGGGGTTGCAACTGACTGGCAACAACGGTTTTGGGCCAAAACAGATTCTGGCGCAACTGCTGGTGCCTTTGGCGGCGGTGGGGAGTCAGTGGCTGCTGCGCCGAACAGTGCGGCCAGATAAGCCGGGTTTGGGGCCAGCGCTGGGGGTGGGCAGCTTGACGGTGGTGTTGGCGGCTTCGTTGTCGGCGCTGGGGGTGGTGGGGTTGGCGGCAGGGGCGGGAGAAGTGGCGGTGGCGCGGCACCGGGCCGAGGTGCTGGAAATTGTGCAGACGCAGCAGCGCGAAAACGCCAAAGCCGTGGTGCCAGCGGAGGTGCAACGGCAGCAGGCGGAGCGGGTGCGGCACATTACGGTGGGCGACATGGCGATGGGGAATTTTTTGCAGGTATTGACGCTGGGCTTGGTGCTGGCGATACCGGCGGGGATATTTTTGCGGGAATAGGTTTTCTTCTTCTTAATTTCTGGTTTTTATGGAAAATACTACTGCTTCTGTTACGCCTGCTGCGGTGGGCTTGCGTTACGGGTTGCTCACCGGGCTGGTGGGGAGTATTATTTCTTTTGTGCTCAATATGAGCCACCTGGAGCAGAGTCCGGCCAAGTGGCTGAATGCGTTGGTGCTGGTGGGGGGCATGGTGCTGGCCATGCAGTTTTATAAAAAGGCCAACGCGGGTTTTATGGATTACGGCCAGGGCATTGGCATCGGGGTGCTGCTGGCGGCGGTGTCGGGCGTGGTGAGCGCCGCTTTTTCGTACATCTACACGCACTTTGTGGATACGGAGATGATGGGCCGCATCCTGGACAAAGTGCGGAGCGACATGGAAGCCAAAGGGAGCATGAGCGACGACCAAATGGACCAAGCCTTGGGCATCACCCGCAAAATGATGACGGAGCCGATTTTTTCCCTCACCGTGGTGCTGGGGTCGGTGATGTTGGGCTTGGTGGTGGCCCTGATTGTGGCGGCCATTGTTAAAAACCCCCAGCCTGAATTTGAATAAGCCCGCTGATTTTCCGGTGGAAATTTCCATCGTCATTCCGTTGCTCAACGAGGCGGAATCCTTGCCCGAACTCACGCAGTGGATTCGGCGGGTGCTGACGGCGCACGGCCTGAGCTACGAGGTGCTGCTGATTGACGACGGCTCGACGGACGATTCGTGGGCGGTAATTGAGGAATTGGGGCGGGCGGATGGGGCGGTGCGGGGCATTCGGTTCAATCGCAACTACGGGAAGTCAGCGGCGCTGAATGTGGGCTTTGAGGCGGCGCGGGGGCGGGTGGTGTGCACGATGGACGCGGACTTGCAGGACTCGCCGGAGGAACTGCCCGAACTCTACCGGATGATTACCGAGGAAAAATATGACCTTGTGAGCGGTTGGAAGCAGAAGCGGTTTGACCCGCTGTCCAAAACGATTCCGACCAAGCTGTTCAACGGGGCGACGCGCTGGATTTCGGGCATTCCGCTGCACGATTTCAACTGCGGGCTGAAGGCCTACGACCAGCGGGTAGTGAAAAGCATTGAGGTGTACGGCGAGATGCACCGTTACATTCCGGTGATTGCGAAGTGGAACGGGTTTCGGCGGATTGGGGAGAAGGTGGTGCAGCACCAGGAGCGTAAGTATGGGGTGACGAAGTTTGGCTTGGAGCGGTTTATTTACGGGTTTCTGGATTTGGCGAGCATCACGTTCGTGAGCCGGTTTCGGCGGCGGCCGATGCACTTTTTCGGGGTGTTGGGAACGTTGGCGTTTTTGGTCGGGATGCTGATAACCTTGTGGCTGACGGGTGAAAAGTGGTACCTGTCGTGGCACCATTTGCGGGCGCGGAGCGTGGCCGACCAGCCCCTGTTTTTTCTGGCACTGGTGGCGGTAGTGGTGGGGGTGCAGTTGTTTTTGGTCGGTTTTCTGGCCGAGTTGGTGCAACTCAACGGGCAGAACCGCAACGATTACCTGGTGCGGGAGCGGTTGCGGTGAGGAAGTTTTGGCGAAAAGTTCCCGACTGGCACACCTATTGTAATGGGGCGGGCAACGGAGCTTGCAAGCCGCACCTGAACCACCCTGTTCACCTTCACTTTCACTGTGTTTCACGCATGAAAAATTCCTTCATCGGGTTGGCCCTCGTGCTGATGGCGACCCTTCCGGCTTGCACTGTCCACTACTACGGGCCGCCTCCCGGCGACGGCACGTATCGCCACGGGCGGTACAGCAACCAAGCTTATGAATACCACACCACCGACACGGTGTACATCCACGACCACACGACCACCGTGGTACACCAGCCCAACGGGGGCTACCCCAACGGCGGCACCCGGTATCCGGGCGGCACCCGTAGCAACCCCAATGGGGGGGGCAACTACCCGAATGGCGGTGGCAACAACTACCCCAACGGGGGCGGGAGTAACCCCAACAATGGCGGTAGCCCTACCAACAACGGCGGCAGCAACCCCAACGGCGGCGGGGGAAACTATCCCAATGGCGGCAACAGCCAGCCCAATGGAAACTACAGCTACCCGAATGGCGGCACGCACACTGGCACCAACACCCCGCCCCCGATTCGCACGGGCGGTATCAAGCCCATGCGCGACAACCCCAACCCCACCGGCGGCGGCGCTGACCCAGCCTACCCCACCGGTGGCATCAAGCCCATGCGCGATGAGCCTGTTCCCGACATCCGCACGGGCGGCATCAAGCCCATGCGCGACAACCCCGACCCCAACATCCGCACCGGTGGCATTAAGCCCATGCATGATGAACCTGGTCCCGACGTTCGCACCGGGGGTGTCAAGCCCATGCATGACGAACCTGGTCCCGACATTCGCACGGGTGGCATCAAGCCGATGCGCGACAACCCCAGTCCCGGCGGCGGTGCTGACCCCGAATACCCCACCGGTGGCATCAAGCCCGTTCCGGGAACCGGGCCAACCAGGGGCGGCGAAGAAATGAACCAGCCGGGCGGCTCCGGCGAACAGCCCACCGGCGGGCTGACCGGCGGCATCAAGCCCATGCGGGGCGGCAACGCCGAGCAAAGCGGACTAACCAACAACGCAGTGCCCGCCCTGGTGTACGCCAAAATGCCCAGCCGGGGGCCTGGTCCCAGCTACACGGCCACGGTGTGGCCCGACGGCCGCGTGGTGTACGTGGGCCAGCAAAACGTGCCCCGCGTGGGCACCTTTGAATTGCAACTGCCAACGGCCACGCTCGCGGCCGTGCAGCAGCAAGCCCAGGCAATCAACTTTCCGGAGTTGCAGGAAAGCTACGCCAGCGGGGCCACCGACATTCCGGCCACCCGCCTGACGCTGTTTGACCGGGCGGGGGGCAGCAAAACCGTGACCGTAGAAGACAACGCCCCGGCCGAAGTGCAGGCCCTGTTTGACTACATCAACAACGAACTGACCCAGCTGGCGGGGGCGGGCGGCACCGAAGAAACGCCCCAAACCATGCGCCGGGGACGCTAAGGGCCACCGCAAGCTCACGCCACAATTTTTGTCTATGCGCGTCGTCATCATTGGGCCAGCCTATCCGCTACGGGGGGGGCTGGCTACATACAACGAGCGGCTGGCGCGGGCCTTTGCGGCCGCTGGCGATGCGGTGCGACTGGTGACGTTCTCGCTGCAATACCCCGATTTTCTTTTTCCGGGCCAGACGCAGTTTAGTACCGAAGCCGCCCCGGCTGATTTGGCCATCGAGGTCAGTCTCAATTCGGTCAATCCGTTGAGTTGGGTGAAGGTGGGGCGGCGGCTGGCCCGCGAGCGGCCCGATTTGGTGGTGTTTCGGTTCTGGCTGCCGTTTATGGGGCCGGCCCTGGGCACGGTGGCGCGGCTGGTGCGCGGCAACGGCCACAGCCGGGTGGTGGCCATCACCGACAATGTGATTCCGCACGAGCGGCGGCCCGGCGACCGGCCCCTGACGCGCTACTTTCTGAGCGCCTGCGACGGCTTCGTGACCATGAGCCGGAGCGTGCTGGGCGACTTGCAGGCGCTGGGCTTCGGGCACCGGCCGGCGCTGTACCGGCCCCATCCGCTCTACGACAATTTCGGCCCCAGCAAGCCGCAGGCGGCGGCCCTGGCGGCGCTGGGGCTGCCCACCGGCACCCGCTACGCGCTGTTTTTTGGCTTCATCCGGGCCTACAAGGGGCTGGATTTGCTGCTCGAAGCCTGGGCCGACCCGCGCCTGGCGGCGTTGCCCGTGCAGCTCGTCATTGCCGGCGAATATTACGAAGACGCGGCCCCCTACGAGGCCCTGATTCAGAAATTCAACCTGGAAAACCGCGTGGTGCAAGCCACCGATTTCATCCCCAACGAGCGGGTGGGCGACTATTTCTGCGCCGCCGACCTGGTGGTGCAGCCCTACAAAAACGCCACCCAAAGCGGCGTGTCGCAGGTGGCCTACCACTTCGAGCGGCCCATGCTGGTGACCGACGTGGGCGGCTTGGCCGAGCTGATTCCCGACGGCGAAGTGGGCTACGTGGTGCCGCCCACGGTGGCCGCGCTGGCCGATGCGCTGGTGGATTATTTCACCCACCCCGAAAAACAGGCCCGCTTTGAGGCCGGGACGCGGCGCGTGAAACAGCAGTTTTTGTGGGAGGTGCTGGTGGCGGCCCTCAAGGAAGTGGCGGGGCGGCCGTGAGCCGGCCCCGCTTGCGGGGGCGGGGGGAACCCCGGCGCGGCGGCCGACGTTGTGGCATCGTTGTTCGTGGCAAGTTTTTTTGCCACACACTGTAATGCCACAGCGCCGGCGGTGCCGGGGCTGCGTTTGTTTTGCTGCTGCCGATTGCTGCCGATGCGTAAATTTTCCAACCAGCGCGGGCCTTCGCCCCTTCTCAACGAGAGCCAGCACGTGCGGGCGCACCTGGGCCTGACGCAAGCGGGCCTGGCCGCGCTCCTGAACGTGTCGCGGCAGGCCCTCTCGATGCACGAACACGGCACCCGCCCCCTGCCTTTGGCCCCGTTCGGGTGGCTCTTCAAGCTCTACCAGGCCCTGCCCCCGCCCGGTGCCCCGCCGGCTCCGCCGCCGCCCCCGGCCCTGACCGCGACCGACCGCGACGACCTGGAATTTCGCCGCCAGGGGTTGGCGTTGGAGGTGTGGCCCCTGGAGCAAAAGCTGCACCGCGCCCAGGTGCGCCTGGCCCAGGCCCGGCGCTGGCAGCAGGCCGCCCCCGCGTTGCGGGCCGCCTTTGCGGCCGACGATGCCCGCGCCCAAGCGCGGCTGGACCGTTTCGAGGACCGGGCGGCCGACGTGGTGCGGACCGAAGCCGGCAGCCCCGCGCTGTTGCAAGTGCGCCTGGCCGCCCTGAATTTTGAAATAGCCGAAATCACCCGCCTGCTGGCCACCCCCTAACTTGCCGCCGCATTTCCCCTTTTCCCCGTGCCTGCTCCGCTCACCTTCGACCAATTCATCGCCGCCCTGCCCGCCGCCCGGCAAGCCCCCGCCCGGCACGTGTGGGCCATGGTGCGGGCCGCCGTGCCCGCCGACTACACCGAACACATCGGCCCGAAGTACCTGGAGTTTCGGGCGGGCACCGAAATGTGCCTCGCCCTGGCCAACCAGAAAAACTACCTGAGCCTGCACCTGACCCCGCTGTACGTGCTGCCGGAGCTGCGGGAGCGCCTCACGGCGCTGGCCCCGACCCTGAAAACCGGCAAGGGCTGCATCAACTTCAAGCGAGCGGAGGACTTGCCGCTGCCCGCGCTGGCCACGATTATCGGGGCCACGTCGGCGGCCGAGTATGTGGCGCAGGTGCAAGCCAGGCGCAAAAAATAGCGCCCACAGCCCGCTAAATGGCCACGCTCTCCCGCACCGCCGCCAGCACCTTGGCGGCGGGCAATTCCTCCATGCAACTCACCCCCAACTTGCACGTCCCCCGGTAAAAGCACACGCATTCGCGGTTGGGCTGCACGATTTGGCCCCGGCCGTAGAGGTCAAATTCGTAGGGGTTGAAGATGTTGTTCATCAAAATGGTGGGTTTGCCCAGCGCAATGCTGATGTGCATTCCCATCGTGACCTGGGTCACGATGCCGTCCATTTGGTGCATCAGGTTGATGAACTGCGGCAGGGAAAAGGTGCCCAGGTAAGCCGCGCCGGTGGCGGCGTACAGTTCGCGGTTGCGCGGGTCTTCGGCTTCGCCACCCAGCAGCACGGGCGCGTAGCCGGCGGCTTGCAGGCCGGTTATCAACTCCACCCACTTTTCGGTGCTCCAGAGGCGGGTGGTCCAGCGGTCGCCGCAGCCGGTGTTGAGGCCGATGCGGGGGCGGGCGGCGGGCAGGGCACTCCAGTCGTAGCCCTGGTCGGCGTGGTTGTCGAACACGTATTCTTCGCCCCGGAAGTCAAAGCCGCACAGCTCAAAAATCTCCTGCACGTAGGGCTTGCGGTTGGCCAGGCTGCGTTGGTCGAAGAGGCCGGTGAGGTACTTGTGGTCAGCCCCGGCGTTCGCGGGCCAGGCCACGCCGTCGGTTTCGCGCAGGGTGTAGCCGCGCTTTTCGGGGGCTTGCACTTGTAGCAGCAGGGCGCAGGCTTCCTTTTCCTTGTCCAGGTTGATGGCCAAATCGAAGCGGCGGGCGGCCAGGTGCAGGGCGCTGGCAAAGTCAAACGTCAGAATCTCGTCCACCGCGCCCTGGGGCAGGATGGCGGGCGTGAGCGTGAGCCAGGTGATAAAGCAGCCCGGATACTCCTGCCGCAGCCGCCGCAGCAGCGGCGTGGTGCGGATGACATCGCCAATGGCCCCCAGCTTTATCAGCAGAATGCGCTGCGTGACGGGTGCATACACCGGGCAGTCGGCACACACGTAGCCCTCAGTTTTATTAGGGCGGCAGGGCAGGTCGCCGCGAAAATGGCGGCAGTCGGGGCGGACGACGGTATCGGCAAGCAGTTCGGACACGGCAAGGGGCAACGGAATGAAGCCACAAAAGTAACGGTGCGCTGCCGGGGCTTCCGCCCCACCAAAAAAGCCGCTCCCCAAGCTGGGAAGCGGCTTTTGACTGGAAAAAGGTGTCGGACCATCAACGGCCGCGCTCCCTACTGCACCGTGAGGCGCACGGCAGCGGCTTCGGCCCCGGCCCGCACCCGCACCGTGTAGATGCCAGGGGCGAGGGTGGCGGCATCTACCGATACCTGGGTGGCGCGGCTGGCCGGAGCCAGCGCCTGCGTCCGCACCACTTGGCCGAGGGCGTTGATGACCTCCAACACGCCCGGCTGGGGGCTGGCCAGGGCGGGCACGGCCACCGTAAAGGCCCCGTGGGCGGGATTGGGGAACACGGCCAACTCGCCGCCCGCCAGCACGGCACGGGTAGCAGAAACCGTTGAAATTACAGTGGCCTCAATCGCAAGTCGGGCCGGGAAGGTCGAGGTGCTGAGGTCAGTGAACGAAGTGCCGTTGGCGGAGAAGTAAAAAATACCGGGGCGCAAGGGTGATTCACTTTGATAGGATAGGCCGATGTTGTTCGCCGCCAGTTGTTTGGTAGCTACAAAGAAAGCCCCGTTCACGGCCGTGGGAGTAATCGTAACCACATCAGGCCCGGCTGCTACGGGGCGGGGGCGTGCAGGCGAGGTATAAAGTGGGGCCGCACCGGGTGTCCCGCCCGTGCCGGTAGCATCGTATACGAGCACCTGGTAAGTATCGCCGGCCATGCCAGCCCCGCCAAAAGTGGGGGTAATGGCCGTTACATTGGCCGGCCCGGTTGTGGTGTATTTCACAAACAAGTAGCTGTTGGCGGCCACAGAACCCAGGCTGCCAGCAAAAGTGGTGACGGCCGGGTCGGTGTAGGCCAGACGGTCGGCTACCAGCTGCGACGAGCTGGCCGAGTTGTTCGCGGCAACCAAGTCACCGGGGGCCGCCACGGTCACGGTCACGGTGTTGGTGCCGAGGGTTGTGACGGGGTAAGCGGCAAAGGTGACGGTGGCCGAAGCACCCGAAGCCAGCGCAGCAATGGTCTGGGTATTGGTAAACGAGGTGACACCCGTTACGGCCAACGTCACCGGCACGTTGGTTAGGGCGGCACCGCCCACGTTGGTCACTACTGCTTTCACGACGTGTGGCGAAGCCACCGTGCGCGAAATTTCACCCAGGGTATAAACCACGGCCAGGGCCGCATCGACCGACGTGGCCGCAGTGGGGACAAACCGGTAGGTGCGGCCCAGGTCGGGCGCTACCGTGGCGCGGAAGTTGTGCGTGCTCGTACCATACGGACCCCGAATAAAAACCGTGGTACTCCACGGGTCCGAACTGAGGGTTTTGTTGGCCAGCACCGTTTGGGTGGCCGACGACCCCTTGATGCCTACGTTAGGAAAGCGGGCAATGGGGGCACCCGCGCCCGCCACGGCCGGCCCGTACACAAATTCAATGTTACCGGTGGCCTCGAAGAACCGGACTTGAAAGCTAAAGTTGGCGTACTGCGTGGCCGACACGTCGGTGCCGGTGCCCGCCTTGTCGCTCACGTTGGTCCACTGCACGGTGGTGATGTGGGCCCCGGTGGGGCCCAAGGTCAGGTACTTGTAGCTGGCCCCGCCAGCCCCGTTGCCAGCTACCAGGTCAATGTTGAAGGGCATCACCAAGTTGACATCGGCCGGGTCGGTGCTGTTTAACGGGTCCACCGCCGTGTTGCTGGCGGTTTGGTCCTGGCTCAGGAAAACGTTGGTGGCCGAGGGTGGCGCGGCACCCAGGCGAATCAGGCCGTTGGTGTTGAGCACAAACTGGGTGAACGCCGTGCCGTTGAAATTGAGGGTGAACCCCAGGGGCAGGGCTGCCGAGTTGGCATCGTCGGTGCTGGCGGTTGCAATGGGAATGCCATTGACCCCCAGGTCAACGTAGGCGCCCGTTACGTTCTGGGCATTGACCGGCGTGTAGTTAAGGATTTGGGCCTGGGCGGCACCGCTGCCCAACGCGCCCAAGGCCAGGGCCAGCAGCCCACCGCGCAGGCGGCGGGCCTGCCCGGCAGGAGTAAGAAAATTGTTCATGAAAAAGAGGGGAAGAAAAGGAGGGGAAATAAAAAATGCCGCCGAATACCCCGGCGGCGGCTAAATGTACGGCAATGCGGCGGGTTGTGTTACTTACTCGTTACTCGCCCGCGAAATTACTCGCCCGCGAAGCGCACGTCCACCTGCGAGTCGAAGTGCAGGCCGAGCAACTCGGCGGCGTGGCCCTGGCCGATGCCGATACAAAGGCAGTCCTGGCTGTTGAAGGCCACGACGGCATCGCCGGGGTTGGCGGCGGCCAGGTGGGGGCGCAGGATGTGTACCTTTTCGCGGCCGAAGTGCACGGCCAGCGGCCGGCCGCGCCCCACCACCTCCACCGCCGTGCGCGAAATGTTGGTGATGAGGTTGCCGTAGTGGTCCACGTGGACGATGTGGCCCGTGATGCGGTTGTCCTGCAAGCGCACTTGGAAGTTGTTTACCAAATGATAACCGGTGACGACGGGGCCGAGGCTTTCGAGGGGTGCGCCCTGGGCCAGGGCCACGGCGGCGGGCAGCAGCACGTCGCGGGTGGGCGAGGGGGTGGCGGCGGCGGGCAGGGCCACCAGCAAGTCGGGCGGCCCGTCGCAGAGCAGGGCCAGCAAGCCGTTGTCGGCCACCACAAAGTAGTGGTTCTGAAAGCGGGCCGCGTGCCACGCGGATTCTTCGCCCACGCCCCGGTCGTTCACGCCGACCACATGCACGGTGCCCGCCGGAAAATCGCGGAACACCGCCTGCAACACATGAACGGCGTGCGGAATGTTGAACGGTTCGACCCCGTGGCTGATTTCGACCACTGGCAGCGCGGCATCCAGGGCCAGCAACCGTGCCCGCAGGGCCGCCGCGTAGTGGTCGCGGTAGCCAAAATCGGTGAGAAGAGTGAGCAAAGCCATGCCGGTGCGGGGGTTTCTTCGTAGTATTGCCCATCGGCGCGAACCGGCGACAAAAGTAGCCGGTTTGGTTAAAAGGAGAGGAAGTGCGGGGAGTGGCGGTCTTGCTGACGCAGAAAGCATCTCGCCGCCCCACTAACTCACTCGACTTGATTATTACCACTTGCACGATGCTTCCTGCATCAGCAGGCCCGCCTCAGCCCGTCACCGCCTCACCTAACTAACCAAAAAACGTTGGTCGAAAAAATCATCACCCTCGAAAACGTGTCGCTCGTGGATTTCCTCGGGGCCGACAACCAAAACATCCGGCACTTGGCTGCTGCGTTTCCCGGCTCCAAGATTATCAGCCGGGGCAATGAAATCAAAATCCAGGGCCAGACCGAAGTCATTGCCCGCATCAACGACATTTTTTCGTCGCTCATCGAGCACTACCACCAGTACGGCAACGTGACGGAGCGCGACGTGCGGCAGCACCTCTCGGCGGGCAGCGAAGAAGCCGAAGGGCGCATGATGGCGGCTTCGCCGGACGTTATTTTGTTTGGGGCCAAAGGCGGGGTGATAAAAGCCAAAACGCCCAACCAGCAGAAGTTGGTGGATGCCGTGCTGAGCCACGATTTGACTTTCACGCTAGGGCCAGCGGGCACGGGCAAGACGTACATTTCGGTGGCGCTGGCCGTGCGGGCGCTTAAAAACAAAGAGGTTAAGAAAATCATCATCTCGCGGCCGGTGGTGGAAGCGGGCGAAAGCCTGGGCTTCTTGCCGGGCGACATGAAGGAGAAAGTGGACCCCTACCTGCGCCCGATTTACGACGCGCTGGAAGACATGATTCCGGCCGAGAAGCTGAAATTTTACCAGGAAAACAAAATCATTGAAATTGCGCCCCTGGCCTATATGCGCGGCCGGACGCTGAACAATGCCTTCGTGCTGCTCGACGAGGCCCAGAACACCACGCCGAGCCAAATAAAGATGTTTCTGACCCGCATGGGACCGAGCGCCCGCGTGATGGTGAACGGCGACCGCAGCCAGATTGACCTGCCCACCCGCCAGAAATCGGGCCTGATGCAGGCCCTGGACATCCTAAAAGACGTGCCCGGCATCGGCTTCGTGGAAATGACCGCCGAGGATGTGGTGCGCCACCGCCTGGTGAAGGACATCGTGCTGGCCTACGACAAGTTTGACACCGACGAGGAGCGCCGCGAACTGGAACGCAAGCACCCCAATACCCGCCGCGACGAGCGCCGCCCCGCCGAAGCCCGCCCCGCCGAACCCGCCGAACCGTTGCCCGTGAACCACGAACAAGCCCTGTGAACGGGCCGGTTTCGGTTGCATTTTATAAAAAACAGATTTATGAAAACTGCGCTTACCCTTGACAATCCCTGGCTTGCTTTGCCTACGCAAGCACCCTTCGTGTTGCCTCAGGACTTGCCATTTTTGGATGTGTACAGCGAAGAAAACATCAGTTCTACCGCCTATCGCCTGCACTTGCCACCGCTGCCGTTCCAAGGTAGCCCCGACGCACCCATCGTATTGCTTGGGCTGAATCCGGGGCATAAGGAAGCTGACGAAGCCAACCACATCACGCCGAGTTTCGGGAGATAAATTTTCGCAACTACCGCCACGACGCGACGCTGGAATACCCGTTGTTTTTTCTGGACCCGGAGCTGAACGGAGATGCCGGGCAGCAGTGGTGGCATCGGCGCATGAAGCCGTTGCGGCAGCATTACGACGACAAGCTGTTGGCCCAGGCTTTTTTAAGTGTCCAATACGCGCCCTACCGCTCCACGTCTTACAAACATTCCCGCCATCAGATGCCCTCGCAAGAGTACGGATTTAGCTTGGTGCGGCAAGCTGTTGAGCGAGGGGCGCTGATAATTGGATTGCGCTCGGAACGGCTGTGGAAAGAGGCAGTGCCAGCTTTAACGGACCACTCGCGGTTCTACCAGCTTTCCAGTCCACGCACTCCAGTACTGAGCGAAACACAGCTTGGAGCCGAGGGATACCGGGCGTTACGCGCCGAGTTGGATAAGATTAAACAGGTAGTTGCGCCATGACCACCGCCGAGAAAATAACTGACCTGCGCGACCTGGACGCGGCCTTTGGCATTCGCGAAACCGTGTTTGTGGCCGAGCAAGGCGTGCCGCTGGACGAGGAATACGACGAACACGACCGCGCCGGTGCCCGCCACTACCTGGCCCGTGCCGCCGACGGGCAGCCCGCCGGGGCCGCCCGCTGGCGCGAAACCGACAAAGGCATTAAGCTGGAACGGTTTGCGGTGCTGGCGCACTACCGCAACCAAGCGGTGGGCAGCGCGTTGCTGGGGGCGGTGTTGCGCGATGTGCGGCAGGAGTTTCCGGCCGCGTTGGTGTACTTGCACGCGCAGTTGCGGGCCATTCCGTTCTACGAGCGGCACGGGTTTCGGGCGGTGGGGGAGATGTTTGCGGAGTGCGACATTCAGCATTACAAAATGGTGTTGTAGCTGCCGTTTTGGGCGGTTGCCAAGCACTTGTTGGTTCAACTTATGAAAAAATTATTCCTTGCCCTGGTCGGGTTGCTGGCTTTGCCAGCGGCGGCCCAGCCGCTCCGCATCCAGGATTATAATGCCATTGCGTGGGCAGTGTATGTCGGTGATAATGCGCTAGGCACCAAGTGGACCCTGCACACCGAGGCGCAACTGCGGCGGGTGAAACTGGGGGCCGACCCGCAGCAGTTTCTGGTGCAGGCCGGGTTGGGCTACCAACTGCTGCCACGCTTGCGGGCAGGGGCGGGCTACGGCTACCTCAGCACTTCGTCCTATGGTACTCACCCGCTGGCGGCGGGCGGGGAATTTCCCGAACAACGGTTCTACGGCGACCTGACCCTGACCGACCGGGTGGGCTACGTGAACCTGACCCAGCGCCTGCGCTACGAGCAACGCTACCTGGGCATTCCGGGAGCCAGCGGGCCGCTGAACAACGAAGCCGTGTGGAACCGCCAAAACCGGCTGCGCTGGCTGCTGAAGCTGGCCCTGCCGCTACAAGGCCACACGCTGGAAGACGGCGAATTTTACGCCGTGGCCGATAACGAAGCTTTCGTCAGCTTCGGGCGCAATGTGAACCTCAATGTGTTCAACCAGAACTGGCTGGGCCTGGGTTTTGGCTACCGGGTGGACGAGAATTTTCGCTTGGAACTGGAATATTTCAACCAGATTTTGCAACACCCGGCCCTGGACCGGGTGAGCCAACTGCCGGTGTTTGAGTTCAACAACGGGGTGCGGGCCACGGTGGCGTACAACCTGACCATTCTGGCGGGCGAAACGCGCCGCGCCGCGCCCACCCCGGCCGAAACTACGGAATAAGCGGCACGGATTTTTAAGGTAACACCGGGGCTAAAAAACGGCAATGTGGCCCCGTTACCTTTGTGCCCGCAAGTGCGCTGCCAGCCGTGGCCGGGCATTTAGTGTTTGGCGTATGAGTGCAATAAAACAGTCTTTTAAGGTGGCAACGACCCGGCAAACTTCGTTGGTTACGTCGTTGTTGCTGGCGTTGCTGCTGCTGGCCCGCCTCCTGAACGGTTAGACTTGCGGTCGGGGTCAGTGGGGTGCGTACTTTTGGCGTTTGCTGGCCGGTGCGGTTGGCCCTGCACCCATGCCTGCTCCCGCCCTTCGCTTTGACCGCAACGAACTAGCCGGGGCCTTTGGCGACCTGGGCACCGACTTGCCCTTGCTCATCGGCGTGGTGGCGGCTGCGGGTCTGGACAGCGCCAGCGTGTTGATACTATTCGGGCTGATGCAGGTGTTTTCGGGCCTCTGGTACCGAATGCCCATGCCGGTGCAGCCGCTCAAAGCGTTTGCCGCGCTGGTCATTGCCCAGAAACTGCCGGGCCGCGTGGTCTATGGCGGCGGGCTGGCCATCGGGGTGAGTATGCTGGTGCTGACCATCACGGGCCTGATTGACGGGCTGGCGCGGCTGGTGCCCAAAACGGTGGTGCGCGGCATTCAGTTAGGCTTGGCCTTGCAACTGAGCACGCTGGCTCTGAAAACCTACGTGCCCGCCGATGGGGCCAGCGGCTACGGTTTGGCCGCCGCCGCGTTTGTGCTCACGGTGCTGCTGCTCGGCAACCGCCGCTGGCCAGCGGCGCTGGTAGTGGTGGGGTTGGGGGTGGTGTACGCCCTGATTTTCAAGCTTAATCTGGCCACCGTGTCGGCGGGCATTGCGTTCCGGCTGCCCACTTGGCAGGTACCCGGCCGGGCCGATATTCTCACCGGGGCGCTCATTTTGGCCCTGCCCCAAATTCCGCTGTCGTTGGGCAATTCCATTCTGGCTACCAAGCAAGTAGTCCATGATTATTTTCCTGACCGGCCGCTCACGGTGCGCCAAATCAGTTTTACCTACGCCCTGATGAACCTTGTGAACCCGTTTCTGGGCGGCTTTCCGGTGTGCCACGGGTCGGGCGGCCTGGTGGGGCACTACACGTTTGGTGCCCGCACGGGCGGCTCGGTAGTGCTTTATGGCTTGCTTTTCCTAACAATGGGCCTGTTTTTCAGCCAGGAATTTCAGCAGATTGTGCAGATTTTTCCGCTGCCCGTTCTGGGTGTGTTGCTGCTGTTTGAGGCCCTGACGCTGGCCGCTCTGCTGCGCGACATCAGCGCCGACCGGGGCCAACTGCTGCTGGCGCTGCTGGTGGGCGTGCTGTGCGTGGGGTTGCCGCCGTATGGGTATCTGATTGGCTTGGTGGTGGGTACGGGAGTATTTTATGCCCAGCAACGTGGCTGGGTGGGGTTGGGAAAGTAGGCCGGCTACACCCGCGCCCGGCTCGCCACCGCCGTCACGCACAGCCCCATGAAGGCGATGAACCCGAACGACACCCGCAAACTACTCGCCCCAGCCAGCAGCCCGATAAGCGGCGGCCCCAGCAAAAATCCCAGAAACCCCACCGTGGACACCGCTGCTAGTGCCATGCCCGCCGACATGGTGCCGGAGCGCCCTGCCGCGCTGTACACCAGCGGCACCACGGCCGCCGTGCCAAAGCCCACCAGCAGAAAGCCTACCAACGCCGGTCCCATCGCGGGCCAGGCCACGGCCAGCAGCAAGCCACTGGCTGTGAGCAAGCCACTGAGTTGAATGACGCGCCGCGCCCCCAGCCGGGCCGCCAGCCGGTCGGCCCCAAACCGGCCCAGCGCCATCGTACTCATAAACGCCGTGTAGCCGACCCCAACCAAGCCCTTCCGCACCAGCAAAACCTTCTTGAAATACACGCCGCTCCAATCAAACATGGCCCCCTCGCACATCAGGGCGCAGAATGCAATGGCCCCCAGGCCCAGCAGTTCGCGGTCGGGCAGCACAAAAAGCGCCTGGTCGGGGTCGGTGCCGGCATCGCGCCGCACGAGGCCGCGCCAACTGCTGGCCAATCCCAGCGCCACCAGCCCGGCAATCAACAAAAAATGCCAGCCCGGCGCTACCGCACGGCCATTCAGGAGCGTGCCCAACGCCGCGCCACTAAAACCCGCCAAACTCCACAGCCCGTGAAAAGAAGCCATTACGGGCTTGGTGTAGAGACGTTCTACGCCCACGGCTTGGGTATTGACAGCGATGTTGCAAAAATTGCCCGCCGCCCCAAACGCCAGCAGCCCCGGCAGCAACCCGAATAAGGTGCCCGCCCAGCCCAAACTCACTAAAGCCAGCGCGTAGCCCACAATGCCTAATCCTAACACCTGCCGACTGCCCCGCCGGGCTACCAGCCAGCCCGCCAGCGGCAACGACAGCAACTGCCCCGCCGGAATGGCAAACAGCACCAGCCCCAACGTGGCATCCGAAATATTCAGCCGCTGCTGAATGCCTGGAATGCGCGAGGCCCAACTGGCAAAACACAAGCCCAACAGAAAAAAAAGTGCCCCCACGGCCGCCCGGTGCTGGCCTCGGGAAGTACCTGGGGGCATTTGCGACGGGGTTGGGTTGGGGGTCAAAGCCGATTGGTTTATTGTCGCTGCTCACCCCCCAATCGTGGCCATGCTCTCAAAACTAAGCTGATGCAGGGGCCGCTGTTGTTCGGCCGCAAACCCATCGGCGGCCCGGTGGCGAAACGCCGCCGCCAGCGCCGCCGTCAGGTCGGCATCCGTAGCGCCACCGCGTAGCAGTGCCCGCACATCCAGCACCCCTTGGTCGTAGAGGCAGGTTTTGAGGCCACCTTCGGCCGTGAGACGCAGACGGTTGCAGGTGCCGCAGAAAGTGCGCGAGTACGCCGCAATGATGCCGACCCGGCCTCGGTGTCCGGCAATGTGGTATTCGCTGGCGGTGGCCCCGGCCGGGGTGGGCAGCGGCGCAAGCGGCCCAAAATGTGCTTCCAGGTGCTGCCGGATGCGGCCGTGGTGCCAGGGCAGCAGCTCTGGCGTGGCCGCGTGGCTGCCGCCGTTGAAGGGCATCTCTTCAATGAAACGCACATCCAGCGGCTGGTCGCGGCCGAGTTCGGCCAGTGGCACGAGGTCTTCAATATTCTGCCCGGCCATCACCACAGCGTTGATTTTGACCGCAATGCCCGCCGCCAGCAATTTTTCCAGCGTGTCCAGCACCTGCGGCAACTCATCGCGCCGCGTGATTTGAAAAAACCGCGCCCGGTCCAGCGTATCAAGGCTCAGGTTGATGTGGCGGATGCCCAGCCGGGCCAGTTCCGGGACGTGCGGGGCCGTCAGCACTCCGTTGGTGGTCAGGCTAATGTCGTGGATGCCGGGTACCTCGGCCAGCCGGGCCATGAACGGCACCAAGTCGCGCCGCACGAAGGGTTCGCCGCCCGTCAGACGCACTTTTCGCACCCCCAGGCCCGCCAGCACAGCCGTCAGCCGCAGCATTTCCTCGTAGGTCAGCAACTCGTCTTTGGGCAGGTACTGAATGCCTTGCTCCGGCATACAGTAGAAGCAGCGCAGGTTGCAGCGGTCCGTCACGGCCAGCCGCAGGTACTCCAGCGGCCGACCGTGCTGGTCAAGCAATGGGGAAACAACGGGCGGAGTGAGGAAGGCTGACACGATTGGAAGTGCAAAGGTCGGCCGCAACGGCCACAAAGCCCGCCGCGCACCGCCGCCAAAACCCGCGCGTTGCTGGCAGGGTTTGGGCAGCAGGCCGGTTGTGCGGTTCCTGCCGTTCCTTTGCACCCCCAGCCGGGGCCAATTTCTCCGTCTTCCATGCCCCTCACTGTTTCCCTTTTTGGCATCACCCGCGACATCGTGGGCCGCCCGGAGCTACAACTTGCCGATGCCCCCGCCACCGTGGGCGCGTTGCTGGCCCAACTGCAAGCCCAATACCCGGCCCTGGCCCAATTGGCCAGTTGCGCCGTGGCCGTGAATAACGAGTACGCCACTGCCGACCAAACCCTGACCACCGCCGACGAAGTCGCCCTCATTCCACCCGTTGCGGGCGGATAACTGCCCAATATTGTGCTGAAAACTCCGCTGCTTCGCCTCACCGACCAGCCCATTGACGTGGCCGCCACCCTGGCCCTGGTGCAAACCGAAGCCGCCGGGGCCGTCAATGCGTTTGTGGGCACGGTCCGCAACCAGTCGGGGGGGCGCCCGGTGCGCCGCCTCCACTACGAAGCCTACGAAAGCATGGCGCTCCGGCAGCTACAACACGTTGCGGACCAGGCGCTGGTGCAGTGGCCGATGCTGCAAGCCGTGGCCGTGGTGCATCGCACCGGCACCCTGGCGCTGGGCGACGTGGCCGTGGTGGTGGCCGTGGCCACGCCCCACCGCGCCGAGAGCTTCGCGGCTTGTCAATTCATCATTGACACCCTGAAAAAAGTTGTTACTATTTGGAAGCGCGAAGAGTACGAGGACGGCACGGAGTGGGTAGCAGCGCACCCTTGAAAATAATGAGCAATGAAGAATGAGCAATGAAGAATTGCTTCAGCCTGATTCGGTAGTAGCAATTCCTCATTTTTCATTCCTCATTCAAAAAATAATCCCGCTTTCCGCCGGTCTTTTCCACCAGCCGAACTTCTTCAATCACAATGTCGTGCGACATGGCCTTGCACATATCGTACACCGTGAGGGCGGCCACCGTGGCTCCAGTCAAGGCTTCCATTTCTACGCCGGTTTTGCCCGTCACGCTGGCTGTGCATTCAATCAGCAGCGAATCGGGTGGCAGCACCTCAATCCGCACCTGGCAGTTGTCCATTCCCAGCGGGTGGCAGAGGGGGATGAGGTCGGCGGTTTTTTTGGCCGCCATCACCCCGGCCAGGATGGCGGTTTGAAACACCGGGCCTTTGCGGGTGGGCAGGTCGCCGGCCTGCACCAGGGCCAGAATATCGGCTCCTAACCGGGCGCGGGCGCGGGCGCGGGCCACGCGGGGCGTGACGGTTTTCGCGCCTACGTCCACCATCGCGGCTTGCCCGGCGGTGTTGAGGTGGGTGAGGGAATCGGCCATAAAGATGTACTTGGTATTGGGTAGTTGGTAGTTGGATAGAGAGTAGCGGGAAACACTTATTTCGTTCCCATCAAACTACCAACTACCCAATACCAACTACCAGATTCATCTACGCCGAAAACGACGAGCCGCAACCGCAGGTGCTTTTGGCCTGGGGGTTATTGAACACAAAGCCCCGCGCGTTCAGGCCGTCCTGAAAATCAACTTCCATGCCCAGCACGTACATCGCGTGTTTTTTGTCCATAATGAGCAGCAGCCCGTCCAGGTCGTAGGTTTCGTCCTGGTCTTTGGCCTTGTCAAAGCCCAGCAAATAGCTCATGCCCGAGCAGCCACCGCCCTGCACACCAATGCGGAGGCCGTAGTCGGCGGGCACGTCCTTTTCCTGGATGATATTCTTGACCTCTACCACGGCACGGTCGGTGAGGCTGATGGGGGCGAGGGTGGCAACGGAAGCCATAGCGAAGCTGAGAAAAAGTGGACCACAAAGGTACGGCCGCCACCGGCTGCCGCGTTGGATGGGTAAACAGCGCAGGCCGGGCGGCGGTTCACGCCGTAAGTTTGCACACCACTCCCAAACCGGCCCCGCCGACAACCCCAATGGACGACACCGCATACCTGGTTGATATACTGAAAATCACGCTGCCCGCCATCATCGTAGCCACCATTATCTACTTGCTGTTCAAGCAGTTTTTGGACCGCGAGCAGCAGCGCCGCTTCGTGGAGCTGCGCCTGGAAAACAGCAAAACCACCCTACCGTTGCGTCTGCAAGCCTACGAGCGGGTGGTGCTGTTTCTGGAACGCATTTCGCCCAACAACATCCTCGTGCGCTTGAGCAGCGCGGGCCAAAACGCCCAGGACTACCACCGCCTGCTGATACAGGAAATCCGGGCCGAGTACGAGCACAACCTCTCCCAGCAACTCTACATCTCGCCCGATGCCTGGGCGCTGGTCAAGGATGCCAAAGAAGGCGTGCTGACGACGGTGAACCGCGCCTACCACGAGCTGCAAAACCCCGCCCAATCACGGGGCACCGAGCTGGCCAAGCGCGTCCTGGAAGCCCTGATGACCGATGCCGCCGAACCCACCGCCCAAGCGTTGGATGCGGTGAAGCGCGAAGTGGTGGGGTTGTTTTAAAACGGGGTGGTCCGACGACTTTTGGCCGCAAGATGAGGTCGTCAGACCACTATTCGCTGCAAGTTTGTCCTAGCAATTTAGTGGTCTGACGACCGAAAAAGTCGTCGGACCACCCCGGCCTATACTGCCAGCACCGCCTCAATGGCCCGTTGGTAACACGCCTCGTACTGCGGCACAATCTTCGCCACGTCAAACTCCTCGGCCCGCGCCCGCGCCGCCGATTTGAAGCGCGGCAGGTTCGCGTCGTCCAGCACGTACAGGGCTTTGGCAATCATGTCGGGCACGTCCCCGATGTTACTCACGGTGCCCGTCACGCCGTCCACGTTCAGTTCGGGAATACCGCCCGCGTTGGTGCTGACCACCGGCACCTCGCAGGCCATTGCCTCCAGCGCCGCCAGGCCGAAGCTCTCGTTTTCGGAAGGCATCAGAAACAAGTCGCTCACACTGAGAACTTCCTCCACGGCTTCCATCTTGCCCAGAAAGCGCAGGTCGCGGTGGCAGTCCAGGTCGCGGGCCAGCTTTTCCATGCGCGAGCGGTCGGGGCCGTCGCCGATAAGCAGCAGCTTGGCCGGAATCTGTTGCCGTACCCCGCAGAAAATCCGCAGCACGTCTTCCACCCGCTTCACGGCCCGGAAGTTACTGGTGTGGACGAGCAGTTTCTCGCCGTCGGGCGCAATGGCGGCCCGGAAGTGGCTTTTGTTCTGCTTGCTGAACCGGCTGAGGTCTATGAAATTGGGGATGACTTCAATCTCCTTTTCCACGGCAAAATACTCGTAGGTTTCGCGCCGCAAATCAGCCGACACCGCCGTGATGCCGTCGCTCTGGTTCAGGCTGAACGTTACGACGGGCTCGTAGCTGGCATCTTTGCCCACGAGCGTGATGTCGGTGCCGTGCAAGGTTGTGACGACCGGAATGCGAATGCCCCGCGCCAGCAGTATCTGCTTGGCCATGAAGGCCGCCGCCGCGTGCGGAATGGCGTAATGCACGTGCAGCACATCCAGCTTTTCATTCTGCACGATGTCCACCATCTTGCTGGTCAGGGCCGACTCGTAGGGCGGAAACTGAAACAGCGGGTACGTGGGCACATACACCTCGTGGTAAAACAGGTTTTCGTTGAAGAAATCGAGCCGGACCGGTTGGCTGTAGGTGATGAAGTGGACGCGGTGGCCGCGCTGGGCCAGGGCTTTGCCCAACTCGGTGGCCACCACGCCGGAGCCGCCAAAGGTGGGGTAACAAACGATGCCGATGTTCATGCGGGGAAGGGGATAGGGTGCCGGGCTAACCAAAAACGGCCTCAGATGTTGTCTGCGCTGCCGGGCTTGGTGACCGAAACCGGCTACCTTCGCAGTACCAACTCCCTGCGTCTGTGCCTGCTTGCCCCAACTTTGCTGCCGCCGACCACCTCCGCGCCTTCCACCAGCACGAGTGGGGCGAACCTGTGACCGACCCCGTTATCCTGTTCGAGTACGTTGTGCTGCACACCTTTGCCGCTGGCCTGCCCCTGGACTGGGTGCTGAAGCGCCGCGAGGCGTTCCACGAAGCCTTGTGCAACTTTGAGTCGGACCGCCTGGCTCGCCTCACAGACGACGATATTGCCGAATTTCTGAAAACCCCGGGCGTTATCCGCAACCGCCGCAAGGCCGAAACCACCCGCCAAAACGCCCAGGCCTGGCAGTGGCTGCGGGCCAAAGCGGGCAGCGACGTGGCGCTGATGGGCTGGTTCTATGCCTTTGTGGGTGGCCAGCCCCAGGTAAATCAGTGGACCGCCGCCGCCCAGGTGCCCGCCACCGCTACTGCTGGCGACGCCCTAGCCCGCGAGCTAAAACGGCGCGGCTTCGGCCTGCTTGGGCCAGTGGGCAGTTACCAACTGCTGCAAACCGCTGGTCTCGTCAACGACCACCTGACCACTTGCCCGCGTCACGCCGAATGCGTCCGGCTGGCGGCCGAGTGGGTACTTGCCTGAATGCTGAACAATTTGACCTGGAACTGGTACTCTGCCCCAAACCGCTGCACGATTTCGGCAATGGAATCTCCCTGTTTTTCTTTTCAGGCAAAACTGACAAGTCAGGACATCGGCGATATGTTGATTCAGGTCTTGCAGGTGCCTTCGGCCGTGGTGCAGGCCTTTGGGAGTCTGCCCAGCCAGCGGGTGCTGGTCACCCTCAACGGCCACCCGTTGCGCCGTGGCTTGTTGCCCCGCGCCGACGGCGGCCGGTATTTGCTGCTGGGTAAGCTCGTGTGCCGCCAGCTGGGCTTTCAAGTCGGTGATAACTTGCGAGTTACGCTGGCCGCCGACCCCCACCCCGACCAAGTGGACCTGCCCGACGAATTGGCTGAAGGCCTTGATGCCTGGCCCGAAGCCGCAGCGGCATTCGCCCGCCTCACGCCCGGCCGTCAGCGCGGCGTGGCCTACCGCATCGACAGCGCCAAGCGGCCCGAAACCCGCTTACAGCGGGCCATGAAAGAGTTGGAGCAGTTGGCCCAAATGCGTTAACCGTGCCGCCGCCCTTTCGGCCTGTTTTGGACCGAAGGCAGCGCGGGAAGGATGCCCCGGCCCAGCGAGTGGCTACCCGTGCAGTTCGGCGAAGAAGTTGACGATGTTGCCGTCCGGGTCAATCACGCGGGCGAAGCGTTGGCCCCAGAAGGCATCCCAGGGGGCGGTGTGGCTGCCGTGGCCAGCAGCCATCACGCGGGCATAAGTCGCGTCCACGTCGGCTGGGGTTTCGCACCGAAATTGTAGGCCTACTCGCTGCCCGCTCGGCTGCGGCCAGTTCGGGTCGAGGTGCTTTACCATGGCCTCAGTGTCGAAGCCCAGCGTGGGCCCGCCGGGCGTGTGCAGCTCCACATGGGCCTCGTCGGTCTGCCCCTCGGGCACGGGCAGGCCTAGGGTGCGATAAAAAGCGAGGGCGCGGCCCATGTCTGCCACGACCAAGCCAATGGTGTCGAGTTGAAGGTTCATGAAGAATAAATAGGGGGTGAAACTAAAAATTTATCTATCAGCCCACAGGTAGGGATGACCGTCAATGGCTGTTTGACGATGCAAAACTACGGCCCCTAGTTCCGCGCATAATAGCCGGTTCCGGCCAAAAATCAGTCCGTTTCGGTCGCCGCTTGCCGGGCATACTTTTTCGGGGTGGTGCCCGTCGCGGCCCGGAATAGTCGGGCAAAGTGGCTTAGGTTGCTGAAGCCCAGTCGTTCGCCCACGTCGGCCACCGACAGTGCCGGGTCGCGGAGCAGGTGCCGTGCTTCGGCCAGCCGGGCCTGTTGAAAGTAGGCGTGGATACTGCGCCCAAACACCTGCCGGAATAAAACCTTGAGCCGGGTTTCGCTCAGACCCACCGCAGCGGCCAGCGCCGCCGCCGGGGGCGGCTGCGCCAGGTTGGCCAGCAGTTGTGTGCGGGCCTGCATGAGTCGCTTTACGTCGGCGGGGTGCATGGCGGGCAGCTTCTGGGCGGGCCGGCGGGCCAGCCGCCCCAGAAACAGGTACAGCAGTTCCTGGGCTTTGAGGCGGTAGTAGAGCGGCCCCAGCGCCGGGGAAGGTGCCGCCGGGGGCTGCCGCAGTTGCCGCAACACCGCCAGGATGTCGTCTCCCGCATCTTCGTAGACGAAAAACGACGTGGTGTCGGCTTGAATTTCCGTCAGCAGGGCATGGTCGGTACCCGGCCCCAGCAACTCGCGCAACACCGCCAGCCGCACCGTGAGGATGCCCACAAAAATCTCGACCCCCACCGGAAACGCAAACACTCCACCCATGTCGTCGGTCGAGAGCGTGATGCCAGCCGCTGGCCGTCCGCTGTGCCTTGCATTGGCCCCCAAAAAAGCCTGCTGGATGGGCAGCTCGTTAAGATAGAAGATGATGCACACCAGGTCGGTGCGCGGCACAGCTGGCACACGCCGCAGCGTGATGGGGGCGCACAGGGTGTAGTGGTGCGTTATAAGCTCAAATCCTGCTTGCAGCACCTGGGCCTGCAAGCCGCCCACTCCCAATGCTGGCGGCAGGGCCAGGGTGTGGCCCACCGGCACCGCGCCCGCCGCCGCCGCGAACTCGTTCAAAAAATTAACCGCGCCGGTCGGGGTGAAGGCCAGTTCCATACGGGGCTGCAATCCGGGAGCAGGCAGTTTTGTTGCCGGTAACGAAAACCGGGAATTGTGCTGGCCGGTGGACCTTACTTCTTTGCCGTAACTGCCCCCGTGCCACTCCCGGCTGCCAACGCCTTGTAAATCACTTCCTGGATGCGGGTGCGGATGTTGAACTGTCGCAGCTTGATGTTGCCGGCATCGGGATAGACGCGGTTGGAGAGGAAGACGTAGAGGATGTTGTTGTCGGGGTCCATCCAGACGCAGGTGCCGGTGAAGCCAGTGTGGCCAAAGGTGCTGGCCGGGGCCAGGTTGGTGGTGGGACCGTCGAGCTTGGCGGGGTTGCCGTGGTCCCAGCCCAGGCCGCGCCGGCCGTTGCCGGCCGGTTGGGCAAACTCCGTCACGACCGGCGAGCGGAAGTAGCGGGTGCCGCCGTAGTTGCCGTTTTGCAGGTTCATCTGCATCAGCACGGCCAGGTCGTTGGCGGTGGCAAACAGGCCCGCGTGGCCGCCCACGCCGCCCACCATGGCGGCGGTTTGGTCGTGCACGGTGCCTTGCAGTTGTTCGCGGCGGAAGTAGGTGTCGTTTTCGGTGGGCGCGATGCAGCTTTTGGGAAAGCGCGTCAGCGGGTTGTAGGTCATGTTGCCCAAGCCCAGCGGCCGGTAGAACTGGTTTTGCAGGAAAATTTCAATGGGCTGTTTCAGCAGCTTTTCGCTCAGGCGTTTCAGCACCATGAAGCTCAGGTCGGAATATTCGGTGGGGTACTTGCCTTTGGTTTTGGGCAGTAGGCCCGAGCGCACCGTCCAGGCCCACACCGAGTCGTCGGCGGCTTTGGTGGAGTACTCGCCGGGCGCTACCTCGTTGGGGAAGTCGTCGGAGCGGGTGGTGGAGTAGAAGGCCGGCTTGGGCTGGCCGTCGTGCAGGGTGCGCTCCCAGGTCGGGATGCCCGGCTTGAGGCCCGCTTGGTGCAGCAACACGTCGCGCACGGTCATGTCGCGCTTGTTGGTCCGGGCCAGTTCGGGCAGGTAATTGGATACTTTTTCGTCTAGCTTCAACTGGCCCTGGTCCTTGAGCCACATCACGGCTTGCAGGGTGCCGGCCACCTTTGTCACCGAAGCCAGGTCGTACAACGTGCTGCTGGTCACGGGCTGGCTGCGGTCGTAGGTGCAGTAGCCGTAGCTCTGGTCAAACACCACGGTGCCGTTTTTGGCCACCAATACCTGGCAGCCGGGCGCGGCGGCGTATATCTGGCTTTCCAGCGCGATGTTGTCAATGCCTGCCAGGGTTTGCGAGTCCAATCCTTCGCTCTCCGGCGCGGCATAGCGCAAGCGGCCCAGGGCCGGAAAAGCTACCCCCGTGCCCAACGGCAGCGTGGGCGACACAGTGACGGGCAGCTTGCCCCGCGCCGGCAGCGCCCCAAACAGCACCTGCGGCACCACCAACTGCGCCGCGTAGTGGTCCTCGTAGGCGCACACCAGCGTGGACGCGGCTTCCAAAAACTTCAGCGCGTAGGCGTTGCCCATTGCCACGACCACCGTTTTGTGGCGCGGGTCGGCTTGCAGTTGCTTAAGGAATTTCAGTGCCCCGTCCCCCAAACCGTAGTTGTGGCTGGGGGTGTTGTTCATAGCGTGCAGACTCACCACCACCACGTTGTAATTTTTCAGCCGGGGCAGCAGCCGGGCAAAAGTTGAGTCGGGCGCGTAGCGGTCGGGCACGGCGTACACCGGCCCGGCCTGGTACTTGTTGAATATCGTCGCATACGCCCCCTCGGCGCGGGTGCCGATGGTGATGGCCGCAATCCGCAACGTGTCCAGCCGCCGAAAGGGCAGGAGCTTGTCGTCGTTTTTGGCCACCGTCACGGCGTGTTCAAAAATGTGTTGCGTCAGCACGCGGGTGCCGGGTTGGTTCAGGCTGTCGTGCAGCGTGGCGAGGTCGGCGGGTTGGTAGCTGGCCAGCCCGGCCCAGTACTTGGCCCGCAATATCTTCTTCACCCGCAAGTCAATGTCCTCTTGGTTGAGGTGCCCGGCCACCACCGCTTCCTTGATGCGCAACAGTGCGGCCGGCACGTCTTCCGAAAACAGCAGCACATCGTTGCCCGCCGCCAGGGCCAGCGCGTCCAGCTCCCCGTTTTTGTAGAGCTTGCTCACGCTCTGCATATTGAGCGCATCGGTGAACACCAGGCCCTTAAAGCCCATTTTCTCCTTCAGCAATCCCGTTACGAGGTTGTGCGACAGGGTGGTGGTTTTGGCGTTCGTAGTGTCAAAGAGCGGCATATACAGGTGGGCCACCATCACGCCCATCACCCCGGCCTCAAACGACTGCTGAAACGGCACCAAATCCACCTTAGTCAGCCGGGCCAAATCGGTGTTAATCACCGGCAGAGCTACGTGCGAGTCGGTGTCGGTGTCGCCGTGGCCGGGGAAGTGCTTGGCCACGGCCATCACGCCGTTGTGCTGCAAGCCGTTCACGTACTCAATGCCGAGCTTGGCTACGTGCTGCGGGTCTTCGCCAAACGAGCGGTTGCCAATCACCGGGTTGCCGGGGTTGGAGTTCACGTCAATCACCGGCGCAAAGTTGATGTGCACCCCCAGCGCCCGCAGCTTGCGGGCCATGTCGCGGCCCATTTGCCGTACGTACTGCGGGTCGTCCATCGCGCCCAGCGTCATTTGCTTGGCGTAGTGCGCCGTGGAATCCAGGCGCATATCCAAGCCCCATTCGGCATCCATCGCAATGAGCAGCGGCACTTTGGCAGCGGCTTGGAAGCGGTTGGTTTGAATGGCCTGCCGCTTCGGTCCGCCCTGCAAAAACATGATGCCGCCGATGCCCTGCGTCCGCACCAACCGCTCAATGCGGTCGGCGTAGGCCCGTTCCCGGTTGGAATAGGCCGCCACCATAAACAACTGACCCAGACGTTGGTCGGGCGTGAGGGAATTGAATACGCTGTCCACCCAGGCCAGTTCGCGGGGCGAGGCGGGCAGCGGGTCGGCGGGCAGCTTACCCGGCCCCGAAAAGGCCAGCAGCAAGCTCGCCGTCAGCAGCAAAGCCAGCGCCAGCGCCGGGCGGAAAGAAGCAGGAGAAAGCGCCGGGCGCAACGGGGAAAACTTCAAAGGAAAACGGGCCGCGAAGGCCGGGTTTGAGAGGACTTGGAAACGGAACCCGCGCCAGCCGGCAGCCGGTTCCGCGCGTGACGGGGAGAATCTGCGGCCCGCCCAAAAGCTGGGGGCTGCGGGCTATTTGGCCGCGAAGGTACGGCAAAATAGCCGGAAAACAGGCCATACTAAGCAAGTTAGCGCATTTTGGGCGGTGCTGGCACTGGCCCGCCGCCCACGCAACAACGTTGAACCCGCAAGTTTTCGTCCGCCCCCGGCGAAAGTTTTTGGTGGTTTCTTTGTTGTGGTTGCGGCGCGAACTAAGGTTGTTTTTTTGCTGTGGCGAGCTGAAGTTCGCGCCACTTTGTACTATGCCCGACATCATCCACCTGCTGCCCGAATACCTGGCCAACCAAATTGCGGCCGGTGAAGTGGTGCAACGCCCGGCTTCGTTGGTCAAAGAGCTGTTGGAGAACGCCGTGGATGCCGGGGCCACCCAGGTGCAGCTCATCGTCAAGGAAGCGGGCAAGCAGTTGGTGCAAGTCGTGGACAACGGCTCCGGGATGTCGCCTACCGATGCCCGCATGAGCCTGGAACGCCACGCCACCAGCAAGATACGCAGCACCGAAGACCTGTTCCGCATCCGCACCCTAGGCTTTCGGGGCGAGGCCCTGGCCAGCATCGCGGCCGTGGCGCAGGTGGAAATCCGTACCAAGCAGCGCGGGCAGGACACCGGCACCCTGCTGCTGGTTGAGGGGTCCCAAATCAGCAGTCAGCAGCCCACGGCCTGTCCCGACGGCACCAGCATCAGCGTCAAAAACCTGTTTTTCAACGTGCCCGCCCGGCGCAACTTTCTCAAGAGCAACGCCGTGGAAATGCGGCACATTCTGGACGAATTCCAGCACGTGGCGCTGGCCAACCCGGAAACTGGGTTCTCCCTCTTTCAGAACGATTTGGAAGTGTTCGGGCTGGCGGCGGGCAAGCTCTCGCAGCGCATTGTGGCCCTGCTCGGCAACGGCTACAAGGAGCAGTTGGCGGCCTGCGAAGAAGTCACGCCCTTCATCACCGTGCGCGGCTTCGTGGGCAAGCCCGAGGCCGCCAAAAAAAGCCGGGGCGACCAATTTTTCTTCGTCAACAACCGCTTCATCCGCTCGGCCTACCTCAACCACGCCGTGCTGGCCGCCTACGAGGGCATGCTCCCGCGCGATGCCCACCCGTTCTACGTGCTGTTTCTGGACATTGACCCCAAAGCCATTGACATCAACGTCCACCCGACCAAAACGGAAATTAAATTTGAGGACGAAAAAACGGTGTACGCCGTGTTGCGCTCGGCCGTGAAGCAAAGCCTGGGCCTGCACAACATCGCGCCCTCGCTGGATTTTGACGGCGACGTAAACTTCGCGCCCACCCGGTCGCTGCGCGGCGGCCGGACCGCGCCCCCCGCCACCGCCGACGACCCGGACGTGCCCGCCGCGCCCCCCGCCACCGGCCGGGGCAGCCGCCCCAAAGCCGATTTCAGCAACTTCAGCTCCGACACGCGCAACGACGGTTTCGGCCGCGAACCGCGTAGCCCGGCCCAGGCCCAGCGCGACCTGGCGAGCTTCTACCAGCAACTGCACCAAGTGAAACTGGACGACCTGGAAGCCGAAATGCCCCGCCCACCCGCCCCCCCAGACGCGCCCGGCCTGCCGCTGGACCTGTCTGCCGACCCCGCCGCTGCTGCCCGCCCGCTGCCCGCCCGCGAAGGCGGCGCGGGCCACCGCGTGGTGCAGGTGCAGCAACGGTTTGTACTGGTGCCCGTCAAGTCCGGCGTGTTACTAATTGACCAGGCCGCCGCCCGCGAACGCATTCTCTACGAGCAGTACATTGACAACTTGAGCCAGCAAGCGGGCGCCCCCCAAACCCTGCTGTTCCCGCGCACCGTCACCTTCACGCCCGCCGACTTTGCGGTGCTGCGCGAACTCACCGAGGCCCTGCACACCCTCGGCTTCCGCTTCGCAGAATTTGGCCCCCACACCATTGCCATTGAAGCCATTCCGGCCGAAATGCCCGTCCAGGACGAAAAGGAGTTACTGGAAAGCCTTATTGAGCAGTTTCGGACCGCCGCCGGCCCGCTCAAACTGGACCGCCGCGAGGGCCTGGCCCGCGCCCTGGCCCGCCGCGTGGCCGCCACCACCGCCACCGCTCGCCTGCCCGAAGCCGAACTCAGCGCCGTGGCCGACAAGCTGTTTGCCTGCCAGGTGCCTGGCTATACCCCCGACGGCCGTAAGACCCTCGTGCTGCTGGACGGGCAGCAGTTGGCTGGGTTTTTCAAATGAAGGCGGCGTGGTGCCACGAGTTGCCCGAAGGGCCTCGTGGTACCACTAATCGTTAAACAGTTGTTCATTAGACTTAAACAACGACCGCCTGATAATCAGTAGTCGGACAAATTTCCGAAGGGTTCGTCCGACCACGCTGTTCAGAAAGCCGTCCGGCCGCGACCGCCAGAAATCCGTTTAATCTACTAAAACCCGTTCAATCTGTGTTTAATCTTACCCCCACCGTTCGCACCCTGCTACTGGCCAACGTCGTGCTGTTTCTGGCGCAGCTGTATTTGCCGCTGCACATCACCGAATTTGGCAGCCTCTACCCGGTTGGTTCGCCGTTTTTTCAGCCCTGGCAGTTCCTGACCTATATGTTTCTGCACGCCAACTGGGGCCATATTCTAGCCAATATGTTCGGCCTGATTTCGTTTGGCCCGCTGCTGGAAATGCGCTGGGGCGCACAGCGTTTCCTGCTGTTTTGGCTGATTTGCGGCGTGGGCGCGGGCGGCTTGTACGAGGGCATCCGGGCCTACGAAACCCACCGCATGGAACAGGCGCGTGAGGCGTTCCATGAACACCCGACCGGCACTGGCTTCGCGGCCTTTTTCCGCGATAACTTCCCCGATGCCAGCGGCTACGAAACGTTCGCTGCCGCCTTGCAGCGCAACCCCACCAACCCCGAATACCTGGAAGCCGCCACTAAATCCATTGACGGAGCCGTGGACGAAACCCGTAACTCGCCCAACGCCGGAATGCTGGGCGCGTCGGGCGCGTTGTTTGGCTTGCTGTTTGCCTTCGCCTACCTGTTCCCGAACACCGAGTTGATGTTGCTGTTTTTTCCGTTTCCCATCAAAGCCAAGTATTTTGTCGGCCTGTACGCCTTGTACGAACTTTTCCAGGGCATCCACCGCACCCCCGGTGACAACGTGGCCCACTTTGCCCACCTCGGTGGCCTACTGATTGGTTTTCTGGTGCTTAAGTATTGGGAAAGCAGCCGCGAGGAATTCTACTAAATCATTTCAAAATCAGTGATTAGTGTCTGTGTAATCAGATAAATCATCCAAAAATCAGTGATTCATGAGCATCACCCAAGACATTCGCACCGCCTTTAGCCGCCGCGACAACGCCCTGATTCAGCTTATTTTGCTAAACGTGCTGGTGTTTGCGGCCCTGATTGTGCTGCGGACCATTTTCACCGTCAGTAGTTTGAGCGGCTATTACCCGGCCGTCATGCGGCAGTTTGAGCTGTCCTCCGACCCCATGGTGCTGGTCCGTCACCCCTGGACCATCCTCACTTACGCTTTCACCCACGAGGGCTTTTTTCACATCCTGTTCAATATGCTGAATATGTACTGGTTTGGCCAACTGGTGCGCGAATACCTGGGCGACCGGCGGCTGGTGAGCCTCTACATTCTGGGGGCGTTGGCCGGGGCTGCCGTTTTTCTGCTGAGCTATAATTTTATCCCGGCCTTTCAGCCCCAGGTTGGGGTGCCCATGATTGGCGCGTCAGCCGCCGTCACGGCCATTATCGTGGCTGGGGCCACGCTGCTGCCCGACTATACTTTTCAGTTGTTCATTCTGGGGTCCGTAAAAATCAAGTGGATTGCGGCCGTGGTGGTACTAGTTTCGCTGGCTGGCGTGAACGGCGGCAACCCCGGCGGCGAAATTGCCCACCTGGGCGGGGCACTCTTGGGCTTCGTGTTCATCAAGCAACTGCAAGCGGGCCGCGACCTGGGCACCCCGGTGCAGGCCATCGGCAACTGGTTCAGCAACCTGGTGGCCGAAAAACCCGCCATGCGAGCCAGCCGCGACCCCCGCCGCCCGGCCCCGGTAGCGGCCACCACAGCGGCAACTGGCAGCCGCAAAGCCGCCGCGCCCATGCCCGAAGAAGTGGACCTGATTCTGGACAAAATCTCGCGCTCCGGCTACGAGAGCTTGTCCAAAGAAGAAAAGCAAAAGCTGTTCAAGGCCAGCCAAGATTAACTTTAGGTGACTGTCTAAATTTGTAGCCAATGATGTTTGCACAACGTGGCAAATAGTCCTTAAGCTTTAACCAATAAATTCCGCGTTTATGACCTCGCTTTTGATTTCGCCTGCTTCGCCCGCTGAATTGGAGTTGGTGACGGCTTTGCTAAAAAAAATGAACATCAGCGCCCTGCCACTTTCGGACGACGATAAGGAAGACTTTGGGTTGAGTCTGATGATAAAGGAGGCAATGAACGACCCAGAGTTTGTGTCTCGTGAAGAAATTATGCGCCAGTTGGGTCAGGGATGATTACCAGGTTCAAGCCGCAGTTTTCAAAAGACGTGGCCCGGTTGCCTACGTCCAGCGTCAAAGCCGAAATTGCGGCGGTTATCCAAGCCGTGGAAGCAGCTGCGAACCTGAGTTCCGTGCCAAACATCAAAAAGCTCAGGGGCTACAAAACCGCCTATCGCATTCGGGTGGGAGATTTTCGTATCGGGGTGGTGCTGCTCGACCAATTAGTGGTTTTTGTCAGGGTTGCTAACCGCCGCGATATCTACAAGCTATTTCCTTGAAAACAGGAAGCCCGCTGACTTACGCCAGCGGGCTTTCTTCTTCAAAAGACCGGCAGCTACGCCGGTTGCGCCGCGCTCAGCTTGTCCAGCGCTTCCATCACCTCTTTCACATGGCCGCGCGAGGTTTCCAGCAGCGCCTTTTCGTCGTCGTTGAGCTGCAATTCAATCACGCGCTCCACGCCGTTTTTGCCCAGAATCACCGGGGCACCGAGGTACACGCCGTTGATGCCGTATTCGCCTTGCAGCTCCAAGCACACCGGGAACACGCGGCGCTGGTCGCGCACGATGGCTTCCACCATTTGGGCCGCTGCTGCGCCGGGCGCGTACCACGCCGAGGTGCCCATGAGCTTCACGAGTTCGCCGCCGCCGTTTTTGGTGCGTTCCACAATGGCATCAAGCTTTTCTTTGTCAATAAGTTCGGTGACGGGAATGCCGCCCACGGTGGTGTAGCGGGGCAGGGGCACCATGGTGTCGCCGTGGCCGCCCATGAGCACCGCTTGAATGTCTTTGGGGCTAACGTTGAGCGCCTCGGCCAGGAAGGCGCGGTAGCGGGCCGTGTCCAGGATGCCCGCCATGCCGAACACCTTTTCGCGGGGTAAGCCAGCGGTGAGGTGGGCCTGGTAAGTCATGACATCCAGCGGGTTGCTGACGACGATGATAATGGCGTTGGGCGAGTATTTCACCACCTGCTCCGTCACCGATTTCACAATGCCGGCGTTGGTGGCAATCAGGTCGTCGCGGCTCATGCCCGGCTTGCGGGGCAGGCCGCTCGTGATGACAACCACCTCGGAACCGGCCGTGCGGGCGTAGTCGTTGGTCACGCCCACGGTACGCGAATCGTAGCCGATAATCGGCGCTTTCTGCCAGATGTCTAAGGCTTTGCCCTCGGCCACGCCTTCCTTAATGTCGAGCAAAATAACTTCGTTGGCAATTTCGCGGGTGGCGAGAACGTCGGCGCAGGTAGCGCCCACGTTGCCAGCCCCAACTACGGTAACTTTCATGAGGGGAGAAGTTGAAGGGTGTAATGAGTTATGCTCACAAAAGTACCGCCAAACCCGGTTGCGGCAAAAAATGGACGGAACCTTCTCCGGTGGTTTGCTTTTGTAGCCCGACGCGGAAACGGTTCCGCACGGCTCGTTTGGTTTTTGATGTTGCCATTTTCCGCTATTTTGCAGCGCAGCCTGGCGCTGTTGCTGGCCACTGGTTTGCTGATTGGCTGCAACAAAGACGACCCCACGGCTCCAAGCCCGACTGGCCCAACCGCCACTGGGCCAACGCAGTACGCCACCCCCTTTGCCGAAGTGCCCAACCGCGAGGATGCCGTGATTTACCAGGTCAACTTCGGGCCGTTCAGCGACGGCGGCGATATTGCCGGGGTCACGGCCCGGCTCGATTCCATCAAGGCGTTGGGAGCCAACGTGGTGTACCTGATGCCGACTTACCCGGTGGGCGCGTTGGCAACGGGGGTGCATCGCTCGTTCGGGTCGCCGTACTGCGTCAGGGACTACGAAGCGGTCAATGCTTCCCTCGGCACCCTGGCCGATTTGCGGGCTTTGGTGGATGCCGCCCACCGCAAGCACCTAAGCGTGATGCTGGATTGGGTCGGCAACCACACCGCCTTCGACCACCCTTGGACTGTGGCCCACCCCGACTGGTACCAGCAGGACGCGGCGGGCAACATTGTTATTCCGCCCGGCACCAACTACAACGACGTGGCCCAGCTCAACTACAACAATGCGGCCCTGCGGGCGGCCATGATTGCGGCCATCAAAAGCTGGGTGTACCGGGCCAACGTGGACGGGTTCCGCTTTGACTACGCCAACGGGGTGCCGGTCAGCTTTTGGCGGCAGGCCGTGGACAGCCTGCGGGCCATTCGCAGCCACAAGCTGCTGCTGCTGGCCGAAGGCGACAACAGCGGCCTGTTCCCGGCCGGGTTCGACTATTTATACGGCTTCGGTTTCTACGACGGCCTGAAAGCGGTGTACCAGCGCAACGGCGCGGCCAGCACGATTTACACCACCAACACCCGGAGCCATGCTGAGGCCACCGGCACCCAGCGGGTGCTGCACTACACCACCAACCACGATGTAAACAGCTCGGACGGTACGCCTTACACCGTGTTCGGGCAGGATGCCGGAGCCATGTCGGCCTTTGTGATTGCTGCGTGCAGCCAGGGAATGCCCATGATTTATAACGGCCAGGAAGCCGGAATGCAAGCTTCCATCCCCGCGCCCGCGCCCAAAATAACGTGGGATACCAAGCCCGCCGTAACCCGTGCCTACAAGCAGCTACTTCGGGTGCGGGCCGCCAGCGCCGCACTACACATCGGCAATTCTGCCGATTATAGTACGGCCAACGTTTACGCCACCAACCGAACGCTGGGGGCCGAACAGGTGCTGGTGCTGGCGAACGTTCGCAACGCCGCCACCCAGTACGCCGTGCCGGCCGACTTCGCCAGCACCTCCTGGACCGACGCGCTGCAAGGGGGCACTGTTACCTTAAACGGGACGGTGGCGCTGCCAGCCTACGGGTATCGGGTGCTGAAACGCTAGGGAAAAGCGGGCTGCGAACCGAAAGCTTCGCCCGGCTTTCCACTCGCGGCTACCCATTGAATGAGCAGCCCGACTTTGCCTCACATCCGCTGCACCAGCAGCACCCGCGCCGTGGTATCGAGCACCCGGTACCGCTCGTCGGGTCGGAAGCCAATTACCCAGGCAATCTTGCCGTCGCCCGACAGCAACACCCGCACCTGGTCTTTGAGGTTAAGCGGCACCTTTTGGTCAATCAGGAAATCACTGAGTTTCTTCTTGCCTTTCAGGCCGATGGGCATGAACCAGTCGCCCTCCTGCCAGGGCCGCACGGTGAGGGGGAACTTGAGTAAGTCGGCATCCAGCGCCGCCACGGCCTTGTTGCGCGTAATCTCCAGCCCGGCGGCTTCGTGCAGGGTCAGGCGCAGGTGCAGGCCGTCAATTTTTAGGCTTTCCTGCCCGGCCGCGATTTGCACGGTGCCGAACTGCTGCAAGTTGCGCGGCGTGATGACCAACTGCTCCCGGTCTTTCACCAGCCGGTGGGTGGGCGAGTCGAAGCGCCGCCCCGGCTCGGCCCCGAAGGCGGCCACAATTTCCTTTGTCACCACGTAGCTGAATCCAAAGGGGCGCAGCAATTCGTGCAGTACTAGCGTGGTGGCAGCGGTTTTTTGCAGCAACCGCAGGTCCAGGTAGGTGGCTTGGCTTACGCCGTCCTGCGGTTCGGGCGCATCGCGCTGGGCTTGGGCGGCGGTGTCGGCCACGTAGCGGCGCACAATTTCTTCGGCTCCGCCCACCCGTTCGGCGGTCAGGGCCAGGCTGTGGTCCAGGTTGGGGTTGATTTCGCGCAGCACGGGCAGCACCTCGTGGCGCAGCCGGTTGCGCTGGTAAAGGGTGCTGTCATTGCTGGCATCTTCGCGCCAGGCCAGGTTGTTGGTCACCAGGTAGTCGTGCAGGTCGTCGCGCCCCAGGCCCAGCAGCGGGCGCACAATGTGGCCATTTTTGGCCGGAATGCCGTGCAAGCCCGCCAGCCCGGTGCCGTGGGTCAGGTTCAGGAGCATGGTTTCGGCCGCGTCGCGCTGGTGGTGCGCGGTGGCGATAACGGCCAGCCCTTCCCGCGCCCGCACCTGCTCAAACCAGGCGTAGCGCAGGGCGCGGGCTGCCATCTGGACCGAAATGCCCTCCTGTTCGGCAAAGGTTTTGGTCTGGAAAAACTCCGCGAAATAAGGCAGGCCGTACTGCTTGGCCAGCTTCCGCACGAATTGCTCGTCGGCATCGGCCTCGGCTTCGCGCAGCCCAAAATGACAATGTGCCACTGCGAGTTGCACGCCCAGCTTGTGCAGCGCGTGGAGCAATACTACCGAGTCGTGGCCGCCGCTGACTGCTACCAGCACGGGGTCGGTGGCGAGGTTGAAAAGGTCGTTTTCCGCAATGAAGCGGCGGATTTGGTCAAGCATAACAATGAGTCGGCTGGAGCCGACGTTACAAAGATGGTGCAGTTGGCCGGTGGTTAGCGCGTGACTAAATCCGTCGCCGCAAACAATCGTTGCGTTCAAAGTACGCTCCGGTCACTTCTTTGGCTGGCCTACCTTTGTTGCGTTCATGTTTGTGCTTCGCGTCTTCTTTTGCTTCTTAGTGGGTTTGCCATTTGCGGCATGGGCGCAGTCACCTACTGTGCGGCCTAGCCCCCCCACGCCCCCGCCCGGCTCCCGCATTGAGTTGCTGCCCGGCACCCGCGAACTGGTCGGCGGCGAGTTCAACGGCGTGAAAATCCGCAAGTTGCTGGGCAACGTCAGCTTCAAGCAGCAGGACACGTTTCTGTACTGCGACTCGGCTTATCAATACCTGGACAAGAACGAGGTCGAGGCATTCAGCAACGTGCGCGTGGTGCAGAACGATACCCTGACCATCACCGGCGACCACGGCTATTACGACGGTACCGCCCGTCTGGCCCGCATGACGGGCCACGTGGTGATGCACGACCCGCGCATGACCCTGACCACCGACGCGCTGGACTACGACCTGAACCACCAAACCGCTGCCTACACCACCGGCGGCCACCTGACGGACCCAAACAACGTGCTGGACAGCCAGCAGGGTTTCTACGATACCAATTCCAAAGTCTTCGTCTTCAAGACCAACGTGCATTTGGTTACGCCCGATTCGGATTTGAAAAACGACACCCTGCGCTATAACACGGCCAGTAAACTGGCTTCCTTCAACGGCCCTACCTACATCAAGGACAAAAAAGGGGGCAGCCTGTATGCCGAAAAAGGCACCTACAACACCCTGACGCGGCTTTCCAACTTTGAGAAAAACGCCAAAATTGACACCAAAGACTACCTCCTGAGTGGCGACGGGTTGGTGTACGATGAGTTGAAACTCTACGGTGTGGCGACCGGCCACGTAGCAATGGTTTCCAAAAAAGACAACGTGACCCTGCGCGGCGACAAAGGCCGCTACTGGCGCGGCCTGGGCCGCACCAAGCTCTACGGTGGCCGCCCGGTGGCCCGCGCCATCAGCGAAAAGGACACGCTGTACCTGGCCGCTGATACCCTGCTGAGTATAGAGGCCCAACCCCTGTTGCGCGGGGCGAAAAAGGGCGCGGTGGCGCAACGCGAGGCAATCTACGCCTGGCCGAAAGTGCAAATTTACCGGGGCGCAATGCAAGGCCGCTGCGATTCGCTGACCTACGACCGGCAGGACAGCGTGCTGTACCTCAACCGCGACCCGGTGCTGTGGCAGGCCCGCAACCAACTCACGGCCGACTCGATGCAGCTGCGTTCGCGGCGCGGCAAGCTGGACCAGATGCGCCTGTATGCCAACAGTTTTGTGGTGGGGCAGGACACGCTGCGACATTTCAACCAGGTGAAGGGCCGCAACATGGTGGCGAGTTTTCGGGACAATAAAATTGCGCGGGTGAAGGTGCTGGGCAACGCCGAAAGCCTATACTACGCCCTGGACGGCGACACCGCCACCACCGGCCTCAACCGCGCCCTGGCCGCCAACCTGACCCTGCGCTTCGCAGACAGCAAGCTCACCGCCATTTCGTTGCTCGAAAAGCCCGAGGCCCGCTTCATTCCGCCGCAGGAGTGGAAGGCCGCCGACCAGCGCCTGGCGGGTTTCCGCTGGCGGGCCACGGAACGGCCGACCCGCCAGCAGGTGTTGGGCCGGCAGTTTGCCGACCCGCCCAGGAAGAAAGAGACCGTCCCCAAAAAGAAATTTGCTCCCCGGAAGAATGCCGCGCCGAAACGTGCCACGCCGCCCGATGCCAAAAACGGCCCGGCCCGCCCGGCAGGTACGCCGGGGCCGAAACCACCGCCCAATGCCCCCGCCAAGCCCGGCCTAGTGGTACCGCAGGTGCCAAAAATGGGAGCCTCTGGCCAGCCCCACCGCTGATTTGGTGGCCGCTGGCAGCCCTGTTTGCAACCCTGCGCCGGGCCAATCGGCTCCTTCGGACTGAGCGCACAAGCGGCGGCCATTTGGGTTCGCCGTTTCAAATAGTTACCTTTGCACCCCCTATGCCGATTTTTCGTCTTCCGGTCCTTTTGTTGTTGGTGCTGTCGCTGGGGCTGGGTTCGTGTGCCAACGGCTACCAGAAGTTGCTGAAAAGCACCGACGTAAACAAGAAGTATGCCGCAGCCGTGGCCTACTATGAAAAGGGCGACTATTTCCGTTCCGGCACCTTGTTTGAGGAGCTGATTCCGTTGCTCAAGGGGCGGCCCGAAGCGGAAAAGGCGCAGTTTTATTTTGCCAACACCAACTTTAAGCAGCGCAATTACGTGCTGAGTGCCTATTACTTCCAGCAGTTTATTGACACCTACGCCAATTCGCCCTACGTAGAAGAAGCGGGCTACCTGCACGCCCGGTCGCTGTACCTGGACTCGCCCGCTGCCGACCTTGACCAGACCAACACCGTGGCGGCGTTGGAATCCATTCAGGAGTTTCTGAATCGCTTCCCGGAAAGCAAATTCCGGCCGGGGGTGGAAGATATGTCCCAGACCTTGCAGAAAAAGCTGGAAAACAAAGCATTTGAAAGCGCCCGGCTCTACTACCAACTACGCTACAACCAAGCGGCTGTGACGGCCCTCACTAATTTTCAGCAGCAATACCCGGCCTCGGCCTACGCCGAACAAGCTGATTTTCTGAGACTTAGCGCCCAATATGCCTGGGCCAGCGAAAGCGTGGAGGCCAAGCAACGCGAACGGTTTCTGGAAGCGGTGAGCTTCTACCAGCACTTTGTGGACACCTTTCCGCAAAGCAAAAACCTGAAACTGGCGCAAGCAATGTACGACAATGCCCGCGCCCAGGTCGCCAAACTCAAATTGCCCTCCGCCGCGAATTGAGATTGGACTGGTATCCTGCTGTCATAAAGTTTTACGTACAGTAAGTAAAAAATAAAAATCAGAAAATAAATCAATCACAAAAGATGAAAACCAATTCCAACGCTGTTTCCAGCTCCATCGTCACGCGCAACGTAGCCGACATCACCGGCGATTCGGGCAACGTGTACGAGGCCATTGCCGTGATTTCCAAACGGGCCAACCAACTCTCAGTGAAACTCAAAGACGAGTTGAACGAACGTTTGCTGGAGTTCGCATCCACCGTGGACAACCTGGAAGAAGTTTTTGAAAACCGTGAGCAAATTGAGGTTTCCAAACAGTACGAGCGGATGCCCAAACCCACTAGCCTTGCCATTGAGGAGTTTGTGGGCGGTAAGCTGCATTACGTCACCCCCGAACCCGAAGAGGTGATTATTCCGCGCGAGTTGTTTTAGGGTTTCCGGTTGCTTGTTTCTGGTTTCTTGTTGGGTATTGACATTGAAGTTATGAGCGAACCAGCAACCGGAAACAAGCAACTGGAAACGCTAAAAAGCAAGCGCATCCTGCTGGGCGTGAGCGGCAGCATTGCAGCCTACAAAGCGGCGGCACTCACGCGCTTGCTGGTGCAGGCCGGAGCCGAAGTGCAAGTTATTCTCACCGAAGCCGCTGCGGCCTTCGTCACGCCGCTCACGCTGGGAACCCTCTCCAAAAAGCCCGTCCTGACGGGCTTTTTGCGTGATGCTGCGGCTGGCGAATGGCACAACCATGTGGAATTGGGCCTGTGGGCCGATGCGTACCTCATTGCACCGGCCAGCGCCAACACTTTGGGACAACTGGCCAATGGCTTGTGCCCAAATTTGTTGAGTGCCGTTTATTTGTCGGCCCGGTGCCCCGTATTTCTGGCTCCGGCCATGGATTTGGATATGTTTGCCCACCCGGCCGTGCAGCAGAACCTGGCGCGGCTGCGCTCGTTTGGCAATCAGGTTTTTGATTCACCCAGCGGGGAGTTGGCCAGTGGCCTGAGCGGACCGGGGCGGATGCTGGAACCCGAGGTGATGGTGGCGGAATTGGCGCGGTTTTTTGGGCGGGTAGGGACGGATTGAACGGCAAACTCCCCTCCTGCTAAGGAGGGGAGTTTGCCGTTCAATCCC
Source organism: Hymenobacter sp. (assembly GCA_965247135.1). Classification (GTDB taxonomy): domain Bacteria; phylum Bacteroidota; class Bacteroidia; order Cytophagales; family Hymenobacteraceae; genus Hymenobacter. The sequence continues at coordinate 2,072,998 of CBDFGP010000006.1, read as the reverse complement.
ACTTTCTCATGCACGTCCTCATCACCGCCGGCCCTACCTACGAACCACTGGACCCCGTGCGGTTTCTGGGCAACCGCTCGACGGGCAAAATGGGCTACGCGCTGGCCGAAGCCTTTGCCGCAGCGGGCACCACCGTGACGCTGGTGAGCGGCCCCAGCGCCTTGCCTGACCCGACTGACCTGCGCATTCGCACACAGCGGGTGGAAACGGCGGCCGAGATGTTTGCCGCCGCGCAAGCGGTTGCTGACGTGGCAGATGTCTGGGTGTTCGCCGCTGCCGTGGCCGACTACCGGCCGGCGCAGGTAGCCAGTGAAAAAATCAAGAAAAACGGTGAAACCCTAACGCTTGAACTGGTCAAAAACGTGGACATTGCGGCCACGCTGGGGAAAACCAAGCGCCCTGAACAATTTGCGGTGGGTTTTGCGTTGGAAACCACGAACGAACTGACCCACGCCCAGGACAAGCTGCGCCGCAAGCATTTTGACCTGATTGTGTTGAATTCGTTGCGCGATGCCGGCGCAGGTTTTGGTTACGATACCAACAAGGCAACGGTACTGGACGCGGCGGGCATAATGACTAACTTTGACCTGCAATTGAAAACTGACCTGGCGGCGGCGTTGGTGCAATTGGTTTTTAAGCACTTGAAACAATGACGAAACTCAAGAATCTGCTGGTGTTGGCGTTGGGCCTGAGTGGTCCTCTCCTGCTGGCCCCCGCTGCCCAGGCCCAGGAACTGCTGGCCGACGTGTCGGTGACGGCCCAGAACGTGACCATCACCGACCCCACGCTGGTGACGCAGATGCAGAACGACATCAAGTCGTTTCTCAACACCCGCGCCTGGACCAACATTGCCTACAAGCCCGAGGAACGCATCAAGTTCAAGCTATTTATCGGCATCACGGGCATCCCAACCAACGGCACGTTTCAGACTACGATGCGCCTGGTTTCGACCCGCCCGATTTACGGCACTGGCTACGAAACCAACGTGGTGAGCATGGTGGACCGGAGTTTTAATTTCAACTATTCGGCCCAGAATCCACTGGATTTTTCTCCTAATAGCTTCGTTTCCAACCTGTCGTCGCTGCTTGGTTACTACGCTTACCTCGTCATCGCGCTGGACCGCGACTCGTTTGCCCGCCTGGGCGGCACCGCCTACTACGACCAGTGCCGCAACATTATCAGCTTTTCGGCCAGCCAGACCACGACCAACGAGTCGGACGATGGCTGGAAGGACAGCGGCAGCCGCAACCGCTACTGGTACCTGCAAAACCTGACCGACCCGCAGTTGGAAGCCTACCGCACCGGCCAATACGGCTACTACCGCCTGGGCCTGGACCGCTTCATTGAAAAGCCCGAAGAAGCCCGCACGGCCATCATGACGGCCCTGACTGGCATTCAGCAAGCAGCGTTGCTACGGCCCGGAACCCTGTTTGCCCGCGCTTTCTTTGATGCCAAAGCCGAGGAGATTTCCAACGTTTTCCGCACCAGTCAGGACCAAAGCCAGAAGCAGCAGCTCGTGACGATGCTCACGGAAGTGGACCCGACCAATTCGGCGAAGTACCAAACCGTATTAAAGTAGTGCTTAGTGCCTGGTGCTTGGCCGCTTATCTGTGCGGTTTTTGCCTACCAAGCACCAGGCACCAAGCACCAAGCACCAATTCATGTTAGTTGACTTACGCATTAAAAACTACGCGCTGATTGAGCAACTGGAGTTGCGCCCGTCGCCGTTGCTGAACATCATCACGGGCGAAACCGGGGCGGGCAAGTCCATCATGCTGGGGGCCATTGGGCTGCTGCTGGGCAACCGGGCCGACTCGCGGATGCTGTTTGATACCGAGCGCAAGTGCGTGATTGAGGGGCAGTTTGACATTGCCAACTACCAGTTGCAGGACATCTTTGAGGCCGAAGATTTGGACTACGACGCGCAGTGCATTCTGCGGCGCGAAATTAGCCCGACGGGCAAGTCGCGGGCCTTCGTGAACGACACGCCGGTGACGCTGGACGCGCTGCGGAAAATCGGGGCCAACCTGATGGATATTCATTCACAGCACGACACGCTGCTGCTGGGCGATGCCGTATTTCAGTTGAACCTGTTGGATTTATACGCTGGGCTAGTGCCGCAGCGGACGCATTATTCCAACGCTTTCCGGCAGTACCGGAAACTGGAAGCGGACCTGAAAACGCTGGAAGACCAAGCCGTGCAAGCCAGCAAGGAACTGGACTACAACGCCTTTCTGCTGAGCGAACTGGACGAGGCCCGGCTGGACGGTGAAGACCAGGAAACGCTGGAGCAGGAAATCAAGCAACTGGAAAACGCCGAAGAAATAAAGTACAAACTCAGCCAGGCCCTGCACGGGCTGCGCGACGGCGAATCGTGTGCCACCGGCAGCATGAAAGACGCGGCCTCGTTACTGGGCCAAATAGCGGCCTTTGCCGATAGTTTTCAGGACTTGCGGCAGCGGCTTGACAGCGTTCTGATTGAGCTACACGACATTGCCGACGAAGTGGATACCGCCGAACGCCGCACCGAAGGCGACCCGGCCCGCGCTGAAGAGTTGCAGCAGCGCCTGAACGTGCTTTACACCTTGCAGCGCAAGCACCAGCAACGCGACGTGACGGGCCTCGTGGCCCTGCGCGAAGAACTACGCCAGAAAGTGGGGTCGGTGCTGAACCTGGACAAGGAGATTGCGCGGGTGCGGCGCGATGCCGAAACGGCCCTCAACGCCGTGACCAAGCAGGGTAACAAGCTGTCGGAAAGCCGTTTGAAGTCGTTTCCGCACTTTGAGAAAGAACTGAGTGCCCTGCTGGCCGACCTGGGAATGCCCCACGCCCGCATCGTGGTGGACCACCGTGCCGGCCCCCCCGCCACCAGCGGCATTGACGTGGTGAGCGTCTTGTTCACGGCCAACAAAGGGGCGCAGCCCCAGACCTTGAGCAAGGCCGCGTCGGGCGGCGAATTTTCGCGGCTTATGCTGTGCATCAAGTATATGCTGGCCGACAAAACGGCCTTGCCCACGATAGTATTTGACGAGATTGACACCGGCATCAGCGGCGAAATTGCCGTGAAGGTGGGCCGCATGATGCAGCAAATGGCGCAAAAGCACCAACTGGTGGCCATTTCGCACCTGCCCCAGATGGCAGCGGCCGGCGACACGCACTACTTTGTGTACAAGGAAGACCGCGCCGACCGCACCGTGAGCCGCATCCGGGAACTGAGCGCCGAGGACCGCATCAAGGAAATTGCCCACATGATTGCGGGGGCCAAACCCAGCGAAAGCGCCTTCGCCAGCGCACGGGAGCTGCTGGCCCTCAGGGGCGAAGCAGTGGCGGGGTGAGGGGTTGGGTGAGGTGTTGAGCAGGCAAGGTCGTAACTCCCCTCCTTGCAAAGGAGGGGACATTTTGCCGCAGGCAAAATTGGGGTGGTAAATTCGCTGCCCGGTCGCTGCCCGGAAGTTACTGCGCCGTTGAGCGATTATTGTTGCAAACCGGCCGGGCAGCGACCGGGCAGCGAATTTACCACCCCAATTTTGCCTGCGGCAAAATGTCCCCTCCGGGAGTTACGACCTTGCCTGCTCAACACCTCACCCAACCCCTCCCAAAATGCCCTACAACCTCCTCGCCGGCAAAGTCGGCATTATTTCGGGTGCGCTCAATGAGCAGTCCATTGCCTGGAAAGTGGCCCAGAAAGCCCACGCCGAAGGTGCCCGCATCGTGCTGACCAACGCCCCACTGGCCATGCGGATGGGCGAAATCAACAAGCTGGCCGAAGAAATTTCGGCCCCGATTATTCCCGCCGATGCCACATCGGTCGAGGAGTTGGAGGCGCTTTTCAGCGGGGCCACGGCGCATTTTGGGGGCAAAATTGACTTCGTGCTGCACAGCATTGGCATGAGTGCCAACATCCGCAAGAAAAAGCACTACGGCGAACTGGACTACAAATTTTTTCAGCAAACGCTGGACGTGTCGGCGCTCTCGTTTCACAAGATGATGGCCGTGGCCGAGAAGCAGGATGCCCTGAACGAGTGGGCCAGTATTGTGGGCCTGAGCTACATCGCGGCCCAACGGGCGTTTCTGGACTACACCGATATGTCGCAGGCCAAGGCCGTGCTGGAAAGCATTGCCCGCAGCTACGGGCAGCGGCTGGGCCACCTCAAAAAGGTGCGCGTGAACACCGTGTCGCAGTCGCCGACCAAAACCACGGCGGGCACCGGCATCGGCGGTTTTGATGCATTTTTTGAGTACGCCAACAAGATGGCTCCGCTGGGCAACGCCCCGGCCGAAGCCTGCGCCGACTATTGCATTGCCCTGTTTTCGGACCTGACGCGCTACGTGACCATGCAGAACCTGATGCACGACGGGGGCTTTAGCACCGTGGGTATTTCGGAGGCCATTGTGGATGCGGTGACGAAGGCAATGGAAGCGTAGGTTGGAATTGCGCGGGTGGTGGTAGGACAACTTTTTCAGTCGTACCACCCCCGCGACCCTTTTGCCCGTGCATTTTACAGGGACTGAAATGGTCATAATGTTGCGCTACCTGCCCGTACTTCTGTGGTTGACGACGGCCATTGCCCGCGCCCAAACGCCCATTCCCGCCGGGGCCATTGTGGTGGCGGCCGATGGCAGCGGGCAATACAAAACCGTGCAGGAAGCTGTGGATGCCGTGCCCGGCCAAGCCGTTGTGCTGACCACCATTTTCATCAAAAAAGGCACGTACCGTGAAAAGCTGGTGGTGATGCCCCAGAAAATGCACCTGCGGCTACTCGGCGAGGACAAGGACCAAACAAACCATTCTCACCTACGACGACCATTCGGGCACGAACGGCATTAATACGTTCACGTCACATTCGGTTCTGATTCAGGCCAACGATTTTACGGCTGAAAACCTGACATTCGCCAACACCGCCGGGCGCACGGCTGGGCAGGCGGTGGCGCTGCACGTAGCGGGCGACCGCTGCGTGTTCCGAAACTGCCGCATTGTGGGCGACCAAGACACGCTGTACCTAGCCGACGACCACAGCCGCCAATACTACCGCGACTGCTACATTGAGGGCACCACCGATTTTATTTTTGGCAACGCCACGGCGGTGTTCGACCGCTGCACGATTTTCAGCAAAAAAAACTCTTATATCACGGCGGCATCCACGACGGAAACGGAGCCGTTTGGCTTTGTGTTTCTGGATTGTAAGTTGACCGCTGACACCGCTTTGGCCCAAAAGGTGATGCTGGGACGGCCCTGGCGGCCGTATGCCAAAGTGGTGTACCTGCGGTGCGATTTGGGCCGCCACATTGCCGCGCCGGGCTGGCAAAACTGGAACACCACGGAGAACTACAAAACGGCGTATTATGCTGAATACAAGTCGGTGGGGCCGGGGGCCAACGTGAAAGAACGGGTGCAATGGGCGCATCAGCTCACGGCCAAAGAAGCGCGGCGCTACACGGTGGAAAGGATTTTTGGGGCGCAGGAAGCCTGGAATCCACGGTAGGGGAGTGGGCGGGCGAATTCCGCGAAGCGGTTCGCCCGCCCACGGCCACTCAATAACCCCGCGCCAAATTCACCAGATTTGCCAGCGGTTCGCCGTTTTGGAGGTGGCCGAGGTTGCGTAGAAAAACGTCGGCTTTGCCTTCGTCCTCAGCGGGGAAGCCGCCGCCGGTGTGCTGAGTGAGCAGCACGTTGGGCAAGGCCCAGAGGGGGTTGTCGGGGGGCAGGGGTTCGCGGGCCGTCACGTCCAGCACGGCCCCGGCGAGGTGGCCGGCTTGCAGGGCGGCGACGAGGGCCGGCTCGTCGGTGGTGTTGCCCCGGCCGACGCTGGCGTAGAGGCTGCCAGGGCGCATGGCTTGGATTAAATCAGCAGTAAAAAAACCTTCGGCGCTGCCGGGCAAACAGTTGATTACAATGTCGGTGTTGGGCAGCACAACGCGGAGTTCGGCGGGCGAATGCAGCTGGGCTTGCGGGTCGGTGCGGGCCAGAAACTGAATTTGACATTTAAAACCAGAAAGTTGCTGCCGCACGGCTTGGCCGATGGCTCCGGCTCCGAGAATGACCACCCGCTGCCCGCGCAACAGGCGGGTCCGGGTGCGGACGGGTGCGCCCACCCAGCGTTTTTCGGCCTGCAACCCGGCTAGTTCCGGGATGCGGCGGCCCAGGGCGAGGAGGCCCGCCAGCATGGTTTCGGCGCAAGGCCAGGCGAAGAGGTCGCCCACGTTGGCGACCGGGAAACTGGGGGTAAGGCCTTGGTACTGCTGAATGCCCGCCGAATCAATTTGCCAGAATTGCAAGCGGGGTGGGAGAGTAGCAAACCAGGCCAGCGGCGGGTTGCCGAACAGCAGGTCGGTGATTTGGAAAGCGGCGGCTTGTTCCTCGGTAGGCAGGTCGGTGCGAAACGTGGGCTGGATGGTGGGGGGCAAATGCCGCAGCAGGTGGACGCGGGCGGCGGGCGTGAGGTCGGAATAAACGAAAAGGCGCATGGCGGGGCGGGCGTTGGGAAGGCAACTATACGCTGCCGGCTGGCTACGGTGGCGGGGGCGTGCTCCGACGCAAAAAGCCCAGCCAGAGCGGCTGGGCTTTTGCATTCGGGGCAAAACCGGAAAGTTACCGGGCGCTTTCGTTGCCGTCAATGGGGGCGCTTTGCTGGTGTACCTGGCTGGCTACGAGGCCATCAGGCATCACCTTGCTCATGCCCACCTGCACGTTGTTCATCAGGCCGGCGATGTGGCGGCTTTCGCCTTTTAGCAGGGCCTGGTAGCCTTCGCGGGCCACATCGGCGGGGTCGGCCCCGCCGCCATCGGCCACGTTTTTGGCGCGGGTCATGTCGGCTTTCTCAAAAAAGTCGGTTTTGGTGAGGCCCGGCAGCAGGTTGGTGATGGTGATGTTGCGGTCCTTGTTTTCTTCCTGCAACGATTCGCAGAAGGAATTGACGAAGGCTTTGGTGCCGTGGTACACGGCCTGGAGCGGGCCGGGCAACTCGCCGGCAATGCTGCCCACCATCAGAATTTTGCCCTCGTTGCGGGCCACCATCTCCTGCAAGTAGAGCTTGGTGAAGGTGACGTAGGCCCCGATGTTGAGTTGGATAATGTCCAGTTCGCGGTTGATGTCGGTGGTGTCAAACAACCCGTACTGGCCCTGGCCGGCATCGTTCACCAGCACGTCAACGGTGGTGCCGCGCAGCCTAATTTCGTTGTACACCTCAAACGGCGCGTCGCGCTGCATCAGGTCCTTGACGATGGTGTGAACCTGAACGCCGTGCTGCTGCTGAATTTCGGCGGCGGCCTGGCGGAGGCCGGCTGCGTCTTCGGCCACGATGACGAGGTTGTAGTGGTCCTGCGCGAAGCAGTTGGCCAGTTCGCGGCCAATGCCGCTGCTGGCCCCCGTGATGAGGGCGGTTGGATTGGGGTGGTGGTCCATAAAAGTGGAAAGGTTAGGGGGTGAAACCGGCCAATCCTAACGTGGGCCACGCGCCAATGGTTATTGTCGGGCTTGGGTGGTGGCCACCGGCCAGCCAGCCTCAGCCGCTACTGCCACAGCTACTTCGGTGCCGGGCGCGAGGTCGTTGCTTCCAACCCTAACGCGCAGAACGCCCTTGTTCGCTACGACTTCGGCTTCGTAAAAGCCGCCCCCGAACCGCACCGCCCGCACCACGCCGGGCAGGCCGTTGCCCGCCGTTTGCAGCACCAACTCTTCAGGCCGCAGCAGCAGCGCGGTGCCGCGCCGTTGCGGCCCGTGGGGCTGCAACGTGCGCCGGGCGGCCCCGCGCACGAGGTTGTAGTCGCCAAAAAGCCCCGCCACGTATTCGCTCACCGGCTGCCGGTAGATAAGCTCCGGCGGCCCCTGCTGCACCGCCCGGCCCCGGTGCAACACCAGAATTTCGTCGGCCCAGGGCAGCACGTCGGCGGCATCGTGCGACACCAGCAGCACGGTAATGCCCAGCCGGGTACTCACGTCCTCAACGATTTGCTGCATCGTGCGCTTGTGCGCCCGGTCGAGGTTAGAGAAAGGCTCGTCGAGCAGCAGCAGGCGGGGCGACCCCAGCAGCAGCCGGGCCAGCGCCACCCGCTGTTGTTCGCCGCCCGAAAGCTGGTTGGTGCGCCGGAGCAAGAGGTGGCCGATGCGGCACAACTCAAACAGGGCCTGGGCCTCGGCGGGCGGGCGCTGGCTGGCGTAGCGCAGCACCTGCTCGACGCGCAGCGAATGGGGCAAGTCCGATTTTTGGGACAGGTAGGCCACGCCGGGGTGGCCGGGGGTGAGTACGTCGGCCGGGCCTTGCACCCGGCGGCCGGCGGCGAATATTTCGCCCGCGCTGGGCTGAATAAGGCCCGCAATGAGTTGAAGCAGCGTACTTTTGCCGGTGCCCGACTCGCCCGCCACGGCCAGTTTCTGGCCCGTGCGCTGCGCGAAGCTGAGCGGGTGCAGGATGGGCTGGCCGTGTTCGGCGTAGGCGAGGTTGGCAACGGTGAGCAGCGGGGCGGGCATGGGCGGTGGGCGAGGGGCAAAGGTCGGGGTGCCGACGGGCAACGCCGGGTCGCCACGCCGCCCAATGCCCCGCTATTGGCCGGGTGGCGTTCTTTGCCCCATGAAAGCCCCCACCCCCGAACCTCGCAACTTCTTCGCCGATGTCCACGAAGTGGCCCGCCTCATTCCGGCTGGCCGCGTGACGAGCTACGGGGCCATTGCCCACTACCTGGGGGCGCGGCACGGTGCCCGCACCGTGGGCTATGCCATGCTGGCTGCCCACACCGATGCCAGCGTACCGGCGCACCGGGTCGTCAATCGGTTGGGCCACCTCACGGGCCGGATGCACTTTGCCACGCCCACCGCCATGCAGGAAGCATTGGAAGCCGAAGGGGTGCGGGTGGAGGAAGGCCGCGTGCCGGAGTTTGAAAAGCTGTTTTGGGACCCCGGCGTGGAGTTGGGGTAACGCATCCGGGGGCGGTGGTGGCAGGGTAGCAACTGGTTTGCTGCTTTCATCCTTCACCTATCCGTAACCTCCACCTGTCCAAATCCCGTGCCCGGCGGTCCGTATCTTTGTGGCCGCCTACCTACGCTACTACTTTTATTCTATTCCGAATGCGCCACCTCGTCGCTTGCTTACTGGCCTTGCTCACGCTGCCAGCCCTGGCCCAAACCACCACCTATGCCATCCGGGGTCGCGTGACCGACAAAACATCCGGCGAAACCCTGCCCGGCGCAACCGTGCAACTGAGCGGCAACGGCCAGAACACCGGCGACGGGGCCGATGCCGAAGGCGGCTTCAAAATCGGCAACCTGCCCGCCGGCACCTACGTCGTGACGGCCTCTTTCGTGGGCTACAAGCCGCTGGTGCAGAACGTAAAAATCATCAACCAGAGCGTAGTAGCGTCCTTCGGCCTGACGGCCGACAACGCCTCGCTGGCCGAGGTGGAAGTGGTGACGACCCTGGCCCAGGAGCGTAGCACCCCGGTAGCCTTCGCGGCCGTGAACGAGGTGAAACTGCGCGAAACCTTGAGCAACCGCGACTTGCCCCTGATTCTGAACGAAACGCCCGGCGTGTACGCCACCCAGGGCAGCGGCGGCGGCACCGGCGACTCCCGCATCACCGTCCGGGGCTTCGACCAGCGCAACGTGGCCGTGCTCGTGAACGGGGTGCCGGTGAACGACATGGAAACCGGCCAGGTGTTTTGGTCCAACTGGGACCTGGGCGACGTGACCAAGAGCTTGCAGGTGCAACGCGGGCTGTCGGCTTCCAAGATTGCCGTGCCTTCGGTGGGCGGCACCATCAACGTGCTAACCAAAGGTTTCGGCGATTCGCGCACGGCCCTGGCCCGCCTCGAAACCGGGTCCAACAACTACCGCAAAGCCTCCCTCATGCTCAGCACCGGGCCGCTCAAGGGCGACTGGACCGCCACGGTGTACGGGTCGCGGCGCACGTCCGACGGCTGGGTGGACCACGCCTTTGACGATGCCTGGACGTATTTTGGCAACATCAGCAAGCGCCTGGGCAAGCACCGGCTTTCGCTCACGGGCATGGGGTCGCCCCAAAGCCACGGCCAGCGTTATACCTACAATGCCATCGGGGTGTATTCCAACTCCTACGCCCAAAAGCTGGGGGCTGCCCCCGTCCCCGGCGGCGACCGGGGGTTTCAGTACAACACCGACTGGGGCTACCTCAACCGTTTCACCCGCGATGGCAACGGCAACAAGGTGTTTCAGGGCACCGAAGCGCTCAACTCGGCTGCCAACTTCTACCACAAGCCCCAAATCAACCTCAACGACTTCTGGCAGGTCACGGACAAGCTCTTTGTCTCGGCGGTGGTGTACGCTTCGTACGGCAACGGCGGCGCGGTGGGGGTGCAGGGTGCGGCCCTGCCCGTGAGCCAGACCAGCGGCCAGATTGATTTTCAGCGGGTGTACAACGCCAACGACTCGCTGGGCCGCTTGGGCAAGGGCAGCAACACCGTGCTGGCCAACGTCGTGAACAGCCACCGCTGGTACGGCTTCGTGCTGGGCGGCGACTACCAACTTGCCCCTGCGCTCACGCTGTCGGCCGGCGTGGACGGGCGCACCTACCTCGGCCTGCATTACACCGAAGTGCGCGACCTGCTCGGCGGCCAGTACTACCTCAACACCGCCGACAAAAACAACGACCCCACCCAGCAACTGCACGTGGGCGACCGGCTGGCCCGCAACTACGACGGCCGCACCGACTGGCTGGGCGGCTACGCCCAACTCGAGTACAAAACGCCCCTGCTCTCGGCCGTGGTCAGCGGCACGGTGTCCCAAATTGGCTACAAGCGCACCGACTACTTCGCCGCCAAGGTGGTGAGCGTGGACGGCACCGACACCCCCATTGGCTACGGCGTTACCAAAGTGATAAACAACCAGTCGTACACCAATGCCGATGCGCACTACGTGGAAACGCCCTGGGCACGCTTCACCGGCTACAGCGTGAAGGCCGGGGCCAACTACAACCTCACCGAACACGACAACGTGTTTGTGAACGTGGGCTACAACTCCAAAGTGCCGTTTTTCAACTACGTGTACACCACCACCGGTGCCCGGTTTCAGGACGTGAAAAACGAAGGCATCCGCAGCCTCGAACTGGGCTACGGCATTTCCTACCCTTCGCTCAAAGCCACCCTGAACGCCTACTACACCTACTGGGCCAACCGCAGCAGTTCCTACAGCGGCACCAGCCCCGACGGCAACGGCAACGCGCTCTACAGCTTTCGCAACGTCGATGCCCGCCACATGGGCATCGAGCTGAGCGTGGCCCAGGAGATTTCCCGCCGCCTGCAACTCAACGCCGCCATCAGCCTCGGCGACTGGCGCTGGGTGGGCAACGGCCGCGAAACCGTGACCGACCAGGTGGGCAACGTGGTGCCCGGCTACGAGGACGTGCCCGTGTACCTGGACGGCGTGCACGTGGGCGACGCGGCCCAGAACCAGTTTCAAATCGGGCTGCGCTACGAGCCGTTCAAGCGTTTCTACGTGCGGCCCGCGTTCCTGCTCTTCACCAAGTACTACGCCGGCTTCAACCCCAACACGTTGGTGAGCGAAAGCAGCCGCACCGACTCCTACCGCATTCCCACTTCGCGCAACTTCGACCTGCACCTGGGCTACGACCTGCCCCCGCTGGCCCACGACCGCGTCCGGCTGGGCTTTAAAGCCTCGGTGCTGAACGTGTTTGACCAGTACTTCATCACCGACATTCCCGTCGGGGCCAGCACCAGCGTCACCGACCCCAGCCGCCTGAAAGGCTATTTCAACCGGGGCCGCACGTTCACCGTGGGCCTTTCGGCCACGCTGTAGCGGAGCAGGGGAATGAACCGGTAGGGCAGGGGCCGACCGGGGCGGAGTGCCGCCCACCGACGCAAAAGCGGCACCGGGCCACGGCCCAATGAACCACGGGCGGCACCCGTCGCGGGGAAAAGGGGCGTGGCCACCTGTGCCACCTTGACACCCCCGCCGGCTTTGGCCCATTCCTTGCGCCCCCGTGGCGACCACCCGGTGAAACCCGTGAAAAACCCCTTTCGCCGCTATTTTACGAACATGGCTGACCAAGAAACCTGGCCGCAGGACGACAACCTGACCGGCGACCCCACCCCCGCCACCGCCGAAATGGCCGGTGCCGACGCTTCGGCCCCGGCCGATGCCAGCAACCGCGCCGAAACCGAACTGGCCGACCTCAAAGACAAGTACCTGCGCCTGGCCGCCGAGTTCGAAAACTACAAACGCCGCACCAGCAAGGAGCGGATGGAATTGTTTAAAACTGCCAACCAGGAACTGATGGCCGCCCTGCTGCCGGTGCTTGACGACCTGGAACGCGCCCGCCACGCCACCCGCGACACCGACGATGCCAACGCCGTGCGCGACGCACTGGGCATTGTGCAGGGCAAATTGAACAAAACCCTCCAGCAGAAAGGTTTGACCCCGATGGAAACGACCGGTGGGGCTTTCGATGCCGAACTGCACGAAGCCATCACCCAGGTTCCGGCACCGAGCGATGACCTGAAAGGGAAAATCGTGGACGAAGTGGAAAAGGGGTATTACTTGGGCGACAAAGTGATTCGCCACGCCAAAGTGGTGCTGGGAATGTAAGAAGTGAGTAATTAGTATCGAGTAGTGAGTAATGAGAATTCGCCGTCAGGTTGAACGGTACTCACTACGCACTACTTACATCTCAATACTATAAATGGCTACCAAGCGCGATTATTACGAAGTATTAGGCATTGCCAAAAATGCGGCGGCTGACGAAATAAAGTCGGCCTACCGCAAGATGGCCGTGAAGTATCACCCCGACAAAAACCCCGACGACCCCACCGCCGAAGACAGGTTCAAGGAGGCGGCCGAGGCGTATGAGGTGCTGAGCAACGCCGACAAACGGGCCCGCTACGACCGGTTCGGGCACCAGGGCGGGGGCGGGGGCCAGGCCCCCAACATGGAAGATATTTTCTCCCAGTTTGGCGACATTTTCGGCGGTGGCGGCGGCTTTGGCGACTTCTTCGGGGGCGGCGGGCAGCGCGGCGGGCGGCGGGTTCGCAAGGGGTCCAACCTGCGCATCAAGCTCAAGCTCGATTTGGAGGAAGTGGCCAACGGCGTGGAGAAGAAAATCAAGGTCAAGCGCTACGTGGCTTGCGAACCGTGCAGCGGCACGGGGGCCAAAAACGGCACCGACCTCAAAACTTGCCCCACCTGCCAGGGCCAGGGCCAGACCAAGCGGGTCGTGAACACCATGTTGGGCCAGATGGTGAGCAGCGCCACCTGCCCCGCCTGCCACGGCGAAGGCCAGACCATCACGGCCACTTGCGAGGTGTGCAAAGGCGACGGCCGGCAACTGCACGAAGAAGTGATTCCCATCAACATCCCGGCGGGCGTGGCCAATGATATGCAGCTGAGCATGAACGGCAAAGGCAACTTCCCGGAGCGCGGCGGCGTGCCCGGCGACCTGCTGATTCAGATTGAGGAGGAGCCGCACGAGTTCCTGAAGCGCGACGGCAACAACGTCATGTTCGAGCAGTACATCTCGTTCGTGGATGCCGCCCTCGGGGCCAGCCTGGAAGTGCCCACCATCGAGGGCAAGGTCAAAATCAAGGTGGACCCCGGCACCCAGCCGGGCAAAATCCTGCGCCTGCGCGGCAAGGGCATCAAGGACCTGAACGGCTACGGCCGGGGCGACCAACTGATTCACCTCAACGTGTGGACCCCCAAAAACGTGAGCAGCCAGGAGCGGGAGCTGTTGGAAAAGCTGCGCGAGTCGGAAAACTTCACGCCCCATCCGGGCAAGAACGAGAAGGGCTTTTTTGAGAAGGTGAAGGAGTATTTCGCTTAGAAGCTGTTTGAGTTACCGTCCAGGACCGCTGAACGAGTACCCCGAAGCGGTGCTTCGGTCGCTGCCCGGCAATCGTTCAGCGGCCGAAGCACCGCTTCGGGGTACTCGGGCAACCAACGCAAACAGCTGCTTAAGCACGGATTTTTCGGATTGGGCAGATTGCACGGATTTTAGCTTCGCTGCCCTGCGGTTGGGACGGTTGATGATTTTGGAAGGCCCGCTTCACGAAAGTTAAGCGGGCTTTTCGTTGCTTTGCAGAATCATTTGGGGGTACGGGGCCGCGAAAGCCAATCGACTCCAAAATCCGTGCAATCCGCTCAATCCGAAAAATCCGTGATTCTTGAAGCCATCAACGTCCGCAAGGCGTACGCCGCGCACGTTGCCCTCGACGACGTGAGCCTGGCCATCCCCGAAGGGTCCATTTTTGGCCTGCTGGGGCCGAACGGAGCCGGCAAAACCTCGCTCATTCGCATCATCACCCAGATTACGGCCGCCGATTCGGGCGAAATCCGGTTTCGGGGGCAGCGCTTAAACCCCAGCCACAGCGCCGAGATTGGCTACTTGCCGGAGGAGCGGGGGCTGTACAAAAAGATGAAAGTGGGGGAGCAGCTCCTCTACCTGGCCCGGCTGCGCGGGCTGAGCCGCGCCGATGCCGTGCAGCGCATAAAGGAATGGCTGGTGCGGTTTGAGATAAAGGACTGGGCCAACAAAAACGTGGAAGACCTCAGCAAAGGGATGCAGCAGAAGGTGCAGTTCATCGCCACGGTGTTGCACAACCCGAAGCTGATAATCCTGGACGAGCCTTTTTCGGGCTTCGACCCCATCAACGCCAACTTGTTGAAAGACGAGATTTTGCGGTTGCGAAAGGAGGGTGCATCCATCATTTTCTCGACCCACCGCATGGAATCGGTGGAGGAAATGTGCGACAACATTGCCCTCATTAACCGTTCGCGCAAGGTGCTGGACGGGCCGGTAAAAACGATTCGTGACCAGTTCAAAACCAATACCTACGAACTGGAAGGCCGGGCGGCGGGCAAGTTCGTCGTGATGCACCCCGACTTTGAGGTGCTGGAACACACCGAGCGCGAAAACGGCTATTTTTACGACCGCATCCAGTTGCACGGCGGCGTGAGTCCGAACGAGTTGCTACGCTACGCCATTGGCACCTGCGAGGTTCATTCGTTTCGGGAACTGATTCCGAGCATCAACGACATTTTCATCCGGCGGGTGCGCGAAACCGCGCAAGAACTGGTAGTTGGTACTGAGTAGTGTAGTTGGCATTCAAACCTACACCTCGGCCTTTCCAACTACCAATTACCCAGTACCAACTACCAGAATACGCTATGGCTTCCAAGTTCTTTCTCGTCGCGCAGCGCGAATACCTCACGCGGGTTCGCAAAAAGGCGTTTGTCGTCCTCACACTGGCCGTGCCGCTGCTGGTGGCGGCCTTCGGCATTGTGGTGTATGAGATTGGCAAATCGGACGAAACCACGCAAATAGTGGACGTGCGCGACGACAGCGGCCTCGGCATCGCCGGCCGGTTGGTTTCGACCCCAAAGCTGCAATTCCGGCCAGCCACGGGTTTGCTGGGCGAGGCCAAGCAAGCGTTTCAGCGCCAAAAACACGCCGGGCTGCTGTACCTGCCGGCCGGCCTGACGCTGAACAACCCGCAGGGGGTGCAGTTTTTTGGGCAAGGCACGATTGGGCTGGACAAGCAAAGCGGGGTAGAATCGGCCCTCACCGATGCCTTTGCACAGTTGAAAATGCAGCAGTCCGGTCTCACCCAGGCGCAGCTTGACCAACTGGAGGCCAAAGTGCGGTTGAAGGCCGTGAGCCTGGACGAAACCGGCAAAGAAACCGACAGCAACTCTGTGGCCACCACCGCTGTTGCGTCGGGCCTGGCCATTCTGATTTACTTTTTCATTTTCCTCTACGGGGTGCAGATTATGCGCGGCGTGGGCGAAGAAAAATCCAGCCGCATCATGGAAGTGATGCTCTCGTCGGTGAAGCCGTTTGACCTGATGATGGGCAAAATTGTGGGCGTGGCCGCCGTCGGCCTCACCCAGTTTCTGCTGTGGGGGCTGCTTTCCTACGGGGCCACGGCCGTGGTGCTGCCGCTGGTGATGGGCCGCGACGAGCCGGCCAAAACGGGGGTGGCCGCCGCGCCGCGCCCCGGCGCGGCCACCGCCACGCCCACCCAAGCCGCCGCGCCCGATGCTGGCCCGCTGGCTCCCGCCTCTGCCGCGCAGATGAATCCGGCCAAGCGGCTCCAGGTTTTTCAGGTGCTGGGGGCGCTGCCGCTCGGCACGATTCTGTTCGGCTTCGTCATTTATTTCCTCGGCGGCTACCTGCTCTACGGGGCGCTGTTCGGGGCCGTGGGCGCGGCCGTGGACGACCAGACCGATACCCAGCAGTTCATGTTTCCCATCACCATGCCCCTGATTTTGAGCTATATTATTGGCTTCAGCGTCATCCTGCGAAACCCCGACGGGCCGGTAGCGTTCTGGATGTCGATGATTCCGTTCACCTCGCCCATTGCGATGGTCATCCGGTTGCCGTTTGGGGTGCCGCTGTGGCAGTTGGGGCTGTCGGTTGCGCTGCTCGCGGCCGGGTTTGTGGGCACGGTGTGGGTGGCGGCCCGCATCTACCGGGTGGGCATTCTGATGTACGGCAAGAAGGTAACTTTTAAGGAAATGGGCAAATGGATGTTTTACAAGGGTTGAGGCGGTCGCGGCTGTGGCTGCTGCTGTGCCTGCCGCTGTTGGCCTTCGCCGGCGACCGGCCTGCCTACCGCCTGTTTGGGGCCACCGGCCCGCCCGCCGACTACGACCAGATGCTGGCCGAGCTGGCCACCGCCGACGTGGTGCTGTTTGGCGAGCAGCACAACGACCCCCTCGCGCACTGGCTGGAACTGCAAATTCTGAAAGACCTGACCGCCCGCAAAGGCCCCACCCAAGTGGTGCTGGGCCTGGAAATGTTTGAGCGCGACGTACAGCCGTTGCTCACCCACTACGCCGCCGGCACCCTGCCCGACTCGGCCCTGGAGCGCCAGGCCCGCCCCTGGCCCAACTACGCCACCGACTACCGCCCGCTGCTACAATATGCCCAAAGCCAGCACCTAAGTATTGTGGGTACCAACGCCCCGCGTCGCTACGCCCAGCAAGTGGCGCGGGGCGGCCTGCCCGCCCTGAATGCGCTGCCCGCCGCCGAAAAAGCCTGGCTGGCTCCCTTGCCGCTGGCCGTGGACTACGACCTGCCGGGCTATAAAAACATGGCCGCTATGTTCGGCAGCACCGCCCACGGCGGGGGCGGGGCGCAAACCATTATCCAGGCCCAGGCCCTGAAAGATGCCACGATGGCGCACTTCATCCGGGCCAGCCGCCAACCGGGCCAAACGCTGCTGCACCTCAACGGCTCCTATCATTCCGACCACCACGACGGCATTGCGGCCTGGCTGCGGCAGGCCGCGCCGGGCCTGCGGGTGCGCACCGTCAGCGTGGTGTCGCAGGAGCAACTACAAACCCTGGACGCGGCCAACCGCGACGTGGCCGACGTCGTCGTCGTCGTGCCAGCGGACATGACGAAGACGTATTAATGAAGGGCGAGCCGGGTAATTGAGCCAAAAATTTGTAGGCTGGGAAGCCGCCAAAGAACTCACTGCGCTGTTTGGGGAGGTGGAGGACGGAGGGCAAGGTAGCTTGCGTTAATTACTGATGGAAACGCAATTCGAACTGCTACTAGACCAGAATGAGTCGCTGCCTTCTAAACCAAGAAAGCAGTTGTCCAACGGTCTGGCACTTATGTTGGCACCGGCACTGGTGCTGATATTATTTATCGGTAGCAAAGCAGCGATGGGGTGGCTGGCGCAGTTGCGGGCACACGAGTTCAGGCTGCAAGACTACCAGCTCAAGATAGGAGCCTTTATAGGCGTTACGATTATCTGGTTGCTAAGACGCTTAGACCGCATCGAGGCCGTTGCGGTTTTGGGTCCGGCCCGACTGGAATTGTCGTTCCTAAAGTCAGGGAAGATGCTAACATTCTCTTACGAAAACCTGAAAACCCACTTTCATGAGTCGAGGTATGAGGTGGCATTGCATCTGGAATACCCCGACGGACGCAGTACACAATTGCAAGCATCGTTCAGGCAGCGGTCGTTCACCAAGATGGTGGTGGCACTCGAAGTGGCGCTCTACCGCTACCAACATGGGCGCGACCGGCCTCCCTCCACTTACCTCGGTCCAGCGCTTCTACGGGCGCGCTTTGCAACAGCGCTGTTGGTTGTCGGGGCCATTATAATGGTGGCCCTAACACTCTTCCTGCCCGACACCGAAGACGATACCCGGTTGGTAGTGCTATGCGTGGGCTATGGCGCGTTGGCATTCTACTTTTTGGCGCTAGGCAGTGCCCGCACCCCCAAACCACCGCTGCGCTAACTTGCTTGTAAGGTGGCCCCGCCCGGCCCCAACACCACCACCAGCAGCGCATCCTCGCCGCCCCGCGTGAGGCGGTAGTAGCGGGTGTGGCGGCGCTGGGTCCAGGTAATCAGGCCCAATTTGTTCAGGCGCAACGTGGACCGTGCCCCCGAGCGCGGCCCCAGGCTCGCCGCGTCCTGCAACACGGTGGTGCTGGCTTCGGGCTGGGCCAGCAGCGTCAGCAGCATTTGGGTCAGGGCGTAGCGGCTGCGCGAGTCGCGCTGGCCGTGGTGGGTCAGCAGCCACTGGTCGATGCGGTCGGCAATGGCTTCCGGGGTCTGGCTGAGCGGTTCGGGCGGGCGCGGGTCGTCGCGGTGGGCTACGCGGGCGGCAAAAGTGGCCGCCAGGCCCTCTGGGGCGGGTTTTTCGGGGATGATGTCAGGCATAAGTAGCACTGTTCAGAATGAAACGCCAGCAAAAATAGCGCCGTTAGGAGCCAAATAATTGTCTTGACCAGACAAAAAAGACCAATTATAA
The DNA here is from genome assembly GCA_965247135.1 of Hymenobacter sp. Taxonomy (GTDB): domain Bacteria; phylum Bacteroidota; class Bacteroidia; order Cytophagales; family Hymenobacteraceae; genus Hymenobacter. The sequence continues at coordinate 2,054,247 of CBDFGP010000006.1, read as the reverse complement.
GCCTAAAAATTGTGTAGACGTGCCAAAAAACTACTAAAACAAGACCAAAAACTGTACAGAGAAGCCTAAAATGTGTGCAGAGAAGCCAGAAGTAAGTACAGAGAATCCTAAAGTCTAAGCAGAGAAGCCTAAAATTTGCGCAGATAAGCCTAAAGTAAGTGCAGAGAAGCCTAAAAACTGTCCAGACAAGTCAAATTAGGAGCAATATAATCCAAAAAATCCCTTCTGCCTGCCGCTAGGGTTGCAGTTGTTGTCCACAATTACCCCTCAGTCTTGTGGGCGCGGCCCGCGGCCCGCGAATCTTCCCGCCGCCTGGCCTGTTTACCTTCGCATACCATTTGAAAAAACGACCTACTTGCTGCTTCCCCAAAACTTTGAACACAAAATTGGCTTCAGCGCCCTGCGGGCGCAACTCGAAGCCAACTGCCTGAGTGCCCTCGGCCGCCACTACGTGGCCCGGATGGCGTTTCAGGCCGCCCACGAGCCGCTGCTCAAGCTGCTGCAACAGACCGACGAGTTTGCGTTTTTGTTAAGAAGCGGGGCCGATTTCCCGGCTTCGCACTACCACGACGCGCAGGTGCATTTTAAGCGGGCGGCCCTGCCGGGGGCTTACCTGGACGTGGCCGCGTTCTACGAAGTGAAGATGAGTATGCGGACCATCCGGCAGGCGCTCACCTTTTTCACGCAGGCGGCCGAGGGGCAGTTTCCGACGTTGCGCCTGCTGGGCGTGGGGGTGCAGGTGGACCGCAACCTGCTGGCTGCCTTGGACCGAGTGGTGGACGACGACGGCGCAGTGCGCGACGATGCCAGCCCGCTGCTGCGCCAGATTCGGCAGGAGCTGATTCAGCGGCAGGGGCAGTTGCGGCGGCAGATTGCGGGCATCCTGCGCCACGCCAAAACCGAGGGCTGGATACCCGGCGATGCCGAGCCGACCATCCGGGGCGGGCGGCTGGTGCTGCCCGTGCTGGCCGAGCACAAGCGCCGCGTCAAGGGCCTGATTCACGACGAAAGCGCCTCCGGTCAGACCGTTTACATCGAGCCAGCCGAAGTTTTTGAGGTGAACAACGACATCAAAGACCTCACCAACGCCTACCAGCGCGAGCTGATTCGCATTCTCACCCACCTCACCGACCAACTGCGGCCCCACCTGCCCGACCTGCGCCGGGCCTACCAGTACCTGGGCTTGCTGGATTTTATCCGGGCCAAAGCGCGGCTGGCCGTGGCGCTGGATTGCCGCCTGCCCAAGCTGCACAACCGGCCGCTGCTGGCCTGGCGCGGCGTGCGCCACCCGCTGCTGCAACTCGCCTTTGCCGAGCACAAGCGCGAAACCGGCGATGCCCGCGAAGTAGTGCCCCTGGACCTGGAACTGAACTACGAACAGCGCCTGCTGGTGATTTCGGGGCCGAACGCGGGCGGCAAATCGGTGGCCCTGAAAACGGTGGGCCTCGTGCAGTTCATGCTGCAAATGGGCCTGCTCATCCCCTGCGCCGACGGCTCCGAAGCGGGCGTGTTCGAGGACATCATGCTGGACATCGGCGACGAGCAGAGCCTGGAAAACGACCTGAGTACCTACTCCTCGCACCTGTTGGCGATGAAGCAGTTTCTGCTGCTGGCGGGCAAAAAAAGCCTGGTCCTGATTGACGAATTTGGCACCGGCACCGAGCCGAGCCTGGGCGGGGCCATTGCCGAGGCCGTGCTGGAGCAGCTCAACCGCGCCCGCGTGTTCGGGGTCATCACGACGCACTACACCAACCTGAAAAACCTGGCCGAACGCACCCCGCACCTCCTCAACGGGGCCATGCGCTATGACCCCGAAAAGCTGCAACCCCTCTACCGCCTGGAAGTGGGCAAGCCGGGGTCGAGCTTCGCCATTGAAATTGCCCGCAAAATCGGGCTGCCGAAAGATGTAGTGGAACGCGCCACGCAACTCGTGGGCAAAGACAAAATCCGCTACGACCGCCTGCTGGAAGGCTTGGAGAAAGAGAAAACCGAGCTGGAACAGCGCACCGCCGCCGCCGCCAAAGCCGAAAAGCGCCTTCAGAAAGCCGCTCAGGAATACCAGGAACTCAAGGACTTTTTGCAAGACACCCGCAACGAAACCCTGCGAGAAGCCAAGCAGCAAGCAAAGGCGCTGCTGGTAAACACCAACCAGAAAATAGAGGCCACGATTGGCGAAATCCGGCGCGGCAACGCCGACAAGGAAGTGAACAAGCAGGCCCGCGAAAAGCTGGAAACCTTCGTGCGGGAGGAATTAAAAATCGAACCGCCCAAAGCCAAACCCACCCGCGAACTCGCCACCGACTCCGGCCTCATGCCCGGCGACACCGTGGCCCTGCTCGGCCAGGACGGCCACGGCGAAGTCGTGAGCCTCAAGGGTCAGACCGCCGAAGTCCTGTTCGGTGGCCTCAAAACCCTGGTCAAACTCCCGCAGCTAGAGAAACTAAGCCGCGCCGAAGTGCGCGAACGCGAAGCCGCCGCCAAAGCCGCCGCTGGCAAACTCGCCACCAGCAGCCGCCCCGGCGGCAACCTGGACCTCACCGGCCGCATGGCCGACTTCAGTCCCACGCTGGACCTGCGCGGCACCCGCGCCGAAGATGCCCTGACCAAAACCATGAGTTTCGTGGACGATGCCGTGATGCTGGGCATCCCCGAACTCAAGTTCCTGCACGGCCGGGGCAACGGCGTGTTGCGCCAGGTGGTGCGCGACTACCTGCGCTCGCAGCGCGTGGTGGCCAGCGTGGCCGACGAGCACGCCGACAGGGGCGGGGACGGGGTGACGGTGGCGGTGTTGAAGTAGACGGTTGGCGCGGGGCTTCGCCCCGTGCCGAGGTGTAGCGGGGCTTCGCCCCGCACCCCGGGCCAACCAAATAGCAAACCCCGCAAGTCGGACCGCCTGGGGTGCAGGGCGAAGCCCTGCGGCACCTCGGCACGGGGCAAAGCCCCGCGCCAAACCGGCCACAAAAAAGGCGGCTGCCCCACCGGGGCAGCCGCCTTTTTTATTCCAAAAACCGAAACCTTACTCCACCACTACGCGGCTGGTTTGCACGGTTTCGGGGGTCGTCACCTGAATCAGATACAAACCAGCTTTCAGGGTTGTGGCATCCACGGTCAGGTTGGTGCCGTCGAACGACTGGGTGCGCTCCGACACCACGCGGCCGGTCATGTCGCGCACCAGCACGGTGGCGGTGTGTGCACCGGCGGTGGTCAGGCGCAGGTTCACGCTGCCGTGGGCGGGGTTGGGGTAAGCTTGCATGGTGCTGATGGGCACGGCCCCGGCGCGGGTGGCCAGCACGAGGCGGCAGGCGGTGAAGCCCTGGTTTTCCTGGGCAATGCGGGCCGAATATTCCTGGTAGTAGCGGTTCGTGACCTGGGCATCGTGCACGATGAGGGTGTTCTCGTCGTTCTCGGTATCGGCCGAGTTGGTCCAGTTGTGCGAACCGACGAACACCGTGGGGTCCGACTGGCTGGCCCCGGCATCCACAATCAGGGTTTTGTGGTGCATGATGCCGTTGGTGCGCTTGATGATGGCGCGGCTGCCCAAGCCCGCTTTGATAAGGCGGAAGGCGAAGCCGGCCGTGCCGCTGGTGTCGTTCACGTAGGCATCGGAGCAGGCCGTGATGTTGCGGCTGGTGGCCTGGTTGGCAATGGCGCGGCCGAGGTCGGCGCGGGTGATGAGCATTGACTCGACGTGCATATCATTGTCAGCCGTGGCAATGGTGCGGAGCAGCTGCGCGTTCACGTTGTCGGTGGGCGAGAAGTAGGACTCGACCCGCCGGCCGCCGATGAGTAGCTCGTGGGGCGTGTTGTCGGTTTTACGCGACCCGAACAGGGGCGTGCCGGGCGTGGCGGTGGCGCTGCCCCACATTTCCTCAAACTCGATGGTGTAAACGCGAGCCAGCGACTGGTCCTGCACGGCAATGACGTTGTTGCGGTCGGTCGAGAGCTGGGCCGAAGTCCAGTTCATCGAGCCGGTCCAGACCCACGGAATGTTGGGGTTGGCATCGTTCGCGTCAATCACCACAAATTTGTTGTGCATGATGCTGCTCGTGTTGGTGGTGCCAAAGGCATTGGGGCGCGGCACTTTGTTGATGCTTGGGTTCAGGCCGTTCGGGTACGAGCCGTTGATGCTCACGTTAGCGTTGTCGTCTTCGTAGATGACGCGCACCCGCACGTTGCGAGCAAAGGCGGCGTTTACGGCCGTCAGAATTACTTGGCTGTTCCAGTTATAGATGGCAATGTCCAGGGTTGTGGTGGCGCGGTTGATGTAGCGGGCCAGGGTGTCGGCGGCGTGGCCATTGTTGAGGTAAAGGGCGTTGTTATTAGGCAAAGCCAGGGTGTTGTCTACCGTGTTGTTAAAATAGTTGCGGATTTTGCCCGTCGAGAGCGAGGCCGTAATCATGGGCACCACCCGTGACTCGGAACGGCCCACCGAATTGATGGACACGGCCTGCACATAGTACACCGTAGCGGGGAGCAAGTTGGTCAGGGTGCCGCTGTGCTGTAGGCCGTTGGGTCCGAAGACACGAAGCGTGTCGGGACGGGGGGCAGTGAAACTGCGCGAGGTAGAGTACAGCAGCACGGTCGAGCCGGGGTTCTGGGTCGTGAAGCTCACCGTCAGGCTCGTGGGGCTAAGGTTGCTGGCAATCGGGTTGCTGGTCAGGTTGGGGGTCAGGCCCTGGATAAAGTCGGCGTACTTGCGGTTCAGCACCTGGTAGCCGCCGGTGGTGCTGGTGGCCGACGACGAGTACTGGCTCACAATGCCGATGGCATCGAAGGTACCCGTGGGGCTGGGCTTGCCGATGAGGCCGTCGGCCCCGGTCGAGTTGGTCGGCACGTAGGTGAGGTAAGTGCCGTTGCCGTTGAGGCGGTAGGTGGTGTTGGCCGAAAACGCCGACACCGGGGTGCCGGTAGCGCCGCCAGCGGGGTTGGTCGTGATGGAAGTCAGGCCGTTGATGCGCACCAACTGGCCCTCGTATTGCTCGGCATACGCCTGCGAAGCATTGCCGGCCGTGAATGCCACCGGGGTGGGCAGTGGCCGGTTGCCAGCCAGCACCGCCAGCGAGTTGATGGGGTCCACTTCCAGCAAGCCCCGGTACATTTTCAGGCCCCCCGTAACGATGATGCTGTCACCGGGCACCAGCGCATTCACTTGGCTGCCAAAGGCCCCAGCCGTGGCCGAATACACCGCGATGCCCGCCGTGCCGTCCTGCATATAACGCACCTGACTCACCGTCGAGCCAAGTTCGGCCCCGTTGGTGACGATGCCGCGCACCGTGACCGTAGGGCCGGGCGTGGTGTTGGTGGAAGGGGCCAGCGCCCGCGCCTGGGCAATGGTAATGGCCGTTTGGGCGGCGGCGGGCCGCAATGCCGCCGCGCTCAGGAGCAGGGCCAGCAGGGTAATTTTCTTCATAAAAAAAGAAAGGTGGGGGAGGGAAGACACCGGAACAGGTATAGGATTGGTTCCGGCAAAGGTGAAGGTAACAGGCTGAAATTGCGGTGAAAAGGACTTTATCGGCGGTTTGTAGGCGGCCCAACGCCGGGCTGGGCCGATAAGTGCCCGCCCGCAGGTTACGTTTTGGTTAGCGCCGGTTGCCGCCGCGTTTGGGGGTGTTGCGCAGGATGACGGGCACCGCCGGCACCACTTCGGTGCCCACGGCGTTGCCCGAGCTAACCTCCACGTAGTAAGTAGCTCCTGCAATGAGGTCGTTGAGAACAAGGCGGTGTTGCGTGGTCAGGGCCAGGTCGGCGTAGGTGTATTTCAAATCGCGGGGCGAGAGGCCGTAGCGAGCGCGGGTATCGCCGGGGTTGAGGGTGGCAAACACCAGCGTGAAGCCCGTGGGCCGGATGTCCACCGGCACCGGCGCGGCGGTGAAGCGGGCGTGGCCGCCGCCGGGCAGCACGTCGGCGGCCGTGCGGGGCAACAGTTGGTAGCCGCCGCTACCGCCGCCGGGCGCGTACTTGCTCAGCACTCCCCGCACATTAAACGGACCGGTGGCGGGCAGCGCCAACCCCGCCAGGGTCGTGGCGGGGCCACTCACCCGCACCCGGGCTTCGGGGTGGCCCTCGAGTTGGTAGTTCGTGTTGGGGGTCAGGGTCTGCACCGGGGCACCTGCACCCGTGGCGGGGGTGAGGTGGTCGATGTCGACTATTTCCAGCAAGCGGCCTTCGTTCACTTCCGAAAAGGCCCCGTCGGCGGTGGCGGTGGGCACCACCAGGGGGCGCAACCGCCGGCCCTGGGCCAGCGTTTGCAGGACCGTGATGCGGTCAAGTTCCAGCAACCCGTTGAAATACTTAAGGGTACCGCTTACCTGAATGCTGTCGCCGGCTTGCAGGGCATCGTAGCCCGCCACTTTTTCGGGCCGGGCGTACAGCGCCAGACCCGTTTTGTCGTCTTGCACAAACCGGAGTTGGCCGAGTTCGGCACCGTTCAGCACCACGGCCCGCAGCGTCACCACGGCCCCCGCGCCCTGGGAGCGGGCAGCCGCCACGGTCAGCACGACCGGGTCGGCCTGTGGCGGACCGGCCAGCAAGTGAAAAAGTAAGAACGCAAAAAACGGCATCGGCAAAAAAATAACTGCCGGGGTTGGCTTCCCCGGCTGCAAAGTTCGGGCACAAAAGCCGGACGGCCCCACCCAACCCGTTATTTCTGCGTGAAGCCTGCCTGCCCCCGGAATGCTACAGAATGTTCACCTCCGGGTGCAAGTCCACGCCAAAACGCTGCCGCACCGAGGCCATAATATCCTCCGCCAGCGTCCGCAACTCGCTGCCGCTGGCCCCGCCGTGGTGCACCAGCACCAGCGCCTGCCGGTCGTGCACGCCGTGGGTGCCCGCGCCGGGGCCGCGCCGCAAGCCCTTCCAACCCGCCCGCTCGATGAGCCACGCGGCGGGCACCTTCACGGCACCCGGCACGGGGTAGCCGGGCAAGTCCGGGTAGCGGCTTTTGAGGTCGTCGTACTGGCGCTGCGAAAGTTCGGGGTTCTTAAAAAACGAACCGGCGTTGCCAATCTCGGCTGGGTCGGGCAGCTTGGCCCGCCGGATGCTGACCACGGCCGCGCTCACTTGCTGCGGGGTGGGTTCGCCGCCAACGCCGAGGTCCGCCAGCGTGTCCCGAATGGCCCCGTACTGCACGTTGGGGCGGGCCTGCCGGTGCAGCCGCAGCACCACGGCCGTCACGACGTACTGGCCTTTGAGCGTGGTTTTGAACACGCTTTCGCGGTAGCCAAACCCGCACTCGGCCGCTCCAAACACGCGCAGGTGGCCGCTGGCAATTTCCACCGCTTCCAGCCGCTCGAAGGTGTCGCGCAACTCGGCCCCGTAGGCTCCGATGTTTTGCAGCGGGGCCGCGCCCACCGTGCCCGGTATCAGCGACAGGTTTTCCAGCCCGCCCAGGTCGTGGGCGAGGGCGAATTGCACGAGGCCGTGCCAGCTTTCGCCGGCCCCGGCCCGCACCAGGGCAGCAGCCGGGTCGCCGGCTTCGGCCCCGATTTCCAGCCCGCGAATTTCGTTTTTCAGCACCACGCCCGCAAAATCCTGGGTAAACAGCACGTTGGAGCCGCCGCCCAGCACCAGCTTGGGCAGGGCCTGCACCGGCGGCAGGGCCAGCAGCGCCCGCAGCTCGTCGGCCGTGCCGAAGCGGGCAAAGTAGCGGGCCGTGGCCGGCAGCCCAAAGGTGTTGTAGGGAAGCAGCGAAACGTTTTCTTGCAGCATGGGCGCAAAAGTAGAACGAGTACCCCGAAGCTGCGCTTCGGCCGCTGAACGGCACCGCCGAACGACCGGGCAGCGGCCGAAGCGCAGCTTCGGGGTACTCGTTCAAACCCCCGACCGCCATTTCCCAACCGGCCTTCCGGCCCGTCAGAACCCCGACCGGCATTTCCCAACCGGCCTCCCAGAGCATCAGAACCTCGGTTGGGAAATCCCAACCGGCCTTCCGACCCGTCAGAATCCTGGTTGGGAAATCCCAACCGGCCTTCCGGTGCATCAGAACCCCGACCGCCATTTCCCAACCGGCCGCCCGGCCCGTCAGAACCCCGACCGGCAAATGCCGGACGACCCCTACCGCACCCGATACCCGCTCAGGGCGTAGAACAGCAGGTACAGGTAGCACCCCACCGGCACCGCAAACGCCGCCCGCAGCCCGCCGCCGTGCGTGGCCAGCCAGCCCATGAGCGGCGGCACGAGCGCTCCGCCCACAATGGCCATTATCAGGTACGACGAGCCTTGCTTGGTGAACGGCCCCAGCCCGGTGATGGCCAGCGGGAAAATGACCGGCCACACGATGGCGTTCATCAGCCCGCACAGCACCACCAGCCACAGGGCCGTTTCGCCGCTCGTCAGCACCGAGGCCAGCACCAGCGCCGCCCCGGCCGCGCACACCCCCACGAGCAGCGGCCGGTTCGCAAACCGCAGCAGCAGCGGAATGCCCAGCACCCGCCCCACCAGCGACCCAAACCAGTACGAGGCCACCAGCACTGCCCCCACGGCCTTCGTGAAGCCCGCCGAAGTGTCAAGCGGGGCCGGGCTTTGGCCAAACAGCACCCCCACGTAGTTGGTGGCCAGGTTCAGCCCCCGCACCAGGCTTTGGGTGAAGGCCGAAAGCTGCCCAATGCCCTGGCTTTCGCCGTAGCGAATGAGAAACGACCCCAGCCCGACCTCCACGCCCACGTACACGAAAATGGCCCCCACGCCCAGCGCCAGGTGCGGAAATTGCAGCGCCGAGGTGCGCCCCGCCGTCCCTGGCCGGTGCTCGATGGCCATTTCTTCGGGCAGGTTGTCGAGGTTGGGCAGCTTCACCAGAAAAAAGAACGCGGCCGCCAGCAGCACCAGAAACCCGGCCAGGCCCAGGTAGGGGCCTTTCACAAGCTGCGCTTCCTGGCCCAGGCGCTGGGCCAGGGGCAGGGCCGCCAGCCGCGCCTTCAGCGCCACCGAGCCGCCAAACAGCACCAGCCCGCCCACCAGCGGCGAAAGGCTGCCCCCGAAATTGTTGGCCACGCCCACCACGCTCACCCGCGCCGCCGCGCTCCGCGCCGGCCCCAGCACGCTCACGTAGGGGTTGGCCGCCACTTGCAGCAGCGTGATGCCCGCCCCCAGCACCCCCAACGCCGTCAGGAACAGCCCGAACGCCCGCGCATCGGCCGCTGGCACGAAGAGCAGCGCCCCGACCGCCATCACGAGCAACCCCGCCACGATGCCGCGCTGGTAGCCCAGCTTTTTGAGGACCCAGCCCGCTGGCAGCGACATCAGAAAATAGGCCCCGAAAAACGCCGACTGCACCGCCGACGACTGCAAATCGGTGAGCTGGCACACGTCCTTGAGGTACGGCATCAGCACGTCGTTGAAGTTCGTGACCGCCCCGAACAGAAAAAACAGGGTCGTCATCAGCACCAGCGGGCCAGCGTAGGCGCGGGCGGGGGCTGCCGGCAAGCCCGGCGCAACAGTAGAAACAGGAGTAGCCATAGCGGGGCGCAAGGTACAAGAAGCTGGCCGTTGCCGGGCCAGCAGACAACGATTCCGGGCGTTGTTGCGCCAAATAATTTTATTAGGCGGGGCTTACGCCAACCGGGAACACAAGGAACCGGTAGGGGAGGCGGGGCCGATGGCGCAGGCCGGGATGCCCACCCGGCCCGGCTACGGGCAATTTGGGCCAGGGGGCTGAATCAATCGAGACCGTTTCCCGTTAAACCCTGACGGGCACCCAACCGGCCGCTGCCTACCGGACCAAAAAACCGGGCGGGCCAAAAGTTGCCGCTTATGGAGGTTTTCTTTGGGCGGTTTTGGCGTTCTTTGTCAGAAAATTAGGTCGACACAAAAAGTAAATTAACCAGGTTTTTTCTTGTCTTTTCGGGTTATGTTTGCACAATTGATAACGCTGCTTCGCGCCGGTCGGCGGGCGGGCTTTTTGGTGCTGTTGCTGGGGTTGCTGGGGCCGGGCGTGGCCCAGGCCACCCACCTGCGGGCGGGCGACATTCAGGCCAAAGTGGACACGACGGCCAACCCCAACCCGCGCCGGATATTTTTTCGGATGACGATTTACCGCGACCGGTTTGCCACGAATGTGTTGCAGGAGTTGCCGGAAACCAACATCTATTTTGGCGATGGCACGGCTGCTTTGCGCGGGGCGGGCATCCGGCGCGTGTCGGTGCCCAGCCTGTCAACCCCGGATACGGAGGTGCTGTTCTTCTTTTTTGAACACACTTACCAAGCGGCCAATACCTACACGGTGAGCTTCATTGGCGAAAACCGGAACAACGGAATTCTTAATATGTTTGACTCGGCTTCGCAGTCGTTCTACATCAGCACCAGCATCACCATCGACCCGGCGTTGCTGGGCAACCACACCCCCGCGTTGCTGGCCCCGGCCTACGACAAAGCCGGGGTGGGGCAGGTGTTTTTGCACAACCCCGCCGCCTACGATGCCGACGGCGACTCGCTCACGTTTGAGCTACGGCCCTGCCAGCAGGTGGCGAGCGGCATAATGGGCGTAGTGAACAACACGCCCGTGCCGCAAAACTGCACCGGTTATGTGTTTCCCGACGACCAGAGGCGGTTTGGCACGGCCAAGCAGGTAGCGTACACCGGGCCGCCCGCCGCCGCTGTCGGCAGTCCGGCCGTGTTTGTGCAAGACCCGCACACCGGCCAGATTGTGTGGAACGCACCCGAATCGGAAGGCTTTTACAACGTGGCGTTTGTGGTGCGCGAGTGGCGGCGGACCCCGCTGGGGGCGCGGCTCATCGGCACAATCATCCGGGATATGCAAATCATCGTCACGGCCACCCAAAACGTGCGCCCCACCATTACGGTGCCCACGGACATCTGCGTGGTGGCCGGGCAACCGGCGGTGGGCACTGTCACGGCCCAGGACGGCTCGGGGCTGGTGGCCGACGGGGCCACGCCCATTACCCTGTCTGCCTACGGGGGCATTTTGCCGCCCGCCACCTTCGTGCAAACCGCCACCGGGCCAGCCACCGCGCGGGGTACATTCCGCTGGAACACCACCTGCGCCGACGTAGCCAAAGACCCCTACACGGTGCTTTTCAAGGCCCAGGACAATCCCCCGCGTTCGTCGCCGCCGCAGCCCAACGACACGCCTTCCCTGATTGACGAGCGGCCGTGGCGCATCACGGTGGTGGGGCCGCCGCCCGCAAACCTGCAAGCCGCCCGCGTGGGCACCACCAACCAAGTGCAACTTACCTGGGACCGCTACACCTGCACCAACGCCAGCCACCTCTACGTCTATCGCAAGGAGGGGCCGTCGGGCTTCGTGCCGGGGCCGTGCGAGACAGGCATCCCGGTTTCGGCCGGCTACACGCTGCTGGCAACGGTGCCAGCCGCTGCCACGTCCTACACCGATACCAACACCCAGGGCCGGGGCAAAACCTACTGTTACCGCCTTTACGCCGACTTTCCGCGCCCCCGGGGCGGGGCCAGCATCGCCTCGGACGAGGCCTGCATCACCTTTCCGGGCCGGGCGGCGTTGCTCACGAACGTGGACGTGGACCGCACCGATGCCCGCACCGGGCAAATCACGGTGCGCTGGACCCCGGCCACGGTCGCCGGGGGTCCGCCCTTGCTGCCGCCCTACGGCTACCGCGTATTTCGGGGCGAAGGGCCGAACCCGGCCAGCTACACGCTGGTGCAAACGTATAACGCGCTGACGGACTCGGTGCACGTGGACACCGGCCTGAACACGGCCGGGGTGCAGTACAGCTACCGGCTGGAGTTTTTCTATGCCACCGGCGGGGCCGGGGCCACCGAAGTGGTGGGGCCAGCCAGCAGCGTGTTTGCCCGCACCACGGCCGACGGCCTCAACAAGACCGTGGCCCTGAACTGGACCTACCAGGTGCCCTGGGACAACGCCGCGCAACCGGTTCACATTTTTCGACAAACCGACCCCAACCCGGCCTTCGTTGAAATTGACACCGCCCCCACCGGGGCCGGGGGCGGCAACTACGTGGACACCGACCCCAGCCTGCAAAAAGAAAAAACCTACTGCTACTACGTGCAAACCACGGGCAGTTATCGCCTTACGCCTCACCTGAACAACCTGCGGAACAAAAGTCAGGAGAGCTGCGCCCTGCTGGCCGAAGTGCCCTGCATTCCGGTCCTGACGCTGCTGCCAACCAACTGCGACAGCCTCAAGGCCCTGGGCAACTTTCCGCGCCCCGACCAACGCTACGCCAACCGCTTGCGCTGGACGGTGGGCGACCAGCCTACCGGGTGCAGCGCGGCGGTGTCGTACTTCCGCATTTACTTCGCTGCCGGGGCGGGTCAGCCGTTTGTGCTGCTCGACTCGACGGCTGCGGCTGCCCCAACCACCTACCTGCACCAGGGGCTGCTGACCCCGTTGGGTTGCTACGCTGTGCAGGCGGTGCTGACCCGCGAAACCGCCCGCACCCTGAGCGCCCGTAGCAACGTGGCTTGCCAAACCAGTTGCGTACCGGTGGTATTTCCGGGGGCCGGGGCCGACAACAACAACTTTTTTCTACTGCCCAACATCTTCACGCCCAACGAAGATGGGCTGAACGATACGTTCCGGCCGCAGTCGTCGAGCCCCATTCGTCGGGTGGTGTTCACGGCTTACAACCGCTGGGGTCGCAAGGTTTTTGAGAACGTTACCACGGCTGCGCCCTTTATCAACTGGAGCGGCGGCGGAGCCAACGAAAGCAGCAGCAGCAACCGGGTGTCGGGGGGCACCTACTACTACTTGGCCCAGGTGGAGTTTGCCGACGCGCCCGCCACAACCCGGACCTACAAAGGCTGGGTGGAGATTATTCGCTGATGTGAGGCGGGCAATTCCGGCGGCCTGCGCCTTCGGTTCCTGGGCCTGCGCTGCCCGTTTGGTTCAGGTTGGGATTTGGCCAAAAAAAGGCCCAAAAGCACCAAGCCAGAAATAAGAAACTGACTGCCTACCGGCAGTTAGCTGGCAGGGTACGTCCGGTGAGTTGCGCAAGGCAAACCGCACTTGCCGCGTTTTTCAGTCCAGCGGCCGGGGGCGGGTGTGGCGGGCCAACCGCTTCCACAGCCGCCGCCCGGCCCACAGGATTGCCAGTGCCCCGGCCCCCGTCAGGGCTACCGCTGGCAGGAGGGCTTGCTGCCGCCAGTACCAATCGCTCTGGCCCAACAGGGCCAGCCCGACGAGTAGGCCAATCAGCGAAACGGCGTAATGCTTGAACATCGGGGAAGGAGAAAAGGAGCTGGGGGGTACTACGGCCGGTGCGCGTGGTGCCACAGCACCCAAGCCAGAGCCAGGGCTGCCAACGCCGCCATCAGGCCGTACACCAAATGGGTTTGGCGGCGTTGGCGGGGGCTGGGTTCAGTTTCGGGCGCTTCGTCGGGGTCGGCGGGAAGGTCGTTGTTGGGGTCGTGCATAAACGGAATATTTGCTGGCCCGGTGGCCGCCCATCCGGCGGCGGTGCCCTGCTCTGCCAGCAGCTAGGGTCATCCGGTGCTTTGTGGGAGTGGGTGCGCATTCCCCACCCCACAAAATTACACGAAGGGTATTGCCGGAAAATTACGGAATAGTGACCTTGCCGGGTGCAAAAAAACTGCTGGTACGCTTGCGCTACAGAAGCCCGTGCGAACAAGTAAAGTCAGTTTGGCAAATCGCTGGCGACGGGGCGGTGACCGGGCAAGCGGTACCCGGGCTTTTCGGTCAGGACACCGCGTGAAGCCATCGCCAAAGCACAGGTATATTCACGCCAAAGCACCACATAGTCAGTTCCCAATCGGATGCATTTCATAAACTTCGTCAACTCAATTCACGATTCGGTGATGGGCTATTAATGTTTTGGTAACATCATCCCGCGTCCTTTGCAGCGTCAAACTTTTTACTCCGCCTACGTGAAGAAATACTTTCTTTTTGCCGCTTTGCCAGCGGCTTTTTTTGTGGCTACGGGCTTCAAAAAAATCGTTGTTCCGGCCGTTAAACTCGCCTATACCCGCTTCGTGGATGTGCGGGTGCCGGAACCCTCCGATGTGGCAGTGGACCCCCAGACCGGCCACCTTTTCATCGTGAGCGACGGGGGCACCCTCTACGAAACCGACGCGGTGGGCACCATCATTCGCCAAGCGGTCGACGAGGGCGTGGATTTTGAAGGCGTGGAGGTGAAGGGCGACTACGTGTACGTGGCCGATGAGTCGCCGCGCAAAGTGCATCGCTTCGCCAAAAGCACCCTCCTGCGCGACCGCACCTACTCCACCCCCTACGGTGGTGCCCGCAACAGCGGGTTCGAGTCCGTTACCTGGAATGAGACCAAGCACTGCTTCGTGATGGCCATTGAAAAAGACCCGGCCACGATTTGCGAGTTCACCGAGGATTTTGTGCCCATCAACCAATATAATTTTAAGGCGGCGCGGGACATTTCATCGGCCCGGTGGTGGAATGGGTCGCTTTACATACTGAGCGACGAGGACGAGGCCATTTTTCAGTGCGACCCGACGACCTACGCCGTGAAAGCAAAATACAATATCAACCTGCTCAACCCCGAGGGGCTGGCTTTTGACAAGGACGGGCAGGTCATTGTCTCCGCCGACGATTTGCAACGCCTTTATTTCTTCCCGACGCTCCCTGCTACTCATGAATAAGTTTTTCCTCACAGCGGCGCTGCTTGGCGCGGCCATCGGCGCGGCCCGGGCGCAGTTTACCATCAACTCCGGCGACAACACCCTCGAAATCGGGGGCCGCGTGGCGAGCTACTATAACTACCGGGTCAACAAACCCGACGAACTCAGCAACAAGAAAAACAGCTTTGCGCTTCGCAACCTGCAAATCAACCTTGAAGGGCAACGGGGGAACAAGTTTGAATACCGCTTGCAGGTAGATTTGGCCACCCTGGCTGCTGGGGGCGTGACCGTGGCCGCCGAAAGCCCTGGCCTGATGCAGGCCTACATCGCCTACGTGGCCTTGCCCGTGAAAGTGAAGTTCGGGTACGGCTTCGTTCCCTTCTCGCAAGGCTCGCTCGGCAGTGTGTATGAGTCGCCGTTCTGGTCGCGGGGCATCCTGGTGAGCGGCACCCTGTCGTCGCGCCGCGACCTCGGCCTGACCCTCAGCAGCAGCCTGCTCAAGCAGCGGCTGAATCTGTACGGCGGGGTCTATTCGGGCCTCGGCGAGAACCTTATCGCCGTGGGCAGCAGCGATGCCAGCGGCCAGGTCGAAGTGGTGGGACGCGCCGACATGGCGTGGCCCGCCCGGATGCGCTACCGCGAGATTGACGAAGTAGGTGTGCCGGTGCCCATGCTGCGGGTGGGCGCGAATGCCCGTTACACCAACAAAACCCAGGCCGTCGGCACAGTCATTCCAACTGCTCTCGTCGACCCCAATAACCTGCGGTTTATTGACGGCAAGCGCTCGGTTTACGGCGTGGATGCCATGTTTGCCTACCGCCATTTTACTGCCCAGGCCGAATACCAACGCCTCGTGGCTACCCCGTCGCAAGCGGGAAACATCCTGTTCAACAACGCCACCACCGACGCGAGCGGCGGCAAGGTAAACGCCGGGGGCTACGTCGCCACCGTCAACTACGACTTTCTCAAGGTGAAGTCGGTGCTGTCGGTTCGCTACGAAGATGTCAACCTGAACGACCTGATTTACGGCAAGCAGCAGTGGCTCTACGTGGGCTATGCCTACACCATCAACGGGTTCCGCAACGTCATCAAGGTGCAGTATTCCCGGCCCCTGACCGAAGACGTGGCCCAGAACCCGCTGAAATACACCGACCAGATTCGCGCTGGCTGGCAGTACACGTTCTAATTGTTTCCGGTTTTATTCCCCTCCACGAGTTGATTTTTAGTCATGAGAAACCTTCTGTTTTTTATTTTTGCAGCCGTTAGTCTTGCCGCCTGCGTCAAGGACCGGACCCCGGAGCCGTCGACCGTTACCACGCCGCCGGTCAATGTGGGCGGTCGTAGGCTGATTCACTACTGGACGTTCAACGGTGCCAACCTGACGGCCCCGGACACCACGATTGGGGGCGCGGCCCTGGTCGTGGACGGCACGGGGGTGCCCGTGTTTGATGCCGTGACCCCGGGCACGTCCCTCAACGCGCGGCGGGACACGGCCCGCGGGGCGGGCTTCCGGGTGCGGAACCCGGCCAATTCGCTGACGGTGAAAATACCCACCACGGGCTACAAGCAGCCCATCGTCTCGTTTGCCGCGCAGCGCAGCAGCAGCGGGCCGCCCCAAAACGCGGTCAGCTACACGCTCAACGGCACGAACTACATCACCACCGCCCTCACGCCCACCACCATCACCATCGATGTTACCTGGACCTTATTCTCCCTGGACTTCTCGGCCATTCCGGGGGCGGACAACAACCCGAACTTCGCCGTGCGCTTCACCTTCACCAGCATGAACACGGGGCTTACGGGCAACGACCGCTACGACAACATTGCCGTGAATGCGACCCCAATGCCCTCCGTTCCGCCGGTCAATGTGGGCGGTCGCAAGCTGGTTCACTACTGGACGTTCAACGGTGCCAACCTGATGGCCCCGGACACCACGATTGGGGGCGCGGCCCTGGTCGTGGACGGCACGGGGGTGCCCGTGTTTGATGCCGTGACCCCGGGCACGTCCCTCAACGCGCGGCGGGACACGGCCCGCGGGGCGGGCTTCCGGGTGCGGAACCCGGCCAACTCGCTGACGGTGAAAATACCCACCACGGGCTACAAGCAGCCCATCGTCTCGTTTGCCGCGCAGCGCAGCAGCAGCGGGCCGCCCCAAAACGCGGTCAGCTACACGCTCAACGGCACGAACTACATCACCACCGCCCTCACGCCCACCACCATCACCATCGATGTTACCTGGGCATTGTATTCCTTTGACTTCTCGGCCATTCCGGGGGCAGACGACAACCCCAACTTTGCCGTGCGCTTCACTTACACCAGCATGAACACGGCGGCGACGGGCAACGACCGCTACGACAACATTGCCGTGAATGCTTTCAAGAAGTAGCAGGTAGTACAAGCCGGCCTGGTGACGACCAAAAAGGCCCCGTGCAGCTTGCACGGGGCCTTTTTGTTGGGGGGGGTGGGCTACTGCGGCGCTCGAAGGGCCAACGGGATATTGCTGCCCAAAAAAGCCCCCGCCGGGGCGGCGAGGGCTTTGGCCTGAGAAGGTTGGGGGGGTTACTGCACCGCCACGCGGCGGGTCAGGCCGGCCACGCGCAGGGTGTAGAGGCCGGTGGGCAGGCCCCGCACGCTCAACTCGCCGGAGGCGGGCAGCACGGTGGTCCGCACCAAGCGGCCGGTGAGGTCGAGCAGTTCGGCAGTTTCGCCCCGCAGGCTGCGGCCGGCGTGGTAGAGGGTCAGCACGTCCTGGGCGGGGTTGGGGTAGGCGGCGAGCAGGGCGGCGGGGGCTTCGGCGCGGGTGGCAGCGGCGTTGGCGTTGGGCGCAAAGGCCACGCCCCGGAAAGCGGTGTTGGGGCCTGGCGTGGCGACGGCGGCGGGGAAGGCGGTGGTGCTGGGCGCGGCGTTGTAGCCGGCCACGTCGGTGACGACGAACAGGCCCGCCGAGGCCGACGTGGCGAGCAACGTGACGGCAGTGCCCACCACGCGGCCGGCCACGCTGCGCACCACCGGTGCCACGGTGCCCGCGCCCAGGATGCTGCCGTTCTGCACCCACGTGCCGTTCACGAGGCTGTATTTCTGGAGGCCGCCCGGCGCGGTCGTGCGCTCATCGGCTACGTAGGCCACGTCCACGCCCGGCACGGCGGGGCTGAGGTCGGCCAGGAACACGGCATCGGGGAGGCTGCCGGTGGCCATGTCCAGGCCGGGCAGGATGGTGGCCGTCTGGCCCGTTGCGGTGGGCAGCCCGGTGCCGATGCGGCTAACCCCGAGCGTGGCGGCCGAGTTGGAGACGGCGTAGAGGTTGCCGCCGAAGATGCCCACGGAGCGGGCGTTCACGACGTTGGGCGTGGCGGTGAGGGCCACGCTGCCACCGGTGTTGCCCAGGGCCACGTAGCGCACCCCGCTGTTGCCCCCCACGGCGTAAAAGCCGCTCCCGTCGGCGCTGGTGGCCGAGCGGATGTTGTTCGCATCGAAGGCATCGGTGAGGTGGGTGCTGGTATCAACGGTGCCGTTGGCGGCCACGCGGCCGATGATGCGGTCGTTGGTAGCAACCGGGGAGGAGCCGATGGCGGCCGTGCCCACGGAGGCATCGTAGCCGGCCAGCACAAGGTAGCGGCCGTCGGCCGAGCGGGTCAGGTTCAACTCGGAAGTGGCCGAGCCGCTGGCCGTGAGCGGACGGTTGGGGGCACTGGAAACGGTGGGCAGGGCCACGGTTTGCACCAGGGTGCCGGCGGGCGTATATTCCAGCAGGAACACGGCCGTGGCTGCGGAAGTCAGGGCAGCCGAACCGTCGCCGATGCGGACCACCACGAGGTTGCCGGGGGTGAAGGGACCCGCCAGGGCCGGGGTGGTCAGCAGGGCGGCGGCCAGGGCCAGGGGGTAAAGCAAACGTTTCATGGGCAAGCGGGGATGAGGAAAAAAATGAGCACCAAAGCCGGGGCTTTGGCCCTGCAAATGTAGCGTTTCGGGGGGGCATCGTTTTGTTATGCTTTTGTTATGGGCCGTGGGGGCCCTGCGGACCCGGCCCGCAACGGGGGGCCGGGCGCGTGCCGGCCCGCCCCGCCCCGGCCCCGGCGGGTGCGGGGGCCGCCCCGCAAAACCTGCCCGCCCCCCGGGCAGGCGGGGGCGTACCCCGGCCCCAAAACGATTCCGACCACTGGCCCTCCAACCCCGGTCCGGCAACGGCACAATTTCTTAACATACGGCCCGCAGGGGGCAAAGCTACCTTTGTAGCACCAAAACTTAACCCCCCCTTTCCTTGATGTTTCGCTTTCTCTTTCGCTGCTGGCTGGTTGGTATTTTGGGCAGTTGGGGCGTGGCCCAGGCTGCCCCTTTCACGCCCGGCAACCTGATTGTGGCCGTGGTCGGCGACGGCTCCGCGCCCCTCACCAGTGCCGCCACGGCCGTGTTTTTGCAGGAATACACCCCGGCCGGGGTGCTGGTCCAGACCCTGCCGCTGCCCACTGCGGCCAGCGGCACCCAGGCCGCTCTCACGGCCAGCGGCGCGGCCACTTCCGAACTGGAACTGACCCGCGCGGGCAATGGGAACTACATTGTCGTCACGGGCTACGACGCGGCCCCTGGCCTGGCCGCCATTGCCCTCACGCCGGTAGCCACCACCAACCGCGTGGTGGGCCGCGTGGCCGCCAACGGCAGCATTGACACCAGCACCCGCATCAGCGATGCTTTTGACCTGAACAACATCCGGGCGGCGTACACGGTGGACGGCAGCAACTTCTGGGCCATCGGGGCCAACAGCGGGGTGCATTACCTGCCCTTCGGCAACACGGGCACCACCGTGGCCCTGAACGCGGCTTCCATCAACTTTCGCTACGTCAATTCGTTTGGCGGCAACCTGTACACTTCGTCGGCGGTGGCAACTTCGCTGGGCCTCAACCAGATTGGTACCGGGCTGCCCACTACCACCGGGCAGAATGCCACCCCGCTGCCCGGCCTGGCCACGGCCGCCGGCAGCAGCCCCTACGCCTTTTACTTTGCCGACCTGAGCAGCGCCGTGGCGGGCGTGGACGTGGCCTACGTGGCCGACGACCGCGCCGCGCCCGACGGCGGCATTCAGAAGTACAGCCTTGTGGCGGGCGCGTGGGTGCTGAACGGCACCATTGGCGGCACCGGCGCTACCGCCCCCTCCCTGCGCGGCCTGGCGGGCGTGGCGACCGGCACCATCGTGACGCTGGCCGCTACCGCCACCACCGGCCTGTACATCGTGACCGACAACGCGGGCTACAACGCGGCCCCCGGCACCGCCACCTTGCCCAGCGCCCCCGTGGCTACCGCCGCCACCAACACCGTGTTTCGGGGCGTGGCCTATGCGCCGGGCACCCCCGTGCCGGTGGCGACGCTCAACGCGGCCCCGTCGGGGCCGCTCACGTTCACGACCGCCCCCAACGTGGCTTCGGCCCCCCAAACCGTGACCGTGAGCGGCACGACGCTGACGGCCGCCGTGACGGTGACGGCCTCGGCGGGCTATGAACTGGCCACGGCCAGCGCCACCGGCCCGTTTGGAGCCAGTGCCAGTTTGCCCGTTGCGGGCGGTGCCCTCGCCGCCACGCCCGTGTATGTGCGGCTGGCGGCCACCGCCACCGCCGGCCCCGTGCCCGGCACCCTGACCGTGGCCAGCACCGGGGCCGTGAGCCGCGTGGTGGTGCTGAACGGTGCCGTGACTGCGCCGGTGCCGCCCACCGTGACCGGCTTCACGCCCACGAGTGGGCCGGCGGGTACCACCGTGACGGTGCGGGGCACGAACTTTCTGGGGGCCACGGCCGTGACGGTGAACGGCGTGGCCGTGACCAGTTTCACGGTGGTGAGCGCCACCAGCATCAGCATTGTGGTGGCACCGGGCACCACCAGCGGCCCCATCAGCGTGACGACCCCGGCCGGCACGGCCAGCAGCGCCATCAACTTCACGGTGCCCACGCCCGTGATTTCCACTGCACCGGGCGGGCCGCTGACTTTTGCCACGATGGTCACCATTCCCTCGGCTACCCAGACCGTGACGGTGGGCGGCACCGCCCTGCGCGGCAACCTGCTGCTGGCGGCCACGGCCGGCTACGAGGTGAGCCTGGCAACGACCGGCCCCTTTGCGGCCAGCCTGACCCTGACCCCGAACGGCACCGGCACGGTGGCGGCCACGCCGGTGTATGTGCGGCTGGCCGCCACGACTACCGCCGGCCCCGTGAACGGCACCCTGACGGCCAGCAGCCCCGCCGCTACCAGCCGCATCATTGTGCTGAACGGCACCGTGACGGCCCCCACCATTACCAGCTTTACGCCCGCCAGCGGCCTGGTGGGCACCACCGTGACCGTGACGGGCACGAACCTGACCGGGGCCACCGGCGCAACCGTGAACGGCACGGCGGGCACGGGCTTTGTGGTCGTCAATGCCACCACCGTCACCTTCGTGGTGGCGGCGGGCAGCACCACGGGCCTCATTACCGTCATTACCCCCACCATTAACCCCAGCAGCGCCACGGCCTTTACCGTCACGATTCCGGCGCCGACCATTACCAGCTTCGCGCCAGCCAGTGGGTTGGTGGGCAGCACCGTGACGGTGACCGGCACGAACCTGACCGGGGCCACGGCGGTCACGCTGAACGGCACGGCCATTACCGGCTACACGGTGGTGAATGCCACCACCATCACCTTCACCGTGCCCGCCGGGGCCACTAGCGGCCCGATTGCCGTGACCACGCCCGGCGGCACGGCTACCAGCGCCACCAGCTTCACGGTGATGGCTCCGGCCCCCACCATTGCCAGCTTCACGCCCGCCAGCGGGCCGGTGGGCACCACGGTTGCCGTGACCGGCACCAACTTTACGGGCACCACGGCCGTGACCCTGAACGGCGTGGCCATTGCGGGCTACACGCTGGTGAGCGGCACGAGTATCACCTTCGTGGTGCCGGCCGGGGCCGGCAGCGGCCCGATTCGCGTGACCACGCCGGGCGGCACGGCCACCAGTGCCACCAGCTTTGTGGTGACGGTGCTTGCGCCGACCATTACGGGCTTTGCGCCCGCCAGCGGCGCAGTGGGCACGACCGTAACCGTGACCGGCACCAACTTCAGCGGGGCCACGGCCGTGACCCTGAATGGCGCGGCCATCAGCGGCTACACCGTCGTGAGCGGCACCAGCCTCACCTTCGTGGTGCCAACGGGCGCTGCCAGCGGCCCCGTTCGGGTGACCACGCCGGGCGGCACGGCCACCAGCGCCACCAACTTTACGGTCACCGTTCCGCCCCTGACCATTACCGGCTTCACGCCGACGAGCGGGTTGGTGGGCACCACCGTCACCGTGACGGGCACGAACCTGACCGGGGCCACGGCAGCGGCCGTGAACGGCACGGCGGGCACCGGCTTTGTGGTCGTCAATGCCACCACGGCCACGTTTGTAGTGGCGGCGGGCAGCACCACGGGCACCGTTTCCATTACCTCGCCCAACGGCACGGTCTTTAGTACGGCGGTCTTTACGGTTGTTGTTCCGGCCCCTACCATTGCCAGCTTTACGCCCGCCAGTGGGTTGGTCGGCAGCATCGTGACGGTGACCGGCACCAACTTCACCGGGGCCACGGCGGTCACGCTGAATGGCACGGCCATTACCGGCTACACCGTCGTTAGCGGCACCAGCCTCACCTTTGTGGTGCCCGCCGGGGCCGGCAGCGGCTCGATTCGCGTGACCACGCCCGGCGGCACGGCCACCAGCGCCACGGCCTTTACCGTGACCGTTCCGGTTCCGACCATTGCCAGCTTCACCCCGGCCAGTGGCTTGGTTGGTGCCACCGTGACGGTGACGGGCACGAACTTCACCGGCACCACGGCCCTCACGCTGAATGGGGCACCCATCACGGGCTTTGTGGTGGTGAATGCCACCACCATCACCTTCACCCTCCCGGCCGGGGCCAGCAGCGGCACCATTGCCGTGACCACCCCCGGCGGCACCGCCACCAGCAGCACCGCCTTCACCGTGACGGTGCCCGTGCCCACCATTGCCAGCTTCACGCCCGCCAGTGGCTTGGTGGGCAGCACCGTGACGGTGACGGGCACGAACTTCACCGGCACCACGGCGGTGACCCTGAATGGCGCGGCCATCACCGGTTTTGTCGTCGTGAATGCCACCACCATCACCTTCGCCGTGCCCGCCGGGGCCACTAGCGGCGCGATTGCCGTGACCACGCCCGGCGGCACGGCCACCAGCGCCACGAGCTTCACCGTTGCTATTCCCGCCCCGACCATCACCGGCTTCGCGCCCGCCAGCGGGCCGGTGGGCACTACCGTCACCGTGACGGGCACCAACTTCACGGGCACCACGGCCGTGACTCTGAACGGCGCGGTCGTTGCGGGTTTTGTCGTCGTGAATGCCACCACCATTACGCTGGTAGTGCCGGCCGGGGCCGGCAGCGGCCCGATTGCCGCGATTGCGCCGGGCGGCGCGGCCACCAGCGCCACCAGTTTCACGGTCACCGTTCCGGCCCCGACCATCACCAGCTTCTCGCCCAGCATCGGCCCCAGCGGCACCACCGTGACCCTGACGGGCACGAACTTCACCGGAGCCACGGCCGTCACGCTGAATGGCATTGCCATCCCCGGCTTTGTGGTGGTGAGCGGCACCAGCCTCACCTTCGTGCTGCCCGCCGGGGCCAGCAGCGGCGCGATTGCCGTGACCACGCCGGGCGGCACGGCCACCAGCACGGGCAGCTTCACGGTGCTGGGCACCACGGCCACGCGCCCCGCTGCGGCCACCCTGGCCGCCTACCCCAACCCCGCCCACGACGTGCTGACGGTGCCCGCCGCAACGGCCGGTACGCCGGTGCTGCTGCTGGATGCCACCGGCCGGGTAGTCCTGCGTGAGCCGCTGCCCGCCAACAGGCAGGTGCGGCTGGGCGGCCTGCCCGCCGGGGTATATATGCTGCGCGTGGGCGGGCTGCGCCAGCGCGTGGCGGTGGAGTAGGGGCGGCGGGCTTGGCGCAGGGCACCGCCTAGCCCCCGGTTCGCGTAATGCGCGTAATGCGCGAAGCCTGCGGAGCGGAGAGACTAGTTGCTAGTTTTAGTTGCTAACCCAAGTAAAGAAAGCAGGAAAAGAAGCGCCAAGCCGCGTAGCGGCGACGGGTTGGTAGCCAAGCAGGGCCAAATGGGGCCAAGCCGCGTAGCGGCGACGGGTTGGTAGCCAAGCAGGGCCAAATGGGGCCAAGCCGCGTAGCGGCGACGGATGGCCCAGGGGTTCCGTCGCCGCTACGCGGCTTGGCCCCATTTGGCCCTGCTTGGCTACCAACCCGTCGCCGCTACGCGGCTTGGCCCCATTTGGGCTGGCTAGTACCAATGCTGTCTTTTAGGTCTAGGACCAGCAACTAGTCCCCTTCTCTTTTGGCTTCGCGCATTAAGCGAACCGGGGGCTAGGGGGTGAGGTGCACGAGGACGGAATCCGCCCCCAATCGCGTCACCATTTAATAACCCCCAGGTAACGTGCCCAATCGGACCTTTGCAGCGGTTTTCACCCCCGCATCTCCCATGAAACACCTTGCCTTGCTGGCCGCCACTGCGGCCGCCTGCAGCCTCACCCAATGCCGCCCCGACCAAACGGCCGACGTGCAGCCCCGCGCCGCCGTCGGCACGGCCGCCGTCACGGCCAGCGGCACCCTGGTTGGCCCGGTGGCCGAGAAGAAGTTCTACAAGCTCTTTTCGGGCTACAGCAGTTCCGACGACTTTGAGGCCAGCGGGGTGTATTGCACCGGCAGCCGCTACTACGCTGTGTTCGACAACCGCTACAAGGTCGGCTCCGTCGCCACCAGCCTGCCCGAAAACAGCAACCAGAACACCCTCACCGGCAGCGGCTCCGGGTCGTCCAACTTTGAGGCCATCACCTACGACGGCACCAACACCCCGCACTTCTACGTGACCGAGGAAAGCGTGTCCCACAACGGGGCCTACTACCCCCGCATCCGGCAGTACGATGCCAGCCTGGGCTACCAAAGCAGCCTTTGGACCGACGTGCCCTTCACGGGCAGCACCAACAACAAAGCCTTTGAGGGCGCGGCCTACGTGCGGCGCGGCTCCGACGACTACCTGCTGGGCCTCATCGAGGGCACCGGCCAGATTAAAGTCCTCAAGAAAACCGGCAGCGGCTGGGTCACGCAGGCCACCATAGCGCCCCCCGTGGCTTTCCCCGACTTCAGCGACCTTGACGTGTGGGGCAGCCGGGTGGCCATCGTCACCCAGCAGGGCAGCCAGGTGTGGACGGGCACCCTCAGCAGCAGCAGTTGGAGCTTTGTGGGCGCGGGCACCGTGTACGACTTCCCCAAGGGCAGCAGCACCGGCACCGTGGGCGCGGGCAGCTACCCGCTGTATGGCAACGTGGAGGGCGTGAGTTGGGTAGATGCCAGCACCCTCGTATTTGTGAGCGACAAGGCCGGCAACGACCAGCCCAGCTACCAGCAGTACAAGGACCAGAGCATCCACGTCTTCCGGCTGCCCTAGGGCGGCGGGGGCGCGGCCTGCTTTGCCCCGCGCGGGGCCAAACCCCCGCGCGGCTCCCGCACCAGATTTCCTATTTCCGGCGCGGGTGGGTGCGTCCACCCGCGCGGATGGACACACCCACCCGCGCGGATGGACGCACCCACCCGCACCGAAACCAGCAAATCTGGTGCGGGAGCCAGCAAATCTGGTGCGGGAGCCGGCAAATCTGGCACCCCTACCGGCCAAAACCGCGCGGGAGCCGGCAGCACCCGCGTTGGCGGCAACGGCCGGGGCGCGGGGCCGGTGCCCACCCGCGCCGGGGCCAGCCGCCCCCGCGCCGGGGGCGGCGGGTGCCCCGTCCGCCCCGGCAGCCGGGCTGAACCTTTTGGGCAGAAAGCGGCTGATTCTCAAAAATCTTCTTACATTCGTGCCAGCGCCGGAAACAGGTTTCGGGGCTTTTCCCCCTTTTATACCCTTTTGGTAATGAAAAAAGAAGATTATTACCCCCAGACCATCGCCACGCTCCTGGCCTGGCTCCGGTTGCAGCTCACGCAGTGGGCCGCCAAATTCGGTTTGTTTGGCTACACGGACAAGGAAGCGGCCGACATTGCCAATCACATTCAAGGGGCGCTGGATGCCAACGCGGCGGTCGTGAAGGCACAGTCGGAGCTGGACGAGGCCACGACGCGCCGCGACAACACCCTGAGCACGTTCGAAACCTACTACCGCGCCCTGGTGCAACGCGCCCGCCGGGTCGAGGGCCTGGACGTGGGCATCCCCGAAGCCTTCAAGTGGAACGGGGTGGCGCAGGCCCCGCCCGACCCCGACACCACCAAGCCCCGCGTGCCCCACACCCACGTGTTGCCGAACGAAATCACCCTCGACTTCATCCGGGCCGGCTTCGACGGCGTGGACGTGGACTACAGCTACGACGGCCAAACCTGGACCCGGGGCGAGTTTGATATGCGCTCGCCCTACCACGACCTGCGCCCCAACCAGGTGCCCGGCCAGCCCGAAACCCGCTACTACCGCTTCCGCTACCGCTACAAGGGCAAGCCGTTTGGCCAATACACCCAGGTGCAGGCCACGAGCAGCGGCAACTAAGGCCAGCGGCTGGGCGTGCCCGGTCACAAAACAGCCGCCCCGGGGCCACCGGGGCGGCTGTTTTGTGACCGGGCGGGGGCGGCAGCAGGCAAGGGCACCGGCAACGACCGGGCACTGCGGCCGGGCCGGGCCGGGTTTTCCGCCCCGCCCGCCCGGCTTAACACAAGCATAACCCAATCTTAGTCGGGATTTGAATGCAGGCGGTGGGAGGGGGTCGTACCTTTGTAACGGCTAAAAGTACCTTTTTTTCGCCGCTAATTCTTATGACCACAACGTACTTTACTTCTTGGATTGGCCGCCTGGGCGCGGCTGTGTTGCTGCTGTTGCTACCGGGCTTGGGTTGGGGGCAGACGAACCCCACTGCTTACAACTTGAGCTTGGGAAGTTATACGTTTAGCAGCTTTGCTTCAGGTAGTATAACTGCCTACCCAGCTTCTATGCAAGGGCACACGGTTAGCACCGAACCAACCTCGACGGCTGCTTCGCCTTATCTTACTCCTGCGCCCAGCGGCTCGGATGAGCCTTTGGCTCCCAATACAGACGCGATTGGCAACTTGAGCATTCGCAACGAAACGACCAACGGTATTAGCTTTGCTAATACGGGCGGGAAAAAAATTGGCGAGCTGACTTTGGCCCTGAACACTACCGGCCGTACCTCAGTGCAAGTGGCTTGGACGGGCCGCAGCTTGAACAGCGGTGCCCGTACTTACGGCGTACAGCTGCAATACCGGGTGGGCATTACGGGCAATTTTACCGACGTAACCAGCAATCATTACCAGTCGGATGGAACGGCGGCGGATGCCAATTACACCACTACGCTGCCCGTTGCGGTCGAAAACAACGCCGTTGTGCAGCTGCGGTGGTTGTATGCCAATGCGACCGCCACCACTGGCAGCCGCCCTCGTCTGGGGGTGGATGACATCACTGTGAGCAGTTCGGCCAGTGTGCCCACTGCTACCCTTACGCCCACCAGCACCCTCACCAGCTTTGCCACCAATTTTGCCAGTGCTTCGGCCGAGCAGAGCTATACCCTGGATGGCTCGAACCTGACGGCGGGCGGCGGCACCATCACCGTTACGCCACCTGCCGGGTATCAGTTAAGTACCACCTCTGGAAGTTACGCCACGTCGGCGGGCACGGCCATTACGTTTACCTACTCGGGCAATTCCTTTACTGGTAAAACCATTTACGTGCGCCTGGCGGCGGGCCTGCCGGCCACGGCCTACGCGGGCAATATTACCAACGCGGGGGGCGGTGCTACTACGGCCAATGTGGCCGTGACCGGGGCCGTGGCCCCGACCCTGACCGAGGTGCTGGTGCCGCAATACGCGGTGAGCAACACCGGCAGCAACCGGGTTCCATATGGCTTTTTGGTGACGTTGAGCAACCTCACGCCTGGTGTCAACTATAATTATTACACCAAAGCCGTGGCCAACGGCACTTCGCCTAACACCGCTTCGGCGGGCAATTCCATTTTTGCCAACAAAACCGGCAGCTTTACCCTGACCACCAGCCCGGGCCTGGTCACGGCAGGTACCTACGGCACGTTCGCGGCTTCGGCCACCGGCACCTATACGGGGTGGTTTGTTTTGGAAACCAGCGGCAACCCTATTTTTAACAGCGCCGCCCTCATCCAGCCCACCATTACGCTCAACGACGGGGCCAGTGGCACTACTTCCATTGGGGCCGTGGCAACGCCTTCGTCGGTGAAGTGCCTGGCCCTGGCCGCTACCGCCGCCGATGCCACCGGCCTGTATGGCACCACGGCGGCACCGGCTAAGAGCTTTGTGGCCAGCTACGACAACACCAGCGCTGGCAGCCCCACCAACCGCCCGCTCTACGCCAGTTTTGTGGAGAACGACGGCGTGGCCGAAACCGCCAGCTACGCCGCCTTCTATACCAGCAATGTGGACGGGCAGACCGGCCGATACGGCCTCATCACGCCCAACACCAACGCCAACGGCATCCGCCGCCTCGAGCAACGGGCGCTGGCCGACGGCAGCCTCGTGTGCGCCAACACCAGCGCCACTGGCACCTGGCCCAGCGGCACCAACACCGTGAACCCCAGCGGCGGCACCACGGCGTTGGTCCTGACCGCGACCGATGCCCCGCTGGCCGCCGTTGGCCCCGTCACGCTGGGCACGAACACCGGGCAGGTAGGCGATGCCGTGACCATCACGGGCAGCAACTTTGTGGCTGGCAGCGGCAACACCACGGTGAGCTTCAACGGCACGGCCGCCACGGTCGTGAACGTGACCTCGGCCACCAGCCTGACCGCCACCGTGCCCAGCGGGGCCACCACCGGCCCGGTGCTGGTGAACACGACCAGCACGTGCAGCACTGCCCAAAGCGGCGGCACCTACACCGTGACCGTCCCGGCCACGCCCACACTGGTGGTCTCGCCCACCAGCCTCAGTGGTTTTACTTACGTGGCGGGCAGCGGTCCCTCGGCCGAGCAAACCTATAGCCTGAGCGGCAGTACTCTCACGGCTGGCCCCATCACCGTGACGGCCCCCACCGGCTACGAGGTGAGCCTGACCAGCGGCACTGGCTACGCGGCCAGTGTGAGCGTAACCTACACAGTGCCCACGCTGGGCAACACCACCATCTTTGTGCGGCTGAAAAGCGGCCTGGCTGTGAATGCTACCTACGCTGGCAACGTGACCAACGCGGGCGGCGGGGCCACGACCCAGAACGTGGCCGTGAGCGGCAGCGTGACGGCCCCGGTGCCGGTCATCACCGTGAACCCGACTTCACTGGCCCTGGGCACGGTGGCCGTGAACACCCCCGGCACCATCAGCAGCTACACCGTGAGCGGCTCTAACCTGGGCAGCACTGCTATTAGCATCACGGCCCCGGCCAACGTGGAGCTGTCGCTGAACGGCTTTGTGACTTCGGCCAGCACCACCCTCAGCCTGACCCCCACGGCGGGCAGCGTGGCCAGCACCACGGTGTCGGTGCGGATTGCGGCCACGGCCAGCGCCGCCCCCATCAGCGGCAACATTGCCAACACCAGCGGGGCTACCACCAGCAACGTGGCCGTGAGCGGCAGCGTGGCGGCCAGTGGCACGGCCTGTTTCCCGGCCGAGAGCTTTGAAGGCAGTGTGCCCCCTGCGGGCTGGGTTGGCGTGGTGACGGCGGGCACCAACACCCCCCGCACTGGCGCGGTGCAGGCCGAGTTTGGCACCGTCAATAGCTTCCTGACCACGCCTGCCCTGGCCAATCCCACCAGCATTACGTTCTACCTGTACCGCACCAACAACGCCACCGCCAAAAACCTGCTGGTGCAAGTGTCCACTACCAGCCAAAGCAGCGGCTTTACGACGCTGCTCACCATTGACAACACCACCACTGCGCAGACGGCCTACACGCCGTTCACGGTTGATTTGTCGGCCTACAATGCCAGCAGCACCGTGTACGTGCGGTTTTTCCGGGACGGCACCGGCAGCACCTCGCCCTGGCGGCTCGACGATGTGAGTGCCGCCTGCGGCGCGGCGGCCCCGGCGTTCACCCTGGCCACCGGCACACCCAGCGTGGCCGCGCCCTACTGCGTGGGCCAAAGCCCGGCCGGCGACGTGGCCTTCAACCTGCCCTATACTGTGAGCGGCGGCTCATTTGGCACCGGCAACGTGTTCACGGCTTACCTGAGCGATGCCACCGGCTCGTTTGCTACCAACAAGAAGGCCGTGGGCACGGTGACTGCCGTGAGCAGCGGCACCATTGCGGTGGTGCTGGCGCAGTTCAGCACCCCCTTCACGCTCACCACCGCCAGTGCCTACCGCCTGCGGGTGGAGGCCAGCACCGCCGCCGCCGCCAACCCCACCCTGGTTGACAACGGCCCCCACGCCGTGACGAGCTACCTCGACAACGAAGCCAGCACCAGTGCGCTGAACGGCAACGGGCAAGCCACGCTCAATTTCACGGCCCCGGCCACTTGCGCCCAAAACGTAGTCGTGACCATCAAGCAGGGCACCAGCTTCGGCACCAAGCCCGTCGCCAACGGCACCTACACCCCCGGCGCGGGCGGCAGCACGGTCGTTTTTGGCACCGGCACCGACCTGGGCGGCGGCCAGTACGTGGTGTATAATGGCCTGGCCACGGGTAGCATCGTCGTGACGGGCCTGACCAATGGCACCCAATACGCCTTCGGTACTTTCGTCACTAACGGCGGCACTACCAGTGCCACCGGCTACAGCAACGGCACCCAGAACACCGTGCGCCCGGTGGCCCCGGCCACCCTCACCGAGGTGGTGGTGCCGCAGCTCATCAGCGCCCGCACCACCGCCAGCACCCACACCACCCGCCTGCCCTACGTGTGGCGCGTGACGCTGGGCAACCTGACCGCCAACACGACCTATAAGTACTACACCAGCGCCCGTGTGACCGCCGACGTTGCGGGCAGCAGCGGGTCAGGCATTCCGATTGAAACCAAAGTGGCCGGGACCTTTGTGCGCGGCACCGGGCCGGGCCTGAGCGGCACCAGCAGCACCTTCATGACCGATGCCACCGGCAGCTTCACGGGCTGGTTTGGCCTGGAGCCGACCGCCGATGCCCGCTTTGCGGCTGGCACCGTCATCACGCCCCAGATTGTTATTAACCCCGGCGACGGCAGCAACGTGGAAAGCCAGTACCTGGCCACCAGCAGCGGCGTGACGGCCACCCTGCTGGGCACGGCCGCCGCCAACGCCACGGGGGTGCGCGGGGCCTCGTTTGGCACGGCCAGCAACTTCGTGCTGATTTATGACAACACCGCCGGCACCGGCCGCCCCCTGGCTGGCACCTGGCTGGAAAGCGACGGAGTGACCGAAACCACCAACTACGTGGCCTACTACGGCAGCAACGTGGACGGTGTGGCCGGGGCCTGGGGCCTGCTCACGCCCAACACCAACGCCAACGGCATCCGCCGCGTGGAGCAGCGCAGCCTGACCACCGGGGCCGTGGTGGGCTGCGCCGCCACCAGCGCCACCGGCACCTGGACCGGGGCCGGCAACACCGTGAACCCCGCCGGTGGCACCACCCCGCTGGTGTTCACGACCGGCGACGCGCCCTTTGCCGCCCCCACCGTGCTGGACACCTTCACGCCGAACAACGCCGTGGTGGGCACCACGATTACGGTGAACGGCACCAACTTCACCACCGGCCCCGTGCCCACGGTGAGCTTTAATGGCGGCACCGCCGTGAACGCCGCCACCGTGAACGCCGCCGGCAACAGCCTGACGGTGGTGGTGCCCGCCGGGGCCAGCAGCGGCCCCCTGACCGTGACCACGGCTTGCGGCCCGGCCGCCACCACCACGGCCAGCTTCACGGTCGTCCCCACCGTGTTCTATACCAAAGCCACCGGCGACGTGAACGTGCTGGCCACCTACGGCAGCAACCCCGACGGCAGCGGCACGGCCCCCACCAGCTTTGCGGGCGCGGGCTTGATTTTTAACCTCACCGGCACCGGCCGCACCTTCAGCACCGGCGATTTCACGGTGAGCGGCACCGGCGCGAAGGTGGTGCTGGCGGCCAACGCCACGTTCATCATCCCGACTACCGGCGTGTATGCCGGCACCCTGGACCAGAGCGCTGGCTCGACGCTGGTTATTCAGAACAGCGGCACCACAGCCGTGACGGGCCTCATTCAGGGGGTGCAGGATGCCAGCAGCACCATTGACCTGGCCCAGACCGGGGCCGTGTACCTGGTGCCGCCGCAGCAGGCCAACTCCACGGGGGGCTATTATTTCAACTACACCAACCTGAAGCTGACCAACGGGCAGAAGCAAATCGGTGGCAACAACACCACGCCGCTGGTGGTGGCCAGCAACGTGACCTTCGACAATACCGCCATCAGTGGCACGTTCACCAACGGCGGCACCTCGCCCACCAACTACCCGACCATCAAGTTTGGCGGCGACTTCACGCAGCTAACGGGCACCACCTACGATGCTACCCGCAGCATCGTGTTGCAGCCCAGCAACACCACCACCGTGCAGGCCCTGAACGCCAACGGCAACACCATTGCGCTCTATGACATCTACACGCCCAGCAGCGGCACCTTCGCCGGGTTCCGCCTCACCGGCACCGGCTCGGTGCTGCAACTCGGCAATACCGTGGACGGCGGCTTTGCCCTCGACAACGGCACGCCCCTGGCCCTGGATGCCGGCACCCTGCTGCGCCTGACCGGCGCGGGCCGGTTCTTCAGCGGGGCCAGCGGCACCCTCAAGCCCGATGCCGGGGCCAGCATTGAAATTATCCGCACCACCGACGGCATTGCGGGCATTGGCACCCTGCCGCTGGCCACGGGCTTCACTACCGTCACCAACTTCACCCTGAACGCGACGGCCCCAACGGCCACCAACAACATCCTGACCCTGGGCAACGCCCTGACCGCCACCGGCACCCTGGCCCTGACCAGCGGCACGCTGGCCTTGAATGGCAAAGTGCTGACCGCCAACGGCCCCCTCACGGCGGGCACGGGGGTGTTGGGCGGTAGCGCCACGTCGGGCTTCGTGCTGGGCGGCACCGGCACGGTGGCGGCCCTGGCCTTCGCCAGCGGTGCCCAAACCCTGAACAACCTTACCCTGAATCGCTTCGGGGCCACCCTGCCCCTGGGCAGCCCCCTGGCCGTGAGCGGCCCCCTGACCCTGACCGCCGGCCTGCTGGCCACCACGGCCACCAACCTGCTCACCCTGACCACGGCCGCCACCATCAGCGGTGGCAACGCCAACAGCTACGTGAGCGGCCCGTTGGCCCGCGCCACCGCCGCCAGCGCCGCCACGGTGCTGTTTCCCATCGGCAAAGGCACCGCCTACCGGCCCCTCACGCTCAACATCGGCAGCCAGGACGCCCCCCGCACCTACGTGGCCGAGCAGTTCAATGCCAGCGCCCGCACCACGGCCGTGACGGCCCCGCTCACGCGGGTGTCCGACTTCCGCTACTTCAACCTGACCCCGGTGGCGGCCACGGGCAACTTCAGCGGCACTGTCACGCTCAGCTTTGGGGCCGACGACTACGTGAACTACCCCCAGGACCCCAGCTTTGTGGTGGCCAAGCGCAGCCCCAGCAGCAGCCCCTGGGCCAGCATTGGGCGCAGCAGCAACACCGGCACGTCCAGCGGCAGCGGCGGGCCGGTGGCCGGCACCCTCACTTCGGGCACGTTCACGACCTTCTCCGACTTTGCCCTGGCCAGCACCGCCCCGCAGAACAACAACGCCTTCAACACCCTCAACCCCCTGCCGGTGGAACTCACCCGGTTCAGCGCCACCCGCACGCCCAAAACCCCGGCCGTGAACCTGGCCTGGGCCACCGCCAGCGAGAAAAACAGCGCCCGTTTTGAAGTGCAACGCAGCCTGGACGGCGAAACCTTTGCCCTCGTCGCTACCGTGGCCGCTCAGGGCCACAGCAGCCAGCCCACGGCCTACACCGCTGCCGATGCCGCCGCGCCAGTGGCCCAACTCTACTACCGCCTGCGCCAGGTAGATGCGGACGGCAACGTGGCTTATTCGCCGGTGGTGCCCGTGGCCGCCCTGCCCACTGCGCTCGCGCAAATTCCCGCGCTGTGGCCCAACCCGGCCCGCGAGGCAGTGCACGTCACGGCCCCCGCCGCCACGCCCTACCGGGTGCTGAACCTGCTGGGCCAGCCCTTGCTGCAAGGCCGCATCGAGGCTGAAAACTCGGCCGTGCCCGTGCTTACGCTGCCCGCCGGGGTGTACTACCTGGAACTGCAAACCAGCACCGGGCGCGTGGTGCAGAAATTTGTGAAAGAGTAGCCCGGCCTTGCCGGTTGCCCACCTGAAAAAGCCCCCGTGCACATTGCACGGGGGCTTTTTCAGGTGGGGGCCAGCCGGCGCAGGGCCTTACTTGGTGGCGTGGTGCTCGTGCATTTTGTCGCGGCGCTCCTCGCGCATCGCCAGGTACTTGGTGTACTGGTCGGCACTCAGGGCTTCTTTGAGTTGGGCATCGTACTTGTCGCGGGCGGCCTTCATTTCCGGTCCCATGCCTTTGCGGGTGCCAGCGGCCTGGGCTTTGTCGTGCATGGCCATCATTTCCTGGCGCTGGGCCAACAAAATCTGCTCTACGCGGGCTTCCTGGTCGGGGGCCAGGCCCAGTTCTTTGCCCAGCTTGGCGGCCTGGTGGTCGGCTTTGGCTTCGGGCGATTTCATTTTGCCGGGCGTACTGCTTTTGGCAGCGGCAGGGGCCGTTTGGGCGAAGGTGGTGCCGGTGGCAGCAAAGGCCAGGGCGGCGGCCAGAACAATTATCTTTTTCATGGGAGTAGGGGAAAAATCTGAGACGGTTGTGGGTGGTAAGAGGCCGCCGAAACCCGTGGGTTTAATCGGCCTTGCCGGGTGCTTTGCCAGCGCCGGGCCAAACTTTGCCGCCGCCTTCTTGGAGCAGTTGCGCTGGCCAGCCCGCCGCTTTTCGGCGGGTTGGCCAGCGGCCGGCGGCCGGGCCACTCGCGGGCTGGCGCAATTTGTGCCTATATTTCGGCCCCGGCCGCTACGCCGCGCTTTTCTTTCAACCGGGCTTCACGCCTCCACCTTTCTTTTCGCATGGCCAATATTTTCGCCAAAAAACCACTCGCCGTCCTGCTGGGCGAAGCCAATTCGTCGGGCCACGGCACCCTGCAACGCACCCTGGGCGCGGGCAACCTCGTCGCGCTGGGCGTGGGGGCCATCATCGGGGCGGGCCTGTTTGTCCGCACCGCCGCCGCTGCCGCCCAGGCTTCGGGGCCGGGCGTGACGCTGGCCTTCATTGTGGCGGCCATCGGCTGCGTGTTTGCCGGGCTGTGCTACGCCGAGTTTGCGGCCATGATTCCCATTGCCGGGTCGGCCTACACCTACGCCTACACCACGATGGGCGAGTTTGTGGCCTGGGTCATCGGCTGGGCCTTGATAATGGAATACGCCCTGGGCGCGGCCACCGTCAGCATCGCCTGGAGCGAATATCTGAACAAGCTGCTGGAAGTCTTCGGCACCAGCATTCCATACCGGTTCAGCCATTCGCCATTTGAGCACACCGTGGTAAACGGCGTGACGCAGCACGGCTTGGTGAACCTGCCCGCCTTGCTGGTCATTGTGTTCCTCAGCCTGTTGCTGGTAAAAGGCACCCAGGAATCGGCCATCTTCAACGCCGTAGTGGTGGTGCTGAAGGTCGCCATTGTGTTGATTTTTATTGCCGTGGGTTGGCAGTTTATCAACCCTGCCAACCACACGCCCTACCTCATTCCGGCCGACCAGGCCCCCATTGGCCCGCACAGCTACGGGGCCTGGAACAAGCACGGCTGGGGCGGCATTCTGGGCGGGGCGGCCATTGTGTTTTTTGCCTTCATCGGGTTCGATGCGGTGAGCACGGCGGCGCAGGAGGCCAAAAACCCCAAGCGCGATATGCCCATCGGCATCCTAGGGTCGCTGGCGGTTTGCACGGTGCTCTACATCCTGTTTGGGCACGTGCTGACGGGCGTGGCCTCGTGGCGCGAATTTGCCGACCCGGCCCTGGGCGGCGAGGCTTCGGTAGCCTACGCCATCCGGGCGCATATGCCCGGCTACGGCTGGCTGGCCACGGCCGTCACGGTGGGCATTCTGCTGGGGTTCACTTCGGTTATCCTGGTGATGCTGATGGGGCAGAGCCGGGTGTTTTTCTCGATGGCGAAGGACGGACTTATGCCCAATGCCTTTTCCCAACTGCACCCGCGCTTCCACACGCCCTACAAGTCCAACCTCGTCCTGATGGTGTTCGTGGGCCTGTTTGCGGCCTTCGTGCCCGGCTCGCTGGCCGGCGATTTGACTTCGTTTGGCACCCTGCTGGCGTTTGTGCTGGTCAGCCTGGGCGTTTGGATTATGCGGCGTTCCGACCCCGACCAGCCCCGGCCGTTCCGCGCCCCGCTCTCGTCGGCGGCGTTTCCGCTGGTGCCGTTGCTGGGGGCCATCATCTGCCTGCTGCTGATTGTGGCGCTCGATGCATTCACCCTGAAAGTGGCGCTGGGCTGGATGCTGCTGGGGTTTGGGGTGTATTTCCTCTACGGAAAGCGCAATTCCAAGCTGCAACAGGGCATCGTGGTGGTGCCGGAGGAGATGGAAAAGGAGGCGTTTATCAAGCCTGACCCGCGCAACCTTTAACAACCTTTCGCCGGGCGCTGGGCCGGCTCCGGCTCACTTTTCAACGGCCGTCACCTCGCTTTTTAATTTCAGCACCCGGTCGCCGTTGGCTTGCACGATGAGCAGGGCCGGGTCGGCGGCCGAGCCGTTGCGGTGAATTTCGCTGCCCTTAATCGTGCGGGCAATGGGTTCGGGGTGAACGGATTCGATTTTGCCGGTGGCCGTGCCGGTGCCGTATTTCCAGGTGACGGAGGTGCCTTTGCGCATGGTTTGGGTTGGGAGAATGAGGGTGGGAAACTGCTTACTGCGAACAGGGCCGTTGCGTTGCGGGCCGGGGCCGCATCCGTGCTGGCACGGATGCGGCGGCGGGACAACATGAGGCGGTTCGGAAATTAGCTAGTACGTTCGTGGCCGTAGAGACTTTTTTAGTGATGGCCATGAAATGCTTGCTTGTTATCGGAATGGTGGTGGCCCTGAGCGGTGCGGCCCAGGGGCAAGCGCCCGCCAACCGTCGGTTGGATTCGCTGGAAGCGTTGTTGCGAACCCCGCCCGACTCACTGCGCCCGCGCCTGCTGTATCAGCTGGCGCTGGCTTACCGGCCAACCAACAGCCTGAAAGCCAAAAAATACGCGCAAGAATCTGCTCAGGAGGCGCAAAAAATCGGGCGCGAAACAGCCTATGCCGACGCGCTTTCGGTGTTGGGAATGCTGGCGAAAGACGGGGGCGATTTCAAGCAGGCAATTCAATACCAACTCCAGGCGCTGAAAATCCATGACCGCCGCCAGGACCAGCGGGGAATTGCCATTTGCAACAACGACATCGGGATTATCTACAAAAAAATGCGCCTCTTCCGCGAGGCAATTCCTTTTTTTGAGCAGGTGGTTGCCATTTCGGAACAACAGCTGGCCCAACTACCCGCTTCCAACCAAAACAGAAAGATGTTTGGCGGTGCGCTGGCCTATGGGCTGGGCAACCTTGGCAGTGCTTACTACGAGTTGCACGATTGGAAGATGGCCCAGGCTTATCAGGAGCGGGCATTGGCGCAGGCCCGCAAAATAGCCAATCCAGATGCTCAATCCGTGGCCCTTACCAACCTGGGCATTCTGGCCAGTGAGCGGAAGAATTATTCGGAAGCGTTGCGCTACCTGGAACAATCGCTGGCCATTGACCAAGCGGAGGGCAATGAGTACGGGCAGGCCGAAACGCTGATTAACATCGGGCAAACCGCCGAGTTGGCCCACCTGCCGGCTCGGGCCGAACAGGCCCTGAAAAAGGCCGTGGGCATTGCCAAACTTTTGCAGATACTGCCCATGCTGCAAGTGGCTTACCAGGGCTTGGGAGAGCTTTATGCCCACACCGGCAAGGCCGATTCGTCGGTAACGTATTTTCAGAAGCTGCTGCCGATAAAAGATAGCCTCTACAACGAGGAAACCACGCAACAAGTAGCCGAGCTACAAACCAAGTACGACACCGAGCGCAAGGAAGCCCAGAACCGCCTGCAAGCCGCCCAACTCCGCACCCAGCAGCAGGTCATCCGGCGGCGCAACGTGCAGCTGCTGGCGGGCCTTGCCATTGCCGCCTTGCTGGCCGGGCTGGCCTACCTGCTCTACACCCGCCGCCGGCTGCGGCGCGAGGTGGAGTTTGCCCAGGAGCGCACACAATTGCAGCAGTTGCGGGCCAAAGCCGTGCTGGAAGCCGAAGAAACCGAACGCCGCCGCATCGGCTCCGACCTGCACGACGGGGTGGGGCAGTTGCTGGTGGCCGCCAAGCTCAACCTGAGTGCGCTGAGCGAGCAACTAACCGTGCAAACCACCGGCCAGCAAACCATGCTGCAAAACGCGCTGGACGTGGTGGACGAGAGCTTCCGGGAAGTCCGCAACATCAGCCACAACCTGATGCCGAACGCGCTGATAAAGCGCGGGCTGGCCCAGGCCGTGCGCGACTTCCTGAGCAAAATAGCGCCCGACGACCGCCTCAAAATCAACCTGGAAGTGGTGGGCCTGGACCGGGGCGGGCGGCTGGACAACACCGTGGAAAACGTGCTGTTTCGGGTGATTCAGGAACTCGTGCAGAACATCATCAAGCACGCCCAGGCCACCGAGGTGGGGCTGCAAATTGTGCGGGGCGATGACGAGCTGACCATCCTGGTCGAGGACAACGGCGTGGGCTTTGACGTGGCCGCGCTGGGGCCGGACGCGGGCATCGGGCTGAAGAACATCGAGAGCCGCATGGCCTATCTAGGCGGGCGGGCCGAGTTTGATTCGCGGGTGGGAAGAGGGACGACCGTGACGCTGGAAGTGCCATTGGGCCAGGCGGGTTGAGAGTTGTTTCTCGTTGCTCGTTGGGCTGTTTTTGTCATGCTGGCCCTGTTTGGCCAGCCCTATCCAAACCCCGAAGGGGTTTCGTAACCTAGCCCAGGGTTGGTGCGAAGCGCCTACCCTGGGTTGCGCCATCCCGCCCGGACCGAACCCTGGAAGGGTTCCGTAGCGGGTTGAACGCTAAACCGCTACGGAACCCCTTTGGGGTTCGGTCGTCCTTCCATCTTAACCCCAGGGTAGGCGCTTTGCGCCAACCCTGGGCTAGGTTACGAAACCCCTTCGGGGTTTGGATAGGGCTGGCCAAACAGGGCCAGCATGACAAAAGCACCACTACCCTCGTTTCTGGTTGAAATTCAACCCAAACCAGCAACAAGAAACAAGCAACCAGAAACGACTAAAGCCACTTGCGTAACATCGGTTATGAACTACTTTTTCCGCATTCTCTGGCTCCTGGGTTTGGGATGCCGCGTCGTCCCGCTGGCTGCCCAACCCGTGCCCCTGCCCGCCGCGCTGGTGCGGCCCGTGGACAGCCTGCGCCGCCTGCTGGCCCGGCCCGCCACCCCCGACACGGCCCGGCTGCGCGGCCTGCTGCGGCTGGCCGATTTGCTGCGGCCCACCGACTCGGCCCAGACCCGCCTGCTGGCCCAGCAGGCGCTGGCCCTGGCCCGGCACCTGGGCCGCCCCGCCGCCCAAACCAAGGCCCTATTGCTGCTGGCCAAAGGCCGCGAGGCGGCCGGCAACCACCGGGCCGCGCTGGCCCTGCTGGCGGCGGCCAGCCAACAGGCCCGCCGCGCCCGCAGCCCCGCCCTGGAAAGCCGCGTCCTGACCCAACGCAGCGAGGTGGCGAGCAACCAGCTCCAAACCGAAGCGGCGGTGGCGCTGGCCATTCAGGCGCTGCGCCGGGCCGAGGGCAGCCCCGATTCGGTGGCCGTGGCGCTGGCCTACTACGCGCTGGGCAAGGCCAATTTGCGGCAGCGCAGCTACCCGGCCGCCACCCAGGCTTTCGCGCAGGAACTGCGGGTGTACGAGGCCCTGGGCGATATGCGGGGGCAGGGCGCGGCCCTGAACCGGCTGGGCATTGTGGCCCGCGACGCGCTGCGGCTGCCCGAAGCGGCCCGCTACTTTGGCCAGGCGGTGGCGCGGCACCGCAGCATCGGCGACAGCGTGGGCGTGGCCGGGGTGCTGGTGAGCCTGGGGGTGGTGAAAATGCGGGAACTCACCGTGCCCAGCGCCAAGGTAGCGGTGCAACTGCTGCGCCGGGCCGAACGCATTTTCCTGGCCAGCGGCTACCAGCGCCCCGCCGTGCTGGCCGACTTGTACAGCATCCTGGCGGTGAACCTGAACAACGCCGGGCAGCCCGACGCGGGCCTGGCGTATGCCCGGCGGGGGCTGCACATGGCCCGGCTGTCGGGCGACTTGCAGGAGGTGGCCGAGGCCCTGGAAGGGCTGGGGGTGCTGGCTTACAACAACGACAAATTCAAGGCGGCCTACGAGTACGAACACCAGGCCAAACTGGTGGACGACACCCTGCAATCGACCCAGGCGGCGGCCAAGATGGCGGAGCTGCAAACGCAGTACGAAACCGAGAAAAAGGAAACCCGCAACCGCCTGCAAGCCGCCCAGCTGGTGGCCCAGCGCCAGGTGCTTGACCGCCGCAACGGGCAGTTGCTGGCCGGTAGCGTCATTGCCGCGCTGCTGCTGGGGCTGGGCGGGCTGCTGGTGTCGCGGCGGCGGCTGCGGCGCGAGGTGGAGTTTGCCCAGGAGCGGCAGGCCCTGGACCGGCAGCGGGCCGCCGCCGTGCTGGCCGCCGAAGAAGCCGAGCGCCACCGCATCGGGGCCGATTTGCACGACGGCATCGGGCAGCTCCTG
Source organism: Hymenobacter sp. (assembly GCA_965247135.1). GTDB lineage: Bacteria > Bacteroidota > Bacteroidia > Cytophagales > Hymenobacteraceae > Hymenobacter. The sequence goes on along the minus strand of CBDFGP010000006.1, from coordinate 2,013,860 downwards.
AGCGTGGTGAAAATAAACCTGAACGGCCTGTGCGAGGAGCTGCGGCCCCGCCTGGAAACCGCCGAGGCCCAACGCTTCGGCGACGCGCTGGACCTGGTGGACGAGAGCGTGCGCGAGGTGCGCGGCATCAGCCACAACCTGCTGCCCAACGCGCTGATAAAACGCGGACTGGCGCGGGCGGTGCGCGAGTTTTTGGACAAGCTGCAACGGCCGGGGCGGCTCAAAATCCGGCTCGAAACGCTGGGCCTGGACGCGCCCCGCCTCGACCCGACCGTGGAAAGCACCTGCTACCGCGTGATTCAGGAACTGGTGCAGAACATCGTCAAGCACGCCCAGGCCACGGAGGTGGAAATGCAGATAATCCGCCACGCCCACGAACTCACGCTGCTGGTGGAAGACAACGGCGTGGGCTTTGATGTGCCGACGCACGGGGCCAGCGACGGCGTGGGCCTGCAAAGCGTGGGCAGCCGCGTGGCCTACCTGGGCGGCACCCTGCACGTGGACAGCCGCATCGGGCGCGGCACGACCGTGACGGCGACCGTGCCGGTGTAGGAGAGCGTTTGGAATTTTGAGTGTTAACGGTTGAGTGTTTGCACAAGCGTGGCGCAAATTCCCTGGCTTCGGTCCCATTTAAGGAGTCATGCTAAAATAAACGCTCCTTAATTTTTCAGCAAGTCATTGACTTTGAACAGCAAAACCACCAGCTATCAGCCATTAGCTAATGGCTCACTACTTAGTGCTTATCATTGCAGCAGTAATTTTTCATCTTATGAGCGACGCTTCGATTACTGACCGGATTCATGTGTTGCTCGTGGACGACCACCAGATGGTGATTGAGGGCATCAAGACGCTGCTCAAAACTGACGCGCTGGTGCGGGTGGTGGCCCAAGCCAACGCGGGCGAGGAAGCCCTGCGCCGCCTGGCCGAACACCCGGAGGTGCAACTCGCCATCGTGGACCTGAATATGCCCCAGATGAGTGGCGTGGAACTGACCCGCCGCATCCGGGAAGGGTTTCCGGCGGTGCGGGTGATGGCCCTGAGTATGTTCCACGACCATGCCTCGGTGCTGGAAGTGTTGGAAGCCGGGGGCGCGGGCTACCTGCTGAAAAATACCACCAAGGCCGAACTCTGCCAGGCCATTCGGGACGTGGCGGCGGGGCGCACCCACTTCAGCCAGGAAGTGGGGCAAACGTTGCTTCAACACCTGGACGTGCCCGGCACCCGCACCGGCCCGGTGGAGATTCACCCGGTGGATTTGACGCAGCGCGAGCGCGAAATCCTGCAACTTATTGCGGCCGAAAAGTCCAACCACGACATTGCCGAGCAGCTTTTCATCTCGGAGCGGACCGTGGAAACGCACCGCAAGAATATGCTGACCAAGACGGAGTGCAAGAGCGTGGTGGGGTTGATTCAGTACGCTATTAAGTATAAGTTGCTGGGATGATAGGGTTGAACGGTCACTCCCCTCCTTGCAAAGGAGGGGATGTGAGCCGCGCTGAGCGGCGAACCGAAGGACGGCGGAGCCAACGGGGGTGGTAAACGGCTTGAACGGTCGCTGAACGGTGGCCGCTGTTGGGTGTTGGGTTTTTGGTGTTCGGCCCAAAAACCCAACACCCAGCACCCAACACCCAACACCAAAAACCCTGGGGCAGCATACGGCCTAACCACCCCAGCTTGGCCTACGGCCAAGCGTCCCCTCCTTGGCAGGAGGGGAGTTACGCCCTTCCACAACCCCCGCCGTAGCTTTGCCGCCATGTTCCGCCCGCTGCTACCTGGCTTTTTGCTGCTGCTTTCCTTCGTTGCCCACGCCCAGAGCCGGCCCTACGCACCCGACGAGCGGGTGTACTACGGCCTCATCAACCGGGGCAGTGGGCGCTGCCTGGACGTGCTGGGGGGCGGGGCCGCGCCGGGGGCAAAGGCCGTGCAGTGGGAGTTTACCCACGCCGCAAGCCAGCAGTGGCGGTTTGTGCCGCTGCGGGCGGGCAGCGAATACTACCGGCTGGAGGTGCGCCACAGCGGGCAGTGCCTGACCGTGGACAAGCCGGGCGAGGGCGGTGCGCTGGTGCAGCGGCCTTTTTCGGGGCAGGAGCAGCAGCAGTGGCGGGTGCTGACGGCCGGACCAGCGGGCAGCTACTACCTGGAAAACAAGGCCGAAGGCCGGGTGGCGGCGCTGGTGGCGGCCGACAAATTCAACGGGACACCAGCGGCGGGGCAGAAGCCGGGCGGGCGGGCCAGCCAGCAGTGGCGGCTGTTTCGGCTGCGCCTGAATGTGGACGCGGGCGCTCCCGCGTTTGGGAGGCCTGCGCCGCTGGCGGGGCTGAACACGCCCGGCAACGACTTTGGGGCGGTGCTGGCCCCGGACGGGCAAACCCTGTTTTTTACCCGCACCAAGTGGGCGGGCAACACCGAGGGCAACACCGACAGCGGCGATGCCTGGGTGAGCCGCAGCCCCGACCGGGGCCAAACCTGGGCGGCCCCGCAACGGTTGGACGGCGTGAACACGCCGCAGGACAACGCGGTGGCGGCGGTGGTGGCCGGGGGCAACACGCTGCTGCTGCGCGGCACCTACGACCGCGACGGCAGCTTTCATAACGAGGGGCTGAGCCGGGTGAGCCGGGCGGCGGCCACGGCCAGCGGGGCTACGGCCAAAAGCAGCGGCCCGGTAGCGGTGCCGGTGGCCAACTACTACGCGGCCTTGCCCAACACGAGCTTTTACCTGACCCCAGACGAGAAACTGCTGCTGCTGTCGCTGGAGCGCGGCGACTCGGAAGGCGGCAACGACCTCTACCTGAGCCGGGCCGATGGGCGGGGGGGATTCGGGGAGCCGCACAGCCTGGGCGGGGTGCTGAACTCGCCGGGCTTTGACTTTGCGCCCTGGCTGGCACCCGATGGCAAGACGTTGTACTTCGCCTCGTTCGGGCACATGGGCTACGGGCAGGCCGATATTTTTGTGAGCACCCGGCTGGATGACTCCTGGACGCGCTGGACCGAGCCGCGCAACCTGGGGCCGGGCCTGAACGGGCCGGGCAACCAGGCTTATTTCAGCCTGAGCGGGGACGGCAAGACGGCTTATTTTGCGTCGTCGCCGACGGCGACGGGCAACTACGACCTGTACCGCGCCGCGCCGCCGCTGCCCGACTCGCTGCCGCGCCCGGTGGCGGCGGTGTCGGAGAATAACCGGGCATTTTTGAGCGGGCGGGTGCTGGAAGCGGGCAGCCGGGCGGGCGTGGCCAACGCCACCGTGACGGCCGTGCTGCTGCCCAACGCCCAAAACGTGGACTTCCGGGCCACCAGTACCACCGACGGCACGGGCGGCTACCAACTTTCGCTGCTGGCCGGGCGCTACCGCCTGCAAGCCAGCAACGGCCTGCGCCTGGCCGCCGACACGCTGGCCGTGGCGGGCAACGCGGGCCACGATTTCACGCTGCGCGGGGCGGCCGTGGGCAGCAAGGTGGACTTGCCAAGCATCATCTTCGCCCAGGGCAAGGCCGGGCTGCTGGCCCCCAGCTACGCCGAGCTGAACCGCCTGGCCCTGGCCTTGCAGGCCGACCCGAAAATTGAAATTCGCCTGGAAGGCCACACCGACAACGTGGGGCCAGCCGACAAAAACCAGCAACTTTCGGAGGACCGGGTGCTGGAAGTGAAGCGCTACCTGACGGGGCGCGGGGTAGCCGAAAACCGCATCACCACGGTGGGCTTCGGCGGTTCCAAACCGAAGTTTGACAACGAACGCGAGGAAACCCGCAAGCTAAACCGGCGCGTGGAACTCGTGATTGTGAAGTGAGGGCGGAAACTGAAACGGGCCAGTTGGCGGAACAGGGGTTGGGCCGTAATTTTGGGGCATGACTCCGCAGCAGCCAACGGCCGAGACCCTGTTTTTTACCAACGCGGCTGGCCGGGTGTACTACTGCCCCGACGGCTACGTGCGCCTGGAGTGGAGTGCCCAGGTGGTGACGCTGGACACGATTCAGGCCTACTACGAGCAAGTGCTGGCGCTGCTGCGCCGCCAAAACTGCCGCTTTTTGCTGAGCGAACACGCCCAGCGGGCACCCCTGACCCCCGCCATGCAGACGTGGCTGACCGACAACTGGATTCCGCGGGCCATGCAGCAAGCCAGGGTGCAGTATTGCGCCGTGATTGACGGGCAAAACCCCATTCACCGGCTGGCCACGCAAACAGTGATTTCGACGGCTCCGACCGGCTTTACTTTTAAGCGGTTTGCGGACCGGGCGGCGGCGGCGGCCTGGCTGCGGACGCTGTACTAACCATATGGCTAGTTCCGGTCCGGCGGGCGCAGCCCGTCGGGCCGGTTGGGCGTAAGGGGGGGTATCGGGGCGTTGCCAACCGGCCCGACGGGCTGCGCCCGCCGGACCGGGGCCGCTACCCCTTCTCCTCCGCCGCCAGCACGGCGGGTTTGGCGGCGTTCACTTTGCGGCCACGCGGGGTTTCCTCGTCGCCCAGCACCATGCCCCAGGGTTTAAGGGGTTCGATGCGGTCGAACACGATTTTGAGGATGGCCACGATGGGCAGGGCCAGAAACATCCCCGCCACGCCCGCAATGGCATTGCCGACCAGCACGGCCACGATGGCGACGAGGGCATTTATCTTTATTTTGGAGGCTACGATGCGCGGAATGAGGTAGTGGTTGTCAATAAACTGAATGAGGGTGTAGGCCCCAACCACGCCCAGCGGGTAGCCCAAGCCGTCTTTCGAGACAAAGGCCATGAACACGGGCAGGGCAATGGCGATGAGGCCGCCGATGTAGGGAATGAAGTTGAGCAGCGCCCCCAGCACCCCCAACAGCAGGGCGTAGGGGATGCCGAGGGCGAAAAGTGCCCCCACGTTGAGCGCCGCCACGATGCTGCCCTCGATGAGCAAGCCCACCATGTAGCTTTGGATGGCCGACTTGCTCTCGTGCAGCACTTCGGCCACGCCCTGGTCGCGCCGGTGGCCCGAAAACACTTGGGTCAGGAAATCCACGAGGCGCTTTTGGTAGAGGAACAGCAGGAAGATGTACACCGGCAGCAGCACGGCTTCGAGCATCACGCCGGAGGCCACCGTGAGGGAGCCGCCGAGCAGGGCGGTGGCCTTGGTAGTGGCCTCGTTCACCCAGCCTTGCAGCTTGGCATCGCTGAGGCCGAAGCGCTGCTGGAGCCAGTCGTGGACCTGGGCGGTGGTGGCGGCGAGCTTGGTTTTGAACACCGGCACCTGGCCGGCCAATTCGCGGGCCTCCAAACCAATAAAAAACAGCAGCCCGAGCACCGCCACCACGCCCAGCACCACGGTGAGGGCAATGGCCAGCACCTGCGGTACCCGGTGCCGCAGCAGCCACTGCTCGACGGGGTGCAACATGATGGCAAAAATGGCCGCAAACAGCAGCGGCACGATGATTTCGCTGGCTACGTGCAGCGTGAACACCAGCAGCGCCAGCCCCAGCAGCACCATCGGGGCCTTGATGTAGAGCGGGTATTGCTGGGGCTTGACGGGGGTAGGGTGGAGGTCGGGGAGGAGCATTGGAAAAAATTAGTGGGCTAATGGGGCGCTTATACGGGGCCGGGAGCCGGGCGGGCGGGTGCCGGTTCGGCGGGCGCAGCCCGTCGGGCCGGTTGGCAACGCCCCGATACCTCCCGCCAACCCCGGTCCGGCGGGCGCAGCCCGTCGGGCCGGGGCACTACCTTTGACGGATGCTTACTACCCCTTGGCCCGCCTTGCCCGCCGCCCCCTGGGCCGACACCCGCGACTTTCTGCACCGCCTGACCCAACTGGTGGGCAAAACCCGGCTGGCCCTGGCCCCCATGCTGAACCACTGGTGGCAGGTGCCGCTCTACGTGTCGGCGCGGGGCCTGACAACCGGCCCGATGCCCACCGCCCAGGGCAGTTGCGAGTTGGAATTTGACTTCCAGCAGCACCACCTGCGGCTGCACACCAGCGGCGGCCACCACGCGGCCCTGGCCCTGGAAGGCCAGCCGCTGGCTGTTTTCTACCGCCGCTACCACGCCCTGCTGGCAGCGGCGGGCCTTGAGGTAGCCATCTGGCCGGTGCCGGTAGAAATTGAGGACACTACGCCTTTTGACCAGGACGAGCGGCCCCGCGCTTACGACCCGGCCGCCGCACACCGGTTCTGGCAGGCCCTGCTGGCGGCGGATAAGGTGTTGCAGGAGTTCCGGGCGCGGTTCACGGGCAAGTGCAGCCCGGTGCATTTCTTCTGGGGCAGCTTCGATTTGGCCGTCACGCGGTTTTCGGGGCGGCCCGCGCCGCCGCACCCCGGCGGCATCCCCCACCTGGCCGACTGGGTGACGCGCGAATCGTATTCGGCGGAGCAGTGCGCCGCCGGTTGGTGGCCGGGCGGCCAAAGCGACGAAGCCGCCTTCTACAGCTACGCCTACCCCGGCCAACCGGCGTTGTCAAACGCAAAAATTGCGCCGGAAGCCGCCGTGTACAGCCCCGAAAAAGGCGAGTTTTTCCTGCCCTACGAGGCGGCCCGCACGGCCACCGACCCGCGCCAGGCGGTGCTGGATTTCCTGCAAACGACTTACGAAGCCGTTGCTGCCGGAGCCGGTTGGGACCGGGCGGCGCTGGAGCGGTAGGGTGCGGGGCTTGCTCCCGCCCGTCGCTGAATAGTTACCGTTGGGTGATTACCGTTCAGCGACGGGCGGGAGCAAGCCCCGCACCCTACTCCACCACCACGCGGCGCAGCAGGGGGCCGGCCGCCGTTTGCAGCCGCAGCCAGTAGATGCCGGGGGCTAGCTGGCTCACATCCAGCGGCAGGGCCAGCGGGGCGGCTTGCGCAGCCCAGACTTGGGTCAGCACGGACTGGCCCAGGGCATTGCGGAGGGTGGCCGAGCCGGGCGCGGCGGCCAGGTCGGCGGGCAGCTTCAGGGTGAGGCGGGTGTGGGCGGGGTTGGGGTATAGCTCAACTTGCCCGGCCAGCGCGGCGGCCGTGGCCAGCGCCCCGGCGGGCCGCGAAGTGAAGGTGGTCGTCACGGGCAGGGTGACGGTGGGGGTGCTGGCCCGGCTGCTGTCGCAGCTCGTGTACAGGCTGAGGGTGTACTGGGTATTGGGCAACAGGTTGGTAAGAGTTGCGGGCGAAGCTGTGACGTAGGTTTGCCGGACCGCGCCGCCCGCCACGGGGGCGTACTCGAGCCGGAAGCTGCTGCCAGTGTTGCTGCTGAAGCTCACCACCACGGCCGTGGCACTGGTGGGGGTCACGGTCAGGCCCGTGGGCGGGGCGCAGGGGCGGGGGCTGCCGCTGGTGGCACACAGCCCGAAGCTGCCCTGCCGGCCCGCGTAGCCCACCACCCGCACCAGCAGCGGGGTGCCGGGCACCAGGCCCGCCAGGGCCAGCCGGGCAAAAAAGGAGTTGGGAGCCCCGATGGCATCGTCGTTGCAGCCCAGCGACCGCAGACTGCCGCAGGTGCCGTCATACACCTCAATCTCGGTGTCGGTGAGCGGGCTGATGCTGCCCGCCGGGGCAGCGCTGGTGAGGAAGGTGACGGCCCCGCTGGCGGGCACCACGGCCCGGTACCACACATCGGCGCTGGTGGCCGGAATGCAGGTGGCGGCGGGCAGCGTCGTGCTGGGCGTGGCACCGAGGGTGGTGCCAAGCAGGGGCTGGCAGGTGGCGGTCACGGGCAGGGCGGTAGCCTGGGCGCAGGCATCGTTGGCGGGCGACACCGTGGGGGCCAGGGCTTGCAGGCAGACGGTGAAGGCCCCGGCGGTGTCGGTGGCCGCATAGCCGCCCACGGCGATAAGGTAGGTGCGGCCAGCGGGCAGGTTGGCCCCCGTCAGGGGCAGGGCGGGGCGGTTGGGGCCGGTGCCCACCGCGCAGGCCAGGCGGGTGGTGCCGTCGTAGAGGCGCACCTGGCCCGCCGGGCGGCCCGCCACGGTAATCAGCACGTTTTGCAGGGCGGGCGCGGCGGCAGTGGCGAAGCTAAACCACACGTCGGGTGCGGCGCTGCTGCTGCCGCAGCCGCCCCCGGCGGGGGTGCCGCTGGTGGCACCCGCCGTGGTGCTGGCCGTGGGTTGGCAGGTGGCGTTGGCCGCGAGGGGCACGGCCCCGGCGGGGGTGTCGTTGGCCGGGGCTGTGGCACCGGGCAGCGTGAAGGCGGTGGTGAGGGCCGCCCCGGCCGCATTGCTGCCGCAGTAGGCTTGCACACTGGCGCTGTAGCGCATTCCGGGCAGCAGACCGGTGAGGGTGGCGGGCACGGCGGCGAAGGTGGCCGTGGCCGTGGGGCCGCCCGGCAGCGACTGGTAGGTCACCACGTAGCGGGTGTTGCCGTTGCCGGGCGTTAGGGCCAGGCCCGCCGTGGTGGTGGTGAACGGCCCGGCCAGCAACTGCGACGGCGGCACACACGCCGGGGTAGGGGTGAGGCAGATGGTGAAACGGGCCAGCGAATCAACCGGGTAGGCATAGGCGTTGCTCACGCTCAAAAAGTAGGTGGTAGCAGGTTGGAGGGCATTCAAATCGAGTGGCCCACCGGGCAAAAACCGGCAGTTGATTTCGGTGAACGGCCCGCTGGCCGTGCCGCTGCCGGTGCTGAAGGCCCGTAGCTTGCCGCCGATGCCGAGGTTGCTCACCGCCACCCGCACGGCGGTGCTGCCCGCCGCGCCCGCCGCCGCCGTCTGGAAGCGGTACCACACGTCGTAGTCGCGGGTGCTGCCCGCGCCGCCGCCGTTGCACAGGCCCGGCGAGGTGTAGCCGTTGGGGGTCGTGACGGTGGCAAAGCCCAGGCTGCCGGCCGTGGGTTGGCAGGTGGCAGCAACCGGCAGCACCCCGGCGGCAGCTGGCTCGTCGTTGGCCGGGGCGGTATGTACAACGGTGGTGGGCGGGTTCAGGCTCGGCCCCACCGCGCACACGGCCTGCACCGTCACGGCGTAGGCCGTGCCGGGCACCAGGCCCGTGAGCGTAACCGGCGAAGCCGTGGGCCGGGGGCTGACCGTGCTGACTGGCCCGCCGCCCACCGGCTGGTACGTCACCTGCACGCCCACGCTGCTGGCGGGCACGGCAAACTGCACCTGGGCCGTGGTGCTGGTGGCGGGGCCAGCCGTCAGGTTGCTCACCGGGTAACAGGCCGGGGGGCTGCCCACCGCAAAGCGGTAGCGCTGCCCGGCGGCGGGGCGCTGGCTCACGTTGTCGTTGGCGAGGGTGTAGCTGGCCAGGGGTGCCGGGCCAGCGTCGCTGAGGGAAAGAAAGTCGCTGGCGGCGGCCCCGGCCAGCCCAATGGAGGCGGAAATGCCTATGCCACCGGCCGTGCCCGTGCCGGGCAGGTAGCTGAATTCGACCGCGTTGCTGCCCTCGTAGAGCCGCACCTGGAAGGAAAGAAAAGCCCCGCCCACCCCAGGGGCCGAGCCGCCGTAATGCGCCCAGTTCAGCCACTCAAAGGTGAATACCCGGCTGCCCACCACCCCCGTGAGGTTGTACGAAGCCCGCGCCGTGGGGCTGACGCTGGGCTGGCCGTTCAGGTCGTCCCAGAACGGGGCGAGCAGCGGGCGGTTGCCGGTCGGGCCACCACCCAGGGTGTTGACGAAAGTGGTTTGTGGTGCAGCAGCAAAAGACAAAAACCCGTTCGACGAAGCCACCACGGTGGTGTAGGGCACCCCGCCGAAAATAAACTGAAACCCCAGCGGCAGGGCAGCCGACACCACGTCGTCGTTCAACAAGGTCGGCACGGCGGTGGCCGTCGCGGGCAGTGGCACGTAGGTGCCGGGCACGGCCGCGAGCTGATACGCGGCCATCGGCAGTTGCGCCAGGGCCGGGCCGGGCAGCCCGCCGAGCAGCAGCAGCCCGGCTAATTTGCGAAGAAAGGAAACCTGAGCCATGCGCAACGGATGTTGAAAAGTGGAGAAAGTCGAGCCGGGCAGCCCCGCTACCCGGCCGCTAATATACGGCCATTTCCCGTATTTCCCCGCTGACCACTACTCGCTTGCCAGGTCCGAAAACCGCCGCCGGCCGCGCCCGAAATAGGCCCACACCACGCTGCCCCGGTAGGTGCCTGCCCGCTCGGCCACCCGCAGGTGCGGGGCCGCCGCCGTCCGCCGCGCCTGCCAGTAGGCCCGCTGCCGCCACACGTGCCAGTGGGCCGACACCACGGCCCGAAACCCGGCCAGGTTGCCCGTCAGCAGAAACCGCAGCGCCGCCACCCAATCCAGCAGCACCCGCTGCACCAGTGCGCCGGTGAGTTCGGCCGGGGCCGCGTTTTTATACAGCAAAGCCAGGCCGTTGCGGAAGTTGAGGTAGGTTTTGCGCGGGTTGCTGGCGGGCAAGGTGCCGCCCCCGACGTGCGCTACCACGCTCTGCCCGCCCGCGTACCACACCTCGTGCCCGGCATTCTGCAAGCGCCAGCAGAAATCAATTTCCTCCATGTGGGCAAAAAAGGCCGGTTCCAGGCCGCCCAACTCGCGCCAGGCGCTGGCCCGCACCAAGCAGCAGGCCCCGCTGGCCCAGGCCACCGGGCGCGGGTCGTCGTACTGCCCCTGGTCGGCCTCAAGGGTGTCAAAGAGCCGCCCCCGGCAAAACGGAAACGCCAGCCGGTCCAAGTAGCCGCCCCCCGCCCCGGCGTATTCAAACAGGCGCGGGTCGGCCTGGGCCAGGATTTTGGGCTGGGCGGCGGCAATGCGGGGGTTGTTTTCCAGCAGCGCCCGCAACGGCGGCAGCCAGCCGGGCCGCACGGCCACGTCCGAATTCAGCAGCACGAAGTAGCGGCTCTCCACCTGCGCCAGGGCCTGGTTGTAGCCCTCGCAAAAGCCCAGGTTGCTGCCCAGCAGCAGCAGCTCCACGGTCGGAAAGTCGCGGCTCACCACTTCGGCCGAGTCGTCGGTCGAGCCGTTGTCGGCCACAACCACCCGCGCTCCGGCGGCGTGGGCCACCACGGCGGGCAGAAAGCGGCTCAGAAACCCCGCCCCGTTCCAGTTGAGGAGGACGATGGCGGTGTCGGCACAGGCGTTATGAGGTGGGGAGGTGATGGGGTAGTGGACAGGAGTGAACGATGCGCCCCTCCTGCCAAGGAGGGGACGTTGCGCCAAAGGCGCAACTGGGGTGGTGAGGCCGTATGCTGCCCTAGCGTCGTTGCAGGAAGTAGCGGTTATTCAACAGCTGGGCAGGCCGTTCTAACGACGCTAGGGCAGCATACGGCCTCACCACCCCAGTTGCGCCTTTGGCGCAACGTCCCCTCCTTGGCAGGAGGGGCGTATCGTTCACTCCTCACCCACCAAAATTCCCCAAATCCAGGCCCGGAATATTCGGCATCAGGCCGCTGGTTTTGCTTTGCAGCTCCTGCCGGGCGAGTTCGGCCACGTCGGCCAGGGCTTTGTTCACGGCCGCCACCACGAGGTCGGCCAGCATTTCGCGGTCTTCGGGCGTGAGCAGCGTCGGGTCAATTTCCAGCTTCAGCAGTTGGCGGTGGCCGTTGGCGGTGGCCCGCACGAGGCCGCCGCCCGCTTCGCCGGAAGCAGTGAGGTGTTCCAGTTCTTGCTGGGCTTGCTGCATTTTATCTTGCAGCTCTTTGACCTTGCCCATCATGCCCATCATGTCGAATGCCATCGTCGTCGGTTTTTGTGAGGTTGGGCAAAGTTAAGGCTTGAACGAGTACCCCGAAGCTGCGCTTCGTCCGCTGCCCGATAATCGTTGAACGACCGGGCAGCGGCCGAAGCGCAGCTTCGGGGTACTCGTTCAAGCCCTACTTTTGACCCAGCAAAACAACTTTCCGACCCATGCCCAACGCCCCCATGACCCTCGCCCTCGGCTCCTACCAAGCCGCCGTGGATGCCAGATTACAGGAATACCAAGCCGCCGACTTCGTGCCCCGTTTTTGGCAGCGGGATGCCAGCCTTTGGACCGCCGATGCTGCTGCCCAAGCGAGCATTCGCAGCTTTATGGGCTGGCTGCGGGTGGCCGACGAGCTGGCCGCTGCCGTGCCCGAAATTGAAAAATTTGCCCAGGAAGTGCGGGCGGCGGGCTTTCAGCACGTCGTCGTGATGGGCATGGGCGGCAGCAGCATGACCCCGATTGTGCTGGCCGAATCGTTGGCGCGGGGGCCGCAGGGCCTGCCCCTCACCATTCTGGACACCACCAACCCCGGCACCGTGCGGGCGGTGGAAGCGGCCGTGCCGCTGGCCCACACGCTGTTTGTGGTGGCCAGCAAATCGGGCACCACGGCCGAGCCGCTGGCGTTTGGCGATTATTTCTACGCCCGCCTCCAAGCAATCAAAGGCGACCAAGCGGGCCAAAACTTCGTGGCCATCACCGACCCCGGCTCTAAATTTGTGACCGCCGCCACGGCCGAAGGCTACCGCCGCATTTTCCTCAACTACGCCGACGTGGGCGGGCGCTTTTCGGCCCTGTCGTACTTCGGCCTCGTGCCCGCCGCCCTCTACGGCCTCGACATCAAGGAATTTCTGGCCCGCGCCCAAGCCATGATGGCGGCGTGCGAAGCCCCCGACCCCACCGCCAACCCCGGCCTGACCCTGGGCACGGCGCTGGGCGTACTCGCCCAGCGCGGGCGCGACAAACTCACGCTCGTAGTGCCCGATTCGCTGAAGGATTTGGGCCTCTGGCTGGAGCAACTCATCGCCGAAAGCACCGGAAAGCACGGCCTGGGCATCTTGCCCGTAGCCGCCGAGCCGCTGGCTGGGCCTGAAGTGTATGGCCACGACCAAGTGTTTGTCTACGTGGGCTACGCCGACCAGGCCGATGCCGAAAACCGCCAGAAACTAGCCGCGCTGCAAGCCGTCGGGCACCCGGTCATCACCATTTTGCTGGCCGATGGACTGGATTTGGGAGCCGAGTTTTTCCGTTGGGAAGTGGCTACCGCCGTGGCTGGGGCGGTTTTGGGCATCAACCCCTTTGACCAGCCCAACGTGCAAGCCGCCAAAACCGCCACCGACGCACTGATGCGCGAAGTAGCGGAAAAGGGCAGCTTGCCCAAAGCTACGCCCACATTCTCGGCTGACGGGAAGGATTTCTACGGCGGCGTTGCTGCTGCCGGTGTGGCCCCGGCGCTGACGCAGTTCTTCGGTCAGGCCCGCCCCGGCAACTACGTTGCCATTCAGGCCTACCTGACGGAATCGCCGGAGTTAAATGAATTGGTAGTTAAGCTGCGGGCCAAAATTCAGCGCGACTACCACGTGGCGACTACCTTCGGCTACGGCCCCCGCTTTCTGCACTCCACCGGGCAATATCACAAGGGCGGCCCCAACACTGGCTTGTTCCTGCAACTCACCGCCGACCACGGGGCCGACGTGGATTTGCCGGGGCGCGGCTACACTTTCGGTACCTTGCAGGATGCCCAGGCGCAGGGCGATTTGCAGGCCTTGCAGGTTGCCGGGCGGCGCACGTTGCGGGTGCATCTGGGGGCCGATGCGGTGGCCGGGTTGCGGCAGTTAGTTTAATGACAAATGACGAGGGACGAATGATTGATGATGACTGAAATCCACTCAGTCATCATCAATCATTCGTCCCTCGTCATTTGTCATTAAACTACTGCTGGTTCAGAATTGAAAACAACTCGTCCAGCTTCGGGGTCAGGATGATGTCGGTGCGGCGGTTCAGGGCCTTGTTGGTGGGCGAATCGTTGGGCACCACGGGCAGGTACTGGGCGCGGCCGGAAGGCGTTATCTGGGTCGGGTCCATGCCGGCGGTGGCCAGCAGGCGCGTAATTTCGGTGGCCCGCAACACGCTCAAATCCCAGTTGTCGCTCAGGCCAGCGGTGCCTTTGGCGATGGGCACGTTGTCGGTGTGGCCTTCCACCAGCACGTTCACGTCTTTGTTGTCTTTGAGGGCCACGGCCAGCTTTTTGAGGGCTTCCTGGCCTTTGGGGTCCACTTTGGTTGAGCCGGACTTGAACAGCAGCTGCTCGGAAAGCGACACGTAAACTTTGCCGTTTTTCACGTTCACCTGCAAGTCCTGGGCGTTGAAGCCGAGCAGGGCATCGGCCACGCGCTGGCGCAGGGCCTGGGTGGCGGCTTCTTTCTGGGCTAGGGCGCGTTGCAGTTCCTCTACGCGGGCGGTTTTGCTGGCCAGGTCCTGTTCGGTGGTGCCCAGGTTCTGGTTGAGCTGGCTCACCTGGTTACTTTTGGAGAGCAGGCTGCTGTTGTAGGCGGCTTCGTTGCGGGCCTTTTCGTCGGTCAGCCGCGCCGATTCGCTGGTCAGGTTGGCTTTTTCCATTTGCAGTTGGTCGCGCGATTTGGTCAGTTCGGAGTTCTGTTGTTGCAGGGCGGCAATTTCTTTTTGGTTGCAGCCGGGTAGGGCGAGCAGGGCAGTGGCGAGCAGGGCCGGAGCTAGGGCGGGGAATTTCATGGAGCTTGGGAAAATAAATGAAACCAGCAGGACAGGGGCAGGATTGCCGGTTGCAGCCGCTGGCTGCGCTTGAAACGGCGCGGCGCGGCCAGAGTTACCTTTGGGCCGTGGTGTCCCGGTTGTTCCATTGTTTGAGTAGGCGCAGTGTGAGCAGCCGCCGCCAAGTGGCCGCGCTGCTGGTGCTGGCGGCGCTGGGCCTGTGGTGCCCCGCCCCGGCCCGCGCCCAGCCCCGCCCGCCGCTGGCCCGCTACTGGGTCACGCTGACCGACAAAACCGGCGTTCGCTTCCACCCCAGCCACTATTTCAGCCCCGCCGCCCGCGCCCGCCGCGCCCGCCAGCACCTGCCCGCCGCCGATGCCACCGACTGGCCCCTGCGCCCCGACTACCTGGCCGCCATCCGCGCCGCCGTGGATACCGTGACGCTGGTCAGCCGTTGGTTCAATGCCGTGAGTTGCCGCGCCACGCCCGCCCAGGCCGCCCGGTTGCGCGGGCTGCCGGGGGTGCGGGCGGTGGCCGCGTGGCCGTTGGCGACGGGAGGTGCGGCGTTCACCTCACCCCCCGTCCCCCTCTCCTGCGGAGAGGGGGGGCATTTACTTACGCGAGTATCACCCGAGGTTCCAGAACAAGCATTTAGCGCAATTAAATGCCCCCCCTCTCCGCAGGAGAGGGGGACGGGGGGTGAGGTGAACGCCGCCAACAACCAAATTTCCCCCGACGACTACCTCCTGGCCCGCCGCCAAACCTCGCACCTTGACGGCCCCGCCCTGCGCCGGGCCGGGCTGGACGGGCGCGGGCTACGCATCGCCGTGTTTGACGTTGGCTTCAATGGCCTGGACCTGCACCCTGCCTTCCAGCAGTTGTGGCAGGAGCGGCGCGTGGTGGCGACTTACGACTTCCTGAAGCACCGCGAGGACGTGTTTCACGGCGGCGGCCACGGCACCGAAGTCATGGGCTGCCTAGCGGGCCGCTTGCCTGCTAGTGCTGACGGCCAACCCGGCCCGGCCCTGGGCCTGGCCCCGGCTGCCGAATATCTGTTGGCCCGCACCGAGCAACTGCGCCGCGAAAGCTACGGCGAAGAAGAAGCCTGGCTGGCCGCCGCCGAGTGGGCCGACCGCTTGGGGGCCGACATCATCAACTCCTCGCTGGCCTACACCGAACAACGCTACTTCCCCGAAGACATGACCGGCCGCCGCAGCCTCATTGCCCGCGCCGCCAACCTGGCCGCCCGCAAGGGCATCCTGGTGGTGAGCGCCGCCGGCAACGACGGCGACAACGACTGGGTGCGCATCGGCACCCCCGCCGATGCCGATTCGGTGCTGGCCATCGGCGGGCTGGACCCCGAAACCGGCCTGCACGTGGACTTCAGTTCCTTTGGCCCCACGGCCGACCGCCGCCCCAAGCCCAACCTGGCCGCCTATGGCATCGTGCTGACCACCACGCCCGGCGGCGGCTACGAGCGGCTGGAAGGCACCTCGTTTTCGTCGCCGCTGCTGGCCGGGTTTGCAGCCTGCGTGTGGCAGCAACGGCGCGACGTGCCCGCCATGCAGTTGTTCCGGCAGTTGCAACAGGCGGGCGAGCTGTATCCGTATTTTGACTACGCCCACGGCTACGGGCGGCCTCGGGCGGCACCTTTTCTGGCCGCGCCCGCGCCCGCTGCCGCGCCCACTTTTGACTTTGTGCCCCACGACAGCCTCGTGGCGGTCGTTGTGCGGCCCGCTGCGGCCACCCGCCCCGCCCAAACCCTGCCGCTGCTGCTGGAGCAGCCCGATGCAGCCCAGGCCACGGTGTTGGGGCAACCGGAAGCGGCGAAACCCAACGACCCCGTCCCGCCCGACCCCGCCCGCGTGGGCCACGAGCAACCCCTGCCCGACCCCGCGCCGCTCGCTCCCGAAGTGGATTACCCGCCCTATTTGTACTGGGAAATTGCCGACCGCCGGGGGGTGTTGCGCCGCTACGAAACCCGCGCCGTGCAGCAGCGGCTGGTGGTGCAGGTGCCGCGCCGGTTGCTGCGCGGCGGCGACGTACTGCGGGTGCATTTCAAAGGATTCACCGGCACGTATTCGGAATAATGAAGGGTTTTTGGTTTTTGGTTTTCGGTTTTTGGCAACGGGTAAGCCGTCGTTGGCTGGTGATAGGGTTGCTACTAGTGGCCGCCCCGGCCGCCCACGCCCAGCGGGTGCTGGTGCAAGCCACCGTGGCCAACGACACGCTCCGCAACTCGTTTGGCCCCAACCGGCGCTGGTTTGGGCACTTGTATGTGGGGTATGGGCTGGTAGCGGGGCCAGCGGGCACGGGGGCGGCGCTGCGCTACGGCTTGCCGTCGGCCGAATGGCAGGTGGGCAGCCGCCTCAAGCGCCGCTGCTCCCAAACGGTGGCCCTGACCTTCGACTGGCGCTATGCCTACCGCCGCTATGCCCTGGCCCAGGACGCGCAAAAAACCGTGCCCACCCCCGCCCAGCACCGCAGCGAAAGCCTGGGCCTGCACCAGTTGCAGCCCGAAATCGGTCTGCGCCTCAACACCGGGCGACGAGGCAACGTGGTGGGCCGCTACCTTGACCTGCTGGCCTGGGGCAGTTGGGCCTTTGCCACCAACCACGCCACCGAAGACGACCCACTGCCCGGCACCAAAAGCCTGGCAACCACCGAAACCGGCCTGGCCTACCTGCCCACGTCGGGCGCGGGCACCGGGGCGCGGCTGGGTGTGGACCGCTACGCCCTCACTGCCCGCTACCGCCTCACCTCGGCCTGGGCCGCCAGCTACGCCGCCTGGCCGGAGCTGCCCCGCTGGACGCTTGGGCTGGAAATCGGACTGTTTTAGTGGCGGTTTGCCCGCCCGCCACCCAAAAACCATCCTTTGCGCCGCAATGCCCGTAAAGCGCCGGTAACATTGTAGCAAATTTGCTTCCCAACAACTTTTCCCTCCCTTCCCCCCGCTATGAAACACCTAATCTTCCCCCTCTGCGGCATCGTATTGGCCGCTACCCTCGCCGGTTGCCTCAACACCGAAAAGGAAATGGGGAACAGTTCGGCCGAACCGCACGCCACCTACACGCCGCCCAACCCGAAGGAGCGCAGCAGCCTCACCGGCCAAACGGTCCTCAACACCGTGGCTACCACCCACACCTTTTCGGACCCCAAACAGGCCGACCGCTTCGTGCTGCAACTGCGCGGCCCCCGCGTACTCACCGGCCGCGCCCACCTCATTGTGCTGAACAGCGCCGGCGATACCCTGCGCCACGAGGTGATGCCCGCCCGCGCCTTGCTTGACGAACAAGCCCTGGCCGACCCCCAGGCCGCCACCGTGCGCGACAAGGAAGTGGCCATTCTGAAGGGCATGAACCACTTCTTTGATGCCAGCCACTTCACCAGCCCCGCCGTGGCCAAAGCCGCCCCGCTGCCCGCCGAAGTGGACCAAGCCACCTGGCAAGCCCTGCAAGCCGAACCCAAAGCCGTGGGCTTTGACTTTCCGGGGACCAGCGGGGCCATGAAGCGGCTGGCCTTCGTGCAAGCGGAGAAAAAAGCCGTGGTGCTGCCCCTGTAAGCGGGACCGGAACAGAACGAGTACCCCGAAGCTGCGCTTCGGCCGCTGCACGGCAATCGTGCAGCGGCCGAAGCACCGCTTCGGGGTACTCGTTTCCGGCTTCGTGCCGTAAATTTGTGCCGAACTCAATCCCCAACCCCATGAAATTTCTTGCTGGCTTTGCCGGGGCGCTCGTCGCCATTCTGCTGTATTTGCGCTTCGTGCCCTCGGCCCCCATCAACCCCGTGCTGCCGATGGAACACCCAATAGAAGAAAGCGGCCACGGGGCCGACGTACCCACCGGCCCCTCGGCCGCCGTGGGCACCGCCCACGACCTTGCCGCCGCCCAGCCCGCCGCCTGCGACCAAGCCAAAGAAGAAGCTGCCCTGGAGGCCAGCGGCAAACCTGCCCCGGCCCACCCCGGCCATTGCTACGGCACCGCCGTTACCCCCGCCGGAGCCGTGCCCATGAGCGGCCTGGCCCAGGCAATGGGCGGCAAAGATTCGCTGGAAGTGAAGCTGGTGGGCAAAGCCGCCGAAGTGTGCCAGGCCAAAGGCTGCTGGATGACCTTGCCCACCGCCGATGGTAAATCCATGCGGGTCCGCTTCAAGGACTACGCCTTCTTTGTGCCCAAAAACCTGGGCGGCCACGAGGTCATCGTGCAAGGCTGGGCGCACCGCGAAGTGGTGCCCGTGGCCTACCTCCGCCACTATGCCCAGGACGCGGGCAAGTCGGAAAAGGAAATCGCCGCCATCACGCAGGACGAGCAGCAGCTAACTTTTGAAGCCGACGGCGTGCGGGTGGTCAATTAACCCAAGTTGCGGACTAGCCGCGTAGCGGCGGCGGGTGGGTAGTGCTTGGGGGATAAGGCGGTTAAAGCCGCGTAGCGGCGACGGAATCCCTGGTGCATCCGTCGCCGCTACGCGGCTTTCGCATTCCGGCGGGCAACAACTACTACCCACCCGTCGCCGCGCTGCGGCTTTCCAAAACTTCGCGTGCTGATTTTGATGCCTTGCCCCGAAGCCCATGACCGACCCCATCCAACCCCAGATTCAGGCCCTGACCGAGCGGCTGCACCACCTCAACTTTCAGTACTACCAGCGGGATATTTCCGAGGTCAGTGACCCGGAGTTTGATGCGCTGCTGGCCGAGTTGCAGGCCCTGGAAACGGCCCACCCCGACCTGGCCCAGCCCAACTCGCCCACCCAGCGCGTGGGCGGCACCGTCACGAAGCAATTTGCCACCGCCGAACACCGGTTTCCGATGCTGAGCCTGGGCAACACCTACTCCGAAGACGACCTGCGCGAGTTTGACGAACGGGTGCAAAAGGGCCTGGAAGGGGCACCCTACGCCTATGTGTGCGAGTTGAAGTTTGACGGCGTGGCCATGAGCCTGCGCTACGAAAACGGCCAACTCACCCAGGGCGTGACGCGCGGCGACGGCAGCCGGGGCGACATCGTGACATCCAACGTCCGCACCATCCGCACCCTGCCGCTGCACCTGCGCCCGGCCGACAACCAACCCCCCGACTTTGAGGTGCGCGGCGAGGTGTTCATGCCCCTGCCGGTGTTTGAGGAGCTGAACGCTGAGCGCGAGCAGAACGGCGAGGCCCTGCTCGCCAACCCCCGCAACGCGGCCAGCGGGGCGCTCAAGCTCCAGGATTCGGCCCAGGTGGCGGCCCGCAAGCTGCGCTTTTATGCCTACGCGCTGCTCACGCCGGGGCGGCACTTTGCCAGCCACAGCGCGGCCCTGGCGGCATTGCGGGCCTATGGCCTGCCGGTGTCCGACACCTGGCGGCGCTGCCAGTCGCTGGCCGAGGTGCTGGATTTCGTGCACGAGTGGAAGGAGCGACGCTTCACGCTGCCCGTCGCCACCGACGGCATTGTCATCAAGATTGACGACCTGCGGCAGCAGGACCAACTCGGCTACACCGCCAAAAGCCCCCGCTGGGCCATTGCCTACAAGTACCCCGCCGAAGCCGGCCGCACCCGCCTGCTGGAAGTCATCTACAACGTGGGGCGCACGGGGGCCGTGACCCCGGTGGCCCTGCTGGCTCCCGTGCCGCTGGCGGGCACCGTGGTCAAACGCGCCACGCTGCACAACGCTAACCAAATAGAGGCGCTGGATTTGCGCATCGGCGACACGGTATTTGTGGAGAAGGGTGGCGAAATCATCCCCAAAATCACGGGCGTGGACCTGGCCCAGCGGCCCGACGACGCGCTGCCCATCAAATACCCCACGGTGTGCCCGTCGTGCGACACGCCGCTGGTGCGGCCCGACGGCGAAGCCCACTTCCGCTGCCCCAACGAGCGCGGCTGCCCGCCCCAACTCAAGGCCCGGCTGGAGCACTACGTGGGCCGCAAGGCCCTCAACATTGACGGCCTGGGGGCCGAAACCGTGGGCCGCTTCTTTGACCTGGGCCTCGTGACCACCCCCGCCGACCTCTACGACCTGCCCGCCCGCCGCGCCGACCTCGTGGGCCTGGAACGCCTGGGCGAAAAGTCCATTGACAACCTGCTGGCGGGCCTTGAACAGAGCAAAACCGTGCCCTTTCCCCGCGTGTTGTTCGGCCTGGGCATCCGCTACGTGGGCGAAACCGTGGCCCAGAAGCTGGCCGCCCACTACCGCGACATCACCGCCCTGGCCGCCGCCAGGGCCGAAGAAATGGCCGCCGTGCCCGAAGTAGGCGGCGTGATTGCCGAGGCCGCCGCCCACTGGTTTCGGCAGCCCGAAAACCAGGAACTCGTGGCCCGCCTCGCCGCCGCCGGGGTGCAACTGGCCCTGACCGGCGAAGCCCCCGCCCCGGCCTCCGACCGCCTCGCGGGCCTGACGTTTGTGCTGTCGGGCGTGTTTGCCCAGCATTCCCGCGAGGAATTGCAGCAACTCATTGCCAGCCACGGCGGCAAAATCACGGGTTCCATTTCCAAGAAACTCAGCTACCTCGTGGCGGGCGAAAACATGGGCCCCGCCAAGCGCGAAAAGGCCCTGGGCTTCAAAGTACCCATCATTTCGGAAGGCGACTTGCTGGCGCTGCTGGGGGCCAAAACGGCAGGCGAAACCCCCGAAACGCCAACTGCCCCGGCCGAAGGGCCGGGGCAGCAGGGGTCGTTGTTTTAAGGCGCGGCGGGTGAGTGGTGCCACGAATTCCCCGAAGGGGTTCGTGGTACCACTAATTTGTGTGGTCGTCGGGCAGCGGATAGTGGTACCACGAACCCTTCGGGAGTTCGTGGTACCACTAATTTGTCTGGTCGTCGGGCAGCGGATAGTGGTACCACGAACCCTTCGGGAATTCGTGGCACCACCCGCCCGCCTACCCCACCGTCACCTCGTAGCTGCCCAGGCTCTCGGTGGGGTTTTGCACGTTCAGGAAGGGCGCGGTCAGCACGTCGCCGAGGTCGGCGGCGGTCAGGGCCAGGGTTTCGCCGGGCTTCACCTCCTGGTAGCCGGTGGCCGGAAACGTGTCGGGGTCGTCGCTCAGGGCAAAGCGCAGCGCGGCCGGGCCGGTGTTGTGCAGGTGCAGCTTGGTGGTGGCCCGCAGGCCGGCATCCACGAGGTCGGCCAGGGTGTGGGCGGGCAGGGTGCCGGTCAGGGTTTCGGGGGTGTGGCCCACGGTGTGGCGCATCAGCAGGCTGAAATCGGCACTGGCGTGGCGCTGCCGCTCCTGTTCCGGGGCGGGGTATTCGGCCACCACGGCCCCCAGGTTCAGCCACAATTCTTTGTTGAGGGCCTTTTCCTGGGTGCTTTCGCCCAGTTGCGACACGGCGGTGGCGGCCTTGTCGGTGGTTTGGGTTTCGCGCTTGCCCAGGTAGGCAGCGGCGGCGTCGCCGATGGCCTTCACGATGTCGGCCCCCACGGCCTTTTGGTTCGTCACCAGCAGTTGGTCCAGTTCGTCCATGCGCTGCTTGGCGTTGGTTTTGGTCAGGTCGCGGGTGTATTTCTGCACGCTGCTGCCAAAAATAGTGAGGAGCAGTTCGGCGCTTTTGTCGCCCCCGAAGCGGTCGAGCAACACGTTGTATTTGCCGCCCACCGTGCGCCGGTACGCCTGCAACTGGGCATCGGTGCCGGCCGTGGCCCCGCGCTGGGTGCCGGTGGCGGCCCCGGTGGAGCCGGCGGCCTTGCTCAGGGCCTCGGCCGCCGCCTGGGTGGCGCTGATGCGGGCGGCAAACGCCTCCGCGTCGAGGGCCGTGAGGCGGGCCACCTGGTCGGCCGCGTACAGCCCCTTGCGGGCGCGGGAGTAGTTAGGGCTTTCGAAAGGATTGCCGAAGAAACTGGTTTCGTACCACATAACCGTCGCTAGTAAAATTAACTAAAAATGAAACTTGACGCGACGAAGGTAATGGAAATTTATTAAAAATAGTGCTTTTCTGCCCCTCATTGCGAGTAAGTGGCCCATTGCACCCCGCGATGGGCCACTCATTGGGAGTGAGTGGCCCATCGCAGGGTGCAGAATGCCGTTCACTGCGGATGAACGGCCCCGTGCAGGGTGCGGAGGGCCATTCACTGCGGGTGCGTGGCCCATTGCAGGGTGCGGGATGCCATTCACTGGTGGTGAATGGGCCAATGCAGGGTGCAGAGGGCCATTCATCAGTAATGGGCGGGACAATGCACTCCATTGTCCTTGCAACGCAGGTTTAGGCCGGAATGCCCTTGCGGTTTGGGTTGTCCACCCATTGGCGGATGCGGCCCATAAAATCCCAAACATCGCCCGGTGCGGGCTGCACATAAGCAGCGTCGGCGGGGTCTTCGCCCATGCGCTCAAACATCTGGGGCAACCAATTGGGCTTGGATTTCGGCACATTTAAATGACTAAGCCAAGCTTCCACCTCTCCCGACCGCACTACGAATACGCCGTAATCCTCCAACTGATTAAAAAAGTCGTTGGCTCCTTGCTGTTCGTTGACAGGCAAAACGGCAAGGCCGCCGTTGGTTTTCCAAGCAGTGCCGGTTGCTTCCAAAGCAGCTAAAACTTTGAGGCGCGTGATTTCCAGACCAGGTAGGGCAATGTCTGAGAAGAAAGCCCCCCCCGTCAACTTACGGAATTCAGTGCCGCCTTTTTTTAGCACGTCCACATCGACAATGCCCACGGCCGGAATCCCCAACTCGCGCAATGGCCGCACCACGTCCCAAATGGTGTCTTTACCTTCGGTATTGATGAAAAGACAATTGCCCAATCCTCGCTCATCTTTCACCGTTCGCAGCCGCTCGTTTATTTCCTGATAGAACGCCCGGTCCGAATTACCTTCTGATACAATCACGGCCTCGTAGAAAAGTCCTTCCAGCATTCCCGTGGAACGCAACAGCGGTTTTCGCATCAGGGGTAGCAGTTGTTCCTTTCGTAACACCCGAGTAGTTGCTACGCCGCTTTTGTATGTCAGGCGCACAATGTTGAGCGGTGCCCCGGACTGAATGCAGCCCATGAGAAAGGCGGCGCTGTGGGTGGAAACAAAGAGGCGCTTTTTGGGGTCGTTAGCGGAAATGGCGGCTACCTCTTTTCCAAGCTTCATGGCCAATGCCGGATGCAAAAAGGCTTCTGGTTCGTCTATTAGCGTAATTTTTGGGTCATCCGCAATAAGCGCAGTGATGATGCCGGTAAAGGCCCGAACACCGTCGCTGGTTTCGTCAATGAGTGTGTTTTGGCTGTGATAGTCAACTGCGGCGGTGTCCAAGCCTCGCTCCTCGGATTCGTTGACGGGGGCACGTTTGGCTAAACGAACCCGTAGCTTTCCCCCATTTGTCGGGTCAATTACAAACCAACTCCCAAACGCATCCAAAACAATGCTACGTACCTTCTCGCGCAATTCATTGTTCACAAACAAGAGCGCCAGTGGATTTTGAGGAGCCTTCATTAAATCGCCCATTGGCTGTTCGTTAAGCAGCGTGAGTCTGTTTTTCCCATCAAGCCTGATGGTAAGCAGGCGCAAGATTTTCATATAGTGACCACTCAAATTGCCGCTTTGAACTTGGTCGAACAAGACATCGGTCATAAATTGAATTGTATTTTGTAGTCCATTAAAGCCTTGAGCCCTTCCGTTGCGCGTCAAGTGCAACCCGCCTGGAGTTTGACTCTGATTTACGGTTGAACGGTCCTTTAATGCCTCCAACTCAACAGCAAATTCTTGACTGCTTACTGGACTAAAAACAAGGCCTGCTAGTAATTTGCTTACAACTGATTTTGACGTAGGATTTAAGGTTTCCAACTCTACCAGCACCTGGCTTTTTCCCGCATTATTTGGCCCCACAAACACCGTAATCGGAGCCACATCAAGTACCAGTCCCGGTGCGCCCGGCGACGGGCCGGCTTTAAAAGTTATTTGGTCAATCATAAACACTGGGCGTAAGCAAGTGGGAAAAAAATGGCCCCAATAGCCAATGCTATTGGGGCCACACCTGGCAAATGTAGCGGGTTTCTTAAAACGACTGCACGATGTTATTCCGCAACGTCTTGGGCGACCAATACCCGCTGGCGATGATGCGCCGGATGGTGAAGAGCGGGTCGGTCTGGTCGCGCTTCTCGGCCAATGAGAACGCCGCCACGAAGCCGCGCTTCTTGAGTTCGGGGAAGGCTTGGGGGTTCCAGAGGCCGAAGGGGTAGGCGAAGTAATTGATTTTTTTGCCGGTGATGTCTTCCAGCACTTTGGTGGGCTTGTCTATTTGGGTCACCCAGTCCTGGCCCTGGTATTTTTTCACGTTGTGGTGGTCCCAGGTGTGCGAGCCGATGAGGTTGCCCTCGTCGGAAAGCTGCTTCACCTGGGCCTTGCTCATGTAGTGGGGGCGGCCCAGGCTCACGGTCATCACGAAGTACACGGCCTTGTAGCCGTACTGCTCCAGGGTGGGCCGGGCGATGGTGAACTGGTCGAGGTCGGTGTCGTCGAAGGTCAGCATGACGGGCTTGCTGGGCAGCTTTGCGCCGGTGGTGAGGTAGGCGTAGAGCTGGTCGGGCAGGATGCTGTGGTAGCCCGAATCGGCCAGCATCTTCATCTGGGCCTTGAACTGGGCGATGGGGATGATGTAGTCTTTGGCGTTTTTGGAGTCGCGGGCGGTCCAGTCCCGAATCTGGTGGTAGCAGAGAATCGGTACCTGCTTGCGGGCGTAGATGGCGGCGGCATCGCCCCGCTGGGCGGCCGGAATGGCGGCGGGGGCGGGGGGCGGCACGGCGGCGGCTTCGTCGGTGGCGGTGGCGGCGGTGCCGCTGGTGGGGGCCTCGGCGGGGTCGGCGGGTAGGCCGGCAGCGGTTTTCTCGACCAGGGCCGTGCTTTCGGCGGCGGCGCTGGTGTTGGCTTCGCCGGTGGTGGCGGTTTTGGATTCGCAGGCGGCCAGGAGTGCGGCGGCCAGCAGGAGGGGGGCAAACGTGTTCAAAAGATGGGGGCGTAATTTTGTGGGACAAAATTACTTCCCTTTTGGGTGTGGTAGTACGACTTTTTCAGTCGTACTACCACTCTTATCCCAGAACGATTACCGTTTTAGGATAAGAGTGGTAGTACGACTGAAAAAGTCGTACTACCACACCGCCCCATCCCACCCACTTCCCATGCAGCAACTTCACGGCACCGGCGTGGCGCTGGTCACGCCCTTCGCCCCCGACCACTCCGTTGATTACCCGGCCTGGCGGCGCTTGCTGGACCATTGCATTAGCGGCGGGGTGGAATACCTGGTGGTAAACGGCACCACCGGCGAATCGCCCACGACCACGGCCGCCGAAAAAACCGAGCTATTGGATGTGGCCCGGCAGCACGTAGCGGGCCGGGTGCCCCTCGTGTACGGCATTGGCGGCAACGACACCGCCGCCGCTGCGGAACTGCTCCGCACCACCGACCTCAGCGGCATTGCCGCCGTGCTGTCGGCCAGCCCGGCCTACAACAAGCCCAGCCAGGCGGGCCTCGTGGCCCACTACCAGCACCTGGCCGCCGCCAGCCCCGTGCCGCTGCTGCTCTACAACGTGCCCGGCCGCACGGCCTCCAACCTCACGGCCGCCACCACGCTGGCCCTGGCCCGGCACCCCAACATCGTGGGCATCAAAGAAGCCAGCGGCCACCTGGAGCAGTGCCTGGCCATTGCCGCCGGCAAACCCGCCGATTTCCTGCTGCTGTCGGGCGACGACCTGATGACCACCGCCCTGATAGCCTGCGGGGCCGAGGGGGTGATTTCGGTGCTGGCCAACGCCTTTCCCCAACGGTTTTCGGACCTGACCCGCGCCGCCCTGGCCGGCGACTTTGCTACGCAGCCGGGCGCTGCTGTTCGGGTTTCTGGCCCTGAACCCGCTGATGTATGAGGAGAGCAACCCGGTGGGCGTGAAGGCGGCGCTGGCGGCGCTGGGGGTGTGCGGGGCCGATGTTCGGCTGCCGTTGCTGGCGGCTAGTGAGGGGTTGGTAGAAAGAGTACGGGCGGCAATGTAGGTGGTCTGGCGCGGGGCTGTGCCCCGTGCCGCAGTGCTGCGGGTTTTCAACCCGCACCCCAGGCGGTCAGCGCTGCCCGGTATTGTTCAATGGTTTCGGCCTGGGGTGCGGGTTGAAAACCCGCTACACTCAGTCACGGGGCACAGCCCCGCGCCAGTTACTCCCACCCACCCGCCAGCACGTCGGCCACGTGCAGGCAGCGCAATGGCAGCTTTTCGCGCTTGATGTACGCTTCCAGGTGCATCAGGCAACTTACATCGGTGCTGATGATGAACTCCGCGCCGGTGTCCAGGGCGTGTTCCACTTTCTGCTGCGCCATCGCCACCGAAATGGCTTCAAACTTGACCGCAAACGTGCCGCCGAAGCCGCAGCAGGTAGTGGTTTCGGCCATTTCAATGCGTTCCAGCCCGGCCACGCTGTCCAGCAGCCGCCGGGGCGCTTCGCGGATGCCGCACTCACGCAGCGCCGCGCACGAATCGTGGTAGGTGTAGCGCCCGGCCAGGGCCGCGCCCGGCACGGCCGTGATGCCCAGCACATCCACCAGAAACTCGGTGAACTCATACGCCCGGCCCTGCACGGCGCGGCAGGCGGGTGCATCGGCCGCGCCTGCGAATAGCTCCGAATAGCTGTTGCGAACCATGCCTGTGCAACTGGCCGAGGGGCTGACGACGTAGCGCGTTTCGGCAGCCGGGGTGGCAAAGTCGGCCAAAAACTTGCGGGCCACGTCGCGGGCTGCGTCGTGGTAGCCTGCGTTGTAAGCTGGTTGGCCGCAGCAGGTTTGGTTGGGGTTGTAGTGGACTTCGCAGCCCACCCGTTCCAGCACCCGCACCATGTTCAGGGCGGTGTGGGGGTAGAGCTGGTCCACGAAACAGGGGACGAAGATGTCGACTTGGGTCAATGAGGAATGGGGAATGAAGAAGGAGGAATTGCTGCTGCCCGGCACTGCGCACCACTGCGGGAAATGCTCAATGGAAAACAGCGCCCGCCATTGCCTGCGCTGTGCCAAACGCCCCCCTATCCAACCCCAATGCCTCGCCCTGCTCCGCCAGAAACGCCACCAGGTTTTCGGTGGCCATGTTGCCGGTCAGCACGTCGGCGGCCATCGGGCAGCCGCCGATGCCGCCGATGGCCCCGTCGAAGCGGCGGCAGCCTGCCGTGTAGGCCGCCTGCACTTTTTCGCGCCAGGTGTCGGGGGTACTGTGCAGGTGCGCCCCAAACTCGATGCCCGGAAAAGCCGGAATCAGGGCCGCAAACAGGGGCGCGATGGTGGCCGCCGTGCCCACGCCGATGGTGTCGGACAGGGCCACCACCCGCACCCCCAGCGCCGCCAGGTGTTGGGTGAATTCGGCCACGATTTCGGGGTGCCAGGGGTCGCCGTAGGGGTTGCCGAAGCCCATTGACAAGTACACGACCAAGGTTTTGCCGGTGTGTTCGCACAACTCGTGCATGGCGGCCACGTCGGCCCGCGCCTCGGCCAGGGTTTGGTTGGTGTTGCGCCGCTGGAAGGTTGCGGACACCGAGAGCGGGAAGCCCAGGTAGCTGATTTCGGGGTGTTGGGCGGCGGTTTCGGCCCCGCGCAGGTTGGCGACGATGGCCAGCAGCTTGGTTTTGGTCCGGCTCAAGTCCAGCCCGGCCAGCACTTCGGCCGTGTCGCGCAGTTGCGGAATGGCTTTGGGCGACACAAAGGAGCCAAAGTCCAGCGTGTCAAACCCTACTGCCAGCAGGCGTTGCAGGTACGCCGTTTTGGTAGCCGTCGGGATGAAGTCGGCCAGGCCCTGCATGGCATCGCGCGGGCATTCGATGAGTTTCAAGATTGAGTTATGAGTTATGAGTTATGAGTTGGAAAAATGCTGTTGGGCAGCAGCAGTTGGTACGACAGGTTTCATAGAACAACCCAAGCGGCTACCTTACGTTTGCAAAATTAGACGGCAACCCCAACTCATAATTCATAACTCATAACTAAAGAAAATGCCCGACACCAACCCCACCTGGGCCGACACGGCGGCTACCCTGCTCAGCAAACTCGCCGGCGGCGTAGAAGTCAGCTTCGCCTTCGACCAAATGGAAGTGCAGGTGCCCAGCCCGCAAGGCCCGGCCGCCACCTGGCGCGTCAATGGCTCGTTGCGCGTCCGCACCAAAGGCGATGCCGCCCCCCTCGCACCCGCCAATCCTACGCCCCTTGGCTAGCGGGCTGGAAATTGAGGCGCGGCTCGTCGTCGCCTGGAACGGCCACGCACTGCAACTGGCTGGCTCCGGCAACTACCTCATCCTGAATTTGCCCAGCCAGGAGGTGCTGGATTTGCTTTCGGCCGGGCCGCCGCGTCCGCCCGGCCAACCCAAGCCGCCCAAAGCCAAAGGCCCCGACGCGCTCCAGCAAATGCACGACCTGTTGCGCCGCCTGGGGCTGGTGCTGGACCTGCGCGTGGGCGGCAAAACCTACGTCACCTTCGGCCTGCCCGACCGCACCAGCGCCAAGATTACGCTCAACGCGGTGCTGGGCAAGATTGGGTCTTTTTTTAGCTAACCAAGTGGCGGAGTAGCCGCGTAGCGGCGACGGGCTGGTAGCCCAGCAGGGCCAAACGTGGCCAAGCCGCGTAGCGGCGACGGATGGCCCAGGGGTTCCTTCTTCTACGGCTTTCGCTACCCACCCGTCGCCGCTATGCGGCTTTGCGCAACTTAGGTTAGCTAATTTAGGGGCCGAAAATCTGCCCGCCGGCCGCAACTTATTGTCCGCCTCGCTGGTCTAATGGGCCGAACCCTTCCCCGATGAACCCCAACCCCGACCGTCAGCCCCGCACCCGTGCCGAGCGCCCCGCCTCGGCGTTCGGCCGCATCGAGCGGCTGCCCCCGGCATTCGTCTTCTTGTACCTGGCGCTGCTGGCCATCACCATCATGTTTGCCGTGCTGGTGGCGGCCTACGTCCACGCCCGGCTGGCCAACGGGATGCCCACCGGCCGCTACCCGCTGCCGCGCTATTTCTCCCTCAGCACCCTGGTGCTGGTCGTGAGCAGCTACGTGCTGGCCCAGGCCCCGCGCCTGTACCGGGCCGACGACGTGCCCAACCTCGTGCGCTGCCTGGGGGCCACGCTGCTGCTGGGCGGGGTGTTTGCCGGCCTGCAAGTGCTGGGCTGGCGCGAGTTGCGGCAAACCAACGTCTTCTTCACCGGCGAAGCCAGTGGCACTTACGTCTATCTCATTTCGGCGCTGCACGTGGCCCACCTGCTGGCCGGGATGCTGTTTTTGCTGGTCCTGCTCGTCCGCACCGCCCACGCCAACCGCGACGACATCCGCAGCCTGGTCTTCATCCGCGACCCCTACCAACTGCGCCAACTGCGGCTCCTGGGCACCTACTGGCACTTTGTGGGTGGCCTGTGGGCGGCCCTGTTCGGGGCGTTTTTGTTTCTGTATTGAAGTGATGTAAATGGTAGTCGGTAGGTGGTAGTGGGTAGTTGGATTGCAAAAGCCACTAGCAAGCCAACTACCCACTACCAGCTACCGCCTACTCAAGATTAAAAAGACCATGCCCCTTGCTTTCATCACCGGCGCGTCGTCGGGCATTGGCCGGGCCACAGCGGTGGCCCTGGCGGCGGCCGGTTTTCAGCTCGTCGTCTGCGGGCGGCGGCGCGACCGGCTGGCCGAAGTGGCCGCGCAAGTCGCGCCCGTGCCGGTCCACATCCTGGAATTTGACGTGCGCGACCGGGCCGCCGTGAACGCCGCCGTGGCCGGCCTGCCACCCGATTTTCA
Source organism: Hymenobacter sp. (assembly GCA_965247135.1). GTDB lineage: Bacteria > Bacteroidota > Bacteroidia > Cytophagales > Hymenobacteraceae > Hymenobacter. The sequence goes on along the minus strand of CBDFGP010000006.1, from coordinate 1,983,910 downwards.
AGCGATTGACGTGCTGGTGAACAACGCGGGCGGGGCGCACGGCCTGGCCCCCATCCAGCGCGGCGACCCCGCCGACTGGGACCAGATGCTGGATGCCAACGTGCGCGGCCTGCTCAACGTGACCCAGGCCCTGTTGCCGGGCATGACGGCCCGCCAGCGCGGGTTCATTCTCAACGTCGGCTCGGTGGCCGGGCAGGAAGCCTATGCCAACGGCAACGTGTATTGCGCCAGCAAAGCCGCCGTGCAAATGCTCACCAAAACCATGCGCCTGGACCTGCTGCCGCTGGGCATCAAGGTAGCCGAAATCAACCCCGGCGCGGTCGAGACTGAGTTTTCGCAAGTGCGCTTCAAAGGCGACGCGGCGCGGGCGGCGAAGGTGTACGAAGGCTTTGAGCCGCTCCGGGCCGAAGACGTGGCCGAGATAATCGCCTTCATGGTCACGCGCCCGGCCCGCGTCACCATTGCCGAAGTGTTGGTGCTGGCCGGGGCGCAAGGGGCGGCCACGACTATTAACCGCCGGTAGGGGCGGGGCTTGCCCCCGCCCGAATCGTTCGCTTCGTCCCGAAGATTACCGTTCACCGATTCGGGCGGGGGCAAGCCCCGCCCCTACGTGCGCCAGCACTCCGGCATCCAGCGTGTGGCCGCCCGCAAATTTCAACACTGCTACCTGTGCCCCGAAACCAGCCAGCCGGTCCTGTTCCACGGCCATTTTTTCGGGCGTGATGTACTCGTCAGCGTCGCCCAGCACCAGCGTCACGGGCAGCTTGTGGAGCAGGGCCGTGGCGGCAGTGGGGGCCACATCGGGCGGAAAGCCCCCGGCCCACAGCACCAGCCGCGCCGGCCGGAACCGGGCTTGCGCCAGCCACCGCCCCACCGTGGCCGTGCCCTGCGAAAAGCCCAGTGCCGTCACCTGTGCAGCGGCCGGGCACTGGGCCAGCACCCGGTCGGCCAACTGGTTGAGGAATGCGCAATGGTCGGCAATTTCGGCGAGCCGGTCGTCGCTCGTCATCCACGACGCGCCCACCCGGCCGCCGTTGCCCTGCAAGTAAAAGCGCGAAAGCCCTTCGGGGGCAACGACGACCAAGGTGGGGTCGGCGGTACTGATTGCCTGGAAGTGCCGCAGGAAATACTGCGCCAACTGCCCGTAGCCGTGGGCCACAAACCAGACCCGGCGCGTGGCCGCCGAAAGCTCCCCGAGTTGGTAATAGCGGGCCGTGCGGGTGGCAGCGAAGTGGTGTTCGGTCATGGGTTTTGGCTGCTGGCTATTAGCTAATGGCTGTTGGCTAATGGCTGTTGGCTTTATGGTTGAAAGAAGCCATTGGCCACCAGCCAAAAAATCAAACTGCCGGCAAGTCCTGCGCCCCAAAATTAAAGGGCAACATATCCGCCACCGACTTAAACCGCAAAATGGTGCCCGCACGGCTGGGCAGCAACAACGGGATAGCGGCCCCCTGCCGCGTTTCCGATTCCAGCATCACCTGCCGGCAAGCCCCGCAGGGCAGCGCCGGGCCAAAGTCGCCGGCGGCGGGGCGGGCGGCCACGGCCATGCCCACGATGGGCGCGTGGCCGGGTTGGCTCACGGCCAGGCCAAACAAGGCCGTGCGCTCGGCGCACAGGCCGCTGGGGTAAGCCGCGTTTTCCTGGTTGGTGCCCACGAAAACGGTGCCGTCGGCGAGCAGCAGCGCCGCCCCTACGTGAAAGCGCGAATAGGGCGCGTAGGCGTGGGCGGTGGCGGCGCGGGCCGCTTCCCACACGCTGCGCTCCCCGGCCGTGAGGTCTTCGGCCGAGTCCAGTTCGTCGTAGCTGATAAGTTGTTGGCGGGAAGTCTGGGCCATTGAGGGCGGGAAATAAGGGGCGCGAAGGTAAGGTAAAATCGGGCAGCAAGGCGGTCAAACTCCCCTCCTGCTAAGGAGGGGACGCTTGCGCGAAGCGCAAGCTGGGGTGGTCAGGCCGTATGCTGCCTTTGCCCGGCCCCTACCTTTGCCCCCATGACTTCCCGCCTTTTGCTCCTCGGCGCGGGCCGCTCGGCCGCGTCGCTCATTCAATACCTGTTGCGCCACGCCCCGGCTGAAAACTGGTTTCTGACCGTGGCCGATGCCAACCCCGCCCACTTGGCCCCGGTGCTGGCCGCGCATTCCGCCTATGCCCGCGCCGTGCCGTTTTCGACCGACGACGAAGCCCTGCTCGATGCGCTGGTGCGCGAGGCCGAGGTGGTGGTTTCGATGCTGCCGGCCGCCTTGCACCCGCTGGCGGCGCGGGCCTGCCTGCGCCACGGCCGCCACCTGGCCACAGCCAGTTACGTGGGTCCCGAAATCCAGGAAATGAGCGCCGAAGCGGCCGCGCAAGGGCTGACGTTTCTCATGGAATGCGGCCTCGACCCCGGCCTCGACCATATGTCGGCCATGCGGGCCATTGCCGGCATCCGGGCGCGGGGCGGGGTCCTCACCTCGTTCAAAAGCTACTGCGGCGGCCTGCTGGCCCCGGCCGCCGAAGGCGACAACCCCTGGAAGTACAAGTTCACCTGGAACCCGCGCAACGTGGTACTGGCCGGCCAGGGCACGGCCCGGTTCCTGGAAAACGGGCAGCTCCGCTTTATCCCCTACCAGCACCTGTTTGCCCGCACCGAGGCCGTGGCCGTGCCCGGCTGGGGCAGCTTTGAGGGCTACGCCAACCGCGACTCGCTCAGCTACCGTGCCCCGTATGGGCTGGACGACATCCCGACCATGCTGCGCGGCACCCTGCGCCGGCCGGGCTACTGCGCCGCCTGGCAGGCCCTGGTGCGCCTCGGCCTCACCGACGACACCGTGCACCTGGGCAACGCCGCCGCCCTGACCTGGGCCGAACTGGTGGCCGCCTACCTGCCCCCCAACGCCGTGCCCCACTTCGACCTGCAACAGCAAACCGCCCACTACCTGGGCCTGGCCCCCGAAAGCGCGGAAATGGGCCGCCTGCACTGGCTGGGCCTGTTTTCGGGCCGCCCCGTGGGCCGTGCCAACGCCACGCCCGCCCAACTCCTGGAGCGCCTGCTCACCGAAAAGTGGGCCTTGCAGCCCCACGACCACGACCTGATTGTGATGCAGCACCAGTTCGGGTTCGACCTAGCTGGCCAGCCTTACCGCCTCACCTCGTCGCTGGCCGTGACCGGCGACGATGCCACCCACACGGCGATGGCCAAAACCGTGGGCCTGCCCCTGGGCATGGCCGTGCGCCGCCTCGTGCGCGGCCAAGTGGCCCAACGCGGCGTGGTCATTCCCGTGCACGCCGATTTGTACGAGCCGATTCTGGACGAGCTGGCGGCCGACTACAGCATTGTGTTTTCGGAAGTGGAAGGGTAGCCGGCGGCTCCGGCGGCGATGCCCTGGCCAATGCTCCAAATCGCCTTTGCAACGTTCTAAACGGCCCTTGCAACGTTCTAAACGGCCCTTGCCACGGCCTAAACGGCCGTTGTCACGACCCAAACAGTCGTTCCAGGCACCGAAGCGGCCCTTGCCACGCCCCAACTGGTCGCAACAAGGGCCGCTTCAGCCGTTGGCAGCTCCCCAAACGCCATGCTTGTTCGTCCTGCTGGCGGCTTCTGAAGCGCCAAGGAAAACCTGTGCCTGCGGCCGTTCTGAGTGGCTGCGGCTTGTTCGGGGCAACTCCCCAACCCAGGCTTGAGTCGGTGCACGGCCCCGGGCACGTAAGGCCCGGCCCGCCGTTGCGTCCGTACTTGCGGCGGCGTTCTGTTCCACCATTGTTCCACCATTCCCGCCGTCCTCGTCGTTATGCTGCGTTTTACTGTTTTTTTACTCTGTTGCTTCGCGCTCGTTTTCCGGGCCGGGGCGCAAGATGCCCCGCCGCGCCACGCCACGGTGCTGGACCTGACCGGGGCGACGAGTTCGGAGTTGCACTACGCTTCGGCGGCCGGTTGGCGCTTGTGGGGGCTGGACCGGGGCGGCCGGTTTCAGGTGGGGCTGGGGGCGCGGGCCTCGTATTTTTGGGGGCCGACGGCGGATTTTGGCAACCAGAACGATGCTGCCCGGCCCGACCGGCTCGTGGTGCCGCAGCCCCGGCTGCTGGCCCTGAACCTGGCCTTTCACCTGCGGGCGCGGGTGGCGGGGCCGGTGGGCGTAGGCTTCAACCTGGATTTTCTGGGGGCCTCGTTTGGCCCCGACCGCCCCGCCGATTTTGGCCCCACCTCCAGCTTGGCGGCCACCACCCGCCCCGTGCGCTTCAACTTGCTGCAAGGCGGTTTGCCCGACCGGGGGTCGCTTAATTCGGAACTGTACCTGCGCGTGGCCCTGCCGCACCGCCTGAGTCTGCGCGGCAGCTACAGCCACCTCGTCACGGCCTACGCCGTGGACGACACCCGCTACCGGCAGTTTCGGAATCTGCTGGGGTTGGGGGTAAGTTATGAGTTGCCGTAGCGGGTGCTACCTTGCCGCCGTGAAACGTCGGCTCCTGCTCTTCCTACTTCTTGCCTTCGTCCTGCTCAACGCCGTGGCGTTTTTTCACGCTTGGCGCTTCACGCACTTCAGCGCCGAAGCCGGGCCGCACTCGGCCAGCCCCGAGCAACTCACGCTGGCCCAGAAGCTAGGCTTGCTGCTGACCGGAGTGCGCAACCCCAAGCCGGTGAACGGCCCCGCGCCTGATTTTCCGGTGCAGACAGTGCATTTCACTAGCCCTAACGGGCGGCTGGAAGCCTGGTATGCCCGGCCCACTGGCCCGCCGCAGGGCGCGGTGGCCTTGTTCCACGGCTACGGGAGTAGCAAATCGCAACTCGGTTACGTGGCCGGTTACTTCCGCCAGCTGGGCTATGTAGTACTGATGGTGGACCTAGCTGGCAACGGCAACTCGGCTGGCCGCCACACCACTGTGGGCTACCGCGAAGCGGAGGACGTGGCCGCTGCCGTGCGCTGGTTGCAAGACTCCGCCAAACACCAAACTCTAATTCTCTACGGCATTAGCATGGGGGCGGTGGCTATTCTGCGGGCCGAGGCGAAACTGGGTATCCGCCCGACGGCCAACGTGTTGGAGTGCCCCTACGGCTCGATGCGGCAAACGGCCTACAACCGCTTTCGGTCCATGCACGTCCCGCCGTTTCCCTTGGCCGATTTGTTGGTGTTCTGGGGCGGCGTACAAAACGGATTTTGGGCGTTCGGGCTGCGCGGCGAAGACTACGCCCGGCGGGTGCAGGTGCCTACGCTGCTGCTCTGGGGCACGGCCGACCCACGGGTGAGCCGCGCCGAAACCGATGCGATTTTCAAGAACCTGGCCGGGCCGAAGGCGCGGGTGAATTTTGGGGGTTGCGGCCATGAGCCGTATTGGGGGCGCTACCCGGCCGCGTGGCGCGGGCAGGTGGGACGGTTTCTGTTGGCCACGGTTCCCCCGCGTTGAAACGCCACTGCACTCTTGTCAGAAAACCAGTTAGGACCCGCAACAAACTCCGCCAGCGCGGCCGGGAAAAGGGTGCATCAGGCGCTGGGCAAGCCAAAATGTCACCCAAACCACCCTGGTACGGGCCTTGTACTAGCGGCGCAGCGGCCCGCTGGGGCCGTGTTTGAACCGTAACCCATTCATTAAAAAAAAACACCCCTCATGGGCAAAATCATTGGCATTGACCTCGGCACCACCAACTCGTGCGTGGCCGTGATGGAAGGCAACGAACCCGTTGTGATTCCCAACTCCGAAGGCCGCCGCACTACGCCCAGCATCGTCGCGTTTCTGGACGGCGGCAAGGGCGAGCGCAAGGTGGGCGACCCGGCCAAGCGCCAGGCCGTGACCAACCCGACCAACACCATTGCCAGCATCAAGCGCTTCATGGGCCGCCACTTCAACGAAGTGAGTGCCGAGCAAAAGCACGTGGCCTACGACGTGGTGAGCGGCCCCAACAACACGGTGGCCGTCAAGATTGGCGACCGCACCTACACCCCGCAGGAAATTTCGGCGATGGTGCTGCAAAAGATGAAGCAGACCGCCGAAGACTACTTGGGCACGACCGTCACGGAAGCCGTGATTACCGTGCCGGCGTACTTCAACGATGCCCAGCGGCAGGCCACCAAAGAGGCCGGGGCCATTGCCGGGCTGGACGTGAAGCGCATCATCAACGAGCCGACGGCCGCCGCTTTGGCTTACGGTTTGGACAAGCAGCACAAGGACCAGAAAATTGCCGTCTATGACCTCGGCGGCGGCACGTTCGACATTTCCATCCTGGAACTGGGCGACGGCGTGTTTGAGGTGTTGAGTACCAACGGCGACACTCACTTGGGCGGCGACGACTTCGACCAGGTGATTATCAACTTCCTGGCCGACCAGTTCAGCAGCGAAAACGAAGGGCTTGACTTGCGGAAGGACCCGATGGCCTTGCAGCGCCTGAAGGAAGCTGCCGAAAAAGCCAAAATTGAGCTGTCCAGCTCCAGCGAAACCGAAATCAACCTGCCCTACATCACGGCCACGGCCAGCGGGCCGAAGCACTTGGTGGTGAAACTCAGCCGGGCCAAGTTTGAGCAGTTGGCCGACAGCTTGGTGCGCCGCTCGATGGACCCCGTGAAAAAAGCCATGCAGGATGCCGGCCTGACCACGGCCGACATCAACGAGGTGATTCTCGTGGGCGGCTCGACCCGCATTCCGCGCATTCAGGAAGAGGTCGAAAAGTTCTTCGGCAAGAAGCCCAGCAAGGGCGTGAACCCCGACGAAGTGGTGGCCATCGGGGCCGCCATTCAGGGCGGGGTGCTGACCGGCGAAGTGAAAGACGTGTTGCTGCTTGACGTGACCCCGCTTTCGCTGGGCATCGAAACGATGGGCGGCGTGATGACCAAGCTCATCGAAAGCAACACGACCATCCCGACCAAGAAGTCCGAAACCTTCTCCACCGCGTCCGACAGCCAGCCGAGCGTGGAAATTCACGTGTTGCAGGGCGAACGGCCGCTGGCCAGCCAGAACCGCACCATCGGCAAGTTCCACCTCGACAGCATTCCGCCCGCGCCCCGTGGCGTGCCGCAGATTGAGGTCATTTTTGACATTGATGCCAACGGCATTCTCAATGTGACGGCCAAAGACAAAGGCACCGGCAAGGAGCAGAAAATCCGCATCGAAGCCAGCAGCGGCCTCTCGGAAGCCGACATCAAGCGGATGCGCGACGAAGCTGCCGCCAATGCTGAATCGGACAAGGCCGAAACCGAGCGCATCAGCAAGGTGAACGCGGCCGACTCGATGATTTTTCAGACCGAGAAGCAACTCAAAGAGTACGGCGACAAGCTGAGCGGCGGCAACAAAACGGCCGTGGAAGGCGCATTGGCCGACCTCAAAACCGCCCACGAAAGCAAAGACCTCGGCGCGATTGACACCGCTATGGAAGCTATCAACGCGGCTTGGCAGGCCGCTTCGCAGGAAATGTACGCCGCTGCCGGAGCCGCTGGCGGGCAGCCGGGTGCGGAAGGCGGCGCAGGTTTTGGGGGCGGCGAAGGCCAGCCCCAGGGACAGCCCGCAGCCGATGTGACGGACGTGGACTACGAGGAAGTCGGCAAGTAAATCGCTGATTCCTCGGGATTGGCGTATCAAAAAATGCAGAAGGCCGGGAGCAATTGCTTCCGGCCTTTTTTTGGGCAATTTTCAACCCTGGCGCGGGTTCAGACTTGTCGGATTGATTGAGCAGGGGTGCCACAGTAAAGGCACATTGCCTGTGCAGCCACCGGCTGACTAAGTAGTCGCGCATAAGTAAACGGTCATGCTGAGCGCAGCCGAAGCACCTCTACCGCTTCGGCTCATACCTTGATTATTAGCTGGTACGGATGCTTCGGCTGCGCTCAGCATGACGTTCTTTTGTTCGTTTACTTTTGCACCACTGCTTAAGCGCAGGAAAGTGCCAGCAGCTAAGGACTCAGTTGGGTAGTCATTGAAAAAAAAGCTATGCAAAAGGCCCGCCTCCTGACGGAAGCGGGCCTTGTTTGCAGCCTGTGGCTTAGTTACTGAACCACCACGCGCAGGGTGGCGGCCTGGTTGCCGGCCGTCAGGCGCAGCGAGTACACGCCAGCGGCCAGGCCGCTGGTGGCGTACTCGGCCGTGGTGCCGGCGGCGGGCAGGGCCACCGTGCGGGTGTCCACCACCTGCCCGAGGGCATTGACGAGCGCGGCCCGCACCGCCTGCTGACCGGCCACGGGGGGCAGCGTCAGCGTGAAGCGGTCATGCGCCGGGTTGGGGTACACCGTGGCTTGGGCGGCCAGCGCGTTGGGGGCCGTGGCCAGCGCCCCGGCCGGGCGGAACACGAGGGCGTAGCGGGTGGCCCCCGCCGTGGCCGAAGCCAGCGTCAGCCGCACCTGGGTGCCGGCGCTCAGCAACTGGTCGGTGCCGGTGGCCGCGTCGCGCAGGTACACGCGGGTGCTGCCGAAGTTGGCCAGTTCCGTTGCGGCCAGCGTGTAGGTGCCAGCGGCGGGTACGCCCAGCGCGAGCGGCACCACCGTGGCGGCCGTGAAGGCCGGGAGTGCCGCAATGGTCACGAATTCGGAGCCGACGCGGGCGGCCAGGTTCAGGCCGTTGGGGTTGGGCAGCTTGGCCGCGTCAAAGCGTGGGTCGAAGGCGGCGGTGGCGCGGGCATCCCCGTACAGCGTCAGCGCGTCGGCGGTGCCGTCGGCGGCTGTGGCCGTGAGCGTGAGCAACGGCCGGGTGCTGGCCGTGGCGCGGCCGAAGCTGGCCTGGTTGGCGTAGGTCGTGTCGCGGTTGGCGTTGGTCAGGCGCAAGGCCCCGGTGCTGGTGCCGGGCGCGGTGACGCGCATGAAAAAGCCGCCGCCGGCCGGCACCGTGGGCTGGGTGCCCAGCATGGCGTTGCCCTGGTAGGTGGTGAAGTAGCCGCCGTAGCGGCTCGTGGAGTGGTACTGGTAGATAGAAGGGTCCAGGTTCGTGGTCTGGGTGCCGAGGTTCACCAGTGCAAAGTTGAGCGGGGCGGGGAAGGGGTTGCCCAGCAACTGCCAGCCGCCGTCGGCGTTGCCGTTGCGGGCCAGGCCCGTGAGGCCAGCGAAGGCCGTTGTGGTGGGCGCGTTGTTGAACTGGCCGGTGAAGTCGAGGGTGACGGCGTTGGGCGAGTTCACGGCGTAGGCCGTGCCCGGCACCCAGGTCGTGGCGGCGCTCAGGCCGGCGAAGTAGCCCTGGTTGAACGGCGTTTGGTCCACGGCCAGCGTGGGGCTGCCCACGCGGCTTTGGTCGTAGCCGAGCACGGTGGGGAAGGGGCGCACGTAGCCCACGGCGGCCGTGGCGTTGAAGGCGGGGCTGCCGGTGGCATCGTTGAAGACGGGCGCGAAGCCGGGGTCGCTCAGGTCGCCGAGCGTGGTGCCCGTCATCGGGGAGGAGAAGTGGTGGTAGCCGATGTTGTCGCCGTTGTAGACGTTGTCCACGGCGCGTTGCATGACGTTGGCCGTGCCCGTCACCACGTTGTTACCCCGGTTGTCCAGCAGGGCCGTCCGGCCCGCGTTCGGGCCGGCCGAAAAGCCCGGCGTGGAAAGCAGGGTCAGGTTGTTGGCCGCGCCGGTAGCCAGGTTGCCGTTGCGGAGTTGTACGCGCTGGCTCACGGCCACGGCGTTGGTCAGCGTCAGGCCCGTAGCGTTGTTCACGGTCAGGTTGCGCACGGTGGCGGGCAGGCCGTCGCCGGTGGTCTGGGCCGCTGTGCCATTGTAAACGTAGTCGGCACCGGGGCTGAAGCTACGGGTCGTCGTCTGCACGTTGCCCGTGGCGCTGCTGGCCGTGATGCCATCGGGGCTGTTCACGTTCAGGGTGCTGCCCGCGCCCAGCGCGAAGCTGCCGGTGCCCTTGATGGCGGCACCGGTGCCGAATCGCAGCGAAGCCGCCGGGCCGCTCACCGTGGTGGTGCCGTTGGCGGTCAGGTCGCCGCGCGTGGTCAGGGCCACGCTGGCCGTCACGTTGCGGTAGGTGCCGCCGTCCACATCCACCGGGCCGGTGGTGGCATCGGCCACCAGGTCCAGCGTTTCGGGGGCGAACGCCACGCCCCGGAACACCGTGTTGGCGGCAGCCGTGGCCAGGGTGGTCAGGGTGGCGGTGCCACCCAGCCCAGCATCTTTGCCCGTGGCATCGCTGAAGCCCACCACGTTGCTAACGGTGGTGGAGTTGCCGGGCGAACCGCTCAGGTACAGCTCCACCACGCCCGTCGAGTTCACGCGGCCGGTCAGGCCCCGGTAGCCGGCCGGAATAATCGTTTTGCCCCGCAACGTCCAGGTGTTGGTGTTGTCTTTGGAGAATTTGAAAATGCCGGGAGTACTCCCGCCACCGTCGTCCACCACGTACAGTACGTCCAGGCCAACGACGCTGGCATCGCGCTCCAGCATCACAAAGCCGTAGGGGCTGGTTAAAGTAGGACTTGCAGCAATCAGGGACGACGTGCTGCCGGCCGTCGTGGGCCGGCCAGTGCCCACCTTGCTGATACCGACCGAAGAACCGCTCGCAAAGTAGAGCTGGCCGTCGAAGATGTTCACCACCCGGGTGTTGGTCACGTTGCTCGAAACCACCGTGGGAGCGGTGCCGCCCAGTGGGCTGTACACTACGCCCGTGCCGTTGCCCACGGCCCAGATGTTGATGCCGTTGCTGGTAACGGCCGACCGGGCGTTGTTGCCGCTGAAAGCGCCGGTCAGCACCGTGGTCACATTGGCCGCGTTGTTGATGTCGATGCGGGCCACCACGCGGGGGTTGTTGGCCGCCGAGGTACCCGTTACGCCGGGTGTGCCCACCACGGTAGCAGTGGTAGCAACTGCGTTGTAACCGGCTAAGGTCAGGTATTGTCCGTCTACCGAGCGGGCAAAAGCGCCGTCCGAGGTCGAGGTGCCGCTGACCGTGATGGCCTTGGTAGTACCCGCGTCGGCGGTGGGCAGGGCCAGCGTGTTGATGGCCATAGTTTGGTTGGCGGTGGAGTTAAATTCATCCACAAACACGGGGAAGGCGGCGCTGGTCAGCGGCGTACTGCCGTCGCCCACCCGCAGCACTTTCAGGCGGGCGGCCTCAAATGTGGAAACCGGGGCGGCTAGGCCCATGCCCGTGAAGTTCAGCACGTAGCTGGGCGTGGCCTGGCTGTTGTTGGCAATGGTGATGGTGCCGGTGCGGGTGCCGGTGGCCGAAGGCTGGAACCCCACCTGGAAGGTGGCCGTGCCGCCCGCCACTACCGTGGTGGGGTTGGTGCCGGTGGCGGTGAACTCCGTGCCCGAAGCCGTGAAGCCGGTCAGGGTCAGGTCGTCCGGTCCGGTGTTGCTGATGGTGAACGTGACCGGGCTGCTGCCGCTGCCCACGTTGGTGCTGGCAAAGGCGAAGGCGGGCGAGTTGTTGTTGGCCAGGGGCGTAGCGCCCTGGCTGACGGCAATACTGGGGTCGGCTACCCCAGTGCCGGTCAGGTTCACGGTGTAGTTGCCCGTGCCGCTGCCGTTGGTGTAGTTGATAACGACCGTGCCGGTGCGGGTGCCGGTGGCCGGTGGCACGAAGGCGAGGGCAAACGTGGCGGTGCCACTGCCCGGGAGCATTGATGGCGTAGCGCCGCTGATGGCAAAATCACCGGTCGGCACAATCGAGTTGATGGTCCGCGTCATCGCTTCGTTGTTGGTGATGGTGAAGGTAACGGGGGAGCTGGCCGTGTTCAGGTTCTGGGTACCGAAGTTGTAGGCGGCACCGAGGTTGGGGTAGGTAGTCGCGCCCTGGGTCACGGTGGCCGACTGCGCGAACACCGTGCCGGTGCCAGCCAGGTTCACGGTGTAAGTGCCCGTTGCGCCCGTCGGGGTGGTGTAGGTCACGACGGCGGTGCCGGTGTAGGCCACCCCGGCCGTGGGGGTGAAGGTGAGGGCAAACGTGGCCGAGCCGGGGGTACCACCCGAATACGCCGCCACCGAAGCGGGGATGGTGCCGCTGGTGGCGAAGGGGCCGGTGGTGGTGATGCTTGTGATGGTGGCGGCCACAGCGGCCGTGTTGGTCACGGTGAAGGTCACGGCGGGACTGGTGCCCGCCGATATGGCCCGGTTACCGAAGTCGTAAGCGGGGGTGCCATTGTCGGCGTAGGTGGTAGTGCCCTGCGCTATCCGCAGGCCCACCGGCACAAAGGATACGTCGCGGAAGGCGGTGAAGCCAGTCGGGGTAACCAAGGTCGTTACGGTAGGGGCAGTGCCCGGAAACGCATTGTAGCCGGACGCATCCACGAAGCTAACCAGCGCGCTGGCGGTGGCGGAATTGGTCGCGTACACCGTGGCAGTAGCAGTGGTTGTGTTCAGGCTTGCCGTCACGCCCCGCGCCCCACTGCCGATGTTGAAAGTGCCTTTCAGGGTCCAGGTAGTTCCTCCCACCAAAAACCATTTCTGAACGCCTCCGGTGCCCGCTGCGCGGTCATCGGCGATGTAAGCGAGGTCAGGCCCGGGCGTGGCATCGGTGTCAAACAGCACGTAGCCGTAAGGGCTGGCACCAGTGCCGGTGCTGATGAGCTGGCTGACCGAGGTGGGGCTGCTGACTTGCACAATGCCCGGCGATAGGGCTGGGGAGCCAGTGTAAAGCGCACCCGCCGCATACGAACTAGCGGTAGAGTAATAGACCACGCCGCCGTAGATGTTCACCACCCGTGTGTTGATGGTGTTTGGCGAGAAGGCCGTGGCCGTGGTGCTGCCCAACGCGGCCGTCACCACCCCCGGTGTAGGAGTTGGCGTGGTAGCCCCTGGGCCAGCGGCATACAGGGTAGTGCCATCGGTGCTGGCGGAGCTACGGATGTTGTTAGCCGAAAAAACATTGGTCAAGGCCGTGCTTAGGTTCGCGGTTTGCGCAACATCCACACGACCGATTACGCGCTGGTTGGTGGTAGCGGTGGGCACCGTAGCCACTACGCCAGTCGTACCGGCCGTCACGTTGTAGCCCTGAAGGAGCAGGTAGCGGCCATCAACGCTCCGCGAAAGGTGGCCTTCGGAGCCTGCCGAGCCACTATTGGTCAGTTTATTGCCTGCACCTGTGCTGTTCAACAGTACGGGAGTGCCCACCAACGTGCCGGTGGGCGTGTATTCTCGCAGCGAAACCGGCGTGGCGGTGCTGGTTAGCGCTACCGAGCCGCCGTCCACCTGTAGTACTACCAGGTTGCCCGGCGTGAGGTACTGCGCCCAGCCCGCCAGGGGAAGCAGCAGCCCTAATAAAGTCAGCAGGCGGCCCAGGGGCCGTCGGCAAATGCGAAGGTTTTGGCTCATAAAATCAAGTGGTTGGGGAATGGGGATGGGGGTTAAATACGGGCCTTCTAAGCCGATACAAAATTACCAGCCCACCAAAACGCCCACGTTTCCCCAACGTTAAGGAATTGCGTATCCGCCCGCACGGTGCGGCAAAGTAGTATCTTTGGCCCTGTTGTTTTCACCCCTGTCGTATGCGTTATTTTCTGATTTGTTTGCTCGCCCTATGGGGCGCCACCGCCCACGCGCAAGCGGTGCGGGTGCAGACCTACACGTTTCGGCCCCGTGCCCAGCACCGCATCGGCACCTGGCACAACTCGCCCACCGATTCGGTGCGCATTTACTGGGGCGGGTTCAGCGGGCTGCGGGCCGTGCCGGGGGTGCCGGGCGAGTTCTACACCGTCACCGACCGGGGGGCGGCGGTGGGGGCCACGGCGGGCAACAAGTTTTTTCCCTTGCCCAACTTCGCGCCCACCATCATTCGCTACCGCACCCAGGGCGACAGCCTCGTGCTGCTGAGCTACCTGCCCGTGCGGCGGCCCGACGGCAGCCCCACCACCGGCCGGCCGGTGCCCGCCGGCTTCGGGGCCACCGGCGAAACGGCCTGCGCTACCCTCACGTGCAGCGGCACCAGCTACGCCCCCGACCCCTACGGCCTCGATTCGGAAGGCATCGAACTGGACGGGCAGGGCGGCTACTGGCTGAGTGACGAGTACCCCACCGGCCTCTGGCACGTGGCCGCCGACGGCCACCTGCTGGCCCGCTACACCCCCTGGGGCACCGACCCCGCCCACCTCGCCGCCGACCACCCGGTGGATGTCGTGTTTCGCACCCGCGAACCCAACAAGGGCTTCGAGAGCATCTGCCGCACCCCCAACGGGAACATTTACGCCGCCATTCAGGCCCCGCTGTCCAACCCCAGCGCCACCGTGGGCGGCAACAGCCGCGTCCACCGCATCCTGGAGCTGAACCCCGCCACCGGGGCCACCCGCACGTTCTTCTACTTCCACAAGCCCGCCCCGGCCAACAGCCTCAACAACAGCAGCATTTTCATCGGCGACATGGCCGCCATCAACAACAACGAACTGCTGGTGCTGGAACACGGCGGCAGTGGCACCAACACGCCCACCAACACCCGCAACCGCAAGCTGGTCTATAAAATCAGCCTCGCGGGGGCCACGCCCCTGCCCGCCAACGCCACCCTGGCCGCCGAAACCCTCGACAGCGCCGGCCTGGCCCAGCGCGGCTACCAGGGCGTGACCAAAACGCTGGTGCTGGACCTGCTCCGCAACGGCTACCCCACCGCGAACAACGCCGAAAACCTGGCCCTGGTGAACGACAGCACCATCGCCGTGGGCAACGACAACGGCTTCGCCGTCTCGGCCAACAGCACCCGCCTGCTGGCCGACCCCACCAGCCTCACTCGGCTGCTGGTGTTCACGCTGCCCCGCGCCCAGCACCTGGCGCTGGCCGCGCGGCCCACCGCCCCGGCCGCCCGCTGGCAGCCCTTCCCCAACCCGGTGCCCGCCGGGCAGTTTCTGCAACTGCCCGCCCCCACAGCCTACCTGGTGCTGGACGCAGCCGGGCGGGTGGTGCAGCGCGGCAACGGGGCGCAGGTGCCCACGGACGGGCTGCTGCCCGGTTTGTACCTGCTGCGCGACGCGGCCGGGCGCAGCATCGGGCGGTTCGGGGTGGAGTAAAGGTTTTGGCAGTGGTCTAATCCGTGGTGGTCCGACGAATTCCCCGAAGGGGTTCGTCAGACCACTATTCGTTGAACGATACCCGACCAAGTTAGCGGTCTGACGACTGAAAAAGTCGTCGGACCACCAGCGTTTAGACCACCGCCAAGTTTTTGTCTGCTACCACCCGGCCAATCCACCCGTCAGGCTCTGCACATTAGCAAAGCCGAACATCTGCCGCAACTGCGCCACGGCTGCCGTGCTACGGGTGCCGGCCTGGCAATACACCACCACTGCCCCGGTGCGCGGCACCTCGCCCACGCGGGCAGCCAACTGCCCCAGCGGCAGCAGTGCCGCTCCCGGCAAGTGCCCGGCGGCAAACTCGGCGGGTTCGCGCACATCCAGCAGAAACGGCGGCTCCGGCCCGGCCAGCAGCATCTGTAGCGCGGCGGCGCTCAGGGTGTCGGCGGGGGCGCAGGTAGCCTCGGCGTAGTCGGCCGGGTTGGCGGTTTGCAGGTTGAGCAGGCTGCGCTGCGGGTGGCGCGGAAAGCGCAGGGTGCGGGTTTGCATGGTCAGCGCGTCCAGCACCCAGAGGCGGCCGGCCAGCACGTCGCCCAGGCCCAGCACCACCTTCAGGGCCTCGGTGGCCTGCACGGTGCCCACCACGCCGGGCAGCACCCCCAGCACCCCGGTGGTGTTGCAGTCGGGCGCGTCGGCCGCTCCCGGCGGCACCGGAAACAGGCAGCGGTACGTCGGCCCGCCCCGGTAGTTGAACACCGATACCTGCCCCTCGAACCGGTAGATGGCCCCCGACACCAGCGGCAAGCCCGCGCCCACGCAAGCGTCGTTGAGCAGGTAGCGGGTAGCGAAATTGTCGGACCCGTCCACCACCAGGTCGTAGCCCGCCAGCAGGGTTTCCACGTTGGCACGCCCCACGCGTAGCCGATGCACCACGCAATTCACGAGTGGGTTGATGCGCCGGATTTCGCGGGCAGCCACTTCGGCTTTGGGCTGGTCCACGTCGGCCGGGCCGTACAGAATCTGGCGGGGCAGGTTGGTGGTTTCCACCGCGTCGGCATCGGCCACGCCCAGGGTGCCCACGCCGGCAGCGGCCAGGTATTGCAGCACCGGGCAGCCCAACCCGCCCGCCCCCACCACCAGAATGCGGGCGGCTTTGAGCTTCTCCTGCCCGGCTTCGCCCACTTCGGGCAGTTGCAGGTGGCGGCGGTAGCGTTGGCGTTCGGAGTCGGTGAGCATGGGGGCAGCTAGGCGGAAAACTCCCCTCCTGCCAACCGAAGGACAGCGAAGCTAAGGAGGGGATGTTCAGCCGCAGGCTGAACGGGGGTGGTTAGGCCGTTGAACGGTCGCTGAACTTCTCGCTGCACGGCGCAGTGACTCACCGTTCAGCGACCGTTCAGCGAATTTACCACCCCAATTTTGCCTGCGGCAAAATATCCCCTCCTTTGCAAGGAGGGGAATGACCGCCTGATTGCCCCTATTTCACCGCCACCACGCGCAAGGCCGTGACTTGCCGCACCCACCGCGCCGGGCGCTTTTCCTGCGGCACAATAATTTGGTAAGTGCCCTGGTCGGGCGGCAGGGGCTGGCCGTCGCGCCGGTCGGCCAGCAGCACGGTTTGGGCGGCGAAGGACGGGTCCAGTTCCGGCAACGCAAACATGGCCTGGTAGCCGTCGGCCGCCGTGACGAGCAGCGCATCGGCCAGCACCGCCCCGTGCAGGTCTTTGCCCTGCGGCGCTCCGGCCAGGCCCAGCACCGCCCCCAGCGCCACGCCGCTGTACTGGTGCTTTTTGCCGGTTTTGTCGGCCGCCCGCACCGTCAGGCGCGGCAGCGCCGCGAGGTCGGCCGGGGCCAACGTGCGCGGCTGCGCCACGAGGCCCTCCACGCGCAGCCCGGCGGGCACGGCGGCAACGGGCGTTTGGCCGGGTGCGGCAATCGTTGCCAGCAGCAACGCTACCATTCCGCTTGCCCGGCGCACTAGAGTATTCATTCGCAAATAGTTGTTCAAGTGTTTATACAAACAGCCCTTCGACCGACAAATACCGCTCCCCCGTGTCGTAGGCAAACGTCAGTACCCGGCTGCCCTGCGGCATTTCGGGCAGCTTTTTGGCAATGGCGGCCAAGCTGGCCCCTGACGAAATGCCGTGCAGCATTCCTTCTTCCCGCGCCGCCCGGCGGGTCATCCCAAACGCCTCGGCCTGTGACACCTGAATTACGCCGTCCATCACGGCCCGGTGCAGGTTGTCGGGCACGAAGCCCGCCCCGATGCCCTGCAACGGGTGCGGCCCCGGTGCCCCGCCGCTGATAACGGGCGAGGCTTCCGGCTCCACGGCAAAGGTTTTCATGTGCGGAAACTTGGGTTTCAGCACCTCGGCCACGCCCGACAGGTGGCCGCCGGTGCCCACGCCGGTGATGTAGAAATCGAACCCTTCGGGCGCGTCGGCCAGAATTTCCAGCGCCGTGGTTTCGGCGTGGATGCGCGGGTTGGCGGGGTTGCTGAACTGCATCGGCAGCCACGCGCCGGGTGTGTTGCTCACGATTTCCTGCGCTCGGTCAATCGCGCCCCGCATCCCCTTTTCGCGGGGCGTGAGTTCCAGCGTGGCCCCGTAGGCAGCCATCAGGCGGCGGCGCTCGATGCTCATGCTTTCGGGCATTACCAGAATGATTTTGTAGCCCTTCACGGCCGCTACCAAGGCCAGGCCCACGCCGGTATTGCCCGACGTTGGCTCCACAATGATGGAGTCTTTGGCCAGGGTGCCGTCGCGCTCGGCCTGCTCAATCATGGCCAGCGCAATGCGGTCCTTGATAGATCCGCCGGGGTTGTTGCGCTCTACCTTCACCCACACTTCCACGTCGGGGCGCTGGGCGGCAAAAATGCGGTTCAGGCGCACCAGCGGCGTGTTGCCAATGGTGCCGAGGAGAGTTTGAGCTTTCATGGAGTTAAAAGGTAGTGGGTAGTGGGTAGTGGGTAGTGGGTAGATGGACGGCTTTGTGGAGTTGGCCAAATACTGGTAATAACAACACAAGCAGCAAGCGTATTTATCCAACTACCCACTACCACTTACCCACTACCCACTACCAAATATAAAAATCAAATGGAATAAATTACTTCCCCCGCTGGGTCTTCGCTGCGGGTGATGTGGACCTGGGCGCGGTGATAAACCCGCGAATGCGACGGTACGCTTTCCGTGAGCCAGACGTTGCCGCCGATGATGCTGCGGGTGCCCACCACCGTGCTGCCGCCCAGGATGGTGGCCCCGGCGTAGATGACCACAAAGTCCTCGATGGTGGGGTGGCGCTTGGTGCCCTGCAAGCCCTTATGCACCGACAACGAACCGAGCGTAACGCCCTGATAAATCTGCACATTGGCCCCAATGACGGCCGTTTCGCCAATCACCAGCCCCGTGCCGTGGTCGATGCAGAACGCCGGGCCGATGGCCGCCCCCGGATGAATGTCGATGCCGGTGCGCTGATGGGCGTATTCGGACAACAAACGCGGCAGGCGCGGCACTCCGCGCAGGTGCAGGGCATGGGCCAGCCGGTAGATGGCCGTGGCATAGAAGCCGGGGTATGAAATGAGGATTTCGGCGCGGTCCTGGGCCGCCGGGTCCGAGGCCATAATGGCGGTGGCATCACGCAACAGGGCTTCGCGCAAGCGCGGTAATTGGTCCGCAAACTCAGCCGCCAGCACGGCGGCGGGCGCGGGCAGGTCGGGCACGAAGGCCAGCAGGTCGGTCAGTTCGGCTTGAAAATGATACAACTCCGCCGCCACGGCATCGGCACTCAGCAGGGGCCGGGCGGCCCGCTCCGGGAACAGCAGCGCCAGCAGCCCGTCGGCCAACGCGCACAGGGCTGGCCCCGGCAGCGGGGCCGGGGCCGCCGCGTGGGCCAGCGCCAGGTGCTGGGCAAAAGAATCGGTGAACTCAGGAGGCACGGCAGAAAGGAAAGGTCGGGTTGCTTAACTCCCGCCCGCGCCGAAGGTTTCGCGGCCCGGCTGGCCAGAGCGCGGGTGGGGCCTCCCAACGTCCGACTCACCCCATCACGCACTCGCGCACGAGGCGGGTTTGCACCGGCCCTTCCACGGGGCGCAGGCGCAGCACGTACACGCCCGCGCCCAGCCCCGGCCACGGGCAGTGCCGCCCGCCAGCACGGCCACCGGCAGGCGCAACGCCTGTACCACTTGGCCCAGGGCGCTCAGCACCTCGCCCGCCACCGGCGGCTGGGCGGCTAGGCCGGGCAGCACTGCCAACTGCTCCGCAATCACAAACAGCTGCACGAACGCTTCAACCAGGCGGAAGCGCAATTTCACACCTTGTGGACACCCGTAAAATGCTCGCAGTGATTTGGCCAACTTGCCAGCCAGGCCAAGAGGCAACGCTGCGGCAATCCCTTCGTTTAGGCAATTAATGCCAACTGCGGCTGCCTGAAGGAGTGCAGCCCTTATTATCTGCTCTTCTGCTCTGGTCTGGTTCTGCCTATTCATGGAAACTGCTTCTCCGTCCGACCTGTTTGCCGACCCCGCCGGCCTGCTGCACGACCTGCTGGCCGTCTCACTCACCGCCGTCAACTTGCTGCGCCCGCTGTATGGCCCCGAAGGTGCCGAGCTGGTGGATTTTGCCGTGGAGTACCTCAACCCCGCAGCCCAGCGCATCACGGGTCTGCCCGAGCGCCCCAACATCAGCACCCGCACCCGCTTCCCCGATATCTTCACCAACGGCGTGTTCGACTTTTACCGGCGCGTGTACACAACCGGCGAGCCCGGCCGCTACGACTTCCACTACCAGGCCGACGGCTTCGACAACTACTTCCACGTGGCGGCCCGCCGCAGCGGCGACCGGCTGCTGGTGAGCTTCACCGACACCGCCGACCACGACCGCACCCCCGTGGAAATGGCCTTGCGCGAAAGCCAGGCCCGCGAACGGGATGCCCGCGCCGAGGCCGATGCCCAACGCCAGCGCCTGCACGAGGTGCTCATGGCCCTGCCCGCCCCGGTGGCCACCTTCTGCGGCCCCGCCCACGTCTACGAGCTGGTCAACCCGCGCTACCAGCAGCTGTTCCCCACGCGCCCCGTCCTGGGCCTGCCCATTCGCCAGGCTCTGCCCGAGCTCGCCAGCAAGGGCATCTTCGAGCGCCTCGACCAGGTGTACCAGACCGGCGAACCGCTCTTCGACCCCGAACAGGAAGCGTGGGTGGACCTGACGGGCACCGGCCGCCTGGAAAAACGCTATTTCAACGTGATGTTTCAGGCCCTGCACAGCCGGCCGGGCCGGGTCGAGGGCATCCTCAACTTTGCCTACGACATCACCGAGCAGGTGGAGTCCCGCCAGCAGGTGGAAATGCTGAACCAGGAGTTAGAAACCCGCGTGGCCGAGCGCACCGCTCAGGTGCAGGCCGCCGCCGCGCACCAGGCGCAGGAGCGCGAGACGTTCGACCAGGTATTTGCCCAGGCCCCCATTTGCGTGCTGCGGGGCGCGGAACACCGCTTCGAATACTTCAACGCGGCCTACCAGCAGCTGTTTTCGGGCCGCGAGCTGGCCGGCTGCACCGTGGCCGAGGCCCTGCCCGAAGCGGTCGAGCAGGGCTTCGTGGCCCTGCTCGACCGCGTGTACCAGACCGGCGAACCCTTTTCGGGCATCGAAATCCCCTTGACGCTCACGCCCGCCGACGGGCAGCCCTCCCGGACGGACTACTACACCTTCATCTATCAGGCGTACCGCGAGAACGGGCAAGTGGCCGGCATCTCCGTGTTTGGCGAGAACATGACCGGGCAGGTGCTGGCCCGCCAGGAGCATGAGCGGCAGCAACGGCACCTAGCCGACTTGTTCGAGCAGGCCCCGGCGGCGCTGGCCGTGTTTCGGGGGCCGCGCTACGTCATCGAGCTGGCCAACCCCGCCGTGTGCGCCATGTGGGGCCGCACCCCGCAGCAAACCATTGGCACCCCGTTGTTCGAGCTGCTGCCCGAAGCTGCCGGCCAGGGCTTTGAGGAGCTGCTGGACCAGGTGATGGCCACGGGCGTGCCCTACGTGGCCCACGAGCTGCCCTCAATCATCGACCGCGAAGGCCGCCGCGACACCGTGTACTGGAACTTCGTGTACCAGCCCCTGCGCGAGGGCGACGACCGGATTACGGCCGTGACCGTGGTGGCCACCGATGTGACCGAGCAGGTGCTGGCCCGCCAGCAGGCCGAGGCCCTGTACGCCGAACGGCTGGCCCTGGCCCAGCGCCAAGCCCAGGAACGGCAGGAGTTTTATGAGATTTTTGAGCAAACCCCCGCCGCCATTGTGGTGCTGCGCGGCTCGGAACACCGCTACGAATACTTCAACGCGGCCTACCTGACGCTGTTTCCGGGGCGCGACCTACTGGGCCGCTCCGTGGCCGAGGCCCTGCCCGAGGCCGAGGCCCAGGGCTTCGTGGCCCTGCTCGACCACGTGTACCAGACCGGCGAAACGTACTACGGCACCGAGCTGCCCCTGACCACCGCCCAGCCCAACGGTGCCCCGCCCCGCGAAACTTTCTTCAACCTGACCTACCAGGCCCTGCGCGAGAATGGCGCGGTAACCGGCATTTCCGTGTTTGCCTACGACGTGACCGAGCAGGTGCTGGCCCGCCAGGAGCGCGAGCGGCAGCGGCGGCACCTGGAGGAGCTGTTCGAGCAGGCCCCGGTGGCCTTTGCCGTGTTTCGCGGCCCCCGGCACGTGGTGGAGCTGGCCAACGACGCGGCCTGTGCCATGTGGGGCCGCCCGCCAGCCCAGGTCTTGCACCGCTCCATTCTGGACGTGTTGCCGGAGCTGGCCGGCCAGGGCATCCGCGAGCTGCTCGACGGGGTGACCACGACGGGCGCTCCCTATGTGAACCCGGAGCTGCGGGTCGAGCTGGACCGCCACGGCCGGCGCGACACGGTGTACTTCAACCTCATTTATCACCCCTTGCGTGAGGCCGACGGCCGCATCACTGGCCTGACGGTGATTGCCGCCGACGTGAGCGAACAGGTGCGCGCCCGCCACCAGGTGCAGGCCCTGAACGAGGAGCTGGCCGTGACCAACCAGGCGCTGCAAGCCAGCAACGCCGACCTGGCCGCCACCAACCGCCAGCTCACCCGCACCAACGTGGACCTGGACACCTTCATCTACACCGCTTCGCACGACCTCAAGCAGCCCATCGCCAACATCGAAGGCCTACTCGATGCCCTGCGCGAGCACCTGCCCCCCGCCGTCCACCAGGAACCGCTGGTGCCGCGCCTGCTGGGCCTGATGCAGGACGACGTGGAACGCTTCCAGCGCACCATTAACCAGCTCACGAACCTCACCCGGCTGCAAGCGGCCCACGACGCGCCGGCCGAGGCCGTGGACATGGCCGCCGTGGTCGAAGCCGTGCGCCTGGACGTGGCCCCGCAGCTGGCCGGGGTGCAGCTCACGGTGGACATTCCGGCGGACCTGCGCGTCCATTTTTCCCCGCGCAACCTGCGCTCGGTGGTTTACAACCTGCTCAGCAACGCCATCAAATACCGCCACCCCGACCGGCCGGCCGTGGTGAGCTTGCGTGCTTACACGACCGGCCAAATGACCGTGCTGGAAGTGCAGGACAACGGCCTGGGTCTCGACGCGGCGCAGCAAAGCCAGCTCTTCGGCCTCTTCCAGCGTCTGCACACCCACGTCGAGGGCACGGGCATGGGCCTCTACATCATCAAGCGCATGGTCGAAAACGCCAGCGGCACCATCGCCGTGCACAGCCAGGCGGGCGTGGGTTCCACGTTCACCGTCACTTTTCCAGCCTGAGTCCGTAAACTAGTCCCCGCGACGTGATGGCCGGTACTACCCCAAGAATTATGGAAAAACTAGCCAGTGTGCTGCTGGTGGACGACAACTCGACCAGTAATTTTCTCAACGAGCTGATGCTGACCAAAATGGGCATCACCGAACAGGTAGCGGTGGCCGAAAACGGTGCCGATGCCCTGGCCCTGCTGGTGCGCGCCTACGCCGCGCCGGCCGGTACGCCCTACCCGGCCCTCATCTTGCTCGACGTGAATATGCCCGTGATGGGCGGGGCCGCCTTCATGGCCGCCTACCAGCAGCTGCCCGAGGCGCAGCAGCGGGCCAGCGTGATTCTGCTGCTCACCACCACGGTACACGAGGGCGAGCTGGCAAAGTTGCGGCAACTGCCCGTGGCCGGGCTCATCAGCAAGCCCCTGTCCAAGGATAAAGTCCACGCCCTGCTGCACGAGCACTTCGGGCGGCCGTTGCCTTCGCCTGGGTAAAGCGGGCTTTTTTGCTCCCTGCGGGTTAGCTTCCTACGGGTTCATCCTGCGGAATTTTCACGGTGAAGGTGCTGCCCTGTCCTTCGGCGCTGGTAAACGAGATGGTGCCCTGGTGCCACTCCACGATGGTCTTGCACAGCGCCAGGCCCAGGCCGGTGGTGGGCTCGCCGCGCAGGCCCGGCCGCCGGGCCTGGGTGAAGGCCTCGAACAGCCGGGACTGCATATTGGCCGGTATGCCCACGCCGGTATCGCTGACTTCAACGCGGCAAGAACCGGGACCCGGCGCGATGCTCACGCGCACCCGGCCCCCGTCGGGCGTGAACTTGAGGGCGTTGCTGACCAGGTTGGTCAGCACCTGGGTGAACTTGTTCACATCCAGCAGCGCGTACAGCGGCTCCGGGGGCAAGGTGTACTCGAACTGCTGGCCCAGCAGCCCTTTGCTACGGTGCAATTCCTCCAACGGTGCCCGCAGCACGGCCCCCACGTCCACCCGGTCCCGCTTCAAATCGCTGTTGGCCGAGGCCAGAAACTCCAAATTGACGAAGTCCCGAATCATCTTCACGCTGCTCTGGCTGGTGGCTTCCAGTACGCCCAGCATTTCCGGCACGCGGCTGCCCGCCTCCACCGGCACGGCCTCTTGCAGGTACTCCACAATTTCCTGCACCATCACAAAGGCCCCGCTCAAATCGTGGGACAGAATTTCAAGCGTCGCGTTTTTGCGGGCGTTGAACTGGTCGGCGTTTTCCTGGTAATGCTTTTGCTCGCTGATGTCGCGCAGTGTACCCCCAATCAGCAGCGGCCCCTCGGGTACCTGGCGAAACGCGGGCGTGAGGCAAAACCATTGGTTGGGCTGGCCCTTTTGTTGCAGGCGAATCTCTACTTCGTCCGGCATCTGGCCGCGCAACCACAGCTTCCAGTAGCGGGCCAGGAAGGCGCGGTCGTCGGGGTGCAGGCGGGCCAGCAGGGCCGGCAGCTCGGCGTTTACCTCGGCCGTGGCACCCCCCAACACCGCCTGGTAGGCAGGATTGACGAAAACGACGCGGCCGGCGGTGACATCGTACACAAACTGAATATGGGGACCGGTTTCCACCTGTTCCAGTAAAAAAGCAGCAAGGTCGGTCATCGGAATCTGCATAAGCAGTAGGAAAGGTACCGCTTTTGGGCTTGTTTTCCTCCGGCCTCCGCTGCTGGTGCCTCTTGCTGGCAGCTGTGCAGCCACGCTTCGGCTTCGGCCACCGCGTCGAAAAGCTACAGCTCCACCTACCCCCGCACCCCTTACGGAAAAGCGAGCGTCAGCAGGTCGGCGGGTGCCTGGGGCAGCCACGCCTCTTCGAGCCATTCCACCGAATCAAACCACGGCCCTTGCAGCAGGCCGGTGAAAATACCCGCCAGAACCCTTTTTGCGTGGTCAAACCCAATGGCCTCCGTAGAAAGGTAAGGCGTTGCCTGGTGCCAGCCGCTGGTTTTATTTCTGAGCCCCTACCAACGGAAACAGCGCGCGGCCGATGCATTCGGCCGCGCGCTGTTTCCGTTGGCAACTTGGCAGGCCCAGGCCCTTGGCAGCGCTACGGGTAGTGGTTGCCAATATTTCGGTCGATGCGGGTGTCAGGCGCATCGTCCGTTGCGGTATGCGATGGGTAAGCATTGTGCGAAGCACCGGGCCAGGTTTGCTGGTCGTGGCGGGCGGCGGGCGACGGGGCTTTTGTGGCCGCCCGGAAGGCCAGGTAGCCAAGGCCGATGCCGGCCACAGCTGCCACTTTCTGTGCGGTGTTCAGCTGGTTTACCTGGCTTAAGCAGGTGGTGCATGCATCGCGCACGCCTTGCGGGAGTTGCTTGGCCAGCTTTTGCAGTCCGGCAAATTCCGTCCAGCTTTTGCCGTCGGTGAGGGAGAGCGGGGCAGCGGGCCGGGTTTTGTCGGGTAGGCCAGGGGCTGGCGAAAGACCAGCGGCAGGGGAGGATGTCGGCTGCATGGGGCTGAAATAAAAGCGTGAAAAGGAAAGGATACCTGCTGAAAGCGCCGGGCCGAGCGCTGAAAAAGCCCCTGACGCATCCCGTCAGGGGTTTTTCAGCGCTTGGGTAGCGGACGGAAGAAAGATGGGGGGTACGCGTCCTGTCCGGGGCTGCGCGGCTCATTCTAGGTCAGAGCGCCTGAGCCGGTCGGGAGAGCACCCCACGGGCTAGCGGTTGCCGCCGCTGGCTTCGCCGCCCTTGCGGCCGGCTTCGGCGTGCTGCTCCTTGGAGCCGCCGCGCTGGTTGTTCTGGTTTTCTGCCATGAGTGAAAATAAGAAAAAAATGTGAAAAAATGTGAAAAAGTTACACTTGCTCTAACGGGTCCGGCTTTGCCACGGATGCTAATGTCGAGCCACTTAGCGGCCTTTTTAACCAAAATACCACTTTCTACGGAAGCGCCCCTAAGTATCTGCCGCAGGGCTCCGCAAAAGACGCAGAATCCGATGGAGCCCGGCCCTCCTTTTACGCTGGCTGGACCCGTCGGCCGCGTGCTACCTCCCCGTGCAGCGGCGCCGGATTGAAAAAGGCCCCGTCTGCGGAAGCAGACGGGGCCTTGGCAGCCAGCCGCACCAGCCGAAGCCTGCTCACTAGCTCAAGAAGCCAGACAGGGATTTTCCGCTATCCCGGTTGAGGCCACCGCATCGTCCAGGGTGGGCACGATGCACAGGTCGCCGCACGTGAAAATCCGGCGCAGCGCCCGGTCCAGGCATTCCGACACGTTGCAGAAAACCAGCTGCACCTGTTTTCGCTGCAAGCGGTGCCGGCAGGCCCACAGCAGCCACGTGGCCGTATCAGAAAGTGTATCAAGCAGGCGGCAGTCTACCCAAACAGCGGGTAAGCCGCTGCGGCAGGCGCGGTCCAGGTAGTGGGCCAGGCCCGCATCCGAGTCGTGGCCGGGGGCCAGCACCAGTAGGTAGCCGGCCGGGAAAGCTTCGTGGTAGGCAATAGTCATAAGCGTGGGCGGAAAGTGGAAAAGGTTCGGCAAAGGTCCGGTGCATCCGGTCCCGTTCCGTCCGGGTAATTACGCGTTGTGCCGCGTCATTACGCGTTGTGCCGCGTCATTACTACTTAATCTGGCGGTGGTCTAATCCGTGGTGGTCCGACGAATTCCCCGAAGGGGTTCGTCAGACCACTATTCGTTGAACGATACCCGACCAAGTTAGTGGTCTGACGACTGAAAAAGTCGTCGGACCACCAGCGTTTAGACCACCGCCCTTAATCTTTCCTCCGTACAACTTTCCTGCGTTGGCTTTGGCCAATCGTTCCGGTGCCGGCCCGAATCCAGTCGGCTGCTTCTCAGTCCACCAGCCCTTCGCTCACCGCGAAGCGAATCAGCGAGGCCGTATTTTTCATGTGCGTTTTGCCGATGATGTTCTGCAGGTGCGTCTCCACGGTGCGCTTGCTGGTGAAGAGCTTGTCGGCAATTTCCTGGTTGGTAAGACCCGCAGCAATGAGCTGTAGTACTTCCGTTTCGCGCTTGCTGAGGCCGCCCGGCTTTTTAGCAGCGGCCCCGGCCAGTTGCCGGGTCCCCTGCGGGGCAAAGCCACCCGCGCATCGGCTGCTTCAACGGCAAGCACTGCCGCAAAAGCCAAAGCTGCCCAGCGCAAGGTGCCAAATCCAACACCAACGTCTATCGCCGGGCCTTCCGGGAGCGTTCGTTGACATCTGGATGGACCCGTAAGACCGGCATCCAGGGGCCAACCCGAATCAACGCCAAAGCGGTGCCTGGTAGGCAATACATTTCCTACCAGGCACCGCTCTGGCTACAAAGGACCTGCTTACTTCTACGCACGCCCGGTGCTGTAAGTACATAAATTAGCCTGGGAGGCCCTTTTTGTTCATCCCATGCTCAACGGCTGGCGTTTAAAAAGCACCGTTGGCAAGTGGCCGACAGCTCCTTCCCCTTCCTCGCCACGCCATGAACACTGTCCATCCCACTCCTCCCTTCAGCCGTCCCACCAAGCAAGCGGCCCCCAAAACCGTAAAGAAAACCCGGCGCGACAACGCCATTTCTTCCTTCTTCGGGGTGCCCGAGAAACCCGAATGCGACTTGCTGCGCCAGCCCAACTACAGCCCCCAGGCCCGGCGGCTCCTAGAGTTCGGATGCCCCAGGTTATAGGCCCGGGCTCCAACCTGACGTTTCACCCGCTCCCGGCGCTGCTGTGTGGAAACAGCGGACTATGTTAGCGGTTATCCCGCCTACCTCCGCCCAAATGGGTGACCCCAACGCCGAAACCACCACCTGAGGTAGTCTAGCTAAGCTGGACAGGGTTTGGACGTGGTTTGAAGGCAGGTTTCAAACTGAGGTGGTCAAAGCGAGGCGGAGAGAATAAGGACGTATATATTCTGCCTTATGGCCGCAAAAACGCACAAAACGTCGCCGGATAACCGGCGCAAATACGACGATGCGTTCAAGGCCGAAGCGTTGCGCTTGGCCCGCGAAAGCCGTAGCGCCCAAGCCGCCGCCCAGCAGTTGGGCATCGGCCCTCAGCTGCTTTCCCATTGGCAGCAAGCGCCGGCAGTGACCGAAGCGGGCAGTGCGAAGGTGGTCCGCGACCCGGACGCACGCCAGCTGCGGGCCCGCCTCACGCGGGCCGGGCAGAAGCTGGGCATTTAAAAAAAGCCTTGGTTCTCTTCGGCCAGCCGCTCCGATGAGCACCGACCAGCCCGGCGGCAGGTGCCCGTGCGCCGGCTCTGCCGGGTCTGGCAGGTGGGCCCCAGCGCTAGCTACGCCGGGCAGTTCCAGCACCCGCGAACTGCCCCCGCGCCGGCCGGGTAAGCGGCGGTTGTCCAAGCCTTTGCCCGGCACGGCCAGCACTACGGTACGCGGCGTTTGCGGGCCGAAGGCCGCCGGGTCGGCCTCGGACGCATTTGCCGCACCCTGGTCCGGCACGGCTTGCGCGGCTGCCGCGCCGTGGGTGTTGTCGTACAGGGCCGCTGCCCTACTGCCCGCCTCTCACCGGGCCGCGCCCCACGGGGGCCGGGCAGCCCCACTCGTTGCGGAAGTCTTCCCAATGCACAACCGGCCCCGGCGTTTCGCACAGAGCGGCGGCCAGCCATCGGCCCGGCCTCAACATTGCCCCGGATTTTGCGTAACCAATCCGCCGCCAGACGCGGCGAATCCTTTTCACCCCAACTCCCTCACCACATGAAAGCCTCTCAACTGCTGCTGCCCGCCCTGCTGACGCTGGGCCTCAGCCCCGCCGCCACCGCTCAAACCCAGCCCGCCAACACCAGCACCGTAAGTGGCGGCACCTTGAGCGGAAAACAAACCGGCACCACCACCCAGCCCAGCACCATGCAAAATGGGGCCAGCATCGGCAACAACCGCGACGTGCTGTCGCCGGGCACCGGCACCGCTGCCACCTTGCCCTCGGCGGGCGGGCGCACTGCCGGCCGCGAAAAGCACAAAATGCACGATGGCAAAAGTAAGAAGATGAAAAGCAACGCCAAAATGTCCGACATGAAGTAGCTAACGTCCACCAATTCCCTTCTTGCCAGATGCTTGCCAGGCCGGCCGCTGTTCGCAACTACAGCCAGCCTGGTTTTTTTAATTCATTTTTATCCACCCATTCCTTATGAAAACCCTGTTTTTATTGGCCGCTTTGCTGGCCGTCGCCACCGCCCAGGCCCAAACCATGCCCTTCGACCCCACGGCCCCGGTGCGGGCGGGCCGCAACGACCAAACCACCGTGCCGCCCGTCAATCCGGCCCTCAACCAAAGCACCATTCAGGGGCCGCCGCAGGTGCAACGCACCCTCACCAACGCCGATGCCCAACCCAGTCGCCTCGACCCCGGCACGGGTTTTTCGCCTGCCGCCACGCCCGAGAGTTCGCCCAACGCGGTGCGGGACGTGCGCGAACAGCCCTTGCAACGCACCCGCGACGGGCAGCGCCAATCGTCTGACATTGTGCCGACCCGCGACCGTCGCAGCAACAGCAGCACCATTGCCCAGCCCCAACGCTGAACGAGTACCCCGAAGCTGCGCTTCGGCCGCTGCCCGAGACCGTTGAACGATTGCCGGGCAGCGGCCGAAGCACAGCTTCGGGGCACTCGTTCAACTATAAAAAATGCCCGCCGGAAATTCCGGCGGGCGTTTTTTGCGTCAGGCAGAGAAGCGTTTTTACCGGCTGGGCATCAGCACGGTGTCCACTACGTGGGTGATGCCGTTGCTCGATACCACGTTGGGAATCGTCACGCGCGACGTGCCGCCTTTGACATCTTTGAGGGTTACGTTGTTGCCTTCGCGCATTACCGTAAGTTGCTCGCCTTCGACGGTGGTCAGCTTCATACCGTTTTTCAAGTCGTTGGCCATCAGGCGGCCCGGCACTACGTGGTAGGTAAGGATGGTGCTGAGCCGGTCCTTCATTTCGGGCTGCAACAGCTTTTCTACGGTGTCGCCGGGCAGTTTGGCGAAGGCTTCGTTAGTGGGGGCAAACACGGTGAAGGGACCGGCGCTTTTCAGGGTTTCGACCAAGCCAGCGGTCTTCACGGCCGTCACCAGCGTGGTGTGTTCGTTGGAGCCAACGGCGTTGTCCACAATGTCTTTGTCGGGGGTCATCATGGCCCCGCCCACCAACACGCCTTTCGGTCCCGTGTCGCCCTTCATTTTCTTGTCGCCCTTCATCATTTTGCTGGCGCGGGGTTTGGTGTTCGACTTGATGGAGTTGCCGTCGTTGTCCTTGCCTTTGGCTTTCATCTTGCCATCGTCAGCCACCTTGGTTTTCATCATCGTGCCGTTCGGGCCGGTGGTGGTTACTTTTTTGCCGTCGTCTTCCACTTTGGTTTTCACTTGGGCAAAGGCAGTAGCGCTGGCCAGGACCAGGACGGCAGTCAGGATTTTGGTGTTCATGGAGTTGGTAAAAAGTGGTTGAATGGGTTTGGGCAAGCTATACGGCAAGGTGCGCGAAATAGATATTTCGCACCGCCGCAAGGGGCCAAATCTACGCATCGGGCGGGCAGGTTCGGAAGTTTGGACCAAAGTTTGCGAAATTTGCCGGATGCGCTTCCTGTTCCTGCTCTCGCTGGCCGTCCTGGCCAGCCCCCTCGCGGCCCTGGCCGGCCGGCCGCCCCAACTGTTTATGGACGTGGCCCGCTTCCGCAACCTGAACCTGGTTGAAAAAGGGGCCGAGGTGGAAATCTACGTCACCGTGCCGATGAACGCGCTGGTGTTCAAGCAGCGGGCACCCCGCACGTTTCAGTCGGCCGCCATCGTGACGCTGGACATCCTCAAGGCCGACGGCAAAGCCATTTACCACGACGTGATTACGCTGAAGCCGCCGGTGCAGAACGACACCACCATGGCCCTCAAAAACGGCCTCAGCTTTCTGCGGCGCGTGATGGTGCCCGACGGCCGCTACACGTTGCGCGGCACCGTGCGCGACCTCTACCGCACCGACGGGGTCAGCACGACCCTGGAACAGCCTCTGCTACTGGCTGGCCCGGCCACGCCGTTCCTGTCGGACGTGTTGCTCCTGGCCTACATTCCCCGAAAAAGCTTCGACGACAGCAATTTCAACCGGGGCGGCTACCTGCTGACCCGCGCGCCGGGCGGGGCCTACGGGCGCGGGGCCGAAACGCTGTACTACTACGCCGAGCTGCACAACGTGCCGGCCGGGCAGCCGGTGCGGGTCCATGCCCAAATCGTGGGCCTCAAAGAGTCGGGCGGCGACCAGACCCGGACCGGCGAATCGGGCCGGCCCACGTCGGTCATGGGCGCGTTGCCGCTGGGCGAACTGCCGGAAGGGCCATTCACGGTGCTGGTGGACGTGTTCAGCGGTACCAAGCTCCTCACCAGTCAGCGCGTTGCCGGCCACCGCTACATCGAAGACTTTGGGCCAGCCGGTGCCCCGCCCGCCCCGTCCCGATGAGCGCCGCTCCTGCCCCGCCCCGGCCCTATGCCTGGTACTACGCGCCGCTGGGCTGGCTGCTGCTGGCCCTGGCCCACCTGCCGCTGCCGGTGCTCTACGGCTTTGCCGAGGGCATCTACCTGCTGCTGGCCTACGTAGTACGTTACCGCTGGCGCGTGGTGGTGCAGAACCTGAACCGCTCGTTTCCGGAAAAAACGCCGCCCGAAATCCGGCAACTGGGCCGGGCTTTCTACCGGCATTTTGCTCAGTTGATGGTCGAAATCCTCAAGCTGGCCGCCATCAGCCCGGCGGAACTGGCCCGGCGGGTGCGTTTCACCAACCCCGAGCTGCTGGGCAACCCTTTTGCCGCCAACCGCTTCGTGCTCTCGCTGGGTTCGCACCTCAGCAACTGGGAATGGATTTTGAGCGGGGCCGCGCTGGAATTTCCCGGCCGGGCGGCGGGCGTGTACAAGCCCTTGCAGAACCCGTTTTTTGAAACCTTCCTGCGCCGCCTTCGCAGCCGCCTCGGGGCCGATGCTGTGCCCATGCCCGCCACCCTGCGCTACCTGGCCCGCTACCGCGCCCAGGGCCGCACCCTCAGCCTGCTGCTCGACCAGGCCGCCGGCCCCGAAGACCGGCCCTACTGGACCACCTTCATGCACCAGGAGGCCGGGTTTTATACCAGCGCCGAACGGCTGGCCGCGCAGTTCGACTGCGCCGTGGTGTACGTCGGCATCCGCCGCGTCCGGCGCGGCCACTACGAAATCACCTTCACCGAACTGCCCGACGGCCGCGCCACCGCCCAGGCCGAGCCGGACAGCTTTCCCATCATCGAAGCCTTTGTGCGGCAGTTGGAAAAAGACATCCGCCGCACGCCCGACCAGTACCTGTGGAGCCACCGGCGCTGGAAACACCAACGAAGGGTTGAGTTTTGAGAATTGAGTGGGATAAAACTCATTGAAAACTCAACCCTTAAAACTCAACCCTTCACAGGTATTGCTCAATGTCACCCGCGCCCTGCCGCACGAGTTCAAAGTCGTCGTTGGTGCAGTCGATGATGGTGCTGGGGACGTTGCCGCCGAAGCCGCCGTCAATGACGAGGTCCACCATGGTGCGGTATTTTTCCAGGATGAGGTCGGGGTCGGTCACGTACTCGTCCAGGGTGTTTTCGTCTTCGCGCACCGAGGTGCTGACGATGGGGTTGCCCAATTCCTTGACGATTTGGAGGATAATCTGGTTGTCGGGCACCCGGATGCCGACTGTTTTGCGCTTCTGGCCGCCCACGCGGGGAGCTTTGGCGCTGGCCTCAAAAATGAACGTAAACGGGCCGGGCAACGCCTTTTTCAGCACCTTGTAGGCGGGCGTGGTGATGCCGTGGGCGTAGTCGGCAATGTGCGAGAGGTCGTGGCAAATAAAGCTCAGGTTGGCCTTGTCGGGGTTGAGGCCCTTGATGCGGCAGAGCTTCTCAACGGCTTTCTGGTTGTGAATGTCGCAGCCGATGCCATACACCGTGTCGGTGGGATAGATGACGATGCCGCCCTTGCGCAACACCTCGACAACTTGCTGGATACGGTTTTGGGGCGGGTTTTCGGGGTGGATGCGGAGGAGCGTGGCGGCCATGAGAGCAAAAGAATAAGGCGGTAAAAGAACAAAAAAAGTGCGGGGCACGGCCGTAGCACCGCCCAAAAGCGGCGGCAAGGTACTAAGGCGGCGGAAAAGTAGTGCAAAAATGCCGTTCGTGGTTCCCCGACGTGCGTACTTTTGGGGTGCGGCCCCGCAAAAACCCGCTCCTTCCCGATGGCTTCCCCCAACCTCAAACCCCGAATTGACTACCGAGGCAACGCCCTGCGCCGCCGCCGCCGCTGGGCCACGGTGGCCGTGGTGCTGGGCCTGGGGCTGGTGTTTTTCTCGTATTATTTCTACCAGGTGTTCTTCACGCCCAACTTTGAAACCGAGGGCCGCCGGGTGTTTGTATTGATTCCGCGCGGGGCAACCTGGAAAACGGCGCTGGCTCAAATTGAAAAAACCACCACCGTCGTGGACAAGCTCTCGCTGCACTTCGTGGCCCGCTTGATGAACTACGACCGGCCCGGAGCCGTGAAACCGGGCCGCTACGAAATCCCCGACGGGGCCACCAACCGCCAGCTCATCAACGAACTGAAAAGCGGCCGGCAGTCGCCCCTGCGCCTCACCTTCACCAATGTGCGGCTGCGGCACGAGCTGGCCGTCAAGCTCTCGCAGCAGTTGGATGTTCGCGCCAGTACCTTCGACTCGCTCCTGAGCAGCCCCGCCTACACCCGCAACCTGGGCTTCGACACCACCACGGTGCTCACGATGTTCATCCCCAACACCTACGAGCTGTATTGGAACACCTCGGCCGAAAACCTGCTGCAACGCCTGAAAAAAGAGTACGAAAAATTCTGGACCCCCGCCCGCGACGCGGCCCGCCAAAAGCTCAGCCTCAGCCGTGCCCAGGTCAGCACCCTGGCCAGCATCGTAGAGGCCGAGCAGCAGCAGCACCCCGACGAGCGCCCCCGCATCGCGGGCGTGTACCTCAACCGCCTGCAACGCCACATGAAGCTGCAAGCCGACCCCACCGTGGTGTACGCCAACCGTGACTTCACCATCAAGCGGGTGCTGAACGAGCATCTGCAAAAAGATTCGCCCTACAACACCTACAAATACGCGGGCCTGCCCCCCGGCCCCATCAACCTGCCCAGCATCGCCAGCATTGAGGCCGTGCTGCATCCCGAAGCGAACAACTACCTGTATTTCTGCGCCAAAGACGATTTCAGCGGCTACCACGCCTTTGCCACCGACGAAACCGGCCATCTGGTGAATGCCCGGCGCTACCAGGCGGCGCTGAACCGGGCGGGCATCCGGTGAGGTTAGGCTGATGGCAGAACAGGGTGGTCCGACGACTTTTTCAGTCGTCGGACCACTATTCGTTGAACAGGGCCGTGCAACCAGTTTAGTGGTCGGACGACTGAAAAAGTCGTCGGACCACCCTGTTCTGCCATCAGCTAACAAAAAATGTACACCTCCGACATCCAAATTCGCGTCCGCTACGCCGAAACCGACCAAATGGGCTACGTCTATCACGGCAATTATGCGGCGTATTTTGAGGTGGCCCGCACCGAATCGTTCCGGCAGTTGGGCATTCGCTACAAAGACCTGGAGGCCGAGGGGGTGGGAATGCCGGTGGGCGAGCTTCGCAGCCGTTTCCGCCGCCCCGCCCGCTACGACGATTTACTTACGGTCCGGCTTTTGCTCCGGCAACCCGCCGAAGGGTCGCGGGTGCTGTTTGAGTATGAGATTTACAACGAAGCCCGTGAACTGCTCACCGAAGGCCACACGCTGATGGTGTTCGTCAGCACCAGCACCGGGCGGCCGGTGCCAGTGCCCGCCAGCATCGTGGCCAAACTGGGGCCGTATTTTAGCGACGACGAAATCGCCGGGCCGCTCGGCGGGCCAACGGTGCCGACCGATGCGCCGGCCCCGGCGGCTTTTGGAAAATAATTGAAAAATGAACCCGCCCCCCGTCCGTTCCCGCCTTCCCGACCTGCGCCAGCAGTGGCCGGTGCGCCGCGCCATCGTGGGGCTGAAGCGTGTTCGGTTCCGCAGCGGCGCGTCGCTGTACGATGTCATCGACCGGGTGCTGCACGAGTTGCGGCTCGATTCGCTGGAGAAACGGGCCGCCTACATGGCCTTCAACCTGACGGTGGCGCTTTTCCCGACCATTATTTTCCTGTTCACGCTCATCCCGTACATCCCCGTCCCGAACCTGAACGTGGACATTCTCCAGTTTCTAGCCGATTTCATGCCCCGCGAACTGTACGCGGCCACGGCCACCACCATCGAGGACATCGTGAACATTCCGCACGGCGGCCTGCTCTCGTTTGGGTTCGGGGCGGCGCTGGTGCTCAGTTCCAACGGCATCATGGCGCTGCTCGATGCGTTTGAGAAAAAGTATCCCTGGTTCAAGCACCGCAGCTACGTGCGCAAACGTCTCATTGCTACGGCGCTCACCTTCGTCTTGTCCCTGATTCTGGTGCTGGCCATTGCGGGCATTTTCTTCGGTACGTACATGATTGACGGGCTGGTGTTTTATGAAATCGTGCCGGAACGGTTCACCGATTTGGTCGTCACGACGGTGCGGTTTGGGTCGTTGCTGGGCTTGTTCCTCAGCACCACGTCCGTGATTTATTATTTCGTGCCGCCCGTGCACGACAAATGGCCGCTGCTGTCGGTGGGGGCCGTGGTGGCCACGCTGCTCATCTTCCTGGTGTCGTTTCTGTTCACGCTCTACGTGCGCATTTTCAACTCTTACAACCACTTCTACGGCTCCATCGGGGCGCTGGTGGGCTTCATGGTGTGGCTGGAATTTGTGTGCATGACCCTCATCATTGGCTTCGAGGTGAACGTGAGCGTGGATGCCGTGACGGGCCGGTTGGCGAGCGTGAAACGCGAACAGCTACGGCCCAAAACGGCCTGACAACGACTTTGGCCCTGGCTCACCCGCGAAGTTTTTCGCCGCCACTGCGCCGGGTTCCGCATTTTGCCGTACTTTTGCACTCCCTAAACCAGTCGGGGAACCTATTCAGAGAGGTGGCAGAGTGGTCGAATGCGACGGTTTCGAAAACCGTTATACCGGCAACGGTATCGGGGGTTCGAATCCCTTCCTCTCTGCTTTTGAGTAATGACTAATGAGCAATGCTCATTTCCCAGAGAAGTGGCAGAGTGGTCGATTGCGGCGGTCTTGAAAACCGCTGACTGTTACAGGTCCGGGGGTTCGAATCCCTCCTTCTCTGCAAGAATGCTGCCGGCTGGCAATCCGCTGCCCCGGTTGCTGTCGTAAGTGGAGCAGTCCTTCGGGACGGTTGCTTCATAGCTTCAAAAAGCTCCTCACCTATGGTGGGGAGCTTTTTTTTAGCCCAACCCGTGGTGCAGCACATCCCCTGGCGGCGGGGGCACCGAATTCCAGGCAGTGGGGCCGTTTTCATACCAGCGCGGCCTTCCCAAACCAAAAACGACGGACCTGTTGGCCCGTCGCTTCGAGTGTGCTTGAACCGCTGCCGCTACTCGCGCATTTCCAGGCGCACGGCGCTGCCCTGGCCGCGCCCGTGTTCGTCCACGAGCCGGGCCACGTACAGCCCGGCCGCCAGCCCGGCCACTTCCTGCTGCCCCTCGGCGGCGGGCGGCAGGGCCACGGTTCGCAGCAGTTGGCCTAGCAGCGAATAGAGCCGCACCGCGCCCGCCCGCTGGCCGGGCGGCAGGTGCCAGTGCAGCGTGACGGGGCCGCTGGCCGGGTTGGGGAAGGCGTAGAAGGTGGCCGCCGCGCGGGCGGCGGCGGCGGTGCGGGCGGCCAGGGGCGTGCCCCGAAAGTCCCAGCGGGCCACGTAGCCCAGTTCGCCCGTCACGCCCAGTTGCTGCGACCCACCGCTGAGGACGAGCGTCCCGTCGCCCAGCCACTGCCAGTCGTAGGGCATCACGTCGCTTTGGGTGTTGGAACTCATCGTGTAGGGGGTGCCCACGCGCTGGCCGGTGGCGGGGTCCACCTGCACGAGGTAGGTGTCGGGGCTGCCGCCGCCGTGCACGTCGCGGAAGAATACCCCGACCGTGCCGTTGGGCAGGAAGCGAATTTTGTAGGCCAACTGGCTGCGGTTGGTGTTGCCGTTGGTGCGGGGCGGGTTGCGGTACACCCAGCGCACGTTCAGGGCCGTGTCCAGGCACAGCACGTAGCCCAGCGTCTTGTAGCCCATCGTGGAGTCGGCCGCCGCCGAGAGTAGGTAGCCCTGCGCGTTGGGCAGCGCCAGCGCGTTGCAGTAGTCGGCGTAAACATAGGCCGTGCGAAAGGCGGGGCCGAGGGGGGAGTAGAGGCGCTGCTTGAGCAGGCGGCCCAGGCTGTCGGTTTCAGTCACCGAATGCTGGAGGCCCTGGGCCGAGGCATCGCCTACGAGCAGGTAGCCCCCGCGCGGGGTGCGGACCAGGGCCGCACAGGCGTCGTTGGACTGGCCAGCAGGACGGGGATAGGTGTATTGCCAGCGCCGGTTGCCCAACGTGTCGGTGCAAGTGAGTTGGGCGCGGGTAGTGGGGGAAATATAGGTATAGCCCGCCGTGACCAGTTGGTTGCCGGCCGCCAGCACGGCGCTGGCGAAGGCGTTGGGCGGGGCGGGGGCCAGCCAGAAGCCGCGCAGGGTATCGCCGGCGGCCGACAGGCGTTGTAGGTAGGGCCGGGCGTAGTTGGGTCCGTTGTTGCACACGGCCGCGTGCGAGGGCCACCAACTGCCGCCGCCCGAGGCCGGGGCCGCCGCAAAGCCGATGTTGCCGTTGATGTCAATGCGGCCTGCCCGTTCGCGCAGCAGCGTTCCGTTCAGGTCGTAGGTGCGGTAGTAGGAGTGGCCCAGCACCTGGCAGGGCATGGTACTTGTGGGAGTCATCGAGTAACCCCCCAGCAGTTGGATTTGGCGGGCGGGCGTTACGTACATCGTGGGCATATTCTCGTTGATGGCACCGGCACGAAAGCTGGTACGTTCCCACATCAGGCGCTGGGCCGGTGCGGCGATGCTCACGAGCAAAGCCGTTAGAAAAAGTAGGGTTCGCATTATGTTGGACAGCTTTTCAGGGGCTGATTCGCTGACATTAATACAGCGAATCAGCCCCTTTCCAGCTGAAAAAAATTAACGAACCACTACTACTTTGCCCGTGCCTAGCACTTGCCCATCGGCATCCAGCAAGCGGCTGACGTACACACCGGGCACTAGGTCGCCCACGGCCAGTTGGGCGGCGGCGGCGCTGGCGGCCTGCTGGCGCACGACCCGCCCGGTGACGACCTCGCGCAGTTCCAGCCGTGCCCCGGCTGGGGGCATGGCGCTAAACTGCACCGTCACCT
Organism: Hymenobacter sp.; assembly: GCA_965247135.1. Lineage (GTDB taxonomy): Bacteria > Bacteroidota > Bacteroidia > Cytophagales > Hymenobacteraceae > Hymenobacter. The sequence continues at coordinate 1,946,050 of CBDFGP010000006.1, read as the reverse complement.
GGTCGTGGCTGGGCGTGGGGTAAGCCTGTAGGCGAGTAGTGGTCTGCGTCCGGGCCGGGGCATTGGCCGCTGGCCTGGGCTGCGGCTGGCCGTTGCCCGTGGCCCCGTTGGCCGCGCCGGGGCACGAAGCGCCGGGGTAGAAGTAGCGGAACGTGGCGCAAGCCACGTGGGCAAAACCCGCCAGTGGCGAAAAAGAAGCGAGTGGGTTCATACGAGGACAAGGGAAAAGTAACTGTGCAATCACGCCAGCAAGATACGCCCGCCGCGCCTTACTCCACCACGAGCCGCACGGCGCTGCCCTGGCCGCGCCCGTGTTCGTCCAGGAGCCGGGCCACGTACAGCCCGGCCGCCAGCCCGGCCACTTCCTGCTGCCCCTCGGCGGCGGGCGGCAGGACCACGGTTCGCAGCAGTTGGCCTAGCAGCGAATAGAGCCGCACCGCGCCCGCCCGCTGGCCGGGCGGCAGGTGCCAGTGCAGCGTGACGGGGCCGCTGGCCGGGTTGGGGAAGGCGTAGAAGGTGGCCGCCGCGCGGGCGGCGGCGGCGGTGCGGGCGGCCAGGGGCGTGGCGCGGAAGTCCCAGCGGGCCACGTAGCTCTGTTTATAGGTCACACCTGTCTGGAGAGAATAGCCGCAGAGCAATAGTGTTCCGTCGCCTACCCAATGCCAGTCCCAGGGCACGACCACGGCCTGGGTGTTAGAACTCATGGTGTAGAGCGCCACACGCCGCCCGGTTTGCATGTCCACTTGGGCAATGAACACATCGGGGGTGCCGGCGTTTCGCACGTCGGTGAGCATCAGGCCCACGGTGCCGTTGGGCAGCAGCCGGAGGCGGTAGGCGTAGTTCTGAGTAGCGTTGGTGCCAGCCAGCGCGGCCGGGTGACGGTACACCCACTGCACGTTCAGAGAAGTGTCTAAGCGCATCACATAACCGGTGCGTTTGTAGAAAATTCCTTGCCGCAGTGAATCGGCCATACCGGACAGCAAGTAGCCTTGTGCGTTGGGCAAGGTGATGATGTTGCACTCCGTGGACACCCGGCTGCCGTCGTTATAACCCGGCCCCAGAGGCTGAATCAAGCGCGAACGGCGGAATTGACCCAACGAATCGGCCTCGACAACATAGTGACTATAGCCCGATGCTTGAAAATCATAAGCATCGCCGCTGAGGAGATAGCCACCTCGGGGCGTTGGGGCCACAGCAATAATTTCGTCTAGAGACGATGGTTGGCGGGCGTAGTTGTGCTGCCAACGCACGTTACCCAGCGTGTCGGAGCAAGTCAGTTGAGCCTGCTGGATTTGGCCGCTGACCCCAATGGGCCGGATGTGCCCGGCCGTAATGATTTTGTTGCCCTGCACCAGCAGGGCCGACGATTTGGTTTCGGGGGGGGCCGGGGCTGTGTACCAAGCGCGGCCGGTGTCGCCGGTCACAGTAACACGCTGTATTAGTGCCCGAGGGGTATGCCGAGTACCCACGCACACATCGGCTGGCCCTGTAAACCAGCCCACGCCGGGACTACCGATGGCGTAGCTAAACACGCTGCCGCCAGATAGCCCCCGGCCTCGCTTTTCCTGGAGTACTGCGCCCGTTAATGTTTGCTCACGAAAATATACCCGGTAAGCAGCCACACAACTTGTGACCGAAATGGGTAACGCATGGCCGCCCATCATCAGAAATCGCTGGTTGCCGGTCAAAGTAATAGTTACGGCAGCTTCTGGCCCAGGAGCCCCGGGCGGAATAGATGCCTGTTCCCACATCAGGCGCTGGGCAGTAAGGAGGCTGGGGGTTAGGCTCAAACCCAACACCAAAATGATAAGAAGACTGCGCATAATTGAAAGATAAAAAGAAGGGGTGGCATGGTCAGTCATTGGCCTCACCACCCCTTCGGGTTGAAAATCAACGAATCACGACGATTTTGCAGTTGCCGACTGTCTGCCCGGTTGCGCAGGCCACGCGGGCGAAACCCGGGCCACGCGAGAAAAAAGCGAGTTGATTCATAACGAACGAGGGTAAAGAGTTAAATTCCATCCAAGTCCCATTCAGACCAGGGAGTTACGTGCTTGTGGCCGCTACTCGCGCACTTCCAGCCGCACGGCGCTGCCCTGGCCGCGCCCGTCGCCGTCCACGAGCCGGGCCACGTACAGCCCGGCCGCCAGCCCGGCCACTTCCTGCTGCCCCTCGGCGGCGGGCGGCAGGACCACGGTTCGCAGCAGTTGGCCCAGCAGCGAGTAGAGCCGCACCGCGCCCGCCCGCTGTCCGGGGGGCAGTTGCCAGTGCAGCGTCACGGGGCCGCTGGCCGGGTTGGGGAAGGCGTAGAAGGTGGCCGCCGCGCGGGCGGCGGCGGCGGTGCGGGCGGCCAGGGGCGTGCCCCGAAAGTCCCAGCGGGCCACGTAGCCCAGTCCGCCCGTCACGCCCAGTTGCTGCGACCCACCGCTGAGGACGAGCGTCCCGTCGCCCAGCCACTGCCAGTCGTAGGGCACCACGTCGCTTTGGGTGTTGGAACTCATCGTGTAGGGGGTGCCGATGCGCTGGCCGGTGGCAAGGTCCACCTGCACCAAATAGGTGTCGGGGCTGCCGCTGCCGCGCAGGTCGTGCAGCAGCACCCCAACCGTGTTGTTGGGCAGGAAGCGAATTTTGTAGGCGTACTGGCTGCGGTTGGTGTTGCCGTTGGTGCGGGGCGGGTTGCGGTACACCCAGCGCACGTTCAGGGCCGTGTCCAGGCACAGCACGTAGCCGAGCGTTTTCAGGCCCATCGTGGAGTCGGCCGCCGCTGCCAGCAGGTAGCCCTGGGCGTTGGGCAGCGCCAGCGCGTTGCAGTAGTTATCGTAAACGTGAGTCGTGCGGAAAGCAGGGCCGAGGGGGGAGTAGAGGCGCTGCTTGAGCAGATGGCCCAGGCTGTCGGTTTCGGTCACCGCGTGCTGGGTGCCCTGGGCCGAGGCGTTGCCCACGAGCAGGTAGCCCCCGCGCGGGGTGCGGACCAGCGCCGCACAGGCATCGTTGGACTGGCCAGCGGGGTGGGAGTAGGTGTACTGCCAGCGCACGTTGCCCAGCGTGTCGGTGCAAGTGAGTTGGGCGCGGTTGGTCGGAGAAATGTAAGCGTAGCCCGCCGTCACCAGCCGGTTGCCCTGGGCCAGCACGGCACCGGCAAACGCGGCAGTTGGGGCCAGCCAGCAGCCGCGCAGGGTGTCGCCCGCCGCTGAGAGGCGTTGCAGGTATGGCCGGGCGTAGGTGGGGCCGCTGCTACACACGGCCGCATGCATGGGCCACCAACTGCCGCCTAGGGCCGCTGCCGCTACGTCGCCTAAGTTCGCATTGACGGATAAGCGGCCCGCCCTTTCGCGCAACAACGTTCCGTTCAGGTCGTAGGTGCGGTAGTACGGATGGCCCAGCACCTGGCAGGGCAAGGCGCTCGTGGGCGGCGCTGTATATATACCTAGCAGTTGAATTTGATGAAGGGGAGTGAAGTACATCGTAGGCATATTCTCGCCATAAGCGCCATTACGGAAACTGGTGCGTTCCCACATCAGGCGCTGGGCCGGGGTAGGGGCGGCGATGCTAGTAAGTAAAGCCGCCAGGAAAAAGAAAGTAGGGCGCATGGTATCACAAGTTTTAAAGCCCCGCTAACGGCCGGGTGTTCGGTTTCGGACGGACGTGCAAAAATCGGGCCCGCAGGCTTGGAGTTGGGCCATTGACCTCGGCGCTGGCCCGCAGGGCACCGGGCTGGTTCCGGCCGGAGTGGGCTGCCAGCTGCGTAGTGGCAGGCGGTGGAAAGGTTCGCGCCCTGCCGGACCAACCGGCCGCCGCCCCTACATTTGCCCCGCATTTCCCACCCTCTAAATCCCACCCTCTAAAAACCTCCGCCGTGCCACACCCCGCCATTGTTTTTCCCGGCCAGGGCAGCCAGTTTCCCGGCATGGGCCGCGAGCTGTTTGACCAAAACGAAGCCGCCCACGCCCTGTTCGGGCAAGCCAACGCCCTGCTGGGGTTTGCCCTGACCGAGGTCATGTTTCACGGTTCGGACGACGATTTGCGGCGCACCGACGTGACGCAGCCAGCCATTTTTGTGCATTCGTTGGCGCAGCTTGCGGCCCGGCCCGACTTGCAGCCGGGCATGACGGCCGGGCATTCGCTGGGCGAGTTTTCGGCGCTGGTGGCGGCCGGGGCGCTGGCCTTTGCCGATGCCCTGCCGCTGGTGGCCCGCCGCGCCCAGGCCATGCAGGCCGCCTGCCTGGCCCAGCCCGGCACGATGGCCGCCATCCTGGGCCTCGACGATGCCACGGTGGAGCGCATTTGCCAGGAAATCAGCCAGGACGGCGACGTGGTGGTGGCCGCCAACTACAACTGCCCCGGCCAACTGGTCATATCCGGGGCGGCCGAAGGCGTGGCGCGGGCCTGCGAGGCCCTGAAAGCCGCCGGGGCCAAGCGGGCGCTGCCGCTGCCCGTGGGCGGGGCTTTCCACTCGCCCCTGATGGGCAGCGCCGCCGCCGCCCTGGCCGAAGCCATCCAGAAAACTACCTTCCAGGCCGCCCGCTGCCCGGTGTACCAGAACGTGGACGCGGCCCCGCACACCGCGCCCGCCGAAATAAAAGCCAACCTGCTGGCCCAACTCACGGCCCCCGTGCGCTGGACCCAAAGCGTGGCGCGCATGGCCGCCGACGGGGCCACCGACTTCGTGGAGTGCGGGCCGGGCAAGGTGCTGCAAGGGCTGGTGAAAAAGATTGTGCCCACGGCCACGGTGGCCTCGGCATAAGATTGGTGTTGTTCACGAGGATTTTGGGGGGTTGGGTTTTTGGTGTTGGGTTTTTGGTGTTGGGTAGGGTCCACCCCAACACCGAACACCGAACACCCAACACCAAAAACCCAACACCAAAAACCCAACACCGAACACCAAAACCGAACACCCAAAACTCAACCCCCAAAAGTGAACAAGGCCAACCGCTTAAGCTTGCTGCTGGCTGCCGCCGGGCTGCTGGTCCTGTTCGGATACCTCACCGGCCCCGGCCTGGGCGGCACCGGCGACTCGCGCCACTACCTGGGCACGGCCCTGCACCTGCGCCAAACCGGCCAACTTACTGATGTGGACGGGCTGCCCTACCGGTTTTGGGGTCCGCTGTATCCGGGGCTGCTGGCGCTGTGCTACGCGCCCTGGGCGGTGCGGCTGCTGCACGGCGCGGCGCTGCTGGGCAGCTTGGTTCTCTGGAGCAGGCTGGGTGAAAAGCTGCTGCCGCCGGGGCGGGCACAGTGGCTGCCGCCGCTGCTGGCCCTGAGCACGGCGGTGCTGGTGCCGGCCAAGTTCGTGTGGGCCGAAACGGTGTTTGGGCTGCTGGCGGCGGGCTACTTCGTGAGCCTCTTGGCTTGGCTGCGAAGCGGGCACGGCGGCTGGCTGGGGCTGGCTACGGCGCTGGGGTTTTTGCTGCCGCTGCAACGCACGTCGGGGTTTTTTCTGTTGGCCGGGGCGGCGGCGGGGCTGCTGGCAACGGGGGCCACGCGGGGCCGCTGGCGGCCGTTGGCGCTGCACGGGCTGCTGGGCGCGGCCGGGGGCCTGGCCTGGAACTACTACGCCGAAGTGAGTTCCGGGCCGCCGGTCTATCAGCACGTGTACGGCCTGGCCAAGCTGGGCAACTCGGTGGCCGACTACGGCTTCGTGCTGGGGCGTTGGTTTGTGCCGCTGGCCACGGGCTGGCGGGCGCAGTGGCCGCTGCTGTGGGCGGTGGGTTTGCCGGGGTTGCTGGCGCTGCTGTGGCCGCTGGCAGGGTGGGAGCGGGGCGGGGCGGGTCGTTCGTTTGCGCCGGGGGCCGCCCCCGTGCCGTTGTTCGGGTCCGGGGCGGCGTTGCGCTTGTTGTGGTGGGTGCTGGTCGTGGATTTGCTGGCCCACTTCGTGGCCGTGAACCTGCACCGGGGCGCGGCGGGCCTGCACGATGCCGAACGCTACTTGGCCGCGCTGGCCGGGCCGGTGCTGCTGCTGGGGCTGGCCCGGTGGCCGGCTGCTGCGGGCTGGCGGCGGCTGGGCGGGGGGCTGCTGGCGGCCTGGCTGGCGTATTCGGCCGGGCGCATCGCCCACAACGCCTACCGGCTGCGGGCACGGCCGCCGGTGGCCTGGCCCCCGGAGCCAGCAGGGGCAGTTCGCAAAACCCCGCCTCCGGCGTTGCGTAAGGTTTCGCAGGCCGTCGTTCGTCCGGCTTTGACTGCAACAACGTCACCCCCTGACTCCATGAAACAGGTCTTTTTCCTGGCCCTGGCCGCCGTGCTGGGCAGCGCCGCCCGCCCCGTTGCCGCCCAAACCACCACCATCGGCGGCCCCGGTGGCAGCATCGTGACCGACCAGCACGGCACCACCGTGCAGGGAGCCGGGGGCACCGTGACCACCACCCGCACCCGTGTAAAAAAACGCATTCAGGGCGCGGGCACTGCCACGGTGACAAGTGGCAATGCGGTTAGCATCAGCGGCAACAACAGCAGCCGCACCGTTGCTTGCGACGGCAATGCCGTGACCGTCCTCGGCAACAACAACAACGTGCGCCTCACCGGCACCTGCGCCCGCCTCACGGTGGCAGGCAACAACAACCGCGTGGCTGCCGCCACCCTGGGCAGCGCCAGCACCTCCGGCAACCACAACGCCGTGACATGGACCGGGCCGAAACCGGCGGTTTCGGACCTCGGAACTGGCAATAGCCTGAAAGAGCAGGGGCAGTGATGCTTACGCTGCCTCTGTAGCTGCCAGCAACGGATTTTTGGAACCGGCAGCCGGGACCGGCAACGTTTAATCTCCGCGCCTGCTTATATTTGGCCCCGCTAGGGTTTCTATTCCACCCCGGTCCCGCCATGAGCGCTGTCCTTCCCGGTTTCGAACACGACATTTTTATCAGCTACCGCCGCAACGACGACCGCTACGACGGGTGGGTGACGGAGTTTGTACAGCGGCTGCAACAGGAGTTGTCGGCCACCATCAAGGACCGGCTCAACATCTACTTCGACCAGGGCCTGGAACACGGCCTGGGGGCCTCGCACGACGTGAGCGGCAGCCTAAGTCACCGGCTGAATTCGTTGATTTTCATTCCGCTGGTTTCCCAAACCTACTGCGACCCCACCAAGTATTCGTGGCAACACGAGTTTCTGCCCTTTCAGCAGCGGGCCAGTCGCGATGCCCTGGGCCTAAACCTGCGCTTGCCCAACGGCAACCAGGCCAGCCGCATTCTGCCCCTGCGCATCCACGACCTTGACCCCGACGACGTGCAACTGCTGGAACGCGAACTGGGCGGCCACCTCCGCAGCATCGATTTCGTGTACCAGGAACTCGGCGTGAACCGCCCCCTGCGCCCCAGCGACGACGACGCACCCGCTTCCAGCAAGCCTCTGTACCGCAACCAAATAAACAAGGTTGCCAACGCCATCAAAGACCTCGTGATGGCTCTCAAGAATAGCCCGCAGGCCCGGCCCGCGCTGCCCGGTGCCGGTGCCGTACCTGCCCCGGCAGCGGGCAGCACGGACAGCACGGGCACCACCGTGTTTGTGCCCTGGGTGGCCAAAGAATTGGTCGCCCGGCGCGACGAGCTAATGGCCGTGTGCACCAAAGCCGGTTTCCGGGTGGTGCCCGTCACCGACTGCCCACTCGACGAAGCCGCGTACCGGCAGCAAACCCAGGCGGCGTTGCAGGCCGCAACCTGCGCCGTGCACTTGCTGGGCAACGAGTTTGGGCGGCGCTTCGAGGACAACGACGACCTCTCGTTTCCGCAGTTTGCCTACGACGCGGCCAGCCAGCGGGGCACCGACGATGCCGCCTTTCAGCAGTTTGTGTGGCACTGCCCGGCCGAGGGGGTGCCGTTGCGGGCGGCTCAGCAGCAGTTTGTGAGCCAGGTTCGCAACAGCCTCACGGCCCGGCGCACGTTTTCCAGCGTCGCCACCACCATGCAATTTGTTGAGGAACTGCGGAGCAGCATCGCCGGGCCGCCGCCGGTGCGGGCCGCCGTGGAGAAAGACAACGACATTTTCTTTATCTACAACCAGCTGGATTTTGAGGAAGCCAACGCCATTACCGACCACCTGAGCCAGTTTGTGCCGTGCGAACTGCTCACCATTGAGCCCGACAGCGAAGACCAGTACAAGGAAATATCGGTGCGGGCCATTCCGCGCAGCCGGCTGGCGGTGGTCTATTTCAAGCACAGCGCCGACTGGGCCTTGCCGTTTGTGAAGCAGGTGTGGCGGCTGGTGGGCGGGGCCACCTCGACCACGCCCATCATGCTGTTGGGCGAAGACGACCCGGCGCTCAACAAGTTGCGCACCTTCAAGGCCCCGCGCGTGATTTCGTCGGTGCTGGCCCACCACCGCATCTCCGACGAAGTGCAGCGCGTGTTCAACCAACTCGGCAACGAGTAGCTGCCCCGCCTGCCCGCATGAAATCCTCCGCCCCCGATTTGCTGCGCGACCTCGCCGTGCCGGTGTGCCCCTACACCGGCCTGCGCACCTTCACCGAAGACGAAGCCATTTATTTCCGGGGCCGCGAAACGCACATCGGCAAGTGCATCGAGCTGCTGGCCCGGCAACATTTTCTGATGATAACCGGGGCCTCGGGCGACGGCAAGTCGTCGCTGGTGTACGCGGGGTTGCTGCCCGAAATCCGGGCCGGGTTTTTCCGGGCGCGGTTCAGCAACTGGTCGGTGTGCACGTTCCGGCCCGAACGGCAGCCGCTGCACAACCTGGCCCGCGCCCTGGCGGCGGGCCTGCACCTCGAGCGCAGCGCCGAAGCCGTGGAAACGCAACTGCAACAGGGGTTTTCGGCCCTCGTCGACCTCTACCAGGCTTCGCCGCTGTGCCCGGCCGAAGGCGACGAAGCCCCGGCCGCCGCCGGGCGGCACTCGCGGCGCGAGGCCGCCAACCTGCTGCTGGTGCTGGACCAGTTTGAGGAGTTTTTTACGAACGCCGAAAACTACGCCGGCGACGCGCCCACCGCCGCCGCCCAAACCGTGGTGAACCTGCTGCTCGAAACCACGCGCCTGGCCCGCGAACGGGGCTTGCCCATCTACGTCGTCTGCACCATGCGCTCCGATTTTATCGGGCAGTGCGCCGAGTTCCGGGGCTTGGTGGAACTCATTGGCGAAAGCCAGTATTTCGTGCCCCGCCTCACCCGTGCCGAGTTTGTCGAAATTGTTCAGGAGCCGGCCGTGCTGAGCGGCAACCGCATCGCCGACCGCCTGGTGCAGCGCTTGGTGGACGACAACCGCGACGGCCGCGACCAACTGCCGGTGCTGCAACACGCCCTCTACCAAATCTGGCAGGCCGCCGACCAGGGGCGCGAAGAGCTGGACCTGGTGCATTATGCGATGGTGGGCGGGATGCCGGCCATCGAAATCCCGTGGGAAGACCAGGGCCGCTTCGCCACTTGGCGGGCCGCGCTCCCGCCCGTGCGGCAGTTGCACTTGCTGGCCCGCCCGTCGTTGCACAATGTGCTGGATGCCCACGCCGACCAGCTTTACACCGAAGCCGCTGCCCGCTACAACGCCGCTTTTGGCCCGGCGCTGGCCCCCGGCACGGCCGAGCGCATTGTGGCAACCGCCTTCCGGGCCTTAACCAAAATGGATGCCCACCGGGTGGTGCGCAACCGCATGACAGGGGCCGAACTCACGGCCATTCTCAACGACCCGGCCTTGCCCTGGCCGGTGGTGTGCCGGGTGCTGCGCCCGTTCCGGCAGCCCGGCAACACCTTCCTGTCCCCGTTTTTGTGGGACGGCGACGACGACACCGCCGCGCTGCCACCCGACGCGGTGCTGGACATTACCCACGAAAGCCTGATTCGCAACTGGCAGCGCCTGGCCACCTGGGCCAGCCAGGAAGCCGACGACGTGCGCACGGTGGGCCAACTCACGGTCCAGGCCCAAAGCTGGGCCAGCCACGCCCGCGACAAAGGCTACCTGCTGCCCATTGGCCCCTACAGCCAGTTTGCCAAGTGGCACCGCCGCAAGCAGCCCAACGCCAACTGGCTGACGTACTACGTGGCCGACGGGGGCACCGGCTCCGCCCAGCACCCCCAGGCCGAGGCCCAAAGCACCCTGATTGGAGAGTTTCTGGCCCGCAGCCAACGCCGGCTGTGGTTCTCGCTGCTGGTGGCCCGTTACGGGGCTGGTAACCTGGCAACTTACGTGCTGGGACCGCTGATTTTTGCGGCTCTCATCTGGTTTGGCTGGAGCCAGCACCAGCGCACCAATGAGTATGTGGCCTACTCCATTATCGAGCAGCGCCTGCCCTTCCTGACCTCGCCCTACGTGGAAATGGGAAATAAGGCCCGGCTGGTAATTGAAGCCGACCGGCTCGACAAGTTTGCGTCCGGCCCCGAGGACTATCGTTTCGCCAGCGTCCTGAACCGCCTGCCCAGCGACACCCTGGCCCTGGACCTGGAGTTGGAGATGTTTGCCCAGGTCAGCAACGTGCAGTACGACACCGTGGCTCGGGAAAACCCCCTGATACGCCCGGTGTTGCTGGACCTGAACCAGCGGTTGCGGATGGTCGACCACGCGGCGCGCGGCAGTGCCGCCGCCGCCCGCGCCCCCGGCCCGGCCGAGCGCCGCCTCGCCATCCGCGCCGGCCGCTACGTTATGGCCCTGACCTACTACTTAGCCTGGACCACCCCCACTCCCGCTCTGCCCAACCGCCCCGACAGCCTGCAACACCGCGATACAACTCAGCGCTGGCTGGCCACACTCAAAACGCAGTGGTTGGAGCAGTTGCGGCAGTACACGGCGCGAGAAATTCAGGCCACGGCCGGCCCGCCGCCAGTGCCGGCGCAGTTCAACTACTGCCTGCGGGTGCTGCTGGCGCAGGGTGACTTTTCGGCGGCGCAACTGGCGTTTCTGGGGGATATCAACCCGTTTGATGCGGCGACGAAGCCAGCGTTTGAGCGGATTTACCCGCGCCGGACCAGGCTACTGCTAGGAGTTGACAACTTGAATGAATGGCTTGGGCATGGTGGCGGGTATCTATCGTATGCATTGATGGCAGCCGCACTGCATGAGCCCAGTGATGTTATTGGAAGGTGTATGGATTCTTTAAGAATCAATAGTAACTTCTCTGGTAACTCTGATTTTAGGAGGTTTGGAAAGTTGTTTTTTCCCTATGCAGCCAAGTACGGTGCCATCTCTAGCAATAATTCTTATAAATTTCTTAAAAAGTGTTGCTACTCAGGCGATTCGGAATTCATGGGCTTGTTCGCCATGGCCGCCTACGAAAGTTTGGCCATTGAGCCAAGTCAAAGTGTCCTAACGTTTTTATATCATGATAAAGAAAAAAATTCTGATATTTTAGATTATTTTAATGTAGATTTAGTAAGCTTCTCACTTAAAAATAAGCAGCGGGAAAATCTGCTTGCGGCGTTGCAGGCGGCAGTTCCAGAAGTTGCCGCCCACGAAAACGTGTTCAAATCAGAGTTCGGTCCAACCAATGAATCGCTGCCAAACCTTGAAACGCAAGAAGCCTTCTTGCAAGCTTTTTTGTGTAAGATGCAAGCAATCTACTGCTGTGGAATAAAGCGTAGCAAGGGCGCTGGTCAAATTTGGTTTGAGTCCTTCGACGAACAATTGGCCCGGTTCGTCCGCGACCGGCATCCGTGGACTGTTTTTCCACCATTCTGGGATGGTTTCCTCTACACATTTGTGGGTACCGAAGCCGATAAGGAATGGCTTACTGCGGAAGCCTTTTTAACGCAGGTAATTCAACCTAAAACCGATTTTGGTAGTTCTTTTCGGGCTTGCTCATTCAGCAGTTTTTTTGAGCATATGTGGATAACCTCAAGGCCAGACAACGACCGGGGCCTTGCTGACAGGCTGAAAAAAACGGTGTATAGCGAAGCTGTTTCTCCAAATTCCAACTCTTGGCTGCTTAACCCGGGAAGTCCGATTCAAGAGCGAATTAAGTACGCGCTTCAGCTGCCAAAATTTGATGTGCCAAATCGCCGGTGGATAAATTGGCTACGCGAATTGCCTGCATCTGAAAAGGAGCGCAAGCGAGATGCTTTCTTACAAAAGATTATAGCTGATACAAAAGACCGCACCGCACTACTAACTTCAAACGTGAAGCGGAACTATGTAGCCGACGCGAAACTTTTTTTTAATACCCCAGAGCCATTTCGCACCTCATTGTTCATGGCATTATCTAACTTGGCTTCGGGTTTTGGCCGCTATGGGCAGTATGACAAAGGCTTTCAGGTTGCAGAATTATTGCCAGTGCCTTTTGCCACGATGACCAAACTTCGGGTGGCCGAACAGGCCATGCTGGAGGGCAAGGAAGGCAACGACCAGATTGGCGATTTTCTGAAACACTACCGCGCTGGCAAGCAGAAGAATCTTCCTGCTACCGCTGGCAGTGCGGTAAGTTTGTACTGCTGGCAAGCGTACCAACGCGGCAATGCCGAAAGGAATGAATTGGAAAACCAAGCGCATTTGGTTATCAAGGAAGGCGCTAAAGAGGTGCAGGACAACGGCATTGACTACCTGTGCCGGGGCCGTACCCTGGCCGGCGACGCTTACCAGGCCGTGCGCGACATCCCCGACTTCGTGCCCGAAAACCGCCGCCAAACCTACTTCAACACCGTGCTGACCAATCTGGCGCATCTCGACCGACCCAACCGGCGCGATGGTTGGGAAGAATACGACAACGAGCGGCTGCTGAGTCCGAGCGACTACACCCGCGACGATTTGGTAACTGCCCCCTAAAACCGCTCCCATGTCAGCGCCCGAACCCCTTTGCCCCTACACCGGCCTGCGGACTTTCACCGAGGACGAGGCCATTTACTTTCGGGGGCGGGAGGCGCACATCGGGCGCTGCGTGGCGCAACTGGCGCAGGCGCATTTTCTGATGATAACCGGGGCCTCGGGCGACGGCAAATCGTCGCTGGTGTTTGCCGGGCTGCTGCCCGAAATCCGGGCCGGGTTTTTTCGGGCGCGGTACGGTTCGTGGGCCGTTTGCACATTCCGGCCCGAACGCAACCCCTTGCAAAACCTGGCGCTGGCGCTGGCCCCGGTGCTGCAACTGGAGCAGCCCGACACCGTAGAAACAGCCCTGAGCCAAGGCTTTGCGGCGCTGGTGGACCTCTACCAAACCTCGGTCCTGTGCCCTCCCGAAGCCGGGCCGGACCAGCCGTTGCGGCCGGCCGCCGACCTGCGCCGGCAGGCAGGCCGCGCCGCCAATCTGCTGCTGGTAGTGGACCAGTTTGAGGAGTTTTTTACGAACGCCGAAAACTACGCCGGCGACGCGCCCACCGCCGCCGCCCAAACCGTGGTGAACCTGCTGCTCGAAACCACGCGCCTGGCCCGCGAGCGGGGCTTGCCCATCTATGTGCTTTGTACGATGCGCTCGGACTACATCGGGCAGTGCGCCGAGTTTCGGGGGCTGGCCGAAGCCATCGGCAAAAGTCAATACTTTGTGCCCCGCCTCACCCGGCCCGAATTGGTGGAAGTGGTTAGGGAGCCGGCCGTGCTGAGCGGCAACCGCATCGCCGAACGGCTGGTGCAACGGCTAGTGGACGACACCCGCGACGGCCGCGACCAACTGCCGGTGCTGCAACACGCCCTGTACCAAATCTGGCAGGCTGCCCGCCAGGGCAGTGAAGAGCTGGACCTCCTGCATTATGCGATGGTGGGCGGCATATCCGCCACCGAATTACCCGCCGCCGACCAGGCTCGCTTTGCCGCCTGGCGGGCGCAGCTCCCCGCCGCCGAGGCCGAATTTCTATTGGCCCGCCCAGCGCTCCGCAACGTGCTGGATGCCCACGCTAACCGCTTGTTTGCGAACGCCGAAGCGGCCTACAACCGCGATTTTACGCCCGTGCTGCTGCCCGGCGCGGCGGCGCGGGCGCTGGAAGCTACCTTCCGGGGCCTGACCAAAGTGGACGCGGGCCGGGTGGTGCGCAACCGCCTGACGGGGGCCGAACTCACGGCCATTCTCGACGACCCGGCCCTGCCCTGGCCGGTGGTGTGCCGGGTGCTGCGCCCGTTCCGGCAGCCCGGCAACACGTTCGTGCTGCCGTTTCTGGCCGGGGGCGACGACAACACCGCCGTGCTGCCGCCCGACGCGGTGCTGGACATCACCCACGAAAGCCTGATTCGCAACTGGCAGCGCTTAGCCGATTGGGCGCAGGACGAAGCCCAGCAGGTACACACCTTGCACGAGGCCGTGGCCCAGGCCACGCGCTGGCAAAGCCAGGGCGAAACCGCCGGCTACCTGCTGCCCATTGGCCTCTACAACTACTTTGGTACCTGGCACCAGCGGCAGCGCCCCAGCGCCTCGTGGCTGGCCAACTACGTCGAAACCGCTTCCGACCTAGCCGAGCGCCAGACTCAGGCTGTGCAGAAAACGACGGTGCTGCGCCGTTTTCTGGGTGCCAGCCGGCGCAAGCTGTGGTTTTCGCTGTTTGTGCAGCGGTATGGAGCCGGGCGGCTGGCCGCTTCGCTGGCGGCCGTGGTGGCGCTGGTAGCCGGGGTGTTTTTCTACCAGCACTGGCGGCGGCAGCAGACTGATTACGTGTTATACTCGGCCCTGAACAGCCAACTGCCTAGCAACATACTGGTGCCGCAAATTACTCTCGACGAAAAGGCGGATTTAATCATTAATGCCCACCGGCTGCGGGGCGACCTCTACACGCCTTGGCTGCAAAGCGCTGACCCGGACCGCTACGCTTTCCAAACCACGCTCGACAACCTGCACAACGACACGTTGGCACTGGACTTGGAACTGAAAATGTTTGAGCGGTGCGCAAATTATGATTACCCAAATCGGGAAGCCGATAATCCACTGGCCTGGCAGTTGCTAATTGACCTTGCCGCCCGGCTCACGCAGGCCGGTTTTCCCGCTGCCGCCGCACCCGTTACCGCTACGGAACGGCACTTGGTTCCGCGTGCGGGTCGTTACGTCATGGCTTGTGCATATTTCCTCAGCTACCACCCCGACGACCGGTCAGACTTGCGCCCGCGCCAACAAGCCTATCTGGAAACCTTGCGCCGCTACCTGGAGCGGGAAATAGCGGAGGGCAATGGGGCGGCTCCTAATATGGTCAGCTTCAGCTACTGCCTGCGAGTGGTGCTGAGTCAGGGGAATTTTGCGGGGCCGCAGTTGGCCTTTCTGGGCGGCCTCTCGCCGTTCAAGCCAGCCAGTCGGATGGCATTTGCCCGTTTTTTCCCGGCCACAGCCGCTGCTTCGGAGCGGCACAGCGGTTTTGTAAGCTACGCTTACATCGCCACCGCCCTGGGCGAAGAAGAAGCCCTGGCGCAGTGTCTGGACTCTGTTGCTAAACGCAGTAAGTACACTGTGTACGCCGAAGGAGGAAACAGTGTGCTGCCGTATCTTATAAAATATCAACGATTTGGCCCGTCCAGCATCCACGGCATCCTCAAAAAATGCAGCAGTAGTTCCAAAACCTCTTTTGCGCTCACCTATGCGGCATTTTGTTATCACTTGCTGAGCGAACACCCTACCAAAAAAATACTGGACTACTCAGCCCTTAATTTCGTCGATTCAAACACCCAGAGCGAACTTGGCAGAGACCTGTGCAGCTTTTCGGTGTCGTACGAAAGCCGAGAGCGGGCCTGGGCCGCTGCCTTGCTGGCCATCCCGGAATTTGCTCTTTTGGAGGCCAACCTATGGGGCCGTAATACCGGTCCCCTCGACCAAACCAAAGCGGAGTTGATGTACCTGACTTTCAGCAACAAGATGCGCGGAATATACCAAGCCAGTTTCCGGCACGACCCAGATGGGGCAAGTTTGTATTTTGACCGTTTCAGTCGCGCTTACAATATTTTGATGCAGCTGGGTGGGAAGCAGGCCGAAATATTTCTCCAGGACTGGACGCTGGCCTACACCGACACAGGAATTTGGCGAGGTGATTCTGACTATCTACCAGTTAGTGAATTTCTGCTAGGTACGTCGCAGCCAGCTACGGTTTCGTATGGCACTTTTCGGCCCTGTTCTTTTGTGCCATTCATGCGGTACTTGGCTGACACAGAAGTATTTAAAGCTTCCGTTGCCCCCACACTAGTACACCTGCTCGACAGTGCCGCTTATGCCGAAGTAGTCTGGCCCAGTGCAGCGGGGGCCGACGAATACCGGAGTTACGGCTTGGGCGACGGCCTGGACCGCCAGCAGCGCGTGTTGCCCGATACGCTGTTGCTCAACGAATGGGCGGTTTTGAACCAAGCTGCCTGGTCCACAGCAGAGCGCACCGAGCGCAATCAGTTTCTGCTGAAACTAGTTAAATGGACGCAAAATCCGGCCCAGTTGCGGCGGCTGAATGTTGCCCGCGACGTGCTGCCCGGTTTGCGCCGGTTTGTTGATGCCCGGCTACCCTGGCGGATTCCGTTGCGTGTGGCCTTGACCGATGTTGCCGTGGCACTGGTCGCGCAAGGACGCGTCGGCGAGGCCATTCAACTGGTGGAAGCGCTGCCAGGCGAAAGGGCCAATATCGCGAAAACAATTCTTGGCAACCAGCTTATGCTGAACGCCTCAACGCGGCCCGATGCCAAAAATTTGTTGCCATCACAGGTCGTGTTTCTCGATTCTTTTCTTCGGCAACGCACCCGCTATTTATCCCAACACCTGAAGGGAGTCCCTGCTGGCTTAATTCTACTGTATTTTTGGAATCCGGGGTATTCCCCTGCAACGCAAGCGCAGCACCAGCAATTTGGCGATTTGGCCATAACCGAGGCCGACGCTTACCGGTCTCCCATCAGAGAATTGTTGCTGGCCAACGTGTTCAATGACCATATGGAGGCGGCAGTTCGAGCAGTGCCGGCTTACAGCTCTAAAAATCAAAATCAGGCGTACTACAACCTGATTTTTAGCAGCGTTGCTTACTGCGCGGCCCGGTTGCCCAATCGGGCCCCGGCAACTGGCTGGCGTGAATACGACTTGAGCTGGCTCAGCAAACAGAGCTACAATAGCGACCGCCAATCCGGCATCGACTATTGAGCGCGGCGCATAATCTGCATTTTGGCAACACCGGCCTGCCGGCCCGACTATTCCCGCTGCCGCTGCACCTGCCACTCCCTGTTTTGCGAAAGCAAAATGTCCTCCATGCGCTCGACCCAGGCTCCGAGGGCCGCCGCGTCGGTGGGGGCGGGGCGGGCCAGGTGGGCAGCCAGGTCGGCAGCCATGCTGCGGTAGCGGTCTAGTAGCGACTCAATTTTTTCGGTCGCCACGTAGGCTTTCAGCGAAGCCACCACGCCCACCAGCACCGGCACGAGGTTGTAAAACTGAAAAATCGTGTCCAGGTCGAACCAGATGGCCGCCGCCCGCAGCGCCACCCAGCCCACGGCGGCTCCCAGCAACAGGAGCAAGGCACGTTGGTGGCGCCGGGTGCGGCGCTCGAGCCACGCCACGCGGGCCGTGAAATACCGGTGCTGCTCCTCGATGCGCTCGCGGCGGTAGAGGCTGACCTGCTCGACCAGGGGAAGGTGCAAAAAACGCTGGCGTTCCAGGGCCAGGCCCTCGTCGGCGGCCAGCAGGGGGCCAGCGGCGGGCACGGGGCCACCCGCCACAATGGCGGCCAGCAGCGCGGGCCATTCGGCAACCGAATAGGCCGCGCCGGTTTCGGGCATGGGCCTGGCTCCTACCAGTATTAGCCAGGCCCGGCTTTTGAGTTGCTCGGCCCCGGCCCGCACCTGAATCCAGCGCCCGAAGCGGTGCGTGTGCCGCACGGCGTAGAAGATTTCGTACACCAGGCCCCCCGCCCCGAACACGGCCAGCACAATGCGCAGGGCTTTGAGCTGGAGCACCGGCAAGGGAATGTAGAAGTTGATGATGTCGCCCACACTCAAGACGATGGCGATGACGGTGAGCATAACCAGCGACCGCACGTAGCGTTTGCGCCACACGCGCTGGGCCTTGTTGGCGGCCTGGTCGAGTGCTGCGTACAGCGGCAAATGAATTTCGGGGGCTAGCATGGCACCAAAAGTAAGGCCGGGGGCGATTAGGCGGAAGGTTTCCGGGTTGGCAGCGCCAGCAGTGAAAATGATTTCAGATTCGCAGTTGCTGAATGCAGATGCCCTGCTGCCGCAGGATGGCGCTGAAGTGCTGACTGCCGCCAGCCACGGCCACCTGCTCTTTTTGCAGCAGCAGCAGCGCCTGCACCGACGTGTGGGCCGCCGCCGCCAGGTGCAAGGCCCGCGCCAGCATGAACTCGTTGCAGCGCAAAAATTGGTGTTCGTGGGCCTGAAACGGCCCTTCGGTGCTAAATTCCAACGAAGTAGCAGCTTGCCGGACCTGCTGGTAAAGATGCAGCCAGTCGAATGGTGGCCCCACTGCTTTGGGGTAGGCCACCGATTGGGCCACAAAATCGGCGGCCTCGAACGGCAGCACGGCATGGAGCGGAATGCGCTGCCGCAGGCACTCCTGGGCGAAGAGCAAATCGCCGCCTGCCGCCAGGCTGCACACGGCCGCGTACACCGGTGCGGCGGCCAAGTCCGCAACGGCGAATTGCAGCCGCTGCTGCACCTGCGGCACTCGTGCCGGCGGAAACCGGGGCGTGGATCGGCCTGCTTCGTCCAGCCGGTGCCCCGTAAATAAAATCACTGCCATGAAGCCGGATGTCTGAAGGAAAACTTTTAACCGATGTTGCGCAGGTAATTGGGGCAGTTTGTATTTCAGTTGTTTGACTTTGCCGTCCTTCGGTTCTGGTTACTCGTTGAATTTTGCCCTGAAAAACGCCTCGAAAACGTCAAACGGGCAACAGACTGCGTAACGGCAGTTCCTTAAATAAGGGGCAAGATAAGGCTGTGCTGGTGGATGCGGCCCGTGGCGCGGCGCTAACGGCCGTCCCACCGCCGCACGGTCAGCGGGTCGGCGCAGCGGGCCAGCAACTCCCGAATGGTAAGGTTCAGTACTGGGTGACGCAAGCCCCGGGCAATTTCAGCAAGTGGCAGCAAGGCAAACCGGCGCTCGGCCAGGCGCGGATGCGGCACCGTCAGCGCAGGAGAATCAATCACGCACTGCCCAAAAAATAAAATGTCGATGTCCAGCGTCCGGCTGCCCCAGCGCTCGGTTCGCACCCGACCAGCGGCTTGCTCGGTGGCCTGGCAAGCGGCCAGCAGCGCGTCGGGCCGCAGCCAGGTGTTCACCGCCAATGCCTGGTTTAAATAGGCGGGCTGGTCGTTGCGGCCCCAGGCCGCCGTTTCGTAAATGCTGGATTCGGCTACGATTTCGCCTACCTCCAGCGCTAATTGCAGGTGGGCTTCCTGGAGCAGGGCCAACCGGTCGCCCAAGTTCGACCCCATCAGTAAATAGGCTAACGTGGGCACGGTGGGCAGTCCGCTGCGGGCGCTCATGGATGCTGCAGAAAAATATGCCACCGAAAAAAATCCACCGTCCGGGCCACCACTTCGTCCGCCGGTTCGGGCAAGTCCGAACGGAGCCAGGGGTGCGCCCCGCCGAACATATGCGTGGCTCCCGGCACGATGAGCAGCTCGGTGTCGGGCTTGAGTTTTTTGAGTTCGTAGGCTGCGGCTACCGCCACGGTTTCGTCCTCGTCGCCGTGCACGGCCAGCAGCGGCTGTTTCAGGTGGCGATGTACGTTGTGGCCAATATCGAGGCGCAAGCGGTGGGCGTAATAGTCTTCCACAATCTGGTAGTTCAACGGCAGTTGCTGGCCGGTGCGGGTGTTGGGGACGTGCATTACCCCGCTGCGCTGCCACTCGTCCAGCACCGCTTGGGGCCAGCGTTGGTCCACGTCGGCAATGGCAGCCCAGGTAGCCACGGCAGCCACGCGCGGGTCTTCGGCGGCCTTGAGCAACACCAGCCCGCCGCCCCGGCTGTGGCCCAACAAAAACAGGTGGGTCAGGTCCATTTCGGCGGCGGGCACGGGCGTGGTGCCGGGCGTGTGCAGGGCATCCAGCACTTGCCCGATGTCGTCCAGTTCCAGGCTGAAATTGTTGCGCCCGAAGGCTTCCAGGTCTTCCAAATCGCCGGTGCCGCCCACCACCACGCCGTTGTGCGAAAGGTTGAGCTTGACGAACACAAAGCCCTGGTTGGCAAAGGCATCGGCCACCAGCGGGAAATGCCCCCAATCCTTAAACCCCTTGAACCCGTGCACGAACACCACCACCGGCTTAGCCAACGCTGACCTTTGGTTGGGCTGGCCGGTGGCCACGTAAGTGGCATCGGCGGCAAAAAGCCGCCCGTGGCGCGGCCCGGTGAGCAGAAAAGGGGCGTGGGTGAGCATAGTGGCAAAGGTCGGCAAAGGCGGTCAAACTCCCCTCCTGCCAAGGAGGGGAGTTTGACCGCCTTTGCCGACCTTTGCCCCGCAATGCCCGATTCGTCCCCCGCCCTCACCGTCGCCCAGATTCAAGCCCCGATTGCGGCCGAAATGGCGGAATTTGAACACAAATTTCGCCAGTCCATGCAAACCAAAGTGCTGCTGCTGGACAAGATAATGGGCTACATCGTGAAGCGCAAAGGCAAGCAGGTGCGGCCGATGTTCGTGTTTCTGACCGCCCGCGCCGCCCGCGCCGAACCCAACACCGGCGACCCGCTGCCCGAAGCCACCTTTCGCGGCGCGGCCCTGATTGAGTTGCTGCACACGGCCACGCTCGTGCACGACGATGTGGTGGACGAAAGCAACTACCGGCGCGGCTTTTTTTCTATCAACGCGCTGTGGAAGAACAAAATCGCCGTGCTGGTCGGCGACTACCTGCTGTCGCGGGGCCTGCTGCTGTCCTTGAACAACGACGACTACGACCTGCTCAAAATCGTGAGTAACGCCGTGCGCGAACTTAGCGAGGGCGAGTTGCTGCAAATTGAGAAAGCCCGGCGGCTGGACATCACCGAAGAAGTTTATTTCGACATCATCCGCCAAAAAACGGCCTCGCTCATTGCATCGTGCACGGCCGTGGGCGCGGCCTCGGTGGGCGCGGACAAGGAAGCCGTGGAACGCGCCCGCCTGTTCGGGGAAAAAGTTGGCATCGCCTTCCAGATAAAGGACGACCTGTTCGACTACGGCACCGCCGAAATCGGCAAGCCGGTGGGCATCGACATCAAGGAAAAAAAGATGACCCTGCCCCTGATTTACGCCCTCTCGCAAGCGAGCTGGCTGGAAAAACGCCGCATCATCTTCAACGTCAAAAACAATGCCGGCCGCCGCGACCGGGTGCAGGCCGTCATCGAGTTTGTGAAGCAAACGGGTGGGCTGGACTACGCCATCCAGGCCATGAAACGCTACCGCGACGAGGCGTTGGCCGTGCTCTCCACCTTTCCCGAATCGGCCAGCCGCAAGGCCCTTGCGCAACTCATCGACTACACCATCGAGCGGGAACAGTAGCGGCGAAAAAAACGCGGATTGGCGCAGGCCAACGTGACGCTAAGCAATGGGGACACAGCACAGGAATGTCCAACCGGACTTTGCCAAATCGTGCCCCGCATCACGAATTTGCACAATTACTAGTTAAATTGGCAATCAGGCCCTAAATCCATTCACCCACTTTCTTTCGTAAGGTGGGAAACAACCCCCCGATGTTTCAACCCCATGGCTTGTTTTAACCGAATTTTAATGAAATAATTCAAAAAATTTCTTTCCAATTTGGTTAGTTTTCTCCGCCTTCGTACCTTTGAACCATGTCCAACGTCAAGCTTCCGACCCCCGCGCCCGTGCAGTTGTTTGCCCGTTGCGTGAACGCCGCCCACCGCCCCACCGACCACATCGGGGACTGGCCCGAAGCTGGCCGGGTTTATCATGTGCGACAGCAGCGCCACGCCGCCACCCGGCAGCTTCAGGTGCGGGTACTGGGTTTCTATGCCGAACATCCCTACGGAGCCTTCGCCCCTAACCGTTTCGTACCGGTGGCCGAGGTGTGGTTGAACTAATGACAAGTGACCAATGGCTGGTTACACTCGAAATAATTGAGTTTAAGTAGTGGTGCAAAAGTAAACGGTCATGCTGAGCGCAGCCGAAGCACCTCTACCGCTTCGGCTCACGCCTTGATTACTAGCTGGTAGAGATGCTTCGGCTGCGCTCAGCATGACGTTTTTTTTTACACGCTTACTTTTGCGTGGCTACTTAACCAGTCGGCGGTGGTCTAAAACGGGGTGGTAGTACGAATTCCGTGCAGCGGTTCGTACTACCACTCTTGCTTTTGAACAAGTTGATTGGAAGAAGATTATCGGGGCGTAACAAGAGTGGTAGTACGACTGAAAAAGTCGTACTACCACCCCGTTTTAGACCACCGCCAACCAGCCATTGGTCACTTGTCGCTAGTTCAATGGTCGTTATTTACTGGTTTGCCTGACTGCCCGTACTGCCGGAAAATACCGGTTTCCAGCGCGGTCCAGTAACAGGCTTTTTGGCCCGCCACTTTCAAGCCATCATTCGTCCACGAGTTGCAGGTGTGGAACAGGCTGTAGGTGTCGTTGGCTTCGTAAAAAGCATCGTTGCGGCCGTAGCTGTGGCCCGAAATTGGGCGAACTTTGCCAGCGGCATCGCGCTGAAAACTGGCCTGGATGTAAGCCAGCAAGCGGGCGTACTCGGCGTGGCTGAGGTGCAGGGCCACGGTGGCGGGGCCGGGCCGCAGGTCGGCCGCGTGGTAGAAGGTGGTGTGCATGGCCGTGGTCGAGAGCCAGAACCCCGCCCGCACGGCGGTCACGAACTTCAGGTCGGCCCAGGTGGGCGTGTCAAGGTAAAAGCCTTTGTCGCCCCAGCCAATGCCCACGTATTCAAAGCTGGAATCGTTGGCTTGGGTGTCGGCGTAGTGCAGTTGCTGGCTCCAGTCCATTTGGGGGTGGTGCACGGGCAGTACCAGGTCGGTGTGGACCCCGTTGGAGCGCAGGAAAACGGGCACATCGGGTGCGGCATTCGGGTCCAGCTTGGCTACGGGAATGCGCGAGAGTGCGGCATTGGCCCCCAAGTAGAGCGCCGCCAAGCCCGCCACTAGGGCAACGGCGTAGAACAGGAAGCGCAGGTCGCGCAGGGTGGGAGCGAAGGAGTTGGGCATTGCGAAAGAAAAGGAAGCCGGGAAGCGGTTGGCCGCCATTACGCAGGCTGGCCCGTGCCCGCCGTAAATTTGGGTTTTCGCTGCCCATGCCTGCACCTACGCTCCCCGAAAATGCCGGGGAAATCTATGCCATTCCGGCCGCATTCCGCCGCATGGAAAACTCGCACATCCTGTTTTGGCTGCTGAAGGACCTTAGCTGGTGTGCGGGCTGGAAAACGCTGGGCATTCTGATGATAGTGCCCACCATCGGGCTGGCTGTCATTATTGCCTGGCGCTCGCGCCGCTATGTTGCCGAGCTGGCCCACAACCTGGCCGTGATGTGCTGGATTACGGCCAACTCCTACTGGATGAGCAGCGAGTTTTTTGGCTTTGACGACGTGCGGGTATTGGGCACCGTGACGGGCAAGCAACTGGCCCTGGGACCGTTTGGATTGGGCCTGACCATTTTGCTCTACTACTATGTGGTGCAAAAGCCCCGCGCCGTCCGGGCCGGGTAGCAACTTATGGTTTTGCAATTTTTCCGGCTTGCCGAAACAGCCAGTACGAGTAGCCACAGGCCAGCAGCGCAATGCCCGGCAGCCAACCCACGAAAACGGGCACAAACCACTCCAGTGGTCCCAGGACGGCTAGCACTGCTGCCAGGAGGCCGCCGAAGAAAAATACGCGGCCCGTCAGGCGGAGGGTTTGCGTCCAAACCACGTCGCTTTCCAGCTAAGGCCACCTGCTCTCCGCCTACACTAGTCGGCCACTTGGTAACTGATGCTGCCCGGCGCTATTTCGCTCACCTTAAACACGACCCCGTCGAATGCGGCATCCACCTCAATGGTGTGCGTCAGGTGGCAGTTGGGACATTTCAGTTCCTCAATCTCGTGGTTGTCGGCGTGGGCGGGCGAGTCGGCCTGGTCGTTGGGGGCGGGTACGCCGATGAGGTCGGTAAAAACCTCGTGCTGGCAGTGGTTGCACCGAAATTTGAGGCCGACGGCGCGGCCCTGCAAGTTGGCGAGCGGGGCGGGGGTGGCTTGCTGTTGAATCCACATAAAGAAGGCGATTGGGAGTGGGAAAAGATAGGTGCGACCGCCGCAGGGCGGCGACAACTTTACGCAAGCCGCTCCGAAAAGTACAGGCGGCCCGGCCTGGGACCGTATTTTTGACGGCCGCATCTGCTTGCGGCCCCCGCTGCAATGTCCGAAATCCCTGCCACTGCCCCGGCCGCGCCCCGCAAGTTGCCTCGTGTGCCGCGCTGGCTCACGTTGCGCCGCTCGATGGCGATGGCCGCCGAGCCAATAAAAGTGCTGGATGCGGCCCTGGCACGCTTCGGCGACACCGTGGAGTTGTTCATTGGCGGGGTGCAGCGCAGCATCCTCACCCGCGACCCCGGCTTGGTGCAGCACGTGTTGCAAAAAAACCACCGCAACTACGCCAAGTCCAGGTTCACGCAAGGCTTTGCCCGCTACATCGGCCACGGCCTGCTTACCAACGAGGGCAGCGACTGGCGGCGGCAACGGCGGCTCATTCAGCCGGGCTTCCACCGGCAGCGGGTGGCGGGCCTCACGGAGTTGATGCAGGGCATTGTGGCCGAAGCCCTGGTCCCGTTGCGGGCACAGGCAGCGGCGGGCGACGGCAGCGTGGCCATTGCGGCGCACGAATGGATGACGCGGCTCACGTTCCGCATCATCGCACAGTCGGTGTTCAGTACCCATTTTTCGGCAGCTGAACTAGACCGTGTGGCCGGGCTGATTACCGAAATTCAGGCGTTCTACGTCAGCACCATCCGGCAGCCCTACTTCAACCCCTGGCGGCACCTCACCGGCCGGTTTCGCCACCACGACCGCCTTACGGCCGAACTGCGGGCCGTGCTGGGCGGCTACATTGCCGCCCGGCAAGCCGCCACCCTGGCCAACCCCGCCACCCCGCCGCCCAACGACCTGCTGCAAATGCTGCTCGACGCGCGCTACGAGGACACTGCCCAGCCCATGACCGACGTTCAGGTACTGGACGAGGCCCTGATTTTGCTTGTTGCCGGCCACGAAACCAGCGCCAACGCCCTGACCTGGCTGCTGTACCTGCTGGCCCGGCACCCGGCCGAACAAGCCGCCATCCGGGCCGAGCGCCACACCGCCGGACTGGCCGCCGCCCCGCCCACGTTTGCCGCCCTGCCCCGCCTGCCCCGCGCCCTGTGGGCCGTGCAGGAAGCCATGCGCCACTACCCGCCCGCTTGGATGGTGGACCGCGTGGCGCTGGCCGACGACGACTACCAGGGCCTGCGCATCCCCAAAGGCACCCTGTTTTCGCTCTACCTCCACGGCCTGCACCACGACCCGAAACAGTGGGCGGCCCCCGAAGAATTTCGCCCGGCCCGCTTCGCCCCGGATGCCACCCCGTCCCTCGTGCCCTTTGCCTACGCGCCCTTCGGCGGCGGCCCGCGCCTGTGCATCGGAATGCAGTTTGCCCTGACCGAAATGCAACTCGTAACGCTGGAATTGCTGCGCCAATTCAGCGTGGAGTGGGTGCAGGGGCAGCCCGCGCCCGCCCTACAGCCCCTGATTACGCTACGACCAAAAGGCGATTTTCAAGTGCTGTTGCGGGTGTATTAACCAGGGCATCGCTACAATTAAAGGGCTTCGATTTCACTTTCCGACAGCCCTGTAAGTTTGGCAATAGCTGCTAACGACAAGCCCATTTGCCTGGCAGTGCGGGCCATTTCGGCCTTCCCTTCGGCCTTCCCTTCGGCTTTGCCGTCATCAAAGGCGGTATCCACCACGGCTTTCAGGTCGCGGTACTGCTTGAGGCTGCTTTGGTAAGAAGCCAATTCGTTGCGGTTGAATTGCGCTAATTCGGCTTTGGCAAAGGCTTGACTGAAAATGGCTTCCTGCTGAAAAATGGCCGGGATGGCTTGAAAATCTTCCAGGTGCTTGATGAAATACAGCCACTGGTCAAGGCGGGTGCTTAGTTCGGCTTCGGTCTTGGAAAAATTGGGCATTTCCAGGTACAAATACGTGAGCTTGTCGTAGAACGTGCGGCCGTGCTGGTTTTTGAGCCGTACCGTGTGCAGCACTTCGTGGGCATCGGCCGCGCTGCCGTAGTCGGTGAACACAAAATCCAAAATCCCGATGCAGTACACGGCTTGCAGGCGGTAGTCCCATTCGCCTTTTTCGCCTTGCTCCTGAATCGGGAAGGTGGAATAATAGACCGTGCGGTCCTTGAAATAATTTTGCTTGGCCTTTTGCAGTTCCACGATGAATTTTTCTCCGTTTTGGGCTTCGCAGTAAATGTCGTACACCGCCTTGCGGTCAGCCGTGGTTTGGCCGAGGTGCTCGGTGTTTTTGAAGGCCAAGTCCTTTATCTGGCTTGGAAGGGGCAACAGGCTGTTCAGAAAATCGAGCAGCAGGGGCTTGCTGGCCTCTTCCCCGAATATTTTTTTAAAGCCAAAATCAGTGAACGGGTTGACGTATTTTGCCTGCATGGTGGGGCCGTTGAGAGAGGGGCAGCCCCAAAGATAACCGCCAAGCGGGGCCTCGCCCGGCCGGCAACCCCCTCACCAGCCGCCCCCATGCGGTTGGAGGTTTCCGGGTTTCGCAAAAGAAGGGGGGTGTCGGCGTTCTGTGTTGCAAAGGCGGCGTTTCGTGTAGCCCGGTTCTGTTTCGATACCAGACCTTTGCCAAAAAAAGCACCCCGCTTTTTCAACGCTACAAAAACCAGGAACTAGTGGTCAAACTGCACTCGCTGGCCGCCACCCAACCCGCGCTGGCCTGGGGCGTGGTAACCATTGCCGGCACCAAGCGCCGCACGTACCCCGAAGCCACCGCTGCCGGCCTCGTTCTCAGCCCGGCATCCAATGCGGCGTGTCCGGATTGATTTTTTAGCTGATGGCTTCCGTTTAATGAAACGGCCCCCAGTCATTGGCCACTAGCCACTCTCCAACAGAAATCAACTGAATGAAAACCTTCTGTACCATCGCCACCGTCACCGAATACACCCGGTACTACGGGATGCCCGCCCCAGCTCACCCGCTGTTGACCGTGATTGACCTGGCGGCTTCCCGCGATGCCGCGCTGGCGCGGGGCGCTGCGCAAGTGCCCGCCCCGGTGGTGCTGGAATTGTACACGATGTTCCTCAAACGCAACCTGAAAGGGACGCTTTACTACGGCCACCAAACCTACGATTTCAGCGAGGGCGTACTGGGGTTTTCGGCCCCCGGCCAAGTGTTCACGGTGGCCGCCGACCTGGACATTTCGGCGCTCACGGGCTGGATGCTGGTTTTCCACCCCGACCTGCTGCGGAAGTACCCACTGGGCCAGAAAATTGGCAGCTACGGCTTTTTTTCTTACGAAGTGCACGAGGCGTTGCACTTGGCCGCCCAGGAAGAGGCCCTGCTCGAGGGCCTGCTCCACACCCTGCGGGCCGAGTACGAGCGGCCCATCGATGCCTTCAGCCAGGACGTGCTGGTGGCCCAGTTGGGGGTGTTGCTCAACTACGCCAACCGCTTCTACCACCGCCAGTTTCTCACCCGCCGCACCGCCGAACACGATGTCCTGACCCGGTTTGAGGCACTGCTCACCGCCTACTTTGCGCCCGAAGCGGGCGAACAATCCCTGCCCACCGTGCAACACTTTGCCGATGCCCTGCACGTGTCGCCCGCCTACCTGAGCGATATGTTGCGTACCCTCACCGGCCAAAGCACCCAGCAGCACCTCCACCACGCGCTGCTGGAAAAAGCCAAGCGCCTGCTCCTCACCACCTCGCTCACCATCAACGAAACCGCGTTTCGGCTGGGTTTTGAGTACCCGCAGTATTTCACCCGCCTCTTCAAAAATAAAACCGGGATGACCCCGGCGGCTTTCCGGTTTTCGGCGCAATGAGGGGCAGTGGTCCGCCAGTTGGCGGCTCCCGGCAAACCCCTTCTGGAGAAGCCCTTTGCTGACCGATGGCCCCGCCGCCAATCCTGGCTACTCGGCCAGCAGCTTGGTTATTTCCTGCTCAAATGCGGCCGTTTCCGCTTCGTAATACTGCCCCGTGCCCGGCCCCGCGTAGCCGGTGTGAATCTTCCGCACATTGCCCTTTTTATCCAGAAAAATGGTGGTCGGAAACGCCAGAAACTTCGCCAACTGCGGCAGCGATTTCGCCACCGAATCGGGGTGGCTCACCCCCGCCACGGCCAGGTCGTAGCCAATGTGCAGCCGTTCGCGCAGGTGGCGGAGCCGGGCCGCCGCCGTGGCGTAGTCGGGGCTGCGCTCGTAGCCGAGGCCGATGATTTCCACCCCGCGTTGCTTGTTTCGCTCATACCACGGGGCCAGGAAATTGGTTTCGTCCAGGCAGTTGGGGCACCACGAACCCAGGACTTGCACGACCACGACCTTGCCCCGGTACTTGGCATCGGTGGGCGAGATGCTGCTGCCCGCCACGATGCTGGGAAACTTAAAAGCCAGGCGGTTTTCGCCTGTGCGGAGGTAGGTGAGGGTGTCGGCGTTGGGGAGCGCGGCACGGCCGTTGCGCTCGGCCGTCCAGGTTTCGCGGCCGGCCAGGCCGGCGTAAAAGTCGCCGTGCAGGGCGTTCATCACGTCCGAATGCTCTTGAAAATCGGGTGCCTGGCCCGTAAACAAGTAAGCGTGACTGCCGTCGAAGGTGCTTAGCCAAAGTTGCCCGTTGAGTACGTGGCCGCTGAGGTAGCGGTAGTCGCCGCTTGGGGTGAGAAAAGTGCCCCGCAGACCACCCCGGCCCGTTTCCTCAAAAATGCCCACGGCGGGGTAACTGGTCCCGGTTTTGTCGCGGAAAGTCGTGCGCCACGTGCCGGTGAAGCTCGGGGCCACCTCGTCGTTGTAGCCCGGTGTGGGTGCTGGCCCCGCCACAGCCATCAGCGGCACCCGATACGGCTCCTTCGCATCATACTTCACCCAAACACCTTTTAGCTTATTTTTCCCGTCGGCTCGCAGCACCAACGCCGCGTCAAACACGTGTAGTCGCACCGTCACCGAGTCGCCCGCCGCCGAAATTTCGTCGCAGCGCAGCCGCTCCTCGCCATTCAGGCCCTTGTTGATTAAACAAACCACCGGCTTTCCGGCCTCAGTTTTCACCTCAAACAGAAACGGAATCAGCTGCCCCTGGGCGCTCAACTCCCCGCGCCACGGCCCCGGCGTGAGCAGCGCGGCAGCCGTGGTGCCGCTGGTTTCAGCGGTTTCGGAAGCAGGGGAGGAGTGGCAGCCCGCGAGGCCCAGCCCCAGTACGGCGGCAAGCAGCAACCGGTGAAAATTGGGGCGCATCAAGCTCAACGGAACAAGCTGTTAAGCGAAATTTCAACTTTTGAAGCGGGGTCCTGCAAGGTGCCAGTGGCTACTATTACCGCTGGCTGGCCCGGCAAATACAAGAAAATGCTGCGCAGCGCCGGCAGCACCAGCCACGCCGATTGAACCCCGCTAGGGAAATATAAGGTTCGGATTTTGGCAATCAATCCGTCCACCGACTGCGTGGGCGAGGCTATTTCAATGGCCGTAATGGGCGGCGTGAGGCAACGAATGACATCGGCCTCCCAGTCGTAAGCTGATTTCGGCAAAATTGCCACGTCCGGTTCGAGCCGGCCCGCGCTTAATTCAAATTCCAACTCGGGCATCACATCGCACTGTTCTCCGTAGGCGGCCTCCAAGAGAAAGTAAAGCCGGCCAATGAGCCGGGAGTGGTTCACGGACGTAACTACTTCGCGGACGACCTCGGTTTTGATGATTTCAACCGCTTGCGTTTGCATAACCTGATTTTTGTCAAAGATAAGCCGAGGGCCAGCTTTCTGCCTGTCCCGAACGCTACCCGCCGACAATTGGTTTTTTTCTTGAACGGCACTGCGCTCACCGCGCTTTTCAAACTACTGCGCCCACTGCGGGAAATGCTCCCGTCAATGTAAACGCCGCCCCCAAGATTAGGCCCCACCGCCCCGGCCGCGCTACATTTGCACCTAATAACCTAACACTCCCCGCACTCCTTATGGCATTCGACCTGGAAATGATTCGCACGGTGTACGCCGGCATGGGCAGCCGCATCGAAGCGGCCCGCGCCGCCGTGGGCCGCCCGCTCACCCTCACCGAGAAAATCCTCTACGCCCACCTCTACGGCGGCACCGTGACGCAGCCCTACGAGCGCGGCGTGAGCTACGTGGACTTCGCCCCCGACCGCGTGGCCATGCAGGATGCCACCGCCCAAATGGCCCTGCTCCAGTTCATGCAAGCGGGCAAACCCACGGCCGCCGTGCCCAGCACCGTGCATTGCGACCACCTCATTCAGGCCAAAGACGGGGCCACCGAAGACCTGGCCGAAGCCAACACCGAAAACAAGGAAGTGTACGATTTCCTGGCCTCGGTGAGCAACAAGTACGGCATCGGCTTCTGGAAGCCCGGCGCGGGCATCATCCACCAGGTGGTGCTGGAAAACTACGCCTTCCCCGGCGGCATGATGATTGGCACCGACTCGCACACCCCCAACGCCGGCGGCCTGGGCATGGTGGCCATCGGCGTGGGCGGGGCCGACGCGGTGGACGTAATGGCCGGCATGGCCTGGGAATTAAAATTCCCGAAAGTCATCGGCGTGAAGCTGACCGGCAAAATGAGCGGCTGGACTTCGGCCAAAGATGTGATTCTGAAAGTAGCGGGCATCCTGACCGTGAAGGGCGGCACCGGGGCCATCGTGGAGTATTTCGGGCCGGGGGCTGAAAGCCTGAGCTGCACCGGCAAAGGCACCATCTGCAACATGGGCGCGGAAATCGGGGCCACCACTTCGGTCTTTGCCTACGACGAGAAGATGGGCGACTACCTGCGCGGCACCGGCCGCACCGAAATTGCCGATGCCGCCGCCGCCATCGGGGCGCACCTGCGGGCCGACGACGAGGTGTACACCCAGCCCGAACGCTACTACGACCAGCTCATTGAAATTGACCTCAACACCCTGGAGCCGCACGTAAACGGCCCCTTCACGCCGGATGCGGCCTGGCCCATCTCGCAATTCGCCGCCGCCGTGAAAGAGCACGGCTGGCCCGAGAAGTTGGAAGTTGGCCTCATCGGCTCCTGCACCAACTCGAGCTACGAAGACATCACCCGCGCCGCCAGCATCGCCGCCCAGGCCGTGGCCAAAGGGCTGCACGTTGCCGCCGAGTTCACCATCACGCCCGGCTCCGAACTGGTGCGCTACACCGTGGCGCGGGATGGCTTGCTCGATACCTTCGCCGCGATGGGCGGTGTGGTGCTGGCCAATGCCTGCGGCCCGTGCATCGGCCAGTGGGCGCGGCACACCGACGACCCCAAGCGCAAAAACTCCATCATCACGAGCTTCAACCGCAACTTTGCCAAGCGCAACGACGGCAACCCCAACACCCACGCCTTCGTGGCCTCGCCCGAAATCGTGACCGCCTTTGCCATCGCCGGCAGCCTCGCCTTCAACCCCCTCACCGACACCTTGCCCGGCACCAACGGCCCCGTGATGCTCGACGAGCCGATGGGCGTGGAAATGCCCCCGCAAGGCTTTGCTGTGGAAGATGCCGGCTTCCAGGCCCCCGCCGCCGACGGCTCCGGGGTGCAGGTAGTGGTGAACCCGGCTTCCGACCGGCTGCAACTCCTGGCCCCCTTCCAGCCCTGGGAAGGCACCGACCTGCTGGGCCTGCGCCTGCTCATCAAGGCGCAGGGCAAATGCACCACCGACCACATCAGCATGGCCGGCCCCTGGCTGAAATACCGGGGCCACCTCGACAACATCAGCAACAATATGCTCATCGGGGCCACCAACGCCTTCACCGGGGCCACCAACGCCGTGCAGGACTACGTGACCCCCGGCGACGGCACCACCACCGTGCCCCAGGCCGCCCGCAACTACAAAGCCATGGGCATCGGCACCGTAGTGGTGGGCGACGAGAACTACGGCGAAGGCTCCTCCCGCGAGCACGCCGCCATGGAGCCGCGCTTCCTCGGCGTGCGGGCCGTCATCGTCAAGAGCTTCGCCCGCATCCACGAAACCAACCTCAAGAAGCAGGGAATGCTCGGCCTCACCTTCGCCAACAAGGCCGACTACGACCTCATCGAAGAAGCCGACCTGATTGACATCCTCGGCCTGACCGACTTCCAGCCCGGCAAGCCCCTGCAAGCCCGCCTGCACCACGCCGACGGCGACACCGATTTGATTACGTTGAATCACACCTACAACGAGGGGCAAATTGAGTGGTTCAAAGCGGGGTCGGCTTTGAATCTGATTCGCTTGAAGGAAAGCGGCGGGGCACAACTGTCGCAGAAATAACTTGCAGGAAGCTGCCTGCTGAAACGGCCGTCCCGGAGGAATCCGGGGCGGCCGTTTCGTTGCTAAAAACAAAAAACCTGCTGCAAATGAAGCAGCAGGTTTTTTGAATTGGAGGTCATGCATACTCCCAACTAATAAGTGGATTTGTGATGGCCGTAATGGTCGTTGGTGTTTGGGTTGGTGTAAGTCCCGCCTTTGTGGCTGGAGCCACTTTCGGCATTCTGATATATGCCGCCGTGGCTTTCGGTGTGCTTGCCGCCGCCGTAATCTGGACCGGAACTGCTGGGGGTTGAGTAGCTCTGCGAAGGGGTTGAATAGCTTTGGGACGGAGTAGAAGTGCCGTAAACTTCCTGATTGGCACGGTAACGCATATCGGGCGTTCCATCCTTTTTAGTTTGAGCGTTGGCGGCAAAAGCAAAAAAGCTCATTGCTGCAAAGAGGAAAAGGGTCTTTTTCATGATTGAAAAGCTGTAGTTCTTTGCCTACTCTGGTCGGTTTTCGGCTTGCCCGTAATGAAGGTTCTTTGCACGACCTCATTCACAACAAGAAAAAGGTTGTGACTCGACAAATGTAAGCAATTTTTATTCCACGGCTACTTTTTAGATACCAATTCGCCAGCTCACTGTTTGGAGCTTGCGGCGGTGAAAAATCCGGCTGCTCTGCTTGCTTTCGGTCTCCGGTTGCGTCAGCTTCGGGAGGCGCGGGGTATGTCGCAGCAGTTGCTCGCCTACGAGGCCGACATCGCTAAGCTCACGGTGCAGCGCATTGAGAAAGGCCGGGCCTCGGTGGGGCTGGATATGCTGATTTCCATTGCCCAGGCCCTGCAAGTGCCGGTGCATGAGTTGTTGCGGCTCGATTGAGCGGAGGTAGATTCGCGGTGGGGTGGGCTACTCCTCCGGCAGCAGGGCTTCCAATTCGGCCCGGTGGCGGTTGTCGGCCCGGTACACGATGGACATCAAATCGCGGGGTGTGATTTCCAGGTCTTTTTTGACAATGGCCCAGGATGACTGCCGGCACCAAAGCCGATACTTGCGGTCAAAGAGGAGTTTGCGGGCCACTTCCTGGTCGTCAAGCGTCGAGCATACCCAGGTAATGAGCCGGTGCGGATGTTGCTCCAAGTAGGTTTCAATGGCCCAGGCGATGGTAGCAAATAGCTGCGGGTCGTGGTCGGTCGGCACCCGGAAGCCCCGGCGGGTACGTCGGCCCGCAATGGGCTTGAAGCCGATGGAAACGACGGAATCGGCGAATGCTGCGCCGTCGAAGAAATCGGCTTCGTCGGAAAAATAAATAACGAACGCGGCCCCGCTGGCAGTGGTAAATTCGTAGTCCCGTCCGTCTGCCCTAGTCGTGACCAGGCAAGGATAAGGGCTTGACGAACTTAACATCTTTGAGCAGCTCGGGGTGGTCGTAGTGGGTCAGAATACGGTTCTTCTTCGCCACCAGCTTGGGGACGATGGTTTTCCAGTCCAGCTTTTTGAGGGTAGCAGCCATTACACAAGATTGAAGTAGCGGTGACAAAGGTACACGTCGTTACCGCACAAACGCAGACCGACGAAATGGAGTTTCTGTAGTTGCATCACAGGCGATTTCGGAGTGCAACTCAGAAAATGCAACCGAGACCGAGCAGCCCCGCGACCCCTACCGCACCTCCACCGTCCGCGCCACCGTGCCGGCCGTGCCGCTGGCCCGCAGCGTATAGAGGCCCGCTGGCAGGCCGGCCAGGTTCAGGTCGGGGGCGGTGCTACGCCGCACGGCCCGGCCCAGGGCATCGAGCAGGCAAATGTCGGTCAGGCCGAAGCTGGCGGGCACCCGCAGGTGCAGCGGGCCAGCGGTGGGGTTGGGAAATAGCGCAAAGCCGGGCGGCAACGCGGCGCGGCTGGCCGATACGACCGGGGCGTACACTTGCTGGGCGGCGGCGGCGGCGGCTTGCAGGGCGGGCAGGGTGGGGGCGACCACCACGGCAAAGCTCACGGCGGCCGAATCGCCGGGGGCCAGGAAGGGGAGCTTCAGGCCCACGACCTGCGCCACATCGGTGCCAGCGGGCAGGCCGGCGGTGCGGGTGGCGCGGGCGGTGCCGCTGCTCAGGGCCAGGAACTTCTCGGCGGGCGAAAAGCCGTTGGTGTCGTTGGGGCGCACGGGGCTGCTGGCGGGGGCGTTGTTGTCAATCGAATACACGGCGGGCTGGCCGCCGCGCAGCCACTGAATGCCCGCGTAGAGCGGCGGCGCGGGCTGGCCCAGGGAATAAGCGTAGCCCAGGGCGCGGGCGCTGTCGTAGGTCGCCACGTTGCGACCGGGGTCGCCGGGCAGGTCCCAGTCGGCAAACAGCCCCGCGTAGAGTGGGCGCAGGGTGTCGGGGGTGAGGTTGGTGAGGGTGTATTCGAGCAGCACGAAGTCGCGGCGGGCGGCCGGGGCGGCCCAGGCCAGGGCGCGGTGGCGCACCCGCACGCCTACCGAGCGGGCGGCGGCCCCGGCAGCGGGGACAGAATCCTGGAACACGGTGCGGGCTTCCTGGTCGGCGCGGGGGCCGGGGGCCTGGCGCGTGATGACCGACGCGCCGAAAAACGACTCCCGAATAAGGTTGTTACGGGTGCGGAGGCGGTCGGACACCCGCGTGGGCGAGGTGGCCACCAGCAGGCCGCCTTCGCTGAGCAGTGCGGCGCTGCCCCGGTAGCTCAGCCCCGTGCCAATCGTGCCGAACAAGTCGTCGTAGGCCAGCTTGCTGCGGCTGCTCAGGCACACGTCCAGGTGGTTGGCATCCAGGGTCACGTAGTCGGGGTTCAGCACCACGTCGAGGTAGTCGTCGGCCTGCATCCCGTTGTCGGCCGTCAGGTGGTAGTGCAGCGTGGCGGGCGCATTGAGGGGTACGCCCGTGGCGGCCACCCGCAGGGCAAAGGGCGTGGCGGTGGTGGCGGCGCGGGCCAGCGTGCCGAGGCTGCCCACGGCGGCCGTGCCCTGCACCACCGTGAGGTAGGGCGAGGTGCTGGTGAGCGTCACCACGAGGTTGGTGACGGGTTGGAGCAGGTTCAGCACCGTGTCGTGCAGGGCCACGAGCTGGCCCGCGCCAAAGGTGGGGCGGGCGGGGCTGAACACGCTGGCCACCACCCGCGCCTCGCGGCGGTTGGCCTGCCCCACGGCCCGGGCCACGTTCAGGCGACCCGTGCCGAGCTTGCCCAGGTAGTTGGCGTTGCCCGGCAGTTGGTAGATGTCGTCGGCCGTTTGGCGCAACTGGGCCGCTACCTGGGCGGCGGTGTACGCCGGGAAGCGCTGACGCACCAGCGCCGCCGCGCCCGCCACGAGCGGCGCGGCAAACGAGGTGCCGCTCACGGCCTGGTAGTCGGCATCCACCGGGCCGTAGGTGTAGAGGGTGCCCTCGCCCAGGGTGGTGAGGATGGCCGCGCCGGGGGCCGCCAGGTCAATGCGGTGATTAAAAGTGAAGCCCGTGCCTTTCACGTCGTTGTTGAACACGCCCGTCACCGACACCACGTGGTCGTAGGAGGCGGGGTAGAAACGCAGGTCGCGGTTGGTGTTGCCGGCGGCGGCCACCAGCACCGCGTCGCGGTTCACGGCGGCGTAGGTGCACACGTCCTGCTCGAAGCGCGAGTAGCCGCCCGCCGCCCCCCAACTCATGTTGATGACCTGGCAGCCGTGGTCGGCGGCGTAGGCCACGGCCTCGAAGCCGGCAAACTGCCCGGTGGGCGTGTTGGGGTAGATGTTCAGGGGCATGAACTTGCAGCGGTTGCCGAGGCCGGCAATGCCCCGGCCGTTGCCGACCCGCGCCGCCGCCACCCCTGCCACGTAGCTGCCGTGAATCAAGGTCGCGTCGAAGCCCGCGTTGTTGTCGTGGTTGGCCAGGTCCCACCCCGTGAAGTTGTCCACGTAGCCGTCGTTGTCGTCGTCGCGGCCGTTCACCGGGTCGGCGTAGTTGTGCTTCACCTGGCCCCGCAGGTCTTCGTGGGTGAGGCGAATGCCCCCGTCGGTGATGCCGATGACGAGGGTCGTGTCGCCGGGGGCCACGTCCCAGGCCCGGTAAGCGTGGATTTGCTTGAGGTAAACCTGCCCGCTCTGGGCCACGGCCAGCGTAGAATCGGCCAGCGGGTCGTTGGGCTGGTACATGGGCTTACGGGTGTACAGCGGCTCGACGTACTCGACCGCCCCGCTGCCCAGCAGCACCCGCCGCGCCTGGGCCAGCGGCACCCCGCCGGGCACCGTTATTTCGTAGATGCCGCGCAGCTCCACCCCCCCCGGCCGCTCCCGGCTCGGGGCCACGGCGCGGGGAAATTTCTGGGTGAGCTGGGTGGCGTTCAGGGCCTGCAAGGCCCTTTCCACGGCGGCAGGGGTTTGGCCGGGGTTGAGCTTGAACACCAGGTGGCCCGGCACGGTGGGCGGCGTGGCGCGGGCCGTCAGGGCCAGCAGCAGCAGAGCGGGGAGAAGGCGGAGCATTGTTTTCATGGAGGTAAAGATAAGTAGGGGCGGGGCTTAACTTCGTTGTCCTTCGGTTGCCCCCGCCCGAATCGGTGAACGGTGGCCGCCTGAATTGGGTGCGTCGTTGCGTAGCTTGCGCCCGATTCCCCCATTGTCCCGCTATGTCCGATAATCCCATCCTCAATAACCCTTACGAGGAACCCACCCGGCACTACGCCAAGGCCCCCGACGGCAGCCTGAACTACGCCGACGTGCGCCCCGGCCGCCATCCCTACATGACCGACGGGCAGATTCTGCCCAAAAAGGCCGGCCCCCAAACCTTTGCCTTCGAGGCCCACGAGCTGAACGCGGCCTACGGCGACGAACTCATCAACCTGCTGCGCCAGGAAGTGGGCAAGTGGCGGGCCGACGACTACCCCCACGTCACCCGCGTGACGGGCGAACTGCTGCGCTTCTGGTTCACCGACGAGCAGCGGCCCAATTCCATGCGCCTGTTTTTTGCTCAGCGCGAGGCTGTGGAAACCGCCGTATGGCTAAATGAAGTAGCCGGCAAAGGCGGTGGCAACTTGGGCACCCGCCTGCTTACCCAGCTGCGCGAGGCCCAGCACCTCGGCCCCGACCCGGCCCAGAACCTGCCCCGGCTGGCCTTCAAGATGGCCACCGGCAGCGGCAAAACGGTGGTGATGGCCATGCTGCTGCTCTACCATTATTTCAACCGCCAGGAATACCGCCAGGATACCCGCTTTGCCGACTGCTTCCTGCTCGTGGCTCCGGGCGTGACCATCCGCGACCGGCTGGGGGTGCTGCACGTGGACCCCGCCCACTACTCCGTGGCCCGCGACTACTACCGGCAGCGCGGCCTGGTGCCGCCCCGCCTGCAAGACCAGCTTGGCGGCCTCAATGCCCGCATGGCCATCGCCAACTACCACGCCTTTGAGCCGGGCAACCTGACCGGCAACAAGCGCAGCCCCCTCGACGGCAAGCGCGATGCCGATGGCAAAAAGACCGAAGCCAAGCAGGACTTCTCGGCCGTGGTGAAGAAGATGATGCCCGGCTTCCGGCCCGGCTCCCGGCTGCTGGTGCTGAACGACGAGGCCCACCACTGCTACCTGCCCAGGGCCAAAGGCAAAAAGACCGACGACGACCATTCGGCCGACGAAAACGAGCGGGCCGCCCGCTGGTTCACCGGCCTCACCGAACTGGGCCGGCGCTTCAAGCTCCAACAGGTGTACGACCTCTCGGCCACGCCCTACTACCTCAACGGCTCCGGCTACGAGGCTTATACCCTCTTTCCCTGGGTTTGCACCGACTTCGGCCTCATCGAGGCCATCGAGTCGGGGCTGGTCAAGATTCCCTTTCTGCCCGAAGGCGACGACACCCACGAGCTGGACGAGGCCAAGCTCAAGGACCTGTACCGCCACGTGAAGGACGAGCTGCCCAAGCGTGGGGCACGCACCCAGAAAATAAAGGAAGATGCCCCGCCCGACCTGCCCAAGCTGGTGCGGGCCGCCCTGGCCCAGTTTGTGGCCCACTACGAAGCCGAAGACCAGCGCATCGGCTCGCTCTTTGGCACCCCGCCGGTGTTCATCGTGGTTTGCAACAACACCAACGTGTCGTCGGAGGTGTTCAAGTACCTGGCCGGCTACCCCAGCGCCGATGCCCAGGGCAACGAGAGTGCCCAGCCCGGCGTGTTCGACTTGTTTTCCAACTTCGACCCCCACACCCGGCAGCCCCGCGCCCGGCCCCGCACCCTGCTCATTGATTCGGATGCGCTGGAAAACTCGGGCCAGATTGACGAACAGTTCAAGCGCGTGTTCGGGCCCGAGATTGAGAAGTTCAAGCAGAGCTACCGCATCACCCACCCCGGCCGCTCGGTGGCCGACCTCAGCGATGCCGACCTGCTGCGCGAGGTGATGAACACCGTGGGCAAGCCCAACCAGCTCGGCCAGCACGTGCGCTGCGTGGTGAGCGTGAGTATGCTCACCGAAGGCTGGGACGTGAACACCGTGACCCACATCATGGGCCTGCGGGCCTTTGGCTCGCAGCTGCTCTGCGAGCAGGTGGCCGGCCGTGCCCTGCGCCGCCAGCGCTACGTGCTGCAAGGCTACGACAAGGACGGCCAGCCCACCGCCGACAAGGGCAAAATCAAAACCATGATGTTCCCGCCCGAGTACGCCCACATCATCGGCGTGCCCTTCAAGCTCTTCAAGAAAGGCACCAGCAACCCGCCCCCGCCGCCCGAACCGCTCACCCCCGTGCTGGCCCTGCCCGAGCGGGCGGCCCTGGAAATTCAGTTCCCCGTCGTGACCGGCTACCGCGTCGAGGCCGGGGGCGACGATTTGGTGGCCGACTTCAGCGGCCTCGAAAACTTTGTGGTCGAGGGCCACATCCTGCCCACCGAAACCAAGATGAGCAGCGCCTTCACCGGCCACGAGGAAGCCCTGACCCTCGACAACGTGAAACAGGTGCGCCCCCAGCAGCTCGAATACCACTACACCCGCTGCCTGCTCAAAGGCCCCCTCGCCGACCAGGACGGCCAGGCCCCCACCCACCTCTTTGGCCCGCTGCGGGCCATTGTGGGCGAGTGGCTGGCCACCAAAGTGCAGTACAAAGGCGGGGCCTTCCCCGGAATGCTGCTCTTTTACGACGACGCGGCCGTGACCCACCACCTCATGCAGGGCTTCCACAAAGCCCGCCGCGCCACCGACCGCATTCACCCCGTCTTTCCGCGCTACAACGACCGCATCCGCAGCACGGCCTTCGTGCGCGGCGGCACCAGCAAGCCCACCTACCCGACCGTGAAAAGCCACGTCAACTGCGTGGTCGAAGACTCGACCTGGGAGGGCATCGCGGCCAAAGAACTGGAGCGCGACGACCTGCCGGTGGAGGTACTCAGCTACGTCAAAAACCAGTTTTTGGGCTTCTCCATCCCCTACATCAGCCAGGGCAAGGAGCGCCAGTATTTCCCCGATTTCATCGTCAAGTGCCGCCTGCCCGACGGCCGCACCCTGAACGTGGTGCTGGAAATATCGGGCCTGGCCGAAGCCAAGATTGACAAGCGTTGGTACGTGACCGAACGCTGGCTGCCCGCCGTGAACGCCGTGCACACCGGGCTGGGCCTGGACGAATGGCGCTTCGTGGAAATCGCCAACGACATCACCGACATCCGCCAGCGGCTAAGGGAGGAGTTGGGTAATTTGTAGTTCGTTGGGTTTTTGGTGTTGGGTGTTGAAGCTGTTTAGCACGTGCCGGCGCGCTGCCCACCGGGAAGAGCCGGCGCGCGTTTGTGACGCGCTGCCCAGCGCGTGCCGGCGCGCGTTTGCAACGCGCTGCCCACCGGCTTCGCGTTTGCAACGCGCGGCGTGAACGGCCCGGCCTAGCCCCTTGCCCAAGCGCGTTGCAAACGCGCCACCTGTGGGCAGCGCGTCACAGACGCGCGCCGGCACGTGCGCCGGCACGCGCCAGCGCGTTGCAAACGCGCCCCCCGTGGGCAGCGCGTCACAGACGCGCGCCGGCACGTGCAGCGCGTCACAGACGTGCGCCGGCACGTACTAAACAGCTTCAACACCCAACACCAAAAATCCTGACACCGAATACTCAACACCCCACCACGACCATGCCCATCCAAACCACCCACCACCGCGACACCCGCGCCCACATCCCCAGCCAGGAAGAAGCCGGCTACGAGGCCGCCAACCCCAACGCCCAGCGCCCCCACACCGAACTCCCCCTCAACCCCGTCACCACCCGCGGGCAGGACCCCGAGCTGTACTGGCTGGGCAAATACGGCCCCGACGACCGCCAGGAGCGCCTGCAAGTAGACATCCGCTCGCTCTACCGGCACGAGCACATCGTGCCCGAAAACCTCATCAAGGGCCTCTACCGCCACGCCGAGCCGCCCCAGGGCCAGCAGCTGAGCCTGAACGAGCTGTTCGGCAATGCCCTCGAGCGCGACGAACTGACCAAAACCGGCGACTACTACCAGCAGCCCCCCGATGGCTGGAGCAACCGCCTCATTCAGGGCGACTCGGCCCTGGTGATGGCCTCGCTGCTGGAGCGCGAAGGCATGGCCGGCGCCGTGCAGTGCGTCTATTTCGACCCGCCCTACGGCATCAAGTACGGCTCGAACTGGCAAATCCGCCTCAACAACCGCGACGTGAAGGACGGGCAGGACGAATCCCTCTCCGGCGAACCCGAACAAATCAAAGCCTTCCGCGATACCTGGGAGCTGGGCATCTCGGTGAATTAATTTTGACGCAGACAGAACAAGAACAACATGGAATTCTACGTTGGAGTCACAGACAAAAAGTGGTTTGAATTTTTAAAACAGGAACCGCGAGAGGATGTAAACTTTTGGAAGCCTCTTGGCGGAAATAATTTCACTGCAATTCCTTCTGGTGCGCCCTTCTTATTAAAGCTGAGAAAGCCAGACCACGCAATTGTTGGCGTAGGCTTTTTTACAGGTCAAACGATGTTGCCGATTTCTGTTGCCTGGGATACATTCGGCATCCGAAATGGGTACAACAACTTTGAATCCTTTGCCCAGGCAATTCAAAAATTCAGAGCAGCTAAGGGGAAGCCTTTCGAAATCAACCCAACGATTAATTGTCTGGTGTTGACAGCCCCCATCTTCTTTAGAAAACCCGATTGGATTCCAGCACCTGCCGATTGGCAAAACCCAATTGTCACGGGCAAAGTCTACAATACCGCCACTGAAATCGGCGGTAAGATGTGGGCTGATGTCAGCGCCATGATGGTGAAGTATCGGGACGACCCATTTACGAATGAGCTGGCGACAGATTCTGTGGCACTCGAATCACCCGGCATCTACCGCGAAGCGCTTACAAAAGTCCGCATTGGCCAAGGCGCATTTCGCACCTTGATTACGCAAGCCTACGATAAGAAATGCGCCATTTCTGGCGAGAAGACGCTTCCCGTTTTAGAGGCGGCGCACATTCAGCCCTTTGCTGAGGCTGGCCCCCACTCAATTCGTAATGGGCTACTGCTAAGGTCAGACATTCATAAGCTGTTTGACATGAGCTACCTCACTGTAGATGCCACAGACTACCGGGTTTTGGTAAGCGGGCGCATTAAAGAGGAATTTAAAAACGGTAAAGAGTACTACCGATTCCACGGGCAGAAGCTCCAAGTTCTTCCAAAGAATTTAAACGACCGTCCACTTGCACAGTACTTGCAACATCACAACGAAAAGTTCAGGGGTTAAAAACGCCGCCGTGCCCGATGCGGCCGACACCGCCCAGTTCACCGAGCGGGTGTATGAGATGCTGCGCTCGGCCGGCATCCGCAACGGCGACGCCACCGAGCGGGCCGTGTTCCGGCGCGTCGAGCCCGTGGTGGCCGACCGCGAGGGCTAGCTCCACGCCGAGGGCTTCTTTGTGGGGGCCGACGGCCAGGAGCGCAAAGCCTACCTCCACGTCGGCCCCAAGTTCGGGGCCGTGAGCAAGCAGGCCCTGAACGGGGCCATCCGCGAAACCCAGCGCCGGGGCGATGCCGACTGGCTCGTGATGCTGGGCTTCGTGTTCGAAACCGAGGTGGAGGGCCGCAGCATGGGCAGCTTCCGCGTCGACACCGTGCGGATGCACGACGACCTGATGCAGGACGGCCTGATGAAAAAAGACAAGAAAGCCGCCGCCTTCGTCACCATCGGCGAGCCCGACATTGCCCTCACCACCGCCACCGGCGAAGATTTGAAAGGCAAGCCCGCCATCGGCCAGGAAATCCGCGCCGAAGTGCGCGGCCTCGACCTCTACGACCCCATCCGCGACGAAGTGAAAGCCCGCAACGTGCAGGACATCGCCTACTGGATGGTGGACGACGACTACGACGGCTCCAACTTCGTGGTGAAGCAAGTCTTCTTCTGCGGCGGCGACCACGACGAATTCACGAAGTGGAAAAAAGGCATCAGCGACACCGCCCGGCTCAGCGCCAAAAAGCGGGCCGAGCACACGCTGCGGATAGAATTGGACGACGAAGCCTTTGAGGGGTTGTACGGGTTCCGCTCGCACCCCATCAAAATCCACCGCCCCGGGCAGCAGGTGGCGGTGCGGGTCGTCAGCCAGTTCGGCGAAGAAAGCACGAAAGTGCTGGGGTGAGGTTTCCCAGGCCGGGCATTGCGCCCGCCCACCCCACCCCGGAAAAGTCCGGGGCCGGGGTTGCGCCCGCCAACCCCACCCCGGACTTTCCCGGGGTAGCGTTCGTTCCCGCTACTCCCGCCCCGGAAAAGTCCGGGACCGTGTGCCCGACTGTCCCCCCCGCCCCGGACTTTTCCGGGGTCGTGCGCCCGACTGCCACCCCCACCCCGGGAAAGTCCGGGGCCGTGTTGGCGGGAACGAACGCTACCCCGGACGATTCCGGTTTTCTGCTTACCTTGCCCCCGGAATTGGACCCTGGGCGCGTACCCGGCGGCGACCAGTCAGCCGCTTACCCCACCTTCACCGTTCGCCCCATGGATTCTTTTGCCCACCTCTTCGCCTCCCACTTCACCGACCCCGACCGCTCGCTGGCCAATAGCCTGGGCGGCTTCATCGACCACGCCGTGCGCCTGGCGGCCAGCCTGCCCACCGCCGGCCCGCTGGCCCCGGTGCTGAAAGCGGCCAACACCGAAACCCAGGCCCGGAGCCTGCGGGCGCAGCAGGTCCAGCAGGCCCTGGGCCTGGGCCTGGGCCAGCAAAAGCTGGCCACCACCCAAACCGAAACCGCCAAAACCACCGCCCTGGAGCGCATCCGCATCAACGAGAACAACCTCAAGGGCGATGCCGTGCTGGAAGACCCCGCCGAGCGCCAGCGCGTGTACGCGTTGCTTTACCCCACCGGCACGCTCAAGTACTACACCGGGGCGCGGCTCGAAACCGAAATCACCGACCGCCTGGGCGAGTACCTGACCACCACCGAGGCCGAGGCCGACGCGCTGGGGCCGGTGTTTGTGCAGCGCACCCAGGACGCGCTGGGGCCGTTTCGGAAAATCCGCGAAACCCAGGTGGCCAAAATCAGCAACACCGGCGACAAGCAGGAC
The DNA here is from genome assembly GCA_965247135.1 of Hymenobacter sp. Taxonomy (GTDB): domain Bacteria; phylum Bacteroidota; class Bacteroidia; order Cytophagales; family Hymenobacteraceae; genus Hymenobacter. Next base: position 1,902,388 of record CBDFGP010000006.1, on the reverse strand, counting down.
GACCGCCACCTGCTGGTGGCCGAACTGAACGAGCAGTGCGACTACAACGCCAACCTGCTCGGTGCCCACTTCCGCACCGACCCGGGCCGGGTGGCCAATTTCTGGAAGCAAAGCTTTTATGCCCGCGCCACCCCCCACGCGGCCCCCGGCCAGGCCCTCAACAAAGCCGTGCAGGCCCACCAGCACCGCCAGCTGTTCGACCTGACCAAATTTGCCACGATGACCGCCCTCAGCCTGACCCTGCGCGACGGCGGCCCCCTGGCCCTGGCCGACAAAGCCACCGCCCCGCTGCCGGCCACGGTGCTGGCCGTGCCGGCCGGCCCCGCGCCCTTGGCCGTGCGGCTGGCCGACGTGCCGGGCACCGGCCCCCACCTCCTCATCTACAACGAAACCGGCCTGGTGGCCCACCTCGACGCGCAGTTGAGCTAAGCCGGCCGTACTTTCGTCCGGTAGTTCTTCCCGTGGGGGAGTAATTGCGTCTTGTTTATCATGCTTGAAAGCCCCGAGGCCCTGCCTCGGGGCTTTTTGGTGGGCGGGGTATCTTTGCTCTTTCGGAGTCGCTCTTTCGGAGTTGCACTCCGAAAGCCCCCTGCTGGGGAGTTGTACTCCCCAATCGCTGCCCGGCAATCCCTGCAAACCTGACCGCCTGGGATGCGGCGTGCAACTCCGCAGCAGGCAACTTTCGGAGTGCAACTCCGAAAGAGCGGGTTCAATCCGGCCGTAACTTTGCCAGCCCACCCAACCCATAACGTAAATGTCCACCCCCAACCTCCTCGACACCGCCGTCGCCGCCCTCCACGGCCGCACCTTCTTCGCCGCTTTTCCCGAAAACCCTTCCCCCGAAATCTACGGGGCCGAGGCCGATGCCGAGGGCCGCGCCGCCTTCGCCGCCCAGCGCGGGCAGCGGTTCACCGAGTTGCAGCAGGGCACCCCCACCGCCTGGGCCGGCCAGGAAGAATCGCCCTACGAGCAGGCTGCGCTGGGCATCGAGTACCCGTTCTACGAACCCGAAACCCTGGTCCAGAACGCCCAACTGGCGTTTGCCGGGTGGCGCAAGCTGCGCCCCGCCCAGCGGGCCGCCCTGCTCACCGAAAGCCTGGAGGGCATGAAAAGCCGCTTTTTTGAAATTGCCTACGCCACCATGCACACCACCGGGCAGGCGTTCACGATGTCGTTCCAGGCCAGCGGCCCCCACGCCGCCGACCGCGCCCTCGAAGCCATTGCGGCCGGCTACGAAGAGCAAACCCGCTTCCCCGAAGCCACCACCTGGGAAAAGCCGATGGGCAAGTACAACCTCACCCTGCACAAAACCTGGCGGGCCGTGCCCAAGGGCGTGGCCCTGGTCATCGGCTGCTCCACGTTCCCCACCTGGAACACCGTGCCGGGCCTGTTTGCCTCGCTCGTCACCGGCAACCCCGTCATCGTCAAGCCCCACCCCAAGGCCGTGCTGCCCATTGCCCTCGTGGTGGCCGAAGTGCAGAAAGTGCTGGTCGCCCACGGCCTCAACCCCCACATCTGCCAGCTCGGCGTGGACGGCAACGACCGCCTCATCGCCCAGGACCTGGCCGAAAACCCCGCCGTGAAGCTCATTGACTACACCGGCGGCAGCGCCTTCGGCGAGTACATCGAAGGGCTGAAAGGCAAAACCGTGTTCACCGAAAAAACCGGCGTGAACAGCATCATCCTGGACTCCTGCACCGACCTCGACAAGGTGCTGCAAAACCTGGCCTTCTCCGTCAGCCTCTACTCCGGCCAAATGTGTACCGCCCCCCAAAACTTCTTCCTGCCCCAGGCCGGCATGAAAGTAGGCGACACCCAAGTGCCCTACGACGACGTGGTGGCCCGCCTCGCCGCCGCCGTCACCGGCCTCGCCCAAAACCCCAAAGCCGGCCCGCACGTCCTCGGAGCCATCCAAAACCCCGCCACCCACGACCGGGTGCAGCAGCTGGCCTTCGCCGGCAGCCGCACCGCCCTGGCCGCCGGCGCAGTAGCCCACCCCCAGTTTGCCAACGCCCGCACCTGCTCGCCCAGCATCCACGAACTCGGGGCCGACCAGGTCGAGCAGTTCAGCCAGGAGCTGTTCGGCCCCATCCTGCTGGTCATCAAAACCGCCGACAGCCAGCAAAGCCTGCACCTGGCCGCCACGCTGGCCCGCGAATACGGCGCTATTTCCTGCGGGGCCTACACCACCGACCCGGCCCTGAAAGAACAAATCATGGACGAAATGAGCCTGGCCGGCACCCCCGTCAGCTTCAACCTCACCGGCGGCATCTACGTGAACCAGAACGCCGGTTTCTCCGACTTCCACGTCACGGGCGGCAACCCCGCCGGCAACGCCAGCTTCACCAACCCCGAGTTCGTCATCAAGCGCTTCACCTGGGTAGGCTTCCGCGAGCCAGCAGCGGCGTAAGGGCGGAGCTTGCCTAACCCAAGTTGCGGACTAGCCGCGTAGCGGCGACGGGTTGGTAGCTAAATAGGGGCAAATGTGATAAAGCCGCGTAGCGGCGACGGAACCCCTGGGCCATCCGTCGCCGCTACGCGGCTTTGCCACGTTTGGCCCTGCTTGGCTACTACCAACCCGTCGCCGCTACGCGGCTTGGCCCCATGTGGCCCTGCTTGCGCTACCAACCCGTCGCCGCTACGCGGCTTGGCCCCATGTGGCCCTGCTTGCACTACCAACCCGTCGCCGCTACGCGGCTAGTCCGCAACGTGGGTTACCTACCGCCCTTTGGCAAACTTGTAGGGCTTGTTGGCTTTCACTTTGGTGAAGCGCCCCGGGTCGTGGGGGTGAATGTTGAGGGTCGGCGGGTGGTTGTCGCGGCGGAAGTGGGCGTGGTTCGCGTTTTTGGGTGCCCCGGATTCGCTGCTGTGCGAAAACGACTGCTTGCGTTTAATAACCGTGGGCTTGGTCATGCCCGCCGTGCCTTTCTCGGTGTGGGGCGTGCGGTACTTGGACTTAACGGTTTGCGCGGCGGCCGTGCCAACGGTCAGGCCACCAGCCAGCGCCAGTAGTAGGAAGGTTTTCATGGAATGAAGCCAGCCGCCGGGGATGTGAAACCGGAGGCCAATGCGGGCTAACGCAAAAACAGGGGCAGGGTTGAACGGCCCGGTCCGCTACCCGCCATTGCCCATTTGCGGCGGCAAGCCGGCTTCCCGCGCCAGCGGGGCCGCGCCGGTTTGCCACAGGGCGGCCAGCACGGCGTTGGCGGTGGGGGCCAGTTCGAGGTGGTAGTCTTCGTGCAGGCGGGCGGTCAGGCGCAGGGCCTCCTGGGTGCGGCGCACCAGGTGTTGGAGCAGGGGCTGGCTGGGGCCGTGCAGCCGGGCCAGGTGGGCGGGCTGCTCGCGCAGGGCGTTGTGCAGCAAGCGCCAACTCAAGTCCACTTCCCCAAAGGCATCGCCCGTAATCTTACTGTGGTAAGCCAGCCGGGCCTGCACCTGCCGCAGCACCACGAGCAGGTCGTTGGGGGTTTGGTGGAAGCCCCGCACGGGGTCGTCCACGAGGGCACACAGGGCGGCGCGGCGGGTGGCCAGGGCATCCGGCCCCTCCAGCAGCCGGAAAGCGAGTTGCTCGGTCAGCACCGCATCCTGGGCCACGAGGCGGGCCAGCAGTTGGTCTTTTTCGCGCTGGGGCAGGGCCAGCAAGGCTTGGCGCAGGGCGGGGGAGAGGGCGGGCATGAAAAAAAGCAGTGGTCTAAACGATGGTGGTCCGACGAATTCCCCGAAGGGGTTCGTCAGACCACTATTCGTTGAACAATACCCGACCAATTTAGTGGTCTGACGACTGAAAAAGTCGTCGGACCACCCGCGTTTAGACCACTACCGAATCAAACTTCTACTGCTCTTCGGGCAGCGTGTAGGCGGTGTCGCCGGGGTCGGTCAGTTCGCGGGGCAGGTTGTCGGCCGAAGCCGGGGCGGGGCCATTTGCGGCGTTTTCCTGAGTAAAGCTGCGGAGCGAGTCGTCCATTTCGTCGGCCTTTTCCTGGCCCGAGGCGTTGTTGTCGTCCAGTTGCTGGCCGTGGGTGGCATCGTCGAGCATTTTGTCAGACGCTTTTTCGGAGGGGGTGGGCATTTGAGTTATGAGTTATGAGTTGTGAGTTATGAGTTATGAGTTATGAGGGGTATGGGTTAGGAATTGGGAGTTGGGAGTTAGGTGGTATTGGCCTACAGTTGCTTAACCGCCAACTCATAACTCATAACTCATCAAAGCACATGGCCGGGGTCGTCGTCGTAGGCTTGGCGGCGGTGACCGCCGGCGTAGCGGGGGTCGTCGTCGGCCCAGGCGCGTTCGGCTTCGTCGTGGGGGGCATCCTGGGTGGCGACCACTTCGGCCGGGGCCTGGTTTTGGTCCACGTGGCCGAGTTGGGCGTTGGGGTCGGCTATTTCGGCCTGGGCGGTGTAGTCCTCGGTGCGGGGCGCGTCGGGCTTGCGAAACGCGCTGAACTCGTCGGGGTTGTCGTTGGCTCCGCTGTTGGCGGGCGGGGGCGGGGTGTTGCCGGTGGGGGCGTTGGGTTCGGGGGTCATGGGACGAAAAAAAAACGGGTGAAAGGGCACCGGACAGACCCGGCTTATCTTTGGATACGCAATTCGGGCACGGCCGTTTCCGCCCGGCCCGATTTAGGCGGCTTTTCCGTTATTTATTCCCGCTATGTCCGTTCACCACGACCTCCAAAGCCAGGAGTTTACCCTCACCCGCAACGGCCACAGCGCCGAACTGGCCTACAGCCGCCCCACCCCCGACATCATTGACTTCACCCACACCTTCGTGGACCAGGCCCTGCGCGGCCAGGGCGTGGGCGAGGAACTCGCCCGCGCCGGCCTGGCCTACGCCCGGCAGCAGGGCCTGACCGTGCAAACCACCTGCGTTTTCATGACGGGCTACGTTAGAAAGCACCCGGAGGAAGCGTAGGGGCAGGGCTTAGCCCCGCCCCTACTCCCGCACCAGCCGCAGGTGCTGGGTTTGGTTGTTGGCTTGCACCGTCACTACGTACACGCCCGCCGCTGCCGTGCCCAGCACCGCATTCAGGCGGGCTTCCACGGCGGCGGGGGTGCCGGCGGTGGGCGGCAGCAGTTCCTGGCCCAGCACCGAGCGCAGGGCCAGCGTGAGGCGGGTGGCCCCGCTGAGGTTGTGCAGGGCCACGGCCCCGGCCGTGGGGTTGGGGGCCAGGGCGAGCAACGCCGGGCCGGCGCTGGCGCGGGCGGCGAGGGGGCCAAAATTGCCCACCGTGAGGGCCACGCCAACGGGCAGGTTGGCAAAGGTGGCCCTGTAGGGGCCGGAGCCGCTGGCGGGCACAGCGGCGGGGCTTAGCAGTTGCGCGGGGGAGCCGCCGTGGTAAGCGGCGCTCTGGAAACGCTGGAAACTGGCGTTTTCGTCGGCAGCGTTCCACTGGGCCGTGGCGCTGACGTTGGCCGTGCCGTTGGTGCAGATGGAAACCCAGGTACGATTCACGAAAGTGGCCGGAGCCGGACCTGCAGTGCCGTTGGTGAAGAGGACACCGTCGAAGGTGCGGACACCAACGGACAAGCCGGCGGCGGGCGAGAGCGTCAGGGGCGCGTAGCCACTGGCCGTGCCCACCGGAAACAGCCCCGACGCGCCGGTGACCAGGACGCGCTGGCACAACCCGCCCAGCCCCGGCGCGGAGGGCATCAGCACGTAGCTGGCACCAGAGGCACTCAATACGTTGGCCGTGCCCAGGTTCACATCGTGGCTGCCCAGCACGAGGCGGGCTTTGGTCAGGGTCAGGGTGTCGCGCACGGTCAGGTTGGCCCCCAGGGCCACGTCGGCCGAGTCGTTCCGGATTTCGAGCTTGCTGAAGGTGAGCGGGCCGCTGCCCTCGAGGCGCTGGGGGGTGCGGGCCAGGCCGGTCAGCACCCACGTGCCGTCGCCGGCCAGCGTGCCGTTGTTGGTGAGGTCGCCAAAGAGCTGAACCGTGGCCCGGCGTTGCACCGTGAAGCTACTGCCCGCGTCCAGCAGCAGGCGGCCGGCCACAAAGCGGCCCCCGGCGCTCAGCACCGGCTGGGGGCTGGCCGTGCCGGGCACCCGCACGGTCACGTTGTCGGCCGGTGCCCGGCCGCCTTCGTAGTTGCGGCAGTCGAGGGCATCGGCGGTGCCAGCCCCCGCGTTCCAGACGACCACGGCGGGGTCGGTTGCGTTAGCGGGCAGCAGGGTGCTGGCCACGGCCGGGGCTTGGTACGTGGCCTGCACGTAGGCGCGTTGGCCGGTTTGGGTGGCCGTGGCATTGCCAACTTTAAGGGTCAGCCACTGGCTGGCGGTGGGCGTGTAGCTGCCGCTGATGGTGGTGAGGCCGGTGGCGCGGCTCACCTCGTCGCCGGCCTGGTTGAACAGGCCCACGACCAGGGCGCGGGTGTTGGCGGTGTTGTCTTCGGGGTAGAGGGTGTAGGCAACGGGCTGCCCGGCGGCGGCGAAGATTTTGCCCGCAATGCGGGTCGTGCGGCTGTTGTCGGGCAGCTTGCCGCCCTGGCCCAGGCTGCGGCAGTTGTGGTCGCCGAGGTCGTCGGCCAGTTCCCATTCCTGGGTGGTGCGCACGGCGCGGCCGGGGTTGTAGACGCTGGCCGTTTGGCCGGCGGGTGCCCACACGGCGTAGCCGCGCCGCCCCAGCGGGGCGCTGCCGTTGCAGGGCGGGGTCCGCACGGTCACGGTTTGGTTGGCGGCCACGGTGGCGGTGGCGGTGCCGTTGGCCCCGGAGTAGTCCTCCAGCACGGTGCCGGGCGCGAAGTGCGTGGCCACGGTGGCCGTTTGCCAAGTCGTAAAGTTGTCGTTGATGCCAATTAGTGCCCGGCCGCCGCGCTCAATCACGAGGTGGTCGGCGCTTTGCCAGGGCACGTAGTACGCCCCGGCCTTGAAGTTCAGGTGCTGGTGGCACCAGATGAGGTTGGCGATGTCCGAGCGTTCGGGCAGGGCGGTGGCATCGGTGGGCAGGTGGGCGTAGCGGTTGCCGAGGTAGCCGAGGCTGAACAGGTCCTCAAAAAAGATGTGCGGGTTGCCGTCCACGGCCAGGTTGATGGCATAGGCGGCCGAGAGGCGCACGTCGTTGGGCTCGATGTGGGCACCGAGTTCGTTGGCCGTGTCCCAGCCGGTGTAGTTGCCGGCCGCGTTTTTGAGGGGCCGGAACGTGTCGTGGCTGTTCACGAACGGCGCGGTGCGGTGCACGTAGGTGTTGGACCCCGCGTAGTAGGCCACGCGCTGGTTTTGCTGGGCACCGGGGATAATGCTCAGGTCGTAGCTGCCGCCGCCGGCCACCATGTTGTAGATGGCCCCGCGCAGGCTGAAATCGAAGGTGCCCATCGCAAATTCGCTGCCGCCGTTGCGGCTGTTCACGGCCTGGCAGTAGCTGTCCAACTCGGTTTTGCTGCCCACAAACTCGCCGGTGCTGAGCATCGTTTCGCCGCCGTTGGCGAAGCCGGTCAGGTACTTGACGTTATACAGCCAGTCCTGCTGGGGGGCGTAGCCGTAGTTCTTGACGGCATCCCAGCGGATGCCGTCGCAGCCGGTTTGTTTCTTGAGCCACTGCAAGTACTGGCGGCCCTGGGTGCGGGAGTAGTCGTTGGCCTGGGGGGGGTTGAAGGTGGCGTTGGTGCTGAGGCCGTAGCCGTTGGTGCCGCCGTCGTCGCCGTAGCAAAAGTCGGGGCCGAAGTAGGGCACGGCGTAGTCGCCGGTGGTGGTGTTGTGGCCGGCGTGGGCGTGGAAGTTGGCAAAGTTCTTGGGCCAGCGGCCGGCGCGGGCCAGGTAGGCGGCGGCATTGTCGGCGGTTTCGGGCAGGGGCGTGGCCCAGCAGGCGTAGCGGAAGTTTTTGTAGCCGCCGTTGGCGCTCTGCGAGTAGGCGTTGGGGTCGTAGCCGCCGGTGCCGTTGGCGGTGCCGGCCCCGTCCACGTGGTTCAGCACCACGTCCTCAATCACCTCGATGCCGTTGGCGTGCAACACGGCCACCAGGCGCAGCAGCTCGTCTTTGGTGCCCACGCGGGTGCGGGTGGTGCCTTTCTGGTACTTGTCGCCGAGGTCGTACACATCGAACGGCCCGTAGCCGACCGAGTTGGTGCCGCCGTTGGCCTTGGCGGCGGGCGGAATCCAGACCGCGTCAATGCCCAGCCCCTTGAGGCGCGGGGCGAGGTCGGCGAGGTAGTCGGCCCAATGGTTGCGGTAGCTGTTGTTGGTGTAGTCCCACCAAAACCCTTGCAGGACGACCTTTTTGACGGTGGTTTGGGCCAGGGCGGGGGCGGCGCACAGGGCAGCGGCCAGCAGCGGGAGGAGGCGAAGTTTCATAAGGGTGCGAAGTTACGCACGGGGTCCGGTGCGGCCCTTGCCCAACCCGCTCTTTCGGAGTTGCACTCCGAAAGCCACCTGCTGCGGAGTTGCACTCCGCGCCCCAGGCGGTCAAGTTTGCCACCGACGGGGGCCGTGAAGCCCGCGATGACCGTTCAGCGATTGGGGAGTTCAACTCCCCAGCAGAGCTACTTTCGGAGTGCAACTCCGAAAGAGCCGGACAACAAAAACCGGTAGCCCCATTGGGACTACCGGTATCTTCACTGTGGTAACAAGGCTGCTAAAATAGCAGCACCCTACGCCGCCATGCGGTAGTGCGGCACTTCCTTCTCCACGCCCAGCACGGCGGGGGTGGCGGGCGGCGTGGGGGCCAGCACCGGCTCGATGCGGGTGTGCAGGCGGTCTTCCACGAAGCTGTGGTGCAGGTGGGCGGGCAGGGCGGCCACCAGCGCCCGGTAGCGGTCCAGGCCCAGGGCTTTGGCCACGTAGGTTTCGTGGATGCCGTTGAGGTAGCTCACGATGTTGAGCAGCGAGGTGTGGAAAAGGCGGAAATCAATGTCGGCCTCCACGTAGCGCTCAATCTCGCGGCTGGTTTGGGAAATCCGCAGGCGGCCCAGCAGGTCGAACACCGTGGTGTAGCCCAGCCGCCAGGTGATTTGCTGCCAGTGGGCGGCGGTCCACTTGTCCAGCGGGCGGCCGGTTTTCTGGCTCCGAATGGCGGTGTTGGGGTTGGCCTGCACCTGGGCGCGGGTCCAGGTGGCTTTCAGCTTGCGGGTGGTGCGGAGGAACTGCCCGATTTGGGCCTGCGCGTCAATCTCTTTGCTGGCAATGTGCAGCCCGGCCTTGTAGCCGGCCAGCGGCAGCCGGTGGATGCTGAAGTCGCCGTAGGCCCCGGCGGCGTAGAACGACACCGGGCGCGGGTAGGCGTTCTTGACCACCAGCCGCCCCACCTCGCGGCGCAGCACCTGGCTGTTGTTGCCGCGCACCCCGGTCGTGTACAGAAACGCCTGCAAGCCCGACTGAATGGCGTGGTAGGCCTGCGGAAACGTCCAGTGCAGGGCGTTGCGCAGGAAGTTGTCATCGCCCAGTTCGGCCGTGGCCCGCAGGGCGTATTCGGTGCTCCAACTGGTGTGCAGCAGCTTGGTAAGGGCAGCGGCATCGGCCTCGTCCAACTCAGCCTCGAAGGCCCGCAGGTAAGGCAGGTTTTGCAGGCCACCCAGCACGTCGTCCTGCTGCTGGATGTGGTAGTTAATGGCGAAAAAATAGTTGAGGAATACCTGCGCCGGAATGGATTTGCGCCAGGTTTCGTCCGTGGCCATGGCTGGCTCCGGGGCCACCGATTCGGGGGCCGGAATGAACGGAAGAATGCGGGTTTCTTGCTGGGTCGTCGTCATGCCCGGTAAACGCAATTGCCGGGTTTTTTAGTTTCCGTTTGCTAAAAATATTGGGCAGATTTTTAATCGATTTTTAGGGCAAGTCAGGCGGTCATGCTGAACGCCGCGAAGCGGAGTTGAAGCATCTGCCCGCCCCAATAAATCAGGCGATTGGATTACTTACGCGGTAGAGATGCTTCAACTCCGCTTCGCTACGTTCAGCAGGACCGCCTGACTAGGTACGAAAACACACCAAAAAAACGCCCCTGCACCAAAGGCGCAGGGGCGTTTTCACAACTTAAAAACCACTCATCAAAGCTGCTCTTCCAGCACGTTCACGGCCTCCGCGACGGTGATGTCCTTTTTCAGGTTCTTGGTGAAGCGCGAAGCGCGGTTCACCCGCACCGAGTCGCCGCCGAGGGCTTTCACGTCGGCCGTCAGGGGCGAAAATGCCATGTTGGTCAGGCCCTTCTGGGCGGTTTCGTACTTGTCCGATTCGGCTTTGGCCTGGGCTTGTTCGGCGCGGTAGGCGGTCAGTTTCAGCGACACCATGGTTTCGTCCTTGCGCTTTTTCATGCGTTGCGCAATTTCGTCCAGCACCCGGAAGCTGGGGCTGGCGGCCACGCGGGTTTTGCTGCTGGCCGCTAGTTTGGCGTAGGCGGGCTGGTTGTCCCAAGGCTTGTAGCGGGCGGGTTCAATCTCGTCCCACTTCAGGGGGTAATCCGACTCTTTTTCGCCCTGCTCCAGGTAGGCATAGGCATCGGGCAGCACGATGTCGGGCACCACGCCCTTGAACTGCGTCGAGCCGCCGTTCACGCGGTAAAACTTCTGAGTCGTGAGCTTGAGCGAACCAATCGGCTTGATGTTGTTGAACTCCGAGGGCACGGCTTCGTCCAAGTCAAAAATGCGCTGCACAGTGCCCTTGCCGTAGGTGCTGGCCGTGCCCATAATCACGCCGCGCCGGTAGTCCTGAATGGCGGCCGAGAGGATTTCCGAGGCCGAGGCGCTGTATTTGTTCACCAGCATAACAAGCGGACCGCTGTATTGCACGCGGGGGTCTTTGTCGTTCAGCGTCTGCACCCGGCCCTGGCCGTCGCGCACCTGCACCATCGGGCCGCTTTCCATGAACAGGCCCGCCATTTCCACCGCGTCGGTGAGCGAGCCGCCGCCGTTGGAGCGCAGGTCAAACACGATGCCCTTCACGCCTTCGGCGGTCAGCTTGGCCAGCTCCTTTTTCACGTCCTCGGCCGAACTCCGGCCGCCGTCGTTGTTGAAATCGGCGTAGAACGTGGGCAGGCGCAGGTAGCCAATCTTCTGGCCCTTGTCGGTGATGATGGACGACTGGGCGTAGGTTTCTTCCACCACCACCACGTCGCGGATAATGGGAATGGTTTTGCTGCTGCCGTCGGGCTTGCGCACGGTCAGGCGCACTTCCGAGCCTTTTTTGCCCCGAATCAGGGTGATGGCTTTTTGGGTGTGCCAGCCTTCGATGCTCACGGGTTCGGCCGCGCCCTGGGCCACGCGCAGCAGCGCATCGCCCTTTTTCAGCTCGCCCTGCCGCGACGAAGCCGAGCCGGGAATGATGTCCTCCACGTAAATCAGGCCGTCCTTTTCGCGCAACGTGGCCCCGATGCCTTCAAAGCGGCCGGTCATGGCGATGTCAAAATCCTGCTTTTCGTGGGGTGCAAAGTACTCCGTGTGCGGGTCGTAGGTGTTGGCAATGACGTTGGCGTAGGCGCTCAGCCACTCGTTGGTTTCGGTGTCCAGCATATCCGCAATCTGGTCGTCGTAATATTTCAGCACGCGCTTGCGGGCTTCGGCTTCCATCTGCACCGGGGTGCGGTCGGGTTCGGGGGCGGTGGGGGCGGCGGCGTTGGCGGCGGGCGTAGCGGGCACGGCCACATCGGCGGCGGTGCCGGGAGCGGCTTTGGCCATTGCCATTGGCTTGGTGGCCGCTTTCTCGTGCTTTTTGTCCTGCGCGTCCATCATTTCCGAAATCCGGTTCAGGGTTTCCCATTTCAGCAGCTTGCGCCACTGTTCGCGCTGAGCGGCCTTGTCGGCCGGAAAGCTGGCTTTTTCAAAGTCGGTCTGGAAGGTCTCCTCCGTTGCAAAATCAAAGGGCTTGCTCAACAAGTCGCGGTACAAAGCCTGCACTTCTTTGGTGCGCTGCACCATCAGTTTCACGCTCAGGTCGTCAAACTCGCGGCTGCCGCGCTTCACCTCGTCGTCAATGTCGGTTTGGTACTTCCGCAGTTGCTCAATGTCCGAGGCCAGCAAAAACTTCTTGCGGTAGTCCAGCCGCTTCAGCGAAAGGTCGAACACGCGGCGTGAAAACTCGTCGTCCAGCTTTTCGGGCTGGTAATGGGCGGCCGTCAGGCCCTGCAACATGGTGCCAATCAAGACCTCGGCCTTGCCCGGCACCACGGCTTCGCGGCGGCGCAACAGCCGGTACGAGGCCAACACAAACACAGCCATCACCACAAACGAGTAGAGGCCGACTTTCAAACGGGAAACAGACATCAGCAGGATAAAAGAGGGAGAAGTGGAATCAAAAGTACGCCCCGCAAGCACTCGCCGCAAGCCGCCGGATACATACGACGGAAACGCGCCGCCGGGGGGAATTAGTGCCCGCTAAAAAAGCGCCCCGAACGGTGCGTTAATGACAACGCTACGCTTGAAAAGTTGGCGCGAGAGGGCTTTGTTTCTGACAAAATAGCAGCAGGGTGAGGCACCGTGGTGGCGGTGGTGGTAGGACGAGTTCAACAGTCGTCCTACCACCACTGCCACCAGCACAAAAAAAGCCTTCCCAAACGGGAAGGCTTTTCTCAAAAACCGGGCCGCAAAAGCCCGGCCCAAACGAACTAGTAGCGGTTCACTTTGTCGCCGTTGTGGCGGCGGAACTCGTCGGCAAAATACGCGGCATCTTCGTCGTTGCGGGGCTTCACGCCCATCACAATGCCCCCGTTTTTGATGTCAGCTTCGTATTCGGCCGCGTGCTCTTCGGGGATGCCCGAACCCACCAGCGCGCCCACCAGGCCGCCGGTGAGGCCACCGGCCCCGGCACCGGCCAAGGCGGCAGCCAGCGGACCCGCGATGATAAGGCCCAGGCCCGGCAGGGCAACGGACGTGCCGATGGCCGCAATGGCCCCAATGACGGCCCCGGCCGTGCCCCCGATGGCCGAGCCTACGCCCGCGCCTTCCATGGCTTTGTCGCCCAGGTCGGTGTGGGCGGTATCGTCGCCAAAGTGGGTCTTGCGGGTTTCGTCCGACATCAGCAGGTTCACGTCGTCTTTGCCGTAGCCCCGGTCGTGCAGGCTCTGGTAGGCTTTTTCGGCGCTGCTGCGGTCGCGGAACATCCCGGTGGTCATGCTCGTGCCGGTGTTGTAGGCGGCCCCGGTGCCGGCATTGTAGCTCGTGCCTTCGTTGCTTAGGCCCGTCGAGTTGCCCATGCCGGTGCCCGTGGTGGCGCTGCCGTAGTTGGCTCCGGCTCCGGTGCCCGTGTTTTGCGGGTTATTCGAATCGTTGGTGCTCATAATAAAAAATAAGGAATTGGGTTGGGAAGGAAAACCAGCGGCCGACAAGCCGCTGACACATCCTTAACGGTCCGGCGGCAGCAAGGTTGCACCGGGTTCCGTTGCCCCGTTCGGCTTATTCTTCGTCGTCGTCCTCGTCGCCGGTGCCACCCGCCAAGCGGCGGAACTGCTGAAAATTGTGGTCGTCGTGCCAGAAATCGTGGGCGGCCTTGACCAGGGTTTTCGTAAATTCTTCGTCCTGCTTGAGGGTGCGCCACTCGCCCATTCCCATTTTTTCGCACAGTTTATAGAAATTATCGCCCTGCCCTTTGGAGCCTTTCACTTTCACCAGGGTGCTGAGGGGTGGCCGGCCGGCGGCGTGTTCGGCCAGTGAAATTTCGGCCAGCATTTCGTTGAGGCGCGACTTTTCGTGCGAGATTTCCAGGTTCAGGCCCAACTCGGCTTCCTGAATCAGGGTGAGGTAGCTCACGGTGCCGGTCTGGTTGCGGGCGTACCGGATAAGATAAGCGCGGAGGCGAGGGGTCATGGTAAATGGGGTTCAATCGTGAGAGGCAAGGCGGCGCTTGTCGGCGGGAAGGCCGCAACCCCGGCAACGCCGCGCCGCCGGCTTCGGGGCCGGTTGCTGGCGGGGGCGGCAGGTGCCTTGCTGGCCGGAAAATTACGCCGCAATGCCGGAATACGAGCCGCCGCCCGCCTTCAGGGTTGCATAACTGCCAGCCGCCAGCGGCGCAATGGGTTAGGCCAGTCGGCCCTGTCGCCGCCGAATTTCCTTCTGAATCAGGCGGAACTCGCGGCTGCTTTGGCCCGCAATGGCGGTGTTTTCGGCGGCGCGGCGCAGCAGGTAGGGCATCACGGCGGCCACCGGGCCGTAGGGCAGGTACTTGGCCGTGTTGTAGCCGGCGTGGGCCAGGTTGTAGGTCAGGTTGTCGCTCATGCCATAAAGCTGGGCAAACCAGAAACGCAGGTCGCCGGGGGCAATGCCGGCCGCCTGCATGAGCTGGGTGAGCAGCAGCGAACTGGCTTCGTTGTGGGTGCCGGCGCAGGTGCTGATGCGGGCGGCGTGGGCCACGCAGTAGCGCAGGCTGTCGTCGTAGAGGGCATCGGTGGCCGGCTTGCTGGGGTTGATGGGGGTGGGCTGGCCGCGCTGCCGGGCCACGCGGGCTTCTTTTTCCATGTAGGCCCCGCGCACCAGTTTCACGCCCAGGTAGTAGCCGTCGCGCTCGGCGTGGTGGTGGGCGGCTTGCAGGGCTTCCAGCCGGTCGTGCCGGTAGAGCTGGTAGGTGTTCCAGACGATGGCCGTTTCGCGGTTGTACTTCGCCATCATGGCTTCGGCGATGTCGTCGATGGTGCGCTGAAACCAGCTTTCCTCGGCATCCACAAACAGCCGGACCCCGTGGCGGTGGGCGCGTTCGCACAGCGCCTCGACCCGCGCCAGGGCGCGGCCGTGGGCGGCCTGCTCGGCGGCGCTCAGGGCCTGGCCGGCTTGCAGCTTCTCCAGAATCGCCACGTCGGCCACGCCCGTCACCTTGAACACCGAAAACGGGATGTGGGCCGAGCGGTGGGCTTCGTCGATGGTGGCCAGCAGTTCGTCGCGGGTGCGGTCGTAGCTGGCATCGCTGCCCTCGCCCTCCACCGAATAATCCAGGATGGTGCCGATGCGGTACCGGCCCAGCTCGGCCACCACGGGGCGGCATTCGGCGATGGTTTCGCCGCCGCAAAACTGCTCAAAAATGGAGTGTTTGATGACGAACCCAATGCCCGGCAGGCCCCAGCGCAGGGCGGTTTGCATCAGGCCGCTGCCCAGTTTCACGAGGCCGCCGTTGTTCATGGCCGCAAACAAGGCGTACATTTTTTTCAGCCGCGCATCCGATTTGCTGGCAAAGGCCACGGCGGTGTCGTCGAAGGAAAGGGAGGGGGCTTGAACGGAGGCAGGCATGGGCGAAAACAGACGGGGTGGGAGCGGGGCTGCGAAGGTAAAAGGTAAACAAGTTTTGGCGGCGCGAACTTTGTGGTTCGGGCGCTTGAACAGGACCGTTCAAGCGCCCGAACCACAAAGTTCGCGCTACATGACCGATACGTATTTCACCCGCCTGTTGGCCCGAAAAGGCCAGCCCCTGCTCATCGCCGGGCCTTGCTCGGCCGAAACCGAAGCCCAAACCCTGACCACGGCGCGGGGCCTGCAAAAGCTGGGCAACATCGACCTGTTTCGGGCCGGCATCTGGAAGCCGCGCACCCGCCCCGGCTCGTTCGAGGGCATGGGGGCGGCGGCCCTGCCCTGGCTGCAAGCCGTGACCCAGCAAACCGGCCTGCCCACCTGCGTGGAAGTGGCCAACCCGCGCCACGTGGAAGAAGCCCTGCGCCACGGCATCCACGTGTTGTGGATTGGGGCCCGCACCACCGTGAACCCCTTTGCGGTGCAGGAACTGGCCGATGCCCTGGCCGGCACCGGGGTGCCCGTGATGGTCAAAAACCCCGTGAACCCCGACGTGGCGCTGTGGGCCGGGGCGCTGGAACGGCTGGACCGCGCCGGCATCACCGACGTGGCGGCCATTCACCGGGGGTTCAGCACGTTTGCGCCCAGCAAGTACCGCAACGCGCCCACCTGGATGCTGCCCATTGAGCTGAAAACGCGCTTCCCGCAGGTGCCCCTCATCTGCGACCCCAGCCACATCGGCGGCAAGCGCGACCTGCTGCTGCCCATCGCCCAAAAGGCCCTGGACCTGGACTACGACGGGCTGATGATGGAAACCCACCCCGACCCCGACCACGCCCTGAGCGATGCCGAGCAGCAAGTGACCCCGCAGCGCCTGGGCGAAATCCTGGCCGAGCTAAAGTACCGCCGCCGCAGCACCGACAACGCCGACTACAACAGCAAGGCCGAAGAACTGCGCGGCAAAATGGACGTGGCCGACCGCGAAATCGTGGAAGCCCTGGCCCGCCGCATGGCCCTGGTGGAAGAACTGGCCGCGTACAAAAAGGAAAACCACGTCAAAATCCTGCAATTCGACCGCTGGCAGGAAATCTTCCGCAGCCGCCCCGAATGGGCCGAAAAGCTGCGCGTGAACCCCGCCTTTGTGGCCGAGTTGTACAAGCTGATTCACATTGAAAGCATCCGCCGGCAAACCGAAATCATGCAGCGGCCCGACTAAGCCAGCGAGCCGTCGGGGAAGCGGTCGTAGCTGGCAAGATGGTCGTCGTCCGTCCAGATGCGAACCCGCGCCAGGGGGTGCTGAATGCACTCGGCTTCAAAAATTCGGATGATGGACAGGTCGCCCAGCCCAACGCCCTGTATCGCATAGTCGGGAAACTGGTCCAGCCACTCACTCATCTCGCCAGCGGTTTGCAGGGGGGTGGGCGTGTAGGGGGTGCCGCCCTCAAATGCCTTGCCGACTTCTCGAACGAAGCGGGTGGCAACCTTGCGGCGTTCGTCCCCGTCCCCGTTTTGGGCAATGTGGTTGCCGGTTTCGTAGATGACCGCAACGGGCAGCAGCAACGTAGCCCCGATGCCAGCCAAGCGGGCCACTTCCCACTGAGCCGCCTGGCTTTCGGGCTTGGAACACATACGCGGCACCCGCAAAATGCGGCAGAAGATGCTCGTGTCTAAGAGGACAATTTCGCGCATTGCCCTAGCCCTCCTCGTCTTCTAGTTGCAACTGCCGCAGCCACTCCTGCGCCTGCTCGGCTTTCTGCTCCGGGGTGCGCTGGTTTTTGAGGTACTTGTCCAGCAGGCCCTGCGTCATGAGTTGCCCCAGGGGGCCACGGGCCACCAGGTCGGGGTAGTCGGTGAGGTCGGAGAGGCGCACGAGGCGGCTGTCGCCTTCTTGCGGGTCGCGGTAGCAGCACACCACGTCGGGCACGGCTTCTTTGGGCAAGGTATCGAGCAGGGCCGGGTTGTGGCTGGTGAGCAACACCCGCAGGCTGTTCTTTTTGGAAGCCGCCAGAATATTTGCCAGCAACTCTTTGGCCCGGCTCGGATGCACCCCGTTATCAATTTCCTCAATCACCACCAGCCCGCCCGTGGGGGCCGAGAGTAGCGCCGCCGCAATGGCCAGCACCCGCAAGGTGCCATCGGAAAGCAGCGGGGCATCACGCTTGGTTTCTACCCCGCCAAAGGTTTCGACCACCTGCACCATTGCTTCGCCCCGTGGTCCTTCCAAAAAATCAAGTCCACTGATTTTTTGCTCCGGCAGGCCGCTGATAAATTTCAGCACTTCTTTTTCACGCCCTTGCTTTCTACAAATGTCAAACAAGACGCTGGATAGGTTGCCCCCGTCTGGCCGCAGGACATTATCCGCAATGAAGCTGTAGCCGACCATTGCCCGTGGGTTGAGGTCAAGAAAAATAATCTGGCGTAACGCCTCCTGAAATTCAGTTACGACGGCCGGAATTACTCGTTGAGCTTCCGCTCCTTGAAAACGAGAAGGCAGGTCGAGCTGCGTAAATATTGCCTGCCGGTTTGAACAAGGCGTAGTAGGCTTCCGGGAAGAGCCTGTAAAATCCTCGTAAGCTACGGGTATCTCATACCGGTCGGAACCGCCTTTTATCCGAGCTTGGTATAAAAAATCACCATCATGTTCCCAATCGTTGCACACTGATTCTTCAATTACCTGACACCTGACCGGAGCAGGGCGCATTTCCAAAATAATGCGAAGTACACGCCAGGTAGTTGAGCCAGCCAGCTTAACACCTAATACAAACCAAGGTGCTTCTGCTCGGATGGGGTCGCGGTCATACACCATGTCGGCTACCTTTCCCCGAATGGTTAGGTCATTCTGCCGGATGTCATCCAGGATGTCGTCCAACCGTTGCCCGTGCGCTAGTTGCGCCAAAAAGCGTATTGCCTCAATGGCGTTGGTTTTACCCGAAGCATTCGCGCCGATTAGCAAAGTGAGTGAAGCCAGGGGCAAATCCGCGTCGTGGTAGCTCTTAAAATCAGCAAGCCCAATTTCGTCAATCATGACATTACCTTTTAAAAAACCTTCCTTAAACAAAGCCCCCAACCAAACCTATTCCCCACCCCCTTACCCCTCCGCCACCAGCCGGCGCACCACGATGTTGGCATCGCCGCCGCCGCTGCCCTCGAAGCGGGCCAGCAGGCGCGTGGCCGTGTCCGGCCCCAGGGCCGGGCGCTGGGCCACCGTGGTTTTGCCGGCCGGAAACACCTGCCACACCACCGCCACGCCGTCGGCCTGGGCCAGCCACAGCACCAGGGCGTTGTTGCTCAGGTTTTCGACCGTGAACGAGTAGTTCGGGGCGTAGGGGCGCACGTCGAGCGGGGGGCCGGTTTCGGCATCGAGGCGGTGGAAATGGAAGCGGCGCACCACGCGGGTGCCGGGCTTGGGGTGGCGTTTGGGGGCCACCACGCGGCGCTTGTTGGCCTCCTGAAAGGCGGCGTAGAAATCGGCCCAGCGCAAGCCCTCTTCCTGCTCGTCTTTGACACCGCCCAGCAGGTTTTGCTGCGTCAGCAGCCGGATGCGCAGGCCGGTGAGCAAGTCGGGCACCGAAAGCGTGGCCAGCCGGGTGCCGGCTTTGGCCCGGCCCTGGTCCAGGCTGGCTTTTTCAAATTTCTTCACCGCGTCCAACACCTTTTCAAGCTGCGTGTCGGGCAGGCGAAAGGGCAGGCGGATTTTTTCGGGAATCAGGCCCAGGGCGGCCACAAAATCGCGCACGTGGTTCACGTCGTCGGTTTCGTCGCCGGTGTTGATGTCGGTGTAGGTGAGGGTAAATTGCTGCTTGAGTTTGGAGTCGTTTTGGGTCATGGCATAGCCCACGGCCCGTTTGGAAGTGGTTTCGGTGATGGTCGCCATTTCGGCCCGGGCCTGGTCCTTGGCCAGCGTGTCGCCTAGCGTGTCTTTGCCCTGGGCCTGTTGCTTGGCTTGCAGGGCGGCCACGTATTCGGCCGCTTCGGCGGCGGCTTGCCCCAGGGGCGGAAAGTTTTCCAACTCCGTCGCGTAGGTCTTGTTTACTTCCCCAACCCGTTCGCCGGCATCGAGGGTGGCAGTGTCTTGAGCATCCATAAAAACGGGGAGTTGTAAAAACGAGTGAGTTTTGCCCTTCAAATATAAGCGGTATTTTTAATGCGTCCCGCCTTTTTGATTCAGGAGTCCACCCAAACGGCCCCCGCGCAAGCCCAAATCGGCCAGGAGACGACCAAAACGGCCCAGGAGGGGAAATCAAGCATCCAGCAGGAAGAAGAAATTACCCAGGAGACGACCCTAACCGCCCAGGAGATGACCCTAACCGCCCAGGAGATGACCCTAACCGCCCAGGAGATGACCCTAACCGCCCAGGAGATGACCCTAACCGCCCAGGAGATGACCCTAACCGCCCAGGAGATGACCCTAACCGCCCAGGAGATGACCCTAACCGCCCAGGAGATGACCCTAACCGCCCAGGAGATGCCCCCAACCGCCCAGGAGCTGAAAAAAAACCTCCCCGAGACCACCAAAACCGCCCAGGAGCAGGCCGCAAGCCCGGTTGTGCCGTAGCTTGCGGGCATGAACGCTTCCCCCACCATCGGCCCCGCCGCCCTGCCCGCGCTGGCCGGGTTTCTGCGCCGCCCCGGCCGCAGCCGCGTGTTTGTGCTGGCCGACACCAACACCGCCCGCCTGTGCCTGCCGCTGCTGAAACCGCACCTGCCGCCCGATTATTTCCCGATTGAAATCCCGGCCGGGGAGGCGTACAAAACCCTGCACACGGCCGAGTCGGTCTGGAATTGCCTCACCGAACAACGCGCCGACCGCCACGCCGTGCTCGTGAACCTGGGCGGCGGCGTGGTCACGGACCTGGGCGGTTTTGCGGCGGCGCTCTACAAGCGCGGCATCGGCGTTGTGCAGGTGCCCACCACCCTGCTGGCCCAGGTAGATGCGGCCGTGGGCGGCAAAACGGGGGTCGATTTTCAGGGCTTCAAAAACCAGCTCGGCACGTTTCAGCCGCCGCTGGCCGTCTTCACCGACCCGCAGTTTCTGGCCACCCTGGCCCCGCGCCAACTCAAATCCGGCTACGCCGAGGTGCTGAAGCACTGGCTGATTGCCGATGCCGCCGCGTTTGAAAAAAACCGCCGCCTGGGCTGGCTCACCGACGACTGGACCCCCATTATCCAGGAATCGGTGGCCCTGAAGCAGCGCCTCGTGGCCGCCGACCCGCTGGAAACCGGCCCGCGCAAGCTGCTCAACTTCGGCCACACCGTGGGCCACGCCCTCGAAAGCTACCTCCTCACCCAGCCCGGCCGCGAAGTGCTGCACGGCGAAGCCGTGGCCGCCGGCCTGGTCTGCGAAAGCTGGCTCTCGGTGCAGCGCGGCCTGCTGCGGGCCGAGGCGCTGGACCAGATTGAAACCTTCGTGGCCTCGGTGTTCGAGAAAATCCCGTTCGTGACCCTGGAAACCGCCGCCATCGCCGAATTTGCCCGCCAAGACAAGAAAAACAGCGGCGCGGTCATCAACTGCACCTTGCTGAACGGCATCGGGCAGGCGGTATATGACCAGCCGGTGACGGCGGCCGACGTGGCGGCGGCGCTGCACTACTACCACCGGCACTGATTGATGTGCCGATTTGTTGCTGGGCCGACTGGCTTTTGCTTCGGCCACTTTTATGAGTGAAAAAAATGCTCCGGAAAGCAATTCCGCAATTCACCTGACCTGGCCCGGCGGTCCGCTGCGCGGCACGCTGCGCCTGCCCGCGTCCAAAAGCGAAAGCAACCGCGCCCTGCTGCTGCACGCCCTGGCCGGCGGCGGCACCCTCCGCAACCTCTCCGATGCCCACGACACCGTGCTGATGCAGCGCCTGCTGGCCGCGCCGGATGCCGGCACCTACGATGCCGAAGATGCCGGCACGGTGATGCGCTTCCTGGCGGCCTACCTGGCCCTGCGGGGCCGCCCGGCCACCCTCACCGGCACCGCCCGGATGCAGCAGCGGCCCATCGGCCTGCTCGTGGACGCGCTGCGCGAACTCGGTGCCCGCATTGCGTACGCGGGCGCGGAAGGGTTTCCGCCGCTGCACCTGCTCGGCCGCACCCCGCAGCCCGCCACCGACGGCGAGCCGCCGACCGTCAGCATCCGGGGCGACGTGAGCAGCCAGTACATTTCGGCCCTGCTCCTGCTCGGCCCCACGCTGCCCACGGGGTTGCGCATCCGGCTGCTGGGGCCGGTCGGCTCGCGCCCCTACATCCGCCTCACGCTGGCCCTGATGCAGCACTTCGGGGCCGACTGCCGCGACCTGGGCGCGGTGCTGGACGTGCGCCCGCAACCTTACCATCCGGCCGACTACCGGGTGGAAGCCGACTGGTCGGCGGCCAGCTACGCCTACGCGCTGGTGGCCCTGGCCGCGCCCGGCTCTTGGCTGCGGCTGCCCGGCCTGCGCCGCCACTCCTGGCAAGGCGACCAGGCCATTGTCGGCCTCATGGCCCGCCTGGGCGTGCAGACCGAGTTTCTGGCCGACGACACCGTGCTGCTCAGCCAGACCGACCTGCCCGCTGCCACCCCCGCCGCGCCGTTCACCCAGGATTTTACCGACTGCCCCGACCTCGCCCAAACCGTGGCCCTGGTCGCCGCTGCCCTGGGCATCCCCGCCGTCCTCACCGGTCTGCAAAGCCTGCGAATCAAGGAAACCGACCGCATCGCGGCGCTGCAAACGGAACTGGCCAAGTTCGGCGCGACGCTGACGGAGCGCGAACCGGGCCGGTTTCATGTCGCGACCCGCAGTTTTGCGGTTAAAAACCAGACCGTGGCTACCTACCACGACCACCGCATGGCGCTGGCCTTCGCGCCGCTGGCGTTGCGCGGCCCGCTGGTGGTGGAAAACCCGGCCGTCGTCCGCAAGTCGTTCCCGCAGTTTTGGGCGGAGCTGGCCGGGCTGGGGTTCACGCTTGCCGAAGCTGGCGCAGATATTCGGCAGTCTTCAGCAGCCGACTCCCGTACCAGCTGAACAGTTCGCCGTCCACCACTTCAACCCGCGCTGCCGGGCAAATGGCTTGAAACTCGGCCAGATGCCGGGCCTTGAACGGGTACGGCTCCGACGATAGAAACACCCGCGCCGGGGCCGCTGCTGCCAGTTGCGCGGCCGTGATTTCCGGGTAGCGCCCGAGGCCCGCAAACGCATTCCGAAACCCGCCGCACCGCAGCATTTCATCAATGAACGTGCCCGTAGCAGCCACCATGTAGGGCTTGCGCCAGATGAAATAGGCCACCGTCGGCCCCGCTTCCGCCCCGGCCGGCAGCGCACCAAAAGCCGCCGCAATGTCGGCCGCCAGCATCGCAGCCCGTGCTTCAACTCCCGTAATAGCGCCCACGCGCCGAATCATATCCAACGCTTCGGCCAAGCGGCCGATGTCACTCATCCAAACCGGAAAAGTGGCGGCCAGTTGCTCAATCCCGGCTTGGTAGTTTTCCTCCTTGTTGCCGATAATCAAATCGGGTTGGAGGGCCGCAATCTTCTCAAAGTCAAAGTTTTTGGTGCCCCCAACGATGGCCGAACGCTGCCGGGCTTTGGCCGGGTGAATGCAGAACTTCGTGACCCCCACCACCCGCGCCCCCAGGCCCAAATCGAACAGCAACTCCGTCTGCGAAGGCACCAGCGACACAATGCGCTGCGGCGAAGCGGGCACGGCCACGCGCCGCCCCATCTGGTCGAGGTGAACCGCCGAATCAGGCAAAATACCGGAAGTCGTGTCCGTCCTCAATCCGCAACACCGTTGCATAGATGAGCTGAATAACAGCCTCGACATCGTCCTTATGCACGGTTTCCACCGTGGTGTGCATATACTTTAGCGGCAGCGAAATAAGCGCCGCCGCCACGCCCGACCCGGAGTAGGCAAAGGCATCGGTGTCGGTGCCGGTGGCGCGGGTGGCCGCCGCCCGCTGAATGGCAATGCCCGCTTCTTTGGCCGTGCCGATGATGAGGTCGCGCAGGTTGTTCTGCACGGCCGGGCCGTAAGTAATCACGGGGCCTTTGCCGCAGGAAATGTCGCCAGCGGTCTTCTTTTCGTACATCGGCGACTGACTGTCGTGGGTCACGTCCGTGACAATGGCCACATCGGGCTGGATGCGGTGGGCCACCATTTCGGCCCCGCGCAGGCCAATTTCTTCCTGCACCGCATTCACGATGTAGAGGCCGAAGGGCAGGGTCTTGCCGTTTTCCTTCAGCAGCCGCGCCACTTCGGCTATCATAAAGCCGCCCACGCGGTTGTCCAGCGCCCGGCCCACGTAGTACTTGTCGTTCAGGACCGTAAACTCGTCCTCGAACGTGACCACGCAGCCGACGTGAACGCCCATTTCCTCCACTTCCTCGGCGCTGCTCGCGCCGCAGTCCAGAAACACGGTTTCGATGGTCGGGGCCTTGTCCTGTTCCACCTTGCGAACGTGGATGGCGGGCCAGCCAAACACGGCCTTCACGATGCCTTTTTCGCCAAAAATATTCACCCGCTTGCTGGGCGCGACGAGTGGGTCAGACCCCCCGTTGCGCCGCAGATACAGGTAGCCTTCCTTCGTGATGTAGTTCACGAAGTAGGAAATTTCGTCGGCGTGGGCCTCAATCACAACCTTGTACTTCGCATCGGGGTTAATCACGCCCACTACCGTGCCGTAAGTATCCACGAAGTACGTGTCAATGTACGGCTTGAGGTAGTCCAGCCACAGCTTTTGGCCTTCTTTCTCGAAGCCAGTAGGCGAGGGGTTGTTGAGGTAGTTCTGAAGGAAGGAAAAGGATTCGGGGCGCATAGGCGGTGGGATGAGGGAACGGAATAAAACAAAAGTAGTCGTCATGCCGAACATTGGGCGGTGAATACGCAATTTTTACCCTCGTAGTCGTGGTTCGTTGAAATTACAGCGGAATGTTGCCGTGCTTTTTACGGGGCATGGTGTCCACTTTGTTTTCCAACATCTTGAATGCCCGAATCAGCTTCTGCCGGGTCTGCGAAGGCATAATCACCTCATCCACGAAGCCCCGGTGGGCGGCGCGGTAGGGCGTGGCAAACTTGCTTTGGTACTCGTCCACCTTTTCCTGGAGCTTGGCGGCGGGGTCGTCGGCCGCTGCAATTTCGCGCTTGAAAATGATTTCGGCTGCGCCTTTCGCGCCCATCACGGCGATTTCGGCGCTGGGCCAGGCATAGTTCATATCGGCCCCGATGTGCTTGCTGTTCATCACATCGTAAGCTCCGCCGTAGGCTTTGCGGGTGATGACGGTGATGCGCGGCACGGTGGCTTCGCAGAAGGCGTAGAGCAGCTTGGCCCCGTTGGTGATGATGCCGCGCCACTCCTGGTCGGTGCCGGGCAAGAAGCCGGGCACATCCTCCAGCACCAGCAACGGGATGTTGAATGCGTCGCAGAAGCGCACGAACCGGGCCGCTTTGGTGCTGGCGTTGATGTCGAGCACCCCGGCCAGCACGGCGGGCTGGTTGCCCACAATGCCGATGCTGCGCCCCGCGAGCCGGGCAAACCCGACCACGATGTTCTCGGCAAAGTGCTGATGCACTTCCATAAACGAGTTAGCATCCACGATGCCCTCCACCGCTTCGCGGATGTCGTAGGGCTGGTTGGCGTTGTCAGGAATCAGCGCGTCCAGGGCCGGGCGGCTTTCGTCGTCGCTGGCTTCGTAGGGCTGGGCGGGCGCGGTTTCCTCGCAGTTCTGGGGCATATAGCTCAAGAGTTGCTTGAGTTGTTGCAGACACAGCACCTCGTTGGCGGCCGTGAAGTGCGTCACGCCGCTTTTGGTGGAGTGGGTGCTGGCCCCGCCGAGTTCTTCGCTCGTCACTTCTTCGTGGGTCACGGTTTTGACGACATTGGGGCCGGTTACGAACATATAGCTCGTGTTTTCCACCATCAAAATAAAATCCGTGATGGCTGGCGAGTACACCGCCCCGCCCGCACACGGCCCCATGATGGCCGACAACTGCGGCACCAACCCACTGGCCAACGTATTCTTATAAAAGATGTCAGCGTAGCCGCCCAGGCTCACCACGCCTTCCTGAATCCGTGCCCCGCCCGAATCGTTGAGTCCGAGTACGGGGGCTCCGTTTTTCATGGCCAGGTCCATGATTTTCACGATTTTCTCGGCGTGGGTTTCGCTGAGGGAACCGCCGAAAACGGTAAAATCCTGGGAGAAAACATACACCAAGCGCCCATTTACAGTGCCGTAGCCCGTCACCACGCCGTCGCCGGGGTAGTATTCTTTGTCCAACCCAAAGTCCTTGCTGCGGTGCATGACGAACTTGCCGATTTCCTCAAACGAGCCTTCGTCGAGCAGCAAATCCAGCCGTTCGCGGGCCGTGAGCTTGCCTTTTTTGTGCTGGGCATCAATGCGAACCTGACCGCCGCCGAGCAGGGCTTCTTCGTTTTTGCGGGCCAGCAGGTCGGTTTTGGAAAGGGCTTGGGTGGCGTGGGGGTCAGGCATTGAGGGTGGGAAAAGGACAGGCAGTAGCTCGCCGGAAGTAATGTGAAGAAATTAACGCCTCAAAATTAACGCACCTCGGCTCCGTTTCAATTCATCTCATCCGGCGGTGCAGTTTCTGCCACCGATGGCAGGTCCAAACCATCGTACAACTCCCTTACCGTCAGCCAACATTCCACTGCCACTAGTTCCACCACATCTTCCGGCTGCGTGGCTTGGGCGTAAAGCCATGTATCTCCATTGCGCGTGAACAGTTCCACCATTACTTTGCGCGAATCGACCAGCAGGTAGTGTTGCAGACTTTCGATGCTACGGTAGCGCATGAATTTGCCAATGCGGTCATACTCGGCCGTTGATTCCGACAAGATTTCAATCGCAACCACCGGATTGGTCAGCGAAGGCAACTTGGCTCCTGACTCATGGTATTCCGGGTCGCCGCATACTATCACTACGTCAGGATAGACGTAGCCTTTAGTGACTGGCGTATATACCCTGGCATCGCTGGCAAACGGTCGGCAGTTATCTGCTAAACCGCCGAACAGGCTCCGCATCAAGTTGCTGGCGACAATGTAATGCGCAGGGGTTGCCCCAGCCCGAAACTGCGGGTCGAGTTGATTTACCAAATCAGGGCGGCCGACGGGGTAAATGTAGCCGCCCATGTACTCCCAACGTCCGGCTGATTTTTCATCAAAATCGAGGTATTCCTGCTCGGTGTAGCGGCGGCTAGGTTCGGGAAAGTTGGGCCAGGAAAGGCGTTCGGGGGCAGCCATAAAATCGTAATTGCGTTGCTGTAAAGCTACAAAAAAAGCCGGTTCCGCAGGACGGAACCGGCTTTTGACCGCAGCAAATTTAAGCTTACTTCTTCTCTTTCTTGCCGTCGGGTTCCGGGGCTTCGGGAGTTTCCGGCTTTTCAGCCGGGCGCTCGTCGCTGGCCAGGTTGGAAGCCTCGTCTGATTTTCCCACCGCGAAGGTCAGCTCCTCTTTGCCGTCCTCGTAATCAGCCGTGATGATGTCGCCGTGCAACACCTGGGCCTTGAGGATTTCCTCAGCAATCGGGTCTTCGATGTACTTCTGGATGGCCCGATTAAGCGGCCGCGCCCCGTACTTGGGGTCGTAGCCCTTGTCGGCCACGAAGTCCTTAGCTTTCTCGGTCAATTCCACTTTGTAACCCAGCGCCCGCACCCGCGCCAGCAGCTTGCCGAGGCTGATGTCAATGATTTTGTGGATGTCGGACTTCTCCAGCGAATTGAACACAATCACGTCGTCCAGGCGGTTGAGGAACTCCGGCGAGAAGGTCTTTTTCAGGGCGTTGGTGATGGTGCCCTTCATCATGTCGTCCATGTTTTCGGTGCGGGCTTTGGTGCCGAAGCCGATGCCCGCGCCGAAGTCGGCCAAATCACGCGCCCCGATGTTCGATGTCATAATAATGATGGTGTTGCGGAAGTCCACCTTGCGGCCCAGGCCGTCGGTCAGGATGCCGTCGTCCAGCACCTGCAACAGCAGGTTGTACACATCCGGGTGGGCCTTCTCAATCTCGTCCAACAGGATGACGGAGTAGGGCTTGCGCCGGATTTTCTCGGTCAGTTGGCCGCCTTCTTCGTAGCCCACGTAGCCGGGAGGTGCGCCCACGAGGCGCGACACGCTGAATTTCTCCATGTACTCCGACATATCGACCCGCACTAGCGAATCTTCCTTGTCGAAGAGGTAGGTAGCCAGCACCTTAGCCAGCTCCGTCTTACCCACGCCCGTCGGGCCGAGGAACACAAACGAGCCAATCGGTTTCTTGGGGTCTTTCAGGCCCACACGGGTGCGCTGAATGGCCTTCACGAGCTGCTTGATGGCCTTGTCCTGCCCAATCACTTTGCCTTGCAGTTCCTCGTTCATGTTGAGGAGTTTCTGGCTTTCGTTCTGGGCCACGCGGCTCACCGGAATGCCGGTCATCATGGCGATTACCTCGGCCACGTTTTCCTCCTTCACGGTGTAACGCTTCTTCTTGGTTTCCTCTTCCCAGCCTTTTTTGGCGGTGTCGAGCTGCTCCAGCAACTTCTTTTCGTTGTCGCGCAGGCGGGCGGCTTCCTCGTATTTCTGCGACTTCACCACCCGGTTTTTCTCGCCCTTGATGTTCTCAATCTGCTCTTCCAGACTCAGAATGTCCTCCGGCACCACGATGTTGTTGATGTGTACCCGCGCCCCGGCTTCGTCCAGAATGTCAATGGCTTTGTCGGGCAAAAACCGGTCGCTCATGTAGCGGTCGCTCAGCAACACGCACTGCTCGATGGCCTTGTCGGTGTAGACCACGTGGTGGTGGTCCTGGTACTTGTCCTTGATGTTGTGCAGGATTTCAATCGTTTCCTCGGGCGTGGTCGGGTCCACCATCACCATCTGGAAGCGGCGGGCCAGGGCACCGTCCTTTTCAATGTACTGCCGGTACTCGTCCAGCGTCGTGGCCCCGATGCACTGAATTTCGCCCCGCGCCAGGGCGGGCTTGAACATATTGCTGGCATCTAGCGAACCGCTGGCACCGCCGGCACCCACAATCGTGTGCAACTCGTCAATGAACAAAATCACGTCGGGCGATTTTTCCAACTCGTTCATCACCGCCTTCATACGCTCCTCAAACTGGCCCCGGTACTTGGTGCCAGCCACCAGCGAGGCCAGGTCCAGGGTCACGACGCGTTTGTTGAACAGCACCCGGCTCACCTTTTTCTGGATGATGCGTAGCGCCAGGCCTTCGGCAATGGCGGTTTTGCCCACGCCGGGTTCGCCGATGAGGATGGGGTTGTTTTTCTTGCGGCGGCTCAGGATTTGGGCCACCCGCTCAATTTCCTTTTCGCGGCCCACAATGGGGTCGAGTTTGTCGTCCTCGGCCATTTTGGTCAGGTCGCGGCCGAAGTTGTCCAGCACCGGGGTGCGCGACTTTTCGCCAGCGCGTTTGGTGCCGCTGGCTCCGCCCTGGCTGCCGGCGCGGCCCTGCCCCTGGCCGCCGCTAAAGAGGCGGTCGTCGTCGTCGTCGGTGTCGGGGGCTTTCTTAGCGGTGGGCGAGGCGTTGCCGTGGTAGTCAAGCGAGTCGCGGGCTGATTCGTAGTTCACGTTGAATTTGCTGAGAATTTGGGAAGAAATGTTGTCCTCGTCGCGCAGAATGGAGAGGAGAAGGTGTTCGGTGCCGATGATTTCGGACTTGAAGATTTTGGCTTCCAAATAGGTAATTTTCAGCACCTTTTCGGTTTGCTTGGTGAGCGGAATAGAGCCGGTGATGCTGGTGCCCTGGCTGGCGGTGTTGCGGGTGGCCTGCTCGAGCGAGAACTTCAGCTCGTCGAGCGACACGCCCAGCTTCCGCAACAAGCCCAGCGCCGTGCCCTCGCCCTCGCGGATGATGCCCAGCAGCAGGTGTTCGGTGCCGATGTAATCGTGGCCCAGGCGGATGGCCTCCTCCCGACTAAGGGAAATCACCTCCTTGACGCGGTTTGAGAATTTAGCTTCCATGCGGATAAACGTACTAAAGAAAATCGGAACGCCCGCCAACGGAACAAAGCGGATAGAAGCGGGCGCGACGGGAATAACGAAAAAACAGGCAGTTGCGGGCGAAGGTTCGGCGCAGATTCCGTAAAAAAATATTCTACAAAAATTCGCCCGCCGCCGGACCTTGCGCGAAAAGCAAATCCAGGATGCTAAGGCCGGGCACAAAGGGCGGGCCAAAGACTTGCCGGTAGGGCCGCCCCGCCCCCAAACCGGCCGGAGTGGCAGGTTCGGGAACGAAGGCGGTTTTGGGTGTCAGAACGTCACGAAAATCCAACATCGCCGACGCGCCTTCCGCCAATCGGGGCAGGTATTCGGTGGTGAAGCTGATGGGCAACGGCAGCCGCAAACAGCGCAACAGCAACTCCAAAAAAGCCAGGTTCAACTCAAACAGCCGGGCCGGTTTCCGGGCGTAGATGTCGCGCAGGTATTCGGCGT
Organism: Hymenobacter sp.; assembly: GCA_965247135.1. Taxonomy (GTDB): domain Bacteria; phylum Bacteroidota; class Bacteroidia; order Cytophagales; family Hymenobacteraceae; genus Hymenobacter. The sequence goes on along the minus strand of CBDFGP010000006.1, from coordinate 1,872,869 downwards.
AGTAGTCGAAATACGGGCTGTTGCCGTAGGCCGTTTGCAGGGTGCGCCAGTGGCGGTGCCGCCAGTTCTGGCTGTAGTCAACGAGGATTTCCGAGGTGCAGACTTTCTCGGAGCGGTTGCCGTCCACGACCGGGACCGTCAGGGGCTGAACGCCTTGCGCGGTTCGGATGAGGCAGCGGTTGCGGTAGGTTTGCTTGCGGTAGTGTTCGTGGGCATCCAGCACCAAGCCCTCGGCAGCGAGCAGTTGGCCAAAGAAGGGGAGGGGAGGCAGATACTGACTTTCAACTAGAACGTTCACGGGGCCAGTAGTTTGAAATTTTGGCTGTTCCGCGCAGAGGCATCTTGGCCATCGCCACAAAAAGCAAAAACCCTATTTCCGGGTGGAAAATAGAGTTTTTAAGTGGCCACGTTAGGAATAATACCCTTTCCTTTGGACTGACCTAAAACTCCCTCAAATGCACTGTGAGAGGGTTTTGTAATTTGAAACTGACCTAAACCCTCCCCCTTTCCGCCCGATTTGCATACTAAGTGCATACTAAGCCGTACCTTTGGGGCATCAGCCACCAACCCCCCACCAGGAACGATGAAAGCCCAATTAGTTGCCCGCAACCCCAATGAAGGTTCAGTTACTCTATACATAGAGTATTCAAATAATAGAAAAATAAAGCGAGTGCCCACCGGTCACAAAGTAAAGGCGAAGTTTTGGGATAACACCGCAAAGAAAATCAAAGCTGGGGGCGGCACCAGCGTAACGGACGATAACAAGAGCCTCACGGCTCAACTCGACACCGTAAACGCCCTTATTAGGGACTTTCACAGCGCCAACGGCCGTTGGCCCCTCTGTGAGGAATTAAGCGCCGTACTGACGGAAAAGGCAGCCCCGTTGCCCACCGCCGAAACAGCCGACACCGCCGAACCCGCCGCCGCCCCGGTTACGCTGTTGCATCAGCTTGAAACCTTCACAGCCCCCAGGAATCAACCCCGTTGGGCCGAAACTACCCGTAGGGTATTCAACACCCTTGCCCACAACATAGAGCAATACCAAACAGCCACCAGCACGACGTGGTATATTGAAACTTTGACAAATCAAAACATTCAAGATTTTCAGAATTGGATGCTGGAAAACAAAGAATACAAAAACGCCTCTTTAGGAAAGTACGTCCAAAAGTTCCGGCAGTTCCTACAAGAGGCAGAGGCCCAGGCCGTAAATCTCAAAAGGGTAAAGCCCTTGCATACTCAAATGTTATCAACCCCCACCGTAATCTATAAGTCTGAGATAGAGGCATTACGGGCGCTGGACTTGAGCGGAAACAAGCGCCTACGTCAGGTCAGGGACTTGCAACAAATACAGATTTTCAGCGGCTTGCGTTTCTCTGACCTCATGAGCCTTAAAGCCCACCACCTATCAAACGGGGTAATTACCATACGAATGCAGAAAACAAAGCAAACGGTAGTAATTCCGATATTTCCACAGCTTGCCGAAACCATTGCCGCCTACAAAAATCCCGAAACGGGCGAACTTCAACTACCTACAATCAGCAATGTAAAGTTTAATCAGTACGTGAAAGAACTTTGCGCCCTCATTCCTGACCTACACAAAGTAGTTCACATAGAGGAAAAAGTGAGGGAGGAATACGTTACCACCACCGCCCCGAAATACACCCTAATCACCTCTCACAGCAGCCGCCGCAGTTTCGTCAGCCTCTGCCTTGATTTAGGTTTTCAGGCGAAACAGGTAATGCAATGGAGCGGACACCGCACCCTTGCAGCCTTTCAACGTTACATGGGACGAACGGAAACCGCGCCCGACGTTGCCAACATCTTCGCCGCCGCCTACGCTGCCAAATAGGCCCCAGAAACAGCCCACCACCACACGAACCCCCACCGCCCCGACCCTTTCCCAGGTCGGGGTTTTTCGTGGACTTATAGAGCAAATTCACGGCTTTATTTTTTTTCTCGCTGTTTTGTCCCCTATTCTTGGGAAGTGGCCCCCATTTTCACTATTTAGCATTTACAACATATAAACCTCAAACAAATGAAAAAAATAGCAAAAACAATTAACTTGAAAGTAAGAGTTACCCCACGCCAACACGAACAACTGAAAGCAGTAGCGGACGCTCACAGCCTGACCTTAGCAGCCTACACCAGGCAGCTAATAGAAAGAGAAACCAAAATCTTTAATAATATAAACCAGATAAAATAAAACTACTCACACTATGCCCCGACAATTTGACACATTAAAAATATCATTTCCAACACTTTATTTAGACAAAGACGAAAGTAAATTTGTAGAAGACACAGATAAGAAAGGTAAAACAGTTTATTTGCTGAAACAGGCTGAATTACAGAAAACGGTGGGGTTACAGTCGTTACGGATAGGGGCGACAGAAACAGCCGTAGAAATTAGTGCCAAGATTTTAAAAGAAAATTACCCTTTATTATTATCAAAATACACCATTTGGGAAGCATTAGATAATATTATTAATTTAAATATTATTTATTTTGAAGTGGGTGAAATTTTGAATGTTGCCCACGTCCTGAAAGCCCACCCCGCAAAGCATTTAAAGCTCACACGTTGGCCCGAAATAGCTGCTTTGCTTACTGACCTACACACCAATACTAACTACTTTTTAGCCAATCCAAAAGGCAAAAACGAAACAGTAACATTTCTTCAAAACGTGGACACAATGAAACACCGGGAATGCTTCAAACTTTACGGTAAGGGCATAGAGTATAGACTAAGTAAAAATGCAGGATACAGAGAAACGCTCACGTCTACACAAAAATACAATGTTTCAGAGTTTTTTAATAATGATATTGTTAAGCCAGAAACAGAGTTAAACAGTAAGCGAAAGCTAAGGCAGTATTACCCCAACATTCCGCCCGAAATTTGGCTAAAGGATTTACTGTTATCAGAGGCCGACCCCGTAGCTGCCCAGTTTGAAAAGATAACAAAAGGTATTTATAAAGTATTAGAAAATAAAGAAATGGAAAAGGGAAACGAGTTTATTAAACTACTTAAATTTGAAGAACGGTTATTGCTTAACACTCTTGAGAAATATAGCTACGATTTGTGCCGGGTTAGGGATTTGCTAAAGGTTACGCTATCCCCCCGCACAGCCCAGCGGCGAATGAGAGATTTTGAGGCACTACTACAGCGTTACAAGGCACATGAGGTAACAGGCGAAGCAAAGGCACTGCTAAACGAACTACGGGCACAGATTAGCGCCCCCACGTCAATTCACTATAACTATAGTACACCTACGCCAAATATGACGCATCAAGTAGAATTAAAAGAGAAGAGAGGGGAAAGACTATGGGAAGAAGATTTAGTATGGTAAAAAGTTTCTACGTTGTCAAATTGGAATGAATGGGAAAAGCCCGCTCCGTTGGAGTAAGCTTTTCTGTTATCTATAACTATGGTACAGTAGCAACTATGGTACAGTAGTGCCAAAATTGTCGTTCACATTCATTCTAAAGAAACAAAATAATATATTAATACAATATTATTAAAGTTTAAACATTTTAATACAAGATATCCCTTGTTGCTCTCTAACTGGAAAAAGAGGGTTGTCTGCCGAAACTTGACCCTCCCTAATACTTGAAATTGCGTATGAGCCTGTATAACGAACCGCATACACATAGCCCCCTTTTATAAGTATAATTTCTGTAGTTTTTCGTATTGAGCCCTGATAATCTAATGAAGGCAAATGGTCTTCTTTATAGGTTATTTCTATTGCCCTATTACCATTGACAGTTACAAACTTCTTGTTCATGTCTTTGGGATGCACAGTAATATTTCCTCTCTGAGTGAACCCTGTTAGTACATAACTAGGTGCCAGAAATAATTTGTCAAGTGTTGGAATACGGGGATACCTGCTGTTTAAGGTGCATGTAACCACTATTTCATTTTTAACAGACATGGGGAAAACATGTGGTTTGGCCATAAACATAGAGCTATCCCTCGCACTCAGTAAAAACGTAGACACATCGGTTACATAACTGGGTGCATCATGAAACCTCACCGTGTAATAATCGGGTATATCTATTGAGAATCCATAATTTATATTCTTATATAAATGATGCTCAAAAGTATTGACAGGCTGTTTTTGTGTTTGCGATTTTACTGCTTGATTAGCAACTCTTTTTTCGATTTTTTGGGGTGAATCACTCACTCGATTGAGAGGACGGAAATAAAGTAGCCGAAATGGGGCAAGCGTTATGGAATCAATACTAAGGCATGACACATTATTCGCGGGTGCTTTCCAGAAGTCCGTATTGATTGTTCTTAGAACAGTCCAACTATGCCCCTCATCTTGTGAGTGAAGCAATCTATTGTCTCCATAAAAACACATAAAAATCTCATCTACTCCTGAGCAGACATATGCCCTCTGGTTGAGCAAATGTGAGGTTGTGAGCCACTCAGGAACTTTAGATAATGTCCAACGAAAGCCCCCATCAGTGGTACAAGCTATAAAGCTACCATGAACCTCATCAATATTATTTTTATCAACATATTCTCCAAATATAATGCCATTATTTGAATTAATAAAATCAATATCGCGAATTATTATTTGATATTCTGTGCTGTTCAATGTGGTGGCATCTAAGCACTGTTTCCAGTTGCGGCCCCCATCTGTTGTGGCAAATACCTTTGCTGCATTCTCATAGGCAATGAAGCCTATGTCTTTCGTTGGAAAAGATATCCGTGACCATTCCCCCCCCTTTTCTTGGATGTTTTTGAAACAAGAAGGATAATCATTAGCTTTTATTTCAAGTATACTCTTTCCGAAATCTTCTGACACATTAAATATTCCATTGTGACCATAATAAATAATTGAATTCTCGTCCGATGTTTGCACGTAACTCTGGCCTTCGTCAAGATATGCATTCTCAGGATTAAAATAATCCTGAGTTGTCGCAGTTATGCAGGATTCCCCATCTTTGCTAGTTCTGTAGAGATGGTAGTTTGCGTCCGATGCAAGGTATTCATTTCGAGGCATTGAAATAACACCAAATACAATACTCCTGTCCACTATAATGTTCTTTTGTGCTAATGCAGGGTTTGCCAAGCAAATAAGCGCCATTAAAGCAAGGTTTTTCATTCGAGTTTGAATATTAATTATAATTAGAGAAATAAGTTTAATTTATTAACTCTTCAATAAAGCAATGAAAACTGAGGCTGCTGCGGCATTTACTGAAGGGCCTATGAGATTCATGGAGACGAAGGTAAGAGCAATCTGTCTAATACGCCAAATTGATTACCCCGCCCCCTTCCTGTCCCCCTCCCCAGTTGGTTCTATGTAGGTAAACGTTATCCGCTTGTTTCAGTCAAAATTGAAGGGGGAGGGTGGAAAATGTAGTGCCCCCACGCATAAAATTTCTCCCAAAAAACGCTCTCTAGTGGCTCAAAATATACTTTTTTGCCCGGCTCAGTACCTGCTGCCGTACTTTTTACCCCGTACTTGTCGGAGGTTTAACGCTGCTTTTACTGCACGAAAACGAACTTTAATAGTACCTAAAAGACAAACGCAGCTAACTTAGGTGCAGCTACCAGGACAACGCCTAATTTAATTGCGGTTGGCGTTGTAGTAGGCGGTTAGGTCGGCTTTACTTACTCTGTATTGCGGTTTGTCTTTCGTGCCACAGTTTGCCCCGTTTAGCTTGCCCGCTTCAATTCGCGCAATTACTGTCTTTTTGCACATTTTAAGCCTATCTGCCACCTCTTCAACCGTCAGTAGTACATCAGCGTTAGCAGCAGCCCCCGCAACGTCAGAAACAGCGTTTAATTCGTTTCGCAGTGAGGCCAGCAACACCGCCGAAAGTTCAGCAATCAGATTAGGGGGCAAGGTGAGGGTAATTTGCACGTTATCAGAGTGCAAGCGGGTAGGGTGGGGCCGTTTGCCGGTCTTATACTCCCGACTTTTCCGATTGTTACAGAAAAAACCAGCGGATTTAATTACGTGGGGAAAGAATCAGCAGCTAAACAGAGGCAGCGACACTGCCGCCGCAGCCGAAACAGGGGAAACCAGGGGAAACGGAAAGAATTTTTCCGGTTTGCATACTAACAGCATACTAACCAACAAAAATCCCCTGTAAGTACTTGACTTACAGGGGAGATAGTGGCCGCGTTAGGAATCGAACCTAAATCAAGAGCTTCGGAAACTCTCATACTATCCGTTGTACGACGCGGCCGGGGAGCGGAAAGCGGCTGCAAAAGTACGCCCCAAAGCGGGGGCGGCCAAACGGCGGGCTGTTTTTTCCGGTTTGAGGAATTGGACTCGAATAACCCTGACGGGGGAAATTCAGTTTAGGCCCGAACACCTTGTTCAACTTTTTTATCATGGAACCAACCAAGAAAACCTTGTATACGGCCGATGCTTCGGCCGTGGGGGGCCGCAGTGGCCGTGTGCGCTCGGCCACGGGCATTATCGACCTCGAGATGTCGGTGCCCGAAGGGCTGGGCGGCAAAAAAAACGCCACCAATCCTGAAGAATTGTTTGCGGCGGGATACGCTTCGTGCTTCCAGCAAGCCTTGTTGGTAACGGCCCAGATGGCCGGCGACCAACTCGACCCCGAAAGCACCGTGCAGTGTTCGGTGAGCCTGTTTAAGGACGGCCACGCTTATGGCTTGTCGGCGGTGCTGGACGTGGATTTAAAGAAATTTGACGAAGCCAAAACCATTGACATGGTGCGCAAGGCCCACGAAATCTGCCCGTATTCGGTGGGCACACGCGGCAACATGGAAGTGGAATTGCGGGTGCTGGGCAGGACCATTCCGGCGCTGGAAACGGCCGGATAATTTACCAGATTTGCCAAGCCGGGCCGGTTGCGGAAACGTAACAGACCCGGCTTTTTTGGTTTTGGGGGGTTGGGTGTTGGAAATCCACTGACTGACAAAGCCCAACCCACAACACTCAACATTCAACATTCAACCATCCAATGCCATTCCCCTTCTTTGGCGACGACAAATCGACCGTGGCGAGGTTGTTGAACACGCTGCCCCAAACCGGGCGGCTGGAGTGGATTGGGCTGCGGCCGAAGCGGCGCGAACCGCTGGCAAGTGTGCAGGAAGCCGAGTTGCTGACTGATTCGCACCTCGTGGGCGACCATGCCCGGCCTAAGCGCGGCGGCAAGCGGCAACTTACCCTTATTCAGCACGAGCATTTGGCGGCGGTGGCGGGGTTTCTGGGGCTGCCGGGGGCCGTGGACCCGGCCCGGCTGCGCCGCAACCTGGTGGTGAGCGGCCTGAACCTGCTGGCCCTAAAGAACCGGCGCGTGACCATTGGCGACGAGGTTATTCTGCTCATCACGGGGGAGTGCCACCCTTGCTCGCGGATGGAGGAAGAACTGGGGCCGGGCGGTTACAACGCCATGCGCGGGCACGGCGGCCTGACGGCCCACATCGAGCGCGGCGGCTGGCTGCGGGTGGGCGACGCGGTGCTGGTGCTGCCCAGTGAATAATAAAACAGCCATAAAACCCTGTTTTTAAGAAGTTTATTGGAGAATAGTCAGGGGATTTTGCGAAAAGCCACATCAAAAATTCATTAACAAACGTCCGGGGTAGGAAGGAATGACGTAAGTGACGGCAGCCCAAGCTGCGGCTTGGGTGGCATCTTCTTCACTCACCCCTTACGTTCTCTTTTTTATGTTCAACTCCTTACTTTCGCTCCGGCCTGTGCGCCGGGGCTTGCGTCGTTTATTGGGCGGCGCAACGTTGGGACTGCTACTGGTGGGAGCCGCGCCGCAGGCGCAGGCCCAAACCGTGTACGGCCTGAATACTTCCGTGCCCGCTGCGCCGGTGCTGCTCACCTTCAGCACGGCTGCGCCCGGTGTGCCTACTACGGTGCCCGTCACGGGCATCACGGCGGGCCAGACGTTGGTGGGGCTGGATTCGCGGCCCGCCACGGGCGAGTTGTTTGCTATGGGCTACAACTTCGCTACCACCGAAACCCGGCTTTACACCATTGTGCCCGCCACGGGCGTGGCCACGGCCATTGGCATGGGCAGCATCCTGCTGCCGCTGGGCGGAATCGGGGCACGCATTAGCTTCGACTTCAACCCGACCGTGGACCGGATTCGGGTGGTGAGCAGCAACACGGCCAACTACCGGCTGAACCCCATCACCGGGGGCGTTGCGGCAATGGACACCAATTTGAGCCTACCAGCGGGCACGCCCGCTATCGGGGCAGCCGCTTATACCAACAGCTTCATTGCCGCCACCAGCACCACGCTCTACGACATTGACGAAAGCACTTCGACGCTCTACACCCAGAACCCGCCCAACAACGGCAACCTGGTAACGCCTACCCTCATCACGAACTCCAGCGTGCCGCTGCTTACGGCGCTCAACCAAGGCAGTATAGACATCAATACTGACCCAACGACCGGCGCACAGGGGGCGCTGCTGGGGGTGGCGAGCACCGCTACCACGGCCTTCTACGCCCTGACCCTGACGGGGCCAACGGCGGGTAACGCTTCGCTCATTGCCACGCTGCCGGGGGCGGTGTCGGACATTACGTTTGCCATTGACCGCACGGCCCCGGCCTCGACCGGGCAACTGGTGTACGGGGTGAGTGCGACCAGCAACCTGGTGACGTTCCGCAGCGACACGCCGGGCTTTATTATCTCGGCTACGCCGATTACGGGCGTGACGACGGGGCAGACGCTGATTGGGACGGACTTCCGGCCCAACACCGGCCAGCTGTTCGGCCTGGGCTACGACCCGACGGTGGCGTTTCCGGCCATCAACAGCCAGCTTTATACCATCAACACCGGCACCGGTGCGGCCACGGCCGTGGGGGCGGCCATTGCCCTGGACCTGGGCGGGGCCACCGACCAAATTGCCTTTGACTTCAACCCCACCGTGGACCGCATTCGGGTGGAAGGCACCAACGACAACAACTACCGGCTGAACCCCAACACCGGGGGCATTGCCGCCCCCGACGGCACCCTGAGCTACGCGGCGGGCGATGCCGGGACCGGGCAAAACCCGACCGTGGGCACGGCGGCCTACGTCAATTCCTACGTGGGGGCCACCTCAACCGGCCTCTACACCCTCGACCACGCACTGGGCTTTGTATCGTTGCAAAACCCGGCCAATTCGGGGACGCTGACCAGTTCGCGCACCTTGCAGGGCGTGAACGGGGCGGCTACGGGCGGGGCCATTGCGCCGCTCAACGACCTGGACGTGTACTTTGACGGCACCACCAATCTGGCGTACCTGGCGGCGGCGGCAGCGGCCACGCCCACCAACAGCCACTTGTATTCGCTGGGGGCGCTGGGCAATTCCGTGGCGGTGCAGCAGGCCACCGACCTGGGCAGCATTGGGGTGGGCAGCGGCATCAGCGTGCGCGACATTTCGGTGGCGCTGGCGGCTACTTCCACGGTGGCCGTGGCTCCGGGCGCAGTGACGGGGCAACTGGTGTACGGTGTGGCCAGCGGCAACCTGATTTCGTTCGATTCCAACAACCCCGGCGTGATTCGCTCGGCGGTGAACATCACGGGGCTGCCCTCGGCAACCGGCGTGGCGCAGACGATTGCGGGGGCGGATTTCCGGCCCGCCACCGGCGAACTGTTTGCGCTCGGCTACGATGCTGCCAACCAAATGGGCCAGCTTTATACCATCAACCTGACGAGCGGCGCGGTGACGGCCGTGGGCAGTCTGAATGCGTACCCGCTGGGTGCGTCGGCCAGCGCCATCGGGTTTGACTTTAATCCCACCGTGGACCGCATTCGCGTGGTGAGCGCCACCAACCAGGCCAACCTGCGGGTGAACCCCACCGACGGCACCATCACGACCGACGGCACCCTGACCAACCTCGGCGGCAGCACCCCGGCCATTTCGGGCGTGGCGTACCTCAACAACGACAACAACGCCAGCACCGGCACCACGCTTTACGGCTACGACCAGGCCCGCAACGTGCTGCTGCGTTCGACCAACGCCAACGCGGGTACCTACCAGGACCAGGGGCCGAGCGGCATCGCCGTGAACACGGCGGGCGGCGTGGACCTGGACATCTACACCAGCAGCCCGGCGGGCACTAATTCGGCCTTTGCGGCGGCCTCGCTCACCGGTAGCACCGCCGACAACTTCTACAGCGTGAACCTGACCAGCGGTGCGCTGACCTCGCTGGGCCGCATCGGCAGCGGCTCGAACCTGAGCGGCACGGCCGTGTTCCTCACGCCTTCGCCGCTGACGAACCTGATTACCTGGACCGGCATCACGAGCACCGACTATGGCACGGCCAGCAACTGGCAGCCGCAAGTGGTGCCCGGCACGACCAGCAACATCCTGATTCCGGGCGCTACGCCCTTTCAGCCAGAGGTTTCAGCGGCTGCGGGTGCCCAAAACGTGACCCTGAACGCCGGGGCCACCCTGACCACGATGGGGGCCAGCATCACCGTGAGCGGCAGCATTGCCAACGCGGGCACCATTACCGGCACCGGGGCGGGCGGCGTGATTATGGACGCGGCCGTGGCTCAGAACATTGGCGGCACCGGCAGCAACGCCTTCCGCGACCTGACCGTCCGCAACACCAGCGCCGCTGGCGTGAGCCTGACCGGCCCGGCCAGTGTGAGCCGCCAACTGGTACTCCTGACCGGCACCCTGACCACCACCGGGCAGGTGCTGACCATCCGCTCCGATGCCACGGGCACTGGCTTGGTGAACAAGTCGGCGGGCGGCAGCCTGATTGGCCCCCTGACGGTGCAACGCTACATCTACGGCACCACCAACACCGGCGCGGGCTACCGGCACTTCAGTTCGCCGGTGGTGGGCGACCAGATAAGCACGTTGGCAACAACCGGCTTTGCGCCGGTGCTGACGACGGGCTACAACACGGCCACGCTGGCCCGCCAGACCTCGCCGTTCCCGAACGTGTTTGGCTACGACCAGGGACGCATTGCCACCCAGACAGCCGCTATGCTGGCCACCGATTTGGGCGACTTTGACAAGGGCTTCGTGGTGCCAACGGCAACCACGGTGATGGACCAGGGCGTGGGCTACACGGTGAACATCGGGGCCACCCGGACTCCTGACTTTACGGGGGGGCTGGTGACGGGCACCGTCACGCGGAGCAACCTCCAGTACGGCACTTCGGGTGATGCGGGCTGGCAGTTCCTGGGCAACCCGTTTGCCGCGCCCCTGAGCTGGGACAACGTGGTGAACAACGGCGGCCTGACTAACGTCGGCAACGCGGTGTACGTGTTCAAGAGCACCACCCAGTACAATGGCACCTACTCCACGTACCTGCCCGGCACCGGCGGCAACCCCGGCATGGGCATCAACGGCGGCGTGTCCACACTGCCCGTGGCCCAAGCCTATTATGTGCGCGTGGTGGGCCAGGGCCAAACCGGCTCGGTTGCAATGGCTTCGGCCGACCAACTGACCACCGACCCCGGCACCCAGTTTCAGCGCGGCACCGCCGACCTGCGGCCCCAACTGACGCTAAGCCTGACCAACAGCACGGCGGCCCTGCAAACGGCCATCTACTTTGAAGCTGGCGCTACGGCCGCCGCCGATGCCCGCTACGATGCCTTCGCCCTGCCCGCAACCAACGGCCTGACCCTGACCAGCGTGGTGGGTGCCCAGGCAATGGGCATCAACGGGCTGCCCCTCCTGACCGGGACCGACGTGCGGGTGCCACTGCAAGTGGCCGCTGCCACCGCTGGCCAATACACCCTGGCCGTGGACAACCTCGCCCACCTCCCCACTGGCTACCGCGCCTACCTCCACGATGCCCTGACCGGCACCTTCACCGACCTGACCACCACGCCCCGCGTGGCCCTGACGCTGGCCGCCAACGCCCCGGCTGCTGGCCGCTACGCGGTGCTGTTCAGCACCCAAGCCACGGCGTTGGCTACGGCTCCGGCGGCGCTGGCCCAACTGGCCAGCGTGTACCCCAACCCCGCACACGGCACGGCCAGCCTGTTGCTGCCCGCTGCGCTGCGCGGCAACGCGGCCACGACGGTGCAAGTGGTGGACAACCTCGGGCGTGCCGTGCTGACCCGCACCCTGGCTGCGGGCACCAACGAGTTGCTGGAGTTGCCCCTGAGTGGGCTGGCTCCGGGCATATACTCGGTGCAGGCCCACACGGCGGCGGGCCTCGTGGCCAAGCGCCTCGTGGTAGAATAACCCCTTCGGCTTGAATGCCGCCTGATTCCGACAACGGCCCGTTGTCCGCTAACTGCGGGCGGCGGGCCGTTTGGCGTTGGCAGGAATTTGCGGATGCCGGGCGTACTGCGACGACTTTTGCACGATTGCTTAGCACCGGCGACAATTAAGGTTTCGTACCGGTGTTGCTGCTGATTCTGCCACGGCATTGTGCAATTTTATAAAATGCCAATCAAAAGGAAAGACAAATTTTTGTTAGCAAACTGACTTTCCTGGCGTAATTTCGTAGTGCCAAACAAACAAATCAACTCGGTAATTTCTGGTTATCGTCAGGAATGGTATTGCGCAGTTGAACGGGACCGCTGAACGATTCCGGGCAGTGGCGCGCTTTACAAAAGGATGTGCGCCATCGTACCGTTGTCCAGTTGCACAGCTGCGTTCAAGCTGCTCCGAAGCATTTTCTCATTTATTTTTTATTCAATCACCCAAGAATTTCCTTTCCAACACTTATGAAGCTTCTACTACGCTCGGCGGCCAGTTTGCTGGTAGCCTCGGTTTTGCTGGCCCCGCCGGTGCTGGCCCAAACCACTTTCACGCCCGTCATTCTGGGGCTGGGCACCATCACCGGCCCCAATTTTCGGAGGGAGGCGGTCGGTTCGCAGGCGGTCATTCAGATAAACCCCACCACCGGAGCGTCGCTGAACCAAGCCCCGGTCACCATCACCGGGGTCGTGGCGGGGCAGACGCTGGTGGGCATTGATTACCGCCCGGCCAACAACCTGATTTACGCCCTGGGCTACGACGGCAGCACGGCGGGCAACAACACCCAACTCTACACCCTGAACCTGGGAACCAACGCGGTGACGGCCGTGGGGGCCGCCATCCGTCTTGCGTTGGGCAGTAGCACGGCTCGTATCGGCTTCGACTTCAACCCCACCGTGGACCGCATTCGGGTGACGAGCACCAACCGGGCCGACTATCGCCTCAACCCCAACGACGGCAGCCTGGTGGCGACGGATGGGATGCTGACCTACGCGCCGGGGACGGCGGCAGCCACGGCCAACCTGGTGCCGCAGGTGTCGGCCGTGGCCTACGCCAATTCCTTCGCGGGCAGCACCACCACGGCGCTCTACGACGTGGACTACCGCAACACCATCAACGGGCCATTCAATGGCATCCTCTCGCAGCAAACCCCCGCCAACTCTGGGGTGCTGGATTCGCTCCGCAGCATGAGTTTGTTGCTGAATACCAGTTCGCCGGGGCCTTACGGCATCGGGCAGCCCGACGCGTTGGGGCTGGATGTTTACTACGACCCCAGTACGAACCAAAACGTGGGCTACCTGACCGAGGTAACGGCTCCGCGCAGCAACGGCAACCGCGCCAGTAATACCTACCGCCTGAACCTGAAAACCGGGCAAGCCACGCAGTTGGGCAACACGATACCGAGTACCCCCACCAATTTTTTCAACTTTGAAATCCGCGACTTGGCCGTGGCCATTGCGCCCATCCCGACCCTGACCTGGAACGGCAGCGTCAGCACGGCGTGGCGGAACGCGGCCAACTGGACCCCCAACATCATTCCGGCCCTGCCCAACAACGTCATCATTCCGGGCGGCACCCCGTTTCAGCCCACCGTGAGCCTGCCGCAGCAGTGCAGCGCCGTGACCCTCGGCCCCGGCGCGGTGCTGACCACGGCCCCCGGCGGCACGCTGGTAGTGCAAGGCAATTTCGCCAACAACGGCGGCAGCGTGGCCGGCTCCGGCGACGGCGGGGTGCTCTTCAACCTGAACGTGAACCAGACCATCGGCGGCACGTCGCCCACCATTTTTCAGAACATGGGCGTGGGCGCGGGCACCGCCACCCTGAACGCCGCCAGCCTGACCGGCCCCGTGAGCGTGCGCCGCCTACTGACGCTCTACGGCAACCTGAACGTGACGGGCCAGACCTTTACGCTGCTTTCGGATGCCAACAACACGGCCGCTGTGGTGAACTTTGCGGGCGTGGTGAACGGCCCCGTGACCGTGCAACGCTACATCGAGCCGAGCCGCAACGGCGGACTGGGTTACCGCCATTATGCGCCGCCGGTGAGCAACACCACGGTGCAGGATTTTGCGGTGACGGGCGGCTTCACGCCGGTTATCAACGGGGCCTTCAACAACCAGGGCAACACGGCGGTGCCGTTTCCAAACGTCTATGGCTACGACCAGGCCAAAGTGGGCAGCGGCGTGGCGGCACGCAGCGTTATCGACCAGGGCTATTTTTCGCCCACCAGCCTGGGTCAGGCCCTGAACTCAACCCAGGGCTACACCGTGAACATCAACGCGCCGGTGAACGTGGACTTCGTGGGGTCGCTGGTGAACGGGCCGGTTTCGACCCCAGCCCTGCCGCGCAGCGCCCACCCGCAGGGCGGTTGGCACCTGCGCGGCAACCCCTACCCGGCCCCGCTCGACTGGCAACTCATGATTGACCACGGCCAACTGACGAACATTGACCCGGCCCTGTACATCTTCAAAAGCAGCGGCCAATACACGGGTTCCTACGGCACATACATCAACGGCATTCCAGCCAACGGCGGCTCCAACCTGATTCCGACCAGCCAGGGTTTCTACGTCCGCACGAGCGGCGTGGGGCTGAATGGCCAACTCAACTTCACCAACGCCGAGCGCCTGACAACCTACGCCAACCCGGCTTTCCAGCGCGGCACGGCCGACCTGCGCCCCCAACTGGCCCTGAGCCTCGGCAACGCCACCGCCACGCTGCAAACGGTGGTGTACTGCGACCCGACGGCCACCGCCGCTTTCGACCCGGCCACCGATGCCAGCTACCTCGCCGCCAAAAACGGCCTGCTGCTGGCCACCGAAGCGGGTGCCGAAGCCCTGGCCATCAACGGCCTGCCGCCCCTGACCGGGGCCGACGTGCGGGTGCCGCTGCAAGTGGCCGCCGCTACTGCGGGCCAGTACAAGCTGGCCCTCGACCGCCTCACCAACCTGCCCACCGGCTACCGGATTTACCTGCACGACGTGCTATCGGGCGCTTACACCGACCTGACCACCACGCCCCAAGTAGCAATCCGCCTGACGGCGGGGGCACCGGCGGCGGGCCGCTACGCCCTGCTGTTCACGACGCAAGCCCGCGTGTTGGCAACCGCTTCGGCGGCACTGGCGCAGTTGGTCAGCGTGTACCCCAACCCGGCGCATGGCACGGCTGCGCTGCTGCTGCCGCTGGCCCTGCGTGGGGCCTCGGCCACGCCGGTGCAGGTGCTGGACCCGCTGGGCCGGGTGGTGCTGACGCGCACCCTGGCCAGCGATGCGGAGTTGCTGGAACTGCCCCTGAGTGGGCTGGCTCCGGGCATCTACGCGGTGCAGGCCCGCACGGCGGCGGGCCTCGTGGTCAAGCGCCTGGTGGTAGAATAACCCCTGCGGCTTACGCCCCGCTTGATTTTGACGACGGCCCGTCGTCCGCTACCTGCGGGCGGCGGGCCGTTTCTTGCGCAACTTCTGTTGCTGCCAGCCCCAGCGGGGCGATGTCGCGGTAGGCAATGGTTGGCTTTGGAGCGGTTTCGTGGGACGACTACGGTTTTAGCCGGGCCTTGCGCCGTTCCAGCGAATCGAGCACGGTCCCGTAAATCTCGTCCAGGTCCTTGCCGTGAATGCTGTAGTAGCGGTAGCTGCGCTGAAAGGCCGAATCGGGAACCCACTGCTGGCTAAACAGCGCCTTTTCCTGGCTCAGGTACAGGGCGCGGGCCGAGTCGGGCGGCAGGTGGCTGTTCTCGACGCGGGCTTCCAGGAGTTGGAGTTCCACAAGCAGGGTCACCACCTGTGCGCGGGGCAGCAAATCGGGCGGCTGGGGCAGTTGTTCGGGGCGCTGGCAGGCGGGCAGGGCCAGGGCCAGCCCCAAGGCCCACCCGAATTTGCGGTAAAACCTGGTTTTCACAAGCCCAAAGGTAGCGCCGTTGCCGCCCGCGCCGTAGCTTCGCCGCCGTGAACCCGACCCCGGCCCCGGCCCTGACGCAACTCGTGCGCCGCCTGCGCGGCCTGGAAATCCGCATCCGCAAGGCCGTGGAAGCGCAGTTGCAGGGCAACTTTCACTCCGTGTTCAAAGGCACGGGCCTGGAAGTGGACGACTTGCGCCTCTACCAGTACGGCGACGAGGTGCGGGCCATTGACTGGGCCGTGAGCAGCAAGGGCCACGGCACGTTCGTGAAAACCTACAAGGAAGAGCGGGAACAGCAGGTGCTGGTGCTGCTCGACGTGAGCGCCTCGCTGGAAGTGGGCAGCGCGGGCCGCCGCAAGCTCGACGTGGGCCGCGACATTGCCGGGCTGCTGGCCCTGGCCGCCGCCCGCCAGGATTCGCCGCTGGGCCTGCTGGCGTTTTCCGACCGCAAAGAGTTGCATTTGCCGCCCGCCAAAGGCAGCCGCGCCGCTTACGTCCTCATCCAGCGGTTGTTTGCCCTGGAGCCAGCCTCGCGTTTCACGGCCGTGGGGGCGGGCATCCGGCAGGCGTTGGGCTTGCTCAAACGCCGCAGTCTGGTGCTGCTCATTTCCGATTTTATTGACGTGAATTACGAGCGGGAACTGACCATGCTGGCCCAGCGCCACGACCTGATTGTGGTGCAGTTGCTGGCCCCGCGCGAACGCAGCTTTCCGCCGCTCGGCATTGTGCCCCTGCGCGATGCTGAAACCGGCCAGCTCAGTTGGGTCAATACCTCTTCGGCCATTTTCCGCGCCCGTTACGAAGCCACGGCCCAACACCAGGAAGCCCAGATTGCCAACATCTGCCGCCGCCACCGCACCGGTTTTCTGGCCCTGAGCACCGAAGGCGATTTTGTGCCGCAACTCGTGGGCTTGTTTCGCCAGCGCAACCGGAAAGGGGTGTGAGGCTTCCAGTAGCAAAGTATGTCAAACCTCCCCCAAAACGGCCATAGCGACGCATCTTTGCCGCTCAAGCGCGGCCCGATTGCCTAAACAATTCACGACACCAAAATGCCAATCCGGTTGCTCCTTTTCCTGCTGCCTTTTGCGACGTGGGCACAACCCCCGGAAGGCCGTTTTTCGCGCCCCAGCGTCAAAGTAGGGGAAGTGTTTTTTTACGAGTTGCGCCTGGACCATGCGCCCGACCTGGAGGTAATTTTTCCCGATTCGCTGGCCGATTTTGGCCCGTTCGAGTACGTAAGCAAAAGCTACGTGCCCACCCGCACCCGCCGGGGCCGCAGCCTCGACCGCGCCCGCTACCGCCTCCGCACCTTCGCCCTCGATTCAGTGCAAACGCTGGCCCTGCCCGTGCTGGTGCTGCGCCCCCACGACACGCTGATGCTCCGGCCCGCTCCGGCCCGCATCTGCTTGGTGCACACGGCCCCGCTGCTGCCCGCAGGGCCGGGCACCGGCCCGCCCACACTCCTTCCCGACACCACTCTCCAGGCCGTTGCGCCGGTTTTCAACTACCCGGTTTGGTTGGCGGGGGCGGCCTTGCTGGTGCTGCTGGCCGCTGGCGGGGCGGCCTTGTTTCGGCGGCCCCTGCGGCGGCGCTACCGGGCCTACAAGCGCCGCAAAAACCACGGGTACTTCCTGGCTCAGTTCACCCGCCACGCCGAACGGTTCACGCTCTCGCGCTCGGTCAATGCCGTGGAGCGGGCCGTGACACTCTGGAAAAATTACCTCGCCACCATTGAAGAACATAATCTAAGCTCCTTGACCAGCAAAGAGTTGGTGGAATATTTCGACGACGATGCCGACGTGCGCCGCGCCCTGCGCGTGACCGACCGGGTGGTGTACGGCAACGTGGTGTCCGACGAAGCGGCCGAAGTGGACCGGGCGTTTCAACTGTTGCGCGGCTTTACCGAGCGGCGGTTTGCGCGGTTTGGGTGACTTGTTTCTTGTTTCGGCGGTGGTCTAAAACGTGGTGCCACGTTTTAAGCAGTGGTGCAAAAGTAAACGAACAAAAGAACGTCATGCAGAGCGCAGCGAAGCATCTGGCAAGCGACCGTAGTTCAATCGTTCAATGCGTTTTGCGAGTTGCTTCGCTGCGCTTTGCATGAGCGCCTGTTTTTGCGCGACTGCCTAGACCGCCTAACTTTCAACCAATTTGCCAATCAGGACTTCCGCACTCCCAAAATCCCGTCCCAACCTGGTACCGCTTCGGGGTTGGGACGGGGTTCTCCGTGCGTAAGAAGCTGTTTGAGTTATTATCCAGGACCTTCGGCCGAGTACCCCGAAGCGGTGCTTCGGTCGTGGAACGGTCGTTCAGCGGGGCCGAGTACCCCGAAGCACCGCTTCGGGGTACTCGGCCAACTAACGCAAACAGCTTCTAAGCCCTGCAATCTTTGTTTAGCGGGAAACAGGAAACCAGCCACCCGCTACTTTTGCCCCGTGGCCGAGTTCTTTTCGTATTTCCGTTACGCCACGCTGGCCGGCTACGAGTGGCAGCACCCGCGCCTGTTGCTGCTGATTGGACTGGTGCCGCTGCTTTTTGGGCTGCGGCGGCTGCTGGCGCGGCGGCGGCCCCGCGTGGTGGTGGCCTTCAGCCCCGGCGCGGCGCGGCGCGACTGGGCTGCCTACCTGCGCTTTGTGCCCGACGTGGTGCTGGGCCTGAGCCTGAGTTGGGCGGTGGTGGCCCTGGCCCGTCCCCAACGCCCCGACGAGCGGGTGGAACAATCCGGCCAGGGCATCGACATCGTGCTGGCCGTGGACGTGTCCGGCTCGATGGAAATCGAGGACCTGCAACCCAACCGCCTCGCCGCCGCCCAGCGCGTGGCGGCTGAATTTCTGGCGCAACGGCGCGGCGACCGCCTTGCCCTGGTGGCTTTTGCCGGCGATGCCTACTCGCTGGCCCCCCTCACCACCGACTACGACCTGCTGCACGACGACCTGGCCAGCCTCCGCATCGGCCTGATTGCCAACGACGGCACGGCCATCGGCACGGCCCTGGGCGTGGCCATCAACCGCTTGCGCGAATCCACGGCCCGTTCGCGGGTTATCATCCTGCTTTCGGACGGCGAAAACACCGCCGGGGCGCTCGACCCGCTGCTGGCCGCCCAACTGGCCCACGCCTACGGCATCCGCCTCTACACCATTGGCTTGGGGCAAGACGGCTTCGTGCCCTACGGCCGCAACGCTGACACCGGCGAGCCGCGCTTCGTGCAAACCCGCCTCGACGAAACCGCCATGCGCCAACTCGCCCAGGCAGCCGACGGCCAGTTTTTCCGGGCCACCGACAACGCCGCCCTGCACCAGGTGTTCGACCGGATTGACCGCCTGGAAAAGTCCGAAATCAAGCAAACCCGCTACCGCAACGTCCGCGACTTCTACCGCCCGTACCTGCTGATGAGCATCGGGTTGTGGCTGCTGTGGCTGGGCCTGAAAAGCACGTTTTTGAGCAACCCGCTGGAGGACTGAACCGAGTGGTCAATCGGCGGCGCAGCTGCTTTCCCGGCCACGTGCGTCCACGACGTGGACGGTGCTGGTGCCGCCGGGGCCGGGGCGCACCCGGATTTGGGTGCCGATGCGTTCTTTGAGGCCGGTGACGTGCGAGATGATGCCAATCATTTTGCCCGAGTGCTGAAGCCGTTCCAGCGCATCGAGGGCGGTGTCGAGGGCTTCGGGGTCGAGGGTGCCGAATCCTTCGTCGATAAACAGGGACTCGATGCGGGCTTTGTGGCCAGCCAATTCGCTCAGGCCCAGGGCCAGGGCCAGGCTCACGAGGAAACTTTCGCCCCCCGATAGCGAGGCCATTGGCCGCACGGCTCCGGCCTGGTCGTGGTCGACGATTTGCAGTTCCAGGTCGCGGTTCGGGGTTTTGAGGATGGTGTAGCGGCCGGTGAGTTGGCGCAGGCGCAGGTTGGCGAGGCGGGCGAGGTGGGCCAGGGTGAGGCCCTGCGCAAACTGGCTGAACTTGTCGCCTTTGGCCGAACCGATTTGTTCGCTTAGGTCTTGCCAGCGTTGTTCCTCCTGCTGGCGCAGGGCCAGTTCCTGCTGGCCTTCGGCTTGTTCGCGCCGGGTTTGGTCGTCGCGGTCGAGTTGGTTGCCCACGGCCCCTAGTTGCTGCTGCAAGCGGTCGTCGGCCGCCGCCAGGGCCTTGAGCTGGGCGGCGAGGGCGACGGCACTGTGGGGCGTGAGGGCGTGGGCGTGGTAGTCGGCCGCTTCGACGGCCAATTTGCTCACCAGCAGGCGGGCAGCTTCGTGCTCGAGGCGGTGTTGCTGGCGGCGCTGGGCCAGGTGGGCGGCTTCGGCGGCGGGCAGCAGCCGGGCCTGGGCGGCGGCGGCATCGGGCAGGCCGGCGGCAGCCAGGGCGGCGGCGAGGGTGGCCTGGCGGGTGGCATGAGCGGTGCGGTGGGGGCCAGCCTGGGCCACCAACTGGGCGGCCAGGCTGCGGTTCTCGGCGGCGGCTTGCTGGTGCTGGCGGGCCTGGGCGGCGGCGGCCTGGGCAACCGCCGCCAGGGAGTGAACGCGCTGGCGCAGGGCTTCCTGGGCAGCAGCGGGGTCGGGGCCGGCGTAGGCGGCGTGGCGGGCGGCGCGTTGTTGGTCCAGCGCGTTGGCATCGGCGGCCAGGGTGGCGGCGGCGGCGGCCAGCACGGCGGCTTGCTGGGCCAGGTCTTCGGCCTGGGCCTGGTGCCGGCTGCGCTGCTGGGTCAGTTGCAGGCGCAAGGCATTCAAGGAGTTCTGCTGGCTTTCAAAGGTTTCGGCCCGCGCCTGCAAGGTGCTGAGCAGGCCGGCCGGGTCGGCTTCGGCGGCCAGGGCCAAGCCGTGCGGTTGCAAAAACCCTTGCACCACGGCGGCGTAATTCGCCACTTGTTCGCGGGCGGTGGCCAGTTCGCTTTTCAGCAGGGCCAGGGTTTGCTGGGCGTGGGTGCGGCGCTCGTCGGCCAGGGCCGCGCGGCTGCGGGCGTGCAGCGCGGCGGTGGCGGCCTGGTCGTGGGCCGTGTGCAAGGCGAGCAGGGCCTCGTCGAGGCGGGCCAACTGCCCGGTCTGGGCGGCGGCAACTGCCAGGGCGGCAGCGGTTTCGGCCAGGTGCTGCTGCACGGCGGCGGGGTCGGTGGGGTGGGGCAGGAGCGGGCGCACGTCGGTGGCCAGGGCCGTGGCCTGGTCGCGGGCGGCCTGGGCGGCAGCGGTGGCCTCGGCGCGGCGCTCGTGGCGCTGCTGCTGTGCGCTGCGGCGGCGCACCAGGGCTTCGCGGGCGGTTTCGAGGGCTGCTTCCAGGGCTTTCAGGGCCGTTTGCTGGGCTTGCACCCGTTGTTCGGGCGCGGCATCGTCGGGCTGAAAATCAGCCGTTAAGGCGTGGTCCAGCGCTCCGCACAGCGGGCAGGGTTCGCCGGGACGCAGGTGCTGGCGGTGGGCGTTGAGGTCGGCCAGCGCTTGGTGGGCGCGGAGTTCGCGCCGGTAGCTGTCCAGCAGGCGTTGGGCATCGTCGCGGCGGGTGCTCAGGTGGTCGGCCGCCGTGTCGGCCGTTTGCAGGGCCAGGGCTTCGGCGGCCAGTTCCTGGCCGGTAGTTTCGGCCCGGCGGGTCTGGTCTGCCACGGTTTGGGCCAGGGGCAGTAGCCGTTGGCCCAGGTGGAACCGGGCGGTGAGGCCGGCGTGGCGCTGGGCCAGGGCGGCGGGGGGGTTGCCGTCCAGCAGCGCGTGGCGTTCGGCGTGGAGGGGGCGGGCCAGGGCGGCGTGGTGCCGCGCCTGCACCAGGGCCTGGGCAGCGGCGTGGCGCTGGGCCTGCCGTTCGGCCACGACGGTGCGGAGGTAGGCCACCTGCTCCTGCTGCCGGGTAGCCAGCCGGACTACCTGGGTGTTGGCAATGCCCAAATCCAGCAGTTCGTCCTTGATGGTGCCCAGCGCCCCCGGCAAGCCGGCTTCGTGGTTGTGGGCCAGCAGCCAGGCGGTCAGGTCGGTTTCCTGGGTGCCGCGCTGGGCTATTTCGGTGGCTTCGGCGTGCCACTGGGACTGCCGCTGGGTGTGGTCGTGCCGGGCCTGGGCGTGGCGCTCGGTGTGGGCAGCCAGGTTCCGGGCCGCCGCCGCCAGCAGGGCATCGGCTTCGCGGGCGGCGGCCAGCACGGGGCGCAGGCGGGCTTCTTCGGCTTCGGCGGCGCGGTGGGCGGCGGCGGCCGTGGCAGCATCGGCTTCGGCGGCGGCGGCGGCGGCGGCCAGGGCCGGATGGGCGGTGTCCAGCGCGGCCCGGTCGGTTTGGTTGGTAAGCAGGGCGTGGGCGGCAGCGGCGGCCAGGGCCAGGGGCGTGGCCAGGGCAGCGGCCTGCTCGTGCCGGGCCAGCCGGGCCAGGTCGGGAGCCAGGGCGTGGCCGGCCTTTTCCAGTTGGTGCCATTCGCGTTCGGCGCGGGCCTGGCGGCGGTCCAGTTCGTCGAGCAGGGTGCGCCAGGTCAGAAACACGCTCAGTTCCTGCTGCTCCTGGTAGTGGCCTTCGGCGGCATCGTGCAGGGCGGCCAACTGGGTTTCCAGGGCCTGCCGCTCATCATCGGTCAGCAGCCGGGCGGCGGCCAGGCGGGCACGCAAGAGCTTGGTGATGAGTTCTTCTTGCTTGGCTTTGTCGAATGCCGCCACCGACAGCCGCGAGTAGATGCCCACGTTGGTCATCTTCTCGAGCAAGGCGCTGCGCTCGCGCTCGGGGGCGTGCAGGAACCGCGCAAACTTGCCCTGGCTCAGCAACACGGCTTGCTCGAACTGCCCGAAGTCCAGCCCCGACAACTCGCCTACCCGCGCGGGCACCAGCTCTTTGCCGCTCACCAGCGTCTGGTTGGTGGCGCTCAGGGCCAGCGTCATCACGTCCTGGTTCAGCGAGCCTTTGTCCTCGCCCCGCTTCTTGCGCCGCACCTCCCACCGCGCCCGGTAGCGCACCCGCTGGCCGTCGCCGCCGTCGGTGGCCGGGGCCAGCACCTCAAACTCAACCTCCGAAAACGCATACTCGGCCTGGCGGCTCACCATCTCGCCCACCTGCCGGTCGTGGCGCGGCACCCGCCCGTACAGCCCCACCGCAATGGCATCGAGCAAAGTGCTTTTGCCCGCCCCCGTCGGCCCCGTGATGGCAAACAGGCCCGTGTCGGCCAGCGGCGCGGCATCGAACCGGATGAGGTACGGGCCGGGCAACGAGTTGAGGTTGGCGAAGCGAACGCTGATGATTTTCATCGGGGCAGTTGGTTGTCGGGGGTTGTTGGTTACTTATTTCTTGTGGAACAACGGTTGGCAAATTGTTTGAAGTCAAATTGGCGCAGGCTTACAAGAAACAAGAAACCGGTTATTCTTCACTTTCCCCCACCAGTTGCTGCAACTCCCCGAACGTGGCCACGAGGGCTGCCGCCCGCGCCGGGGGCAGGCCCGCCACCCGTCGGGCAAACACTTCGGCCACCGTCAGTTCGTGCAGTTGCACCAGCGGCAGCAGGTCAGCGGCCAGGTCGGGGGCTTCGGTGGCGCGTTGGTGCCGCACACTGCGTGGGGCCAGCACCTGGGCCTGCTGCTCGCGCAGGGCGGCCTGAATGCGGCGGTGTACCTCGGCGGGTGCTTCGTCGGACTGCACCAGCACGTCGGCCCAGGCCAGGAGCGAATACGCGGCGTTGTCGAAGGCCATAATGGCGGCCTCCACCGCCTCGAGCGAACCGTGGAAGCGGTGCAGGCGGCGCACCACCGGCACGGGCAGCGCCGTGACGACGGGCACCCCCGCGCCGGCAAATTCCAGCAGCAGCACCTGCTGGCGGTCGTCGGCTTCGGTGAACGAAAGCGGCACCGGGGCACCGGCGTAGCGGATGTGCGCCCGGCCGCCCACCGCCTGCGGGCGGTGCAGGTGGCCCAGGGCCACGTAGTCGAAGGCGGCCGGAAAGTGCTCGGCCCCCACCAGCCCCAGCCCGCCGATGTGTACGTCGCGCTCGGCCCCTTCGCGGGCCTCGCCGCCGGCCGCAAACAGGTGGCCGGTGGCCAGCACGGGCACGTTCTGGTCGCGGGCGCTTTGCACGGCGGCCAGGCCGGCCAGGGCCGCGTAGTGGGCCGCAATGCTGGCGCAGATGCGTTCCTGGCGGTCGTCGGGGGTTTCGCCGGGGCGGGCGGGCCGCAGGTCGCGTTCGCGCAAAAACGGCACCGCGCCCACCAGCAGCGCGGGGCGGCCGTCGGCGGCGGCCAGGGTCAGGAGCTGGGCGGCGGGGTCGGCGGGCACCTCGCCCACCACGTGAATGCGCAGGTGACGCAGCAGTTGGGCCGAGGCGTTGAGCAAGGTGGGCGAGTCGTGGTTGCCGCCCACCACCACCACGTGGCGGCAGCCGGTGGCCTGCAACTGCACCAAAAAGGTATAGTACAGTTCCTGCGCCGCATACGAGGGCGAAGTGGTGTCAAACACGTCGCCGGCCACCACCAGCGCATCCACAGCCTGGGTTTGCACGGCGGTCAGGAGCCAGGCCAGAAACGCCCGTTGCTCGACCAGTCGCTCCTGGCCGGTCAGAAACCGCTGGCCCAGGTGCCAGTCGGCGGTGTGGAGAACTTTCAAGGAGTTGGGCGAAATAACTTCACCCCGTGGTCCTTTGCCGCAAAGGGGCAGGGGGCAGGGTAAAGATACCCCAAAACCAACAATGCCCCCCGGCCGAAGCCGGGGGGCACTGTTCACACCGGATAAATCCGGGACCTTACTCCTTCACCACTTTCAGGTGCTGGGCGGCTTGGCCGGGCAGGGTCAGGTGCAGGTAGTACACGCCGCTGGCCAGGCCGGTGAGGTCGGTTAGCTCCAGTTGGTTTGCGCCGGCGCTCAGGGCCGGAGTAGGCACCGTCCGCACGGTGCGGCCGGCGATGTCGGTCAGGGTCAGTTGGCCGGTTTCCGCGTTGGCGGGCAGCAGCAACGTCAGGCTCAGGCCGCCCCGGAAGGGGTTGGGCGCGGCGCTCAGGCTGGGGCGGGTAATTTCGCCGAACTGCACCGTCCGCACCGGCGAAAAGCTCTCGCTGCCGTCGGCATCTACTTGGCGCAGGCGGTAGTAGCGCAGGCCCGCCTTGCCGGCTTCCTGGTCGCGGAAGTTGTAGTCTTGCGGGGTGGTGCTGCCCCGGCCAGCGGTGCTGCCCACGAAGCCTAGCTTGCGGAACTGCGTGCCGTCGCGGCCCACCTGCACCTCAAAGCCGAGGCTGTTTTGTTCGCTGGCGGTGTTCCAGCTCAGCACGGCATCCGTGCCTTCGCGGGTGGCCGCAAAGCGGGTCAGCACCACCGGCAGGGGCTTGCTCAGGTCCTGCACACTGAAGGGCGAGAAGCTCTTGTAGCCGCTCCGCGTCAGGGTGTAGGGGCCTGCGCCGGCCGCGCCCGTAGCCGGGCTGTAGCAGGTGTAGCAGGTGGGGGTCCACTTGTTGTTCACGTAGTGCACAATGTCCACGCGGGTGCGGTCGAAGGGGGTCTGTTCGTTGACCGCATTCCATTGCAGGGTCAGGGTCACGTCGGAGCCGCCCATCGTGCCCTCGCCGATGTCCCAGGTGTCGTTCACGTAGCCGCTCATGGCCATCGGGGGGCTGGAGGTGATGCCTGCGGCCACGCCGGCCAGGTAGTCGTCGGTAGCGCCGGCGTTGGTCAGCGTCACGGGGTTGTAGCTCGTGCTGGTGCCGATGGGGAAGAAGGCCGAAGGCCGGGGACCCGTGCCGGTGCCCACCTGGTCGAGTTGCAGGCGGCCCGCGCCGCTGGCGATGACGTAGTGGGTCGGGGCCGCGCCGGTCACGGTGCTGGCCGTGCCGGTCAGCTCCAGGTTCTGGGTGGTCAGGTCCAGCATCCCGCTGGTCAGGTCCAAGTCGTTGCTCACCGTGGACGCGCCGCTCAGCACTTTGGGCGTGACACCCGTCACCGCGAGTTTGGCGTAGGTGCCGGCCCCGATGTTCTGGGCGGTGGTGCCGGTGAAGCGCACCATGCCGGTGCCCGTGGCTACCAGCGAGGTGGCAACGGTTGTGGTCAGGCTGCCTTTCAGGTCCAGGGTGGCCCCGGTGGCAATGCTCAGCACGTTCGGGCTGGCAATGCTCAGGCCGCGCACCGTGGCCGTCTGGGTGGTGCTGCTGATGCTTGGCTGGTTCGGCAAGGTGCCAGTCGGCACGATGGCATCGGTGAAATAGGTCGGGACGCAACTGGTCCAGTTGCCGCCATCGAACCAGTCGCTACTGCTCAACCCGGTCCAGGTGGTGCTGCTGTTGATGGTCAAAGTCAGCATCGAAGTTGCCGCCGTGCAGGGGCCGCTCGTGGTCAGCGTCAGCGTTACGCTACCCGCCGTGGCATCGGCTGCCGACGGGGTGTAGGTCACGCTGGGCGTGGTGCCGTTAATCACGCCGCTGTTGCTGAACGTGCCGGTGCCGTTTGACGTGGTGTAGGTGGCGCTGGTGGCCGAGCCGCCGTAGCTGCCGGTGGTGGCGTAGGCATTGCCCGCGCACACGGCGGCTGGCGTGGTGCCGGCATTGGCCGTGGCGGCGGCGTTGTTGCTGCCCACGCTCACGGTGGTGCTGGCGGTGCAGTTGTTGGCATCCTTCACCCCGATGGTGTAGGTACCCGGCGCGAGGCCCACGAAGCTGCCGCTGCTCTGGTAAGTGCCGCCGTTCAGGTTGAACTGGTAGGCCGTGGTGCCGCCCGTGGCCGAGGCGCTGATGCTGCCGTCCGCGCCGTTGGCGCAGGTGGCGTTGGTGCCGGTGGCCGAAGCTACGAGTACGGCTGGCTGGCTGATGGCAACCGGCTGGGCCGCCGCCGCCGTGCAGAACTGGCCTTTCACCAGCACCTGGTAGGTGGCTGGCCCCGCAAGGCCCGTGAAGGTATAGGGGTTGGCCCCGCTCACGTAGGTCACGCCGTTGTCCTTCGAGAACTGGTAGGGAGCCGTGCCGCCGGTGGCCGTTACGGTAATCGTACCGTCGGCATTGCCGTTGCAGCTTACGTTGGTCTGGGTGGTCGAGAAGGTCGGCAACGGCCGCACCGTGATGGTGATGGGCGTGGCCACGCTGGGGCAGCCGCTGCTGCTGGGGTAGGTAGCGGTTACGTTGTAGGTGGTTGTCGTCGTTGGGTTGAAGGTGATATTCGCAGTATAAACGCTGGCCGTGATGTTGCCGCCCGACACGGCGGCCGTGGTTGTGGGGTTGCCCGCTACCGTTACGGCGAAGGTCGGTGCCTCATTGAGCGTCCCGGTTACGCCCACATTGTCGATGGCCCAGTAGTAGCCGTCATTGGATTGATAGCGGAAGCGAATCTGAACGCTGGCCTGCCCCAGTGCCCCGGCTGGCAACGCTACCGTGGTGGCCGTCTGTACACCCGTAGCAGTGCCCTGGGTACTGGTGTAGGATACTAGCGTAGTCCAGGTAGTGCCATTGGTGCTGTATTCTACCCCAGCGAATATGTCGTTGCCGCTGATGTAGCGGTAATACTGCTGGAACGAAAGCGTAGCAGCTGTGTAGTTAACTGTGCTGAACGTCGGGCTGACCAGAGAGGTGGTTACGTTGGTAGTCAGCTTATCAGTATCGACAACATAGAAGGAGCCAGCAGCATTGTTGTCCGGCCCATTGGTTGCAGTAGCAGCTGTACCGAGTGCATAGGGGGCGGCTTTGCGGGCAAACCCAAGCGTAGCATCCGTATTGGCAGCCGGGGTTGTCGTAAAGCTGTTCGTCCCACTGTTAAAGTCCGCCGTAGCCAGAATGGTCTGGTTCGTCAGCGAGTTGGTATTGCTCGAAGCCGCCACCGCAGTGCTGCCCCCGGCGCAATACGCCGCTGGCGTGGCCGGGGTCAGTGTGGGTGCGTTCGGGGTCGGGTTCACCGTAATAGCGACCGTGGCCGTGGCCGAACAGCCAGCCCCGGTACCGGCACCGTTGCCGTTGGCATCCGCCCCGGTCACAGTGTAGCTGCCGCTGGCCGTTGCGCTGAAGGTGATGGTGTGCGCCGTGTTGTCCACCGTCGTGCCCGTGGTCGGAGTCACTGTTAGGGTCGTGTAGGTGTTGGGGCTAAAGGTCAGCACCGTGCTGCTGCCAGCGCAATAGCTGGTACTGCCGGTATAGGTCAGGGCCGTGGCCGGGTTCACGGTCACGTTCAGGGCCGTGCGCGGTGCCGAGGCGCAACCCGTGCCTCCTGACGCGAAAGCCAAGTTGAAGAAACCGTTATAAACGCTGGAAGTGTAGCTGGTGGCACTGGTTAGGTTGTATGAGCCTACTACTGAAATAGCACCGTTAGTAATAGGGTAGGTGCCGGTGTAGGTAGTGTAGCGGCCGACAATGCCCGTGGGGTTGCTCAGCCGGTAGCCACCGGCCACCAGAGAGTAGTTGAGCGGAATGGTTACGCGGGTACCCACCTGCCCAGCCGCCACCGTGATGGTGCGGTCAGAACCTGCTACTGCTGTGGCTGCACCGGGGTTGGTACCGCTGTATAAGCGGATGGTAAGCGTACCCGTAGCCGTGGGGTACACGTCCACGCTGCTCAGTACTCCGGCCGTGCCAACGTTGAAGCCCAGCGGGTAATCGTTGAAAGTAGGGGTTCCAAACACGCTGCCGCTCGGAGCGCTGCTGCTGCTGGTTTCCCCGGTCACGTTCAGGGTGCCGTTGCGGGCCTCCACGTAAAAGGTCTGGGTGCTGGGCGTAGCCGCCACGGTGGCCGTGGCCGAGAGGCCGCTGCCAAAAGGCGAACCGCCGGTGGCTGTGGTGTAATAATACGGAGTGTCGCCGGTGCTGGTCGTGGCCTGCAACGTTACGGTGCCCGCGCCGCAACGGGTGGGCGAGTTCACGAACGTTACCGTCGGGTTGCTCACCGTCACCGTCACCGTGTTGGAAGTGGCCGACGATGCGCCGCAGCTCACCACCGCGTTGTAATACATCGTTTGGGTCACGGCCCCAGTGGTGTAGGGGTTGGTGGTGGCCCCGCTGATGGGCGTGAAAATGGTGTTGTCGGTCGAAGACTGCCACTGCACGTTGCCGCCGGTGTTGCCGGTCAGCGTCAGGGTCACGGTGCTGCTGGTGCCGCACAGGCTGCTGGCGCTGGCCGAAGCCGTGCCCGATGCCAGCGGCGACACCGTGCGGGTGTTGGTGCCCGCCGGGGTGCTGGGCAGCGCGTCGTTGGTCGCGTCGCTGTCGCCGCCCGTGATGCTGGTCGAGATGGCGAACGTATAAGTGCCAGCCGCACTCATGTTGGCCGTCGTCACGAACGTGACCGCTTGGGTCGCGCCCGCCGCCAGTGTTCCGGTGTTGATGATGACCGGCACCAGCGTCGTGTTGGCGGGTCCGGTTACGCTGCCGCTCACCGTCACAGGGTAGGTAGCGAAGTTCAGAGACGTGCTGCCAAAGTTCTTCAGCGTCGCCGTCACCGTTTCGGCAGCGGTGTAGCAGCCCTGGGTGGCGGTTGGGGCCGTGAGGGCCGTAATGCCCACGTCGTTCAGAGGAGCCGGGGTAAAGTCGCCTTCGTCAGCGCCCAGGTCAGGGTTAGTGCCGCCGCCGTTCACTTGCGCCGCCAGCGGGTACGGCCCACGAACCTGGTTGTCCACGTCGTTGCCAGCCGCAGCAATCAGGGTGCCGTTGCTTTCCGCTTTCGTGGCTCCGCTGGCAATGTGCAGGTCGGTGGCCGAGGTAAAGTTGGGGTTGCCCGTTACCGAGTTCGCATCCTGACCCGAAGCCGTCTTGAACGCCGCGAACGTCTGCGCGTCGGTGCCGTTCATCGCCCCCACGAAGCCCTGGGTCGCGTTGTTGGTAGGCACATTGTTGTAGTAGTCGTTGTAGTTGAGCGTCGTGAACGCCGTATTGGCCGCCGCCGAGTACAAGGCGTAGGCTTTGGGGCCCGACGCATTCGCACTGCTGTTGATGCTGTTCACGAAAATGTTGTCCTGCACATTCAGGGCCGTCGTGGCCGAACCCACATACAGCGCCGCCGACACCAGCGAAGTGCTGGAATAGCTGGCAGTGCCGGTCAGATTCACTGAGTTGTGGTACAGGTTGACACCGCCCTGGGTCCCGTTGTAGATGCGGATGCCCGTGATGCCGCTGTTGGTGGTGCTGGTGAACGTAGTCCACCCCGTGCCCCCAATGCCGGCCACGAAGTTGTTGCTCAGTGTCAGGTTAGCGGTGGTGCCTACAGCGTTCACGTCAATGCCGTGGCCGCTGTAGCCGCCGGTGCTGCCGGTCACGTTCAGTACCTTGTTGCGTGCAACAGTACCTCCCGTGAAGCCAGCCGCCAGTACCAGCCCGAAAGCATCGTTGCTACCATTGGCTGTAACGCCATTAATCGTGTTGCCCGTAACGGTATTGGTCGCTCCGGTTAGGCTCATGCCGGTGGGAGCCCCGCTGCTGGTGCTGACCGTGCCGATGGTGTTCGTGCCAATCGTCTGCCCGCTCATCGCCGAGTTCAGACCATAGCTCGCCCCGGCTCCGCTCATGCCCGAAATGGTGTTGCCCGTTACCGTGGCCCCGGTGCCCGTCACCAGGTAGAGGCCGTACACCCCGGCTGTGGTGCTCACCACGTTTTGCACCGTGTTGCCGGTAATGGCCGGAGACGTGACGTAGTTGGCATAAATGCCGTACAGCCCGATGTTGGTGGCCGTGGCTGCCACAGCCGGCCCCACCACGTTGTTCGTGATTTGCAGGCCCGTGCCCGGCGTGGTCGCGTCGTTGCCTACCACAATGCCGAGGGCCGTGCCCTGCACGGTATTGTTGTTGATGACAATGCCGTTGG
The DNA here is from genome assembly GCA_965247135.1 of Hymenobacter sp. Lineage (GTDB taxonomy): Bacteria > Bacteroidota > Bacteroidia > Cytophagales > Hymenobacteraceae > Hymenobacter. The sequence continues at coordinate 1,842,142 of CBDFGP010000006.1, read as the reverse complement.
CGCTGCCGCCCGTCGAAGTGTTATAGGTGGTGCTGCTCACCATCACGCCTGCGCTCGTGCCGGTGTTGGCGGCTCCTTGCAGCACCAGGTTTTTCACCACAATGTTGCTGCTGGGCGCGGCGATGGTCGAGGCCACATACACCAGGGCGGCGGCCGTGGCCGTGGCGCTGGTGTTGCTGATGGTCAAGTCGCGAGTGGTGCTGGCCGGCGTGTTCGAGCCGTCGAAGACGTAGTTGGCGGCGCTCGTTACCGTGAAGGTCGAGGTGGTGCCCACGTTCAGAATGAGGGGCGCAATGGTCAGCGCCGGTTTAAACGTCACCGTGTTGGTGCTGCTGCTGCCCGCGTAGGCAATCAAGTTCAGCGGGAAGGTTTCGCCGTTGGCGGTGCTGTAGGGCGTGGTGCTGGCATTGATGAGCGAGAACGTCACTGGGCCGCTCACCCCGCGCAGGTTTAGGTCAGTAATGGCGGCTGTGATGGTGGGGTAGGTGGCAGCAGTGCCCACCGTGTAAGTGCCGTTTAGCGGCGACACGATGGTCCGTACCCCCGGCGAACCGCTGATAACGACAGCCGGCGTGCTGCCCGAATTGTAGGGCACCGTCGAAACCGTAGCCGTAGTAGGCACCGCCGCAATGGTGCGGCCGTTGGTGGTGCCAGCCACCGGAATGTCGAAGGTCAGGAAGTAGTAGTTATTACCCACCACTAGGCTGGGAGCCGTGCTGGGCGTGAGCGTGATGCTGCCGGGAGCCGTCACCACCGCCGTAGTGGCCAGCAGGGTGGCCGTACCCACCGTGAAGGTGCTGGTGGGGCTTTTGTACAGCTTGGCGTTGCTTATGTCGAGTGCCGTGGCGGTGCCCGTCAGGTTAAATACCACGCTGTTCAGCACCAGGGCCGTGCCGCCGCCACTGGTAGTCAGAGTCAGGCCCGTCACCGGCTGGTCGGTCTGTCCGCCGTAAGTGGACAGGTTGCTTTGGGTATAGGTCACGGCCGTCAGCACCTGAGGGGTGGGCGTGAAAGTGCCCTCATCAGCCCCGATGTCGGTAGCCGAGCCGCCGCCCTGCGCCTGCCCGATGCCGTTGGGCGAGGAGCTGGGGTAGCCCGTGGCACCAAAGCGCAGGTCGCCGTCGTAATCGTTGTTCACCACGGGCGTTACCGGGCCGCCGCTTTCCACTTGCGTCGGGTTGCTGGCGTTGATGTGCAGGAAGTTGTTTGCCGTGCCGGTGGTGCTGGCAAACAGGGTAGCCGGGACCGTCGTTTCTGTTTTGGCGTTGGCCTCCTTCGGGCTACCCATCAGGTTCTTGTAAGCCACCAGGGTTGAAATAGGGTTGGTAGCCGTGGCCGAGCCTTCCACATACAGCAGGTTGGTGGCCGAGGCCGTGCCCACGTTGTAGAGGTTGTAGTCGCTGGTGGAAAGCAAGTTGGCCGGGCTGGTGTTGGCCGTCCCACTCGAGCGGCGCAGGGCCGCCGTGTAGCCGCCGTTGCCCGCACCAGAGCCGGTGGAGGTATTCACCACCAAGTTGCCGCGCAGGTCAAGATTAGTCGTGGTCGAGTTCAGGAAAATACCCGTGGTGCCGAAGGTGCCGCCCGTGCTGCTGGCATTCAGGTACACCGTGTTGTGGTACGCATTTACCTGGGTGCCGCTCGTGATGTTCAGGCCAGCCACGGCCAGCAGGTTGGTCGAGGCCGGTGCCCGCAGGTCGCCAATCAGGTTGTTGTTCACCGGGAACGTGCCGCCGCCCGAAATGGCAATGCCGTTTATTGCACCACTCGTGCCCACCGCACTCAGGTCATAGATTTTGTTGCGGGCAATGCTACTGCCAGCCGCGCCGCCGGTAACCAGCGCCAAGCCAGTCACCGTTCCACTGCCCCCGGTGGCCGAGATGCTCAAGGTGCCAATCGTGTTCTGATTGATTATCTGCACATCCCCTGCAATCGTATTCAGCCGAATGCCTTGCACCGAATGAGCCGTCGAAGTGCTGGCCCCGGCAATCCCCAGGTTGGTGATGACATTGTTTGTGATGGTTTCGGCCGTGGGCGAAGCCACGTTGTAATACCCATACAAGGTCGAAGTAGTGGTGCTGCTCGTATTTGAGTAGCTGGTATTCGTCAGCTTATTGTTGTCAATGGTAATTGTACCCGTAGTTGCCTGAATCAGGTAGGTCGTGCCACCGGCGCTGGTCATCGTATTGGCCGAAGCCATGCCGCCACTCGTTACCCCAATGAAATTGCCACTGATGTTGGCCGTGCCGCTGCTGCCCGTGCGGCCAATATACACCACCGTTCCCGTGGTCGTCGTTGTGTTGTTGATAACCTGGTTGCCGGTGATGTTGCTGGTCAGCCCCGCCGCCGAACTGGCATCGGTAATGTAGTTCACCGCGTTGGTAGCTCCAGTAAAATTGCAGTTCTGAACCTTGTTGTTGGTGATGTTCACCGTGGTCAGCGCAGTGGAACCCGCCTGCCGGATGCCATACACCGTACTGGTTACCGCACTCGCAATAGCAATGGTGTTGTTGTTTACAGTGAGTGTCCCGCTAATGTTAGTGGCCGAACTGCTCCCCGCGCCAATGCCCGATACCGTGTTGCCCCCCGTGGTGGTGGCGGGAATGGTGATGTTGTTGTTCTCAATTTTGCAGTTGGCCTGGTATTCTACCCGAATGCCCGCAACGTTGTTGCCGCTGCCGCCCCCAATGTCGGTCATGGTATTGCCCGTGGTGCTGCCAATCTCGTTGCCGGTGCCCAGGTAGGCGCTGGTAGTAGTTGCGTTCAGGAAGATGCCGGTTTGAGCACCGGCCAAAGCCGGAGAAGCCAGGGCCTGGATGATGTTGCCATTAATCTTGTTAAAAGAGGTCGCGCCCGTGGCATTGGTAAGAGTAGGGGAGGTGGCATTGCCGGCCGTGGTATTACCGTAATACTGCGGAGCCGCATAAATGGCGGCGGCGGCAGTGGGGTTGCCCGCTTTTTGCAGAAAAATGTACGCGCCTTTGATTTCGTTGTACTGCGCTCCATCGGTGGGCGATGCTGGATATAAGGCATAGCCGTACTCGTACTGCTGCGAGTTGTTGGTGTTGGCGGTGCTTTCCTGCAAACCAATCTGGTCAAAGGTCACGTAGTCGGCCCCGTTCAGATTCACGATGCCATCGCTCGAGCCGACACCTGCCACCGATGGCGTAATGGTCGGGTTGTTTCCGCTGGTCACTTCCGGCGTGAAGGTGATGGTACGGGCTGCCGTAGCCCCCTGAATGGCATTCAGAACCAAGCGGCCCTCGTTATAGGTCAGGGCCCGCTTCACATTGAAGGTAACCGCGCCCGAAATGCCGTAAGCATTCAGCGCATTGAAGGCATCGCCAAAGGAAATGAAGTTGGTACCCGCGCCGCCCGGCGTGTAGTTGGTGGCCCCGTTGTTGATGTAATACTGCCCGCTCATGGCCCCAGTGCCGGAGTAGTCGTAGCGGTAGTTGTTGCCGCCAGCGTTGTTCAGGTTCAGGGTCAGCATGTCCACATTGGTGCTCGTGAACGTAGCCACCGTCGAAACTGTGCTGGAAAACACGTAGTAGCGCACGTACTGCCCGGCCGTGAGTGTTTGAGCTGGGATAGTGGCCGTTTGTACCGCTGTGGCCGTGGTGCTGAAAGCCACAAAGCTGGACGTAGCAAAGTTGTCGATAGAATACCGCACGTACACGTATTCCGCCGCGTTAGGCACTGCCGAGAAAGTCGTCGTCAGCACCACCGGCACACTGCTGACCGGCGCGGCCGGCTCCCGGCTCACGCTGGCAATGGCTACCGGCACTGTGGGAGTAGATAGTACGGCCATACCGTTGTTGGCCGTTGCGTTTTTGGTGATGTTGAATGTATAGGTTGTTCCACTTACCACCGCTGGCAGTAAACCGCTGCTCCCGCCCGAGCCGGTATTGTAGCGAGCTGACGCTGGTTGAGTCGCTGGGTCGATGTACTGGTTATAACCCGCCAGCGTTTGCGACGCAGTATACGGCCGCCAGTTGGTCGTGTAGCTCGTCGAAGCTGCAGTGCCTTGGGCAAACTCCCATGTGCGTAGTCCGGTAGCAGCAGCTGAAGTAGCGGTCAGCTTCACCTGCCGAAACGCGCCAAAATCGGTTAAGTCGTAGGTGGTGTACGTGCCGTTTACCACCTGGGTGCCGAGCACCGTGGGCTGGGCCAGGGCCGCACCGGCCAAGCCCACCAGCAGAAGCACCCCCAGCGCCCGCAGGCGGTTTAGCGGCATTAGAAGCGCCCGGCGCAGCCCGGCAGCCCCTTGATGTAAATTTCGTTGCATGAATGAGAAAAAATGTGATGAAAAGTAGAAGAAAAAATAATAAGCCCGGTTGTCCGGTGCCGATGTGAGAGAAAAATCCTGCGGCGAGCAAGCCTACAACTTGGCTTGCCTTTCCAGAATTAAATTAATGCGAACAGCGCACAAAGTTGCGTAAAGATACGATAACCCTTTCCAAATTGGATTCGTACAAGGGGGGTTTTGTCGCTCGCTACCGAACCCCCGGCTAATAGCCAGATGGTCGTTGCTGGCCCCGTTTCTCGCCCAAAGCCCTTGTTTTCCCCGCAAACGTTCGCATTCGCCAAGCGAATGACAGCAAACGTTTGGGTGACCGGCCTAAAAAAATTCTTTCTTTTCGGGTTGGCGGCCACAACTATTTCCCCAAATTGCTCGTAACCCGGCGCTTTTTGGGGGCCAATGCTCCCAAAAGCGGCAATTTGGCCCGGTCCGGCAGCCCCATGCAGCCCCCTATGTGCAGCCCAACGCGGGGGCCGCGTCTGTGCGGACCGTTGCGCTCCGGCTTAGGCGTGGGCTGCGGGCTGCTGAAACTCCAGCACGGCCTCGCCCAGGTCCAGCACGTCGGCCCCCGGCCGGGCGGCCCGCACAATGCTGGCCCCGGCCGCCGAACGGTAGCCGCCCGCGCAATGCACCAGCACGGGCTTGCCGGTCGGGATTTCGCCCACCCGCTCCCGCAGCTCCGGCAACGGGATGCGCAGGGCGTTGGCAAAAACCGGAGTAGCGGCCTCGGCCCGGTTGCGGATGTCCACGACCGTGAAGGCTTCGGGGTGCGCCCGCACGGCGGCCACGTCCACGGCCGGGGCGGTGGCGGGCAGGTCGGCGGGAGTCAGCAACGCGCCCTTGACGTTGCCTTCGTAGCCGATTTTGGCGGTTTTGCGCAGCACCGCGTCCAGGGCAATGCGCGAGTCGGCCAGCAGGTAGAACGGCTCGGCGGGGCCGACCACCGACCCCAGCCAGGTTTCAAACTTGCCGCCGTCCATCAGGTTGATGGCCCCCGGCCGGTGGCCGGCCCGGAACTGCGCCGCCGGGCGGGTGTCAATCAGCAGCACGGCCGGGTCCAGCGGGTCGGCGGCGCTCAGGCGGGGCACGTCGCGCAGGCTGTCCTCGAGGTGCCGTGCCCCGGCCCGGTTGAGCTGCACGTCGTGGCCGAAGTATTTGGGCACGAAGGGCTGGTCTTCGAGCAGCACCCGCACAAACTCGCCCTCGCTCATGGGTTGCAGGGCGTAGTTGGTGGCGAGTTCGCGGCCGATGGTGCTGTCCAGGTCGGGGCTGGTGGTTTTGCCGCACAGGCTGCCGGGGCCGTGGGCGGGGTACACCACGGTGGCCGGGGGCAGGGCCATCAGTTTGCGCCGGGTGCTGTCGTAGAGTTGGGCGGCCAGGCTTTCGCGGCTGTGGCCGCCCACGGCCTGCTCTTCGCGCAGGTCGGGCCGCCCCACGTCGCCCACAAACAAAGTGTCGCCCGTGAACACGGCCAGGGTTTGGGCCAGTTCGTTGATGAGCAACACGCTGATGCTGTCCGGCGAATGGCCGGGGGTGTTCAGGGCGTGCAGCTCCACCGGCCCCAGCACGAGGCGGTCGCCGTCGTCGAAGGTCCGGTGCGGGTACTGCGCCCCGGTCAGGCGGCTGCAATAGATGGTGGCCCCGGTTTCCTGGGCTATTTCCAGGTGGCTGCTCACGAAGTCGGCGTGGGGGTGGGTTTCAATCACGGCCACGATGCGGGCCTCGTGCTCGTCGGCGTAGTCGTAGTACGGCTGCGGGTCGCGGGCAGGGTCAATGACGACCAGCTGGCGGCCACTGCGCACGGCGTAGCTGGCATGGGCCAGGCCCTTGTCGTAAAACTGTTTGATTTGCACGGCCGGGGCCGTGCTACTGGGCAGTGGAGGCATTGAAAAAGGCAAACAAACCAGATAAAGTTGCCAAATATACCACCGCCAGTGCCATTTGCCGCGTGCCGGGCGGGGGCTGCCCGCAACTGAAGCCCGGCCCGCCACCGCGCCGACGTTGGGCAATGACCTGAAACTGGCGCCAAGCAGCCGGTGCATCTCGCGGCCTGGCAAGCTCAGTTCCCGCCCACCGGCAGCCCGCTCGGCACGCTCGTAGGCACGGTCTTGTCAAAACGCACATCCGACAGCGAATTGAGAAAGGCGATGATGGCCGCCTTGTCCGTCACGCGCGGCGGAAACTGCCCGTCGCGCTGCCCGGCCGACACGTGCGGGTTGGGCGGGGTGCCGCGCCCGCCCCGGCCGGGGTCGTAAAAATCCAGCACCGCCGCCAGCGTGGGCAGGGTGCCGCTGTGCATATAGGGGGCGGTGCGGGCCACGTTGCGCAGGCTGGGCGTGCGGAAGGCGTAGGTGCCGTTGGCCCCCGCGTCGGAGGCAGCGTTTTTGGGGTTGTCGGCCACGCCGAGGACGTGCAGTTGGTAGTCGCTCAGCATGGGGCCGCTGTGGCAGTTGCCGCAGCCGCTTTGCACGAAGGCGTTCAGGCCGCTCACTTGCTCGGCGGTGAGGGCGCTGGCATCGCCGCGCTGGTAGCGGTCGAAGGGCGAGTCGCCGGGGGCCAGCGTGCGCTCGAAGCAGGCCAGGGCCTGCCCGATGGCCGGGGCCGTGACGGGCTGGCTGCCCCCGAACACCGCCCGAAACTGCGCCGCATAGGCCGGGATGCGCCGCAGCCGCGCCACCACCGAATCGAGGGCCGCGCCTTCGCCGTACTGCGGGCCGCGCATTTCCTCGAAGGTGATGAGCGGGCGCAGGGCCTGGGTTTCGAGCGACTGCGCCCGCCCGTCCCAGAACATGGGGGCGTGGGCGGGGTCGGCCAGCCCGGCGGTGCCAGCCAGGCCGTTGTAGGCGGTGTTCAGCACCGTGGGGGTGTTGCGCTGGCCGAAGGGAATGGCATTGGGGGCCTGGAAATGCCGGGCCGCGCCCTGGCCCCGGCCGTTCACGCCCACGGCCAGGTCCAGCCCGTCGGCGTAGCCGGTGGCGGGGTGGTGGCAACTGGCGCAGCTCACGTCGCGGCTGCCCGAGAGCACGGGGTCCCAGAACAGGGCGCGGCCGAGGTCGGCTTTGGCGGCGCTGGCTTGGTTGTCGGCCGGGGCGGGCACGGCCAGCGGCAACGCGCCGAGGTTGTTGGCGGGGGTGGCGTTGTCGGGTTGGCAACTGGCGGCCGTGCCCAGCAAGGCCAGCAGCAAGGCGGCTTGCGCGGGGCGCGGCACGCTCCAGCCCGCCAGGTCGCGGGTGAGGGCGTACACCGAACGAGGCGGCCGGGGCGGGCGCGGGGCGGCCAGCGTTTGGGGAGCGGGGGCAGGAGTGGTGGGCATGGGCAAGGCATAGCGGCGGCACCGGCCGCCCGTATTTCCCAGATGCCCAGCCGGGGCGCGACCCCTACGCGGGGGCGATTTTTTTGGGCGGGCGCGCGTCTGCGACGCGTGCCGACTGGTTGCGCGTCTCTGACGCGCCGGTTTGAACGAGGCCGCCCAACGATTGGCTAGGGCAGCATACGGGCGCGTTGCAAACGCGAAACCAGTCGGCACGCGTCGCAGACGCGCGCCAGCGCCGGGTAACTACTGTGGGGGCTATTTAGCACTTGGTCCGGCGTTTAATTGGCGTTAAGTCATCCGGAGTATGATGTTTGGCAAAGTCATCCTTGAAAATGCAAAGAATGTCCTCGAGTTCAGATGCTGTGACATTTTCTTGGGCAAATTCAGTGGGAAAAATAGAAAGTTTAAGCTTCTGACTCCCCTTGGGGTAACTTCCTGCCAGAATGTTCTTGGACCCTTTTCGTGTGCCGTTGTGGACATATACCTCTTCGGGATATAATCCCAAATAACCGCCTAGACGGTGGCAGGTGTCATACAACAGCATTTCACCCACTCCTTTAATTTCGTTTGTGGCTTTGCCTTTCTGCGCCAAGTCAGACAAGAGTTGATGAAGTGCATGAAAGGTGGAAGCTCGTTGGATGCTGTGCTGATGTTGCAACAAGAAGGCACTCCACTTTTCAAGTTTGACATGACCAACCAAGCACTGGTGTCCACTCATAGTGCCCCTTGCGTTCACCGAAAGTGCAGCGGCTTGAATAGCGTCTTTTAGAGAGGTCTGAGCAATGCAATGGTCAAACCAAGAGTCAGGATTGTTTTTGCGCCACTTGCGGTAATCCCTAATAATCTCCCTAAGGGAGGTAGGATTGTAGGTAGAAAAGGAATTGGTTTTCATAAGTTCAGAAGCTCACCTACCCATGCTTGGCCGTCACAATCGCCGAGGGGTGCCCCACGGGCTTGTCGGCTTTCATGAGCTGCACGTAGTATTCGTAGGTGCCGCTGAGGCCGGTTTCGGTGTCGATGTAGGGGGTGCGGGTGTCGAAGGCCAGGAAGACCCAGGCGGTTTCGCCGGCTTTGCGGCGGTACACCTGCACGCCGTCCTGGCCGTCTTTGCTCCAGTCGAGGCGGATGCCTTCGGGGCTGAAGACGACCTTCAGGCTGGGGGTGAGGGTGGCGGGGTCCACGTCGGGCGTGGGGTCGAGCCATTCGCAGTCTTTGCCCAGGGCGTCGGTGTAGAGGGGGTTGGTTTTGTAGCGGGCAATGTCGGCGCTGGTGGCCGTGTTGTAGGTTTTGAGGTAGGCATCGCGGGCCGCGACTTTGCTGGCCGACAGGGTCAGCGCGTCGTCGGCTTCCTGGCACACTTGCAGCACCAGGTTGTCGGCCGCGTTCGAGGCCGTGACCACGGCTTCCGACAAGCTGAGGGTTTTGGCAAACGACGAGCGTTTGCTGAGTTGCAGGCGCACCCAGGTGGTAAACTTGCTGAGGTTGTGGGGAATGACACTCATGAGAACGGGGGTAAGGGGTGGGAAAATTAATTGGTGGGACAATAATACAACATTTTGACGGACTTCTTCCCTCATTGGTTTTTCCACTGCGCCTCGCCGGCCGGAACCTCCGGCCTGCCCGCCGCTGCTGCCGGGTGCCTCGCCGGGATTTGCGGCCAGCCAGCCGGGATTTCCGAGCGCCCGGCCGGAACTTCCGAGCGGCCAGCCGGGATTTCCGGCGATGCCGCTGGGATTTCCGAGCGCCTGGCCGGAATTATCGGCGAGGCCGCCGGAATTTCCGGCTGGCCCGCCGGAGGTTCCGGCGATGCGGCCGACAGTTCCGGCCGGGCAGTGGCCCTTCGCGCTTCGCGCGAATCCGAAGCGCAGCTTCGGGGTACTCGCTCAGGCTTCGCTTTCCAGGATGAGCTGCTTGCGGTACTCGGCCAGGATGGCGGCCTTCGTGATGAAGCCCAGGTAGCGGCCGTCCTCTTCGCACACGGGCAAGGCCCAGGTGGCGGTGCGGTCGAGCAGGGCCAGGGTGCGTTCGAGGTCGTCGGTGGGGCCGACGAGGGCCGGGGCGGGCTGCATCAGGTCGCGCACGCGGGTGGTCTGGTAGTGGCCTTCGTCGAAGAGGGCGTTGCGGACCGAGTTGAGCGTGACGATGCCGCGCAGGCGGCCCCCGGCGGCCACCACCGGAAACAGGTTGCGGTTGGTGTGCTGAAAGATTTCGACCAGCTCGCCCAGCGTGGTGCCGGGGCGCAGCGGCACGAAGTCGGTTTGCAGCAGCTGGCGCGGGTCGAGGCGGGCCAGCAGGCCCTGGTCGCGGTTGGCGTACACGTCCAGCCCCTGGCTGGCCAGCTTGCGGGTGTACACCGAGTAGGGTTCAAAGTATTTGGTGATGAGAAACGACGAACTCGCCACCACCATCAGGGGCACAAACAGGGCGTAGCCGCCCGTGATTTCGGCAATCAGGAAGATGGCCGTGAGCGGGGCGTGCACCACCCCGGCCAGCGTGCCCGCCATGCCCAGCACCACAAAATGGATTTCGGGGATGTGGACCAGCCCGCTCATGTTCAGCAGCCGGGCGAAGAAAAACCCCGCCAGCGCCCCCGCAAACAGCGACGAGCCGAACATCCCGCCGTTGCCGCCCGCGCCCACCGTAATGCTCGTCGCCACCACCTTGAACAGCATACTGAACAGCACCAGCCCCAGCAGCAGCCACACGTTGGTGTCGCCGTACACCGAGAAGATGGAGCCGTCCGTCAGGCGGTGGGCCTGCCCGGCCAGCAGCAATTCCACCGTGTTGTAGCCCTCGCCGTACAGGGTCGGAAACAGGAAAATGAGCAGCCCCAGCCCGGCCCCGCCCCCCAGCACCTTCTGCCAGCGCAGCCCCGGCCAGCGGGCCTGCAAGTGGTCAAACCAGTGGTAAGTCCGAATCATGTAGACCGAGAAAAACGCCGTGAACACCCCCAGCAGCAGGTAAAACGGCACCGCGTCCACCGGCCAGCTCGTCGTGATGAGGGCAAAAGGCTGCCCCGCGTACAGGGTTTTGGACACCACCGTGGCCGTGGCCGACGAGATAAGCAGCGGAATAAAATACTGGGCCGGCAGCTCGTGCAAAATCACTTCCACCGCAAACAGCACCCCCGCAATGGGCGAGTTGAAAATGGCCGCCACGCCCGCCGCCGCCCCGCAGCCCGTGAGCAAGCGCCGCCGCCGCCGGTCCAGGTGCAGCACCCGCCCGGCATTGGACCCCAGCGCCGCCCCCGTCACCGAAATCGGGGCCTCAGTGCCCGCCGAGCCGCCAAACGTGACGGTGAGAAACGCCGTGATGAGCTGCGAATAAATCTTGGAGCGCGGCACCACGCTGCCCTCGCGGGCGGTGTTATAAATGATGGGGCCGATGCCGCGCCCCAGCTTGCCGCCCAGCACGTAGTGCGTGAACAAGGCCGTGAGCGTGATGCCCACAATCGGATAGAGCGAGAGCGCAAACACGCGGTTCGGCTCCGCAATGTCCTGCTGCAACAGCCGTGCCCCGGTCCGAATGCTGGTCTTGAGCAGCACCGCCGCCAGGCCCGCCCCCGCGCCCACCCCCACGCTCAGAAAAAGCAGGTACAGCCGCTCGCTCACGTGCCGCGCCCGCCAGATGAGCAGCGGCCGCAGCCAGCGGTGAACCAAGTGAACGGGGCGGGTGGGCATGGGTGGAAAAGCAGGGTTGGAATCAGCCCCGCCGCAACGGCCGCAAATCCAGCACGAAGCCGGGCAGGGCCGGCCCAGCGGGCAGGGCCGTAGCGAAGGTCGTGATTTCTTCCGGTTCCTGGCCGGGCCGGTAGATGGTAGCCGTTTCGGTGCTGGGGTCAATCAGAAAACCCACCAGCACCCCGTTGGCCAGCCAGGCTTCCATCTTGCGGCGCAACGGGCCGAGGCCGTCGGACGGCGAGCGCACCTCGACCACCAACGCCGGGCACACCGGCGGAAAGCGCAGCCGCTGGGCTTCGGGCAGGGCATCGTAGGCAGCCAGCGGCACCCACGACGCATCGGGCGAGCGCACCGAGCCGTCGGGCAGCGTGAAGCCCGCCGACGACTCGAACACGTAGCCCAGCTGGTGCTGGCGGTTCCAGAGCGTGAGCTGGAAGGTGACTTCGTTGGACTTGCGGCTTGATTCGGCTCCGGCGGGGGGCATAAAGATGATTTCGTGGTCGGCGTTGCGCTCCAGGCGGATGGTCGGGTTGTGCTGGCAGAGGTCGTAGAACTCCTCGTCGCTGAGGTTGGTCAGTTGGGGGCCGTGGATGGTTACCACGTTGTCAAGGTCGGCAAAAGTCATGGCAAAGGAAAATTGAGCAAGCGGAAAGGTACAACCGGCCGCTTACAGTTCCATGATGTCCTCGTTCCACAACTCCGGTTCGGCGGCGATGAACTCGTTCATCATCGCCACGCATTCGTCCAAATCCAGGTCCACCACTTCCACGCCGTGGCTTTCCATAAATTCGCGGGCACCGGCAAAGGTGCGGCTTTCGCCCACCACGACCTTCGGGATTTTGAACTGCACGATGGTGCCCGCGCACATATAGCAGGGCATGAGGGTGGAGTAAATCACCGTGTCGCGGTAGTGGCGCTGGCGGCCCGCGTTGGTGAGGCAATCCATCTCGCCGTGCTTGATGGCCGAGTCTTCCTGCACGCGCTTGTTGTGGCCCCGGCCCACGATGCGGCCGTCGCGGACAAGCACGGAGCCGATGGGAATGCCGCCCTGGGAGCGCCCCAAGCGGGCTTCGGCGATGGCGGCTTGCATGAATTGGTCCATAGGGGTGGGGGGGAATGGTAAGAAATCAGAACGTCCTGCTGAACGCAGCGCAGCGGAGTTGAAGCAGCTTCGCCGCGCAAGTAAACCAATTGGTTAAGTTAGCTTGGCGGGAAGCTGCTTCAACTCCGCTTCGCTGCGTTCAGCAGGACCGCCTCAGCGGGCGCAAATGCCCTTGTACGGGCAGTATTCGCACTGGCTGAAGTCGTCGGTTTTGCGGATGGGTTCGGCGGGGTCCAGGATTCGCCCCACAATTTTACGGACCAATTCGTCGGAAACGGCGCGGAAGTCGCCGCCGTCGTCGGTGAGGAAATCCAGGTTGGCGGCCAGCAGGCCCTCGTCCAGGTTGCGGAGGGAGAGAATGGCGGTTTCGGCGGTTTCCTTGCCTTCGGTGTGGGCCAGCATGAGGCGGTAGAGCCAGAGTTGGCGGACTTTGGCGGCGCTGCTGCTGGCTTCGGCGAGCAGGCGGTCGGTGGCTTCGGCGGCGGTGTATTTGTCGCGGTAGCCGCGCAGTTGCAGGTCGTTTTTCCGCACCAGGCCGGACTTGTAGTCCACCACCCGCAGGCGGCCGTCGGGGAGTTGGTCCACGCGGTCGGCCAGGCCAAAAAGGCGCACGGCGAGCGGCTCCGTGCTGCCAGCCAGGGGCACGAATACGGTAGCGGCCAGGGGCTTCTCCAGCCCGAACAGGCGTAACGGCAGCAAGCCGGGCTGCTGGGGCAGGCTTTCCAACAAGCGCACCACGAGGCGCGTAGCCACCTGCCGGTACACGTGGTTGAGGCCGGTGTCGGCGCGGGCGTGGCGCTCGGCTTCTTCCTGGAGCATGGCTTTTTCCACCTCGGCGGGGGCCTGGGCCACAAGGGCCGGAATGTCGGCGGCGGTGATGGCTTGGGCGTTGGTCAGAAAGGGCTGAAACAGGTTTTCCAGGGCCTCGTGAATCATGGTGCCGAAGGAACTGGCCTCCAGGGTTTCTTCCACTTCCTCGTTCTCGTGCAGGCGGGCTACTTTGTTGAAGTAGAAGCGCAGGGAGCAGGCCAGAAAGTCGTTGAGGCGCGAGGGGGAGATGTTGCGTTCGAGCACGCCGCGCAGGGCGGCGAGCATTTCTTCGTCTTTTTCGAGGATGATGTCGCCGGGGGGCGAATGAGGAATGAGGAATGAGGAATGAGGAATTTGCTTGCCGCCGTGTAATTCCTCATTCCTCACTCCTAGTTCTTCATTGACAACGCTCACCGTCAAGTCCTCCACCACCATCGCCGGGTTCTGCCACTGCAAATCGTTTTGGAGCTGGAGCAGAAACCGGCTGCGCTCGCCGCTTTTGGTACCCTCGGCTCCGGGCAGCACGTGCACCAAATCAACCCGGCTGGCGCGTTGGAGCAAGCGCCAGAAATTATAGGCCGTCACGGCTTCGTTGTCGGCGTAGGTGGGCAGGCTGAACTCGGTCAGGACATCGAACGGGAAAAGCGACTGCTGGCGCTTGGGGGCGGGCAAAATGCCCTCGTTGCAGCTTAGCACGATGAGGTGGTCGAAGTCCAGGGCGCGGGTTTCGAGCAGCCCCATCACCTGCACGTCGGCCAGCGGTTCGCCCGAAAAGGGGAGGCGGGTGCGGGCCATCTGCTCGTACAGAAACCGTCGGAACGAGCGCACGCTCAGGCGCTGCTCGCGGCAGTCGAAGGCCGAATCGAGCTGCTTGACGAGGGTGTAGAACAGGTACAGGTACTCGGCACCCAGGCTCACTTCGGGGTCGGGTGGCGGGGTGGACTGGGGCGTGGGGGGAGTAAGTTTTTCGGCCGAATACACCTGGCGCAGCACGTCAATCAGGGCGTAGCAGGCCCGGATGATGTCGTCGCAGTTGTCCCAGGTTTTGAACAAGGCTTCTACCAGGGGGTGGTGCTGGCCCAGGGTTTGGAGTTGGTCGGCGGAGAGCAACACGGCCTGGAGGCGCACGATTTCGGCGCACATCCGGGCAAATACGCCGTGGTGCCGGGCCTGGGCAGGTTGGGCATCGAGCCAGTGCTGGTAGCGGCGCAGAAAAGGGTGGCTCAGGAGCTTGGCCACCGCCAGGTGGTGGTAGCGCGGAATGCCGTAGCCGGTTTCTTCGGAGCCTTCGCGCAGGCCGGTGAGGTGAACTTCAAACAGCAAATCAATGAGGTTGAAGAGCGGCGTGGCGGCAAAACTGAGGCCCATCGTCACGTTGTAGTCGGGCACGGCTTCGGGGGGCAGGCCGTGCAGCACGGGCAGCAGCAGGGTTTCGTCGGGCAGCACCACGGCCACGGTGGCTTCGGGGTGTTGGGCGCGGGCTTCGGCCAGGAGCTGGCCCGCGAGCTTGCCTTGCATGCTGGGGTTGGCCACGCCCAGCAGGCGCACGTGCCGGGGCAGCTCGCGGAGCCACTGCTGGCCGTCGCCAGTGGCCGACGGCGGCAGGTTCCAGTTGCGGACGTATTGGCGCAGGTGCTGCCCGGCACGGTTGGGCGAATCCTTTTCCAGGTAGAAGGGGTCGGCATCGAGGCGCACTTCGGCCCGGCCCGCATCGAGCAGCAGCCGGATGAGGGTTTCCTCGGCCCGCGAAAGGTTGCCGAGGCCCACAAACACGTGCCGGGCCGGGGCCGGGGCGGCCGGGTCTTTCAGGCTTTTTTCCAGCTTCTCCACTGCCAGGCGGTAGGCCAGGCCGGGATAGGCCAGGTGCTGGGCCAGCATCCGGGCCTTGAGGCGGTGGTAAACCTTTTCCAGCTGGTCCCAGAAGCCAAACGAGCGGCCCGCGAGGCGGCTTTTGGCGGGCAAAGCTTCCAGGTTCCAGCGCTCGAGGGCTTTGACTTCGCTGAGGTACTCAAACAGCTGGTGGGTGGGGGCCAGGTTCTGGTCGAGGGTGGAAAAGTCGTTCAGCAAAAGACCCGACCAGCCCACGAATTTGTCAAAGTTCAGGTCCGGGTCAATGCTTTTCAGAATGTCAAACAGCAGCAGTTGCAGCGCAATGGGTTCCTCGACCTGAATGCCCGCCAGCTCCACCACGTAGTCTTCCATGGCCGCAATGCGGGGTGCCCACAGCGGTTGGCCCAGGGGCAGGGCCAGGGCCAGTTCGTTCTTCAAATACAACACGGCGCGGCGCGTGGGCACCACCACTACGAGGTCGGGCAGTTCGTCGGTGGGGCCGGCCCCGTAGCGGTCGAGCAGGTGGCGGGCGGTGGCGGCAAGGAAAGAAACGGGCATGGGGCGAAGGTAGGGGGGCGCGGCTTGGCGGGCGCGGGGCGCGGCTGCGGGGGCGGCAGTAGCGGCAGCCGTAAGTCTTCAGTGGATTCAACGCCCCCGCTGCCTCGTTCAACGGCGTACTGGCGGGCTTCTGACCGGCAAAGCCCAAAATGCTCCAAGCGCGTTCCGTACTTTGCCCCATGAAATACCTGCTGCTCCTGCCGCTGTTCGTGGCATCCCTTGCTGCCCACGCCCAAAACAACCCCGCCCGCGACAGCCTCAAGCCGCTGGACCCGCGCTGGCGGCGCACCCTCAAAACCAGCCTGGGGCTGAACGAGGCCCTCATCAGCAGCAACTGGCGCGGGGGAGGCACCAACACGCTGGGCTTCAACGCCAGCTTCAACGCCAAAGCCAACCGGCAGGCGGGCAAAAACAGCTTCGACAACGAGGCCGATTTCCTGTTTGCCTTTTCGCAGACCAAGGGGCTGGGCTACCGCAAAAGCCAGGACCGGCTGTACCTGGACACCAAGGTGGGCCACGAAATGAGCGAACACTGGAATATGTTTGGCTCGTTGAACCTGCTCACGCAGTTCGCGCCCGGCTACAAATACGGCACCGATGCCACGGCTGGCCCCACGGCGCAGCTGATTTCGGACCTGTTTGCGCCCGGCTTCGTCACGGCGGCCTACGGGTTCGAGTACCACACCAAAAACTCCTTCAAAGTGCGGCTCGCGCCCTTTGCCCCGCGCCTGACGGTGGTGAACCAGGTGGAACGGTTCATCACGGCCGACAACCCCACGCCCTACGGCGTGGACCCCGGCCACAGCACCCGCTTCGAGGTGCTGGCCGCCCAGGTGCTGGCCGAACTCGACAAAACCATCAGCCCGAACTTCAACGTGAAGGCCCGCTACCTGCTGTTTGCCAACTACCGGACGTTGGAGTTGAAGAAAATTGACCACCGACTCGACGTGGGCATCACGGCCAAAGTGGCCCGCTTCGTGGACGTGAGCCTGAACGGCATCGCGCTGTACGACTACGACCAGGACAACGACATCCAGTTCAGCCAGGGCCTGACCATCGGGCTGGGCTACACGGTGCAGAACTTCCGGGTGCCGCCCAAGAAATAGGGGCCGCGCTAGGGCCGGAACACGAGCACCGAGAAGGTGTTGTTGGTGGCCACGTTCGCCCCGTTGAACGTGTACACGTCCAAGAAGCCCACCCCGCCCACGTAGGAAGCCGAGCTGGCCGTGGTGCCCGTTTGGGTGATGAGGACCGTGAGCGCCCCGAAGTTGGCGGCGTTCAGTCCCGTACCGGCCCCGAAGGTGAGGCGGCAGTGGCCGGTGCCGATGTTGGCGAGGGTGAAATTGCCGGACGTGTTGCCCGTGGTGCCGTCGCTGTTCATCTGGCCGTAGGCCACGGCCAGCATATTGGACGTGCCGGTGAGGGGCGTGTGGACTTCGCCCACGATGGCGGCCGTGCCCACGCGCATACTGCCTTCCACGTCGAGGGTTTCGGTGGCGGCGGGCTGCTTGCCAATGCCCACCTGCCCGGCGGCGGTCACGCTGAGGCGGTCGGCGTTGCCCACGTAGAGGCGCATATCGCTGGTGGCTTGGGGCTGGTAGATGACTGCTTCGGTGCTGGCCGTGCCGCCCGCCGTGGCCGCCACAAACCCGATGCCCGCCTGGTCGTTGGTGCTGCGGACCCGGACGCGGGCAATCTGGCTGCTACTGCCGGTGCCGCGCACTTCCAGCGCCGCCGTGGGCGCGGTGATGCCGCCCAGCCCCACCTGCCCGGTGCTGGCAATGAAGAGGTCAGGGAGCAGGTCGGTGGCGGCGGGGGTGCCGGGTAGGGCGGTGGTGTTGGCCACGCGGCCAATCTTGAAATCGGCCCCGCTGATGCGCCACAGCCCGGCGTATTCGCCCGCATACTTCACCAGGCCGGTGCGCTTGAGGCCGCCCGCGTCCACGAGCAGGCCCGCGCTTTCGCCGTTCACGAAGGCCGAACCGCCTTCCACCTGCACCCGTTCGGTGAGGGCGTTGTTGCCGGTGCCCACGCCGAGGCGGCCGCTGGCATCAATCCGCGCCCGTTCCAGCCCGCCGGTAATCAGGCGCATATCGCTCAGGGCCGTGGTGCCGTTGCCCTGGTACGTGCCCGTGAAGCCGGAAAGGGTGAAGCCGCCTTCGGCGTTGTTGTAGTAGCCGCTCAGGCCAAACTCGCCCAGGAAATCGCCGGTTTGCAGGTTGGCCGGGGCGGCGTAGGTGCCCCGGTAGCGGCGCTGCCCAATGCCGGGGGCCGCACTGGCCCCGTAGGAGCGCAGCGTCACGTCGTCCACGGAACCGCCGTTGGAGTTGTCGGCCACCACCTCCAGGCGCGAGGCGGGGGCACCGCCTGTGCCCAGCCCTAGGTAGCCCGTGCCGGTGAGGCGCAGGAGTTCGGTGCTGACCCCCGGCTCGGGGCCGTTTTTGCCCCCGGCGTAGAACACGTGGCTGG
This sequence comes from Hymenobacter sp., assembly GCA_965247135.1. GTDB lineage: Bacteria > Bacteroidota > Bacteroidia > Cytophagales > Hymenobacteraceae > Hymenobacter. Next base: position 1,824,080 of record CBDFGP010000006.1, on the reverse strand, counting down.
CCGAGTTGTCAATGACGTGGTAGTTGAGCTGAAAGCCGCTGATGCCGAAGCCGTAGTGCGCCGTGGTCAGGCCGCCGTCCCAGAGCGTGATTTTTGGCTCAACGGTGCCGGGGGTCAGGCTCAGGCGGGAGTAGGGGGCGGTGGTGCCGAGGCCGAGGTAGCCCAGGGTGTCCAGAGTGGCCCGAGTGGTGCCGCTGGTGATAAAGCGCAACTCACTGGCCAGGTCGGTCACTAGGCCATTGCCCCGATAGAATCCCTGAATGCTGGACAGCGAATAAAGCGTGTTGCTGCCGAGCAGCCCGCCAAAGTTCACGCTGCCGAGGCGGTCGTTGCGGCCCAGCGGCAAGTAGGCGCTGCTGCTGCCGCGCAGGTTGTAGAAGGTGAGCGAAGACGAACCGCTGGCCGTGCCCGTGTAGTTGGTGACCACCACATCGTCGGCGTTGCCCAGGCCGCTGTTGTCGTTCACTACCTCCAGCCGGCCAAACCCCAATCCCCCGGTGCCGGTGCCCATCTGGACAAAGTTGTTGTTGGTGAGGTGCAGGCCGCTGGTGGCCCCTGGGGTGTTGCTCAGCCAGTTGTTGTTCAGGGCCAGGGTGCGGGTGGCGAGGTGGTTGCCCAGGTTGTCGCCCAGCGTCGCGGCTGGCACAGCGGTCAGGTTGCCGCTGTTGTCGAAGCCCAGCACGTTAGGCGCGGCCAGCGGCAGGGCCTGCACGGTTTTGGCGCTGTAGTTGGCCACGTAGAGGTAGTTGCCCAGCGCGGCCAGGGCGTAAGGCAGGCCAGCTTGCGCCTGCGTGGCCACTTGAACGGGTGCGGCCGGAGCCGTCAGGTCGTAGGTAATGAGCGTGTTCGAGGTGTTGGTGCCCACGTAGATGCGCGTCCCCAGCACGGCGGCCCCGTTGGCATCGGCGGCGGCGGGCACGGTGCCCTGGCTCACGGGGGCCGTGGGCGTGGCCAGGCTAAAGGTCTGCACCACCCCGGCCCCGTACATGGCCGCGTAGAGGTAGCTGCCAGCCACCGCAAACTGCCCCGGCCCGGCCACCGTAGCCACGTAGCCCACCGCCGTTGGAGCCGTGGGCGTGGCCAGGCTAAGTACCTGGAGGCGGTTGTTGGTGATATCGGCCAGGTACAGCACGGAGCCGACTACGGCCACTCCGTCGGTCAGGTAGCCCACGTTCACGACGGCCGCGCTGGTGGGCGCAGCGGGCGTAGCCAAACTAAAAATCTCCACCGAGTTACTGCCGTTACTGCACACGTAGAGGTAGCCGCCCCCAGCCGCCAGGGCATCCACGTTCGTGATGGTGGTGGCCACGGTGGTTACCAGCGCGGGCTGGGCGGGGTTGGCGAGGCTGTACACGGCCAGCGAGCTGGGGCCTTTCATGCCCACGTAGAGGTAGCCCCCGCTAATAGCCAGCCCCGCCGGACTGCCCGTCGTAGTCGCCACTGCGCCCAGTAGCGGGCTGCTGAGTTGCACGGTGCCGTCGGGCAGGGTTTGCAACAGGCGCTTGTCGGGCGTGGCCAGCCCGCGCACCCGCAGGCTGCCGTTCACGTCCAGGGTTTGGGTGGGGGCGGGGGTGCCGATGCCCACATTCTGGGCCAGGGCCGGGGCCAGCGGCAGCAACAAGAACAGCGCGAAACGTAGAGGACGGAGCATGACAAACGGGGTGAGGTGAAGGAAGAACCGTGCCCACCGCAATGGACACCGCAAAGGACTTCACCAACCGGGGCCAGGCCCGTTTCCGTTTGTTGCAAATGCGTTTGAATTTGTGCCGAATTGGCCCCAACGCCTTGTGAGGTTGCGTTTTTATCCGGGCCTTACGCCCCCACCAGCACCGGCGCGTGTTCCTCAATCGGTGCGGGCGTAGGCCCGTCCTGGTGCATCTCGCGGTAGAAAAACGCAAAAATCAGCGGGAAAATCAGCAGCGTCAGCACCGTGGCCGACACCAGCCCGCCAATCACGACAATGGCCAGCGGCTTCTGGGTTTCCGAGCCGATGCCCGTACTCAGGGCGGCCGGCAGCAGCCCAATCAGGGCCATGAGGGCGGTCATCACCACCGGCCGCACCCGCGAGGCTACGCCCCGGAACAGGCTGTCGTGCAGACTCATCTTCAGCCGCAGGTTTTGCTTGAACACGGTTATCAGCACGATGCCGTTCTGAATGCAAATCCCAAACAGCGCAATGAAGCCGATGCCCGCCGAAATGCTGAAATTGACCCCCGTAATGTGCAGCGCCAGAATGCCGCCAATGAGGGCAAACGGCACGTTGGTCAGCACCAGGGCCGCGTCCTTGCCGTTGCCGAAGGTCATGAACAAGAGCATGAAGATGATAATCAGCGACACCGGCACCACTTGTCCTAGCCGCTTTTGCGCCCGCACCTGGTTTTCAAACTCCCCCGCCCACTCGAGGCGGTAGCCCTTACCGAGCTTCACCTGCTGCTCCATTTTCTTCTGCGCCTCGGCCACCGTGCTGCCCATGTCGCGGTCGCGGATGCTGAATTTGACGGCAATGAAGCGCTGCCCGTTGTCGTGGTACACAAAGGCCGGGCCGTTGCTGGTCCCGATGGCGGCGATTTCCTTCAGGGCCACCTTGCTGCCGTTGATGGTCGGCACCCGCAATTCTCCGATTTCGTCCTCGCTGCTGCGGTAGGCTTTGGGGTAGCGCACGGTCACGTCAAACTTGCGGTCGCCCTCGTAAATCTGGGTTGCGGCCTTGCCGCCCACGGCCATTTCTACCACTGTTTGGGCATCGGCCGTTTGCACCCCGTAGGCGGCCATGCGGGTCTGGTCGAGGCGTACGCTCATTTCGGGCTGCCCCAGGTTGCGGAGCACGCCCAGGTCTTTCACGCCGCGCACGGTGCCCAGCACCTTCATCACCTCGTTGGCCTTGTGGTCCAGTTCGTTCAGGTCGTTGCCGAACACCTTCACCGCCAGCGCCGCGTTGATGCCCGCCACCGCCTCCTCCACGTTGTCAATGATGGGCTGCGAGTAGTTGAAAATGATGCCGGGGTACTCCTTCAACTTCTTGTCCATCTCCTCAATCAACTGCTCTTTGCTGATGTTGCGGGTCCATTCCTCGTGGGGCTTGAGGTTCACCTGGGCCTGCACATAATAGATGCCCGACGGGTCGGTGCCGTCGTTGGAGCGCCCGGTTTGCGACAGCACCGACACCACCTCCGGGAACGAGCGCAGGATGCGCCGGTAGTTGGCCGCCATCTTGTTGGTTTCGGTCAGGCTCGACGACATCGGCAGCTTCGTTTCCACCCACAGTGCCCCCTCGTTCAGCTCCGGCAAAAACTCCGAACCGAGGTACTTGAACGAGTACAGCGACACGGCCATCACGGCAAACGCCACGCTCGTACTCAGAAGCTTATTATGGTAAGTGAAGTTGAACGCCCTCGTCACGATGTAGTCGAAAAAGTTGACAATCGGGTTGTTTTTCTCCCGCACGTTCTTGTTCAGCAGCAGGCTGCTGAGTACCGGCACCAGCGTCAGGGTCAGCAACAAGGCCCCAATCAGGGCAAAGCCCAGCGTGTAGGCCAGTGGGCTGAACATCTTGCCTTCCACTTTCTCAAACGAGAAAATCGGCAGTAAGCAGGTCAGGATGATGAGCTTAGAGAAGAAAATGGCCTTGCCCAACTCGCCCCCCGTGCGCTTGATGGCCCCCAGCTTGGCGCGTTTGTTGAACTTCTCCATGCCCAGTTGGTGGGCCTTGTGGTCGAGCATCACAAAAATGCCCTCCACCATTACCACCGCCCCGTCGATGATAATCCCAAAATCAATGGCCCCCATACTCAGCAAATTGGCACTCATGCCTTTCAGCCGCAGACAGATGAAAGCGAACAGCAGCGCCAGCGGAATCACAATGCTCACCGTTACCGTCGTGCGCCAGTCGGCCATGAACAGCAGCACAATCACCGTCACCAGCACAATGCCCTCAATCAGGTTGTGAATCACGGTGTGGGTGCAGTGGTCCATCAGCACGTCGCGGTCGTAAAACGTTTTGAGGTACACGTCGTTGGGCAAAATCTTGGTGTTCAGCTCCTCGATTTTGGCCTTCACGCGGCCCAGCACTTCGGCCGGGTTTTCGCCCTTCCGCATTATCACGATGCCTTCCACCACGTCGCTCTGGTCGTCCAGCCCGGCCTGGCCCACGCGCGGGGCGTGGCTTTCGCTCACCTGCGCCACGTTCCGCACCAGTATGGGCGTGTCGTGCATATCCTTCACGATGATGTTGCCGATGTCTTCGGGCTTGGTTAGCAGCCCGATGCCGCGCACCACGTAGCTCTGCGCGTTCTTCTCAATCACGTCGCCGCCCACGTTCAGGTTGGACTTCTGCACCGCCGCGTACACCTCGGCCGGGCTTAGGTCGTACTTCTGCAACTGCGCCGGATTGACGCTGATTTCATACACCCGCCGGGTGCCCCCAAACGCCGCAATGTCGGCCACGCCCGGCACCGATTTCAACTGCCGCTCCACCACCCAGTCCTGCAAGGCCAGCAGGTCGTTGGTGCTGCGCCCGTTGCGGCTCTGCACCGTGTAGCGGAAAATCTCGCCCGTCGGCCCGTAGGGCGGCTGCACGTGCGAGTCGCAGCCCTCGGGCAACGTCACGCTCTGCAACAGGTTGTTCACCTGCTGCCGGGCAAAGAAGTCTTCCACGTTGTCCTCAAAGTTTATCTTCAGCACCGACAGCCCGAACATACTGATGGAGCGCATATTGGACTTCATCTGCACCGAGTTCATGGCCACCTCAATCGGCGTACTCACGAACCGCTCCACCTCCTCGGCCGAGCGCCCCGGCCACAGGCTGACGATAATCATCTGCGTATTGGTCACGTCCGGGAACGCTTCAATCGGCGTGTGCAGGTAACTGTACGCGCCCCCCGCTACGAGCAGGGCCGTCATGAAAAAGACCAGAAAACGGTTTTTAAGCGAGAAGCCGACGATGCCGGAAATGAATTTGTTCACCAGAAAAATGAAGCAGAAATGGACAATTCATGAAAATTAGGACGAAGATGGTGAATGCGTGGTGAAGCAAACGTTTGGGGCACAACAACTCAATATAAAATGAGAAATCCTGCTGCCTCTGTAGGCAGCAGGATTTCGCGAAGATGCAACGATAAAAAGAAAATCTAGTGCGTCGCCACGGGCTGGTTGTGCGCATTGCGTTCCGCTGCCAAATCGTCGCCGTAGTGCGTATGCTCGGACCGGTAAAACCGCTCAAATACCAGCGGAAACACAAAGAGCGTCAGCACGGTGCCCGTTATCAGACCGCCAATCACCACAATGGCCAGCGGCTTGCTCGTTTCGGAGCCGATGCCGGTGCTGATGGCGGCGGGCATCAGGCCGATGGTGGCCATGAGGGCCGTCATCACCACGGGGCGCACCCGTTCGCTCACGCCTTCGGAAATGCTGCTGTCGAGGGTCATGCGGCGCACCAGGTTTTGCTTGAAGACGGAGATGAGAATCACCCCGTTCTGGATGCAAATGCCGAACAGGGCGATGAAGCCAATACCCGCCGAAATGCTGAAATTGGTGCTGGTAATAAGCAACGCTGCAATGCCGCCAATGATGGCGAAGGGCACGTTGAGCAGCACCAGCCCGGCATCTTTGAGGTTGCCGAACAAGATGAACAGAATAAAGAAAATCAGGGCCAAACTGATGGGCACCACTTGGCTAAGGCGTTGCTGGGCACGGCGTTGGTTTTCAAAGTCGCCGGTCCACTTCATTTCGTAGCCTTTGGGTAGCTTCACCACGGCGGCTACTTTCTTTTGGGCTTCGGCGATGGTGCTGCCCATGTCGCGGCCCCGGATGCTGAACTTGACGGCCGCAAACCGGCGGTTGTCGTCGCGGTAAATCAGGCTGGGGCCGGTGACCTGGCCAATGTCCGAAATTTCCACCAGCGGAATGGTTTTGCCGCTTTGGGTGGGCACCATCAGGGCCGCAATTTCGGCGGGCGTTTCGCGGTATTGCCGCTCGTAGCGCACCCGAATCGGGAATTTGCGCTCACCCTCATAAAGCTGACTGGCCTGCTTGCCGCCCACGGCCATTTCCAGCACGGCGTTGGCATCGCTTTTGTCCACGCCATAGCTGGCCATGCGGCTTTCGTCCAGCTCCACGTGCAGTTCGGGCTGGCCAATGTTGCGCAATACGCCCAGGTCGTCAATGCCTTGCACGTCTTTCAGTTGGCCATACACTTCGCGGGCTTTGCCTTCCAGCGTCGCCAAATCGGTGCCGTAAATTTTGACTGCAATGGAGCCTTTTACGCCCGACGCAGCCTCTTCCACGTTGTCGGTAATGGGCTGCGAGAAGTTGAAATCCACGCCCTCGAAGCGCCGGAGTTGGGCCTTCATCCGGTCGATGAGGTCTTCGCGGTAGGCTTTGGATTTCATTTTCTTCTGTACTTCCTCGGTGTGCTTGATTTGCACCAGAAACTCGTTGTTGTAGAATCCCGTCGGGTCGGTGCCGTCGTTGGGTCGGCCGGTCTGGCTCACCACATCGCTCACTTCCGGGAAGCCCAGAAACACGCGCCGCATCTGGTTGCACAATTCATTTGAATCGTGCAGGCTGATGCTGAGCGGCAACTGCGCCCGCACATAAATCGAGCCTTCGTTCAACTCCGGCAAAAACTCCGAACCCAGAAAGGAAAAAGCCCCTAGCCCGGCCACCGTCACCACGGCGGCCACTACCAGTGTGACGGTTTTGCGGCCGTAGGTGAAGCGAAACCCCCGTTCGGCTCCCCGCTTCACGCCCCGCACGAAGAAGTTGTCCTTTTCCCGCACGTCCTTTTTCAGCAGGATGCTCACCAGCACCGGCACCAACGTGAGCGTGAAAATCAAGGCCCCCAGCAGGGCAAAGCCCAGCGTCCAGGCCAGCGGGCTAAACACTTTGCCTTCCACTTTTTCAAACGAAAAAATGGGCAGTAACGCCGTGATGATAATGGCCTTAGCAAAGAAAATGGACTTGCCCATTTCGCGCCCGCTTTTCTTAATCAGCCCCAGCTTGCTGAGCTTGTTGAACCGCTCCATGCCCATTTGGTGCGCCCGGTGGTCGAGGGCCACAAACAGGCCTTCCACCATCACCACCGCGCCATCAATGATGATGCCGAAGTCAATAGCCCCCATACTCAACAAATTGGCACTCATGCCTCTCAGCCGTAGGCAGATGAAGGCAAACAGTAGCGCCAGCGGGATGATGACCGACACGATGACCGTGGTGCGCCAGTCGGCCATGAACAGGAACACAATCAAGGTCACGAGCACAATGCCCTCGAGCAGGTTGTGAATCACGGTTTCGGTCGAGAAGTCAATGAGTTGCTGCCGGTCGTAGAAGGTCTTGATTTTTACATCGGAGGGCAGAATCTTGCCGTTCAGTTCCGCGACCTTGTCGTGCAGGCGGCTGATGACTTCAGACGGGTTTTCGCCCTTGCGCATCACCACAATTCCTTCGAGTTTGTCGTCCTGGTAGCCGCGCCCCACCTGCCCCAGGCGCGAGAGGGCACTTTCGCGCACCTGCGCCACATCGCGCACCAGAATCGGCACTCCGTTCACGTTCTTAATCACCGTGTTGTTGATGTCGCTGATGTTGTTCAACAACCCAATGCCGCGCACCACGAAGTTCTGCTGCCCTTCGTTTATCACGTCGCCGCCCACGTTGATGTTCGAGCGTTGCACGGCATTGTAAAGGTCCAGCGGCGTGAGGCTAAAATCCTGGAGTTTGCTGGGATTCACACTGATTTCGTAGTCCTTCACCTCGCCCCCGAAGCTGTTCACGTCGGCCACGCCGGGCACCGATTTCAGGTTGCGCTCCACCACCCAGTCTTGTAGCGTTTTGAGTTCGCGCACGGTGCGGCCGGGGCTTTCCAGCGTGTAGCGAAATATCTCGCCCGTCGGCCCGTAGGGCGGCTGCACGTCGGGCGTGATGTTGTCGGGCAGGTCCACTTCGCGCAACAGGTTGTTTACCTGCGGCCGGGCAAACGCGTCGTCCACGCCGTCTTCAAAAATGACCTTCACCACCGACAGCCCAAAGAGCGTCGTGCTGCGCACCGAAGCCTTTTTCTGCACCGGGTTCAGGGCAATTTCAATCGGCACGGTCACGAACTTTTCCATCTCCTCGGCCGAGCGCCCCGGCCACTGCGTGATGATGGTAATTTCGGTGTTCGTCACGTCCGGGAACGCCTCAATCGGCGTGTTGCGGTAGCTCACCACGCCCATAATGACCACGACCAACGTCATCAAAAACACAAACCCGCGATTTTTGAGCGAAAAGGCAATGATGCCCTGAATGAATTTATTCATTGTTTCTAAGCTATTGGCTGTTGGCTTTTTTTGAAACGGGCAAAAGCATGGCCCGGACCCCAGTTACTGGGTCAATTTTAACTCCCTGAAATAGGCCATCCGGCCGAAAAGCTAACAGCGAATAACCATCAGCTAAGGGCTAAAAAATCAGTCATTAAGCTCATCGTAAACTAATAACTGTTCTTTGGCAATCACCACGTCGCCCGGTTTCAGCCCGCTGCGCACGTAGCTGCGGTCGCCCACGGTTTTTTCGATTTCCACCGGCCGGGTTTCCACGTGGCTGCGGTCGCGGTACACCATCACAAAGTTGCGGTCCTTGTCGAACACCACCGCTTTGGCCGAAATAGCCAGCATCTTGGTGGCCGACACATCGTCGAGCCGCACCTGCGCGTACATGGCCGGCTTGAGGGTGTAGCCGGGGTTAGGTAGCCGCACCCGCACTTTCAACACCTTGCTTTCGGGGTCCAACACGTTGAACACCTTGTCAATTTTGCCCCGAAAGTGCTTGTCCGGGTAGGCCAGCGTGGTCACATCGGCGGCTTCGCCCAGTTTCACTTTGGCAATGTCCGACTCGAACACATTCGCCAGCACCCATACCTCGTCCAGGTTGGCGATGGTAAAGAAGTTGTCCACGTTCGAGTCAGTGTACTGCATATTCTGGGTCACGTTCTTCTCCGTGATGAAACCCGAAATCGGGGCCTTGATGGTGTAGCGCCCGTCGGCCGTCACGCCGTAAATGCCGAGTTGCTTGCGGCTTTTGTTCACGTTGCCCGCCGCTTTGTGGGCTTCTTCGCGGGCCAGCACCACGTCGCGCTCCGAGGCCAGCCCGGCCTTGTACTGGTCTTCGGCCACCGCCAGGTTCTTGTTCGCAATGGCCAAATCGGTGCCCGCCGAACTGCTCTGGTTCTGAAAATCAGCAATTTCGCCGCTGCGCACCACGGCCAATATTTGGCCCTTTTCCACGTGGTCGCCCAGTTCCACTTTCAGGTCTTCCACCACGCCGCCCACCAGCGGAAACACCTTGGCCGTCTGGTCCTCGTTGCTCACAATCTGGCCCGAAAACGTGAGTTCACTCAGCACCGGCCGCAGCCGCACGGTGTCCAGCACAATCTGCTTCATCATGGTGTCCGAGAGCCGAAACGGCGGCTTCGCTTCTTCTTTTACTTCTTGGTGGCAGCCCGCCAGGGCCAGGGCAGCGCAGGCGACGAGGGAAATGCGGTTCATTTTTGTGTTTTGTGTTTCTTGTTGCTAGTTTCTGGTTTTCCTGAATGCTCGTCAATTGGTTTCTCGTTGAAAATCAACAGCTAGCAAACAACCAGCAACGAGAAACAAGAAGCCTCATTCCGCCCGGAACACCGTTTTGCCGACGCTGAAATTAATTTGCTCAAAAGCCCGCATCCGCCCGGCCCGCAGGGCGTTGATTTGCACCACTTCGTTTTTGTAGGCTTCGTAAAAGTCCAGGTATTCCACAATGCTGATAACGCGCTTGGCGTAGCTGCGCTCAATGCCTTCCATGAGCCGGGCAAAAGGCACCGTGTTGCGGTCGGTGGTCTGGTACATTTCATCGGCGCGGGTGGCCAGGTCATAGGCTTGGCGCACTTCGGTTTGCACGGTCAGGCGCTGCTGGTCGGCCTGGGCCTGCGCCCCGGCAATCTGGGCTTTGGCCGCCGCAATGTTGCCCTGGTTGCGGTTGAAAACCGGCACGGCAATGCCCAACGTCAGGGCGTTGTAGTTGTTGATGTAGGAACCGGCGCGGTCGTAGGTGTAACCCACGGCTAAATCGGGGGTGGCCAGCTTGCGCTGCCAAGCCAGGTTCAGGGTTTGCTGCTGCACGGTGGCCAGTCGGGCCTTGAGGTCGGCCCGCACGGCCACGGCGGTATCGGCCAGTTGTGCTACCGGGTAGGGGGTCAAACTCAAGTCTCTCACCCGGCCCAGGTTCACTAGCGGGCGGTAGCGGGTGGGGGCGGCATCGCGCAACAATACGTGCAGGTCGGCCTGCTCGGCATCCACGTCGGCCAAAATGCCCTGTCGTTCGCTCTGCAACGTAAATAGGAAGGCTTTCAGGCGAATAACTTCTTTCAGGGCAATGTTGCCTTTCTCAAACTGCGACTGATACAGCCCCACGGTGCGCGAGAGCGAATCAATCTCGGCGTTGTAAATCAGCAGCGACTGTTGCTTGAAATACAGGTCGTAAAATGAAGTCCGCAGTTGGTAGCGCAGGTTCCGCAGCAAGTCCTCAAAGTTGTAGTGTTCCACTACCGCTGCCTGCTGGGCCACGCGCCCGGCCGCCTTGCGCCGCCCGGCCAGCGATACCAGTTGCTGGAAGTTAAATATCATTTCGGTGCCGTAAGTACCCACCGGCACATCGGGGCGCAACACCTTGCGGTTCAATAAGTCTTGCTCCACATAAATGGTCGGGTTGTCCAATAGCCGGGCCTGCACCGCCTGCGCTTGCACCGCCGACACATTGTATTGCTGGGCCAGCAGGGCCAGGTTGTTTTGCACAAACCGCTGCTCGGCTTCGGGCAGGGTCAAACGCAGGGTATCGGTCGGGGCGGCCGTTTGGGCCAGGGTAGGGGCAGTAGCGAGGGCCAACAAGGCCCCCAGTATCACAGCTAATCGCAGCATGGAGCACACTAATCGGAAGATTTGATGCAAAGGTCGCGGCTCTTCATTAGGTTCGCATTAGGGCCGGATTAGAATGGCATTAAAATGCCAAAAAAAACGGCTGCCGGGTCGCTGAATGGTTTTTAGGTAGTCAGTCACAAGTAATGAGTACCAAGTATTGAGTAAAGTACTGGCTGTAAGGGCTACACTACTGCTTCTCACTACTCAATACTTGGTACTCATTATTTGTTTTTCAAAAATCACCTCTGCCACCGTCCCATGTCCTGCGGTCGAATGCAAGGCAAGGGTGCCGCCGTATTGCTCCACAATGCGCCGCGCCAGCGGCAGGCCCACGCCGTGCCCCGTCGTGCCGCGCACCGCCGCCGCCCGAAAAAACGGCTGGAACACGTTTGGCAAATCGGCGGCCGCAATGCCCGGCCCGGTGTCGCGCACCTGCACCCGGCACCCGGTGGCGGTGCACACAAGGCGAATAACAACCGGCTGGTCGTCGGCCGAATATTTCAACGCATTGTCCACTAGGTTGCCCAGCGCCCGCGCCAGTAGCGCCCGGTGCCCGGCCAGTTCCAGCCCCGCCGCTTCGGCGGGCAACTCGCCCAACTCCACCCGCACCCGCCCGCGCAACGCCGGGGCCACGGCCTCGCGCACTTCCCAAAGCAGTTCGTCCAGCCGCACTTCTTCGGTGAGCGGCGTACCGCCATCAGCCTGAGCCATATCCAGCAAGCTGTTGATGAGGGTTTTGAGCTGTTGCAACTCGCCCAGCACCGAAGCCGCGCCCTCACGGTAGGCCGCCGGGCTGCGCTCCCGCGTCAGCAGCACCTGTAGTTCGCCAATGCTGGCCGTGAGCGGGGTGCGTAGCTCGTGCGAGGCGTTGCTGACGAAGGTACGCTGCCCCTCAAAGCTGGTTTCCAACCGCTCCAGCAAGCGGTTGAAGGTGCGGGCCAGGCGCAGCAGGTCGTCTTTTTCGCTGGCCCGCAGCCGGGTTTCGTCCACCCGCCGGTGCAGGTTGGGGGCCGTGATGCGGTCCACCTGCTCGGTGAGGGCCGCAATCGGGGCCAATGCCCGGCCCGCAAAAAACCGCCCCAGAACGTAGATAATCAAGAGGCTCACCACAAAAATTGCCCCCATGATGGTGGCCAGGTTCTGCATTCGTTGGCTGCCCGCCGTGTTTTCGGCCGCCGCCACAATGACGTACTCCCCCTGGTTGTCGCGGTAGAAAATGCCGATGGCCTGCCGCTGACCCAGACGGAAAAAGTACTCCTGATTGGCAATAATGCGGGCCAACACTTCCTGCGGCAGCCGCACCCGCTCGTCCTCGGCCACAAATTGCACCGCCCCTTTGGCATCGTACACCTGCAAAATCTCATTGGGCAACGATTGCAGGTATTTTTTCTCAAACTTCCGAAACGCCCCCGCCTTCATCTCGTCTTTTTCCAGGTAGATGTAGCTGGTTATCTGCGCCCGGTCGTGCAGTCGCTGCCGAAACTCGCGCGTCGTGTACCGCGCTTGCAGCACCAGCACCACCGCCAGCGCCGCCAGCAGCAACACCGCCACCATGCCCATAAACAGCCAGGTCAAACGGTTGCGAATGGTCATGTTGGGGCGGAATAAGGCGGTAACTCCCCTCCTTGAAAAGGAGGGGAGTTACCGTTTAACCATTCACTCCTCGCGCATCACATACCCCATGCCCACCACCGTGTGAATGAGTTTTTTGGCAAATCCCTTGTCCACTTTGTTTCGCAAATAGTTCACGTACACGTCAATCACATTCGACCCGGTTTCAAAAGATTCTTCCCAGGTGTGTTCCGCAATTTCGCCCCGGCCCAGTACGCGGCCCTGGTGGCGCAAGAGCAACTCCAGCAAATTGAACTCGCGGGCCGTGAGCTTGACGGGCTGCCCGGCGCGGGTCACGGTTTTGGCGGCGGTGTCCAGCGTCAGGTCGGCCAGCGTGAGCAGGTTGCCTTTGGCTTCGCCCCGGTTTCGGCGGCGCGTCAGGGCGCGGACGCGGGCCAGCAATTCGGCAAAATCGAAGGGCTTGACCAGGTAGTCGTCGGCCCCGCCGTCGAAGCCCAGCAGCTTGTCCTGCGTCGTGCCCAGCGCCGTGAGCAACAGAATGGGCAGGTTCTGGTCCTGCGCCCGCACGCCTTTCAGCACGTCAAGGCCGCTTTGGCCGGGCAGAATAACGTCCAGAATCAACAAGTCAAACTCACGGCCCAGCGCCAAGCGTTGCCCGAAGTTGCCGTCGTAAGCTACTTCTACCTCAAAGCCTTCCTCTTCCAGCCCGCGCCGGATGAACGCGGAAACCTTTGGCTCGTCTTCAACCAGTAAAATTTTTGTGGCCATGCGCTGCAAAGTAACGCAGCGGGCTTCACTGCACCCGGCGGGCCGGCGAAAAGACTGCCCGCCCCGTTTTGGCTAGTCGTCTTCGTAGTCCAGCCCCAGGCAGCTATTGAGGGCCTGCAATAGCTCGCTGGCGGCGTGTTGCTGCCCGGCTTGCTTGCTCACCACCAAGCCCTTGCGGTACACGGTTTCAGCCTCGTCCTTTTTGCCAAACCCTTCCAGCAGCTTACCGGCGTGGTAGTAGGTGCCGACGTAATCGGGGTGTTCGGTCAGTAGTTTTTGGTAATACTCCCAGGCCCGGAGCGGCTCGGTGGCGCGGTATTCGGTGGCGAGGGCGTAAATCGTGAACGGGTCGGCGGGGTCGTCGTCGTAAAAAGCCAGCAGTTGCTGCAAGCGGGTGGGGGCAGGGGCCATCGGGCGCGGGAGTTTTGGCTATCTTTGGGGCAAAATTGCGGTTTCGGTCCCGTAAAGCAACAACTGACCGGGCTAAGGAGAAACCCTGGCCTGGTAAAATATGTTATGCAAGCCGACTATCTTCCTGCGTTCCTGCCCATTCTAACCTTTTCTAAATGAAGTTTCTGGTTTGCATTTCCAACGTGCCCGACACGACTACCAAAATCACCTTCACCCCCGACAACAAGGAGTTTAACAAGGCCGGGGTGCAGTTCGTGATAAACCCCTGGGACGAATACGCCCTCACCCGCGCCATCGAACTCAAGGAAGCTGCTGGTAGCGGCACCGTTACGGTGCTCAACGTGGGCGAGGCCGACACCGAGCCGAACATTCGCAAAGCCCTGGCCATCGGGGCCGACGATGCCATTCGGGTGAACGCCGCCCCGCAGGATGCCTATTTCGTGGCCGAGCAGATTGCCCACTACGCCAAAGCCGGGGGCTACGAAATCATCCTGATGGGCAAGGAAAGCATTGACTACAACGGTTTTCAGGTACACGGCATGGTGGGCGAAATGCTGGGCATCCCCACCGTGGCCCCGGCCATGAAGCTGGACCTGAGCGGCAACACCGCCACGTTGGAGCGCGAAATCGAGGGCGGCAAGGAAATCGTGACCGTCGCGGCCCCGTTCGTGGCCTCGTGCCAGCAGCCGATGTGCGAGCCGCGCATCCCCAATATGCGCGGCATCATGACGGCCCGCACCAAGCCCCTGAACGTGGTGCCCGCCGTGGGCGAAGCCGCCCGCACCGCCGTCGCCGAATTTGCCCTGCCCCCCAAAAAGCAGGGGGTCAAGCTCATTGACCCCGCCAACGCGGGCGAGTTGATTCAGTTGCTGCGGAGCGAAGCCAAAGTCATTTGATTTTTGGTAGTCGGTAGTTGGTAGTCAGTAATCGGACTGTCACACTGGCCGGCCATCGTCTCTTTCCAATTCTCGAATTGGGTGCGAGTAGTCACCTAACTACTATGTACCCACTACCAACTACCATCCTAACCATGTCTGTTCTAGTTGTTGTTGAATGCGCCGAGGGCGAAGTGAAAAAATCTTCGCTGGAAGTGGCTACCTACGGGGCCAAAGTAGCGGCCCAACTTGGCACCACCGCCACGGCCATTGCCGTGGGCGAAGCCACCGAAGCCAACCTCGCCAAACTGGGCGAGCAGGGCATCACCAAAGTGTTGTACGACAAAGAGCCACGGCTCAAAGATTTTGTCAACAACGCTTATACTAAACTCATTGCCACCGCCGCCGACCAGGAAAGCGCGAAGGTGCTGGTGCTGGCCAACTCCAACATCGGCGCGGCCGTGGGGTCGCGGCTGGCCGTGCGCCTACGGGCCAGCTTGGCGACCAACGTGGTGGAGTTGCCCCGCACCGACGGCGGCCAGTTTGTAGTGAAGCGCGGGGCTTTCTCGGGCAAAGCCTTTGCCGACGTGGTGCTGAACGGCGACCGCCGGATTCTGGCGGTGAAAAAAAACTCGCTGGAGGCCCAGCACGAAGCGGGCAAAACGGCCGAAGTCGTGGCTTTTGCGGCCCAACTGACCGATGCGGACTTTGCCGATGCCCCCAGCCAGGTGGTGATGCAGGACCAGGCCGGTGGCGTGTTGCTGCCCGAAGCCGACAAAGTAGTGAGCGGCGGCCGGGGCATGAAAGGCCCCGAAAACTGGCACCTGATTGAAGACCTCGCCAAAGCCCTGGGCGCAGCCACGGCCTGCTCCAAGCCGGTGAGCGACGTGGATTGGCGGCCCCACCACGAACACGTGGGCCAAACCGGCATCACCGTGTCGCCCAACCTCTACATTGCCTGCGGCATTTCGGGGGCCATTCAGCACTTGGCGGGCGTGAACAGTTCGAAGGTGATTGTCGTGATTAACAAAGACCCCGAAGCGCCGTTCTTCAAAGCGGCCGATTACGGCATCGTGGGCGACGTGTTTGACGTGTTGCCCAAGCTGACGGCCGCCGTAAAGGCGCTGAACTAACTGCTTTGCACCCAATAGCGCCTGGGGGCCGGAAAAACATTCCGGCTTCCAGGCGCTTTTTTGGCCAGTAGCGGGCGGTTTTGCAGCCAAGTTCCGCGCCGGGTGCCTTAATTTGTCGTACCAAACCAGCCGCTGGCCTTCCACCCCGCGCTTCCGGCCCCAAGTTTCCCGTTCCCTTGAAAAAAATTCCGCTCGAAATTCTCGGCCTTTCTTCCAGCCAGTCGCAGTCCGGCTCGTTTGCCCTGATTCTGGGCGAGAAAAACGGCAACCGCCGCCTACCCATCATCATTGGGATGTTTGAGGCGCAAAGCATTGCCATTCAGATTGAAAAAATCAGCCCCAACCGGCCCCTGACCCACGACCTGTTCAAATCGTTTGCCGAACACGTCCACGTCGTGATTCTGGAAGTCATCATTTCCGACCTCAAGGAAGGCGTGTTCTACTCCCGCATTGTGTGTTCGGACGGGGCCACCACCTTTGAAATTGATGCCCGGCCATCCGATGCCATTGCCATCGGGCTGCGTTTCGGGGTGTCTATTTTCACGGTCGAAAGCGTATTGAGCGAAGCGGGCATTGTGCTGTCGGAACTCGACGAAGCCGAAGGCGACGAAGAAAACGACACCGATGAGGACGACGACGAGGACGAAGGC
Source organism: Hymenobacter sp. (assembly GCA_965247135.1). Lineage (GTDB taxonomy): Bacteria > Bacteroidota > Bacteroidia > Cytophagales > Hymenobacteraceae > Hymenobacter. The sequence goes on along the minus strand of CBDFGP010000006.1, from coordinate 1,807,752 downwards.
GATGGCGGCACCCCGCCCCGCCCCAGCCGAACTACCGAACCCCGCGACCCCAGCGGGCAAGTATCGTTGGACGAACTCACCAAGATGCTGGCCCAGGCCCTGGAAAAAGAGGACTACGAGAAAGCCGCCAAAATTCGGGATGAGTTGAACAAACGCGGCCCACAGCCCTGACCGCAGCCTGGCCACGCCGAACGCCATTTCCTCGCCGGATGGGCTTGTTAAGGTCTGGTTTTATCTCCGTTTTCTAGAGAGTGCCGCCCCGGTGTGGGGCGGCATTTCTGCTTCCTTTGCAACCATGACCATGACTGAAATTGACGAAAAACTGCGTTATCCCATTGGGCGCTACCAGTTGCCGGATGGTGCGTTGTCGGCGGCGGAGCGAACGGCGCTGATTGAACAGATTGCCGGGTTGCCGGCGGCCCTGACGGCGGCAGCCCGCGCCGTGGGCGGCGTGGGCTTGCAGCAGCCCCACCGGCCCGGCGGCTGGACGGGGCGGCAAGTGATTCATCACCTGGCCGATTCGCACCTGAACTGCTACACCCGCTACCGCCTGGCCCTGACCGAGGACAACCCCACCATCCGCCCCTATGACGAAGCGGCCTGGGCCGAACTGCCCGACGTGGCCGCCACGCCCATCACCGTGTCGTTGGCGCTGCTTGAAAGTCTGCATTCGCGCTGGGTGACGCTGTTGCACCACCTTAGTGAGGTGCAGTGGCAGCGCACCTTCTACCACCCCAAAATGGACCGCGCCTTCACCCTGGACCAAGCCCTGGCGATGTACGCCTGGCACGGCCAGCACCACTTATCGCAGATTTTGCAGCTAAGCGCAGAACCGTTCAGTGGTCGGATTTCGGGCAGCGACTGACGTAAGAACCAATAATGTAGCACTCGCCAAAACCAGTCTGTAAAATCTGTGATTCGCTGCCCGGAATCCGACCGCTGAACGGTTCTGCGCTTAGCTGCAAAATCTGCGATTAAATGCCCGCCCCGTGCGCGTCGGTAATCGCGGCTAACCCTCCTTCGCTTTCGTCGTCCACCTTTTTGGCGGCCCGCACCAGGCTGCTGCTGAAGATAAACTCCCGCAACTCCGGCACTTCCACGTTCAGGATGTCGTCTTTGGTGCCGTCCCAAAGTTTCTTGCCCTTGTGCAGGAAGATGATGTGCTCCCCAATTTCAATCACGGAGTTCATGTCGTGGGTTACGATGACCGTGGTGATGCCGTACTCGTGGGTGATTTCCTGAATCAGTTCGTCAATTTTGATGCTCGTGGCCGGGTCGAGGCCGGAGTTGGGTTCGTCGCAAAACAGGTAGGTACACTGCGGGGCGATGGCGCGGGCAATGCCGACGCGCTTCTTCATGCCGCCCGAAATTTCGGCGGGCATTTTGTTGCCCGCATTCTCCAGGCCCACGCGCTTGAGGCAAAACTCCACCCGGTCGCGGCGCTCGTCGGCGCTCATGTCGGGGGTCAGCATCTGCAACGGAAACTCCACGTTGCCCGCTACGGTCATCGAGTCGAACAGGGCCGACCCTTGAAACAGCATCCCGATTTTGCGCCGGATTTCCTGCCGGATGTCAATGCGGTTGTTGGTATAGACGGTGCCGTCGAAGGTGATGGAGCCGATGTCGGGCTTCATCAGGCCCACAATGCACTGCAACAACACGCTTTTGCCGGTGCCCGACCCGCCCAGTAGCAGGTTGCACTTGCCGGTTTCAAACACACAGGAAATGCCTTTCAGCACCTGCGTTCCGTCGAAGCTTTTTTCGATGTTGGATACTTCAATCATTTTTTAGGGAGAAATACTGAATCAGCACATCAGCAAATCACTTCATCAGCACATTAAAGGAGAACCGCTGCCAACACGAAGTCGGCCAGCAGGATGGCGATGATGGAATTGGTGACGGCCCCGGTGCTGGCGGCTCCTACTTCCAGCGCCCCGCCGGTGGTGTTGAAGCCTTTATACGACGAAATGGCCGACACGAGGAAGGCAAATACCACGGCTTTTATCAGGGCAAAAACGATGTTGTAGGGGATGAAATCGGTGCGGATGCCTTCGATGTACTCCTGCGGAGCCAGTGCCCCAGTGAGGGTGCCCGCCAGGTAACCGCCCAGAATGGAGAGCAGCATGGCCAGAATGACCAGCAACGGGAACATCAGCAGGGCCGCCAACACGCGGGGCAACACCAGGTAAGAGGTTGAATTGATGCCCATTACTTCCAGCGCCGAAATTTGTTCGGTGATGCGCATCGTGCCCAAGCCCCCGGCGATGCTGCTGCCCACCTTGCCCGCCAGCACAATGCTGGTGATGGTCGGGGCCAGTTCAAGAATGGTCATCTCGCGCACCATGTAGCCGATAGTGGAAGCCGGGATGAGCGGATTGGTGAGGTTGTAGGCAATCTGGACGCAGGTAACGGCCCCAATAAAGGCCGATACGATGCTGACGATGAAGACCGAATCAACCCCGATGAGCATGGCCTCGTCAATGGTGCGCCGCCAGAGTACGCCAAGCCGTTCGGAACGCGAGAGCATACTTTGCAGAAAAAGAACAAACTTGCCGAAAGTTGTAAACATAAATCGGGTGCAAAAACTCAAAAGTAGCGGGCCGGTGCGCCGCCGGGCGGGTTGCCCGGCGCGGCCCGTCGGCGCTTACGTAGAAACGGTATGGAACGAACATCCAACTCCCCAAAATTAGTGGTCGTCACGGGCGGCAGCAAAGGCATTGGCCGCGCATTGGTGTGGCGGTTTGCCCGCGCGGGCTACGCCGTGGCCACCTGCGCCCGTTCGGCGGCCGACTTGGCCGCGCTCGCTACCGCCCTGGCGACCGAAGTGCCCGGCGCGGCGCTGTTCACCCAGCCCGCCGACCTGAGCCAGGCCGCCGACTGCCGGCAGTTCGTCGGGTTTGTGCTGGGTTTGCAGCGCCCGCTGGCTGCCCTCATCAACAACGCCGGGGCCTTCGTGCCGGGCCGCTTGCAGGACGAACCCGCCGACGGCTCCCAACTGCGCCAAATGCTGGCCGTGAACCTGCTGAGTGCCTACGACGTGACGCGCGGCCTGCTGCCCACGCTGCTGGCCCAGGGCACCGGCCACATTTTCAACATCTGCTCCACGGCCAGCGCCACCGCCTATCCCAACGGCGGCTCCTATGGCATTGCCAAGCACGCGCTGCTGGGCTTCAGCCGCAACCTGCGCGAGGAGCTGAAACCCCAGGGCCTGCGCGTGACGGCCGTGCTGCCCGGCCCCACCCTCACCGCGAGTTGGGAAGGCGTGGACCTGCCCGCCGACCGCTTCGTGCGGGCCGAAGACGTGGCCGAAGCTATTTTTTCTGCCTTCCAGCTTTCGCCCCAAGCCGTGCTTGAAGAACTGCTGATTCGGCCGCAGTTGGGGGATTTGTAGGGTGCGGGGGCAACCGAAGCAGCCGCGCTCTAGCAGCCTACGCAGCGAAGCTCCGCGCCCTACTCGGCCCGAACCTGCCCCGGCGCTTTAACATCAAACGCTGCGGTGGCGGGCGGGCCAGCGTAGAACACCGTGCCGTGGCCCGCCACGGTGCCCGCCACCACTCCGGTGGCCCGCACGTGGGCATCGCCCTGGCTGTCGCGGGTCGTCACGAGGTAGCAGCGTTGGGCGTGCAGGCCGGTGGCAAAGAGGCTGCCGCCGCTGCCCAACGTGAAGTTAAGTTCTTCGGTGGTGCCGCGCAGGGTCAGGTCGCTTAGCAGGTAGAGGTCGGCGTACACCTGACGGCTAACGAGTTGCAGGTCGGCATCGCCGGTGCCGTTCACATGGACAAAAATGGTGTCCTGCTTCCATTCGCCCACGGTGTGCAGGTTGCCGGAGCCGCGCAACACAATGTTGGTCAGGCGGGGCAGGTGCAGCGTCACCACGCGGGGAGTGTTGTAGCTCCGCACCCAGTTGCATTTGCTGGTGTTGCCGATGGTCAGGGCGCTGCCCTGGCGGTCAAAGTCAATGTCGTCAATGAGGTGTTCCCCGGCTTGTACTTCGGCGTAGGTTTCGCTGTCCTGCACCAGGTTCAGGTCCACGTTGTCAAATAGATTTACCGTTTGAAGGCCAGCCGCTACTGCGCGGCGTTCGGTGATGATACTGCCGGTGCTTTTGAGGCAATCGGTGCCGTGGCCGGGGCCGCAGGCGGGCACCGCCAGCAACCCCAGCAGCGCGGCCAATACTGCATGGCCCCGCCCAAACCGCCTTGCGCCGCTAACTTGCGGCGGGAAACGCATAATTTTCATTCTTCCCCAATTTTTTTCCAAAGATAAGATGGACCTGCAAGGCAAAACCGCCGTCGTGACGGGCGTGAGCAGCGGCATTGGGCGGGCCACGGTGGTGGCGCTGCTGGCGCGGGGCGCGGTGGTGGCTGGCTGGGGCCGCCACGCCCCCGACGATTTGACCCACGAGCGGTTTCAGTTTTTTGAATGCGACGTGCGCGACGAACACGCCGTGGCCGAGGCTCTCACCAACACCCGGCGCGAGTTGGGCGCGGAAATCCACGTGCTGGTAAACAACGCCGGGGTGGGCAAATTCGGCCCCGTGGACGGGTTTTCGTCCGACGACTGGCACCTCATGTTCGACACCAACGTGAACGGGCTGTTCTACTGCACCCGCGCCGTGCTGCCGCTGATGAAAGCGCAGGGCATGGGCCACGTTGTGAACGTGGCTTCGCTGGCGGGCACGGCGGGCACGGCCAACCTGGCGGGCTACTGCGCCACCAAATACGCCGTGCGCGGCTTCTCCGACGCGCTGTTCAAGGAAGTGCGCCCGGCGGGCATCCGCGTGACGTGCGTGATGCCCGGCTCGGTCGAAACCAATTTTGGCGGGCAGCAGCCGGGAGCCGAACCTGCGCCGTTCAAAATGCAGCCGGAAGACATTGCGGCGGCAATTATTCACGCGCTGGAAGCCCCGGACGTGACCATGATTTCGGAAATGCAACTGCGCCCGACACGGGTGAAGTGAGTTGTTGTTTGTTGGTTGTCAGTTGTTAGCATTCAGAACAATTGACAAGCTGACCACAAATACTAATAACTGACAACCAACAACTGACAACCAACAACTGACAACTAAGCCAATGGTTGAAGTCCAACACCTCACCAAAGCCTACGGCCCGCAAAACGCCGTGGACGACATCAGCTTTACGGCCGGGAAGGGGGAGATTGTGGGCTTCCTCGGCCCCAACGGGGCGGGCAAAAGCACGACCATGAAAATAGCCACCGGCTACCTGCCGCCCACGGCGGGCACGGTGCGCGTGGCCGGTTACGATGTACTCACCCACAGCCTAGAGGTGCGCCGCCGCGTGGGCTACCTGCCCGAACACAACCCGCTGTACCTGGAAATGTACGTGCATGAGTACCTGGAATTTATCGGAGCCGTGCATGGCCTACGGGGGGCCGCGCTGCGCCGCCGCGTGGCCGAACTGGTAGCGCGGGTGGGCCTGAGCCGCGAGCAAAACAAGCAAATCGGGGCCTTGAGCAAGGGTTACCGGCAGCGCGTGGGCCTGGCCGAAGCCCTGTTGCACGACCCCGACGTGCTGATTCTAGACGAACCCACCACCGGCCTGGACCCGAACCAAATTCTGGAAATCCGGGAGTTGATTCGGGAAGTGTCCCAGGACAAAACGGTCATTTTCAGCACCCACATCCTGCCCGAAGTGACGGCTTTGTGTTCGCGCGTCCTCATCATCAGCCGGGGCAAGCTGGTGGCCGACAGCCCGGTGGCCGACCTGGCCGCCCGCGCCGCCGGCGAAACCGTGCTTCGCGCCGAGTTTGAAGGCGCGGTGGACGTGCGGGCGTTGCGCGACTTGCCCGGTGTTCACGCCCTGGGGCAGGAGGGGGGCAGTTACGTCATCCGCAGCGCAGCCGGACGCGACTTGCGGGCCGCTGTGTCGCGGCTGGCCGCCGAGAAAGGGTGGGTGCTGCTGGGCTTGCAACAGGAGCAGCAGAGCTTGGAGGCGGTGTTCGGGGAATTGACGAAATGAAGACCGCCTCCTGCTTGATGTGCAGCACGAACACCTAATCTATGTTCACTATTCTAAAAAAAGAATTCAACGTCTTTCTCAATTCGCCCGTCGCCTATGTGGTGCTGGGTGTGTTTCTGGTCGCCACGGGCTTGTTTGTGTGGGTATTGCCCGACAGCAGTGTGCTGAACTATGGCTACGCCGATTTGCAGACCCTGTTTTCGCTGGCTCCCTGGATTTTCCTGTTCCTGATTCCGGCCATCACCATGCGGACGTTTGCGGAGGAGAAAAAAGCGGGCACAATGGAATTGCTACTGACCCGGCCGCTGACCGACGGGCAGATAATCGGGGGCAAGTACCTGGCTTGCCTGGCGCTGGCGCTGCTGGCATTGGTTCCCACGGGGTTGTACTATTTTTCGGTGTATCAGTTGGGTAACCCAGTGGGCAACATTGACTCGGCCGCCACGGTGGGGTCGTATTTGGGGCTGGCGTTGCTGGCGGCGGTGTTTGCGGCACTGGGGGTGCTGGCCTCGGCCCTCACCCGGGACCAGATTATTGCCTTTCTGGGGGCCGTGGTGGGATGTTTTCTGGTGTATTCGGGCTTCGATTCGCTGGCTTCGGTGCTGGACGGGGACGCGGCGTACTACGTAGGGCAGCTGGGCATTGCGGCGCATTACCGCGACTTGAGTAAGGGCCTGATTGACTCGCGGGATTTGGTGTATTTCGCCTCGGTGGTGGCGGTGGCGCTGCTAAGCACCCGGCTGGTGCTGCGAAGCCGGAATTGGTGAGGTGTTCCAAGTTGTTTGCCAATGGCTGATGGCTTTTTTTAAAATCATATTTGTAGTGAGTGTAGTGAATAACCCAACAGAGCCAATAGCCAGCAGCCAGCAGCCAGCAGCTAATAATGCAGCCGACAAAAAACGGCAGGATTTGCGGCGCTTTGCGGGTTTTTTGGGCTTGTTGCTGGTGTTAAATCTGGTGGTGCAGCAGTTCTTTTTTCGGGTTGATTTGACCGAGGAAAAACGCTACACGATGGCCCCGGCCACCAAGAAGCTGCTGCGCGACCTCAAGCAGCCGGTGACGGTAACGGTCTATCTGACCGGCGATTTTCCGCCCGCGTTCCGGCGGCTGGAACAGGGGGTGCGCGAAACCCTGACCGAGTTTCAGGTGTACGGCGGGGCCAATTTGCACTATATTTTTCTGGACCCCAGCGCGGCGGGCACCGAGGCGGGACGGAATAAGTTTTACGGCACGCTGTTCAAGAAAGGACTGAAACCCACCAACCTGGGCGCGACCGAAAACGGCAAGCGGGTCGAGAAAATCATTTTCCCGTGGGCGGTAGTGAGTGTGGGCGGCCGGGAGAAAAACGTGCTGCTGCTGCGCGGCAGTCAGGCCGCGCCCGCCGAGGTGCGCCTCAACCAAAGCATTGAGGGGCTGGAATACGAACTCGCCAGCACCATCCGCAACCTCGTGCCGGGGCCGCGCCGCCGCCTGGGCGTGGTGCAGGGCCACGGCGAACTCAGCAACGCCGAAGCCGGTGATATGCTCGGGGCCTGGCAGCAGCAGTACGACGTGTTTCGGGTGAACCTGAACCAGATACCCGACCTGCACGAACTGGATGCCGTGGTGGTGGCCCGGCCCCAAACGCCGTACTCGGAAGCCGAAAAATTCAAACTTGACCAGTTCATCACCCACGGCGGCCGGGCCTTGTTTTTCGTGGACGCGCTGCGCGTGAACCTCGACAGCGTGAGCCGCAACGGGGTGGCGCTGGCAACTCCTTACGACCTGAACCTGGACGACTTGCTGTTCAAATACGGCCTGCGGCTGAACCAGAACCTGCTGCTGGATTTGAATTCCGGCCAGATTCCGCTCGTGACGGGCATGGAGGGCAACAAGCCCAAAATTGAGGCACTGCCCTGGCAACTCTACCCGCTTATCAACCGCTTCGCCCCGCACCCCATCACGCGCAACCTGGACGCGGTGTACCTCAAATTCGCCGGTAGCCTGGATACGGTGCGGGCCGGGGGCATCCGCAAAACGTCGCTGCTCACCACTTCGCGCTACACGCGGGTGCTGCCGCCGCCGGTGCCCATCAACTTCAACGATGCCCGGCTCGAACCCAACCCCAAGCTGTACAAGCAGGGTTTTCAGTCGGTTGGCTACTTGCTGGAAGGGCAGTTTCGTTCGCTCTACGCCAACCGCGCCCGGCCCGGCACCCTGCAATACCAGCCCGACCACGACCCGCAGGCCCGACCCAGCAAAGTGCTGGTGCTGTCCGACGGCGACTTCATCCGCTCCGATGTGGACCCCAAAACCGGCCGCGTCCAGCGCCTGGGCTACGACCGCTTGGCCAATACCGAGTTTGCCAACCGCGAATTGGTCCTGAACGCCACCGATTACCTGCTCGACCAAACCGGCCTCATCGCCGTGCGGGGCAAGCAAATCACGCTCCGCCCCCTCGACCGCGTGAAACTGGCCGAACAACGCCGCCCCTGGCAAGCCCTGAACCTGGGGGCACCGCTGCTGCTGCTGGCCACTTTCGGGCTGGGCCGGGCGTGGTGGCGGCGGCGGCGCTACACCCGGTTCTAAAAGGCATTGGGCGGAGAAGGCCAAGCAATGGCTTGAAATTAAGTCGCTGATTTGGTGAAGAATTAGTACCACTCAAAAATTATTTTACAAGGCCGGGAATCTTCCGGCCTGATTTTTGTTAGCCCTCCTGTGAAAGATTAGTTATTTTTAAGGTGTTTTGGTATTGAAAGCCTCGTTTCTTTGAGACGGGGCTTTTTTCGTGGGCATCTGTAAGGCCCGGCAACTGCGAGCGTCAGGCCCGGTAGTTAGAATAATTGGCCCGTTCGGGTTACTTTTGGGCCTCCCTTAGCCATTTACTGCCGCCTTATGAAACAACTCGTTGACAAGCATCCGCTGGCAATTCGCTGGTTCCACTGGATAAATTTTCCGGTGCTGGCGCTCATGATTTGGAGCGGGGTCTGGATATACTGGGCCAACGATGTGTACCGCATTGGCTGGGGCGACCACACGTTGCTCAAGTTCTTCCCGCAGTCGTTTTACGAAGCATTCGGGGCAGCCTCCAAACTGGCCAAAGGAATGTCCTGGCACTTTGTGTTGATGTGGGTTTTTATTCTGAATGGGGTGTTGTACGTGTCTTACACGGCGATTTCGGGCGAGTGGCGCGAGTTGCTGCCCAACCGCCATTCGTTCAAGGAGGCCATTGAGGTGACGCTGCACGATTTGGGCTTGCGGAAGGGGCCGTTGCCGATGCGCAAATTCAACGGAGCGCAGCAAATTGCCTACACCGGCGTGGTGCTGATGGGCGCAGGGTCGGTCCTGACGGGTTTTGCCATCTACAAGCCGGTGCAATTTGCCTGGCTCACGGCCTTGCTGGGCGGCTATGAGTGGGCGCGGGCCGAGCATTTCACGCTGGCAATGGGCTACGTGTTGTTTTTCATGGTCCACATCGCGCAGGTTATCCGGGCGGGCTGGAACAACTTCCGCAGCATGGTGGCCGGGTTTGAAATTCAGGACGTGGCCGGGGATAAAGTCATTGAAACTAAACAAGTATAACCGATGAGCCACGACGAACAACCCGCCGGTGACACCACGCCTTCGCCCGCCGCAATGCCCACTGCTCCGACCGATGCGGCGGTGCTGGCCGAAGCTAACCGCCGTTCGCGCCGCGCCTTTTTGGGCTGGGGTTTGGCTGGGTTGGCGGGCGTAGCAGGCTGGGGCTGGCTGGTGAACCGCCCCGAAGTGGACGGCATTCCCGGCCCTTTGCGCGATGTGCTGGACCTGAACGGCCGCATCAGCAGCGCCTATTTTCGGGAAACCCGGCTGGCCCCGGAGTTTGCCCGCAGCCGCGCCCAAATGCCCCGGGCCAACGGCTTGATTGGCATGAAGGACGACCTCGACCCGGCCGTCTGGAAGCTGCAAGTGCGGGGCTACGACGGGCAACAGCACGAGTTTTCGTTGGCCGACATCAAAGCCCTGCCCCGCGTGGCGATGACGACCGAACTCAAGTGCATTGAGGGCTGGAGCACCATTGTGCATTGGACCGGGGCCCGGTTTGCCGATTTGGTGGCCAAGTTTCCGCTGGCCCAACGCGGTGAGGTCCTAGCGCCTTATGTGTCAATGCTTACCCCAGATGAGAAGTATTACATCGGGCTGGACATCAAAAGCGCCGTGCATTCGCAAACCCTGCTGTGCTACGAAATGGGCGGCCAGCCGCTGTCGGAAGCGCACGGTGCGCCGCTGCGCCTGGTCACGCCCCTCAAGTACGGCATCAAGCACCTCAAGCGCATCGGCAGCATTGCCTTCACCGACCAACGCCCCGCCGACTATTGGGCCGAGCAGGGGTATGATTGGGACGCGGGGCATTGATTAATTAAAAATTATGAGTTAAAAATAATTTTTTGGTGCCTGAAAAACTATTTTTAACTCATAATTTTTAATTAATCACTGCACCACCCGCACTTGCCAGTGCGCGGCTTGACCGGCGGCGGCGGGCACGGGCCAGGCCCCAACGCGGCTGGGGCCGTAGCCCAGGTTCAGCACTATCCAGGTTTCGCGGGCGGGCAACATATCCAGGATTTCCTGGTGCAGACGGGCCACATCGGCGGTAGTGGTAGTGTGCGCTTCGGTGGCGGCGGGGTCGGCCACAGCTTTGTGGCGGCCTTTCTCAGCGGCCAGGTAGGCTTTCACTTTAGCCTCTAGCGGCTGAAGGTTGGGGTCAAGGTAATCAAGATTAGAAGCCATTGGAAGAAACTAGGGTGAGGAAAACAGTACGTGAGACAGCCGCAGGCGGATACCACCGGACTACCATTAATTAGGTGGCAGGCGGGCCAGGTGCGGCCGACTTGTGGCGGCGGCACTTTTCACCGCAGAATTTCACCTCATCCCAGCAACTGCGCCACTTTTTGCGGTACTCAAACGGCCGCCCGCAGGTGACGCAGGTTTTGGTGGGCAATAGGCCCTTTTTGAGGGTGGCGGGCAACATTGGCGCGGGGCAGCGGTTAGGCGCTGACTCCCCAAACAAGCGGCCTGGCCGCCCGGTTTGGGGCTACTTTTGCCAAACCGTATGACTTCCCTTCACGCCCCCGACTTGCTGGGCCAGGCCCTGCTGGCCTACCAGCGCGGCCACGCCGATGCCTACCTCACCGTGCAGTGCAACGTGGCGACCGACGAGCCGTTGCCCGCCGCTTACTTCTTCCGGGATTTGCTGCAAATGCCCGAGCTGGAGCGCCGCGCCCTCGACGAGTGCCGGGGTCGGGTGCTGGACCTGGGGGCGGGGGCGGGCTGCCACAGCCTGGAACTGCAACGGCGCGGCCTGCCCGTGAGGGCCGTGGACGTGTCGGCCGGGGCTGTGCAGGTAATGAGCGAACGCGGCGTGCAGGACGTGGCCCGCCACGACTTGTTTGACCCCAAACCGGCCACCGCGTTGCCCTACGACACGATTTTGCTGCTCATGAATGGCCTGGGCCTGGCGGGCACCCTGGAAGGGCTGGACCGCTTCCTGGCCCACGCCCGAACCCTGCTGGCCCCCGACGGCCAGATTCTGGGAATGTCGTCCGACGTGCGCTACCTCTACGAAGACGAGGACGGGGCCATCGTGCTCAATCTCAACGGCCCGTACTACGGCGAGGTGGAATACACACTGCGCTACCAGGGCCAGACCGGCGAACCTTTCCCGTGGCTGTTTCTGGAAGCCGCCCTGCTGGAAGATGCCGCCGCCGCCGCTGGCTACCGGGCTGATTTCTTGGACGAAGACGAGCAAGGGCAGTACCTGGTGCGGCTGACGTTGGTGGGCGGGGCGCAGTAGCCCCGTGGTGCCACGACTCCCCGAAGGGGTCGTGGTACCACTAAGCCGCTGCCCGGTTTTTATTTTAATTCATCCTGACAATTTAGTGGTATCACCACCCCTTCAGGGAGTCGTGGCACCACGCACCACCACCCCAACATGGAAAAAACCTACACCACCCGCTGGGCCGACATGGACCCCAACGGCCACCTGCGCCACTCGGCCTACGCCGATTTTGCCGCCGACCAGCGCATTGCCGCCCTGGCCGAACACGGCTTTGATTTGGCCCGTTTCGCGGTGTTGCGGCTGGGGCCAATTCTGTTCCGCGAAGAAACCAAGTACCTCAAAGAGATTCGCTTGGGCGAAACCCTGCGCGTGGACGGCCGAACAGTAAGCAGCGCCGAGGACGGCAGCCGCTGGACGATTGAACACACCATCTACAAGGAAGATGGCCGCCCCGCCGCCACCGTTACCGTGGACGGGGCCTGGCTGGACCTGGACCGCCGCAAGCTGACCGTGCCCCCCGCCGAGCTGGTTGCGGTGCTGCGCGAGTGGAAGTGAACCCTGGTTTTACTGCTTCAGCGCCTTCGTAATCCGGTCCATTTGCTGCTGGTGGTGCAGCACATGGTCGTGCAAAAACTCCATCACCTGCCCAATAGTAATCCGGCCCGAACGCGGGTGCGGGAAAATGGCGCGGCCCAGCATCGGCCCCGGAAACTCGTTGAGCAACTGCTCCAACTCGCGGCGCTGGCTGGCCCAGGTGGCTTGCAACTCGGCCAGCGGCGGCAGGTTGTTGGCATCGGTGAGGTTGGCCACGCCGCGCGGGGCCTTGTACTTGAAGCCCGGCAGCCGCAGCAACGCCCGCACCGCCAGCGCCCGCAGCCGCGTGAACAGGCCCACGTTGGGCAGGTTTTCGGGGGCCAGCAATTTTTTGCGGATGTAGGTCAGAATATTGGCCTCAATGAATTGCAGGTGGTGGACAACCTGCGTCGCCGACCAACTGCCCGGCGCGGGCGGCTGCGTGGCGGCTGCCCCGAGGGCATTGGCGCTGGCCAGCAGGTGGGCCGTGGCGCGGTCAAGCTGCTCAAATTTGAGGTGGAGGCGGTGGGTCATGATGGGTGGGAGAATAGATGCGGAAAAGTACAAAGCAGCCCGAAATAATGGCCGCAAAAAAAAAGCCCTCGCCGCAAACTGCAACGAGGACTTTGCGCGGGTTTTGCACCCGGCTAGGCTTTGGCGTAAGTCACTTCTTTTACGGCTTTCACTACCCGCGCCACGTTGGGCAGCGAGGCTTCGATGAGGGTCGGGGCGTAGGGCAGGGGCACGTCGGCGCAGACGATGCGGACCACCGGGGCATCCAAGTGGTCGAAGGCCCGGCGCTGCACCATGTAGGCAATTTCGCTGGAAATGCTGGCCAGCGGCCACGCTTCTTCCACTACCACGAGGCGATTGGTTTTTTTGATGGAATTGATGATGGTGTCGTAGTCAATCGGCCGCACCGAGCGCAGGTCAATCACTTCGGCGCTCACGCCTTCTTTGGCCAGTTCGTCGGCGGCCCCGAAGGCCACTTTCATCATTTTGCCGAAGCTGACGATGGTCACGTCGGTGCCTTCGCGGGCCACGTTGGCCTTGCCGATTTCCAGCAAATATTCTTCTTCCGGCACCTCGCCTTTGTCGCCGTACATCAGCTCCGACTCCATGAAAATCACGGGGTCGGGGTCGCGGATGGCGCTTTTGAGCAAGCCTTTGGCCTCGTAGGGGTTGCTGGGCACCACCACCTTCAGGCCGGGGCAGTTGGCGTACCAGTTTTCAAAGTTTTGCGAGTGTTGCGAGGACAGCATTCCGGCGTTGCCGGTGGGGCCGCGAAACACGATGGGGCAGGAGTATTGCCCGCCCGACATGGAGTAAATTTTGGCTGCCGAGTTAATCACCTGGTCAATTGCAACCAGTGAGAAGTTGAAGGTCATGAATTCGATAATCGGCTTCAGCCCGTTGATGGCCGCGCCCACGCCGATGCCCGCAAAGCCGAGTTCGGCAATCGGGGTGTCAATCACCCGTTCCGGCCCAAATTCGTCGAGCATCCCCTGGCTCACCTTGTAGGCACCGTTGTATTCGGCCACTTCTTCGCCCATGAGAAATACGCTGGGGTCGCGGCGCATTTCTTCGTTCATGGCCTCCCGCAGGGCCTCGCGGTATTGGATGGTACGCATCAAAAATTAAATTAAAAAAAGGGGCTTAGTGCCGTAGCGGCCCCAAAGTTACGCCAACGCCTTGTGCTGGCCAAATTGTAGTTTCACCCGGCGAGTAAGCCCAGCGAAGGCCTGTTGGGGCAAGGCCGAATGGTGTTGGCTAACCGCCGAGGGGTGTTTTGGGAGAGCCAAAGGGTGTTTGAGTAAGGCCGAGGGGTGTATTGGATGGGCCGAAGGATGTTTTACAACCGCCGAATGGTATTTTGCAATGCCCAAAGGCTGTTTGCGAAAGTCAAGGGGTGTTTTGGAATGGACAAAGGGTGTTTTGAATTACCCGAAGGGTGTTTTGGAAGGGATGAATGATGTTTTTGAGCGGCCTGGCCGACTACTTCAATGCTTCCCGAAACGGCTTGCTGCCCGCATACGCCTCAAATTCCAGGTCCTCCACGGCTTTTTGGGCGTAGCTCCGGTCGGCTTGCACGGCTTGGGTGAGGTACTGCGCGACGGCGGCTTCGTCGTGTTGGCGGGCGGCCACCACGGCCAGGCCGTAGGTGGGGGCGGGGGCGGCGGGCCGCAGGGCCAGGGCGGCGCGGTACTGCGTGGCGGCCAGTTCGTAGCCTTCTTTAAGCACGAAAATCAGCGCCCGGTTCATCGTGTTCTGGTACGACGGGCCAGCGTATTGGAGCGAACGCAGGGCCTCGTCGGGTTGGCCGACCTGGATTTCCAGGGCGGCGCGGTCGGCAAATATTTTGCGGAGCAAGGCGGGTGGGCCGCCGAGTTTGATGGCGTAATCGTAGTTCTGAAGGGCTTCCAGGAAGTCGCCCGCGTCGTGGAAGGCGGTGGCGGTGCGGTAGAATAATTCGGCCGTGGGGTTGCGGTGGGCGGCCAGCGTGAAGTTGAGCGCCGCCCGCCGCTGGTAGGCTTGGATGACCATCGGGGCGGATTCTTTTTCGGCCCGCCAACTCAGCACCACGGCCAGGTTGAAAAAGGCTTGCCAACTGGCGGTGGTGGCGGCGGCCACTTCGTAGATGCGCTGTTTTTCGGCCAGCAGCGGCGTAAGGGTGGCCGAGTAGCGCAGTTCTTCGGGGGTGAGGGCATCGGTTTCGGTTTGCTTGTCCACAATCTTTTTGGACAGTAGGTAAATTTCAGAATCGTAGCGTTTGGGGGCGGTGTAGGCCACGGCCACCGTGCCCACGCGCAGCACGGGGTAGATGTAGTCTTGCAAATAATCAAAAAACGACAGCCGGTGCAGGGCCACTTCTTTGTCGGTGAAACTGCCGGGCGTGGTGTTGATGAGCAGCAGCACCGAGTCTTGCTGGGCGGGTTTGAGGGCCGATTCGCCCACTTTTTGCAGGAACGGCCGCCAGTCGTGTTCCGTGACCAGGGTATCAAACTGAATGTTTTCCAAGTGGTTCAGGTACGAAAAGCCGCGCACCCGTTCCTTGTAATAGTGCAGCAACGACAGCACCCGCTGGCGGGCTAGGTGGGGCACCGCCAAGTCGAGCGAATCGGGCGAGTGCCCGGCCTTGATGATGACTTTGCGGGTGTGCTGGTTGGCATCAATGAGGTCTTCGAGGGCCACCACATTGGTGCCCAGCGCCGAGCGGATGTACCAGGTGCCCGCATCGAAGTAGAACGGCAGTACCCGCGTCCCGCTCATGACGTTGGAAGCCGATTCGGGCAGCAGGGCCAGGGCCGTGTCTTCGCGCACGGCGCGGCGGGCGGGGTCGGCCAGGCCCTTGGCCAGCACCACGTCGGCGGCGGCTTGGTAGGTGCGGCCCTGGGGTTTGAGTTCGCGCACCTGGGGGCGGGCCAGCAGCACACCGGGGCTGCGGCCGGGGGTGTTGGGCACGGCAAAATGCTGGCGAATGACCAGCAGTTGGCGATTGTTTTCGTCGTAAGTGTAGTTGCCTACGGCGAAGGTGATGCGGCCCAGCGTGTCGTCGCGCATTCCCTGTTCGTAGCGGTAGCGCAGCAACAACTCGTAAGCCAACCCTTTGTGCAGGTGCCCGGCGGGCACCCGCGCCGTCACGTCGAAGGGTGCCGTTTCGCCCACCGCCGTCAGCGGCGACGGCTCCACGACGACCGCCCGGCCCGCTTCGGCAGCTTTGAGAACGCGGGGCAGCGGCGAACAGGCGGCCAGCGCCAGGGCCGCTACCAGCGCCAACCCGGCAAGCCGCAGAAAGAATGATTTTTGCACAAAAACAACCAAGAACAAATCAAAGGAGTCATAATACCAACGACTTACCCAACAGTTGGCGCGGCTGCCCGGATGGTCTGGCCGCCGCGAAATTACGGCACCGCGCCCGTCGCCCGTTGCTGCTGTGCGTATCTTAGCTCCCGCTGACTCTTATTTCCCGTCCCACCCGCCCATGAAACGCCTCACCGATTACCTAGAAAGCCAATCGTTCGGGGTGTGCTCGGCCCTGGCCCAACGCTGGGGCTTCAGCACCCGCAGCGTTCGGTTGTCGTTCGTCTATGCTTCGTTTTTCACGTTTGGCTCGCCCATTGTGCTGTATTTTGCCGGGGTGTTTTGGCGCGATGTGCGCCATGCCCTGCGCGAGCGGCGCAGCACGGTGTGGGATTTGTAGAGTGCGGGGCCGTTGAGCGAGTACCCCGAAGCTGCGCTCCGGCCGCTGAACGGTAATCAGTGTGCTTGACCGTTCAGCGGCCGAAGCGCAGCTTCGGGGTACTCGCTCAACGGTGCTTGCCCGGCTTGTAAAAATACAGAATCAGCAGCGGTAACAACGTCAGCTCGGCCACCACGCCAAAAAGCAGCGTCAGGCCAATGAGCAGCCCGACGTAGAACGTGCCGTCGAATGACGAAAACAGGAGGGTGCAAAACCCACCCACCAGGATAAGGGAAGTGACAATCACGGCCTTGCCGGCCAGCAAATAGGTGCGCCGCACGGCCTTAAACAAGTTGGGTTCGTGCCCCAGCGTGAGGCGCAACTTGCTGATGAAGTGAATGGTGTCGTCGACGGCAATGCCGAAGGCGATGGTGAAAATGATGCTCGTGCTGACTTTCATGTTCACGCCCGCCGCGCCCATCACGCCCGCCACAATGATGATGGGCAGCAGGTTGGGAATGAGAACGACGGCCGTCATGCGCCACGACCGGAACAGCACCAGCACGATGAGCGTGACCATTACCACGTCAATGCTCATGCCGGTTATCATGTTCAGGGTCAGGCTCTCGTTGTTCTTATCAATGAGGTTGGCCGACCCCGTGAGGCGGGTTTGCAACACGGTGGAATCCACGGCCGAGTGCAGGAAGCGGCGCAGCCCCGCGTTGAGGGCATCGGCGCGGATGCTGCCCACGTCGGCCATGCGCCCGGTGAGGCGACCGGCGCGGCCGTCGGGCGTGGCAAGGGCGCGAAATTCGGGCCGCTTGCGAAAGGTTTTCAGGGTGTTGCGAAGGCCATGCAACTCGGCTGAATCGGCGGGCAGCCGGTACTCGGCCAGCCCGCCGCCGTGCAGCGCCTTGCGCACCGAGCGCACCAGCGTGGCGGGCGAGGCGGCGAAGCGCAGGCCGTAAGTGGTGGTCAGGTAATGCCCAATCTTATCCGTTTCGCGCAGCACCGCCAAGTCGTAGAGGTCGCGGCCGGGGACCGGTTTCAACTCCAGCTCAAATGGCCGCACCCCGGCGAAGTGGGTTTCAAAGAAGGCGAAATCCCGCCGCACCGGGTCGTTTTTGGAAAGGTCGTCTAATAATGCCGAGTTGATACGAACCCGCATGGCAAAACCGGCTGCCACCACCAGCACCAACGCACTGACGGTGAACACCCAGCGCCGCCGCACCAGCACGGTCCGAAACAAGCGGCCCAGCACCCCGTCCCAGCTGTGCCCTTGCTCACGCGGCACCCGCAACTCGGGCCGACGCAGCAGCACCAGCATGACGGGCAAGAGAGTGAAACTGAGCAAGAACGCCAGCACCACCGAAATGCCCGTGAACAGCCCGAAGTTGTGAATCGGGCGAATGGTGCTGGTCATGAGCGTGAAAAAGCCCAAACTCGTTGTCAAGGCCGACAAGCCCGACCCGAAACCCGATTCTTTAATCGTCACCCGTAGCGCCACCTCTTTGCTGGCTCCGTAGCCCAGTTCGCTCACGTAGCGGCTGATAATGTGGATGGTGTCCGACATCCCGACCACGAACAGCATCAGCGGCAGCAAGGCCGTCATCAGGTCAATGCTCACCCCAAAAGCCCCCATCAGCCCCAGCCCCCACGCAATGGCCCCCAGCACCACCACCAGCGGCAGCAGCACCCCCCACCACGTCCGAAACGTGAGCCACAGCAGCCCCGTCACCAGCAGCACCGACAGGCTCATAAAGACCACCAGCTCCCATTTCAGGCGGTCCACAAACACCGACTGCGCCACCAGCTTGCCGGCAAAATGCGCCCGCGCCGCCGCAATGCCCGCCCGCGCCAGCCCGGCCCGCAGCGCCGCCAGAAGCGAGTCGCCGGGCGGCTTTTTCAGGTTGGGCGTGGTTTGCAGCACCAGCGACACCGCCCGCCCGTCGGGGCTGAACACGTTGCCGACCAGCCCCGGCGTGCGGAAAATCAGGGTCGAGTCGGCCGACCGGCGGGCGGGTTCGGCCGGGTGCAAGTAGGGCAAGTTGAAAAACCCCAACCCTTCGGCCACCGGATTGCTCAACGTCGTGGGCGAGGTCACGGCCAGCACGTTGGGCAGCCGCCGGGCCAGTTGCGTCAGCGAGTCCACCCGCCGCAGAAAGAGGGGCGCAAACACGGTTTGGCCGGGGGCGGCTTCGAGGCCCAGCAGCAGGTAGTCGTTGTCGTTGCCAAAGCGTTGGGTGTAGCGTTGGTAGTAGTCCAGGTCGGGGTCGCCCGCCGGGTAGAAGTCGTTGAAATTGTAGTTAAACCGCAGTTGGGCAGCGAAGTAGATGCTCAAGGCCGTGAGCAGGGCCAGACCCAGCAGCGTGAGGTGAGCAATTCGGCGGAAGGGCATAGGCAGTAGGGGCGGGGCTTGCCCCCGCCCGTCGCTGAACGGAATCGTTGGGCTAACACCAGTCGTGCAGCGACAGGCGGGGGTCACCCCGTCTCTACAACCACTCACTTGCCCCAACGTTCGGCCGCTTGCGGAATGAATTTCCTCGTCCCGTTGTATCTTTCGCCAACCAACCCTCATTCTCTCCTCAAAATCATGAAAAAGTCCCTCCTTGCCCTCGCCCTGTTTACCTTCGTTGGCACCGCCGCTTTCGCCCACGACGGCGACGGCAAACCCAGCAAAAACAAAAAAGCCACCGCCTGCTCGGCCGCAGCCGCTTCGCATTGTAGCGGCGGCATGGGTGCCACTGCTGGTACGCCGAGCTGCTGCATGAAAAAAGGCATGAAAACCGCCGCTACGACCACGCCAGCGGTTACGCCAGCGGCGAAGTCGCTGTAGTTTTCATTTCGGATTTAAGTTGCGAAAGCCGCCCGTCAAGGCGGCTTTCTTTATTTTTGCAGCCCACCAAAGCGGGCTTCTTTCCATGCGCCAATACCTCGACCTCGTTCGCCACATCCTCGCCACCGGCACCCGCAAAACCGACCGCACCGGCACCGGCACGCTCTCGGTATTTGGCTACCAAATGCGCTTTGATTTGGCCGAGGGTTTCCCGCTCGTCACCACCAAAAAGGTGCATCTGAAAAGCATTGTTCACGAATTGTTGTGGTTTTTGCAGGGCGACACCAACATTGCCTACCTCAAGGAACACGGCGTGAAAATATGGGACGAATGGGCCGATGCCAACGGCGACCTCGGCCCCGTGTATGGCCACCAATGGCGCAGTTGGCCCGACGGGCACGGCGGCCACATTGACCAAATCAGTCAAATAATCCAGCAACTCAAGACCCAGCCCGACTCGCGGCGCATTTTGGTAAGTGCTTGGAATGTAGCGGAATTGCCGGAGATGAAATTGCAGCCTTGCCACGCACTTTTCCAGTTTTACGTAGCCGACGGCAAACTCTCCTGCCAACTCTACCAACGCTCGGCCGACGTATTTCTGGGGGTGCCGTTCAACATTGCCTCCTACGCCCTGCTCACCCTGATGGTGGCCCGAGTGACGGGGCTGCAACCCGGCGAATTTATCTGGACGGGCGGCGACACCCACCTCTACAGCAACCACTTGGAGCAAGCCGAATTGCAGCTCACCCGCGAACCTCGCCCGCTGCCGCAAATGCGCCTGAACCCGGCCGTGACGGATATTTTCGGGTTTCGGTACGAGGACTTTGCGTTGGAGAATTACGACCCGTGGCCTGCAATAAAAGCGCCGGTGGCGGTGTAGGTTAAGCGGTTAGGTGGTCGTCACGCCGCCTTCACGGGGAAGTAGCAACCCCAGCCGGGGGTTTGGGGTAAAGGGGGGCACTTGTTTGCCCGCTCACGTTGCGCCAAGGTTGCTTATGCGTTTACAAAATCAGGTTGCCCTCGTCACGGGGGCTAGTTCGGGCATTGGGGCGGCCGTGGCCAAAGCCCTAGCGGCCGAAGGTGCCTCGGTAGTAGTCAACTACATTGGCAATGCCGACGCAGCTAATGCCGTGGTGCAGGAAATTGCGGCGGCGGGTGGCACGGCCCTCGCCCTTGCGGCCGATGTGAGCAAGGAAGCCGACGTGCAGGCCATGTTTCAGCAAACAATAGCCCACTTTGGGACGGTGCATATTCTGGTGTCGAATGCTGGCATTCAGCAAGATGCAGCATTTGTGGACATGACGCTGGAAAAGTGGCAGCGGGTGCTAGACGTGAATCTGACCGGCCAATTCCTGTGTATGCGCGAGGCCGCCCGCGAGTTCATCCGGCGCGGGGTGCAGCCCGAAATTTCCAAAGCGGCGGGCAAAATGATTTGTATGTCGTCGGTGCATGAGGTTATTCCGTGGGCCGGGCACGTCAATTACGCCACCAGCAAAGGCGGCATTCGGCAACTCATGCAAAGCACTGCGCAAGAGCTGGCTCCGCACAAAATTCGGGTGAACAGCATCGGGCCGGGCGCCATCAAAACCCCCATCAACACCGCCGCTTGGAGCACGCCCGAAGCGGCCAAATCCCTGCTCACACTTATTCCCTACGACCGCATTGGCGAACCGTCGGACATTGGGAATGTGGCCGTTTGGCTGGCCTCGGACGAGTCGGATTACGTGACGGGCATCACGCTGTTTGCCGATGGCGGCATGACGCTGTATCCGGGCTTTGCCACGGGTGGGTAGGTAAGGGCGGAAAGGTTGCGCCGTCGTGCAGCAAGCCGTGAAGCGGCTCGCCGCCCCGCTAAATCAATGGATTGAATGCTGTGGTGTGCGAACTGCTTCACGGTATGCTGTATGACTACCTAATTTCCCTACCTACCCCTGCCCATGACACCTGAACACCAGCGCCTTGACGAAGCCGATGCGGGTACCGCGCCCTGGCGCAAATTTGGCCCGTATGTGTCAGAGCGTCAGTGGGGAACGGTGCGCGAGGATTATAGCTCCGACGGCGATGCCTGGGGCTACACCACTCACGACCAGGCCCGCAGCCGGGCCTACCGTTGGGGCGAAGAATCGTTGGCGGGCTTCTGCGACGACCAGCAACTGCTTTGCCTCGGCTTGGGGCTGTGGAACGGGCAGGACAACCAACTCAAGGAGCGACTGTTTGGCCTGAGCGGGCCGCAGGGCAACCACGGCGAAGATGTGAAGGAAGTGTATTACTATCTGGACAATACGCCCACGCACTCCTACCAGCGGATGCTGTACAAGTACCCGCAAACGGCGTTTCCCTACGACGCGCTGCTGCACGAAAACGCCGCCCGCAACCGCCAGCAACCGGAGTTTGAGTTGCTGGATACCGGCATATTTGCCAAAAACCGCTACTTTGACGTGTTTGTGGACTACGCCAAAGCCGGTCCCGACGACGTGCTAATGCAGGTAACGGTAGTGAACCGGGGGCCAGATGCTGCGCCGTTGCACGTGCTGCCGCAACTCTGGTTTCGCAATACATGGGCTTGGGGCAACGACGACTACCGTCCCAATCTGGCCGCCACCCCCGACCGGCACATCGCTGTGGCCCATCGTGAATTGGGCGACCTCTGCCTGTACTGCGCCGACGCGCCCGACCTGCTGTTCTGCGAGAACGCCACCAACAACGGCCGTCTCTACCATGCGCCTTCAACCGAGCGGTTTTTCAAAGATGGCATCAACGACTATCTGGTGCTGGGCAGCGCTGATACCCTCAACCCGGCCCGCACCGGCACTAAAGCCGCCGCCCATTATCAACTGACCCTCGCGCCCGGCCACACCCACACGCTGCGGCTGCGCTTGGCCGCGCCCGGCCTGGCGCAGCCCTTTGCTGATTTTGACCGGCTTATGCAGCAACGTCAGGCTGAGGCGGATGAATTCTACGCCAAATTGCAGGTGGGGATGCCCGACCCGGATGCCCGGCTGGTGCAGCGGCAGGCGCTGGCCGGAATGCTCTGGAGCAAGCAGTTCTACTACTATAAAGTGCGGCCCTGGCTGGCGGGCGACCCGGCCACGCCACCCCCGCCCGCCGAGCGCCTCACGGGCCGCAATGCGGTCTGGAAGCATTTGAGCAACAAGGACATAATTTCAATGCCCGACAACTGGGAATACCCGTGGTACGCGGCTTGGGACTTGGCGTTTCACTGCCTGCCGCTGGCCCAAATTGACCCGGAATTTGCTAAGAATCAGCTTCGTTTGTTGTGCCAAGACTGGTATATGCACCCCAGCGGCCAACTGCCCGCCTACGAGTGGAAACTGGAAGACGTGAACCCGCCCGTTCATGCTTGGGCTACTTGGCGGATATTCAAAATGGACCAGAAGCAGCACAACGGCAGGGCCGACGTGGCGTTTTTGGAAACCATTTTCCACCGCTTGCTCATCAATTTTACGTGGTGGGTGAACCGCAAAGACCGCGAAGGTCGCAACGTATTCGAGGGTGGTTTTCTGGGCCTCGACAACATCGGCGTGTTCGACCGCTCGGCCCCGCTGCCCTACGACGGCTACCTGGAACAAGCCGACGGCACGGCCTGGATGGCCATGTACTCGCTCGACATGATGCGCATTGCGCTGGAATTGAGCCAGACGAACCCCGTTTACCAGGACCTGGCCAGCAAGTTTTTTGAACATTTCCTGTACATCGCCGGAGCCATGACCAACCTGGCCGACCAGGGCATGGACCTGTGGGACGATGAGGACGAATTTTACTATGACGCGCTGAATACCCCTGACCGGGGCCACGAACTGCTGCGGGTCAGAAGCTTAGTAGGACTCATTCCGCTGTTTGCGGTCGAAGTACTGGACGAAAACCTGCTGGCCGGTGCCCCGAAATTCGTGGCCCGGATGGAGTACTTCCTGAACACGCACCCGCATTTGGCCGACCTGATTTCGCGCTGGGACGAGCCGGGCAAAGGCTCCCGCCGACTGTTGTCGTTGCTGCGCGGCCACCGCATGAAGCGGCTGTTGGTCAGAATGCTGGATACCGAGGAGTTTCTGTCGCCCAACGGAGTTCGTTCCCTCTCACGCTACCACCTCGACCATCCCTACGTGTTCCGGGGTACTGAAACCCGGTTCACCGTGAACTACGAACCGGCCGAATCAACCACTACGCTGTTCGGGGGTAACTCCAACTGGCGCGGCCCCGTCTGGATGCCCGCCAACTTCCTGATTATAGAGGCGTTGGAGCGGTTTTACCACTATTATGGCGACGATTTCAAGGTGGAATACCCTACCCTTTCGGGCCAGTACAGCACCTTACTGGAAATTGCCGATGCGCTCACTCAACGCCTCAACAGCTTGTTTCTGCGCGACCCGGCCACCGGCCGCCGCACCTGCTTCGGAGCCAACGAAACCCTGCAAAACGACCCAAATTTCCGCGACTACGTGCTGTTCAACGAATATTTTGACGGCGACACTGGTGCGGGCCTCGGAGCCAGCCACCAAACCGGCTGGACAGGTCTGATTGCCAAGCTAATGCAACCGCGCGGCGATGTGGACTGGGGTTAAGCTCCAAGCCCCAAGCCAACCACCCAACATATAAACCAAACTCAACTCTTGCACTCTCATGGAAAAAACGCAAATTGGCATCATCGGCCTGGGCAAAATGGGTGCGGCCCTGGCCCAGCAAGCCGCCGAAAAAGGCTACCCCGTCGTGGGCATGGACCTGCATCCACGCCCCGATTTGGAAGCCCCCAACCTCAAAGTCGTGACCAGCCAGGCTGAACTGGTGCAACAACTGGCCCGCCCGCGCAAGGTCTTCATTTACATCCCCGCTGGCGCAGCAGTAGACCACGTAATCAACGACTTGAGCGAGGTGCTGGAAGAAGGTGACATCATCGTGGACGGCGGCAATTCCTACTGGGGCGACTCCATCCGGCGGGCTGCCCGCTTGCAGGAAAAGGGCCTGTTTTTTATTGATTGCGGCACGAGCGGCGGCCCCGGCGGGGCACGTACCGGCGCGTGCTACATGGTGGGCGGGGTCGACGAAGCCGTGGCCCAACTCGAACCATTTTTCCTCGAAACCTCGGTACCTAATGGCTACGTCCACACCGGCCCGGCCGGCTCGGGCCATTACGTCAAACTGGTCCACAACGGCATCGAATTTGGGATGCTGCAAGCCATTGGCGAAGGCGTGGCTATGCTCACCAACTACCGCAGTTCGTTGGACATCAGCAAGATTCTTGAAGTTTGGAACAACGGTTCGGTTATCCGCTCCTGGCTGATTGACCTGATGAAAAAGCAGTTTGACGAACACCCCACCTTCGACGTGCCCGCCTACATCGAAGACACCGGCGAAGTGAACTGGCTGGTGAACGACGCGCTGCACATGGAAGTGCCCATTCCCGTTATCACCCAGTCGGTTATCCAACTTTTTGCCTCGCGCGACGAAACCAAAACCTGGGCCAAAGCCATTGCCATGATGCGCCACGGCTTCGGCGGCCACCCCTTTGGCACCGATGCGGGCATTCAGCACGAACGCAAGTTTGGCCGCGTGGGCGAGTTCCCGACGGAAGGGGAGTAAAAGAGCGTCCTGCTGACGAAGGGTGCATTGCTACCGCGCAAGTAAAATCAAATGAATGAAGTAGTTGCGCAACAACAGGCGGTCATGCAGCGTACAGCGAAGCAGCTCGCAAAACGCGTTGAACGATTGAATTACTGCCGCTTGCCAGATGCTTCGCTACGCTCTGCATGACCGCTTGTTTTTGCACGACTGCTTACCTACGCGGTAGCGGTGCTTCTTTTGTCAGCAGGACGTTTCGGAGCAAAGGATTTGGACCATCAAATCTTCCGCCCCGAATTGTTCCTCTGCCACTTGCCTGATTAACCGCACCGCCGCCACATTCGCCGTAAAAACCGCCTCCGCCGCCAGCAAATCTTCCCGCCCAAACAGCCCCTCGCGGCACTCCACACCGGCCGCCCGCGCTGCCCGCAACACCACCGTCCGGCGCACCCCCGCTACGCAGCCCGTCGCCAGCGCGGGCGTGAACAGCGCCCCGCCCCGCACCCAAAAAATGGCCGACGCGCCCGCTTCGGCTACGTGCCCGGCCGCGTTATAGAGAATGATGTCGTCAAGCCCGCGCCGTTGCCGCTCGTGGGCCGCCCGCACGTAAAGCCACGCCTGCGGTCCTTTGCAAAAACTTAGGGGCGAAAAAATGGAATGCGTTTCCAGCGCAAAATCCGCCCGTCCGATGGGCGAATCATCGGCCACGAACGGCTCGGCCGTAGCCAGCCAGTCGGCCGCGTCAGTTGCGGGCGTGTAGCGACCGCCACCACCGCGCCAGAGTTGCAACCGGAGCCGGGCAGCGGGTAGTTTTTCGGCGGCTGCAAGGCGGGCCAGCGTGGTTTCCAGCGCTTCGGCGGTGGCCAGTCCGGTAGGCAGCGCTAGGTGTAGGGCGGCGGCGGCTTGCTGCATCCGGGCCAAGTGGTCGGCGGCGTAGCGCAGGCGGCCGTTGGCGCAGATGAGGGTTTCAAAAAACCCGTCGCCAAAGCTTAGGCCCCGGTTTGGCAGCACCAACCCAAAGCCAGTTTCCGCAACCAATTCACCATTGAAAAGTAACTGTTTCACCGCGCCGTTCCCAAAATCCGTGAAATCCGAAAAATCCGCA
This sequence comes from Hymenobacter sp., assembly GCA_965247135.1. Classification (GTDB taxonomy): domain Bacteria; phylum Bacteroidota; class Bacteroidia; order Cytophagales; family Hymenobacteraceae; genus Hymenobacter. Next base: position 1,781,709 of record CBDFGP010000006.1, on the reverse strand, counting down.
TGAATCCGTGGTCTAGGCGAGCGCAAACTTCTTGCCCGGCAGCGCCCGCACCACGCCGCGAAACTCCAGTCCCAGCAGCAGCGCGGCCACGGTGTGGATGGGCAACTGCGCTTTCCAGGCCAGTTCGTCCATTTGCATTTCGCGGTTGGGGGCAGCAGTCAGCACGGTTAGCAAGGCAAACTCCTCGGGCGTAAAATCGCCGGCCGAGTGGACGGGAGCCGGGCGAAACTTGCCGGTTTGGTGCAGGGCCTCGTCCCAGTTCAGGAGCTGCTCCAGGTCTTGCGGGGTTTGGTAGAGGGCGGCTTTGTTGCTTTTGATGAGAACGTTGCAGCCTTCCGAAGCGGCCGAGCCGAGGTTGCCGGGCACGGCCAGCACGTCGCGGTTGTAGCTCAAGGCCAGTTCGGCGGTTATCAAGGCCCCGCCTTTGGCGGCGGCTTCCACCACCACGGTGCCGTCCGAGAGGCCCGCGATAATGCGGTTGCGGGCCGGAAAGTTGTAGCGGTCGGGGCCGTTGCCGAAGGGCAGTTCGGTGAGCAGGCCACCCTGTTCGCGCATTTTTTCGGCCGTTTTGCGGTGCGCGGCGGGGTAAATCACGTCCAGTCCGGTGGCCATCACGCCCACCGTTTCCAGGCCTTCCTGCAAGGCGGCGCGGTGGGCGGCAATGTCAATGCCATACGCCAGGCCGCTGACCACCAGCGGTCGGTGCGCCAGCAAGCCTTTGATGATGCGCTCGGTTTGCTCGCGGCCGTAGTCGGTGGCCTGCCGGGTGCCGACGATGCCGACGGTTTTGGGCGCGTTGAGGTCGGCCGTGCCCTGGTAGTAGAGCAGGGTAGGCGCGTCGGGCAGTTGCTTGAGGCGGCTGGGGAAGCGTTTGCTGGTGTAGAACAGGATTTCGACTCCTTCCTTTTCGGCGCGGCGCAGGCTGGCCTCGGCTTTGGTCAGGGCGAGGCCGCGCTCCGCTCCGGTGAGGGTTTTAATGGTCACGTCGCCCACGCCGGGAATGCGGCGCAGCTTGCCAGCGGGCAGGGCCAGCACGGTTTTGGCCGCGCCGCCGTAGCTCATCAGCTGCCGCGTGAGCTGCGGGCCAATGCCGGGCAGCAGGCTCAGGGCAAGTTCGTGGAAAAGGTCGTCGGTAGCAGTGGGCATCAAAAGCCAGTCGCAAGGGCGGTCATGCTGACGAAGGAAGCATCTCTACCGCGTAAGTAATTTGATTGGTGAGCGGTAGAGATGCTTCCTTCGTCAGCATGACCGCCCTTGCGACTGGCAACAGTTACTTGTCCAGCTCCGCTTTCAGGCTCAGCAAAAACGCCCGTACCTTCTCAATACTCTGCACCACGTCAATCTTTTCTTTGAGCTGCGGACCCTTCTGTTTCAGCATTTCCCGCGCCCCCGGAATGGTGTAGCCGCGTTCTTTCACCAGATGATAAATCGTGCGAAACACCTCTATGTCCTGCACGGTATAGAGGCGGTTGCCCTTCTTGCTGCGGCGCGGGTTCAGCTCCTCAAACTCGGTTTCCCAGAAGCGAATCAGCGACTCGGCCACTTTGAACTGGGCGGCTACTTCGCCGATGGTGAAGTATTGCTTTTCAATGGTGCGTTCTTTGTAGGGCATACGGGGCAGCGCGTGAAGCAGGGAAGCCGGGCCAAAACCGGGCGCGGGCGAAAAACGGGTAAAACTAAGCCATTACCTTTGCATAACTGCGCCGCCGCCGCGCTGACCACCGCAAAGTAGTTCATAAATTTCGTTCTCGCCCCCGCCAATGGCGGGGATTACTCCGCCCCATGTCGCTTCCCACCGCTTCGGCCATTCGCCAGCAATTCCTGGATTTTTTTGCTTCCAAAGGCCACCACATTGTGCCCTCGGCCCCGATTGTGGTCAAGGACGACCCCACGTTGCTGTTCATCAACAGCGGCATGGCTCCTTTTAAGGACTATTTTCTGGGCAACAAGCCCGCGCCGTACAAGCGCATTGCCGATACGCAGAAGTGTCTGCGGGTGAGCGGCAAGCACAACGATTTGGAGGAAGTCGGCTACGACACCTATCACCACACGATGTTCGAAATGCTGGGCAACTGGTCGTTTGGCGATTATTTCAAAACCGAGGCCATTGCGTGGGCGTGGGAATTGCTGACGGACGTGTTCAAGCTGGAAAAAGACCGGCTCTACGTGACTTATTTTGAGGGCGATGCGGCCGATGGCACCGCGCCCGACACCGAAACGCAGGGCCTGTGGCGGCAATACACGACCGACGACCGAATTTTGCCCGGCAACAAGAAGGACAACTTCTGGGAAATGGGCGATACCGGCCCCTGCGGCCCCTGCACCGAAATTCATATTGACCTGCGTTCCAGCGAGGAACGCGCCGCCACCCCCGGCCGCGACCTCGTGAACGCCGACCACCCGCAGGTGGTGGAAGTGTGGAACAACGTGTTCATGGAGTTTCAGCGGCTGGCCGACAAGTCGCTGATAAAGCTGCCCGAACAGAGCGTGGACACCGGCATGGGTTTCGAGCGCCTGATGATGGCCGTGTCGGGCGTGAAATCCAACTACGACACCGACGTATTCCAGCCGCTCATTCAGTTCATTGCCAAAGAAGTAGGCTTGGAATACCACGGCACCGCGCCCGCCACCGTGAACGACCAGCCTGCCACCGAAAACGAGAAAACCGACATCGCCATTCGGGTCATTGCCGACCACATCCGCGCCATTGCCTTCACCATTGCCGACGGCCAACTGCCGAGCAACGTGAAAGCGGGCTACGTCATTCGGCGCATTTTGCGGCGGGCGGTGCGCTACGCTTTTTCGTCGCTGGGCCAGAAGCAGCCTTTCCTCTACAAACTGGTGCCGGTGCTGGCCGACCAGATGGCGACCATTTTTCCGGAACTGAAAGCCCAACAGGCGTTTGTGACGCGGGTGGTGGAAGAAGAGGAAATTGCTTTCTTGAAAACGCTGGAAGTTGGACTAAGGCGTATCAATAATGAGGTGGCGATAAAGTTTAGAGAATACGTGGATGAACAGGCTCGTTTGGCCAATAAAGCTCTTAAACCTCAAGCAACTTCAAGCCTGTTAAGTACAGGAAGAACGCCTGCGCTTTTTGACCGTGTTAGAATATTCAGCAGGGCCTTTGATGGAAGTGACGATAATGCGATTGATGTTCTAGAGCTTCGGGATGAGTACGACAAACTTTTAGCTGGGTTCGAAAGAAGTGGCGGCGTGATTGACGGCAAAACCGCCTTTGAGCTGTCCGATACTTTCGGTTTTCCGCTGGATTTGACGGCGCTGATTGCCCGCGAAAAAGGGCTGACGGTGGACGAAGCAGGCTTCAAAACGGCGCTGGAAGCCCAGAAAAACCGCAGCCGCAACGCCCAAGAAACCGAGCAAAGCGACTGGGTGACAGTGACCGAAACCGACGCGCCCAACCAGTTTGTGGGCTACGACCACGACGAAGCCACGGCCCGCTTGCTGCGCTACCGCAAGATTGACAAAAAGGGCAAAACGGAGTACCAATTGGTGCTGGACCAAACGCCGTTTTACGCCGAAAGCGGCGGGCAGATTGGCGACACGGGCTACCTCGAATCGGCCCTGAGCAAAGTGCGGGTGCTGGACACGAAGCGCGAAAACGACCTCATCATTCACACCACGCTGGAACTGCCGCAGGACCTGACCGAAGAATTTTCGGCCCGCCCCGATGCGGCCCGCCGCGCCCTCATTCGCAACAACCACACCGCCACCCACTTGCTGCAAGCGGCCCTGCGCCAAGTGCTGGGCAGCCACGTGCAGCAGAAAGGCTCGTTGGTGAACGAAAAGCTGCTGCGCTTTGACTTTTCGCACTTCACGAAAGTGACCGACGCGCAACTGCGTGAAATTGAGCAAATCGTCAATCAGCGCATTCGCCAGCAAATTCCGCTCGACGAGCGCCGCAACGTGCCCATTGCCGAAGCCAAAAACCTCGGTGCCATGGCCTTGTTTGGCGAGAAGTACGGCGAGTTTGTGCGCGTCATCACCTTCGGCCGCGACTATTCGGTGGAGTTGTGCGGCGGGCTGCACGTGGCCAACACGGGCAGCATTGGCTACTGCAAAATCGTGAGCGAAAGCGCCGTAGGGGCCGGAGTGCGCCGCATCGAGGCCGTGACCGCCGAAGCCGCCGAAGCCTACGTGGACCAGCAACTCGACCTGCTCACGCAGGTGCGCGAGGCGCTCGGCAACCCGCAACATTTGCTGCCCGCGCTCGAAAAGCAGGGCGACGAAATGGCGGCGCTCCGCAAGCAAATTGACCAACTGAGCCAGCAGCAACTGGCGGCCCAGCGCCGAACCTTGCTCACCCAAATCAAGCAACTGCCCAACGGCTTGCACTTCCTAGCTGCCGCCGTTCACGCCAGCTCGGCCGATTCGCTCAAAACGCTGGCCTTTGAAATTCGGCAAGCCGCCCCCGCCCCGCTGGTGCTGGTGCTAGGCGCAGCCGTAGATGGCAAACCCCAACTGGCCGTGATGCTAGACGACGAAACCGCCAAAACCGGCAAGCTCAACGCCACCACGCTGGTGCGCGAGCTGGCCAAAGAAATCCAGGGCGGCGGCGGCGGGCAGCCGTTTTTCGCCACGGCTGGCGGCAAGAATGCCGAAGGGCTGCGGGCGGCGCTGGAGAAGGCGGAGGGGTTGGTGAATGTCGCCTAGTGCTTACCTTGCTGCCTCAACCCTAACTCATCGTTTTTTTATGGTCAATGTAGATGCACTCTTTAACGTTAAATCCGGTGGTGTGGTGCGCGAGGAGCGAAAACAAATGGAAGTTGACAATTCAACATTTGACGCAGCCACTAGCGATAAAGGTAGGGAGAAGCTTGGCGATTGGGCGAAAACACTTTTCCCCAAAGCAGATTGGGCGCGAGTAATTACGATGAAGCGCCGCTAATTGCATGAAAAACACAATGCAGATTTTTGGCATGGCGAAGTCCAGCTTAAATCTGAACGGTGCAAAGCGGCAGAAGTTAGAGTTGGACTATTTGCGCTTAGTTTATGCCCGCCAAATTTACCCGTTCTCAAAGGCTTATTTGGTCGTTGCCAGTAGAGGAATGGAGAAAACCGTGTTAGATTGGGCAAAAAAATATAAGGCTGAAAATGAGGTTGTGGTCAGTGTTTTGCCGGTGGAGGAATTGACGGACGAGTTGCGTATGGAAAGGGCTCGTAATGTACGTGGTATGATTGAATCAATGCTTGGCTCTGGGAAAAAAAGCGATGCAGTAGCTGCTTTGGGAGAACGAATTTGCGAAGAGTATTTGCTGAAATTAATAAGGCATGAATACCCCGGAGTTAAGGACTACCATCATTGCCAAAAAAAGGTAAACCATCGCACCCTACCCTTGTGTATTAATTGGGACTTTTACGCAGAGTATTAATCTGTTTGCTTTTGCTAAATATGGAAATCATCGTCAACGTCCCCGCCGACCATGCTGCCTTTGCTTTGGAAGTGCTACGCACCTTTACGTTTGTAAAAAGTGCCCGCATCAGGCGCACTGCTAGGAAGGCGGAGCAAGACACAACCGATTATTTGCTCAGCAATCCGGCCAATGCCCGCGAGATAATGGAATCCATCGCGCAAATCAAGCGAGGCGAAGTGGTGACGGTGCAAATACCGGACGAATAAGGAAATTTGCCTTTTCTAATTAAATAATTACAGCTCTTATAATTACAGCTCTTAAATTTTCGTCCGGTGAAACCCCGCTGCCGCTGCCGCTGCTGCCAGCCCGCGCCGCGCTGGCTCAGGACGATGCGCCTGGCCCGGCGCAATTTTCTGTGCTTCTGCGTTACCTTGCCGACTCTCGTAAGCAACTGTCATGACCGCTGCCCAAAGCCTGAAAATTTTTGAAATCCTGAACCAGCAGTTTGGGCAGCCCGAAGCGGCCCGGCAAGTGGTGGAAGCAATTGAGGCCGTAGTAGATGAAAAAGTGGTGCAGCAAACACGGGAGTTTGAGCGCATTGTGAACAAGGACATTGAGGCGTTGCGATTGGAAATGCGATTCGGCTTTGAGAATGCGGCGACCAAGCAGGAACTGATGGGGCTGGAAATAAAGATTGTCGAGGTCAAAGCCGAGCTGCTCCGCTGGATGATTGTGCTGTTCACACCCTTCTACGTGGGCATGATTGTCTTTCTCATCAAGCAGTTTGTTTAGGCGGCAGCGCGGCGGATTGCGGGCGCGGTGCGAACTTTGCGGCCACGTATGGAAGAACACGACCCGATTGCCAAGTACCAGCCCGTTATCGGGCTGGAAGTTCACGCCCAACTGCTGACCCACAGCAAAATGTATTCGGCCGACGAGAACGAATACGGCGTGGCCCCGAACACGAATTTGAGCGTGATTACGCTCGGCCACCCCGGCACTTTGCCCAAAGTGAACCGCACGGCGGTGGAATTTGCCATCAAAATGGGTTTGGCCACCAACTGCCAGATTCGGCGCGACAACTTGTTTGCCCGCAAAAATTACTTTTACCCCGACCTGCCGAAGGGCTACCAGATAACGCAGGACAAAACCCCGATTTGCCACGACGGGCACTTGGACGTGCGCACCAGCGCGGGCGTGAAACGCATTGGCGTGACGCGCATTCACCTGGAAGAGGACGCGGGCAAAAGTATGCACCTAGCGGGCGAAACCGAAACCCTCGTGGACCTGAACCGTGCCGGGGTGCCGTTGATTGAAATTGTGAGCGAGCCGGACATCCGCACCGGCGAGGAAGCCTACGCTTACCTGACCGAAATCAAGAAACTAGTGGAGTACCTCGGCATCTGCGACGGCAACATGGAGGAAGGCTCGTTGCGCTGCGATGCCAACGTGAGCGTGATGCTGCACGGAGCCACGGAATTCGGCACGAAGGTGGAGGTCAAGAACATGAACTCGTTTCGGAACGTGCAGCGGGCCATTGCCTACGAGGTGGAGCGGCAGGTGGCGATTCTGGAAGCGGGCGGCGAAGTGGCGGGCGAAACCCGGGGCTTCGATGCCGCCACGGGCACCACGCAGGGGCAGCGCAGCAAGGAAACCCTGAACGACTACCGCTACTTCCCGGAGCCGGATTTGCCGCCGCTCGTCATTGCCGACGAGTGGCTGCACCGGGTGCAGGCCGGGCTGCCCGCCCTGCCGCAGCAACTCTACGCCCGCTTCACGGGCGAGCTGGGCCTGAGCGAATACGATGCCGGGGTGCTGATTGACGACAAGGCGGTGGCGCTGTTTTTTGACGAGCTGGCCCGGCTCACGCCCAACGCCAAAGCGGCGGCCAACTGGGTGAACGGCCCCGTGAAATCGTACCTCAACGAGCGGGCGCTGCCGATGGAAGAATTTCCGCTGGACCCCGGCCAGATTGCGGGCATCATCGAATTGATTGATGCGGGCAAGCTAAATTACTCGGTGGCCAGCAAGCAGTTGTTTCCGCACCTGCTGGACCACCCGATGGCCAACGCCACCGGCGCGGCCGAATCGTTGGGGTTGCTCACGAGCGCCGACGAGGGCGAACTGGAAGGGCTGGTAGCGCAGGTGTTGGCCGCCAACCCGGCCAAAGTAGCCGAATACCGGGCCGGGAAAAAGTCGCTGACCGGGATGTTTATGGGCGAACTCATGAAGCTGACCGGCGGCAAAGCCGACCCCAAACAAGCCAACCAACTGCTGCGGGCGGCGCTGGAAGGATAGGGCAACTAGACGGCTGTGAAAAAAATTGCAGCCGATTTATAATTTTTCCGTTACCTTCACGGCGCATTCCACCAATTCTGATGCTTCATCCCATGATAAAATCCTTGTTTGTAGCGGCTACTGCCCTGGGCATTGCCACCGCCTGCCAGCACGCTACGGCGGCCGAAGGTTATGAAATTACTGGTCAGTTGAAAAATGCCCCGGCGGGCACGGTGCTGCACCTGTCCAAATACAGCGGAAACCAACAAAACCCGTTTGTGGAGGAGAAAACGGCGAAGACCGACGCGGGGGGCAAGTTTATCTTCAAAGGCACGGTGCCCACGCCCAACCTGTTTCAAGTCAAGCTCGACGATGCCAATCAGGTGCTGTTGATGGTCAATAATAAGACCAAAGTAGCACTGGCGGGCGATGCCAAAAACCTGTCCGGCACCTACACGGTGAAGGGCGACAAAGATGCGGAATTGCTACAGCAACTAACCCGCGCAGTCGCCAGCGCCGCCCCGCAGATGGCCAAGCTGAACCAGCGCTTCACCACCGCCACCGACGAAGAGAAGGAAGGGCTGAAAAAGGATTATTTCACCATCCAAAACGGCACTACCGCGCAGGTCAAAAGCCTGATTCGGCGCAACCGCACCAGCACGGTTGCCGCCTTTGCCGCCAACAATTTCCTCAACCCCGAAGAGGAGTTTCAGTTTGCCGATTCCATTGCCACCATCCAGCGCAAAACCAACCCCAACTCGCTTTTCACGCAGGAACTGACAGCGCGGCTGGCCCCGCTGCGCGTGACGGCCCCCGGCGCGATGGCCCCCGAGATTGTGCAGACCAAACCCGACGGCACCAAGCTGGCCCTGAGCAGCCTGCACGGCAAGTACGTGCTGGTGGACTTCTGGGCTTCGTGGTGCAACCCCTGCCGCCAGGAAAACCCCAACGTAGTGGCGGCCTACAACAAGTTCAAGGGCAGCGGCAAAGGCTTCACCATCTACTCGGTGTCGCTGGACCAGGACAAGGAAAAGTGGACCCGCGCCATTGCCGCCGACCACTTGGCCTGGCCTAGTCACGTGTCGGACCTGGCGGGCTGGCAGAGCGCCCCAGCGGCAGCCTACGGGGTGCGCTCCATCCCACAGTCGTTTTTGCTGGACCCCGAAGGTCGCATCATTGCCAAAAACCTGCGTGGTAGTGACTTGGTGGACAAGTTAGAGCAAGTGCTGAAATAGCGGGCTGAGTTTTGAGTGAAAAAAAGGCTTTCCTGACCAGGAAAGCCTTTTTTGATGAATATTATTTCAAAAATCAACCCTTAAGTATTCACGCATAAGTAAACGGTCATGCTGAGCGCAGCCGAAGCACCTCTACCGCTTCAGCTCACACCTTGATTACTAGCTGGTAGAGATGCTTCGGCTGCGCTCAGCATGACGTTCTTTTGTTCGTTTACTTTTGCACCACTGCTTAACCCTCCCTAAGTAATGGCGCAACAACAGGCGGTCATGCCGAGCGCAGCGAAGCATCTCGCAAAACTCGTTGACCTATTGAATTACTGCCGCTTGCCAGGTGCTTCGCTGCGTGCTGCATGACGTTCTTTTGGTTGTTTACTTTTGCACGACTGCTTAAAGGAACATTCGCTGCAAGCCGGGCCAGAGGCGCTTTTTCAGGCTCACGTCGTACTCGACTGAGTCGACGGTGGCCGAGGACAGGTAAGAGAGGCCCAGGTTGGGAAATTGCACCGGCTCATAAATCTGGGTGGTTCGCAGGGCCACGTCCAGCAAATCGCGGCCGAAGGCCACGATGTGCGTGGCAGCTAACTCGCGGCGCAAACCCGCCAGCGTCACCACCAGCGGCGACTCGACGTTCACCAGCACCACGTCGGCCATGACCAGGCCCAGGGCCTGCAACATCTTGTTGAGGAATACGTTGCGCGGGAGTTTCAGAAATTGCTCCGCTGGCAGGCGCACCAGCAACACCACGCCGTGCGGGTTGCTGCCCAGGGTGCCGAAAGGGGTGAGGTCGGCGGGTGACTGGGGTGGGGGCAGCGCGGTGGGTACTGCGGGGGCAGCCGGGTTGCCGGCGAGGGGTTCTGCCAGGGGGGCCACGGCCGCCCCCGCCGTTTCAACTCTTGCAGGTGGTGCGACGGACATTGCCGTTGCCACTTCGGCGGGTGCTTCCACCACCGTTTCGACCGCTACGGGGGCGGCTGGTTCGGCGGGGATGTGCAGGGTCACGCCGGTGTAAAAATTCTCCAGAAAGGCAAGCGAGGGGGCGGGCATGGCGGACTTATTGCGGGGCGGCTTCGAGGGCGAACAGGGCCTTGAGTTCGGTGGCTTCGGCGGGTTTCATGCGGCCAGCCAGCACAAGGCGCAACTGCCGGCGGCGCAAGGCCCCGTCGTAGAGTTGAATTTCCGGTTCGGTTACGGGCAGGGCTTCGGGCACGTCGATGGGCCGGCCAGCTTGGTCCACGGCCACGAAGGTGAAAAAAGCTTCGTTGGTTTTCAGTTTGGTGCCGCTGGGAATGTCCTCGGCCCAGACATCAATGTGGACTTCCATGCTGGAGCTGAACGCCCGCGTGACCTGCGCTTGCAACGTAACGACGTTGCCCAGGCGGATGCTGTCGCGGAACGACACGTTGTCCACCGAAGCCGTGACGACGATGCGGTTGGAGTGTTTCTGGGCGGCAATGGCGGCGGCGATGTCCATCAGGTGCATCATGCGGCCGCCCATCAGGTTGTGCAGGGTATTGGTGTCGTTGGGCAACACGAGTTCGGTCATGATGACGAACGAATCGGAAACGGGGCGTTGGCGGCGCATCGGCAGGTAGGAAAGTGGAAACGCGCCACGGCGTGTGCAAGCGTTGCGGTTGCAAAGTTAGGCCACCCAACCGGGCAGCGACTGGACACGCCACGGCACGTTCCCGCCACGTAAACGAACTTAACCCCCAAAAAAACCCTGACCGGGTGGGTCAGGGTTTTTTGAAAAAAGCAAGGTGGGCACCTGCTTACTGCACGGTCAGCTTGCTGCTGAAGGTTTCGCCGCCCAGCGCAATCCGCACCACGTACACGCCGGCGGGCAGCGTCCGGCCGGTCAGGGGCAGGGCGATGGCCTGGGGGCCGGCGGGGTAGGTTTTGGCGGGCACCGTGAGCACCTCGTGGCCCACCACGTCGGTGAGGCTGATTTGGACCGAAGCGCTGGCGGGCAAGGTCACGTGCACGGCCGTTTCGTTGGTCAGCGGGTTGGGGTACACGCCGATGTCGCGCCGGGCCAGGGCCGCCGCGTGGGTGCCCAGCACGCCGGTGATGGCCAGCTTGTCGAAGTAGAACGGGTTGTCGACCGCAGCGGTGTTGTTGCGGAACTGGAAGCGCAACTGGAACGTGGAACTGAGTTGGGCCGAGGTCGGAATCGGCAACTGAATGTTGCGCCAATCGCTGGCGGAAGCGGGGCTGGCCACGCCGGAGTTCACATTGAGTTGGGTGGCCAGCAGCGTGGCCAGCGGCTGCCAAGTGTTGGCGCAGTCGGTGCTGTATTCCACGGCCAGCGAAGCGGTGGAGGTGGGGGTGCGGGCCCCGAAGTATTCGCTAAAGCTCAACACTCCGCCGCTGACGATGCGCGTGAGGTCGATGTTGGGCGTGATGAGCGTGGCCACGGCTGCGGTGGGGAGGCCGTTGTTGGGCACTTGCAGGAAGGCCACGCCGTCGGCGGCGGCAACGGAAGAGCTGGCTGTGCGGCGCTGCCAGGCAGTGAAGCTGGGGTAGCCGGTGCTGCTGGCGCTGAAGGTGCGGTAGTTGCGTTGCGAAGGCGCAGGGTAGTAAACCGGGTAGGCGGCGTTCTCGAACGAGTCGGCAAAGGGCAGGCTCTCGCCTGCGCTGGCCCCGTTCACGTACACAAGCTGGGTGGCGGTTTTGGTGTTGCTGCCCGCCGCATTGGTCACGGTCAGGGTCACGTCGTACACGCCGGCCACGGGGTAGCTGACGGTGGGGGCCTGCGACGTGGACGTGACGGGCGTGCCCGTGCCGTTCTGGAACGTCCAGAGGTAGGAAGTGGGGTTGCCGGCGGCGGTCAGGTTGTAAGAATACGAGCGGAAGCTAATCTGCCCGCCTTCGCACACGGTGTTGGTGACGGGCTGAAAGTCGGCAATCGGAGCACAGGCCCCGCCCGCGTAGCCGTCGTTGGTGCCGGTGGCTACCAGGTTGGCCTGCGAGATGAGGTTGATGCGGCAGGAGGAGGTGATGGTCAGGCCCCGCATCCGGTCCACCTGCTGCTGGCTGAACATTTTCTCGCAATCGGCATAGTCCATGTAGTTCTGCACGTTGGCAATGGGCACAGCCGAGCCGGGGCAGGAGGCCATCGTCAGCGGGCAGCCGCCACCGGTCACGCCCACCGTATTGGGGGTGTCGGCAATGTTGTCGTCCAGGCTGCAGTTGCCAGCTTGGCCCGGCGTATTGGAACCACCCCAGGTGTGGGCCAGGCTGAAATAGTGCCCGATTTCGTGGGTCATCGAGCGGGTGGGCAGGTTGGACGTTTGCTGGCCAAATTGGCTCCGCAGAATCACAATGCCGTCCACGGACCCGCCGTTGCACAAGCCAGCCCCGCCGAAGGTGTAGCCGCCTGCCATGGTAGCGATGCCATTTACCACCCACACATTCATGTACTTGTTTGGGGGCCAATACACTACGCTAGAAACGCCGTTAACGCCCAGTGCCCCGCCCGTGCCAAAGTCTGACTCAAACGAGTAGTGCCGGGTGATGCCGGTGGTGCAGTTGCCTTGCGGGTCCAGTTTGGCCAGCCGAAACTGAAACCGGGGGTTGGCGGGCACAAACGGGGACACGATGTCGATGGTGTCGGGGTTGGCCTTGCGGTAGTCGCGGTTGACGATGCCGATAAAGCCGTTCACCTGCGCGTCGGTGATGTAGCTGGGCGGCACCGTGTTGTTGGCCGGAATGTTGTAGTATAGAATATGCACCACCACGGGCACCGTTTTGTCGGGGGGCAGGTTCACGGCGGTATTGCGTTGCTGGGCGTTGAGGCGGTCGGCCTGTTCCTGCATTTGCTGGTAGGCCCGCTCGGCACCGGGGTGTTCGGCAAAGTATTGCCGTTGCAGTTCGGCCGAGCCGCAGGGCCGCCAGTTGGCATCCTGGGCGCGGGCCGGGGCCAGGGCCACCGTCGCCAGTACCAGGGCGGGTAAGAGTTTTTTCAGCATAAAGTTGGGAGAAAAACAGGAAGTGAAGAAGTGAAAAAGAAAAACCGGCCCGGCCAGCACCAACCCAAGTAGAAAACGTCAGCAACCGGAAAATCGAGGGCCTAAAGTTACGAACAAAGTCCCCAGCGGGCCAAAAAGTGCTGGCAGCATTTGTACGCCCTTAGCGCACTTCCAGCTTGGTGGTGTGCAGTTGCCCATCCAGCCGCACCTGCACCACGTAGAGGCCCGCTGGCAGGCCCGCCGTGGTCAGGGCCAGGCGTTGGGCACCGCCGCCCAGGCGTTGGGCGGGCTGTTCGCGCACCACGCGGCCCAGCGCGTCGGTCAGGCACACCTGCACCTGGGTAGACTGATGGAGCGTCAGTTCCAGGGCCGTTTCGGCGGTGGCGGGGTTCGGAAACAGGCGCAGGCCGGCAGCGGCAAAAGTCGCCGCTCGCGCCGCTGTGGGCAAGGCCAGCCGCACGTGGTCGAGATACACCGTGTTATTGCCGTAGTGCGTGGTCAGTTCAAAGCGCAGCTGGAAGCTCGAGCCAAAAAACTGTGGGGCAAGGGACACGGCCTGGGTTTGCCAGTCCTGAAGCACGTCGGGGATGAAGCCCGCCCCGGTCTGGGTTCCCATCGTGTTGAGGGCGGCCTGGGAAAAGCTGGCCGCCGTGGTCCAGCTCGTGCCGCAGTTGTTGCTCACCTGCACCTTCAACAAATCGGGGCCGCCGACGGGGCTAATCAGGTAGGCGCGGTCGAAGAGCAGCACGGGCGGGTTGGCCGCCGAATAGGCGCGGGTGTCGATGTTGGGCGAAATCAGGTCGACCGTGGTGCCCGTGGGGAAAGTCGCGCCGCGCACAGCCACGCAGGCAAGGCCGTCGGGTACTACCAGGCCGCCGGAGATGGCCGGGAGCCTGGCCCAGCGGGCCTGGCTCGATTGCAACGACGAAGCTTGCGCCCAGTTGCGCAAATCCGGGACGGCAAAATTGTAGGGAAAGCCCGGATTCTCAAACGACTCATCGACCGGGGCCACCAGCCCCACGCCGGCCCCAACGACCTGCACCAGTTGGGTTTCGGTGTGGGTGCCGCTGCCGTTGGCGTTGCTAATGGTGAGCGTGACGTTGTAGATGCCGCCCTGGGCATAATTCACCACCGGGTTGTGCTGGCTCGACGTGGCCGGGCTGCCCCCCGGAAACTGCCAGCCGTACACCGTGCCGGGGGCCGTGAGGTCGGCATTGTACGAATAGTCGGTAAAGGCCACGCTGCTGCCTTCGCAAATGGTGGTGGCCGAGGCCCGGAACGCCACCACCGGGGCGCAGGGGCCACCGGCGTAGCCGTCGTTGGTGCCGGTCGCCACCAGGTTGGCCGCCGACACCAGGGTTTGGCGGCAGGCCAGGGCCAGCGAAGCCCGCATCGTGGCCCGCTGCCCGGTCGTGAACATCCGTTCGCAGTCGGCGTAATCCATGAAGTTCTGCACGTTGGCTACGATGCGAACCCCGTTGGCGGTGCAGGTGCCGAAATTGGTGTTGCAACTGCCACCGCCGCCGTTGTAGGTGTAACCCACGGTGTTGGGGGTGTCGGCAATGCCGTCGTCCATGCCGCAATTGCCGGGCAGGCCGGGGGTGTTGGTGCCGCCCCAGGTGTGGGACAGGCCAAAGTAATGGCCAATTTCGTGCGTCAGCGACCGGCTGGCCTGGTTGCTACCGCCCGAGGTGCCAATGCTGCCAAACTGTGCGTTGCGAATCACGATGCCGTCGCTGAGGCCGCCCTGGCAAGGCAGGATGGAATAGCCCCCGGCCCCGTTGGCGTTGGTGCAAATCCAGACGTTGAGGTAGCGGCTTTGGTCCCAGACGATGACTTGCTTCACGGCATCGTCGCCGATGTTGGTTTGGGTAGAATAGGTGCGCGTGATGCCGGTGGTGCAGTGGCCGCTGGGGTCCAGCCGGGCCAGCCGGAAGCGAAAGCCTACGTTGGCAATGCGGCCCACAAACAAGGGCGCAATCAGGCTGGTGTCGGCGTTGGTTTTGCTGAAATCCAGGTTGATGACCCGCACCGCATCCAGCACCTGGGCATCCGAAATGTTGTTGCTGCCGCCGGTGTGAATGATGTGCATCACCACGGGCACCGTCACGTCGGGCAGCGCCCGCGCCTGGCTGGCGGGAGCCGCATCGCGGGCCACCGATTCGCGCACTTGCCGCAAAAACGCCTGATACTCGGCTCGCCCGGCCGGGTTGCGCCGCCACACCGCCTCCTGCACGCTGTCGAACGCGCAACGTGGCCCAAAACGATGTTCGGGGTAGGAGCGCGGCGCGGGGGCCTGGGCACGGCCCGGAGCGGGCAACAAAACGACGGCAATCAGCAGCGGAAGCAAACGCTGGCTAAAGGCAAGTAGCGGGTTGAGCATGAGTTAATAATGAAACTAGAAATTGATTCCGGCCGACCGGAATAAAATGGTTTGTTGCCAACGCACGGCCGCACTAAACTGTTTCAATCGGCTGCCGAAAAGCCAAAAATACGGAGCCGCCCGCCAGTTCCGGGGTTCATCCGGGGTTCAGGTGCTGACCACCGTTTTAAGTAGGCCAGCCTCCGGCCCCCCGCAGCGGCACAAACCGAAACAGGTCAAACTCCTCGCGCACAAAATCCTCCGGGCCTTCGCGTTGTACGCGCACCATCCGCTGGCTTTCGCCGGTGCCGACCGGAATGACCAGCCGGCCGCCGGGGGCAAGTTGCCGCAGCAGGGCCAGCGGCAGTCCCGGTGCCCCCGCCGTCACCAAGATGGCATCGAACGGAGCCGCCCCCGGCAAGCCTACCGAGCCGTCGCCGCAGTGCAAATCGGCCCCGCCCGCGCCCAGGTCGGCCAGCCGTTGGCGGGTGCGGGCAAACAGCACGGCGTTTAGCTCAATGCTGTGCACCAGGGGCGTGAGTTGGAGCAGCACCGCGCACTGGTAGCCCGACCCGGTGCCCACCTCCAGCACCCGCTGGCCGGGTTGCAGGCCCAGCAACTCACTCTGGTAGGCCACAGTGTAGGGTTGCGAAATGGTTTGGCCCTCGCCAATCGGAAAGGCTTTGTCCTGGTAAGCATGGGCATCGAAAGCGGCAGCGAAAAAGCAGTGGCGCGGCACGGCCCCAACGGCGGCCAGCACCCGTTCGTCGCGGATGCCGCGCTGGCGCAATGCGGCCACCAAGGCGCGGCGCTGTCCCCGGTGGCGGTAAGTGTCGGTCATATTTTTGGGGCGGGGTGGTGCTGGGTGCTGTAAAAATTTCTGTAGTGGCTAACAAAACCAAAAACCAGAAACCAAAAACTACCTTTGTTCTGCGTTTTGCCACGAAACTACTCCATTGCATCTGTTTTGCCGCTTCATCACCGTTTTCAGTACGTCAAGCTTGTGGCGGCCGACTTTGGGGCAGCCCTGCTGGCCTGGATGGGGTTTTTCCTGCTGCGGAAGTATTTGCTGAGCGAAATCACGGGCTACCATTTCACCGAAGGGGCGTTGTTTTTCCTCTCCGGCGCGGCCCTGATGATTGCCGCCTTCTGGACCCTGCTTTACGCCCTGATTGGCGAATATCGCGACATTTTCCGCAAGTCGCGCTTGGCCGAACTGATTCGGCTGGCGCAGGTGTCGGTGCTGGGGGCAGTCGTTATTTTCTTTGCCCTGCTCCTCGACGACCAGGGCGTGAACAACTACCGGCTATACTACAAAACCATTACGGCGTATTTCCTGCTGCATTTTCTGCTTACGGCCGTGTTTCGCACCTGGGCCGTGAGCAGCGTGCAACGGCAGGTGCGGCGGGGCCACATCTCGTTTCCGACGCTGCTGGTGGGGTCCAACGCGCTGGCCTACGACACCCTGCACGAACTGCAACGCACGGCCCGGCACCTGGGGCTGCGGTTGGTGGGCTTTGCCCCGGTGGGCGACACCGTGGACCCGCGCCTGGCCGCCGAGTTGCCCGCCCGGGGCAACTACGAGCGCCTGCCAGCCCTGGTCCGGGCCTTGCACCTCGAGCAGGTTATCATCGCCATCGAACCCAGCGAACACCGCCTCATCCAGCAGATTCTGACCCTGCTCGAAGGCTCCCCGGTCCGCATTGGCATCCTGCCCGACCTCTACCAGATGCTGCTGGGGTCGGTGAAGGTGAACCACCTGTTCGGCACCCCGCTCATCGAAATCAAGCAGGACCTGCTGCCGGTGTGGCAGGTCGTGCTCAAGCGGCTGATAGACGTGGTGGGGTCGGCCCTGTTTTTGCTACTGGCCTGGCCGGTGTATGCCTGCACGGCCCTGCTGGTCAAGCTTTCGTCCCCCGGTCCGGTGTTCTACCGACAGCCGCGCATCGGCAAAAACGGGCAGCCGTTTCAAATTATCAAGTTCCGCTCCATGTTTGTGGATGCCGAAGCCGCCGGCCCCAAACTCAGCTCCGACCACGACCCGCGCATCACCCGGTGGGGCAGCTTCATGCGGAAGGTGCGCCTCGACGAACTGCCGCAGTTCTGGAACGTGCTTAAAGGCGAAATGAGCATCGTCGGTCCCCGCCCGGAACGCCAGTTCTTCATCGACCAAATCGTGAAAATCGCGCCCCACTACCGGCATCTGCACCGCGTCCGCCCCGGCCTCACCAGCCTGGGACAAGTGAAATACGGCTACGCCGAAACCGTGGAGCAAATGGTAGAACGGCTAAAGTTTGACATACTCTACATTGAAAACATGAGCCTGGCAATGGATTTTCGAGTGTTGTTGTACACATTAAAAATAATTGTCGAGGGCAGAGGGAAGTAGGAGCGAGGCTTGCCCCCGCCCCTACATTTGCACCATGTTCACAGGAATTATTGAAAATTTAGGCACCGTGGTAGCGGTGGTGGCCGATGGCACCAACCGCCACTTCACCATTCGTTCGCCCTTCGCGGCGGAGTTGAAAATTGACCAGAGCGTGGCCCACGACGGCGTGTGCCTGACCGTGGTAGCCGTGGACCCGGCGGCTGGCACCCACGTCGTGACGGCCATCGACGAAACCCTGCGCGTGACGAACCTGGGCCTTTGGGAACCCGGCCGCCGCCTGAATCTGGAGCGGTGCCTGCTGGCGGGCGGGCGCTTCGACGGCCACATCGTGCAGGGCCACGTCGATGCTACCGCCGAGTGCGTGGGCATTGAAGACCAGCAAGGGTCGTGGATTTTTCGCTTCCACCACGCCGCTGGGCCGGGCCGGCTGACGGTGGAAAAAGGCTCCATCTGCGTGAACGGCACCAGCCTGACCTGCTTCGATAGCACCGACACCGGCTTCGCGGTCGCCGTTATCCCCTACACTTACGAACACACCGGTTTCGGGCAGTTGCGGGTGGGCGAACGAGTTAACCTGGAGTTTGACATTGTGGGCAAATACGTGGCCCGGCTGCTGGGAAAGGACGCATAACGGGGCTGAAGGCGGGACAGACGAAGAAAAATTTAGGAGAAAAAGAAGAAGAACCCAATAGTTTTTCGTAAATTTGTGCCGGTCGTTCTCAAATTTATCCAACCCACCCCGGTCAGCCGCTTATGAAAGCTTCCTTTCTGTCCGTTTTTTTGCTGTTGGCTGCCTGCTTGGCAGGCCCGCAACGTGCGGCGGCCCAACAGTCGGAAACCCTCAAAGACCACCCCTCGGTGATGGCCTTGGCCACGCCGCCCGTCGTCACGCCCCAACAAATCCGCGAACTCAGCAGCCGGCTGCAACTCACGGAGCAGCAGTACCAAACCTGGAATGGGCTGACCCGCGCCCGCGAAACCCGGCTGCGGCAAATTGACGAGCATTACAAAACCGATGCCGCCACCCGCCAGGCCAAAATCTCCGAACTGAATGCCCAACTAGAGCAGGAGTTTCGCCGCATCCTGACCCCGGCGCAACTCAGCGACCTGTACGTGGAGCCAAGCGAGCCGACCAACGATTCGCGGTTTGTGCAGCCGCAAAGCCAGATGTAAGTGCCGCCGCCCAATTTGGCGCTGCCCAACGGCCCGGTTCCTATGCGGGGACTGGGCCGTGCTGCGTTAGGCATTTATAAGAATTGTTTATTTATCGCCCTCCACCGCATCGGCCAGCACCTCCGTCACGGTGCCGAGCGGGCCGAAGCGCAGGCTCAGTTGCGGGGCCGCCGAGCGGCGGTGGCCGGGGGCGCACTGCGTACCTGGAGCAAGGTAATAAAAATAGACCTTTTCGGTATTAGCTCGCAGTTCTTCCTCATCGGGCTGGCCAAGCAGCGCCGTCACGTCGTTGGCGCGGGCTTCGTAGAGTTGCTCCCTGGCGGCCAGTAGCGGGGGCAGCAGGGCGGCGCGGCGGTTGCGGCAGGCATAGGGGTCGGTGCGCCAGGCAGCGGCATCGAAGCCCGGCACCTGGGGCAGGGCGTGGCCGCAGGCTATCAGGCTGCCCGCCAGCCCCGCTGCCGCCAGGGTGCGGGCAACGGAATGGAGACGAGCGGCGGGCAATGGCCGGAAAGGGGAGGGCATGGCGAAAAACTGGGGAAGTGGAGCAAAGCCTCGCCCGGTGCTGGCTGGCGGCGGCCCCGCGAAACTACGTCCGAAACGTTGCGTCAGGGGTGGTTCGCGCCCGGCCCCAACCCCGGCCGGATTCCCGCGTTAGAGTAACGCCCGCTGGCTGGCGGCCGGGGCGGGTGCTACCGTTCGTTTTTCATTCACCTTTTAATTTTACACTTGCCATGCGCTTAAACCTTCGCGTTATCATTGGCCTGGTCATTGCCGCTGTTTCGCTGCTGGGCTACTTTTTCAACACGTCCAAAAACGAGGTGACGGGCGAAACCCAGCACGTGGGCGGCATGACCCCCGACCAGGAAATTGCCCTGGGCCTGCAAGCAGCCCCCGAAATGGAAGCGCAGTACGGCGGCGAAAGCGCCGACCCCCGCGCCAGCGCCGCCGTGCAGCAGGTGGGCCAGCAAATTGTAGCGGCCAACCGGCTTGACACCAAAACTCCCTACAAATTTCAATTTCACCTGCTGGCCGACGACCAGACCATCAATGCTTTCGCGCTGCCCGGCGGGCAGGTGTTCATCACCCAGGGCATTCTCAAAAACCTGACTTCGGAAGCGCAGTTGGCCGGGGTGCTGGCCCACGAAATCGGGCACGTGGTGGAGCGGCATTCGGCCCAGCAAGTGGCCAAGTCGGGCCTCACGCAGGGCCTGGCCACAGCCGCCGCCATTGGCACCTACGACCCCGACCACCCGGCTTCGTCGGCGGCGCGGGCGGCGGCAGCGGCGGCCATTGCCAAGGTGGTAGGTCTGCGGTTCAGCCGCAACGACGAGCTACAGGCCGACAATATGGCCGTCAAATTCACGCCCACAGCGGGCTACGACCCCCGCGCCATGATTCAGGTGATGACGATGTTGGAGAAACAGGGCGGCAGTGGCAGCACTCCCGAGTTTCTCAGCACTCACCCCAACCCCGGCAACCGCATTGGGGAGTTGCAGCGCGAAATTGCCGAGGCGTTTCCGCAGGGGGTGCCGGGCAACTTGAAAAACTAGCGCTCGGCTGTTCAGCGCCGCAGAAAATCGGCCCACGACACCTGCTCCATGGCCTGGCCCCAGCGCAACTGCTCCGCCGGAACCGTGGCATCGCGCCGCGTCACGCGCCGCCCCACGTTGTCGAACGTGACCGTGCCCGCCGGGCCAACGGCCCCCAGCCCGTCGGTGTAGCAGTAGTATGCCCAGGGCCGCGCCCCGGGGACCAGCAGGTCGCGGCTCCAGACAAACTGTTGTGCGGGCAGCCCCAGTTGCCGCAACAGCGTGGCCGCCACGTCGGTTTGTGAGCCGATGAGGGGCACCACGCGGCCCCGTGCAGCGGGCTGCAACGCCCCGCCAGCCAGCAGCAGCGGAATGTGAAACTTGAGGGGGTCGTCGTTGGCGGTGTTGCCGGGTTGGGGGTGGCCGTGGTCGGCGCACAGCACCAGCAGGGTGTGGGCGTACCAGGGCTGTTGCCGGGCCTGACGCAGGAATTTGCCCAGTTCCCGGTCGGTGTAATGCACCGAATTGCGAAACAGCGCCGCCTCGTCGGAGCCGGGAAATACCGGTTTCATGGGCACCTCAAAAGGCTCGTGGCTGCTGAGGGTGAAGGCGGTGACAAAAAACGGGGTGGGCTGCCGGGACAGGTCGGTCAGCATCCGGGCAAACAGGGCTTCGTCGTGCGCTCCCCATTTGGAGTTCTGGTCGGCGGGGGCGAAGTCGGAGCGTTCGGTAAATTTCTCGTAGCCGGCGCTCTGCAAGTAGCTTTTCATGTTGGCAAAGGCCAGTTCACCGCCGTAGTAGTAGTGCGAATGGTAGCCCACAGCGGCCAGCGCCTGGCACAAATGGGGTAAGTGTTCGGTTTTGCGGGGGTACTTGATGATGCTGGTCGTGGGCTGATTGGGATAACCCGACAACAGGGCCACGAGGCCCTTCTGGCTGCGGTCGCCGGCAGCGTAAATGTGGCTGAACAGCACCCCGGTGCGGGCCAGGCTGTCCAGCACCGGGGTCACGCCTGGCTCGCCGCCCACGCAGCCCACAAGCTTGGCCGTGAAACTTTCTAGGATAATAAACAGCACGTTGGGCCGGGGCACTACCAAAAGCTGATTGACGGAATCGGCCGCAGTGCCGGCCGAATCGGCGGCGGGGCGGGGTTGGGGCTTGGGCGCGGACGCTGGGCCGTTGGCCGCCAGCGGGTACACCTGGGCCACCAGCCGCCGGGCAGAACCGTCGGTCATAAAGGGCCGCAACGGTTGCTCTTGGCTTCGTTGCCGCATCGTGACCACCAGGTTCCAGGGCGCGTTCAGGGCGGCGTGGTTGGCGAAGGGAACGCTGGAAAAATACACATCGCTCTGGTTGATGGGGATTTGCTGGGTGCCGCCCCGCATGGGCAGCACGAGCAGCGCCGCGCACAGCAGCCCGGCCAGTGCCGCCCGGCCGCGCCCGAACCAAGCCGGCAACGGCCGCAACTGGCCCACCACTGCATTGTACAGCAGCCACCCGCCCAGCAGCAGCCCGGCCAGCAACGCCAGCAGCAGCCCGATGGGGCCGCTGCCCGCCGAGGCGGCCATCTCGCCCGGCGAGTTCAGGTATTGTAGCGGCGTGTCGTCGAGTCGGAAACCCCAGGTGCGGTACAGTTCCAAATCGGCGGTTACCATCACGGCCACCACAGTGCCTACCACGGCCGAATAAGCCCCCACCACGCGCCCCAGCGCCCACCGGGGCCGCAACAGCGCATCAACCACGAACAGCAGGAAGGGCAAAAGGCACAGGTAGGCTGCCGCCGAAGCATCGAGGCGCAACCCGTACCCGAAAGTGCTGAGTAGAGTGCTGGCGGCAAGCTGCCGGGTGTGGGCAAAATGGTAGGCGAGAAACAAGCCCCGGCTGACGGCAAAAAACAGCAGCCAGAACAAAAAATACCGGGGCTGAAAAGTGAAGCGGCGTTGCATCCGGCAAAGGTAGGCCGGGCGTGGTGCTGCACATTTACGGTTTCTTGTTTCTTGTAAGGCTGCGCCACTGGAGAATCGCTGGAACAGTTCCAGGAAGCCGATTTAACCTCAAACAATTTGCGAAGACTTGTTCCACAAGAAACAATAAACCGCAGTCAATCAGACGAGCCGATAGTTTTTATACTCGCCCAACCGGTAACCGGTCAGGCGCTCCAGCAGATTCTTGGCCTGGTCCTTAAAGCGGTAACGGTTGCGGCTCATGTCGTGGGCGTAATGCCAGTTCCGGGCCTGGATGCGGCCGGCCATCACGGCCGGGTGGGTGCCGGCAAACGGTTGCAGCGAGTCAATCTGGCTGTAGTCGAACTCAGCGGCCGGGGCCACGTGCTGTGCCATCCACTCGTCCGAATGCCAGAGCTTGCCGAACGTTTCTTGCTTGCGCTGCATAGCGGCGGGAGGCTTCACCCAACCGTAGTGATACACCGTGGTGGCCAATAATTTGACCCGTAGTTTTTCGTTGTGGTTTTTGCGAAAGCCCTGCGCGTCGCGGTATGAGTACGCGCCAATGCCGGGCCGCACCACGCGAATTTCGCGCCGGTACCAGCGTTTGGAATCGCCCACGTAGTCGTAGGAAGCGTAAAAATGCCGGTAGTGCAGCAGCAGGCCGTCCACGGCCCGGTTGGTCAGCCATTGGGCCATGCCCGCCCGCAGGGCCGGGTAGTCGGCTTCGTGCAGCACCTCGTCGGCTTGCAGGTAAATGGCCCAATCGGCATCGGCGGGCACGGCGGCCAGGGCCTTGTCGGTTTCCTGGGCCAGCACCCGGCCGCCCTCGCGCAACGAATCGTCCCACACCGTTTCCAGAAGGCGGATTTTGGGCGAGTTCAGGTTGCGGATTAAAGCCAGGGTATCGTCGGTGGACTGCCCCACCGCCACGACGACCTCGTCGCAAAGCGGCAGCAACGACTGAATGCTTTCCAGCACCGGGTAGTCGTAGGTGAGGCCGTTTCGGACGAACGTAAAACCGACAATTTTCATGCGTGGTGGGGCGGGTGCGCGGCACGAAGTTAGGCGGTCTGGGGGCAGCGGGCCAGGCCCGTTGAAATGAAAGGGATTGTTTTGCGGGGTGCGAAAAATGCGCGGTAGTTGCCATAAACGAAAATAAGTGGTAGAATTTAGTCCCCGACCCCCTAATTTGGTAGGGTGTTGGGTAAAAATTGTGCCGTTCTTGGCAGCTGCGCCCCTCCGCTGCTACCCCATTTGTTAAAATTTGCGTTTTTGTTCTATCTTTGTCGGTGCAAAAGCATTTCCGTACCCACCTAGCCGCTGCTCCCACCCGCTACTTCCCATGGCCATCCTTCGTTTCAAAGCCCTCGAACTTGCCGCTACACGCCATCCCATTGCGGTGAAGCCAGCGGCAGCCCGCCGTTCCGACAGCTTTGGCCAAAACGTGTTCAACCTGGAAGCCATGCGCTCGACGATGGCCGGCGAGTATTTCAAGAAATTGCAAGCCGCCGTAAAGCAGGGAAATGCGGTGGAACGCGGCGTGGCCGATGCCGTCGCTTCGGCCATGAAAACCTGGGCCATGGCCAAAGGGGCCACCCACTACACCCACTGGTTTCAGCCCCTGACCGGCGCAACCGCCGAAAAGCACGACTCGTTTTTTGACCTTAACTCCGACGGCCGGCCCATTGAGAGCTTCAAAGGGTCGGCGCTGGTGCAGCAGGAACCCGATGCCAGCAGCTTCCCCAACGGCGGCCTCCGCAACACCTTCGAGGCGCGGGGCTACACGGCCTGGGACCCCACTTCGCCCGCCTTCATCATCGAAACGGTGGGGGCCAAAACGCTGTGCATTCCCACGATTTTCGTGGCTTACACCGGCGAAGCCCTCGATTACAAAGCCCCGCTGCTCAAGTCGTTGGCGGTGCTGGAAAAGGCCGCGTTGGACGTGTGCCAGTATTTTGACAAGGACGTGGAACGGGTGAACACCACCCTGGGCATCGAGCAGGAGTATTTTCTGGTTGACAAGGCCCTCTACGATGCCCGCCCCGACCTCGTGATGACCGGCCGGACGCTGTTTGGCCACGCCGCCGCCAAAGGGCAGCAACTCGAGGACCACTACTTCGGCTCCATTCCGGCCCGCGCCCACGGCTTCATGGTTGAGTTTGAGGAAGAAGCCAACCAACTGGGCATTCCGTTGCGGACCCGCCACAACGAGGTGGCCCCCAATCAGTACGAATGCGCCCCGACCTTTGAAGATGCCAACCTGGCCGTGGACCACAACCAACTGCTGATGGACTTGATGGACCGCGTGGCCGAGCGCCACAACTTCAAGGTGTTGCTGCACGAAAAGCCTTTTGCCGGCGTGAACGGCAGCGGCAAGCACAACAACTGGGCCATGAGCACCGACACCGGCGTGAACCTGCTGGCCCCCGGCCGCAAGCCCAAGGAAAACCTGCAATTCCTGGCCTTTTTCATCACCACCATCAAGGCCGTGCACCGCTACGGCGACTTGTTGCGGGCCAGCATCGCCTCGGCCAGCAACGACCACCGCCTCGGGGCCAACGAAGCGCCCCCGGCCATCATGTCGGTGTTCGTGGGGTCGATGCTCGACGGGGTGCTCGACGAACTGGAGCGCACCGCCGAAGTGCCGCTGGGCAAAGGCGACAACATCTACCTCAAGCTGGGTATTGACAAAATCCCGGCCATTCTACTTGACAACACCGACCGCAACCGCACTTCCCCGTTTGCCTTCACCGGCAACAAGTTCGAGCTGCGGGCGGTGGGCTCGTCGGCCAACTGCTCGTCGGCCATGACCATGCTCAACGCCGCCGTGGCCGACCAACTCATTGACTTTAAAAAGGCGGTGGATGCCCGCATTGCCGACGGCCAGAAAAAAGAAGTGGCCATCGTGGATGTGTTGCGTGAGTACGTCATCGGTTCCAAAGCCATTCGGTTCGAGGGCAACGGCTATTCCGATGAGTGGCGCGACGAGGCCGCCCGCCGGGGCCTGAGCAACATCAGCACCACCCCCCAGGCCCTGGATGCGCTGGTGGGCGCACAAGCGGCGGAACTATTTGCCCGGCACGGCATTTTTTCGGAAAGCGAGCTGCACGCCCGCCACGAAATTCTGCTGGAAGACTACACCAAGAAAATCCAGATTGAGAGCCGCGTGATGGGCGATTTGGCCATGAACCACGTCATCCCCACGGCCCTGGCCTACCAAACCAAGCTCATTGCCAACGTGCGCGGCCTGCGCGACCTGGGCCTGGACGACGAGCACACCGAAGTGACGGTGGGCATGATAAAGCGCATTTCGGCCTACGTGGCCACCATCAAAACGACGGTGGACATCATGGTGGACGAACGCAAAGTAGCCAACAACATGGCCGATGCCCGCGCCAAAGCGGTGGCCTACTGCGACAACGTAAAATCAAAATTTGCGACCATTCGTCGCGCCGTCGACAAGCTCGAACTGCTGGTTGCGGATGAGGACTGGCCTTTGGTGAAGTACCGCGAACTTTTGTTCCGGCACTAAGCGAAGGGTGGAATCGGGTCCGGTGTTGGGTGGGAATTCTCGCCGCGCCCCGGTTGGGAAAGAGGTGGCCTCCTGGGCCGCCTTTTTTTATGGGCGTGGGGGTAGGAAGATTAGCCTGTTCGGGTCGGTCAGCCAGCATCCTGCGGCCGCTCAAAAAACGACAGCTTTTTACCTTTTATAAGTGCTTCCAGTCCCTGTAGTTTCTGCACGTCGTCCTGGTCTTTTGGGCGGTCAGATGCCAATTTACTGATGAGCAAATCGTCCCGGTTGATGAGGTGAATTTCCAGTCCCTCCAGCAAATAGGTGCGGTGGTTGGGGTACACGTCCGCGAACCGCACCCCCGCAATTTGGGCCAGCACGTCAATCAGGACCGGCGGCTCGTTCAGCTCCATCTTCAAGCCTTTGGCGGCCACTTGGGGCGCATAGTCCCGCAATGGCTCGGCTTCGTAGCCGTAGGCGGCCACGCAGTCGGCCAATCGGCCGATGTTATCGGCTGCCGGATTCACCCACAAGTCCAGGCCGCCGGTGGGGCGGTGGTAGCCGTAGAGGTTCACGGCGTAGCCGCCAACCAGCAGGTGCTCAACCCGGTGGTGATTGAGCAGACCTATAAAGTCGCGGAATTCTTCAGCGAAGATGTCCATGCGTGGCGGGCTTGTTCGGTGCGGGCAAAAAAATCGGCCAGGGTTTCGCCGGGCTGCTGGAAGTAGAGTTGCAGCCGCTTGCGGCGGGGGCGGGGCGCGTCGCCATAGGCGCTGGCCTCGGCAATGCGGTTGAGGCGGTTGAGTTCACGCAGCCGGTCTGCCAGGCTCAGGCTGAGGCCGTAGGCAAGCTGCACCTCGGCCATGGCGGCGTGGGTGGCGAAGTAGCGGGGCTTTTTGAGGGGAGCGGCGGGCATGGGTTGGGTTGGGTAAGAGGTTTTTATTGCTGCCCTCAATCGAGCGTCAGGCGCTTGGTGGCAGTGGTGGCTCCGGCCGTTTCGGTGTACACCACCTGGCCCAGGGCGTTGGACAGGGCGAGCTTCAGTGCGCTGGCCCCGGCCACGCCCGGCACCAGCACCGTGGCGCGGCCCGTGGCCGGGTTGGGATAGACGGTTACGGCCTCGGCCGACCAACCGGAGCGGCGCACGAAAAAACCTTGTCCCAGGGCCACGAAGGGTTGCCGGGGGCGGGACTGCCGGGCAAGTAGGTGCGGTAGGTGCGGTAGGTGCCCACGTAGGCACCAGTGCTTTCAAATACGTACTTGGCATTATCAATACCGGCGGTGTTGCTCAAACTACTCGGGTCGAACGGCGCAGCAAAGGGGTTGCCCACCAACGCCCAGCCCGCCTCGGTGCTGGCCCCGCGTGCGAGGGGCACCGCGACGCTGCCGCGCCCGGCCACGGTGCCCGCCTTGCGCCCGCCCACCTGCGAGGAGAACACCGCAAGGTTATTCGCCGAGGCGGCCGTGACCGGGGCCGAGAAGGTAACGGCCACGGCCGAATTGGCGCGGGCGGCGGCGTGGGCATTGGCGGCCGGGGTGGTGGCTGCCACGGTGGGCGCTTGCGCGTGGGCTGGCAGCGGGGCTACCAAGTAACAGTTGGCGGCAATGCTGGTCAGCAGGGCCATGAGGCGGGTAGGGTTGCGGCGCATAGGTGGCAGCTTACAAAAGGGCGAGAGAGGTGGGGGCGGTTTTAACGTCCGGGCAAATGTAGGTGGTTCACGCTTATCCTTGTTGCCCAACCCCCTTTGTCGCTAAACCCGCTGGCTCCAGGAATGCCCGTACCCCGCCTTCAGCAAATATTACCAGCGTAGCCATCTCTGCCAGCAGACAGACTACGCCTTGCCGCTACAGCGCGGTAATCAGCGGGGCAATTTTCTTACCGAATAAGTCCATTGGTCCTTTTCCTTGGCCATCGAACGCATAAAGTTGTCGTCCGACTCCTGCGGCTGGCGCTTGAATAGTTCTACCGTGACGGAATGCCCCTTGAGCGCCGCGTAGAAGGGCGCAAAAATGCGTCCGTTGAGCTGGCGCAGTTTGCGTAGCCGTTCGGGCACGGTCAGGTCGGCCCCGGCCCCGCGCAACAGCTGGGCCTCGTGGCGGGCGGCCGTAGAGGCAAAGCATTGCACTCGGGGGGCGGGACGTGGTCCGAGGTCAAGTGGCGACCAGGCGGGTCAGCGAACCACGGTTACGAACCTGGTAGTTACGGCAAATACCCTCCCAATCCCATAAAACAGGCGTTGCAGCAACCTTGCAATCTTATCCCATCACTGGCTGCAACAGGCCCACTGCTTCGCGCACTTGGGCCACGCGCTTATCCCAGTCGGTGGCCGTGCCCGGAGTTTTGCGAAGTAGCTCACGCAGTTGGGCGTGCTGCGCCTGTACGTCCGGCGGCAGCGCGGCTACCAGCGGCAGGGGCACGGCCTTGAGGGCCCGCCGCGCATACCGCTCGGCGATGGAAAGCAAAGCCCACTCGTTGGGGCTGTTTCGGCGCGGATTGGCCAGCAGGTCATGATACGAAAGCAGTTCGATGAACGGGTTAGAGGCCATGAGCAAGGGCAAAATATGCCCGGCAAAGGTACATCCGGTACTGATGTGGGCGATGCAGGTCCAATGTTATCCGTTGCTTAATTGTGGCTGACCCCAATGCGCTCCGGTTAATCGGTGACGTTGTTGCGTACCGCTTTTCGTGGTGAATGAATCGGGGCTGCCCGGTTCAGTCCGCTTGGGCTGCGGGGGCTGGCAATCGCAGCGGTTCGGTGCTTGTCGTTTCCTCCACCCACTCGGCCCCGGTGCCGGGGTCGGGCACGAGCAGTTTCCAGGTGGCGCGGCGTAGCTCGTCGAGCTTGAGGAGCGACTCGGCCACGGTGGTGTTGGTTTGGATTTTTTCGACCAAGCCGGTTTTGAGGGCCACTCGCAGCAGGCCTTCGATAACGAAAGGGATAATCCAGCCCACAACGTTGGAAGCCAGCGCCCCGCGCAGCCCCAGCCGGGCCAGCAGGCGCACACTCATGCGCTCGATGAGCAGGGCGCGGGCGGCGGGCAGTGCTTTGTCGGCCAGAAAATCGGCGACCAGGCGCAGGTTGCCGTTTTCCACTTCGGCGCGGAGTACGTCCTGCACGGCATCGAGGGCGCGGGCGGCGAGGCGCTGAAAGCGGCGGCCGGTGCGGTAGGCGGCGAGGCCAGTGGCGCGGGCAGTGGCGCGGGCAGCCTGGGCAAAAGTCGGGAGGGTGGAAAGGAAGCGAATTTTTTTCATAGCCGGGAGATGGGCAGGTGTTAGTTTTGGCCCAGGCTTTTCGACAAAGGCAGCAGGTAATACGGTGGCGGGGCTGGCACGGTGCGGTGCCGGGAGTAGCCAAGCCAGCCATAGCGCCGCTTCTGCCGTACCTTCAACCCGTTCAATATGACTGCTACCATGCGTTTTCTTGTTGCTTTGGGGGCCGTAGCGGCCGGGCTGGCCGGGGCTGGTGCGGCCCAGGCCCAGGCCCCCGTGGCCTACAAAACCGATTCCGTGGCCATCCGCCGCTTGTTTGATGAAGCCCTGACCAAAGGCGAATGTTACGAAAACCTGCGGCTGCTAACCACAACCATCGGGGCGCGGCTGTCGGGGTCGGCGCAGGCGCAACAGGCCGTGGAGTGGGGGAAAGTGCAGATGGAACGCGCGGGTTTCGACCGGGTTTATTTGCAGGAAGTGCTGGTGCCGCATTGGGTACGGGGTGCCAAGGAAAAAGGCGAAATCATCGGCAACAAGGGCAAGCACATTGAGGTGGACCTGTGCGCCCTGGGCGGCTCGGTGGGCACGGGCGGCAAACTGAAGGCCAAAGTGGTAGAAGTGAAAAGCTTGGACCAACTGAATGCGCTGCCCGATTCGGTCGTGAAGGGCCGCTTCGTGTTCTTCAACCGGCCCTTCGACGACCGCCTCATCGAACCCGGCCGGGCCTACGGCGGGGCCGTGGACCAGCGGGCGCTGGGGGCCGCCGAGGCTGCCAAGCGCGGGGCCGTGGGCGCGTTGGTGCGCTCGATGACCAGCGCCCGCGACGACCACCCCCACACCGGGGCCATGCGCCCCGCCCCGGTGCCGGGCGCGGCCCTCAGCACCAACGCCGCCGACCGCCTCAGCCTGTTGCTGTATGCCGACCCGACCCTGGAATTTGAGTTGGAAATGGCCTGCCAGACCCTGCCCGACGTGAAAAGCTACAACGTGGTGGGCGAAATCCGGGGCACAAAAATGCCCCAGGAAATCATCACCGTCGGCGGCCACCTCGACTCCTGGGACCTGGCCCAGGGGGCGCACGACGACGGCACGGGCTGCGTACAAAGCCTGGAGGCCCTGCGCCTGCTCAAAGCCACCGGCCTGCGACCGGAGCGCACCGTGCGCGTGGTATTGTTCATGAACGAAGAAAACGGGGTGCGCGGCGGTGACGAATACGCCCGCCTGGCCAAGCTCAACCACGAGCAGCATTTAGCCGCCATTGAGAGCGACGGCGGCGGCTTCACGCCGCGCGGCTTTGCGGTGGAGGGCAGCCCGGCGGCGTTGCAAAAACTGGCGAAATTTGCTCCGTTGCTGCGCCCCTACCACGCGGCCGACATTGAAGCGGGCCACGCGGGCACCGACATCGAGCCGCTGGCCGCCGCCGTGCATCCCGCCGCCCTCATTGGCTACGACTGCGATTCGCAGCGCTATTTTGACCTGCACCACTCGGCGCTGGATACGTTTGACCAAGTAAACAAGCGGGAACTGGAGTTGGGTGCGGGCAGTATGGCGGCGCTCATCTACTTGCTGGCCAAGTACGGGCTGTGAGGCGAGACAGGGCGGGCAGGCTGTCGTTTTTGTCGTTCCTTTGTGTTCGCCAATCCGCCCCGTTATGCGTGCCAAATACCTCGACCCGTTCACCGATTTCGGTTTTAAGCGCATTTTTGGGCAGGAAGCCAGCAAGCCGCTGTTGCGCGATTTTCTCAATGCCCTGTTGCCTCCCACGGCGCAGATTCGAGAATTGAGTTTCCGCAACCCCGAGCAGGGCGGCGCGGGCTTGGCCGACCGCAAAGCCATTTTTGATATCTACTGCGAGAACGAAGCGGGCGAGAAATTCATTGTGGAACTGCAAAAAGCCAAGCAGAACCACTTCAAAGACCGGACGGTATTTTATTCCACCTTTCCCATCCGGGAACAGGCCGAGGCGGGCACCTGGGATTTTGCCCTGAAGGCGGTGTACTGCGTGGGTATTCTGGACTTTGTTTTCAACGACCCGCCGTCGGCGGGCACGGGTCAGGTGCTGCACGAAGTGAAACTGAAAAACCAGCACGGCGAGGTTTTTTACGAAAAACTGACCTACTTCTACCTGGAAATGCCCAACTTCCGCAAGTCGGAAGCAGAACTGGTAACCCGGCTCGACCAGTGGTTGTATTTCCTCAAACACCTGGAAGAATTGCAAAGTATCCCCTCGCTTTTTCGGGACGAGGTGTTCACCCAGGCGTTCGAGGCGGCGGCGCTGGGCCAGATGTCGTCGGCCGAAGCCGACCAGTACGAGGGCAGTTTGAAACGCTACCGCGACGAAATCAACACCATGCAGTACGCCATTGAGCAGGGCCTTCAGAAGGGACTTAATCAAGGCCGGGAACAGGGCCGGGAACAGGGCCGGGAACAGGGCCGGGAACAGGGCCGTCAGGAAACCCAACGGCAGATTGCCCAGGCCCTGAAAGCCAGCGGGGTGAGCGCGGCAATTATCGCCAGCAGCACCGGCCTGACGGAAGCCGAAATAGACTTGCTTTAGCGGTTTCCGATTTTCACGCTCAGCGTGAGGTAGTAGTTCTGGGCATCCGACGGCAGAATGCCCGGCCCCGGGTAGCCATTGGCGCGGCGTGTGAAGTAGCGGGCATCCAAAACATTGCCCGCGCCGCCCGAAAGTTGCACCACGCGCCAGGCGTAGGTGGCCGAGAAATCGGCCACGGTGTAAGCAGGAATGGCCCCCAGAATGCCGCTGGGCACGAAGGGCGAGTTGGTGGCATCGGTGAATTGCAGGCTGGTGTGCGACACCTGCGCCGTGGTCGACAGGCGCGGGCCGCGATAGGTGAGGCCGGAGCGCACAATCCATTGCGGGGCCAATTCCACCAATTTGTTCTGCAAGTTGCGCTGGGGCACGTTGATGTAGCGGGCATCGGTGTAGGCCACGCTGCCAAACAGGCCGAGGTGCTGCCGGGTGCCGGGCCGCAACAGGGCCAGCGCGTCGGCTTCGGCAAAGGTTTCGAGGCCCACGCTGCGCGAGTCGGCAATGTTGGTGCGGTACTGGTAAATGTTGGCCTGGTCGTCGGCCTGGGTGAGTTGGCCAATGCGGTTGTTATAAGCCAGGTAGAAGCCGCCCACGTCAAAATTCAGCCAGTGGCCCACGGTGCCCCGGTAGCCGAGGTCGGCGTTGTAGCCGCGCACGTCGTGGAGGTTGGGGTCCACGCGCAGGTTGGGGTTCACGGTGCGGAGGTCGTTGTAATTGACGGGGCTGTAATTCTGCGACACGTTGGCGTAGAGGTTGGTAGCGGCCGAAACCTCGTAGCCCGCGCCCAGGCCCAGCAGCAAAAAGCCCCGGCTGCGGCTGCGGCTGTCCAGCAGTCGCAGACCGGTGGGCTGCCCGCTGGTTTGGGCGTAGTAATAGCCGTCCGAAGTAGTCCGTAAGTACTCGTAGCGCAGCCCCGGCGTGAGGCTGAAACGGGGCGAAAGCCGGAACAGATTTTCGGCAAAAACCGCCGCGTTGTCGCTCGGAAACCGGAAGTCGGACTGCTCCAGGTTGTCGGGGTTGAGGTAACGAAAATCGGCGGCGCTGCCGCCCGGCCCCAAGCCCTGCCGCCGGTGGGTGCTGCCGTGGAAGTAGCGCAGCCCCAGCACCACGCTGCTGAGCAAGGCGCTGACCGGTTCGGTCTTCGCGCGGCCCGGCAAGTGGTATTGGTGCAGCAGCCGCACTTCGGCCCCGGCGTTGCGGTAGTCGTCGTGCTGAAAGTCGCGGGGGGCGGTGGCATCGGGGTCGGCTTCGGTGGGCGGGCTGAGGTTGCCGAGGCTGCTGCGGTCGGCCAGCAGGGCAAAGGCGCGGGCATTGAGGCGGGTGCGGGGCGCAAAGGCGTAGTCGAGCGTGAGGGCGGGCAGGTGCCAGTTGGCCCCGAACCAGTTGCGGTCGCGGTACGAGGCGCGGGCGTTTTGGGCAAATTGCGCGTCGGTCAGCCCGCCCGGTTGCTGACTCAGGTAGCCCATTTGGGTGTATTGCAAGCCCAGTTGCAAGCGTTCGGTGGCCGCCAGTTGCAGGCCCAGGTAAGCAATGTTCTGGTTGAAGGCGGAGTTTTCGCGCCAGCCGTCGCCCTGCTTGTGCAGAAAAAACCCGTAGTAATTTGCCTTGCCCACCTGCCCGCCCACGCTGCTGAAGCTGGAAAGCAAGCCGAATGAGCCGCCCGTCTGCTGGGTGTTGAGGCTGAATTTTCGGTCCTTCGGCCCCTGCCGAAACACGTAGTTCAGCAAGCCGCCAAACTGGCTGCCGTATTGCAGCGAGGCGGCCCCGCGCACCACCTCAATGCGGTCGAGGGCCTGGGCGGGTGGAGTGTAGTAATTTTCGGGGTAGCCCAGGGCATCGGCTGCAATGTCGTAGCCGTTCTGGCGGGTGTTGAATTCCGTGATGCGGTTGGGGTTCAGGCCCCGGGTGGCAATGCCGGTCGAAATGCCCGCCCCGTCGTTCTCGATGACGTTGATGCCCGGCACCCGCGCAAACAACTGCCGCGCGTTGTTCAGGGCCACGTTGGCGTTGAGGCCGTCGAGGCGGATGACTTCGTTCTTTTTGCCCGCGTAAATGGCCGTGCCGCTCACTTCGGCCAGCCGCCCCACGGCTGCCGGGGCGCGGTTGGCGGTCACGGAAATCTCGCCCAATTGCACGTTTTTGAGGCTGTCGGGCCGGGTGGGCTGGGCCAGGGCGGGCAGCGCCAGCCCAACGGCCAAGAGGCATTTCACGAAATCTTCCTTGCCAATCCTTGTCATACTAGTTGTCATTTTGCGCGGGGCAGAATCCAGCTTTTCGCCCCAAAACCTTCCCGTTGCTGCGCCAAATCCACGGTAGGGTCAATCAGCAGGCGGCTGCCACGCCCGTTCAGGTTGGCGTAGCATTCGGCAAATACCTGCGGGGTATGCACCCCGCGCCGCCAGTATTCGGCGGCCAGAAAGTGCGCGAATTGCAGCACCATGTCGGGCTGGGTGGCCAGCATCCGCACCTGTTGCGGGGTCAGAAATTCGGCCGGGTTGGGGGTGAACGTGCGGCCGGTGCCGGGTTCGCGCACGGTGTACTCCACGAGGCCGGTTTTTTCCATCAGCATCACATTCCAGCCGAACCGGAAACCTTGCTCGGTCCACAGCACATCGCCGGGGTAAGCGAGGTAACGAAAGGGGAGGAGGAATTGGATGGCGAAGAAAAGCACCGCGAAAAGGTAAAAGAGGGTTTTTGTGGCCGGTTTCTCGGTTCTTAATGGTACAAAAACCGGTTCGGGTCCATGGCTGGCTTGGTCGTTTCCAGCATCCCAACGGATGCCGAACACCTTGCGCCCCAACCCCGCAAATACCCGCAGCACCTTCCGGTGCGTGGCTGGCTCAAAAAACACCGTGGCCGCCAGCATCATAATCCACGGAAACTGCCCGATGTAAAACAGCGCCGCCGTGAGCAAATGGAACAGCACCAGCACCGCATAGGCCCAAGGCCGCGCCCGCCGCCACAGCAGCCAGAACGGGATGGTCAAATCAAAAAATGCCCCGAACCAACTGCCCGCAAACGCCACCCATTTCTGCTCCAGCAGCCCGCCCACCAGCGGCAGGCTGCCATACGAAGCCAGCCAGATGCGGAGCGGCTGCGCTTCGAGCAACCAACTGGTTTTGAGCTTCGCCACGCCCGCAAAAAAGTACACCAGCCCCACCTGCAACCGCAGCAGGTTCAGGGCCACGGCGGGCGGCGGGCCGAAGCGCCCGGCCCGGCCGGGGTGCCGGGCAGCATCCACGCTCCAGGCCGCGTTCAGGGGCAGCACGGCCAACAGCAGCAGCAGCAAACTCAGCAGGTAGTAGTGGTTGAGGTAGGTGGTTTTGTCAAGCAGTTCCACGTAAGTAAAACCCGCGAACAGCGCAGCCGCCGCCAGCCGGTACCACGCCCCCAGCGCCACCAGGGCCGCCGCCAGCAGCAGCCCGCCAAACACGGCGTACATGGCCCAGCCCGGCAACGGCCGCACCCACTCAAGCCCGTAGTAGCTAAAGAAGTAGCGCGGCGTAATGTAAAAATCATGCACCCAGCCCCGCGCCACAAAGCGCCCCAGGCTCACGAACACCAGCCCCGCCAGCGCCACCCGGAAAAAGGCCAGCGAATCGCGGGCATCGGCGGGCCGCCGGGCGGCGCTAGTCGCCGTCGTTGTCACTGAAAGTTAGGGTCAGGCCCGCGTCGCTCACCACGTCTAGGCGGGTCAGGACGAGCAGCTTTTTGAGCGAATCGTAAAGGGCCGTTACGCCGGTCGGGTTTTGGGCGATGGCCTGGGCCAGAGTGGCGGGGGCCAGGGCCTGGGCGTTGGCACGGGCATCGGCCAGTTGGGCCAGCACAGCGGCCGACAGGGGCTGGCCGTTGGTTTTAGCTTCCAGGTGGTCAAGCAAGGCGTTGAGGCCGGGGTCGTTGCCGCCCGGCCCGCTGCCGATGAACAGGCGTTCCAAGCCCGTCAGGTTGGCTTGCAGCAGCAGGAGCGAGGCCCCGCTTTCGTGAGCTTCCACGGTTTCGGGCTGCGCGTGGCCGTCCTTTTTGCCCGCTGGATTGCCCACGTTGGCGTTCTTCAGCTTGTCCACTTCCACAACCAGCGCATTCACCGTCAGGTTGATGGAGCCGTTGATATCCTGGCCACTCTGGGCGAGGTAAGTGGGGCGGTAGCTTTGCCAGGCGGTGTGCAGCGCAGCGGCGTTGGCGTTCAGGTTCTGGGCCAGGGCCAGCAGGTAGGCGCGGCGTTTGTCGGCATCGGGGGCGGTGGTGTAGCGGGCCAGGGCATCGGCCGGGCCGCCGTGGTAGAGGGCGTATTCCAGCGCGGCCAGCCCGCGCACCGGGGTGCCCTGCTGGGCCAGCAGCGTAGCCGTGATGGCCGGAGCCGCATTGTTTGCCAAGAAAGCCTCGGTGGTGCCAGCGCGGGTGGGCCAGTAATTCAAACTGGCTGCGGCCGTAATCGTGAAGGGACCAAACTGGTAAGGTTCGCAGCGGTGGTAGGTCGTGGCGGCCCGGACCCAGCGGGCCTGGGTGGCGGCCAGCGCGGCGGCACTGGGCTGCTGGGCCAGGATAGCGGCTTGGGTATTGAGGCTGTCGGCGGCAGCGGCAAATCCGGCAAACGCGGGCAGCAGCACGTTGTCGGCTAAGCCGGTCAGCATTGCCGTGCGGTCGAAGCTGGCAAATTTGTCGGGGGCCGGGTCGTTGCTGCCGCAGCCGGTGGGCAGCAGCACAACGGCGCTCAGGGTCAGGAGAATCAGGATAGGAGTAGGGCGGGGCACGGAGTTGGGTGTTGGGTGTTGGGTGTTGGGGGTTGGGGGTTGGGGGTTGGGCAGCCCCGGAGGGGGAAGGAATACCAAAGCCCCAGGGGGCGACCCAATTTCGGGCCAGCGGAACGAAATCGTTGCCAGGCGGGTGGGTCGCAAAACCCTTACGCCAGGATTTTCTACCCACGGGCCGCCCCTGCGGGGCTACCGAACACCGAACACCTAAAACCCAAAACCAAAGAATAAAGACTAAAGGCTCTGCAAAAAAGTCAACAGCGCCGCCCGGTCGGCTTTGGGCATTTTCACAAACGCGGCCTGCGCCGCCGCACCCTCGCCGCCGTGCCACAAAATGGCCTCCTCGGCGTTGCGGGCGCGGCCGTCGTGCAACAGGGTGGTGTGGCCGCTCACGGTCCGAATCAGGCCCAGGCCCCACAGCGGCGGGGTGCGCCATTCCTGGCCGGTGGCTTGAAAGTCGGGGCGACCGTCGGCCAGGGCCGGTCCCATGTCGTGGAGCAGCAAATCGGTGTAGGGGCGGATGGTCTGGCCCGCAAATTCGGGGATGGGGCCGTGGGTGCCGGTGGTCAGTTTGGGGGTGTGGCACTGCCCGCAGCCCGCTTGCACAAACAGCGCTTTGCCGCGCAGCACGTCGGCGTTTTTCACGCCCCGGCGGCCCGGCACGGCCAGCGCCCCGCAGTAGAACGACACCACGTCAAGCTGGTAGTCGCTCACTTCGGGGGTGCCGCCGTTGGGCAGTTGGTCGTAGTGAAACTGGTTGATTTGCACGTCCGAAAGTTCCTCGCCGGGGTGCAACGTCGAACTCAGGCCCATGTCGCCGGCAAAGGCATCGGCCACTTGCTGGCGCAGGGTGGGCTGGTTGGCTTTCCAGCCGAAGCGGCCCAACGTGGCCCGGCCGGCGGCCCGGTTCCAGACGTAGTTGGGACGGCCCGAAATGCCGTCGTGGTTGGTGTCGGCAGGGTCGGCCAGCGCTTCCAGGGTGGCATCGTCCACGGCTTCGAGCAGGCCCAGGCCGGGCATCTGCATGGCCACGCGGGGCGAAAGCTGCACGTCGGCTGGCAACGGCCCGAAGCCCAGGTTGCGGGCCGTGTAGCTGGGCCGGTGCAGGGCGTAGGCCGTGCCGTCGGCGTAGGTGCCGGGCACGTCGGCGTACTGCACCCGCATATCGCCCTCGGCCAGTACGCCAGGGTTGGCCTGGCCACTGAGTTGCAGGCCGTAGGCCGGGTCGGCCAGCGGGCCGCCGTGGGCATCGGTGCCGGGCAGGCTCAGGCGCACGAGCAAGCCGGAGAGTGGCTCGGCCCCGGTGCGGGGCGGCTGCCCGCGCCCGGCCAGCGGGTGGCACCCTGCGCAGGATGCCGCGTTCAGCATCGGCCCCAGGCCGTCGCGCGAAGCTACCGAAGCCGGGGCAATCACCCAGTTCAGCCGAAAAAACGAGTTGCCGGTGTCGAACTCCCCGCGCTGGTCGCCGCTCAGTTTGCCCGTTTCAAAGCTAAAGGCATTCGACGATTGGTCGAAAGTGCTGCCGGTCAGGCCGCCGCTGTATTCCTCGTTCGTTTCGTAGCCCGGCGTGGGGTCGGCCGCTTCCTGGTCGGACTTGCTGCACGCACCCAACACCACCAGCAGCAACCCGCAACCGACCCAGCCGCTCAGGCGACGGGCAGGGCTTATAAAACCGTTTGGTTGAAGAATACGCACGCGCAAAAACTGGCTGAAATGCTACAGAACAATGGTAATGCCCGCCGCCTTCGCACCTTCGGCAATGTGGTCGGCCAGGGCAAAACCCGCCCTGAGCGCCGTCTGAATCCGCAGCCGCCCGGCCGGGTTCACTATTTCCTGGTCGAAGGGGGCGTGAATGCCCGCCACGGCGGCTTTTGCGTTGGCCAGGGCGGCTTGCAGGTTGATGTCGGCGCTGGCGTTGTGGCCTTTTATCAGGTCGTCCAGTCCGGCCCCGTCCAGGGTTTCGCCGCTGGTGCGGGTGTAGCGGCCGTAATAGATGTTGTCGAGGCTGCGCTGGCCCAGAATAAAGTCGTTGTGGGTCTGGTCGCTGAAGCACGAATGCTCGTCTTCCTGGTCCTGGGTATTGTAGGCCGACTGCATTCGCTGGCCGTATAGTTCCCCTTTCGTGAACTTGCCGATGCCCGTGAAAATGTGCCCCAATGCGCTGTCGGTGGGCATGGCCAGCAACTTTTTGCGGTAGTTGTTCTGGTTGGGTGCCCACGCGGCCAGCACGGTGTTCAGGTCGTCAATAAGCAAGTCGGCGGCGGCCAGCAGGTACTGGCCGCGCCGCGCCGGGGCCGGGGTCGGGCCTGTGCTCACGTAGTCGGCGTAGGCCCGGCGGCCCGGCGAATCGGCGTACAAATCCTGTCCCCACAGCAGAAACTCAATGGCATGGTACCCGGTGCTGATGTTGGACGGGCCACCCAGCGCGTTCAGGCTGTCCAGCACCGCCCGGCTGATTCGGGGGTACTGCACCGGGTGATTGATGATGCCGGTTGTGGCATCGGTGCCGATGTAGTCAATGAAGTTCTCGTCCAGCGGCCAGCTGTTAATCAGGCCCTCTACGTCCTCAATCGGGCCATTGGCGAAGCGGAACGCTTCGGTCTGCTCATACGGGGTGCGAGCCGCGATGTAAGCCGTTTTGGCCGCTTCCAGCGTGGCCGCCGACGGCTGGGTCGCCAGCGTGGACAGAGCGCCGCGCAGGGCAACTGCTCCATCGCGGGCATCCTGGTAGGTGGCGTAGGCCACGGTAGCGTACTGGGCCACGGCGGCCGTGCGGGCGGGCGAGTCGTTGGGTTGTTCGGTGGTCTTGTCGCAGCCGGTTAGCAGACTGGTTGCCACGCACAAGCAAGCGCCAATTCCAAGTAGGGCAAAGCGGCGGGCAGCAGAGGAAACAAGCATTGCAGGGGCAGCGGCTACGGGTTTACGGCTGCAAAGGTAAGAAGCGACCGCCGATTTCCTGCCCTTATTTTTATTTAGTCTAAATAAAAATAAGGGCCAAAAGAAGGGCCTGCATCTGCGATGCAGGCCCTTCGTGGCAATCCAACAACGGCCTGGGGCTAGCCCCGCCGCCAGAAAGGCTCGACCTGCCGGAAGTAGGGGTTCACGCCTTCGTCGGAAGTCTTGTCCAGCAGCATCAGGTCCACAAACTGGTAGTTGGTGGGCTGGCTTTGCAGCACCGGGCCAAGCTGTTGCATAAATTCGGGGTTGGGGTCGGCGCTCTCGAAGGCCAGCAGCAGGCGGGGTACTTCGGGGCTGTGGGCCAGGGTCATCCGGGCCAGGTAGGCGGCTTGCAATTGCGGCTGGGTGGCGCACCACGCGGCAATGGCCTCGCTCAGGGCGGTGGGGTAGGGGTCGGGCTGGGCCAGCATGGCCTGGGTGTCGCCGTCGGCCGGGGCGGTGCCGGCCGTGAGTTGGCCCGCCAGCAGGGCCGCAATTTCGGCGGCGGGCAACAGCTTGCCGGCTGGCGAAAACGGGTTCAGCACCACGTCCTGGCCCTGGGTCATGCTGAAAAAAGCGTGGCCGGGCACCGGCACATAACTCACCGGGCCGTTGTCCACGCCGCCGTCGCTGAGGCGGGCCACCGACGTGAAAATGGGCAGCTTGCCATCGCCCAGCAGTTGCAACTGGATTTCCTGGCCCTCGCCCAGCACCACCTCGCCGGGCGCAAAGTGCGGGGCCGGGGCCAGAATCATCAGCACCGGCTCCTGCAACAGCGCCTGGTAGAACGCGGGCCGGGCGTTTTCATCGGTGCTGGCCAGCAGCAGCAGTTGCTCCAGTACGTTTTCGGGCTGGAAGGCCGGGGGCGTTTCCATCGGTGCAGGCACAGGGGCCGCTTCAGCGGGCGGGCTGGTGAATTTAGCTCCCTGGTAACGGGGGCCGCCGGCGGGGGTGGCGGCGGCAGGGACGGGGGCCGTTGGTTCGGCAGATTTTTTCTTGTTTTTGTTGAAATCAAACAGGCCCATAAACTTGGAATTGGGATGAAAGGACAAAGGTAAAAGACGGGGGGCGTAGGGGCGGGGCTTGCCCCCGCCCGTCGCTGAACGGAATCGCGCAACGGCCCCGGGCAGCGGCGAGCGGGGGCAGGCCCCGCCCCTACGGGCAAGCTTGCAGCGCCGCGTCCACCCCGGCAATGGTGCGGGGCTTAGCAACATTACCCCAGTGGCTCTCAACGTAGTTGAGCAGGTTGGTCATGCGGGCGGGGCTGAGGCTGTCGGCCCCCGGCATCACGCCCTGGTAGGCCACGCCGTTCACCACGATGGCGTAGTTGAGGCCGTGGCGTAGCAGGCAGGGCAGTTCGGCGCGGTGGGCGGTCAGGTAGTCGGCCCCGGCCAGCGGCGGAATCAAGCGCTCCAGGCCCTGGCCCTGGTCGCCGTGGCAGCCCGCGCAGTGCTGGGCGTACAACCGTTCGCCCTGGTGTTGCTTGTTGCTGAAGCAACTGCCGAGGCTGAAAGCCAGGAGAAGCACGAGGAGTTTGGGAGGCAACGGCGGGCGAAAATTTGCGGTGGTAATCTACCGTTTTGCCACAGCTTTGCGCCCGCTCACTTCCTTCAGCAGCAGCGGAATATCAGCGGCTAGCTTGGCTACTTGGGCATCGTTCAGGCCGTCGTACAGCCCGCGCACGAAGCCCCGGTCGTCCACCAGGGCCAGGGTGCCGTTGTGGGCAAAGCCGCCGGGGGCTTGCGCGTCGGCCATGGCACCGGTGAAGAAGCGGTTGGCCAGCGTCAGGGCCGAGTCGCGGTTGCCGGTGGTGGCGAAGTGCCAGCGGTTGGCATCGGCCACGCCCAGGCGTTCGGCGTAGTCTTTCAGCACGGCCGTGCTGTCGTGGGCCGGGTCGATGGTGACGGACACAAACGCCACGCGGGGGTCGGCCGGAAACTGCTTGAACACCTTGAGCAACTGGCCCTGCATCCGGGGGCAAATGCCGGGGCAGGACGCAAAAAAGAAGTCAATGACGTAGGCGCGGCCGGCCAGCGTTTCGTTGCCCACCGGCTGCCCGGCTTGGTCCAGCAGCCGAAAGGGCGGCACGGGGCTGGGCTTTTCGCCCTGGTCCGCGTCGTACTTACCGGGGTAGGGCAGGGCTTCGGAGGCCGTGGCCGTAGCGTCCTTTTCGCCCGACTGGCAAGCATTTAGGAACAAGCTGCCAACTGCCAGCAGTGCCAAAAAAGTATTTCGCATAAAAAATCAGGGTTTCGCCGCCTGGCCCGCCACGAACGCCGAAGCCGAATCAATGGTGCCGCGCAACTGCTTTTCAACTGCCAGCAGGGCGGTTTGTTGCTGTTGCAGGTACGCCAGGCGCTGGGCTTCGGGGGCGGTGGTGTCGGGCTGGTAGCGGTTCATCCAGGCCATCATGGCGTGGTCGGCGGCTTGCAGGCCGTGCAGGTAGGGCGCGGCGGCGGGGGTGGCGGGGCCGATTTTGTGCTTCAACTCAAAAAGCCGCCCGGTTTGCTGCATGGCCGCGTCGTGGCGGTCCATGAGCTCGTTCTCGGCGGCGGCGCGGGCGGTGCGGGCTTGCTGTTCGGGGCTGGGCTGGCAGGCGGCGAGGGCCAGGAAAAACAAGGAGGCAGGCGGGAATTTCATAGGTGCAAAGGTAGGGCGACTGGCACGGGGCTGCGCCCCGCACCAGTCGCCTTACTTCGCCAGCAAATCTATCCAGCCGTCTTCGCTCACCACCACGGCCAGCACCGGGTATTTGCTCGAATGCACGTAGCGCAAGGCTCCGTTGTAGCGCGAGCCGCGCGAGGGCTCGCCTTTTTCGGTGGCCAGGCCGTCCAGAATGACCCCGATGGCGTGGCAGGTGCCGCTGGGTTCAATGAGCACCGCGCCGTCGATGTTCGTGACGAGGCGCAGCACGGCGGGGGTCATGGGGCGGGGCACCACCCGGAAGCACTGCCGGGCCAGGCGCTGGGCTTCCTGGGCGGCCCCGGCCGAGATGACGAGGATGGTGCCGTGGGTTTGGCCGCTGGCGTTGCGGGCCAAATCCCACAGATAAGCAATGCCTTCCGGCCCCAGGTTGGGGAACACGGCGCTCACCTGCCGGGCAAAATTGTCGGAAGCCACCCGGCTCTGCGGCAGGCGGGGCGTGTTGCTCAGCACCCGCATCAGGGTGTGGCCCGCGTGGCTCACCTCCCAGCCGTAGTGGTTCGTGAAATGCACTGCCACGAGCGGCTCGTAGCGGGCATCGGTGTCGGGCAAGAGGTGGCCCAGGCCGAACACGTGCGAGGCATCGGAAATCAGGGCCGTGTTGCCTTCGCTCATTTCCAGCAGCTTGCGGATGGAACGGTGGTCGCGTAGGGGCACGGGGGTTTCCAGGGTCAGTTCGGGCACGATGGCGGGGTGCAGGCGGCGGGCCACGAGCATGGTGCCGATGCCCTCGTCGCCCTCGTGGCGCAGGGCGGCCACGCCGTTGCAGGCATCGTACAGGCCGTGGGTGCCGGCCGGGGCCACGCGCAGCATCAGGCGGCGGCCCGCCGAGCGCAGCAATTCGTTGTGGTCGCGGTCCAGAATCGGCTTGTCGTTGTCGGCGGTGTCGGCTTCGCGCAGGGCGCGGTTGCAGTCGCTGAGAAACTCCAGCACCGCCGCGTGGGGCAGGTTGGCGGGCCGCTGGTCGTTGGACTTGGGCAGCCCGTAGTAGCTGTCGTAGGCATCGGCGGCGAGCTGAATGACGACCGTTACGAGGTAGCCCTGCAAGCTCACGGGCGAGGAACAGAACGAGCGCCGGTTGTTCTTGCGCTCGGCGGTCAGTTCGTCCAGGGTGGTGCTGGTGGCGCGGCACAGCAACTCGTACCAGTGCTGCTTTTCGTAGCGGTCGTGGTCGTTGGGGTGCAGGTGGTACACAATGTCGCGGGGGCCGGCATCGGCTTCATAGGATGCGGCGCGGGCCTTGAGGCCGGCAAAATCGGCCGGGGCGTAGGCGGCGTTGGTCGGCTCTATCACCACGGCTGCGGGGTCGTCGGCTTCGCGGGCCGAGGCCAGGCCCAATAGAAAAACGTCGGGCCGCAGGTTGCGGTCCAGCAAGTTAAAAATACCGTCGGCAAACAGTTGGGCCGAAACCCGAAACAGACTTTGGTGTTCCCACATGGGCGAAAAGGCAACGGCCCGGCCACATCGGGCCGAACTTCGCCCCGAACTACGGCACAAACGGCCGAAAGTCCTAACCTGACCCAAAAATAACCGCCCGCCCGCCGTATCTTCGGCTCCTCAATCACCCCACCCCGCCGCCCATGTTCTTCGTTGATATGCTGCTGGTCGTGGTTGCGGCCATGTCCTTCATTCCCATCATGACCGGCTATTGCGCCCATTCGCGGGGCCGTTCGTTCTGGCTCTGGTTTGCGCTGGGGTGGCTGCTGCCGCTGGCCTCGTTTTTTCTGCTGGTGGCCCTCATCGCCAAAGACGAACTGCACCCCGGCCGCCGCCTGCTGGCCGAAGCCCGCCGGATTCTGCGCGATGCCGAAGCCGCCGAGCGGCGGGTGCGGCAGGGGTGAGCCGGGCGAAGGCTGCACCTTCTTTTTAGCGGGGCAGGTTCAGCGCATCCGGGTTGCGCCGCGTGTCCACAATACCGACGATTTCCACGGCAGTGGGGGTCAGGCGGTAGTACAGGCTGATGGTGGCCGACACCACGCACCTGCGAAGATGGGGCCGCTCGGGTATCACCGGGCACGATTCCGGCA
Organism: Hymenobacter sp.; assembly: GCA_965247135.1. Classification (GTDB taxonomy): domain Bacteria; phylum Bacteroidota; class Bacteroidia; order Cytophagales; family Hymenobacteraceae; genus Hymenobacter. The sequence goes on along the minus strand of CBDFGP010000006.1, from coordinate 1,737,764 downwards.
GTTGCTCCAGCAAGCGCATTTTGTTGGCCAATGCCGCAAGTAGATGGGTCCGGGCCGTCGCCGAAAACTGTCCGGCACGGGCCACCAAAGCCTCCAAATCAGCCACCGCTGCGGGTAGCAGTTCCACGGTCCGGCTCATTGCGGGTCGTGGCCCAGGCGTTCCAGCACCGTCGCCAATGGCGTGTTCCGGTGGGCATCGTAGGTTTCCAGGCGATGGTCCAGCTCCCGCAGCCAGGCAGGGTTTTCCGGCTCGGTGGTTTCCATTGGCTCACCAGCCTGGGGAAGCAGCAGCAGCAGCGCGGCTTGTAGCACGGCTTCGCTCTGAATCTGGTCAATAACGTGGTGCAGGCGGGCGCGGGAGTCACCCAGGTCGGTTGAAAAAGCAGTTTCCATGAGGACTGAAACAGGTTAGCCTGGCTAAAGATAAGGCAAATAATCCAGCATTCCCCGCGCCGCCCAGGCCCCGGTGCTGAAGCAGCCTTGCAGCAAGTAGCCGCCGGTGGGCGCTTCCCAGTCCAGCATTTCGCCGGCCACGAAGGTGCCCGGCCGCGCCCGCAGCATCAGGTGGTCGTCCAGGGCAGTCAGGGCGATGCCACCGGCCGACGAAATGGCCTCGGCCAGTGGGCGCAAGCCAACGATGGGCAAGGGCAAGCGCGTGAGCAAATCGGCTAGGGCGGCGGGTGGCAACGCGGCCACGGTGGGCTGCACCTCGCGCAGCAACGTGGGCACGGGCGCAGCCAGGTGCAGGGTTTTTTTGAGAAACTCGGCCAATGAGGCCCGGCCGCGTGGGGCTTGCAGCTTGGCCAACAACGCGGCGGGCGGCAGGTCGGGCTTGAGGTGGAGGTGAAACGTGGCTCCGCTGCCCGCCAGCCCGGCCCGCACCTGCGGCGTGAGGGCGTAGGCCGGGGTGCCTTCCAGGCCGTAGTCGGTGAGCAGCAGTTCGCCGCGCACGGGCGGGCCGTCGTTCACGGCCAGGGCAATGTTTTTGAGCGGGGCGCGGCCTACTTTCGCCCGAAAGAAATCGGACCACGCAATTTCCGCTCCGCAGTTGCTAGGAGCAAAGCCGTGGACTACCACTCCCGCTGCCCGCAACAGCGGCACCCAAGCAGCATCGGAGCCGGTTTTGGGCCAACTGGCCCCGCCCAGCGCCAGCAGGGTGGCAGTGGGCGATGAGGTGGTGAGGTGAGGGGGTGCAGAAGTCAGGCGCTGCATCAGCAAATGGCCATTCTCGTCCCAGCCCAGCCAGCGGTGGCGGGTGTGGATTTCTACTCCCAACGCCCGCAACCGGCCGAGCCAAGCGCGGAGCAAATCGGCGGGTTTGTGCCGGGCTGCGGGGAAGATGCGCCCGCTGGTGCCCACAAAGGTTTCAATGCCCAAATCAGCAGCCCAGGCCCGCAAATCCGCTGGCGAAAAATGCGCCAGGTACTGCCCGAATGCCGTACCCGCCGCGCCGTAGCGACCCGCAAACGCAGCGGCATCTTCGGCGTTGCTGAGGTTGAACCCCCCATGACCGGCCACCAGCAACTTGCGGCCCACCGTGGCCTGGGCTTCGTAGAGGGCCACGCGGTGGCCCGCTTCGGCCAGGCGCTGCGCCGCCAGCAAGCCCGCCGGGCCACCGCCGACGACGGCAAAGAAAGGGGATTGGGGCATGGGTGTTGGGGGCCGGTGCGGGGGGGGGGGGGGGCCTGAAAGCGGGCCTTCTGCTTAAAATATACCCCCTAACCCCCGGCTAAAAAAGTTTTTCTAAAAAAGATATTGCATATAAAACGGACAAACCCGCTGGAAAACCGCCTGGGAGTGAGCACAAATTGCACTCCGGATTTTTTCTTATCCCCTCCGGGTGAAAATGCCGGGAGGGGGCGCTTGGTTTTTGTCGCCGGCGCTTACTTTTACGGCCGGGTCTGTGCCGGGCCGCCCGCTGGCCCTCGCCCGAGCCAGTCTTTGCCCGGCTCCGTGTTGCCTGGCTTACCCGGCCGGTTTTTCATCGGCTTGCCCCGGTTTCGGCCGGTCGGGCGCGTTTTTCGCCGTTTTCCACCGGCGCGGTTGCCCCCTGAGTCCGCCGTAGGCGGCGCACGCGGGGGTTGGTGCTATTGAAGTCCACGGGGCCTCGGCTCCTTTTCCTGCCTGCGATGAAAAACCGCTTCTCCGTGCCCGGTCACCTGCTACCCCCCCCCCCCCATTTTCTGCGCAAAACACATTGGGTCAGCCGTTTGGCAGGCTTTGTGCGGTCGTTCGTTTCGCCTTTCCTAACCCGAGTGGCCGATGACGACCCTTTCCCCGCCCCGGCGCGGCCCTGTTGGGCGGCCCCGGCGTAGCTTCCGCACTCGCGGCACCGACCGAAGTAGGCCGGCGGCATGGCCGACCCCCGCTCCAACGAGGGCCGACCGTTCCGCCTAAAGCCGGGGCCGGGCACCAGCAGTGCCTGCTCCCCCCACCGTTGGTTTGGCTGATTCCCGCCGCCCCTCCTTGCGCTTGGGGCACCGGGGCCTGGAATCACCGCGTGTAAACGGCCCCCAAAGGTACGAGCGTTCGCTTTCACTTTTTTCGATAATTCCGATGAACAACTTCATCACCCTGGCCCGGCGCGTTGCGCTTGCGGCCGTTCTCCTCGGCACGGGCTTGGCAGCCCGCGCCCAAACCATCACCCTCAACGGCACGGCTGCCGCCGCCACGGCGGCGCAAGTCGGCGGCGGCGGGCTGCAATACGCCTGTACGCCGTACTCGCTGGCCAGCCCGTTCAGCAACGAGCAAAAGTTCGATTTCACCCCCGGCAGCCAAAACGAAGTGGTGGAAAAGTGGACCCTGCTCGGCGATGCTACTCCCTCGACCGGCTACACCAACGGGCAGAGCGGCAACTCGTTCAAGTTTGCTCCCACGGGCTTCGGCAAGGCCCGCCTCGTGGTGTCCTACTACTACAACAACGGCACCCAGCCGGTGTACTGCCCCAGCGGCAGCACCACGCCCCTGCTCTGCAATGGCGTGGCCGTGACAACCCCCATCCGCGCCTACACCACGAAGACGTATGACTTCTTCAAGGGCTTCACCGCCGCCCAGGCGGGGTATCAGTTGAAAGGGCCGACGTGCCTGCCTGCCAACAACCCGTCCGTGGTGTACTCGGTGGACCCGGCGGTTATCTCTACCAAGGCACAAATCCAAGCAGGTATCGGCAACATTGACGACTACACTTGGACAGTCGTCTATACCAGTGGCCCAAGCGCCGGCTTGAATGTGCCCAAGGTGATTTCCGGCGACCAAAGCACCATCATCATTCAAGGCACGGAGCCGACGAAAATAAGCGACCTTACGGGCTCGTTCTCGGTTCAAGTGAAGGTAGGCAAATGCAACGTTGCCCTGCCGGCCACTACGGTAACCCTCGCCTCCGACTTGAGCACCGCAGGGGTAACCAATTTCCCAACCTGCCTTCCCATCGGTTCCACTGCGGCCACCAGCTTTACGCTCAACACGGTGGCGGGTGTGACGTACACGCTCAACACCACGATTGGCTTGCTTTCGACAGGGGGAGCGCCAGCGACCAGCATCAGCGTGACTGGCACGGGTAGCTCCGTTGCCGTTAACCTAACGGGCATCACGGCCACCAACACCGGTGCCGTCACCATCGCGGGCACGGCCACCACCGGCTGCTTCGGCAATCAAACCATCATCCGGCAGGTGACGCGGCAGCTAGTGGCGGCCCAGAATGCCATCTCGCCGGTGTGCGTCACGCCCAGTTCCACGGCCACCCTGACGTTGAGCAACGCGCCGCTCGCGGCGGCCGGCCAAACCATCACCTGGACCTTGTCCAGCAGCCCCGGCTGGGCCATCACGGGCGGGCAGGGCACGGGCAGCATCACCGTGACGACCGGCACCGGCCCGGTGACGGTGACGGCGCAGGCGGGCACCTGCAACGTGGGCGGTACGGGCATCGTCTCGCAAACGGTGAGCGTGAACGGCGCGGTGGCGGGTTGCACCTTCCCCGTCACGCCCACCCCGTCGGCTTGCGGGGGGTTCACGAGTACGCTCACGGGCACCTGCCTCCCTACGGGCAACAAGTACGTGCAATGGAAGCTGGAAGAGCAAATCTCGCCCGGGGTGTGGACCCAACGCGACCTCGTAACCCCGGTTGGGGCCGCGCAAAACAGCAACAGCACCGTCTTTTACGGGTGGCCCACATCCATTGCCTCGCCCAACGCCCGCGTGACGGTGCGGGTAATGAACGCTTCCAACTGTCTGGATGCGCCCTACACCTACCTGGGTGCTTTCACCACCTGCGGCCCCAAGCTGTTTCCGCAGCCCGGCGGCGGCATCAGCAGTGCCCAGCCCCGCGAACGGCTGCAAGTGTACCCCAACCCCACGAGCGGCCAATTGAGCATTGACCTGGAAGCGAACCTGGGCCAGGGTGCCGCGACGGTGAGCCTCGTGGACGCGCTAGGCCGGGTGCATCAGACGACGACGACCGACCAAGCTCGTCTCTCGCTCGACGTGCGCCGCCTGCCCGAGGGCGTGTACACGCTACGCGTGGCGCTGCCCAGCGGCAAAACGCTGACCCAACCCGTGCAGGTGCGCCACTAGCCAGCCCCCACCGGCTACAGGCAACCAGCCCCGGCTCTGCCCGGCACCGGTTGCCTACCCTGCGCCCGCCGCTGCCCTGGGCGGCGGCGGGCCTTGCCGGTGCCACCCTTTTATGTGCCTCGTCATGACTTTTCCTTTCTGGCCACCGCTGCGGTGGTCGCCCGGCTTGTCGGGCCGCTGTTTCGGCCGCTTGAGCGAACGACTCCGGTGGGCGGCCCTGCTGTTAGGGCTGGCGCACCTGCCCGCCGCTGCCCAAACGCCTCCTCGTTTCCCCATCCAGGGGTTACCCTTTTGGGAGTGGCAGGCCCCGCAGCCCACGGGCTACGGGCTCAACGAATTTTGCACCCTCAACGACTCGACCATGATTGCCGTGGGCAACCACGGCACGGCCGTGAAGACCACCAACAGTGGCCGCAGTTGGCGCACCCTGTCCACCGGGGCCACCCGGGAAGTGACTTCCGTGTCCTTTGCCAATAGTCAGGTGGGCTGGATTGGTACCGAAACCCCCATGACGACCGCCCGCCACTACTACACCGGCTCGGGCGAGGTGCGGCGCACCACCGACGGCGGGCAAAGCTGGACGGTGCAAAACATCGGGGAGAACGTGCTGAGCGTGACCGAGCCGAAGGTGGTGGCTGTGTCGCCCACCGAAGCCTATCTTACGTACCGGCTGACCGGGCGCGATTCGCAGGGCTTCATCCTGGGCTTTACCCCGCTGCTGCGCCATACCACCGATGGCGGCCAAACCTGGCCGTTAGTAACGTTGCCCCTACTCAACTCAAATTTTCTCTTCTCGCCGCCGGTTTTCACTACCTCCATCCGGGGCTTTATGTTGGCAGTAGCCCCTGCCCAACTGCCCAGTCAGTTGCTGCAAACCACCAACGGCGGGCAAACCTGGCAGAACATCCTGCCCAGTATCGCCAGTGGCTACATTCCGTTCGCCCTCACTTTCCTGACCCCGCAACTGGGCTGGCTGCTGGGCTTGGACATCGCCACCAACACCAACGTCTTGTACAAGACCACCAACGGCGGAACCACTTGGGCGCAGGTGGGCACCATCGTCGGTGTTTCGTCGCCCACCTACCTCTCGCCCGACCTTTCTTTCAGCGACCCGCTGCACGGCCTGGTGTCAGAACGCGGCAACTACTACTGCACCACGGACGGGGGGCTGACCTGGGCACCGGGCGTACGGTCCATGCCTTACACCCTGTTCAACTTTCGGGTGAGCCGCTTACGCCCCGGCGGCAGCGGGTGGGCCGTGGGGGGCTACGGCAGCCTCTACCGCACCCTCGATTACGGCAACAGTTGGCAGTCGTGCGCGTCCGTGCCTTTGCACTACGGCTTCAAAGCGTTCGACCTGTCCGACCCGGCCCACGGCTGGGCCGTACCCAAATTTTTTAACCCCGAGGACTACACTACCCTGCTGCACACCACGCGCCGGGGCGCACCCTGGCAGGTAGTGAAGCTGGACAACGCGCTACCCGGCGTGGACTACACCAACACGGTAATAACGGGTGGGGCCTTCCCAGATGCCGACACCGGCTGGGTAGCGGTGGAGAGCTTGCAAACCAGCGCCCCGTTGCTGCGCACGACCGACGGGGGCCGCAGTTGGGTGCCCCAGCCCCTAGGCCTTGCGCCTGCCGTGCGCGGCCTGAGCGGCCTCGGCTGCTGGAACACGCGGCGGGCTGTGGCCATCGGCACCGGGCCGGGGGCGGCGCTCTACGCCACGCGCAACGGCGGGCGCAGCTGGGTGGCGGCGGCCAACCCGCTGCCGCGCCGCATGGCCCGCGACCTCGTGTGGGCCGATTCGGCCACCGTGTACGCCAACACCGACTCGGCCGAGTTTCTAGTCAGCCGCGACGCGGGCCGTAGTTGGCGGGCATTGCCTAAGCCGGGCACCAATCCGGTGTATGGGTTCTATGGCAAGCCCTGCTTCACGTCCGCCACCGTAGGCTACTGGGCCGAGGGTGACGGCGTGTGGAAGACTACCGACGGAGGGCAGACTTGGAATTATTCCGACCTGAGTCCCCTGGCCGCTTACGACCGCAACGGCAGCCAGCAACCGAATTTGCAAAACATCAGCTTCCGCACGGCGCGGGCAGGGTGGGCGTTCGGCGCAAATGTGTTCCAAACCCAGGATGCCGGGCAAACCTGGGCGCTGGTGGCCAACGTAGCCGGGGGCCTTGGAAGCATAGGCGGCAGTGGGCAAGCAGCGGGCGGCCCCAGCGTGTTAATAGACCGCTACAACGCCTTTACGACTCGGAGCGGTGTCGTGCGCTACAGCGAGAAGTTCGTGCAAGCCGACACGCTGGCCGTCCAGCCCCGGCGCTACTGCGCGGGGCAGGACCTCACCCTGGCCTACACCGTCGAGGGCAGCCTGAGCGCCGCCGAACGCACCGCCCTGCGGGTGCAGCTCTCCAACCCCTGGGGCCGCTTCCGCCGGGGCGAAACCTGGCTGCTGCCCCCCGCCGCCGGCGGCACGGCCACCGCGCTGCGGGCCACGCTGCCCGCCGCGTTGCCCGCCGGCACCCGCTACCGGCTGCGCGTCATCACGGCCGACAGCGCCCTGCTCGGCGGCGACAACGGCCGCGACCTGACCATCAGCCCGCTGGCCACGGCCACCCTCACCCCGGCCGGGCCGCAGGCGCTCTGCGCGGGCGGTACCCTCACGCTCACGGCCCCGGCCGGGCAGGCGCAGTATTTGTGGAGCACGGGGGCCACCACCCGCACGCTGGCCGTGACGGCCGCCGGCAGCTACTCGGTGCAGGTGGCGGGCGCGGCGGGCTGCCTGGGGCCGCCCTCGGCCCCGGTGGCCGTCACGCTCGTGCCGCTGCCCGCCGCCGGGGCCGTGGCCCCGGCCGGCCCGCAAACCCTGTGCGCGGGCAGCACCCTCACGCTCACGGCCCCGGCCGGGGCCGCGCAGTACCTGTGGAGCACGGGGGCCACCACCCGCACGCTGGCTGTGAGCGCCGCCGGCAGCTACACCGTGCAGGTAAGCTCGGCGGCGGGCTGCCGCAGCGCCCCCTCGGCGGCGGTGGCCGTGGCGCTCGTGCCGCTGCCGGCCGCGCCGGTGCTGGCCCACGCGGCGGGCGGGCCGGTGGCGGTGGCCGCGCCGGTGGCCGGGGTCACGTACCAGTGGTTTGTGAACGGCACCGTGCAGGCGGGCGTGAGCGGGCCGCGCTTTCCGGCCACGGGGCCGGCCCCGGTGGGCACCTACGCGGCCGTGGCCGTGGGCGCGGCGGGCGGCTGCGTGTCGGCGGCCTCGGCCCCGCTGGCCGTGCTGCTGGCCGTGGGCGGGGCGCGGCCGCCGGGCTGGGCGCTCTACCCCAACCCGGCCGATGCCCTGCTCTGGGTGGAGCTGGTCCCCGGCGGCGGGGCGGTGCGGCTCACGCTCTGCGACGCGCTGGGCCGGACGGTGCGGGCCGTCACGACGGGCGCGGCCCGCACGGCGCTGGACGTGCGCGGGTTGCCCGAGGGCACCTACACCCTACGGGCCGTGCTGCCCAACGGGCAGGTCCTGACCCAGCCCGTGCTGGTGCGCCACTAGCGGCGCGGCCACCCTGGTTGAATAAAAAAAGCGACTCCCGAATGGGAGTCGCTTTTTTTATTCAACCAAAAACCACGCGGCGGTTGGAACCGTGGTGTTGCGCCACCACCGCCAATGCGCTATTACTCCTTCACCAGCTTCTGCACCACGGTGCCCGTGGGCAAGGTCAGGTGCAGGTTATAGATGCCCGGTGCGCAACGGCTCAGGTCCAGGGCGTGGGTCAGGGTGCTGCTGGTTTTGAGCAGTTGCGCCTGCGCCACGGTGCGGCCCAGGGCATCGGTGACGCGCAGGGCTACGGGGCCGGTTTTGTCGTTGCCGACGACCACCTCAAACACGCCTGCGCTGGGGTTGGGCGCTACGCTCACGCCCAGGGCCTGCGCCGTGGCGCGGCTGCCCAGCACCGAAGCCTCGTTGGTCCAGGCCGAGCAACCGAAGGCGTTGCAGGAGCGCACCCGGTAGAAGTACAGGCCCGAAGCAGTCAAGTAGTCCTCGTAGATGCCGCCCGACGAGAGCGGAATGTTGCCGCTGATAGTCGCGAAGTTGTTATTAGTCGTAACCGAGCGTTGCAACTCGTAGAAAGTGGCCGGGCTGCCGGTGGTGGCCGGGGTCCAGATGACTTCGTTGTTGCCCACGCCGTTGGCATAGCCGTTGTAGAGGGCCACCACGCTGGTGGGCGCTTCGGCTGCCTGGCCCAGGGTGCAGACTTCCAAGCCCCAACTCACCAAGGTGCCGGTGCCGGTCCCGGCGTTGTCCACGCGCAGGGTCCAGTTGCCGTTGGCGGGCGCGTCGGCCAGGGCAGCCAGCGGGTTGCTGGGGCGGGCGGTGGCCCCGGTGTTGGCGGGGCAGGCAATGGCGGCCGGGGCCAGGTCGTCCAGGTTCAGGTTCAGGCCGTTGCCGGTGGGGCAGGTGTTGCGGGCCAGCACCACCACGGCGGTGCCCGCCGGGTTGGTGAGGGTGAGTTGGAGTTGGTCCACGGCCGGGCCGGTAATGACCAGGTTGCGCACCCGGACTTCGCCCACGCGGCCCCCACTGGGGATGTTGAGGACGGAAGTGAGGACGCTGCCGGCAGCAATGGCTTGGTTGCCGGTAGCTGCCGTGGTGGAGCAGAATTGGGTGCCGGTCTGGAACGCCAGCGGGGCCGAGTACGGGCCGCTGGTGCAGATATTGACCCCCTGTACCCGCCAGTAGTAGGGGGTGTTGGCGACCAGTGGCACGGCCGGTATGTAAGCGGGGCCGCTCACCGTTTGGTCAAGCAGCACCGGGGCGAAGGTGTTGTTGGCGGCCACTTGGATGTGGTAGCTGGTGGCATTGGGCACTGCGCCCCAACTGAAGTGGGGGCGCTGAATGGCGGTGGCCGCCGCAGCGGGGGCCACGCCCACGGCTGCCTGCGAAACGCTGGTGAGCACCGTGACGGGCAAATACGTGCTGTGCGTCACGCCGTTGCTGGTGCCGGTGAGCAGCAGCGAATACGGCCCCGGAGCCACCGAAGCCGCCGCCGAAACGGTGGCCGTGGCCGTGGCCCCCGCCGCCGCCGAAGCCGGGGCGAAGCTCACGCTGAAGCCGGTGGGCAGGTTGGCCGTGCCCAGCGTCACGCTGCCCGCAAACCCTTGCAACTGGCCCACCGAAACGGCCGCCGCGCCACTGGCCCCGTTGCAAACCGTTGCCCCGGTGCTGCTGGCGGCCGGGGTGAGGAAAAACGTGGGGCCGTTGCTGGCTTCCACGGTGAAGTTATGGTCGGAGATGTCAAAGAAAATGTTGCCCGAAGCCCGCACCATCACGCGGGCGGTGTTGGTGGCGGGGGTTCCGGCGGGCACCGTGATGGCCTGCGACCCGTCGTTGGGGGTGTTGCTGAGCAACACAATGGGGTAGGTGTTGCCGCCATCGGTCGAGAGCAACAGGTCCACGTTGGCGGCGCTGACGGGGGCGGCCGTGGTGCCGGCCACGTCCCAGGCCACGCTGGCCGGTGCCCCGGCTTGCCAGACAATATTGCTCGTGTTGGGCAGCGTCACGAGCAGCGGGCCGGTCGTAGCGTCCACCGTCACCTGGGTGGCGGCGTAGTTCACGCCGCCCCGGTTGTCGCGGGCCGTGAGGCGAAAGTTCATTACCCGGTTATAAGTCGGCAGCATTTCACCGAACGTGGTGGTGGTGTTTTGCAGGTCGACCAGGCGCGGGAAGTAGCGCGTGGGCGAGGTGCTGGGCAGAAACGAGCGAAAAATTGGTTGGTTGCCGGTAGGTGCCCCGATGGCCGTGTTGTTGGGTTCCCGGTCGTATTCTTCCCACGAATAGGTCAGCGGGTCGTTGTCGGCATCGGTGGCCGAGCCGGTCAGGGCAAAGGGGGTGCTGCGCGGAATGGTGTAGCTGCCGCTGGCGTTGGGCACGGGCGGCGCGTTGTTGGTGGACGTGATGACCCCGCAGTTGCCCTGCCCGTTGAGGTGCGAGAGAATCTCGTCGAAGCTGGCCGTGTGAAACACGTCGATGCTGTGCTGGTCGAGGTCTTCGGGAGCGCAAATGCCGGCGTAGGCCATGATGGTCACGCCGCTGCCCGGCTCATAAGCGACGTTTGCGGCGCGGTTGCCGCCCCCGCAGTTGCTCGACGAGGAGTTGAACGTGTGGCTGCCGTTGAACTGGTGCCCCATTTCGTGGGCCACGAAGTCAATGTAGAACGCATCGCCCACCGGGTTGGGCAAGCCCGTCAGGCCCCGTGCCTTCACACCCGCCACGCACAACGACGGCCGCTGCGCCACGCCGCCGCCGCCGGTCGTGAACAAGTGGCCAATGTCGTAGTTGGCGCTGCCAATCACATTGCTCACGTTGGTCTGGTTCTGGCCCAGCGCCACGTTCATCGTGTTCGTGTCGTCGTACACCGGGTTGGGCACGTTCGGCCCGTTCCGCACAAAGTCCAGCAGGTTATTGTTGGCCACCAGCACCATGCGGGCCGAAAATTCCCGCTCGTACACCCCGTTCACGCGGTTCATGGCGGTCACTTTGGCCGCCGCCACCGTTGCCAGGGTGTTGCCCACCGCCGCCGCGTATTCGTAGGTGTTGGCCAGGGCCAAGCGGTAGGTTTTGAGCTGGGTGCCGTTGGCCTGCCGCTGCGCCAACGCCGGAAACGCCGTCACGGGCGTGGTGGGCGTGGCCACGCTCAGGGGGTCTTGCCCGCACACAAAGGGCTGTTTTTTCATAGCCGCCCGCCGAAACACCAGGTGGTGTACGTCGTCGCCCGACCACTGAGCGGGGTCAATGTAGTAGCGGTCCTGGCTGCTCATCACCATCGCATGGAAGCCGGACGGGCTGACATCGAGCCGCACCAGGGCGGTGGGGTCGTCCAGGCCCCAGCCCTGGTAGGTTTTGATGCTGGGGTACTTGGCGGCCAGCACCGGGTGCATCACCGTGACTTGCGCCATGCGGAACCGGGCGGTGCCGCCTTCGGGCGTGGGCAGGGCCAGCACCACGGCCGACGTGCGGGCAAGTTGCTCGGCCGGGGCCGGCAGCAGGGCCGCCCGCATGGCGGCCATGTTCACGTCGATGGCGCGGTAGGCGGTGAGTTGCGCCGTGTAGCGCCGGGCAGCGGCGGGCAGGTCGGCGGTGTTGGTCCAGGCGGCTTTGGGGGCGCTGGTTTGGGCAGCGGCTCCCAGCGGGGCCGCCAGTGCCAGCAGGCCCAGCAGCACGGCGGGCTGCCAGCCCCGGCGCAGGGGCAGTAGGGTTGAAAACATAAGAAGTTGGGAAGGGGAATGAAGTGAAAATTCGGGTTTGAGGGCCTAAAATTAAGAAGATTCGGGCAAAAAATAATGAAGAAAGAGTAAACCAGTCTGCGGCCGGCACCCGCACCCGTTACCACCTTGCCCCGTTTATGTCGCTTCGCCCCCAACCCCAGCCCGCGTTTGGTTGGTTCCGGGAAACGGGCCGGGGCACAACCCAGCCTACGGCCGCACTTCCAGCCAACCCTTGAAGCGGCGGCCGTCGGTATAGGTCACCAGGTAAAAATAGAGGCCGCTGCTGCCCGCGCCGCGCCATTTGAATTCCCGGCGGTCGGCCTGGAACACGCGCTGGCCCCAGCGCGAAAAGATAACCACCTCGGCAAACTGCGAATCGCAGAAATTGGGCGGCAGCGTGGGTAGCTCAAAGGCATCGTTGAGGCCGTCGCCGTTGGGCGTGATGACGTTGTACTGCTGCACGGCCACCGTGTCGGGGCTGACAACCTCGAAGCGCACGGTGCGGGCCTGCGTGGCGGGGTGGCAGTTGGTTTCCCGAAGCTGAAAGTCCACGGTCAGGCTTTGGCCCAAGTGCACGGTTTGGCAACTGGCCTCCCAGCCAAAAGTGGCGCTGGCGGCCCCGGGGCCGTTCTGGGCCGCAAAGTGCATTCCGGCGGCGCTCAGGTCGAAGCCCCGCCCGGTGGCCTCCAGGGCCAGCGGGTCGCCGTCGGGGTCGGTGCCGGTCAGGGTGGCAGTGTACACTTGGCCCAGGGGCAGGCGCACGAGCGGCACCCCGTCGTTGGGCAGCGGCGGCGGCAGCGTGGTGGTCAGCCCGGCCGGGGCGTTGGCGTAGTCCACCACCACGGGCACGGTCAGGCCCGCCTGTTGCGGGCCGCTGGCGCAACCGGTGGCCGTGGCCACAAACCGAAACTCGTGCAGCGGCGGGTCGAGGGCGGCGCAAGTCACGCGCCACGCGAACTGCCCTTGCTGCTGGGTGCCCACCGCGGTTTGGGCGAAGGTGGCCCCCAGCGCGGCCGGGTCGAAGCCCTGCCCGGTCATGGTCAGCGTCAGCGGGTCGTTTTCGGGGTCGGTGCCCGTCACGCCAAACGTGACGAGGTCGCCCAAATGCACGTGCAACGGCAGGGGGGCCGCCGTGGTGGTCAGGGTGGGGGGCAAGTTGGGCGGGGGCGTGGCCAGCAGGGCCACGCGCAGGGTGTCGCGGCGGGGCAGGCTGCACCCGTCGTCGGCCACCACCAAATCGAGCAGCAGCACCTTCCCGTGCGAGTCGAGGCAGCTTGGGAAGCACAGCGTGGCAACCAGCGTGTCGGGCACCCCCGGTGCCCGCACCTGCCCGGTGGTGGCCGTGGTGAAGGTGGGCAGGTTCTGGGTGAAATTGACCGGGCTTAACGAAACCGTGAGTTGGGAAGCCGGGTCGGGGTCGGTGAACTTGAGGCGGATGCAGCGGTCGCCGCCCGGCCGCAGGCGCAACGTGTCGCGGCCGGGGCGGTAGGGGATGTGGCTGGTGGTGCTGGGCAGCAGCACCGCGTTGGGCGGGTTGTTGCCGGCGCAGTTCAGGGTCAGCATCTGGAAGTCGCGCCGGGCCTCCCCAATTTTCACGCCCCGCCGGTATTCCGCGCAACGCACCCCAAACACGAACAGCCCGATGCTGGTGGGCCGCACCGTGAGGCGGCCCGTGAAGCGGTTCACGCCCAGGGTGGGGCTGCCCGGAATCTGGTTGCTGACGCTGCGCCCCGGCCCCCAAATAACGGGCACGTAGGGGGCGGGGGCGGCGCGGGGCGGTTTTGGCCCGTACTGCCCCAACGGGTCGGCCTCGGCGTGGCCATTCAACGGGGTCACGAGGTCGTAAATCAGCGAGTCGCCATCGGCATCGACCCCGCCAAAATCGTAGTAGAACAACTCGTTGCGGCAGGCGTAGTCGGCCAGGGGCGGGAAAATACGCGGCGTGGAATCGTAAAACGGCCGGCCGTTGCGAACCACGGCCGGAAACTCCAGGTAGAAGGCTTGGGCCGCCTCGCTGGGCCGCACAATGTTGGCGATGGTGTTGTTGCGGCAGCAGCGTTCCACGGCCGCGTAGTAGCCGCCGGGGCTGGCGTAGGTGGCGGCGGGCAACACCACCGGGGCGCTGTACACCAGCCGCCGCGTACTGAGCGAGCCAATGGCGCAGGTCGGGTTGGTGTAGTTCACAAACGTGTTGCTGACCAGCGGCAACAGAACGTCCGTCATCCGGGTGTTGCCGTTTTTCTCAAAAATGCTGGCCGTCAGGTCGTTGTCCAGTGCCCCGGCGCTGCCGTTCACGGCATCAAAGTACAGGTTGAGAACGAGCAGGTAGTTTTCACCGTTTTGGTGCACCAGTTCCATCTCGCCGCCCACGATGTGCGTGGCCCGCGCTGGCCCGGCTCCCAGCAGCAGCAGGGCCAGCGCCCACCCACGCCAGGCCCGGAACCATTTCTGCGAAAAAATTAATTGCATAATAAATCTGACCTTAAAACCAGCAAAACCGCCGCCCCGGTACGGTGCAACAAGCCCGGTCCGCTAAAAGGTTGGCCCGCGCCGGAATCATTCCCAAAAGTACGCCGCCGCAAGCCGTTATTTGCTGTTCTCAACAGTTTGCGGGCCACCAAAAAGCTGTTTGAGTTGGTTTCTACGGTTGATTTCACCCGACGTAAAGCGCCTTGAAGCTAACTCAAACAGCCGCTAACTGACTCCGGCCGGCCCAGCCCCGGCCCTGATTCATCAAAAAGTGCCCTTGCTGGCCGCACCTTGTCACTTATTCTTGCGTTGCAGCTTTCCCGAAATCCCGTTTGGTTCAATTTCTCATCCCACCCATGATTCGCTCCCTTACCGTTGCCCTGGCGGCAACCGTCGGCTTGCTGCTGGCCCCGCCCGTTGTTGCCCAGGACGGTGGCCGTCCGGCCTACCCCGCCCCCAATTTTGCCCGCCCCGATGCCGCCCGCGCCTGCGTAGCCGCCCACCTGAGCAGCACCGCCCGCCAACCCAGCACCACCGTCAGCCACCGCCGCCTGATGGACCGCTACGACGTGAAATACTACAAGCTGGACCTGGCCCTGGAAAACGACTCGCGCAACATCGCCGGCTCCGTCACCCTGAAGGTGCAGGTGGGCAGCCGGGCCCTCGACTCGCTGGCCTTCGAGTTGTACCAGGCCCCGGCCGGGTCGCCGGCGGGCACGGCCACGCTGCTCATCGATTCGGTGGTCGTGAACGGGCGCAAGTTGTTTGGCATCGTCCGGGTTGGGCCGGATGCCACGGCCTTCCTGGGCCAGCCCGCCGCCGCCAACGCCTTACTCACGGCCCGCATCTACTACCACGGCACGGCCCCGAACGGCAACTCGGCCGCCATCGGCAACGCCTTCAGCACGGCCACGCAGTACTACATGAACGGAGGCTACCACCCCTACAACGTGACCTGGAGCCTGTCGGAGCCGTTCTCGGCCCACGAGTGGTTTCCGTGCAAGCAGGTCCTCACCGACAAGGCCGACTCGAGCGACGTGTGGGTGACCACCACGTTGCCCAACAAGGTGGGGTCCAACGGGGTGCTGGCCCGCACCGTATTGCTGCCCGGCAACAAGGTGCGCTACGAATGGAAGTCGCGCCACCCGATTGACTACTACCTGATTTCGGTGGCCGTGGCCCCTTATGTGGAAACGACCACCTACGCCAACCCCGTGGGTGGCCCCCGCATTCCCATCGTCGATTACGTGTACGACCAGGGGGCGGTGGCCTACTACCAAACGGAAATCAACCGCACGGCGGGCTTCATTGAAAACTACTCCACGCTGTTCGGGCTTTATCCGTTTGCGAACGAGAAGTACGGCCACAGCACCGCCCCCATCGGCGGGGGCATGGAGCACCAGACCATGACTACCCAGGACGGCTACACCTTCACGCTCACGGCCCACGAATTGTGCCACCAGTGGTGGGGCGACAACGTGACCTGCGGCTCGTGGGAAGACATCTGGCTCAACGAGGCCTTTGCTTCCTACGGCGAGTACCTCTCGCTCCAGGCCCTGGGCACCCCCGCCGATGCCCGCGCCTGGATTGACCAGGCCGGTTATTACGCCCAAAACCGCTACAACGGCGGCTGGGTGCCCGATAACACCGGCTCGGTGTACGTGGCCGACACCACCAACACCAACCGCATTTTCAACTACTACCTGACCTACAAAAAAGGAGCTTTCGTGTTGCACATGATGCGCTACCTCTTCAACGACGACGTGCGCTACTTCCGCGCCCTGCGGGCCTACCAGACCCAATTCCGGAACCGCACCGCCCGCACCGCCGACTTGCAGCGGGTGCTGGAAGCCGAGCTGGGCCGGCCGCTGGGCTATTTCTTCCAGCAGTGGTTCCGGGGCCAGGGCTACCCGGCCTTCAACGTGCGCTGGAACCAGGTGGGCAACACCGTGCAAATGCGCGTAACCGAAACCGCCTCTAACGCCGCCGTCACCCCGTTTTTTGACACCGATGTGCCCTACAAGCTGGTGTTCAGCAACGGCACCAGTAGCACCGTGCGCCTGCACCAGGGCCAGGCTATCAGCCAGTTCACGGTGCCCGCCAACGGCCTCACCGTTGCCAGCATCGTGGTGGACCCCGACCAGTGGGTGCTGGACCTGCCCGGCACCGTGGTTCAGGACAACACCCTGGCACTGGGCAGCCGCGCCGTTGCTGCCACTACCGCCCTGCGCGTATCGCCCAATCCATGCACCAGCCAGCTGCTGCTCACCGAATTGCCGGTCGGCACCGCCCAGGCCGACATCCTGGATGCTACGGGCCGCCTGGTGCGCCGCCAGCCCCTTTCGGCCGCTATGGCCCAACTGGACACCCAGGCCCTGGCCCCTGGAATGTACTTCCTGCGGGCGCTGGATGCGGCCGGGCAGCCCGTGGGCCAGGCGCGGTTCGTGCGCGAGTGAGGCAAGAAACGCCGAGGAGGTAGCCGGGGTGCCGGGGCTGCAAAGCCTTCGCCCCGGTTCCGACCTATTTCAGCGCCCGCAACTTGGCCAGGGCGGCTTGCGTGTCGGCCTGTTTGTCTTTTTTTTGTTCTTCAGGGGCCACGGGTTTTTTGCTGGTGCTGCCGTCAAAGAAGGCCAGAATGTTTTGCCGCACGGCCGGGGTCAGGTCTTTGAAGTCGGCTTTGTCCAGCTTGCGTAACCATTCGCCGTAAGTTTGGTCGGCCAGGCCGTACTCGCCCAATTTGGTATCGTGGCCGGTGTCGAAGTCAATGTCGGCCAGCTTGGTAGGGCCTTTTTCCTGGGCCTGGAGCAGGGCGCAGTATTCGCGGGTGGTGGCCCCGAAGCTGCGGCGGTACACGGCCTGCACTTCGGGGGTGGGCGTAATGAATTTGAGGGACCTGAGCTTGCCCACTTTGGGCAGAATGCGGATGATGCCCGCCAGCACCCGCGCCCCGAATTTGGGGTGCTCATATTCTTTGCCAAACTCGCGGCGGTAGGCACTCGCGCCCTGCTGATAGACGTACTCGCGCCGCCGTACGCCCGGTACTTCTTTGCGAATCTGCTGGCGGTTGGCCCGCCACGCGGCCCGGCTCACGACCGGGATAAGTTGGCGCACGGCGAAGCGGTACGACGCAATGCTCAGGTCCACGTTCAGGACAATGCTGCCCAGGTCCAGGCCGTAGGTTTTGCGAAAAGCGCGTTCCAGCACGTCCTTTTGCACCTTAAATCCCACAAAGTCGTGGTAGGCATCGGTGCGGTAGCGGCCCGCGGCCATCTGCACCACGTCGAAGGCAAATTCGGCGCGGGAGTGGGCCACGGGGTCTTGCTCGTAGGTCACGACGGGGCCGTACTTGGCCTTGAGTTCGGGAAAAAGCATTGGCACGGCCCGGTTGGTGCCCTCTTCGTGGCCCTTCATATCGGCGGCGTAGTGGGCCAGGGCACCCAGGGCGAAGGCGTATTCCGGCCGGGTGGTGGCTTCGGCCAGCAGGTTGGTCACGAAGTCGCCGGAGCGCACGTAGTGGGCCAGGTTGGTGAAGAGCGCCGAGCCAAAGGGATAGTAGCCCATGTCCTGCATGATGGACCCGCCGTAGGCGTAGGCTTTGGCCTCGTGCAGTTCGTCCGTGGTGGCGTTGGGAAAGCGCTTTTCCAGGGCTGGCAGCAAGCAGCGCGACCAGCACGAGTCCACATTGGCCTGGTGCGAGAGCACGGAGTAGGCCGCCGCCGGGCGGGCAGCCAGTAACAGCAGGATGAGGGCAAGGCGGAGCGGCATGGGGAAGGATGGTTTGTAGCGAGTTGAACGGTCATGCTGACGAAGGAAGCATCTCTACCGATTACTAATTATTAAACTACTTACGCGGTAAAGATGCTTCCTTCGTCAGCATGACCGTTCAACCGCACTACAGCCCCCGAATCGCCTGTTCCAATGCCGCAATTTTGGCTTCGGCATCGGCCAGTTTCTGCCGTTCGCGCTCCACGAGGTCGGGCTTGGCGTTGGCCACAAATTTTTCGTTGCTGAGCTTGCCCAGCGTGGCTTGCCGGAAGCCTTGCGCGTAGGCCAGTTCTTTTTCTAGCCGGTCGCGTTCGGCGGCGGGGTCAATGTGGCCTTCGAGGGGGATGAAAAACTCGTTGCCGCCCGCCACGAAGCTCACCGCCCCGGCCGGGCCAGCGTCGGCGCGGTGCAGGTCGGCCAGCCCGCCCAGCTTGCTGATAACGGCGGCGTAGTCGGTGAGCAGCGCCGCGTCGTCGGTTTTGGCGATGAGGGTCAAGGGCTTGTTTGGTCCCAGGCCTTTCTGGTTCCGCACCGCCCGGATGCCCTGCACCACGGCCAGGGCGCGGTCCATCGCCGCCAGGGTGTCGGCGCTGCCCGCCGGGGCCACCGGCTTAGGCCAGGGGGCCACGGTCACGTAGTCGCGGGGGCCACGTTCGCCCAACTCGTGCCACAACTCCTCCGTGATGAAGGGCATGAACGGGTGCAGCAGCCGCAGCAATACCTCAAAATAATGCACCGTGTGGCGCAGCGTTTCCGGGTCAATGGGGTGCTGGTAAGCGGGTTTCACCATTTCCAGGTACAGCCCGCAGAAGTCATCCCAGATGAGTTTATAGACCGTGAGCAGCGCGTCGGAAATGCGAAATTTCTCGAAGTGGTCGTCAATCTGGGCGATGGTTTCGGCCAGTCTGGCCCGGAACCATTCCACGGCCTTGTCGTTGGCGTAGGGCAGGGCGGGGCCGGTTTCCCAGCCCTTCACCAGCCGAAAGGCGTTCCAGAGCTTGTTGCAGAAGTTGCGGCCCTGCTCGATGAGCTTTTCGTCGTACAGTAAATCGTTGCCCGCCGGGGCCGAAAAAAGCATTCCCGCCCGCACCCCGTCGGCTCCAAACTGCGCGATGAGTTCCAGCGGGTCGGGCGAGTTGCCGAGTTGCTTGCTCATTTTGCGGCCCTGCTTGTCGCGCACAATGCCCGTCAGGTACACGTTGCGAAACGGCACTTCGCCCCGAAATTCCAGCCCCGCCATAATCATGCGGGCCACCCAGAAAAACAGGATGTCCGGCCCCGTCACCAAGTCGTTGGTGGGGTAGAAGTAGTTGATGTCGGCGTTGTCGGGGTCGGCAAAACCATCGAACACCGAAATCGGCCACAGCCACGACGAAAACCAGGTGTCCAATACGTCCTCGTCCTGGCGCAAGTCGCTGGTGGTCAGGGCGGGGTTGTCGCTTTGTTCGCGGGCCAAGTCCAGGGCTTCGGCGGCGGTCAGGGCCACCACGAAGGTGCCGTCGGGCAGGTGCCAGGCCGGAATCTGCTGGCCCCACCAGAGTTGGCGCGAGATGCACCAGTCGCGCACGTTCTCCATCCACACCCGGTAGGTATTTTTGAACTTGGCCGGGTGCAGTTGCACGGTGTCGTTTTCCACTACTGCCAGCGCGGGCTGGGCCAGGTGTTCCATTTTCAGAAACCACTGGGTGCTGAGTTTAGGCTCAATCACGGCCCCGGTGCGCTCCGAGGTTTGCACGATGCTGGGGTATTCCTCCACGCGGGCCAGCAGCCCGGCCGCATCCAAATCCTGCACAATGTGGCGGCGGGCCGCAAACCGGTCCTGCCCCACGTAAAGCTGCGCTGCCGCATTAAGTGTCCCGTCGTCGTTGAGAATGTCAATGACTTCCAGGTTGTGCCGCAGCCCGATGTTGTAGTCGTTGATGTCGTGCGCCGGGGTCACTTTCAGGGTTCCGGTGCCAAAATCCACGCTCACGTAGTCGTCGGCAATCACCGGAATTTCGCGGCCAAGCAGCGGAATCCGCACCGTGCGCCCCACGAGGTGCTGGTAGCGCGGGTCGGCCGGGTTCACGGCCACCGCCACGTCGGCCATGATGGTTTCGGGGCGCGAGGTGGCGACAACCAGGTAGTCGGTAGTGGGTAGTGGGTGGTTGGATGGCGAAGCAGCCGGGCCGTTACCGTCCGAGTACCCACTACCAACTACCTGGTACTTCAAATGGTACATTTTGGCTGTCACGTCCTTGGCCAGCACTTCCTCGTCCGAAATGGCGGTGCGGCCCTGCGGGTCCCAGTTCACCATGCGGGCCCCCCGGTAGATGAGGCCCTTGCGGAACAGGTCCACGAACACGCGCAACACGGCATCGGTCAGGGCGGGCTCCATTGTGAAGCGGGTGCGGTCCCAGTCGCAGCTGGCCCCCAACTGCTTGAGCTGCTCCAGGATGATGCCGCCGTACTTGTCTTTCCAGGCGAAAGCGTGGGTCAAAAATTCCTCCCGCGTCAGGTCGCTTTTGGCAATGCCCTGCTCCTTGAGTTGGGCCACCACTTTGGCCTCGGTGGCGATGCTGGCGTGGTCGGTGCCGGGCACCCAGCAGGCTTCCTTGCCCTGCATCCGGGCGCGGCGCACCAGCACGTCCTGAATGGTATTGTTCAGCATATGCCCCATGTGCAGCACCCCCGTCACGTTGGGCGGCGGGATGACAATGGTATAGGGCGTTTTGGCAGGGTTGGGGGTGGCGCGGAAAAAGCCTAAATCCTGCCAGCGTTGGGTCCATTTGGTTTCAACGTCGGTGGGCGAGTAAGTAGGGGCGAGGGGCATGAGCGGAATCGGAATGAGCCGCAAAGGTAGTTTCGGGCAGCGGGCGGCGGGTTTTTGGAACTACCACCCCGCCCCAACCCCCTTCTACTCCAGCACCGCCCCCACCACGCCCAGCTTCAACTCCGTTTCCTGCCACTCTCGCGCCGGGTCCGAATCGGTGGTCAGGCCCGCGCCGGCGTACAGCACGGCCACGCCCGCGTCGGGTCGCAACTCGGCGCAGCGCAGGTTCACGAAGAGTTGGGCGGTGCCGGGCGCGGGCAGGTTCACGGGGCCGAGGAAGCCGCTGTAGTAGCGGCGGCCGTAGCCCTCGTGCTGCCGCAGAAACTCCAGCGCCGCCGCCTGCGGCTGCCCGGCCACGGCGGGCGTGGGGTGCAGCCCAAACACGAGCCAACTCGGGTGCAACGGCTGGCCGGTGGTGCGGCGCAGCGCGGCCCGGAACGCGGTGCGGCGGTGCAGCAACGGCCCGGCCGCCACGGTGGTGGGTTGGCTGCGGCGGATGTCGGCCAGTTGCCAGTCGTTCAACACTTCTTCGATGTAGTCGGCCACCACGTTTTGCTCCTCGGTTTCTTTGGCTCCCCAGGCCCCGGCGGCGGCGGCGGGCTGGGTGCCGGCCAGCGCCACGGTGCGGATTTCGGTGGGCGTGAGTTCGGCCAGCACTTCGGGCGTAGCGCCCAGCCACAGGCCCTGCCCCGGCACCTGCACCAAGCTCACAAACGCACTCGGATACAGCGCCTGAAGCCGCTCGAACGCCGCCCACGCCGCAAAACCGGCCGGTAGCGGGCGCACGGCCGCCCGCGAAGCCACCACTTTCTGCAACGCCCCGGCCCGGATGGCGGCCACGCCTGCGGCCACCAACTGCTGGTAAAACGCTTCGTCGGCGCAAAACGGCAACGGGGGGGCGGGGCTTTGGGGGGGTGCCAACCCGCCCGCCAGGGCCAGCACGACGGGCAGGTTGGCGGCCGGCACCCAGGCGGCGGCCGGGTCGTCAACCGGGGGGGCAGTTTCGGTGCGGGTCAGCACCTGCTGGCCATCAAAGTAGAGGTCGGCGGGCAGAAAAAGGGCCGGGCTGGTGGGCTGGTCCTGCACCACGTCGAAGGGATAAAACAGGAAGCCCGCCGCGTCGCCGTGCAGCGCCGCGTCGCCGGGGCGTTCGTCGGGTGC
The DNA here is from genome assembly GCA_965247135.1 of Hymenobacter sp. Classification (GTDB taxonomy): domain Bacteria; phylum Bacteroidota; class Bacteroidia; order Cytophagales; family Hymenobacteraceae; genus Hymenobacter. The sequence goes on along the minus strand of CBDFGP010000006.1, from coordinate 1,715,728 downwards.
TCCGTAGCACACCAGGCCGGCGGCGTGCGCAGCACCGGGCAAGCGCCAGAACGCCGCTGCCCGGCCGTGCCGTTGGGCCAACTGCCATAGCTCAAAGCCAGCTTGGTTCATGCGGCAGTTGGCAGGTCAATCACGGCCATCGTGAGGCGGCTGATGCAGACCAGCGCCCCGGTCGCTTCGTGGCTGATGCGGATTTCCCACACCTGCGTGCGGCGGCCGATGTGCAGCGGCACGGCCCGGCCGCGCACCCAGCCGTCGCGCACTCCCTTGAGGTGGTTGGCGTTGATTTCCAGGCCCACGGCGGCTTGCTTGGCCAGGTCGAGGCGGGCGGCGGCACCGAGGCTGCCGAGCGTTTCGGCCAGCGCCACCGACGCGCCGCCGTGCAGCAATCCCATCGGTTGGTGGGTGCGCCCGTCCACCGGCATCCGGCCCTCAATGGCTTCGGGGCCAACGGCAGTTATCTCAATGCCCAGGGCATGGGCGAGGTTGGGGCGGCTGGCCGTCCAGGTAGTTACGTCTTCCAGGGTCATTTTTTGGGTTTCTGGTTGCTTGTTTCTTGTTTTGAACAATCTTTGTCTGTGCGGAGATTACGTGGCGAATGTTTCACTCGTAGCTACAACCAGCAACAAGCAACCAGAAACACAAAAGTACCCCGAACGTGCCTGTCCGAACCATTTATCTACTACGCCACGGCCAAACCGATTTCAACGTGCAGGGAATCGTGCAGGGCAGCGGTGTCAATGCCAGCCTCAACGACACCGGGCGGCGGCAGGCGGCGCAGTTTTTCGCCGCTTACCGGCACATCCCGTTTGCCAAAGTCTATACTTCGGCGCTGCGCCGCACCCAGGAAACGGTGCAGGCGTTTCTGGAATTGGGCCTGCCGCACGAAAGCCACGCCGCCCTCAACGAAATCAGTTGGGGCACCCGCGAGGGTACCTGCATCACGCCCGACGAAAACGACGACTACCACCGGGTACTGGCCGACTGGGCCGCCGGCCGCACCGCCGCCCGCCTGAACGGCGGCGAAAGCGCCGACGAGGTGGCCGCCCGCCAACGCCCTTTCATTGAATTGCTCCGAAGCCGGACCGACGAGAGTTCCGTCCTCGTTTGCCTGCACGGCCGGGCCATGCGGGTGCTGCTTTGCCAGCTGCTGCACTATCCGCTGCGCTGCATGGAAGGCTTCGCGCACCTCAACCTGGGCCTGTACCGGCTGGAATTTACCGGCACGGTGTTCACCGTTCGCAACTTTCTGGACGTGGACCACCTTGCTTAGTGACTAGTGATTAGTAACTAATGACCGTCAGCCGCCGGCCGCCGGCCATTTGTCATTCGTCACCAGTTGCTCCTCGCCAATCGTTCGTCGTTGCGGAGAACGACTTTTGGGGCTAATTTTGGCCCCTGCAACCTCTTCCAGTAGCATCCGACATGGCCGAAATTATCAGAATGCCCAAAATGAGCGACACCATGACCGAAGGTGTCATCGCCGCCTGGCTCAAAAAAGTGGGCGACCAGGTGAAGTCGGGCGACATCCTGGCCGAAGTGGAAACCGACAAGGCCACCATGGAACTGGAAAACTACGAAGACGGTACCCTGCTCTACATCGGCCCCAAAGAAAAGGATGCCGTGCCGGTGGACGGCGTACTGGCCATTGTAGGCAAAGCGGGCGAAGACATTTCGGGCTTGCTGAACGGTAGCAGCGGCGGGGCCGCCCCGGCCGCCGAAGCGGCTCCTGCTGCCGCTCCCACGCCATCCGCCCCTGTTGCCGAAGCCCCTAAAGTCGCGGAGGCTCCGAAGCCCGTCGCCACTCCGGCCTCCGCACCCGCTGCTGCCCCTGCTGCCCCGGCTGCGCCCGCCAACGGCAAAAAAGCCACCGTGGTGCGGATGCCCAAGATGAGTGACACCATGACCGAAGGCACCATTGCCGCGTGGCTGAAAAACGTGGGCGATAAAGTAAAAGCGGGCGACATTCTGGCCGAAGTGGAAACCGACAAGGCCACCATGGAACTGGAAAACTACGAAGACGGGACCCTGCTTTATACCGGCCCTAAAGCCGGTGAGGCGGTGGCCGTAGATGGCATTCTGGCCATCATCGGCGAAGAAGGGGCCGATGTGCAGGCCCTGCTAGGTGGCAACAGCGGTGCCGCAACGCCCGCCGCCGTTGCCGCCACCCAAGCCGCCGTGCAGGATTCGCGCACCGAAAACGCCGAACGCCCCGCCGAAATCCGGGCCGATGCGCAAGCCACCGGCCAGGCCGCGCCTGGTCAGCCGGAAGCACCCGCCGCAACGCCCGCTACTGGTACCGCCACTGGCAGCAACGGCCGCATCTTGGCCTCGCCGCTGGCCAAGAGCATCGCCAGCGCCAAAGGCATCAACCTGGCCCAGGTGCGCGGCAGCGGCGACAACGGCCGCATCGTGCAGCGCGACGTGGAGAACTTCCAACCGGGCACGGCTACTTCGGCTGCCCAGCCGCAAGCCGCGCCCCCTGCCCAAACCGCCCCGACAGGCAGCAACCAGCAGCCAGCAGCCAGCAGCCAAACCGAAGGCACTTATACCGACACGCCCGTGTCGCAGATGCGGAAGGTGATTGCCAAGCGCCTCTCCGAAAGCCTCTTCACGGCCCCGCATTTCTATCTGACGATGGAAATCAACATGGACACGGCCGTGGAGGCGCGGGTGAAGCTCAACGAGCTGTCGCCGGTGAAGCTTTCCTTCAACGACATGGTAATCAAGGCGTGTGCGGTGGCTCTGCGCCAGCACCCGGTTGTCAATTCGTCGTGGCTCGGCGACCGCATTCGCCAGAACAAGCTCATCAACATCGGCGTGGCCGTGGCCGTGGACGAAGGTTTGCTGGTGCCCGTCGTCCGCAGCGCCGACCAGAAAGGGCTGTCGCAAATCGCCACCGAGGTGAAAGACCTGGCGGGCCGGGCCAAGAGCAAGAAGCTGCAACCTGCCGAGTGGGAAGGCAGCACGTTCACGATTTCCAACCTGGGAATGTTTGGCATTGAGGAATTTACGGCCATCATCAACCCGCCCGATGCCTGCATCCTGGCCGTGGGCGGCATCAAGCAAACCCCCATCGTGAAAGGCGGCCAAATCGTAGTCGGCAACATCATGAAAGTGACCCTGAGCTGCGACCACCGCGTGGTGGACGGGGCGACGGGTGCGGCCTTCCTGCAAACCGTGAAGGCGCTGCTGGAAGACCCGATGCGGATGCTGATTTGATTGTAGGGGCGGGGCTTGCCCCCGCCAGAATCGCTGCACGGTAATCGTGCGGGAAACTCATACGATTCGGGCGGGGGCAAGCCCCGCCCCTACAGCCAGAAAATGAAAATTCGCTCCACTACCGTCCTTGGCGTGCGCCACAACGGCGAAATTGCCCTCGGAGCCGACGGGCAAGCCACGATGGACAAGCACGTAGCCAAGAGCAACGTGCGGAAAATTCGTAAGCTCCAGGATGGCAAGGTCGTGACCGGCTTTGCTGGCTCCACGGCCGATGCGTTCATGCTACTCGACCGCTTTGACGAAAAGCTGGCGGCCTACGGCGGCAACCTGAAACGGGCCGCCATCGAACTGGCCAAAGACTGGCGCAAAGACCAGTACCTGCGCAAGCTGGAAGCCATGATGGTGGTGTGCGACCGGGACGAGTTGCTCATCCTGAGCGGCACCGGCGACGTACTGGAACCAGATTCCGACGTGGCAGCCATCGGCTCCGGGGCCATGTACGCCCAAGCGGCGGCGCTGGCCCTCAAGAAACACGCCCCCCACCTCACCGCCCGCCAAATGGTGGAAGAAGGGCTGCACATTGCCGCCGACATCTGCATCTACACCAATCATAATTTGATGATTGAGCAACCGGTTTAACCGAATTTTTATGGAAGCGCACTTGAAATTCACCGCCGTTTTTGAAGCAGCTGCGGAAGGCGGTTTTGTTGCTTATGTAGCTGAAATTCCGGGCGTGAACACGCAAGGCGAAACGTTGGAAGAAGCCCGCGAAAACCTGCGCGAAGCTCTGGAGATGGTATTGGAGGTACGCCGTGAGTTGGCCGAAGAACAACAAGTGGGCCGCAACATCATCCGCGAGAACATTCGGCTTGCTGCCTGATGAAACGCCGAGATTTGCTGCGTCATCTGCACGAATGCGGCTGCGTTCTGAAGCGCGAAGGCGGCAGCCATTCCGTTTTCGTCAATCCTGCCCGGAAAACAGTATCAGCCGTACCGCGTCACAACGAAGTGAAAGGCCCCACGGCACTCAGAATCTGCCGTGACTTGGAAGTTCCGCCACCGGCCAACATGGCCTGAATCATTTACCAAATAGTCAATAGAGCCACCAGCTACTAACCCTCAGCTACCCCAAAATGCACGTTTCCAATTTCCTCCGTCACCACTACCGTCACTTCAACGCCGCTGCCCTCATTGATGCGGCCGATGGCTACAACAAGCACCTCGCCGAAGGTGGCAAAATGATGATAACCCTGGCCGGGGCCATGAGTACGGCCGAAATGGGCATCCAACTAGCCGAACTCATCCGGCAGGACAAGGTGCAGATTATTAGCTGCACGGGGGCCAACTTGGAAGAGGATATTTTCAACCTCGTGGCCCACGACTTCTATGAGCGGGTGCCCAACTACCGCGACCTGACCCCGGCCGACGAACAGGCGCTGCTGGAGCGCCACATGAACCGCGTGACCGACACCTGCATTCCGGAAGAAGAGGCCATGCGCCGCCTGGAACACGTGGTGCTGAAGTTCTGGGAAAAGGCCGACAAAGAAGGCAAAGCCTACTTCCCGCACGAGTTTTTCTACCAGATTCTGCTCAGCGGCGAGTTGGAGCAATATTACCAGATTGACCCCAAAAACTCGTGGATGCTGGCGGCAGCCGAGAAAAACCTGCCCATCATCTGCCCCGGATGGGAAGATTCCACGCTGGGCAACATCTACGCGGGCCACGTCATTTCGGGCGACGTGAAAAACGTCCATACCATGCGGACGGGCATTCAGTACATGATTTACCTGGCCGAGTGGTACACTGCCCAAGCCACCGACGACAGCAAAGTGGGCTTCTTCCAGATTGGTGGCGGCATTGCCGGCGACTTCCCCATCTGCGTGGTGCCGATGCTGCACCAGGACCTGGGCCGCACCAGCGTACCGCTGTGGGGCTACTTCTGCCAGATTTCGGACTCCACGACCAGCTACGGCAGCTATTCGGGCGCGGTGCCAAACGAGAAAATCACCTGGGGAAAGCTGGGCCAGGACACGCCGAAGTTTATCATCGAGAGCGATGCGACGATTGTGGCCCCACTGGTGTTTGCGATTGTGCTGGGGCAGTAGGGGCGAAGTGGTGATGCGACTGGCAAAGTTGTATCACTATTGCCGTTCAAAACGCTGCTACTCGCTACTTTACCCCCAGCACACGACTGCGTAGTTTGCCTGCCAGCGCCGTTAGCTCCGGGGCGGCCCCGGTCAGCAGCAGCCCCGCCCCGTACGTTGCCGTCAGCACCCCGCCGCGCAGCAACAGCCTGAGCCAGAGATTGGCCGGAACGGGCACTAGCCAGGCTGCCGCGCCGGCCACGGCGGCCACGGCCGCCACGCGCAACAGCACTGGGCCGAAGGGCTGCATCCGGTAGCTGCGCCACACAAACCAGGTGCGGGCCAGGTTGATGGCACTTAGGGCCAGGGCGTTGGAGAGGGCAGCGCCGCTCAGGCCCAGGCGCGGGATGAGAAGATAATTCAGTGCAACGATGCCCAGGGCGAGGCTGATGTTGAAGATTAAATCGTAGCGGTAGCGGGGTGAGGTGAGAACGATGATGCCATTGACCCCGGTGATGCCGTCGGTGAGGCGGCCGGCCAGCAGCAGCAGCACGGCCACGGTGCCCGCCGCATAGGCCGGGCGGTGGATGAGGCCGTAGATGAAGTCCAGGTTCAGGCCGATGCCCAGGGCCAGGTAGCACCCCACAGTGGCGTTGAGGCGGGTGGTGCGGCGGTAGAAGTCGGCCATCTTTTCCATCGCGCCGTCCTTCCAGTATTCGGCGATAAGCGGAAACGCCGTTTTGTAGAGCGCCCGAAAGGGCAGGGCCAGGGCCGTACTGATGTTGAAGGCAATGGCGTAGATGCCGGCGGCGGCCAAATCAAGTTTGGCCCCGAGCATGAGCGAATCGACGGTGAGCAGGATGGTGCCCGAAATGTTGCCCAGCAGCGCAAACCCCCCGAAGGTGAGCAACTCGCGGAAGGGCCGCACCCGAAACACGGCCCGCGTCGGCCGTAGCCGCAACTCCCCGATATAGAACAGATACCCGGTGAGCAACCCCGTAACCAGGGCGTAATTGCCGAGAAAAACCAGCACAAAGCCGTTGAAGGTCAGGTAGCCTGCCCCGTAGAGGGCCGCTGCCGCTATTTGCAGCACCCGCAGCACGATTTCCTGCAAAACGCCCGAAAAAGCCGTGTGGTAGAGCGCCCGCAGGTACGAATCCTGCAAGGTCATCATCAACAAGCAGAACGTGAGGCCAATGGCCACCGCATAGTTGGGGCCGAGCAGGTCGGCATCGTGGGCATACTGCCGCAGCACCACGGTTTTGCCCGCCCACATCAAGCTGGCCACCACCACAAAGGCCAGCGAAGGAAACCCCAGCACCAGCGCCTGAAAGCCGGAATGGTTGCGGGCCGGGTCGCGGAAATACGGAAAAAATCGAATGGTCGAATTGGCAAACCCGAACGCCGCAAACTGTGAAGCCAGCGTGGCAATGCCCACCAGCACGTTGGTGAGGCCGATTTGGGACGGCAGCAGCAAGCGCGGCAGCACCAGCGTGGTATTGACAAAGCCAATGGCCAGCCCAATGTAGGAAATCAGGGTGTTGCGTAGGCTTTGACGCTGAACGATGCCCACGGGAAGGGGAGGAGGATTGAACGAGAAACTCCCCTCCTGCCAAGGAGGGGACGTTGGCGCCAAGCGCCAACTGGGGTGGTGAGGCCGGATGCTGCCCCCGGAAGTTCTGGGTTTTTGGTGTTGGGTGTTCGGTTTTCGGACTTGGGTATGTATTTTTTTTGACACCCAACACCAAAAACCCAACACCAAAAACCCAACACCAAAAACCCAACACCAAAAACCCAACACCCAACACCAAAAAAACCTCCGGGGGCAGCATCCGGCCTCACCACCCCAGTTGGCGCTTCGCGCCAACGTCCCCTCCTTGGCAGGAGGGGAGTTTTTCGTTCAATCCTCCTCCCCGTTAACTTCCGCCACTATCTGGCTGCCGGTCAGGAAAGCGGTGCCGCGCCCTTGTAGCTCGGTCATGAGGGCGTGAAACTGGCGGGGGCCGTTCACGTTGTTGGTGGGGTCAAAGTTTTCGTTGTGCCAGAGCAGGGTGAACACCCCGCCGAAGCGCTGCACTTCGGCCATGACGCGGGCAATGGTGGACACCAGGTTGGCGGGCTTCACTTGCAGGTAGCGGGCGTGGTTGAGGGTGGTGTCCATCAAAGTAAGTGGAATTTCGAGGAATCCGAAGGCTTGGCCGGTGCTAAAATCCCAGGGAAAAAACGGGTGGCAGTAGCTGTTGCGAAAGCCGTAGTGCTCGGCGAAGCCCAGCGTCGAATCGTAGGCAAACCCGGCCTGGGCCACCACTGTGGGGGTGCGGTGCGGCTCCCAGTTCAGGTAGTGGAAGCGGTTGCCGGGGGCGGGGTGCGGCAGCAGACGCAGGCGTTCGGCCTGTAGTTGCTCGAGGCGACGGGGGCTGTCGTAGCTGCCGTGGAGGGCTATTTCGGCCCCTTCGGCGGCCAGCGCGGCCAGTGCGGCGGGGTCCAGTTCGTAGTCGGCGTTGAGGGTGCCGTCGGTGGCCGCGCGGTTTTCGGCCAAAACGAAAAACGTGCTGGGCGCGGCATAACTGGCGGTGGCGGCTTGCACGGCACTCAGGTTGTTCCAGGGCGCGGGCTTGTTGATGGCGCGGCGGAAGAGCAACCGCAGGAGTAGCCCAAATTCGCCCCGGCGCTGGGCGTAGCGCAGGGCGCGGCCCCAGCCACCGTGCAGGCTGTCCACATCGTGGCTCACGAAGGTGGCAAACGGGGCCTGCGCCGGCCCCCAGCGCCGGGGTTGCAGGGGTTGGTCGGTGAGGTATTCCAGGGCTTCGCGCAACACGTCGAAGTAGTAGTTGACGGCCGGGATTTGCACGAAGCGGTGCTTTTTCTGGATGCTGGCCGAGTAAGGAAACCGGCCATGCGGGTCGCGGCGCGTGTTAAAATACTCTTGCCAGCCGCTGAGCAAGTAGAAGGCTGCCGACACCACGTCGACGGCAATCAGGACGCGGTCCGCTTCGCGCCGCATCAGCAACTGGTCGGGGCGGGGGTCGAAGAAAAACGGGATGCGCTGGCCGTGGCGCTCCCGCAGGTTGAACGCGGGCGGGTAGGCTTCAGTTTCGGCAAAAAAGTCTCCGGCGTGGTCGGTCACCACCACGGCGGCGGTGGGGGCGTAGCTGATTTCCAGGTCGGGCACATTCTCATAAGCCAGCCGGAAGTGCCGCAGCACGTATTCCAGCCGCATTTCGGGGGTGATGGGGGCAGACATGGAGAAGCGAAAAAAAACTGGGCAAAGGTAGGCGGGTGGCGGGTAGGTTTCAGGTTTGATTGGTGGTTCCGGCCAGCCACTCGGCCAATGCCCGGGCGGCCAGCGCCTGACTATGGCCTTCGTCGGGGGTGCCCAGGGTGGCGTTGTAATAGGCAGCGCGGCGGTAGTGGTCGGCGGGCTTGTGGGCAATGTAGTGGCGCAGCAGGTCGGCCAGCGCGGGCAGGGTGTCGGCCCGCGCTACGAGGCCCTGCGCCGCGTAGCCGTAGTAGTCGTCGGTAAGGGGGTTGGTGCCGAAGCGGTAGTACAAACTCACCACGTTCAGGAGGGTGGCTTCCAGGTGGGTGGACGTGTCGGCGGCAATCAGCGCATCCTGGCTGGTCAAGAAATCGAACACGTTTTCCTGCCGCGCATTGCTCCATTGCAAAGCGGGCAGCGCCTGGCGCAACGGTCCCAGGTCGCGCTCGTCGATGGGGTGGGGGCGCAGGGTAAAGGTCAGGCCGGGCAACTCGCGCAACAGGTACTGCATGGTTTCCTCAATGGCGGGCAGCGGGTCGTGGATGTTGAAGGCCAGGCCCACGCGGCGCACGGCCGGGGCGGTGTTGCGTTGGGCCAGGTAGGCATCGGCTTTGGGCATCCCGACCAGCGCCACCCGGCCCGCCACAGGGCCGCAGCGGCGGTACTTGTCCAGCGCGTCCTGGCCTTCCAACAGGCTGAGGTCAAAGCCCAACGGCGGGAAATTGGGGCTGACGCTGGCGTGCTGCACGTAGGCCGTCGGGATGCCCTCGGCGCGGCAGGCCAGCAGCAGCGAGCGGGTGTCGTCGTTGTGGTCGTTGGAAAACACCACCGCCTGCGGCCGGTAGTGCCGCAAGGCCCGCCGATAGACCTCGTAATACCCAATGGCGTAGAAAATCAAATCGAAAAACCGCCGGGCGGGCTTGCCCACCGTCCGCAAAAAATTCGCCATCACCAGCGGGTACTGCCAGTAGTAGAAGATTTTGCGCCGCAGAGAGAGCCGGTTTACCACCTTGCCGTAGCGCCCGATGTCTTTGGCCTGCCCAGCTACCAGCACTGCATCGGTCCGCGCTTCGCGGATGAATTTCAGGGCATCGTAGTTGTTCGGACTCACCACGTAGAGCCACACCGCACCGTGCAAATTATTGGCGTTGCGGATGGGCCGGAACACGTTGCCGACCAGCCGCAAGCCCGCGTAGGCGGCCACCCGCGCCAGCCGCTTGAAGGGGTTGGCAGGCGAAATGATGGCAATGGCGCTCCCCGGCATTCCCACGAAGTGGGGCGTGAAGCGGGCCTGCAATACATTGCGCAGCCGCGCCACGAGGCCATTGCCCCCGTTTGCGTTTTCTACCCTAGCCAATGTGCCGAATCATTTTAAAGGCTTCCGCAAACGGCTGGCCGATGACCACGCCCCAGCGCTGGGCCAGAATGCGAAGCGCCGCCGGGGAGCGCGGGTGCGGATAGTCCCGCTTCTCAAATTCATACGCTTCCATTCCCGCAATTTTGGCAGCTACGTCCTCCTCCGTTACGGCCAGAAAAAAGTCGGGCACGAAGGGGTTGGGGTAGCTGGCCGCCTGCCACTCGGTGGACGACGGGGTTTCGCAGGCCAGCAACGTGCGCGGTGGCTCGCCGGGCAGTGGGCGGCAGGCCGTCACCACCGCCTCAAAAGTGCGGCGGTGGTCGATGTTGGTATCGGAGCCGTGGTGCGTGAAAAGAATTTCGGGCTGAAAATCAAGCTTTTCTTTTTCCACCACTTTGATTAAATCCAGTAGATTCACGCCGTCGAAGCGGTTATCAGCAAAGTCGTAGATGCCCGTAGATTCGTAGCCAACGGCTGCCGCTGCCTGGGCAATGTTGGCGCGGTGGGTGGCGAGTTCTGCGGTCCAGTGGGCGGGGTCGCGCACGGCAGCCCGCGATGTCAGGCCCTCGCCCAGAATGACGGCCCGCGCCGTGCAGCCCTGTCGCTGCACCAAGCGGTGAATGCTGGCTCCCAGGCCCAACAATTCATCGTCGGGGTGGGCCACGACCACCAGAATGCGCCGGTTGTGCAAATCAAAACTCATGGCTACGGGATGGGTTATTGGGCAAAATCGTCGGGTGAAGCGGCCAGCAAGGCCGCGTATTCGGGCGGCGGGACGCTACGAAACGGCTGGCCGGTAAAAAATTTGATGCCGCGCCGCCGCAAAAAATCGCGGAAGTCTTCCACCTCGGCCGTCACCTCGCCGGTCAGCGTCAGCCCGTCCAGGTGAAACCGGGCGGCGTTGCATTCCACTACGCGGGCCGCCGCGTCGTAGCGCACCTGCACCGCCAGGTCCTTGTAGGCAGCCAGCTCGCGGTAGGCGGCCAAAATTGTGAGCAGCAGCGCCGTGTCGCGGGCCGGTTCGTGGCTGGGGTAGAGGTTTTCGCGGATGACCCGCACCGGCACTCCGCCGGCCAGGCAGCCGTCGGGCAGGTTTTTGTTCACCAGCGCGTGCATTCCCACCACCACGTCGTGGCCGATGCGGCGGCCGGGCAGCACCGTGCATTTGCCCGTCAGCCACACCCGGTCGCCAATCGTGACGGGGCCGAAATCGGCCGGAAACCCGTCCAGCACCGGCAGCCAGGCCCCGTGGGTCCAGATGGCGACGTGTTCGCCGATGCCGACCTGCTGCCCGATGGTGACGGCGTAGTTCACGTTGAGACGGATATACGAAGCCAGCATGGAGTAGGCCCCGACCGTGAGGTGCGCGTCGGGGCTGAACTTGCCGCCGTGCCCCACCAGCACGTGCGAATCCCAGTACACGTACTCGCCCAGCGCCACGGTGCGGGCCGTGAAGTCGTTGTGGTCGCCGATGTAGGTAAGCGCCCCGATTTCCAGCCGCTGGCTGATGAGAAAGCGGTTGTGCGCCCCAATCGTCACGTCGTCGCCGATGACGCATTCGGTGGCCCGGATGTGGGTGTCCGGCCCCACCCGCAGGTTGCGGCCCAGCGTCAGGCGTTCGGCAATGATGTAGCTGCCGTTATCAAAGCGGTGAATTTGCATGGTGTTTTCGTTTCTAGGGGCTTGGCCAATCCGAACGCCGCCCGTTGCTAAATCAACTCCCAGCTCAAGGCCGTGCCTTTGGCAATGGCCTGCCGGGCTGGCCGCCCCAGCACCTGCGGCAGCCAGTGCGGGGCCATCCCGTGGCCCGGCCTGATAACGCGAATATTCGCCGGGGTAAGCAGTTCGCCCACGGCCACGTCCTGCACCACGTAGATAGACCGCCGAAAGGCCAGCGACTTGACTTCGGCTTCGGTGGGGCCGTATTGTACCTGCCCCAGCGCCTGCCACGCCTGGCCGCACTCGTGTACGAGCCGGGCCATTTCGGCCGGTTCCATCGAAAACGAGGCATCCGGTCCGCCATCGGCGCGGCGCACGGTCAGGTGTTTTTCGATGACGGTGGCCCCCAGCACAGTCGCCGCCACGGCCACGCCGTTGCCCATCGTGTGGTCCGAAAGACCCACCTGGCAGCCCAGCAACTGGCGCAGGTGCGGAATGGTGTTGAGGTTGGTGTTGCGCGGTTCGGCGGGGTAGGTACTGGTGCATTTGAGCACGATGAGTTGGGCGTTGCCGGTGCCGCGCACAACGGCGGCCGCCCGCTCCAAGTCGGCCAAACTGGCCATGCCGGTGCTGATGATGATGGGTTTGCCTGTGCGGGCGGCCCGCGCAATCAACTCGGGCCAGTTGTTCTCAAAGGAGGCAATTTTGTAAGCCGGGCAGTCCAACGTTTCCAGAAAATCAACGGCTTCGGTGCCAAAGGGCGAACTGAACGCCACCAGCCCCCGCGCCCGGGCGCGGGCAAAAATGGGCGCGTGCCACTCGAAAGGCGTGAAGTTGGTGGTGTAGAGTTCGTACAGCGACTGCCCCTCCCAGTCGGGATTGGCCCCGCGCACCATAAAATCCGGTTCCCGGCTGTTCAGGGTGAGCATATCCGGGGTACTGGTCTGGATTTTCAGGCCCTGGCAACCCGCGTCGGCGGCGGCATCCACAATGGCCAGCGCCCGCTCCAGCGAGTGCCCGTGGTTGCCCGACATCTCGGCAATGATGAACGGCGGCCGGCCGGGGCCGATGGTGTAGGGGCCAAGAACGATGTTGGGGAGCATGGGGCGGTTAAAAAGCCGAATTTACGGCCAATTCAAAAACTGCCAGCCCGGAACCGCCATCCGGCAATGGGGCCAGCCGCACAAAGCCCAGCCCGGCAAACACCCGCGCCGAAGCCAGGTTCTCGGCCCGCACCTCGGCCCGCAGCCGCCAGGGGCCGGGCCGGTCGCGGCGCAATTCGCTGAGGGTGCGGCGCATGATGGCTTGCCCCAGGCGCTGGCCGCGCCAGGCCGCCGCCACCGAATAATCCACCACGCCCACCTCGTCGGCGAACTCCACCCGCACCTGCCCCACCAGTTCGCCCCGTTGGGCAAACAGGTACAGGTAAGCATCGGGGTTGGCCAGGCGGCGCTCGAACCAGGGCAGGTGCCCGGCCCAGGCAATGGGTTCGGGGTGCAGGGCGTGGCGGCGCACGGCGGGGTCGTTGGCCCAGGCCAGGTACAGGGTGGCATCGGCGCGGGTGGCGCGGCGCACGGCCAGCCCATACGCCAGTGCCAACGCCTTGAACATACGCCGGAAATTATCCGCAATCCGTTCGGGGTCAAAGGTCTGGCGTTGGATTGCAGCTTGCGTGGCGGCTAGGGCGGGCCATTGGGCGGGCGGCCAGGCAGCCGGGTTGGCGTAGGCCAGCGCCAGGCCGTTGCTGGTCAGGTAGTCCAATAGCAGCGCCTGATTGTCGGCCGTGGAGTGCAGCAGCAGCAGGCCGCCCAGGGCGCAGCATTCGTAGGCCATGCCGCTGGGCGGGCACACGAACACCCCACAGCGGCGCAACAACTCGGCCAGGTCCGGCGCACCCAGGTTGTGGTGCAGGCGCACGTTGGGCAAACTGGCAGTGGCGGCCACCAGTTGGGCCTGGTGCGGGTAGGCGGCCCCGGTCACAACGCTGAGGTGCTTGACGGGAAAGCGGGTGTGCAGGTCCATCAGCAGCCGCAGGGTGTGGTTGTCGGGGTCGGCCCCGCCCATGTTCAGAAAAATACGGTCGCAGTTGGGTGGCGCGGCACGGCGGGCGCGGGCCGCCCAAAACGCGGGCCGCAGCAGCGCATAGCCCGGCCCCAGGGCCACCTGCGCCCCCGGCTCGGTGCGGTCTGCGTAGTGGGCGGGGCGGCTACCGGCGGCATTCAACACCACATCGCCCCACACCCGGCCCTGGGCAAAATCATCGAAGCACACCAGCGCCCGCGTCTGTTGCTTGCAGCGGCGTTGGTACGCTGCGTCAAAGCCGTAGCCGTCCAGCACCAGAATGTCGTTCGGGCGCAGTTGGGCGTTGAGCCAGTCGGGTTCGTCGGTCGGCGGCAGGTCGGCGGGCACGGCCAGCACGGGCACTTGTTCGGAATGCCCCAACGCAAACCCCTCACTCGCCCCGCTCCTTGTAAACCAGGTGTGACCCAACGGTTCGCGGGTGGCTAGTACGCAAGCCCAGCCCGCTTCGGTCAGCAATTCGGCCAGCGCCTGGCAGCGCGTGAGGTGGCCCAGCCCCACCCGTGCATTACCGTCGGCCCGAAAAAAAATCCGGGCCGACGGGTAGTGCAGTAAAGGGGTGAAAACGACAGACACGGGAACGAAGAAAGCGGGCGGCGCTACATTTTTTTCTGCGCCACATGGGCATTAAGGGCCACCAGCTCGGGATGGGCGGCCAGCAGGGCAATCAGCGCCTCGGCAGCCAGCGCACCCGCGTGGTGGTCCTCAATCAGCCGCTTAATCAAGGTATAGTCGTCGGCCGTGTCCACGGTCAGGCGGTAGGCGCTGGCATCGGCTGGGCGGGTGAGGTGGGCAAAGCGCACAGTGCCGGGGCGGTTCTGGTGCAGGTAGGGGGTCACGTGTTCCCGGTCTTCGGGCCGCGTGGCATGAGCAGCGGCTTCGGCCAGCAGCGCGGCCGAAAACACCTCAAAGTCAAAGCCGCGCGGGTAGGTGCGCTCCAGCACGTTGGACAGGTAAAGGCGCGGGTCGGCGGCGGCCAGGTAGCGGGCCACGCCTTCGGCGAGTAGTTCGGGGGCAATGAGCGGGCAGTCGCTCGTCACGCGCACCACCACGTCCAGCGCGTGTTCGGTAGCGCATTGCTGGTAGCGGGCCAGTACATCGTCGGCGCTGCCTCGCGTGACCGGCACCCCCTGCGCCGCGCCGTATTCGGCCAGCACGTCGTCGGCAGCCAGAACGGTGGTCGCCAGGTAAATGGGGAGTCCGGTTTGGCGTAGGCGGTGCAAATGCCACCCCAGCAGCGTGTCGGAACCCGCCGGGCGCAGCACTTTGCCGGGCAAGCGGGTGCTGCCCATTCGGGCTTGGCTAATAATGCCGACGCGCACGGCTCCGGCCCGCCTCATCAGGCCCCGATTTTTTCCAACAGGTACATACAGTCCGTATTGCCGGCCTCGGCGGGGTCCACATACGTGAAAAACTCCTGTTGCACCAACCGCAACTGCCCCGGAAACTGGTCCATAAACAGTTGCGCGTAGTCGCCCTTCCACGCATAGCCCACGTTGTCGCGGTACTTGATGGTGGCAATTTCAGGTGTATAATACTCAAATCCCCAAATGTATTTCTTGGAACAACGCATCATTTCGGCCATCACCGTGGGCAGGTCATCGGGCGAAATGTGAATCAGCACCCCGTTGGTGCATACGATGTCAAAGAAACCGTCCTTGAAGGGCAAATCCAGCCCGCTGCCTTGCACGATGTTAGTCCCTTCGGTAAATTCTTTTGCCCGCTGAACGGCGTAAGGCTGAATTTCAACCCCGTAGAGGTTGTGAAATCCGTTTTCTTGCAAGCCCCGGAGTTGCATCCCGGAGTTGCAGCCCACTTCCAAAATCCGGGACGAGCGGTCGAGGTGGCCCAGAAAACGCTCGTTCATGGCCAGCTTGCTCTGACCCCATTTGTTGCGGTATTCCTGGTCCCAGCCCGCCAGGTCCCAGGAGTTGCGGTCGGTGTAGTGGCGGCCAAAGTCGCCGCTCCAGAAGTGTTCTTGTTTGGTGGTGGTCATTGATTCAATTAAAAATTATGAATTATGAATTAAAATTTGGTTTGAGTTTTTGTTGTTTTGGTTGAAATGAGGATGGCGGCTAGAATGAATTAAGAATTTATTCTGAATCTTCGTTTCTTTTGGTTGAAATGAGGATGGCGGCTAAAATCTTTTTGAGTTCTTCAGCGTCGTCGAGCAGCGAATCAGCCAGTCGAATTTCAAGGGTGCCGCTGTCGCGCAGCAAACGCAGCCAATAGTGGGTTTCGCGAGCTTCTTTGTAGGCAATGTGCAGCTTGGCCGAGAAATCACGCCGCGAAATGCCGCCAACAGCTTCCTCTGAGTTGGCACCAATGGATGTTCCACTCCGAAACACCTGACTTGCTGCGGCATACAATTTCTTCTCAATTAGTAAGTCATTCAAGCCAAACATCCGCAAGCCAAATGCAAAACTTTTGGTCAAAAGCACATTGTCCTTCACCAGCCAGGCTTTTTTAATTTTTAATTAATAATTTTTAATTCAAAAAGCATGGTCGCCGCCCACGGCCCCGCTGTCGTTGAAGTCAAAATACCAGGACGTTACAAATGGGTTGTCGGCCTGAATCGTGACCCAGCCCGGCGCGTCGGCCAGAAACCGTCGCAGTTCGGCATCAAGGGCCGCATCCACCCGCAACTGCCCAAAGGCGGGTAAGTCGGCTTCGCGGGTCAGGGTTTGGTTGTCGGCTTCGCGGTAAAAGGTGAGCTGCAAATGGGCTGGGCGGGCGTAGTCTTTCAGCGGGCCGCCGTTGAGGATGACGACCAGCGAATGTTCGCCGTCCAGAATCGGGCTCCACTTGAATGTGCCGGGTTTGGTGAGGAGTTTGGCGTTGGCAATCTGCGAATTGAAGCACACGTTGGTAGGCAGGTTCATGGCCCGCCCGCGCCGGCCAATGTTGAGGCCAAACTTGAGGCGGGTCGGAATCCGCTCCCGGTTGGGCCAATGCTTCACGATGTTCACGCCGCGCAGGCTTTGAGCTTGTTCGGGAGTGAAGTTTTCGGCAATCACCTCATTGAAATCCAGCGTGAAAAACTGGTCGGGCGTGGCTTCCAGGTCCAGGTGCCGCCAGTTGTTCACGGTGCCGACTTGCTGCCCGGCGCTGTTGTAAAACTCCAGGCTGATGCCGAAAGCGGAAGGCGAATAGATGGGGTAGAACACCAGTTGGGTGTATTCGCCCTCGGCCAGAAACAGCGGTGCAAACACGGCGCTGTCGTGAAACCGCTCGTCCAGGTTGCCCCAGTAGGCCCCCGCGTCGGTCACTTTGGACGAGTCGTAGTAGGTATGCGTGATGCTCAACGCGCCCCGCTGTTCCTCAAAATTGCCCGCTACGAAGCGCGGGAAAAAGCCCCGAAAATCATGGTGGAGCTTGATGGTGCCCTTGCCGCCGCCCAGCACCGCGTCCAGGTCCAGGTAGTCACGCAGGCGCACGAAGCGGGTGGCGTAGGCCGGCACCGGCGGCAGCGTGAATTCGCCGTGGTGAGATTGGCTGTTTTCGTCCACAATGGTCCAGCCGATGCGCGGGGCTTCGTAGTCGTACACGCCGTTTACGAAGGCGAAAAACGGCGAATACTCGGCGGCCGACAGGATGTCGAACCCGCACTCCGGCACCATTTTATCTTCGTTCTCGCGCAGGTCCTCAATGTCGTTGTACACGCGCCCGGTGGTGTGAACGCTGGCCATAAATTCGTCGCCGTAGTAATTCAGCACGAAGGCAGGGTAGGGATACACCAGGTCGCGCGTGGCAAAAATCTCCATCTCCAGCGACCCCGTGAAATCCGCGCCGGTGTCGCCCAGAGCCGTTTCGGCCAGCAACTCGCCCAGCCGCAACGCAAACGCCTTTGGCTCGGTGATGAGCAGGCTTTTGCGGAGTAGAATCGGCCCGTCTTCGCCGCGCAGCGTTATCAGCATCTGCACTTCCGGGATGTGGCGCTTGAGCAGCCAATACCCCATAAACAGCACCCGGCTGGAGTAGTGCGCCGTGTGCAGCACCGGAAAAATCGCCGACGACCGAAACACCGGCCGCCGCGTCAGGTTCAGCGTTTCGCCTGCTGCTAAGGTGGATTCCAGGTGTTTGTGGTAGGATTTCATGCTTGTTTCTGGTAATGGGTATTGGGTACAAGGTAGTCAGACTAAGCTGGGTGGCTGGTACGAGGGATTAGAATTTCAAGCAGTAGAGCAGTACTTTAATCAGCATTCCACGCCCAACTGCCTCCCTTGTCCGGCTACCTTGTACCAAATACCTGCTACCAGAAATTACGGCTTCACAATAAAGCTCGGCGTGTGGGTAAACGGCAGTTTTTGCAGCCGCAACCCGTGCTGCGTCACCAGCTCGTCCACGGCGCGGGTTTCGCCCGCCACGGTGCCATAATCATCAAAAATAAGCACCCCGCCGGGAACGACCCGCTCGTAGAGCGCCGCCAGCGCCACTTGGCTAGGTAGGTACACATCCACATCAATGTGCAGTAGGGCAATGCGCAGTTCGGGGTGTGCCGCTGCGTAGGCGGGCACGGTCGTCACCACATCGCCGGGCACCAACTCCACGTTGCGGATGTTTTTGTGGGCCAGCACGGCTTCCACCTGTTCCGGGCGCAGGCCGTGGCCGGCCACATCGTCGTGGCGGGCAGCGAAGGCGTTGTCGGTTTCGTCGGCGTGGCGCGGGAAAACCCCGAAAATATCAAACCCGATGATGCGACGCGAAAGCGGGCTTTCCAGCAATTCGCGGAACGTGGCCCAACGCACCAGCGAGGTGGCCTTGAACACCCCGCACTCGACCACTGCGCCCGGCAAGCCGGTTATCATCTTGTACAATTCGTAGTGCCCCAGCGCCTTGGCCAGCCGCGAAACGTCGCTGGTGAGGTAGTAGCCGTTTTCGTAGTGAATGGCTTGCGCCGAGTCGAAATCCTGAACAGTCATGCGGGGAAGGAGCGGGAACGTGCAAAAGTAATTGGCCGGGGCCACTGCCCGGGTGGTGCCACGAACCGAAGGACAGCGAAGCTAATTCCGCGCAGCGGTTCGTGGCACCACTAATCTCTGAACTGTTCAACGAATAGTGGTACCACGAACCGCTGCGCGGAATTAGCTTCGCTGTCCTTCGGTTCGTGGCACCACGCCGTTCAACCCTGCCCAAACTCGCGAATGCACGCAAGTATATACGCCTGTTCGTCGTCGGTCAGGGTGGGGTAGAGTGGGATGCTGAGGCAGTGGGCGTAGTAGTTTTCGGCCAGCGGGAAGTCGCCTTTTTTCCAGCCCAGTCCCTCGTAATAGGGCATCCGATGCACCGGGATGTAGTGGACCTGCGCGAAAATCTGCCGCTTTTTGAGGAAGTCGTACAGCCCGCGCCGGTCGGCTACCTGAATGACGTAGAGGTGGTAAGCGTGGCCGGGCCGGGCCGGGGCCAGCGGGGTTACGGCGGGCATTGTGGCAAAGGCCGCGTCGTAGTGCGCCGCCAGTGCCCGGCGGCGGGCCAGGCCGTCGTCGGCGCGTTGCAACTGGCTCAGGCCCAGGGCGCAGTTGATGTCCGAAATGCGGTAGTTGTAGCCCAGTTCCTGCATTTCCATGTACCAGCCGCCCTCGCCGGGGTTCTGAAACGTGGCCTCGTCGCGGCTGATGCCGTGACTGCGGAGCCGCAGCAGGCGGCGGTACAGTCCTTCGTCGTTGGTCGTTATCATGCCGCCCTCGCCGGTGGCAATGTGCTTGACGGGGTGAAAGCTGAAAATGGCCAACTCGGCAAACTGCCCGTTGCCACACCGCTGCTGCTGCCCCTGGGCATCCACAAAAAAACCGCCCGGCGCGTGGCAGGCATCCTCAATAATCCAAAGCCCGAACTCATCGGCCAGCCGCCGTGCTGCTTCCATGTCCACGGCCAGCCCGGCAAAATCCACCGGAATCAGGCCCGTAAAATAGCCTTTCGGGTGCGCCTCCAGCAAAGCCCGAACCTTTTGTAAATCAAGCAAACCCGTGGCCGGGTCAATGTCGGCAAAATGCACTTCGCCGCCGCAGTAGCGCACGCAGTTGGCCGAAGCCACAAAGGTGAGCGGCGTGGTGATGACGCGCTGCCCCGGCTGCACGTGCAGGGCCAAGGCGCAGAGGTGCAGCGCCGCCGTACCGTTGGTGAGGGCCACAGCGTATTTGGCCCCGATGTAGGCGGCAAACTTCTCCTCAAACTCGGCCACGCGGGGGCCTTGGGTGAGGAAATCGGACTGCAACGCGGCGGTTACGGCCGCGATGTCGGCGGGCGTGATGTGCTGGCGGCCGTAGGGGAGGGGGTGCATTTTCTGGCGTGTGGCGGTTAGCTATTGGCTGATGGTAGTAGGCTTTGTTAGGATAAAAACCACTCGCTGAGGGGAGCCGACGGCTAACAGCCATCAGCCAACCACCAAAAAATTAAGCCACGAAATCCGCGTCCACGTGCAACCGGATTTCTTCCCGAATCTGTTCGGCATCGAGCCACTCGTCGTTGTTGGCCGAGTTGTAGTGGAAGCCGAGTGGCACCCGCTTGCCGTGGAAATGGGCCACAAATTTGTCGGTGTCCCAATTCGGGGTGCTGGGCAGGATGACGTAATACTTCGCCAGTTCGACGGTGCTGAGGGCATCGGTTTCGGTTATCATTTCCTCGTGCAGCTTCTCGCCGGGGCGGATGCCGACGATGTCCTGCTGGCAGTTGGGGCCGATGGCGCGGGCCACTTCCGTTATTTTGTAGCTCGGTATTTTGGGCACGAAAATCTCACCGCCCCAAGCGTTTTGCAGGGCGTACAGCACGAGGTCCACGCCTTCTTCGAGCGAGATGTTGAAGCGCGTCATGTCGGGGTGGGTAATGGGCAGCACGCCGGTGTGGCGCTGCTGCAAAAAGAACGGCACCACCGACCCCCGCGAGCCAATAACGTTGCCGTAGCGCACCACCGAAAACCGCAAATCGCGGCTGCCCTTCATGTTGTTGGCGGCCACAAACAGCTTGTCCGAACACAGCTTGGTGGCTCCGTAGAGGTTGATGGGCGCGGCGGCCTTGTCGGTGCTGAGGGCCACCACTTCCTTCACGCCGCAGTCGAGGGCGGCGTTTATCACGTTTTCGGCCCCGAAGATGTTGGTTTTGATGCACTCCATCGGGTTGTACTCGGCGGCGGGCACTTGCTTGAGGGCGGCAGCGTGGATGATGATGTCGATGCCTTCGCAAGCCCGGAGCAGGCGCTGGCTGTCGCGCACGTCGCCGATGAAATAGCGGATGGCGGGGTACTTGGCCGGGCTAAATTCCTGGCTCATTTCGTACTGTTTCAACTCGTCGCGCGAAAACACCACCAGCCGCTTGACCTGCGGAAACTGCTCGAACACGGTGCGCACGAACTGCTTGCCGAACGAGCCGGTGCCGCCCGTGACGAGGATGGATTTGTGGTTGAGGTCGAGCGCCATGAATTTGCAAAGGGTTGAAGGAGCAAAAGTACGGCGGTGTTGGTCGAGAGAATGGTGTTGGGTTTTTAGTGTTCGGTCTTCGGCGTTGGGTTTTTGAGGAATTAGCTTCTCCAAATACGGAAGACCCAACACCCAACACCGAAAACCTAAGAAGCTGTTTGAGTTACTATCCAAGACCGTCGGACGAGTACCCCGAAGCTGTGCTTCGGCCGTTGAACGGCCCCGCTGAACGACCGTTCAACGACCGAAGCACAGCTTCGGGGTACTCGGGCAACTAACTCAAACAGCTTCTAAAAGCCCAACGCCCCAATACCTAAAAACACCGCCCATGCCCCAACTCCTTTCCTTACCTTTGCATTCATGTTCGCCACTGCCCAAACCTTGCTGCACCTGGCCGCCACCCGCTGGGCCGACCGCCGCCACCGGCAGCCCGTCGCCGCCACCGGCCTGCCCGCCGACTGGCTGCCCACGCTCCGGGCCGAGGGCATCCTGGTAATTCCTGATTTTTATTCCGCTGCCACCTGCGCCGCGCTCCGGGCCGAAGTGGACCGGCTGCTGCTGGCCTACCCCGCCACCGTGCAGCACCTGCCCGACGACGACCGCATCCTGGGGGCCGAGCGGGTGTCGCCGCTGGTGGCCGACTACCACCACGACCGGCGCTTGCACACGCTGGCCGCCGCCTACCACCAAGCCCCGCTGCTCAACCTCTTCACGCTCGCCAACCGGGTCCACCCCGAGCCGGGCGGCCTGGGGTCGGGCGGCGGCTGGCACCGCGACAGTGTGCACCAGCCGCAGTTCAAAACCCTGCTCTACCTCACCGACGTGGCCCAGGGCCAGGGCGCGTACCAATACCTGGCGGGCAGCCACACGCCCGCCGCGCTGCTGCAACTGGTGCGCAGCGGGGCCGTGGGCTTCGACCAAAACCGGCTGACGGAGGCCGAAATTGCGGCCGTGCAAGCGCGGGCTGCCGGGCAGTTTCCGCTCTGCACCGTGCTGGGCCGGGCTGGCACGTTGGTCGTGACCGACACGCGGGGCCTGCACCGGGGCCAGCCCGTGACGGAAGGGCTACGTTACGCGCTGACTAATTATTTCTTCGCCCGGCACTACCTCAGTGCCAAGTCCGAAGCCCGGTTCCGGGCGCTGTTCGTGGACCGGCAGGAATAGGAATGGGCGGTCATGCTGACGAAGGAAGCATCTCTACCGCTCACCAATCAGATAACTAACGCGGCGGAAATGCTTCCTTCGTCGGCATGACCGCCCATTCTGCTACCCCAATGCCCAAAACCACTTGGCGCAACACGCTCCTGCAAGCCCTGCCCCGGCCGCTGGCCCGCTGGGCCTACGGCCGCCGCAA
Source organism: Hymenobacter sp. (assembly GCA_965247135.1). Classification (GTDB taxonomy): domain Bacteria; phylum Bacteroidota; class Bacteroidia; order Cytophagales; family Hymenobacteraceae; genus Hymenobacter. The sequence continues at coordinate 1,693,302 of CBDFGP010000006.1, read as the reverse complement.
CCACCCGCTGGCCGTGCGGGCCGAGGCCCTGCCGGGGGTCTGGATTGACGTGACCATCCCCAGCCGCAGCCGCCTCTGGCAAGGCCGGCTGGCCCAGACCGGGGGCCACGAGCCAGAAATCTGCGCCTGGCTGCAACGCTATTTGCGGCGCGATGAAGTGTTTGTGGACGTGGGCGCGGCATTCGGCTTCTTCCCGGCACTGGTGCAGCAGTTGCGCCCGCAGGCCGAAATCCACGCCCTGGAAGCCGACTGGCGCAACGTGGAATTGCTGGCCGCCACCGCTCGCCGGGCGGGCAACCGCTGGCAGTTGCGCGAAGGCTTTTTGGGCAACCACGACGACGCGAATACGTTGCGCCTCGACACCTACGTGGCGGCCTTGAAGCGCCCGCCAACGCTGGTGAAAATGGATGTGGACGGGGCCGAAGCCGCTATTTTGCAAGGAGCCGAAGCCCTCATTGCGGCCCGCCAAACTGAGTTCCTGGTGGAAATTCACCCGCTGGAGCTGCCCAATTTTGGCAGCAGCGTGGCCGAAGTGCTGGCCCTGTTTGCCGACCGCTACCGCATCCGGGTGCTGCCCAACCTGCGCCCCGGCGAAGCCCCTAGTCCCGGCGGCGGCTGGACCGATGACCTGACCTGGCTGGACCGCGACCCGAACCCTTACCTATACCTGGCCCCGGAGGAAATTGCGCGGTTTGGGTAAGGAACTGCTGTAACGCAGTCCATTTCTTGTCCCTTGTTTCTGGTTAATTTCAGTTCACAAAAATGGCTCAAAAGCACCAAACCAGAAACAAGCAACGAGAAACAGACGGTGTACGCAGTAAGGAAAAAGAGTCGCGGTTGGGACGGGGTTCAGCGAGTGCGTAAGTTATGAATACCCAATACCTACTCCTTCTTCAGCAACCCTGCCAACCGCTCCGTCAGCGCCCGGCGCGAATAACGTTCGTGGCTCACGGCGGGCAGGTCCAAATTGGTGTTCACTCGCCACAGAGCCACGAGCCGTTCCAGCGTTTCCAGCATCAGGGCGTAGCCTGCGTAGGGCAGGGCCTGGCCCGCGCCGCACTCCTGCAATAAGTTATCGGCATCGGAGCCGACCGGACCGACGCACAGAATGGGCTTGTTGGCGGCCAGGTACTCGAATACTTTGCCCGGCAGGATGCCGAAGTTGCGCGGCACGTCGGGGATGGCCATCAGCAACACGCTGGCTTGCAGCAAAAAAGTTACCGATTCGTGGTGAGGTACGAAGGCCAGAAACTCGGTGATTCCAGCCAGCCCCGCTGTGGTTATTTGCTGCCGTAGCCGGGCCGACACTTCGCCCACGAAGCGCAGCCGCAGCGGCACATCGGGGTGTTGGTGGGCGCAGGCGGCTAGGGCTTGCAGTAGTTCCTCGAGGTGGTAGAGTTCGGTGATGGTGCCGGTGTGGGTGATGCGCAGGCAGTCGGTGGGCGGCTGCGAGGTCTGGCGAAAATCGGCCTCGTCGTAGCCGTTGGGCAGCACATGGAATTTGGCGGCGGGCAGGCTGGGGTTTTTGCCCAGAAAGAGGCGTTTGGTTTCGGGCGAAGTCACGAGTACGGCATCGGCCTGGGTCAACACCTGGCGTTCGTAGCGGGTGTCGAGCCAGGTGGCCAGCGCCGTGCGGTGCAGGTCTTTGGCGTAGTAGATGTCGGCCCAGGGGTCGCGCAAATCGGCCAACCAGCGCAGGTCGTAGCGTTTTTTTAGTTCCAGGCCGATGAGTTGGGTAGAGTGCGGGGGCGAGGAGGTGAGCACCGCGTCGAAGGTTTCGCCAGCAGCCAGCAGGGCAGCTACGGCCCGCAGGGCGTGGCGGTTCCAGCCCCGGCGCGGGTCGGGCAGAAACAGGTTGCCGCGCACGAACCGCAGCAGTTGCTGGGTGGCAGTGGGCGTGCCCTCGTTGGCAAAACCGCCGTAGGGCACGGCCCGGCCGGTCAGCTTTTGGTAAGAGCCGAACGGCTCGGTGGTGCCCGTGCGGATGACGCGCACCGTGGGCGGCACTTCGGCCAGCAGGCTGGGGTCCAGCACGGGGTAAGTAGCCTGGGCCGGGTCCACGGTGATGACAGTTGGTTCGACTCCGAACGCGGGCAGGTGCTTCACGAATTTCAGGCAGCGCTGCACCCCCGCCCCGCCCGACGGCGGCCAGTAGTAGGTTATGACGAGCAGGCGCAACGGGCGGGGTTCGGGCACGGCAGTGGGCAGAAAGCAGGTGCAAAGCTACGGGAACCGGCCCGGCCGCCGCGCCGTAACTTTGGGCTTCAAAACCCGGCGGGCCAGCGAAAAGCTTAGCCTGAACCAGCCCATTTCGCCCACCAACCAATCAGCGAAATCACGGCTAATCCATAAAAATCTGCGATTTATGTTCGATAACCTCTCCACTAAACTCGAAAAAGCCTTCAAAACCCTGAAAGGGCAAGGCTCCATTTCCGAAATCAACGTGGCCGCCACCATCAAGGAAATCCGCCGGGCGCTGGTGGATGCCGACGTAAACTACAAGGTTGCCAAAGAAGTAACCGACAAAATAAAGGACGCGGCGATGGGCCGCGACGTGCTGACGGCGGTGTCGCCGGGGCAGCTGATGGTCAAAATTGTGTACGACGAGCTGACCGAGCTGATGGGCGGCGAGAAGCGCGACATCATCATAAAGGGCGACCCGGCCGTGATTTTGCTCTCGGGGCTGCAAGGGTCGGGCAAAACCACTTTTGCGGGCAAGCTGGCCAATTATATTAAGAAACAGGGCCGCAACGTGTTGCTGGTGGCCTGCGACGTGTACCGGCCCGCTGCCATCAACCAGCTTCAGGTGCTGGGCGAGCAGATTGGGGTGGAGGTTTACTCGGAAACGGAGAACAAGAACCCGGTCGAAATTTCGCGCAATGCGCTGGAATACGCCCGCAAAAACGGCAAGAAAGTCGTCATCATCGACACCGCTGGCCGCTTGGCGGTGGACGAGCAGATGATGGCCGAAATCGAGCAGGTGAAGCGGGCCATCAACCCCTCGGAAACGCTGTTTGTGGTGGATTCGATGACCGGGCAGGACGCGGTGAACACCGCCAAAACCTTCAACGACCGGCTGAATTTTGACGGCGTGGTGCTGACCAAACTCGACGGCGACAGCCGGGGCGGGGCGGCGCTCAGCATCCGGGCGGTGGTCGAGAAGCCGATTAAGTTCATCTCGACGGGCGAGAAAATGGAGGCGCTGGACCTGTTTTATCCCGACCGCATGGCCCAGCGGATTTTGGGCATGGGCGACGTTATCAGCCTCGTAGAGCGGGCGCAGCAGCAGTTTGACGAAGAAGATGCCAAGCGCATCGAGCGCAAGATTCGCAAGAACCAGTTTGATTTCAACGACTTCCTGGGGCAGTTGGAGCAAATCAAGAAAATGGGCAGCGTGAAGGATTTGATGGGCATGATTCCGGGCATGGGCAAGGCCATGAAGGACGTGGAAATTGACGACGATGCCTTCAAGCCCGTGGAGGCCATCATCCGCAGCATGACCAAGAAGGAGCGGGCCAACCCCGACCTGCTCAACCCTTCGCGCAAGCGCCGGTTAGCAAAGGGGTCGGGCACCGACATTCAGCAGGTGAACGCGCTGATGAAGCAATTTGAGGATATGCGCAAAATGATGCGCATGATGAACAAAATGAGCCAAACCAAAGGCGGCATGGCCCAAATGGCCAAGATGATGGGCGGCCTCGGCGGCGGACCGGGCGGGCTGCTGGGTGGCCGTTGAAAGGGTGTAGCGTTGAAGTGTTCTGAAAGCCCTGCCCGCGCATTTTGCCCAGCCAGCGACTTGACTTTTTTGCCAAAATAATTAGCAATATTTTGTGTCCGGCGCAGTCCGGTTTGCGTTAGCAAAAACAGGTTGGGGCTTTTGGCCCGGCCCGTTTCACTGCTTCGCTTTTTCCGGTCGCCATGTCTGATTTTGCTTATGCCTACGCCCGGCCTTCGGCGCTGGAAGTTCGCCCCGGGGGCACACGCTGACCCTGGCGGCCTATGCCGAAAACGTCCCGGCGGGCGGGGCTTCGTGTTTTTTTGGGGGGCATCCCGAACTTACTGGACCGGGCCAGGGCGAAACTGTGGGAGCTTATTCCGCTCCAAGATGCCGCGCCCGTGCTGGCCGCCCTGCCGCTGGCCGAGGCCATGCCTTGGCTGTGGGCCGTGGCCGCCCGCACCCGCTACCCGGTGGCCGAGCTGCCCGCCCTAGCTGCCTTGGGCCACTACCCCGGCTTGGCCCGCCCCTGGCAGCCGGGCTGGACCACCGCCCTGAAAACCCATTCCTTCGTCGCGTACTACAAAGACGGCAAGCCCACCGAAACCTGCACCAGCTCCATCCTGACGCTGCCCGCCGTTGCGCCATCGCGGCCAGCACCGCCGCCATTGGCGCTGTATGCAGCCCATGTGCGGTTGCCCCAGGAGCGCCACAACTCGCTTTTCACCCTGACCGACAGTCTGCCCTACACCCTGGCCTTGCTGCCTCAAAACCCCGCGCCGTTGACCAGCCCACCGATGCCGCCCTGTGCCAAACCCTAGAAGCACTGCTGCCCCTGCTGCCCGCTGCCCCGCTCCGCAACACCCGCAAGCTGCTGGAAACCTACGCCGACCTGCTGGCCCGCGCCCCCACCACCCCGCCCGCCCCCCTGGCTGCCCGGCTGCGTGGGTGGAACCCAGTAGCCAGCCTCAAAAAAACCGCCACCGCACTGCTGCGCATGGTTTGAAGGTAGGGAAGCTGTTTAGAAATTCGCCTCATTATTGCGCCGCGCCGCTTGTTGCGTCAGCGTCGTCAGCGGCGAACGGGTTAGTGCCGATTCGCTGTCGTAGCCGCTGCGGCGCACGTTGGCGGCGGCGCTTTCGCCAGTGGCGGGCAGCGCCCGGTTCACCCAGCTCAGAAAGTCGGTGGTGGTGCCGGGCAGCAGGCCGTGGAAGGCGGCCAACAGCTTGGCGGGCAGCGAGAGAATCACCTCGCCGTCGCCGCGCCGACAGGCATTCCAGATTTGGCGGGCGGCTTGTTCGGCGCTCATCGTGAAGCCCGGCAGTGCGTCGGCCAGGCTGAACCAGGCATACTCTTTCTGGTGCTGCCCTTTCACCATCGCGTGGCCCTGACTGCCGGTTCGCAACAAGCCGGGGCAAATGGTCGTCACGCTGATGCCGTCCTGTTTCAACTCGGCCCGGAAGCCTTCGGAAAGGCCCACGAGCGCAAATTTGCTGGCGCTATAGGGGGCCATGTGCGGCACGGCCACCTTGCCGCCCAGCGACGAAATGTTTACGATGCGGCCCGCGCCCCGGCGCTTCATGCCCGGCAATACGGCCTGCATGGTGTGCAACGGTGCCCAGAAGTGCGTGGCCATCGATTCTTCATAGTCGTGCAGGTCCATGTTGTCCAACGGCCCGGCCGTGATGACCCCGGCGTTGTTCACCAGCACATCGATGGCCCCAAAGTAGCCCTCCACTTCGGCCACCAGCGCCTGCACCTGGGCGGCGTTGGTGATGTCGCGGGCATAAGTTCGCACGTCGGCTTCGGCGGCTCCGCCGTCCAGCAAGTCCCGACGGGCGCGGGCGAGTTCGGCTTCGTCGCGGGCGCACAGGGCCAGGCGGGCACCTTCGGCCACGGCTTGGCGGGCCAGCACCAGCCCCAGCCCCCGCGAACCGCCCGTGATGAGAATCACCTTGCCGTGCAGGTCATAGGAGCCGCGCCGGTTGCCGTAGATGTAAGCGACTAGGGCGGCGGCCCCCAGGCTGGCGGCCAGCAGCCAGTTGGGTTTGGATTGGTTTTCGTGCTTCATAAACCGGTGTATGGTGCGAAGCCGGAAAAGGTTACGCTCCGGCCCCGCTATTTGCTGGGCGGTTTGGTTCGCTGGCCAACCGGCGCGGCCAACTGGCACGATATTCGGTTCGTCGGGCGTTGGGACATTGGAACAGGAACCCATAACCAGCGATTTCCAGTTGCCCTGAGTTTTTTGCCCGATATTTACCCCGCCTTTTCCGGCTTCATTCCGCAGCCTGTTCTTCTTCCTTGCCCCATGAAAACTTCGTTTTTGCCCGCGCTTTTTGCCAGCGCCCTACTCACTTGTGCAGCCATTTCGGCAGCAGCCCAAACCGCTGCCCTGGCCCAAATCCCCGTCAGGCCGAAACCGGCAGCTAAACCTAAAGCCCCCACCGAACCGCTTTCAGATGAGCAAATTGACCAGAAAGCCTACGTCTTAACAGTTAATATGCAAAAAAACCTGGGAATGCAGCAGCAGCAGTTCGACCGGGTGCGTGCCATCAACCGCCGCAGTGTGGAAAACGTGGAAACGGCCCGCGCCCGTTACCGCGACAACCCGCGCAAAATGCTCAGCATCATCGACGACATCAGCGCCTCGCGCCTCTCGGCCCTGAAAGACGTGCTGACCGTTGCGCAGTTTGACAAATACCAGCGCAAACGCGAGGAAAAAATGGGCCTTCCCAACACGCAAGGGGTGCAGGGCAACCCTGCCCCCGGCTTCGGTGGCGAGTAATGCCACCGCTGTTTCAGTCTCCCCAAAACCGGTTGTAATAATTTGCGAACATCCGCTTGGGCCAACCCCCAATATCCCGGTGGTGCATCAGCCCGACAAGTGCGTGGGCAAGCCTTTTGAGAAGCTGACAGTTGAAACCGTCAGCATACGGGTTGCCGCCATCGTTTCGGCAGAAGACCGCGCCCGGTTTTAAACTATTTCCGTTGATTCGGCTCAAAATTTTCGGTCAGTGCGAAACTTTTCCCCCGTAAAACAGTCTTTTTGGCATCGACACCAATCCGGTTAAGTAAACGTTACGTATTTTTGAGGGAGTTTTAGGGAATTGTCCACCTAAGACAAACTTATTTCAACTAACTAACATTGGACAGACCACACATTCACCCCCCTCATCATTACCACCCATGAAAAATTTTATGCATAAGTTGTCGCTGGTTACGGCTTTCCTTTTGGTAGCCCACCTCGGCATGGCCCAGGGTCCTTACATGACCGTCGGCATCATCGGTAGCGCCACCGCTAATGGCTGGACTTCTTCAACCCCCATGACCTCAGTGGCGGGTAGCGGCGGTCATCAATGGACCATTGACATCGCCCTGACGGCGGCCGAAGTTAAATTCCGCGCCGACAATGATTGGGCCGTAAACTGGGGCGACCCGGCTTTCCCGGCGGGCACTGGTACTCAAAACGGCGCAAACATTCCTGTTCCCGCTGGTAACTACCATGTCACCTTCGACGACGCGACGGGTAACTACCGGTTTGCTCCGCAAGGCCCAACGGCTACGCAGGGTGCCAATACACTGGCGGCGGCCCTGCAAATCAGCCCCAACCCCGCCCACGAAGCCGTGCGCCTTGCCTACGACCTGCCTGTTGCAGCGATGGTATCGGTGTCGGTGAAAAACACCCTCGGTCAAACGGTGCGCCAGTTGCCCGCCGTGCAGCAGGGTGCCGGTTCGCAGGCAACGCTTGTTTCGGTGCGCGACTTGGCTGCCGGCATCTACTTGGTGCAACTGCAAGCCGGTGCTCAGCGCCAGGCAGTGCGCCTAGTGGTTGAATAACCCAACCGCAGCCTTGCGCTGAAAAACGTAAAAAGGCCCCCGTTTCCGCAAGAAACGGGGGCCTTTTTACGTTTTTCAGGAGCCGAAATAACCTTGTGCGCTAAGGCAGCATTTCCCAGCCCAGTTTGAGAATGAAGCCGCCTACCACAAACAGGAACAGCACCCGCACGAAACCCGTGCCGCGCCGCAATGCCAGCCGCGCCCCCAGCGTGGAGCCGAGAACACTGCACGCGGCCATAGGCAATGCCACATGGTATAGCACTTGCCCGGTGGCCACGAAGTAACTCAGCCCAGCCAGGTTGGTGGCGACGTTCACGAACTTAGCCGAGGCCGAAGCCGTCAGAAAATTGTAGCCGAACAGCCCTACGAAAGCAAACAGCAGCAAACTGCCTGTGCCTGGCCCGAAAAAACCGTCGTAAAAACCCAAGGCCACGCCTAGCCCTGCGCCCGTTAGCAACTCGCGGTAGCCGGACAGGCGCGGCGCGTGTAACTGCCCAAAATCCTTGCGCCACAGCGTATATCCGGCCATCACGACCAGTAAACCCAGCACCAGTGGCCGGACCAGTTCTCTGTGCAAGTGGCTCACGGCCTGTGCCCCCAGCAATGCAAAACCGCCCGCAACAACGGCCGTGAGCACGACCGTGCGCCAGCGCACGGCCACGGCGCTGCCGGGGCGCAAGTAGCGCCGCAAGGCCGCCGCCGTGCCTGCCAGACTCGCCAGCTTGCCGGTGCCCAGCACCGTGGGCACCGGCACCCCCGGCAACAGCACCAGCAGCGCGGGTAGCTGAATCAGGCCGCCGCCACCCACCATGCTATCCACGAAGCCCGCCAGAAAGGCGAAAAAGCCCAGGAGCAACAGCGTCGAAGGCGGCAAATCCGGGACCATAATAGCTGGCTAATCAGGGCCGTTGAAGTTGCAGCGAATAAAGCACCAGCGCCACTACGGGAATAAAAACGGCGAGGCAGATGAATAATGGTTTTCCAATACTTTTTTTGGGAAAACCGTTGCGGTTCGACACGAATCTTTTGAAGTAAGCCTCCAGTCCTGCTGCGCCAGCCAGCCCCGTGACGACCCCCACCCACGACTGACCCGAAAAACGGTCGGGTAGCAGCATGGCTACCCCCACCAGCAAGGCGGTATAGGCAATGCTGCCCCACAGGGCTTTGCGGGCGGCCCCAGTTTCGCCCACGTCGCGCAGGTTCTGCGCCATCAGAAATCCCCCGGCCACGGTGGAGAAAAACATACTGAAGCCGCGAACGGCCGTCTCAGAATACAAGGGAGGTGGGCCCGTAGCCGCGTTGGTTGCCTGCGTTAGGTTTTGGGGTTCCATTGCTTAGAAAGGGGGTTCGTCGTGCCTGTTTACGTTGCCCTTCGGAAACGAAACCGGCGGCTCGTTAATCTTGGAACCCAGCCGGATGGTGTTCGGTGCAAAGGCCGCTCCGCTGCCCGCTTCGCTCTCAAAGTTGCTGCTGGGGAGGCCCGCTGGCGTGTAGCCGCTGCCATCGAACCCCCCGCCCACGCCGTCCAGGTCCGCAAATTTGGTGAACTTGCCAATGAACTTGAGCTGCACCGTTTCCAGCGACCCGTTGCGGTGCTTGGCGATAATCACCTCGCCCACGCCCGCCGTGGAGTTGCCCTCCGCGTCCTGGTCGAGGCCGTAGTATTCGGGCCGGTACAGGAAAATTACCATGTCCGCATCCTGCTCGATGGAACCGGATTCGCGCAGGTCGCTCAGTTGCGGGCGCTTTTCGCCGCCGCGCGTTTCCACCGAGCGCGAAAGCTGCGACAGCGCAATGACGGGCACGTTCAGTTCCTTGGCAATGCCTTTTAAGGCCCGCGAAATGCTGGCAATTTCCTGCTCGCGGTTGCCGCCGCGCCCGTCGGTGTTGCCGCTCATCAATTGCAAGTAGTCCACAATAATCAACTGCACGTCTTTTTGCGAACGCAGGCGGCGGCACTTGGTCCGCAACTCGCGGATGCTCAGGGCCGGGGTGTCGTCAATATAAATTGGAGCGGCCGAAAGGTCTGTGATTTTGTGGTTGAGTTGCTGCCATTCGTAGTCGGCCAGGTTGCCCTTCTTGATTTTCTCCGAATCCAACTCGGCCTCGGCCGAAATCAGGCGATTGACGAGTTGCAACGACGACATTTCCAGCGAGAATATCGCCACCGGACGTTTGAATTCTACTGCTGCATTGCGCATAGCAGATACTACGAAGGCTGTTTTTCCCATCCCGGGCCTAGCCGCAATAATCACCAAATCAGAGGGTTGCCAGCCGCTTGTCACGCGGTCCAGGGCTGTGAAGCCAGTTGGTACGCCGGTCAGGCCGTCCTTCTGGTTTTTCTTTTCTTCCAGTTGGGTGATGGCCTTGCCCATCAAACTCCGCATATCGTCGAAGTTCTTGCGGATGTTGGACTCCGACACCTCGAACAGGGCCGCTTCGGTGCGGTCGAGCAACTCGAACACGTCGGTGGTGTCTTCGTAGGCATCGCGCAGAATCTCGTTCGCCACCGAAATCATGGCCCGCTTGATGGCGGCTTCCGTCACAATCCGGGCGTGGTATTCGACGTTGGCCGCCGAATTGACGCGGGCCGTGAGCGAGGCCACGTAGTGGGCACCACCGGCAGCCTCTAGCTCGGCGGCTTCGCGCAACTCCTGCACCACCGTCAGTTGGTCGATGGGTTCCGACTTGTCGAACAGGCGCAGAATGGCGCTGTAAATGCACTGGTGGGCGGCTTTGTAGAAGCTTTCGGCCTTCAGCAGGTCAATGACGGCCGTCAGGGCATCTTTTTCCAGCATCAGCGCCCCGAGCACGGCCATTTCCAGTTCGGGGGCCTGGGGCGGCAATTTGCCGGATATGTTTGGGTTGAAGGACGACCCGCCGGGGCCGCGCTGCCCGAGGGCGGCGCGGGCACGGGCGGCGGATTGCTTCAGGCGGTCGTCCATCCGGTCAGACATTTACAAAAAAAACAGGGGTAAAAAACAGAAACGGGACCAGCCACAATCCAGAAAAGACAGGCCCGGCCGGACAACAAAGCTACTCCCAAAGTAGTGGAAAAGAAAGGACCGTTTTCGGGTTTTTTGGAGCTATGGGCCGGGCACCTCTGCGGCGGGCGGCGTACTTTCGCGGCGGGGCTTCTTGTTGGTTTTTGGTTCGTGGTTTTTGGTTTTTTGCCCTTGGGCCAACCAGATTTCGCACAAGCCGGGCAACCTGCAAACGGCAAAAAACAACCACTTACCTACCTAAACCCCATTTCTCTCCCTTCTGTGGACCACCAACCAAAAACCACCACCCAAGCGCCAACCCGCGTCCACCTCATTGCCGTGGGGGGCAGCATCATGCACAACCTGGCGCTGGCCCTGCACCGGGGCGGGGCGCGGGTCACGGGGTCCGACGACGAGATTTTTGAACCCGCCCGCGCCCGCCTCGCCGCCGCTGGCCTGCTGCCCGACTCCGAAGGCTGGGATGCCGCCCGCATCACCCCCGACCTGGAGGCCGTGATTGTGGGAATGCACGCCCGGCCCGACAACCCCGAACTGCTGCGGGCGCAGGAGTTGGGCCTCAAAATCTACTCCTTCCCCGAATACATTTACGAAGCCAGCCGCGACAAGCAGCGCGTCGTGATTGGCGGCTCGCACGGCAAAACCAGCATCACGGCCCTGATTCTGCACGTGTTGCGGTTTCATGACCGCAAGTTCGATTACGCGGTGGGGGCGCAGTTGGCGGGCTTCGATTTGATGGTGCAACTGAGTGCCGACGCGCCGCTCATCATCATCGAGGGCGACGAATACCTGGCCTCGCCGGTGGACCGGCGGCCCAAGTTTCACCTCTACCAGCACCACATCGGCGTGATTTCGGGCATTAGCTGGGACCACATCAACGTGTTTCCGACCGAGGAAAACTACCGCGAGCAGTTCCGTATTTTCGCCGACATGACCCCCAAAGCCGGGGTGCTGATATACGACCGCGACGACGAGCAAACCCAGCTCGTGGCCGTGCCCAGCAACCCCGACGTGACCTACATCGGCTACGGCCCGCACGAACACGTGGTGCGCGATGGCAAAACGTTTCTGCTCAATAAAAAGGACGAGGAAGTGCCCATTCAGGTGTTCGGCCCGCACAACCTGCGGAACATCTCGGCGGCCAAAGAAGTATGCAAGCAATTAGGCATCAAGGGCAAGGATTTCTTCCGGGCGGTGGCCTCGTTCCCCGGCGCGGCGCGGCGGCTGGAGCTGGTGGCGCAAGGGGCTACCTCGGTCGTGTACAAGGACTTTGCCCACGCCCCGTCCAAGCTCAAAGCCACCGCACAGGCCCTGAAACAGCAGTTTCCGGCGCGGCGGCTGGTGGCCTGCCTGGAACTGCACACCTTCAGCAGCCTCAACCCGGCTTTTCTGCCGCAGTATGCGCACTGCTTCGATGCGCCCGATGTGGCGGTGGTGTACTTCAACCCGCACGTGCTGGAACACAAGCGCCTGCCGCCGCTGGCGGCGGCGGCCGTGCAAGCCGCCTTCCAGCGGCCCGACCTGCGCGTGATTACCGACAGTGCTGAGTTGGCAGCGTTTTTGGGCGGACAACCCTGGGCCGATACCAACCTGCTGCTCATGTCGTCGGGCACGTTCGACGGGCTGGACGTGCAGGCGTTGGCGCAGGAAGTGGTGGGGTAGGGGCGCAGGCCTTGGCCCGCCCGTGTTGGGTATTGGGTCATTGCCCAACACCCAAAAAAGCTGTTTGGGGCGCTGGTTAGCGCGGGCGCTGGCGTGCGTCTTGGACGCGCTGCCGCCTGGTTTCGAGCCTCCGGCTCGCGGTTTGAACGGTTGGTTTGGGTTGGCTTGGTGGCAGTTTTCCAGTGCCATCGGGCCGTTCAAGCCGCGAGCCGGAGGCTCGAAACCAAGCGGCAGCGCGTCCAAGACGCGCGCCAGCGCCCGCGCTAACCAGCTTCACTACCCACTACCCAATCCCCAACCCTTCCTTTGAAACCAATGAAACCAACCCTACTCCTGCTGCACGGGGCGCTGGGCAGCCCCGCCACCTTGCAGCCCCTGGCCGAAGCCCTGGAAACCGCCCTGGCTGGCGCACTCACCATCAAAACCCTGGCCTTCAGCGGGCACGGCGGGCAGCCGGTGAACCCGGCCACGTTCACGCTGCCGCACTTTGGGGGTGAGGTGTGCGATTTTCTGCGGGCCGAGGCCGCCCCAACCCACGTGTTTGGGTACAGCATGGGCGGCTTTGCGGCGCTGCTGGCGGCGCAACAGGAGCCAGCCCGCTTCGCCAGCCTCACGGCGCTGGGCACCACCCTCGACTGGTCGCCGGAGTTGGTGGCTGCTGCCACGGCCTTTATCAACCCCGCTGTCATTCAGGCCAAAGCCCCTGGCTTTGCCGAGCAGCTCCGGCAGCGCCACGCCCCGGCCGACTGGACGGCGGTGGTCACGGCCACCGCCCGGCTCATTGCCGCCGCCGGGGCGGCCCCGCTGCTGCGGCCCGAAAACTTCCGGCACCTGGCCGTGCCGGTGCAGTTGCTGGTGGGCGATGCCGACGAAGCGGCCGGTCCGGCCGCGATGGCCGGCTTTGCCGCCCACTTGCCGCAGGGCCGTTTCGAGGTGCTGCCCCACACGCCGCACCCGCTGGAACGGGTAGATTTGGCGATGCTGGCCAAAAAAATAGCGGACTTTGTGCGCGGCGTTCAGCAAAAAGCCCGCTAGGGCGCGGGCTTTGGCAGGGGCGGGGCGGTTGGCCGTCGCCGGTCGGCGGTCAGCAGCACGGCCAGGGCCGCGAGGGTGAGGCGCAACAGCCAGCGCTGGGCGGTGCTCATTGGTCGTCGGCTTCGTTGGGGAAGATGGTGTTGTTCGGCTCCACGCTCAATTCGCAACTGCTGCCGCCGGAGTTTTCGCCGCACGAGGTGCCGGTGATGCGCCCGCCTTCGAAGTCGAAATAACACGACGGGCAGCCCACCGACGCAATCAAATACCGTTCGGCGGTGGGGCTGAGGTAGTAAGTGCCGTCGCTGGAGGCCACCAGCGGCACCGCCATGGCCCGGAAGTTACCACGCTTTTGCCCCAGGCCCACGAGAAAGTAGTTATTCGGTTCGCCTTTGGCAACCGGGGCCTTGCGAACCAAGACTTTATCAATTACCGTACCGTCGCCAAACTCTCGAATGAACCCGGCGGCCAGCTTCGATTGCGGAGTTTTAAACTCGGTGGTGCTGTCCGTTATCAGGGCCACCGGGTGGCTTTTGTACCGCTTAACCGCCATGCTGGACATATGGCTCGGCGCGGCGTATTCGTCGGCCCCCCGTTTGGTGGCTTCGCAGGCCAGCACCAACGAGCCGACGAGCAGCCCCATCAGGGCCTGACCAAGTAGGCGGGGGAGGTAAGTCATATCACAAATGCTTTTGGACAAAGGTAAGCCAAGCGCAGTTAGCGGGGTTTGTAATATTTCTGCGCTTGGGGCAATTCTTTCTCGATGTCGGCAATGCGGGTGCCGTTAGAAGGGTGGGTAGAGAGAAATTCGGGCGGCGAAGCCGTGCCTTCGCGGGCATCCATGCGCTGCCAGAAGGCCACGGCCCCTTGGGGATTGTAGCCCGCCATCGCCATAAAAATAAGACCCAAATGGTCCGCTTCCGATTCCTGGCCACGCCCGAACCGGAGGGTGCCCAGCGCCGACCCGACCCCAAAGGCCTGCAACGCCAACTGCTGGGTGGCCGGGGCGTTGTTGGACAGGGCCACCGACAGGGCCGCCCCCCCGAGTTGCGTGACCAGGCCCTGGCTCATGCGCTCGGAGCCGTGCTTGGCCACGGCGTGGGCAATTTCGTGGCCCATGACCACGGCCAGGCCCGTTTCGTCCTGCGTGATGGGCAGGATGCCGGTGTACACGGCCACCTTGCCGCCGGGCATACACCAGGCGTTCTGGGTTTTGGGGTCGTCAATGACGTTGAATTCCCACTGGTAGCCCGCCAGTTGGTCGCTGGCGTTTTGCTGGCGGAAATAGGTTTCGACCGCCACCTGAATGCGCTGCCCGACGCGCTTGACCATCGCATTTTCCTGGGCGTTGGTGGAAAGCTTGCTCGTGCTCAGCACCTGCTGGTACTGCGTGGTGGCCAGCGAGTTTATCTCGCCGTCGCTCACGAGGCTCAGTTGGCGGCGGCCGGTGATGGGCACGGTGGTGCAAGCGGCCAGCAGGAGCAGCGCGGCTAGTTGGGGGGCTTTTTTGAACATGGGAAATGAAAGCAGAAGCGTGAAAAAAAACGGACCGCCGGGGTGCTGATTCAAGCCCGAACGGCGGCCGGGCACTGCCGGGCTATACGGCAAGCAGGGGGCCAAATGTTCGGAAAACCCGTTTTGGGCCGTCCGAATCGCCATTCGGCCGTAGTTTTGGGCCTTTCCACGCCTTGCCATGAAAATTATTTGCATCGGCCGCAACTACGCGGCCCACATTGCCGAACTGCACCACGAGGTGCCCAGCGCCCCGGTCATTTTTATGAAGCCCGAAACGGCGCTGCTGCAACGCGGGCAGCCGTTTTTTGTGCCCGATTTTTCCGCCGACATTCACCACGAAATCGAACTCGTGCTACGGGTCTGCAAGAACGGCCGCCACGTCGAAGAAGCCTTCGCCCACACCTACTTCGATGCCATCGGGTTGGGCATCGACTTCACGGCCCGCGACCTGCAAACCAGCCTCAAAAACCAGGGCCTGCCCTGGGAACTGGCCAAAGCCTTCGACGGCTCGGCCCCGATTTCGCCCACGTTCAAGCCGGTGGGCGAGTTTGCCGATTTGGGCAACATTGACTTCCGCCTGGAGGTGAACGGCGAGTTGCGGCAGCAGGGCAATTCGGGCCTCATGCTGCACCCGTTTGCCAAAATCATCAGCTTCGTGTCGCAGTACATCACGCTCAAGCAGGGCGATTTGCTGTTCACGGGCACTCCGGCGGGCGTGGCGCGGGTGCAGGCGGGCGACCAACTGGTGGGCTTTTTGGCGGGCGAGAAAATCCTGGAACTGGGGGTGCGGTAATGCGGAAGATGACCCGACTATTGCTGCTCCTGGGCAGCTTATTGATGGCTTGGCCGGGCCGCGTGGGCGGGCAGGAAGCCGACACCGCCGACGAACGCCGCGCCGCCCCGCCCGGTGCGGCCAGCCCCCGGCCGGTGGTGCCGCCCGGCTATTTCCTGTTTCCGATTGCGCCCGGCCAGCCCAACTACCTGGCCGCCAACATGGGCGAACTGCGCCCCAACCACTTCCACGGCGGGCTGGACATCAAAACCGGCGGCGGCGTGAACAAGCCTGTGTATGCCAGCGCCGACGGCTACATTTCGCGGCTCAAGCAGTCGTCGTTTGGCTACGGCAACGTGCTTTACATCGCCCACCCCAACGGGCTGACGACGGTGTACGGGCACCTCAACGCCTTCCGGGGGCCGGTGGCGGCCGAGTTGCGGCGGCAGCAGTACGAAGGCCAGACCTACGAGCTGGAGCTGCGCTTCCCGCCCGGCCGGTTTCCGGTGGCGCGGGGCGAAGTGGTTGCCCTGAGCGGCAACACCGGCGGCTCGGCCGGCCCGCACCTGCACTGGGAAGTGCGCGATGCCCAGGACTTCCAACTCAACCCCTTGCAGTGGGGCGGCTTTCCCGAAATCCGGGACCACGTGGCCCCCACGCTGCTGGCCCTGGCCCTGGAGCCGCTCACCATTGAGGCGCGGGTGAACCAGCGGTTTGCCAAAGCCGTGCTGGTGCCGAAGGTGCAACCCGCCCCCGGCGCGGCCTTCGCCTGGCCCGACACCATTGCGTGTTCCGGCACGGTGGGGCTGCTGCTGCAAGGCTTTGACCGCTTTGACAATGCGTGGAACAAAAACGGCATTCAGCGGGTGGCAATGAAGGTGAACGGCCAGCCGTTTTATCAGCACACCATTGACGCAGTGGCTTTCCCGCTGGGCACCCGGCAGGTGGCGAACTTCCTGGATTTTCAGTACCAATACCTTGACGGCCGCCCCCTGCAAAAGCTGTGGGTGGACGACGGCAACGACCTCGGCATCTACACCGCCACCCCCGCCCAGGGCAAACTGACCGTGGAACCGGGCCGCATCTACACCGTGGACCTCGTGCTGGCCGACTCCTACAACAACCAAACGCCCCTGCGGCTAGTGCTGCGCGGCGCGGTCCCGGCCTACTTCAAAACCCGCTCGGCCCTGGTCAAAAAACCGGCCCTGCGCTACGAGATTTCGCGCAACATTTTGTTGGTGAAAGCCGCCGACCCCGACACCGCCCGGCAGGCCGCCAACCTCGTGCTGTGGCGCGGCCGCCAGCGCCTGGAACTGCGCCCCAGCTACTGCGAACGCAGCGAAACCACCTACCTCTACGACCTGCGGGCTGGGTTGCCCGACTCCATGCGCTTCGGCCCGGCCCGCAAAAAACTTGACCGCCTGACCCTGATTCCGGCGGGCCGCGAAACCACTTACGCCACGGCCAACCTCAACCTCGTGTTCGGCCCCGAAAGCCTGTTCCGCAACCTCTACTTCACCAACGCCTACGCACCCGAAAAAAGCGGTAGCGGCTTCTGGACCGTGGGCCACCCCCTCACCCCGCTCTACAAACCCATTGCCCTGACCCTGACCCCGCCGCGCCCACCCGCCGACCCGCGCCGCACGGCCATTTACAGCGCCACGCGGGCCGGGGCGCACGCCTACCTCGGCGGCGAGTGGGACGCGCAAGGCCGCATCACGGCCCCGCTCAAGCAGTTCGGCTCCTTCCGCATCCTCACCGACACGTTGGCCCCCAAAGGCCACCTCGCGGGCCGGGCGGGCGGGCAGGTGCTGTTCAACGTGGCCGACGAACTATCGGGCCTCGCCACCTACCGGTTGCTCATCGGCGGGCAGTTTCGGCTGCTGGGCTACGAGCACAAAAAAGCCCTCCTCTTCACTATTGCCGGCGACACGCTGGGGCCGAAACTGCACGGCCCCGCCGAACTGCGGCTCACGGACCGGGCGGGCAACGAGCGGGTCATTCCGCTGGTGTTGTAGGGACAGAAATGTTGGGGAGGATTGAACGGCAAACTCCCCTCCTTGAAAAGGAGGGGATGTGAGGGCTGTAAGCCCGAACGGGGGTGGTAAATTCGCTGCCCGGTCGCTGACCTTCCCGCCCAACGACGCAGTAACCACCTGTTCAGCGACCGTTCAAGCCGTTTACCACCCCCGTTCGGGCTTACAGCCCTCACATCCCCTCCTTTTCAAGGAGGGGAGTTTTCCGTTCAACCCCCAAACCAACCTCCCCATGCCCCTTACCCCCGGCCAACCCGCCCCCGATTTCACTGCTCCCGACCAGGACGGCAATACCGTCAGCCTCCACGATTTTCGGGGCCAAAAAGTGGCCCTCTACTTCTACCCCAAAGACGACACGCCCGGCTGCACCGCCCAGGCCTGCAACCTGCGCGACCACCAAACCGAGCTGAAAGCGGCCAACATTCAGGTCATCGGCGTGAGTACGGACGACGCGAAGTCGCACCAGAAATTTGCCCTCAAATACGACCTGCCCTTCCCGCTGCTCGTGGACACCGACCGCAAAATCGTGGAAGCCTACGGCGTGTGGCAGGAAAAGAAAAACTACGGCAAAACCTACCTGGGCACCGTCCGCACCACGTTTTTGATTGACGAAAACGGGTTGCTGGAGCGCATCGTCACGAAAGTGGACACGAAGGAGCACACCGCGCAACTGCTGTAGCTGGTCGTGCCGGGCTTCCGGCGACTGTTTTGGCCGTTGCGGATATCCGCAACGGCTTTTCGGCCGCTGTTTTGGGCATTGCGGATGTCCGCAACGGTCTTCCGGCCGCTGTTTCCGCCATTACGGATGTCCGCAACAGGCTTCCGGGCATCATTTGGGCATTGCGGATGCCCGCAACGGCCTTCCAGTCCCTGTTTCGGTAGTTGCGGAAGCCCGCAACGGGCTTCTGGCGGCTATTTTGGTTGTTGCGGATTGCCGCAATGTGCTTCCGGCCGCTATTTGAGCGTTGCAACCGGTTGCAGTGGCCACGGCAGGTTTTTTGGCAGTAGCGCCAAAGCGCGGCCTTAACTTTGCCCCGCACTTGCCCCGTTTCCCATGCCCCAAACCGCCGAAATTTCCACTGCCCAACTCCAACAACTGGCCGCCCAGGTGCGGCGCGACATCGTGCGGATGGTCCACGCCGTGAACTCGGGCCACCCCGGCGGCTCGCTCGGCTGCACCGATTTGCTGGTCGCGCTCTACTTCCACGTCCTAAAGCACGACCCGCAGCATTTCACGCTGGATGGGGTGGGGGAGGACTTGTTTTTTCTGTCCAATGGGCACATTTCGCCGGTGTTCTACTCGGTGCTGGCGCGGGCCGGGTATTTTGAAGTCAGTGAGTTGAGCACGTTTCGCAAGCTCAACTCGCGCTTGCAGGGCCATCCCACCACCCACGAGGGCTTGCCGGGCATTCGGGTGGCCAGCGGCTCGTTAGGCCAGGGCCTGAGCGTGGCCTGCGGGGCCGCCCAGGCCAAAAAACTCAACCACGACGACCGCCGCGTGTTCGTCCTCATGGGCGACGGCGAACTCGAAGAAGGCCAGATTTGGGAAGCCGCCCTCTACGCCGCCCACCACAACATTGACAACCTCATCGGCATCGTGGACCGCAACGGCCAACAGATTGACGGCCCCACCGCCGAAATCGGCGGCCTGGGCAGCCTGCGGGCCAAGTTTGAAGCCTTCGGCTGGCACGTGCTGGAAGGCAACGGCAACGACTTCGGCACCCTGCTGCCGCTGCTCGACGAAGCCATCGCCGCCACCGGCCAGGGCCGCCCCGTCCTGCTGCTGATGGACACCCAAATGGGCTACGGCGTGGACTTTATGATGGGCAGCCACAAATGGCACGGCGTGGCCCCCAATGATGCCCAACTCGCCACGGCCTTGCAGCAGTTGGCGGTGGAAATGCCCTCAGACTACTAAGCTATGCGCTTTTTGAAAGGCACTGCGCCCCACTGCGATACCCCCTGCGGGCCACTGCGGGAAATGCTCCTGGCAATCGTGCTGCTACTAAGCACCGCCTGCGCCGCCCGCGCCCAAAACGCCCCGCCCGAAAAGCCCAAAGTCACCCGCATCCTGTTCTTGCTCGATGCCTCGGGCAGCATGATGGCCCCCTGGGAAGGCAAGCCCCGTTGGGAAGTGGCCAAGCGGATGCTGGGCAAAATGGTGGACTCGCTCAACGCCTACCCCAACCTCGAACTCGGCCTGCGCGTGTACGGCCACCAATTCCCCAACGCCGACCACAACTGCCAGGACTCGAAGCTGGAAGTGGCCTTCGCCCCCCGCAACGCCGCCGCCATCAAGAAAAAACTGACCGAACTGCAAGCCCAGGGCAACACGCCCATCACCTACTCGATAATGCAGTCGGCCAACGATTTTCCGACCGACAAGCTCTCGCGCAACGTGCTGCTGCTAATCACCGACGGCCTCGAATCGTGCAACCAAGACCCCTGCGCGGCCTCGCTGGCCTTGCAGCGCAAGCACATTTTCCTCAAGCCGTTCGTCATCGGCATCGGGGCCGAGCGCGACTTCGGCAAGCAACTCGAATGCCTGGGCCAGTACTACAACGCCGCCGAAGTCAAGACCTTCAGCAAGGTGATGAACGATGTCATCGCCAAAACGCTGTCCAAAACCACCGTCGCCGTGAACCTCACCGACGAAGCCGGCCGCCCCGTGGAAAGCAACGTGAACATGACGTTCGTGAACAACGTGACCGAGCAACCCGAATACAACTACGTACACTACCGCGACGCGCAAGGCAAGCCCGATGTGGTGGACATTGATGCCCTCCAAAGCTATGATTTGGAGATAAACACCGTGCCGCCCGTGCACCAGCGCAACATTCCCATCAAGCCCGGCACGGCCAACGTCCTCACCTACAAAACCCCCCAGGGCACCCTCTGGCTGCAATCGCCGCAGCTCACCCCCAATCCCTACGGCACTTTGCGCGCCCTCATCCGCGCCCCCACCGTGGGCACCGTCATGGCCCTCAGCTTCGGCGAGCGCCAGAAGCTGCTGGCCGGCAACTACGAAGTCGAGTTGCTCACGCTGCCCCGCATCACGCAGCGCATCACCATCAAGCAGGGCCAGGAAAAAACCATCACCTACGCCGCCCCCGGCACCCTCAACATCACGAGTGACCTGAAAGGCTACGGCTCGCTCTACCAAATCAACAACGACGAATCCCAAACCTGGATTCACTCCCTGCCCGAAGCCAGCAGCAAAATAAATCTGCCCATGCAGCCGGGGGCGTATCGGCTGGTTTTCCGGAGCAAGAATGCCAATGGGAGTAAGTTTACGGACGTGCGGAATTTCAGTATCAGGAGCGGGCAGACGACTTCGGTGGCGATTTTTGGGAAGTAGATGCGGGATAACATGATTGAAAAAATGAAGCGCTTGGAAGTGCTGGCGTGGATTGCCACCCTGCTGGGCTTAGCTGCCAAACTGAGTTTGATGGCATGGGGCAATTACGCACTGATACTTGGTCTGGTAATTTTGGCGACGCTGAATTTTCTGGCCGCCTATCAGCCGCCAACTGTAAAAGAAATTCAGCAAAGGAGTGACCCGCCTGAATTTTTTGCGGATGCGTTGGCACCAAAGCTTATTAAAATTGCCGGGGCACTCGTCATTTTGGGGATTCTGTTCAAGTTAATGTTGTGGCGCGCTAGCCGCGCAACGTTGACACCAAGTACGCTCATCGAAGTTGTCGTTTTATTTACGCTGGCAGTAAAAGGTCGATTCAACATTCGAGCTGCTTTATTTGGGGCGTTGGGTGTTCTTATGATTTTTGTTTCTCCCAAGTACCTAACCGCTCTGTTCCACCGCGACGACCCAGTGCTGGTTGAGAAAATGAATTACCAAATCGACCATCCCCGTGACACCGCCGCTGCTACTGCCGTGCGGCGCTACCTTGCCCAGCAACAATCTTCCCGCTAAATCCTAACCATTCCCGCGCCATGAAAGACTACCCCTACACCGAATCCAAGGACACCCGTAGCGGCTTCGGCGCGGGCCTGCACGAGTTGGGCAAAACCAACCCCAACGTGGTGGCCCTCTGCGCCGACCTCACCGGTTCGCTCAAGATGGATGCCTTCAAAAAGGACTTCCCCGAACGGTTTTTCCAGGTCGGCATTGCCGAGGCCAACATGATGGGCGTAGCCGCCGGCATGACCATTGGCGGCAAAATCCCCTTCACCGGCACGTTCGCCAACTTCAGCACCGGCCGGGTGTATGACCAGATTCGGCAGTCGATTGCCTACTCCGGCAAGAACGTTAAAATCTGCGCCTCCCACGCCGGTCTCACGCTGGGCGAAGACGGGGCCACTCACCAGATTCTGGAAGACATCGGCCTGATGAAAATGCTGCCCGGCCTGACCGTCATCAACCCCTGCGACTACAACCAGACCAAAGCCGCCACCCTGGCCATTGCCGATTACGAAGGCCCGGTGTACCTGCGCTTCGGCCGCCCCGTGGTGCCCAATTTCACCCCCGCCGACCAGAAGTTTGAAATCGGCAAAGCCTGGACCCTGAACGAGGGCACCGACGTGAGCATCTTCGCCACCGGCCACCTCGTCTGGAAAGCCGTGCTGGCCGGTAAGCTCCTGGCCGAGCAGGGCATCAGCGCCGAAATCATCAACATTCACACCATCAAGCCGCTCGATGCTGAAGCCGTCCTCGCCTCGGCCCGCAAAACCCACTGCGTCGTCACGGCCGAAGAACACCAGCTCAACGGCGGGCTGGGCGACAGCATCGCCCAGCTTCTGGCGCGGCACGAGCCGCTGCCCCTCGAAATGGTGGGCGTGAACGACTCCTTTGGCGAGAGCGGTACCCCGGAGCAACTCATGGAAAAATACGGCCTGAACGAGGCCGCCATCGTGGCGGCGGTGCTCGCGGTGCGGGCGCGGCGGAAGTAAGCTCAACCGCAAGCGCGGCGGTGCCCGCCTCACCACCTACGTGCAGGTAGCTGGCGAAACACTATTTCTGCCCGCCCATCTTTCGGCAACCCGGCGCAGGGCAGCAGCGACCGGCGCGTCCTAAAATTGCTGTCGCTGCTTGAATGGTGAGAAGCGGCCACAAAGCCAGCATGGAAAAGGCCCCTTCGGTGTGATACCAAAGGGGCCTTTCTGTAAGCAACGGATTAGGGCTTGGCGAAGGCGGGGGAATATAATTGCCTCAGCCCAATGCCTGTATTAAAGCCAAATTGAAAGTCTACAGTTCAGCCTTTGTTCGTCACCCCCGCTTGCGCCAAACCCATGTTGTGGGCACGCTTTGTTCGGCGAGCTACAAAGTCGGCGGCAGCTTGTTTTAGTTCGTTCTGAAAACGAGCCTTGTCTGCCTGATAAAGTTCGCTAAGCTCTGCACGGACCTGGCGCATAAAGTCCACCGCTTTAAAGCTATTTGTTTTAGTTGTCGTCTCCATAACTAATTTCTTTTGGTGTCCGAATGTCAATGGCTTGATACCCAAATTTAAGGTTGATAGAATTGTACTGCTTAATGCGAAAGAAATTGACCATGTGCTTGAAGTTCCAACTCACTAAACTGTCCACTTTTAGAATCGTTGCCATGGCGATATGCTGGGCATCGCCTTCATACTTGGGCGTCAACACGCCCTCTGTCAGGTAGCGACTGGCAAGCATCTCGGCTTCCTCTGTTAACGTTACGAGTTCAAGATAGGGTTCTGGGATTGTATCCGTCAGTACCCGCACCCGTTCCGGGGCAGGTGCAAGTTCCCGCAGCGTCAGGTCGGAAATCACTATGGTAAACTGCCCTTGTCTGGCTTGGGCGAAGAAGGGCACGGTCCATTCTTCAAACTCTTCGTCTTCATGACCGCCCCAAACTGATGTGTCAACGTAGAACTTCATGGATAAAAGTTAATACCAAAATTTGGTTTACAGCGAGTAGGTAAACTTGCAGCCAACGAAAAAGGCTTGGCGTTTGTTGGGGAATTAGAATTCCGTCTGCCCATAACCGAAGCCCAATGATTGCAATATTGCTGATGTTTTATTCATAAGCCAAATTTATAACGTCAAGCCCGAACTGAAGTACAATAAAGAATAAATGCTGAGGAAATATTCGTCAAGCCCCAATAATGCCAAACCTAATGTTGGTGGCAGTTATTTGTCCCAAGGAAATTTTCCACCACCAACTTTATACGAGATAGTCGCTACTGCAATTAGTAAAGTAAGTATTGCAGTAGCAACTTTCCATACTTGTGAAATTGTTAGTGATTTTAGAATTTTTCCCAAAGTCATTTTTTCAAAGTCAATTTTATTTTCAGTCTCTGTCAAGCTACGTTCTTCAACAGCGTTTTTCCAGCTTGTAACAAATCCACGAAAGCTGTCTGTCTTAACTGCATCTACATTTAGGTCTGTCCAATAGACAGTCCAGTCATATCCCTTTTCAATAAGTCCTTCTGATTTTAAACCATTTTCAGCTATTACTAAAATCGGCAAATTGTAAGAATATGCTAAGGCTCCTTCTATATGGTTCCAGGTAGTTGGAAGAGATATGTCTTTTAACTCAATAGTCTTATCTTTTTTTAATTCTTTTCCTTCTGCAAATGCAGTTCTTGTAAAAGCTATGATTACTGCACCATCACATTCTGAAATGATTTTGTTAATGGCTTTTAGAGGTTGTTCGTGTGACCATTCATTTTCATTCATTATTCTTGGGTCAAGTCCAACAGTTTTGAATGTGTCAAGAATAGCGTCAACAAACTGTCTTTGCTCAACAGTTGCTGCACTTCCTTTACTTATGAAAACTTTTTTATTCATTATAGATAGTCTGTTATAATTGCCACCAACGCTAAAGGTTTGCGCTGGTTAGGAATTTGAAAGTCAAAAGCTCAGGCCCAAAACGCAAGCTGAAAAAAGAATGAGAGATGCCTGACTTCCTGCTGCCTAACTTGCGTAAAAATGATGCACTGTGCTGTGGCGCAAGCCATTGCATAGTGCACCCAGGGTTACGCTACTGGATTCACCGGCAAGTAGCGTAACCCTGGCCACAGTACGCAAGTGGGTAGCGTAATGCTGGCCAAAATGGGTAGGATGACGCTACTCGTTGTTTATAAACCCAAGTCATCAAGTGGCGAGGCAATGCGGGTGCGGTGGGCAACGTGCGTGTAAATTTCGGTGGTTTTGATGCTGGCGTGGCCCAACAAATCCTGAATCAAGCGGATATCGGTGCCGCCTTCCAGCAAGTGCGTGGCGTAGGAATGGCGCAGCATATGCAGCGAGATGGGCCGCCGGATGCCCGCCCGCGCTGCGGCTTGTTTCACCACCTGTTGCAGACTGCGGGCGCTATACGGTTCGCCGGGGTGCTGGCCTTCGAAGAGGAACGTGACGGGGCGAAACTCCCGGTACTGTTCCCGCAACAGGGGCAAGAGCGAGTCGGGCAAGGGCAGGTCGCGGTCCTTTTTGCCTTTGCCCCCGCGCACGTACAGCACCATGCGCTTGCTGTCAATGTCGGTGGGGGTGAGGGCCAGCACCTCGCTCAGGCGCAGGCCCAGGCCGTAGGCCAGCATGAGCATGGCGCGGTGCTTGTTGTTTTCGGTGCCGTGCAGCAAGGCCCGTACTTCCTCCTTGGCCAGCAGCTTCGGGTTGAGCAAGGGCCGCTTGGGACGCGGAATGTTGTAGTATTGCCGGGGCTGGCCCTCCACCTGCTCGTAGTAGAACTTGATAGCGTTGATGAGCAGGTTCTGGTAGGCTTCGGAAATGCCCGCTGCCACGCGCCCGGCCAGGTAATCCAGAATTTCCTGTTTGGTCAGGTCCAGGGGCAGGCGCGGGGCCTGGGCATCGAGAAACAAGCGAAACGCCGCCCGGTAGTTTTTCAGGGTTTGGGGGCTGTAGCGTTTGAGGGCGATAAACTGGCAGTAGCGCGAAAGCAGGGCTTCGTGGGGCGTGGGTGGGGGCAAGGGCACGGCCAAGGCTGGCGTGGGCGGCACATACAAGGCCAGGCCCAGCTGCTGGCAAGCGGCCTGCACCCGCGCCACCGGTTCGGGGTCGGCGGGCAGCACGTAGCCTTTGGCGGCTGGCTCGTAGCGGATGCCAGCGGCCAGCAACGCCTCGCGCACCGTTTCGTTGGAAAACGGGAAGAACACCAGAAACTCGGTGCGGGACGGACGGAGGCGGAGCGAAACGGCGGCTTTCATGGGGGGTAGCGCGAACTTTACGGTTCAGACGGTTTGGCTTCTGCTCGCATTGCACGGTGTAGGGGCGGGGCTTCGCTTCGCCCCTACTCACCCGGCTTTTTGTCCAGCATCAGCAGTTGCTCACCAACTATTTCGGTCACGTAATGCCGCACCCCGGCCGCGTCGTCGTAGTGGCGGGTTTTGAGCTTGCCTTCCAGGTATATCAGGCTGCCTTTGTGCAGGTAGGCCTGGGCCAGCTCGGCCAGGCCGCGCCACAGCACCACGCTGTGCCAGTCGGTGCTGGTGTGGAGTTGGCCGCTTTTGTCGCGGTAGGTTTCGGACGTGGCCAGCGAAAACTTCGCGACGGGCACGTTGCCTTCCAGCACCTGCACGTCGGGGTCTTTGCCGAGGTTGCCAATGAGGGTAACTTTGTTGAGGCCGCGCATGGCTGGGGCTGGGAATGAATGGGGCGTTAAACTTACGCCCCAAACCCGTATCCAACCCCGTGCCCTGCCGCCCCTGCCCGTTTGGAAGACCACGAAATCCTCGCCAAGTTCCAGGACCCGGCCAGCCGCAACCTGGCCTTTAACCAGTTGGTGCGCAAGTACCAGCGGAAGGTGTATTGGCACGTCCGCAAGATGGTGGTGGACCACGACGATGCCGACGACCTCACGCAGGACGTGTTTATCAAGGTCTGGAAACACCTGGAAAATTTCCGGCAGGATGCCCAGCTTTTCACCTGGATTTACCGCATCGCCACCAACGAGTGCCTGAGCTTTCTGGGCAGCAAGCGCCGCAAGTTCCTGCTGCCCATGACGGACGTGGGGGCCGAACTGGCCGAAAAAATAGAAGCCGACGAAACCCTGGCGGGCGACGAAATCGAGCAAAAGCTGCAACTCGCCATCCTCACGCTGCCCGACAAGCAGCGCCTCGTGTTTAACCTGCGCTACTACGACGAAATGCCCTACGAGCAGATGGCCGACGTGACCGGCACCAGCGTGGGTGCCCTGAAAGCCAGCTACCACCACGCCGCCAAAAAAGTGGAAGCCTACATGAACCAGCACAGCGACTGAAATAGCACGAATACCCCGAAGCTGCGCTTCGGCCGCTGCCCGGAATCGTTGAACAAGCTCGGGCAGCGGCCGAAGCGCAGCTTCGGGGTACTCGTGCTGACCAACCCCCGGTTTTTTTCCATTGCCCCATTAAACATTGTGCCTTTCCTTTCATCCAACCGCCATGAAACCCGCTTTTAATCTTGCCGAATACCGCCGCCGCCCGCAACCTTTGCGCGAGCCACCGGCCGGGTATTTCGACCAACTGCCCACCCGCATCATGAACCGCCGCCCCGCGCCCCGCACGGCTGGCTGGGCTTGGTGGGCGCAACTGCCCGCCGCCTGGCGCACCAGCCTGGCCTCGGCAGCTGTGCTGGCGGGCTTTGCCGGGGCCTTTGGCCTGAGCAGTATTCCCACGACCAGCCCGGCCCCGGCCGTGGCCGCCGTCGCGCTGGATGCCGTGCCCCAGGCCGAGCTAACGGCATATTTGCTTACCAGCGGGGTACGGGTCGAAAACAGCGACCTTGCCGTGCTAACGGCCGCCAACCCCAACTTGCCGCAGACATTTTTGCACACCTCTACTGCCGAGGTAAATGACCTGCTGGAAGAGCAGCCCGCCGACGAAGCCGCGTATTTCTAACTGATGTTACGCAGTGAGTTTTTGGGGTTGGGGATTGGGTTTTTGGTGTTCGGTTTTTGGTGTTCAAAAAGGGATTGAAGCCATAAACCCAACACCGAACACCAAAAACCCACCTGTGTAACGTCATTTTCTAATTTTATTTCACGCCGTTATTTTTACCCTTTACCCATGAATTCCCTTAAATTTTTTGCTGTATTTTGGCTGCTCCTGGCGGGGTCGGCCGGCAATGCCCAAGCCCAGGGCGGCCAACGGCCGGATGGCGGCGGCCGGGGTGGCCGCCTGGGCCAGTTGGAAAACGCCAAAATTGCTTTCCTCACCAACCGCATTTCCCTCACCCAGGAACAGGCCCAGAAGTTTTGGCCCCTCTACAACGAGTTCGCAGCTAAGCGCCGCGACCTCAACAAAAGTGGTCGGATGCTGCGCCGCGACATCACCGAAAGCATGACCGATGCCCAGATTCGGGACAACATCAGCCAGTCGTTCACCGCCCGGCAGCAGGAACTGAACCTGGAAAAAGACTACTTCGACAAATTTCAGAAGGTGATTTCGCTGCGGCAGGTGGCGCAGTTGCTCAACGCCGAACGCGACTTTACGCGGGAGGTCATCAAGCGCGTAGCGGACCGACGGGGCGGCAGCGGCCCGGCCGACGAATGAACACTTCCCAGCCAAGTTTTGGGTTGAAGCCGCCCCGCCCTGCGGGGCGGCTTTATTTTTGCAGTTATTGTCCTAAAATCCTGCATGACGGCCCGCCAACTCTTTCTTCGCCATCAGGCCCAAACTTCTGATTTTCCGCTGCTGCTGGAAATTGAACGGGCCGAAGGCGTGTATATGTACGGCCCCGCTGGCCAGCGCTACCTCGACTTGATTGCGGGCATTGGGGTGAGCAGTGTGGGGCACCGGCATCCGCACGTGCTAGCCGCCATTCAGGCCCAACTCGACAAGTACCTGCACCTGATGGTGTACGGCGAAGTGGTGCAGGCTGCTCCGGCCCAACTAGCTCACGCCCTGCACCAAACCCTGCCGCCGACGCTTGACAATGTGTATTTTACTAACTCCGGGGCCGAGGCCGTGGAGGGTGCCCTGAAGCTGGCCAAACGCCACACCGGCCGCACCGGGCTGGTGTCGTTGTACAAGGCTTACCACGGCTCTACCCACGGGGCGCTGTCGGTCACGGGGTCCGAAGATTTCAAGAACAGCTACCGGCCGTTGCTGCCCGACGTGCGCCACATTCGCCACAACTACGTGGCCGACCTGGCCTTTATCACCGAGCGCACGGCCGCCGTCATTGCCGAAACCGTGCCCGGCGAGGCCGGGGTGCGGCTGCCCGCGCCCGGCTACCTGCCCGCCTTGCGCCGCCGCTGCACCGAAGTAGGGGCCTTGCTCATCCTGGACGAAATCCAGTGCGGTTTCGGCCGCACCGGCACGTTCTGGGCGTTCGAGCAATTTGGCATTGTGCCCGATATTTTGCTCTGCGCCAAAGGCATGGGGGGCGGAATGCCGATTGGGGCCTTCATCACGAGCCAGGCGATGATGGCGGGCTTCAAAACCGACCCCATCCTGGGCCACTGCACCACCTTCGGCGGCCACCCGGTGAGTTGCGCGGCGGCCCTGGCCACGCTGCAAGTGATTCAGGACGAGAAACTGACCGAAGGCGTGGCGGCCAAAGCGGCACAGTTTCGGGCGCGGCTGGTGCATCCGGCCATCCGCGAAATCCGCAACTGCGGCCTGCTCATGGCTGTGGAGTTTGCGTCGTTTGAGGTAGTGAAGCCAATCATTGACTACGCCCTGGCCCACGAAGGTGTACTGACCGACTGGTTCTTGTTTTGCGACAATTCGTTGCGGATTGCCCCACCCCTCACCATCAGCCCCGCCCAAATTGACGAAGCCTGCGCGGCTATAATCCGTTCTATCTCCCGCACCGCAGATTCAAATTACTGATTTAACGGATACGGGGTTATGCCCCCGACTCAGCGGGTTCGCTTCCACCCCTAAAAAAAGCTGCCCGTTAGAGCAGCTTTTTTAGGGGTAGAAACGAACTACAAACAAAGCTGTCTAGAAAGTCAAAAGCGCGTCATGCTGAGCTTGTCGAAGCATCTCGGTTGCGCCAACAGGACCGTTTTACGAAGCAGTGGCGATGCTGCGACAAGCTCAGCATGACGCGCTCAGGTAATCGGGCCGACTTTCTAAACAGCTTCAACGGCTCAAACGCATCCGTAACTGAAGTGCAAAATTTATTTTCGGGCAAATAAGGGCGTAGCCCCGCAACCGTTCAATCCATTTGAATCAGTTTGAATCTGCGGTGCGGGCGGGCAGGTCGTTGTAGTTCAGAAAGCTCAAGCTCTCTTCTTTAATTCGGTCGTGGGGCACTCCATCTTTCACGCCTTGCGAGATTTTGCGAACCAGCACCCCCACAATGGCTTTGCGAAAACCCAGTTTTTCGGCCATGACGATGCAAAAGTCCATTTCGTTTTCGTCCACGACACCATCGGCCAGCATCATGTCCACAAGGTCATAAATCTGGTCGAATCGCTCGGAATCGTTGGCTGGCAACTCGCCGCTCATGCCGCTGGCCCCGGAAATCAGGCTTTTGACTGCGGCGCTATCCAACCCGTTTTTCTTGCCTACGGCGAGGATGAATGACATTTCCCGTTCGTCGATGTGGCCATCGGCTTTGGCCAGAGCCGCGAGGTTTTGCAAGTGGCCTTTGATTTTTTTGGCCTGGTCATTTTCAAAGAAACCAAACATAATGGGGAGGGCTTAAAAAGGTGAAAAAGAGAAGCCGGCGACTGCCCCGGCGCTGTGGCTGGCAAGGTAAGCAACGAACCACATAGTTGGCAGTTTAATGTACGTAAAGGCCGCAAAAAAGGTGAATAATAGCCGACGGGGGTGCTCGGAAATTGAAAATCTGTCGCCGGTTTACTCAAAAAGTGCCACCTTTGCGGGGTTTGGGCCAAAGATGGTTCGAACCCTTTTCTTTGTTTGACCATGAAACGAATAGCAGTTTTTACTAGCGGTGGCGATGCACCTGGCATGAATGCTTGTGTGCGGGCGGTGGTGCGGGCAGCCACTTACCATGGCATTGAGGTTTACGGTGTGATGCGCGGGTATAGCGGCATGATTAAGGGCGAGTTCGTGCGCCTCGATTCGGCTTCGGTTTCCAACACGGTGCAGAAGGGCGGCACGATTCTGAAGTCGGCCCGCAGCCAGACATTCATGACCAAAGAAGGGCGGCAACAGGCGTTCGACCAACTCGTAAACCTCAACATTGAAGGGCTGGTGGCCATTGGCGGCAACGGCACGTTCACCGGGGCCATGATTTTTGAGGAAGAGTTTGGCATTCCGACCGTGGGTGCCCCCGGCACGATTGACAACGACTTGTTTGGCACCGACTACACCATTGGCTACGACACGGCCGTGAACACGGCCCTGGAGTGCATCGATAAAATCCGGGACACGGCCGACTCGCACGACCGTTGCTTTTTTGTGGAGGTGATGGGCCGCGATTCGGGCTATATCGCCATTCCGTGCGCCATTGGGGGCGGGGCCGAAATCGTGATGATTCCCGAAACCCAGATGAGCGTGGACGTGGTGATTGAAACCCTGCAAAAGGGTTGGCACCGCTCCAAAACCTCGTTTATCGTCATCGTAGCCGAGGGCGACGAAGAAGGCAACGCCACCACGGTGGCCGCCCGCGTCAAGGAAGCCATCCCGCAGCTCGACACCCGCGTGACGGTTATTGGCCACATTCAACGCGGCGGTGCCCCCACGGCCGCCGACCGCCTGCTCGGCTCCCAACTTGGCATTGCCGCCGTCGAGGGCCTGATGAACGGCATGAAAAACGTCATGGCCGGCATCATCGACCGCAAACTTGTGTACACCCCCTTCACGGACACCATCAACAAGAAAAAACCCATCAATCAGAGCTTTATGCGGATGGTAGAAATCCTGAGCGTGTGAGTTATGAGTTATGAGTTATGAGTTATGAGTTGTGAGTTATGAGTTATGAGTTAGACGACCTTTGAAGTGAAGTAAGGCCGGTAGATTATAACTCATAACTCATAACTCACAACTCACAACTCACAACTCATAACTCATAACTCACAACTCATAACTCATAACTCACAACTCACAACTCACAACTCATAACTCCACCCACTCGTACCCCCCGTCCCGCCGCAGCCAGCTCAGCTGCCGTTTGGCGTAGTGGCGGGTGTTGCGCTGCAACCGGCGCACGGTTTCGGGCCAGTCGTATTCGCCGTCCAGGAAACCGAAGATTTCCTGGTAGCCCACAGTTTGCAAGGCGGGGTGGTGACGGTAGGGGAGCAGGGCGGTGGCTTCGGCCAGCAAGCCAGCGGCCAGCATCTCGTCCACGCGCCGGTTGATGCGGGCGTAGAGGGCTTCGCGGGGACGTGTGAGGGCCAGGCGCAGCACCCGGAACGGGCGCGGGGCCGGCCCGGCAGCGAGGCGGGTATGGAAGCTGGAAAACGGCCGGCCCGTGCCCCGACAAATCTGCAAAGCCCGCACCACGCGCTGTGGGTTTTGCCGGTCAATGCGGCCGTAGGTCACGGGGTCGGCAGCGGCGAGTTCGGCCAGCAGGGGGGCCAGGCCGTGGGCGGCCAGTTCGGCTTGCAACTGTTCGCGCACGGCCACCGGCACGGCGGGCAACTCGTCCAGCCCGTCGGTGATGGCTTGCAGGTACAGCCCGGAACCGCCCGTGAGGATGACCACCGGCCGCCGCACAAAAAGCCGTTCCAGCAGGGCCAGGCAGTCGGTTTCGTAGCGCCCGGCGCTGTAACCGCCGCTTAGCGCGTCGGTGTGGACAGAGTGCGAATCAATGAAATGGTGCGCGATGCCCTGCATTTCGGCAGCCGTGGGCTTGGCCGTGCCAATGCTGAGTTCGCGGAAAAACTGCCGCGAATCAGCAGACACAATTTCGGTGTTCAGTTCCTGGGCCAGGGCCACGCTGAAGGCCGTTTTGCCCACGGCGGTGGGGCCTGCCACTACCAGCAGCACCGGGCGCGGGTCGGCAGTGGTGGGGGCGGCGGCAGCGAACAGAGTAGGGGGGAGCATGGGGAGCGGGCAGGTTGACCGGCAAACTTTATTTCCTGGCCGGAGGGGAGTTTGTCGGCCAATGATTTTATAAGTAGTTGCGCATAAATAAACGGTCATGCTGAGCGCAGCCGAAGCACCTCTACCAGCTAGGAATCAAGGCATGAGGCGAAGCGGTAGAGGTGCTTCGGCTGCGCTCAGCATGACGTTCTTTTACACGCTTACTTTTGCGTGACTGCTTAATAGCCGCGCATACAGCGCCACTAGTCCCTTTTCTTCGTGCTGCCAACTCCAGGCCCGCCGCGCCCGGCGGCAGTTTGCGGCCAAGAGGTGGTAGCGGGCCGGTGCGTCGCGCAGCAGGCAGTTGAGGGCGGCGGCCAGCGTGGAGGGCTGCAAGTCGGTGACGAGTTCGGCCACTTCAAACTCGGCGTTGAGGGCGTGGTATTCGGGAAAATCAATGAGCAACTGCGGGATGCCGGCGTGGACGTAATCGAAAAACTTGTTGGCCAACGAGTAGTAGTAGCTCAAGCCCACGTTTTCCAGCAGCATGATGCCCACGGCGGCGTGGCGCGTGATTTCGCGCAACTCGTCGGGCTGCACGAAGCCGCGAAACTCGACCTGGCCCGAGGCCAGCAAACCCAGCCGGGCGGCGCGGTCGCGCAGCGCAGCCGAGAGGTCTCCTTCGCCGCAAATGACCAGTCGGCCTGTCACTTGCGGCATGGCATCGAGCAAGCCTTCCAGGCCGCGTCCGACGTTCAACGCGCCCTGGTAGAGGATGTAAGCCCCCGGCGGGGCGGCGGCGGGGGCGGGCGGGGGGGCAGGGTCGGCCAGGCGGCTCACGTTGCGGACCACGGCGAAAGGGCGGCCGTAGCGT
The DNA here is from genome assembly GCA_965247135.1 of Hymenobacter sp. Lineage (GTDB taxonomy): Bacteria > Bacteroidota > Bacteroidia > Cytophagales > Hymenobacteraceae > Hymenobacter. Next base: position 1,659,993 of record CBDFGP010000006.1, on the reverse strand, counting down.
TGGGCAAATACCTGGGCCAGGGCCGGGCCGACGGTGTAGGCCAGCTGGGCGCGGAGCACCACAAAGCCCTCGACCCGGCGCCAAAAGCGTTGCACGGCGGGGCGGGCCACCACTTCGGGCACTTCCGTGAACAACTCGTGGGCATCGTACACGAAGGGCTGACCGCCCAGCCGCGCTCGGAGCCACACGGGCAGGGCCGTGTCGAGGTCGGCGGCGCACCAGGCGGCGGCCCGCTGGCGCAACAAAAACCAGAGCAGCCGCAGGTTGTACTCGAGGTAAAATAGTTTGCCCTGTTGAAACCACCCGCGCAAGCGGTGCTGCCGGTAGGGCTGGGCCAGCAAGGGCGGCGAGGCGGGCCGTTGCCAGCCCACCAGCGTCACGGCGTAGCCCGCAGCGGCCAAACTGGTGCAAATGCGCTGCATCCGTTGGTCAAAAACCAGGTCGGTGGTGGCGGCAAAAACCAGGGATGCGCGGGAAGAAGTTGCAGACAACGGGGAATCGTCGTTATTTTTACCCAAATTTACGGGCTACCTTTCGGTTGCGCCGGCCCCGCTGCTTCCTTTATGCTTCCCAAAACCCTCTACCCTGTGCCCACGCCGCCGCAGCCGGCCGCGCTGCTGGCCCAACTGGGCTTGGCCTACGTGCTGCTCGACCGCAACGGGGCCATTGTGGAGGCCAACGTGGCGTTCGAGGAATTGAGCGAGTACCCAGCGGCCCAGTTGCTGGGCCGCAACTACTACGACCTGCTGGCCCCGCCCGCCGAGCGGCTGCAACGCAAACAGTTTTTGGCCGATTTACTCAAAGCCGAACACCTCGACCTCAGCTACCAGCGCACCGTGGTTTCGCGCCTGGGCAGCCTGCGGCTGATGGACTGGCAGGCGGGTTTTGCCCGCGATGCGGCCGGGGCCGTGTCGGGCATCTGGATGGCGGGCCGCGAAGTGACCGACCGCAGCCAGGCCACCCAAACCCTGACCGACGACCGCAGCCACTTACAGGACTTTCTGGACAATGCCCAGGACCTGGTGCAACACCTGAACGCCGACAACGGCTTCCTGTTTGTGAACAAAGCCTGGAAGGAAAAACTGGGCTACGACGACGCGGCGATTGCCGGCCTCACCCTGGCCGACATCGTGCATCCGTACTACAAAGCCAAACTGTTCTATCAACTGCACAACCTCTACGACGGCGAACCGGTGAACAAGGTCGAAACCGTGTTTCTGACCCGCACCGGCAAGCCCGTGCACCTGATTGGCAGCATGAGCGTGGTGGGCGGCGAGGACGGGCAGCCGCTGACCAACCGCGCCATCCTGCACGACATCACGGACCGCATCAAGGCCGAGCGGCTCCAGAAAATATACTACAGCATTGCCAACCTGGCCATCAGCACCAAAGACCTGGCCGGGCTGTACGGGGCCATTCACCGGGAGCTGAGCAAGATTATCGAAACCAGCAACCTTTTCATCGCCTTGTGCGACGAAGCCCGGACGCAGCTCCAGTTCGTGTACAATGTGGACCAGTTTCCGGAGCTGAACCCGCGCCAGACGCGGGTCTTCTCGGGGGGCTTGTCGGAATACATCATCGCCGGGGGGCAGCCGCGCTATTTCACCCGGCCCGACTTGGAAAAGCTGATGAAAGGCGGACAGGTCAAGCTCTTCGGTACGCTGCCCGCCGTGCTGCTGGCCTCGCCCCTGAGCGTGGGCAACCGCATCATCGGCGTGATTGCCGTGCAGGACTACAGCCGCGCCGATGCCTTCGCGCCCGGCGACCTCGATGTGCTGCACTTCATTTCCAACCAAGTGGCGCTGGCCATCGAACGCAAGCGCAACGAGGAGCAGATTGGCCGCCAGAATGCCCGGCTAAGCGCTATTTTTGAGAGCGGCAGCCACTCGATGTGGACCGTGGACGTGGCCGGCTTCCTCACCACGTTTAACCACAACTACGCCGAAACCTTCCGCCGCCGCAACGGCCGGAATCCGGAGCGCGGCATGGCCCTGCGCGACAACGACCTGGCGTACATGACGGCCGATGCGCGGCGCTTGTTTATGCAGCATTATCTGGCCGCCACCACCGGCCAGCCCCAACGCTTTGAGGTGTTGCTGCCCGACGCGGACGGCAACCAGGGCTGGGGCGAGATTTACCTGAACCCCATCTACCGGCCCGACGGGGCGGTGGAGGAAATTTCGGCCATCGGGCGCGACATCACCGAAGCCAAGCAGGCCCAACTGGCGTTGCAGTCGGAAGAAGAAAAGTTTCGAGCCATCTTCGAGTCGTTTCAGGACATTTATTACCGCACCGACGACGCGGGACTCTTCACCATCGTCAGCCCGTCGGTGCGCGAAGTGCTGGGCTACGACCCGGCCGAAGTGCTGGGCCGGCCGGCGCTCGAATTCTACTACGACCCCACCGAACGGGACGTGCTGGCGGCCGAAATCGCGCAAACCAAGCGCCTGCGCAACTTCGAAACCCGGATGCGCCACGCCGACGGCCACGCCGTAACGGTGCTCATCAACGCCCGCATCACGCCGGGCAGCATTCGCGGCACCGAGGGCATTGCCCGCGACGTGGGCGAAATGCGCCAGATGCAAAACCAGTTGCGCTCGGCCAAAGAAGAAGCCGAGACCGCCCTGGCCGCCAAAACCCAGTTTCTGGCCAACATGAGCCACGAGTTGCGCACGCCCATGAACGGCATCATTGGCATGATTGAGTTGCTGGACCAAACCGTGGACACGGCCGAGCAGCGCGATTACGTGGAAACGCTGCGCAAAAGCAGCGAGGCGCTGCTCACCATCCTCAACGACATTCTGGACCTGAGCAAAATGCAGGTGGGCAAAATGCGGCTGCACGAAACGGCGCTCGAGTTGCAGGCCGTGCTCGAGCGCCTGCGTTCGCTCTTCATCTACCGCGCCGAGCAGAAAGGCATCAAGTTCACGTACCACATCACGCCGCACACCCCCACGTTTGTGGTGACAGACGAAATCCGGCTGCTGCAAATCCTGAGCAACCTGGTGGCCAACGCCATCAAGTTCACCAACGAAGGCACGGTGAGCGTGGTGGTGAGCAGCGTGAGCACCGACGGGGAGCAGCACACGTTGCGCTTTGCGGTGCAGGATTCGGGCATTGGCATTTCGCCTTCCGATGCCACGATGCTCTTCAACAACTTCACGCAGCTCGACACCACGCCCAGCAAAGCCTACGGCGGGTCGGGGCTGGGCCTGGCCATCAGCCAGCAACTGGCCGGGCTGCTGGGCGGCGAAATCGGGGTGCTCTCCGACGTGGGCCAGGGGTCGGTGTTCTGGTTCACCGTGCGTTGCCGGGCGGCAGCGGCGGCCGAAATGGCCGAACCTGTGCCCGGCCGCGACACCGTGTTGCGCCCCTTTGCCGAACAGCCCTACGTGCTGCTCGTGGACGACAACATCATCAACCAGAAAGTGGGCCAGCGCCTGCTGGCCAAGCTGGGCTGCGTGGTGGACGTGGCCTCCGATGGCCCCGAAGCGATTGCCCGCGCTACGGCTTCGGATGCACACTACGACTGATTTTTATGGACATCCAGATGCCGGACATGGACGGCGTGACGGCCACCCGCGAAATCCGGCAGCGCTTGGGCATAGCCTGCCCCCCGGTGGTGGCCATGACGGCCTACTCGATGCAAGAAGATGCCGGCCGCTTCATGCGCCAGGGCTTGGACGACTACGTGGGCAAGCCTGTAAAAAGCCACCACCTGTCCGAAGTGCTGCACCGCTGGCTGCGGGTGCGGACCAAGCCGCCGGGGGCGGACGACATCGAGGATGCCGTAATCGAGGAGGGCGACAGCACCGACGGAGCCAGCGAAGGCATGGGGACGGCCGACGCGCCGGCCATCGAACAAGCCCCGGCGGCCCCGGCCCCGGACGTGGCCCCGGGCGTGGCCGCCGCCTCCGAACGTCCCGCCCCGCCGCCCCCGCTGCCCGACGAACAGCTCGCCGCCGACCTGCCCGCCCTGGATGCCGCCGTGTTGCGCCAGTTGCTGGAAATAGGCGGGGCCGAGTTTACCCGTGACCTCTACGCCGAGTTTGAGCAAGAAGCCGGGCAGTTGCTTCAGGAAGCCCACGGCATGGTGCAGGTGCAGCAATTCAACGAGTTGCTGCTGGCCTTGCACCAACTCAAAGGCACGGCCGCCACCATGGGCGCGGCGGCCCTGACGGCCCAAACCCGCCGGCTCGAACACCAGCTCAAAAACCACTACACGCAGGACGTAGTAGTGGAATTTGAACTGCTTCAACAGTACTTTACCCAGTTTGTAGCCGAGTATCCGCACGTGGTGGAACCCGTTACGACCTGATTTGGGCCACCCGCCCGCTCACCTTTTTCCACCCCTGCCCATGTCCGCTGACCAAGCCCCGAAAACCATTCTGATTGCCGAAGACAGCTCGGTGATTCTCAACCTGACCCGCAAAATTCTGGAGTTACAGAAATACAAAATTCTGTTGGCCAAAAACGGGGGCGAGGTGCTGAAACAACTCGAAGCCAACGACATTGACTGTGTGCTGATGGACATCAACATCCCGGTGAAAGACGGCATGGAGTGTACCCGCGAAATCCGCGCCCACGCCAACCCCAAAATCAACCAATTGCCCGTTATCGCCATCACCGGCAACGCCAACAATTACTCGCTCGAGCAGTTCCGCGAAGCTGGCGTGACGGACTACCTGCCCAAGCCGCTCGACTTCGATGCCCTCGTGCGGGTGGTGAAGCAGTACGTGGGGTAGAGAGTTATGAGTTAAAGTTAAAAAGTTATGAGTTGAAGGTTGAAGCTAAATGGCCGCTTTCAAGCTCAGACCTGCCAAACTCATAACTCATAACTTTTAACTCATAACTCAAACGCAGTGACCGTTACTTTCCTCGGCACCGGCACGTCGTCGGGGGTGCCCATGATTGGCTGCGACTGCGCCGTGTGCCGCTCGCTCGACCACCGCGACCAGCGGCTGCGGGTGTCGGTGCACATCGCCGTGGACGGGCGCAGCTTCGTGATTGACTCCGGGCCGGATTTTCGGCAGCAAATGCTGCGGGCGCACATTGCGCGAGTCGACGCGCTGCTGTTCACCCACGAGCACAAGGACCATACGGCGGGCCTGGACGACATCCGGGCCTTCAATTTCCGGCAGCAGCAGGATATGCCCGTTTTTGCTGAGCCGCGGGTGCTGGAGCAACTGCAACGCGAGTTTGCCTATATTTTTGCCGAACACAAATACCCCGGCATCCCCCGCGTGGTGCTGCACCCGGTGGAGCGCGACGACGCGGCTTTCGACGTGCTGGGCGTGGCCGTGCAGCCGCTCCGCGCCCTGCACCACAAGCTGCCCGTGCTGGGCTTCCGCCTCGGCGGCTTCTGCTACGTCACGGATGCCAATTTTCTGGCCGACAGCACGCTGGACCAGATGCGCGGGGCCGACGTAATCGTGCTGAATGCCTTGCGCCGCGAAGACCACATTTCGCACTTCACACTGGCGCAGGCGCTGGAAGTGTTGGAAGAACTGCAACCGAAGCGGGCGTACCTGACGCATATCAGCCACCAACTGGGCAGCCATCAAGAAGTAGAAGCCGAGCTGCCCGTGTGGGTGCGGCTGGCATACGATGGGTTGCAGGTAACGATTTAGGCTGCATAACTTGGGCACGTTCGCTAGCTATTTGCAGTTGTTGTTCGACCCGTTACGGCCAGAACGACGTGTATATCATTCGCCGTTGCCGCCACTCGAAGCGTTGCGTCGGGTGCAATTTGTTACGGCTGCACCGAACAACAACGTCTTCAGTGTCTTTTTTGGGCCGCTGCAAACGGCCATTTTTGAAGGCGTAGTGGATGCCGATGCAGGGACTTTTTTGGTAAACAAAACAGATGAATACCGCCAAAAATTTGTATTCGTAGCGGGGGTAGTCGAAAAGGTGGTAGGCACGGGTGCCGTTAGTGCTTCAGGGAAAGTTCAAGAAGCGACCCGAATAAGCCTGATGTATGAAACACGCAATAGTACAAGGCGCTTGATAAGCATCTTACTAGTCATTCTCCTTTGCGTAGGCATCGTGGGATTGTTTGAGTCAAAAAACATTTCGTTTAACGCGTTTTCTACGTTTTTTTTGGCAGCCTTCATCTGGGTTATGAACGCGTGGAGGTTTCGTTCCCAATCGCGCCAAGCGAGTGATTTTCTAATCACCCGTTTACAGCTGACCAAGGAAAAGTAGAAGTTTACTGAATGCACACTAACTACTACTTCCTACGCCAACTGGCCCCCTCCCTCACCGCGCAACTGCGGGGCTACCGCGTAGCGGCCTGCTTCTCGCAGGAAAAGGACGAGTTGGTCGTTGGCCTCGTTCAGGGAGAAAAAGAATTCTGGCTGAAAGCGCATCTGGGCGGCAGCTTCCCGGCTCTGGCGCTGCCCGAAACCTTCCAACGCGCCCGCACCAACTCCGTGGACCTGCTGCCCGACCTGCTGGGCCAGGAAGTGGAAAGCGTAGCCGCCTGGCCCCAGGACCGGGTGTTGCAACTGAATTTCCACAGCGGTGCCCGCTTGGTTTTCAAGCTCTACGGCCCGCGCCCGAATGCCATTTTCCGCGCCGCACCTGCCGCACCGGCCCAGCTTTTTCACCAAAAGCTGCTGGCCGATGCCGACCTGCGCCCGCAGCCCGCCGACCCACCCCAACCGCTGGCGGCGGGCAAGTTGCCGCCGCCGCTGGCCGATTTGCCCCTGCGCTACCTCCGGCAACAAGGCTACGCTGCTACCGCGCCAAGCGCACAACCTGGGAACGAGGAACAAGAAACTAGCAACCAGAAACTCCTGCACCAAACCCTGGCGCTGCTGGAAAAACCGCCGCGTTACTACCTCACCCAACTCGATGGCCGCACCCGCCTGAGCCTACTGCCGCTGGGCGACGCGCCGGAAACCTTGCCCGGCGACAACCCCATTGCCGCCCTGCGCCGCTTTGTGCCGCTGGCCCTCTCGCGCCGCGCCCTGGAAACCGAAACCAAGCAGTTGCGCCAAACCCTGGAGCGCCGCGTTGCCGAAGCCAGCGCCGCCGCCGCCCACGCCCAGCAGCGCCTCAAAGCGCTGGCCCACGACGCAGGCTTCCGCCACACCGCCGACCTGATAATGGCCAACCTGCACGAAATACCCGCCGGGGCCGCCCAAATCGAAGTGCTGGACTACCTCACCAAGCAGCCGCGCCTACTCAAACTCAAACCCACCGAAAAGCCCCAGCGCACCGCCGAAAACCTCTACCGCAAAGCCAAAAACCAGCACCTCGAAGAACGCCAACTCACCGAGCGCCGCGCCCGCCGCGAAGCCGAAGCACTGGCTGCAATGGAACGCCTGGAAGACCTCGACACCCGCCCCGAACTGGCCGAACTCCGCGCCCTGCGCGGCTGGCGCAAGCAGCACGGCCTCGACCCCGCCACCAACGCCAAAGCCGCCGCCACCGAATTGCCCTTCAAGGTGTTTGAAGACCGGGGCTTCACCATCCTGGTGGGCCGCAACGCCGCCAACAACGACCTGCTGACTCAGAAATACGCCCACAAAGACGACCTTTGGCTCCATGCCAAAGACGTGGCCGGTTCGCACGTCGTCATCCGTCACCGCGCCGGCTCCCCCGTGCCCGACCCCGTCATCGAACACGCCGCTCAGCTTGCCGCCTGGTATTCGCGCCGCCAAAACGATTCGCTTTGTCCGGTGACGGTGACCCCCAAAAAATTCGTCCGCAAGCCCAAAGGTGCCCGCCCCGGCCAAGTGAAAGTGGAGCGCGAAGAGGTACGGCTCGTGAAGCCCACCAATCCGTTTGAGCGGGAGTAACCCACAAAAAAAGCCCGCTATCCAGCGGGCTTTTTTCATTCAGTGTGCGCGCGGGGAGATTCGAACTCCCACACCCGAAGGCACCACCCCCTCAAGATGGCGTGTCTACCAGTTTCACCACGTGCGCTGAAAAGCAATGGAATCGGGCAGCATCGGCCAAAGGCCAGCTCCGCTGAGGCGGCGAAGCGGGTGCAAAGATAGCCGGTTGCGGCCCGCCCGCCAACTATGCGCCCGCAAATTTCACGTTGGTCAGCCGTCAGGTGCTACTTTTACCATCCCATTCTCAACGCACAATCTCCCCTCACTATGGCTGCTGCACAACATTCTGGCTTTTCTTTTGGCCGTATGGCTGAAAGCATTACCAAATTTTCCGGTTCTACGGCGGCCTTCGCCTCGGCGGCGGGCATCGTGCTGGTGTGGGCCGTCACCGGTCCATTGTTCGGCTACTCCGAAACCTGGCAACTCGTCATCAACACCGGCACCACCATTATCACGTTTCTGATGGTTTTTCTCATTCAGCGGGCGCAGAACAAAGATTCATTGGTGCTGCATCTCAAACTAAATGAGCTAATTGCTGCCACCCAGGGGGCCAGCAACCGCCTCATCAACGCGCAGGATTTCTCGGAAGAAGAAATCAAAACCCTGCACGATTTCTATTGCCTGCTGGCCGAAAAAGCCAAGCAAGACAACGACCTCGGCCAAACCCACTCGGTGGAAGAAGCCGAAGACAACCACAACGAAAAACTGGCCGCGCACCAGGGATAAGCAAGGAAGAATTTAGTCTTACTTCAATTATTCATTACTTCTTAATGCAAAGCATTATTCCTCACTTCGAATGCACCAGCGGCGAATCCACTACGTGTTCGGACACAAACCATACTTGCAACTCGTTGGTCCGCATCACGTTGCTCACCAGTAGGTCGTTGGTGCCGTCGTCCCCGGCCTCGTCGGCTTTGTCGGCGTAGTCGTGGCTGTTGTTGAGAATAATCTGGTGGGCTTCGAGCAAGCGGCCAACCTGCACGGGCGCTTCCTCGCGGTCGCGGGGCACCCGGGGAATGCTGCTCATTTCGGCCACGTCGGCGGCCATTGCCACCGCTACGCCGCCCAGAATCTGGATGCGTTCGGCAATGGTGTCCACCAGTTCGGCTTGCTCCTCGTAGTGCTTATCATACAACAAATGAAGCTGATAGAACGTGGGGCCGACCACCTGCCAGTGGTGTTTTTTGTACATATCGCGCAGCGTGATGGTATCGGCCAGCATCTGGTTGAGCATTTCCACGCTGGCTTGGCGGGTTTTTTCGTCCAGCCCAATGGGCAGGCGCTGGCTCACGGTGCCGAATTTTTGGGTAGGAGCGGGGGCGTGCTGCTGCTGGTTGAGCAGCGGCTGGACGCTCACGGCGGAGTTGGTCTGCCCGGCTTTGGCGGCCGGAGCTTTTTTAGCGGTGGGGGTGCTGGCTTTCTTAGCCGGGGCGGGTTTTTTGGCGGGAGTAGTTGCCATCTGAAAAAGAATTTGAATTAGCGTGACGTGGTAAAAAGTAGCCGCTGGTGTTGCAGCTAACAGCCATTTCTTCCTACGTAAGGCAGCGCGGCGGGTTGGGCAAGCAACGGCCCTTTTCTGCGCCGTTCCTTTGCAAGCATGAGCGACAACTTCAACATTCCCGCTACTCCCGCCGTATTGGTCGCCGGTACGCACATCCACCTGGCAGCCATTGACACAGCGGCTATTGCTCCTTACACTACCGAAAAAGAGGCCAGGCACCGCCTCAAAACCCTTCGTAAGCGCTTACCCGAGTTGCAGGAGAACCTCTACGCCGAACACCGCCAAAGTCTGCTGTTGGTGTTTCAGGCCATGGACACCGGCGGCAAAGACGGGGCCATCGCAAACCTGCTCACCGGCATCAACCCCGCCGGGGTGAGCGTGGCGGCCTTCAAAGCGCCCAGCACTGAGGAGCTAAACCACGATTTTCTCTGGCGCATCCACGCCCAAGCGCCCCGGCGCGGCCACATCGGAGTCTTCAACCGCTCGCACTACGAGGACGTGCTGGTCGTGCGGGTCCACAACCTGGTGCCCGAAACCACCTGGCGCACCCGCTACGCCGACATCAATGCCTTCGAGCGGCTGCTGGCCCACAACGGCACCCGCGTCCTCAAATTCTTCCTGCACATCTCCAAAGCCGAGCAAGCCGCCCGCCTGCAAGCCCGCCTCGACGACCCCGCCAAACGCTGGAAATACGAACCCGGCGACCTGAAAGAACGCGCCCTCTGGCCCGCTTATCAGGCTGCTTATGAGGAGGCCATCAACCACTGCGCCACGCCCGACGCGCCCTGGTACGTGGTGCCCGCCGACCACAAATGGGTGCGCGACCTGGCCATTGCCGAAATCGTGGTGGCCGCGCTGGAGGAAATGGACCCCCAGCCCCCGGCTGCCGATTTTGACGTGGCGGCGCAGGTGATTGAGTGAAATCTTGGCCGCCAAACAGCCTCGAAGCCACCCGTGTGGCTGCTACAACGGCACAAAATAAAAGTGCTTTTCCTCGCCGGTCGGCGTAGTCCAGTACACGTAGCTAACCACCGACCGGATGAATGCAAGCCGGGTTTTGTGCGTAATGGTTATTGCTTTAGCACGGGGTTGGCGGAGGCAGAGGGTGTCTCCGTCCGATATTTCCTTTGGGTCAATATTCACCCGCACCGTCTTGAACGTTAACTTACTGCCCGAGGCGGTGGCACAAGCGCCACTTTCGCCGTACAACGCCACCCGGCCGGTGCGCGTCACTGTAAAGTAAAAGTAAGAAGGCAGGTACGTCGCCTTTGTTGCATCCCGGCTGCCTTGGCAAGTGTCGGGGCAATGGTCGACAAGTGCGGCGTGGGAATCGTCAATGGCGTAAGCCTGTCCCTTGATTAGCGGCACAGTCACGGGGCGTTTTCCGTAATAGAAACCGGGGCTGACATCCATTTTAACCCCGAACGAAGGATACCACGCCCGGTTGAACCGCCCAGGGTTTATCGTGACGGCAACGGTGTTTAAGCGGATGCTTTTCTTGTCATCTCCAACGGTGGCAGAGGCTTTGGGACATACCGAATCAAGCAAGCCAGATTTATTAAAAAAGAGGTATATGTACGATGTTGGCGACTGGCAATCACCGATTGAGGTGCCCGTGTTCAAGTAATAAGAGTTTTCCTTGTCCGGGTTTACACGAAGTGTTGTGTCCCCGCGCAAAAAGAAAAAGTCCGTATACCCGGAAATAGCCAAATGTCCCCGGTAGCCGTTGCCCAGCACCCGGATGTTGTGTGCAACGGCCTGAGCCATGCCGTTGCCGAAGCAACAAAAAAGCAGACCGGAAAGCAGTATTTGTCGGAGAGCGGGCATATTCCTTGCCATTGCCGTGGTTGAAGACGATTTGGCGGGTAGGATTTTAGACGACTCGTTACCTGAAGTAAATTCCACAACGCAAGGTACGAATTCGCGCCACTTGCTCCCCTCAGGCTGCCACTGCCCGCTGCTCCTTGCGCTCCCCAATCTGCTGCCGCCACATGGCGTAGTACAGCCCTTTGTTGGCCAATAGCTCGTCGTGGCGGCCTTGTTCGACTACTTGGCCGCGCTCCAATACGAAGATTTTGTCGGCGTGCAGGATGGTGCTGAGGCGGTGGGCGATGAGGACGGTGATGTGCTGGCGCGAGCCGGAGAGGTCGCGCACGGTGCGGCCGATTTCTTCTTCCGTGAGCGAGTCGAGGGCCGAGGTGGCTTCGTCGAACACGAGCAGGGTGGGGTGGCGCAGCAGGGCGCGGGCAATGCTCAGGCGCTGCTTTTCGCCGCCGCTCACCTTCACGCCGCCTTCGCCAATCACCGTGTCGAGGCCCTGCGGGGCGCGGGCGAGCAGCGGGTCGGCAGCCGCTTGGTGCAATGCGGCGAGGCACTCGGCATCGGTGGCGGCGGGGGCCACGAAGCGCAGGTTTTCGCGGATGGTGCCCGCAAAAAGCTGGGTGTCCTGGCTTACGAAGCCGATTTGTTCGCGCAACTCATCGAGATTGATGGCAGCGGCAGGCACGTCGTTGTAGCGAATCTGGCCCGCTTTGGGTGGGTAGAGGCCCACCAGGAGCTTGACGAGCGTGGTTTTACCCGAGCCGCTGGGGCCGACGAAGGCGATGGTTTCGCCCAGCCCGGCCCGGAACGAAATGCCGTTCAGGGCCGGGGCACTGGCGGTGAGGTGCTGGAAATACACGTCCTCAAAGGCCAGCGTTTCCAGGTGGGGCAGGGGCACGGGGTGGGCGGGCTGCACGTCGCGGGGCGTGTCCAGAATTTGCTGGAAATTGGCCAGCGAGGCTTCCGTTTCGCGGTACACGCTCAGGATGTTGCCCAACTCCTGCAACGGCCCGAAGATGGCGAAGGAGTAAATAAAGAGCGAGAAAAATTCGCCCACCGTAATGCGGCCCTGCACCACCAAATACAGCATGAGCAGCAGAATGGCGTTGCGAAGCAAGTTCACGAATGTGCCCTGCACGAAGCTGAGCGAGCGAATGTAGCGCACCTTCTTCAGCTCCAGCTTCAGGATTTTGTTGGTGATGCCGTTCAGGCGCTCGGTTTCCTGCTGGGCCAGGCCCAGGGTTTTGACCAGCTCAATGTTGCGTAGGCTTTCGGTGGTGGAGCCAGCCAGGGCGGTGGTTTCGGCCACGATGGTTTTCTGGACGGTCTTGATTTTCTTGCTTAACAACGAGCTGACCACCCCCAGCAGCGGAATGGTGAGAAAGTAGGCGGGCGCAATGGGCCAATACACAGTGGTGGCGTACCACATGACGAACACAATGCCCACCACGGATGTGAATAACACATTGACGAACATCCCGATGAGCTTCTCCACGTCGGTTCGCACCTTCTGCAGCTTGCCCAGGGTCTCGCCGCTGCGCTGGTCCTCAAACACTTGGTAGGGAAGGTCGAGCGAGTGGCGCAGGCCGTCGGAATACAGTTGCGCTCCCAGCCGCTGGGTAATGACATTGACGTAGTAATCCTGGAAGTTTTTGGCGATGCGGCTCACCATTGCCACGCCCATTGCGGCCAGAATGAGCAGCCCCGCCCCGCCCGTGAGGAACGGCCCAAAATCCAGGTGGTGCAGTCCGCCGCTGGGCTTGACTACGTATTTGTCAATGATTTGCCGAAAAATATAGGGGTCGAGCAGCGAGAAAACCTGGTTGATGGCGGCCAGCACCAGGGCCAGTACCAGCAAGCCCCAGTAGTGGCGCAGGTAGGAATAAAGGAGTTTCATTGAAGGAAAAGAAAGAGCGGCAGAAAGGTCAGCGTGGTATTCCTGCCAAAAAACAAGCCTGCCCAACCGCCAAACAGCGGCTGGGCAGGCGAGTAACCTGCGCGACTGGCAATGGTTTGCGGCTACACTACGGCCGTAGGCGTGGGCCGACGCAGCCAGAATACCACCGCCAACAGCACCAACAGCACCACTGCGGGGATGCCTTTGCCCATGCCACCGGGAATTTTGGTGGCGTGCAGCGACACGGCTCCGACCATGATAAGCATGAGGCCCAGCGCCGCTGGCCGCACAAACTGCGGCGTGAGCAAGCCAAATCCCCCCAGTAGCTCGGCCCCGCCAATAAGGTAGCCGAACCAGCCCGGCATTCCGAGGCTGCCGAACATTTGGGCGGATTCGGCTCCGTGCAGGAGTTTCATGCCACCGGAAGCAATGAATGCCAAGCCAAGAAGCACTTGTAAAATCCAGGCAATGATGTTTTGGGTTTTGGGAGTCATAAGATTGTGAAAGTAAGTGGGTGGGTAATGTAGCGGCCGGGTTGAAAAGACTAAAGTGAACAAGTGTCGGTGCCGGGCAGTTGCCCGGCACTGGCTTGGCAAGCCTACTCCAACCGCAAGCGCCGTAAATATAAGGAAAGAATCGGCGTGTGAGCAGGCAGTTCGGCACTTTGGGACTTAGCACGGTGTTTGCACGTTGGTGCGAAAGTGCCGGACGAGTTGATGCGGCTCAATCATTTCCGGCCTCGGTCTGTACCTTTGCCCAAATGGAATAGCTGCCGCAGATTTGACCGCAATAGCCTGATAATTTGCCCATGAAGCGATTTTTGCATCCGTTATTAGCTCTTGCCTTGCTGGGCTTGGGCGCGTGCCAGCGCGAGTCAGCTACCAACCCGCAACCGACCGAAACGCCACCCGCCACCACGGCCTACGTGCTGACGGTGCCGGATTATTTTCCGACCCCGGTGGTGCCCGCCGACAACCCCCTCACCGAGCAGGGCGTGAACCTGGGCCGCCACCTGTTCTACGAAACGGCGCTGTCGAGCAACAACACCATTGCCTGCGCTACCTGCCACCGGCAGGAAATGGCGTTCACCGACGGCCTCGCCCATTCCCTGGGGGTGGGCGGGGCGCGGCACCCGCGCAGCGCAATGGCCATCAGCAACCTGGTGTGGGAGCCGAAGCTAACCTGGGACGGCTCGGCTCCTTCGCTCGAAGCGCAGTGCCTCATACCCCTGGCCAACCCAATTGAGATGAACCAGCCGCTGGCGGCCAGCGTGTCGCGGTTGCAGGCCCTGCCGAAGTACCCGGAGTTGTTTTGGCAAGCCTTTGGTACCCGCACCGTTACCATCGGTAACGTGCAAAAGGCGCTGGCCCAGTTCGAGCGCACGTTGGTGTCGTCGCACTCGCGCTACGATGACTTTCGGCGCACCAACAACAACTCGCTGCTTTCTCCCGATGAGTTGGCGGGCCTGCTGTTGTTGCAACACCCCGACCCCAGCCGCCGCACCGGCCGGGGCGGCAACTGTAGCGACTGCCACGGCGGCGACCTGTTTACGACCCACGATTTTGCCAACAATGGCTTGGATGCCGGTTTCACCGACCCCGGCCTCGGCACTATCACCGGCCGGGCAACCGACAACGGCAAGTTCCGCATCCCCTCGCTCCGCAACATTGCCCTCACGGCTCCTTATATGCACGACGGCCGGTTTGCCACCTTGCAGCAGGTGCTGGACCACTACAACGACCACATCGTGACCCGCAGTCCTAACCTCTCGCCGCTTATCCAGTCGGCCAGCAACACCGGCTCTGGCCAAACCCTGGGCCTGACCAGTGACGAAAAGCGCAAAATCATCGCTTTTCTCCAAACCCTGACCGACACCACCTTTACCCAAAACCCGCAATTTTCGCAGCCGAAGGATTAGGAACGAGTGCCGGAGCAACTTTTTTTTGCTGGAGCGGCGGGGCAGCTACCGCCCGCCGCTGGGCTAAATTGGCCGATTAAATCAATTTTTCGCGGGTTTGGCTGGCCGAAAAAAAACTTTGCCGTTTGGTTGATTGAAAATTGTGCTTATCTTTGACGCAACTTAAGAAATCAAGCCACGGTGGCCCAAAAGCTTAAGGAAATTCTACAATCACCCAACATGGCTACCGGAACGGTAAAATTCTTCAATGACACCAAAGGATTTGGTTTCATTAAAAACGACGAAACGGGCGAAGACATCTTCGTTCACATCAGCGACCTTCAGGTTAGCTCGATTCGCGAAAACGACAAAGTACAATACGAAGTAGCCCAGGGCAAAAAAGGCCCGAACGCGGTGAAAGTTTCGCTGATTTAAGGTTAGCGCACTTTGTAACAGAGAGGCCCGTCAGCAATGGCGGGCCTCTTTTTTGTGGGTTTTGGGGCGGTACTGGAAGCCGTCGGCATGACCGTTGGGGTGATGTGAGTCCTGCGTCAGCCCGACCACTCTCTTGCTTTTCCCGTTAATTTTCCGTACCTTTGCACCCGCATTTGAGGACGGCCCCAAGTCCGCGCAGGCCCCAGAGTGGCGTAACGCATTGGCCGCATAGTTTTTTGGTAGTTTATCCCCGCCTGTTTGTGACACGGTAGAAGGTAGGGAAACGTCGCTGATTCGGCTGTTTTCAGAGCTAGTCTCTTTCCCCCTTACCTTTTCCACAATCATGGAAACCGAAAAAATTGCAGTGCGCTTCGACGCGCTGAACCTCTCCGAGGAAGTCCAACGCGCCATTACCGAAATGGGCTACGAGGAAGCCTCGGCCATTCAGGCCGCCGCCATTCCCGCCCTGCTCGCCGGGCGCGACGTTATCGGCCAAGCCCAGACGGGCACGGGCAAAACCGCCGCCTTCTCCATCCCCGCTATTGAGGGCGTGGACGGCGAAAGCCGCGACGTGCAGGTGCTGGTGCTGTGCCCCACCCGCGAACTGGCCGTGCAGGTGTCCGGCGAAATTCAAAAGCTGGGCAAGTACAAAAAAGGCCTGGCCGTGGTGCCCATCTACGGCGGCAGCAGCTACGACCGGCAGTTTCGCGCCTTGGAGCGCGGCGTGCAAATCGTCATCGGTACCCCCGGCCGGGTGATGGACCATATCGAGCGCGGCACCCTCAAGCTGGACAAGACCACGAAAATCATTCTCGACGAAGCCGACGAGATGCTGGACATGGGCTTCCGCGAGGACATTGAGTACGTGCTGAGAAAGATGCCCGCCGAACGCCAGACGGTGTTTTTCTCGGCCACGATGAGCAAGCCCATCATGGACCTGACGCGCAAGTACCAGCGCGACCCGGAAATCGTAAAGGTGAACCACCAGACGATGACGGTGACCAACATCGAGCAGAGCTACTTTGAGGTACGCGGCCCCCAGAAAAAGGATGTCCTGACCCGCATCCTGGATATGTACAACCTGAAGTCGACCATTGTATTCGCCAACACCAAGCGCATGGTGGACGAAATTGTGGCCGACCTGCAAGCCAAAGGTTATTTTGCCGAGGGGCTGCACGGCGACATGGGCCAGCAGCAGCGCCAGAACACGCTCGACAAGTTCCGCAAAACCACCCTGGAGGTGCTGGTAGCCACCGACGTAGCCGCCCGGGGAATTGACGTGGACAACGTGGAAGCGGTGTTCAACTACGACCTGCCCGCCGACGAGGAATACTACGTCCACCGCATTGGTCGCACCGGCCGGGCGGGCAAGAGCGGCAAGGCGTTCACGTTTGTGAGTGGCCGCGACATCTACAAGTTGCGCGACATCATGCGCTTCACCAAAGCCCAGATTAAGCTGGAGCAGGTGCCGTCGTTTGCCGATGTGTCGGAGGTGAAAACCACGCTGTTCCTGAACCAAATCAAGGAAATCATCGAGAAAGGCAACCTGGAAAAGTACGTTGGCCGCGTACAACGTTTGCTTGACCAAAGCGAAGAAATCACCTCGCTCGACATCGCCGCAGCCCTGCTGAAGATGACGATGAAGGAAGAAAAAACCGCCCAGCAAAGCCTGGATGCCAGCAAAGCCGCCGGCACGGCCCGCCCCGGTTTCACCCGCTTGTTCGTGAGCATGGGCAAGAAAGACCGGGTGCATCCGCGCGACATCGTGGACCTGATTTCGGAAAGCTCCAACCTGCAAGGGGCCAAAGTGGGCGACATTGCCCTCTACGACAAGTTCAGCTTTGTGGAGGTGCCCAGCGAGTTTGCCGACGAAATTGTGGCCCAGCTTGGCCGCACCAGCATTCAGGGGCAGCCGGTTAGCTTCAGCATTGCCACGCCGGTGCAAGAGGGCGCGGCCAAAGAAGAAGGCTTCAGCCGCACCGGCGGGGGCGGGCCGGGTGGCTTCGGCGGCGAACGTCGTCCCTTTGGCAACCGCGAAGGCGGCGACCGGGGCGGCTACGGCGGCGGTGGCTACAAGGGCAACCGCGACAACGACCGGGGTGGCAGCTACGGCAACAAACCCAGCTACGGCAACGACCGCCCCGCTTACGGCAACCGCGACAACGACCGGGGAGGTAACAGCTATGGCGGCAGCTACAAAGGCAACCGCGACGGTGGCAGCAGCTACGGCAACAAACCCGCTTACGGCAACGACCGCCCCGCCTACGGCAACAAGCCCGCTTACGGCAACAAGCCCAGCTACGGCAACGACCGCCCCGCCTACGGCAGCAAGCCCGCCTACGGCAACAAAGGCGGCTTCGGCGGCCCCTCGCGCGACCGCGACAACGACCGGGGCGGCGACCGCATCGAGCGCAGCAGCAACACCGAACGTGCCCCTCGCAATGAGAGTTTCGACGAATAGGACCACAGATTTTGCCGCTTAGCGCAAAATCGTTCAGCGGTCGGGATTCCGGGCAGCGGTCAAATTGATTGGGCGCTGGCTTGAACGAATGAAGTAAAGTCGCAACAAAAAACCCGCCGCTTTATGAAGCGGCGGGTTTATGTTTTTGGGCTACTTCAGTAGCAGCTATCGAACGAAATCCGACTGCTGAACGATTCTGCAAAATCTGTGATTGTTACTTGGCCGCGTCCCGCAAGCCCCGGATTTTGTCGTGGGCGGCGAGTACGCCCTGGTACTGCTTCTCAATCACCGACTTGAGGCTGCTGGGCAGGTCTTGGGCTTCGAGGGCAGTTTTGTATGCTTTCTTGGCGTAGTCTTCGCCGCGCTCGCATTCGGCCAAGATGCTGTGACGGTCTTTGCCGGTAATGGCCGACTTCAGGTCAATCCAAGCGCGGTGAACGGCTCCGGTGACGGAACCCTTAGCCCCTTCGTCGGTATCGGGCTTGAGGTCGAGTTTGAACATCTGGTCCTCGATTTCGGTGAGGTAGCCCGAACGCTCCACAGCCAAGTGCTTGAAGGTATCTTTCAGGTCCGCGTCTTCAACGTCGGTCATGGCTTCGGCGTAGCCTTTTTGACCATCTTTCAGGGTTTCAACTAGCTCGTTGAGTAGAGCTTGGGTGGCTTTAGCTTCCATTTTGGAAAAGGTGGGGGTGAGGGGGTTTAGAATGCCCTCTTTACTGCCTGACCGCGTCAAAGGTTACAAGCCAATTACTCACCCCGCCCCTTGCTCAAAAGTCCAGTTTTCGGGTCGTCCCTTTTCTCATTCTGGTGCTTCATTCCTCATTCAATCCCTGCCATTGCCCGGCCAGCCAGAAAGCCAGTCGTCCAAGCGGCCTGAAAGTTAAATCCGCCCGTGATGCCATCAATGTCCAGCACTTCGCCAGCGAAATAAAGGTCAGGGACGCGGCGGCTTTCCATCGTTTGCAGGTCCAATTCGGCGAGCGGAATGCCGCCGCAGGTCACGAATTCGTCTTTGTATGTGGTTTTGCCGCGCACGGCCAGCGGGGTGCGGAGCAGGAGTTCGAGCAAGCGGTTCTGGGCCCTGGCGGGCAAGTCGCTCCAACGGGTATCGGCCCCGATGCTGCTTTGCTCGACCAGGGTGCGCCACAGGCGTTGCGGCAAGTCTAGTAGTGGGTTGGCCGCTACTAGTTTGCGGCCGTTGGTTTGCCTGAACTCGTGTAACCAAGGCCGTAGGGTTTCGTCGTTGTGGTCGGGCAGCCAGTTGATTAGGGCTGTGCCGACGTAGCCCAATTCGTGCAGTCGTCTTGCGCCCCACGCCGAAAGTTTCAGCACGGCCGGGCCGCTCACGCCCCAGTGCGTGACCAGCAATGGCCCTTCGTAGAATAGCTTTTCGCCCGCCAGCGTCACGCGGGTGCGGGCCACGCTCACGCCTGGTAAGTCCTTTAGCGGCGATGCAGGCACGTTGAAGGTAAACAGCGAGGGCACTGGCTCAGTCACGCTGTGGCCCAGTTGGCGGAGCCAGTCGTATTGGGTGCTTTTGGGCTGGCCGCCTGTGGCAATCAGGATTTTGGCAGCGGCCAACGTAACGGGTAGGCCGTGGCTAAGTACGCCGCTGCCGCTGAGTTTCAGGGTGAAACCGCCAGCGGGCAGTGGGCTGATTTCTTCGGCCAGTACGTTGGTCAGCACCCGCACTCCGGCTTGCCGGGCGGCATCTTCGAGGGCGCGGGCAATGGTTTCGCTGCTGTCGGTGGTCGGGAACATCCGGCCATCGGCCTCGGTCTTGAGTGGTACGCCGCGCTTCGCAAACCAAGCCACCGTTTCGGCCACGCCAAACTGCTGGAAGGCGGCTTTTAGCTGCTTGCTGCCGCGCGGATAATGCCCGACGAGTTGCGCGGCCGACTCACAGCCGTGGGTGACGTTGCAACGTCCGCCGCCCGAAATCCGCACTTTGGCCAGCAGCTTGCCGGTTTTTTCCAGGAGCAAAACAGGTAGTTGCGGGTTGGCTTCGGCGCAGGCAATGGCGGCGAAAAAACCCGCTGCGCCGCCGCCCAGCACCACCACGGGGGGCGGGGAGGAAAAGGATTTCACAACGCAAAATTACGGCCCGAATCCGCTCCTAGCAGTGCGGCAAGGCATCCAGCAGGTTGTGGTGGCGAAACCGATACGGCACCACCTCACTCAGCAAGGAAATGTCAATGGTTTTGCCCGTGATGCCGGTTTCGGGCCGAAACGTGGGAGGCTCCAGGCCCAGGTGGCGGGCGGCAGCGGGGTAAAAATCGCGCCGCAAGGGGTGGTCAGGAGCGCACACGTTGAACGTGCGGCCCCAAAGCTGATGCTCGATGATAGCGGCCAGCACGCCGGCCGCATCGTCGAGGTGTAGCAGGTTCACGGGGGCGTTGCCCTGCGGCAAATCCTGGCGACCCGCCAGAAACCGCCCAGGGGCACGGTCGGGGCCGATAAGGCCGCCCAACCGGGCTACCGTGCTGAGCCACTGCCCGTAGCGTGGCACAAAATGCCCTTCAGCGCGCAGCACATCCGAGGCCGCGTCGCGGGTGCTGAGGGCATCGGTTTCGCGCATCAGCCGGGCCTCGTCGGGGTACACGCCGGTGCTGCTCACAAACAGCACATGGCGCAGCCCGGCCGCTGCCACCGCCCGATGCACCGGTCGCAACAGCGATGGGTAGGCCCCGGCGGCGGCGCTGCGCGGCGGCACCGCCAGCACCAGTACATCAACCGCGCCCAGCAAGCGGTGCAACAAGCGGTTGTCGGAGCCGCTGAAATCGGTGTTGAGGCGGAGCAAATGCCCCCGGATTCCAAGAGCCTCGAGAGCCGAAATTTGGTCGGGGGTCGTCGTCGTCCCCAACACGACGTTGCCACTGGCTAAAAGATTTTGGGCCAAGCCCAAACCCAACCAGCCGCAGCCCATTATCAGGACGGTATGGCGGGTAAGGGCCGGAGCCGCCGGCGCGGGAGAAGGAGTTTCCATGATTCAACAGCTACGATTCGCTCCAAAGGTGTCACAAAAGTGCAACAAAATCTCCCGAATCTATATTGGCTCCGGCGTGGTTTGCAGAATAAAATGCCGCTGGGTGGGCTAACTTTCGGCTTATTAAGCTGGTATACTTGGCCTACAGCAACAGTTTTTCCTCAATTTTTCATTTTCTCAGCTCTATGACTCCTCCTTATGTGCAGCCCATGCTGCGCGACAACGCCCTGGCGGGCAAAACCATCGTCGTAACCGGCGGCGGCACCGGCCTGGGCCGGGCCATGACCACCTACTTCCTGCAACTGGGCGCGAACGTGACCATCACGAGCCGCAAGCTGGACGTGCTGGAAGCCACCGCCGCCGAGCTGCGCCAGCAAACCGGTGGGCGCGTGCTGGCCCTGGCCTGCGACGTGCGCAAGTACGACGAAATTGAGAAAATGCTGGCCCAGACGGTGGCCGAATTTGGCGGCGTGGATGTGCTGCTTAACAACGCCGCCGGCAACTTCATCAGCCCCACCGAACGCTTGAGCCACAAAGCATTTGATGTGATTGTGGACATCGTGCTGCGCGGCTCCTACAACTGCACCCTGGCCCTGGGCAAGCACTGGATTGCCGAAAAAAAGCCCGGCACCATCCTCAACATCGTCACAACTTATGCCTCAGTCGGCTCGGCCTATGTGGTGCCCTCGGCCACGGCCAAAGCGGGTGTGTTGGCCCTCACCCGCTCGTTGGCCGTGGAGTGGGCCAAGTACGGCATCCGCTCCAACGCCATTGCACCCGGCCCGTTTCCTACCGAAGGCGCGTGGAGCCGCCTTTTCCCCGAACCGCTGGCCAGCAAACTTGACCCCGCCGCCAGCGTCCCCCTCAAGCGCGTGGGTCAATACCAGGAACTTGCCAACCTGGCTGCCTACCTGGTGTCCGATTTTTCGGCCTACGTGAACGGCGAAGTCGTCACGATTGACGGCGGCGAGTGGCTCAATGGGGCGGGCGAGTTCAACAAGCTGGAACTGTTAACCCCGGAGATGTGGGATATGATTGAAAAAACTATGCGCCGCTAGACCACGGATTCGTGCGGATTTTTCGGATTGCACGGATTTTGGGGACGATTACCGGTGCTGTCAATCGTCCCCAAAATCCGTGCAATCCGAAAAATCCGCACGAATCCGTGGTTATAGTTTGTATCCTTTGTAACCCTTCGTAAATTCCTCTAGCGGAATGGCTTGGTTGGCCACCACGTTGCTGAACTCAAACTTCTCATACATTCCCTTTTCGTCGTCCACTTGCACTACGGTGGGCAAATACGTTTTGGGGTCCACGCACAACACCACGCGGCGGCCGTAGGAATTGGGTACTTGAAGGGTCGTGCCCTCGGTTAAAGTTTCGTTCACGCTCAGTTTGTTGCGCTCCAAAATGCGAAATTCGCCGCATCCGAATTTATTAGCGATGCTGGCGATGGTTTCGCTTTTGCCAACTTTGTAACCAATGTACCGGAACTGCGGGAAATCGGAGCGCAGCACGTAGCAACTGCGGCTTTGGATGGTGGTGTCGCCCACGTAGCGGAACGAGCGCACGTATCCGTTGTCCTGCCGGGTGGCCGAGGTTTGGAGCAGATTTGAAATGGTACCAAAACCGGCCTCAAATGTCGTGTGGTGCTGGTTGCGCCGCATCACTGCGCCGTTGGGGTCCAGGCTCAGGGTCACGTAGGGGAAGCTGCCCGGATACACCCAGGCATCGCCGTCGTTCTGGCCCTTCACCCACAAAAGCTCCACGCCGTTGGGGTTTTTGATGTACGCCCGGAAGGGGTTGAAGCTGATTTTCATGGCGCTGTTGGCCGTGCGGACCTGGGTGCCGAGGCGCTCCTGCGCCCTGACGTTGCAGCGCAGATACGTCAGATTTTCAATGGCTTTGGTTAGTCGGTCAATTAGTTGCTCGGTGGTGATGGAACCGGCTGGTGGGGGAGTGGCCCCGACCAAGCCCAACGGCAAAATGAATAACAGGCAAAACGAACGAGTAGAAAACCCAAAAAACATAAGCAAAAAAACAGGTCAATTAAATAGAACGGCCCCACCAGCGACTTGAAGCGCCTTCGCCGCGTTAGTTCAGGCTGATGAGGGGGAAACGCGAGGCCACGCTGTCGTAAATGAACAACTCGTCAATTTTGACGCGCTCAAAGTAGCGAAACAGCGGAAACTGCTCAATCAGAGCCTGCACCGCCGCCACGTCGTCGCCGTTCACCGTGACCCAGCCCCGGCTGCGGTCGGCGCTAATGGCGTAGGTTTCAATGACTTTTTCGGCTATCATCCGGTTAATAAACGAACGATGCCGGGGAATCAGGGCCATGAATGCCTCGTCGTAAGCGTCGGGCAGGTGGAGCGTAACAACAAAAGTGGGCATAGGCCAGAACGAAAGCAGCGAATCAACTAAACGCACCAACGAAACGAAAAGTTGATACGCCCGCTGCGTCGGCCCACTTGCCCAACAATTTCAAGGGCTTACCGCTGCTTCACCTTGATTTTTTGCACCACGGGCGACGTTGGCGGGGCCATCACCAGCGTCATTTCCTTCACTAAATGCCCCGCCCCGGCAAATTTGTCCACCACAAACAGCATATAGCGCACGTCCAGGGCAATGTTCCGCACCCGGTCGGGGTCAAACATCAAATCCGACATCGTGCCTTCCCAGTCGCGGTCAAAGTTGGTACCAATCAATTCGCCCCGGCCGTTGATGACTGGCGAACCGGAGTTACCGCCGGTGGTGTGGTTGGTAGCGATAAAGGCCACCGGCACCGTGCCATTCACGGCGTAGGGGCCGTAGTCCTTCTTTTGGTAAAGCTCCAGCAGGCGCGGCGACACCGCAAATTCCGGGTTGTTCGGGTCGGCCTTTTCCATGATGCCGTCCAGGGTCGTGAAGTAGGTGTACTGCACCCCGTCGGCGGGCCGGTAGCCCGCTACCTGCCCGTAGGCCACCCGCAACGTGGAGTTGGCATCGGGGTAAAACTTGCGGATGGTTTGCCACTGCCGCAGGGCCGCTAAGTAGCTGCGCTGCAACAACGTCACATTGTCGGCCAGGGTTTGGTACGGGGGCTGAATCTGGGTATTGAGGGTGGTGCGCACGGCGCTGGTCAGCTTCCAAGCCATGTCGGCTTCCAAGCCAGCCGCATTGCCGCTGTAGAGTTCGTCCAGCACTTTTTCGGCCGAAGCGGCACTGGTCAGCCGCGATTTGGTGAATAGCTCCACGGCAAAGCGGTTCCAATCCTCGGCCGTTTGTTTTTGCGTTTTCAGGGTTTGCACGTATTCCGGCAGCAGCGCGGGCGGGGTGTTTTCGGCGTAAATCCGCAGCAGGGCCGCCGCTACCGTGCGGTCGGTGGGGGCATTGTAGTTTTTGAAAAAATTGACAATGCCGGGCCTGGCTTTCATTACGGCGGCCTGAATGTCAGCAAGTGGGGCTTTGGCGGCAATCATTTCCTGCAAGTTGGCAAACGAGTTGGCGAAGCGCAGCAATTCCACCCCCAGCGCGGCTTCGCTGGTGTAGGCGCGGGCCAGCACATAATCGTGTTCCTGGTCGTAGGTGCGGTGCAGGTCGGCCAGCAAGGTGCCATAAGTGGCCTGCCGGGCCGGGTCGGCGGCCACCCATTTGGTGAACTCCACCTCCTGGGCTTGCTTGCGCTGCACAGCGTCCAGCTTCTTGAGGCCGCGCATTTCGCCCTGCCATTTCTTCCAATAGTTGGCAATGCTGGCGTACTTGGCCGCGTACTGAATCCGCACCTTGTCCGAGGCCAGCATGTCCTCGTTCCAGATTTTGAGCAGGGCCGTGCGCACCTTCACCCGCGCGGGGTCGTCCAGCGAATAAATCTCGTCCACGCCCCACGAGGTCAGGTATTCGTTGGTGCGCCCCGGAAAGCCGAACACCAGCGTAAAATCGCCGGGCTTGATGCCGGCCAACGAGATGGGCAGGTGGTGGCGGGGCTTAAATGGCACATTCTGCGCCGAATACGGCGCAGGCTTGTTGTCCGGCCCGGCGTAGATGCGGAACATGGAAAAGTCGCCGGTGTGGCGCGGCCAGGCCCAGTTGTCGGTGTCGCCCCCAAACTTGCCGATGCTGCTCGGCGGTGCCCCCACCAGCCGCACGTCGGTAAAAACCTCGGTCACGAACAAATAGTATTCGCTGCCGCCGTACATGGCCCGCACAAAGGCTTGGTAGTGCGTCCCCTGCGTGGCAGTCTGGCCGATGGTCTGGCTGTGGGCCTGCACCAGTTTTTCGCGCTCGGTCTCGGCCGTGCCGGGCGCAATGCCGGCCAGCACCTGCGCCGTCACGTCTTCCATCCGCACGATAAAAGTAGCAGTGAGGCCCGGATTGGGCAGCTCCTCGGCCCGCGTCATGGCCCAGTAGCCGTTGGTGAGGTAGTCCTTTTCGACGGAAGAGTGCTGCTGAATCTGGCTGTAGCCGCAGTGGTGATTGGTGAGCAGCAGGCCCTGGTCGGAAATGATTTCGCCGGTGCAGCCGCCGCCAAACTGCACCACCGCATCCTTGAGGCTGCCCTTGTTGATGCTGTAAATGTCTTCGGCCGAGATTTTCAGCCCTTTGGCCTTCATGTCGGCCTCGTTGAGCTGCTTGAGCAGCAGCGGCAGCCACATTCCCTCATCGGCGCGGGCGGCCGGGGCCAGGAAATTGAATAGCGCGGCCAGTACGGCCGTCAGGAGCAAGGGTTTCCGCATTGTGGGGGAACTGGGGTGGGGGAGAAGGGGTAAAAATACGAGCGGTGGGTGGTAGTACGACTTTTTCCGTCGTACTACCACTCTTATCCCGCCCCGATAATCGTTATTTACCCAACCGTTCAACCGTCAGAGTGGTAGTACGAACCCTTCGGGAATTCGTACTACCACCCGCGCCCCTTACGAATGCCCCAACTCCGCTATCACCGGCAACGCCTCATCGCCCCGCGCCGGCTCCGAGGCCCCCGTGGCCGCGCCCGCCGCCGCCGTTTCCCACTCCCGAAACCGCAAAATCTCTCCCTGAAACTTGCCCGCAAACCAGCTAATCAAGCTCAAATCGTCCAGAAAGCCTACCACCGGAATGAAATCCGGCACCAAATCAATGGGCGACAGCACGTAGAGTAACACCGCCAGCCCCGACACAATGGTGCCCGTGCCAATGGCACGGTACTCGCCGCTGATGTAGCGCTGCACCAGCCGCACGAGCGTCGCCGCCGTGTCGAAAAGCTGCCGGAACTTGTTGTCTTTGTGGCCTTCCGTGGCCAGCTTGTCCGCCACTTCGTTCAGCGTCGTCACGACTTTGAACGGGGCACCCAGCAGCTTGCTGGCTTTGCTGAGAAAGACGTTGAAAACGACGTTTTTGGAAAGGCGCAGACCTTTTTCGGAGAGGGAAGACATAAGCCGACGGTTTTAGGCCGGGCTTACGCGGGGCGGGAAGGCGGGGTTATTTCACCTTCGGTGGCAGTTAGCTGCGGGATGCTTTGGTTGGAAGCCGCACACCTTTTAGCTGCTCATTAGCCAATGCAAGTTTGGCTGGAAACAGCGTTTTGTCTTTGTACTTACTCAAAGCAGGGTCAATGGCCACAATCGGCAATTTGCTTTCGGACAGTTCGTGTAGCTTTTTCATAGTTTGTAAGTTCCTAGAATTTTCGTTGTGCTAAAAAGCCCTCATATTCAGCGGCAGGTTCAAACGGATGAAAATCCTTGCCGACGCGCCCGTAAATGCTAAGGTCTTCCCGAAGTTGGTCGTGAAAGCGCGTAATGCCCATGCGGTAAAGCCTTGTTCTTGCAGAGGTACTACCAGTAGCGTAAACCAAGGCATCCGGGTTTTTGTCAAGAAAAATATACAATGCCCCAACGACCGTCGCCAGTACCTTGTCGGTGTCGCCATTGTTTGTCACTGCAAGGTCATCAATTTCACCAGTTTCAAGATTTTTGTCACCAAACGCTAGATTGTAAAGCCCTGGCGTGTAAGTTGATTGAAAATGAATTAACTTACGCACTGCGCCTTTTGTTCCTACGCTTACAAACTCAAAAACTGCAAAGTCAGGGTCAGATTTAAGGTGATAATTTTCAGTTTGCATACTTGGCTGATATCCTGAAATTTTTTCCCTGTTACTGAGGATAGACGCTGAGAACCTTGCTGGCTTTGCTGAGAAAGACGTTGAAAACGACGTTTTTGGAAAGGCGCAGACCTTTTTCGGAGAGGGAAGACATAAGCCGGTGGTTTTAGGCCGGGCTTACGCGGGGCGGGAAGGCGGGGTTATTTCGACGCTGTTAGCGCTTGGTGGGCAGCCCAATTCTGGCGATAGTCGCCTTGGCCTTCGCCACCTTATCAGGAAAAAGCACCACCTTATCAAGTTCCGCCAATTTTGGGTTTATCACCACGACGGGTACTTTGCTCTCATCCATTTCATAGTTTGCAAGCCACGAACAGCAATTTTTTGTCATGAAATCTGCCTCCAGTCATCTTGCTTGTAAACAAGCCCCTCCCATTCAAAACCACTCTCGTAACCGAAAATTATCAGGAAGCTTTCATCGTCAGAAATTGACTTGAATTGTCTGTTCCCGGAGATAATTTCGTGCAAATATTTAAGCTCATTTGCAGTATCTCCGTTTGGATAAGTAACCAATACTTTGAGGTCAGCATTGATTAAGAGCAGATGGGCAACTTCCTGAAAAAGCCCGCCTCTAAAATTATTCTCGTGCTCAAAAGCAACGCGCACATCTCTAAACCAGTAATTTCCTTCAGCTATGTTATGAACCAAATCTTCTTTTTTGTACAACAAAGTATCAATTGAGTAATAGTCCCGAGGGTAACAAAGCAAATCCAATTTGTCTGCAACCTCCTCCATTATACAATACTCGTCGCCTTTGATGTGGCTTGTAAATACTTTCGCGTTACGCCATATTTTTAGTAGATGCTCTTTTCTGTTTGATACGGTGTCAATCCAAGCTTTGAAAAAAAAGTGAGCTGAAACTCTGTCCATTTTTGTGAAAACTAATTGGGTTTTTGAACCCCAACAGGGCTACTTGCTGGCTTAAGATTAAGGAACAAGTAGCCCTGTTGGGGCTCATAATCTACTACTCAATAATACTTCATTTTAAGCTGCTCGCTCACTGATGCGTTTACAGTCCTTACTGTAAGTGCGTAGCCAACTGCCCTCTTTAATTGTAAAAGTTTGGCCCGCTGCATTTCTTACAATCTTGCCAGAGGAAGACATTTCAGAAATGCGCTTGCATTTCTCATCGTAAGTCCTAATCCAACTGCCTTCAACCAGAACGAAGAAGTCAGAGCCAATTGCAACCAACTCTTTTCCTGAACTTGACATTTCAGAAATGCGCTTACTTTTCTCATCGTAGACTCTTATCCAAGAACCTTCCGTTTGAACATTTGATAAAGCCATGATTTATTGTGGTTTTGCTTGTGCTAACCCTGTTCGGTTTTCAGCGTCCCCGTTGTTAGTGAAGCCCAAATGTACGAAACTTTATCAAATATTTTGAGCCTGTAGGTTCCTCACTTTTTTACCAACCTGCCGACCCTATCAGCACCACCGAGGGTGTTGGTTTGCAGCAGATAGGGGCCGTTGGGCAAGGGCTACAAGTCCAGCCGCCGGCGTATCCAGGAGCAGATTTATTACATATACTCCTTAAAATCGTCCAGCGGTTCGTCAAAATCGTCGTGCATTTTGAAAAAGCCCGCCGCCCCGCCGAACTGTCGTTGGCGGGCAGCCGAGCGTTTTTGGGCTTTGGCCTTTAACGATGTAATAAAGCCTTCTACTTCCTTTTTTAAGTCAGCAGGCAAGGCAATTAGCTCGGTATAAAGTTGCAGGTCAGTCATGGCGAAATCCCAGGTTTAGAGCAAAAAGCGGCAGCCGCCTAATTACGTTCAAACAACGGCGCAGTCCCCCCCACCCAATCCAAGTCCCGGTTGAAGGCCACGCCAATCATTTCGCCCCGGCTCATGCGGCCCAGGCCGGTGAGCAGGCGGGGCTGCGCGTCGCCGGGGTGCCAGACGTAGAGCAGCCGGATTTCGCACTTCACCCCGCCGACGGGCGTTTCGATGGCCGGCGCGTAGCTTACCTTGCGCTGCAACAGGTAGTTCTGCTTGTCGGGCAGCGCGTCCAGGTCGGCGGCCGTGATGTGCAGCCGCACCCCGGCCCCGGCGAAGGAAAACAGCGGCTTCAGCACGTAGTTTTCCAGGTCGGCGGGGTAGGTGCGGAGCTGGCCGAGGTAGTAGCTGGGGGGCGAGAAGTGGCTCTGGACCAGCGGCAGCGTGAATTTGCTGATGCGGAAAAACCAGTTCGGGTGGCCCACCCAGGTCACGTCCACGTCGTCGGTGAGGTGGTACTCGGTTTGCAGGTCGGGGTAGCGGTCTAACTCGTCGAAAATAATGCGGTTGTAGATGCGCCGGATTTGGATTTCGCGGCCGTCCTTTTCGTAGAACAGCGACCGCCCGCGCTTGCGAATCTTGGTCAGGCACACCGCCGCCACGCCCCAGAACTGCTGGGTGAGCGCGAAGTCAATGCGGGTTTTTTGCTTTTCCGGGAACAGCTCCAGCAGAATGGTTTCCTCGGCCGGGCCGCCACCCAGCAGTAGGCGGCGCAGTTCGGCCTGGTACTCGGCATCGTCGGCCACATTGAAGTACGCGGTAACGGAATCGGGAATCTCAAACTGCCGCCCGTAGGAGCCGGGCTGCCAGGTCTGGAAGGCATAAAGCGAAGGAAAACCCTGCATTTCAATAAGCTGTGGCTCCAGCTCACCCTGCGCATCGCGGCAAATGGCGAAGTCGAAGGTCAGGAACGTGGCGTGGGCATCCTCGTTGGGCACCCGCTGATTGGGCGGGATGGCCGCGTCGGTCAGCTGCTTGAAGTCAGGGCGTTGGATAACGTTGATGATGTCCTGCCCGGCCTGGATGAGCTTGTCGCGCAGTTGGGCGGGCACGAAAATCGGGGTTTCGGCCAGGCGAAATTCTAACTGGCCGGGCAGTTGCTTTTCCACATCCGCCAGCATGGCCTGGTATTTTTCGGGCGTGAACGCGGCGTTGTAGGCGTGGCGAATGGCGGGAATCATGGGAGTAGGGGCGGGGCGGGTGATGCCCAAAACATTGAGCGACGAAATTATGCGGTAGTGCAAAAGTAGGGTAGCAAAAAGAACGTCATGCTGACGAAGGAAGCATCCCTACCGCGCAACTAACTCAATGAATCTTACTTGCGCGGTAGAGATGCTGCCTCCGTCAGCATGACGTGCTGATTTTAGGGCTACGCTGTTGCCATTTCACTCACGGCTGCGATGGCGCGGCGCAAAAAGGCGGGCACAATCACCGATTCGGTGTGTTCGATGGTACTGGGGTCAGAAAGCAACTCCACCATTTCGTGGTATTTCTGCTCGCCGTAGGTTTCCACCACTTGCTGTTTGCGCTCGTCGGTCAGCATATAGCGCAACATTCCGTCGCCGTCGGCTTCGGGATGGAACTGGGTGCCGAGCAGTTCGGGGGTGAAGCGGATGGCCATTGTGGCGCGGGCCAGGGGGATGTGGGGACGCTCTTTTTCCAGGCACAGCACTTCCGCGCCAAGCTCATCGAGGCGGCTCATTTCCAGGTGGGTAAGCTGGTAGTCGCGCGAATCGACGGCGTAAAACGGTTCGGGCAGGCCCTGGAAAACGGGTTCGGCCAAGCCGGCTTCGGTGAGGTGAATGGGCAGGATGCCAAACGAGGTAGATTTACGTTTGCTGATGAGTCCAACTTTCAAATGCCGACTGACTAACTGAAACGAATGGCAAATGGCCAGCAGGTGCTTTTTGGCCTCGTGCTGCTGATTGTAGGCCAAAAAGCTGTCAATAAACGCGAAATAGCGCGGCTCCCAGGCATCCGCCGAAGCGAGCGGGCTGCCGGGGCCGCCGCTGGAAATGTAGATGTCGTAACTAAGGTCAGGCACTTCGTTGTTGGCCCGCACGTTGAAGGTATCAACCTGAAATTGAACGTCATTGTCTGTTTCGGCTCGTTGTAATAGCTGCCGGATGCAACGCATTCCTTCGTTGCGAAAATTGTCGTACATATCCAAAATGGCGACGCGAATAGGAGTCATGGGAGAGGGAAAAAGGGTGAGTGATAGCGGCGGGTGCCGAAACAAAAACGCCAACCCCAGGGCTGGCGTTTCGGTGCGTTGCCCCCAACGATTACAGGCCGTGGGTGGTTTCCGAAAGGATGTAATCCACGACTTTGGTCAGGTCGCCGGTTTGGCGGAACACGGCAAGTTGGCGGTCGGCTCCGGTGCCCATCTCGAGCATTTTGAGGATGTATTCCACTTCGTGCCGGCTGCCGAGGTCGTCGAGCACGTCGTCCACAAAATCGAGCAACTCCAAAATGAGTTGGCGCGAGGGTTTTTCTTCCTGCGAACCAAAGTCAATCATTTGCCCATCAATGCCGTAGCGGGCAGCCCGCCACTTGTTCTCTTTGATAAGGGCGCTGCGATAGACCCGGAAGTTCAGGTTTTGCTGCTTGAGTTTGTAGATTTTGGCAACCAGTGCCTGCATCACGGCCGCCAGGGCGATGGTTTCATCGGCCCGCATCATCATGTCGCAGATGCGGTATTCGATGGTGTCGAAGAACGGGTGCAAGCGGATGTCCCACCAGATTTTCTTGCCGTTGTCAATGCAGCCGGTTTTGATGAGCAGCGCAATGAACTCGTCGTAGTCGCTGGCGCTGTGGAAAAAACCGGGAATGCCGGTGCGCGGAAACCGCTCGAACACTTTGGTGCGAAACGACTTATAACCCGTTTCGCGACCTTCCCAGAACGGCGAATTGGTGCTGAGGGCGAACAGGTGCGGCAGAAAATACCGCAGCGCATTCATCATGTACACGCCGATGTCGCGGTTTTCGATGCCGACGTGGACGTGCATCCCAAAAACGAGGTTGGAGCGGGCGGCCTCCTGCAATTCTTCCACGATTTTGTCGTAGCGGGCATCGGGCGTAATCGGTTGGTCTTGCCAGCGCGAGAAAGGGTGGGTGCCCGCCGCCGCAATTTTTAGGCCCACATTGCCCGCCAATTCAACGACTTGGCGGCGCAGGTGGACCACCT
This sequence comes from Hymenobacter sp., assembly GCA_965247135.1. GTDB lineage: Bacteria > Bacteroidota > Bacteroidia > Cytophagales > Hymenobacteraceae > Hymenobacter. Next base: position 1,628,077 of record CBDFGP010000006.1, on the reverse strand, counting down.
CGGTACGAGCCTCGTCAATGTTTTTGCAGATGTTGGTGCCGACCTCTACCACGGCCTCGTGCATTTCGGCTTTCACCTGCTCGTGCAGCGTGATGCGGCCGTCTTCCACGATTTTGGACATATGCGAACGCAATTCGCGCGTCACGGGGTCAATCGTCTGAAACTCTTCCTCGATGCCGAGGGTAAACGTTGGCGTTGCCATGATGCAAACCGAATTGGGGCGAAAAAACAGCTCCGCTGCTGGGCCGGATAGGCCCAGCAGCGGAACTGGTGTATTACTTGGTAGCTTTCGGCGCAGCGGCTTTGGCAGCGGGGGTTTTGGCGGCGGGCTTGGCAGCCAGCGCGGCTTTGGCAACGGCTGGTTTGGCAACGGCTGGTTTGGCAGCGGGCGCGACTTTGGCAACGGCAGGCTTGGCAGCCGGGGCTTTGGCGGCCGGTGCTGCTTTAGGTGCAACCGGTTTGGCGGGGCTGGCCTTAGCTGACACTTGGTTGGGGGCGCTGAGTTTTTGAGTTGGGCCGGCTTTGGCGCTGCCCGTGGCGGGCGTGGCGGCGCGGTGCGGATGCACGAACGTGCCCCAGGTCAGGTTGTCCTGGCCGGGCACCTGGGCTTTGGCGCGGGCAATGGCCATGTTGGCAGCGGCTTCCACCACCCAGTCAAAGTTTTGCTGGCCCACCGAGTTCACGTCGGCATCGGGGGCGGGATTGCCGAAGTCGATGGCCAGCGGAATGCCGTCGCGCACGGCAAATTCCACGGTGTTGAAGTCGTAGCCGAGGCCGGCATTCAGTTTCAGCACGTAGTCTTTCATGGTGGCCAACAGCTTCTTGCCCGCTTCGCCGGTGGTTTTCATTTCGGTGGCATAGCGCAGGTGCGGCTCGTTGCGCGGCTCGTAAGGCATGATGAGCACTTCCTTGCCGCCAATGCAATAGCAACGGAAATAGTCGGTGAACTCCACCGATTCCTGGAAGAGCATCACCAACTGATTGGTTTCGGCGTAGGCGCTGAAAAAGTCTTCGGGCGAGTGCAGCTTATAGACGCTTTTCCAGCCGCCGCCGGAGTGGGGCTTCATGTAGGCCGGGAAGCCGATGTGCTGGAAAGCTTTTTCCCAGTCCATCATGGCCAGGTTGCGGAACGAGTTTTCGCCGGTGTCGGCGGGACGCTCGCGGCTGGGCAGCAGCAAGGTTTTGGGCACCGGCACCCCCAGGCGCACGGCCAGAGCGTTGTTGAAGAATTTCTCGTCGGCCGACCACCAGAACGGGTTGTTAATCACGGCTGTGCCCATGAGGGCAGCGTTCTTGAGGTAGGCGCGGTAGAAGGGCACATCCTGCGAAATGCGGTCAATGATGACGGCGTAATCGGTGGCGACGTGCTGCTCGACTTCTTCAATCCGCACAAATTCGGCGCGAATATCGGAAGGAGCTTTTTCGTTTACGCGGTCCACAAATGCTTGGGGGAAAGTATTTTCCTGGCCAAAGAGAATGCCGATTTTTTTCATGGTGTTTTTGGGCGTTGGTTGGTTGTGAAAGGAGGGGGTATGGTATCAAATCGTGTTCAGGTACTGCGGAAACATTTCGCGCCACACGGGCCAGTCGTGGTTGCCGAAGGGCTTGAAATCCAGGGTGTGGTTGATGCCTTTGTGACTCAGAATGCGCGACATATCGAAGGTGCTTTCTTTGCAGAAATCGTGTTCGGCAGTGCCCAAAACAATGTTCATGTAATGAAAATGCTCGTTTTGAGCGTTCGGCATATATTCGGGCGGGTTGTTGAAATACACGTTGTCGTCGTGGTAGCCGTCCACAAACTGTCGGATGTCAAAAGCCGCGCCCATCGTGAAGCAGTGCGCTACCTGATTGGGGTGGCGCAGGGCAAAATTGAGGGCCTGAAAGCCACCGAAGCTACAACCGGCCACCCCAATTTTGTCCACGTGGCACTCGTGTTGCAGCATGGGCACCAGTTCATCGCTCAAAAACTGGTCGTAAAACAGGTGGTTCTGCACCCGTACAGCCGGGTGCAAGTGCTTGGCGTACCACGAGAACCGGTCGATGCTATCGATGCAATACAGTTTGATGCGGCCTGCTTCGATAAAGGGACGGGCCGATTCGACCAGCTTGAAGTCGCGGGCCTCGTTGTCGCGGCCCCCCGAGGTGGGAAAGATGACGACGGGGTAGCCCCAGGTGCCAAAGACCCGCATATCAATGTCCTGGCCCAGGTAGTGGGAGTAGAAGCGGCGGTGTTGTTCTTGCAAAGCGCGGGGGCTGAAAAGGGAAAACGAAAGCGGCGTTGCCAGGTGCAGCACCCGAGCGCCGGAATGAGTAGTTGACTGACTTATTGGCAAAATTACGCCTAAGTGCCGCCTAAACCGGCCGGTGCCCGTTACTTTGTTCAATGATTTCATTGCCGACAGAAGCGCAACCGGCTACCCACGGGACGCAACTACGAGAAAAGTTGTTGACATCCAAAGCGTTGGCCAGGGAAGTGCAAGTGAGTGTGCTGTTGCCACCGGGTTTTGCCGATGCGCCGGCCGCCGACTACCCGGTGCTGTACCTGAACGATGGCCAGGACTTGCCCCGCCTGGACCTGCACGCCACCCTGGACCACCTGTTTGCCCAAAACGCGGTGCAGCCCTTCGTGCTGGTAGCCCCGCACGCCAACGCCGACCGGCTGCACGAGTACGGCGTGGCGGCGCAAGCCGATTACAACGGCCGGGGCGGCCGGGCCGGGGCCTACGCCGCCTTTGTGGCCGACGAACTTTTGCCCTTCGCGCAGCAAAACTACCGGGCAACGGCCGACCCGGCCCGCGCGGTGTTCGCAGGCTTCTCGCTGGGCGGGTTGTCGGCCTTCGATTTGGTGTGGACGCGGCCCGATTTATTTGCACGAGCGGGCGTATTTTCCGGCTCCTTTTGGTGGCGCAGCCGGGCCATCGGGGCGGGCTACAGCCCCGCCGACCGCATTGCGTTGGCGCAGGTGCGGGCCGGGCAGCCCCATGCCAACCACCGGTTCTGGCTGCAAACCGGCACCCTCGACGAGCGCAACGACCGCAACGAAAACGGCGTAATTGATTCGCTGGAAGACTGCCTGGATTTAGTCGATTTGTTGATTTCGGGGGGGGTGCCGCCCGAAAACCTGCGCTACGTGCAGGTGGAAGGCGGCCGGCACCACCCCGACACCTGGGGCCGGCTGATGCCCGATTTCCTGCGCTGGGCCTTCGGCACGGCGGCGGGCTGGGCGGCCCAGGTGGCTGCGCGGCCGGTGGTGCGGCTGCAACTCGACCCGGCGGCGGCTCCGGCGCTGCTGGCCGTAGTGGAGCCGGTGCCGGCGGCAGCGGTAGCGCCGCTGGCGTTGCCCGGTGCGCCACGCCCGGCCGCTACCCCGTTGCCCCCGCCCGCCGCCCGCGCCAAAGCAGCGGACAGCCCAAGTCCCGCTTCCTCAACGCTGCCCGTTCCTTTCATTACCGACCGGACCATGCCTGCCGCTATTACCCGCCCGAGCGCCGACGAATACCTGCCGTTTTACGCGGGTTACATCGAACTGGTGCCCGTAGCCACCGACCCTTTGCAAGCCCTGCGGGCGCAAGCCCAGGAAACCCGCGCCGCCTTTGCGGCCCTCAGCGATGCGCAGGCGGGCAGCAGCTACGCCCCCGGCAAGTGGACCCCCAAGCAAATTTTGCTGCACATCGCGGACACCGAACGGGTGTTTGCGTACCGGGCCTTGCGCTTTGCCCGCCACGACGCGCAGCCACTGGCTACGTTTGACCAGGACGAATACGCCGTGACGGGGGCCGCCAATGAACGCAGCACCAGCAGTTTGTTAGTTGAATACGAGGCTGTGCGGGCCGCTACGCTGGCTTTGTTCGACACTTTCACCGCCGCGCAGCTCCAGCAACAGGGCATGGCCAACAACGCCATGGTTTCGGTGCGGGCGCTGGTGTACATTGTGGCCGGGCACGAGCGCCACCACCTGAATGTTTTTCGGGAACGCTACCAGCCGCTTTGGTAGATTTTAGCAAATTTCTTACCTTCGCCCGGCCAACGCGCCCAAACCCGTTTCAGTGGAGGACGGCCGCTGGTGTTTCTTTACCTTTCACCCACCTTTTTTCAGTTTTCAGTTATGGCCAAAGCCCAAGATGCCCGCAAAGAGAAAAAGAAAGAACCTGCTAAAACCACGAAGGAAAAAAAAGCCGAGAAGGACGAGAAGAAAGTGGCCCGCGCCCGCAAGCAGGAGTAGCCCTGGCCCGCCCGGCGTGCTTGAAAACCGGGATAAAACAGGAAGAACGGCCGGCCCGAGTTGCCTGATTTCGGCGGCTTGTTCTGCCCGTCTTTTTGTGCGGCAAGGGTTCGGGGCATTCTGTTCGGGCACCGGGTGGCGCAGATTTCCGCCCACTTCGGTTGCGTCGAAACCGTCGCCTTCTTTGCCAGCGGGAAGTTCGACTTTTGCCGTAAATTTGCCCTTAGCATGGCCCGCCCGCACCCCTATAATTTTGCCCACGTGTTGTTGCCGCAGTTGGCCTGGAAGCGGCCCAACGCCGTGCGCCGCGAACTAAGCGACCCGTACCTGGCCCGCGAATTGCTCAAGTATATGTGGGCCAAAGCGGGGGAGGAACTACCCCTGGCCGACCAACTGCCGCAACGGGGCCTGCACGTGGCCTGGCACGAAGTGGCGGGCCGGGCCACGGCGCTGTTTCAGATGCCCGCCCCGCAGGCGCTTACGGAAGTGCATTTCGCTGCGCTGGTGTACGAAGAGGACGACGAAGTGCCCGAAGACGAAGACGATGAACTGCGCCCGCGTTACTTTACGCTGGAAGCTACCCTGGCCAAAAACACGGGCGAGGCCGGCAGCCCCACGATGCTTGGCGAGTGGACGGGCGAGTTTCACCGGCAACTGGGGCGCGGGCCGGCGGCGGGACTGCCGGGCACGGCGGTGGCATTTTTGCAAGCCGTGGCCAATGTGCTGGGGCCGCTGCCGGGGGCGGAGGTGCCGCATATGCGGATTGTGCGCTGATGGGCCGTTTCCCGCTTGCCGACCGCCTGCTCACGCGCCCGCCCCGGTGGCTGCTGCGCCCGCTGCTGCCGGGCACCGAGTGGGCCGGTGCCGCCGGCCCCGACCCCGTGGTGTACCTCACCTTCGACGACGGCCCGATTCCTGACGAAACGCCCTGGGTGTTGGAGCAGCTGGCCCAATTTCAGGCGTTGGGCACGTTTTTTTGCGTGGGCGACAACCTGGCCCGCTACCCCGCAATTGCCCGCGCCGCGCTGGCCGCCGGGCACCGCCTCGGCAACCACACCCAGCACCACCGCAGCGCCTGGGCCAGCCCCCGCGCCGACTTCCTGCGCGACGTGGCCGCCTGTCAGGCCCAACTCGACGGGTTGCAAAATGAGGTGGCCGCCCCGCTGCGGGCCGCAGCGGCGGCCCCCGGCAATTCGGCCCTAACGGCAGGAGCGCACCAACCAGAAACCCAGGTCCCAACTTCCAAAATCAACGGCCTGGACCCACCCGGAAGCTACCTGCCGCAGCCGCTTTTTCGTCCACCCTACGGCCGCCTCACGTGGCCCCTATTGGCAAAGTTATTACCGCATTATCGTTTGATAATGTGGTCGTTACTCACTCGTGATTACGATGCTGGTTTAAGTCCCGAAGCCTGCTTGCGGATGACGCTTGCGGCCGTGCGGTCCGGGGATGTACTGGTGTTTCACGACAGCCGCAAAGCCAGCGCCCGGTTGCGCTTCGTGCTGCCCCGGTTGTTGGCCGAACTGGCCGGGCGCGGGTTTCTTTTTGTCGCTATTTAGCCAAATCAAATGGCTTGGCTCACCAATCTTTTGCTGACTTATTGCGCCATTTGGCTGCTGGCAATGCTGTTTGCAGCCTGGCGCTTCGGAAGCCGGCGCGGCGCGGCGCGGCCGCTGCCACTGCCCGCGCCGCTGCCCCGCGTGAGTGTGCTGATTGCGGCCCGCGACGAGGAAGCGGCGTTGTCGCGCTGCATGGCGGCAGTGCGCCGCCTGCGGTACCCGGCCCACTTGCTCGAAGTGCTGCTCGGCGACGACCACAGCACCGACCGCACCGCCGCCGTGGCCGAAGCCGCCATGCGGGGCTTTGCAGGGCAGTTTCGGGTGGTGCCCATCGGCGACAACCTGGGCGCGGCGCGGGGCAAGGCCAACGTGCTGGCCTACTTGGCTCAGCAGGCTACCACCGAGTTTTTATTCATCACCGATGCCGACATTGCCGTGCCCGCCACCTGGGTCGAGACCTTGCTGGCGCAGGTGGCACCCGGCGTGGGCACTGTCACGGGCATCACCGCCGTGTGCGGCCCGCGTTTGTTCGACCACCTGCAAGGGTTGGACTGGCTGCTTTCGTTGGGCATGGTGCAAGTCGTGAGCGAGTTGGGCCGGCCCGTGACGGCGATGGGCAACAATATGCTCGTGACGCGGGCTGCCTACCAGGCCACCGGCGGCTACGAAACCCTGCCGTTTTCCGTCACCGAAGACTTCACCTTGTTTGCAGCCGTGCGGGCGCAAGGCTTTGGCTTTCGCCACGTGTTCGAGGTCGGGGCGCGGGCCGATTCGCTGCCCATGCCCACCTGGGCGGCGCTGCTGCGCCAACGGCGGCGCTGGTTGCGCGGGGTGCAGCAATTGCCCCGGCGGTTGCGGCTGGAACTGCTGGTGTTCAGTGGCATCTGGCCAGCGTTGCTGGGGCTGAGTTGGGTGGCCGGGCCGGGCGTGGCGCTCAGCGCGTGGGGCCTAAAAATTGGAGTGCAGGGGCTGCTGGCCGCACTTTGCTTCCGGCGGGCGGGCCTGCGGCTGCCCGTGGGCCTGCTGTTTCCGTTTGAGCTTTACACCCTGTTTATCACCCTAAGCCTGGTCTGGATGCAAGCGTTCGGCGGTGGCCCTGTGGTATGGAAAGGGCGTGAATATCAATAAGAAGCTGTTTGAGTTAGTTGGCTGAGTACCCCGAAGCTGTGCTTCGGTCGTTGAACGGCCCCGCTGAACGACCGTTCAAGGGCCGAAGCACAGCTTCGGGGTACTCGGCCGAAGGGCTTGGATAGTAACTCAAACAGCTTCTAAGAGGGACGAAGTTTCGCGCCTTACTTTTCCCGAAGCACCTTATTACTCGCTAGAAAATGCACCTCACCGATTCGCACGCCCACCTCTATTCCGAACAGTTCAAGCCGGACCGCGCCGAGGCCCTGGGCCGCGCCCAAGAGGCCGGGGTGCAGACCATTGTGATGCCCAACGTGGACCACAGCACCGTTGATGCCATGTTGGAGCTGGAGGCCCAGGCCCCCGCCACCTGCTACGCTATGATGGGACTACACCCGTGTTCGGTGACCCGGAATTTTGAGCGCGACCTCTACGAAGTGGAGGCTTGGCTGGGCCGCCGCCCGTTTGCCGCCGTGGGCGAGGCGGGCCTGGACCTGCACTGGGACAAAACCCTGCTGCCGCAGCAACAGGAGGCGCTGCGGGTGCAACTGGCGCTGGCCAAGCGCCACCATCTGCCCATCGTGCTGCACACCCGCGAAGCCTTTGCCGAAACCCTGGCCCTGGTGCAAGAGGCTCAGGATGGCACGCTGCGCGGGGTTTTTCACTGCTTTTCGGGTACACCCGAGGAAGCCCGGCAAGCCGTGGCCGTGGGCTTTAAGCTGGGCATCGGCGGGGTGGCGACTTTCAAAAACGGCGGGGCCGACAAGCTGCTGCCCGGCCTGGGCCTGGAACACCTGCTGCTGGAAACCGACTGCCCCTACCTGGCCCCCGCGCCCCACCGGGGCAAGCGCAACGAGCCCGCCTACCTGCCGCTGGTGCTGCGCCGCGTGGCCGAGTTGCTGGGCCAGCCTGAAGCCGAAGTAGCAGCCGCTACGACGGCCAATGCGCTGGCGTTATTTAATTTGTGATGCGAGATTACTGTACCCGCGTCAGCGTCACGTTGCCAGCGGGCGCAATCACGAGCGGCACTTTCTCGACTTTCACCGACGAAGTGTCGAGCCCGAAGTACTGGGCTTCGGAAGCCACAAATTGCTTGAGGTAGAAATAGGCTTGCATTACGAGTTTTTCCTGAGTGGGAAACTCGTTCTCCACGGACAGGAATTTCTCCAGTACCACGAACCGGAAATCGCCCGTAACGTGCTGTCTGTTCAACGATTCGTAGCGGGAGGTGATGTCCACTTCCTTGTTCCGCACCAGGTCCTCAATCACCTTGCGGAAGTAGAGGTTGATGCGCTGTTGCACCCGGAAACCCAGCCGGAAGTTGATGCGGAACACGTCGTCAGTCGCCATTTCGGTCACGCTGTATTCCATCGTGTAGGGTTCGTCGGTCGTATCCACGTGGACGAACCAATAGATGTCGGCCCGCTTGGGGCGCTTCTGGAAAATAGAGTAGATGATTTTCTGCTCGATTTCGTTGTGCCGCTCGGCCGAAGTCAGAAACACGAGGTGCGTGGCGTATTTGGGAATGGACTCGTCGTCGCTGAGTTGCTTCAGCCCGGCCACGTAGGGTTCCAGCTTCACGGTGTCGGTGAGACGGCGCTTGATGTAGTGCGCCTTGAGCCACACGTACATCACCGTCATCAGGGCCAAGCCGATGGCCAGCGACACCCAGCCGCCGTGCGGGAATTTGCGCAGGTTGGCAACCAGGAAAGCTCCTTCGATAACCCCGTACACCAGGCCGAAAAGTACAATAAGCGGCAGCGCCACCCGCTTCGCTCGCAGCCACACGGTGAGGAGCAGCGTGGTCATCAGCATGGTGAGTGTAATGGCCAGGCCGTAAGCGGCTTCCATGTTGGAACTTTCGCGGAAATACAGCACCACGGCAATGCAGCCCAGCAACAGCAAGCGGTTCATGCTCGGCACAAAAAGCTGACCCTTGAGGTCGGTGGGGTAGTTGAGCTTCACTTTGGGCCACATATTCAGCCGGATAGCTTCGGCCACCAGCGTGAACGAACCGGTGATGAGGGCCTGCGAAGCGATGATGGCCGCCAGCGTGGCAATGACGATGCCTATCAGCAAAAACCATTGCGGCATCAACTCATAAAAGGGGTTGCGGCTGCCCAGTTGTTCGCTTTGGTGGGCAAGCAGCCAAGCGCCCTGGCCCAAATAATTGAGCAACAGGGTGCTTTTCACAAAAACCCAGCTGATGCGGATGTTGCCCTTGCCGCAGTGGCCCAGGTCCGAATACAGGGCCTCGGCCCCGGTGGTGCAGAGAAACACCGCCCCCAGCAACCAGAATCCGCCAGGGTAATGCACCAGCAAATCGTAGGCGTAGCGCGGGTTGGCAGCCCGCAAAACGCCGGGATACCTGGCAATCCAGACCGCGCCCAGCACCCCCAGCATGGAAAACCACAGCAGCATGACCGGCCCAAAGGCTTTGCCCACAATCTGAGTGCCAAAACTTTGTAGAAAGAAAAGCCCCGCAATGATGGCAATGACGATGTACACTACCACGTCCTGCGTCAAGGCCGGATACACTTGTTTCAGTCCTTCAATGGCCGAGGCCACGGAGATGGGTGGCGTAATCACGCCGTCGGCCAGCAGGGCCGCGCCGCCCACAATGGCCACCGCCGAGAGCCAGGCCCCGCGCCGCCGCACCAGGGCATAGAGCGAAAAAATACCGCCCTCCCCGTTGTTGTCAGCGTTGAGGGTGAGCAGGACGTACTTGATGGTGGTCTGGAGCGTCAGGGTCCACAACACGCACGAGATGCCGCCCAGCACCAGTTCCGGCTCAATCAGGCCCGGCACAATGGCCTTCATCACGTAGAGCGGCGAGGTGCCGATGTCGCCGTAGATAATGCCCAGGGCAATGAGCAACCCCGCCCCGGAAACGGCGGTGTGGGCGTGTTTGGAGTTCATCGAAACGGTAGAAAGTGGGAAATATCGGTCGTTTGGGGGGGCAGTGCCGCTTTAACGGCAACCGGCCGGGAATGGCGGCAAAAGTAGTGTCAGTTGCCTACAGATTCCGCAAAGCCGGGGGGTGGCGCTGCCGAATCGGCCGCTTGGGCGGCGGCGGCAGCCAGCCGGGTGGCTTCGTCGGCGGCGGCAAGCAGGGCGGCGGCTTCGGCGGCGGCGCGGTCGTGGGCGCGGCCAATGCGGCGGTTCAGTTCGCCGCACAGGCGTTGCCAGGGGGCCGTTTCGCCGGGCAGGGCAAAGTTCAGCACGTCGCGCCCCGGCCGGTAGAGGCGCAAGCGGTTGGTGCCGCGCCAGCCGTAGAGCACCAACAAGCTGGTGAGCAGCAGCCCGCCCGCAAACGGCATGGTCCGCAGCCAGTTCTGCAAATAGGCGATGACGATAAATGCCAACCCGATGCCGCCCAACAGGTAGTACAGCAGCCACTTCACCGGCGTGAGGTCGGCCCGCTCCAATGCCAGCAACGGGAAGCTGGCACCGGGCAAGGTCAGGGTCGTGTCGGTCAGCACAAAGCGGCCGTCCTCGCTGCTCAGGGTGGGCGCGGGGGCATAATTGGGTGCCGCCCGCGCCCAGCGGGGGCGGTTGTGTTCCGGCGTTTCGTACTCCGACTGCGGCGGGGCAAAAGCGGGTGCTGGCGTTGGCGGGGCAGCAGGTGGCGGCGGTTCGGGCACGGGAATGGCGGACGGTGCAGGCACTTGCGCTGGGGCCAACGAACTGCTGGCCCCGGCTCGTCCACCCGCCGGACGGCGCACAGCGGTGCTGGACCGCACCCAGCCAGGGGCGGCCACCGCAGTGGCGCGGGGCGCGGGGTCAGCCGCGCCCGCGCCAGCCCCTCAGTTGTTCACTTTCAGCAACTCCACGTCAAACACCAGCGCCGCGTCGGGGCCGATGTCGCGCCCGGCCCCGCGCTTGCCGTAGGCCAGGTCCGAGGGGATGTAGAGCCGCCATTTGGAGCCTTCGGGCATGAGTTGCAAGGCTTCGGTCCAGCCCGCAATCACGCCATTCACCGGGAAGGTAGCCGGTTGGCCGCGTTGGTAGCTGCTGTCGAACACTTTGCCGCTGGGCAACGTGCCGTGGTAGTGCGTCGTGACCGACGAATTGAGGGTGGGTTTCGGGCCACTGCCAGCGGTCAGGACTTCGTACTGCAAGCCGCTGGGCAGGGTGGTGATGCCGGGCTTGTTTGCGTTTTCGGCGAGGAAGGCTTCGCCTTCGGCTTTGTTGTTCATGGTGTTGGTGGTTGAAGTGTCGTCGCTGTCGTCGTCATCGTCGGCTCCGCCCAGGCGCTGCTGCAACTCCTGCATGGCGGCCTGAATTTGGTCGGGGTCGAGGCGGCTGGGCAGGCCCTGCATCCCTTCTTTGAGGGCGGCGGCCAGGATGTCCACATCCAGTTCCAGGCCCTGCTGGGCAAAGTTGCGGGCCAGGTCGCGGCCGATGATGTAACTGACCTGTTGGTGGTTGCTTTCCAGAATCACGGATTTTTTCGGATTGGGCGGATTGCACGGATTTTGGGGCCGTTCTTTCCGGTGGGGTTTGGGTTGATTAAACTTTTTGCGCCGTAAAGGTCGGGTACGGTTGCCAAACGGGCAGTACGGGCCGGATGGAAACAAAAATGCCCCGCTGAAGGCGGGGCATTTTCAACTTAAAATCGGCAGAAAGGTTGTGGCCTAGCAATAGTCGCTGGTCCGTACGCCCCGCAAGTCAAAGTCTAGGTTGAGGTTAAGCAGTTGAGCGGTCAGGTAGCTCAGCGAACCGCAGCCGCCCAGAAACAGCAGCGACGCAAAGGCAGTGGTCTTTTTCATAACGGAAGCAGGAAGTGGAATTTGGTCCCGCAAAGGTACGACGGAACCCCCGATTTGTTATGCAAGCCGAGTAAATTTGGCGCATTGGCTGGGTGGCAGCACGACTGAAAAAGCCGTGCTGCCACCCAATTTCCATCCCTCATTTCAATACACGTCACAGCACCAACTGCCCGAATAGCCGCGCCAGCGTGTCAGCCGCATCGGCGCATCGGCCCGGATGCACGGGCGAGGTTTGCAACACCGTGCTGCGGGTGGCGGTGAGCCAGCGGAACCGCTCGGCCAGCGGCAAGCGGCCGATGGTGCCACCGGCGGGCCGGCCCTGGCAAATTTGTTCAAACGCTTGCATGCGCTCGGTTAATTCGCTTAAGTCCAAATTATCACCAACGAATGCTTGCAGTCGGACTTCAGGCAATGCACCGCGCATTTGCAGGAAGTTTTGCGCCCGGCACAGCAACACCACGCCCACGTTGAGGAATTCCTCGCGCTCGACGCGCGGCATCACCCGCAGCACGGCGTACTCAAACAAGTGCATGGCGCGCGGCTTGGGCTTCCTGCACAAAATCGGCCGACGCGGCCAGCCGGGCACTCAGGAAGCGGTGGTAGTTGGCGCGTTGCACGGCGGCATCGGCGGTGCCGAAGGCTTCGGTCAGCCAGGCATCGGGCACCAGGGCCAGGGTGTCGGCCAACACGTCCGGGGTGAGGCGGGCGCGAAATTCGGCATCCACGGCGGCCAGTTCGCTGGCCTGGGGCAGCAGCACGTGGTCCTTGATTTGCGGAAACGGGCGGGGGCGGGGCTGCGCCCAGTCCGGCCCGGCGTGGTGGGCATATAGTGCCGCACCGTGGTCAATGAGCCACAACTCCTTGTGCCAGATGAGCATATTGGTGTTGCGGGCGGTGCGGTCCACGTTCAGCGTGAAGGCATCGAGCCACACAATTTGCGAAGCCAGCAGCGGGGCCACGTCGGTCACGACGGCATCAAAGGTGATGGCCCCGCTGAGGTAGTGCAGGGCTAGGTTCTGGCCGGTGCTGGCCCGCAGCAGGTCCTGAATTTCCTCGTCCGGCTCGGTGCGGCCAAAGCTCTCGTCCAGTTCCGCAAACACGAGTTCAGGTACCCGCAAACCGAGCGTCCGGGCTATTTCTCCGACAATCAGCTCGGCAATCAGGGCCTTGATGCCCTGGCCCGCCCCGCGAAATTTGAGCACGTACAAAAAACCATCGTCAGCCTCGACCAGCGCGGGCAACGAGCCACCCTCGCGCAAGGGGGTCACGTAGCGCGTCACGGCAACGGTGCGGAGAGTCATGAGTTAGGGTGCGGGACTTAACTGCGCGGGTAATCGTTGCGGCGTTGCTCCCGTTGCTCTTTCGGAGTTGCACTCCGAAAGTAGGGCTGCTGCGGAGTTGCACTCCGCACCCCGGGCGGTCAGGTTTGCAACCGAAGACCAGCGATTACCGGGCAGCGATTGGGGAGTGTAACTCCCCAGCAGGAAGCTTTCGGAGTGCAACTCCGAAAGAGCAGCGCGAACAGCGCGACAAAAGTAGGGAAAATTAGACTGTACGGACCTCAGCCCCCAATTCCGTCAGGAGCGCAAACAGGCCCACGTAGGTGCGGTTGAGGTAGATAAAATGCTCGGAGCCGCGTGGTTCGCGTTGCTGCCGCAGTTCCTTATCGGCCATCAGGTTGTCGCCCAGGGCGTATAATTCCGCCACGTAGGCCGGGTCGCCAAAGTTAAACGTGGGTTGGCGGAAGGGGCGGCCAACCAACTCCAACGAGGCTTGCAGGGTGCGCAGGTATAGCGCCCGGAGTGCGGGCGGGTCACTGGGGCGCAGCACGTTGGCTTCGGTGAGCAGGGCGGTCAGGCGAGTTTTGTCGGCCAGGGTTTCGGCGGACAGCAGGGCCGTGAAAAGCCGATAAACATCTGCGGGTATGTCTTTCACACAGCCGAAGTCCAGCACGCCCAGTGTGCCGCCGTGCTCGGCCCGGAGCAGGAAGTTGCCAGGGTGCGGGTCGGCGTGCAGGCGGTGTAGGCGGTTGAACTGGAACTGGTAGAAGTCCCACAGCGCCTGCCCGATTTGGTTGCGCACGGCCGGGCCTGGGTTCGTGGCCAGGAACTCCTTCAGGTGCTGGCCGGGCAGCCAGTCCATCGTCAGGATGCGGGCGGTGGAGAGAGCGGGGTAGTATGCCGGAAATTCCAGGTGCGGCAGGTGCTGGCAGTCGGCCGCAATTTGCTGACCGCGTTGCAGTTCCAGGGCGTAGTCTGTTTCTTCCAGCAGCCGGGTTTCCACTTCGGCCAGATAGGGGCGTACTTGGGCTTCGTCCAGACCCATAACCCGCAGGGCAATGGGCTTCACGAGCCGGATGTCGGAGCGGATGCTGGCCGCTACGCCGGGGTACTGCACCTTCACGGCCAGAGCTTTGCCGTCTTTGCGGGCAAAATGCACTTGCCCGATGCTGGCCGCCTGCCGGGCTTCCGGTTCAAACTCGTCAAACACCTGAAACGGCGACTGTCCGAAGGCATCCCGAAAAGCCTTGACCACCAGCGGTCCCGACAACGGCGGGGTCTGGTACTGGGCTTGGGCAAACTGCTCGGCGTAGGCGGCGGGCAGCACGTTTTTTTCCATTGCCAGCATCTGGGCCACCTTTAGTACCGAGCCTTTCATTTCGCTCAAGGCCCCGTAGAGTTCGGCGGCGTTGGCGACGTGTAAATCAGCCACATCTGCCTCGGCCCCGATGGCTTTTTTGGCGTAGTGCTTCACGTAGTTGGCCCCCACGTTCAGGCCAGTACGGGCGAAGCGGGCGGCGCGGGCCACCTTGGTGGTCGGCAGCGATTCCTGCGGCGTACTGCTCATCGGCGCTGCACCAAAAACCGCACAAAATCCACTGCCGAATCCAGGGTGTTGCGGCCTACGAGGTCAAAACTCAGCGTAACGGCTTTTTCCACGGCGGCATCGCTGCGCTCAAAGTTCACGGACTCGTCTTTCGCAAAGAAACCCAGCAGGAACAGCACCTGCTGCCAGAAAAAGCGCGGGTAGCCGTCCTGCACCACCGGGCGGTGGGCGATTTCGCCGCTCGCCCGGCCATCGTGCAGCAAATCGGTAACAAACACCTCAAAATCCTGCCGGAAATCGTCCAGCACGCGGGGCGAAAGGGCGGGCATGGTCCGCAACGAGCGGCGCAGACTTTGCAGGGCGTAAGAGCGGTTGGCTTTCAGGATTTCCAGCAACGTGTAGTAGAACGCCAGCAGCTTTTCGCGGCTGCCGTATCCAGCCCACACTGGCTCGGCCGCCGCCGTGGTGCGGGCCTGCCGCCCAAAATCTGCCCAGATTTCGCGGTCAATGGCCTCAAAACCGGGATAGTAACGGTAAAAATCCTGTTCGGGCAAACCCAGTTGCCGGGTGAGTTTGAAGACGGATTGCGGCGGGTGGCCTTCGGTAAGCACGAAGTCCAGGTACGCTTGTTTGATGCGGTCGTTTTCCATAATAGTACAACCGAGAAGGTAGGGCCGGGGTTTGGTTAGAACGAGTACCCCGAAGCTGCGCTTCGGCCGCTGCACGGTAATCGCAACACAAGACCGGGCAGTGGCCGAAGCGCAGCTTCGGGGTACTCGTTCAAACCGCCAACCTGGCGGCCCGTAACGCCGCCACGGCCCGTTCACGCCCCAAAATATGCTCCACAATCGGCGCGGGGTAGGCGGCGGTGCCCAGTTCGGGCACCCAGCGGCGCACGTATTCCTGGTCGGGGTCCACTTTTTCCAGCTGGCTTTGGGGACTGTACACCCGGAACCAGGGGGCGGCCACGGCCCCGGTGCCAGCCATCCATTGCCAGTTGCCGATGTTGTTGGCCAGTTCGTAGTCCAGCAGCTTATCGGCAAAATACTGTTCGCCCCAGCGCCAGTCAATAAACAAGTGCTTGACCAGGAAGCCCGCCACGGTCATCCGTACCCGGTTGGGCAGGTAGCCGGTTTGGTTGAGTTCGCGCATTCCGGCATCCACGAGGGGGTAGCCGGTGCGGCCTTCGCACCACGCCGCAAACTCGTCCTCGTGGTTGCGGTAGGGCACAGCCCGCATTTTGGGGTCGTAGGCTTCGGTGGCGGTGTTGGGGTAGTGCCAGAGCAGCATCATGAAGAAATCGCGCCAAATGATTTCGGCCAGTAATTTGTCGTTGAGGGCTTTGGCCTGGCGCATGGCTTGGCGCACACTCACGGTGCCGAAGCGCAACCGCACCGACAGGCGGGTGGTGCCGTTGGTCAGGGCCGGGGTGTTGCGGGTGAGGTGGTAGCGGCGCACCACCTCGTCGGCGGGCAGGTCGGCGGTGGGCACGTACTGCTCCTTGCGCCTGAAGCCCAGGTCGGCCAGGGTGGGCCGGGTGGCCTGAACCGGCGGCAGCCGCTGCAAGTTGCTGGCCACAAATGCATCGGCCGAGCCGTAGGGCAGCAGTAGGTCGTCGGTGAGGCGGGCCAGGAAGCTTTTGTGGTAGGCCCCGAACACCTTGGGCACAGTGCCCGATTTGGTCATTATCTCGTCTTTGGCGAAAATCACCTGGTCCTTGTACTGCAAGAACGCCACGCCGTGCCCGGCCAGCATTTTTTCCACTTCGGCATCGCGGCGGCGGGCATAGGGTTCGTAGTCTTCGTTGGTGTGCACGGCGGCCACCTCAAATTCCTGCACCAGCCGGGCCAGCACCTCGGCGGGCCGTCCGTAGCGGGCCACGAAGGTGCCGCCCGTCGCCGCCGTGGCAGCGGCCAGCTTTTCCACCTCGTCGTAGATGTAGGTGAGGCGGGCATCAGCCTTATCTGGCAGGTGGTCAAGGATGTCGGAGTCGTAAATAAAGAGCGGGACGACGGGCAGGCCGCTGGCCAGGGCGGCGGCCAGGCCCGCGTTGTCGTGCAGGCGCAGGTCGCGCCGGTGCCAGAAAATGCAGATTTTCATACCGGGAATGGGGTAAGATTTGCCAACCGGCGGGCGCGGGGCAAGGTTTGGTCGGGCGGCCCAAAAAATGGGGCAGACCAGCCCTTGCCTATCTTTCGGCCTGAGGCAGCTTTCAGGCGTGGTAGGGTGCAGGGCTTAACTGCGTTGTCCTGTGGTTGCCCCGCACCCTACCACGCCACTTCCCACCCGCTACCCCATGACCATCACCAAACTCCTCGTTGCCAACCGGGGCGAAATTGCCATCCGCGTGATGCGGGCCGCCACCGAGCTAAACATCCCTACTTTAGCGGTTTATACCTACGAGGACCGGTACTCGCTGCACCGCTACAAGGCCGACGAGGCCTATCAGATTGGCCGCGACGACGAGCCGCTCAAGCCCTATCTGGACATTGAGGGCTTGCTGAATACGGCCAAAGAACACGGGGCCAACGCGCTGCATCCCGGCTATGGTTTCTTGAGCGAAAATGCCACCCTGGCCCGCCGCTGCGCGGAGGAAGGCATTATTTTCGTCGGCCCCCGACCCGAAGTGATGGAGGCGCTGGGCGACAAGGTGCGGGCCAAGCAGGTGGCCCGCGAGTGCCAGGTGCCCCAAATCGAGAGCAGCGCCGCCGCCCTCGTGGACTACGAAACGGCCCGCGCCGAGGCCCAACGCATTGGCTATCCGGTGATGCTGAAGGCGGCCAGCGGCGGCGGCGGGCGCGGAATGCGCGTCATCCGCGACGACGAGCAGTTGGAAAAAGGGTTTTTTGAGGCCCGCAACGAGGCCCTGAACGCCTTTGGCGACGACACGGTGTTTCTGGAAAAATTCGTGGAGCGCCCCAAGCACATTGAGGTGCAGCTTGTGGGCGACCAGCACGGCAACCTCGTGCATCTGTACGAGCGCGACTGCTCGGTGCAGCGCCGGTTTCAGAAAGTGGTGGAAGTGGCCCCGGCCCTGAACCTGCCCGATGCGCAACGACTGCTGCTTTACGACTACGCCCTGCGCATTGGCCGGGCCGTGGGCTACGACAACGTGGGCACGGTGGAGTTTCTGGTGAATCCCGAGGCCGACCGCATCTACTTCATTGAGGTGAACCCCCGGATTCAGGTGGAACACACCGTGACCGAGATGATTACGGGTGTGGATTTGATAAAAACCCAGCTCTACATTGCCCAGGGCTACCAGTTGAGCGACCCCGAAATCGGGCTGGGGCCAGACGTGGTGCCGCTGCGGACGGGCTACGCCATTCAGTGCCGCATCACGACCGAAAACCCGGCCAACGACTTCAAGCCCGACTACGGCACCATCGTGGCCTACCGGGCCGCTGGCGGCTTCGGCATCCGGCTCGACGAAGGCTCGGTGTATCAGGGGGCAGTGGTGTCGCCGTTCTTCGATTCGCTGCTGGTCAAGGTGTCGGCCCATGCGCCCACGCTGGCCGGGGCCGCCCGAAAGCTGCTGCGGAGCCTGGAAGAATTTCGGGTGCGCGGGGTGCAGACCAACATCCAGTTTCTGCGTAACATTGTTGACAATCAACAGTTTCAGGAAGGTCACGCCACGGTGGATTTCATCAAGGACCACCCGGAGCTGTTCAAGTTTGAAACCCGGCAGGACCGCGCCACCCGCTTGCTGGGTTTTGTGGGCGAGGTGGTCGTGAACGGCAACCCCGACGTGAAGCTGCCGCCCGGCCCGCCCCGCGCCCTGCGCCGCCCCGTGCTGCTCGGCTTCGACTACCACGACGTGCCCGCGCCCGGCACCAAGCAAAAGCTGGATGCGCTTGGCCCCGAAGCCTTTGCCCAGTGGCTGCGGGCCGAACCGCTGGTGCATTACACCGACACCACCCTGCGCGATGCCCACCAAAGCCTGCTCGCCACCCGAATGCGGACCTTCGATATGCTGCGCGTGGCCGGGGCCTACGCCCGGCGGCACCCCCAGACGTTCAGCCTGGAAGTGTGGGGCGGGGCGACCTTCGACGTGGCCCTGCGCTTCCTGCACGAAGACCCCTGGGCGCGGCTGGCGCAGTTGCGGGCGGCCGTGCCCAACATCCTGCTCCAAATGCTCATCCGGGGAGCCAACGGCGTGGGCTACAAGGCCTACTCGGACAACCTGATTGAAAAATTTGTGGCGCAAGCCGCCGGAACCGGCGTGGACGTGTTTCGCATTTTTGATTCCCTGAACTGGCTCAAGGGCATGGAAGCCTGCATCGGCTTCGTGCGAAACCAAACCGACCGTCTGGCCGAAGCCTGCATCTGCTACACCGGCGACATCCTGGACCGCAGCCACCCCAAATATACCCTCGATTACTACCTGCGACTGGCCAAACAACTGGAAGATGCCGGGGCGCACATTCTGTGCATCAAGGACATGGCGGGCCTGCTGAAACCCTACGCCGCCCAGGAACTGATTGCCGGCCTGCGCGACACTGTGAAGCTGCCCATCCACCTGCACACCCACGATACGTCGTCGCTGCAAGCCGCCACCTACCTCAAGGCGGTGGAGGCGGGCGTGAACGTGATTGACGTGGCGCTGGGGTCGTTGTCGGGCCTCACGTCGCAGCCCAACTTCAACTCCATCGTGGAAATGCTGCGCCACTCGCCCCGGCACCGCGAGTTCAACCAGCTTTCGCTCAACGAATTCAGTAACTACTGGGAAGCCGTGCGGGAAATGTACTACCCCTTCGAGTCGGGCCTGCTGGCGGGCACGTCGGAAGTGTTTCAGCACGAAATTCCGGGCGGGCAATACTCCAACCTGCGCCCGCAGGCGGCCTCGCTGGGCCTGCTCGACAAGTTTGAGGAAGTCAAGCAACGCTTCGCCGACGTGAACGTGCTGTTCGGGGACATTGTGAAGGTCACGCCAAGCAGCAAAGTGGTGGGTGACATGGCCCTGTACATGGTCAGCAACGGCCTCACGCCCGCCGACGTGCTGGAAAAGGGCGCGACGCTGAGCTTCCCCGAATCGGTGCGCGAGCTGTTCCGGGGCGACATCGGGCAGCCCGAAGGCGGCTGGCCCGCAGCATTGCAAAAGCTGGTGCTCAAGGGCGAACCACCCTTCACCGACCGCCCCAACGAACACCTCGCCCCGATTGACTTCGACCAGGAATGGCGGGCGTTTGAAGAGAAATTCCCCGGCGGCAAGTTCACCGATTTGCTCTCGTACTTGCTCTATCCCAAAGTGTTTGAGGAATATTGGGCCTTCCGGCAGCAATACGGCAACGTGGGCAAGGTACCCACGCCGGTGTTTTTCTACGGCCTACAACCGGGCGAGGAAACCATCATTGAAATTGCGCCCGGCAAGTCGGTCATCGTCAGCCTGCAATCGGTCGGCCCCCTCAACGACGAAGGCCACCGCACGGTGTTTTTCAACCTCAACGGCCAGACCCGCAACCTGGAAGTGCGCGACCGCACGGCGGCCGTCACGAAAGTAAGCAACCCCAAGGCCGACAAGGCCAACGCCCGGCAGATGGGCGCGCCCTTGCAGGGCCTGTTGAGCAACGTGTTGGTGCAACCCGGCCAGGCCGTTCCCAAAAACACCCCGCTGTTCGTCATCGAAGCCATGAAAATGGAAACCACCATCACCGCCCCGCACGACCTGACGGTGGCCGCAGTACACCTGACACCAGGGGCGCGGGTGCAGGCCGACGATTTGGTGCTGACGCTGGGGTAGGGGCGTTTGCAAACCCACAAAAAATGCCTGGCCTGTTCTGTCGGGCATTTTTTGTGGGTCTGCAAACGCCTTTCGCGTTGGTATCCTGTTGGTTTACTCCCGGTAAGCGTTGTGGTGCCTGTGAAGCTCAACCGGTTGTAGGGAAGTCACCAGGGTGCCGTGCATCTTGACCGGAATCTCAATTTGGTAGTTGATGGTGCCGTGTTCGGGCAGGGTCGAAGATACCAGCGAGTCGCCGCTTGGGCGGAATACCACCCCATTGTGCAGGGAAATTTCGTAGGTGCCCACGTTGTCTGGGGCGATGGTGCAATCCAGCCGCAGGGTTTTGATTCCAGCTCGCAGGTTAGACGGCGCTACGGTGTTGCTCTGCCCGATTTGGGTCACCCCAATCGGGGTGTTGTCCAAAAACAGGGCGAAAGCATCGTCGGCGGCGCTGCCATCGTCACGAACCGTGATGCTGCCTTGACCGTTGCCGTCCGAAATGCAAGGAAAGGGGTCGATGCGGCCCTCGGCCCCGAAAATGGCACCGTTCGGGACGTATTCAAAGTGCAAGTGTGCCCCGAATGAGCGGCCGGAATCACCGGAAAGGCCGATATTCTGACCAGTTGTCACTGGGTCACCCTTTTTTACGCTGGTGCTGGATAGGTGCGCGTAGTTGGTGGACGAGCCATCAACGTGCTTGATGCTAACCATTAGGCCGAAGTCCTTGTGATTGGGCAAAACTGCCTGAACTACTCCGGACTCGGCCGCACTTACTGGAGTGCCAACTGGCACTGCGAAGTCAACGCCCCAATGCTTCTTTTTCTCTTTGGGCTTTTTGGGGTTGTTGCGGATGCCATAGGGGCTGCTGGGAGCGGTACAGATAGCCGCTGAGCTGACCGGGCACACCAACTGGCCCGCTTTGCAGCCGTCAGCGTCTGCGCCCCGCAGGGGCCTGTGTTGGTTAAGGTGGTCGCCGGGGGTAAGGGCCAGCATGAAGATGGCCTCATACGTTTGGTTGCTCGTGCGGTCGTCCGCGAAAAGCCAGTTGGGCAGCTTGGTCGTCAGCGTCCCCTGCGCCACGTCGTAGCGGGTGGGAATGACGTTAAAATTGTCGTGTACTTCCAACTCGTTTTCCTGCACCACTTGTGCAAACAGGGCTGGCCCCTGGCCGGGCTGAAGGGCACTTTTGAGGTCGGAGGGCAGCGTGAAAGTGGCCGTGATGCTGTCGTTTTCGGGCGGCAGACTGCCGATGTTGAGTACCACTTGGTAAGGGAGCGAATGGGTTGCGCCAAACAACTCCGTGCTTTCGTCGAACACCGCCTGAATCTGCGGCGAGGTGACCTTATCCAGCGTGGCCGAAGAGGATTTGATGGAGCCAGCCGGAAAATCCACTGTCACCAAACCGTCAATTTTCAGTTGGGTAACGGGCGGCTTGTCGCCTTCCGATTCCTTGTCGCAGCCGAAAGTAAGTAGCAACAGCCCCAACGCTAGGTAGGGGATAACACGTAGCTTTTTCATAAAAAAAGGTGAAGTTGGTAGTGCCTACTCATAAAGCTTTTCGGCGGCCGCTTGCCCATTGGTTTGAGCGCCACAAAGGTGAGGGCGCATTTTGCGCCGCACAATACCCATTTTTAGGTATTTTTTTGAGAAAAAACAGGGTTCAGGGTTCGCGCGGCCCCACCAAAAGCAGTCCTCTGGCCCACAACGGCACAAAATCAACCCCATTTGCATCAAAACCAAACGCTCCAACCCGCCGCCGTTCCCCACCTTTGCAGCCGATACTATACCCCCCGGCCCGCAATGGAACTCCGCATCCGCAACCTCTCCAAAACCTACCCCAACGGGGTGCGCGCCCTGCGCGACGTGAACCTGACCATCCCCAACGGTATGTTTGGCCTGCTCGGGCCGAACGGCGCGGGCAAGTCTAGCCTGATGCGCACCATCGCCACCTTGCAGGAGCCCGACACTGGCAGCATCACCCTGGGCGACTTGGACGTGCTGAAGGACAAGGACCAGGTGCGGCAGGTGCTAGGCTACCTGCCCCAGGAGTTTGGCCTCTACCCCGGCATTTCGGCGGAGGTGCTGCTGGACTACTTCGCGGGCCTCAAGGGCTTGCGCGATGCCCACGAACGCCGGCTGGCGGTGGAGAGCCTGCTCCAGCAAACCAACCTCTGGAGCGCCCGCAAAAAGGCCGTGGGCGGCTACAGCGGCGGCATGAAGCAACGCTTCGGCATCGCCGTGGCCCTGCTCGGCTCCCCGCGTCTCATCATCGTGGACGAACCCACCGCTGGCCTGGACCCCACCGAACGCAACCGCTTCCTGGATTTGCTCTCCGAAATCGGAGAAAACGTCGTCGTCATCCTCAGCACCCACATCGTGGACGACGTGACCGAGCTGTGCCCCAACATGGCCATCATCGCCGGGGGCGAAGTGGTTGCTACCGGCCGCCCCAATGAGGTAATAGGTGAAATCCGGGGCAAAGTCTATCGCACCATCACCGAAAAAGCCGCCCTGGCCGAGTTGCGGGCGCAACACGCCGTTATCTCGTCCAAGCTCGTGGCCGGTCAGCCCGTGGTGCGTGTGTTCAGCGAGGAGCCGCTCAACGGCGAGTTCCAGCCCGCCGAAGCCACGCTGGAAGACGTGTATTTCCACCGCCTGGCGAAGTCAATGAGCAATTGATAATGAGCAATGAACAATTTTGCGGCCGTGGCTGGCTCAGGTTGCTCAGTGATTATCATCTATTGCTCATTGTTCATTACTCATTGCTCATTGAATAACAAATGTTCTGGACCATCTTCCGCTTTGAGTTGCGCTTCCGCTTTGCGCAGCCCACGACTTACCTCTACTTCGGGGTCTTTGCGCTGTTCGCGTTTCTATCGCAGACGGTGGACGATTTTGGGTTCAATTCCAGCCCCAAAGTCCACGTAAACTCGCCCGATGCACTGGCGGAGCTGTTTTTCATCTCCGCCATTTTTGGGATGTTCGTCACGGCGGCGGTGCTGGGTACGCCCATCTACCGCGACGACAAGGAGAACATCACGGGGCTGCTCTATACCACGCCGCTGGCGAAAGGCAGCTACCTGGGCGGCCGGTTTTTGGGGTCGCTGCTGGTCATGTGGTTCATCTGCCTGGGCACGCCGGTGGGGGCGCTGCTGGGAATGCTGGCCCCCTGGGTGGACCCCGACAAGCTGGGGCCGGTGCTGCCGGCGGCGCTGTTGGTGCCGGTGGTGGCCATTAGCTGGGTGAACGTGCTGTTTGCGGGTGGGGTATTTTTTGGGGTGTACCTGCTGCTGCGCTCGCCGCTGGTGGTGTACCTGGGTGGTATCGTGCTGTTTGTGGGCTACCAACTGTCGCTGCAATTCAGCAGCCGCGTGACCAGCGACCACCTGTTTTCGATGCTCGACCCGTTTGGGCTGGTGGCCAAGCGCATTGACGTGAAGTACTGGACCATTGCCGAGCGCAACACCCAACTGGCCAACTACCTGGGCGGCAACCTCGTGCAGAACCGGTTGCTCTGGGGTGGGGTAGGGGTGGCGGTGCTGCTGCTGGCAACGGCGCTGTTTCGGCTGGGCCTGCCCAGGGTGCGGACCCGGAAAACGGCCGCCGAAACGGCCGCCGCGCCGCTGGCCACGGCGGGCCTGCGCCGCTCAGTGCCGCAGTTTGGGCACGGCCTGAGTTGGTGGCAGGTGCGGCAGTTGGTGGGGGTGCAGGTCCGCAACGTGGTGCAGGCGTGGCCGTTCCGGGTGCTGGCGCTGCTGGGGGCGGTGTATGTAGGGTTCAATTTCTACTGGTCTTACAGCGACACGCGAGGCGTACAACTGCCGGTGACTTACCAAATTCTGGCCATCATCAACGAAAACTTTACCCTTTACCTGCTCATTATCATTGTCATTTACGCCGGGGAATTGGTGTGGCGCGAGCGCGACACCCGGCTGCAAGGCGTGTTTGACGCGCTGCCGTTTCCGACCTGGGTGCCGTTCGTGAGCAAGCTGCTGGCCCTGCTGCTGGTGGCTTCGCTGCTCACGCTGGTGATGCACCTGGTGGGGCTGGGGGTGCAGTTGGCCCTGGGGGCGAGCTACGTGGAACCGCTGCTGTACCTCAAAAACTTCGCCCTGCAAGTGGCTAACCTCGCGGTGCTGTGCACGCTGGCCCTGGTGGTGCAAACGGTGGTGAACCAGAAGTACGTCGGCCACGCCCTGATGATGGTGTACTACGCGGTGGTGTACCTGCTGGCCGACGCGCTGGGGCTGCACCACGCGCTGCTCAAGTTCGGGGCGGCCGTGCCCTACACCTATTCCGACATGAACGGCTACGGGCACTTGGTGGCCCCGCTGCTGGCCATCAACGCCTACTACCTGGCCGGGGCGGCGCTGCTGGGCTTGCTGGCCAGCCTGTTGTGGGTGCGCGGCACCGACACCGGCTGGCGGTTGCGCGGGCGGTTGCTGGGCCAGCGCCTACAAGCCCCTGGCGTGCGCCCGGCCCTGGTACTGGCCGTGCTGGCGGTGCTAACCACCTGGACCTGGGTGTTTTACAACGCCGATGTCCTCAACGAGTTTGTGACACCCAAAGCCCTGGAAGCCCGGCAGGCCCGCCGCGAACGGCTCTACAAAAAGTACGTAACCCTGGCCCAGCCCAAACTTGAGGCCCTGGACTTACGCGCCGACCTCTACCCCACGGCCCGGCCGCGCGGCTACGACTTGCACGGCACCTACACCCTCAAAAACGAAAACAACCGGCCGCTTGACTCGCTCTTTCTCAGCTACGAACCGAGCCGCAGCCTGACCCAAACCTTTGCGCCCGGCCGCCCGGCCACGGTGCTGCTGGACGACCCCGTGGCCGGGGTGCGCCTGCTGCGCCTGGCCCAGCCGCTCGCCCCCGGCGATTCCATGTTGCTGGCCTTCCAGGAAACCTACCGCGCCAACGGCTTCACCTCGCGCATCAAGGGCACCGGGGTCTTCGATTGGGCCACCATTTCGCCCGAAGACCGCCTCACGGCCAACGGCAGCTTTTTGGATGTGAGCGGCTTGCGGATTGGCTACCAGCCCGACAACGAGCTGGAAGAAGACCAAATCCGCAAACGCAACGGCCTGAAAAACAAGGACCGCGCCCTGCGCCTAAACGACCCCGCCGGTCGGCTCCGCAGCCAGTTTGGGCGCAACGTGGACCGCATTCGCTACCAAGCCACCCTGAGCACCGATGCCGACCAAACGGCCGTCACGGCGGGCTACCTGGCCAAAATGTGGCACACGGAAGGCCGCCGCTACTTCCAGTACCGCATGGACGCACCCATTCAGCCGTTGGTCAGCATTTTGTCGGCCCGGTTCAAAGAGTACCGCAGCACCTGGCAGCCCCCGGCCGGGGGGCCGCCGGTGGCCATTGAGGTCTATTACGACCCCCACCACCCCGCCAACGTGCGCCGCATGGCCCAGGCCCTGCGCGACGGACTGACGTACTATTCCGCCGCTTTCGGGCCATACCAGTACCGCCAGATTCGGTTGCTGGAGTTTCCGCGCTACAAGGCCTTCGCCCAGAGTTTTGCCAACACCATCCAAACCTCGGAAAGCGCCGGTTTCATTGACGACCTGCGTGACCACACCAAGCCCGACCTGGCTTATTTCATCACCAGCCACGAACTGGGCCACCAGTGGTGGGGCCACCAGGAAGTGGGGGCCGACGTGCAGGGCGGAAGTATGCTGGTCGAGTCGCTGGCCGAATACTCGGCCATCATGAACGCCAAACACGCCTTTTCGCCCAACCAGATGCAGCAGTTCATGCGCCGCGAACTGGACGGCTACCTGCGCGGTCGTCGTCAGGAACGCAAAAAAGAGGTGCCGCTGATGCTGGTCGAAAACCAGCCCTACATCCACTACCAAAAGGGCGGCATGGTGTTCTACGCCTTGCAGGACTACATTGGCGAGGCCAAATTGAACGCCGCCCTCAAAGCTTTTCTGGCCGCCAACCACCAAGCCAAGCCGCCCTACGCCACCTCGGCCGACCTGCTGGCCTACCTGCGCCCGGCCACGCCCGACAGCCTGAAGTACCTGCTGCACGATATGTTTGAGACCATCACGCTTTATAAAAACGAACTGACCACTGCCACCTACGCCCCCCGCCCCGACGGCCGCTACGATGTGGCCCTGACCATCAAAGCCGAAAAAATTCGGGCCGACAGCCTGGGTAACGAAACCCCTGCCCCGCTGGCCGACTACGTGGAAATCGGCATCTTCGGCCCCGACCAAACCAAAGCCGAAGTCTGGGACGTGAGCGGCAAAGCCTTGTACCTGAAAAAAATAAAGCTCACCAAGTCCGAGCAAACCTTGCATTTTGTGGTGCGCGAAAAGCCCGCCAAAGCGGGCATTGACCCGTTTCAAAAGCTGATTGACCGCTTCTACTACGACAACGTGAAACCGCTGGAACGGCAGGCAACAGCGGTAGCAAAACAGTAATAAACGGCGTGGTGGTACGAACCAAAGGTCAGCAAAGCTAATTCCCGCCGGGTTCGTGCCACCACGCCGCGCCAACTACTTCACTTCCACCACCTCCACCCGCCGGTTGCGCGGGTCGGGCGACGGGTACAGCGGGCGCGAATCGCCGTAGCCCACGGCTTCCAGCCGCCCGGCGGCCACCCCGGCTTGCACCAGGTAATCTTTCACGGCTTCGGCGCGTTGTTCGCTCAGCACCTGGTTCTTGTCGGGTTCGCCCAGCCGGTCGGTGTGCCCGCCGATGCGGAGCCGCAACGTGGGCCGCTTCCTGAGGCTGGCCGCCAGCGTGTCCAGCGCCGGGTACGATTCGGGCCGCAACTCGGCGGTCGTGATTTTGAATAGCACCGTGGGCAACACCACCGGGGCCAGCGCAGGCGTAGGTGGAGCCGCTGCCACCAGCGGGCGCAGCGGGCGCGGCGGGGCCGCCCCGGTGGGTTGCACCGCAATGGGCACCACCGGGCTGCGGTCGGTGGTGTAGTAGCCCTGCACGAGGTAGAACGTGGTGGGCTGATTGAGCTTGGTGCGGTATTCGTTGCCACTCGCCAGCGGCTTTTTCAGGTCGGGGTCGGCAAACCAGCGCACGTTTTTGCCCGACACGCGCAACGTCGTCAGCGCCCCGGCTTTCACGGTGGCGGGCGAACGCAGCCGGACGCGGTAGAGCGTGAACGTGCCCCGGTCGCAGTTGCCGTCGGGCCGGTAGTGGGCTTGCCCGGTCAGGCAGTCCTCGGCCGCATTGTAAGTGAACGTCACGCGGCCCTGGCACCAGCTGCCATCCCCAACAATACGCTGGCTAAGAATGCGGGTTTCATTGATTTCCAGGGTGCCGCCGGTTTGGGTGCCGCGCAACTGAAACGTGACGGTGAAGCCGGGAATGGTGCCGTCTTCCTGGTAAAGCTGGCCCGATATGCCGGTCCCGGCCTCTTTTTTCAGGGTCACCACCGTTGGCCAGTAGCCGGGTTTGGGCGGGCTGAATTCCACGCCCTGCCACGCCCCGCTCAAGTCCTGCGCCTGGGCCGAAACAGCCAGCAGCAAGGCCACGCAACCGGCCTGGCAAGCGGTTTTCAGAGAATTCATCATGGGGCGAAAATACGTAAAATCCGGCCAAGGGGTACACGAAAGTTTGCCGAATGCCGGCCGCTGCCCCAACCCAGGCAGCAGCCCTGCGTTTGCTGCCCAACCCACGCCTATCGTTCAATGCTCGCCTTGTTCCTGCCTTTGCTCACCTGCGGCTTTTTGCTCCTCAACGCCTGCGCCCCCGCCCCGCCCATGAACACGCCCGCGCCGCCCGCCACCGCCCTCGTGCCGTTGCCTCCTGCCACGGCCAGCGCCCGCGTGTACGCGGCCCTGCAAAAAGCCGAAGTGCCCCTGCAAGTGCTGACCCACCCGGAGCTTGGCCCTATGTTCAGCAATTTTGTTCTCTACGACAACAAGCAAAGCCGGATAGACAACGGCTTCCGGGTACGCCCCGAAGGGGATTATTCCGAAAAAGTGTACCCCCTGACGTTAGCCAACCAGCCGCCCGTCACCATCACGCCCGCCCTGCAAGCCTACGTTGCCCTGCCCGAAGCCGACCGCGCCGCCGACCTGCTCATGAGCATCGGCCGCGACTACTGGCCCTCGCCCGACTACCAGCGCGGCGGCCAGCCACTGCCGTATTCCTGCGATTTCATCCTGCATTTCGGTCCCGCCAACGGCGGCACGTTGCTGGAAGTCATCGCCCTCGGCTCCCGCATCCAGGATGGCAAAGAGTGGCGCATCGCCGCCGACCAGGACGGCCTGGGCATTCCGCGTCCGCGCCGCCTACCCCGCGTCCGCAACGTGGCCCCCGCCCCGCACGAAAACCAAGCGGTGCTGGCGCAGTTGGTCAAGCTGTTGCAGTAGGGGCGGGGCTGGCGGGGCTTTTTCGGCCGGTTTTGTTGGCGCTGGGCAGTTAACCAACAGCTAAAGCCCCAAATCCGCCACTTCCCGCACCGCGCCCGGCGGCAGGTCGCCCAATTCCCAGCCGCCCACCCGCACCCGCACCCGCACCAGCCGCAAGGTCGGAAACCCCACCGCCGCCGTCATCTTCCGCACCTGCCGGAACTTGCCTTCCGTCAGGGTGATGGACACCCAGGAGGTCGGCCCGTGCCGGTCGTCGCGGATTTTGCGGCTGCGGTGCGCGAAGGCCGGGGCCGGTTCCAGCCGCTCGGCCATGCAGGGACTGGTCGTGTATCGCACGTCGTGAACGCCAATTTCCACCCCCACCCGCAGCTGGGCCAGGGCCGCGTCGGTCAGCAATCCGTCCACTTGGGCGTAGTATTCCTTCGCCACCAGCGGGCCGCGCATCGCCTCGCTCACTGCCCCGTCGGTGGTCAGGAGTAGCAGCCCTTCGCTGTCCTCGTCCAGCCGCCCGATAGCCATCGTGCCCGCCTCAAAGTCGTGCAACTCGCCCAGCATTTTCTTCTTCGCCTCGGCCTTTGCCTGGCTCACAAACTGGCTGAGGTAGCCGTAAGGTTTGTGCAGCAGAAAGTGGCGGTGTTCAGCCATCGGTCAGTCGGTCTAGGTAGGCCATGTCCTCCGCGCTCAGCCGAATGTCGGCTGCCGCCAGGTTTTCGCGCAAATGCGCCAACGACGAGGTGCCCGGGATTAGCCGCCCTGCCCGCCCCGGCTGTAAAGTTACGGAAGTGAAATGTGCAGCGAACGCTGATTTTGAGCAAATTGATAACCGCCACAGTGCTTTCGGCCCCACCAACCCCGTCGTGTATCGCGCGAAATTCAACGTGGCCCACCTAATTGGGGCGGCACCCCGCTCAGCTTGTTCGGCATATTCCGCAACTGTTCCGCGCCTCCGCCTACCCGGTCAGTGCCTGCCTCAGGTAAGCCAGCTCAGATACCCAGCTCAAACCCCGAAGGCTCAATGCCCTGCTGGTCTTTGGCCAGCACCGGCCGCTTGGCTTTGCCCCTGGGCTTGCCTTCTTGAAAGGTAATGGTCCAGATGCTGTCGTAGTCCTCATCGGGCCATTCCAGGGGTTCGGCAATGCCCAGGGCCGCCGCGATTTTCACGATGTTGTGGTGTTCCCACACCAGCAGCACGGTGCCCCGGTGCCGCCGCAGCTGCCGGGCAAGGCCCTTGACTTCGTCCGGCGCGTAGTCGCTGTTGATGGTCAGGTTGTGCTGCACGGCATAGGGCAGCACGGTTTGCATCATCCGCACGCGGGTGGTAGTATCCTTGTCGGTGCCGATGCACGGCACGTAGGTGAAATGGGGCGGCCGGGGCATCACCTGGTTGAGCACCTTGGGCAAGGCCAGCGCCCGCTCGAAGCCCTCGGCCGAGAGGTTGTCGCCCTCGGTAGGCTTTTCGCCGTGCCGGATAATCACAATCTGGAGCAAGGGGCCTTTGGGAACGGGCGGGGCCTTGGGGTGTACCGGGTTGAGGTGGTAGAGCAGAAAAAGCTTGGTTCTATCTAATTCGGTGAGACGGTCTATCATGAAGTAGAAGCAGTGCTGAGGGGGTGGGATTAGACCTGGCAACGAGTTAGCTGCGGCATACTAGCCCAGCAAGCGCAGGGTTACAATTCGACTGGCATCAAGTCTGCTGCCCGCGCTGTGATGCGATTCGAGACGCTGCTGATACAATAGGTCTGTCCCTGCTGCCCCCGCGTCCTACCGCCGCTGCCGAAGTTAGCCGCGTCGCGAAGTAAGTATGAACTGGCTGGATTATGTGCTACAGCCCCTCGTAATATAATATTAGTTCGCTGCAATATGATTTGCTCCGTGGTAGTGCGCCTTCTTGGCCTATACTCTTTTTAAAAAGAGCAGCCTTTTGCGAGACCACCAAATTGGGTTTCATGCTTTTTTTTAACTCATGATAATGATAAAGAGCTTCGTATTCGCCGATGTGATTTCTTAGTAAAAATTCATCAACGCCAGCAACTACTGTGTAAATGATGCCTAGTATTTCCTTTGTTCTTTTGAGGCTAATCCGTTCGCTTGAAATTAGTCCTCTGTTGCCCTTTTTGCGAGATTCTTCAATATCACGACCGAAAGCGTGGCCTACGTTGTTACGTAAAATCCTTAATTTATCAAGCTCTCCTACGTTATTGTCAAGCACAAGAGGGCATTCTCCGAAAATGCTTCGGAACTCGGAAATTCTCTTTGGCCAATCGCCGATTGTGCATTTATTAGCTTGGTAGGAATAGTTGTAGTTTTTGCCATGCTTTAGCATAACAGCGCCATCTGTTTTTTTTGAAGCATTATGCAAAACGCCAGGGTCCGACTCAATGGCTGTTGATATGATAGAGGACAAATAAATTTCCAAATAAGAATTTAGGCTCATCATTGCGTTGAGTCTCGTCCAGTTATTGAACTCTCTGTAATCTGTTTTCCATAATTGTTTGTCTGACCTGATTGTACGCGCATCATCTATCTTGCATTCTAGAATGGTATGTACATTGCCAGGAGTTATTGCAATCTGTTTTTCAACAAAATCAACCGCAGGTATATGAGACCATAATAGGCGGTTTAAATGCGTGTGATAACTTTTAAAAACGGAGTAGGCCCATGACCTAGGCTCATGGTTTTGCCATCTGTCAAAGCTCATATAATCACAGGTTTTTTGAAAAATAACTAATGATGCTACCCAACGACCTCAAACAGTGCGTTCGTAATCTGGCCGAGCGAGCAGTATTTCACCGTTTCCATCAGCTCGGCGAAGGTACTCCCGTTTCGCCAGCAGGGCTTCTGGCCGCATCCACCACCGCTTGCAGCGCCCCCAGCAAGGCCGGGAGTTCGGAGAGGAAAAAGCGTTGCTGGTCCAAAATGAATTCGTTGCCTTCGTATTTCAAAAAGCGCCATTCGATGCCTGTCGTGGAGCAGCCGTAGATGGTGCGGATGGGGTTTTTCTCCAATTCATTCAGGCGGCGGGCGGCAATGAGCTGCGCTGCGCACTGAATGGTGCCGAGTTCCAAATCTTGCTTCTTGGCTTCGGCAATGCAGAAGACCGGGGATGCAATGAAGTCCTGAATGCGGCTGAATGAAAAGATAAAATCGCATTCGCCCCGCAGGCCCGCCTCAACGTCCACGTCCAGGTTCATCCCCGAATAAATGGAAAATGAGCGGTGGTTCCGGTCGCTCAACTCCATCAATACCGGGGTTACCAGTCGTTCGGACCGGGACTTTTCGCTGTTAAAACCCAATTCCTGTCCCTTCCGCAAAGCCTCCCGTAACCAGGGAGTCGGCTCAATGGGCGCGAGCTGTGGAAAGAGCGTTTCGGCGCGAAACTGGACACCAAACTGCTGCCGCAAATCAAAAACGGAAAAATCACTGTAAGCCATAACCAAAAGTAAGGCGCAACGCGCCGTATCCGTTCAATCCGTCAAATCCGTTTGCATCTGCGGTCTACATATTGCGCCGGTATTGCCCGCCGACCTCAAACAGCGCATTCGTAATCTGGCCGAGTGAGCAGTATTTCACCGTTTCCATCAGCTCGGCGAAGAGGTTGCCGTTGGCCACGGCGATTTGCTGGAGCTGCTTGAGGCGCGCTGGGGCCTGGTCGGCGTTGCGCTGGTGTAGCAGCTGGAGCATATCGATTTGGTACTGCTTTTCCTCCTCCGTGGCCCGGATGACTTCGGCCGGCACCACCGTGGGTGAGCCTTTGGACGAGAGGAAGGTATTCACCCCGATGATGGGGTACTCTCCCGTGTGCTTCAGCATTTCGTAGTGCATGCTTTCCTCCTGAATTTTGCCGCGCTGGTACATGGTTTCCATGGCCCCGAGTACGCCGCCGCGCTCCGTGATGCGGTCGAATTCGAGCAGCACCGCCTCTTCCACCAGGTCGGTCAGCTCCTCAATGATGAAGGAGCCTTGCAGCGGGTTTTCGTTTTTGGCCAGGCCCAGCTCGCGGTTGATGATGAGCTGAATGGCCATGGCCCGGCGCACGCTTTCTTCGGTGGGCGTGGTGATGGCCTCGTCGTAGGCGTTGGTGTGCAGCGAGTTGCAGTTGTCGTAGATGGCGTAAAGCGCCTGCAACGTGGTGCGGATGTCGTTGAAGTCGATTTCCTGGGCGTGCAGGCTGCGGCCCGAGGTCTGGATGTGGTACTTCAGCATCTGGCTGCGGGCATCGGCGCCGTACTTCAGCTTCATGGCCTTGGCCCAGATGCGGCGCGCCACCCGCCCAATGACGGCGTACTCCGGGTCGATGCCGTTGGAGAAAAAGAAGCTCAGGTTCGGCGCGAAGTCGTTCACGCTCATGCCCCGGCTCACGTAGTATTCCACGAACGTGAAGCCGTTGCTCAGCGTCAGCGCCAGCTGGGTGATGGGGTTGGCTCCGGCCTCGGCAATGTGGTAGCCCGAAATGCTGACGGAGTAGAAGTTGCGGACTTTTTCGGTGATGAAATACTGCTGCACGTCGCCCATCAAACGCAGGGCAAATTCGGTGCTGAAAATGCAGGTGTTCTGGGCCTGGTCTTCCTTGAGGATGTCGGCCTGCACCGTGCCGCGCACCTGCGTCAGGGTCTTGGCCTTGATGGCGGCGTACACGTTGGCGGGCAGCACGTCCTGGCCCGTCACGCCCAGCAGCAGCAAGCCCAGGCCGTCGTTGCCGGCCGGTAGCTCGCCCTGGTAGTGGGGGCGGGGCTGGCCCTTAGCCACGTAAATCTGGTCGACTTTGGCATCGACTTCCGCCGTCAATTCGTGCTCCTTGATGTACAACTCGCACTGCTGGTCGATGGCGGCGTTCATAAAAAACGCCGCCAGCGTAGCCGCCGGGCCGTTGATGGTCATCGAAACCGAGGTGCTGGGGTTGGCCAGGTTGAAGCCCGAATACAGCTTCTTGGCATCGTCGAGGCAGGCGATGCTGACCCCGGCGTTGCCGATTTTGCCGTAGATGTCGGGGCGCAGGTCGGGGTCTTCGCCATACAGCGTCACCGAGTCAAACGCCGTGCTGAGGCGCTTGGCGGGCAGGCCCAGGCTCACGTAGTGGAAGCGGCGGTTGGTGCGCTCCGGGCCGCCCTCGCCGGCAAACATCCGGGTGGGGTCTTCGCCCTCGCGCTTGAACGGAAACACGCCCGCCGTGTAGGGGAACTCGCCGGGGAAATTCTCCTGCATGGCCCAGCGCAGGCGGTCGCCCCAGCCCGTGTAGCGCGGCACCGCCACTTTTGGAATGCTGTTGCCCGACAGCGCCTTGGTGTGCGTCTGCACCCGGATTTCCTTGCCCCGCACCGCGTACACGTACTCCGGGTTGCGGTAGTTCTGCAAGGTGCTTTCCCAGTTTTCCAGAATGGCCTGGCTGTTGGCATCGAGGCGGCGCAATTGCTTGTCCTTTTCCTTGCCGAACTCGCCCACCATGCTGTCCGAACTTTTTTTCTCGTCGCGGTAGTAGCCTTCCAGCTTGGCAAATGCGCCCGCCACTTCGGCAATGTTGGCTTGTTCGCGCACCCGCTGGTCGTAGGCGCGGTTGGTTTCGGCAATTTCGGACAGGTAGCGCGTCCGGTGCGGCGGGATGATGTAGATTTTCTCCGAGTCGTCGCCGCTGGTTTCCAGGTGCGAGGCGAAGGTGGCCCCGGTTTTGGTTTCCAGCATCCGCAGCACCGCCCGGTACAGCCGGTTCATGCCGGGGTCGTTGAACTGCGAGGCGATGGTGCCGAACACCGGCATCTGGTCGGTTGGCGTGTCCCACAGGTTGTGGTTGCGCTGGTACTGCTTCCGCACGTCGCGCAACGCATCCAGCGCCCCGCGCTTGTCGAACTTGTTGAGCGCAATAACGTCCGCAAAGTCCAGCATATCAATTTTCTCCAACTGCGTGGCCGCGCCGTATTCCGGGGTCATCACGTAGAGGCTGGCATCGGAGTGTTCAATGATTTCGGTGTCGGACTGGCCAATGCCCGAAGTTTCAAGAATAATCAAATCGTAGTCGGCGGCCCGCACCACGTCCACCGCGTCCTGCACGTAGCGGCTCAAAGCCAGGTTGCTCTGCCGCGTGGCCAGGCTCCGCATATACACGCGGGGGCTGTTGATGGCATTCATCCGAATGCGGTCGCCGAGCAAGGCCCCGCCGGTTTTGCGCTTGCTGGGGTCCACCGAAATAATGGCAATGGTCTTGTCCGGGAAATCCATCAGAAACCGCCGCACCAACTCATCCACGAGGCTCGACTTGCCCGCGCCGCCGGTGCCGGTGATGCCCAGTATTGGGGCCTGGGGGCTTAAGGGTTTGGGGGTTGGGTTTTCGGTGTTGGGTTCAGAAGCAAGGGAGTTGGAGTGGTCGGCAACCAACTGCCCGCGCACTTTTTCAAATTCCTCCGGAAAATTCTCCGCCGCCGAAATCAACCGGCCGATGCTGCGGGCATCTTTCTCCCTGACGTGGCTGGCCTCGCCGTTCAGGTGCTGGCCGGTGGGGAAATCGGCTTGTTCCAGCAGGTTGTTAATCATGCCCTGCAACCCCATCGCCCGGCCGTCGTCGGGCGAGTAGATGCGGGTGATGCCGTAGGCTTGCAGGTCGGCAATTTCGGTGGGCAGAATCACGCCGCCGCCGCCGCCGAAGATTTTGATGTGGCCCGCGCCGCGCTCCTTCAGCAAGTCGTGCATATACTTGAAATACTCGTTATGCCCGCCCTGGTAGCTGGTGATGGCAATGGCCTGGGCATCTTCCTGAATGGCGCAGTCCACAATTTCCTGCACCGAGCGGTTATGGCCCAGGTGAATAACCTCGGCCCCGCTGCTTTGGATGATGCGGCGCATGATGTTGATGGCCGCGTCGTGCCCGTCGAACAGCGCGGCGGCCGTGACGATGCGAACGTGGTTTTGGGGTTTGTAGGGCGCGGTGGGAGCGGGGTGCATAGCAGAGGAGTTTGGGGAGGCGAAGGTACGAAAAACGCCCCGGCGGGGTGGCTG
Source organism: Hymenobacter sp. (assembly GCA_965247135.1). GTDB lineage: Bacteria > Bacteroidota > Bacteroidia > Cytophagales > Hymenobacteraceae > Hymenobacter. The sequence goes on along the minus strand of CBDFGP010000006.1, from coordinate 1,592,501 downwards.
GGGCGTTGGGCTTCGTGCGTCAGAGCATGGTCATTTTTTAAAAAAAGCAAAAAATTTGCCACTCATGACTGCTTATTTTGGGTATTGTTCCATTGCGCCCGATAAAAGGAATTTTCACTGAATAGCCCGTGGGTTTTTCAAAAAGCAAAAGCTACGCGGCATCCGTAGATGCAAGCGAAGGTACAAAAAAGCCCCGGCGGGGCCGGGGCTTACTTTGATTGGAACTGATTCATGGGCAGTACACACAGCACTGAACTCCGAATGGGCGCTGGCAACGGGGACGATTGACCAAACAAGTAGAGGCCAAATGTGCCCCAGGCTCCTCAGAACTCAAAGTGAATGGGCGGCGTGAGAAACAAGCGCCACAGCAGCAGTAAAATAATCATGAATCCGGCCAGGCCCCAAGCCATGCGCGTGTTCTGCGGGCCGCGCACCGTCGAGCCAAATAGCTCGTTGAGGCTGCCCAAGCACAGGGGGCCAACCAGCAAGCCCATCATGGACAGGCGCAGGATTTCGGACAACGAAGGGGTGGGCAGCCGGCTCAGGGCAATGAGGAAGGTGCCGAACACGTAAGGCAAGAGCAGCGTGTAGAGCACCATGCGCTGCCGGTTCTGGTAGCGCATCACCGTTTTGGAGTCGTGGGCCTGCAAAAACGCGGTGGACATAAAATAGCCAATGGCCAATTCGGCAATGCCCGCAAAAATGGCCAATACCACGTTGGGCACATTGCCGAGCTGAAACACCCAACTCGGCACAAACCAGAAACCCGACTGCGTGAACGTGTCGGCCAGCAAGGCCCCGAATACCAAGTTGCAAGCGTGCAGCGAAACCCAGAGAATTAGAAGCTTGAACAGCCCCCGTTTGGCCCTTAATACGGTCCAGTACCAGCGGTAGGCCGCCACCCACAGCAGCATGGCCGCAAACGGCCCGATGCCATTGACCGCGATGATGGCCAGTTTCCACCACTCGTTGTCGGCCATGGTGTACACTATCCGGCTCGCGTCCCATACTCCACGCAGGTGGTAATGCGAGGAAAGCATGATTTTCACGGTTTGGTGAATGGCGTACACCACCGTGTAAGCCAGCACGTAGAGAACCGTGCCATTGGCCGCCGCGATGGTAAACTTGTCGTTGTCGGTAAGGGCAAGCTCGGTGGGGTCAAAGTCGGTTTGCTGTTGCATAGAGGCGGGCGCGATAATTCGGGACGGGGCAATAAAAAGACAAAACTAGCGGGTTTGGGCCGTTGTAGCGCGGCCGGTGGGCACTAGCGGTGCTCCGGCATTGGCGTTGGGCAGGGCCATGCCCTACCTTTGCAGCCTAAAAATACGTTCCCAGTGCAACATATCCGCAATTTTTGTATCATCGCCCACATCGACCACGGCAAGTCTACATTGGCTGACCGGCTGCTCGAATTCACCAGCACCGTGGCCAAGCGCGATATGCAGGCCCAGTTGCTCGACAACATGGACCTGGAGCGCGAGCGCGGCATCACCATCAAGAGCCACGCCATCCAGATGCAGTACCCCTACAAAGGGGAAATTTACACGCTGAACCTGATTGACACGCCCGGCCACGTGGACTTCAGCTACGAAGTGAGCCGCAGCATTGCCGCCTGCGAAGGAGCCTTGCTGATTGTGGATGCGTCGCAGGGCATTGAGGCCCAAACCATTTCCAACCTCTACCTTGCCATCGGGGCCGATTTGGAAATCATCCCGGTGCTCAACAAAATAGACCTGCCCCACGCCATGCCGGAGGAGGTGACAGACGAGATTGTGGACCTCATCGGCTGCAAACCGGAGGACATCATCCACGCTTCGGGCAAAGCGGGCATCGGCATTGAGGCCATCCTGAACGCCATTTGTGAGCGGATTCCGGCCCCCAAGGGCGACCCCGAAGCGCCGCTGCAAGCCCTGATTTTCGACTCGGTATTCAACTCCTACCGGGGCATCGAGGTGCTGTTTCGCATCAAGAACGGCAGCCTGAAAAAGGGCGACAAGCTGCGCTTCATGGCCACCGGCAAGGAATACGGGGCCGACGAAATCGGCATCCTGGGCCTGAACCAGGAGCCGCGCCAGGAAATGCGGGCGGGCAACGTGGGCTACCTCATTTCGGGCATCAAGGAAGCGCGGGAAGTGAAGGTGGGCGACACCATTACGCACGTTCACCGGCCCACGCCCGAGGCCATTCAGGGCTTCGCCGACGTAAAACCGATGGTGTTTGCGGGCATTTACCCGGTGGATACCACCGAGTACGAAGAATTGCGGAGCAGCATGGAAAAGCTGCAACTCAACGATGCCTCGCTGGTGTGGGAACCGGAAACATCGGTGGCGCTGGGCTTCGGCTTCCGTTGCGGCTTCCTGGGGATGCTGCACATGGAAATCGTGCAGGAGCGGTTGGAGCGCGAGTTCAACATGACGGTGATTACCACCGTGCCGAGTGTGCAGTTTCACGCCACCGGCACCAAAGACCAGCTCCTGACCATCAACGCGCCCAGTGAAATGCCGGAGCCGAACCTGATAAAGCACATCGAGGAACCGTACATCAAAGCCCAGATTATCACGGCAGCGGAGTACGTCGGCCCGATTATCACGCTTTGCATGGACAAGCGCGGCATCATCAAGGGCCAGAGCTACCTGACCTCGGAGCGGGTGGAAATGAGCTTCGAGCTGCCGCTCTCCGAAATCGTGTTCGACTTCTTTGACAAGCTCAAAACCATTAGCCGGGGCTATGCGTCGCTGGATTATGAGTTGATTGGCTTCCGCGAATCGGACATGGTGAAACTCGACGTGATGCTGAACGGCGAGAAGGTGGACGCGCTGTCGGCCATTGTGCATCGCTCCAAGAGCTACGACTGGGGTCGCCGCCTCTGCGAAAAGCTGCGCGAGTTGCTGCCCCGCCAAATGTTCGACATCGCCATTCAAGCCAGCATCGGCCAAAAAATCATTGCTCGCGAAACGGTGAAGGCCCTGCGTAAGAATGTGATTGCCAAGTGCTACGGCGGCGACATTTCGCGCAAGCGCAAGCTGCTCGAAAAGCAGAAAGAAGGCAAGAAGCGGATGCGCTCGGTGGGGTCGGTCGAGATTCCGCAGGAAGCGTTTTTGGCGGTGTTGAAAATTGATTGAATAAAAAAGCGGCCCCGGCAATTTGCCGGGGCCGCTTTTTGGTAGCTTATGCCAACGGTTTAGCTGTTCATGAAATTGGTGACGACATCACCCTTCGGGTCAGCCCCGTATTCGTTCGAGCCTTTGTCACCATCGGTCAGGGTCAGGATTAAGTTATAAATCGGAATCAGAATGAACCAGCCGCTCTTACCTACGTCGTGCATCCGGCGAGCAGCCACAGCAAAATAAGGCACGAGCAAACCCAGGTAGGGAATTGCGACGAGTGCTGGCATTTTTGCCATGCCGCCAATGAAAGCGAAAACCATCACCGTGAGGATAAAGAATAAGTAAAACTGCCAGAATTCGGCCCGACGCGCACGCCCGTTGAAATCGGCGTAGTGGTTTTTGACGGCATTCAGAAAATAATGCATGGTGTTTTGGGGTTTGGGGTGTGAGTGGTTGGGAGCTTTACGGCTGCTAATGAAGCAGGTTTCATCAAGGCGTTGTTTTCTTAATTAATAATAGCTTTTCCCATGTCGCCTACCGACGAAGTTTCCAAAGTTCCCCACCTCATTGACGGCAAACAAACCGCCGAAGACATCAAAGTTGAAATTGCCGCCGAAGTAGCTCAACGCCAAGCGGCGGGCCTGAAAATTCCGCACCTCGCCGCCGTGCTCGTGGGCCACGACGGCGGTTCCGAAACCTACGTTCGCAACAAGGTGCTGGCCTGCGAGCGGGTGGGCTTTGCGTCCACGCTGCTGCGCTACGAGGACGACCTGAGCGAGGCCGACTTGCTGGCCGTGGTGGACCGGCTCAACCACGACCCGGCAATAGATGGCTTCATTGTGCAACTGCCGCTCCCCGCCCACATAGACCCCAACAAGGTGATTGAGGCCATCCGGCCCGAAAAGGACGTGGACGGCTTTCACCCCATGAACATCGGGCGGATGGTGGCCGGGCTGCCCGCGTTGCTGCCCGCCACACCGTCGGGCATCGTGGAATTATTGGCCCGGCAGGGCATTAAAACCAGCGGCAAGCACTGTGTCGTTATTGGGCGGTCCAACATCGTGGGCACACCGGTTAGCATTCTGCTGGCCAAGAACCTGGACACGGCAAATTGCACCGTTACTTTATGCCATTCGCGGACCCAGAACCTGGCCGAAATCTGCCGGACGGCCGACATTGTGGTGGCCGCAATTGGTCGGCCCGAGTTTGTGACGGCCGACATGGTGCGGCCCGGCGCGGTAGTGATTGACGTGGGCACGACCCGCGTGGTCGACCCCAGCAAAAAGAGTGGCTACGCGCTGAAAGGCGACGTGAACTTTGCCGAAGTGGCCCCGCTGGCTTCGCGCATCACGCCCGTGCCGGGCGGCGTGGGGCCGATGACCATTGCCATGCTGCTGCTGAACACCTTGCGGGCGACGACGGGCGAAATCTATCCGCGATAAAACGGTCGGCAACGATTGCGGCGGGCAACATTGGGAGCCGGGCCGTACTTTAGCGGGCTGTTAGGGAAACACCGGGGCAGGTGAAAGCTGTTTTGGGCTTCTCCATCCGGGTGCCGTCGGCCCCCAAATTTGCTGTTTCATGCCTGTTTCGTTTGCCTTGCCCGTTTTGTCTGCCGCCCCGGAAATTGTTGCCGCTGGGACCATGCTGCCGGTGATGGAGCAGTTTTACACTATTCAGGGCGAAGGGTATAACACCGGACGGGCCGCCTATTTCATCCGGCTGGGGGGCTGCGATGTGGGCTGCCACTGGTGCGACGTGAAGGAATCGTGGGATGCCGCCGCGCACCCCCGCCAGGCAGTAGCCGACCTGGTGGCCGCTGTGCTGGCCGAGCCGGGCCGCAACGTAGTGATTACGGGCGGCGAACCGCTGATGCACAACCTGGGGCCGCTCACGGCTGCACTGCAAGTTGCCGGTTGCCGCACCTGGCTGGAAACGTCGGGGGCGCACCCGCTCACCGGCACCTGGGACTGGGTGTGCGTGTCGCCTAAAAAATTCAAAGCTCCCCGGCCCGACGTGCTGGCGGTGGCCGACGAACTCAAAGTGGTAGTGTTCAATGATTCAGACTTTGAATGGGCCGAAGAACACGCCGCGCTGGTGCCCGCCACGACCCGCCGCTACCTGCAACCCGAATGGAGCCGCGCCGCCCGCATGACCCCGGCGCTGGTTGAATACGTGAAGCAACACCCGCGCTGGCAGGTGTCGTTGCAGACCCATAAATACCTTGACATTCCTTAGCCCATGCCCCACTTTTCCGCGACGCGGGCCGGATGGCTCTGGTTATTAGCTTTTTTGCTGACGGGCACTCTGGCAGCCACGGCGCAGGGGCCGGTGGTCATCACGAACACCAAAGCCCGCAACCTGTACGAAAAGGCCCAGCAGCAACTCAAGGACCGCGACTTCCTGAAAGCCGTGGAAACGCTGAACCAACTGAACGAGAAGTTCCCATCCATTGGGCCAGCCTGGGTGATGAAAGGCTCGATGCTGAAGGCGATGGGCGACACCCGCGCCGCCCTCACGGCCTACCGCGAGGGCCTGACCCGGCTGCCCAACGACCCGACCCGCGTGGGGCAATATGAGCAACTTGGGGATTTGGCCCTCGGCTTTGGCGAGTACCAAACTGCCGCCGATGCCTACCGCCAAATGCTGAAAATGGCCCCCAAAGGATATAAGGGCATCCCCCGCGCGGAACGGGCGTTGCTGACCTGCGCCTTCGCCGCCGAGGCCATGAAACACCCCGTGGGCGAATTGCCCAAGCGGCTGCCATCGCCGCTCAACGAGTTTAAGTACCAATACTTTCCGACCCTGACGGCCGACAGCCGCTTTCTGCTGTTCACGGGCCGCCCCAACGTGACGAGCGGCGAAGACCTCTACCTGAGCCGCCAAAACAAGGACGGCACCATGAGTGCCCCGCAGTCTATTTCGCCGGTCATCAATTCGGGGGCCAACGAGGGGGCGGGCACCATTTCGGGCGACGGCCGGACGCTGGTTTTTGCAGCCTGCGACCGGCCCAAAGCCGTGGGTAACTGTGACTTGTATATCTCGCGCCGCACCGGCAACAACTGGAGCATTCCCCAAAACCTGGGCCTGGCCATCAACTCGCCGGAGTGGGACTCGCAGCCCTCGCTCTCGGCCGACGGGCGGACGCTGTATTTTACCTCGACGCGGCGCGGCGGAATGGGGCAGGAAGACCTGTACGTGAGTACCTTGCAGGACGACGACACTTGGAGCACGGCCCAGAACCTGGGTGCCCCGGTGAACACCCCCGGTAAGGATATGGCCCCGTTTATCCACGCCAGCGGCACGACGCTTTACTACGTCAGCGACGGCATCGTGGGGATGGGCGGGTTGGACGTGTTTCGGTGCGAAAAAACGGCTATTTCCGGGCAGTGGGGCGAACCACGCAACCTGGGCTACCCGCTCAACACGTTCGAGAACGAGGCTTCGCTGTTCGTCACGTCCGACAATCAGCGCGGATTTTGCTCGCGCACCCGCGCCAGCCAGGAGCCGCCCGGCGGCTACAAGCTCAGCCGCGAAAAGCCGGTGGAACTATTTGGCTTTGAGGTGCCCCCGCCCGTGAAAGCCCGCGAAACCAGCACCTACGCCGAAGGCCGCGTGTTTGATGCCGTGACGAAAAAGCCGCTCCGGGCCGACGTGAAAATCTACGACCTGGAAACCGATGCCCTGACGCAGTTTGTGACCTCGGATGCCGTGACCGGCGACTACACCGCCGTGCTCAACGACGGCCACCGCTACGGGATGTACGCTTCGGCCAACAAATACCTGCTCAAAAGCCTCAGCTTTGACTATTCCAGCCAGCAAACTTTCAACCCCACGGCGCTGGACATCTACCTGGAGCCGGTGCGAGCGGGCCGCACGGTGGTGCTGAACAACCTGTTTTTTGATACCAACAAATACGACCTCAAGCCGCAGTCGCGCACCGAACTCAACCGCCTGATTGAGTTCATGCGGCAGTATCGCGAGGTGCAGATTGAGGTGTCGGGCCACACCGACAACGTGGGCACTCCGGAGGCCAACATGGCGCTGTCGGAAAAACGCGCCCAGGCCGTGATGACTTATTTGGCCGGCCACGGCGTGGCTGCCAGCCGCCTGCGCTCCAAAGGCTACGGCCAAAGCCGCCCGTTGGAGCCAAACGACAGCGAAGACCACCGCCGGCTGAACCGCCGGATTGAGTTGCGGATTTTGTAGCGCAAGCTTCCGCTCGCTGGCATTCGGTTGCAGTTCGCGTTTCGCCGCAAAGAGTCGGGAATTGTTTGAAAAAAATTGTGGGTTCAAGGCAGTTTCACTGCCACCGGGCAAGCCCCGATTCGCCGCTTTGCGGCGAAGTGCAGACTTCAACCAAGGAGTAGTGAACCGACATTTGCGCCCCAAAATGCTTCAAGTGAGGCTTTAAAAAGGTGAAAATTTAACAGGAATATTTTCAGAAAAAGTAAAATTTATCAAAGGGCAAAAAAAAATCCGGACTGCACTCCAACTTTTAGCACAAAAATTAAGCCCCGAAAAACCAGTTGGTTATCAGTGCTGCAAAAAACCATTAGCTTAGAGAAACGCCAAATAATTTTTTTTGAATTTGCGAAGAAACGGCGCTTATGTTTGGGTCGTCAAAGAAAGCCCGGTTGGCATTGGGCAGTCGGATTTGTCCCATTCGTTTCACTTTATTCCCAAACCCATGAAAAATTTGTTTTTGACGGCGGTCCTGGCTGCTGGTTTTGGCGCGACACAAGCGGCCCCGCCCCGGCGGCCCGGCGACGGGTTGTACCCGGCCACGGTGGTGGCACGCGCCACCACCCTGACGTGGGCGCTGGCCCAGCGCATTCCCTTGCACGAGGGGCAGTACATTGCCATCCGGCGGCTGCACCTGGAAATGCTCAACGAGCGGCGGGAACTGGAAGCCCAACTCGACCTGCGCGGGGCCAGTGGCGCAACCCGCGATGCCGAACTCTCGGCCGCCCAATACCGCTACGAAGCCCGGTTGAACGAACTGCTGCGCCCCGAGCAACGGTTTGCTTACCAGAACCTGCGGGCCAACTTTACGGCACATCGAGTGCTGTAAAGTGTTTTTTGACCGTTGCGGTGTCCTGTCGGGCATCGCCCGTTAGCTGCTTTTCTACCCACGTTCTTTCTGAGCTACAAACCCCGGCCCGCTTCTTCACAGAAGCGGGCTTTTTGGGGTATAGGCTGGCTGATTATCAGAATTTGGGGGCCACTTAGTGCGGCTCCGGCGGCGCTGGGTAGGGTGGGTTGGGCGCAGCCGGGCGGCGCAACACTGACTATAATTCGCGTAACTTGCCGCCCGTTTCCGGGCCTTATTTCATTTTCTAGCAATTGCTGCGCCAATGAACCCTTCTTTACCCCTTGCCTTGCCCTTGCCCCAACTGCCCAAAGCGCCGACTGGCATCGACGGGCTGGACGAAATCACCGAAGGGGGGCTGCCGCAAGGGCGGCCCACGCTGGTGTGCGGCAGTGCGGGTTGCGGCAAAACCCTGTTGGCAACCGAGTTTCTGGTGCGCGGCATCCGGGAATTTGGCGAGCCGGGCGTGTTTATGACCTTTGAGGAAACGGCCCCCGACCTGGCCGCCAACGTGGCCTCACTGGGCTTCGACCTGCCCGCCTTGCAAGCCGCCGGCCAGCTCCGCATCGACCACGTACACGTGGATGCGGCCGAGATTGCCGAAACCGGCGAGTACGACTTGGAAGGTTTGTTTATTCGCCTGGGGTATGCCATCGATAGCATCGGGGCCAAGCGGGTGGTGCTGGACACCATCGAAACGCTGTTTGCGGGCTTCACTAACCAAGCCGTGCTGCGCTCCGAAATCCGGCGGCTGTTCCATTGGCTCAAAGGCCGGGGCGTGACGGCCGTGATAACGGCCGAGCGCGGCGAGGGAAGCCTGACCCGGCAGGGGCTGGAAGAATACGTGTCGGATTGCGTGATTCTGCTCGACAACCGCGTGATTGACCAGATTACGACCCGGCGGCTGCGCATTGTGAAGTACCGGGGCAGCACCCACGGCACCAACGAGTACCCGTATTTGATTTCCGAAGACGGCTTTTCGGTGCTGCCCGTCACGTCGTTGTTGCTCAACCACGCGGTCTCGAACGAGGTGATAAGTTCGGGGGTGCCGGCGCTGGACGAGATGTTTGGCCTGGGGGGCTTCTACCGGGGCAGCAGCGTACTGATAACCGGCACAGCCGGCACGGCCAAAACCACGCTGGCTTCCTCGTTTGCCCACGAAATATGCCGGCGGGGCGAACGCTGCCTGTATTTTGCGTTCGAGGAATCGCCGCCCCAACTGCTCCGCAATATGCGGTCGGTGGGCCTGGACCTGGCCCCGTTTGTGGACCAGGGCTTGCTGCGCATCGAGGCCGCCCGCCCCACCCTGAACGGCCTGGAGCGCCACTTGCTCACGATTCACAAGCTCATTGGCACGTTTCAGCCCCAGGCAGTCGTCATTGACCCCATCAGCAACCTGATTTCGGTGGGCAACCCGAGCGACGTGCGGAGTATGCTCACGCGGCTGATTGACTTTCTGAAAATGAACGGCATCACGGCGTTTTTTACGTCGTTGCTCAGCGGCCAGAACAGCCAGAGCGAAATGACAGAGGAAGGCATTTCGTCGCTCGTGGACACCTGGCTCACGGTGCGCGACCTCGAGGGCGTGGGCGAACGCAACCGGGGCATCAGCATTCTCAAGAGCCGGGGCATGGCGCACTCCAACAAAGTGCGCGAGTTCCTCATCACCAGCGAAGGGGTGCGGCTGCTGGACGTGATTATCGGGCCAGCGGGCATCGTGACCGGGGCCGGCCGCCACGCCCAGCAACTGCTTGACGCAGCCCAGACATTGGCCGTGCGCCAGGAACAGGACCGCAAGGACCGCGAACTGGAACGCCGCCGCCGGGTGCTGGAAGCCAACATCGCCAACCTCCGCACCGAGTTTGAGAGCGTGGAGGAGGAACTGCGGCAAATCAGCGACGAGGCCCACCTGCGGGCGCAGGCCCAGGCCGACGGCCGCCGCCAACTCGCCAACCCGGCTCCCACCACCGGCCCCCAAACGGCCCCTAACCAGCCCGCGCCATGACCACTCCTGAAACCTGGGAGCTACGTTTGTACGTAGCAGGGCAAACGCCCAAATCGGTGGCTGCCCTGGCCAACCTCAAACGCTACTGCGAAGCGCATTTGCAAGGGCGTTACCAACTGGAAGTTATAGACTTGTTGATAAATCCGCAGTTGGCCGAAGGCGACCAGATTCTGGCCATCCCGACGCTGGTGCGGAAGGTGCCGCAGCCCATTCGTAAAATTATCGGCGATTTATCCAACCAGGAAAAAGTGTTGGTGGGCCTGGACATTCGACCCGTTGACGGTTGAGAAAAAAATTGCATGGATAGTTCTACCCCCTCTCCCGCTGCCCCGCCGCCGTCACCAACTTTTGTGTTCCACCTCTTTATTACGGGGGCGGCACCCAATTCGGCGCGGGCCGTGCAAAATTTTACGGCCCTGTGCCAGCAGTACCTGCCCGGCCGGCACGAACTCGTGATTGTGGACCTTTACCAACAGCCGGAGCGGGCCAAAGAAGAACAAATTGTGGCCGCCCCGACGCTGATTCGGCGCTTTCCGCTGCCCGAACGCCGCATGATTGGCGACTTGGCGAATGCCGAAAAGGTGGTGCAGTGGCTGGGGATGGAGCAATAAGAACGGGTAGATTTTTTCGGGGGTTTGAGCTTTCGGTCCTGAGATAGTTGAACCCCAAAATCGAACCCCTAAAGCCTACAACCGAACCTCCAACACCACCCGTTATGTCTTCCCCCGCCGACTTGCTTGCCCTGGCCCGTGAGAACGAGGAGTTGCGCCAGCAACTGGGCGAAACCGAGGAGTTGATTGCGGCCATTCGTACCGGCGCGGTCGATGCCCTGGCGGTGCAAAACGCCGACGGGCCGCGCATTTTCACGCTCGAGGGGGCGGACCAGGGCTACCGCAACCTGATTGAGCAAATGCACGAAGGAGCCGTGTTGCTGAGTGTCGACGGCACGATGCTGTACTGCAACACCGGCCTGGCGAAATTGCTTGACAGCGAGGCCACGGCCATGACCGGACACGCGTTTGAGGGATTTGTGCCGGTCGAGTTTGGAGCCTACTGGCAGGCCCTGACCAGCGCGGCCTGGGCCGACAAAGCCAAGGGCGAGTTGCCGCTGCAAACCCCTACTGGTCGCCTGCGGGCCTGTGCCGTGTCGATGAACAAGCTCACCTTTGGCGGTACGCTGGTGCTGGCGGTGCTGATAACGGACATTTCGGCGCAGGACGAGGTGGCGAGCATCCGGGAACTGGTGAAGGAACAGGACGAGTTGCTGGCCCACCAAACCGCCGAACTGGCCCGGCAACAGGCCGCCCAACGCGAGGTGGAGCAGGCCGCCGCCGAGGCCCGCCGCCTGCTCGAGGGCATCCCCCAGATTGCGTGGACGGCCAGCCCCGACGGCCGCAACACCTTCCTCAACCAACGCTGGTTTGACTACACCGGGCAGCAGCCCCGCTGGCCAATGGAAGACCAACTGCTGGCCAGCATCTGCCCCGACGACCTGACGCTGGCCCTGGCCTACTGGCAAAAAAGCATGACCACCGGACAACCGCTGGAACTGGAATGCCGCATCCGCAACCGCGCCGGGCATTTCCGCTGGATGCTGGGCCGCGCCCTGCCCCTGCGCGACGAGCGGGGCGAAATCGTGCAGTGGGTGGGCACCTACACCGACATCCACGAGCACAAGCTGGCCCTGCAACGCCTGGACGAAACCCAGCAGGAACTGCGCCGCAACAACGACCAGCTCACCCGCGCCAACGTGGACCTGGACAACTTCATCTACACCGCCTCCCACGACCTCAAAGCGCCCATTACCAACGTCGAGGGCCTGCTTCAGGCCCTGCTCACGGAACTGCCCCCGGCCGTGCGCGACGGGGCCGAGGTGCGCCCCCTGCTGGCCATGATGCAGGACTCGGTGGACCGGTTTCAGCACACAATTGAGTTGCTCACCGACGTGTCGCTGTTGCAACGCACCCCCGCCGGGCGGCCCGAAGCCGTGGACCTGGCCGCCGTGGTCGAGGCCGTGGGCCTGGACCTGCTGCCCCTCATCCGGGCCGTGGGGGGGCGGGTGGAAACCGACCTGAGCGCCTGCCCGCAGGTGTTGTTTTCCGAAAAAAACCTGCGCTCGGTGGTGTACAACCTGCTCAGCAACGCCCTAAAATACCACCACCCCCGCCGCCCGCCGCTGGTGCACATCCGCAGCCGCGCCGAGGGCCGGTACGACGTGCTGAGTGTGCAAGACAACGGCCTGGGCCTGGACCCGGCCCGGGAAGACCAGATTTATGGAATGTTTCAGCGCCTGCACGACCACGTCGAGGGCAGCGGCATTGGCCTCTACATGGTGAAAAAAATGGTGGAAAACGCCGGGGGCCACCTCGTGTTGCAGAGCCAGCCGGGCGAAGGGGCCACGTTTGAAGTGTATTTTCTGCGTTAGCGCCCCGCCGCTTTTCTTTTGTCAATTTCTCCCCCGTTCCCCATGTCCGCCATCACCGAAATTACCCAACTTGAACGCCAGCGCTTCGATGCCCAAATTGCTCAGAACCTGGATGCCCTGAACCTTGTTTTTGCCGACGACCTGATTTACACCCACTCCAACGGCCACCAGGACGGCAAAGCCAGCTACCTCGAGTCCATCCGCAACGGCCAGAGCCGCTACGATGCCGTGGAAATGCAGGCCCTGACCGTGCGGCCCTACAACGACGACCGGGCTGCCGTCGTTAATGGCACCGTGCGCATCAACCTCGGCCCTGGCCCCGACGAGCAACCAGTTTTCATTCGCATCAAATACGCCGTGGTGTACATCAAAACGCCGGAAAAGGGCTGGCAACTCGTGCTGTGGCACGCCCAGAAGCAAGTGAGTTATGAGTTATGAGTTATGAGTTTCACAGTTATGAGTTATGAGTTATGAGTTATGCTGTGTTGTCCTCTAGTTGCTTAACCACCAACTCATAACTCATAACTCATAACTCATAACTGTGAAACTCATAACTCATAACTCATAACTGTGAAACTCATAACTCATAACTCAAACCCGCGTACCAACTGCGGCCCGGTGCGGGCTGGAAGTAGCGCCCGCCAAAGGCATTCAGGTCGTAGCCCAGGCTGTAGGAGCGGTCGGTGAGGTTGTCGGCCCCGACGTATAGTTCGGTGCGAAAGCCGCAGGGCCACAGGTGTTGCCAACTGGCCCGACCGCCGAAAGTCCAGTAACCGTTCGAGAATACGGTGTTGGCATCGTCGAGGGGCACGGCGGCTTGCTGGCTGAGGCTGGGAAACAAGCTAAAACCGGCCGGCAAGCGTCCTTCCAGCCCCGCGCTCAGGGTGTGCGGGGCGGTGCCCGTAAGGCGGTTGCCACTCGAATCGGGGCCGCTGGTGGTCGGGTAGTGGCCGAAGCGGAAATGGTTGTAGGCGTAGCTCACCCAGGCCCGCAAACCGGGCGCAACTGGCGCGGCCGTGGGCGGTTGGACTACTGCGTCGCCCGTTTCGGGCGGGCCACCGGGCCGCCACAGCCAGCCGCTAAGGGCCACCTCGAGGCCGCGTTGGTGGGTGCTGCCCACGTTGGCAAATAGCTGGGTACCTTGCGCGTTGCTGCGCGAAACAATGGTTTCGCGCAATTCCAGGTCAAAGGCCGTCACGTCGAACACCAGGCGCTGGTGCCGGGCTGCGCCGCGCAACCCCAATTCGTAGCTGGTGCCGTGTTCGGCTTGCAAATCCTGGTTCAGGCCGCCGTCGGAAGTGCGGATTTCAGCCACCGTGGGCGGCGAAAAGCCAGTGCTCACGCTGGCGTAAGCGGCCAAGTTGGCGGTCAGGGTTTTGAGCAGCGCCACGCGGGGCAGGATTTCGGGCTGGAAGCGCCGCGTGAGGTCGAAGCGGCCCGAAATGGTGGAGTCGGCGGCCAAGCGCTGGTTGTGGTAGCGCAGGCCGTTGTAGCTGGCCCCGACGGTGAGCAAAAAGCGGGCGGGCAGCACTATTTCAGCTTGGGCAAAGGCGAAGCCGGTGCGGGTGCGGGTTTCGTCGTCGTAGCGCAACGGGCCGGTGCTGCCGCCCCGGTTCTGGTAGCTGCGGCTGCTCTCGAAACCTACCTGGCCTTCGCCGCCCACTTCCAGTTGCAGCGGTTGGCCCGCCAGGGCGGTGCGGTAGTTCAGGCTGGCCCGGCCGCCGCCGCCGAGTTGGGCGCTGCGTTCAAAATCAATCAAGTAAGGCGTGTTGATAGCCGCGCCGCTGCCGAATAGCGTGACGGTGCTGGTCCAGCGGGCAGCCAGTTGCGCGGTGTGCGTCAGTCCCAGCAGCGCGGTTTGGGCGGCGTAGTAGGCCCGTTGGGCCACCGTGCCGGGCTGGGTGGCGGTGCCGGGCCGTGCCTGTTGGGGGTCTTGCTCGAACTGGGCGCGGGTGAGGCCGCCCGGCAGTTGGTAATCCAGGTCCGAATAGAGCAGGTGGGCCGTCACGGTCTGGGTTGGGGTGGTGGCGGCGGCCCCGTCCAGGGCCAGCACATCGCGGCGCAGGGCACTGTTGGCGCGGTAGCCGGTCAGGGTTTGGTGGGCATAGTGCGCCCGCAGGTAGGGGCCAGTCGCGGGTGGGCGACTCGTTTCGGCCGTGGCCGTGCGGCGTTGCAGCCCAAACGACCCTACCACGAAGCCCACCTCGCCGCCGCTACGGCCCGGCGCGGGCCGTTGATTTTCCAGCCGCAGCACCCCGCCGGTGCCCGCGCCGTAGCGGCTGCCAGCGGGGCCTTTCAGCACTTCGATACGCCCAAAATTGCTTGGGTCCAGAATATTAAGCGGGGTGCTGCCACTGGCATCGGTTAGTGGAATGTCGTGGTAATACACCTTCACATTCCGCACCCCAAACGGCGAGCGCAAGGTGCTGCCCCGGATGCTGAGGCGGTAGCTGGCCGTGGCCCGCTCCTCGAGCCGCACGCCGGGCAGGCTATTGAGCGCGGCCGTGGGCGAGGCCGGGCCGAATCGGGCCAGCGCCGCCGCGTCCAGCACCCCCACGGCGGCGGCGGTGCGGAGCCAGGGCCGCTGCTGCCCGTAGCCGACCACCGTGGCGGCGGGCAGTGCCACGGTGCGGCTGCTATCGGGTGGGGGGGTGGTTTGGTTGGCAATGGATTGCGCCAGAACCGGGTAGCCGGTCAGCAGCAGTGCCCCGACCAAAAAGTACGAAAACGACATAGGCAGTAGGCGAAACCTGACGAAGGTACGGGAGGTAGTGGGTAAGCCGTTTATTTGCAATGGAGTTGGTTTTGGGTGTTCGGTGTTGGGTGTTGGGTGTTCGGTGTTCGGTGTTGGGACTTGAAAGCCGTTACGCCCAACACCAAAACCGAACACCCAACACCCAACACCCAACACCGGAAAAACACAATGACCTTCCCCGCCTGCCTTTGTTTTCTCGCCCTGCTGCCCCTGGCTGGCCGCGCCCAGGGCTACGCCGAAGGCATCGCCCTCAGCTACGAAGTGTTGCCGCTACAAGTGGCGGGCAGCGCCGAGCATTTCCGCGCCGACGTGTACCGCGCCAACCTCACGGTGCCGGTGAATTTGCGGGCCGACAGCGCCCGCGCCCTTCTGCTGGGCCTGGGGCTGGAGGCGTTGCAATTCGGCGCGGGGCCAGCGGGCCTGCCGGGGGCGGCCGTGTACGGACTGGCCCCGGTGCTGGGCTACCGCTGGCGGGTTTCGCCGCGCACCGAGGTGCTGGCCCTGGCCCTGCCCGGCCTCTACTCCGACCTGCGCCAGGTGCAGGGGCGCGACCTGCGCTACGGCGGCGTGGGACGGCTTACGCACCGGCACTCGGCCCGCTTTGCCAGCCGTCTCACGCTGGGCTACCGGCAGCAATTCTACGGCCCGCAGTACGTGCTGCTGCTGGGGCTGGACTGGCAGCCCGGCCCGCGTTGGCGGGTGTTTGGCGATTTGCCTACTGCTTTCACTATCAGCTACACGGTACGCCCTGGCTTCAACGCGGGCTTTAACCTGATTGGTCTCAATTCCAGTTACCGGTTGAGCGACCAGAATCAGTATTTGCAGTACCAGCAGGCGCATTACGGGCTGTTTGCCGAAGGGTACCTGAGCCGCCATTGGGCGTTGCGGGGCACGGTGGCTTATGCCGGTACGCTGCGCATTGCCACCTACGCCGAGGGCGACCAATGGCCCGCCACGCTCGACTACATCGGGCTGGGCCACGCTCCCACGGCCCTGAGTCCGGCGCTGGCGAAGGGCGTGGCGTTTAAGTTGGGGCTGAGCTACCGGGTTGTCACGAAATAGGGGTGCGGGGCGGGGCAAAGGCCCGGGCGGCGCTACATTTGCCCGCCGTTCTACAACCATTTCAGCAGGGGCAAGCCCGCACCTTACGTATGTCCATCGCCAAAATTCTTGAAAATAACCGCCAGTGGGTGGCCCAGAAAAACGCTGCCGACCCCGACTTTTTCCGGCGGCTGGCCGAGGGGCAGCACCCGCGCTACCTGTTCATCGGCTGCTCCGATTCGCGGGTGCCCGCGTCGGGCATCACGGGCACCGGGCCGGGCGAAATGTTTGTCCACCGCAACATTGCCAACCTGGTGGTGCATTCGGACATGAATATGCTGAGCGTGTTGCAGTACGCGGTGGAAGTGCTGGGTGTGCAAGACATTCTGGTGGTGGGCCACTACGGCTGCGGCGGCGTGGCGGCGGCGGCCGGCGACAAGCAATACGGCCTGATTGACAACTGGCTGGTGAACATCCGCGACGTGGTGCGGCTGCACGAAACCGAACTGTTGCGCCTGACCGACCCCCAGCAACGGCTGCGGCGGCTGGTGGAACTGAACGTGACCGAGCAAGTGCGAAACCTGGCCAAAACCAACATCATTCAGAACGCCATGCGGGGCGACAACCCGCCCCGGCTCCACGGGCTGGTGTACGACATCGCCGACGGCGTGCTGAAGGACTTGCGCGTGGATGACGGGCAGGCGATTGGCGGTATGGAACACATTTACGGCACCGAAGCCGCGCCCGTGCCCGACGAGGACACCAGCACCTACGAAGGCCCCCAGGGGCAGCCGGAAGGGGCGGAGTAGGTGTAGTTTTGCGGCCTCATCCTGCTTTGCCGCTCCCCTTGCACCACCGCTTCGCTTTCGCCCTGCTTGCTTTCGCCCGCTTGCCCGCCCTGGCCACCCCGCCGCCGCCCGACACGCTGACCCACCGCCTGGACGACGTGACCGTTTTCGCCACCCGGCTCGACCAAACAGCCGGGCACACCGGGCGGCACATCACCGTCATTCCGGGGGCGGCGCTGAACCGCTACCCGGTCACGTCCATCGACGATTTGCTGCGGTTTGTGCCCGCCCTGGAAGTGCAGAGCCGGGGCAGCTTCGGGGCGCAGGCCGACGTGAGTCTGCGCGGCTCGACGTTCCAGCAAGTGCTGTGGCTGCTGGACGGCATGAAGCTGAACGACCCGCTGACGGGGCATTTTGGCGGCTATTATCCGATTACGCCCGCCGAGATTGAGCAGATAGAGATTGTGCGCGGGCCGGGCGCAGCCCTGTACGGGCCGGATGCCGTGGGCGGCTTCATCAACATCGTGACCAAGACCTTCGCCGCCACGCACCGGCCTGACGAGGCCACAGCCGCCGCCACGTTTATGGCTGGCGAGTGGAACCTGAAGTCCACCAACGCGGGCTTTTTTGCCCAGCAAAACGGGCTGCGCCTGGGCGGCGGGGTGCTGAACAACACCACCGACGGCCAACTGCGCCCCGCCCCGGCCAACTCGCGCTCCGACGTGGCCCTGAATACCTACTCGCTGTCGGCGGCCTACAACATCACGGCCAAGTTGAGCGCCGCCGCCCGCGCCGGGTTCGACAAGCGCGACTTCAACGCCCAGTATTTTTACAGCACCAGCACCTTCGACCAGGCCCGTGAGCAAACCTCCCGCGACTGGTACCAGGGCCAACTGCGCTACGAGTGGAACGACCGCGCCCGCACGGAAGTGCAGCTCGTGCAGTCGGCCAGCACCGACGTGTACCGCTTTGCGCCCACCTCGGCCGCTTCGGACCACCTCGTGCACTACCTGAACCTGCAAGGCCAGCACCAGCAGCAACTCAGCGCCAACCTTCGGGCCACGCTGGGCGGGCAGGCCGACCGCCGGAGCATCGTCAGCACCGACCGGGGGCCGCACGAGGTGTGGCACGTGGGGGCGGTGGCGGCGGCCACGGCCGCGCCCACGGCGGGCCTCAACCTGACGGCCAGCCTGCGCCTCGACCACGACCGCGCCTACGGCACCGAACTGCTGCCGCAGCTCAATGCCAGTGAGCAAATCACCGACCAGCTGACCGTGCGGGCCGGGGCGGGGCGGGCCATCCGCGCCCCCGATTTCACGGAGCGCTACAACAACTACCTGGCCCCCGGCACCCTGCGAACCGGCCTCAATGTGGGCAACCCCGACTTGCAGGCCGAGCGCACTTGGAACTACGAGGGCGGGCTGGACTACGCCCCCGTGCCCGCCGTGCTGCTGCACGCCACCTACTTCCGGCGCACCAGCCAGAACCAGATTGACTACGTGCCGACCCCCGGCAGCACCGTGCGCGAAGCCACCGGCCGCCCCAACCTCGACCCCGCCGCCAGCTACCGCTTCGCCCAAAACCTGTTTCGGGTGACGACGCAGGGCGTGGAAACCGAAGCCGTGGTGGCCCACGATTTTGCCCCCGGCACCCGGCTCGATGCGCGGGTGGGCTACACGTTTCTGAAGGTGCAAAATTCGGAAGACATCGGGTCGCAGTACCTCGCCAACCTGCCCCAGCACCTCGTGTCGGGCACCCTGAGCCTGACCAGCAAGCGCCTCAACGCCACCCTGGGCGGCCTCTGGAAGCAGCGCGACGGCAAGGCCACCGTGCCCAGTGCTGGCACCATCGACCGCACCCTCACGGCGACCTACGCCGTGTTCAACCTGCGCCTCGAAGCGGCTTTGCTGCCGGGGCGGCTGTGGCTGGTGGGGCAGGTGCAAAACCTGTTCGATGCCGACTATGCCGACCTGCTGGGGGCGCAAATGCCGCGCCGCTGGGGCATGGCCGGGCTGCGCGTGGCCGTGGGCAAGTAGGGGCGGGGACGGAGGCGACCCGGTTGGCTGGTAGGCTCGGCAACTTCCTTCGGTTTATCGCCTATCTATGTTCATCGTCCAACTTCTACCTTCGCTAATTCCCATGAAGCAGCCCAAATATTGCTGTTTCAGGCGTATGACACGCTGCTGCTCGAGTTTTGGGACAACCCGAAGAAAGCGGCCCCGTTTTTTGATTTGAGCAAGGCCGACATGGGCGGCGGGACCAAGCCCAAACTGCCCGTGGCGTAATTTGGCCCGTCGGAGCTGGTTCTTAAAACGCCCGTTGCGGAGGTCCGCAACGGGCGTTTTGGTGCCCCGATTGCCGTTGCGGATATCCGCAACAGGCATCCGGGGTCGGGGCGGGCGTTGCGGACCTCCGCTACGGCAGGGGGTGCCGGGTACGTTCCGAAACCGGTCCCTGCATGGCGGGCGGAACCGGACCCGGCGACCCGGCACCATTTGGCGGCGAAAGCCGCCGGGTTGGAGTAGGAGGGAAGGCCGGAGCGGGTGGTAGCTTATCGGTTTTTGATGTAGCTTGCACAAAGTTTTAATTCTGATTTTCCGGCCTTTTATTTCCCCCTCGTGCTTTCCTATGAAAAACCTCTCCCTTATTTCGCCCACCCGCTGGCTTTGGCTGGCGGTTTTAGTGCTGACTGGCTGGCTGGCTCCGGCCCTGGCAACGGCCCAAACCTGGCTCTGGGCCAGTGATGTTGCCAACACCCCGGTGCAAACCGGCTACTTCGGCTACGGGGCCGTAACGGCCGACGCGGCCGGCAACACCTACGTGACGAGCCGCTTTTCGGGCAGCCTGACCCTGGGCAGCTTCACGCTCAACAGCGGCCCTGGCCTGGCCCTGTACCTGGCCCGGCTCGATGCCAGCGGCACCTACACTTTCGCCACGGCGGTGGCCAGCACGGGGCTGATTTCGCCCCGCGCCATTGACCTGGCCCCGGATGGCACGGTGGTGGTAGGCGGCGGGTTCGACGGCACGGTGAGCTTTCCGGGCCAGGCCAGTATGACCACGGCCGGCGGCACCGATGTTTTTGTGGCCCGGTTTGACCCCACTACCGGCACCTGGACCCAGGCGGTGCGAGCCGGCGGCCCCGGCAACGACGCGGTGCAAGCCTTGGTGGTGGGCATCGACAACGTGGTGAACGTGACGGGGGGCGTTCGGTCCGGGGCCACCTTTGGCAGCCTGCCCGTGCTGGCCAATGCCGGCATCACCGATGCCTACGTGGCCCGCCTGAGCGCCGCCGGCCAGTGGTTGCAGGCCGTGAGTGGCGGCGGAAACGACGTGGAGGTTGGCCTCGACCTGGCCCTGGCCCCCGGCGGCGATTTGCTCATCACGGGCAACACGGCCAGCAGCCCGTTCACATTTGGCAGCACCACGCTCGCCAATGCCGGCGGCACCGATGTGTTCGTGGCCCGCTTCAACCCTGGCACCGGCACCTGGACCCAGGCGGTGCGGGCCGGCGGCCCCGGCAACGACGACGGCCAGGGCATTGCCGTGGCCGCCGACGGCACGGCCACCGTGGCCGGCTCGTTCACGGGCACGGCCAGCTTCCCCGGCACTACAGGAGCCACCTCGGCGGGCAGCAACGACGTGTTTGTGGCCCGTCTCGCCAGCACCGGCACCTGGACCCAGCTGAGCCGTGCCGGGGGCACCGGCACCGACCGCGCCTACGCCCTGCGGCCCACGGCCAGCGGCCTGCTTACCGTGGTGGGCGGGTTTCAAAACACGGCCACCTTTGGCAGTTTGCCCGCCCTGGTATCAGCCGGGGGGGTGGATGTGTTCGTGGCGCAGCTTGATGCCAGTGGCACCTGGCAGCGCGAAGCCCGTGCGGGCGGCGGCAGCGACGACCAGGCCACCGAGCTGGTGCCGGGCAGCAATTACATCACCGTAACCGGCAGCTACAACGGCACGGCCAGCTTCGGGCCGTTTGCACTTTCGGCCAGCAACAGCACCCCGCAAACCTTTGTGGCCCGCGTCCGGCTGGGCCTGCCCGATTTGGTGGTTTCAACCCCCGTAAATCTGCCCACGGGCGGCGACTACGGCAGCGTCACAGTAACGGGCACCGGCACCCTGACGCTGGGCGGTACGCTGACGGTGGCCGACAGTTTGGTGGTGCTGCCGGGCGGCATATTTGGCACGGCTGGCTCGTCCACCCAAACTTGCCCGGTGGTGAGCGGGACGGGCAGCTTCTACCTGCACGACGGGGCCACGCTCATCATCTGCGACCCGGCTGGCATCACCTTGAGCGGCGCGACCGGGCAGGTGCAGGTGACGGGTGCCCGCCGCTACCACCCGGGGGGCAAATATTTTTACTTCGGTAATACGGCCCAGGTGAGCGGCAATGCGATGGTGCAGGGCCGCGAAGTGCTGGTGGAAAGCGGCGGCAATGGCCTCACCTTGAGCCGGGGCCTGACTATCCGGGAGCGACTACAGCTTAACACAACCCTGACCCTGGGCGGCCAGCCCCTGACGTTGCTCAGTGATGCCAGCGGCACGGCCCTGGTGGCGAACGTCGATTTTGGCACCGTTCTCGGCAACACGGCCACCGTGCAACGCTTTATCAATACTGCCTACCAGGGCGTGGGCTACCACCACTACAGCACCCCGGTGAGCGGCATGACGGTGGGCAGCCTGGCCACAACCGGCTTCGTGCCCGAAGTGAGCCGCGCCGCCGCCTACAACGCCAGCCTCGCGCCGGGCCTCATCACTCCTTTTCCGACGGTGTATTCCTACCACGAAAGCCGGGTGCTGAACACGGCCATCACCGGGTTTTCGGCCTTCGACCGGGGCTGGGAAGTGCCCGCCTCGCTGGCCGCGCCGCTGGTGGCGGGCACCGGCTACACGGTGCATTTGCCCGGCACGGCGCGGGTGAATTTCACCGGCACCCTCTTCACCGGTTCGCTCGACGTGAACCTGGCCCGTAGCACCAGCCCCGATGGCGGCTGGTATTTGCTGGGCAACCCGTATCCGTCGCCACTGGACCTGGCCAACCTTGTACCCAGCACCGTTGGCGGCCCGCCGCCGCCCAACCCGTTTGAGAACCTCGGCACGGCCGTGTATATGTACACCGCCACGGGGCCGTATGCGGGCACCTACTCGACGGGTGTAGCTGGGCTGGGCAATCCGTTGGTTGTGCCCACCGGCCAAGCGTTTTTCGTGCGGGCACCGCTGTTGCCAGCCGGTACGCCGGTAGCATTTCACTTCAACAACGCCTTTCGCAAAACCACGTTTGACCCTGCCGACAACGCTTTTGGCCGGCCCACCGCCAGCACCCCCGTTGGCCGGGGCCGCCAAGCCGACCTGCGCCCCCAACTGACCGTGAGCCTACGCGACGCGGCTGGCCACGCCGACCCCACGGTGGTGTATTTCGCCGCCACGGCCACGGCCGGCTTCGACCTCGCCGCCGACGCGCTCAAGCTCCGCAACCCCGGTGGGATGTTGAACCTAGCCACCGGCACGGGCACCGACACCTACGCCATCAACGGCCAGCCGTTGCCCGCCCCCGGCACCGCCGCCGCCCCGTTGCCCCTGACCCTGGCGCTGCCCCAAGCCGGTAGCTTCACGCTGGCCCTAGACAACCTCCTCAATTTTGGTCCTACCCAGGCCCTTTACCTGACCGATGCAGCCACCGGCACCCGCCTCGACCTGCGCCAGACTGCCAGCTACCGCTTCACGGCCCCGGCCGGTGAACTCACGGGGCGGTTTGCGCTGGTGTTCGGGCCTTCGGCCGCTGCTGCGCCGGCTGCCGGGGTAGCGGCTGTGCTGTTCCCAAACCCGGCCCGCGAGCAGGCTACCCTCGTAGTGCCAGCCGCTGCCCAGCCCCGCACCGTGCGGGTGCTGGACGCAATGGGGCGCGAAAAATACCGTGCCCCGCTGCCCGCTAACGTAGTCGCAGCGGTTTTGGAAACGGCGGGCCTCGCGCCGGGCGTGTATGCGGTGCGGGTGGGTGCCTACACCGCCCGGCTGGTAGTGGAGTAGCAGCACAACGCCGGCGTTTTGCAGGATGCTTGAAAAAGCCCCACGTTTTGGCTTCGGCCGCGACGTAGGGGCTTTTATTGCCGACCTTTTCCCGCCCTACTTTTGTTGCCCCCAAGCGCCGAAACCCATTCAGCGAAATCAGTAAAATCAGCGAAAATCAGTGATTGTTTGCATTGCCGAAAAGCCTTCCGTGGCCCGCGAAATTGCCGCCGTGCTCGGCGCTACCCGCCGCCAGGACGGCTACTACGAAGGCAACGGCTACCAGGTAACGTGGACCTTCGGCCACTTCTGCCAGCTCAAGGAACCTGATGACTACGACCCGGCCTGGAAGCGCTGGAACCTGCACGCGCTGCCCATGATTCCGGCGCAGTTCGGCATCAAGCTCATGCGCCGCGACGCGGGCGTGGTCAAGCAGTTCAACACCATCAAGGAGCTGGTGGCCGGGGCCACCGAAGTCATCAACTGCGGCGATGCCGGGCAGGAGGGCGAGCTGATTCAGCGCTGGGTGCTGCTGGAAGCCAAGTGCCGCAAACCCGTCAAGCGCCTCTGGATTTCGTCGCTCACCGAGGAGGCCATCCGGCAGGGTTTTCAGAATTTGAAGGAGGGCAAGGAGTTCGACAACCTCTACCAGGCGGGCAAGAGCCGGGCCGTGGGCGACTGGCTGCTGGGCCTGAACGCGACGCGGCTGTTCACCCTCAAATACACCACTTACCAGGACAAGCAACTGCTGAGCATCGGCCGGGTGCAAACCCCCACGCTGGCCCTGCTGGTGGCCCGGCACCACGAAATCCGCAACTTCCAACCCGAACCCTACTGGGTGCTGCGGACCGAATACCGGGGCACGATGTTCAGCCACATGGCCCCGCCCAAAGCCGCCAAAGCGGCCGACGATGCCCCCGACGAGCGGGAGCGGCTGAAGGCCTTGGGCTTCTTCGTGAGCGAGGCCGAAGCCACCGCCGCGCTGGAAGCCGTGCGCCCCGTGCTGCTGACGGTGACGGACGTGGAGATTAAGAAAGGCCGCGAGGCCCCGCCGCGCCTGTTTGACCTGACCAGCTTGCAGGTGCAGTGCAACAACCAACTGGGGTTGTCGGCCGAGGACACCCTGAAAATCGTGCAGGCCCTGTACGAGAAGAAAGCCGTGAGCTACCCGCGCGTGGACACCACGTTTTTGCCCGACGACCAATACCCCAAAATCCCCGGCATTTTGCGCGGCCTGCGCGGCTACGAAACGCTGACCGAAAAGCTGCTGGCGGCCAAGATTCCGCGCACCCCCAAGGTTTTCAACAACAACAAAGTGACCGACCACCACGCCATCATCCCAACCGGGGCGGCCGGGCCGGGCGGCGGCATGGAAACCAGCGTCTATGACATCATCGCGCGCCGCTTCATCGCCGCGTTTTACCCCGATTGCGAGGTCAGCAACACCACCGTGCTGGCCGAGGCGGCGGGCTACCCGTTCCGGGTGCGCGGCCGTCAGATTCTCAGCCCCGGCTGGCGCGTGGTGTACGGCGACCCCAGCCAGCAGACGGCCCCTAAACCTGCCCCCGCGCCGGGTGCGGCGGGCGGCACTGCCGAAGCCGACGACGACGTGGTGGCCACGGTGCTGCCCAGCTTTGTGCCGGGCGAAAACGGCCCCCACGCCCCCAAACTGGACAGCAAAATGACCCAGCCGCCGAAGGACTACACCGAAGCCATGCTGTTGCGCGGCATGGAAACGGCGGGCCGCAACATTGACGACGAAGAACTGCGCCTCGCGATGAAGGAAAACGGCATTGGCCGCCCCAGCACCCGCGCCGCCATCATCGAAACGCTGTTCAAGCGCAACTACATCCGGCGCGACAAAAAGCGCATCCTGCCCACGCCCACGGGCATCGAGTTGATTGGTTTGATAAAAAACCCGACCCTGAAATCGGCCGAACTCACCGGGCAGTGGGAGCGCAAGTTGCGCCAGATTGAGAAAGGGGAGTTGAGTTCGGAAGCGTTTCTGGGCGAACTCACGGGCTTGGTGCGCGAGATGGTGACGGAGGTGCAGCAGGACCGCCGGGGCCAGATGGTGACTTCCGGCAGCGCCGAAAAGGCCGTGGCTGAAACCTCGAAACCCACCACCGAACACCAAAAACCGAACACCAAAAACCCGACACCGAGAACCGAAACCCAAAAACCTGCCGCTGAACCTACCGCCAGCTTAGGCACCTGCCCGGTGTGCAAAACCGGAACGGTGCTGCGGGGCAAAACCGCCTTCGGCTGCGCCCGTTTCCGCGCGGGCTGCCAGTTTCGGCTGCCGGCCGAATTGCAAGGCAAGAAATTCAGCGACGCGCAAATCAAAACCCTGCTCACCAAAGGCCGCACGGCCGTCATCAAAGGCTTTGCGGGGGCCGACGGGACGAAGTTTGATGCCGCCCTGACCCTGAATGCCCAGCACGCGCCGGAATTGCTGCCGGTGGCGGCGAGCAGCCCTGGCACGGCCCCGGCCGCCGGGCAGATTCCGTGCCCGGTGTGCCGCCTCGGCACCATGTTGCGCGGCCACGCGGCCTACGGCTGCTCGCGCTTCCGCGAAGACTGCCAGTTTCGGGTGGCCTTCGAGTGGGGCGGCAAGGCCCTGACTGACCCGCAGCTCAAGCAACTGCTGCGGCGCGGCGAAACGGCGGTTATCAAGGGCTTTGTGTCGGGCAAAACGGGCAAGAAGTACGATGCGGCCCTGAAGGTGGAAGGCGGGCGGGTGGTGCCGGTGTTTGGGTAGGGGCAGGAAATCGACGAGCCGCTCCACTGTCAATTACCTGGACTGGGTTCAATCCCTGGTCTGCCCCGAAGCCTTAGCTTTGGGCACTCGGCCTACCAACCCGTCTCCACTGTATTCGCGTGTCTTCGCGGCGTACTCCCCATTTTATGTCGTTCCTCCCTTTGCGCTTGTCGCCGTTGGCGCTGGCCTTGCTGGCGCTGTTGCTATTCCTGCTGCCCGGTGCGTGGCTCGGCTCCCACACCTACTGCCCCCTTGACGATACGCTGGACTCGGAAATGGGCTACCTCTACTTGGTGAACCACTACCACGTAGTTTTCGATTACCGCCCCAGCACTGTGCTGCCCGCCGTGATGAACGGGCTGCCCCGCAACGCCCTGCGGCAGGGCCTGAACGTGACCACGGGCCTGTTTGCCCTGGTGCAGGCTCCCTGGGCAGCCTACCTGGTGCAGCAAGCGCTGGTGCGGCTGGCGGGGTTGCTGACCATGTATGCCTTGCTGGTGGCCCCGGTGGGTGGGCGGCTGCGGGCCGGGCCAGCGGCGGCGCTGGCCCTGGCTTGGGCCACGCTGCCCGCCTACACCATCTACGGCCTCACGGTACTGGGCCAACCGCTGCTGCTGCTGGCATTTCTCACGCTCCGACAGGGCCGGGGGCGCTGGGGGTGGCCCTGGCTGGCCATCGGCGTGTTTGGGCTGTGGTCGTGGTTTGCGCTGGTGGGGGCGTTTGCGCTGGCGGTGGGACTGGCCGGGCTGCTCTGGGACTGGCAGCGGACGAGGCACCTGAATCGGCGGGTGGCGCTGGGCCTGGCGCTGTTGCTGGGGTGCTACGTGCTGGCCGAGTGGCCCGTGTTCTATTCGCTGGCCGGGCAACAGTTCGTGCCGCACCGGCTGGAATTTGACCTGCGCTACCTCAAGCCGATGGGGGTACTGGCCGCCCTCAAAAGCGCGACGCTCCTGTTTCTGGTGGGCCAGTACCATGCGGGGCAGTTTGCGCGGGTAGCGCTGGCGCTGGCTGCGGTGGGGGTGCTGGCCTGCGCTCCGGCCGGGCAACGGGCGGCGGTGGCGCGGCGCTTCGGGCCGGGGTTGCTGGCCCTGGCGGCGTTGGCGCTGCTGGGCGGCTTCTACCCGCAGCTGGTGGTGTGGGGCCAGCGGTATTGGCCCGTCCTGGGCGTGTTCAATGGCGGGCGGTTCTACTTCCTGGGGGCGCTGCTGTGCTTCTGGCTGCTGGCGCAGGCCCTTCGCGGGCTGCCCCGGCGCTGGGCAATGGCGGTGCTGGCCGTGCAGTTGGGGGTGGGCCTGGCTGCCAACCGCGAATGGACCAACAACCTGCGCGAACTGGCCGGGCGGCCCCGCCCCCAAGACCCCAGCTACCGCGCCTACGTGGCCCCGGAACTGTTCCGGGCCGTGCAGGCGGCCATCCGGCAGCGGCGCGGGCTGGAGCCGCCGCAGTACCGCGTGGCCTGCCTGGGGCTGGTGCCCAGCGTGGCCCAACTCAACGGTTTCTACACCCTCGACTCGTACCAGAACTACTACCCCCTGGCCTACAAGCACCGCTTCCGCCCCCTGATTGCGGGCGAGTTGCAGAAAAGCCCGGCCCTGCGCCACTACTTCGACGACTGGGGTAGCCGGTGCTACCTGTTTGCGGCCGAGCTGGGCCGCAACTTCCAGGCCGGGGCCTACCAGCACCGCGTGGTGCAGCACTGGGCCTTCAACGCCCCGGCTTTTCGGCAGATGGGCGGGCGCTACGTTCTGTCGGCGGCCCAGCTCGCCACGCCCGCCGCGAGCGGCCTGCAACTGGCGGGCGTGTTTGCCCGCCCCGGTGCCTACTGGCGCATCTGGCTGTATGAGGTGCGGTAGCAAGCAGGGTGCCCCCCCCGCTACTGCACTATCGTCACCGTGCCGGTTCGCTGGCGGTGCTGCCCGTCCTCGTCGGTTTGGTCGAAGTGCCACACGTAGGTGCCGTTTGCCGGGGCGTGGCCGTTGATGCGGCCGTCCCAGGTGGTGGCGGGGTCGGTGGTGCGAAACACCTCCTGGCCGTTGCGGTCGATGACGAAGAAGGTGAAGCCGACCAGAAAGCGGCCCTTGACCTCGAGCACGTCGTTGAGGCCGTCGCCGTTGGGCGAGAAGGCCGTGGGCACGCCCAGCGTGGGCGGGCGCACCACCCGCACCGCGTTGGAATAGCTCACCGCGCCCGGGGACAGGCCCGCGCCGTAGCTGGCCAGCCGGTAGCGCACAATCTGGCGGTCGGCGGGCGGGCTGCCGTCCAAAAAGCTGGTGCGGCCGCTCACGTCCACGCGGCGCAGTTCGGTGCCGTCGGGGGCCAGCGAGAGCAGCACCGTGGCCAGGGGCTGGGCGGGGTCCGGCCCTTGGTAGGGCTGCCAGTGCAGGGCCACCGCCAGGCCGTCGGAGCCGGCGGCGGCGGCCCCGAGGATGGCCGGGCAGGTGGGCGGCCCAACGGCCGAAACCGTGCCGCAGGTGTCGGTCAGGGTCAAAATGTAGCAGGGCGGGGCGGCCAGGAGCTGGTCGGCCGGGGCCGGGTCGCGCCGCAAGGCCAGGCTGCGGGTGGTGGCCAGCGCCACCGGGGCCGGGCCGGGGCCGCCGCTGCTGCGAACGTAGCGCAGGATGCCGCCCGCTGGCAGGGCCGGAAACGCGGCCGGCAAAAACCCCGACAGCTCCACCCGGCCCGGCCCGTCGAACGAAGCCAGCGCCCCCGGCTGGGGCAGCGCCGCCCCCGGCACCGCCGTCACGGCCACCGCATTCACCGACTGCCCGCCGCTGGCCGTGGTCGCCGTCACGCGGTAGTGGTAGGTGGTGTTGCAAACGACCTGCGGGTCGTCGAAGCGGGTGGCCGTGCCCGGCAGCGTGGCCAGGACCGTGTTGTCGCGCTCGATGCGAATGCTGGCCGCCGGGCCGCCGTAGTCGAACAGCAGCAGGTTGTGGCCGCTGGTGGGCGCGGCGCTCAACGCCAGCGTGTGGAGGCTGTCCGACTTGGCCGGGCTGGTGCCGCACAGGTCGCGGCGTTGCACGGCGTAGGTGCCCGCCGTGGCGTTGGGCAACGCAATGCCGGTGCTGCCCGCCGCCAGCGGGCCAACGGGTTGCCCGTCGCGCAACAGGGTGTAGGCGTAGTCGGGGGGCAGCGCGAAGGCAAACGTGGCGGTGCCCGGCAGCGGCCCGGCCAGCGTCAGGCTCGTCAGCACCGGGGGGGCAGCAACTGGCAGCGTCCGCACCGCCACGGGGGCGCGGCCTTCGCAAAGGCCGCCCGCCGGGTAGCGGCCCACGAGCGTGAGGGGGCCGGCGGGCGGCACCACTTGGTTGGGGCCGCGCTGCACGGGCACCTCGAGGCCCCCGCTCCCTTGCAGCGCGTAGCTGGCGTAGGTCGCGTCGGTGACGGTGAGCAGCGCCACGTTGCCCGCGCACGGAACCACGGTGAACGTGGGCGGCGGGGTGGCTTGCACGTCGTAGTTGTGATAATAATACGTGGCCAGCACCCCCGGTATGCCGGGGTTGTAGTTTTCCACCACCGTAACCGGGCCGGCGGCCGTGGGGGTGTAGGTTTGGGTGGCCGGGGTGTTGATGGAAACGCAGGGATTGGGCAAAGCGCTGGTGCCCGGATAAACCAAGTAGTACAGTTGATTGAGAACGAAATTGCTGCCCCGGCCCAGGGGCTCGAAGCGCACCGGCTGGCCCACGCACAGGGTGGTCACCTCCCGGCCGTTGGCATCCAGGGCCCGAAAATGCGTGCCTAAAACGTCGGTGGGGCTACACGCTTGCGCCCAGGCCCCCGCAGGCAGCCCCCACCACAACCAAAGGAAAAGCAGTTTTTTCATAAACAAAAAGCAGCGGCGGGCTTACCCGCCCATTACGCCCACTCGTACGAACGCACGAAGGCGGCGGCCCGGTGCAAATCCGGGTACAGCACCCGGTCGCGGGCCACAAACGCAACTTGCGCCCGAAAAGCTTCCACTACTTGCTCCAGGGCGGGCGAACACCGCGCCGGGCGGCGAAACGCCAGCGCCTGCGCCGCCGTCAGCAGCTCGATGCCCAGCACTTGCTCCACGTTGGCGACCACGCGGCGGGCTTTGGTGGCGGCGTTGGCCCCCATGCTCACGTGGTCTTCCTGGCCGTTGCTGCTCACGATGCTGTCGGCGCTGGCCGGGGTGCAAAGCTGCTTGTTCTGGCTCACGATGCTGGCGGCGGTGTACTGCGGAATCATGAGGCCCGAGTGCAGGCCCGGCTCGGCCACGAGGTAGGTGGGCAGCCCCCGCTGGCCCGAAATGAGTTGGTAAGTCCGGCGCTCCGAGATGTTGCCCAGCCCGGCCACGGCCAGCGCCAGGTGGTCGAGGGCGTAGGCCAGGGGCTGGCCGTGGAAGTTGCCCCCGCTCACGATGCAGTCGTCGTCGGGGAAAATGTTGGGGTTGTCGGTCACGGAGTTGCACTCCGTTTCCACGGTCTGGGCCACGTAGGCCAGCGCGTCGCGGCTGGCCCCGTGCACCTGCGGCATACACCGAAACGAGTACGGGTCCTGCACCGCCGGCCGGGGCTGGGTTTGCAGTTCCGACCCCTTCAACAATTCCCGGACGTGGGCCGCCACCGCCCCCTGCCCGGCGTGGGGCCGGATGCGGTGCAGCGGGGCCACAAACGGGTCCGAACACCCCAAAAACGCTTCCAGCGCCAGCGCCCCGATGGTGTCGGCGGCGCGGGCCAGCCGCTGCGCCCGCAAGGTGGCTTCCACCGCGTAGGCCAGCATGAACTGGGTGCCATTCAGCAGCGCCAATCCTTCCTTGGCCTGCAAGTGCAGCGGCTCCCAGCTAAACAGGCTCAGGGCATCGGCCGCCGCCAGCCGCGACCCGGCAAAGTTCACTTCGCCCAGGCCCAGCAGCGGCAGGCACAGGTGGGCCAGCGGGGCCAGGTCGCCGCTCGCGCCCAGGCTGCCCTGCTCGTACACCACGGGCAGAATGTCGCGGTTGTAGAGCGCCAGCAGCCGTTCCACGGTGCCGGTTTGCACGCCGCTGTGGCCGTAGCTCAGGCTCTGGATTTTGAGGAACAGCATGAGCCGCACCAGTTCGGGCGGCACTTCGGGGCCGGTGCCGCAGGCGTGGCTCATCAGCAAGTTCACCTGAAGCTGCTCGCGCTCGTGGGGCGCAATGCCCACGTTGTACAAGGAGCCAAAGCCGGTGTTGATGCCGTAAATCGGCCCGTCGGAGTGGGCCAGGCGTTGGTGCAAGTAGGCGTGGCAGGCGGCAATGCGCTGCCGGGCTTCGGGGCCGAGGGCGGCGGGCTGCCCGGCCAGCACGGGGCCGAGGTCGGCCAGCGTGAGGGCCTGGGTGGGATTGATGGAATGGGGAAGCATGGGGCGGCAAAGGTCGCACCGGGCGGGCATTTGCCGGGCCAGCGGGGGCAAAAGAAAGGCCGGGCTTCGGTCGGAAGCCGTTTTGAAGCGGTCGAAACCTCATCCGGGGCGGTCGAAACCTCATCCGGGGCCATCGAAGGAGATTCCGGGGGCATCGAAGGCTTCCCGAGGAACCTCGAAGCATTTTCCGGGGGCATCGGAGGAGATTCCGAGGCCATCGAAGGCTTTTCCGGGGGCATCGAAGGAGATTCCAGGGGCATCGGAGGTTTCACCGGGGCCACCGGAGACTTTTCCGGGAACTCCGACGCGCATTTGCCGGTGGCCGCCTACCCCTTCAGGTAGAGGCCCAGCAGCAACGCCGTTTGGGTCAGCCAGAAGCCGACCATCCACTTTATCAGGTCAATCTTGGCCTGCGATACATCCTCCTTTGTGGCCAAAACATCCTTCTTGTCCTGGTACTTGGCCTCCGCTTTTGCTTCAAAATACTCAATCAGCGTCTCGGCCTCAGTCACGCCCATTTTGTTTTTGAAAATCTCGTAAACTTTGAGTCCTAACGTGGACATGACGGGTTGGCTGATTGGGTGGTCTGGTTTACAAACTTACGCCGTGATTGGTTGCTGACTGCGCCGCCAACGCCGCCACTACCTCGCCCGGCTTCACCGCCCACTCCACGCCCGGTGGCAGTGGCGACCCCCCAGCACCCGCGCAAATTGCCGGTCAAATGTGATGGAAACGTGATAACCTTTCGGGCCACAGGAAGTAAAGGGGGAAAGGCCGCACCAAGCTGTTTTTTCACCCATCATTCCTTCCCCTTTATGTTTATGCGTTCCCCACTTTTCCTTGCCACCTTGTTGCTGAGCCTGGCCGCCTGCAACAAAAACAACGATTCGCCCACCGCCACCGCCAACGACTCGGCCGACCAGCCCACCGATGTCATCGTGGCCCCCAACGTCCTCACGCGGGTCAGCGACCTGCCCGCGCCCGACACCACGGCCTCGAAGGTGAACTACGCCCAGGTGCTGATGGAGCGCCCCGCTGCGGCCCGCTTCAAGGTGCCGCAGGGCTTCGCCCTCAACCTCTACAGCAAAGCCGCCAACGCCCGCTGGATTGCAATGGCCCCCAACGGCGACGTGTTCGTGGCCCAGAGCGGCATGAACCAGATTAGCGTGCTGCGCGACACCGACAACAACGGCAGCGCCGACCAAACCTTCGTTTGGGCCACCGGCGGGGTGCTGGCCGAACCGTACGGCATGGCGTTCCGGGACAATTATTTTTACGTGGCTGTGACCGGGGCCATTTTGCGCTACGACTACGCCGCCGGCCAGACGGTGGCCGGCGGCCCGCCCACCAAGCTCGCCGACCTCGTGGGCGGCGGCCAGCACCCGGCCCGGGTGCTGCTGCTTAACGGCAACAAAATGTACGCGGGCATCGGCTCGGCCCTGAACGTGGGCATCGAGCAGCCCCGGCGCTCCACCATCGAAGAGTTTAACCTCGACGGCTCGGGCCGCGTCACCTACGCCTCGGGCATTCGCAACCCCCAAGGGCTGGCCGTGAACCCGGTCACGAACCAGCTCTGGACTACGTGCATCGAGCGCGACGGCCTGGGCGACGAGCTGGTGCCCGACTACTTCACGGCCGTGCAGCCGGGCGGTTTCTACGGCTACCCCTACGCCTACCTCGCCCCCAACAAGCTCGACCCGCGCGTACATACCACCAGCCCGCTCACGGCCACCACCCTCACGCCGCAGGTCCTGTTCAAGGCCCACGAAACGGCCATCGGGGCCGTGTTTTACCGGGGCACGGCCTTCCCGGCCGAATACCGCAACGATGCTTACATCGCCATTCGCGGCTCCTGGAACCGGGGCCAGGGCGCGGGCTACAAAGTGGTGCGGGTGCGCATGAACGCCCAGGGCCAGGCCGTGGGCGGCTACGAGGACTTCATCACCGGCTGGCACCTCAACCCCGGCCAGGCCGGGGTACCGCAGGTGTTTGGCCGCCCCATCTCCATCATCGAAGGCCCCAACGGCTGCCTGCTGATTTCCGACGACGCGGGCGGCACCGTGTGGCGGCTGCGCTACAAGGGCTAGGCCGGCGGCAGCGCCCGGGTTGAATTTGCCAACGCCCCGCGCCTTCCCGGCGCGGGGCGTTGTGCTGCGGGGCCGAACGGGGTTGGCTACGCCGACAACGCCGCCACCACCTCGGCCAGCTTCACCACCCGCTCCACGCCCGATTGCATGATTTTGAGCTTCGCCACGCCCGCCGCCAGCTCCTCCGGCCCCAGCACCAGCACCAGCGGAATGCCTTTTTGGTCGGCGTACTTGAACTGCTTTTGGAGCTTGCCCGCGTCGGGGTAGAGTTCGCTCGGAATGCCCGCCGCCCGCAAGTCGGCCAGCAGCGGCAGGGCCGCCCGCCCGGTGGCCGCGTCGAAGTGCGTGACGAGGACGCGGGTCGGCGTTTCGGCCGTGGCCGTGAACAAGTCCAGCGTTTCGAGGCAGTCATACAGCCGGTCCACGCCAAACGAGAAGCCCACGCCCGACACGTCGGGCAGCCCGAATGCGCCGGTCAGGTTGTCGTAGCGCCCGCCGCCGCTCACGCTGCCCATGCCCGGCACGTTGTTGATGCGGACTTCAAAAATGCAGCCGGTGTAGTAGGAGAGGCCCCGCGCCAGGGTGGGGTCGAATTCGAGGCGGGCAAAGAGCTTGAAGTTGGAGGCGGCCAGCAAATCGTACACTACTTGCAAGGCAACCAAGCCCCGTTCGCCCGGCGCTATCGGGCCAATGCCGTCAGGTGCATCATCAATGGACTCCGGCACGTAGTATGGTGGGCCAGACACGGGCGTGTCCATCAGCAGCTTTATCTTGTCAGAATAGGTGCCCCCGACGCGCAACAGTTCAAACAGGGTCGTCAGGGCAGCATCGTTGAAGCCTTTTTCGCGAAGTTCTTTTCGCACCCCTTCTTCCCCAATCTTATCCAGCTTGTCAATAGCCACCAGCAAATCGGTTTCCTTGCCCGCGCTGCCCAGGGCCTCGTAAATCCCCCGCAGCACCCCCCGGTGGTTGATTTTAATCGTGAAATCGGGCAGCCCCAGCCCGTCCAGCACCTGCGCCATCATCAGCACAATCTCGGCCTCGCAGAGCAGCGAATCCGTGCCCACCACGTCGGCATCGCACTGCCA
Organism: Hymenobacter sp.; assembly: GCA_965247135.1. GTDB lineage: Bacteria > Bacteroidota > Bacteroidia > Cytophagales > Hymenobacteraceae > Hymenobacter. The sequence goes on along the minus strand of CBDFGP010000006.1, from coordinate 1,558,000 downwards.
AAACTCGCGGTAGCGCCCGCGCTGCGGCCGGTCGGCCCGCCACACGGGTTGCATCTGGTAGCGCCGGAAGGGAAAGGTGAGGGTGCCCCGGTTCATGGCCACGTAGCGGGCAAAGGGCACCGTGAGGTCGTAGCGGAGGCCCTTTTCGGCAATCTTGGGCAACACGGCTTTGGGGCCGGTTTCCAAGTCCTCGGCCGTCACGAGGGGCGTGATTTCGCCGCGCCGCTCCTTCACCAGAAAGTTGCCCGAGTTGAGGACTTTGAACAGCAGCTGGTCGCCCTCGTCGCCGTATTTGCCGGTCAGCACGGACAGGTTTTCCAGCGTCGGGGTTTCAATCGGCGCGTAGCCAAACGTTTCAAACGTGCGCCGGATGGTGCCGAGAATGTATTGCCGCCGGGCCACCTGGGCCGGGCCAAAATCGCGGGTTCCTTGCGGGATACTGGGTTTTTGCATGGTGGGGCAAAGGTAAGGGCGGTGGTTTAGGGGCGGGTTGAACGGAAAACTCCCCTCCTTGAAAAGGAGGGGACATTTTCGCGTAGCGAAAATTGGGGTGGTAAACTCGTATGCTGCCCTAGGGTCGTTGTCAAACGAATTTCGGCGCCGTTCAACTCGGCTGTTCAGCGACCGGGCAGCGAGTTTACCACCCCCGTTCGGGCTTGCAGCCCTCACATCCCCTCCTTTTCAAGGAGGGGAGTGATTGTCTCACCGCGCCGCTTTTCGCACCTGCCGCAGCACTTCCGGGGCCAGCAGCCCGCTCCAGGCGGCCCGCACCCCGGCCTGCTTCAGGGCGCAATTCGTCCAGGCATTGCAGGTGTGCAGGGCGTGGTAGCGGCCATTCGCCACAAAGAAAAAGTCTTCCGGGGTGAACCCATAGCCCGCATACAGCTGCAACCGCCCCGCACTGTCGCGGGCAAAGGACCCTTGCACGTAGCCCACCAGCCGCCCGTATTCCGCCTCGCTGACGTGCAACGCCACCGCCCGCCGGCCGGGACGCGGCGGGCGCCGGTAAAAATCCAGGTGCATCACCGTCGCGGCGGGCAGCAGCGCCCGCGCCGTCGTGCCCACGCCCGGCCGCCCCCCGTTGCGGTAAGCGAGGTAAAAATCCGCATTGCCCCAACCAAAGGCCACGTACTCATACGCTGCAAACTGCGTCGCCCAGGCCGGGTTTTGCAGAAACGCCAGCCAATCGGCCCCCGGCTGGTGCAAGGGCAGCAGCAAATCGGTGTGAAAGCCGTTGGACGTTATCCAAACCGTGCGCCCATCGGGGGTGGGGCGGAAGTGGCGGTTCACGGGTACGCAGGCGGGGGCCAGCAGCAGCAGAAGTAGGTAAAGACGTGGCGCGAGGAGCATGAAACGGGGTGGTCCGACGAATTCCCCGAAGGGGTTCGTCAGACCACTAAATTGGTAGGAAGCAGTTCAGCGAATAGTGGTCTGACGAACCCCTTCGGGGAATTCGTCGGACCACCCCGCCCTCACTTGCGCTTGGGCACCGCTCTCGGCACCGCCTTTTTGCCCGGCTCCACCACCACGCCGTTGCGGTAGGTGCGGCGGTCGGTCACGGTCCCCCCGTCCGGCCCATAAAACTGCCAGACCCCGGTTTCGCGGTCGCTGCGGTACTGCCCGGCGGCGGCTGTGGTGCCGTCCTCGCGCAAGCGCCGGGCGGGGCCGGTTTTCAGGCCGTGAACGTACACGGCCTCCAGCTTCGGCTTGCCCGAATCGTAATAATCCAGTCCCGGCCCGCTGGCAAAGCCGCCCTCGTAGGTGCGCTGGGTTTCGGGTTGGCCGTTGGCGTAGTAGGTGCGGCGCTCGCCGGCCAAGCGGCCGTTCTGGTAGGTTTCTTCGCTTTGAAGTTGGGTGCCGCCCTCGTAGTAGTGGTGCCAGGTGCCGGCGGGGCGGTTGTTTTTGAATTGTTGTTCCTCGCGCAGCCCGCCCGCCGCGTAGTAGCGGCGGGTGCGGCGGTCGCGGCCGTTGTTGCTGTTTTCGGTTTCTTCGGCCAGTTGGCCGGTCGCGAAAAACTCCTGGGTTTTGCCCGTCGGCACACCCTGGCGGTAGGTGGTTTTGGTTTTGAGCTGGCCCGACTCGTAGTAGCTCGTGGCGGGGCCGTCGAGGCTGGCGGTGCCGGTGCGGGGCAGCACTTTCTTGGTCAGGTCGTCGCCCAGGGGGTTTCGCACGGCCCGCTGCACCAGCGGGGCGGGGGCGTAGGTGCCTTCGGTTTGGAGCTTGCCGCTGGGGTAGTAGCTGCGGTAGCCGCCGCGCCCGGTGGCGGGGTCGGCGGCAATTTCCGATTCCAGCTGGCCGCTTTCGTAGTAGGTTTTGTAGGGTCCGGCCAGCAGGCCCCGGTGCAGGGTGCCCGCGCTTTGCAGCTTGCCGTTGGGGTAGTAAAATTTCACTGGCCCCTCCGGCTCCCCGGTTTTGTAGCTGATTTCGGCCTTCGTTTGCCCGCCGGGGTAGAGTTCTTTCACGGGGCCGTCGGGCTGGCCGTTGGCCAGCATAGTCCGCAACTTCACTTCGCCGTTGGGGTGGTAGTAAACAAGTTCGCCGCTGGGCTGGTCGGCCACGAAGGTGCCCGACTGGGCGGGTTTGCCGTCGTTGTAGTACGTCGTGAACGGTCCTTCGCGCACCCCGGCCCGGTAGGTGGTTTCCAGCCGCCGCCCCCCGCCGTAGTGAAACTCCACGTAGGCCGAGTCGCGCTGCCCCTGCGTGAAACTGGTTTGCTGCTCCGGCCGCCCGTTGCGGTAGTAGCGCCGGTAGGTGCCCTGCGGCACGGTGTCGCTGGCCACCAAAGCTGTGTACACCTCGCGCCGCTGGGTCTTCAGCGAGTCATAAAACGTGACGAAGCGCCGCAGGCGCTGGCCGTGGCCGGGCAGCGCCAGGAGCAGGCAAAGGGGCAAGAGGTATTTCCGCATGGCCGCAAGAACGCACCGCCGCGCCGGAATAGTGCGCGGATGGGACGAGTACCCCGAAGCTGTGCTTCGGTACGAGCGCCGCGAAGTGCCACTTCGGGCGCTACAGTTTCGTTGGTTTTCATGTACATTGCCCGCTTCTCATGAAAAAACTTCTACTCTGCCTGACCCTGACCGCGCCCCTGGTCCGTGCCGTCGCCCAAACCCCGGTAGCCATCCTCGCTGGCCCCTGGGCGGAGGTCAATACTACCAACGTTGCCACGCCCCCAAGATGCGTGATAGGCCAACTCGTGGCGCTATCGCCCACATTGGCCTGGGGGCTGGCCCAGGATACGGGCGTGAATTCGCCATATTACTCCGGGAACAGTTCGGTGCGGGCCGCCAATGCCGCCGGGACGGAGTTCAACTTTCGGCCGCTCCCTGATGCGTCTTCCTATTCCCCAACCAACATTTCCGTGCCAGCGGGGGTGGCCGGCAACACGACGGCGTTTCTGAGCAGGTACAGCACTAGTTCCGACCCCTGGAGTGAAGTGGTCCGCACCACCGACGGGGGAACCTCGTGGCGAATCATCACCACTGCCACGCAGTTCCCGTCTTTTAGCAATGCGTTTTGCAACTGGGTCCACGCTTTTGATGCCGACCATGTGATGGCCTTTGGGGACCCCAATAATCCAATTACGCAGTTTGAAATCTGGTGCACCAGCACCGCCAGTGCCCCCAACCCGGCCGCCGTGGTCTGGACGCGGGCCAGCGCCTCCGCACCCAGCGCGGACGAATACGGGGCAATTGGCGGCTACGCCGCCGTGGGCGACACCGTGTGGGCCGGCACCACCCACGTGTCGCCCTTCGGCGCACCGCTCCCGGTCCGCATCCTGCGCTCCACCGACCAGGGCCACACCTGGACGGCCCACCCCACGCCCCTCACACTGGGCGAGGTGCAGCACCTGGCCTTCAAGGACAGCCGCCACGGCCTGGCCTACACCAGCACCACCACCGGCACCGAACTCATCGCCACCGCCGACGGGGGCCTGACCTGGCAACTGCAAGCCCTGCCCAACCCGGCCACCGCCGACACCGTGCGCGGCCGGTTCTACCGCACCGGCCTGACGGCCATTGCCGGCGTGGGCTACGTCAGCTACGGTCACGCCCAGTACAACGGCCGCCGCAGCAACTTCGGGGCCTCGTTCAGCTGCGACGGCCGCACCTGGACCGACATTGACAAGGGCCGGCCAGCCGGGGGCTACGCCGGCTACCTGGGCAGCTACACCGCCGCCTCGGCCACCCCCACCGGGCCGGGCGGGCTGTTTCAGGTGGCGGTGGGAGCAGGGGCACCCGCTTGCGCCCCCACCGCCACGGCCCGCGCCACGGCCCGCCCCGCCCTGGCGGTGGCCCCCAACCCCAGCGCCGACGGCCATTTTGAGGTGCAGTTTGAGGGCGTTTCCGGCGCAGTCCTGACGGTAGTTGATGCGCTGGGCCGGACGGTGTGGCGGCGCGAGTTGGTCGCCGGAACCACCGCTGTTTCGCTAGAGCCTGTTCTGCACTTGGGAGTTAAATTTGGGGCATGGCCACGACTCGCAGTTACCCCGGTGATGTCAAAGACGATGAATGGGGGTTTGTGGCCCCGTACCTGTGCCTGGTGCGGGAAGGCCCCCGCAACGGGAACACCCGTTTCGGGGGGCCTTTTCAACGGCTTGCGCTACCTGGGCCTCACGGGCTGCCAATGGCGCTGCCTGCCCCATGGCCTGCCGCCGTGGCCGGCCGAGTACCAGCAGTGGTGTCGCTGGCGCGATGCTAGTGTGTTCGAGCGCATCGTACACGACTTGAACGAGTTGCATCGGGTCTTGTTGGGCCGGGCGGTCACGCCCACGGCGGTCGTTTTCGACGGGCGCACCTTTGCAGAGTACGCCCGAGAGCGGGCACCGGGCCGGTTACGACGGGGCCAAAAAGCGCAAGGGCAGCAAGGCCCACATCGCCGTCGACACGCGGGGCTACTTGCTGAGCGTGGTCATCACCCCGGCCAACGAACAGGAGCGGGCGCAGGTGGGCGAACTCTGCCAGCGGGTGCAGGAAATCACGGGCCAAACCGTCGAAGTGGGCTTTGGCGACCAAGGCTACACGGGCGAAGAAGCCGAATGCGAAGCGGCCGTGCACGGCATTGAGTTGCAAGTGATAACCAAGCCCGAAGGGCAAACGGGCTTCGTTCTCTTGCCCCGCTGCTGGGTCGTCGAGCGCAGTTTTGCCTGGTGCAGCCGCTTTCGGCGCTTGGCGCGGGATTGCGAGCGACTGAGTGTCTCTTTGCAACAACTTCATTTCGTCGTTTTCGCCTGCATTATGCTGGCCAGAAACGCCAATAGTGCATAACAGGCTCTAGTGGGCCGACTGCGGCGCGTGGCGTACTTTTGCCCCACCAAGCTGCGCCAGTGTCGCATAGAGGCCGATTGCACCTGACTTGTAATCAGGATGGGTAACCGCATCGGGGGTTCGAATCCCTCCACTGGCTCAAAAGGATTGCTGCCGTTGGTAGCGCAAGCGCCGGTGATGTCGTCCATTGCCGGCGTTTTTGTTTTTGCAGGTCGCCGTTTGCGCGTCGCAGTTGGAGAAGTTGCGGGTAACGGTGTAGGGTGCGGGGCTTGCCCCCGCCCGAATCGGTGAACGGTAATCGTCCGGGTAACTCATGCGATTCGGGCGGGGGCAAGCCCCGCACCCTACACCGTTACCCGCAACTTCTCCAGTTGTGCCGCCAGCCGGTCCCGCTCGGCCTCCAGCACCGCCCGGTTGCGGTCCACATACGCCGCCCGCCCGGCCTCGTCCAGCTGCGCCAGCGCATACGCTTCGGCCGACCGCAACTCGGCCAGCTCCCGCAGCAGCGCCGTGTGCTTGGCCGCCAGCGCATCGCGCCGCGCCCGCAGCACCGCCACCGAATCCAGGGCCGGGGCAGTGGCCGTGAAAATGCCACGCTGCAACGCCAGCAGCTGGGCCTCCAGGGCCGCCACGTCCTGCCGCTCGTAGGCCGTTTGCACTTCCTGAAACACCGCCGTGGCCTCCGCTGCATATTCTGGCCCCACCTTGTCGGGGTGGCACAGCACCACGGCCTCGCGGTACAGCTTCCTGAGCCGGGCCTGCCCTTCAGCATCCAGCACGGCGGTGTGGGCGGCCACTTCGGCGGCGGCCTCGCGGTCCTGGGTTTGCTGCTGGTAGCGCTGCCGGGCCTGCTGGTACTCGCTTTCGGAGTAGCTCGATTCCTGCCGGTGGTAACGGGCCACGTCGCGGCGCAGGCCCAATACCTCCTGGAGCAAGGCCCCCAGCTCGCGCTGATGCCACAGCTCGAAGTGCAGCAGCAGCCGGCCGGCTTCGCTGCGTTCCACTTCTAGGGCCAGCAGCTCGGTTTCCAGCAGGCGCACTTCCAAGAGTAGGGCGGGCAGCAGCGGGTCTTCCCACACCCGCACTTGGGCGTAGGCCGCCACGAAGGCTTCCAGCAGCGTGGTGGGCTTCGGCGTAGCGGCCGGTGCGCAGGGCGGCAGCCAGCTGGGCCAGGCGGGGGTCGGCCACCTGTTCGGCTTCCAGGCGTTCGAGGTGCTTGGGCAGGTCTTCGGTTTCGTGCAGCGCCAGCAGCGTCTTTATCACGCCCAGCCGCTTCAGGGCGCGGGCCACGCCGGGGTTGCCGCCGCCCGCCGCCGGCTCGGGCTGCCCCGTCAGCCGCCGAAACTCGCGCAGGAAGTGCTGGGCCAACTCCGGGTCGCCGGTGGTCAGCACGATGTTTTCCTCGTTGGCGTGGGCCGCCCGGTGGGTCCAGTTGTAGGAGCCGGTCAGCACGTCGCGCCCGTCGAGGATGCAGAACTTGTGGTGCATCAGCCGGTCTTCCACCACGCTCACCCGCCCGCCGGCCGCCTCCAATTCGGCAAAGGGCAGGCCGCCGGGCTGGAAATTAATGTCCTTTTCGTCGCGGGTGAGGCACAGCGAAACGGGCACCCCCGCCCGCTGCCGCTCCAGCAGCGCGGCGAATAATTGCCGGTCGGTGAACCACGCCACGGCCACGTACACCGACTGCCGCGCCAAGCTGATTTCGCGGAGCAGCACGGCGCGGATGCCGGTGAAGAAGGCTTCGGTTTGCATGTATATTTTATAGCTTTCTGCTACTCATTTGCCCCTTCGTACATTCTAGCAATGCTACCAGCTTTACACATATCTGCTGAAGCTCATGCTACATCACCCAAAATCTGCTTTACATTCGACCGAGTAACTAATGCTGCATGGCACCATGAATCAAGGTTAATTGCATAGTCGCAATCATTCATAGCGCCCAGGTAATCAAAAGTTTCAACTTTAACCTTAGCTCGCAAAGCATAGTTATAGGCCACTTGGGGGGCAAGTGACACCGCTTTGTCAAAATCTAAAATAGCCCCATTAAAATCCCCCATGCGCTTTCTGCATTGTGCACGTTGTATATAAGCACTAGCAAAGTCAGATGATATGTAAATCGCATAAGTGTAATCCATGTGGGCTGATAATAGATTCCCAAGTCGAGCCCGTATGTTTCCACGGTCGACATAAACGGACGCATTGTCAGTTGACAATGGAATTGCTTTGTCAAGTTCCTCAAGCGCCTTGCTATTTTGAAGTTTATTTTCGACTCGGAATCGGCCAGTGTATTTCCAGAGTTCCCCAGACAAACGATACCAAATAGCGGATTCACTAACTGCCTCCGGAAAGCAATATTTAGTAAAATCCAGAGTCTCCCGCATTTTAGGCTTAAATCTTTCTAATTCACCGTACCCTGCATCTACATCTGTTATCCAATAAACAAACGCCAAGGCCAATAACACATCAATGCAGGGTGGATAATTTTTGTTAAAATTTTCAAATAATTCTGAGAATGTTTCAAAATTTTTAATTGTTATTTCATCTCGATAAGGCAGGTAATTGACGTGTGAAACCTTATAAAAAAGGAGTAAAGCTTCAGCCGCTGGCTTCACTGAACGCATTTGAGCAAACGCAACTGCTAACTGTAATTGTCCACGCCAGTGCTTCGTATCTAGATTAACGCATCTACCAAATGCCCATGCCGCCTCGGCCCATTCCACCGCCGTAATTGCTTTCTTGCCTTGCTCATACCAATATTCAGCCGAACTTTCCTGCACCACATCGCGCATCAGCCCCACGGCCAACTGCGTCCGCTGTAACACTAGCGACACGGGCGACAGTAGTGCAGGTAAGCGGCAGGTGTCGTCGTCAGGATTTGGAAATGAGGTGGCTTGCTCGAGCATAGCTTAATGTGTTGAGAAGAAACGAATTTAGAACCACAAAACTCTCTGTTTTCGTTGAACGAGTCTGTACCCTTTACTCCATGAAAAAGATTGTTTCGTAATGCGTTCATTATGATTATTACTGCGTAACGCTTTTCATTACCTGATTTGGCATTGTAAAGCAGTTCTCGAATGCGATTTTCAAGGCTGCTAGACATATCAAGGCTTTCGAATCGGCTTGGCCCTTTCTCTTCATCAAGTAAGTAACGCCTACGAAAGTACTGATAGGAAGCGCTAGCGTCGCCAACCGTAACTTCTTTCAATATTTTCTTCTCATCCGTAATAAATTTTACCTTGTGTCTTACTTCGCCAGATTTTGAACTGCAAGGACGACGGAAAAAACGGGCTTCAAATATTCCGTATAATATTGAAAATTCACCAACAATTTCTATCGTTTCCGGCGTGGCAGATGTGAACAGTCGGCTTTTTACAACTTCTTCAAATTCGGCACTTTTCATCATGATATAAAAAAAATTAATTGAATTAAACTGGGGGTGCGTTACAAAAGCGTCCCCTGCGTCCTTCGCAGCAAAGCCGTGGTTTGGGGCAGCCGGGCGGGCAGGTTGGGCGGGGTGGCCTCGGGGCCGGGGGTGGGGTCGGGCGGCAGGTCGGGCATAGTGGCTGCAAGATAGCAAGGAAGCCCGGCTACCTTTGAAACCCAACCGGGCAGGCAGCACCCCAAAAGCCTCCCCGCACTATGCCGAATGCACCAGAACACCTACATCACGCATCAAGGCCAGCGGTACGAAATTTACTGGACCACCCAGGCCGCTCAACACGTGCTGCGCAATTTCGTGGACGACCAAAACGGCGGCGTACACCACGGAATCGACCATTTGGTCGTGTCGCAGCTGCTGCGCCGCGCCCGCTACATCGTGCCCCTGCTGGCCGCCCCGCGCCCCGATTTGCACGTGTGCCTGACCGGGCGGGGCGGCAAAGTCTTTGAAACCTACGTTTATTTGGTAGCTGAACCCGCCTCCCATCCCTTGCGTTGCGTGGTCATCAGCTGCTACGAAAGCAACAAATCGGCCTACCGCGCCTTGTTCAACCCTACGACTAACTAACATCATGGCCCGCACCGTCAAAAACCTTGAATTACCAGTTGCCAACCGGCCCATCCGGCGGCAAGTGGTGGCCCGGGCCACCCGGTCGCAGCCGGCGTTTTCCAACGAAATATTTGCCGACGAAGCCGCTTACAACCGGTCGGTCGAAGCCGTGGTTGCGCTGATTAAAAGCGGTCAGGCCCCAGCGCGTGAGCCGGACGAGGCGTAGTTTTAGCACCCACTTTTTTCTCATTCTAGGGAGAAGTTAGGTTTTATTCTACCTGCTTCTTTGAAACCCCGACTGTCCTACCAGCCGGGGTTTCGTCTTTTTAGGGACTAGCCGAGGTGAGGTGGAGTAACCGTGCGTTGCGCCGGGCAGGCATCAAAAACCGCCGCTTTTGATGCCTGCCCGGACCCCCGGCATCAAAACACCTCGGCCAAACGGCCCCGGTCCGTTGGCTCTTTTGCTGCCGCTCTGCCCTTTTTTCGCTACTTTTGGCAACTTCCCGGCCCGTGCCCGGCTGGCGGAGCCACCCGATTTTGATTTTCGATGAAGCTATTTCCCCGGCTGGCGCTGGCCGCCGCCCTCAGCGCTGCGGCCCCGGCGGCAGCCCTGGCCCAACAAACCCAGGTGTTTGCGTCCGACGAGCGGTTTTTTCAGGAAGGGCTGGAACTGTTTGACCGTCAGCAATACGGCGCGGCCCAGCAGGCGTTTCGGCAGTACCTGGAAGCCGAACCGCGCCGCGCGGGGCGCAGCGGCATCGCCGCCCGCGACCGCACCGCCGATGCCGAATACTACTTCGCCGTGAGCGGCCTCTACCTGCTGCACCCCGATGCCGAGGGCCTGATTCTGGATTTTGCCGAGCAGCACCCCGCGCACCCGCGCACGGCCGTGGCCTACTTTGAACTGGCCAAGTTCTACTTCGAGCAGAAGAATTACGAGGCCGCCATGCGCTACTTTGAGCGCGTGGCCCCCGACAACCTCACCAACGAGCAGCGGGCCGAGTCGGATTTCAAGCTGGCCTACTGCTACTTTGAGCAGAAAGACTACGACAAGGCCCGGCTGCTGTTCGACCGCAACAAAAAGGCGCAGAGTGCTTACCGCTACGCCAGTTCGTACTACGCCGGCTACCTGGCCTACCGGGCGGGCGACTACAATGGTGCCCGCACCGACCTCGCCGTGGCCGAGCAAAACGATGCCTATAAGCCCGTGGTGCCCGCCGTGATGGCCCAGATTTTCTACAAAGAAGGCGACTATCCTGGCCTGATTACCTACGCCCAGCCCCGGCTGCGCGAAAACCCGCCCCCGCAGAACGCCGATGAAATCGAGTTGCTGGTGGGCGATGCGTACTACCAGCAGGGAAATTTCAAGGAAGCGGCCGAGTATTTTGATAAGTATGCCGCCGTTCGGAAGGGCAAAATCGAACCGGCCTTGCAATACAAAATCGGCTTTGCCAACTACAAGCAGGGCGACTACAAAACGGCCATCGCCAGCCTCAAAACCGTGGCTGCCCGCCGCGACTCGCTGGGGCAGAATGCGGCCTATCACCTGGGGTTGAGTTATTTGCAGAACAAGCAAACCCCCCAGGCCATCACTGCTTTTGAGGCTGCCCGGCAGAATGCGCTGATTAAGCCCATCACCGAAAACGCCACCCTTAAGTTGGGGCAGGCGCAGTTTGAGCAGGGCAACCTGCCGGAAGTGGTGGCCGTGCTGAAAGACTTTCAGAAGCGGTTTCCGCGCTCCAAAAGCCAGCCCGTGGTGGACGATTTGCTGAGTGCGGCCTTCCTCTCCTCGCCCGACTACGAGGCCGCCCTGGCCTACCTGGAAAAGCTGGAGGAACGCAGCGCCAAGCTGGATGCCACCTACCAGCGCGTGGCCTACGCGCAGGGCGCAACGGAGTACAACGCGGGCAACTATTCGGCCGCGTTGGCGCTGCTGGACAAGTCGTTGAAGTTTCCGGCCGACGACGGGCTGCGGGCTGCCGCGCAAGTGCTGAAGGGCGAGATTTACAGCGTGGGCCAGCAGTTCCCGGATGCCATTCTGGCCTACGGCGCGGCGGCCCGCACCGCCCGGCAAGGCGGCGTGGAGGCCGACGAAACCCAGTACATCCAACTGGCCCGCTACGGCCTGGGCTACGCCTACTACAACACCAAAGCCTACGACAAGGCCCGCCCGCAGTTTGCCGCTTACCTGGCCGACCCTGCCGCCCTGCCTGCCGACCCCAACTACTACGACGCGACGCTGCGCCTGGCCGACACCTACTATGTGGCCAAAGATTACGCCCAAGCCCTGACCTTGTACGACAAGGTGATAGTGGCCAACGCCGCCGATAAAGACTACGCCTACTACCAAAAGGGCCTGACCCTGGGCTTGTTGGGCCGCCGCGAGGAAGGCAACGCCACCCTGGCCGCGCTGCTCAAAGCAGCCCCTAACTCGCGCTACGCCGAGCAGTCGGTGTTTCAGCAGGCGCAGTTTGCCTTCGAGGCGGGCGACTACCAACCGGCCGTGGACGGCTTTACGAAGCTGATTAACAACCGCCCCAACAGCCCCCTGATTCCGCAGGCGCTGCAAAAGCGTGGCGTGGCCTACGCCAACTTAGAGGACCATGAAAAGGCCGTGACCGACTTCCAGCAGGTGCTGCGCGACTTTACGCGCAGTGAGGCGGCTGGTCAGGCCATATATAGCTTGCAGCAGAGCCTGGCCAAGCTGGGCCGCAGCGAAGAGTTTGATGCCGCCCTGACCAGTTTCAAGCAACTAAATCCCGACAGCAAAGCCACGGAAAGCGTGGAGTTTGAGGCGGCCAAGTCGGTCTACCTGGCCGAGAAATACCCGCAGGCCATCACGCGCCTGGAAGCCTACTTGAAGCAGTACCCCGACAACGCGCTGGGGGCCGATGCGCGGTATTTCCTGGCCGACTCGTACCTCAAAACCGGAGCCAAAACCAAAGCCCTTACTTTGTTGCGCGACGTGGTGACGGAGAATAAAACCGAGTTTGTGAACCGCGCCGTGGGCCGGGTAGCCGACCTGGAATTTGAAGCCAAAAACTACCCCGAAGCCATCAAATTCTACGACCGGCTGCGGCAGGCCAGCAGCAACCGCCGCGAGGTGGCCACCGCTACGCTGGGCCTGCTGCGGAGCTACTACGAGGCTGGCGACTACGCCAATACCCGCGCCACGGCCACCCAACTCCAGACCCTGGCCGGGGCCACGGCCAGCGCCAACAACGCCGCGCTCCTCTACCTGGGCAAGGCCAGCCTGGGCCAGAAAAACTACGAGCTGGCCGCCACCGAGCTGGCCGCCGCTGCCGCCGCCGCACCCAACGATGCCCACGGAGCCGAAGCCCAGTACTACATCGCCCAGGCGTTGCTGGACCAGAAAAAGTACGAGGAAGCCATCGCCGCTGCATTGCTCGTGAACACCAACTTCAGCAATTACGAAGTGTGGCAGGGCCGGGCCTTCCTGCTGGTGGCCGATGCATATGCCGCCCAGGGCGACAACTTCCAGGCGCGGGGCACCCTGAACTCCATCATTGACAACAACTTCCCGGTGCCGGAAGTGGTGGCCGGGGCCAAAGAGCGCCTCAAAAAGCTGGGCAGCGACCAAGATGAAGCCGCTCCGGCCGACCCTGCGCCCATCAAACCCGGCAAAACGGGCCGCCCCACGGGCAAAACCACCGAGCCAACCACCGGCACCCCCGCCGCGCCCACCAAAGCCGGAGCCGCAACAGGCAATCAGTCTGGAGCCAATCCCGGCGCTACGCCCACTACCACCCCCGGCAAAACGCCCGTTGCACCAGCCACTGCCCCCGGCAAAACTCCGGTTCCTCCCGCGCCGGGCAAACCCGCCAATCGCCGCTAAACCAGGCTTGATTTTTCATTGAATATTATTTTGCTGATGAAGCGTTTGTCAATAAATAACTCAAGTGCCGCTGCCAGTGGCAGCCGGGCGTTGGCGGGGCTAGTGGCGGGGCTGTTGCTGCTGCCCGCCCAGCCCGCCGCCGCCCAGCCCGGCGGCAAAAAGCCCACCGGCAAAATCGAAGCCGCCGAGATTGAAATCGTCAAGGAGCGGGTGAACCAACTGCCCGAAGCGACCCGCAATTTTCAGCAAATCCGGCTGGCCCCGCCGCCCAAGCCGACCCGGCAGGTGGCCTATACGTTCCCCGATTTCCGGCTGCCCGCCGACCGACTCAACCCGTCGGTGCGGGTGCTCACCATCCGGGCCGAGGAACCCGCCCCCCTCACGGGCAATTTCGTGAAGGCGGGCATCGGCAACTACGGCACGTTCTACGGCCGCGCCTACCTGCACCGCACCCGCGACAGCGAAAAGTCTTACGGGCTGGACATCAAGCACGTCAATTCGTTCAATGGGCCGGTGGACGGCCAAAACTCGGCCACCAGCCAAACTAGCCTCGCTGCCACCGGCGAACTGTATCGGGGCACGGCGGCCTTCGGCGGGGCGCTGGACCTGGGCCGGGAGCGGTACAATTTCTACGGCTACGACCGGGGGGCCGCCATCCCCGACAACGGTGCCCTCAAGCAGGTGTACAACCGCTTCGGCGTGCGGGCCTACGCCCGCAACCGCGACCCCCAACAGCAACTGCAGTACGAAGGCGGCCTGGGCTTTAAGCATTGGAGCGACAGCTACCAGGCCAGCGAAAACAACTTTTTCCTGCACGGCAAAGCCGGTTACGCGCTGTCCGAAACCAGCCGCGTGACGCTGGCGGCCGAGGCTTCGTTTATTGGCGACAACGACACGCTGGCCCGGAAGGAGCGGAGCCGCACCCGCACCTTCGTGCAAGCCACCCCGGCTTATGAGCTGACCGGCAAACGGCTATCGCTGGTTATTGGGGCCACCATTGGCTACTCGTCCGATACCATCAACCAGGTGCGGAAAACCTCGATTTATCCGGCCCTGCGGGCGGGCTACACGCTGCTGCCCGAAACCTTTACCGTGTATGGCGGGCTGGGCGGCGGCATTCAGCGCGTGACGCGCTACGACCTGAGCACCGAAAACTACTGGCTGAACCCGACCCTGAACGTGGCCGACACCCACCGGGGCATCACCTACTACGCGGGCTTCAACGCCGCTCCGCTGCGGGGGCTGGAATTCAATGCCCGCGCCACGTACAGCCGCGACAAAAACCTTTATTTCTACGTCAATAACCCCCAGAACCCGGCCCGATTTGACCTCGTGTACGACAGTGCTACTACCGGCTTGCTCAACCTGCACGGCGAATTGCTTTATAATGCGGGCGAAAAAATCCGCCTCGGTAGCCGCGCCGATTACAACAAGTACACGGTGCATAGCTTGGCGCAGCCCTTCCACCGCCCCGAGTTTCAGGCCAGCGTGTTCGGCACCTACAACGTGTACGACAAGCTGTTGCTGGGCGTGGAAATGTATTTCTACGATGCCAGCTACGGCATAGAATACCAGCCCAAAACCTCGCCTGCCGACGTTGCTTCGCCCAAAACCTACAAAGCCACCGACCCCATTTACGACCTCAACCTAAGGGCCGACTACCGCATTACGCCAAAATTGAGCATCTTTGCAATGGGCAACAACCTCGCCAACCGCCAATACCAACGCTACTACCGCTACCCGGTGAAGGGCATCAATGTGATTGGCGGGGCAACGTACACGTTTTGAGTTATGAGTTAAAAGTTATGAGTTAGTAAGTTAAAAATCACTAACTGCATTACACGCGACAACTCATAACTTTTAACTCATAACTCCAAAAATGCACCTCGCTGACCACATTCGCCCCTTGCTGCGCGACCACGACTGCGTGATTATCCCGGACTTCGGGGGTCTCGTGGCCGAGGCGGCACCGGCGCGGCTGCAAGCGGGGCGGCAGTCGTTGAGTCCGCCCAGCAAGTTCGTGGCCTTCAACGCTGCCCTGACCCGCAACGACGGGCTGCTCGTGGACTGCGTGGCGCAACACCTGCACCTGAGCCTGGGCGAAGCCCGCGAACGGGTGCGCGAAGCCGTGGCCGCGCTGCAACAGGAACTGCACGACGGCCAGCGCACCGAGTTGCCCGGCATCGGCGTGTTTCGGCGGGTGGCCGGGCGCGGCTTGGCCTTTGAATACACCGGCACTGATAACCTGCTGCCCGCCGCCTACGGCCTGCCCACCGTGGCCGCCCGGCCCGTGCGGGCCACCGATGCCCAGGCCCAGCGCCAGCAGCAGCGGCCCCGCCCGCAACCGGCGTTGCGCGGCAGTGGCCGCCGCCAGTGGGCGCGGGTGCTGCCGGGCGCAACGGCCGTGCTGGGCGCGTTGGCGCTGGTGCTGGCCGCTGGCTTCTTCTTTACTGGCCTGTCTGGCCGCACGTTGCTGAGTGCATGGCAAGCGCGGTTGCCCCGCTGGGAAATGGCGCGGCCCGGCAGCCCAACCGCCACGCCAACCGCCACGTTGCCGGAGCCGCAACAGGCTGCGCTGGCCCACCACGATTGGGTGGGAACGGGCGAAGCAGCTCCGCTGACCAGCCCCGCTTCGGCCGCACTGGCACCGGCCGCGCCGCTGGATTCGGCCGCTGCAAACGGTGCCGCCGCCACTGATTTCCCAGCGCTGGCCCAGGTAGCGGCAGCAGACCCGGATGCAACCGCGCTGCCCGCTACGTCGGTTGCCCCGGCAACTCCGGCCGCGTCGGCCGCGCTGCGCCCGGCGGCCGTTGCCCGAATGCCTGCGCCCAGGCCGGGGACGGTAGCTGCGCCAGCGCCTGGCCCAGCCACGGCCGGTGCGAATGCTGCCGTTGCGAACCCTCCCGCCGCTCCTGTCGAAGCCGCTGCCGCTGCCAGCCCGACAATTAAAGCCCGCACCGGCCGTTACTTTGTCATTGCGGGCGCTTACAGCAGCTTGGCCCACGCCGAAGTGGGCCGCCGGGTACTGGCCCGCACCGGCCACCCGGCCCGCGTCATTCTGCCGTTCTACGGCAGCCGCCTGTTCCGCCTCACGGCGGGTGAGTTTGCCACCGCTGCCGAGGCCGAAACCGAGGCCCAACGCCTGCGCCAGACCACGCACTGCGACTACAACACCCTGAAATTCTAACCCTTTGTATGTCTGTTTTTTTGTTGCAAGCCATCGTGCCGGCCTCGGTGGCCCCCGATTCGGTGAACGCGGCCGTGAACGCCGTGAACAAAGCCGAAGGGCTCTCGCTGATTGACCTGATTCTGAAGGGCGGCTGGATAATGGTGCCGCTGTTCATCCTCTCGTTCATCAGCATCTACATCATCATCGAGCGCTACCTCACCATCCGCAAAGCGGCTGGCAACCCCGACTCGTTCATGGCCAGCATCCGCGCCCTGATGGTGAAAGGCGACCTGCCCGCCGCCAAGCTCGTGTGCGCCCAAAACCCCTCGCCGTTGGCTCGCATGGTCGAAAAAGGCTTGCGCCGCATAGGCCTGCCGCTCAAAGAAATCGAAACCAGCATCGAAAACGTGGGCAAAATTGAAATCGCCCGCCTCGAAAAAAACATCAACATCCTGGGCATTATCGCGGGCATTGCGCCCATGTTGGGCTTCGTGGGCACGATTATCGGGGTTATCAAAATCTTCTACGCCATCAACTCCACCGGCGAGTTCGGCATCGCCCAAATTGCGGGCGGCCTCTACACCAAGATGGTTACGTCGGCCGCTGGCCTTATCGTCGGCATCATCGCCCACGTCGGCTACCACTGGCTCAGCATCCTGGTCGAGCGCATGGTGTTCCGCATGGAAAACTCTGCGATGGAGTTTATGGATATTTTGCAAGACAACTAGGTGAGTTATGAGTTGGTCGTTCTGCTTTTTTAAAGACACCCACTCCGGCGACTCATAACTCATAACTCATAACTAATAACTCGTAACTCTCCCAGAGCTATGAACCTCTCCCGCCGCCGCCGCGCTTCGTCGCACGTTGAAACCGGAGCCATGAACGACATCATGTTTTTCCTGATGTTGTTCTTTCTCATCGTTTCCACGATGGTCAATCCGAACGTTATCAAACTGTTGTTGCCGTCGGCTAAAAGCTCGGTGCAGGTTGTGAAGCAGCCCATTACGGTGAGTGTGAACGCGGCGGGCGAATACTTCGTGAACAAAAAGCCGGTAAACCCCAGCAACCTGGAAAGCGAATTGCAAAGCCTCATCGGCACCGCCGCCGAGAACAAACTGGACGCGCCCACCGTGGTGCTACGCGTGGACGCTTCGCTGAACGTGCAGAAACTGGTGGACATCCTGGAGTTGGGCAACCGATTGAAAATCCGCATGGTGATGGCGACTCAAGCGCAGCAAGCCGCCGGGAAAGGGTAGGGGTGTGGTAGAAAAACACTGGCTGGTGGATGACGTGGAAAAACTGCAAAAAGCCGTGTGCAATCTGACAGCTTCGCGCATCTGATTCGTTGCAGCGACAGCTTCAGCGAACGGTGACCGGGCAACCAAAATACCAGCTACCGTTGTCCAACTACCAAGTACCCACAACCGAATACCAAATAAGAAATGGTTTCCATTGATTATCCCGAACAGCACCGCCGCGAAGGCCTCATTGGGGCCGTGGTGTTCCATGCGCTGCTGCTGCTGTTGTTCTTGTTCATGACCTTCCACGGCCCCAACCCGCCGCTGGAAATGGTGGAAACCGGCGGCGGCGGCGACGTTGAACTCAACTACGGCCTCGACCCCGAAGGCTCCGGCGACGTGCAAACCACGGCCACCGCCAACGCTTCCCAAAACCGCGAAGACAGCAAGCCCCCCGCCCTGAGCCGCGACCCCACGCCCGTGGACCTGACCCCCACGCCGACCGCCCCCACGCCGCCGAGCCAGGAAAAAATCATCACCTCCGACGTGGACCCCAGCCCCGCCACCGCCCCGGTGGTGGAAACCCCCGCCCCGGCCAAAGAGGAAGTGAAGGAAATCCCCAAGCCGCCGCGCAAAGTGGCCGTGGCCTTCTCGCCCAAAGGCAGCGCCAATGGCGGCGGCACCGCTGGCAGCAGCACCGCCCCCACGGGCAACAGCAACGGCGACCATCCGGGCAAAACTGGCGACCAGGGCGACCCCAACGGCTCCCTGGATGCCAAAGCCCTGTACGGCAAAGGCGACGGAGAAGGGGGCGGCGATGGCGGCGGCCGGGGCCGGGGGCGCGGCCCCGGCAACGGCGACGGCCTCGACATGAGCGGCTGGCGTTTCGAGAACCAGCCCACGGTAGCGGCCCTCGACGACAACCCCGGTGTGGTCAAATTCAAAATCAAAATCACCGACGACGGTGAGGTAGAATCCGTCACGAAAGTGTCGGGCAACGTGTCGCCGGAACAGGAACGGCTGTGCCGCAACAAACTGCTGGATGCCAACTTTGTGAAAACCAACGCCGCCGCTGGCGGAGCCACGGGGTTTTACACGTTTCGCTTCTCGGTGCGGTAGGGGCGGGGCTTGTCCCCGCCCGAATTGATGAACGGAAATCGTTGTGCAGGCAACGATTCGGGCGGGGACAAGCCCCGCCCCTACATTGCAATGACTTACCCCGAAACCCTCGCCTATCTCTACGAACAACTCCCGATGTTTCAGCGGGTAGGGGCGGCGGGGTTCAAGAAAGGGTTGGGCAACACCGAGGCACTTTTGGCCGCGATGGGCCACCCGGAGCGGCGGTTTCGCAGCGTGCACGTGGCGGGCACGAATGGCAAGGGCAGCAGTTCGCACCTGCTGGCGGCGGTGCTGCAAAGCGCGGGCTACCGCGTGGGGCTGTACACGTCGCCGCACCTGCGCGAGTTCACCGAGCGCATCCGCCTGAACGGGCAAGAGGTGCCCGCCGGCTACGTGACGGCCTGGGTGGCGCAGTGGCGCGGGCTGTTTGAGGAAGTAAAGCCTTCGTTTTTTGAGATGTGCGTGGCGCTGGCGTTCTGCTATTTTGCCGCACAACAGGTGGATGTGGCGGTGGTGGAAGTAGGAATGGGCGGACGTTTTGATTCCACCAACGTCATCACGCCGCTGGTGTCGCTCATCACCAACATCAGCCTCGACCACCAGCAGTTTTTGGGCGACACGCTGCCGCAGATTGCGGGCGAAAAGGCGGGCATCATCAAGCCCGGCGTGCCGGTGGTCGTGAGCCAGACGCAGCCCGAAGTGGCGGCCGTGTTCGAGCGCGAGGCGCGGGAAAAGCTGGCCCACCTGGTGTTTGCCGACAACGTGTACGCCGCCGCGCTGGGGCCGCCCAATGCCGCTACCGGCCGCCGCCCCGTGGCCCTGACGCAACGCGGCCGGCCCTACCTGCCCGATGCCGAGCTGGCCCTGCTCGGCGATTACCAACGCTTCAACCTGCCCGGCGTGCTGGCGACGCTGGACGAGCTGCGGGCGCTGGGCTACCGCCTGCCCGAACCCGCCGTGCGGGCCGGCCTGCGCCGGGTGGGCGAGCTAACCGGCCTGCGCGGGCGCTGGAGCATCCTGGGCCGCCGCCCGCTGGTGGTGGCCGACACGGGCCACAACGAGGCCGGGCTGCGGGCCGTGGTGGCGCAACTGGCCGAACTGCCGCACGCGCAGTTGCACCTGGTCATCGGCACCGTGCGCGACAAGGACGTGGCCAAAATGCTGGCCCTGCTGCCCCGTGCGGCCACTTATTACTTTTGCCAGGCCGGCATTCCCCGCGCCCTGCCCGCCGGGGAGTTGGCGGCCCAGGCGGCGGCCCTGGGCTTGCAAGGCCGCCCCTACGGCCCGGTGGCCGCCGCATTGGCCGCCGCGCGGGCAGCAGCCGGGCCGGACGACGTGGTGTTCATCGGCGGCAGCACGTTTGTGGTGGCCGAAATAGATTTTTAATTTTCTGGTAGGCGGTATCCGGCAGTGGGCAGTTGGACAGGAAAACCCAGCCCTGGTCCCGGCGGTCCGGTTACCGACTACCAAGTACCCACTACCAACCAAAAACCATGTCCCGCGTCAAACTCCAACGCTTTGCGGCCAACGCCGACCGGCCCGGCATCGTGGAGCCGGGCAAGCCGACCTACGAAGCCCTGGGCGGGCGCTGGGCCGCCGAACTGTTCCGCAACGACCACCCCATCACGCTGGAAGTGGGCTGCGGCAAAGGCGAATACACCGTGGGCCTGGCCCAGCGGCACCCCGGCCGCAACTTCCTAGGCCTGGACATCAAGGGCGAACGCATCTGGCGGGGCAGCACCCGCGCCGAAGCCCTGGGCCTGACCAACGTCGGCTTTGTGCGGACGCGCGCCGAGGCCCTGGCCGCCCAGTTTGCCCCCGGCGAGCTGGGCGAAATCTGGATAACCTTTCCCGACCCGCGCCCCCGCGACCGCGACATCAAGCGCCGCCTGACCGCGCCGCGCTTCCTGAACCAGTACCAGGCGCTGCTGCGGCCCGGCGGCTTGCTGCACCTCAAAACCGACAACGAGGAACTGTTTGCCTACACCCTCGAAACGCTGGCCGCCCGCCCCGGCGCGGCCATTGGGGTCCAAACGCGGGATTTGTACGCCGAAACGGCCGCCGACTTTCAGGAAGCCCAAGCCATCCAAACCAATTTTGAACGCAAGTACCGGGCGCAGGGCGTGCCCATCAAATACGTACAGTTCCGGCTGAGCTGAACCCGGCCCGTGCCGAGGCAGCGGTCATTACCGACCGGCCCGGCAGAGTTCTGCTGCGGCCTCCGGCCGGACCTGGGCACTTCGGCAGAGTTCTGCCGAGGCATACGGCTGGGTCGGGACGGCTTGGTAGCGTTCTGCCGAAGTGCCCGAATGGGTCGGGGAGGGTCGGCAGAGCTCTGCCGAGGCATCCAGCTAAGTCGGGACACCTTGGCAGAACTCTGCCGAGGCATCTGGACGAGTGTGGGGTCCTCGGCAGAACATTTTTTCTTGCCCAAGGGCAACTTATTGGGTCGAATTGGTTCAGTCATCGGTTTCGAGGGCCTCAAAAATGGCTTCCAGCTCGGTGAAGTCGCGCAGGCCGGGCTTGATTTCTTCGCCGCCTTGGATGATGAGCCCGGCTGGTTGCACCTGCTCCACCAGTTGAAGAAGCCATGCGATGTTGGCATTTCCGCTCAACCACAGCGGGTATCGTCGGGCAGCGGCGGCGTAGTGCGGGAGAGCTTGGGGCCGCGGGGCTGGGGTGGCAATGATGAATTGAACGCCGGTGGAAAGCACCTGCTCGGCGCTGGCGGTTAGCTGCGCGTGATACGTGCCATCCAGAACGCTCATTTGAAACACTTCCAGCAACGCGGGTGCGGCAACCGGTTCGTGCGCTCCCAATGAGGCGAGCGACCGAATCAACACTCGGTCCAGACCGCATTGGGCAGCCACGGCATTGATTGCAGTGCTGGACATTGCCCCAAACTCCCCAATCAACTCCACGCCCGACACCCAACCAGCCAGCTCCCGCACGGTAGCCACATCCACGGCCCCCGGTAGGGTAGGGTCGAGGGTGAAGATGAGGCCGTCGGCCCCCATGCCGGCGCAGTAGCGGGCATCGGAAAGATTGTTTATGCCGCGCACGAGCACGGGAAGTTGGAGGGCCATGACGGGAAGTGGGGGAGAACGGACGGCAAAGTTCGGGCAATGTTCTGCCAATTCCGCCCTGCCGGTTGCGCTTTTGCGCCGTCGTACCTTTGCAATCCGGGCCGTAGCCAAACCATTCACTTTTCGGGTGCTGTTCGGATAGAAATGGAAAATACCGCAAAAGGCCGCGTACTGGTGGCCATGAGCGGCGGCATCGACTCGTCGGTGGCCGCCGTGCTGCTCCACGAAGCCGGCTACGAAGTCGTGGGCATGACGATGAAAACCTGGGACTACGCCAGCGCCGGCGGCTCCAAAAAGGAAACCGGCTGCTGCTCGCTCGACTCCATCAACGACGCCCGCGCCATTGCCGTGCAGTTGGGCTTCCCGCACTACATTATTGACATCCGGGACGAGTTCGGGGATTTTGTGATTGACAACTTCACCGACGAATACCTCGCCGGGCGCACCCCCAACCCTTGCGTGCTCTGCAACACCCACATCAAGTGGGACGCGCTGCTGCGCCGGGCCGACCAGCTCGGCTGCCACTTCATTGCCACCGGCCACTACGCCCAGGTGCGCCACGAGGCCGAAACCGGCCGCTACGTGGTCAGCAAAGGCGTGGACGACCACAAGGACCAAAGCTACGCCATCTGGGGCGTGAGCCAGGCCAGCCTGAGCCGCACGCTGTTCCCGTTGGGCAAAATGCGGAAAACCGAGATTTACGACGAGGCCCGGCGGCGCGGCTTCACCGAGCTGGTGAACAAGCCGGAGAGCTACGAAATCTGCTTCATTCCCGACAACGACTACCGGGGCTTCTTGCGGCGGCGGGTGCCGGGCCTGGAAGCGCGGGTGGCCGGGGGCCGCTTCGTGGACAAAAACGGCCAGGAGCTGGGGCGGCACGAGGGCTACCCATTCTACACCATCGGGCAGCGCAAGGGGCTGGGCGTAGCCCTGGGCTACCCGGCCTATGTGCTGGAAATCCGGCCCGACACCAACGAAGTGGTGCTGGGCAACTACGACGACCTGGCCAGCACCTTCACGGTGGTGGGCAAGCTCAACCTGGGCAAATACGCCAGCCTGGCTGGGCGCGGGCTGGTACCGGCCACCGTCAAGGTGCGCTACAACCACGACGGCAGCCCGGCGTTTTTGGAGGAAAAGGACGGCAAAATGCACGTTTATTTCCCCGAACCCGTCCACGCCATCACGCCGGGGCAGGCGGCCGTGTTCTACGACGGGGCCGACGTGCTGGGCGGCGGCTGGATTGAGCGCCACGTCATCGGCGAAGCGGGCGAAGTAATTAGCGAAACCGCCGTATCTTTTGCGGCGCAAACCGGCCATTGAAGGCGTAATTTTGAGGCAGTGGGGCCCCGACTTTTTGGTCGTGGCCCCACGCCCCCAGGCACTAAACCGCGCCCGCCGGGCGTTCCCCTCCCCATGAAATACTTCGTTGCAATGCGCTGGGCCGTAGGCGGCCTGCTGCTGGCCGCTTGTGCCAAAGAGCAAACCTTTGTGGCCCCGCTGCCGCTGCAAACCGACTACTACCCGGTGGCGGTGGGCAACGTGCGGATTTACGCCGTGGCCGATAGTTCCTGGGTCGTGACGGTGCCGAGCGTGGTGAACTACGAGGTGCGCGAAACCGTGACCGGCACCTACGCCGACGCGGCCGGGCAGCCGGTGTTTCAAATCCAACGCGCCACCCGCCCCACCGCCAGCAGCCCCTGGACCAACGACAGCGTGTTCAGTGTGCGCCTCAACAACCAGACCGTTGTCCTCAACCGGGCCAACCGGCCCAGCGTGGAACTGATTTTTCCGGTGCGCGAAGGCCGGACCTGGAACTACAGCGCTTACGGGGCTGGCCCGGCCGACACCCTGAGCGACACCACCCGGGCTTACCGGCGGGTGGGCAAGCCTTTTGTTACGGCGGCCGTGCCCAACGGTGCCGCCCGCACCTACGACCGCACCCTGACCACGACCGACATCGGCTTGGCCGAAGACGACAACCTTTACAACCTCAAAACCTACGAGCAAGTGTTTGCCCAGGGCGTGGGGCCGGTGTTTCGCCGCCGCCGCCGCTACAACTACACCGACGGTAACGGAGCTTCCACGCCCGTGCCGGGCGTGATTTACAGCGGACAGGCCCGCATTGAAACCCTGATTGATTTCAAGCCTTAATGTTAAGCGTCGGTTTTTATTGATATGAGAAACAAGCTCCTGTTGCTTAATGTGGTGCTCCTGCTGGCGGGTGCTTCGGCAGCCCGCGCCCAGGGCACGGTTCGTCGGCATTTGATTTATTTTCGCGACAAGGCTGGTACGCCCTTTAGCGTGACGCAGCCGCAGGCGTTTCTCTCGGCGCGGGCGCTGGCCCGGCGCAGCCGGCAGCGCATTGCCGTGCTGCCCCGCGACCTGCCCGTGAACCCCGCCTACGTGGCCCAGGTGCGGGCCGTGGCCGGCCGGCCGCAGGTGCGCTACACCTCCAAGTGGTTCAATGCCGCGCTCGTGGCCTGCGATTCGGCCACGCTGGCCCGCATCCGGGCGTTGCCCATCATCGTCAGCGCCCAAACCCTGAACCGCACCGTGCGGGTGCGGCTGCCGACTCCTGCGACCACCACCGCTGCTACCCAGCAGGGCCTCGCCGCTGCTACCGGCAACCGGGCCGACTACGGCAAGGCGTATGCCCAGGCCCAGCTCATTGGGGCCGTGGCGATGCACGACGCGGGTTTTCGGGGCGAAGGGATGCAGGTGGCCGTGTTCGACGCGGGCTTTCCCGGCTACCGCAGCGCGTCGGTGTTCAACAACCTGCGGACGCAAAACCGCATCCTGGCCACCCGCAACTTCGTGGACGGTGGCACTTTCGTAGACACCCGCAACGGCCACGGCATGAATACACTGTCCACCCTGGCCAGCGAGGAGCCGGGGCGCTTCATCGGCACCGCGCCCCGCGCCAGCTACTACCTCTGCATCACCGAAGACATTGACAGCGAACATCCCGTGGAAGAAGCCAACTGGCTGGCCGCCGCCGAGTTCGCCGATTCGGCCGGCGTTGATGTCATCAGTTCTTCGCTGGGCTACACCGAATTCGATGCGCCCTCGCCTTCTTATACTTACGCCAACATGAATGGTCGCACGGCTATTTCGAGCCGCGCCGCCGCTGTAGCCGCCCGCGTGGGGATGCTGGTCGTGAATGCCAACGGCAACGAGGGCACCAGTGCCTGGCACTACGTGTCGGCCCCGGCCGATGCCGACTCCGTCATCAGCGTCGGGGCCACCGATTCGCTGGGCGTGAAGGCGGCCTTCAGTTCGTTCGGCCCCAGTTCGGATGGGCGCATCAAGCCCACACTTTCGGCCCAGGGCGTGGCCAGCGCCGTTGTGCTGCCCAACGGGGCCATCACACGGGCCAACGGCACCTCGTTTGCCTGCCCCGAAATGGCCGGACTGGCCACCGGTTTGTGGCAGGCCAACCCGCAGCTTTCAGCCCAGCAAATCATCCAGTGCCTGCGCAGTACGGCCACTCAGGCGGCAGCCCCGGACAACAGCCTGGGTTACGGCATTCCCAATTTTACGCGGGCGGCGGCGTGTGCCACCCTTGCGGTGGGGTGCCCGGCGGCCGGGGTGCAGGTGAGCGCCGTGACGGCCACTTCGGCCACGCTCACCTTCACCGGCGGTCCGGCTGGCAGCAGCTATCAGATTACGACTGTGCCTGCTACGACGACTCAAACTGTAACCACTGCCCCGGTGCAACTGAGCGGCTTGCAGCCGGGCACGACTTATATGGTTTCCATTGCTGGCACCTGTCCGGGCGGGCTTTCGGCCGCCGTGACCACGGCGAGCCTCACCACCCTGTCAACTCCCGTGCTGACCAGCCCGCTTCCTGCCTACCTGCAACTTTATCCCAACCCCACCCCCGATGGCCAGCTCCAACTGCTACTGCCCACAGCTTTGCTGAGTGCCTCGCTACAAGTCCGCATCATTGATGCCAAGGGAGCCCTGGTACGGCACCTGACGCTGGACGCGCCGCCCACCGGCACCTACCTGACGACGCTCGATGCGGGCTACCTGGCCAAAGGAACCTACATCTGCGAAGTGCGAGCCAACGGCAACCGGCAATGGGTGCGCTTCCTGCAAAAGTAAGCGGCCGGGAAAACATTTTTGGTTTGCAAATGCTAATTTTATTGGGTACATTTGCTAAATAAAATGACGTACCGCTCCAGTGTAGTCTCCGCCCAGGTGGCCGGGACCGGGGCGGGCCGCCGCTCATCTTTTTCCGCCCCCTGGGCACCCCGTTTATGTTGCAGATGATGACCACCAAGCGCATCGGCCGCCGCCAGTTTCACTTCACCGTGCAGGGCAACAACCTGCACGAAACCATCGCCGAGTACGACCGCTTGAGCTTCACCGATGTGCCGGCCTGCGGCATTTGCGGCTCCGACAACCTCGACCTGGCTTCGCGCGTGGCCCAGGGCAAGTTCAAGTACACGTCCATCAAGTGCCGCGATTGCCGCGCCGATGTCACCTTTGGCAAACGCGAAGACGACGACCAAACGTATTTCCTCCGCAAAAAGGAAGGCGGCCTGCCGGGCGAACTGGACTGGCGGCCGTTTGAAAAAGAAGGAAAACAGTGATTAACGACGAGTGACGGGTAATTAATGACTAATGAGCAATTCCGAATAGCTTCTGCCAATCGAATTGCTTATTAATCACTCGTCATTCGTCACTCGTCATTGCTTCCCTACCTTTGCCGCATGACGCACCCCCGCCGTGCCCCGTTGCTGGCCCCTTCGCTATTGGCCGCCGATTTGGCCAACATTCAGGCCGAGGCCGAACGACTGGCGGGGAGCGCCGCCGACTGGCTGCATTTTGACGTGATGGACGGGCGGTTTGTGCCCAATATCTCCTTTGGGCTGCCGCTGTTGCAAGCCCTGCGCCGCCACACCCGGCTGCCGATTGACGTGCATCTGATGATGGAGGAGCCGCAAAATTACCTGGCGGCGTTTCGCGACGCGGGAGCCGACCTCATCACTGTGCATTACGAAGCCTGTCCGCACCTGCACCGGGTGGTGCAGCAAATCAAGAGCCTGGGCTGCCGGGCCGGGGTGGCCCTGAACCCGCACACGCCGGTGCATTTGCTGGAAGACATTGCCGCCGATTTGGACCTGGTGCTGCTCATGTCGGTAAACCCCGGCTTTGGTGGGCAAGCGTTCATCGCCAACACGTTTAAGAAGGTAGCGGCGACCAAAGAACTGTTGCTCGATGCGGGCGCGGATGCCCTGATTGAAGTGGACGGCGGCGTGAACCGGGACAACGCCGGGCCGCTGGTGCAGGCCGGAGCCGACGTGTTGGTGGCGGGCAATTTTGTGTTTTCGGCCCCCGAAGGCCCGGTAGCGGCGCTGGCCGGTTTGCGGCGACAGTTGGCGGAAACGATGGCCGGGGAAGCATCCGGGCAATAGGGCGCGGGCCAGCCCGTTTTGACGATTGTGAAGCACGTGAATTCTCTGACCATCTCCGCCCGCTCGTTCCGTTTCGGGCCAGATTATGCGGTTTTCCGCCGCTTGCGCCTGGCTTGGGGTTTTCGGCGAACGGTGGCGGGTGGAGCCGTTGCCTTGCCGGTCACGGCCGCGATGGTGCTGGCCGGGGGTTTGGCGTTGCCCGCTGCCGCGCAGGTGGCCGCGCCCGCCACGGTGGTCGTGACGGGCACCGTGGCGGGCAGCGACGGGCAACCATTGGAACTGGTGGGGGTGGGAGTGGAGGGCCAGACCGGTGGCACCAGCACGGCGGCCAACGGCACGTTTCGCCTGACGGTCAGGGTGCCAGCGACGGGCGCAGCTCCGGTGGTACTGGTGGTGCGCCGGCTGGGCTACCTGCCCGAACGCCGCGTGTTGAACCTGCCCGCCGACGCGGCCAAGCCCCTGCGGCTGGGCCTGCGCCTCGACCAACGCGCCCTGGGCAGCGTGACCGTGCGCGGCAACCGCGACGGGGCCGACACCCGCGAACAAGTCAGCATCACCCGCATTGACCCCCGCGCCGCGAAGGTGTTGCCTTCGCCGTTTGGCGATTTCAACGCCATTCTCAAAACCCTGCCGGGGGTGTCGGGCAACAACGAACTTAGCAGCACCTACAACGTGCGCGGCGGCAACTACTCCGAAAACCTTGTCTATGTCAATGGTTTTGAGGTGTACCGGCCGTTCCTCGTCACCTCGGCGCAGCAAGAGGGCCTAAGCTTCATCAACCCCGACCTCGTGCGGAGCGTGGAGTTCAGTAGCGGCGGCTGGCAGCCCAAGTACGGCGACAAGCTGGCCTCGGTGCTGGCCGTGGAATACAAAACGCCGGAAAAATTCGCCGCCTCCATTACCGGCAGCCTCGTGGGCGGCGCGGCCCACGCCGAAGCCCGCTCGGCCAACGGCCGGGTGAGCTACCTGGCCGGGGTGCGCTACAAAAACGCACAGTACGTGCTGCGCTCGCTTAAGCAACAGCAAGGGCAGTACAACCCCACGTTCTACGACGGGCAGGCGTTTGTGAACATCGGCCTGGGCAAAAAAGACGATGTGCAGCGCACCACGCTGGGCCTGCTGGGGGTAGTGGCCCACAACGATTACCGGTTCAGCCCGGTGAGCGGGGTCGCCACGTTCTCGACCGCCACCAACCAGTTCACGCGCGTCTTCATCGGCTACGACGGGCAGGAGCGGGTGCAGTACGAAACCTACCAGGGTGGCCTGAACCTAGGGCACCGCTTTACGCCAAATCTGCAAATGGAGTTGCTGGGTTCAGCGCTCATCTCGCGGGAGTTGGAGTACCGCGACATTGAAGCGGCTTACACATTTGCGGAAATCAACCGCGACCCGAACTCGCCCGATTTCAATCAGGCCGTGCGGCAACGCGACATCGGCTCGCAATTCCGGCATTCGCGCAACCACCTCACGGCGCAGGTCTATACGGCCGAGTACCGGGGGCGCTTCACGCCCGGCCTGCGCCACAACCTGCGCTGGGGGGCGAAGGTGGGCCGCGAAAAAATCGCCGACGTGCTGGACGAGTACAGCTTTGCCGATTCGGCCGACTTTGTGCCCGATGCCCGCCGCACCCGCCTGCTCTCGGACCTGACCCTGGTCAGCACCCGCACCCAGGGTTACGTGCAGGATACCTGGGCACTGGATTCGCTGCGCACCATCACCTACGGGGCGCGGGCGCACTACTGGTCTGCCAACAGCCAACTGGTGCTCAGCCCGCGTTTGCAGTATTCGCAGCAGAGCCGGCGGCACCACGGCCGGGCTTTCAAGGCAGCGGTGGGGGTGTACTACCAACCGCCGTTCTATCGGGAACTGCGCTCCCAGGCCGGGCAGGCGGTTGCCACCGCCGGCCAGCCGTTTATCCAAAACGCCACGCTCAACCTGGAGCAGCGGGCGCAGAAATCTTACCACTTCATCGTGGGCAAGGAATTTGACTTGCAGAAATACGGCCGCCCGTTCAAGCTCACCACCGAAGCCTATTACAAGTACCTGACCGACATCGTGCCTTATGATGTGGACAACGTGCGGCTGCGCTATTTTGGCCGCAACGACGGCACGGCTTACGCCGCAGGCTTTGATGCCCGCCTGAGCGGCGAGTTCGTGAAAGGGGCCGAGTCGTGGTTCAGCCTGGGCCTGCTGACTACCCAGGAAAACCTGGCCGACGACTCGACCAATACCTTGGATGCCAGCGGTAAAGTGACCGGCCGGATACCCAAAGGCTACATCCGCCGCCCCCAGGACCAGCGCCTGAACGTGGGCATCTTCTTTCAGGACCACCTGCCCAACAACCCCTCGGTGCGCGGCTACGTGAACGTGGTGTTCGGTTCCGGGCTGCCCTTCAGCCCCCCCGGCCAGCCCGATTTTCGGGGCACCAACGTGCTGGTGAGCAGCTACAAGCGGGCCGACCTGGGCTTTTCCAAAGTAGTCAGCCTCCAAAACGGCCCCAAGCCGCACCCCTACTCGCTGGAAAGCCTGTGGATAGGATTGGAAATTCTCAACGTGCTGGCCGCAAACAACGTGGCGGGCTACAGCTACTTGCAGGACGTGAACGGCCGCACCTACGCCGTGCCCAGCTACCTCTCCCAACGGGTGGTGAACCTGCGGGTAATCGCCCACTTCTAGACCATTGATTTACCGCAGATTCAAACGGCTTGCACGGATGCGCCCGCTAAAGCGGGCTGACTACGTGGCAAATACGACTGCCCACACCCGTTGCCGCACAGTCATAGCCCCCGCCTAGCCAGCCCGCGCAGCGGCGCATCCGTTCAATTCGTTCAATCTGTTAGAATCTGCGATGAAGACTATTCTGAAGTTGAAGCTCAACACCGACCCGCGCTGGGTGGACATTGCCAGCAAAAACCTGAAGGACATCCTCGTGGACCACGCCTGGTGCGAACAAAAAGCGGCCAGTACGGGCATCAGCATGATAATTCATTACCCCGAAAAAACGCGGCTGGTGGCCGAACTCACCGCGCTGGTGGCCGAGGAGTGGAACCACTTCGAGCGGGTGTTGCTGGAGTTGCGGAAACGCGGCTTTGCGCTGGGCCGCCCGCGCCGCGACGAGTACGTGGGGCAGTTGCTGCTGCACGTCCGCAAGGGCGGGGCGCGGGAGCGGCAACTGATGGACCAACTCCTGGTGTCGGCCCTGATTGAGGCCCGGAGTTGCGAACGGTTCAAGTTGCTGTGGCAAAACCTGGCCGACCCCGATTTGAGCCAGTTCTACTACGAGTTGATGGTGTCGGAGGCGGGGCATTTTGTGAGCTATGTGGACCTAGCCAAAGAATACTGCGACCCTCAAACCGTGGATGCCCGGTTGCAGGAGTTGCTGCTGATTGAGGGCGACATCGTGACCAACCTGCCCGTGCGCGACGACCGGGTGCATTGAGCGGTGGCCATTGTCCCGGTCCGGCGGGCTGCGCCCGTCGGGCCGGGGCGCAATTACTCCCATTGCTGAAGCCGCGCTTGCGGTAGGATTGGGATGGTTGGGTGTCTAACCATGCCGCCTGCGGTTGCAGTTGCACTGCTGGGACAGCCGGGGCAACTCCACAAAAAAAAGTCCCGCCAAACCTGGCGGGACTTTTTCACTGGTACCAATCCGGCCGGGGCCGGGCGGTGGTTATTCCACCACTACGCGCTTGGTCACGCGGTGGTCGGGGCTGCTCAGTTGCAGCGTGTACACGCCTTTGGCGAGGCTTGACACGTCAAACTGGGCCGAAGCACCGGCGGCGGTCATGCTCACGGTGCGGGTGTTCACGAGCTGGCCGAGCTGATTGAAGAGCTTGGCCGTGACGGGGGCAGTGCCCAGCTCGGCGGGCAGCAGCAGCGTGAAGCTGCCGTGGGCCGGGTTCGGGAACAACTGCACCTGGGCGGCGAGGTCGGCAGCCTTGTTGGCCAGCGCCCCGGCCGGGCCGAAGAACAGGCTGAAGCGGCCCGGCAAAGCGCGGGCGCTGGTGCTGAACGTGTAGCTGGCTTGCTGGCCCAGGTTGGTCCGGGTGCCGGTCTGGGTGTCGAGCAAGTACACGTTGGTGGCCCCGAAGTTTACGAGGCTGGCGGCGTAAAGTGTGTAGGAGCCAGCGGCGGGCACGTTCAGGTTCAGGGGCACCGTGGTGGGGCCGGTAAGCAACGGCAGGCCGTTGATGGACAATTCGTTGCCGGCAATGATGCTACCCACGCTCAGGCCCGACGAGTTGGCGAGCTTGTAAGCATCCATCTGCGGGTCGAAGCCCGCCGTGGCACCTTGCTGGAAGTACACGTAAGCGTCGTCCAGCAGCGGGGTGTTGCTGCCTTGCAAGCGCAGGTTCACCAGCGGCCGGGGGTCGGGGGTGCTCCGGTTGAAGGTCGGCTGGGTGCTAAAGGTGGTCACGCGGGCAGCATCGGTCAGGGCGAAGCTACCGGGGGTGCCGGCGGTGGTCACGCGGGTAAAGAAACCCTGCATGGCCGCCACCTGATTGGCCGTGCCTACGCCGTTCACGGCGTTGCGGTACTGGCCGTTGTACTGGCTGGTAGCCTGCCACACGTAGATGGCGGCATCCATGTTGGTGCGCGTCACGCCGCCGGTCAGGGTAAAATCAATGGGCGAGGGGTAGGGGTTGCCCAGGAACTGCCAGCCGCTTTGTGCGCCCGCGCCGCGTTGCAGGCCGGTGCGGCTTTGGGGGCCGGTGTTGAGGGTGCCGTTCAGGTCCACCACTTGGTTGGCGGCAATGTTCACGGCATAGCCGCTCATGATGTCCAGCGGGTCGCCCGACTGCGGCACCACGAAGCCCTGGTTGAAGGCGGCCACGGTGTTGCTGGGGTCCGTCACGCGGGCCTGGTCGTAAGCAAACACGTTCGGGAACGGCACGACGGAGTTGTTCACCGGGGCCGAGTTGTAGAGCGTGTTAAAGTTGGGCGTGAAGCCGCTCGTGGTCAGGTCCGTGTTCGGAGTGTTGGCCACCGGCGACGAATAATGGTGGTAGCCGGGTCCGGTGTAACCGTTGATGGTTGCGATGGCCCGTTGCATGGTGGCCGGGCCGTTCACGAAGCCAGCCGTGTTCACCACCAGGGCCGTGCCAGCCGTGGGTGTCGAGAGCAGCGTGAGGCGGTTGGTTGCCGTGGTGTTCAGGTTGCCGTTGGTCAGGGCCACCACTTGGGCCACGCTCAGGGGGTTGCTCAGGGTCAGGCCGCCGCCGCCGTTGTCCACGGTCAGGCTCCGCACGGCCGTGGGCAGGCCGGTGCCCGCCGTTTGGGCACCGCCGCCGTTGTACACGAAGGTGCCGTCGGGACCGAAGGTGCGGGGCGTGAGTTGAATGGAGCCGCTGGCCCCGCTGGCTGCAATGCCGTTGGCATCGCAGACGCGCAAGGTCGCGCCGGTTTGCATCACGAAGCTGCCGGGGCCGGTCACGGGCACGCAGCTGGTTGCCAGCACGCCGCGCGTATCAAGGGTGCCGCCGGTCTGAATCGTCAGCGTCCCGCGCACCACAATCGGGCCGTTGAAGCGGGCAGTGCCGCCGTTGGTGATGGTGATGTTGTTATACGTGCCCGCATCTACCGGCATCACCGTACTCACGGTCAGGTTGGGGTAGGTCAGCACGTCGGTCGGGCCACCGGCCGCGCCGGTGCCAATCCACGGCGTTTGCACGTAGGGGAAGTCGGCGCGGATGGTGGTGTCGTTGCGTTCCACGCCCGTCGTGAAGCCCAACACCCCGCCCAATTTGGCCGTCACGGGGTTGGTGCTGGTGGGCGTAAAGTCGTCGTACCACAAGCCCACGGCGGCCAATACCACGCCACCGGCGGCTTTCAGCTCAATCTGGTCCACGGCATCTTCCAGGCGGCGGCCGTTGGGGAAGCCGTCCATGTTCGGGATGAACTGGAGGTTGATGTTGTTGTAAGGCACAGTGGTGAGGCCCAATGCCGCCGCAGCCAGCAGGCCCTGGTTGCTAAAGTTGGGGTCGGTGCGCGGCGTAGCGGGCACGGCCATGTTCAGGCGCAGCATATCGCCGCCGTGCGCCCCGCCCTGGGTCAGGAGCAGGAAGTTGTTGATAAACGGCTTGCCCGCCGTGAGGGGGTTGTTGTTGGTCTTGCCGGTTGCCAGTTGGTAAGGAATGGCGTTGGGCACCCCGGTGTGGAAAATCGGCTTGATGTCGGCCGAGCGGGGCTTGCCCGGCACCAGCAGGTAGGGGCCATAGGTAGCGGGGTCAAACGCCGTACCCACCAGCGCCGGGGCAAAGGTGGGGTTGTTCGCCAGAATGCTCAGGCCATTGGCTCCGTTGCGGAAGTCGAAGCCGGGGAAACTGGCCCCGCCCAGGGCAGCTTGCCCGTAGAGCGACTTGGACTGGATGCGCAGCGCACTCAGGGCGGGCACGGCTTCGCCGTAGTAGGTCTGACCCGCAGGCTTGGTCGTGTTGGCCGGGGCCACGGGCATATTGTCGGCCATGTACAGGTCCAGCTCCGGGTTGGAGAGGTAGTCTTCCGTCACGGCGGCTTCGGCGTAGGGCGAGGCGGCGTTCCAGGCATCTTTGGCCCCGATGGGGTTGATGACCTCGTTGGTCAGGGGCATCCCCAGGCGCGACACCTGCACGTAGGTGCCGGTAGCCCCGGCCCCGGCGGCCGTGCTGAATGTTTGCATGGCCGGGCGGCTGGCCGAAGCCCACACGCCGATGATGTAGTTCGAGTCCAGGATGTTGGCCGGAGCGCCCGTCACGCCCGCTTTGCGCAGCGTGTTAATCGGGATTTGCAGCACAATGGAGTGGCAGTTTTTGTGGCTCAGGCCGTCGGGGGCGGTGTTGGGGCCGCCGGGCATGGCACCCGCGCCCGGCCGCAGCCCGGCCAGGTCAAAAATAGCGCCCAGGTCGGCGTAGAACGGGTCGTCGGACGGGCCGCAGAGCATCCGCTCGCCGGCGCTGTTGCCAGCCGTGGCCAGCGTGTCGGTGTCGAGCCGCCGCTGGGTGTAGCTGATGGGCGAGTTCAGGCCCGCCGCCCCGTTGATGGAGCGCGGCCCGATGTTGTTGGGGGCCACCCGGCCGTTGGTCAGGATGGTGGTGAAGGTAGCGCCCCCGTCGGTGCTTTTCTGGCAGGTGTAGGTCGTGCGCAGGTTCTGGTGGGCCAGCCGGATGTTAAAAAACGTGCTGGGGTCGTCGTTCACCCGCTGAAACGTGAAGCGGTAGGTGATGTCGTCCACGTTGGTGCTGCCGTCGTTCTTGACGTGGATTTCATAGCGCACATTCTCCCCGAACGTCGAGTAGTTCGGCCCGCCGTGGGGCAGTTCAAACGGGATGTAGTTGGCGATGATGTCAATCTTGGTCGCGTCCACGGGGTCGCGGAAGGCGTAGAGGTCGGTGTTGTCGGCCACGGGGTCGGCCCCAATCAGGGGCGCTTCGCGGTGGCTGCTGGCCTCCAGGGGGGTGTAGGGCACGGTACTCCACATTGAGAGCCCGACCGCCGCCACCCCCAGTGCTGGCACGGCCAGCAGGGTACGGTTGAATTTAACGTTAAAGTTCATGGTCTTGAGACGAATCAAAAGTGAAGGAAATTAGAAGCGCTTGGTGGCGTAGCCCTGCCACGGCGTTTGCACATAAGGGAAGTCGGCCCGCGACGTGGTGTCGTTGTGCTCCACCCCGGCCGAGAAATTCAGCACCCCCACCAAAGCGGGCGTAACCGGCGAAGCGGCGGGGGTCGCGGCGTTGTAGTCGTCGTACCACAGGCCGATGGCGGCCAGCACCACGCCGCCCACGGCTTGCAGCTCAATCTTGGTCACGTCGTCTTCCAGCCGGCGGCCGTTCGGGAAGCCGTCCATGTTCGGAATGTTCTGGAGCGCGGAACTAGCGGCAAAGCGCGGGTCCGACAGCCCCAGCACGGCGGCGGCCACCAGGCCCTCGTTGCTGAAGTCGGGCGAGTTGCGCGGCGTGACGGGCACGGCCATGTTCAGGCGCAACATATCGCCGCCGGGGTTGCCGCCAGCATTAGCCGTCAGCAGCAGGAAGTTGTTCACGAACGGCTTGCCCGCCGCGAGCGGGTTGCCGCCCTTGCCGGTTGCCAGTTGGTAAGGGGCTACGTTGGGCACCCCGGTGTGAAAAATCGGCTTCAGGTCCACCGAGCGGGGCTTGCCATTGACCAGCAAATAGCCTCCGTAGGCAGCAAAGGCCGGGGCCGAGTTGCGCTCGGTGGTCGTCAGCGTCGCCAGGCCATCGGCCCCGTTGCGGAAGTCAAACCCGTTGGGGTGGGTGGCCAATGCACCGTACAGCGACCTGGTTTGCACCCGCAGGGCGTTGAGGGCGGGCACGGCCTGGCCGTAGTAAGTCTGGCCAGCGGGCTTGGTCGTGTTGGCCGGAGCCACGGGCGTGTTGTCGGCCACGTAGAGGCCCAGTTCCGGGTTGGAAAGGTAGT
This sequence comes from Hymenobacter sp., assembly GCA_965247135.1. GTDB lineage: Bacteria > Bacteroidota > Bacteroidia > Cytophagales > Hymenobacteraceae > Hymenobacter. Next base: position 1,522,442 of record CBDFGP010000006.1, on the reverse strand, counting down.
CGTCGCTCGTAGCGGCTTCGGTGTAGGGCGTGGCGCGGTTCCAGGCATCCTTGCCGCCGATGGGCGTGATGGCCTCGTTGTCGAGCGGCATACCGAGGCGCGACACCTGCACGAAGGTCGTGTTCGGGGTGATGGTGCCGTTGGCGTTCAGCGTCTGCAACGACGGGCGGCTGGCCGAAGCCCACACGCCAATGATGTAGTTCGAGTCCAGGATGTTGCCGGTGGCGGCGGGGGCGGGCTGCCCGTTGAGCGAGAGCGCCGAAATGGGCACCTCCACGGCAATGGACTGCACGTTGTAGCGGGCCAGCCCGTCGCGGGCACCGTTGTTCACGCGCAACCCGGCCAAGTCAAAAACAGCGCCCAGGTCCACGAAGAACGGGTCGTCGGACGACCCGGCGAACAACCGCTCCCCGGCCCCGTTGGTGGTGGTTTTCACCTTGCTCAGCCGGTAGGCGGTGTAGTCGGCCGGAATGCCGGCCCCGGGGCTAGGCCCGTCGGTGCGCGGCCCCACGTTGTAGGCCGGCACTACCCCGTTGGTGGCAATGACGACGGGGGCGTTGGTACCGACAATTTTCTCGCAGGTGTAGGTTGTCTTCTGGTTTTGGGCACCCAGGCGGGCGTAGAAAAACGTGCTGCCGTCGGTGTTGGTCGTCGTGAAGGTGAAGCGGTACACCACGTCGTCGCCCGCCGTGGCGGGGTTGTTCTTGACGTGGATTTCGTAGCGCACGTTGTCGCCGAACGTGTAGTAGTTCGGGCCGCCCTGCGGCAACTGGAACGGCACGTAGTTGGCAATGAGCACCACTTTGGTGGGGTCGGCCGGCGAACGGAAGGCGTACACGTCGGTGACGTCGGCCTGCGGGTCGTCGGCAATCATGGGGGCTTCGCGGTGGCTGCTGGCTTCGAGCGGCGGGGCAACGGTGATGCCCCAGACGGAGAGCATCGCCACGGCCCCAGCGCCCAGAACCCAGCCCATCGGCTTGCGGTTAAGGTATTTCATGGGTAACTATGGGTGAAAGTGGGTGAAAAGGAACATCCCGCCTCCCCCGCCCCGCAACCGCAGGGCAAACCGGAAGCGGTTAATGTTCCCTACGGCTCCCGCCCGGCTTTGGATTCCCAAACTGAAAAACTTTCCCAATTTATTCACACGCAGTGCCGTTGGCCGGGTGGGGCCAGGGCCGCAAACGTTACCGGAAATAGGTGCCGTGGCCCCGCCGCCCGCCGCTGCCGGCAGCGGCGGACGGCAAGGCCACGGCCGGGGGCCGGGGCGCGTCGCCCCGATGTGGCAAGGCAGCCAGTGGGCAAGGGGCGGGCGGGCACCGCCAACCGCTCACGCGCCGCCTGGCTCCCCGCGCCCCCTTCTGTTGGGCCGGGCTTTGGGCCGGGGGCGGGCAGCGGTTCTGTTGGGCAACCCGCCTTCCGGGTTAGCCCATCACGGGCTGCAACAGGCCCACGGCCTGGCACACCTGGGCCACCCGTTCGTTCCAGTGGGTGGCGGTGCCCGACGTTTTGCGCAGCGCGTTGCGCAGGTCGGTGTACTCGGCCTGGGCGGCCCTGGGCAGGGCGGCCAGCAGCGGCCCGTCGGCCGCCTTGAGGGCGCGGCGGGCGTAGCGCTCGGCAATGGAGAGCAAGGCCCACTTGCCAGGGCTTTGCTGGTCCGGGCTGACCAGCAAGTCGTGGTATGAAAGCAATTCGGCGAAGGGCGAAGCAGTCATGGGGCAAAAGAAATTAATTCGGGTGTGAAACAACGCACAAAGCTACTGCCCACCGGCCCGGAAATGCCATTAATTCTTCGTTAAACGCTGTTAGTTTCTCGCTTAGCGCCACGGGTTCGTCGGCTAGGGGGTTGGGGGGCTTGCGGTTTGGCGGGCCGGCCCCCGGCGGCGGGGGGGCGGGGGCGGGGTATAATCGGGCACCTCAGCCCACCCGCACGTCCCCGTTCACGTGCAGGCGCACCACTTCGGTGGCACTCAGGCCGTCGTTGTCCACCACCTGCACGGCCAGCACGTGCGCCCCCGGCTTGAGCAGAAACGTCTGCACCCCGGTTTTGTCCAGCAAAATGCTGGGGCGGAAGCCCTGGGCGGCTTCGTGGGCCGCGTCCCAGGCGTAGAACTCGATGCCCGCCGGGCTGTGGCCGGTGGCCGTGAGCTGCACCGGGCGCTTGCCGCCCGCGCCGGCCGGGGCCAGGGCCGCCACGGCCACCGTCAGGCGGGGCTTGTGGGCCAGGGGCACGATGTCCTCGACCTTGACGAGCTTGATGACGATGCCCTCCTTGGTGCTGAGGCGGGCGCACTCCTCCACGGCCCCGCGCCCGAAGCTGAAGGCCAGCAGGTAGCCCACGGCCTCGCCGCTGGCCCGCTGCCGGGCAAAGAGGGCCGCGTCGTGGCGCTCGGCGGCGGCCCGGAAGTTGTCGACCACGTTGCGGCCGATGGTTTCGCTTTGCTTCACTTGCAGGGGCAGGCCCTCGCGGCTGGTGCCGTCGAGGCCCAGGTCGCCGCGCCGTTTCACGTTGGGGGTGCCGCCAAACTGCGTCACCAGCCAGCCCTCGAAGGCGTAGGGGTTTTGGGCTTTGAGGGCCTCGATGGCGTATTTGTGGAGCCGCACGGCAAAATCGGAACTGAACAGGTTGCGGCCTTGCAGCAGCCGCAACTCGGTTACTTTCACGGCCTGCACGCTCTGGTCGATGCCCAGCCAGCGGCGCTTGAGCCGCTCGGCCGCCACCACCGTGGTGCCCCCGCCCACGAACGGGTCCAGCACCACGTCGCCCTCGTTGCTCGCCATGCGGAGGATGCGCTCCAGGAGGGCCACCGGCTTTTGGGTGGGGTAGCCGATTTTTTCTTTGGAATGGCCACGTACCATGTCAATGTCGGTCCAAAGGCTACCTACCGGCACTCCTTTGGTCTCATCTAAGTAGCGCTTGTACATTGGAACTGTGCCGGGGTTTGTTTGAATGACGCGGCCTTCGTCAATAAGCTTTTGCATCCGTTCCCTTGAGTAGCGCCAATGACGACTGACACCCATAACCTCGTAATAAGGGTTGCCTTTTGCTGCGCCGCCTGGCCCCAACATATTATCCAATTTGTAACGCCGGCCATTAGCCGCGTCAATGTGTCGATAGAAACTTTTAACGTAGTCGTCTGACAAAGGCGTAAAAAGCGCGTTTAGGCTGGCCATGCTTGATTTGGTGTAGAACCAAATAGTGTCCGTGACCCGCCCAACGTGCTTGGCTCCTTGTGACGTGTCACCTTTGGCATCACTTCGCTTCCAAATGATTTGGTTACGGAAGTTTTCTTCGCCAAAGATTTTATCCAGCACAAACACCTTGATGTAGGCATCGGCGTGCCAGTCGCAGTGCAAAAACAGCGACCCGGTGGGCTTGAGGATGCGGTGCAGTTCGCGCACCCGTTCGTTGAGCCAGTCGATGTACTGCATGATGCCGCCGCTCCAGCGGTCTTCGAAGCTGCGGCGTTCGCCGGCATCGCCCCAGATGACTTCGTAGGTGCGGTTGGAGAAGAAGGGCGGGTCGAGGTAGATGAGGTCGACCGAATCGGCGGGCAGGTGGCGCAGCACCTCCAGGTTGTCGCCCAGGATGAGTTCGTTCATGGCCGCAAGATAGGGGCGGGCACCGGGCCGCGTGCCCGCCCCGGCCCCCGCCGGGCCGGCGCTGCCCGCCCGGGCCACCGGGCCAGGTTACGAAAATGTTGCGGGGCAGTTAAAATGCCCTACATTTGAACCAAAGTTGCCCGGTATTCGAGAAATCGGGCGCTCCAGGGTCTTTTTCGGCCCGCAAGTTCAACTTGCGGCCCCGCAGGTTCGACTTGCGGGGCCGCAGGTTCGACTTGCGGCCCCGCAGGTTCAACTTGCGGGGCCGCAGGTTCGACTTGCGGCCCCGCAAGTTCAAGTTGCGGGGCCGCAAGTTCAACTTGCGGGGCCGCAGGTTCGACTTGCGGGGCCGCAGGTTCGACTTGCGGGGCCGCAGGTTCGAGTTGCGGCCCGGTCGGGCGGCGTTGTGTTGGTTGCAGTTGTTTTTTTCACTTTTTCCCCCCTCCTCCCATGTCCACGCAGTATTTTTTGCCCGGCAACGACGACGAACGCCACACCTGGGGCCTGAATTTTTCGGCCAAACTCCCGCTCTATGCCGCCAAGTACGGCATCAGCAAAGAAGAAGTGGTGGCCGTGGAAGCGGGCCTGGCCTGGTTTGGGGCCATTCTGGCCTACCAAAAGGCGTTTGTCACCTTCGGCAACAACATCACGGCCTACAAGCTGGCCCTGCGCAACGGCCTGGCCAAGGGGGCCACCCTCAGCCCGCTCAGCATTCCGGCCCCCAAACTGCCCGACGGCGAACCCGCGCCGGGCGTGTTCGAGCTCGTGACCTCGATTGCGGGCCGCATCAAGAACACCCGGGGCTACGCCGAGGCCGACGGCAAAGACCTGGGCATCATCGGGGCCGAAATTGTTCCGCCCGACTACAACACCCTCACCCCGGCCCTGAAAGTGACCAAAGGCAACGGCGGCCACCCCGAACTGAAATGGGGCAAGCAGCAGATGCCCCAACTCGAGATTTGCGTGGACCGGGGCGAGGGCAAAGGCTGGGAAACGGTGGTGACCAGCAACCAGGCGCATTTCCTGGACCAGCACCCGCTGCCCGCCGCCGGCAGCAGCGCCGTGTGGCGCTACAAGGCCATCTACAAACTAAAGGACGTGCAGACCGGGCAATGGTGCGAACCCGTGTCCATTTCGGTGATGGGGTAGGGGCGGGGCCAGCGCCAGCACCAGAAGCCCGTCCTGCTGAACGCAGCGCAGCGGAGTTGAAGCATCTTTGCCGCGCAGGGAAGGCGTGCGCCAGCGTTGGCAGGGCGGAAAGGTGCTTCAACTCCGCTGCGCTGCGTTCAGCAGGACGGGGGGTTGGGGTTAGTGGGGCGGAAAGGTGCTTCAACTCCGCTGCGCTGCGTTCAGCAGGACGGGGGGTTGGGGTTAATGGAGCGGAAAGGTGCTTCAACTCCGCTGCGCTGCGTTCAGCAGGACGGGGGGTTGGGGTTAGTGGAGCGGAAAGGTGCTTCAACGCCGCGTAGCGGCGTTCAGCAGGACGGGCCGACCTGTGCCGGTGCCCTATCTTCGTTTCCTAACCCCGACGAAATGGATTTTAAACAACACGCGGCTCACATCTGGGCCGTGGCCGACCTGCTGCGCGGCGATTACAAACAGGCCGACTACGGCAAGGTCATTCTGCCCTTCACGGTGCTGCGGCGGCTCGATGCCGTGCTGGCCCCCACCAAGGCCGCCGTGCTGGCCGAACACCCCCGCACCGACAACCTGCCCCCCGAAATGGCCGACATGGTGCTGATGCAAAAGGCGGGCTTCAATTTCTACAACCACAGCCCCTACGACTTCGAAAAGCTGCTGGCCGACCCCGCCCACCTCGCCGCCAACCTGCGCCACTACCTGCACGGCTTCTCCAGCCAATGCCCGCGAGATTCTGGAGCACTTCGCCTTTGAGCAACAGATTGCCAAGCTCGATGCCGCCAACCTGCTGTACCTGGTGGTGCAGAAGTTTCAGGAAGTTGACCTGCACCCGGCGCGGGTGAAGCCCCTGATGATGGGCTACCTCTTTGAGGAGTTGATTCGCAAATTTGCCGAGGCCAGCAACGAAACGGCCGGCGAGCACTTCACGCCCCGCGAAGTGATTCGGCTGATGGTCGATTTGCTCTTTTTGCAGGACAACGCGGTGCTGCGGCAGCCCGGCATCGTCCGCACCATCTACGACCCGGCCTGCGGCACCGGCGGGATGCTGAGCGTGGCCGAAGAATACCTGCACGAGCTGAACCACGAGGCCCGCCTCGAAGCCTTCGGGCAGGAGCTGAACCCCGAAAGCTACGCCATCTGCAAGGCCGATATGCTGATTAAGGGCCACCGGGCCGACAACATCAAGCTCGGCAACTCCTTCACCCAGGACCAGCTGCCCGATGCCCGCTTCGACTACATCCTCAGCAACCCGCCCTTCGGCGTGGAGTGGAAAAAGGCCGAGAAAGTCATCAAGGAGGAGCACGAAAAGCTGGGCGCGGCCGGCCGCTTCGGCGCGGGGCTGCCGCGCATCTCCGACGGCTCGCTGCTATTCTTGCAGCACATGATGAGCAAGATGAAAAACACCGCCGAGGGCACCCGGCTGGCCATTGTGTTCAACGGCTCGCCCCTGTTTTCGGGCGCGGCGGGCAGCGGCGAGAGCGAAATCCGCCGCTGGCTGCTGGAGCGCGACATGCTGGAAGGCATTGTGGCCCTGCCCGACCAACTGTTCTACAACACCGGCATCAGCACCTACCTCTGGCTCGTGACCAACCGCAAGCAGCCCGCCCGTCGGGGCCGGGTGCAGCTGCTGAACGCCGTGAGCTTCTTCCAGAAAATGCCCCGCAGCCTGGGCAACAAGCGCCACGTCATCGCGCCCGACCAAATCCAGGCCATTGCAGGCCTCTACGGCGATTTTGCCGACGGCCCGCACGTCAAAATATTCCCCAACGCCGCCTTCGGCTACCGCCGCCTCACCGTGGAGCGCCCCCTGCGCGATGCCCAGGGCCGCCCCATCACCGACCGCAAGGGCAACCCCAAGCCCGATGGCAGCCTCCGCGACTTTGAGAACGTGCCCCTGCTCGACGACCCCACCGCCTACTTCGCCCGCGAGGTGCTGCCCCACGTCCCCGATGCGTTCGTGGACGATACTAAAACCAAGGAGGGCTACGAAATCAATTTCACCCGCTATTTCTACCAGTACCAGCCCCTGCGGGCCTTGCACGCCATCCGGGCCGATATCCTCAAGCTCGAAACCCAGACGGAAGGGTTGTTGCAGCAGGTCGTGGAGGGGTAGGGGCGGGGCCGCCGGCACGGGCGGGCCCAAAACGGGGCAGCAACGGCCCCGCCCGAACCCCGAAGGGGTTCCGTAGCCTAGCCCAGGGTTGGCGAAGCCTACCCTGGGTATCATCGGCCTGCCCCGCCCGAACCCCAACGGGGTTCCGTAGGCGATTTGACCGGCCTGATGGGCTACGGAACCCCGTTGGGGTTCTTTTCCAACGCGCTGCCATACCCCAGGGTAGGCTTCGCCAACCCTGGGCTAGGCTACGGAACCCCTTCGGGGTTCGGGGCTGGCCACTTTCACCGCCGCGCTAATACTTTTACGCACGTCTTGCCCCACCTGCCCTGATTCCTGCCCTGTTTTGCCATGCCTGCCCGTCCCTACATCACCGACCTGTCCATCTTCCCCAGCACCTGGAACGTCACCTGGGTGCGGCTGGCCCGCGATTTAGTGGACGTGCAGCGCCTGGGCCTCGACGCGGAGTGGCAGTTTGTGCGCGACCTCTCGGCCAACGCCGTTGTCAGCCACCACGCCAGCCGCGCCCGCGAGCTGGCCTACGCCGAAGGCCACCGCGAACCCCACCTCGAAGCCCAGGTGCCGTTCATTCGCCTGGGATTGCTGTTGGGCAAGCTTACGCCCCTTGAAATAGCTGATATGTTGGACGTGCCGCTGGCTGCCGTGGTAGCACAGCAACAACTTTTACCCCAACCCGCCTAACCCATGCCCAACCGCAACCCAAACCCCCGCTATTTCTACCAGTACCAGCCCCTGCGGGCCTTGCACGACATCCGGGCCGATATCCTCCAGCTCGAAACCCAGACCGAGGGACTGCTCAACCAGGTAATTGAAGCTTAAATGAGGCGCTACGGGAAATACCACGAAGGCTACAAGCCTACCGGGATAGAATGGATGCCGGAAATTCCTGCTAACTGGGAAATGTGGAAAGTTGGTCATGCCTTCGACACCATTGGTCAGCGGCACTACGCCCAACACCGACAGTAAAATCTACTACGACGAGGGCGATATACGTTGGATAAACACCGGCGATTTAAATGACGGGTATTTGAGCGAAACCAAGAAGAAGGTTTCTCGCGCTGCACTCGAAGAATTATCAGCACTTCGGGTTTATCCGAGCGGTAGTTTGATTGTTGCCATGTACGGAGCCACCATTGGCAAACTGGCAATTACCGCCATTGAAGGCTGTACCAATCAGGCGTGCGCTGTGCTTGCCGAAAGTTCTGTTATTGACATTCGCTACGCCTTTTTTATTTTTGGCCTGCAAGCAGCACATCCTAACATTAGCCTCTGGGGGTATCAGCCTAATATCTTTAATCAGGAGTTGATTCGGTCGCTGCGTCTGCCTTGCCCCGCAATGGAAGAACAACGCGCCATTGCCGCTTTTCTGGACCTGAAAACCGCGCAGCTCGACCAGCTCGTGGCCCAGAAGCAGCAGATGCTGCGGCTGCTGCAAGAGGAGCGGGCCGCGCTCATCAATCAGGCCGTGACGCAGGGCCTGGATGCCGCCGCGCCCCGCCGCCATTCGGGCATCGAGTGGCTGGGCGAGGTGCCCGCGCATTGGGAGGTGAAGCGGTTGAAGTTTGTTCTGAAGCAGCCGTTAAAATACGGTGCCAACGAAGCCGCCGAGCTTCAAGACACTACTTTGCCCAGGTACATTCGCATCACCGATTTTGGCGACGACGGCATATTAAAGGAAGACACGTTCCGTTCGCTGCCGGAAGAAATTGCCGCTGATTATTTGTTGGAAGATGGCGACATTCTTTTTGCCCGAAGCGGGGCCACGGTTGGGAAAACTTTTCAGCTTAGGAACTACACAGGCAAAGCGTGCTTCGCTGGCTACCTTATAAAGGCAACTGCTGACGAGAACGAGGTACTGGCTGACTTTCTTTATGCTTACACCAAGTCTGGCGGCTACAATTCCTGGAAAGAGAGCATCTTTATTCAGGCCACGATTCAGAATATTGGCGCTGATAAGTACAGTTCACTACCAGTGCCGGTGCCGCCGCTTGATGAACAGCACAAAATTCTTGACTTTTTGAACGGCCACGGCCACAAAACAACGCTTGCAATTGACGTTATCAACCAAGAAATAACCTTGCTGCAAGAATACCGCGCCGCCCTCATTGCTGAAGCCGTGACCGGGCAAATTGATGTGCGTGATTACAAACTCGCCACCGCCTAACCCTCCCGCCCGCCCATGCCCGCGCCCATCCACACCGAAGCGAGCTTTGAGGCCGCCGTCGAGCACTCCCTGACCACGGCCGGCGGCTACGCCAAGCTGCCCGCCGCCGGGTACGACGCAGCCACCGCCCTTTTCCCGCAGGAGGTGCTGGCCTTTTGGCAGGCCACCCAGCCCACGGCCTGGGCCAGCAGCGCCAAAATTCACGGCCCGCAGGCCGCCGCCAAGCTGCTCCAGCGCCTGGGCAAGGAGCTGGACCTGCGCGGCCCCCTCGACGTGCTCCGCCACGGCATCACCGACATGGGCGTGAAGTACGCCCTGGCCTACTTCCGCCCCGAAACCGCCCTCAACCCCGACACCGAGCGCCTCTACGGCCTCAACCGCCCCGGCCTGACCCGGCAGCTCTACTACAGCACCCACAACCGGAAGTCGCTCGACGTGGTGCTGAGCCTCAACGGCCTGCCCCTGGTGACGATGGAGCTGAAAAACCCCCTCACCCACCAAACCCTGGCCCACGCCGAGCACCAGTACCGGCACGACCGCGACCCCCAGGAGCTGCTGTTTCAGTTTCGGAAGCGGAGCCTCGTGCATTTTGCCCTCGACCCCGACGCGGCCACCATGACCACCCAGCTCGCCGGGCCGGGCACCCGGTTTTTGCCCTTCAACCAGGGCCACCGGCACGGGGCCGGCAACCCGCCCAACCCCAATGGCTACCGCACGGCCTACCTCTGGGAGGACGTGCTGGCCAAGGATTCGCTGCTCGACATTGTGGGGCGTTTTCTGCACGTCGAAACCGAGAAAATCCGAACGGCGGATGCCAAAATTACCGAGAAGCACCGCCTCATCTTCCCGCGCTACCACCAGCTCGAGGCCGTGCGGCGGCTGGCGGGCCACGCCCGGCAGCACGGGGCGGGGCAGCACTATTTAATTCAGCACTCGGCGGGCAGCGGCAAAAGCAACAGCATTGCCTGGCTGGCCTACCGCCTCAGCGTGCTGCACGACGGGGATAATAAGCGGGTGTTCGACTCCGTGATTGTCATCACCGACCGCCGCGTGCTCGACCAGCAGCTGCAAGCCACCATCTTTCAGTTCGAGCACAAAACCGGGGTGGTGCAGAAGATTGACCACGACAGCACCCAGCTGGCCCAGGCCCTCGCGGCGGGCACCCACATCATCATCACCACCCTTCAGAAGTTCCCCTACGTGGTGGAAAAGGTGGCCGGCCTGCCCCAGCGCCGCTACGCCGTGATTGTGGACGAGGCCCACAGCAGCCAGAGCGGCGAGGGCGTGACCAAAATGAAGCAGGTGCTGACCGGCCGCACCCTGGCCGAAGCAGCCGCCGCCGAAGCCGACCCCGGCAACGCCGCCGACGACACCGCCGAAGACAACATCCGCCGCGTGATGGAGGCGCGGGGCCGCCAACCCAACCTGAGCTTCTTCGCCTTCACGGCCACCCCCAAGCCCAAAACCCTGCAAGTGTTCGGGCAGGCCCTGGCCGACGGGCGGCACGTCCCGTTTCACCTCTACAGCATGCGGCAGGCCATCGAGGAGGGGTTTATTCTGGACGTGCTCCAGCACTACACCACCTACGACACCTATTATAGAGTCAGCAAGGCCATCGAAGACGACCCCGAGCTGAACAAGAAAAAGGCCGCCCGCGCCATTGGCCGCTTCGTGAGCCTGCACCCCCACAACCTGGCCCAGAAGACCGAAGTGATGGTGGAGCACTACCGCCAGGTGGTGCGGCAGCAGATTGGCGGCAAGGCCAAGGCGATGGTCGTGACCAGCTCGCGGCTCCACGCCGTGCGCTACAAGCAGGCCTTTGATGCATACATCAAAGAAAAAGGCTACCAGGACCTGAAAACCCTGGTGGCGTTCTCCGGCAAGGTGCTCGACGAGTTCGAGCTGGAGTTTACGGAGCCGGGCATGAACGGCGGGCTGTCGGAAAAGGCCCTGCCCGCCGCCTTTGCCTCCGACGACTACCAGGTGCTGCTGGTGGCCGACAAGTACCAGACCGGCTTCGACCAGCCGCTGCTGCACACCATGTACGTGGACAAAAAGCTGAGCGGCGTGAAGGCCGTGCAGACCCTGAGCCGCCTCAACCGCACCTGCCCCGGCAAGGAAAGTACGTTTGTGCTCGATTTTGCCAACGACCTCGAAACCATCCTCGATTCGTTTCAGCCCTACTACGAAGCCACCGGCCTGCGCGAAAGCCCCGACCCCAATTTGCTGTACGACCAGCAGGCCCGGCTCGCGCAGCTCGACATCATCCGGCCGGAGGAAGTGGACGCGCTGGCGCAGGTCTATTTCAAGTCGGCCCGCGCCCTCACGCCCACCGACCAAAGCAAGCTCTACGGCTTCCTGGAGCCGGCCGTGCAGCGGTACAACTACATTGTGAACGAAGAAACGAAGGACGATTTCAAGCACACCCTCACCAGCTTCGTGCGCCTCTATGCCTACCTGGCCCAGGTGATGCCCTTCACCGATGCCGCGCTGGAAAAACTGTTCGCCTACGGCCGCCTGCTGCTCCTGAAGCTGCCCGCCGGCCGCGACCCCGCCGCTTTTGTCTTGCATGATGAGGTCGCCCTGGAATACTACCGGCTGCAAAAAGCCGGCACCACGGCCCTCACGCCCACCCCCGGCCAGCCCGCCGACCTCGACCCCGCCAGCGAAGCCGGTCTGCGCCTGGCCAAGGAAGAAACCGAGCGCCTGTCGGCCATCATCCACGTCCTCAACACCCGCTTCGGCACCGAGTTCGATGCCGCCGACAAGCTTTTGTTCGACCAGATTGAGCAAGACTTAGTGGCCAGCGAGCTGCTGACCAAACAAGCCCAGACCAACACCCTGGAGAACTTCAAATTCGGCTTCGACGACCTCTACCGCCACTTCCTGCTGGAGCGCCGCGACCAGAACGAGGACATTTTCAAACGCCTCTTCGAGGACAAGGACTTCGGCGGCCTCGTGCAGGAATGGATGCTGAAGCGGGTGTACGACACGCTGCGCGGGCAGGGCCGGAGCGGCGCCGCGTAGGGCGGCGCGGGCAGGCGGCTACTTCGCCCGCCGAATCTGGCGGCTGTCCTGGTTCAGTTCGTGGTTGGCCTGGCGGCGTTCGCCGCCCGTGAGGCGGCCGCCGTTGGCCTGGCGCTCGGCCCGCACCTGCTGCTGCACGCCGCGTGCTTCGCCGCGCAGTTCGCGGGCCTGGCCCTGGCTCAGTTCGCCGGTGGCCCGGCCGTTGTCGATGCGCTGGCGCTGGTTGTTGAGGCGGCCGTTCACGTTTTGGGCGGCGCTGGTGTGGGCGAGGGCGGTGCCGCAGAGCAGCACCAGGAGCAACTTTTTCAGGGAATTGGGGGAAAATAGCGGGGGAAGTTGAGGCCACTTGGAACGGGCCACCGGGGGCCGGGTTTAGCGGCGTCCGTAAAACCCGTGCGGCGCACACCGGGCCTTCACGGAGCCTGGGGCCGGGGCGCGGCCCCGGCGGGGTGGGGCGTAAGTTTGCGGCGGCTGCGCTGCTGCGGCTCCCGCTGCTGCTTGGTTTGCCGATGAAACAGTTGTTGTTCTTGCTGCTGCTGTTGCCGGGGGCCGGTGTGGCCATTGCCCAAGCCCCCACCGACCCCCGGCCCGCCCTGCGCCTCGCGCTGGCCGCCGCCCCCACCGACACGGCGCGGGGCCGCCTCGCCTGGGCATTGAGCGAGGAAAGCGAAAGCAGCGCCGACATGGTGGCCTACGCCCGGCAGGCCATCGGGCTGCTCACGCCCGCCCTGGCCGCCGCCACCGGGGCCGGGCGCCGCCGCCTGTTGCGCCTGCTGGGCGCGGCCGTGAACAACCTGGGCGTGGGCTTCAGCAACGGCGGCGACGACCGCCGCGCCGAACCCTACTACCGCCGTGCCGCCGCCCTGCGGGCCGCCGGGGGCGACGTGCGCGGCCAGATTGAGTCGCTCTGGAACCTGGGCAATACGTGTGAGGACCGCAGCGACTTTGCCAACGCCCTGCGCTACTACGAGCAGGGCGTGGCGGCCGGGCGCGGGGCACCCGCCGCCCGCTCGCAGGTGGCCCAGTGCCTGACCAGCCTGGGCAGCGTCCACAGCATTTTGGGCGATGCGCGGGTGGCGCTGCGCTACCAGCTGCGGGCGCTGGCCGTGCTGGAGCAGGGCGGCGAGCCGTTGGTGCTGCTGAGTTCGCTCAACCAGCTGGCTTCGGCTTATTTTAACGACTACCACGACACGGCCCGTGCCGAGGCGTATGCCCGCCGCGCCCAGGCCCTGGCCGCCCGCACCCCCCGCGCCACCGACGGCCTGGCCCTGGCCCTGATGTTGCGCGGCGACATTGCACGCGAACGCCACCAGTGGGCCGCCGCCCGTGCCCTGCTCCTGCAAGCCCGCGCCCTGGCCCTGCCCGACCACGACCCGCTCCGGCTCTCGGAAATCAACAACGCGCTGGCCCTGGTGGAGGAGCAGGCGGGCCACCTGCCCCTGGCCCTGGCCTACGTGCGCCAGAGTGCCGCCTTCGGCAACCGCAACGCGCTAAGCCTGAAATGCGACACCGAGGAGTTGCTGGCCCGGCTGCTGGAAAAAACCGGCCAGGCCCCCGCCGCCCTCGCCCACCTGCACCGCTACCTGGCCCTGCGCGACAGCACCAGCAACGAGGCCAACCAGAAAGCCACCCTGCAACAACGCTACGCCCGCCAGGAAGCCGCCCTGCGGGCCACCCAGGCCCGGCACCAGGCCGTGGCCGCCGCCGAAATCCGCCGCCAGAAACAGCAGCGCACCGCCGCATTGGTGGGGGTGGGGCTGCTGCTGCTGCTGGCCGCCGGGCTGTTCAACCGCTTCCGGTTTCAGCGCCGCGCCACGGCCGCCATCACCCGCGAAAAAGCCCGCTCCGACGGCCTGCTCCGCAACATCCTCCCCGCCGAGGTGGCCGCCGAACTCATGGACACCGGCAAAACCACCGCCCGCCATTTTGATGTCGTCACGGTGCTGTTTGCCGACGTGGTGGGGTTCACGCAGCTTTCGGAAACGCTCACGCCGCAGGTGCTCGTGGCCACGCTCGACACCTATTTTGGGGCCTTCGATGCCATCACGGGCCGCTTCGGGCTGGAAAAGATAAAAACCATCGGCGACGCCTATATGCTGGCCGGCGGCCTGGGCCAGGGCCTCGCCGCCGACCCCGCCCCGGTGGTGCGGGCCGCCCTGGAAATGCTGCGGGTGGTGGAAACGCTGCGGGCCGAGCGCGAATCGCTGGGCCTGCCGTGCTTCACATTGCGCGTCGGGCTGCACACCGGCCCGGTGGTGGCGGGCGTGGTGGGGGTGCGCAAATTTGCCTACGACATTTGGGGCGACACCGTGAACACGGCGGCCCGCATGGAGTCGGCCGGGGTGGGGGGCCGGGTGAATGTGTCGGAAAGTACCCACGCGCTGCTGGCGGGCCGCTTCGTGTGCGTGCCGCGCGGCAAACTGGCCGCCAAGCACAAGAGCGAGATGGAAATGTACTTTGTGGAGGGAGAGGCCGAGTAGCGGGGCGCGACCAAAGCGGCCCGGTTTGGGCGGGCTTGGGCGGGTGCATTGGCCCGGCTGGCAGTACCTTGCGCCAGCCAGCGGTTCCACCCCACTTTCGCTGCCCGCGCCCATGCCCACCCCGCCCGAAGATGCTGCCGCCCCGGCCCCCGGCCCGCCCACCGAGGAAGAAGTGCTGGCCGATGCCCGCCTGCGCGAGCGCCTGGCCGATTTCAACCCGCTATTTCACGAGCTTTTTCTCAAGAACTACGCCCGCCTGCTGGCCGACCTGCACCACTACGGGACCATTTACGAGGGCAACCTGGAGTTTTTGCTGCACCAGGCCCACAAGCCCGCCGCCAAAGCCCTGTGGCTGATTCAGTACCAGAAGCTATTCGACCTGGAGTGCGAATGGCGGGCCGGGCGGGTGGCCGTGCCCGAAGCCCGCCTCTGCGCCGACTTCGCCGACTGGCAGGAGTACATCGAGGAATGCTCCCTCGTTCCGCCCATCAGCCCCGACGAGGTGGCGCTGCTGGCCGATTTTATGACCCTGGCCACCGATTCGCACGAGTTGGAGGCGGGCAATTTCTGCAACCTGTTCTGGATGCACCGCGACCACCGCGACCCCGACGACGCGGAGGAAGAGGACGAGGAACGCCTCACGCCGTTCACGCATTTCTGGGACGAGCGCCGGGGCACGGGCTACCTGCGCCAGTTGCCCAACCTGCGCGGCGAACAGGAGCGGCGCTACCGCAAAGCCGCCTTTGCCAAGCCCGCGCCCAACGTGGCCGCACCCACCCCCCCCAAACCGGAAGATTCGTTGGCCCACGTGCCCACCTACGGCCCCGAACACGACGACCTGCTGCGCGAGTACCTGCGCCGCTTCGAGCCCGCCACCAAGCTGCGGCAGTTTGAAATCAAGCGCCAACTCGAAGCCTTCGATGCCTCCGAAGACCGCCTCGACCTGCCCCTGGCCCTCGAGCGCCTCCAGAACGCCGGCCCCGTCGCCATTCCCATCGAGGCCCACGCCGACTGGCGGCAGGCGGTGATTGCCGCCGGCCACCGCCACTACCTCGACAAGGTGCGCGATGCCCTGCCCGCCGTGTACGAAGACTATTGCCAGCGCCAAAGCCTGGGCATCAGCCACGTGCCGCCCTACGAACCCAGCTACCGCGAACGCGGGAGCTACTTTGCCAATGCTGAGCCGTCCATCCGCGAAGGCCGCCGCCTGCTGGGCGAACCCGACGACCTGGATTTCTGAGCCGGGGCCGGGCGCGGGGCGGGCGCGGCGGGCACTGGTTGTGCCGTTGGGGCGGTTTTCGGCGGCGCCGGGGTCGGCTATTGGCGTTAGCTTGTTTTTGTGGAAAATAATGCCGTAATTTGGGGCGTGGCCGGGAATAATGCCCCGGACGCCGCCAGGCGCCGCACCGGGGTTGCTAAAAACAGTGGGAACTTCAGCGCCGCCCGGCGCGGTCCTGCTGGCCGCCCTTTGCGCCCCCGGCGCTACATTTACCGGCCCCGTGCTGGCTTTCTGCTTATTTCCGTGGCCCACCCCGATACTATTGCCCCCGCCTTGCCTACCCCCGATTTTTTGCAGCCCGGCGACTCGCTCGACTTTGACCTGACGGCCCCCGCCGACCACTTCGATGCTGCCGCGCCCGCGCCGCTGGCCGCGGCGGCCACGCTCGCTGGCGAAGCCGCCGCCCCCGGCCCGCTGTTCGACCCCGCCGCCGAGTTGCCCGACGAGGCCCTGGCCGCCGAAGCCGAAGCCGCCGCCGAAGCCCAGCGCGAGGCCGACCTGGCCACCGCCGAAGCCATCGAGATTGAGGAGAAATTTGCCCCCGGCGAAACCATCCACGACGTGAACACCGTGCGCGGGATGTACCAGAACTGGTTTCTGGACTACGCCAGCTACGTCATTCTGGAGCGGGCCGTGCCCGCCATCGAAGACGGCCTCAAGCCCGTGCAGCGCCGGATTCTGCACGCCATGAAGGAAATGGACGACGGCCGCCTGAACAAGGTGGCCAACATCATCGGCCAGACCATGCAGTACCACCCCCACGGCGATGCCAGCATCGGCGATGCCATCGTGAACCTGGGCCAGAAAGACCTGCTGATTGACCACCAGGGCAACTGGGGCGACGTGCGCACCGGCGACAGCGCCGCCGCCGCCCGCTACATCGAGGCCCGGCTGAGCAAATTTGCCCTCGACGTGGTGTTCAACCCCGACACCACCGACTGGCAGATGAGCTACGACGGCCGCAAGCGCGAGCCGAGCACCCTGCCCGTGAAGTTTCCGCTGCTGCTGGCCCAGGGCGTGGAAGGCATTGCCGTGGGCCTGAGCACCAAGATAATGCCCCACAACTTCCGGGAGTTGTGCAAGGCCAGCATCGACGTGCTGCGGGGCCGCGAGGTGCAGCTGCTGCCCGACTTTGCCACCGGCGGGCTGTGCGATGCCACCCACTACAACTCCGGGATGCGGGGGGCCAAAATCCGGCTCCGCGCCACCATCGAGAAGGTGGACAAAACCCTGCTCATCATCCGCGACATCCCCTACGGCACCACCACCACGGCGCTCATGGAGAGCATCGTGAAGGCCAGCGAAGCCAACAAAATCAAGATTAAGAAGGTGGTGGACAACACCGCCGCCGCCGTCGAAATCCAGGTGCAGTTGCCCCCCGGCATCAGCCCCGACCTGACGATGGACGCGCTGTATGCCTTCACGGACTGCGAAATCAGCATTTCGCCCAACACCTGCGTCATCATCGACGACAAGCCCCGCTTCGTGGGCGTGGAAGACGTGCTGCGCCTGAGCACCAAAGCCACCGTGCGGCTGCTGGAACGGGAGTTGGAAATCCGGCAGGACGAGTTGCAGGAAAAGTGGCTGAACGCGAGTTTGGAAAAGATTTTCATCGAGAACCGCATCTACCGCAAAATAGAGGAGGCCGAAACCTGGGAGGAAATCCTGGAAACCATCGACAAGGGCCTGCGGAAGTTTGTGCGCATCGAAGGGGAGAAAGCCAAAGCCGACGATGCCCGCATCGTGCTGCGCCGGGCGCTGACGGAGGACGATTTCACGCGCCTGACCGAAATCCGCATCAAGCGCATCAGCAAGTTCGACGGCTTCAAGGCCGACGAGTACCTGCAACGCCTGACCGACGAGTTGGCCGAAGTGGCCGACCACCTGGCCAACCTGACGCGCTACGCCATTGCCTACTTCGAGGGCCTGCTGAAGAAGTACGGCCCCGGCCGCGAGCGCAAAACCCAACTCCGCACCTTCGAGGTCGTGACGGCCCAAAAAGTGGCCGTGGCGAACCAAAAACTGTACGTGAACCGCGCCGACGGCTTCGTGGGCTACGGGCTGAAAAAGGACGAGTTGGTGTGCGACTGCTCGGACCTGGACGACATCATCGCCCTCAAGCGCGACGGCACGTTCGTGGTGACGCGCATTGCCGAAAAGACCTTTGTGGGCAAGGACATTTTGCACGTCGGGGTCTATAATAAGAACGACGACCGGCTGGTGTACAACCTGGTGTACCTGGACGGGGCGAGCGGCATCAGCTTCGCCAAGCGGTTCCTGGTGTCGGGCATCACCCGCGACCGGGCCTACGACCTCACCAAGGGCACCAAGGGCACCAAAACCCTGTACCTGACCGCCAACCCCAACTCCGAGAGCGAGGTGGTGAGCGTGCAACTGTCCGACAAAGCCGCCGCCCGCGTCAAGCAGTTCGATTTTGACTTTGCCGACCTCGCCATCAAGGGCAAGGGCAGCATGGGCAACATGGTGACGAAGCAGCCCATCAAGAAAATCACCCAAAAATCGGTGGGCGACAGCACCCTGGGGGGCCGCGAGGTGTTCTACGATGCCGTGGTGGGCCGCCTCAACCACGCCGGCCACGGCCGCTACCTGGGCACCTTCGACACCGACAACACGGTGCTGGCCGTGTTTCGGGACGGCAGCTACGAACTCACCGCGCCCGACCCGGCCATTCACTTCGAAAGCCCCAACATCGTGCTGCTGCGCAAATTCGACCCCGACCTGGTGCTGAGTGCCGTGCACATGGACGGCGAAACGAAGGTGCATTTCGTCAAGCGCTTCAAAATCGAAACCCTGACCGTGGGCAAGCGCTTCGGCTTCATTGCCGAGAGCAAGGGCAGCAAGCTGCTGGCCGCCACCGCCCACCCCGAACCGCTGCTGGAACTGAAGCTGCAACGCGACAAGAAATCGGATCGGGAAACCGAGCAGCTCCGGTTGCACGAGTTCATCGACGTGAAAGGCTGGAAGGCCCAGGGCAACCGCCTGAACTACTACAAAATCCACGCCCTGGCCCTGCTCACCGACGAAGGCCCCGAACCCGCCCGCCGCGAGGTGAAAAAGCGCGGCCCCACCGGCGACGTGGACGTGACCGCCGCCGACGTGGCCCAGGCCCAGGAAGTGCTCAAGCGGCCCAAGGCGCAGCTGGGCTTGGGGTTGTGAGGTCGTTTCACGCAGTGTTTCGCAGTGTGCTGTTAGGCGAAACACTGCGAAGCACTGCGTTAAACACTGCACAACACTGCGTGAAATGCCTCGTGCTGCTCTGGAGCCTAACAGCCGCTGCTCAACCCCCATCGCCCACGCCCACGCCCACGCGCCTGCTGTTTCAGGCCGCCACCCTGCACGCGCAGTTCAAAGACTCGGAGGCCCTGGCCAAGTACCAGGAAGTGCTGAAAGCCGCTCCCAAAAACTACCTGGCCCTGTGGCAAGCCGCCGAGCTGAGCGTAAAAATCGGGGGCCGCTACTCCGACGACACCCGCAAAAGCGCCTACTACGAGGCCGGCCGCGCCTACGCCGACCGCGCCCTGGCCCTGCGCCCCGAAGGCGGCGAGGCCAACTACGCGGCGGCCCTGGCCCTGTTTGCCCAAGCCACGCTGCTGCGGGCGCGGGGCCGGATGCAGGCCTTCCGCGACCTGCGCACGCACGTGGTGCTGGCCACCGAGCGCCGCCCCGACCTGCCCGAGGCCTGGGAGCTGCTTGGCCGCTGGCAGTACCGGGTGGCGCATTTCAACCTGCTCGAGCGCCTCTACTTCCGGCTCTTCCTGGGCGGCGTGCCCCCCGGAGCCAGCAACCAGGCCGCCATCGCCAGCCTGGAACGCGCCCGCCAACTCGACCCCCAGCGCCTGCTCTACTGCTACGACCTGGCCCGGATGCTGCGCTACCAGGGCAGCCGCCGCCGCGCCATTGGGATGCTGCGCGAAGCCCAGCAAATCACGCCCCGCACCAACGAGGAGTTGGTCGTCAGCCGCCTGTGCCGCCAAATGCTGCCGCGCCTGCTCCGCCAGGATGCCCGCCGCCAGAAACGCCGCGCCCGCCTGGGCCTGAAGTACGACGCGCCAATGGATTCGGCGGCGACGAAGTAGGGTGGGAGCGTTGGGGTGTAATTTTGGGGCACTATGATGGGTAGAAATCCTTTGCGGAAAGCCAGGAGACTCAGAGGTGTTGGGTGTTGGGTGTTGGGTGTCGGGCATTGGGACCAAGAACTTGGGAACCCCAAAAGCTCAACACCGCGCACCCAACACCCCACACTCCACCGCGCCGCTGTGTTGTTGCTAGCCGGGCTGGCCCTCCTCACCGGCTGCCAGCCGGCTGCCGACGAGCGCCCCGACACTTTCGTGAACCTGGTCACCGTGCAAAGCGGCCCCCGGGTGCAGGCCGACGAACTCGACGGGGCCATCCTGCGCCAGCCCGGCAACGTGGCCCTGCTCACCCGCCGCGCCCAGTTGCGCCTCGCCGCCGGCCAAGCCACGCCCGCCCTGCGCGACCTCGCCGCCGCCCTGGCCCTGGACGATGCCGACGGCGCCCTGTATTTTTTGCAGGCCCGCGCCCTGCGGGCGCTCGGCCGTCTGCCCGCCGCCCTGGCCGCCGCCCGCCAAGCGGCGGCCCACGGCTTCAGCGGCCCCGAACTGGCGTTGCTGGAAGGCGAAACCCACCTCGCCGCCCGCAACTACCCCGCCGCCCTCGACCAACTCGACCGCACCCTGCGCCTCGACCCCGACCAGCCCGCTGCCTTGTTCTACAAGGGCCTGGCCTACGCCGGGGCCGCCGACACCGCCACCGCCGTGCAGTATCTACTGGAGGCCCAGCGCCTCGACCCGCGCCAACCCGAAATCCTGCACCAACTGGCCTTCCTGCTCAATGCCTGGCAGGAGCCGCTCGAGGCCGCCCGCTACGCCCGCCTGGGCTTGCGCCTGGCCCCCACCTCCGGCCTGCTGCACTACGACTACGGCCGCCACCTGCAACTGGCCGCCGCCCAGCAGCGCCTGCAAACGGCCCGCCAGTACCACTACTACGGCCGCCTGGCCCCGGCCCCCTTGCCCGACAGCGCCCGGTGGTACTACGACCGTGCCCTGGTCCTGGACAGCACCGTGTACCGGGCCGATTACCACCTGGCCCTGGCCGCCACCGCCCGGGGCGAGCGGCCCGCCACCGTGGTGCCGCACCTGGCCCGCGCCCTGCGCTTCAACCCCCGCCTGCCCGGTGCCCGCGCCCTGCTGGCCGAAACCCTCGAAGCCCAGCACCGCCTGCCCGAAGCATTGGCCCAATACCGCCTGTTGGTAACCGAAAACCCCGGCAACCAGCACTGGACCTTCAAAGTCTGGAAGGTGGGCGAACAGATGCAGTCACTACTGCCCGATAGTTTGCGGACCCAACCGCGCTATTATTATCGCAAGAAACCGCTGAACAATCCGGCGGGCTTGGGCGGGTAGGGCGCGGTTGGCCGTAACTTTGCCCCCCGTTTGCGCGTCCCGCAAAACCCCTTCTATGCCCAACATCACCCTGCCCGACGGCTCCGCCCGCTCGCTTCCCGACCACGCCACCGGCTACGACCTAGCCGCCAGCATTTCCGAGGGCCTGGCCCGCAACGCCCTCGCCGTGCGCGTGAACGGCGAAGTGCGCGACTTGTCCCGCCCGCTGCCCGAAGGGGCCACCGTGGCCATCCTCACCTGGAACGACGACGATGGCAAGGCCACCTACTGGCACTCCTCGGCCCACCTCATGGCCGAGGCCCTGGAGGTGCTGTACCCCGGCGTGAAGCTGGCCATCGGCCCGGCCGTGGAAAACGGTTTCTACTACGACGTGGACCTGGGCGACGGCCGCAGCATCAGCAGCGACGAATTTCCGGCCATTGAGGCCAAAATGCTGGAGCTGGCCAAGCACAAAAGCCAGTATGTCCGCCGCGAAGTGCCCAAGGCCGAGGCCATTGCCTACTTCATCGACAAGCAGGACCCCTACAAGCTGGAGCTGCTCGAAAACCTGGCCGACGGCAGCATCACCTTCTACACCCAGGGCGGGTTCACGGACCTCTGCCGGGGGCCGCACATTCCCGACACGGGCACCATCAAGGCCGCCAAGCTGATGAGCGTGGCCGGAGCCTACTGGCGCGGCGACGAAAAAAACAAGCAACTCACCCGCCTCTACGGCATCACCTTCCCCAAAGCCAAGGAACTCAGCGAATACCTGGAGCGCCTCGAAGAAGCCAAGCGCCGCGACCACCGCAAGCTGGGCAAGGAGTTGAAGCTGTTTGCGTTTTCCGAGCGGGTAGGGGCCGGGCTGCCGCTGTGGCTGCCTAAAGGGACCGCCCTGCGCGAGCGCCTCGAGCAGTTTCTGCGCCGCGCCCAGATCAAGGCGGGCTACCTGCCCGTCGTCACGCCCCACATCGGCTCCAAGGAGCTGTACGTCACCAGCGGGCACTACGAAAAGTACGGGGCCGACTCCTTTCAGCCCATCAAAACGCCCAACCCCGGCGAGGAATTTTTCCTCAAGCCGATGAACTGCCCCCACCACTGCGAAATCTACAAAACCGAGCCGCGCAGCTACCGCGACCTGCCCGTGCGCCTGGCCGAGTTCGGCACCGTGTACCGCTACGAGCAGTCCGGCGAGCTGCACGGCCTGACGCGGGTGCGCGGCTTCACCCAGGACGATGCCCACATCTTCTGCCGCCCCGACCAGGTGAAAGAAGAGTTCCTGAAAGTGATTGACATCGTGCTCTACGTCCTCAAGGCGCTGGATTTCCCCGACTTCACCGCCCAGATTTCCCTGCGCGACCCCCAGAACAAAACCAAGTACATCGGCTCGGACGAGAACTGGGCCAAGGCTGAAAGTGCCATCCAGGAAGCCGCCGCCGAAAAGGGCCTCAGCACCGTCACCGAGTACGGCGAAGCCGCCTTCTACGGCCCCAAGCTGGACTTTATGGTGCGCGATGCCATTGGCCGCCGCTGGCAGTTGGGCACCATTCAGGTGGACTACAACCTGCCCGAACGCTTCGACCTCGAATACACCGCCGCCGACAACTCCAAGCAGCGCCCGGTGATGATTCACCGCGCCCCCTTCGGCTCCCTCGAACGCTTTGTGGCCGTGCTCATTGAGCACTGCGGGGGCAACTTCCCCCTTTGGCTCACGCCGGAGCAGTTCATCGTCCTGCCCATCTCCGACAAGTACGTGGACTACGCCGAACAGGTGAAAGCCAGCCTCGCCCAGCACGAGTTGCGCGGCACCGTCGATGCCCGCGACGAACGCATCGGCCGCAAAATCCGCGACGCGGAAATGGGCAAAATCCCGTACCTCTTGGTAGTTGGGGAGAAGGAAGCCCAGGACCACATTGTGAGCGTCCGCAAGCACGGCGAGGGCGACCTCGGCTCGATGCCGCTGGCGGCATTCGTGAAGAGCGTGCAAAGCCAGATGGCGGAAGTCGGGTAAGTGCGGGCAAGTGGTAGTACGACCCGAAGGACAGCGAAGCTAATTCCCCGCAGGGGTTCGTACTACCACTCTTATCCTGAAACTGTTTTGATGGAGACTATTCAAAAGCCAGAGTGGTAGTACGAACCCCTGCGGGGGATTCGTACTACCACCTGCACTTGCATTTGTCAAATAAAAGCCCGATATTTGCCCCCTGATTGCCAGTCCAAAACCGCGCAATCGCATCCCCAACCCTTTTACAGCCGCTTTTTACGAGGCGGACCCCAGCCATAGCAGCCCCGAATCGTCGGTACGTGCCCCGCCAAGTGGAGGAGCCGTTCAAAATCAACCAGAAAATTACCGCCCGCGAAGTGCGCCTCGTCGGCGACAACGTGGAGCAGGGCGTGTACCCCACCGACCAGGCCCGCAAAATGGCCCAGGACCAAAACCTGGACCTGGTGGAGATTTCCCCCACCGCCGTGCCGCCCGTTTGTCGGGTTATCGACTATTCCAAATTCAAATACGAGCAGAAAAAGAAAACCCGCGAGCTAAAGGCCAAGCAAACCAAGGTCGTGCTCAAGGAAATCCGCTTCGGCCCCAACACCGACGAACACGACTTTGCCTTCAAGGTGAAGCACGCCCAGGAGTTTCTGCGCGAAGGCGCGAAAATCAAGAGCTACGTGCATTTCGTCGGCCGTAGCATCGTCTTCAAGGAGCGCGGCGAAATCCTGTTGCTTCGCTTTGCCCAGGCCCTCGAGGAACTGGCCAAAGTAGAGCAGTTGCCCAAACTGGAAGGCAAGCGGATGTTCCTCTACCTGGCCCCCAAAGCCGCCGTAGTGGCCAAAGCCGCCGCCGCCAAACCCGCCGCCCCGGCCGATGCCAAAGGCGGCAAGGACAAGGCCGACAAGAAGCCCGCCGCCAAACCCGACGAGCCAACCGCCGCCGAAGTCCCGACCGTAGCTGCCGCCGCTGCCGATTCCGAATAAGTTTTACCCGGTTGTCGATGGCTGCCCGACCCCGCGTCGGTCAGCAATCCACAATTTTCAACAATCAACAACCAAGCCCCAATCCAATGCCCAAAATGAAAACCAAGTCCGGGGCCAAGAAGCGCTTTGCGCTCACCGGCACCGGCAAAGTGAAGCGCAAACACGCCTACAAGTCGCACATTCTGACCAAGAAAAGCACCAAGCGCAAGCGCAACCTTACGCATACCGGCCTCGTCAGCACCGCCGACATGAACCGCGTGTCCCAGATGTTGAACATCTGATTTTAATTAAAAATTAAAAAATTATGAATTAAAAATTGGCTGCTTGTGGTCAGTTTGTAATTCTATTTTTAATTTTTAATTCACAATTTTTAATTCTCACCCCCCGGTTTCCGGCCGCAACTCTAAGACCCAGCAGAAGCTGAGCGCCGGCTGCCAAAAACAATTCAGGTTATGCCAAGAAGTGTCAATCACGTCGCGTCACGGGCGCGTCGGAAAAAAATAATGCGCCTGGCCAAAGGCTACTACGGCCGCCGCAAAAACGTGTGGACCGTTGCCAAAAACGCGGTCGAAAAAGGCCTCGTGTACGCCTACCGGGACCGCAAAGTGAAGAAGCGCGAGTTCCGCGCCCTCTGGATTCAGCGCATCAACGCCGGTGCCCGCGAGCACGGCCTGAGCTATTCGCAGTTGATGGGCGGCTTGAAAAAAGCCGGTATTGAACTCAACCGCAAAGTGCTGGCTGATTTGGCCCTGAACAGCCCCGTTGCCTTCAGAAGCATCGTGGAAAAGGCCAAATAAGCGTGGCGTACGCTGGTTAGAAACGGGAAAACGCTGGCCGCACGGTTCGGCGTTTTCTTGTTTTTGGCGGTTTCGTTACGGCGGTTAAAATCCAACTGCCGGTACCCAAAAAAAACCGCTTCGGCAGCAAGCCCAAGCGGTTTTCCGAACGGTAGCGGGAGGCGGGCTCGAACCGCCGACCTCAGGGTTATGAATCCTGTGCTCTAACCAGCTGAGCTACCCCGCCGGATTTTTTGTGGGTGCAAAGGTACGTAAATAAGGGCCGCCGTGCAAGGTGCGGCCCAAAAAACCCTTCACAAGCCGACTGGGGCCGGTGCCCACGGGGGCACTTGGCCCGCAGTTGCACGTTCTTATTTTTATGGCATTGGCTGATATTCAAACCAAGACCCGCTTTGAGCTGGAATACTCCATCAACGCATCGGCAAAAATTCTATTCCCGTACCTGGCCACGGCCTCTGGCCTCAGTCAGTGGTTTTGCGACGACGTGCGCTACGAAGACGGGCAGTACCTGAACTTCATTTGGGACCGGGCCGACCACTACGCCGAACTGGCTTCGCAACGCCTGAACAAGGCCGTGCGCTTCGTATTTCTGGACGACCACCGCCAACCCGTGGCCGACCCCGACGTGCTGGAATTCACCCTGACGGCTTCCCAAATCACGGACGAGTTGTTTTTGCGCGTCACCGACTATTCGGCTGCCGACACCGCCGACGAGAAGCGGGAGTTGTGGGAGGGCCTGGTGGAAACCCTGCGCGAACAAGTGGGCGGCTAAGCAAGCGGCCGTGGGGATGTAGTGCAAGCTGTGGTATGATAAAAAAACTCGACAAGCTCATCCTCAAAGCCTTTGCCGGGCCGTTCCTGCTCACCTTCGCGGTCGTGGAATTTATTCTGCTGATGCAGACGATTCTCAAGTACCTCGACGACATCATCGGCAAGGACCTGGGGGCGGGGGTGCTGCTGCAGTTGCTGTTTTTCTTTGCGGTGCTCATCGTGCCCACGGCCTTGCCGCTGGCCGTGTTGCTCTCGTCGCTGATGACCTACGGCAACCTGGGCGAACACCACGAGCTGACGGCCATCAAAGCTTCGGGCACGGCCCTGACGCGCATTTTGCGGCCGGTGTTTTTGCTGAGCGCGGGCCTGGCCGTGACGGCGTTCTGGTTCAACGAGAACATTGTGCCCCGTGCCAACCTCAAAGCGTATAGCTTGTTGTGGGACGTGCGGCAGCAGAAGCTGGCCCTCGACATTCGGGAGGGGGTGTTCTACAACGGCATTCCGGGCTACACCATTAAGGTGGACAAAAAGACCGGCCCCAACGGCGACCGCCTGCACGGCGTGATGATATACGACCACACCGGACAGACCGGCAACGCCAAGGTCATGCTGGCCGATTCGGGCCGGATGTTCACCCGCTTCAGCGGGCAATACCTGGGTTTTGAGTTGTTTAAGGGCCACAGCTACGTGGAGCAGCCCGATGCGCAGAACCGGGCCGCTGCCAGCTTCATCCGGCAGTCGTTCGACCACAACACCATCACCTTTTCGCTGGCCTCGTTCAGCCTGGGCCGCACCAAAGAAGAGTTGTTTCAGCAGAATCGCATGATGCTCAACATCGGGCAGTTGCACGAGGCCACCGATTCGCTGCACCGCCGCTTGCTGACCGACCGGCAGGACCTGCCCCGGCAACTGGATGCCTACTACACCTTCCTGCGTTTCGACACGCTGGGCCGGGCCGCCAACCGCCGGGTGGCGGCCTGGCAGGTGCCCGCCAAGCGCCTGCCCACCCTCACCAAAGAGCAGGTGGACCAGGCCCTGAACCGCACCCGCAACGCCCGCACCAAGCTGGCCGCCACGGCCGAAAGCCTGACCGAAACGGCCAAGCAAGAAGCCCAGTTTCGGGTCGAGGTGTTTCGCAAATACTCGCAGTCGGCGGCCGTGCTGCTCATGTTCCTGATTGGGGCACCGCTGGGGGCCATCATCAAAAAAGGCGGCCTGGGGGTGCCCATTCTGGTGTCCATCCTCTTCTTCATCGTGTTTTACATCCTGAGCATCATCGGGGAGAAATACAGCAAGGAATTGGTCATGCCGGTGGGGGTCGGGATGTGGATGTCTAACCTGGCCCTGGTGCCGTTTGGGTTGTTCTTTCTTTACCAAGCCTACAACGATTCGGGCTTGCTGGACAGCGATTTCTGGCGGCGGCTGCCCGCCCGGCTGGGCATCCCGGCGTTGCGGCGGCTGACAGCGCCGGAGGAGGAAATTGTGGCGTAGGGGCGGGGTGAGTGTCGGGGTGGTGCCACGAATTCCCCGCAGGGGTTCGTGGTACCACTAAACCGTTGAACGATTGATGCGCAGAGATTAGTGGTACCACGAACCCCTGCGGGGAATTCGTGGCACCACTGCCCCCCGCCCGGAGTAATTTTGCCCCGCCACTTGTTATCCCCCTGCCATGAACAAAACCTATTGCCCCAGCCTGACCGAATACCGCCGCCGCCTGTCCCGCGTCGTGAACATTGGCGGGGTGCCGATGGGCGGTGACTACCCCATCCGGGTGCAGAGCATGACCACCGTGGACACGATGGACACCCTGGGCTCGGTGGAGCAAACGCTGCGGATGGTGGCGGCCGGTTGCGAGTACGTGCGCATTACCGCGCCCAGCGTGAAGGAAGCCCAGAACCTGCTGGAAATTAAGAAGGAACTACGGGCGCGGGGCTGCAACGTGCCGCTCATTGCCGACATTCACTTCACGCCCAACGCCGCCGAGCTGGCCGCCCGCATCGTGGAAAAAGTGCGCGTGAACCCCGGCAACTACGCTGATAAGAAGAAGTTTGAGGAAATTGACTACACCGATGCCAGCTACGCGGCCGAGGTCGAGCGGATTCGGGCGCGGTTCCGGCCGCTGGTCCAGATTTGCAAGCAGTACGGCACCGCCATGCGCATCGGCACCAACCACGGCTCGCTGTCCGACCGCATTCTGAGCCGCTACGGCGACACGCCGCTGGGCATGGTGGAGTCGGCGCTGGAGTTTTTGCGCCTCTGCGAGGAAGAAAACTACTACGATGTGGTGCTGAGCATGAAAGCCAGCAACACCCAGGTGATGGTGCAGGCCTACCGCCTGCTGGTGCAAAAGCTGGACGAGGAAGGCTTGCAGCCCTACCCGCTGCACCTGGGCGTGACCGAAGCCGGCGAAGCCGAGGACGGCCGCATCAAGAGCGCCGTGGGCATCGGCACCCTGCTCGAAGACGGGCTGGGCGACACCGTGCGCGTGAGCCTGACCGAAGCCCCCGAAGCCGAAGCCCCGGTGGCCCGGATGCTGATTGACCGCTACGTGGACCGCGCCGCGCAGGCCAAGACGATTGCGCCGCTGACCGGGGAGGAGCCCCTCAACCCCTTCCAATACCACCGCCGCACGACCCACGAAGTGGCCAATTTCGGGGGGCTGAACGTGCCCCGCGTGGTGGCCGATTTGCACCGCTTGCCGCAGCTCGAATACGCCGATTTGCGGGCGGCCGGGCATTTGTATTCGGCGTTTCTGGACAAGTTTCAGATGGCCGACCAGGGCGCGGATTACCTCTACACCGGCGAGCGGCCGGTGCCCTTCATGCTGCCCAACGGCCTGAAGGAAATCGTGAACTACCCCGCCTGGGTGGATGCCGGCCAGCGCCCGCACCACTACCCGGTGCTCACCGCCGACCGCTATGTGGACGACGTGCCGCTGCACCCGCAACTCAACTTTCTGCTCCTGAGCCTGGATGCGCTGGACACGAACCTGCTGCGCCGCCTGCGCGACGAGCGCACCGTGGTGCTGGTGCTGATGACCACCAACGCCCACGCGATGCCCGAACTCCGCCGGGCCTTCTTTGAGCTACTCCACCACGGCGTGACCTGCCCGGTCGTCATCAGCCGGGCATTCCCGGAAATGCCCCTGGAGCAGGTGCAACTCTACGCTGCCACCGACGTGGGCGGCCTGCTCATTGATGGGCTGGGCGACGGCATCATCCTGGGCCTGGAGCAGCAGGCCCGCCGCGCCACCCCCGCCGAGTGGGTGGACCGCATCGCCGCCTTCAACCAACTCGCGTTCGGCATCCTGCAAGCGGCCCGCACCCGCATGAGCAAAACCGAGTACATCAGCTGCCCCAGTTGCGGCCGCACGCTGTTTGACCTGCAGGAAACCACGGCCCTGATTCGCCAGCGCACCGACCACCTCAAGGGCATCAAAATCGGCATCATGGGCTGCATCGTGAACGGCCCCGGCGAAATGGCCGACGCCGACTACGGCTACGTGGGCGTGGGCAAGGGCAAAATTGCCCTCTACCGGGGCCAGGAAGTCATCAAAAAAGCCGTGCCCGAAGAACGCGCCGTGGACGAGCTGATTGAGTTGATGCGCGAAGACGGGAAGTGGGTGGAGAAGGAGGTTTTGGCGGCGGGTTAAATTAACTGCACCTTCAATTTGCGAAACAAATCCTGCTCCGCAATTTTTTCAATTTTATTTTGAAACGGCCCTAGCTGCTTGTAACGGCACAACTCGTTGAAGAAAACCATTTCAAAAACGGACGAATCAAACCAGCCCACCTCGGCAGCATACCCAACCACCAAGCGGGCATTGGTTTTAATTTTGAGGGCTTTTAGCGCGGTCGGTGTGGCGCGGGTGCCACAGCTACCAAAAAAGATGATGCTGCCAGCTGCTTTCAGCCCCAGCGCATCGGCTATTTCCTCAAAGGAGACGTTTCCGTCCCCTTCTGACCCCCATAAACTGTTGCCGTCGCCGTGAAACGCAAAGTACAAACAGTGTTGGTGTGCCTTACTGGCCAGTGTGCGCCCGTCAAGCCGCAAATGTTCGGTGAGGCGTTGGATAGACTGGCAGGGCTTGTGAGGAGTAGCAGTAATGCTACCATCTGGTGAAACCTTAACCAAAAGGTCAATCAGTGGCTTGACGCTCAACTCTGGGTGCTTCCGGTCCCATTCGCCTTCAAAACAGTGGATTTTTACTTTCATGGGCGAAAGGTACCCCGCGTTGCACAAGACTACAAACATCTGCTGTCGCAACGCCACTCTTTCGGCTATCCGAAGTGCTCTGGTCGCCGCCGCCCAAGCCCGCTCATTCGTTCGCCCGATGCCCAACACGTACACCCAACTGCACATTCAACTGGTTTTCGCCGTCCAACACCGCCTCGGGCTGGTAACGGAACCGGTGCGCGAACGCCTCCAGCAATACCTGTGCGCCATTGCCCGCGACGAAGGCCACAAGCCATTGGCGGTTTACTGCATGCCCGACCATACCCACTTTTTGCTGGGCTTAAACCCTGCGCAGTCAGTTGCCGACTTTACGCGCCTGCTCAAAGGCAATTCCAGCAAATGGCTCAACGAATCCGGGCTTTTGCCAGGGCGGTTTGAGTGGCAACGGGGATACGGGGCGTTTTCATACAGCCGGTCGCAACTGCCTGCCGTTGTGCAATACATTCTCAACCAGCCAGCGCACCACCAACGGCGCTCATTCCGCGAAGAATACGTGCAGTTTTTAGAAAAATTTGAAGTGGCATACGACCCCCGGTATTTGTTCGAGTAGCCGTCCTCAAAGCCGCGTAGCGGCGACGG
Organism: Hymenobacter sp.; assembly: GCA_965247135.1. Classification (GTDB taxonomy): domain Bacteria; phylum Bacteroidota; class Bacteroidia; order Cytophagales; family Hymenobacteraceae; genus Hymenobacter. Next base: position 1,491,836 of record CBDFGP010000006.1, on the reverse strand, counting down.
GTTGGTAGTAAGTTGACAAAACGATTAAATAGCCGCGTAGCGGCGACGGATTGGTAGTAAGTTGACAAAACGATTAAATAGCCGCGTAGCGGCGACGGATGTCCTGGGGTTCCGTCGCCGCTACGCGGCTTTGATGGTCCCGGGGGGGCTTGCTACCAACCCGTCGCCGCTACGCGGCTTTGATGGCCCGGGCGTAGCGGCTACTGCTATCAACCCGTTGCCGCTACGCGGCTTTGGGGCGGGGTTTCGCTGGTTTCGGGCCGGGGCCTGCGGATGTCCGAAGGGGGCATTCGGCGTTTGGAATGCCCCCTTCGGACGTCCGAAGTCGGGTTTCTGGGTTCGGAATGCCCCCTTCGGATGTCCGAAGGCGGGTTGCTGGGTTCAGAATACCGCCTTCGGACATCCGAAGCCGGGTTTTCAGTCGGAACATAGCGACTTCGGTCGTCCGAAGGCCGATTCCCGGATTTGATGCCCTGCCGGGGTGGGCCGGATTGGCGGCTGGTGCTTACCTTGCCGCCCGGTTCAGCTTTACTTCACCTAACCCCCTAACTTTCCGCCGCATGGAACCCACCAACCCGCCCGCCCCCGCCCCCCAAACGCCGCGCAAAGTCGCCGCCGACCCCACCACCGACCTCGCGATGGCCGCTACCTGGGTAGCCATCGGCGCGGCCTGGAAACTCAACCCCGACATCACGGTGCGCCGCACCACGCAAGCCGAGTTTGAGGCCGCCGCCGGCACGCAGTACAACAAGCTGCAAAACCGCCTGAACGTGGACGACCCCCGCGCCCTACTGGCCGGCCGCCTCGATGCCATCCGCGACATTTTCGGCGACCAGCTTGAGTACATCAAGGCCGCGTTGCTGCCCATCTTCAAGCGCGAAGGCCTGGAGGATGCCTACCCCAGCTTCGGCATTGGGCGCGAAGACGGCACCTGGAAATTCCCCACCAAGCGCCTCCCGGCCCAGGATGCCTACGACAAGGCCGTGGCCGGCCTGCTGGCCCAGGGCCTGAAAGCCGGCGATGCCGGGGCCACCCGCCTCGGCCCGCTGGCCGCCGAGTTCCGGGCCAAGTACAAGCAACTGACCGAACTCGACGGCCAGACCAGCGCCGCCGTGGGCCAGAAAAACCTGGGCAAGGCCTACCTCAAAAAGACGGCCCGCAGCCTGCGCTACATCATCCGCGGCAACGAGCCTGATACCTGGGAGCAGGTGTGGCGGGAGTGGGGCACCCAGAAAGAGAAGTTTTAGGGGGCAGCGATTTAGGGGTCGTTGCGCCGGTCCGGCCGCTGCAAGCGGTCGGGCCGGTTGGCTTTTAGGGCCGCAAAGCCCGCCGAATGCCCACCGGTCCGACCGCTTGCAGCGGCCGGACCGGCGCAATATCAAATCTCCTTGCCCAACTCCTCGTCAATGTCGCCGTGCCGGGGCACACTGGTGCGCTTGCCGGTTAGCTCGTTTTTGTGAATGTCGTGGCGGCTGCCGTGCCGGTGCAACGGGCAGCCGTGGGCTTCCAGGTGCTTGATGAATTTGCCGCGCTTCATGGGGGCTACGCGAATTCAATTACTTCGCGGGCGATGATGGTGGCCTCATTGTCGGCCGCATCTTCGCGCATATCTTCCAGGTACAGCGCCAGCGCGTCCTGAATATTTTCCTTGACTTCGGCCACGGTTGCGCCTTGCGTCAGCACGCCCGGAATTTCCTTTAACTGGCCAATGAGTTGGGTTTGACCTTGCCGGATGAGGAGGGTGAATTTCATGGAGCAGGGGCGTTTGAAGCTGCTAAGGTAACCGCCAAACTCACCGAATTGTGCCCGGCGGCTACCGCGCCCGGAAAAACTGCCGGAACCCTTCCAACGCTTCCAACTCCCGCTGCACGTAGGCCCGGAAAAACGACTCGCCCACCTGCGGGCGCAGCACCGAAATGCCCACGTCAATCAGCCGCAGGCCCTGGGCGGTGAGCAGGGTGTTGTCGTAGCGGTGGGGTGGGCCAAAAGTACGACCGGCCGGGCCGGGGCGGTGGGTCAAATCATTTATCCGCGCCGGGTGTTACCTTCGTCCACCCCAACCCCTTACCCATGAACGGCAAGAACCTCTTTGACTTCGGCCCGGTGCTCGGCTATTTCTTTCGCAAGAACGACCCGGCCCGCAAAACCAATTTCAACCTCAAAACCATGCACTTCATCAACAAGCTGAGCATGGCCATGTTTCTGGTTTGCCTGCTGGTGATGCTGTTCCGCTACGTCATCCTGCGCTGATGAACATCGGGGAGTTTCACGATTTTTGCCTGGGCTTGCCCGGCACGACGGTTGAAACGCCGTTTGGGCCGGATACGCTCGTGTTCAAGGTGGGCGGCAAAATGTTTGCCCTCACCGACCTCAACACCTTCGCCAGCGTGAACCTGAAATGCGACCCGGCGCTGGCCCCGGACTTGCGGGAGGAATTTGACTACGTGCGCCCCGGCTGGCACATGAACAAGCAGCACTGGAACACGGTCCTGATTGGCACGGGCGCGACGGACGCGCAACTGCGGCAGTGGACGCAGGATTCGTATAACCTGATTGTGGCGTCGCTGCCGAAGGCGGCGCGAGTATCCTTTTTCAATAACTAAATTTACGTTCATGCGCCAGGTTATTCTCACCGTTCCCGACGACCAGTTCGCTCCGCTGATGAAGCTCGTGAAGGCGTTGCCCTTCGCCATCAAAGCCAAAGCGGTGGCCCCACCCATGCCAAAAAAGTACACGCCCGAGCAGCAGGAGTGGATTGATGATTTCCGCGAAGCGCTGAATGAGGTAGAGTTGCACCAGCAGGGCAAGATTCAACTGCAAACCGCTGAAGAGTTATTAGATGAGCTTCGTCGTAATCGCATCGAAGAGGTTTAACCGCCTCATCAACCGGCTGCAACGGAAGTATTATTCCGTGCCAGAGGATTTCGCATCATTGGTCGCGGAACTGAAAGCAAATCCGACGACCGGAAATGCGCTGGGCCGCGACTGCTACAAGGTGCGGATGCGAATTGACTCGAAGAAAACCGGTAAGAGCGGTGGCGCGCGGATAATTACCTGCGTCAAAATTGTTGGTGAAAAAATCTATTTGCTCACGATTTACGACAAGTCGGAGCAGGATTCTATCAGCGACAACGAGCGCGACGACCTGCTCCGTGAGAATGGCTTGTTATAAAAACGAAAAATCCCGCTGAAATCTCAGCGGGCTTTTTCGTGGCCATTAATTTCCAAACCTACACCACCACGTTCACCATCCGCCCCGGTACAACGATGACCTTTTTGGCCTCCTTGCCCTCGCCGAAGCGGGCCAGGAAATCGGAGGCCCGCACGGCGGCTTCGATTTCGGCGGCGGTGGCGGTGGCGGCAAACTCGCGCTGTTCGCGCACCTTGCCGTTCACGGCCACAGGGTAGGTGACGACGGCTTCGGCCAGAAACTCCTCGCGGAATTCGGGGTAAGCCGCGTGGCTGATGCTGCCGGGCGCGTGGCCCAGCTCGGCCCACAGCTCTTCGCTGAGGTGGGGGGCGAAGGGCGAAAGCAGCACCACGAGCGGCTCCAACACGGCGCGCTTGCGGCAGCCCAGGGCGGTTAGCTCGTTCACGGTTATCATGAACACGCTGACGGAGGTGTTGAAGCTGAACTTGTCGATGTCTTCGGCCACTTTGCGGATGGCCCGGTGCAGGGTTTTCAGCTCGGCCGGGGTGGCGGGGGCATCGGTGAGGGCGAGGGGGCCATCTTCGGGGTGAAAGAGCCGCCAGAACTTCTTGAGGAAGCCGCTCACGCCGGTGATGCCGTTGGTGTTCCAGGGCTTGAACTGCTCCAGCGGCCCGAGGAACATTTCGTAGAGGCGCAGGGCATCGGCTCCGAATTTGTCAATCAACACGTCGGGATTGACGACGTTGCGCTTTGACTTGGACATTTTCTCAATTTCTGGACGAGTCTGAAAATTCTCAGGTTCCTCACCTTGAATGTTAGCAACAAAACCAACATACTCGTGCTTGCCATCCCTAAAGACAAACCTGTAATATCCATTGCCTACAGCAAAAGCTGCGTGGCTGTTATCTGAAGCGTCCTGAAGATAACGGAGCATATTCTCAACAGTCATTAAGCTGTTTGAGGTAAACTCAATTGGTACAGAAATCTCCATTGCAGATGCAATACCGGCATCCTCGTTAGTTAAGTCTCTCTTAACCGTTGAACTTGTGTAAACTGTAATGTAATCCTCTTCATACCAGCGGTGCGCTTTACCGTTTGTAACGATAAACACCATGTTGCTGCCCGTTGCGACGTGTTTTCCTTGTGATGGCGAATAACGTCCGCTTCGGCGAATCTTTTCCGAAACCCCCAAAATCATCCCCTGATTAATCAGCTTCTGGAACGGCTCCTGGCCGCTCACCAGGCCCAAATCCTTCAGAAACAAATACCAGAACCGCGCATACAAGAGGTGGCCGGTGGCGTGTTCGGCGCCACCCATGTAGAGGTCGACCTGGCCCCAGTATTGCTCGGCATCCGCGCCCACGAAGCGGGCCTGGTTTTCGGGGTCCATGTAGCGGAGGTAGTACCAGGAGGAGCCGGCCCAGCCGGGCATGGTGCTCAGCTCGTAGTCGTATTGGCCCTGGTACTTCCAGTTTTGGGCGCGGCCGAGGGGGGGCTCGCCGGTTTCGGTGGGCTTGTATTCGTTGATTTCGGGCAGCACGAGGGGCAGCTCCGATTCGGGCAGGCCGTAGGCGGTGCCGTCTTTGTAGTAGATGGGAATTGGCTCGCCCCAGTAGCGCTGGCGGCCGAAAATGGCATCGCGCAGCCGGAAATTGACCTTGCCCCGGCCGAGGCCTTTTTCCTCCAGCACGGCAATGAGCTTGGTGGTGGCTTCCTGGTAGCCCAGGCCGTTGATGAGGCCGGAGTTGATGTAGTGGCCTTCTTTGGTGGGGTCGGCTTGCTGGTCGAGGCCCTGTTGGGTGTCGGAAATGGCGACGATGGGCAGGCCGAAATGGGTGGCAAAAAGCCAGTCGCGCTGGTCGCCGCTGGGCACGGCCATCACGGCCCCGGTGCCGTAGCCGGCCAGCACGTAGTCGGCCAGCCAGATGGGCACGGGCGCGCCGCTGACCGGGTTCTCGGCATAGGCCCCGGTGAACACGCCCGACACGGCCTTGACATCGGCCAGGCGGTCGCGCTCGGAGCGGCGCTTGGTGGCGGCGATGTATTCGCTGACCGCCGCCCGCTGGGCGGGGGTGGTGAGGGCACCGACCAGCTCATGCTCGGGGGCCAGCACCAGGAAGGTGGCCCCGTAAATAGTATCGACGCGGGTGGTGTAGACTTTGATTTCGGCCATTTGGGAGCCGGAAATTGAGGTTTTATTCAAGGAATCGCCGCTTTCATTAGCAGTTGCCCCGGTTCCGTTAATGGAATCGTCGTTTCCATTTAATGAATCGCCGTTTCCATTGAATACATTGCCGGTTTCATTAACGGAATTGCTATTTCCATCAATGAAATCACCGTTTCCGGCAACTGAACTGTCGTTTCCAGCAATGGAATCACCGTTTCTGGCAATGAAGTTGGCAGCTCCGGCCTTGGTATCGGCAACATCGGTTCCGGCGGGCAGCACGGGGAATGTGACCTCGGCCCCGATGCTTTTGCCAATCCAGTTGCGCTGCATTTCCTTCACCGCGTCGGGCCAGTCGAGGGTGTCGAGGCCAGCCAGGAGGCGGTCGGCGTAGGCGGTGATGCGCAGGTTCCACTGGGGCATGAGGCGGCGCTCGACGGGGTAGCCGCCGCGCTCGCTCAGGCCGTCTTTTACTTCGTCGTTCGACAAAACCGTGCCCAGGGCGGGGCACCAGTTCACGGACGTGTCCTGCTGGTAGGCGAGGCGGTAGGGGAGCACGGCGGCCAGCTTTTGCTTTTCGCTCATCAGGCTCCACTGGCCGGGGGTGAAGTCGGGGCGCTCGTCGGGTTCGCCGGCGGCGCGGATGCCCTGGCTGCCGGTGGCGGCAAACTTAGCGAGCAGGGTTGTGAGCGGCTCGGCGCGGTCGGTGTCGAGGTTGTACCAGGCGTTGAAGAGCTTCAGGAAAATCCACTGCGTCCATTTGTAATACTGCGGGTCGGAGGTGCGCACTTCGCGGTCCCAGTCGTAGCTAAAGCCCAGCGAGTTGAGCTGCTTGATGTAGGTGGCGATGTTCTGGTCGGTGGTCAGGGCCGGGTGCTGGCCGGTTTGGATGGCGTACTGCTCGGCGGGCAGCCCAAACGAGTCGAAGCCCATCGGGTGCAGCACGTTGAAGCCTTGCAGGCGCTTGTAGCGGGCCACAATGTCGGAGGCGATGTAGCCCAGCGGGTGCCCCACGTGCAGCCCCGCCCCGGAGGGGTAGGGGAACATATCCAGCACGTAGTATTTGGGCTTGGCCGAGTCGTTGTGGGCCTGGAAGGTCTTGTGGTCTTTCCAGTGTTTTTGCCACTTTCTTTCGAGGTCGGCGGGGTAGTAAGCGGGCATTTTGCGCGGTAGTTATTCGGGCAAAGGTAGGGTTGGGGTCGGGGTTTCGGGCGCATCGGCGGGCTCGACTTCGGGGGGCAAATCGGAGAGGATGCCAGTCAGTATTTCGGTCATCACGTCGAGCATGGCCCGGTCGGCTTGCGTCAGGTCCTGGACCAGGTGCAGCAATTTTCGCACAAAGTCGCGTGCGACGCGGTATCGGTTGGAGGCTTTGGCGCGTTTAATCAGGGCCTTGGCCAGTTGTTCCCGCAGTAGGGTTTGTTGGGCTTGTTCATTGGATAAGCGGTGGCGCAACAGGTCCATTTCCTGGCGCAGCAGGAGCATCTGGTGGTGGGCGTTGAGCAGGGGCGTGGCCCGAAAAACGGCCTCGGCCTGGTCGAGCGCCACGAGGCCGCCCACGAGGTATTCGGGGGCTTGCGGGGTGGGCTGTTGCAGCCATTGGCGGCGCTGGTCGGCAAAAAAATCGAGTAGGCTCATGGGGCGGGGTTGCGAGTGGCCGAAAGGTAGGCGGGCGCGGGCAAAGCGCCGCGCCCGACGGTAACTTTGTCGCCCCGCAGCATGGCCCGCATCCCCAAAGAAACCGTTGACCAGATAATCCAGACCGCCGACATTGTGGAGGTGGTGGGCGACTTCGTGCCCCTCAAAAAAAAGGGCCAGAACCTGTGGGCCTGCTGCCCGTTCCACAACGAAAAATCGCCCTCGTTCTCGGTCAATCCGGCCAAGAGCCTCTACAAGTGCTTCGGCTGCGGCAAGGCCGGCGGCGTGGTGCAGTTTGTGATGGACGTGGAGGGCACCAGCTACGTGGAGGCGCTGAAGTACCTGGCCAAGAAGTACGCCATTGAGCTAAAGGAAGAGGAACGCACCCCGCAGGAGCAACTGGCCCAGAACGAGCGGGATTCGCAGTTCATCGTCTCCGACTGGGCCAAAAACCACTACCACCGGCTGCTGCTCGATTCGGAGGAGGGCGCCAGCATCGGCTACGCCTACCTCAAGGAGCGGGGCCTGAACCTGGCCACCATCCAGCACTTCGAGCTGGGCTATTCGCTGGACCAGTGGGAAGACCTGCTGCGGAGCGCCACGGCGGCGGGCTACGAGCAGAAATACCTGGAAAAAACCGGCCTCGTCGTGAAGCGCGAGGACGAACAGGGCCACGACACCGGCCGCCGCTACGACCGGTTCCGGGGCCGCGTGATGTTCCCGATTCACAACGTGAGCGGGCGGGTGGTGGGCTTCGGGGCACGGACGCTGAAGCGCGACGACAAGATGGCGAAGTACCTCAACTCGCCGGAGTCGGACATCTACCACAAGTCGGACGTGCTCTACGGGCTGTACCAGGCCCGGCAAGCCATTCGCACCGAAGAGGTTTGCTACTTGGTGGAAGGGTACCTGGACGTGCTTTCGCTCCACCAGGGCGGCATCCGAAACGTGGTGGCTTCGTCGGGCACCTCGCTCACCGAGGGCCAGATTCGGCTCATCAAGCGGTATTCCGACAACGTGACGGTGCTGTATGACGGCGACGCGGCGGGCATCAAAGCCAGCTTGCGCGGGACGGATTTGCTGCTCGAGGGCGGCCTGAACGTGCGCGTGGTACTGTTCCCGGACGGCGACGACCCCGACAGCTACATTCGCAAGGTGGGCGACCAGCGCTTTGCGGAATACATCGAGAAACAGAGCCAGGATTTCATCACCTTCAAAACCACCCTCGTGGCCCGCGACGCGGCCGGCGACCCGGTGAAGAAGGCCGCCGCCATCCGCGACGTGCTGCACAGCATTGCCAAAGTGCCCGACGGCATCAAGCGCCAGGTATTTTTGCAGCAAACGGCGGCCGTGTTCGGTATTGATGAACAGGTGATTATTACCGAGTACAACAAGGTGCTGAAAACGGCTGCGCCCCGGCCCGGCGCGGCCACCGGCGGCAGCTACGCCACCGCCGGGAGCAGCCCGCGCCCGGCCGCGCCCGCTGGCCCCGCCCTCAGCCCCGACGAGGCCGCCGAAGCCGTCATGTACGGGGCCGACCCGGCCGATTTGCTTTCGCCCGGCAGCGGGGCGAGCGGGCGCACCGACGAAGATTTTGGGGAGTTCGATGCCGTGCCCGACGTGCTGCAAACCTGTGAGCGCGAGGTGTTGCGCCTGCTGGTGCTGTACGCGGGCCGCGAGATTGAACCCGAAGTGAGCGTGGCCGCCTACCTGCTGGGCCAACTCGACGAAATGCCCCTCAAAACCCCGCTCTACGCCGAGCTGTGGGCCTTGTGCCGGGTCGAGTTGCTGGAAAACCGTTTCCCCGAAGCCCGCACCCTGGGCCAGACCGACCGCGCCGACCTGCGGGCGCTGGTGAGCGACCTGGCCACCGAGCGGTACGAAATCAGCCCGAACTGGCGCACCAAAGAAATTTACGTGTTCAACGAAGTAGATTTGCCCCAACTCGCCTGCGACAACGCCATTCTGCGCCTCAACAAATGCCACGTGCAGCGGGCGCTGGACCGCGCCCTCGACCGCCTGCGCCACCCGGCCGACGACGCGGAAATGTTTGAGCTGCTGAACGAAATCAAAAGCCTCAAAGCGCTGGACAATCAGTTGGCCGGGCTGCTGGGCACGGTGATTGGCCGGGCCGCGTGAGGGAAGTGTCCATTCAATCCGTCTTTCTCCCGTGCTAAAAAACGCCGTTCGCAACCGCCTTTTGCTGGCCGGGTTTCTCATCCTGGCCAGCCTCTGCATTGGCATGACGGGCTTCACGGTGCTGGAACATTTCCCGCCCGCCGATGCGCTCTACATGACGGTGATAACCGTGTCGTCGGTGGGCTTTGGCGAGCTGCACCCGCTCTCGGAAGCCGGGCGGGTGTTCGTCACGTTCTACATTTTGTTCAACCTCGTGGTGGTGGCCTACCTCGTGTCGGTCCTCACCACGTTTATCTTTGAGGGCGAACTGCGTAACCTATTTACCATGTACCGAACCGACCAGGAAATCAAGCGCTTTAGCGGCCACGTCATCGTCTGCGGCTTTGGGCGCAACGGCCGCCGCGCTTTTCACGAGCTGCGGGCCAACGGTGCCCGCGTGGTGGTGATTGAGCAAAACCAGGCCCTGATGAAAAGCCTGACCGAAGGGCAAAACGGCGAAGATTTTGACGACGACGGCATCCCCGGCGGCGAAATCATCACTGTCTATGGCGATGCCACCAACGACCTGATACTGCTCAAAGCCGGGGTGCAACGGGCTTCAGCGCTCATCACGGCGCTGCCCAAAGATGCCGACAACGTGTTTGTGGCCCTCTCCGCCCGCGCCCTCAACCCGCGCCTCAAAATCATTGCCCGCGCCTCGTACAAAACATCGAAAAGCAAGCTCCTCACCGCCGGGGCCGACGCGGTGGTGATGCCCGACGAAATTGGCGGTTCGCACATGGCCAAGCTCGTGGTGCGCCCCGAAGTCATTCGTTTCCTGGACCTTATTTCCGGCCTCACCGCCGACCAACTGCGGCTCGAAGAACTCAGCTTTGAACGAATGCGGCGCGACTTGCAGGGCCGAAGCATCCGCGAACTAAACGTGCGCTCCCGCACCGGGGCCAACGTCATCGGCCTGCGCCACGCCGATGGCACGTTCACCGTCAGCCCCGCCGCCGACTACGTGCCCGCGACCGGCGACGTGCTGCTGGTGCTGGGGTCGGAGCAACAGATTGAGAGCCTGGAAGTGCAGTTTCGGCAAATCTGATTTTAATGAGGAATGAGGAGTGAAGAAGGAGGAATTACGCGGTAGCCAATTCCTCCTTCCTCCTTGCCGTCGGCCGTACCTTTGCCGTTCCCGATGCACGTTCTGCAAGTTTGCCCCCGCGTTCCCTACCCGCCGCACGACGGCGGGGCCATTGCCATGTACGACGTGACGGCCGGGCTGGTCCGGGCCGGGCACCGCGTCACGGTGCTGGCCATCAACACACCCAAGCACCGGCAGCCTGCCGATGCCCTGGCCCACCTGGGGCCGCAAGTGCGGTTGGTGGCGGTGGACGTGAACACCGACCCCTCGCCCGTCAAGGCGCTGCGAAACTTGCTGTTCAGCAAATTACCCTATATCGTGGAGCGGTTTGTGGAGGCGCGGGTAGGGGAGGCGCTGCTGAAAATCCTGCAAGCCGACCCGCCCGACGTTATCCAGTTTGAGGGCACCTACGTGGCCTGGTACGCCGAGTGGCTGGGGCGGCAGGAAAGCGCCACCCGGCGGGTGCCGCCGCTGGTGCTGCGGGCGCACAACGTGGAGCACACCATCTGGCAGATGCTGGCGGGCCGCGCCCGCAACCCGCTGAAACGGCTGTATTTCGGCAACCTGGCCGCCCGGCTGGGCCGGTTCGAGCGCCGCCACCTGGCGCAGTTCGCGGCCGTGGCCGCCATCACCGCCGCCGATGCCGACCGGCTGCGGGCGCTGGGCTGCCCCGAGCCGGTGGTGTTCATCCCGGCCGGGGCCGATTTGAGCCGGTTGCAGTCCGACCCCGCCAGGCAGGCCCAACCGCGCACCCTGTTCATGCTGGGTTTGCTGAACTGGTTGCCCAACCGGGAGGCGGCCGAGTGGGTGCTGCGCGAAATCTGGCCCACGGTGCGGGCCGAAATGCCCGACGTGACGCTGCACCTGGCCGGGCGCGGCACCGAACTGCTGGCCCCCGCGCCGCCCGGCGTGGTGCTGCACGGCTTCGTCGAGTCCGCCCCCGATTTTATGCAACAGTACGACCTGATGCTCGTCCCGCTGCTAAGTGGCGGCGGAATGCGGGTCAAAATCATCGAAGGTATGGCGCTGGGCAAAGCCATTCTTAGCACCACCCTTGGGGCCGAAGGCATTGCCGTGCGCGACGGCCACGACATCGTGCTGCGCGACGGCAAAGCCGCGTGGCTCGATGCCCTGCGGGCCTGGTACCGGGGCGAGTTGCCCACGGCCACGGTAGGAGCGGCGGCCGCCCGCACCGCCGCCACCGTGTACGACAACCGCGCCGTGGTGCAGCAATTCCTGGCCCTCTACGCGCGGCTGCTCGTTCCGGCAACGCCCGCCGCCCCCGCCGCATGAGGCTGCTGGTGCTGCTTTCGCGTTTCCCGTACCCACTCGACAAGGGCGACAAGCTGCGGGCGTTCCACCAGTTGCGGGAGTTGGCGAAAGACCACGAAATCTGCCTGTTTGCCCTCACCGACGAGGCCGTGAGTGCCGCCGCCGAAGCGGCCGTGCGGCCCCTGTGCCGGGGCGGGCTGGTGGTGCAGCGGCTGCGGCCCCCCGGCATTGCCCGCAACGTGGCGCGGGCGCTGGCCGCCGGGCGGCCCCTGCAAGTGGGCTACTTCCACGACCCTGCCGCCCAGCGGCACCTGGATGCAGTAATCCGGGCGTTTAACCCCGAACGCATTTACTGCCAGCTTATTCGCATGGCCGAATACCTGCGGCCCTACGCCGGGCAGCGGCCGATGACGCTGGACTACATGGACGTGTTTTCGGCGGGCATGGCGCGGCGGGCCACCCAAGCGCCCGCCTGGCAGCGCCCGCTGTGGGCGCTGGAAGCCCGCCGCCTGGCCGCCTACGAAGCCGAAGCCTTTGGCTGGTTCCGGCACCACACCATCATTTCGGACCAGGACCGCCAACTCATCCCACACCCCGACCGCGCCCGCATTCATTTGGTGCTGAACGGGATTGACAGCGAATTTTTCCAGCCCCAACTCGCCGCCGCGAAGGAATACGACCTGCTTTTTTGCGGCAACATGGCCTACCACCCCAACGTGGATGCCGCCTGCTGGCTGGCCCAGGACATCCTGCCGCTGCTGCGCCAACAGCACCCCGCCGCCCGGCTCCTGATTGCGGGCACCACGCCCGCGCCCCGTGTGTTGGCGCTGGCCTCGGCGGCCGTCACGGTCAGCGGCTGGCTGCCTGACATCCGGGCGGCCTACGCGGCGGCGCGGGTGTTTGTGGCCCCCATGCGGGTGGGCACGGGCCTGCAAAACAAGCTCCTGGAAGCCATGAGTATGGAATTGCCCTGCGTGACGACCCCGCTGGCCAACAATGCCCTGCGCGGCGCACCGGGCCGCGACTTGCTGGTGGCCGATTCGGCCGCCGCCCTGGCCGCCGCCATCGGCGGGCTGCTGGCCGACCCCGGCGCGGCAGCGGCGCTGGCGGGGCGGGGCCAGGCTTTTGTGAAAGCCAATTACAACTGGGCCGCCGCCACGGCCAAGCTGAATGAGTTGTGGTAGGGTGCGGGGCTTAGCTTCGCACCCTACAACTTACCCGCCGCTTTGCCGGTTATAGTCCCTAACCCCACCTATTCCATGCTCGACACCATCGAATCTGCCATTGCCGACATCCGGGCCGGTAAAGTCATCATTGTCGTGGACGACGAGGACCGCGAAAACGAGGGCGATTTTATCTGCGCCGCCCGCTGCGCCACGCCCGAAGTCATCAACTTCATGGCCACCCACGGGCGGGGGCTGGTGTGCGCTTCGCTGCCCGAAAGCCGCTGCGAAGCACTGGGCCTCGACCTGATGGTGGGCCACAACACCGCCCTGCACGCCACCCCGTTCACGGTGTCGGTGGATTTGCTGAAAAACGGCGTGACGACCGGCATCTCGGCTTCCGACCGCAGCAAAACCATTCAGGCCCTGATTGACCCCGCCACCAAGCCCGAGGAACTGGGCAAACCCGGCCACATCTTCCCTCTCAAGGCCCGCACCGAAGGCGTGTTGCGCCGCCCCGGCCACACCGAAGCCAGCATGGACCTGGCCCGCCTCGCGGGCTTCGAGCCGGCCGGGGTGTTGGTCGAAATCCTGAAAGAAGACGGCGAAATGGCCCGCCTGCCCGATTTGGAACTGATTGCCGAAAAGTGGCACCTGAAACTGATTTCCGTCCAGGACCTCATCAAGTACCGCTTGGCTCAAGAAAGCCTCATTCAGCGCGAAATATCGGTCAGGATGCCCACCGAATGGGGCGACTTTGACCTGTACGCCTACACCCAGCGCAGCAACGGCACCAAGCACCTGGCCCTGGTGAAAGGCGACATCAGCGGCCCGGAACCGGTGCTGGTCCGGGTGCACAGCTCGTGCGTGACGGGCGACATCTTCGGCTCGTGCCGCTGCGACTGCGGCCCCCAACTTCACCGCGCCATGCGCCAGATTGAGCGCGAAGGCCGGGGCGTTATCGTCTACATGAACCAGGAAGGCCGGGGCATCGGCCTGCTCAACAAGCTCAAAGCCTACAAGCTGCAAGAGCAGGGCCGCGACACCGTGCAGGCCAACGAGGAACTCGGATTCAAAAGCGACGAGCGCGACTATGGCGTAGGGGCCAGCATCCTGCGCGACCTGGGGGTACGCCAGATGCGCCTGCTCACCAACAACCCCCGCAAGCGCAGCGGCCTGGCCGGTTACGGCCTGGAAATCGTGGACACCGTGCCGATTGAAATTGCCGCCAACCCCCACAACGCCGCCTACCTGGCCACCAAGCGCGACAAAATGGGCCACGACATCCTGCGCCGCTTGCCGGACGAGGAAGCCGCGTAGGGGCGGGGCTTGCCCCCGCCCGTCGCTGCCCGGAATCGTGGCAACGGCCACCGTTCAGCGACGGGCAGGGCTTGCCCCGCGCCCTACTTCGCTGTCCACGTCAGCCGCAGCCCCGCGCCACCGGCCGGGCTCCACATTGGCACCCAGCCCACTTCGCCGGTGCCGCGCCCGGTGGCTTGGCGGCCCCAGCGGTTGCGGTGGGTGAGGTAGGCGAGGTGGGCCGAGAGGATGCCGAAGCCCGCCCCGGCCACCACGTCGCTTTCCCAGTGCTTGTTGTTTATCATGCGGAACGCCGCCACGCTCGTGGCCAGGGCGTAGGCCCCCACGCCGTACCACTGGCTTTTGTCCCGGAACTCGGCGTGGACGATGCTGGCTGCCAGGAACGCCTGCGCCGTGTGGCCTGACGGAAACGAGCGGTAGTCCGACGAGTCGGGCCGCTGAATGTGGCTTAGCTTTTTGATGGCATAGACCGAAGCCAGCATTATCAACTCGCTTTTGGCAATGACCAAGCCCAGGTTCAGGCGGTCGTTGCGCGACTGCACCCCGGCCAGCAGCACGGCCGGGATTTCCAGGTAGGGCGCGTATTGCAAATAGTCGTCCACGTGGTTGCGGTAGGAGCCGAACTCCCGGCGAATGTCGCGCTTGGCATCGTAGGAACTATAAAACCCATTTGCATAAATCGTGCTGGCTCCGTAGCCAATCAGCAAAGCCGGTACAATGCTGGACCGAAAGCCTTTGCTGTGAAAAAAAGTCTTTTTGGACAAGGGCATCGGGGCCGTTTTGTTTTCATATTTGTGTAAAGTATCGGCTGCCATCTTGCGCGGCACCTGGGCCAAGGCAGGGGCGGCTTGCAAAAGGGCAGCGGCCAGCAAAGGGGCAGTTAGCCAGGGGCGCAGGATGCGGGAGGGAAAGACAACGGACATGACGGGCGGTAATAAAAAAGAAGCGGCAAGTAGGCAGTTGCGTAACGGTAACTTTGCACAAAACAAGTCCCGAAATTTGAGTTTCTCCGGGTGCGTCGGTCCGGGCCGCCCCTGGGCGGGCGGAACCAGCGGCTGCCATCTTCTTTTTCTTGTACTTCCCATGGACCTTCCGGCCGGCCTCGTTTCCCAAACGGCTGCTTTCGTGCAACAGCACCTGGCGGGCGATGGCAGCGGCCACGACTGGGCGCACACCCAGCGGGTGTGGCACCTGGCCCGCCGGCTGGCCCAGACCGAGCCAGCCGCCGACCTGCCAATCACCGAGTTGGGGGCCTTGCTGCACGACGTGGCCGACTGGAAATTTCACGGCGGCGATTACGAGGCCGGACCCCGGGCAGCGCGGACCTGGCTGGAAGGGCAGGGGGTGGCCGAAGCCGTCATTGCCCGCGTTGAGGCCATCATCCGCGAGGTGTCGTTCCAGGGCCTGGGGGTGGCCACGCCGGTCTCGAGCCGCGAAGCCGCCCTGGTGCAGGATGCCGACCGCCTCGATGCCCTCGGGGCCATTGGCATCGGGCGGGCTTTTGCCTACGGCGGCCACAAGGGCCGCCCGTTGCACGACCCGGCCGTGCCCCCGGTGGCGCACGACACCTTTGCCCGCTACCAGCAAAGCACGGCCCCCACACTCAACCACTTCTACGAGAAGCTGCTGCACCTGCGCGACCGCCTGCACACCCCCGCCGCCCGGCAACTGGCCGAAGAACGGCACCGGTTCATGGCGGCGTTCGTGGACCGGTTTCTGGCCGAGTGGGCAGGCGAAGCCTAAGTGGCAAGCCAGTGGCCGGGGCGGCGACCCGGAACTGTGGCGTACCTTTATTGCCTTGTAGTGCCGGTGTTGTTCCCGCCCGTGTCCATGAAAATTCCCCTGCGTTTCCCGTTGCTGCTGCTGTTGGCCGCTGCCGGCTGCCGTACCTGCCCGCTCGTGGCCTGCCACACCCGCAAGGTGCATATGCACGATGGGGTGACGTACCGGGGTCAGCCGCTGTGGAAAAAGCAAAGCCCGGCCGTTGGGGAGAAAATCAAGCTCAACAGCGAGAGCAACGGCGGCAAGAAAACCAACGACCACAGCAAGTCGCTGAAGTGAGGCGCGGAGTTGGTTCCGGCCTGCGGCCGGCAGCCGCAGGACCGCAACCGCCCCCAGCGAAACCCGGTGCGGCCCGGGTCGCCCGAAAAGTCCGAAAAACGCCGCCACGCTTGCGTATGCGGCTTTTTGGTGGTATCTTCGCGTGTACAATCACGAACTCCCACCAGCGGCCCGCAAACCGGCAAAAAACCGGGGTTTCCGGCCGCTCTTAACCCCCCTTACATGGCGGAAGGCGAAAAAATCATTCCGATTAACATCGAAGAAGAAATGCGCGGGGCCTACATTGATTACTCAATGTCGGTCATCATCTCGCGGGCCTTGCCCGACGTGCGCGACGGCCTCAAGCCGGTGCATCGGCGGGTGCTCTACGGCATGAGCGAACTGGGCGTGGGCTACAACAAGTCCTACAAAAAATCGGCCCGCATCGTGGGCGAAGTGCTGGGCAAGTACCACCCGCACGGCGACAGCAGCGTCTATGATACGATGGTGCGCATGGCCCAGGACTGGAGCCTGCGCTACCCCCTCGTGGACGGGCAGGGCAACTTCGGCAGCGTGGACGGCGACTCGCCCGCCGCCATGCGCTACACCGAAGCCCGCCTCAAGCGCATTGCCGATGAATTGTTGGGCGACCTCGACAAGGACACGGTGGACTTTCAGCCCAACTTCGACGACTCGCTGGAGGAGCCGAGTGTGCTGCCCGCCAAGTTCCCGAACCTGCTCGTGAACGGCACCACCGGCATCGCCGTGGGCATGGCCACCAACATGGCCCCCCACAACCTGACCGAAGTCGTGAGCGGCATCATTGCCTACCTGGACGATTCGGAAATTACCGTGGCCGGGCTGATGGAACACGTCAAGGCTCCGGATTTTCCCACCGGCGGCATCATCTACGGCTACGAGGGCGTGAAGCAGGCCCTGGAAACCGGCCGGGGCCGGGTCGTGATGCGGGCCAAGCACCACTTCGAAACCAGCAAAACCGGCAAGGACCAAATCGTCATCACCGAAATTCCCTACATGGTGAACAAGGCCACGATGATTGAAAAAATCGCGGCCCTGGTGAACGAAAAGGACAACCCGATTGAGGGAATTTCGGACCTGCGCGACGAAAGCGACCGCGACGGAATGCGGATTGTGTTTGACCTCAAGAAGGATGCCATGGCCAGCGTGGTGCTGAACAACCTGTTCAAGCGCAGTCAGTTGCAAAGCTCCTTCGGGGTGAACAACGTGTGCCTGGTGAAAGGCCGGCCGATGACGCTGAACCTGAAAGAGCTGATTCACTACTTCGTGGAACACCGGGCCGACGTGGTGGTGCGCCGCACCCGCTACGAGCTGGCCGAGGCCCTCAAACGCGCCCACATCCTGGAGGGCTTGCTCATTGCCCTTGACCATTTGGATGAAGTCATCAAGCTCATCCGCAGCTCGCGCGACGGGGAGGTGGCCCGTGCCCAGCTCATCGAGCGCTTCGCCCTGAGCGAGGTGCAGGCCCGCGCCATCCTGGATATGCGTTTGCAGCGCCTGACGGGCCTGGAGCGCGACAAAATCGTGGCCGAATACGACGAGCTGACCCGGCAGATAGAATACTACCGCGAGGTACTGGCCTCGGAAGTCTTGCAGCGCGGCATCATTAAGGCCGAGTTGGAGGAAATCCGGGAGCGCTACGGCGATGCCCGCCGCACCGAAATCAACTACGTGGGCGGCGATTTCTCGACCGAGGACATGATTGCCGACGAGGCCATGGTCATCACCGTGAGCCGGGCCGGCTACATCAAGCGCACCAACCTGGACGAATACCGCGCCCAGGGCCGGGGCGGGATGGGGTCGCGGGGCGTGGTCACCAAAAAGGACGACTTCACCGAGCACCTGTTCGTGGCCACGACCCACGAGTACCTGCTATTCTTCACGGAAGCTGGTCGTGTATTCTGGATGAAAGTGTACGAAGTGCCCGAAGGTGGAAAGGCTACCAAGGGAATACCGGTGCAGAACCTGATTCAGCTACCGCCAGGGGATAAAATCCGCTCCGTGCTGAACGTGCGCGGGCTGAAAGACCCGGACTACCTGGAAAACACCTTCCTCATGTTCTGCACCGAGCAGGGCACGGTGAAGAAAACGCCGCTCGAAGCCTACTCGCGGCCCCGCACGGCAGGCATCAACGCCATCACCATCAATCCAGGCGACCGGCTGCTCGACGTGCAGTTGCTGGCCCCCAACGCTGAAGTGGTGCTGGCCTCGCGTAGCGGCCGGGCGGTGCGCTTCAACGAAAGCCAGGCGCGGGCAATGGGCCGCGCCGCCGCCGGGGTGCGCGGCATCCGCCTCGAGGACGTGCCCGGCAACCGCGTGGTGGGCATGGTCTGCGTGGCCGACCCGACCCAGGAGCTGCTGGTGGTGAGCGAGAACGGCTACGGCAAGCGCAGCCAACTCGAAGAGTACCGCGTCACGAAGCGCGGCGGCAAGGGCGTGCGGGCCATGAAAACAAGCGACAAAACCGGGGCGTTGGTGTCCATCAAGGACGTGAACGACGGCGACGACCTGATGATTATCAACAAGTCGGGCATCACCATCCGCCTGCGGATGAAGGATTTGCGCGTCATCGGCCGGGCCACCCAGGGGGTGCGGCTGATTAAGGTCGGTGCGAACGACGAGATTTCCTCGGTGGCCAAGGTAACGGCCGACGACAAAGAGGAAATTGACGAAACCGCCGTGCTGGCCGACGGCCAGGAATTGGCGGTAGGGGCCGAGGCGGGCGGCGTTTCCGCCGCTGCCGGGGGCCTGGCCGCCGGTGCCGCCGACCCAGACGAAGACGACGATTTGCTGGACGACGACGATGACAGCGAAGACGAAGCCGATGAGTTGGCCGACGACCCCGAAAACGATGCCGACGCGGCCGAAGAAGCGGCGTTGGGGTAGGCGCGGATAGGAGAGGGGGCGGCCGGTTTGGGTCGCCCCCTTTATTTTTGGCTTACTTTTTGAATTTCTCACTCAACTACCAGCCGCTGGAAGCAGTTGGTTCCTCACTTTCTCTACTTCATGAAGAAAATCATTTTAACCCTGGCGGCTTTGGCTGCCCTGGCCGGGCCAGCGCTGGCCCAGACATCGGCCGTGACCAACGCCATTCTCAACCAGCGCTCGGGTCTGCTTGACAAGGCCCGCACGGACATTGACCAAGCCGCGTTGAACGAAAAAACCAGCTTGAAAGCCAAAACCTGGTTCACCCGGGGCGACATCTACGAAGCCATGATGGACAGCCCCATCTACGGCAAGCAACTCAAGCCCGGCGAGGGCACCCAAAAAGCGTACGAGTCCTATGCCAAGACCATTGAACTGGACGGCAAAGCCGGGGAGTACGGGGCGCAGGCCGTTAAAAAAATTGACAACGTGTACGCTCGCGCCTTTAACGACGGCGTGAACGCCTTCAACGCCAAGGACTACGACAACGCCATTGCCAGCTACCAACTGGCCGCCAAAGTGCGGCCCGCTGACACCACCGTGGTGCTGTACTCGGCCTATGCCGCCGATGCCAAGCAGGACTACGCCGGGGCCAGAACGTATTACAACCAACTCCTGGGCCAGGGCTACAAGTCGCCGGCCGTGTTCAATCGCTTGTTACAAATGGCCAAAGCTGACAAGAACGAGGCCGAAACGGGCAAGGTGTTGCAGCAGGCCCTGGCCGCGTACCCCAACAACAAGGCCTTCATGCTTGAGGACCTCAACTTGTACCTGAGCACCGGCCGGGGCAAGGAGGCACTCGCCAAACTGGACCGCGCCATCGCCGCCGACCCCACCAATTCCAACCTCTACGCCGTGAAAGGTTCTATACTGGACCAGGACAAGCGCCCGGCAGAGGCCTTCGCGGCCTACCAAAAGGCAGTGGAAATTGACCCCACTAACTTCGATGCCGAGTTCAACCTCGGCGTGTACTACTACAACAAGGCGGCTGATGCCTACACCAGGGCCAGCAAGCTGGACCTGAAAACGTACCAAGTGTCGGGCAAGGGATTGGAAGCCGACGGCAAAAAGAATTTTGAAGCCTCGCTGCCGTATTTTGAGAAGGCGCTGGCCTTGCAGCCCGACGACCGCAACACGATGCAGTCGCTACAGAAGGTGTATTTCCGACTCGGCCGCACCGCCGACTCGGCGCGTATGCAAACCAAACTCGCCGGCGGCAAATAAGCGTAGCGAATGCGGCGGGCGCGGTAAATGCAGTTCGCAAACCCCCAAAAAAGGCCCGGCGAATTTTGCCGGGCCTTTTTTTAGTGGGCAGGCAGTGGGAGACAGAACTATGTTAGCCGGTATTCTACTCAAACACTCAAACTAATTTAACATAATATAAATTATAAGACAAACGAGTGGGGTGGTGGAAGCCGCTTCATTGGAGTAGAGCCAACGCGAACTGTAACCTGTAGCTGGGCGATTTGCGGGTCAGGCGGTGCGACGGTTCCCGTCGGGTTGTGGGCGTTTCGGTTGCCGCCAAAGATTCCCCGGTGACCGGGTTTTGGGCGGTTTTGGTGGCATTCTCCGGTTCCGCACCGCCGCCAAGCGTGAGTGGTGCCCAAAGCGTCGTTCGTTTTGGTTTGCTGATTCTTTTAATTTAAGGACTGGGACACGGTCGTTGCCCGCACGACCGCAAATTACGGTTTTCGGACCGGTAGTTTCTTGAACACCGCCACGTAGCGGGCCGCTTTGATGGGAAAAATTCGGTTATGCCAGCGTGGCATCCGCCCGTGCCGGGAATTCCGTAGTATGGCAGCCACACGCTCCTGCCGGGCGAATAGAGGGCCCCGGAAATCGGCGGCTCTGGTGCAATGCAAGGCGGTCCTGGCACCACGCCACGCCGCTGCTTGAGCGAGGGCGGGACAATCTACCTGCCGGTTCTTCACGTAGCGGAGCTGGTCGTTTCGCAAAATTGGTGTTCGCTGTAAGATGGTGGGTGGTCCGGGCGGTTTCGATGAGCTCGACTAGTTTTCCGTTCGTGTAGTATACTTCGACCGAGAGGCTGGGATGGTCGGCCGAGGAGCCGGGTTAGTAGTACAAACCGGGTCGTGCTTGGCGCTTTTGCCAGTGTTCAATTCTGTCTACGGGCTGGTCTTCCCTCCCGCCCCGGCTTGGTTCAGTAGCACAAATAACGTTTAGCACAACGTGTTGTGACTTATGCTGCCAGGGCGAAGTTAAAAGGTAGTATAAAATTCGGAGCAGATAATTGCTAGGTAAAAGAAAAAAAAGTATTTAGTACTAAAAAGTGCTTAAAAGTACAAAAAAGTTTTAATTTCTATCAATTTTGAGTACTTTTTTGTACTTTTTAGGCTTTTCTTGTACTAACTTTTTTTTCTTGTCTCCGTACTTCCTGCCATTACTTTTGTACCTCCTATGTTTATTACCACCCATGCCCAAGCTGATTGATTACCCCCGCACCACCTACGCCACTGCGTGGGAACTAAGCGAAGTGGTGGACGACACTGGCGGCAAGTGCGCCATTGACACCGCCGCCCGCAAGCTCAACCGCAAGGTCAGCGGTTCTTTTAAGGCCATCATCGGCTCAGCGGTGAAGTTTGGTCTGCTAACCAGCAAACGGGAGCTGCTCAGCACCACTACGCTGTTCCGGCGCATCAAGCACGCTTACGACAAGCAGGAGGAACTGCTGTTTCACCGCGAAGCCTTCCTGACCCCCCCCCTCTTTACCCAATTGTGCCGCAAGTTCCGCTCGCGCGAACTGCCCGTGCAAATGCTGGACGTGATGCTCATCCGTGAATTCGACGTAGAGGAGATAAACGCCCAGGCCGTGGCCAAAGTATTTACCGACGGTGCCCGCATGGTGGGCTTGCTGGACGAACAAAACGTGGTGGCCGACCTGGACCTACTCGCCGCACAAGCCCCGCCGCGCCGGGAACTGGCCAGTCCGCCACCAGCAACCAATACTTTTCGCACGGCCAACCCCACAACGGACGACACGCGGGCTGCTATGCCGCGCCGGGAAGCGGCCGCCGCCGCAACGCTCCCAGCGCTGGATGCGCCAACGGCGACCCCAACCGCGCCCCAGCGCCCGGCACCCCCTGGCTCCGCACCTCCGCTAATTCCCCGCGCTATGCCCCCTACCGGTGCCCCCGACGATGCCATTGCCCAACTATTTGGCCTGGTTAGCAGTGCGCCGCGCACTGCCCCTGCTACCTTAAGCAATGCCCCCAATAGCCCGGCGGCCCCCAGGCCAGTCCCGGTCGTTGCGGCCAACGCCCCGGACACCTTTTCTAATGCCGCCACCGGGCCGGGCTACCAATTACAATTGACCGGTCCGGGTGTTAACACCGCCCTCACCATACAGGACCTGGACGACCTGGAACTGGCCCAGGCAATGCTTGAAAAAATCAGACGCCAACTCATTTCCCGGTAAGAAGCAATCAGTTAGGTTTTGTTTATTTTTTATGTTAAAATGCATTGACCGTTGTTGCTCGTGGCCGGCCCGCGCCGCCGGCTCAACGTTCCCAATATTTCTCATGCCTACAGAGCAGGGAACCTGACGCAACAAAGACCTGCGCCACCTTTTGCCCGTTTCTGCGGTTATTGCGGCTCCAACCGCATTTTTCCTTGACTTTGCCCGAACCCTTCGCCCCTATCGACCCCTACGCCCTCGAAAAAGAGTTGCGCCACACCCAAGCCCTGCTGAAACTGGAGCAGGCCGAAGACCTGGCCCAGTTCAAGCTCAAAAACGCCAAAGCCACCGTGGCCGAGCGCCAGCAACGCGGCCTGACCTGGTACCCCGTCACGATTACCAAAGAAGACCTCGGTTTCGGCGGCAAGGTGGTGCTGGAACTGGAACGGCCCGCCGGACAAGCCGGGCTGCACCTGTTTCAGGTGGGAAAAAACGCGGCACTGTTTGCCACCGTGCCCGGCCGGGCGGCCACCGAACGGCCCACCCTAAACGGCGTGATTACCAGCGTGCGGCGCAACAAGCTGCTGCTCGCCACCACCAAAGAAGACCTGCCCGACTGGGCCACCGAAGGCTACAAAATGGGCGTGGACCTGACCTTCGACGAGGTGAGCTACCGCGAAATGGACCATGCGCTGGGCAAGGTGATGGGGGCGTTTGAGGGCCGCCTGGCCGAGCTGCGCGACGTGCTGCTGGGAGCCAGGGAAGCCCGCTTCCGGCCCGAAAAAGCCGACGACTTGTTCTATCCCAGCCCGCTCAATGCCAGCCAGCTGGCAGCCGTGCGCCACGTACTGGCGGCGCAGGATGTGGCCATCGTCCACGGGCCGCCGGGCACGGGCAAAACCACCACGCTGGTGCAGGCCATCCTCGAAACCATTCGGCGCGAGCGGCGGGTGCTGGTGTGCGCCCCCAGCAACACGGCCGTGGACCTCTTGACCGAGAAGCTGGCCGAGCGCGGCGTAAACGTTATCCGCATGGGCAACCCCTCGCGGGTGTCGGACCTGCTGCTCGACCATACCCTCGACGCGCAGGTGATGGCCCACCGCAGCTACAACGAGATGCGGAGTATGCGCCAAACCGCCGACCAGTACCGCGACACGGCCAGCAAATACGTCCGCAACTTCGGCTACGACGAGCAGCAGCAACGTCGGCTGCTGAAGGAAGAAGCCCGCCAGCTTTTCCAGCAAGCCGACGAACTCGAACGCTACATCACCGATGATTTATTGGAGCAGGTGCAAGTCATTACCTGCACGTTGGTGGGGGCCAGCAACCGCGCCATCCGCCACCTGACCTACGAAACGGTGTTCATCGACGAGGCCGCCCAGGCCCTGGAGCCGGGCTGCTGGATTCCAATTTCCAAGGCCAGCCGCGTGGTGCTGGCCGGCGACCACCAGCAGCTGCCGCCCACCGTGAAAAGCGAAAAAGCCGGGGCCTTGCGCGAAACCCTGTTTGAGAAGTGCATCAAGCGCCAGCCCGCCACCGCCCGGATGCTAACCGTGCAGTACCGGATGCACGAGCAAATCATGCAGTTCTCGAGTCAGCAGTTCTACGACGGCCGCCTGGAAGCCGCGCCTGCCGTGGCCCACGCGGGCCTCGAAGCCTACGACCTGCGCTTCACCCCCGACCTGCCGGTGGAGTTTCTGGACACGGCGGGCTTTGGCTTCCAGGAAATTACCATCCCCGAAAGCCGCTCCACCGCCAACCCCGAAGAAGCCGATATGCTCCTCAAGCGCCTGGCCCAACTGCTGGAACCCTACGATGCCGCCGACCACGAAACCGACCCGCTGAGCATCGGCGTAATCGCCCCCTACCGCGCCCAAATCAACTACCTGAAGGATGCAGTAGAGGAAAACGACGAACTCAGCGGCCTCCTGTTGCACCGCCAACTCAGCGTGGGCACCGTTGATTCGTTCCAGGGCCAGGAGCGCGACATCATCGCCATCAGCCTGACGCGCAGCAACAACCACGGCGAAATTGGCTTCCTCAGCGACATCCGCCGCATGAACGTGGGCATGACGCGGGCACGGAAAAAGCTGTTGCTCGTCGGCGATTCCGCCACGCTGGGGGCACACCCGTTCTACAAGGCGTTTCTGGCTTACGTAGAAGGCGTTGGCGGCTACCGCACAGCTTGGGAACTGGCCGATTAGGCTGACTTCAAGGGAAGGGTGCGGGCTTGCTCCGCTCCTATTTCAACTCCAGCACCGACATCGTGTGCGGCGCGTCCGATGCCGCATTGACAAAATGCTTTTCGGGCTTGTCAAAGTCGGTAACTATCAACTCCTGGCCTTTCAGCAATACCTCGGCGGGCTGGTCGAGTTGGCCGCCGGTGCCGTCGGTGTCGGCGTTGCGGGCGAGGGTGCTGACGGCATTGTTGTGCCGCAAATCCACTACCTCAACGGCGTTTTCGCGGGAGTTGCAGAGGTAGAGTCGGTCGGTTTTGCGGTCGATGACGAGGCCGTCCACGCACGGAATTTTCGGGCCTTGCACGGCCAGCGCCTCCTGCTTGAGCAGCTTGCCCGCCGGGTCGAGGGTCATTTTGTAGAGGGTTCCGTCGCCGAACGAGCCGGTGTAGAAGTTCCCCTGGCTGTCGTAGTCGAGGCCGTCGGCCCCGTTGTCCACGCCGGTTTCGTTCACGGCGGTCGTGAAGGTAGCCAGCACGTGCGGGTCCAGCGTTTTGGGTTTCAGATGCACCGTGCCCCGGTTCAGCTCATCGAGCGTGAAGCGCAGCACGGCGCTGCCCTTGTCGTTGCCGGGCAGGTCCCACTGGCTGTCGGTCACGTAAATCGTGTTGCCTTTCCAGACCACGGCATTGGCCAGCGCGAAGTGGTCCACGGCGGTTTCGACGGCCCCCGGCTGGCCGTTGTGCATCCGTACCCGTATCAGGCGCGACTTGAAGTCCTTGTCGTTTTCGTACTGGTTATCGGCGTAGTACAGGTTGCCGTCCGGGCCGAACGCCAGGTCCATCGGCGCGGCTTTGCCGGTGCTGGGTTCGGGCGGCAGGCGGTCAAGGAAGGGCCGGTAGCCGGTGCTGGTGAGTTCGATGATGTGCGCGGGCTGGGAATTGTCGGCCAGGTTGGGCACCGAAAGGAACACCCGGCCGTCGGGGGCCAGGGCCAGCCCGTCGGGGGTGTTGAGCGAATCGGGCAGGGTGGTGAGCAGGCGCGGGTGCAGGCCGACGCGGGCGGTGTCGGCAGCGTCCACCGCGCCAGCGGGGGCGGCCGTAGCGGCTTCGGCGGCGGCTTCGTCGCCGGACTTTGGGTCCGGCCCGCAGGCTGGCAACAGCGGCAACGCGGCCAGCAAGGCCCCGGCCAGAACAACGTTTTTCATAAAACGGAACGGGTGATGACGTGGAAACACTCCCCGGCCTAACGGAGCCGGACGGTTACAAGTTGCGCCACTGCCCGGCCCGTCCGCGCCCCAAAGCGGCCACCAACGGCCCCGGCGCGGCCTTTTCGCCAAATTTTCCCGTTCTTTGCGGCGGCCCGCCCAAGCCCGGCCCCCTCCCCTTCCCCCATGTTTTTGTAATATCCCCGTTATGACCACTGTGCAAGACCAGACCGTCGTCACCATCACCTACGACCTGAGCGTGACCGACGAAAACGACCAGCAAACCCTGGTCGAGTCGGCCGATGCCGACGCGCCGATGGTGTTTTTGTTTGGCCAGAGCGGCTTGCCGCCCGAATTTGAACGCCAGCTTGCCGGCAAAAGCCCCGGCGACCGCTTTGAGTTCAGCCTTACTCCCGACCAAGCCTACGGCGAATACGACGAACAGGCGCTGGTGGAAATTCCGAAAGACGTGTTCAGGATTGACGGCCAGCTTGATGCGGAAATGCTCCAGCCCGGCAATTTTCTGCCGATGGCCGACAACGAGGGCAACCATATGCAAGCCAAAGTGGTGAGCGTGGGCGACGAGGTGGTGCAAATGGACTTCAACCACCCCCTGGCGGGCATGGAAATGCATTTCGACGGCCAGATAACCGCCGTGCGTGCAGCCACGCCCACCGAGTTGGAACACGGCCACGTCCACGGCGAAGACGACAGCCACTAGGTTGTTAGGGCCTACGCATCGGCCCCTAATCCGCCCCTAATCACGAACAAGCCGCCCACTGCTGCGCGACCATCGCCTGCAACTGCGGAAAGAACTCCCGGAAATCGGCCTCGTACCCGGCATAATTCCGCTGCAACTCCGCGCCAGCGGTTTCAATGCCCGACCCCGGCGAGGCGCGGCGGCTCAGGCCGCCGAGGCTGCGGTGGATGCCGTCCAGTTCGGCGTAGTGCAGCAGCCAGTTGTGCTGCACCAAATGGGGCAGAAACTGCTGCACCCGCGCCGGAAAACCGGCTTGGTGGATTTCCAGTACGCCGTACACGCGCCGCGCGAAGGCTGGCAACGGTTCGGGCGAAAACGCCGCGAAATTTCGGGCCAGGAAGTGGTCCAGGAACACGTCGGACACCACGCCGGCGTACTTGCCGTGGCCGGCGGCACGCAGGCGGGCGGTGCTGCGGCGCACCACCGGGTGCTGGTCGGTGAAGGCATCGATGGCGCGGTGCAGGCGGATGCCGGCCTGCACGTGGGGCGGGTACTGCTCGAGTTGCCGGCCCGGCACCGCGTCGGCAATAAACTGCCCGACCAGCCGCTCGGCGTAGGCGGGCGCAGCGACGGGACCGGACAGAAACAGGTGGGCCAGGAAGTTCATGGGGGCCAATGGGGGCCAAAAGGTACGGCGCGGCGGCCAACCCCGGCCCCGGCCCAGCCGTAAGCACAAGCCCGCCCAAGTGGGCGCGGCTGTTGCTTAATTTTTCTGTTTTCCCCCAATGGACACCAAATCCCCCGTCACCCACGACCTGACCAAGCTGTTCGATAAACTCAAGGACGTGCGCATTGCCATGCTCACCACCTTTGATGCCCAACACGCCCTGCACAGCCGCCCGATGTACACCATCAAGCCCCAGGCCGATGGGTCGCTGCTGTTCTTCACCGATGCCGAATCGGCCAAAGTCTATGAAGTTCAGGAAGACAACCAGGTGAACCTGAGCTACGCCAACCCCGAGAGCAACGTCTATGCGTCGGTGTCGGGCAAGGCCCGCGTTTCGCACGACCAGGCCCAGATTGACGAGCTGTGGAGCGAGCCGATGCGGGCCTGGTTTCCGCAGGGCAAAGACGACCCCAGCATCCGGGTGCTGAAAGTGACGATTGAGAAGGGCGAGTACTGGGATTCGCCCAGCAGTTTCCTGAGCCAAGCCTATGCCTACGTGCGGGCCGTGGTGACGGGCACCCCAAGCAAGGACGACGACGTGAACCAGCACGCGCAGGTGAAACGATGAACCCCGCCGGCGGTTGCGGCAAAAAGGCGGCGGCAACCCCCGGCCTTTCTCGGGGGCCGTTTGTTTCCCCTACCGCCCCCCGTTTTTTCCCGTGCTGACCACCGTTTCCCTCATTTCCCTTGGCCCCGGCTGCGTGCGGTGGGCGCTGGCCCGCATGGGCACCGGCCCCGCGCACCTGCGTGCGGTGCCGGGCCTGCACTTCGCCAAGTTGCTGGGCAGCGGTGGGGCCGGCGGCTTCGGGCTGTGGCCCAACTGGCGGCGCTACGGCCTGCTGGCGGTGTGGGACAACGCGGCAGCGGCCACGGCGTTTTTTGCCCAGCCCTGGTGGCAGGAGTACGTGCGCCGCAGCACCGAAATCGTGACCCTGCACCTGGCCCCGCTGCAAGCCCACGGCCACTGGGGCGGGGTCAACCCGTTTGACTACCCGCCCCCGGATTCGGCCACGCGCCCGGCGACCGGGCCGCTGGCCGTACTCACCCGCGCCCGCCTCCACTGGCGCAAGGTGCCGCGCTTCTGGCAATTTGTGGCCCCCACGAGCGCCGCGCTGGCCGCAGCACCGGGCCTGCGCCTGGCCCTGGGCCTGGGCGAAGTGCCGGCACTGGAACAGGCCACGTTCAGCGTCTGGGAATCGGCCGAAGCCATGCGCCGCTACGCCTACCACGACCCCCAGCACCGCGAAGCCATGCGCCGGACGCGGCAGGAAAACTGGTATTCGGAGGAGCTTTTCGTGCGGTTTCGGGTGCTGAGCAGCGACGGATTGGCAGGGAGAGCAACACCCGTTACGTGACCACTCCCGGCGGGCGCTGCCCGGGTTGCCCACAAGCGGCGGTGTTTCCCCAGCTCCTGCGCCACGAGCGGCTGGCCAGTTGCGGAAGAGGTGGGCAGGTTGCTCATTTCGGCACCAGACCGGTCCGTCGGCCGGCTGTTGCACCAAACCGTTTTTGGCGGTGGTCTAAAACGGGGTGGTAGTACGACTTTTTCAGTCGTACTACCACTCTTGTTACGCCCCAATAATCTTCTTCCAATCAACTTGTTCAAAAGCAAGAGTGGTAGTACGAACCGCTGCGCGGAATTCGTACTACCACCCCGTTTTAGACCACCGCCCCGTTTTTTACTTCCGCAGGGCCTCAAAATACCACTGCGCCACTTGTTTGAGCTGTTGCCGGCGGGCCACCAGCCGGGGCCGGAGGCGGGCCGCCAGCGCGGCGCGGGTTTCGGGCGGGCCGTTTTGCAGGGCCTTGGCAAGCTGCGCGTCGTTCAGCCGCCGTTGCAGGGTGTCGGCTTCGGCCGCGAAATCGGCAACGCCCAGGCCGCGCAGCAGTACCTGGTCGAGGGGGTGGGCGGTGCGGGCAAGGCCGGCCACGTTGGCGGCGTTGAGGCGGGGGGTAAAGCTCTGGTAGCGCGGGCGCAGTTGGGCCACCAGCCAGGGATAAAAGCCGTCGTCGAACTGGTAAAATGCCTGGTCGCGGTCGCGGGGGATGGGGCGAAAGTCGCCGCCGGGGCCGGTGGCCCAGCGCCACTGGTCGGGGCGGCGGCTCCAGTCGCCGAGCCAAATGTCGAGCAGCCGGGCGCGGAGGTAGGCGCGGGCGGTGGCCGGGCCGGGCGGGCGGCGGCCCAAAGCGGCCAGCAACGCGGCCGAATTGACGACCTGTGGCGATGCCCCCAGGGTGCGGGCGTGGCGCTCGTCGCCTTTGGGGCGTTCTTCGAGCAGGTAGAGGGCGTTGGCGTAGGCCGGGCGGAAGGGGCCCAGGCCCGCCTCATTGCCTACAAACACCAGGCGGGGGTTGGTGTGCAACACCCCGGCGGCTTCGGCCAGCGGAGCCGCCACGTAGGCCCCAAACGGCAGCCCGGCGCTGGTTTGGTCGCGCAGCAAGCCGCCCAGCAACTGCCGCAGCCAACCGGCGGGCAGCACCACGCGGGCATCTTTGTCCACCGAGCGCAGCACAAACTGGCGGCCGTCGTCGCTTTGCAGGTGCAGGCTGTGGGTTTGGAAATTGCCGCCGGGGTGGACGGGCCGCAACCCACCGGGCGCGGCCGGGCCCAGGCGCAGCACCCGGGCCGTGACGGGCGTGGCCCACAGCGCCCGGTGGTGGCGGCCCCAGAGCGCCGCCCACACCGGCCCGGCGGCGTATTCCGGCCCGGCCGCCACTTGCACCGAGGCCGAATCGGCGGCCCAGCGCACGGCGGGCGGGCCACCGGGCCGCGCCCAGTTGGCCCAGCCCGCCGATAGCAGCAAGCCCAGCAACAGCGCCAGGGCCAGCGCCGACCCGAAGCCGAGCAGCCGCCCCAGGCCCTTCAGCACCTTTGCACTTGCCCCATTCGCGGACATGGTTTGTTCGGCCCCGCCGGTTTTGCGCAGGCGGCGGGGCGGCCGTATAGCGCGGCGCGGCCCCCGGCGGTTGCCGGGGGCCGCGCCATTCCCTCCTTTTTGCCGGATTTCGCGTTCAATACCCCGTGCCACGCCGTGCTCCTGCCCTTTTCACTTTTTCCGGCTTTTGGTTGCTGGCGGGGGCCCTGGCGGGCTGCGCCCACCCCAACTTCGGCCTGGCCGATGCCCGGCCCCCGGCCGAGGCCGCCCGGCCCCTGCCGCCCGGTACCGACACGCTCCGCCACCTGGCCGCCGGCCGCCACTACAACCAGCACGGGGCCGCCTACCGGGCACTGCTGGGCCAGCACCACCGCCGCGTGTGGGCCGCACCCGTGACCGCGCCGGTGCTGCACCTGGCCCACGCCGGTCCCAACGGCCAACCGCTGCGTCCCGAAAAAGCCGGCGGGGGCTTCCAGACCGTGAGCCTGACCCTGACTTCGGCCACCGGCCAGGCGTTCAAGCTGCGCAGCCTGGACAAATACCCCACCAACACGTTGCCACCGCTGCTGCGCCGGACCTTTTTGCTGAACGCCGTGCGCGACGGCACCAGCGCCGCCAACCCGTACGCCGCCCTGGTGGTGCCGCCGCTGGCCCAGGCCGCCGGGCTGCTCACGCCCCAGCCCCGGCTGGTGTACGTGCGGCCCGACGAAGCCGGCCTCGGCCCCGGCGCGGCCCGGCTGCGCGGCAAGCTGGCGCTGCTGGAAGAAAAATTTGCCGGCCCCGCCGACCTCACCCCCGCCCTGGGCGGGGCCACGGCCCTGCTCACAACCCCCGAAATGCTGGCCCGCGTGGCCGCCGACCCGCGCCACGGCATCGACGAGGCCGAACTGCTGCGGGCGCGGCTGCTGGACGTGTGGCTCGGCGACTGGGACCGCCACGCCGGGCAGTGGGCCTGGGCCGCCGGCCCCGGCCCACTGCCCGGCACCGTGCGCTACCGCCCCCTGGCCAAAGACCGCGACCAGGTGTTTTTCCGGTTTCAGGACGGGGCCGTGCCCTGGCTGCTGCACCTGCTGGTGCCGCGCTTCCAAACCTTCACGCCCCGCTACGGCAACGTGCGCGGCCTCGTGCAACGGGCCGGTTTGCTGGACCAGCGCGGCCTGGCCCGCCAAACCCGCGCCGACTTTGCCCGCACCGCCCAGGCCCTGCAACGCGACTGGCCCGACACGCTCATTGCGCGGGCCGTGCGCCGCCTGCCGCCCGCCGTGTACGCCCTCGAAGGCCCCGCCCTGGCCGCCGCCCTGCGCCAACGGCGGCAGGACCTGCCCGCCGCCGCCGCCCGCTTCTACGCCGGACTGGCCCGCCGCCCGCTCGTGGGCGGCACGGCGCGGGCCGAGCAGTTCACGGTGCGGCGCGGGGCCGATTCAGTGGCCGTGTTTGTGGCCGATTCGGGCCGCGCCGCGCAGCACTTTCGCACCTACCACTACCCCCAAACCCGGCGGCTCACCCTGGAAGGGCGGGGCGGCCACGACACGTTTGTGGTGGAAACCGCCCCCGGCACGCGCCGCGCCCGCCGGATGCGCGTGACGGTGGTGGGCGCGGCCGGGGCATGGCGGGTGCGCGGGCCGGACCGACGGATGCAGTTTCGCGACTGAACGGGTGCCCCGAACCACCGGACGGCGCCGCCAAACGCGGCTTCGGTTCGGGATACCCGGCCAATGACCCAACCCGTCCGTTTTTTCGAGTAGTTTTGACTTTCTTATTTTCGGTTTGCCCTTGCTTTTTTTTCACTCGTGCTGGCCGCGCCGCGCTGCGGCACTCGCCTTGCTGGCGCTGCTGGGCTGTGCCCGTCGTCACTTCTTTCAGCCCGATGCCCGAGCGGCCGCGTTGGCCAGTCAGCCGCTGGCGGCGGGGCTGGATTCGGTGCACGGCGTGACGGCCGGGCGGCAGTACGCCCGGCACAGCGGGTTGTTCCGGGCATTTTTTGGGGCGCACCACCGCCGGGCGTGGGCCACGCCCGTCACAGCGGCCGTCCTGGATTTGGCCACTGCCGTGCCGGGCGGGCTGCGGCCCACAAAGCTGGGCGGCGGCTTCAACAGCACCAGTTTGAGCCTGGTGGACTCGGCCGGCCGCCCCTACGTGCTGCGCACGGTGGACAAAGACCCCGCCCGTGCCGTGCCGCGCGGACTGCGGGGCACGTTTCTGGTGAACTACCTGCGCGACAACGTGGCCGCCACCCACCCCTACGGGGCGCTGGTGGTGCCGCCGCTGGCCGCTGCGGCGGGCGTGGCCCACGCCACGCCGCGCCTGTTCTACGTGCCCGCCACCGGGCCGCAACTGGCGGGCGATTCGCTGGCCAAGCTGCGGGGGCAGTTGGCGTACCTGGAAGAAAAATTTACCGGCCCGGTGGGCGAACGGGCCGGTTTGCCGCCCGGCACCGCCCGGCTCGTGGACAGCCGCGAACGGATGGCCCAAGCCTACGACCACGGCAGCGACCGCGCCGAAGCGGAGGCCCTGCTGCGCGCCCGCCTGTTCGATGCCTGGCTGGGCGACTGGGACCGCCACGCCGGGCAGTGGACCTGGGCCGAAACGGCCAAACAAGCGGGCCGCCGGCACTTCCAGCCCGTGCCCAAAGACCGCGACATGGTGTTTTACCGCGCCGACGACGGGGCCGTGCCCTGGCTGCTCACCCGCCCGTTCACCATCCGGCACTGGACCACCTTCAAAGCGCACTACACCGACCCCACGGGGCTGATGGAAAACGGGGAGTTGCTGGACAAGCGGCTGCTGAACCAGTTGGTCCGAACCGATTTTCGGCGCACCGCGCAGGCCCTGCAAGCCCAACTCACCGACCCGGTGCTGGCCCTGGCCCTGGCCCGGCTGCCCGCCGCCGTGCGTGCCACCGACGGCCCCGGCCTGCGGGCCGCCCTGCAAGCCCGCCGCGCCGCCCTGCCCGCTTTCGCCGACCGCTACTACCGCAACCTGGCCCGGCGCGTGAACGTGGGCGGCACCCAGGCCGCCGACGAGTTCACGGTGCAACGCTCCCCGGATTCGCTGCGCGTGGTGGTGCGCTCGGCGGGCCGCGAATGCTACGCCCGCACCTTCTACCGGGCCGAAACCCGGGCGGTGGTGCTGGAAGCATTGGGGGGCGACGACGGGCTGCAAACAACGGCGGCCGGTGCCAGCCACCGGCCGCGCCTGCGCTTTTTCGGCGGCGCAGGGCAAGACACGCAAACCGGCCCGCAGCGGGTGCGCTTCCGGCAAGGCCCCCGGCGGCCCGGTCGGGCCTTCGACAAATTGCCGGAGTAGATTGCCGGAGTAGGGCGCGGGCCAGCCCCCGTCCCCCGCTGCCGGTGCCCTACCGGGCCAGCAGCGCCAGCACCCGCCGTTCGATGGGCGAGAGCAAGTCGTCGGGTTTTGCGGGCGCGTCGGGTTTCCCCAAATGCGCAAGCAATTCGCCCGACCGGAACAGGGCCACTACCTGCGGGTGAATGTAGTACTTGGCGCACACCGTGGGCGTGTTGCCCAGGCCCGCCGCCACGTCCAGCACGGCGCGTTTGATGGCCTTTTCGGGGGCCAGGTCCGGTGCTTCGCGCAGCCCGGCTTCCAGGCACGCCACCATCTTGACGGTGCCGCCCCAGGTGCGAAAGTCTTTGGCGGAGAGCGCCAAGCCGGTTTTCTCGTGCAGGTAGCGGTTCACGTCGCCCGATTCGAGGGCGTGGCGCTGCCCGTCGGCGCTGTAGTACTGAAACAGGTGCTGGCCGGGGATTTCCTTGCACTTGCGCACCAGCCGCACGAGTTTGCGGTCGTGCAGCGTCACGTCGTGCGGCACCCCTTTTTTGCCCACAAAGGCAAAGCGCACGTCGTCGCCGCTGAAGCTCACGTGGTCGTCCTGCAAAGTGGTAAGGCCGTAGCTGGGCTTGGCTTTGCCGTTGGCCTGGGCGTATTCTTTGTTGCCGACCCGGATGAAGGACTGGTCCATGAGGGTCAGGACCAGCGCAATGACCTTTTCGCGGGGCAGGCCGGGGCGGGCCAAATCCTGGCGCAGTTGCCGGCGCAGGGGTTCGAGCTGTTCGCCGAAGGTGTGCAGGCGCTCGAATTTGGTCAGGCTGCGGGTGGCATCCCAGGCCGGGTGGTAGCGGTACTGCTTGCGCCCGGCCGCGTCGAGGCCCGTGACCTGCAGGTGGGCCAGCGGGTCGGCGGCAATCCAAACGGCGGTCCAGGCCGGGGGCACGACGTAGCCGGCAATGCGGGCCAGGATTTGGGGGTCGCTGATTTTTGCCCCATCCGCCGCGTAGTAGCTGAACTTACCCGTGCGCCCGGCTTTGCGGTGCAGGCCGGGGGCGTGGTCGTGGGCGTAGTGCAGCCCGGCGAGTTCGGCCTGCCGGGCGGGGTCTTTGTAGAGCAAATGGGCCTCCTCTTGCGGGACAAGGCGCTTTTTGCGGGTTTTGGGCTGGGGCACGGGCGGGGCGGCGGGGTGGGCGGCGGGGTGGGCGGCGGGGCTTGGCATGGCACTTATGGCACTTGTATGGCACTTGGAAACGGCCCGGCCGCACCTCGGCCGGGGCCATTGGTACGCAATCCGGCCCGGCGAAGGCCAACGTTGGGCTGCAACACCGCGCCGCCCCCCGGCGTATGGGCCAGCCGGAGCCGGGCAGTGCCCGGTCGTTTCCGCTCATTTTCTCCTTTTCGCTATGCTTTTTTCCCGCCAACCCTTTATCGCCGCCCTGGCCCTGGCGCTGGGCCTGAGCGCCTGCTCCAAAGACAACGGCGTGGTGCTGTTCTCGGTGCAGGACGACATCGCCCTCGGCCAGCAGGTGGCCGCCAAAACCGACTCGACCTACCGCGCCAAAGGCCAGTTGCTCGACCGCAGCAACCCCGCCAACGCCCGCGCCTACCTGCTGCTCGACTCGGTGGTGAACCGGGTGCTGAACTGCGGCAAGCTCGACCACCGCAACGATTTCACCTGGGACGTGAAAATCATCAAGGACACGGCCACGCTCAACGCTTTTGCCACGCCCGGCGGCCACATCTACGTGTATTCGGCCCTGGTGCGCTACCTCCAAAACGCCAGCCAACTGGCCGGGGTGCTGGGCCACGAAATCACCCACGCCGACCACCGCCACACCTCCCAGCAACTCCAGAAACAGTACGGCCTTTCGCTGCTGCTGGGGGTGCTCACCGGCAACAACCCCGGCCAGCTGGCCCAGCTTGCGACGGGCCTCACGGAGCTTAAGTTCAGCCGCGACTATGAAACCGAAGCCGACCAATATTCCGTCATCTTCCTTAACGCCACCAACTACTACGCCTGCGACGGAGCCGCCGGGTTTTTCATCAAACTCCAGCAGCAGGGCCAGACCGGCAGCACCCCCGCCTTCCTCAGCGACCACCCCGACCCCGGCAACCGCGTGCAAGCCATCCAGGCCAAAGCCGCCGAGCTAAATTGCGCCAACCGCAGCGTGAGCAATGCCAGCTTCCTGGAATTGCAGCGGCTCCTGAAGTAGGGTAGCTTTACCCCCGGAAGCGGCACGTTTCGGACGCTGAAGAGGGGGACTGGCTTTGTTTCGACAGGGCCTTGTTGCATCACTCGCCGCTTATTTGAACGGCTGGTTACTTTTGGCAACCGGCCGTTTTTGGTTTTGCCACCCATTGATGCCGCAACTTTTCCGGGCCAGGCAGTGTATATTTGCCCTGGGAGCGGAACGTTTCGGACGCTTAAGAGGGGGACTGGCTTTGTCTCGACAGGGCCTTGTTGCATCGCTCGCCGCTTATTAAGGAAGGTCAATTGCTTAGGCAGTTGGCCTTTTTTTATACATCGTAACCAGCATCTGCCGCTTGCGACCCGGCCGAAGTATGCAGAATGCCCGAACGGTCGAGGGCCAGTGCAAAGCCAACCACGTTCAGCCCGGTTGCCCGCTCTATTCGCGTCGCAAGTTCGGCCGACGCCGGGCCGATTTTGTAATAGCATTCGGCAGCCTTACCGGCTGGCGTTTGCAAATGGGCCAACAGACCCGTTACTGAGCTAAATTCTTGAGGCATTACGAACATTATAACGGCTTGGTAGTGGGATTTGTCGGCGGTGATGCCAGGTCGCGACGCGCTGGTTAGTCTACCGTGACAAAGGTGGGGGCGGCAAACGGCGGGCGCAAAACGGGCATCCTGCCGTGTTAGATTGGTTGGTTTTGCCGGTGAAACCCGCCTCAACCCCGCCCCCGCCCCTACCTTCGCCCCTGTGTCACTCCACGACCTGCCCGCCCGCCTTGCCGAATGGAGCGACCACCTCCTCACCCGCCTCAGGGCGCGGCTGGGCAGGCTGCCGCCGTTGCTCGTTCAGCCCTACCGCAGCTACGGCACGGCCCATAAGTTCTACGTCAAGGGCCGCCTGCTGGCCGACCCCG
Organism: Hymenobacter sp.; assembly: GCA_965247135.1. Lineage (GTDB taxonomy): Bacteria > Bacteroidota > Bacteroidia > Cytophagales > Hymenobacteraceae > Hymenobacter. The sequence goes on along the minus strand of CBDFGP010000006.1, from coordinate 1,455,362 downwards.
GCCTGCGCCCGGCCCTGGCCACCGATTCGCCGTGGCGCAACTTCCGCAGCATGGTGCGCCGCTTCAACTCCCGCGAAGTGGCCGGGGCCGACTTGGTGGCCGAACTGCCCGACGGCAGTCAGCACCGCGTCACGACCGACGACGAAGGGTATTTCACGCTCGTCATCGCACCAGCCGCGCTGCCCGCGCCGGGGGCCGGGGGCTGGTACCCGGTGCCGGTGCGGGTGGTGGCGCTGCCCCGTGCCTTCCGGCTGCCCACCACCGGCATTGCGGCCGTCGCGCCCGTGCTGGTGCCCCCGCCCACGGCCGAGTTCGGGGTCATTTCCGACCTCGACGACACCGTGTTTGAAACCCAGGCCACCCACGTGCTGCGGATGCTGGGCCAGGTGCTGCTCACCAACGCCCGCTCCAAGCAGCCCTTTGCGGGCGTGGCCGACTTCTACCGCCAACTGCAACGCGGCCGCAACAGGCGGCCCGACAACCCGTTTTTCTACGTCAGCAGCAGCCCCTGGAACCTCTACGACGTGCTGGACGAGTTTCTGCACCTGCACCAGATTCCGCCCGGCCCGCTGCTGCTGCGCGACCTGAGCATCAGCCGACCCCGCGTGCCGGTGCCAGCTGGCATCAGCGGGGCGGCGGCCATCCACTTCGCCCACAAGCTGCACGAGATTGACGACATTTTGCGGACCTACCCCGCCCTGCCCTTCGTGCTCTGCGGCGACAGCGGGCAGGCCGATGCCCGCATCTACCGCGAAGTGGTGCGGCGGCACCCCGGCCGCATCCGGGCCGTGTACATCCGCGACGTGCAGGTGCCGGCGCGGGCCGCCCTCGTCGGGCCGGTGGGGGCCGAGTTGGCGGCCGAGGGGGTGCCGTTGCTGCTGCTGGCCGACTACGCGGCAGCGGCCCGGCACGCCCAGGGATTGGGATTGGTGGCGTAGCGGGGCCGTTTCGCGGCCCCGCCGTGAACTGCGCTAGCTCGAATGGTCGGCCACAATTACCCACTGCCCGGCCACCTTCCGCCACACCAGCAGGAAATGGCCCTGCAAATCGGCCAAGCCGCCGCTGCGGGCCAGGTGCCAGCGGCCCAGCGCCTGGGCCGCGTCGGGGGCCAGCAGCGTGACGCGCAAACCCGAAAAATCGAGCTGGCCCATCGCCGCCGCGTCGGGGTAGCTTTTCTGGTAATTGGCCAGGGTGGGCTGCCAGCCATAGGTGAGGCCCTTGCGGCCGATAAACACCAGCGAGTCGGCGTGCCAGTAGCCGGCCATATAGCCGGGCAGGTCGCCCCGGTTCCAGGCGGCGGCTTGGGCGGCGAGGACGGCTACGATGGCGCGGCGCGGCACGGCAGCTTCGGCAGCGGCCGTCGGGGGCAGCGGGCGCGGGGCGCAGCCGCCCAGCACCAGCAGCAGGCCCAGGTACAGGCCCAGGCGGGGCCGCAAACGGGACTTTATTGCGGGGTGTTGGTTGTTGTTCATGTTTAGCATTCGTTCACATTTCCGGCCCGCCCCATGCCCAGCGCCCCGCCCCTCACCGCCCCCGACATCGACCGCATCATCGAAATGGCCTGGGAAGACCGCACCCCGTTCGAGGCCATCGAAGCGCAGTTTGGGCTGGCCGAGGCGGCCGTTATTGCGCTCATGCGGTGCGAGTTGAAGGCAGCTTCCTGGCGGCGCTGGCGGGCCAGGGTGCAGGGCCGCGCCACCAAGCACCAAGCCAAAAGCCCGGTTGATGATGCCCGCTTCAAGGCCCCAGCCCAGCGCAGCATCAGCGGCAACAGAATCGCCAAGCGCGGCTAGCATAGGCAGGGGTTAAGGCGGTCAAACTCCCCTCCTGCTAAGGAGGGGATGTTCAAGCTTTAGCTGGAACGGGGGTGGTTAGGCCGTTGGGTGTTCGGTGTTCGGTATAAAGATTATCAACACCCAACACCGAAAATCCTGGGGCAGCATCCGGCCTAACCACCCCAGCTTCGGCTGCGCCGAAGCGTCCCCTCCTTGGCAGGAGGGGAGTTTGACCGCCTCTGCTTTCCCGCTCACAGCATTTCCTGGATGAAGGCCGGGCCGCCCAACCGGCGCATATTCCAGAGCACCCGGCGCTGCTTGGCGCGGGCCTGGGGGCCGGGGTTGCCGGCCCGGAAACGCAGCGGGTTGGGCAGCACCCCGGCCAGCAGGGCGGCTTCGGGGGCGTTCAGGTCGCGGGCCGATTTGCCGAAGTATCGCTGGCTGGCGGCCTCCACGCCGAAGGTGCAATCGCCCATTTCGGCCACACTCAGGTACATTTCCATGATGCGGCGCTTGGGCCACAAAAACTCAATCAGGACCGTGAAATACGCCTCGGCGGCCTTGCGGACGTAGCTACGGCCGTGCCAGAGAAACACGTTTTTGGCCACCTGCTGGCTGATGGTGCTGCCCCCCACCACCGGCTGCCCCTCGGTGCGGTGCCAGTTGCGGAGCGCGGCCCGCTTAAGGGCGGCCAGGTCGAAGCCGTGGTGCTGCAAAAAGCGCTGGTCTTCGGCCGCCACCATCGCCAGCGGAATGCTGGGGGCCACCTCGTCCAGCCCACTGAAGCGGTAACGCACATGGCGCGGGGCGGGCTGAATGCCGTAGTAGCCCCGGCCGGTGGGCGCGTGCGCCCGCCGCTCCAGCATGAGCCAGGTGGCGGGCGGGGCCACCCACCGGTAGGCTAGCACCCAGGCCACCGAAGCCAGAAACAGCACCGCCCCCACTTGCAGCCCCAAGCGCCCGGCGCGGCGCAGCAACACGGCAAACGGCGGCAGGACGGGCGAAGCGGGCATGGGCGCAAAAGTAGGGAAAAACCGTTAGGCGGCGGTTGGGGTTAGCTTTGCCGGCGGGTGGGGCAGGCGGTTGGCGCGGGGCTGCGCCCCGTGACCAAGTGCCGCAGGGCTGTGCCCTGCACCCCAGGCCGACCAATTACCAACCCAAACCCCACCGTTCAACGATTGCAGGGCGAAGCCCTGCGGCACTCGGTCACGGGGCACAGCCCCGCGCCAACCGCCTATTATCCCCCACCCATGCCCCGCCTGCTCCCCCTTTTTCCCCTCAACCTCGTCGTTTTTCCCGGCGAGAAACTCAACCTGCACATCTTCGAGCCGCGCTACCGGCAACTCGTGCGCGACTGCCTGGAGCAGGACCTGACCTTCGGCATCCCACCCTTTCTGGACGAGGCGCTGAGCGAAATCGGCACCGAGGTGAAGCTGCTGAGCGTGGAAAAAAGCTACGCCAACGGCGAACTAGACATTCGCACCAAGGGCGTGGGGGTGTTCCGGCTGCGGCAACTGTACCGGCAGGCCCCCGGCAAGCTTTACGCCGCCGGGCAAGTGGACGATGTGGCCCAGGACGAGCTGGCCGACCCGGTGCTGCACGGCATCATCGCCGGGCAGGTGCGCCAGCTCTACGAAGCCCTGGGCCTGCGGAAGCTGCTCCTGGAACTGGCCCCCGACTACCGCATCTGGGACATTGCCCACCACGTCGGTTTCAGTACCGAGCAGGAGTTTCAACTCCTGGCCACCACCAGCGAGCAGGAACGCCAGGAAATGGTGCGCGAACACCTCGAAACCATCCTGCCCGTGGTGCTGGAAACCGAACGGCTCAAGGAACGGGCGCGGCTGAACGGGCATTTCAAAAACCTGACCCCGCCGAATTTTTAGCCCGTCCTGCTGAACGCAGCGAAGCGGAGTTGAAGCATCTCTCCCGCTGGCTTACTCAATCGGTTGAATTGCTGTCGCAGTAGAAATGCTTCAACTCCGCTTCGCTGCGTTCAGCAGGACGCGCCAACCGCCCGCCGTACCTTTGCGCCTGCCATGACCACTCCCCAAACCGTTGCTTTTTATACCCTGGGCTGCAAGCTCAACTTCTCCGAAACGTCGGCCATCGGGCGGCAGTTTGAGGAAAAAGGGTTTGCCAAAGTGGCGTTTGAGGCCGGAGCCGATTTGTACGTCATCAACACCTGCTCCGTGACGGACCATGCCGACCGAAAGTGCCGCAAAGTGGTGCAGCAGGCCCTGAAGCACAACCCGGCCGCGTTTGTGGCCATCGTGGGCTGCTACGCGCAGCTCAAGCCGCAGGAAATTGCCAGCATTCCGGGCGTGAGCGCCGTGCTGGGCGCGGCCGAGAAATTCCGGCTGGTGGAGGTGCTGGCCGATTTTCGGAGGCCCGCCGCCGGGCAGCCGGGGGCGGTGTTCGCCTCGCCCATTGCCGAGGCCAACACGTTTGTGCCCGCGCACTCGTTCGGCGACCGCACCCGGAGCTTCCTCAAAGTGCAGGACGGCTGCGACTACACCTGCTCGTTTTGCACCATTCCGCTGGCGCGGGGCGGCAGCCGCTCCGGCTCGGTGGCCTCGGTGCTGGCGCGGGTGGCCGGGTTGGCCGAAACCGGGGTGCAAGAAATCGTGCTGACGGGCGTGAACCTGGGCGACTTCGGCCGGCAGGGGCCGGACCGGGAGCGGCCCGAAACCTTCACCGACCTGGTGCGGGCGCTGGACGCGCAAGCCGCCGTGGGCCGCTTCCGCATCAGCAGTTGCGAGCCCAACCTACTGACCGAGGAGATATTGCAAACCGTGGCCGGGTCGCGCTGCTTCATGCCGCACTTCCACCTGCCGCTGCAAAGCGGGTCCGACAAAATTCTGGGCCTGATGCGCCGCCGCTACCGCCGCGCCCTCTACGCCGACCGCGTGGCCCGCATCAAAGCCCTGATGCCCCACGCCGCCATCGGGGTCGATGTGATTGTGGGCTTCCCCGGCGAAACCGAGGCCGACTTCCTGGAAACCTACCACTTCCTGAACGAGTTGCCGGTAAGCTACCTCCACGTTTTCCCCTACTCAGAACGCGAAAACACCCTGGCTCCCACCCTGCCCGGCCGCGTGCCGGAGCGGGTGCGCGGCGAGCGCACCACGCAACTCCGCAGCCTCTCGGAAAAGAAAAAACGGGCCTTCTACGAGGAGCACCTGGGCCAGGAAACCGAAGTCCTGTTTGAGGACGACGTAACCGACGGCCGCATGGAGGGCTTCACCCCCAACTACATCCGCGTGGCCGTGAAGTACGACCCGCTGCTGGTGGGCAGCCTCAAAATCCTGCGCCTGACCCAGGTGAATGCCCTGGGGTTGGTAGAAGCCCAAGAAGTGGGGGTGCTGGCGTAAGCCGAGCAAACGCCAGCAGGGCATGGTTTGGGCTTAGAAGCTGTTTGCGTTAGTTGCCCGAGTACCCCGAAGCGGTGCTTCGGTCGTTGAACGGCCCCGCTGAACGACCGTTCAACGACCGAAGCACCGCTTCGGGGTACTCGACCGACGGGCCTGGATAGTAACTCAAACAGCTTCTTAAAGATGCCGGTTCAAACGTCCGCAGGGCATGGTTTAAAGCCAATGGTGCTCATCCAAACGTCGGGAAGGCATCCTTTAAGCCCAAACCCTGCCGTCCGAACGTTTGGAAAGGACATTTGGCGCTAAAACTCGGTGTCCGAATGCTTGGACGGGCCGTTGGGCCGTTAAACCGGCCGGTCGGAACGGGCCATGTCCAACATTTCGCGCAGCAGCTTTTGTTGCTCCAGCAGGTGCTGGTTGCGAAGCTCGGCCAGGGCCAGTTGGTGTTGCAGGTACTGCGTGTGTAGCAGGGCCGCGAGGCCCGCATCGGGGGCAGCGATGGCGGCTGGGGCAACGGGCGCGGGCGGCGATTCCAGCAACCCCCGAAGCAAGTCGGCGGCACTGGGCGCGGGCGCAGGTGCGGGCGCTTCGGCCGGCATGGTGGCGCGGGCCGGGCGGGCCGTTGCCGCCGCTAGGGCCAGCGTGGCGGCAATGTCGGCCGGTTGCAGCGGGGCACCGGCGGCGGGCCGCCGGGTGGGCAGCGGAGGCACTTCTATCTCGCCGTCGGCGGCCGATTCGGAGATGGCGGGCGGCCTAGCTTCAACTTCGGGCGGCGGCGACACGGCGGTGGCCACGGGCAATGGCAACTCGGGAGCCAGCACCGGCGCGGCGGGCGACCCAACCGCCACCGGCAACGCGCCCGCCCCCGTCGTCAGCAACGGCCCCCGGCCGAGGATAAGCCAGTCACGCGACACATTTGGGTAAATTTCAAAAATGCGAAAAAGCAGGTCGTAGCCCGGCTTGTTGCGCCCGTCCACGAGGTGCTGAATGACGCTGGCCGTTTTGCCCAGCGACATGGCAAAGGCATTTTTGCTGATGCCCAATTGTTGAATAAGCTGCGCAATGCGCTGATTGACGGTGCTGGGAGCCATTTGGGCAAGGTTGGGGTTGCACAAATGTATGGCCTGAATCACGGATTCGGCGGATTGGTCGGATTGCACGGATTTTGGGGACGATTACGCAGTTGCTCCACAATGGCAGCCCTGACGACCGCCAATGCAGCGGCAAATTTTGGGGACGATTACGCAGTTGCTCCTCTCATGCGGAAATCGTCCCCAAAATCCGTGCAATCCGACCAATCCGCCGAATCCGTGGTTCAGACAACGCTATTCGTACCGCAAGCTCTCAATCGGGTCCAGCGCCGCCGCTTTGCTGGCCGGGTAGTAGCCCGCCCCCAGCCCCACCGTCACGCAAATGGTAAGGCCCACCGCCATCCACAGCCAGGGCACCAAAAACGACCCCGCCCCGATAAGTAGCGCCACGCCGTTGCCGCCCAGTACGCCCAGCAGAATCCCGAATGCCCCGCCCAGTACGCAAATCACGATGGCTTCCATCAGAAACTGCTGGCGAATTTGGGCCGCCGTGGCCCCCAGCGCCTTGCGCACCCCAATCTCGCGGGTGCGTTCGGTGACGGACACCAGCATGATGTTCATCAGGGCGATGCTGGCCCCGAGCAGGGTGATGAAGGCGATGAGGCCGCCCCCGGCCTTCATTTTGCCCGTCAGGCTGTCGAGGTCGCGGGCGAGGTTTTCGCTGCTTTCCACCTCAAACGAGTCTTCCTGGCCCAGGTGGTCGTGGCGCACGGCCCGCATCACGCCCGTGGCCTGGCCCATAAGGAAAGCCATTGTTTCGGGCCGGGTGGTGGCGGTTTTGATGTCGTAGGTAAGGGCGCGTTGGCGGGGCAGTTGGTTGCCGGTTTCGAGCGGAATGAAGGCAATGCGGTCGGCCCCGCCCCCGCCCATGGTGCTGCCACTTTTGGCCAGTAGCCCCACGATTAGAAACCGCTTGCCGAGCGCCGACACGTACTGGCCAATCGGGCTTTGGCGAGGGAAGAGCTTCTGGCGAATTTCGTCCCCCACAATCAGCACGTTGGCCCCGGTCGTGAGTTCGGCCTGTGAAAACGTGCGCCCCAGCGCCAGGTCGTAGCCCTGGATGCGCAGGTAGTTTTCGTCGCCCGCCACCACGTTCATGTTGGGGTTGGTTTTGTCGCCGTTGGCCTTGATTTCGGCCGCCCCGGCAATGAAGGCCGAGATGCCTACTTCGGCCTCGTCGGCCATCTGGGCCTTGAACTGCTTGGCCTGCAAAAAGGTGATGGCCGGAAACTGCTTGCCCTGCCGCCCACCCTGCCGGAAGCGGTTGGTGTAGCCTTTGGCCTTCACCTCAAACGAGTTGGCCCCCAAGCTGGCAAACGTGGCGTTGAGCGAAGCCTTCATGGCATCAATACCCGTGAGAATGCCCACGAGCGCAAACAGCCCAATGCTGACAATGAGGGCCGTGAGGACGGTGCGGAGCAAGTTGCCGCGAATCGAGCGCAGGGCTTCGTAGATGTTTTCGAGGGAATTCATGGGGCCGATATGCCGAGCAACAACCCCGTCCTGCTGAACGCAGCGGCACGGAGTTGAAGCATCTCTAAACCGTTAGTAAATCAGTCGTTGTGCGAAGCGGAGAAGATGCTTCAACTCCGCGCCGCTGCGTTCAGCAGGACAGCCTGCTTTCATCAATTTGCCCCAAAGTTCGCCCCCGCGCCGTAACTTGAACCGCCGCCGCCCTGCCCGCGTTGGGCCGCTACGTTCTTTTCAGCTTAAAAAACCATGCTTTTCCGCCGTTTCGTCTGCGCCTTGCTCCTGCTTTTGCCCGGCTTCGCCGCCCGCGCCAACCACGTTTTCATCCCGATGGACAACACCCAGAAAGAATGCCTTAAAGCCTACGGCGTGGCATTCTGGCTGTTGCAGCGCGAGGTACCCGTGGACTGGCTGCTCAACTACCGGGGCGGCTCGTTTGCCTTTGAGGCCAGCCCCGAAGCCGAAAAGGAAATGGCCGTGCGTGGCGTTACCTACCAGGTTATCAGCGAGGCGCAGTACACGGGCATCCTAAGCCAGATAGCCGACGAAAACGCCAACATGGACGTGATGAAGCTGGAAAAAGTGCCCAAAATTGCGGTGTACACCCCCAAAGGCAAGCAGCCCTGGGACGATGCCGTGACGCTGGTGCTGGAATACGCCGAAATCCCCTACGAAAAGATTTACGACGACGAGGTGCTGGCCGGGGTGCTGCCCAAGTACGACTGGCTGCACATTCACCACGAAGACTTTACCGGCGAGTACGGCAAATTTTACTCCATCTACCGCAACGCGCCGTGGTATCAACAGCAGCAGCGCGATGCCGAAGCTGCCGCCAAACGCAACCACTTCGCCAAAGTGAGCCAGATGAAAGGGGCCGTGACGGTGAAAATGCAGGAGTTTGTGGCGGGTGGCGGCTTCATGTTTGCCATGTGCGGGGCCACCGACACCTACGACATCGCCCTGGCCGGGCTGGGCCTGGACATGGTGGAAACCATGTACGACGGCGACCCTTCCGACCCCGCCGCCCAAAGCAAGCTCAACTTCAACCGCTGCCTGGCCTTCAAGGATTTCCAACTTGTGCACGACCCCTACTTTTACGAGTATTCCAACATTGATATGCAGCCCACGGAGCGAATGCTGGGCGAGCAAAACGACTACTTTCAACTCTTCACCTTCTCGGCCAAGTACGACCCCGTGCCCACCATGCTCTGCCAGAACCACGAAAAGGTGATAAAAGGCTTCATGGGCCAAACCACGGCCTTCCGCAAAAGCCTCATCAAAAACGACGTGGTGGTGATGGCCGATACCAAGCAAACCGGCGAGGCCCGCTACATCCACGGCAGCCTCGGCAAAGGCACCTGGACGTTCTACGGCGGCCACGACCCCGAAGACTACCAGCACCTCGTGGGCGAAGAACCCACCGACCTGGCCCTGCACCCCAACTCGCCGGGGTATCGGCTGATTCTGAACAACGTGCTGTTTCCGGCCGCGAAGAAGAAGAAACAGAAGACCTGAGGCTCCAACCGATTGAACGCGCCGTGGCGCGTTCCTATAGCAACTCGCCCACCTCGCGCACCCCCACCGGCCGTTGCACCGTGAAGCCCTCGCCAAACTCGGTGCCGATAATATGCCCGAACTCCCGTGCCCGCGCTTCCATGAAGCGCCCAAAAGCCTGGCTGGACAGGTAGGTTTGCGGCTCGTCGCTTTCGGGGTTGAAAAACTGGCTTTTGAAGGCTTGAATGGCCGCCCATTTCCGGTCCCAGTGCGGGGTGATGTCCACCACAAACGCCGGCGTGATTTGCCGGTCCTGGATGTAGTGATAGACATTGCGGGGCCGCCAGGCTTCCTGGGGCTGCCCGTTTTCGTCCAGCGTTTCAATCATCCGCAACCCCGCCAGGAAGCAGGCATCGGCCTGCAACTGCGCCCCCCGGCCGTGGTCGGGGTGGCGGTCGGTAATGGCGTTGCAGAGCACCACGGCCGGCCGGTGCCGCCGGATGGCCGCAATCAGCGGCAGTTGGTGTTCCCGGTCGTTGCGAAAAAACCCGTCGGGTAGCCCCAGGTTTTCCCGCACCCCGATGCCCAGCAGCGCACTGGCCGCCGCCGCCTCGGCCGCCCGAATCGCCGGGGTGCCCCGTGTGCCCAACTCGCCCCGCGTGAGGTCCACGATGCCCACGGTTTTGCCTGCCGCCAGGGCCGCCAGCAAGGTGCCCGCGCACGACATTTCCACATCGTCGGGATGGGCACCGAAAGCAAGAATATCTGTCTGAACCACGGATTTTTCGGATTAAACGGAGAGGTCGGATTAAACGGAGAGGTCGGATTAAACGGAGAGGTCGGATTTTGGGGACGATTCACGCCCGGATTGGTCGGACTTTATGGACGATTGGGTGGCAAAGACTGACAATCGTCCATAAAGTCCGACTCCTCCGTTTAATCCGACCAATCCGTGATTCATTTGATTCGCAGTTTCCGGCCTGGCCGCAAGGTGCTTATTCCGGGGTTTAGCTTTTTGAGCTTGCTGAGGCCCACGCCAAATTTCTCGGCCACTTCCGACAGCGTGTCGCCCGGCCGGATGGTATACGATGCCGTGCGGCGAGCGGCCAATACGTGCGGGGCGGCGATGTTACCACCGCCGCTATGAACACCGTTGCGCCCGCTACTGCTGCGCCCGCTGCTGACGCGGCTGCGGCGCAACGCCTGGTTGTAGTAATCAAACAGCGCCGCCGTGACGGTCAGCGTATCCGAGCGCAGGGCGTAATCCGGGAAGTTGTAGAGTTGCATTGGGTTGATGGGGTTGCCCTGGTAGCGCACCTCAAAGTGCAGGTGCGAGCCGCTGCTACGCCCGGTGCTGCCGCCGCGCCCAATCACCTGCCCGGCCTTGACGAAGGTTCCCGGCTCGACCAGCGCCTTGCTCAAGTGGCCGTAGAGCGTTTCCAGGCCATTGTAATGCCTTACCAACAAGTAGTTACCGTAGCCCATGCCGTCCCACTGACTGATGCGAACCACGCCGTCGAAGGCGGCCAGCACGGGGTCGCCGGTTTCCAGGTCCAGGTCCACGCCGTAGTGCCAGCGGTAGCCCCGGAAGGCGAACCCTGACGTGATGGGCGTACTGACGAGTGGCATCTTGGCAAACCGTTCCCGTTCCGGTTCGGTCAGGGGCAGTTCCAGGGTGTCGCGCAGGTCGCGGCCGTCCACTTGGTAGGGGTTCACGCGGTGCGTGTCCCAGACGGTGTAGTAGCCCGCCACCTTCACCCACGACGAGTCAATGAGCACCTCTTCCGACATTTCCACCAGTTGTTGCCCGCCTTCGTCCAGCGTAGCCGTGTCCTCGCTCACAATGCTGAGTTCGCGCTTGGGGTTGAAGTAAATGGAATTGGCCGCGTCGGAGTTGTCGCCGGGCAGTTCCTCGGTTTCAATCACCGTGGTGGTGTCGGGGCGCACGTAGCGCATTTTGGGCGTTTTAATCCGAAAAAAATCGGACTGCCGCCCACCCGTAGCTGCGTTGGGGTTGCGCTTGGGCTGGGGCTTGCCAGGCTGCGCCTGGGCGGGCCGAAGCAAGCCAAATAGCAGCAGCAGCCATAACCAGCGCAAGTGTTTTGGCAGAAAAAACAACGGGATTCTTAAATGAGGAATGAGGAATGAGGCGCTGCGCTGAATGAAGAGTGAAGAACGAGAAACAGAGAAAACTGCGGGCATGGCTAGCTGCCAATTCCTCATTCTTCATTCTTCATTCAAAAATTAATGCACGCCCAGCGCCGCTAGGTACCGCTCGGCATCCAGGGCGGCCATGCAGCCGGTGCCGGCCGCCGTCACGGCTTGGCGGTAGGTAAAATCCTGCACGTCGCCGCAGGCAAACACGCCGTCCACGTTGGTTTTGCTGGTGCCGGGCAGGGTTTTGAGGTAGCCCATTTCGTCGTGGTGCAGGTAGGGCTGGAAAATAGTGGAGTTCGGCTCGTGCCCGATGGCCACGAAAAAGCCCGTGACCGGCACTTCGCGGGTTTCGTGGGTCAGCACATTTTTCACGCGCACCCCTTCCACGGCGTGTTCGCCCAGAATTTCGTCGGTCACGGTGTCAAACAGCACCTCAATTTTGGGGTTGTCCAGCACCCGCTGCTGCATAATTTTGGAGGCTTTCATCTCCCCTTTCCGCACAATCATGGTCACTTTGCTGGCCAGGTTGGCGAGGTAAGTAGCTTCTTCGGCGGCTGTGTCGCCCGCCCCCACAATCGCCACTTCCTGCCCCCGGTAGAAAAACCCGTCGCACACCGCGCAGGCCGACACGCCCGAACCGTTCAGCCGGGCTTCCGACGGAATTCCCAGCCACTTGGCCGACGCGCCGGTAGCGATAATCACCGCATCAGCCGTGATTTCCGTCTTTTCGTCAATGGTCACTTTGTGCGGGTGCCCCGAAAAATCCACCGCCGTGGCGATGCCGTAGCGGATGTCGGTACCGAAGCGTTCGGCTTGTCTCTTGAGGTCTTCCATCATCTGCGGCCCCATCACGCCGTCGGCGTAGCCCGGAAAATTCTCCACGTCGTTGGTGATGGTGAGCTGCCCACCGGGCTGCAAGCCCATGTACATCACGGGCTGCATATTGGCGCGGGCGGCGTAAATGGCGGCGGTGTACCCGGCTGGGCCAGAGCCGATAATCAGGCATTTAAGGTGTTCCATGCAGTAGGGTGCGGGGCTTGCCCCCGCCCGAATCGTTGAACTGTATTAACGTAAGCCACAAAAAACCCCAACCTTGCAGCCGGGGTTTTTCAACAACAAATTTAAGTCAGGTTTAGCCCAGATACGGCTTCAACGCCTTTGAGCGCGACGTGTGGCGCAACCGGCGAATGGCCTTTTCCTTGATTTGGCGCACCCGTTCGCGGGTCAGGTTGAACTTCTCGCCAATTTCTTCCAGCGTCAGCGCCGCCTCGCCGTTCAGGCCGAAGTAGAGCGTAATCACGTCGGCTTCGCGCTTGGTGAGCGTACTCAAGGCCCGCTGCACTTCCTTCCGCAGCGAGTCGTTTATGAGCGAACTGTCCGGTGATTCCTCGTCCTCGTTCTCCAGCACGTCGAGCAGCCGGTTTTCCTCGCCCTGCACAAACGGTGCATCCACCGATACGTGACGACCGCTGATTTTGAGCGTGTCCACCACCTCGGAAGTGGTCAGTTCCAGCACTTCGGCAATTTCCTCGGGCGAGGGTTCGCGCTCAAATTTCTGCTCCAGCTCGGAGAAGGACTTGCTGATTTTGTTCAGCGACCCCACCCGGTTCAGGGGCAGGCGCACGATGCGGCTTTGCTCGGCCAGGGCTTGCAGGATGGACTGACGAATCCACCACACGGCGTAAGAAATGAACTTGAAGCCCCGCGTTTCGTCGAACCGCTTAGCGGCTTTGATGAGGCCGAGGTTGCCCTCATTGATGAGGTCACCCAGGCTAAGCCCTTGGTTCTGGTATTGTTTGGCCACCGACACCACGAAGCGCAGGTTGGCCTTGGTCAGCTTTTCCAACGCCTGCTGGTCGCCATCGCGGATGCGTTGCGCGAGGGTCACTTCCTCGTCGGGCGTGAGCAGGTCCACTTTGCCAATCTCCTGGAGGTATTTGTCCAGCGACTGGCTTTCGCGGTTGGTAATCTGCTTGCTGATTTTTAACTGTCTCATTGGAGCCGGATAATAACGATAATTAAGGTGGGAATGGCGGGAAATTGAGCCGGTAAAGCCGCCTGAAAGTCAGAGGTAAGCAACCCGGCCCGGCCGCAGAAAGTTCGGGGCTAAGGTCGTGGTTGGCAGGGCGGGGTGGCAGAACGGTGTGGTCAGACGACTTTTTCAGTCGTCCGACCACTAGATTGTTACCTCGGTTGCTGTTCAACAACTTAGTGGTCGGACGACTAAAAAAGTCGTCTGACCACACCGTTCTTCTATCTTGCCTTACGCCACGCCTTCCGGCTTGGGCAGCAACACCTTGCGCGACAGCCGGTACTTGCCGGTTTTCTTGTCAATGTCCACCAGTTTCACGTCAATGTCCTGGCCCACTTCCAGCAAGCCTTCCAGGGTTTGGATGCGCTCGTGCGTTACCTCCGAGATGTGCAGCAGACCGTCCTTGCCGGGCATGATTTCCACGAATGCGCCGTAGGGCTGAATGCTGCGCACCTTGCCTTTGTAGGTTTCGCCCACTTCGGGCTGGGCCGCAATGGCGCGGATGCGGTCAATCGCACCCTGCATATCGTCCTGGTTGGCCGCGTAGATGCTTACGTGGCCTTTCTCGTCCTTTTCCTCGATAATCACCGTGGCGTTGGTGTCCTTCTGGATTTGCTGAATCACCTTGCCGCCCGGCCCGATTACCGCGCCGATAAACTCTTTGTCAATGAGCATTTTGTGTGAGCGCGGCGTATGTGGTTTCAACTCCGGCGCGGGCGCAGCAATCGTCTTGGCCATTTCGGCCAGGATGTGCAAGCGGCCCTCGCGGGCCTGGTGCAGCGCAGCGGTCAAAATCTCGTTGCTCAGGCCCTGGATTTTGATGTCCATCTGGCAGGCGCAAATGCCTCGCTCGGTGCCCGTCACCTTGAAGTCCATGTCGCCGAGGTGGTCCTCATCGCCCAGAATGTCGCTCAGCACGGCGTAGGCCCCGGTGTCCTTGTCTTGCACGAGGCCCATGGCGATGCCCGCCACAGCGGCCGACACCGTCACGCCCGCATCCATGAGCGCCAGCGAACCGGCGCAAACGGTAGCCATCGAGCTGGAACCGTTGGATTCCAGGATGTCCGACACAATGCGGATGGTGTAGGGATTCTCGTCGTCGGGCGGCAGCACCTGGCGCAGCGAACGCAGGGCCAGGTTGCCGTGGCCGATTTCGCGACGGCCCGCGCCCCGGTTCGGCTTCACCTCGCCGGTTGAGAAACCGGGGAAGTTGTAGTGCAACAAGAACTTGGAGTAGCCTTTGGCCAGCGGCTGGTCCACAATCTGCTCGTCCAGTTTGGTGCCGAGTGTGACGGTGGTCAGGCTCTGGGTTTCGCCCCGCGTGAACACGGCCGAACCGTGGGCACCGGGCAAGTAGTTGATTTCCGACCAAATGGGGCGAATTTCGGTAAGCTGCCGCCCGTCCAAGCGCACCCGCTCCTTCACCATCATGTCGCGGATGGCTTTCTTCTCGGCCGAACCGTAGTAGCGGCTGAACATTTTGCGGTCCATCTCCGGGTTTTCTTCCAGCAGCGTGTCCAGAATCCCCTTTTTCACCGCACCGAAACCTTCCTTGCGGCCCCCTTTGCTGGTGTTGCCGCTCTTGGCTACGTCGTAAGCGCCCTGGTATACGGCATCGTGGATGCGCTGCTTCAAGTCGGCATCTTCGTCGTATTTGGGATAGTCGCGGGTGGGCGATTCGGCGGTGCGGCCCACGGCGGCGGCCAGGTCCTTTTGCAACTGGCACTGGGCCTTGATGGCTTCGTGGCCGAAAGCAATGGCGGCCACCATTTCTTCCTCGCTCACTTCCTTCATCGCGCCTTCCACCATCGCCACGCTGTCGGCGGTCGCGCCCACCATCAGGTCCATGTCGGCGCGGGCCAGGTCGCTGGTTTTGGGGTTAATCTGGAACTGGCCGTCAATGCGGGCCACGCGCACTTCCGAAATTGGGCCAGCAAACGGAATGTCGCTGATGCAGAGCGCCGCCGAGGCCGCCAGCGCGGCCAATGCGTCGGGCTGCACTTCCTTGTCGGCCGAAATCATGGTAATCATCACCTGCACCTCGTAGTGGTAGTCCTTGGGGAACATCGGGCGCAGAATGCGGTCCACGAGGCGGCAAATCAGGATTTCGTAGTCGCTCAGGCGGCCTTCGCGGCGCTGAAACGAGCCGGGAATCTTACCCGCCGAGCCGAATTTTTCCTGGTAGTCCACCGACAGGGGCAGGAAGTCCACGCCCTCGCGCTGGCTGGGGGCCGACACGACCGTGGCGAGCAGCATGGTGTCGCCGAGGCGGACGACCACGGCCCCGTCGGCAAACTTGGCGAGTTTGCCGGTTTCGATGGAGATGACGCGGCCGTCGGGCAGCGCCAGGGTTTTGGTTATTGCGTTGGGAGCGGGCATTTTGGGGGAGATGTAGGGGCGGGGCTTGCCCCCGCCCGAATCGTTGAACAATCGGAGCAGCAATCGTTCAACGGCTATCGTTCAACGATTCGGGCGGGGGCAAGCCCCGCCCCTACGCACAAGGCAAAAAAAAGAGTAGGGAACCTTCGGCGTGAAGGCTCCCTACTCGGGCATAGGCGGGCTTACTTACGGATGCCCAACTCCTTGATGATGGCGCGGTAGCGGTTGATTTCGCGGTGCTGGAGGTAGTCCAGCATCCGGCGGCGCTTGCCCACCAATTTCAGCAAGCCCAGGCGGGTGCTGTGGTCCTTCTTGTTCGCCTTGAGGTGTTCGGTCAGGTGGGTGATGCGGTGGGTGAACAGGCCAATCTGGGATTCGGCCGACCCGGTGTCGGTGTTCTTTTTTTGCAGGCTGTTCTTTTCAAAGATGGCCTGCTTGGCTTCGGTGGTGAGAATCATCGGTTGATAGGGTCTTGCTCCCCGTCTTAGATTGTTGATTAAAAAAGATTTACAATTACCCCACAGTTCGGGGTGCCGCAAAGGTACGGCGCGGGTCCTAGGATTCCAAACGGGCGGGCAGTTTCAGGGAAGGAACGGCTTGCTTTAGCCCTGCGCCGGGCCGTAGTCCTTGGCTGGCAAGGGCTGGGGCGGCACCGCCGCCACCTCGGTTTCGGGCAGGGGCAGGTGCCAGGCTTGGCTCATCATTTCCAGGCCGGGGCGGTTGGTAAGGTCAAACAGGCAGGGCACAATGCTGACGTATTGCCGGGCCAGGGCGTACTCGTCGGTGTCGGTGCCGGGGTCGAGGTTCACGAACGCGCCGACGAGCCAGTGGTAGGGGCGGTCGTAGGGGTCGAGGCGGGTGTCAAATTCTTCCTGCCACTTGGCGCGGGCCTGGCGGCACAGGCGCAGGCCCCGGATGGGGCCGTTGGCGGCCTTGGGCAGGTTCACGTTCAGGGCCGTGCCGGGCGGGATGCCGTGGGCCAGGGCGGAGCGGCACACCTGGCCGACCCACTCCAGGCACTGCAAGAAATCGGCCCCGTGGCCGTATTCGCAGAGCGAGAAGCCGATGGCGGGCAGCCCCTCGATGGCGGCCTCGATGGCGGCCGACATGGTGCCGGAATACAGCACGTTCACCGAGGCGTTGGAGCCGTGGTTGATGCCGGACACGACCAGGGCGGGGCGGCGGTCTTTGAGGACGTAGTGCTTGGCGATTTTCACGCAGTCGGCGGGGGTGCCGGAGCACTCGTAGGCTTCGATGTCGGGGCCGAAGACGCGGTTTTCGCGCAGGCGCAGGGGGGCTTCGATGGTGATGGCGTGGCCTTTGCCGGACTGCGGCGAATCGGGGGCGACGACGACGACTTCGGCCCCGAGGGCGGCCACGGTGCGGACGAGGTGGGCAATGCCGGGGGCGGTGATGCCGTCGTCGTTGGAAACCAGGATGAGGGGACGCAAGGGGGCGAGGGGGTGATGGGTGAGGAAAAGATGAGGGGAATGGGGAAAGCTGGAAACGTTTGGGGAAAGTGTCAGCCTCAACAAAGGTACGAAGGGAGAAAATGGGGACGAATTGGGGGAATAACTGGAAAAAAGCAGTACCTTTCGCCCGTCAAGCGGCGACCGGCCGCAAACGATTCCGGCGCGGGCTTGGCCAAACTTCACCATTCCCAATATTACCCTTTTATGAACAAGTTACTTACCAGAACCGGGCTACTGGCCGGGCTGGGGCTGGTCGCCCTAGCGGGCCAGGCCCAAACCGTGGACGGTACCCGCGATGCATCGTACCCGGCGGCGCTGGCCGTGCAAACCGTGGGCACGCAGTTTGGCAACAACACCACCGGGTCGCAGTACGCGGCCAACGGCGAGGAGCTGGACAACATCCACGCCCAGATTGTCGGCTCGGACCTGTTCCTCTTTATCGGGGGCAACCTGAACAGCAGCTTTGACAAGCTGGACTTGTTTTTTGACACCAAAGCCGGGGGGCAGAACGTGTTGGCCAACAACCCCAATTACGTGGGCAGCATGGCCGGGCTACAGTTCGACGCTGGCTTTGCAGCCGACTACGCGCTGTCGGTGACCTGCGGCAACGCGACCGCCACCAACCTGGAGATTTACGCCGACTATGTGAACCTGCCCACCGGCGGGGCGGGCAGCACCAGCGCCTACATCAACACGGGCGGGTCGGCGGCCGGGCCGGTGCAACCGCTCACCTTCTCGAACAGTGTGCCCGGCGCGGGCACCGGGCTAGTGTCCATCAACAACAGCAACGTCCTGGGCGTGAGCAGCGGCACCGGGGCCGCCAACACAGCCGCCGCCACGGCAGTCGGCACGGGCATCGAGTACCGCATTCCGCTCACGGCCCTGGGGACGACAATGAGCGGCGGCGACATCAAAATCATCGCTTTCATTAACAACAGCGGCCACAACTACTTGTCCAACCAAGTGCTGGCGGGGTTGCCGGCGGGCACCGACAACCTGGGCAGCCCCGGCACGATTAACTTCGGGAGCGCCACCTACACCGGCAACCAGTACGTGACCGTGACCAACGGGTCGGTGGCGACCCCGGCCGACATTTCAGTGTCGCCGGGTTCGCTCAGCTTCTACAACGTGGCCACGGTGGGCGGGTCGGTAACCCGGTCGCTGGCCATCAGCAACAACGGCGGGGCGCCGTTGAGCGTGACGAGCATCGTGAGCAACAACGCGGCTTTCACGGTGCCCGCCACTTCGGCCACGGTGGCCCCGGCGGCCACCATCTTCGTGAACGTCACGTTCGACCCCAGCGTGGCGGGGGCCCAGAGCGGCACCATCAGCATTGCCTCCGACGACCCCGGTACGCCCACCACCGTGATACCCGTGAGCGGCACCGGCGTTGCACCCGGCAACGTGGTGCTGGACGGCACCGTGGACCCCGGCGGCGTGTACACCGTGAAGGCCCTGCAAACCACCGGCACCGGCTTTGGCAACAACCTGAGCGAGCTGGACGGAGCCTACGTGCGCACCACCGCCACCGACCTCTACCTGACCTTGACCGGCAACTTGGAAGCCAACTTCAACAAGCTGGTCATCTTTTTTGATGCCAACCCCACCACCGGCCAGAACACCATTGCGGCCGTGAACCCCGTCACCGAAAGCTCCGGCAACCTGGCCGGGCTGCGCTTCGACCGGGGCTTTGCGCCGGAGTCGTTTCTGAGCATCCGCCAGGGCGGCGGCAGCCTCTACGCCAGCTTTGTGAACCTGACCGGCGCAGCGGGCTTCGGCACCGACCTCAGCCCGGCCACCCACGAATTCACCCAGGCGCTGGACTTTGGCGGCGGCGTGATGGGCGAACTCAGCCTCAACAACAACAACACGGGCGGCGTGGACGGCACCAACCCCAACAGCCCCGGCACGGTGCAAACCGGCGTTGAAATCCGCATTCCGCTGAGTGCGCTGGGGGCCGGTATCACGGCCACCACCCCCATCCACGTGATGCCCATCGTCGCCAACGGCAACTACGACTACCTCTCCAACCAAACCCTGGGCGGCTTGCCCCTCGGCACCGGCAACCTGGGCGTGAACGGCAGCGGCGGCGGCAGCCTGCCCTACACGGTGGACTTCCTGAACTACGCGGGCAACCAGTTTTTCACGGCCCAGCGCGGCGACGTGACCGTGGGCAACGCCCGCGACCTGGCTGGCGACTACAACAACATCACCATTTCGGCGGCGGGCAATGCCAGCGTGTATTCGCCCCTGAACGTGAGCGGAACGCTGAGCGACCTCGGCACCCTGCAATTTCAGGCTCCGGCCGATGCAGTGGTGAGTGGTACGGGCACCGTGGCCGTGGGCAACAATGGGGCCGTTCCGGCGGGCAACCTCGTGGTGAGTTCCTCGGCGGGCATCTCGGCGGCGGGCAACACGGGCAACGTGCAAACCAGCGGCCGCAACTTCGGCAGCAGCGCCCAGTACGCTTACGGCAACCTGACGGGCGCGGCGATGGTCACCGGCAGCGGCTTGCCCGCCAACGTGTTTGGCCTGGCCGTGGGCACGGCTGCCACCCTGAGCCTGAGCCAGGCCCTGGCCGTGAGCGGCACCGTGGCCCTGACCAGCACCGGCAACCTGAACACGAACGGCCAAGCCCTGACGTTGCGTTCGGGTGCCAGCGGCACGGCCCTGGTGGCCAACGTGGGCACGGGTACCGTGCAGGGCACGACCGCCGTGCAACGCTACATTGACCCTGCCCTGTACCCCTACGCGGGCTACCACCACTTCAGCGCCCCGGTGGGCAACACCACGGTGGCCGACTTCGCGGCCGGCGGCACCGCCCCGGTGGTGAACCCCGCCCTGAACACGGCCGCCAACCCCGGCATCGTGCGGCCTTTCCCCACCGTGCAGGCCTACGACGAGGGCCGGGTGCTGACCTCGCCCGCTCTGACGCTTTCGCCGTTTGACAAAGGCTTCTTCTCACCGGCGGCCCTCACCGACCCGCTCCAGGTGGGCCGCGGCTACGCCGTGAACGTGGGCGCGGGCCAAGTGACCGACCTGGTGGGCACACTCACCACCGGCGACCAGGCCGCCCTGAGCCTGCCCCGCACCGGCGGCGTGGACGGCGGCTGGAACTTCGTGGGCAACCCCTACCCTGCCCCGCTCAACTACAACCTGGTGGCGGCCGGCGACCGTAGCGGCCTCGACGCGGCGATGTACGTGTGGCAGGCCACGAGCCAGTTCGGGGGTATGTACCGCAGCTACGTGCCCGGCGCGCCTGTGACGGCCAGCAGCAACCCGATTATCGCCAGCAGCCAGGCGTTCTGGACCCGCACGAGCAGCGCGGCAGCGGCGGGGAGCCTCACCTTCCGCAACAGCCAGCGCGTGGTGGACATTGCCACGCCCACCAACTTCCAGCGCAACACGGCCGATACCCGCCCGGTGCTGGAACTGGCCCTGGCCACCGCCGGCCTGCCCGCCGACGTGCTGACCGTGTACGCCGACCCCCGCGCCACCAGCGGGCTGGACGCGCAGTACGATGCCCTGAAGCTGCCCAACCCCAACGGCCTGAACCTGGCCGCCCAGGCCACGGGCTTGCGCCTGGCCTTTGATGCCCGCCCGGTCCTGACCGCCGCCACCCGCATTCCGCTGGACGTGCGGGTGCCCGCCGCTGGCAGCTACACCCTGACCGCCGCCACGCTCCGCAACGTACCGGCGGGCCTGACCGCCTACCTCGTGGACGCCCTGACCGGCCAGCGCACGGCCCTGACCCAGGCCACGGCCTACCGCTTCAGCCTGACGGCCGCGCAAGCCGCCGCGCCCGGCACCGGCCGCTTCTCGTTGGAGTTTGCCGGCACGGCCCTGGCCACTGCGGCGGCGCTGGAAGGCGCGGGCGTGACGCTCTACCCCAACCCGGCCCACGGCACGGCCACGCTGCTGGTGCCCGCCGTGGCGGGCACTTCGCAGGTGACGGTTGGCTTGTACAACGGCCTGGGCCAGTTGGTGCGCAACTACCCGGCCGCCGCATTGCCCGCCGCCGGGCTGCGAACCGAGTTGCCCCTGAGTGGCGTAGCCGCTGGCATCTACACCGTGCGCCTGACGGCGGGCGGCAGCACCATTAGCAAGAAGCTGGTGGTGGAGTAAAACGCGGCCGCCGGTGGGGGCCACTGCGGTGGCACGACCGGTGGCAAGCGGACCCAAAAAAGCCCCGCGTACCAACTGGTACGCGGGGCTTTTTTGGGTCCGCTTGCCACCGAAGCAGCCCTACTGAAACGCCGCTTTCAGTTGCGTGGCGGCGTATTTTTGGGCCTCGTCGGCTTTGGGCACCACATCGTAGGTGCCAAAAAATTCGTGGGTCGTGCCGGGGTAAAGCTGGTAGTTCACCGTCACGCCCGCCGCAGTGAGCTTGTCGCGCAGTTGCATTCCTTCGGTTTGGAGCGGGTCGATTTCGGCCCCGATGATGGTGGTGGGCGGCAGGCCCCGCAGGTCGGCTACGTCGGTGAGCGAAATGAGCTGGCTGTCGCCGTCGGCCGGGGTGTTAAAGTAAAGGCTGGTGAAGTACACCACGTTGGGCTTGTTCAGGGGCACGGCGGCGGCGTATTGCACGTAGGAAGCCGTGGTCAGGTCGTTGTTGGCCACGGGGTACACGGCCAGAATGTGCTTGGGCAGGGCCACGCTGCGCTGCTTAGCCAGCAGGGCCGTGGTCAGGGCCATGTTGCCGCCCGCGCTTTCGCCCGCCACGGCCACCTTGGCTGGGTTGCCGCCGAAGCTGGCCGCGTTGTTCACCACCCACTGGTAGGCGGCGAAGGCATCTTCGTGGGCAGCCGGAAACTTGGCTTCGGGAGCCAAGCGGTAGTCCACGCTCACCACAATGGCTCCCGTGTTCTGGGCCAGGGCCTTGCACGAAGGCTCGTACACATCGAGTGAGCCGATGACCCAGCCGCCGCCGTGGTAATACACAATCACGGGCAAGGAGCCGCTGGCGCCAGCGGGCTTGTACATCCGCACCAGCAGGCTGTCCGGGGCCGCTGGCGGCCCGGTTGGGATAACCTGCTGGCTGATGGTGAGGCTGAATTGCCGGGCCGTGCGGTTGTTGTTGGCCAGCAGCGTGTTCACGGCATCGGTCACGCTGGGGGTCATCCGGGCCTGCCGGGGTGTGAGGGTGGGCAGCGGCGGGGTGCCAAACTTGATGAACTGGTCAATCACGGCCCACATCTGGTCGTCGATGCCGGGCGCGAAGGCGGGTTTGGGCGTGCTGGTGGTGAGGGCACTGGGGGTGCTGTCGTTGCTGTCGCTTTTGCTGCAACCCGCCGCGCCGAGCAGCAGCAAAGCCAGCCCGGCAACGGTGCGGCCAGGGGTGGCCCAGCGACGGAAATAGGAAGAAGGCATGGTAAAAGAACGTAAAGGGTGAAAACTTTTGCCCCCTTACGGCTCACCACCGGACCCAGGTTGCTACGGTTCAGGCTGAAACCCGTCGTCGGCCCGGCAAACGGCCCAACGCACTACCACTGTGGGCGGGCAGTAATTTTTGGATTTCAGCTGATTTGATGCAGCACACAACACGGTTATTTTTTTTGTCGGCACCGGCCTTTGCACGCCTTTTGGCGGTGGTCTAAACGCTGGTGGTCCGACGACTTTTGGCCACCAGATGAAGTCGTCCGACCACTAACTTGGTCGGGTATCGTTCAACGAATAGTGGTCTGACGACCCGCAGGACTGCGAAGCTAACCCCTTCGGGGAATTCGTCGGACCACCGCAGATTAGACCACTGCCCGCCTTTTTTTACCAGAACTTCCGCACGGGGCGGCATTTTCAGCCCCGGAGGGGCGGCATATCGGTAGTAAATGATTGGTTTGGTGACATCAAGCCCCAGCGGGGCGACACTTCTTTTTGCAAACGCCAGGTATCGCCCCGCTGGGGCTTTGACCTTACTTGTCAGCCTATTACTACCGATGTGCCGCCCCTCCGGGGCTTAACCAAATCCGCTGTACGTACGTCCTGTTTACTCAAACGCCCCGCGCACCTTGCGGTACGCGGGGCGTTTTCAAGCAATGCCCACCCTACCGCCGCCGGCGTGGCTTTTCGTCCTCGTCTTCGTCCTCATCCTCGTCGTCCTCGAAACTCGGCATGGTGAACATCGAAGCCAGCAAGTCCTTGAACTGCGCCCCGCCGCTGAGGCGGTTGCGCGATATCAGGCTGTACTCGGCCAGGCCGTGCAGCAGGAATTCCATCAGGAAGTAGGTGTGTTCGGGGGTCTCGTTGGGGTGCAACTCCTTCACCACGTCGCGCAGGCCGGGCACGTCGTCGAGGGCCTTGCGGTAGTCGGCAGCGGGGGCATCGTGCAGTAAATCCAGGGTGTGGCCGTTGCCGAACCATTCCTGGGAAGCTTTGTAGGGCGAAGGGCGGTTTTTAAGCTTTTTAGCCTTGTCGGGGTCCGGAAAGTAGTTCAGGAACAGGGTGCGGATGGCCTTGCCCATGAGCTTTTCGGCCACAATGCCCGCGCCCTCCTGCTCGCCTTCGTACACTAATTCCACCTTGCCGGTGATGGCGGGCACGGCCGAAATAAAGTCGCTCACGCGCACGTAGGTGGCGGGTTCGCCGTTTATCAGCGCCCGGCGCTCGGCCCCGGCAATCACCTGCTCGTAAGCCGAAATGGTGAGGCGGGCCGACACGCCCGACTTGGCATCCACGAACTCCGACCCCCGCGCTTCCACGGCCACCTGCTCCACGAGGTCGTGCATGATTTCGTTGCTCGTGACCCGGCCCAGTTGCTCATCCTTGAGGCGGGCTTCCTGCTTGGTGATGCGTTTGCCGACCTCAATGCTCTTGGGATAGTGCGTGATAATCTGGGCATCAATGCGGTCCTTGAGCGGGGTCACGATGCTGCCCCGGTTGGTGTAGTCTTCGGGGTTGGCCGTGAACACGAACTGAATGTCCAGTGGTAGGCGCACCTTGAAACCGCGAATCTGGATGTCGCCTTCCTGCAAAATATTGAACAGCGACACCTGGATACGGGCCTGCAAGTCGGGCAGTTCGTTGATGACGAAAATACCCCGGTGCGCCCTGGGAATCAAGCCGAAGTGAATGACCCGCTCGTCGCTGTACGGCAGTTTGAGCGTCGCGGCCTTGATGGGGTCGGCATCGCCGATGAGGTCGGCCACGCTCACGTCGGGCGTAGCGAGTTTTTCGGTGTAGCGGTCGGCGCGGGGCAGCCACGTCACGGGCGTGGCATCGCCGTGTTCGGCAATCAGGTTTTTGGCAAACACCGACAGCGGCTGCAAAGGGTCGTCGTTCAACTCAGACCCGGCCACGACGGGAATGTACTCGTCGAGCAGATTAATCAGGAGCCGGGCGATGCGGGTTTTGGCCTGCCCACGCAGGCCCAGCAAGTTGATGTGGTGCCCGGCCAGGATGGCGCGTTGCAGTTCCGGTATCACGGTTTCGTCGTAGCCGAAGATGCCGGGAAACACTTCTTCTTTGTTTTTGAGCTTCTGAATCAGGTTGTCGCGCAGTTCCTGCTTGACGGTGCGGGGCTGGTAGCCGCTGGCGCGGAGCTGGCCCAGGGTGGTGATGTTGGGGTGTGGCATGAAGCAAATTGGGTGGGAAAGGGGTTTCCCGGCTGCTTTAACCGGAAACCGGGGGCAGAGGTTCGGACCGGTTTGAACGAGTACCCCGAAGCTGCGCTTCGGCCGCTGAACGGTCACCGCCCAACGTTACCGGGCAGCGGCCGAAGCGCAGCTTCGGGGTACTCGTTCAGAATGCCGTACTTTGCCGCAGCTATGAACCCTACCCTGCTTGCCCTCGCCCTGCTGCTGGCCGCGCCCGCCGCCCTGGCCCAACGCCAAACCGCCGCCCCGGCCACGGCCGCCGACGTGCCGCCCGTGTTTCCGGGCGGCACGTCGGCGGGCAGCATGGCCCGCTTCAACCACTTCCTGCTCGACAGCCTCAAAACGCCCCCCAAAGCCCGCCGCGACAAGGTTTACGGGCAGGTGCTGGTGGGCTTCTCCGTGGATTCGGCCGGGCGCACCCAGGACATTAAAATTGCCAAAGGGTTGCGGACCGACGTGGACTCGGCCGTGCTGCGGCAGGCGCTGCGGCTGCGGCGCATTCGCTGGCAACCGGCGTTGCACGAGGGCAAACCCGCCAAAGTAGACTATACCATGCCCGTGGCGTTCACGGCCCCCGCGCCGCCGCGCACGGTGACGGCCCCGCCCGATTCGCTTGATGGCAACGTTTTTCCGAAAATCCAACTGCCGCTGGCAGCCTGGGAACCCACGCGGGCGCAGATTCCGCCCGGCCGGGGGCTGGTGTACGGGGCCGCGCTGGCCCGCCCCGGCCTGGGCAGCCTCGGCCCCGGCCAAAGCATAGCGTTGGCCAACCTCACCACCCGGCAACTCTTTCGCCTCAAGGTGCTGCCCGCGCCCGCCGGGCAGCCCGCCACCGATTTCGTTGTGGCCCTGCCAGCGGGCCGTTACGCGCCGTACCTGTACGAATTTCCGGATTCGGAGAAGGGCGGCTACGCCACCACCGCCGAGCAGTTGCACCAGTCCGCACCCGCCGCCGCCGATGCCCCGGTGCGGGCCTCCCGGTACGTGTTTACGGTGGTTGCCGGGCAGGTGCAGTACGTGGGCACCTGGGATTTGAGCCAACCCTTCAAACCCGCTTTTCGCAACGAAAAGCCGCTGACGGATGCGCGGTTGCGGCCGGGGTTTGGGCTGGTTAAGTTTGAGGGGGCGCGGGTGGCAGTGCCGAAATAGTGCCAGTACCCCGAAGCTGCGCTTCGGTCGTATGCTGCCTTCACACGATTCCGGGCAGCGACCGAAGCACAGCTTCGGGGTACTCGTTCTACTACTTTTCTACAGCGTCTTGCGGCGGTTCTTTTTGTAATCCTCAAACACGAGGTGGCCCAACCCTTTCAGGCCCGAATAGTACGCCTTGCCCTGGTTCACCTCGGTGAACTCTTCCACGAACTTTTGCAAATACGGGTCCGAGGTAATCATGAAGGTGGTGATGGGAATTTTGATGCGGCGGGCGGCGGCGGCCAGGTTTAGTGTTTTGTTCACCACTTTGCGGTCCAGGCCGAAGCTGTTTTTGTAGTAGCCGCCCGGCTCCTTCAGGCAAGTAGGTTTGCCGTCGGTTATCATAAAAATCTGCTTGTTGGGCGTTTTGCGCTTGCGCAGCAGGTCCATCGCCAACTCCAGGCCCGCCACGGTGTTGGTGTGGTAGGGGCCAACTTGCAAATAGGGCAAGTCCTTGACCTCAATCTGCCAGGCATCGTTGCCGAACACAATCACATCCAAAGTATCTTTGGGGTACTTCTGCTTCACGAGTTCGGCCAGGGCCATGGCCACTTTTTTGGCGGGCGTGATGCGGTCTTCGCCGTAGAGAATCATGGAGTGCGAGATGTCAATCATCAGCACGGTGCTGGTCTGGGACTTGTGTTCGTTTTCGCGCACTTCCAGGTCGCCTTCGGTCAGCATGAAGTCGTCGCCGTCCATGCCGTGGTTGAGTTGGGCGTTGCGAATGGATTCGGACATCTGAATCTGCTCCAGGCTGTCGCCGAAACGGAACTCGCGCAGGTCGGTGCTTTGCTCGTCGCCTTGCCCGGTCTGGGGAGTGCGGTGGTTGCCGGTGCTGCTTTTTTTGAGCTTGCCAAAAATCTCTTCCAGCGCCGACTTGCGAATGTTCTGCTCGGTTTTGGGGGTGATTTTGAACTCGCCCCGTGCCTGCTCATTCTCATCAATGTAGCCCTTGGTTTTCAGGTCGTCAATGAAGTTGCCCATGCCGTATTGGTCGTCGGTCAGGCCGTATTGCTTGTCGAGTTCGTTGAGCCAGGACAAGGCCTCGCCCACGTCGCCGCTCGTGATGGTGACGAGCTGCATAAACAGCTTAAACAGCGAATCAAAGCCCTTTTCGGGCTGGTCTTCGGGCACGAAGTTGCGGAAACGAAAGCCGGTCATATCAATTAAGAATTAAGAATTAATTTTTTATGCATTCCGCGCCCGTCACGCTGCCTGCAATAATGTCTACATCGGCAAACACGGCAGTCGGTTTCAATGTTCAACCCGAAAACCGAGCCATTCCCAACATTCCGGTTCCCATTTTTGATTCTTAATTTATAATTCTTAATTGACAATGAAGGCCATCTGGAACAACACCGTCGTCGCCGAGAGCAACAACACCGTCGTGGTGGAAAACAACCACTATTTCCCCGCCGATTCCATCAGGAGAGAATATTTTGAGGACAGCATTGCCCAGACTTCCTGCCCCTGGAAAGGCCGCGCCAGCTACTACTCGCTGCGCGTGAACGGCGAATTGAACAAGGATGCCGCCTGGTTTTACCCCGAACCGAAGGACGCGGCCAAGAACATTGAAGGCCACGTGGCCTTCTGGAAAGGTGTGCGGGTGGAGGCGTAGCGGCCGGGCGCAGTGGGTTACTTGCGGTGGCGGCCGGTATCAAAAGCAGCCTTCTCCCAAAACCCCGTTCCTGCCCAGCCGCCATGAAATACCTCCCTGCCCCGCTGGCTCTCTCGCTGCTCCTACTGGTCGGCTGCGGCCAGGCTTCGGACAAAAGCGAAGTTGCCCCGCCGCCCGCACAAGCCGAAGCGGCCCCCGCTGGTGCCACCGATGGAGAAGCCCCCACCGCCAGCGTCCCGCAACCCGGCCCGCAAGTAGGCCCCACCGCTGGCCCGCGTCTGCGGGTGTACCACGCCACGCTGCGCCTGAAAGTGGCCGACCTGCCCCGCGCCGGGGCACGGCTCGACAGCCTCGTGCGGGCCAGCGGCGGCTACGTGAGCGCCGCCACCGAGGCCCGCGAAAACGGCGAGTGGCGGCAGGAAACCACCGTGCGCGTGGCCCCTGGCCGCTACGCGCCCCTGCTGGCCGCCCTGGGTCGCCTGGGCCGGGTGGAGCAGAAAACCCAGACCACCGACGACGTGACGGCCGAACACGCCGACGTGGCCGCCCGCCTGGCCACCAAACGGGCCGTGGAGCAACGCTACCGCGCCCTGCTGGGCCAGTCCGCCAAAATCAGCGACATCCTGGCCGTGGAAAAACAGTTGGGTGAAGTGCGCGAGGAAATTGAAAGCACCGAAAGCCGACTCAAGGCCCTGAACGACGAGGTGGCCTATTCCACCATCACGGCCAGCCTCTACCAACCCCTGGCCGAAGCCATGCCCGATGCGCCCGTGGTGTCGCTCGGCAGCCGCGTGGTCGGCTTGCCCCCGTCCGGTTGCTGCCCGGTTGTTGTTCAAGGATTCCGCTCAACGACGGGCGGGGGCAAGCCCCGCACCCTACATCGTTTAGACTTTGTCGTCGCCCAGCACCAGGTCCAACACCGTTCACCAGCGCCAGGCCCAGGCTGAAAAGCAGGGCGCTCGTTCCATGAGTCGGCAAGCTTGATGATGACGTCATTGATAACCAGCAGAAACAAGCCCAGGTGAACACCGTGAGCAAAGCCCAGTTCTGAGGACCGGCTTGACGGTGGCGTTCAGAATGCCGAGGCCCAGGATGGCCGCGCCGGTGTAGCCTGTGAGCGTCACATTGAGGACAACGCTGGCTCAGTCCTTGAGGATGGCCGTGAGTCAGAAATTTGAGGAGGAAGCCCATTGTTTTACCGCGCAAAAGTAATCGCATAAACTGGGGGGGGGTGTTACTTTTGGCCCATGCTTAGTCCACCTCGGACGAGGTAACGACCTTGGAAGCAGCCAGCCCGTCACCCCCGCCAGCGCCGCCGCGCGCAAGCCGTGCTGGGCCAACCGAGGCCAGACCCTGAACAAGCTGGCCAGCGTGAACCGTCCAGGGCTGGCTGGCCGCCTGGCGTGACCAGGGCTTGGCGGCTTGGTGGAAGGTCCGCGCAGCGGCCGGCCCCCGAAAGCCTGGCTCCAGGACCCAGCAGTTTGAGTCGGTGCGCCGCGCTTTCGGAGTCGGCTCAGCACCTTGCGCCGGCTGATGGTTGGAAACGGTGCCGCCGCGCCCTGCGGCCCCAGCGCGACGTTCAGAATGCCAGGCCGAGCACCGGGCCGAAACACGCGGCGAAGGATGGCCGTCGTGCGTGAACGAGTGCCGTGCGCCAGGCCCCCGTGCCCTACGCCTGTGCAGCGCCAGCCCCCGGTCGAATTGCCGGCCGTGAGCACCGGCTTGCCACTCGGTGGCGGCTTCAGGCAGGCCCACGCCCCGGACCACGACGCCTACGAAGGCGCGCTGGCCGTTCGTGCTGGCCGTTAACGATTTCCTCGATTCCGTGGACCGCCCCACCGTCCTCGTGCTCGACAACGCCTCCATTCACAAGGCGCATGTGCGGGCCTGCCACGCGACGTGGGCAGCCCGGGGCCTGACCCTCTTGTTTCTGCCCCCCTACAGCAACTCAACCACATCGAACTGCTCTGGCACCGCTTACTGGATGCGCCCCGAAGATTTAACCATACCTTACTCGAACGAATTGAATACGTACTTAAGCGTGTTGGCTCAGATATACGGTTACTTTTGCGGTGCTTATAGTCGGTGTAAGTAGCGGGTAGTTGGATTACCAAGCGATGCAGCAGGTTAGCCGTTGGCCAACCAAATCTAACTACCCGCTACTTTATACCAAATACCACCGATAAATCTCACTCGTGGGCCTTGGCCGTGAGCAGCCCTTGCGACACGCCCATCCAGTTGCACATTTGGTAGAGCAGCCGTGCGCCCACCACGCCGTTCCAGTCGCTGTCGCCGGGAGCCACTTCGTTCAGGTCGCAGCCGATGATTTTGATGCCTTCGCGCACGATACTGCGAATCAAGTAGGTGGCTTCCTCAAAATCCAGGCCGCCGGGCACGGGGGTGCCGGTGCCGGGGCAAAGTTTGGGGTCCAGCCCGTCAATGTCGAAGCTCAGATAGACCTTCGGGGGCAGTTGGGCGATGATTTTGCCGCAGACCTTTTTCCAGGACTTTTTGGCGAATTTCTCCTCGCTCATAAACCGTTGCCCAAACAGGGCGATGCGGCCGTGCGACTGCTCCACGGTGTCGGCTTCCTGCTGGCAATAGTCGCGGATGCCCACCTGCACCAGCTTCTTCACCTGCGGCAACTGCAAGGCGTTGTGCATGATGCTGGCGTGCGAATACCGGAACCCCTCGTAAGCCGGGCGCAGGTCGCAGTGCGCGTCAATCTGGAGAATGGCAAACTCATCGTGCCGCTCGGCCAGCGCCTGAATGAAGCCCAGTGGCGTGCTGTGGTCGCCGCCGAGCAGCGCCACCGCCTTGCCCGCGTCGAGCAAAGCGCCGGTGCGGGCCTTCAAATCGGCCCGGAGTTGGTCGCCCGCCGCGTTAATCTTGGCCGGGGTGCCGCTGTGTTGTGCCGCGCCCTCGGCGGGCTGGCCAGCAGCGAGCCAGGCAATGTAGCCTTCGGCCAACGGCCGCAGCTTGCCGCTGGTGGCGGCAATGGCCGGGTCTTCGTCCTCAATGGCGAGGCCCATGCGCCAGGCATCGGGCAGGTCGGGGTCGAATAAATCAACCTGCAACGAGGCTTCGCGCACGGCGGCTGGCCCCTGCGCGGTGCCTGCGCCGTAGCTCACGGTCACTTCCCAGGGCACGGGCACCACCACTACTTTGGCTTCTTCGGGCGTGAATGGCAGCCCAAACAGGCCGCCGCCATCCTCACCGGGCGCATTGGGGTCAAAGGTTTCCAGCTTCTGGGCAAAGAGGTTTGGGACATTTTTGGGCATGGCTTTATAGCTTGGCTGATGGCTTTTAGCTGTTGGCTGTTGGCTTTAAAATTGTAATACGGTGACAGTTAGGTTGGGCGTTAGCTAGCAGCCAGCAGCTAAGAGCCACCGACTGGCAGCTAAAAAACTACGCGGCCAGTTGGCTGCCCAAAAAGTCGTAGCTGCGGATGATGGTCAGGATTTTGCCAAATGTTTCGCGGTCAAAAAACAGCATCAGCGGCAGTTCCACCGAATTGTCTTTGTCGGAGAATTGGGTGATGACCGAAAAAATCAGCGGTTGCAACTGCTGATTAGGCATGAGGTTGTGCAACGAGGCCACGATGTCGAGGCCCGGCATTTGGGGCGGGGCACCGTAGATGTTGGACTTGAGAATGTTGGCCAGTTGCGTCACGAGGGCACCCGTGATGATGTTGCTGATTTCCAGCAGCAACGATTCCTGCAAGGCATTCAGCACGATGGACTCGTCGGTGGTCATGCGCAGGCACACCCGCGAAAGACGCTGCACGTGCTGGCCCGAAAAAAACATGAGCGTGGTGCCGTTGAAATCGCCCCGGATGTCGGACTTCACCAGCACGTGGTTGGTTTGGTAGTCCGTCACTTTGCGCACGATGTCGTCGCTGACGAGCAAATCCAGGCTGGGCACTTCCAGCAGCACCCGTTCCTGCGCGATGACGGCGAACGAGTCGGCGGCGCGGGCCAGGCCAATGTTCAGAATTTCACGAATGATGTCGCGCTCCAGGTCGGTCATGGAAAAATTCATAGCGGCGAAGATACTCTAAAAGTGCAAGGGAAACGGCCGGCCGGGGTAGCAACGGCAACAAGTAAAAATCAGGGGCGGCGGGCGAGAAACAGGCGGGTCAGGCTGGGCACGTCCAGCACCAGGCACACCTGCCCGCTGCCGAGCAACGTGACCCCGCCAAACAAGTCCACGGTGTCCAGGGGCTTGCTCAAGGGCTTGATGACGATGCTTTGCTGGCGCAGAAAACGGTCCACGAGCAAGCCCAAACGGCGGTTGTTGTAATTGACGACCAGCACGTTTTGCCAACCCGTCAGGTCTTCCTTCACGGCCAGCGGCAGGGGGCCGTCGCCTTCGTCGTGCAACAGTTGGCGCAGCGGCACCACCGGCACGGTCTGGTGCTGCACCTGCGTCACGAGCAGGCCCCCCACCACCGAAAGCTGGTCGGGTTGCAGGGCCAGCACGGTGTCGGTGTGCATCAGGGGCACGGCGTAGGCGCGGCCGTCGAGTTCCACCAGCAAGGCCCCTTTCACGGCGATGGACGTGGGCAGCACCAGCGTGAACGTGGTGCCCTGCCCCAACGTGGACGCGACCCGCAACTGCCCGCCCAGCGAGTCGAGGGCCATTTTCACCACGTCCAGGCCCACGCCCCGGCCCGAAATGTCCGTGATTTGGGCGGCCATCGAAAAGCCCGGCTCAAAGAGCATGGCCCACACGCCCTGCTCGTCGAGTTGGGCGGCGACGGCTTGGCTCACCAAGCCGCGCTCCACGGCTTTGCGGCGCACGGCTTCGGTGTCGATGCCGCGCCCGTCGTCGCGCACTTGCAACAGCACGTCGTCGCGCTCGGTGAGGGCCGAGAGCGTGAGTTGGCCGGTGGGCGGCTTGCCGGCAGATTCGCGCCCGGCGGGGGTTTCCAGGCCGTGGCTCACGGCGTTGCGCACCAGGTGCAGCAGCGAATCGGTAATGACTTGCAGGATGTTGCGGTCAATCTGCACGTCCTGCCCGCTCATGGTCAGGTCCACCTGCTTTTGTTCGGCGGCGGCCACGTCGCGCACCACCCGCGGAAACTTGTTCAGCAGCACCCCCACCCCCACCAGCCGGGCATCCATCACGCTGTACTGCAAGTCGTCGGAAATGCGGAACAGGTGGCGGGCGGTGGCTTGCAGGGCCGGGCTGTCGAGTTCCTGGGCCAGGGTCAGAATCCGGTCGCGGTCAATCACCAACTCCCCCACCAGGTTCAGCAGGTTGTCCAGTTTCTTGACCTGAATGTACACCAGGTCCGAGAGTTCCAGCTTTTTGCCGGCATCTTCTTCGGTTTCTTCGGCGGCATCCAACACCACGACCTCGCCGCGCACGAGGCGGTCGAGGTTGTCAATCAGGCCGGTGGCATCGGGCAGGGGTTCGTTGGCCCCCACCGCCCGAATCATGTTGCCCAGCGCGTCGAGGCCCGCAAACACCACCGGCACCACGTCGCCGCCGAAGCGGCGGTCGCCGTCGCGCACCAGCCCAAAAATCGTTTCCAGGTGGTGGGCTACCTCGCCAATGGCCGTGTGGCCCATCGCCCGGGCATTGGACTTCAGGTTGTGCATGAGCCGGAACAGCTCGTTTAGCGCCGGGGCATCTTCGGGGCTGCGTTCTAGCTCGCTCAGGTGTCGGCTCATGGAATCGTAATATTCCAGCGCCTCGGCCATAAATAATTCCCGGTATTCGTCGTCGCGTGCGCTCATCCCTTTGGGTTGTTAGGATGCGAACAGACTACACCGCCAACCGCGCCTGCCCAGCAGGCCGCACGGGTCAGCGCCAGTACATCAGGTTGCCGTATCGGGTTGTCGGATTGCACCTTATCCTTTGAAGGCCGAGCCAACCACTTCCAGCACTTTCTCTTCCGAAAAAGGCTTCACGATGTAGGCCATTGCGCCGTTTTCGATGGCTTCGGTCACGATGACTTCCTGGCCCACGGCGCTGCACATCACCACTTTGCTATCGGGGGCCACGTCGCGTAGGCTTTTGAGCACGTCCAGGCCGGTATTGTCGGGCAAAATCACGTCCAGCGTGATGAGGTCGGGCTTGGTGTCGGCGGCCATTTCCAGGGCCTGTTGGCCGTTGGCGGCTTCGCCCACCACCTCGTAGCCAGCATCGGTGAGCATATTTTTGAGCATCGTCCGCATATAGAAGGAGTCGTCAACGATGAGAATGCGCTTGGTCATGGGAATGGCCGACGAATCGGCAACTGTAAGATGGAGGAATTTTTAAGCCGAAACGGGGAAGTCTGGCCCGGCCGGGCGTTATACGAGCACTTGGCCCCAATGGTCAGGTCACGGCCGCACCAGGCAGGCGCATGACCTCGGCCGGGGTCAGCAACTTTCGCATATCCAGCACGATAATCACGTTGCCGTCGGGCAGTTTGGCGATGCCTTCCAGGTATTTTTCGCGCTGCGAAGCGTCCTGCACAAACTCCGGCGGGCGCTCTATCCAGCTCAGGGGGACGGAGAGCGGGCGCGGCACTTCGCGCACCACCAGCCCCAGCACGTAGTCGGCTGCTTCCACGGCCACGGTGTAGCTGTGGGCGGGCAGTGGCCGGCCCGCCGGGGCCAACTGAAACCGCTCTTCCAGGTCCAGAATGGCAATGATGTCGCCCCGCAAATTGGCAATGCCCTTGATAAAGGGCGGCGTTTTGGGCATTCGGGCCACTTCCGGGGTCACCGTCACTTCCTTCACTTGTTCGATGCGGATGCCGTATTCTTCGCTGCCCAACTGAAATACGATAAGCTGCACCAGCGTTTCGGGAACCGCCGGGCCGGGCCGGGAAGTGGCCGCCGTTGGAAGAGAATCGGGCATCGGATAGGTAGTTCAGTGGTTAGTGGTCAGTGGTTAGTGGTCGCCACATCGCATGGCTGGGGCACCGACTGATACGGCTGGCCGGGAAGGCAAGCGTTATTTCCGGGCTTTGGGTGCTTTCGGCGCGGGCTTGGCGGCGGTGCTGGCAGGCTTGGTCTTGGAAGCAGCAGCGCGGGAGATGCTGGTCGCGCCCGTGGCGTTGTGCGGCTTGCCATTGCCCGTGCCGGTGGTTGCGCCGCTGCCGGGCGCAGCAGCGGCACCAGGTCGGGACCGGGCCGGGGCAAAGCGGCTGCTACCTTTGGCTGGGGCCTTGGCGGCGGATGTGGTAGCTCCGTTTTGCATGGCCGTCACGCTTTGGCGCAGCCGCGAAGCGGCCGGGGTTGGGGGCGTAGCGTTGGCGGCCGGGCGCAACACCCGCACTTTGCGGCGCTGCACGGGTTCCGGCTCCGGCTCTTCGTAGGTGTATTCGACCAACTGGAAGGCCGATAGGCCCGCTTGCAGGTCTTCGGCAATGTCGGTCATGCGCTGGCTGCTGGCGGTCAGTTCCTGCATCGAGGCCGAGAGTTGCTGGGCAGTGCCCGCCACTTGCTGGGTGCCAGCCGCCGTTTGTTCGGCAATGGCCACCACTTCCTCCACGTATTTCACCACGTCGCCAATTGAGGTTTTTTGCACGTCGGTGGCGGTGAGGATGTCGCGCGAAGTCCGCAGGGTTTCGCCGCTGCTCGTGGCAATGTTCTTAAAGGCCGAACTAGCCTCGAAAGTGGCGTTTTTGCCTTTCAGCACCCGCCCTTCCATGGTGGAAATAGCGGCGGCGGCCGAGTCAGTGTCTTTTTTCACGTCGGCCACGAGGGTGGCAATTTCGCTGGCCGACTTGCGGGAGCCTTCGGCCAGTTTGCGGATTTCTTCGGCCACCACGGCAAAGCCACGCCCGGCTTCTCCGGCGCGGGCGGCTTCGATGGCAGCGTTCAGGGCCAGCAGGTTGGTCTGGGAGGCAATGTCGGTGATGACGTTCAGCGACTTGCTGATTTCCTGCGAACGGGTGCTGAGGACTTCAATCGTGCGGCTGGTCTGGGCGGCGGCGCTGGAAATTTCTTCCATGTTTTTCACCACTTCGGCCACCGTTTTCAGGCCCAGTTGCGAGGTTTGCTCGCCCAGGATGGCCGCTTTGTTCACCACGTCGGCCTTGTTGGCGGTTTCTTTGGTGGCCTGCATGATTTCCTCGATGAGGCGGAACGCCTGGTCGGTTTTCAGGGCTTGGTTTTGCGCCCCTTCGGCCATTTGTTGCATGGCCAGGGCCACGTCCACGGTCACGCGGCTCATGTCCTGCCCTTTTTCCACCATTTCTTCCGACGACGTGCCCACGACCTGGGCCGAGTCGTTGATTTCCCCGAGCAGGGCGTTGAGGTTTTCCACGGCCAGGTTCAGGGCGTTGGACATGGCCAGGATGTCGCCGGTCGTTTGCAACTCCACCTGCTGTTGCAGGTCGCCTTCGGAAATGCTTCGCACCACCCGGCTCACTTCCAGCACGGGCAGTGCAATGCTCTCAATCAGGGCGTTGAGGGTATCCACGAGTTCTTTCCAGGAGCCGGACACGCCGCCAACGGTGGCCCGTTCGGTGAGTTTGCCCTCGCCGCCCGCCACCCGCGCCACCCGGCTCACTTCCGATGCCAGGCGGTTCAGGTCGTCCACCATGCGGTTGATGGTGTCGGCCAGTCCGGCCACTTCGCCAGCCGCTTCCAGGGTCAGGCGCTGGGTCAGGTCGCCTTGCGACACAGCGGTTACCACTTTTACAATTCCCCGTACCTGGGTGGTCAGGTTGGCCGCCATCGTATTCACGTTGTCGGTCAAATCTTTCCACACTCCGCTCACGTTTGGCACGTTGGCCTGGCCGCCGAGTTGGCCTTCAGTGCCCACTTCCAGCGCCACGCGGCTCACTTCGCCCGCAAAAATATTCAGCGAGTCCACCATCTTGTTGATGTTGTCCTTCAGGTCCAGCAACTCGCCGTTCACGTCCACCGACACCTTCTGGCTGAGGTCGCCCCGCGCCACGGCGGTGGCCACGTTGGCAATGTCGCGCACCTGGCTGGTGAGGTTGGCCGCCATCGTATTCACGTTGTCGGTCAAGTCTTTCCAGGTGCCTTTCACGCCTGGCACGGTGGCCTGGCCGCCCAGTTTGCCCTCGGTGCCCACCTCGCGGGCCATGCGCGTCACCTCGTCGCCAAACGTATTGAGCGAGTCCACCATCTGGTTCAGGTTTTCCTTGAGTTGCAGCAGCTCGCCGCGCACGTTCACCGTTATTTTCTGGCTCAGGTCGCCTCGTGCCACGGCCGTCGCCACGTTGGCAATGTCGCGCACCTGGCTGGTCAGGTTGCTGGCCATCGTATTCACGTTGTCGGTCAAGTCTTTCCAGGTGCCGCTCACGCGGGGCACGTTGGCCTGGCCGCCCAATATTCCCTCGGTGCCCACCTCGCGGGCCACGCGGGTCACTTCGCCCGCGAAGATGTTGAGCGAGTCCACCATCTGGTTCAGGATGCTCTTGAGGTCCAGGATTTCACCCTGCACGTCCACCGTCATTTTCTGGCTCAAATCGCCCCGCGCCACGGCCGTGGCCACGCTGGCAATGTCGCGCACCTGGCTGGTCAGGTTGCTGGCCATGATGTTCACGTTGTCGGTCAGTTCCTTCCAGGCTCCGGCCACGCGGGGCACGTTGGCCTGGCCGCCGAGCTTGCCCTCGGTGCCCACTTCGCGGG
Source organism: Hymenobacter sp. (assembly GCA_965247135.1). GTDB lineage: Bacteria > Bacteroidota > Bacteroidia > Cytophagales > Hymenobacteraceae > Hymenobacter. Next base: position 1,418,115 of record CBDFGP010000006.1, on the reverse strand, counting down.
CCACGCGGGTCACTTCGTCGCCAAACACGTTCAGCGAGTCCACCATCTGGTTGAGGATGTTCTTCAGCTCCAGAATTTCGCCCTTCACCGCCACGGTCATTTTCTGGCTCAGGTCGCCCCGCGCCACGGCCCCGGCCACGTTGGCAATGTCGCGCACCTGGCTGGTGAGGTTGCTGGCCATGTTGTTCACGTTGTCGGTCAGCTCTTTCCAGGTGCCGCTCACGCCCGGTACGCTGGCCTGCCCGCCGAGCTTGCCCTCGGTGCCCACTTCCAGGGCCACCCGCGTCACCTCGCCCGCAAACAGGTTGAGCGAGTCCACCATCTGGTTCAGGTTCTGCTTGAGTTGCAGCAGTTCGCCCTTCACATCCACGGTCATTTTCTGGCTCATGTCGCCCCGCGCCACGGCCGTGGCCACGCTGGCAATGTCGCGCACCTGGCTGGTGAGGTTGCTGGCCATGGTGTTCACGTTGTCGGTCAGGTCTTTCCACACGCCGCCCACGTTGGGCACCACGGCTTGCCCACCGAGCTTGCCCTCGGTGCCCACTTCCTGGGCCAGCCGCGTCACCTCGCCCGCGAAAACGTTCAGGTTGTCAATGGTTTTGTTGATGGTTTCGGCCATTACCTTGAAGTCGCCCGACACCGGAATCTGGAAGGTTTCGTCCAGGTTGCCCCGGCTGATTTCCTTCAGCACCTTGCCCACTTCCAGCACCGGCACAGCAATGCTGTCCACGAGGCCGTTGATGTTGTTCACCATGTCGCGCCAGAAGCCCGAAGCGCCGTCCGACGAGGCCCGGGCCTTCAGATTCCCTTCTACCCCAGCCACTTTGGAAATGCGCGACACCTCGCCGCCCACGCCCGAAATCATCTCCACCATTGAGTTGTAGGCTTCCGCGATTTCGGCAAAAATGTCGTCGTTCTGCTTCGTGAGCCGCACACTCACATCGCCCTTCTTAAAGGCATCCAGCGCGTAGAGGACACGGTTAAGCTGGTCATTGACATAGCCAGGGTCTTGGGTATCAACCGAGCCGCGCAGGTCGCCGCGCTTGCGGGTCAGGTCGTTGTTGGTTCGGATTTTGTCCAGCACCGACACCGCGCCCTCATCGGGCACGTATTCGCTTTTGGCAACCGCTTTGGGCGTTTTCGCAGCCCCGGCGGGCGCAACGGCGGCGGCACGAACGGGCGGGGCAGTGGTTTTGGCTTTGGCCATAACGGGACGGCTATAATAATAAGGGGACGGGAAGAAGCAGCCGGGGCGCAAAGAAGCGCCCCCGGCCGACACATCAACAAAGGTAGGCGGGGGCCGGTTGAATCCGATGCCGCGCGGCTTTCGTTAGTTGGCGGCGCGCTGCCCCGGCTTTTGGGTCGTGGCACCGCCAATTCGCTGCACAGCCACCCCAACAATTGGGTGGTGCCACGACGCAAAAATCGGGGCACCACTTGCCGCCACTTCTATCTCCAAAGTCCCCAAACCGCCCGGCTTCCGGCCGGGTTTTTGCCGTTCGGGCCAATTCCGGCGGCATCTTTGCGGCCGGTTTTAACTTTTGAGCGGCTGTATCCGTTCGTTCTGTGCCGGGGGCGGCCCGGTGTTTCATTTGCCGGGCCGCCAGCTCGGATTTTTTATCCCTTTTATGGTCAAGAATTTAGTCATCGTTGAGTCGCCCGCCAAGGCCAAAACCATTGAGGGCTACCTGGGGCCGGATTTCACGGTGCGCTCCAGCTACGGCCACGTCCGCGACCTGCCCAAAGACAACAACGCCATTGACATTGCCAACGGATTTAAGCCCACCTATGTCGTTTCGGCCGATAAACGCGAATTAATTTCTCAGCTAAAAAAACTTGCCAAAGAAGCCGAAACCGTGTGGCTGGCGAGTGACGACGACCGCGAGGGCGAGGCCATTTCGTGGCACCTGGCCGAAACCCTGAACCTGCCCGTGGCCAAAACCCGGCGCATTGTGTTTCGCGAAATCACCAAGAATGCCATTCTGGGGGCCATTGCCAACCCCCGCACCGTGAACCAGGACCTCGTGAACGCCCAGCAGGCCCGCCGCGTACTGGACCGCCTCGTGGGCTTTGAACTAAGCCCCGTGCTGTGGCGCAAGGTCAAGCCCGGCCTCTCGGCCGGGCGGGTGCAGAGCGTGGCCGTGCGGCTGGTGGTGGAGCGCGAACGCGAAATCGCCAGTTTCTTGAGCGCCAGCGCCTACCGTGTGGTGGCCCGCTTTGATGCCGGCCGGGGTGCGGTGCTGGAAGCCGACCTGCCCACCCGCTTCAAAACCCGCGCCGAGGCCGAAGTATTTTTGCAGCGCTGCGCCGGGGCCAGCTACCAGATTGAGAGCCTGGACAAGAAGCCCGGCAAGCGCAGCCCCGCCGCGCCCTTCACCACCAGCACCTTGCAGCAGGAAGCGTCGCGCAAACTGGGCTACTCGGTGGCCCAAACCATGCAGGTGGCCCAGCGGCTGTACGAGGCGGGCAAAATCAGCTATATGCGGACCGACTCGGTGAACCTGAGCCACGACGCGCTGGAAGCTGCCCGCGCCGCCATCACGGCCGCTTATGGGGCCGAATACGCCTTCACCCGCACCTTCAAAACCAAGTCGGCCAGCGCCCAGGAAGCCCACGAAGCCATCCGGCCCACCGACTTTGCCGCCATCAAGGCCGGGGCCGATGCCTCGGAACAGCGCCTGTACGACCTGATTCGGAAGCGGGCCGTGGCTTCGCAAATGGCCGAAGCCGTGATTGAGCGCACCACGGCCGTGATTGGCATCAGCACTCAGCCGGGCACAACCTTCGCAGCGACGGGCGAAGTCATTACATTTGAAGGCTTTCTGAAGGTGTATGCCGAAAGCAAGGACGACGAGGACGAGGACGACACCAGCAGCGAAAGCAGCTTTTCGCGGGGTCTGCCGCCCCTCACGGTGGGTCAGGCCCTGCCCTTGCAGCGCCTAAGCGCCACCGAGCGGTTTTCGGCACCGGCGGCCCGCTACACCGAAGCCTCGCTGGTGAAGAAGCTGGAAGAAATGGGCATCGGCCGCCCGAGTACCTACGCCCCCACCATCAGCACGGTGCAGAAGCGCGGCTACGTGGAAAAAGACACCCGCGAGGGCAAAGAACGCAAGTTTTACGTCCTGACGCTGGACGGCAGCCAAGTACAAACCGAAATCAAAGCCGAAACCTACGGGGCCGAAAAAGCCAAGCTTTTTCCCACCGACACGGCCATGGTGGTGAACGACTTTCTGGTGGAACACTTCCCCACGGTGGTGGATTTTCAGTTCACGGCGAAGGTGGAGGACGAGTTTGACCAGATTGCCAACGGCCACGAGGACTGGACCAAAATGCTGACCGGGTTCTACGACAAGTTTCACGCCACCGTAGAAGCCGGGCAGGAGATTGAGCGCAGCACCGTGAGCGGGGCGCGGGAGATTGGGGTTCACCCCGAAACGGGCGAGAAAATAACGGCCCGCCTGGGCAAATACGGCCCCTACGTGGCCCTGGGCGACACCACCGACCCCAACGTGAAACCGGCCTACGCCAACCTGCGCAAGGGGCAATTCCTGGAAAGCCTGACCCTGGACGAAGCCCTGGAGCTGTTCAAGCTGCCCCGCGTGGTGGGCGAGTTTGAGGACAAAAGCATGACCGCCGCCCTGGGCCGCTTTGGGCCGTACATCCGGCACGACGGCAAGTTTTTCTCGCTCACCAAAGAGCAGGACCCCCACACCATCACGGGCGAAGAAGCCGTGGAACTCATTGAGCTAAAGCGCAAGACCGAAGCCGAGCGCCTCATCAAAGACTTCCCCGAAAACGCCGAAATTCAGGTCGTGAACGGCCGCTTCGGCCCCTACATCGTGGCGGGCAAAAAGAACGTAAAAATCCCGAAGGGCGAAGAACCAACCGACCTTACCCTGGCCCGCTGCCTGGAACTGGCCGCCGCCACCCCCGACAAGCCCGCCAAAGGCGGCCGGTTTGCCAAAAAAGCCGAGCCAAAGGCCGAAGGCGATGCCGATGCCCCGGCCAAAAAAGCGGCGAAAGCTGCCGCCAAGCCAGCGGCCAAGAAAAAGCCAGCGGCGAAGAAAACGGCAGCTAAAAAACCAACACCCAAGCCTAAAGCGGGAAAAATTGCTTAACCATTAATTTGCTTAAACTTATGAGTCCCGCCAAATCAAGCGAAGAGCGCATCATGCTGACCCTGACTGACCCCGGCCAGTTGGCAATGGTGTTGGAAGCCCTGAGTCATTTTGATTCGGTGCGGGTGGAGCGCCAGCAGACCAAAGCAGTGGAAATTTCCAATCTGACTGCGGCGGAGAAGGGCCGCCGGTTTCTGGAAACGTCCGGGCAGTGGAAAGACCGCGACATTGACGCGAACGAATTGCGGCAACGGGCTTGGCAACGAGGCAATAGTGGAAACTGATGCGCACCTTGCTCGATACGAATATCGTCATCGAATTCTGGAAACAGAATCCGCAAGTGCAGCAGAATCTGACCGCTTTGCAAGAATCTGGCTTCATCATCAGTGCCATTACCGAAGCTGAACTTATAGTTGGCGCACTCAACAAAGACGAGTTACGCAAAATCCACCGGGATATGCTGCTGCTGGAAATCCTGCCCCTAGAACCACCGATTGGACAGGTCGCTGTCAGTTTGTTGTCTGCCTACACTTTAAGCCACCGCCTACTTTTGCCCGATGCGCTGATTGCCGCCACGGCACTGCATCACAATTTGCCGCTCTACACGCTGAATCGCAAGGATTTTCGCTACATTCCGGAATTGGTTTTGCACGAGCCAGCGTAGGGTTTGCGGAGTTGCCTATTCCCCAAAAAGCCCGCCCCGCGCGGGCTTTTTGTTGCCCTAAACTCCTGTTATTCCAGTAGCGGCGCGTACTTTGGCCTTTGTAATTGCTACTGCCCCCGCCATGCTCCGCTTTCTCCCGCTTGCCGTGTTGCTTTCTGCCGTGCCCGCCACCGCTGCGCCCGCTCCCACCACGCCGCCCGCCTGGGCCAGCCGGGCCATTTGGTATCAGATTTTTGTGGAGCGGTTCCGCAACGGCGACCCGAAAAACGACCCCACGCCCGCTACGATGGATGAGGGCCGCGCCATTCCGGCCGGTTGGACCACCACGCCCTGGACCGGCGACTGGTACGCCTCCGATGCCTGGGCAACTGGCCTAAACCACAATGCCAACCTGGGTTTTCGGCGCTACGGCGGCGACTTGCAGGGCGTGCTGGACAAGCTGGACTACTTGCAGGACCTGGGCGTGACGGCCTTGTTTTTCAACCCCCTAAACGACGCGCCGTCGCTGCACAAGTACGATGCCCGGCACTACCACCACATTGATGTGAGCTTTGGGCCGGACCCGGCGGGCGACCTGAAACTGATGGCCAGCGAAAGCCCCAACGACCCTAAAACGTGGGTGTGGACGACGGCCGACCGGCTGTTTCTGCGGCTGATTGACGAGGTGCACAAACGCGGGATGCGACTGATTCTGGACTACTCCTGGAACCACACCGGGACGCGGTTCTGGGCGTGGCAGGACATTTTGAAAAACCAGGCCCAGTCGCCTTACCGCGACTGGTACGCCATCAACTCGTTTGCCGACCCGGCCGTGCCGGGCAGCGAATTTCGCTACCAGGGCTGGGCGAATCTGGCGAGTTTGCCCGAGATTCGGAAGGTGGACGTGGTACCGCCCCGCGTGAGCGGGCACCCCTACGAAGGCCAGCTCGACCCCGGCGCGAAGGCCCACATCCTGGCCGTGACGCGCCGCTGGCTGGCCCCCGACGGCGACCCCAAGCGCGGGCTGGACGGCTACCGGCTGGACGTGGCCGACCAGATTCCGATGGGCTTCTGGCGCGAATACCACACGTTCGTAAAAAGCATCAAACCGGACGCTTACCTGGTGGGCGAAATCTGGTGGGAAACCTGGCCCGGCAAGCTGATGAACCCCGCCCCCTACCTGCAAGGCGACGTGTTTGACGGGGTGATGTTTTACCAGGCTTACCGGCCAGCACGGGCGTTCTTTGCGGCCCTGGACCAGCGCCTTACCGGCCAGCAACTCCAGGACAGCTTGCAGCACGAATGGGGCCGGCTGCCGGCTGCTTTTCCGGCCGCCCAGCTGAACCTCTCGGCCAGCCACGACACGCCCCGGCTGCTGAGTTGCTTCGACAACCCCGGCCCCTACAAGTTCCACGCTTCGCCCAACGAAAACCCCGCCTACCGCACCGGCCGCCCCTCGGCCGACACCTACCGCCGGGTGCGGCTCTACCTGCTGCACCAGTTCACGAGCGTGGGGGCACCCCACATCTGGAACGGCGACGAGCTGGGGATGTGGGGGGCCGACGACCCCGACTGCCGCAAGCCGCTGTGGTGGCCGGAACTGGCCTTTCGGCCCGAAACCAAGCCCTTTCCGCAGCCCGGCCAGCCCAACGCCGAACCCGTGGGGTTTGACAAAGACCACCACGCCTACTACCGGCAGCTTATCCGGCTGCGCCACGAGCAGCCGGTTCTCAGCACGGGCAGCATCACGTTTTTGCCCGGCCCGGCGGCCCACACACTGGCCTACGAACGCCGCGACGGCCCGGTCCGGGTGCGGGTGTTTTTCAATATGGAAGCCACGCCGCAGACTTTTGCGCTGCCAGCGGGCAACTGGCGCGATTTGCTGACGGGCAAACCGGTAGCGGCCAAGGCGGTGCTTGCGCCGTTGAGCGGGGTGGCGTTGGGGGTGAAATAATAGCGGGGTACGGGACGTTGCGTGTGGTGCCACGAATTCCCGCAGGGTTCGTGGCACCACTCCGCCCTTGCACCCTCACTATGCCTCGTCCCTTCCTGTTAGCCTTACTGGCCCTGGCCGCTTGCACCACCGATTCGGCGGCTACCACCGAAGCCGAAGCCGTGGCCCCGCCCGCTTCCCCCACCCCACCCGCCGGCCTCGTGTACCCGTGGCTGGCCGCGCCCGGCCCGCCCGCCGCCACGGTGGCGGCCCGCTTCCCCGTCCCGGCGGGCTGCCAGCGGGTGGCGGTGGCGGCTGGCTCCTGGGGCGAGTGGCTGCGGTGGCTGCCGCTGTTGCCCGCTGGCACCCCGGCCCGGCTGTATGACGGGACGCTCAAAAACCGGCAGGACGTGGTGGCGGCCGTCGTGAACATTGACGTGGGCCGGCAGGACTTGCAGCAGTGCGCCGATGCCGTGATTCGGCTGCGGGCCGAGTACTTGTTTGCCCACGACCCCGCCGAGGTGCATTTTCGCCTCACCACGGGCTACGATTTCCGGTTTTCGGACTACGTGGGCGGCCAGACTTTTGCGGTGCGCGGCGAGAAAGTGGTTCCGGCCCCCAAAGCCGCCGAAGCGCCCACCCACGCGGCCCTGGCCCGCTACCTACTGCCCACCTTCGGCTACGCCGGAACCCTCTCCCTCAGCCGCGAGCTGCGGGCGGTGCCGCTGGCCCAGGTGCAGCCCGGCGACGTGCTGATTCGGGGCGGCAGCCCCGGCCACGCCGTGCTGGTGCTGGACGTGGCCGAAAACCGCGCTTCCGGGGCGCGGTATATGCTGCTGGCCCAAAGCTATATGCCCGCCCAAAGCATCCACGTACTGCGCGACGAGGTGAGCGGCACGTGGTTCCGGGCCGACGAATACGGCAACGTGAGCACCCCGGAATGGGGCTTTCGGGGCGACGAGCTGAAGCGGTTTTAGGGCCGGGCGTGGGGCAGCCCGACCGGCTTACTTTTGCCGCTCCACCCCGCCCCTATTTTTATGTCGCGCCAAGCCGTCCAACGCTACCAGAACGAAATTGCCCAAATCATCCGCTTCGGCGGCACGGCCAAAGAGTCGGCCATCAGCAATGCGTTTCAAAACCTGCTGAATGATTACTGCCGCCAAAAGGACTTTCTATTGGTGGGGCAGCTTGACTACAAAGCTCCCAAAGGCAACACCGTGCGCCCCGACGGCACCGTGAAAGACGCCCTGCGCCTGAGCTGGGGCTACTGGGAAGCCAAAGACACCAGCGACGACCTGGACGAGGAAATCCAAAAGAAATTTGCCAAAGGCTACCCGCAGGACAACATCCTGTTTGAGGATTCCGTCACGGCCGTCCTCATTCAGGCGGGCACTGAGGCCGGGCGGGTGCTGCTGGCCGACGACGCGGCCACCGACCGCCTGCTCACCCAATTCCTCAACTACGAGCGGCCCGAGGTGCGCTCCTTCCGAAGGGCCATCGAGCAGTTTCGGCACGACCTGCCGGGGGTGGTGGACAGCCTGCGCACGGCCATCGAAAAGGCCGAGAAAACCAACGCGGCCTTCAAAACCAAGCTGGGCGGCTTTGTGGCGCTGGGGCAGGCCAGCATCAATCCCGACTTTGGGGCGGCCGAGGCGCGGGAGATGATGATTCAGCACATCCTGACCGAGGACATCTTCAACAAGGTGTTCGACGAAACCCAGTTTCACCGCGAAAACAACATTGCCCACGAGCTGGAGCAGGTCATCGGTACGTTCTTTACCGGGCCGACGCGGCGCGACACGCTGGAGCGCATCCGGCCGTTTTTTGACGTGATAAACGCGCAGGCCGCCGGCATTGCCAGCCACAAGGAGAAGCAGAAGTTTCTGAAGGTGGTGTACGAGAACTTCTACCGGGCCTACAACCCCAAGGGGGCCGACCGGCTGGGCATCGTGTACACCCCCAACGAGGTGGTGCGCTTCATGATTGAGAGCACCGACTTTCTCACCGAGCGGCACTTCAACCGGCTGCTGGGCGATAAGGGGGTGGAAATTCTGGACCCCGCCACCGGCACCGGCACCTTCATCACGGAGCTGCTCGACTACCTGCCCAAAAACACCCTGGCCTACAAATACGCGCACGAACTCTACGCCAACGAGGTGGCCATTCTGCCCTATTACATCGCCAACCTCAACATCGAATACACCTACAAGTACCAAATGGGGCAGTACGCCGAGTTCCACAACATTTGCTTCGTGGACACGCTCGACAACGTGGGCTTTCAGAAAACCCGGCGCGGGCAAACGGCCTTCAGCTTCGGGCTGGGGCTGGAAAACGCCGAACGCATCAAGCGCCAGAACGAGCGCGAAATCTCGGTCATCATCGGCAACCCGCCCTACAACGCCAACCAGCAAAACGAGAACGACAACAACAAAAACCGCGCGTACAAAGACGTGGACCAGCGCATCCGGGACACCTACCTGGCCCGCAGCACGGCCCAGAAAACGAAGGTGTACGATATGTACGCCCGCTTTTTCCGCTGGGCCAGCGACCGGCTGGCCGACAAGGGCGTGCTGACCTTCATCACCAACAGCAGCTTCATTCACGCCCGCACCTTCGACGGGTTTCGCCAGGCCGTGGCCGACGAGTTTTCGGACATTTACCTCGTGGATTTGGGCGGCGACGTGCGGGCCAACCCCAAGCTCTCGGGCACCACCCACAACGTGTTTGGCATTCAGACTGGGGTGGCGGTGGGCTTTTTCATCAAGCAGCCCAAGCGCAAGGGGCAGCTCGCCCGCATCCACTACCTCGACCGCCCGGCGATGGAAACGGCCGCCGACAAGCTCACCTTCCTGCACGAAACCAAGTTCAAAAACCTGGACTTTGCCCGCATCAAACCCGACGCGAAAGGCAACTGGCTGGGCCAAACCGATAACGACTGGGAAAGCCTCGTGCCGCTGATTGATTCAGACACACGCACCAGCAAGCACACCGTTGGGGAAAAGGCACTGTTCAGACATTACGCTGGTGCCATCAAAACCAACCGCGACGAGTGGGTTTACGACCACGACAGGCAGAACTTATTGGATAAGGCGGCCTACTTTATTGAAACCTACAACGCAGAGGTGAAGCGGTGGCAGTCATCCAAGCGAAAAGACGTTGATGGGTTCGTGAGTACTGCCATTAAATGGAGTTCGGGGATGAAGGCAAACTTGTTGGCGGGAGAAATCCTGAAATTTGAAGCCAAAGTTTCTGAGTCACTTTATCGCCCCTTCAATAAGCTTTATTATTTCAGAGAACCTAGCATGAGTGACAGGCTCACGCAACAGCACACGCAAATTTGGAAGGCAGATTTAGCCACCAAGAACCCCAGCATTTGCTTCACCGGAACGTCGGCAATGAAGCCCTTTCAAGTCTTCGCAGTTGATGGTCCTGTTGACTATGATTGTTTTGAAAAGACGCAATGCGTCCCGCTCCACTACTACACTAAAACCGGCGACAAGCAGCCCAACATCACCGCCTGGGGCCTGGCCCAATTCCGCAATCACTACGGCGATGCGGGCATCGGCGGGGCCGACATTTTCCACTACGCCTACGCCGTGCTGCACGACCCGCACTACCGCACGGCCTACGCCCAAAACCTGAAGCGCGACTTTCCGCGCCTGCCCTTTTATGCCGATTTCGGGTGGTGGGCCGCGCAAGGGGCCGCCCTGCTGGCCCTGCACCTGGGGTATGAAAAGGCTGCGCCTTGGCCTGTAACCCTCCTACGTACAGCCCCACAGCCCCACAGCCCCACAGCCCCACAGCCCCACAGCCCCACAGCCCCACAGCCCCACAGCCCCACAGCCCCACCCGGCGGGAAAACCAAAAACGTCAAGGTGCGTCTCAAAGCCGACCCCGCCTCCGGGTCAATTCTACTCACCGACTGCGACAGCATTGCTAACATCCCCGAAGCCGCTTGGCGCTACCGCCTCGGCAACCGCGCGGCCCTGGAGTGGGTGCTGGACCAATACCGGGAGCGCCGCCCCAAAGACCCCACCCTCGCCGAACACTTCGACACCTACCGCTTCGCCGACCACGCCGGGCAGGTGGCCGACTTGCTGGCGCGAGTCTGCACGGTGAGCGTGGCGACGATGGAAATTGTGGATGCGCTGGCGGGGCGCTCGCCGCTGCGGCCGGGGGCGTAGGGGCGGGGCGTTTTTGTGCGTTATTTGTTGTTCTTAGCCCCCTGTTCATGAAAATCGAATCCATTCGCTTGAAGAATTTTAAGGTCTTTCGCAAGTTCGAACTGACTAATATCCCGCCGATGCTGGTAGTAGTGGGAGCCAATGGCACAGGCAAATCTACCCTGTTCGATGTGTTTGGTTTTTTGCACGATTGCCTGCAAAACAACGTGCGCCAGGCGCTCGACAAGCGGGGGCGCTTTCGCGAAGTGGTGAGCCGCGACAGCCCCCCGGCAGCCACCATCCTGATTGAAATTCAATACCGGATGCCCATTGCCCAGGTCGAGCGCTTGGTCACGTACTCCCTCGAAATCGGGGAGCGCAAAGGGCAGCCTTACGTCAAGCGCGAAATCCTGCGCTACAAGCGCGGGCGCTACGGCAGTCCCTACCACTTTCTCGACTTTCGCAACGGAGAGGGCTATGCCATTACCAACGAAGAAGACTTTGACAAAAAGGATGAAGAGCTGGGCCGGGAATCCCAAAAGCTGAATACCCCCGATATGCTGGCCCTGAAAGGACTGGGCCAGTTTGAGCGCTTCAAAGCCGCCAATGCGTTTCGCCAGTTGATTGAGTCCTGGCACGTTTCCGACTTCCACATCAACGCCGCACGCGGGCGCAAAGAAGCCAGCGGCACCTACGAACACCTCTCGGCCGAGGGCGACAACCTGCCCCTGGTGGCCCAATACCTTTTTGAGCACCACCCGAAAATTTTTGCCCAGGTGCTGGAGGCCATGACCCGCCGGGTGCCCGGCGTGAGTTCCGTCGAGCCCAAGCTCACGGAGGATGGCTACCTGACGCTGCGCTTTCGGGACGGGTCGTTCAAAACCCCTTTCCTCGACCGCTTCGTGTCCGACGGCACCATCAAGATGTTTGCCTACCTGGTGCTGCTCTACGACCCCCGCCCCCACCCGCTGCTGTGCATCGAGGAACCGGAGAATCAACTCTACCCCCAGCTGATGACCGAGCTGGCCGAAGAGTTCCGGCTCTATGCCCAGCGGGGCGGGCAAGTGCTGGTCTCCACCCATTCGCCCGACTTTCTGAATGCCGTGCGCCTGGAGGAAGTCTGCTGGCTGGTGAAAACCGATGGGGGCACCGAAATCAGGCGCGCCCAGGACAATGAGCAGGTGGCGGCGTATATGCAGGAGGGCGACCAGATGGGCTACCTCTGGAAACAACGGTTTTTCACTGGTGCCGACCCCCAATGAACAAGCGCGAACTCGTGTTTCTGTTAGAGGAACAATCGGCGGCGGCCCTCCTCAAAGCGTTGCTGCCGCGTTTCCTTGGATGCATCTATCACCTGCACCTTCATTCCATTCGAGGGCAAGCAGGATTTGGACAAGCGCCTGGAAAAGCGGCTGCGCTATTACCTCAACCCCGAAGCCCGCTTTTTGGTCTTGCGCGACCAAGACGGCTTTCCCGACTGCCGCGCCCTCAAAGCGCGGCTCTGGGAGAAGTGCGAAGCCGCCGGGCGGGCGGCCACCACCTTGGTTCGCATCGCCTGCACCGAATTGGAAACCTTTTACTTGGCCGACCTGCCCGCCGTGGAGCGGGCACTCGCCTGCCGTATCGTGGCTACGTTGCCCCCCAAGGCCCGGTCCAAATTTCTGGCACCCGACCAACTCGGTTCGCCCAGCCGCGAGTTGCACACACTCACCAAGGGGCTGTATCAGAAAGTAGACGGTTCGCGGCGCATCGCCTCACAGCTTGACCTTGCCAACGCGCGCTCCCCGAGCTTCAGTAATTTGCTACGCGGCATTCAGCAGTTGGAAGCCGAATTACTCGCGTTGCCTGCCTGAGAACCCAAAACGCCCTTCTTTTCCAGAAATGGGGCACTTCCGGGACCGCGCTATGCCCCAAAGACCCCACCCTCGCCGAACACATTCGATACCTACCGCTTCGCCGACCACGCCGGGCCGGTGGCCGACCTGCTGGCGCGGGTCTGCACGGTGAGCGTGGCGACGATGGCCATTGTGGATGCGCTGGCGGGGCGCTCGCCGCTCCGCAGAAGAGAGGGCTAGGGAGGGAGGTGCCGTCAGGCCGGCCCGCACAGGTGTTTGGAGGGGGTAAATGCTTTTTTGCCCCCGCCGCGCAGGTATTCGGACCCACCAAATAGCTATTTGGCGGGTCCGAATACCCACGCGGCGGGTCCAAACGCCTGTGCGGCGGGGGCAACTGCCTTTTTGGCCGGGAGGTGGCGCTTTGGGGGCGGAGCGGTACATTTGAGCTGCGCCGGGTTCACTTTCTCCGGCCACCTCCTGTCATGGCGAAAGCCCGCATTCCCATTCCGGGGTCCAGCGACCCCGTTGGCTCCCTCAACCTGACCGCTGCCGTGGGCAAGGCCATTGCCGACAAAGGCCCCGATTCGCTCATTGGCGGCGCGTTGGCGGCCGAAATTGCCGCCGCTGCGGCCAAGGTGCCCGCTGCCCTGGCCGCCCAGAAAAAGGCCGAAGACCTGATGCGCGAAGTCGAAAAGCTCTACAAGCAGCGCGATGCCGTGGTGGCCGAGTGCGTGCCGCTGAACCAGCGCGGCTCCAAAGCCCTGCAAGGCAACCTGGGCACCGCCCGCCTGCGCGAAATGGGCGACTACGGCTACACCGTGAACGACCCGGCCCCCAAAGCCCCGAAGGCCAAGCCCTAGCCGAGGCCCGACAACCCGAGGAAAAAGCGCCTTCGGGCGCTTTTTTTTGCCCTTTTCCCGCCGTAACTTTACCCCATGACCCTACCCCTGAAAACCCTCGTCGTCCTCACCGGGGCCGGCGTGTCGGCCGAGTCCGGCATCCGCACCTTCCGCGACACCAACGGCCTGTGGGAAGACCACCGCGTCGAGGACGTGGCCTCGCCCGAAGGCTTTGCCCGCAACCCGGCGCTGGTGCTGGATTTTTACAACCAGCGCCGCGCCCAGGCCCGCACCGTGCAACCCAATGCCGCCCACGTGGCCCTGGCCGCGTTTGAAAAGCAGCCCGGCTGGCAGGTCCGCATCATCACCCAAAACGTGGACGATTTGCACGAACGGGCCGGTTCCAGCCACGTGTTGCACCTGCACGGCAGCCTGTTCCAGATGCGCTCGGTGGGCAACGAAACGGCCGTATTTGACTGCCCCGGCGACATCCACCTCGGCGACCGCGCCGCCGACGGCCACCAACTGCGCCCCCACATCGTGTGGTTCGGCGAGCAGGTGCCCGCCATCGAGGAAGCCGCCGAAATTGTGGCCGAAGCCGATGCCGTGCTGGTGGTGGGCACCTCGCTGCAAGTGTACCCGGCGGCGGGGCTGCTGCACTACGCCCCCAGCACGTGCCCGGTGTTTGTGATAGACCCGCACCAGCCCGAAGCCGGGCGGCGCGGGGTGCGCTACGTGGTGGAAGCGGCCAGCACCGGCGTGCCCAAGGCGTTGGCGGAGTTGGGGTAGGTCCGCCCTGGGGGCAACCTCACCCCCCGTCCCCGGTTCGCTTGATGCGCGAAGCCTGCGGAGAGGGGGGCATTTAGTTTAGGTAGGAGCTTCGGGGGTTGGCAAGTGCGGGCTTCCGCCCCATTAAGTACCCGCGCAAAAGTAAACGAGTAAAAGGAACGGTCATGCTGACGAAGGAAGCATCTGTACGCCCGCTAACCCTGCCTGCGAAACGATTGGATTAGCGGGCGTACAGATGCTTCCTTCGTCAGCATGACCGTTCCTTTTACTCGTTTACTTTTGCGCGACTACTTAGATGCCCCCACTCTCCGCAGGCTTCGCGCATCAAGCGAACCGGGGGACGGGGGGTGAGGTGCCCCCAGGGCAGTTTCTGCACAGAATTGGGACGGAAATGGTTAAAAGGCCCGCGCAGGGCTTTACCTTTTTGTTTTCTCTGCCGTAGGTAGGGCGACAATTCGTTTTCTATGCGCTTCACTTCTGCCCTTCTGCTGGCGGCGGGCCTGCTGCTGGCTGGCCCCGCCCCGGCCCAAACCGCCCCGCCCCCCGCCCACACTGTTTTCCTGCTCGGCAACACCGCCCCCGGCGACTTATCACCCACCCGCCTGCAAGCCTTCCGGCGCACGTTGGCGCAGCAAACAGGGCCGTTCACGGTGGTGCATTTGGGCGACATGGTGGGCAACCACGGGCTGGCTTCCAAAAAAGACACCGCCGACTTTGCCCGCGCCAAAGCCCGCGCCGATGCCCTGATTGGGTTGGTGAAGGGCCTGCCGCTGGGCAAAATCTACTTCCTGCCCGGCGACAAGGACTGGGACAATTCCGGCCCCGACGGGCTGAAGGCCGTGCGGCGGCTGGAGAAGTACATTGAAAAGCAACTGCCCGGCCAGAACGCCTTTGTGCCCAGCAACGGCTGCCCCGGCCCGGAGGTGGTGGACGTGGCCCCGCTCGTGCGGCTGGTGGCGATTAACACGCCCTGGTTTACGCACCCCTACGACCGGCCCGAAGCCCCCGACACCGACTGCAAAACCCTGACCCTGGACGAGTTTCGGGAACAGCTCCAGGACGTGCTCGACGACACCCACGGCCGCAACGTGCTGCTGGCGGGGCACCAGCCGGTGGTCAGCAACGGCGTGTACGGGGGGCACGAGCCGCTGGCGCGGCACCTCAGCCCGCCGGTGCTGGGCACCATCTACGCGGCGTATCGGCAGAACGTGGGCACCCCCCGCGACCTGGCCAACCCGCAGTACCAGGCGCTGCGGAAGGAGTTGCTGAACACCTTGCAGTCCAACCCCGGCGTGGTGTATGCGGCGGCGCACGACTACTCGCTGCAACTCGCGCCGTTTCAGGGCAGCTACCACTTGGTGAGCGGAAGTTTTTTGCGGGCCGAACACGTCGGGGCGAAGGGCATGGCGTTAGTAAACGAAAAACAGGAAGGCTACGCCACGCTGGAATATTCGGTCAACGGGCTGGTGCGGAGCCGCTTTTTTGCGTTTGCGGGCGAGGGGCAGGTGGCGAAGGAAATCTACGCCGGGACGCTGTTTCGGTCGCCCTGCGCCACGGGCGAGGACGTGAACCTGCCCGCCAATGCCTTCATCACCGACTGCCCCGGCCGGGGGCCGACGACTTCCGAAATAAAGGCGGATGTGCCTTTTCGGGCCACCACCACGGTGGTGCCGGGGCCGGAGTACGCGGCTGGCCCCGCCAAGACGTTCCTCATCGGGCCGGTGTACCGCTCGTCGTGGCTCACGCCGGTGGCGGTGCCGACGCTGGATTTGCGGGCCGACAAGGGCGGGCTGCGGCCGTTTGGGCGCGGCGGCGGGCGGCAAACCACCTCGCTCAAGCTCATCGCCGCCGACAGCGCGGAGTACGTGTTTCGGTCGGTGGATAAAGATGTGACCAAGATTCTGCCGCCGGAACTTCGCAACTCGGTGGCGGCCGACGTGTTGCGCGACATCACGGCCACGGCCAACCCCTACTCCAACCTGCCCATCAGCTATATGCTGGACCAGACGGACATTCTGCACGCCCGGCCGCGCCTGTTCCGGCTGCCCGACAACGGCACCCTGGGGCCGTTCCGGGGCGAGTACGCCAACCTGCTGGGCACACTGGAAGAAAGCCCAAAGGACCCCAAACGAAGTTCGTCGCCAGACAAGCCCAACCTGCCGGGCTTCGGCAATTCCGACAAAGTGACCCGCTCGTTCAGCCTGTTCCGCGACCTCTACAAAGACCACGACAACCGCGTGGACGCGCCCGCCCTGGCCCGCGCCCGGGGCTTCGATATGCTGGTGGCCGACTTCGGCAAGCACGAGGACAACTGGAAATGGGCAGGCTACAAACAACCCGACGGCGGCCTGCTGTACCGGCCCATTCCGCGCGACCGCGACCAAGCTTTTACGCTCTGGAACGGGCTGCTGACCTACCTGGCCAACCGCGAATGGGCGGTGCCCAGCATCCAGGGGTTTGACGACCAGATTGACGGGCTAAAAAGCCTGAACTGGCCTGCCCGCCACTTGGACCGCTTCTTGCTGCAAGGCCTGACCCGCGCCGACTGGCAGGCCGCCGCCACCTACCTGCAACAGCGCATCACGCCCGCCGTGATTGACCAGGCCACGGCCCAACTGCCAGCTGAAATTCAGACCAAATCGGCCCAGGAAATCAACCGCAAGCTGAAAGCCCGCATCCAGGGGTTGCCGCAGGCGCTGGACAAGTATTACCTGATGCTGGCCCGGCGCGTGGACGTGGTGGGCAGCAACAAGGCCGAGGTATTTGTGGTGGAACGGCTGCCCGACGAACAGGTGCGGGTGCAGCTATTCGACCGCCAAGGCGACAGCGAAGCGCCCAACGGCCCGGCCCTATTTGACCGCACGTTCAGCCCCAAAGAAACCGAGGAAGTATGCCTGTATGGGCTAGACGGCAAGGACGTATTCACGGTGAAGGGCGCGGCCCACAAGAGCATTCTGGTGCGCATCATCGGCGGGGCGGGCAAAGACAAAGTGGCCGATGAGTCGCGGGTGCGCGGTCTGCGGACCAAGACCAAGGTGTACGATATGCCCGATACCGATATGCAACTCGGCACCGAAGGCGACAACCACACCAGCACCCGTCCCGAGGTGAACCGCTACGACCGCGAAGCCTTTGAATACAACGGGTACACGCCGCGCGGGTCGTTGTTCTACAACCGCAACGACGGCTTTGGCATCAGCGCCGGCATTGACATCGTGAAGCAGGGCTTCCGCAAGCCGGGCTACAAAAACCGCTACGGCCTGAACGCCGCCACCAGCACCAACGGCCTGTTTCAGGTCACGGCCAACACCCGGCACCGCTACGCCATTGGCAAAATTGACGTGGGCGGCGAGGTCAGCTACGGGGCGTATTTTCCGTTTTATAACTTCTTCGGGCTGGGCAACGACACGCCCTTCAGCAAAGACCTGTACAACGACAACTACTACAAAGCCCGCTACAAAGGCGTGACGCTGAACGGCTTTTTGGAACGGAGCTTTTTCCAGCGCAGCGTGGCGCGGGTGGGGCCGACTTACGAAAGCTACACCAGCAACTACGCCGACAGCAGCCTGCTGGGCACCACCCTGCGCCACCCCCGCACCGACCGCCCCCAGCCCAACGCCAGTCCGCAAAACCTGGTGGGCGTGAATGCGCTGCTGGACCTGGACCTGCGCAACCGCCAGAGCTTTGCCCAGCGCGGGGTGCGCCTGCGGGTGCAGCACGACACCTACCGCCAACTTAACAGCAACGAAACCACCTTCGGCCTCACCCAGGGCTTTGCCGAATACTACGGCACGGCCAAAATCGGGCTGCCCATCACGCTGGTCCTCAAAGGTGGCGGGGCCAAAAACTACGGTCCCGAGGCCGACATTCCGTTCTACAAATTTGCCAGTATCGGCCTCAGCGACGGCCTGCGCGGCTACTACCGCAACCGCTTTGCCGGCGATGCCAGCCTGTACTACAACACGGAATTGCGCCTGGCCCTGGGCCAGGTCAAGAACGGCTTTCTGCCGTTCTACTACGGCGTGTTCGGTTTCTACGACCAGGGCCGGGTGTACTACCAGGGGGCCTCGCCGGGCGGCCTGCACACTGGCTACGGCGGCGGCTTCTACATCGCTCCGGTGGTAGAAACGCTGGCCTTCAGCGTGTCTTACCAAATTTCGGAGGAGGTTTCGCAGGTGCAATTCGGGCTGGGGTTTCGGATTGATAAGTAGCGGGTTGGAAGCAGTTGGCAAGGAATGCTTACCAACTGAACGGCGGGCCAGTAGGACGAACTACCACAGGTGGCTCAAGGGTTGATTTGAGAGTTTCGTGCAATTGAGCCAGCGCCAGTTTGCCGACCTCAAGCGGTTGGTGCATTTACAGAGCAAATCGTGGTGACGCTCGTCGTGAACCTGATTAACGGCGAAAACTAGTCCCGGCCCAACCGTCACGGCTGCCGCTTCGCCTCTATCTGGCGACGCTTCGCCCCGAATGGGCTTTCGGTGGCTGGCCGCATCTGCCAATTTTGAGCCATTGTTTCACTTCAAACATTGGTTCTGATGCGACACTTCCTCTTTGCTGCCAGTTTGCTGCTGGCTTTGCTGGCGCTGCCGATAGCCGCGCTGGCCCAAACTTCACCCCCAACGGCCACCCAACCGCAAGAAGGCGCTAGCCAAACCATCCGGGGCACGGTGCTGGACGCGGGGGCCAAAGCCCCGGTGATTGGCGCGGCCGTGGTGGTGCTGAACCAACCCGGCCTGGGCGCGACCACCGATGCCAACGGGCGCTTCCGGCTGCCGGGCGTACCGCTGGGCCGGGCACAACTGCGGGTGTCCAGCGTGGGCTACGAAGACCTGTTGGTCAAGGAAATAACCGTGAACGCGGGCAAGGAAGCGGTGCTGGAATTGCAGCTTACCGAGCGCCTGACCAAGCTGGACGAAGTGCAGGTGACGTACCGCCGCAGCGACGACCAGCGCGTGACCAACAACGAGATGGCCACGGTGTCGGCCCGGCCGTTTTCGCCGCAGGAAGCCAACCGCTACGCCGGGGCGCTGGGCGACCCCGCCCGCATGGCCCAAAACTTTGCCGGCGTGAGCAGCGCCAACGACAGCCGCAACGACATCGTGGTGCGCGGCAACTCGCCCGCCTCGCTGCTGTGGCGGCTGGATGGCGTGAACATTCCGAACCCCAACCACTACGGGGCGCAGGGCACCACCGGCGGGCCAGTGAGTATGCTGAACAATAACCTCTTGGCCAAGTCCGACTTTCTCACCGGAGCCTTCCCGGCCGAATATGCCAACGCGCTGGGGTCGGTGTTTGACGTGCGGCTGCGGAAGGGCAACGACGAGAAGCACGAGTTTTTGGGGCAGGTCGGCTTCAACGGCGTGGAATTTGGGGCCGAAGGACCGTTTTCCAAAAAGTCCAAGGCCTCGTACCTCATCAACTACCGCTACTCAGTGTTTTCGCTGCTCAAGGCGGTGGGCTACCAGATTGCGGGCACGCCCAACTACCAGGATTTCACGGCCAAAGTGGACGTGCCGGTGGGCCGCCGGGGCACGTTCAGCGCCTGGACCATCGGCGGGCGCAGCAACATCACCTTCCTAGGTAAGGACGTGGACTCCACCAAAGCCGACTCCTACGGCAACGAAAACAACAACATTTACACCCGTTTCGGCACCGGCATTGCGGCGGCCAGCTACGAACACCGCTTCACCGACCGCAGCGTGGCGCGGCTGGTGCTGTCGGCCTCGCGCAGTACCCAACGCTACGACCAGGACACCGTGCTCTACGCCAGCACGGGACGAAGAATTGTGAGCCAGATTCCCGATTACAACGTTGATTTTGTGCAGGATAAAATGTCGGCCAATCTATCGGTGACGCACAAAGTCAGCGCCCGCGACCGGGTGCAGGCCGGGGTGATTGTGGACTTGTTGCAGTACAACTTCCGCAGCGGCTACACCTACCCGGCCGCAGTGACGGAGCGGGCCGCCAGCGGCAACACCGCCCTGGCCCAGGCCTACGTGCAGGCCCGGCACCGTTTCAGCGACCAACTGACCCTGAACGCGGGCCTGAATGTGTCGCGCTTTGCCCTGAACAACAGCTCGGTTGTGGAACCCCGCGCCGGGCTGCAATACCAAGCCTCGGCCGCCAGCCGCCTGAGCCTGGCCTACGGCCTGCACAGCACCTTGCAGCCGCTGCTGACGTATTTTTACCAAAGCCCCGGCACCGATGGCCAAGCAACCCTCACCAACCACGACTTGGGCTTTACGCGCAGCCATCACCTGGTGCTGGCCTACGACCGCCAAGTGACCGACAACGTGCATTTTCGGGCCGAAGCTTACCACCAGTGGATTTTTGATGCGCCGGTGGAACGCACGGCCAGCACGTTTTCGCAACTTACGCAGGGTGTGGACTTTGCCTCGACCAACGTGGGCAACCTCGTGAACGCGGGCACCGGCCGCAACTACGGCCTGGAGCTGACCCTGGAACGCAGCTTTTCGCAGGGCTACTATTTTCTGCTCACCACGTCGTTGTTTCAGTCGCGCTACAAAGGTTCGGACGGCGTGGAGCGCAACACGCCGTTCAACAGCCAGTACGTGGCCAATGCGCTGGTGGGCCGCGAGTTCCGGCTCGGCGGCCGGGGCAATGTTTTCACCCTCAGCCTGAAAGCCGCCACCACCGGCGGGCGTTACGAAACCCCGATTGACCTGGTGGCTTCGGGCGCGGCGCACACGGCGGTGTACGAATACGACCGCGCCTTTGCCCAAAAACTGCCGCAGTATTTCCGGGCCGATGTGAAGGTGAGCTACAAAATCAACCGCGCCCGCCTGACCCACGAAATTGCCGTGGATTTGCAGAACGTGAGCAACCACGAAAACGTGTTTCAGCGGGCCTACAACCCGCGTACCAACACCATCGGCACGGCCTACCAGCAAGGGTTTTTGCCGGTGCCGTTCTACCGGCTGACCTTCTGAGCCGGAGCTTGCCCGTACCCGCACCGCCCTGGTTTTACGCCTATCTTTCGGACCCCAACCGCACCGAGCCATGAATGACCGCCCCGCCCGCCTTGCCGGAATACCGCTCCTGGCCCTGCTCATGGTGGGGGCGCACGACGGAGCCGCCGCCTACGCCAGCCCCGCCCTGGGCCGGGGCTACCTGGCCGCGCTGCTCACCACGGCCGCCCTCTGGGAAGGCAACCGGGCCATTTTTGTGCTGCTGCGGCATTGGTTTCCGCGCTACGACCAAACCGCCCGCCGCCTAACAACCCAAACCCTGAGCAGCATAGCTTACACGCTCACGGCCACGGTGCTGCTGAACATGGTCTTCAAGCGTTTTTTGGGCTTTGAGCTGTGCCCCGACGCGCAATTGACTACCGGATTTTTGCTGGATTTGATTCCCACGTTTTTCGTTACTTCCATTTACGAAAGCGCCTATTTTTTCAGCGAATGGAAGAAAAACCTGCAACGCTCCGAAGCCCTGGCCCGCGCCAGCATTCAGGGCGAGCTGGAGGCCCTGCAACGCCAACTGGACCCGCATTTTCTGTTCAATTCGCTCAATACATTGGCTGCCCTCATTGAGCCGGAAAACGACCCCGCGCAGCAGTTTGTGGAGCAGCTCGCCGACGTGTACCGCTACGTGCTGCTCAGCCGCGACCGCGCCACGGTGCCGCTGGCCGAGGAATTGAAATTTGTGGAAGCCTACGTGGCCCTCAACAAAACCCGCTTTCGCAACGATTTGCAACTCGACCAGCACCTGGCCCCCGACACCGCCCGCCGCTCGGTGGCCCCGTTGAGCGTACAAATGCTGATTGAAAACGCCCTGAAACACAACGTTATTTCGGCCGAAAGCCCCCTGCGGGTGTCGCTGCGGGCCGCCGACGGCTACGTGAGCGTGGCCAACAACGTGCAGCCCAAAACGGCGCTGGCGGCTTCCACCAAAGTGGGCTTGCAGAACATCATTGACCGCTACCGGCTGCTGACCGAACGGCCGGTGGAAGTGCAGCAAGGCGGCGGGCTGTTCACGGTGCGGCTGCCGTTGCTGGGGTGAAGGCTGACCGTTCAACTCCCCTCCTGGCAAAGGAGGGGACGCTTCGGCGCAGCCGAAGCTGGGGTGGTAAATTCGCTGAACGGTCGCTGAACGGGGGAATTACTGCGCTGTGCAGCGGTCATCGTTCAGCGGCCGTTCAACGGGTTTACCACCCCAACGAGTTTACCACCGCAATTCTCGCTGCGCGAAAATGTCCCCTCCTTTGCAAGGCGGGGAGGTTGCCGTTCAACCCGCCCATGAAAATCCTGCTCATTGAAGACGAATACCCGGCGGCCGAACGCCTGCAACGGCTGCTGCACCAGGCCGACCCCACGGCCGAAGTGCTGGCCGTGCTGCCCAGCGTGCGAGCGGGCCGGGCGTGGTTTGAGGCGGGCCATCCGGCCCCCGACCTCATCCTGTCCGACATTCAACTCAGCGACGGGTTGAGTTTTGAGTTATTTGAGAGCCACCCGACTGCGGCTCCCATTATTTTCACCACGTCCTACGACGAATACGCCATCAAGGCGTTCAAAGTGCGGAGCGTGGATTACCTGCTCAAGCCCATTAAGCTGGACGAGTTGCGGGCGGCGCTGACCAAGTTCGCGGAGATGAAAGCCAGCTTTTCGCCCACTGCCAACGGGCGACGGCTGGAGCAGTTGCTTGACAGCCTGCCCTTGAGTACGCGGCCTTACAAAACCCGGTTTCTGGTGGAAAGCGGCGCACAACTGTTGCCGCTGGATGTGGTGCAAGTGGCTTATTTCCAAAGCCGCCACGAACTGACTACGCTGGTAGCCCACGACAACCGCCGCTTTGTGGTGGACTACACCCTGGAAAACCTGGAAAAGCTGCTCAACCCCGGCCAGTTTTTCCGGGCCAACCGGCAGGTGCTGGTGCAGTTGTCGGCCGTGCGCCGCCTGCACCCCTATTTCAACGGCAAGCTCAAGCTTGACCTGCACCCCGAACCCGCCGACGAGGTGCTGGTGAGCCGCGAAAAAGCGGGCGGCTTCAAGGCCTGGCTGGAGGGGGGTTAGTTGTTGGTTGTCAGTTGGTGGTTGTCAGCTGTTGGTCTTTCACCCGTTTGCACACAACCGACAACGACCTACTGACCACTAATTTTGCCGCATGGGTTATCATCTCCGCAAGTTCGCCGTTATTGACATCGGCTCCAATGCCGTGCGCTGCCAGATTTCGGCGGTGCTGTGCTACGAAGGCCGGTATCGCCTCAAGCGGGTGGAGTACGTGCGCTATCCGATGCGGCTGGGCGAAGACGTGTTTGCCAGCGGCGAGATTTCACCCGCCAAAGCGGAAAAATTTGTCAAGTTTCTGCACTCGCTGCGGCTGCTGATGGAAGTCCACGACGTGGCGCACTACCTCGTGTGCGCCACGTCGGCCATGCGTTCGGCGGCCAACGGCGCGGCCCTTGTGGCGCGGGTGCAGCAGGAGTTGGGCATGACCATTCAGGTAATTGACGGCCAGGCCGAAGCGTTCTACATCAACAAGGTGATTGAGCACGTGCTGGAAGACAACAAGCACTACCTGCACATTGACGTGGGCGGCGGCAGCACCGAATTCAACGTGTACCACGACCGCCGCAAGGTAGCCGCGCAGTCGTTTGAAATCGGCTCCATCCGGCGGATGCAGCAGGAAGCGAGCGGCGATGCCACCCTCACCGCGCAACAAGCCGGCCTCTGGCAGCGCATGGAAGCCTGGGTGCGCGAAAACGCCCGCAAATACCACGTCACCCGGGCCATTGGCACGGGCGGCAACATCAACAAAATCTACAGCCTGACCCCTGCCGCGCCCGACAACCCCGCCACCCGGCGCAGCATCGAGGCCGTCCTCGCCCGCCTCGCGGGCCTGAGCATGAGCGAACGGGTGAACGTGGCCATGCTCAACCCCGACCGCGCCGATGTGATTGTGCCCGCCGGACACATCTACCTCTCCGCCATGAAGTGGGCCAACGTCAGCCACATCGTCGTGCCCGACATCGGCCTGAAAGACGGCATGATGCAGGCGCTGTTCGAGGATTTCTTCGAGGAAATCAGCCCCGACCACCAACGGCCCGCGCACTTGCCCGCGCCCGACGTAGAGAATGAAATGGACGGCGCGGAGTGAGTTATGAGTTATGAGTTATGAGTTATGAGTTATGAGTTATGAGTTATGAGTTATGAGTTATGAGTTATGAGTTATGAGTTATGAGTTATGAGTTGAGGTTTTGGGTTGGCAGAACCGTTCAACTCATAACTCATAACTCATAACTCATAACTCATTATTCATTATTCATAACTCATTATTCAATCACCTTCGCTTCGGCTACTTGCAGAATGTGGCGGGTGTCGCCGTTGGCCAGATACGCTATTACGCCGCAGCGCCGCGCCACCCAGGCGGCGGGCAGCGTGTAGCGGAGGTAGGTGTTGAACCGCTGCCCGGCGGCGGGCTTGCTGACTTGCTCGGTGCCGAAGGTACCCGCCAGCGCCGCCCGCAACACGTGGCGGTGGGCGTAGTTGGGGGTTTCCTGGCCGGGCTGTTGCACGGTGCCAGCGGGGGCGCGGTAGTCTTTTTGGGTGCCCAGCAGGCTGTCTTCGGTGAGGACGATGCCCAGGCGCACGGACGCATCCAAGTTGGTCAGGTAGTGGCTGGCTACTTTCAGGCGCAGGGTGCGGGTGGCGGGGTCGTACTGGGTGGTGAGGGCCAGTTCCTGCCCCGGCGTGCGGGCCAGTTCCGTGGCCACGGCCCCCGGCCAGAGGCGGTAAGTAGCCACCGGGTTGTTGTTGGAGGCCGCAAACGGGGCGCGGTTGATGGCTCCCTGCGGCAAGCCTTTGTTGTCAAGGTCGTAAGCCGTCACCAATTCTTCGCTGACGACCGGCACCCGAAAATCGAGCGGGAAATCGGGCAGTCGGGGCCTAGCAAAGTAGTCCGTCACGTGGACTTCCGTCACCAGCACCCGGCCCGGAAACTGGCGGGCGAGCGAGTCGGCGGTGCGGGCCGCGCTGGGGCAGTTGCCGCAGTATTGGCCCGTGAGGTCCTCAATCAGCACCCGTTGCGCGTTGGCCGGGTCGGGGCGCAGGTTGTCCAGCGAGTCCAGCCGGGTTTGCTCCTGCGGCGTGAGGGTGGACGTGACCTTCGGCGGCACCGGGTCGTGGATGACATCGCAGCCAGCCAGGGCCAGCCCGGCGGCCAACAAACCCGCCATGCCGAGGCGGGCCGCAGGCGCGAAAGTGATTGAATTAGCCATAGAAACTTAGACGTTAAAAGCTGCTGGTAATGTTCAATGTGGCCCCGTTGGAAGCCGGCACGTAGCGGCAAACGCCGCCCACGCACACGTAGCCCGCCCGCTGCCGCCCGTAGCCCAGCGCAATGCGGGTAGTGCCGCCGATGTAGCCAATCTGCCCCACCAAATAGTGTATCTGGTCGGCCGTCACGGCGTTGCCGTAGTTGTACTGGTCGTAAGCCGTGGCAAAAAAGTGGGGCGAGTAGGTGTATTCCAGCAGCCCGGCCAGCCACGACCCCTGGTCCTGCTTGGTTTGCAGGGTCTGCAGTTCGCCCCGCAGGCTGTGGCGGGGCGTGAATTTGTAGGCCACGTCCACCACCCCAAAGTTGGAGGTGATGATGCCGTAGTCGCCAGGAGCCACAATGACATCCTTGTTGTACTCAAAATGGGCGTACATGACGTTGGCTTTCACCTGCTTATTGAAACGGCGGTGGATTTCCAGGTTGAAGTCGCGGAAGTAGCGCGTGCTGCCCACCGTGAAAAAGCCCGATTCGTACCCGATGCGCGAGGTGGTGGCATCGTTGAGCGGGGCGGTCTTCAGGCCGTTCACACCCGACAGGTTCAGGCTCAGGTCGGTGCCGTATTTTCCGCCCACGCCGCCGCTCGGCACGTGGTAGGTTAGCTCGACCTGGCTGCTGACCTCGCCCAGTGGCTGGGTGGCATAGGGGTACAGGCTGGCGGCCAGCAGGTAGGTGTGCTGCTTGGTGAGGGCGGGCAGGTAGTTGAGCCGGTTGAGGTTGCCGGTGGCGTTGCGGTCGGTGCGGAAGTCAAAGTTGTCCACCCGCTTGGCCCCCACCACCAGCCCAAACCCGTTGCGGGCGTAGCTCGTGGTGATGAGCAGCGCCTGCCCGTTCTTGTAAATGAAGTTGTTCACCAGCGAAGGGTCGTTGGCTTTGTAAGCGTACTCGGCGTTGAACACAAAACCGCCGTTGCTCAGGCTCAGGCGGCCCGCCCCCGCGCCCACGTTTTCGGGCAGTATCAGGGTGGGGTCGTCGCCCGCCTGGAATTTGCTCACGAACGAACCCCCCAGCGTGAGTCGCGTCGCGGCCGAATCGAGGCGTGGAATCAGTTCATTGAGCGAGAGTTCCGCGTCCACACCGCGCACAATGGCCGGGGCCTTGTCGAAGAAAAACCGTTGTTTGCCCACCACGCCCGTCAGGTGCAGGCCCCGGAAAGGTTGCATCCGCACCCGCACCCCGTCCAGCGAATTGTCAATGCCGAGGCTCCGTTCTTCGTAGGCCCGAAAAATCAGCCCCGCCCCAAACTGCTCGTAGAAATTGCCCACCGTGACGGCAAAGCGCCCGCCGTCGTAGGTGGCGTAGCGGTAGGGCACCCCCTGCCCGGCATACCGCTGGTCAAACCCTTGCAACGGCGGCAGATACGCTTCGTAGCGCACCCCGGCCGAGAGTTTCCCAGTGGTCAGAATCAGGTTAGCGAAGTTGTTGTTGCGGATTTGTTCGCGCACCAGCGGGGCACCAATGGCTGGGTCGGCCCGGTAGCTCTGCACATCGCTCTGAAAATCGCCGTGAATCTGCGTGTTGTCGAGCAGGTTGCCGCTTTGGGCACTGGCGGCCAGCGGGGCCGCCAGCAGGGCAACGGCCCCAAAAAGTCGGGCGGAAAGGTGGGTCATGGACGGGAAGAAGCGGGGAAAAACAGCGGGCAGATGGTCGGAGTGGCGGGCGCGGCCTTACAAACGCCCCATTTCCTAAATTGCCACCAAAAGAAAATGCCAGCCGAAAGATACGCTTTCTGGCTGGCATTTTCCCTAAAAACACGTTTCAACGACCAACACGCGCTGAAAATGATGCCCAAATTATTGGCTGATTTTTTCTCCTTTCGCCACTTTACGCACCAGTTCCAGCAGGTAGTTTTCGTCGCCTTCGTTATAGGCGTTGTGTTGCCACACGATGTTGCCCGCCCCGTCGAGCAGGAAGGTGTGCGGAATGTTGTTCACGTTCATGTTGCGTTTCAGGTCCTGGTTCTGGTCCAGAAAAATGGGGTAAGTCCAGCCCTTTCCCTTCGCCAGCGGCCCCACTTTGGCCGCGTTCCGCACGTCGTCGATGCTGATGGCGATGAGGGTAGTACCGGTTTCGGCCTGCAAATCGGGGAACAGTTCGTGAATGTTGCTCAACTCCGCAATGCATGGCTTGCACCACGTGGCCCAGAAGCTGATGATGACCGGCTTGCCCTGCCCCACGCCCGGCAGGTTGGCGGTGCTGACGGGCTTGCCGTCCAGGCTGCGGACCGACACCACGGGCAGCTTTCGCACTTTCAGGTCGGTGTCGTGGGGAGTGTCGGGCTGCGAGGTGGCCAGCGAGCCAGATTGGGCGTGGGCGGCGGGGGTGGCCAGGGCCGTAGCAGCGGCGAGGCCGAGGAAAACGAGGATTTTTTTCATGCGGTACGGGAGATAAGAAAGAGAGAAAAACCAAACAGCCCGGCCGACCAACGGCCAGCCGGGCTGCGCGGTTTGCGCTTAGGCAAATACTATTCCAACGTCAGTTTGCCGGTGCGGGTGCCAGCGCTGGTGGTCAGGCGCACGGTGTAGAGGCCGGGGGCCTGACCGGGCAGGACCAGCGGCACTTCCTGCGAGCCGCTGCCCAGGCGCACCTGCGGGCGGTCCAGCACAAGGCGACCCAGCAGGTCGAGCACTTCCACGCGCACGGTTTCGGGTTGGGCGAGGGCAAAATGCACGGCGGTGGCCCCACTGCCGGGGTTGGGCACCAGGCTGAAGGCCGTGCCCAACTGCGCCGTGCGGGTGCCCGCCGGACGCGGCAGTACCAGTGACGCGCCCTGGTAGATGTCCTTCGTCACCACATCCTGCACAAACACTACTACTTGCAGGCTGTCGAAGTGTTCCACAGCCTGGGTGGCGGGCAAAGTACTCACATCAAAACTCTGGGTCAGGGCGAAGTTCTGGCCCGAAGTCAGGGCGGGCAGCGGGGTGCCGTTTTGGTTGGGCAGCATTTTCTTCATCACGTGGAAAAACACTGTTTCGCCGTTGGTGCGGGCGTTGCGGGTGGTGCGGCGCTCGGTGATGACCGTGTGGGCCACCAGTCGGCCCGCCGGGAAGTTCAGAAACGGCCGGATTTGGGCGTTGGCCGTGACCGTGGTGCCGGTCAGGGTGTAGCCGCCCGTTATCCGCGCCAGGGCGGGCCTGGCTTGGTACTGGTTGAGAATGCCCGCCGTGAACGACTGCGAATTGTTGTTCCAGCCAGCGTCGAGGGTCATATACGGAATGGCGTTGATGCCGTAGTAGCCGCGCCGCGCCCCGCTCTCCACCGTGTAGTAGGGGTCGTCGCCGGCACCGGGAAAGTTCTGTTGGTACTTGATAACGACCTGCTTGTTAGGGTTGGTGCGGTTCACGTTTTCCACAATGGTATTGCCCGGCCGGCAGGGGGGGCAGGTGGCGCTCGTGAAGCACTCTTCCACCACCAGCCGCCGCATGGTCGAGTCGCCCACCACCACCGACGTGCGCAGTGTATCGTTGCTGTGGTCGGCATCGGGCAGACCGTTGGGGCTGCTCGTCCACACTTTGAGACGATACACCCCGCCGCTGGCCGGCTGCCAGGGCGTGGGGTGCACAAAGTTGCCTGTCGCCAACGAAGCCAGCGAAGACCCCGTGACGGTGCCGGTGACGGCCGCGCCGTTGTTCACTTGGTAGCCCAGGATGTAGCTGGTAACGGCCTGTGCCCCCAGGTTGCGAAACTGCCCGGTGACGGGCACCGGATTCTGGCGCGAGGCAATGGAAGGCAATGTCAAAGCCGTCAGGGCCAAGTCACCAGCCGGCCGGTTGCCGGGGGCGAATGTCCAATACGAGTTATCAGCCGGGGTGTCGTCCTGGGTGTTGTAGGTAGTGGCGGTTTGGTTGGGCGAGAGCGCCGTTTGCACTGCCGTGGTGCTATTTACTTGCACCCCCACTGTTAGGCTCAGGTTGGGGGTTGCGTTCTGCAGGCCCGACCACTGCTCCACCACATAAATTTTGTTGGTAGTTTCTTCCAGTACGATGGCCCAGTATAAAAACGGGGCGTTGGCGGTGTTGCCAGCTTCGCCCACCGACGTGAACTGAATCCAGTGCTGGCGGTTGGGAGCCGTGCCAAAAGTTTTGGTCGAAATAAAGTCGTTGTTCACGGTGCAAACCGTGCCCCACACGCACACCGACTGGTCGGGCAAGGCTGCCGAAGGCAGGGCCGCGTTGGTGCCGCTGGGGGCGGGCAGCGCAGTGCCGGTGCTGAAAGTTAGCACCCCGCTGCTCGACACGATATAGCCGGGAGCAACACTGCCATTGAACTGAAACGGAAATGGCACGGTCTGCGCCGGGGTCCAGGCCGGGGTGGTGGCGGTGACGGCATTCCCGGTCAGGATGATGTTCCAACCAGTCTGGCCGCGCTCTTCCAAGTCGTTGTTCAGCCCGCCGGGGTTTTGTCCGGCGCTAATGAACGGTGTAAGGTAGTACTGGGCGGCTACTGGCCGGGCGGCCAACAACCCGGCCGCCGTAGCAGCCAAGAGAAGCAATTTTTTCATGCGGGAAAAGGGGTGGTGAAAATGATGGGGTTATGAAAAAAAGTCCCGGTCCGCTCTCGTAAAAAGAACGGCCCGGGGCAATTCTGCCACAAGGTAAGCAAGCCGGGGTGATTGCGGCCTACTGCCGCACCAGTTTGCGGGTTTGCACCCCCGTATTGGTCGTCAGCCGGACGGTGTAAACGCCCGCTGCCTGGGCGGCCAGGTTCAGCGGAATTTCCTGGGGGCCAGCGCCCAGCGTCAGGGCCTGGGTCAGCACGATGCGGCCGGTCACGTCCAGCACGTCCACGCGGGCGGGGCTGGCCTGGTCGAGGCGCACACTGATGGCCGCAACGCCGGTGCTAGGGTTGGGGGCGAGCACGAAGGCCGGGCCGACGCTGGCCGTGTGGCTGGCCAACACACGGGGCAGCACCATGTAGCCGCCCTGGTATATCAACTTGGTCAGCACGTCCTGCACAAACACGACCACCCGCAGCGAATCGAAGTGCTCCACCGCTTGGGTAGTCGGCAACGTAGCCACGTTGAACGACAGGTTCAGGTTGTGTACTTGCCCCGAAGCCAGCGCGGGCAGCACCGTGCCGTTTTCGTTGGGCAGCATCTTTTTCATCACCTCGTAGAAAACGGTTTCGCCGTTGCTGCGCCGGTTGTTCACCGTGCGGCGCTCGGTGACGACGGTGTGGGCGACGAGCCGACCCGCCGGGGTAGCAAACAGTGGCTTCACCTGGGCGTTCACCGTCACGAGGTTGCCCCCGGTCAGGGTGTAGCCCCCCGACACCCGCGCCAGGCCCGGCACCGCCTGGTACTGGTTGAGGATGGGAGCCGTGAACGAGTTGCCGTTGCCGTTCCAACCGCCGTCGAGCATCATGTAGGGAATGGCGCTCAGGTTGTAGTAGTTGAAGCGTGCCCCGCTTTCCAGGGTGTAGTACGGGTCGTCGCCCAGGCCCGGAAAGTTTTGTTGGTATTTGACCACCACCTGCTTACCCGGATTGGTGCGGTTCACGCCCTGAATGGTGATGTTGCCGGGGTTGCAGGGCGGGCAGGTGGCGCTCGTGAACACCTCTTCCACCACCAGCCGCCGCAGGGTCGAGTCGCCCACCACCACCGTGCCCCGGATGGTGTCGTTGCTCACCTGCTGGTCCACGCCGCCGTTGGGGGCCGAGAGCCAGGCCCGCACCTGCAACACCCCGCCAGCCGCGACCGTGAAGGGCACCGGATGCACAAAATTGGCCCGCCCCAGCGGGGTTACGTTGATGGAATTCAGCGGAGCCGACACCACCGGCCCGTTGCCAACGCGGTAGTTGGCGGTGGCCGAGGTTACGGCCTGCGTACCGAGGTTTTCCACGCTGCCCCGCACCGTCACGGTGCTTTGCAAGGCGGCCGTGTTGGGTAACGTCAGGGCATTGCCCGCCAGGTCCAGCGCGGGCTGGGTGCCCGGCGCAATTTCCTGGTACTGGTTGTCGGTGGCTGCGGCGCTGGCCAAATTCGGAATGCTGGTGGTCGGGTTCAGGTCCAAGCCGTAGGCCGTCGTGGCGTTGGTTTGCAGGCCCGCCGAGAGCGTCTGGGCATCGGCCCCCGACCGCTGCCACACCAAGTACACCTTGTTGGTGGTTTCCTCCAGCACAATGGAGCAGTACAGGAAGCTGCCGCTGATGGGCGCGTTGTTGGCCGCCGTTGGCACACTCACCGAATTGAACTGCACCCAGTGCTGCCGGTTCGGAAACGTGCCAAAGGTTTTGGAAATCAGAAAGTCGTTGGTGGCCGCCATCATTAGCCCCCAGAACCCCACCGAATTATTGGACAGTTGCGCGTCGGGCAAAGCCGTGTTGGCAGTAGGCGGCACGGCGGTGGCGGTGGTTGTAAAGGTCAGCACACCACTGCTCGACACCTTGTAGCTGTTGTACGACTGCCCGCCCACGTTGAAAGCGAACGGCAGCGTTTGCACCGGTGTCCAGGCGGGTTGGGCCTGGGTGGCGGTTGTGCCGGTTAGCAACAGGTTCCAGCCCGGCTGGCCCAGGTCGAAGCGCCCTTCGCCGTCGGTGTTGAGGCCGCCGGGGTTCTGGCCGGGGGCGGCGTGGGGCAATGCGTAGTATTGCGCCACGGCTGGCCGAACGGCCAGGGCCAGGGCGCTGATAACGCCCGCAAGTAGGAAACCTTTGTTCATGGGGTTAGGAAAAAATTGTTGGAGAAGCTGCCAACCGTGGGAAGGACTGAATTTCGCCCCTAAGTTACGCCAAATCATCGGTTATCGGCAGCCAGGGTGAGGACGTGCGACACGAAGCGTATGGATTTCACCACTTTTTCGTCATTTCCGCGTAAATTTGTTACGCCCTGCAAGCCGCAGGTCGTCCTTGCTTCACCCCCATTTCACTTTTTAGCCATGAAAAACCTTCTCCTCGCCACGGCCCTGCTCGGGGCCGCCAGCTTTTCGGCCCAGGCGGGCCACCTCCAGGGTGTCACCATCAGCGGTGCGCCTCTCGTCACGGTCACGGGCAGCAGCACACAGCTCTCGCTGGCGAACAGCGCTACCGTTTCCAACGCTTCGGGCCGCAACCTGCAACTGGGGTTGCGCCGCTTCATCGTTTCGGAAGTAGCGGGCAGCGAAAACAACTTTTGCTTTGGCCCCAACTGCTACGCGGCCACCCTGAACACTTCGCCCAGCAGCGACCCGCTCATCCTCGCAAACGGCACCAGCAGCACTGCCGGGCAAATGGAGCTGGACTACACCCCCAACGGCAACGCGGGCATTACCACCATCCGGTACGCCGTGTTTGAATTTGGCGGCCAGGATTCTACTTACCTCACGGTGCGCTTCAACGCTGCCCGGCCCGCAGCCACCTTTGCCACTCAGGCCGCCGAATCCATCCTGAGCCAGCCTTTCCCGAACCCCGCCACGGCCGGGCAAACCGCCCAACTGCGCTACCAGCTACCGGCCGGTAGCGCCGGGGCCGCGCTAATCCTCGTCTCCCTCGCCGATGGCCGCCGGGTCCGCGAAATCGTCGTCCCCATCGCCGCCACCGAAGGAAGCATCGTCGTCCCCACCCAGGGCCTCGCTGCCGGCCTCTACGGTTGCCTGCTCTTCACCCATGCCGACGGCCGCCGCCAGCTTCTCGCGGCTCGCCGTTTGCTGCTGCAATAGGTCCAGCAAGCCTTCGGGCGTGGCCTGCGTTAGTTGGGCCTCGTCGCGCTTGTAAAAGTCTTTGTGTACGTTCACGACCGGCTCCCCTGGGGCCGGTCGTTGCCGTATATAGGCCCCGTCTTCGCGCATGAGGTAGCTGTTCTGGTTGTCTTGCAGGTTGAGCATCAGCAACTGAATGGCCTCGCGCTTAAGTTGTGGATTAACAATCAGAAACAGCGCCTCAATGCGCCTATCGAAGCTCCGCACCATCACGTCGGCCGACCCGGCGTAGAGCCGGGCATCGCCCGCGTGGTGGAAGTAGTAGAGCCGGGCGTGCTCCAGAAATTCGCCCACGATGCTCCGCACCTCGATGTTGTCGCTCAGGCCCGGCCGCCCCGGCCGCAGGCAGCACATTCCGCGCACGATGAACCGAATGGGCACCCCGGCCTTGGCCGCTTTGTAGAACTCGTCAATCAGCTCCCGGTCTTCCAGGGAGTTCATTTTCATGACGATGCCGCTGGGCAAGCCCTTTTTGGCATTTTTCACCTCCTCGCGCACCAGGTGGATAAGCTGCTGCCGCATATCCTTGGGCGCGGTGATGAGGTAATTGTAGTCGTCGGGCTGCGAGTGCCCGGTGATGACGTTGAAAAATTCCGACACGTCGTGCCCGTAGGTGTCGTTGGTGGTCAGCAGGCTCAGGTCGGTGTAGAAGCGCGAGGTTTGCTCGTTGTAGTTGCCCGACCCGATGTGGACGTAGCGCGTCACCTTCTCCCCTTCCTTGCGGATAATCATCAGCAACTTGGTGTGGGTCTTGTACTTGCCCACGCCGTAAATCACGAAGCAGCCGGCCTTTTCCAGCCGCGCCCCTTCCCGGATGTTCTTTTCCTCGTCAAACCGGGCCTTCACCTCGAACAGCACCGAGACGTGCTTGCCGTTTTCGGCCGCCTTCAGCAGCGCCGCCGATACCCGCGAGTCGTCGGCCAGCCGGTAGATGGTCTGCTTGATGCCCAGCACGTGGGGGTCTTCGGCGGCCTGTTCCAGCAGCCGCACCACCGGCTCAATGCTGTTGTAGGGGTGGTGCAGCAGCACGTCGTGGGTTTTGAGGTACTCGAACAGGTCGTCCTCGGCCCCGTCGGGCAGGCTCAGGGGCGGCACCGGGGCCAGCATTTTGGCCCCTTTGCCCCGGAAGTTGGGGTGGCGCACCACCTGCCCCAGCCCTTTCAGGTCCAACAACCCATTGACGACAAAGATGTTGCCGTTGTCAATTTTCCAGCGTTCGCGCAGCGTGGCCATCAGCGCGGGCGAGGCATCGGGTTCCACTTCCACCCGCACCACCCGGCCGCGCTTGCGGGTTTTGAGGCCCACCTGGATTTCCTTGATGAAGTTGTTGTCGATGTCGTCCGATTCTTCCAGCGTGAAATCGCCGTTGCGGGTGATGCGGAACAGGTTGGCAGCCACAATTTCCACGTTGCGGAACAGGCGCGGCAGGAACTCGCGCACGATTTCCTCAATCGGCACAAACATCACCTTGTCCTTGCGGGTGAGTTCAAAAAACCGGGTCAGGTTCTGCGGAATCTGCACGAAGGCCAGCCGCTCCTGCCCCAAATTTACCGCTCCGGCCTCGCCGTCCAGCCCCAGGCCCGCCCCGGCCTCAATCCGCGTCACGACCCCGAAAATGAGTATCTGGTTCATCAGCAGCGGGAAGCCGTGGTAGGCATCGTACACCATCGGCGTGAGCAACGGAAACACCGTGTTGTGAAAATACCCGTCGGCCTTGCGGGTTTCCAACTCCGTCAAATCCTGCATTTTGAGGATGTTGAACCCGTTGCGCTCAAAGTGCGGCTTCAGCTCGTTGAGGTACGTCAGGCTCTGGTCGTTCACAAACCGGTGGGCAAAATCCAGCAGCTTGCGCCGAAACGGCAGCTCCCGCAGCCCCGAATAGTCCACCCGCTCCTTGCCGTAGTCGAGGTAGTTGTACAACGACCCCACGCGAATCATGAAAAACTCGTCCAGGTTGGAGCTGGTGATGCTCATGAACTTGAGCTTGTCGAACAAGCTCCGGCTGGCATCCTGGGCCTGGTCCAGCACCCGGTAGTTGAAGCGCAGCCAACTCAGGTCGCGGCTGATGTACTTGCTTTTGCGGATGAGGTCGGCGGACTTGAATAGTTTCACGAAGGGCGGGATTTTGAAGATTGAACGAGTACCCCGAAGCTGTGCTTCGGATACGAGCGCAGCGAAGTTCTGCTTCGGGCAGCCGTGAGCAAATCGTAGCATACGGCCCCACGCGCTTCGTGCGTACCGAAGCACAGCTTCGGGGTACTCGGCCTGCCCGGCAAAGTAACGACCGCCGCTGCCGCCCCCCAAAAAAACTTTGCCCACCCTCACCAACACGACACGGTTTGACGCGCTGACCAGTCACCTTTGCGCCATGCTCCCCGCCCCCACCACGGCCGCCGCCCTCCTGACAGAATGGGAAGCCCGCGCCCAGCCCGACCCCGCCGCCTACGCCGCCCAGCGCCCGGCGCTGCTGGCCCTACTCATTGATTTCTGCGCGTTGCTCGACGGCCCGGCCGACGTGAACGTGGACCGGGAGGACCTGCGCGCGGTGCTGCAACCGGCTACCGCCCTGGGCCTGGCCCGCGCCGCCGCCGCCGGCCCCGGCCGCGCCCCCCGCGTCACCCAGGCGCTGCTGGCTGCCCTCGCCGCCCAGCGCATCGCCGGGCACCCGCAGGCCGTCACCGCCCTGCTCAGCATCAGCAGCCCCGACACCGCCGAGCTGGAAATGGACGAGCTAACCGAAATTTTGCAAACCATTCAGCAGTACCTGGGGCCGGACGCGGAAATGATTTTCGGCCACGGCAGCAGCCCCGCCGCCGATGGGACCGGGCTGCGCCTGTGGCTGCTGGTGGGCTACGCCGCCGAGGTGCCCGTCCGGTTGCCGCAGCCCGGCCCGCCCGCCCTGCCCCCACCGCCGCCCGATGCCACCGGCCGCGACTTCACCTTTGCCGCAGCGGCGGCGTTAGTCGTGCAGCATCAGCAAGCCAGCACCCCGCTCCTGCAACGCCACTTGAAGCTGGGCTACAACCGCAGCCACCGCTTGCTGGACCAACTGGCCCAGGCCCGCATCATTGCCCCCGGCGGTGACGGCCGCCCCGCCAGGGTATTGGTTGCCAACCACACGCGCTTGGCGCAGGTACTGGCCCGGCTGTCGCCGCTCCCACCCCACTAGCTGGTATCCGTGCGCCAACTCCGCCCAACATCCCGCCCCTTTGCCACCCCCGAAGCCCAGGCCCGCTACGAAGCCGAGTGGGCCGAAGCGACGAGGGCTTTGGCCGCGCTGCCCGTCCCGCCCGACTTGCCGCCCGCCCTCCAAGCCGCCTTTGCCCCGGCCGGGCAGCGGTTCGTTTTGTCCGTTGCCAAGCAGTATCAGCAGCGGGGTTTGCCACCGCTGGAACTGGTGCGGGCGGGGCATGGGGCGCTGGTGGCGTTTGCGGGGCGGTGGGCGGAGTTGCCGGAGCGGCGGCGGACAGATTGGGCGTGGTGGGTGCGGCAGGGGATTGTGAGGGCAGTGGCGGGAAAATATAAGGGGGGGTAATACTTACTAAATTTTTCGCCGTAGCTTGCGGCACATTTCATACTGTTTAAAAACTCATTCCCAATGAACAACATTTGGCTACACCGTATCAAGCACCACGCGGAAGTTTCGCATCGGCTTTTGGAACAAGGTTACCTGACTATTGGCTTCTCCGATTTTGCTACTCCTGACTTCGTTGTTGAAGTAAAGGAAGGCGGGTGGGACGGAATGGAAGATGCTATTGCATCCGAGTGGGGCGAGGACCACCGCCACACCAGAGTACGGTACAATCTCTGGCGCTTTACGCAGGAAATGAAGGCTGGCGATTGGGTTGTGGTTCCTATCTGGGAGTACTTCTCAATTTACGAAATCGTTGGCACCGAACCACAGCTAATCGGCGAGTTGGATGCATCCAATGTGTCTGACTGGCACAACAACCCCGTTGCTATGTATGACGGCCTTCTTTACCGCGAAGACGGTGAGCTAATTGACCTCGGCTTTTTTTGGCGGGTAAAACCTGTACGCACTGGTCTTTCCCGTTACGACTACGCCGATGCGGCGCTGACCTCACGCATGAAATTCCAGGGTACGAACGTTGCTATTCCAGAAGAAATGCGGAGCAGCATTCAAAAAGCCATAACGGCGTTTGATAACGAACGGCCAATCAATCTGCGTTCTGAAATCGCAGACGCGATGACCGCCAACGTATTGACGCTGCTCAACAATAACCTAAACCCCGACAAGTTTGAGCGTCTTGTCAAATGGTACTTTGAGCGGGTTGGGGCAACAAGTGCTTTCATTCCAGCAAAGAACGAAAGTGGAAAAGAAGGCGATGCCGATGTCATTGCAACCTTCGAACCCGTAAAAACCATTTTTTATGCACAAGTTAAGTTTCACACCGGCGAAACGTCTGACTGGGCAGTACAACAAATAAATGCTTATCAAAAAAGCAAAGCCGAAAAGGATTTGACCGATGAGTACACACAGGTTGCATGGGTAGTTTCGCTGGGTTTCACCTATTCAGAAGAGGCCATCAATTTGGCTAAAGAGCAGAAAATCCAGCTAATCAACGGCGAACAGTTCACTACAATGCTATTGGAAGCCGGTTTGGCAGGTATTGACGAAGCGATAGCCAAATCCTAACGAGGGTCTCCTCCGCCCGGATTTTCACCTTCCCATGACCCGCCGCGCCTCCCTCCACTCCCTCACCGCCACGGCGCTACTCGCCGCCACGCCCGCCCTGGCGTTGCCGGCCGGCACGGGTGCTTCACCCGAGGCTACCGTTTTGGCGGAGTTGCGGGAGTTGGCCGCCCAACTGGTGAGCGCACGGGCCGAGAAGGTGCAGCGCATCAAAACGCAGGACTACGAATGGGCCACGCGGCTGCGGGACCGGGAATTGGCGTTGCAGGAGCGGATTACCGCGCTGCTGCTGGCCCAGCCGCCGCAGTTGGCGGCAGCAAGCTGAAGGCCGGCGGCCTCGGCGGGCACTTTGCGGCAGGGTGGGTAGTTTTGTTTGAAATTTACTTCTTTCCACCATGACTGCCGCCAACCCCTCTACGCGCGACACCCCGCCCACGGTGGCGCAAACCTACGCCCTGGTCAAGCAGTTGACCGCCGAGCAGCGCGACGAATTGCTGTTCCAAATTCGCCAAGACCTCTGGGCCGATGTGCAGGCCGCCGCCGAGCAAGTGCAGGCGCAAATGGAAGCTGATGGCATTACCATTACTGACGAGGAAATAGATGCGGAAGTAAAAGCCGTCCGGGCCGAGCGGTACGCGGCGGGTCAGCGTTAGCGTGGCCGTGCGGGTGGTGGTCGACACCAACAGTTGGGTCAGTAGCTTTCTGAGTTCAAAGTCGGTGGTGGCGCAACGCCTGACCCGTCTGGTTGGCAACCAGCAAGTAGAACTGCTTTTCAGCCAGGATTTGCGAGATGAGATTTTGGACGTAATTCAACGACCAAAATTTTAGAAGTACCTGCCGGCCGCGAATTTGGTCATTTACCAAAAACAAATCAGTGCCTACAAGCTAACCCCGGTTACGAACGAAGTTGCCATTTGCCGCGACCCCAACGACAACTTCCTGCTGGCCCTGTGCCCTGGACGGCCGCGCCGATTTTCTCATCACCGGCGACCAGGATTTGTTGGTGTTGGGCACCTTCGAGAAAACCCGTATTATTTCCTGGGCCACGGCCGAAACCACGCCGGGCTTGCTCCGGCCCGCCTAAAACCCCTCATGCCCGCCCACGCCCACCTGCTCCGC
This sequence comes from Hymenobacter sp., assembly GCA_965247135.1. GTDB lineage: Bacteria > Bacteroidota > Bacteroidia > Cytophagales > Hymenobacteraceae > Hymenobacter. The sequence goes on along the minus strand of CBDFGP010000006.1, from coordinate 1,379,054 downwards.
CAGTTCCACCTCGTGCAGCGGCTGCGCGAGGCCCGGACCCAGCCCATGGCCTTTGCCGACCTGCAACGCTACTTGCTCGAGCAGACCAACGTGGGCGACCTCAGCCACAGCTACACCCAGCGCACTTTCCAACGCGACATACCTCACATTGCCGAGAGCTTTGGGGTCAGCATCAAGCACCGCAAGGGCCGGGGCTACTACATTGCCGAAACCGACCTCCTGACCGACGGGCAGCAGCGCCTGCTCGATGCCTTCGAGCTCCAGGAGTTTCTGCGGCTGCCCGCCGCGCTGGCCCCGTTTGTGCAGCCCGCGCCGCGCCGCCCGCTGGGCCTCGAGCACCTGCGGCCCTTGCTGCGGGCGGCCCAGGCCGGGCACGTCGTGGAGCTGGACTACCAAAAGCACGGGGACGACGCGCCCGGCCGCCGCACCTGCGGGCCGCTGCTGCTGCGCGAGTGCCGGGGCCGCTGGTACGTGCTGGCCGTCATGGTGGGCAGCGGCCGGCTGGCCTGCTTCGCCCTCGACCGCATTCAGGCGCTGGAAGTTACCCGTCAGCCGTTTGCGCCGCCCGCCGACTTTGACCCCGCCACCTACTTTGCCGACTGCTTCGGTATCACCCGGCCCACCGACGGGCCACCGCCCCAACAAATCCGGCTGCGCTTCGAGCCGGTGCAGGGCCGCTACGCCCTGAGCTACCCGCTGCACCCCTCGCAACGGCTGGTGCGCGAAAGCCACGATTGCATTGATCTAACCCTCACCGTGTACGACACCCACGAGCTGCGGATGGAACTCCTCAGCTACGGCCCGGCGGTGGAGGTGCTGGCCCCGGCCGGGCTGCGCGAGTGGCTGCGGGCGCGGCACCGCGAAGCGGCGTAGGGCGCGGAACCCTGCCCGCACCCTACGGCAGTTCCTCAAAGATGTCGGTCCAGTCCATTGCCAGCCCCGGCAAGGTGCGCGAGGCCATCGGCCCCGGCTCGATGTAGCTGCCCGCCACTTCGTAGTGCCCGGTCGCGTCCAGGGCGTAGGCCACCACGGCTTGTTCGCCCGGAAACACTACCCAATACTCCCCCACGCCGTTTTCGGCGTAGAGGTTAAACTTGGTTTGGGTGTCGTGGACCAGCGACTTGGGCGACACAATTTCAATCACCCACTCCGGGGAACCCAGGCAGCCGCGCCGGTCAATTTTGGTCAGGTCGCACACCACGGTCAGGTCGGGCTGCACCACCGTTTTTATCTGGGCATCGCCACCGCCAACCTTGCGCGTCAGCCGCACATCGAATGGCGCGGAATACACCCGGCAAGGCTGCCTTTTCAGGTAGCTCCAAATAACGCCGTGCAAGTTGGACGAAACCAGCTGGTGCTGCTCGGCCGGGGCCGACATCTTCCGCAGTATGCGCCCTTTTATCAACTCCACGTATTCCGCAAAGCGCCACGTCAGGTAGTCGGCGTAGCTGTAGCTGCCGTTGGGGTCAAGCTGCGAAATGTCGGTGATAGGGGCCATGCCCCAAAGTTACCAGTCGGCCCACAAAAAAACGCCGCCCGGTGCGGGCGGCGTTTTTAGCAGTAAACATTCGGAACCGGCAGAATCAGGACCATCCACAAAATCCGACTTATCCGCTTAATCCGAAAAATCCGTGATTACACATCCAGCTTCGCATACTTGGCGTTGCGCTCGATGAAGTCGCGGCGCGGGGCCACCTCGTCGCCCATCAGCATGGAAAACAGGTGGTCGGCTTCGGCGGCCGACTCCACCGTCACCCGCTTCAGGGTGCGGGTCATGGGCTGCATGGTGGTGGTCCAGAGCTGTTCGGCGTTCATCTCACCCAAGCCTTTGTAACGCTGCACGTTCACGGTTTCGGGCTTGCCCCGGCCGAGGTCGGCCTGGGCGGCCATGCGCTCCTCCTCGTTCCAGCAGTAGCGCTCCTCCTTGCCGCGCTTCACGAGGTAGAGCGGCGGCTGGGCGATGTAGATGTAGCCCCGGTCCACCAACTCCCGCATATAGCGAAAAAAGAAGGTCAGAATCAGTGTGCGGATGTGCGAACCGTCAATATCCGCGTCGGTCATGATGATGACCTTGTGGTAGCGCAGCTTGTCGAAGTTCAGCGGCCCGGTTTCCACACCGTCATCGTCGGTGTTGAAAGCCAAGCTTTTGCGCTCGTTGAACGTCACGCCCAGCGCGGTAATCATGTTCTTGATTTCCTCGTTTTCCAGAATCTTGTGTTCCTGGGCCTTCTCCACGTTCAGGATTTTGCCGCGCAACGGCAGGATGGCCTGAAACGCCCGGTTGCGGCCTTGCTTGGCGGTGCCCCCGGCCGAGTCGCCTTCCACGAGGTACAGCTCGCAGATTTCGGGGTCCGAGTCGGAGCAGTCGGCCAGCTTGCCGGGCAACGAATTGCTGCCCAGCACGTTCTTGCGCTGCACCATATCCTTGGCCTTGCGGGCGGCGATGCGGGCTTTAGCGGCCAGTATCACCTTGTCCATAATCCGCATGGCCTGGTTGGGGTTTTCCTCCAGGTACTGGGTCAGAATTTCGCCCACCACCGAGTTCACGGCCCCGCTCACTTCGGAGTTGCCGAGTTTGGTTTTGGTCTGCCCCTCAAACTGCGGCTCCTGCACTTTCACCGAGATGACGGCCGTCAACCCTTCACGGAAATCGTCGCCGGTGATTTCCACCTTCGCTTTTTCGAACAGTTTGGCCTTGTCGCCGTAGTTTTTCAGCACCCGCGTCACGGCCGAGCGGAAGCCCGCCACGTGCGTGCCGCCCTCAATGGTGTTGATGTTGTTGACGTAGGAATAGACGTTTTCCTGGTACGAGGTATTGTACTGCAACGCCACTTCCACCGGGGTGCCGCCCTTTTCGCTTTCCACATAAATCGGTTCCGAGAGCAGCGAGGGCCGCTCCTTGCCGTCGAGGTACTGCACGAAGTCGCGCAGGCCGCCGGTCGAGTGGAACTCCTCGGCCCGGAAGCCGCCGCCTTCCAACGTTTCGCGGCGGTCGGTGAGGGTAATGCGGATGCCCTTGTTGAGAAACGACAAGTCGCGCAACCGGCCTGCGATGGTGTCGTAGCGGTACACGGTTTCGCTGAAAATGCTGGCATCGGGCAGAAACTGCACCTCGGTGCCGTGCTCGTTAGTATCACCGATTTCGCGCACGTCGTACTGCGGAAAGCCGATTTTGTACTCCTGCTCGTACACGTGGCCCTTCAGGCGCACGGTCACTTTCAGGTCGGTGCTCAGGGCGTTCACGCAACTCACGCCCACGCCGTGCAGGCCGCCCGATACTTTGTAGGAGCCTTTGTCGAACTTGCCGCCGGCGTGCAGCACGGTCATCACCACTTCCAGAGCCGAGCGGCCCTCTTTGGCGTGAAAATCGACCGGAATGCCGCGCCCGTTGTCGCGCACGGTCACGGAATTGTCCTCGTTGATGGTGACGTTAATCAGGTCGCAGTGCCCGGCCAGGGCTTCGTCAATGGAATTGTCCACCACTTCCCACACCAAGTGGTGCAGGCCCTTGAAGCCGGTGTCGCCGATGTACATACTGGGGCGTTTGCGGACGGCCTCTAGTCCTTCCAGCACCTGAATGCTGTCGGCCGAGTAGTCGGCGGCGGGAATTTTAGCGGTTGTTTCGCTCATGAATACGGGGGTAAAAACAAGGTATTGACGGCCGTTTCAGCCGTTGGTTTCTCAACACTCAAAAGTACCGATTTTATCCCGAAAAACCTAGTTTTTGGGCAAATTTTACCAGGTTTTTTTCGGTAAAGAAGTGGGCCACCCCACGGCCCGTAACGGCCCGGCAGGGCCAAAAAAAAAGCCCTTTCCACCAAGGGAAAGGGCTTTTCAAGGAGCGGGCTGCCAACGGGCAGTTGCCCGAATGTTACTGCACCACCAGCTTGGAGGTGGCAATGCCAGCCTCGGTGGTGAGGCGCAACGTGTACACCCCGGTTTTCTCGCGGCTCAGGTCCACCGAAACGGCCTGCGAACCGATGGCCGTGGCCGACAACTCGCGGCTCAACACCTGCCGGCCCATCACATCAAACACCGTCAGCAACGTGCCGGCCTTGATGCCATCGGTCAGGTTCAACTTGAAGACCCCGTTGGTGCTGGGGTTGGGCGACACCGATAGACCGGCCTGTAGCGCTGCGCTGCGGACCGTACCGAGAGGAACCCGCGCTCCAGCATTCACCTGGTAGATGCCGCCATTGCCGCCCTGGTTGGTAGCGGAAACAGCCGGGCGGGTGGTGCCCGCCAGGTAGCCCCGGTAGCCTCCAGGTACCGAATTATCGGCTACGAAGCTGGCCGAAAGGTAAACGAACCCGTTTCTGAGCGTTGGCGGCGTGGCGTTGGGTTGGGCAAATTCAAATTTCTCCACATCTTTCCAGGACTTATCAATCCCGGTGGGGCTGAACGAGACCCCGTAGTGGGGATTGCCGGTGGCAGTTTCTACCGAAGCACCGAAGCTCATGAAGCCCCGGCCGGGGATGGCAGCGAAACCAAACTGATAAAAGCGGCCCTGCACTGAATCGGGCGAAAGGGGGTCGGGCAGCGTTGAAAGGGTCCAGGTGGTGCCGCCGTCGGTGGTGTAAGCCAGGCTGGTAGTGTTGCTGCCCGCGTCGTAGGCACTACAGATGCCGCTCAGCTGGTCCTTAAAAGCGATTTCGCCAACCTGGCCCAGGAGGGGGGTGTTCTGCGCTACCCAAGTGTGGCCCTGGTCGATGGATTTCAGTACGCGGGCGGGCGCTGCCACCCCGCCTATTTTGTGGTCGGTACCCGCCCAGATGGTGTTGCCTACCGCTGCGTAGGAGCGCACCAGCATAAATTCCTCGGCATCCAGCGGAGCCGGAGCCTGGGCACGGGTCCACATGACGGCAGTTGGGGTGTTAGCAGTTGCGGCGGCGGCGGCGGCGTTGCTGGTGTACCAGATTTCAAACTGCGTGGACGGGGAGTTAGGGTCGCCACCGGTCACTACGTGGTTCACATCGAAGGCGTAAGCCCAGTTGCAAAAGCCAGCTGGCTGCGTAAAATGGAGGGTCGGGTTGGTAATAGTTGCCCAACCACCGCCGCTGTTGGTGGTGCGAATTACCTCGCCGCCGCCGCCAGTTCCGCCGCCTACTATTGAACTGGAGTACTGACCACAGAAAGCGGTGGTATTGCCCGGCACTCCGGCCGGCACCGAGATGTTGGCCGGCTGAAAGCCCGCCGAGCCAACAATGCCCTGCGAGTCAAAGTCAACACCGGTTGGGTCAACGCTCCGCACCGAGGTGTTGTGTGGGCCGCCGCCAGCAGGGGCAGTAGTGCCCCGGTCGTAGGCCAGGCCCCAGGCAAAAGTGGGGCTGAGGGCGACGATGTTGTTGATGCCAAAACTAGCCGAAGTTTGGTTCGTGGTGCTGGGGTTCACTTCGGTCCAGGGGCCGCGCAGCGGCGTGGTTGACGTTTGAGCGAAAGCCCCGCCCGCCAGGCCCAGCAGGCCCAGCGTAAGTAAGGATTTTTTCATGGATGAAAAAGTTAAAAAAGAGAGGAGAAATTGTGGGAGAAAAGAAAGAGGGAAACCAAAAACGTCCGGCTTTTAGAAGCCGGAAGCGCGGTTTGGTGTCACAAGGTAAGAATATTTTTTGGATTTTGGTTTCCCCAAACGCGGCGCTGCCGAAAAAGTTGTAGCGGGTGCGGGCCACAGCGGCTGGCAGTGGGGCCGGTTGCGGTGTCCCGTGGCCGCTACCTTAAGATAAGCGGAGTACGCTAAAAACAGTGCCCCCGGGCAACACAAACGGCGGCGGATGATGCCTGGCCCCATCAATGTTGCCAGGCTGAGGGCGCAACCGACACCCGGATTGAGAAAACGGCCCGGCCCGCCACGGGGTGGTTGGGGGCCGCAAAAAAGCCTTCGCCCCGGCGGGGCGAAGGCCAAAAAGCGGGACGTGGTGGCCCCGTTTGGATTCGAACCAAAGACCGGCTGCTTAGAAGGCAGCTGCTCTATCCAACTGAGCTACGGGGTCTGGTGGGGAAATAAGTGTCGGGGTGGCAGGATTCGAACCTACGACCTCCTGCTCCCAAAGCAGGCGCGATACCGGGCTACGCTACACCCCGAAAATGAGTTATGAGTTAAGAATTATAAGTTATGAGTTTTTTGCGCAACTCTTTCTTGAGCAACTCATAATTCTTAACTCATAACTTGAAAACAGCGGAGAGAGGGGGATTCGAACCCCCGGTAGCCTTTAGAGCTACGGCAGTTTAGCAAACTACTGGTTTCAGCCACTCACCCATCTCTCCGGTTGGCTATGCTTCCGGTTGAAGCGGGTGCAAAGATACAAGGCGCGGCCAGAAACCCGCGTTCAGCAGCAAAAAAAATTATCTTTGCAACAGCTTTTGGGTTTTCGTTCTTGGTTTTTGGTTTTTGGGACACCCACCCATTTGCTGTTCCAAGGACCGAAAACCAAAAGCCGAAACCCCAAAAACCATCCCGTGCTCACCTGGGCTTTTCCTGATTTTACGCTGGCCCTGGGGCTGGGGCTGGCGGTGCTGGCGGGGTTGCTGGCCTATTGCTGGCGGGGGCGGCGGCTGGGGCGGCACCTGGGGCAGGGCGCGGGGCGGTTGGGCTGGAAGCTGCCGATGCGGCTGCTGGCGGGGGCGGGGCTGCTGGCGGCGTGGCTGGGGCCAGCGGTGGGCGTGAGCCGGCAAGCGGTGCAAACGACCGGCAAAGACCTGTGGTTGCTGGTGGACGTGTCGCGCTCGATGGATGCCGTGGATGTGGCTCCGAGCCGCTTGCTGCGGGCGCGGGCGGTGCTGGCCGGGGTGGTGGCGCAGTTTCCGGCTGACCGGCTGGGGGTGGTGGCCTTTGGGGGCACGGCCGTGGTGCAGTGCCCGCTGACCTACGACCAGGCGGCGGTGCAAACCTTCGTGGGCACGCTGCGCTCGGCGCTGCTACCGCCCGGCCCCACCCGCTTGGTGCGCCCCCTGGAGTTGCTACTGGCCCGGCTGAACCCGCCGCCTGCCGCCGGGGCTGCCCCCGCCCCGCCCCGCAGCACGGCCCTGCTGGTGGTGAGCGACGGCGAGGACTTTGGCGAAAACCTGGAGCCGGTGCTGCGCGAACTGGCCCGGAGCGGGGTGCGGGTGTACGCGGTGGGCGTGGGCACGGCGGCGGGGGGCCGCATTCCGCTGGCCGGGGGCGGCACCGTGCGCGACCGGCGGGGGCGGGTGGTGGTGAGCCGGCGGCGCGAAGCGCCGCTGCTGCAACTGGCCGCCCAAACCGGGGGGCAATATTTTGACCTAACCGACCAAACCACCGGGCTGCCCAACCTGACGGCCGCCCTGCGGGCCATGCCCGGCACGGCGACGGCGGTGCGCACGGTGGCCGTGGCCGAAAACCGCTACCGTTACCCGCTGGTGCTGGCGTTGCTGCTGCTGGCCCTGGACGTGGCCCTCACCGTCACTGTGCTGCGCCCATGAGAACGACTTTGTTGGTTGCGTTGCTACTGGCCGCGCCTGGCTGGGGCTGGCTGGGGCGGGTGCGAACGCGCAACGCGGCCGTGGCCGCAGCCCAAGCGGCCCACCGCGCCGGGCAAGCCCAAACCGAAGCGGCAGCCTGGGCGCGAGCCGTGGCCGCCGAAGCGGGCAGGCCCGCCCCGGCCCTGCTGCTAAACCTGGGCCACGCGCAGTTTCGGGCTGGCGAAACCGGCGCGGCCCGCGCCACCTACGGGCGCTTGCTGGGGCCGGCCGTGCCGCCCGCCACGGGCAGTGCGGCGCGGCAGCAGCTGGCCGTGCTGGCCCTGGCCGACGGGCAGGCCGTGGCGGCGCTGGGGCTGTTGCGCGAGGCAGTGCGGCTGGCCCCCCGCAACGCCGTGGCCCGCTACAACTACGAGCGACTGCGGGCGTACCTGGCTCGGCCGAACGAAGCGCCGCAAAACCAGCCGCCGGGCAGCGGGCCTGGCCCACCCACGCCGCCCCCACCCGCCCCGGCAAAAGGCGGACCCACACCTGCGCAACAGCCCAAGCCCCGGCCGGGCACCGACAGGCCGCAGGCAATGCCTTCGGCTACGCCGGGCGGCAACGGCGAAGCCATGCCCCGACCCGACCCCAACGGCCATCCTGGTTTGCCGCAGCCGACTGTGGCGGCAGGCAGGGGTGCCCAGGGCCGCCGCCAGCCGGGCGCGGGCAGCCCCCGGCCGGTGCCGGTGGGCGAACGGCCAGGGGCGCGGCAGGGCCTGAACAACCGCGCTGAAACCGGGGCCGACGCGCCCGCCGGGCGCAGCCTGCGCCCCGGCACCGAAGCAGCCAGCGCCGCCGACCAGCAACTACAAACGCAACGTGCGCGGCTCCAGGCACTGAACCTTACGCCCGCCCAGGCGCGGCAGGTGCTGGAAGCGTTGCGAGCGCAGGAAGCGCAGTATTTGCAGCAAGTGACGCGGCCGGCAGCGGCGCAGGAAGCGGATGGACCGACTTGGTAGGGAGTGAAGGTGCTTTTTGGGAGTTGCACCCCGAATGCCGGGCTGCCGGGGAGCTGCACTCCCCAATCGCGGCCCGGCAGACGCTGCAAACCTGACCACCTGGGGTGCGGAGTGCAACTCCGCAGCAGAGCCGCTTCCGGAGTGCAATTCCGGAAGAGCAACTTGGGAGTCGCCCCGGCAATTTGCCGGTTCAACCCTTTTTTCGGGGCTACTTTTGTACTTCATTTTCTCTCCCACCCTATTTTCAGATTTTCCATGCAAATCAAAGAAGTTGTCATTGTATCGGCCGTTCGCACGCCCATTGGGTCGTTTGGGGGGGCGCTGGCCTCGTTGTCGGCCGTGGAATTGGGGGCGGTGGCCCTGAAAGGGGCTTTGAAAAAAGCGGGCGTGGCTCCCGGCGAAGTGCAGCAGGTGATAATGGGCAACGTCATTTCGGCCAACCTGGGGCAGGCCCCGGCGCGGCAGGCGGCCAAAAAGGCCGGACTGCCCGACACCGTGGAATGCACGACCGTGAACAAGGTGTGCGCGTCGGGCACCAAAGCCATTATGCTGGCGGCCCAGGCCATTATGCTGGGGCAGGCCGAGGTGGTGCTGGCCGGGGGCATGGAAAGCATGAGCAACGTACCCTATTACTTGGATAAAGCCCGCTTCGGGGCCAAGTACGGGCACGGCGCGATGATTGACGGGCTGATGAAGGACGGCCTCTGGGACCCTTACAACGACTACGCCATGGGCAACGCGGCGGAGAACACGGCCAAAGAAATGGGCTTCAGCCGCGCCGAGCAGGACGCGCACGCCATCGAGAGCTACACCCGCAGCGCCAACGCGGCAAAGGCGGGCAAGAAGCAGGACGAAATTGTGCCCGTCACGATTGAGAGCCGGGGCAAAACCACGGTCGTGAGCGACGACGAGGAGTACAGCAAAGTGGATTTCAGCAAGGTGCCTGGCCTGCGCCCGGCCTTCACCAAAGACGGCACCGTGACGGCGGCCAACGCCTCGACCCTGAACGACGGGGCCGCCGCCGTGCTGCTGATGAGCCGCGAAAAAGCCGAAGCCCTGGGCCTGAAACCGATGGCGCGGGTGCTGGGCTTTGCCGATGCCGAGCAGGCCCCGGAGTGGTTCACGACCTCGCCGGCCCTGGCGATTCCCAAAGCCCTGAAAATGGCCGGCAAGGATGCCGCCGACGTGGATTTTTACGAAATCAACGAAGCATTTTCGGTGGTTTCACTGGCCAACAACCGGCTGCTGAATCTGGACAGCCGCAAGGTGAATGTGTATGGCGGGGCCGTGAGCCTGGGGCACCCGCTGGGCGCGTCGGGGGCACGGATTGTGACGACGCTGCTGAACGTGCTGGCGCAGGAAGGCGGCAAAATCGGGGCGGCGGGCATCTGCAACGGCGGCGGCGGGGCCAGTGCCATTGTGGTGGAGAAGTTGTAGCGTTTCTCGCCCAAAACAAGGAAGGGCCGCTCCGGTTGGAGCGGCCCTTCCTTGTTTTGGGCTAGGCTGAATTATTGAATCACCAGCTTCTGCGTGGCGGTGCCCAGGGCCGAGGTGAGGCGCAGGATGTACACGCCGGGGGTTTGCTGGCCCAGGTCCAGCGGCAGGGTGTTGGTGGCGGTGGGAGCGAGTGCGCGGGTCAGCACGGGGCGGCCCAGGGCATCGGTCACGGTCAGGCGGGTGCCGGGGGCCAGCGGTTCGGTGAGGTGCAGCTGAAACCGGCCGTCGGCGCTGGGGTTGGGGGCCACGGTGAAGGGCTGCGGGCGGGCGGCGGGGCGGGCAGCCAGCGCGACGCAAGCGTTGGCCTGGTAGAGGCCGCCCGTGCCAACGGCGCTGCCAGCTCCTTGGGCGGTGGTCTGACCGCCCAAATACCCCCGATACCCCGCCCCACACTGCACAAAGCCAGCGGCGGTGTACAGGTCGTGGGCATTGTCGAGGTCGGTCCAGAAGGTGCGGCCGTCGTAGCTAAGCGACGCGCCCCGGTTGCTGCGGTTGGGGTTGCCGGCAATGGCCACGCCGTAGCTGACGTAGCCGATGTGGGGAATGGCGGCGATGCCATTTTGGTAAAACTTGCCCTGCACGGTGTCGGCCGTGGCGGGGTTGGGCAGTTGGGCCAGGGTCCAAGTAAGGCCGCCGTTGGCAGTGGCGACCAGTTGGGGCGCGGACGAACCCGTGGCGGTGGCGCTCGTGAAGGCAACGCCGTGCAAAGCATCCTTGAAAGCCAGGTGTTCTACCTGACCCACCAACGGGGTGCTGTGCGCCGTCCAGGTGTGGCCCCGGTCGGTGGAGCGCAGGATGCGGGCGGGGGCCGGTACGCCGTTGGGGGCGTGGGAAGTGCCCGCCCAGATGGTGTCACCCACGGCGGCGTAGCTGCCAATCACCCCGTATTCGTCCGCGCTGAGCGCCGCCGGGGCACTGGCCCGCGTCCAGACCACGGCCGAAGCGGGTTGGGCGCTGGCGTTGCTGGTGTACCATATTTCAAACTGCGTAGCTGGGTTGTTGGGGTCGCCCATCGTCACGGCATGGTCGGCATCGATGGCGTAGGCCCAATTCAAAAAACCGTCGGGTGCCACAAAGTGCAGGTTGCCTTTGGTAATAATCTGCCACGAAGCCCCGCCGTCGGTCGTCCGCAACACTTCACTGCCCCCGCCGGTAGTGCCGATGGAGCCATAATACTGCCCCACAAAGGCAGTGAGGTTGACCGACACCCCAGCCGGGACGGAGATGTTGGCTGGTTGAAAACCACCCGTGGTGCCCAGCACGGGCCGGAAGTCAAATTCCGTCCCGGCCGCGTTGGTGGCCCGCACCGAAGTGTTCCAGGGCCGGTTGTTGGCGGGGGCCGTGGCATCGTAGGCCAGCCCCCAAGCGAAAGTGGACGAGAGCGTCACCAACTGTCCTACTGCATAGGCCGGAGGCGTAACGGCGTTGGTGGTGTTGACAACGGCCCAGGGGCCGGTGCGGGCGGCAGTGGGGGCTTGGGCGCGGGCGCTACCAGCCATAAGCAGACCAGCCAGCAGAAGTAGGAACTGTTTCATAAGGGGTTTGAGAAGGGGGTGAAAGTGAAGAAAATAAGCCGGAAGGCGTGACCGCTGGCAAAGATTCATACTGCTTGTGCAGCTGGTTCCGAGAACGCGCCCTTCTGCACGGGCGGTGATAAGCGCGCACAACTTTTCTCTCGCCGCGTTCAGCTTTACTCAGTTCAGCTTTACTCAATTACCAGCTTCTGCGTTGCGATGCCAGCAGCCGACGCAAGGCACAACGTGTACAGGCCGGGCGCATCCCCATTCAAACCTAGAGCCTGTTATGCACTGTTGGCGTTTCTGGCCAGCATAATGCAGGCGAAAACGACGAAATGAAGTTGTTGCAAGGTCGTGCTCAGTCGTTCGTGGCCAGCGGCACGGGCGGTATCACGCAACGCAGCCAGCAAAATAAAAAGGGTCGTGAGCCGCTGCTGGCCGTCAATGACCGCATATTTGCTGACCCCCGTTGGCACCGTGTTGGTCGGGTGCATCACCACCGACCCGATGAAGTGTTGCCGACCCGCCTCTAATTCAGGCAGAAGCAACAAGTCTTGCCAGAGTGTTCTCCACTGCTTTAGTTTCCAACTGTAAGAGCGTTGAAACAGCGGCACAACGAACTGCATTTCTCCGCTGAACAGCTTTTGAGGGGTGGCGTAACGAGCATCCATTGAGCAAAAAAAGAGAAGTCGGTGAAACCTGGGCCAAACGTACAGCATTTGTAGCTGATTTCGCTCCCAACCACAACTAAGTTGCCCACGCCCAGAAAGCCCCGCAAGCCCTGCGCCCATTGCGGCGAACCCTGCGCCCGCCCCACGTATTCCTACTGCTCCAACCGGTGCCAGCTGCACTACCAGCAGGCGCAAAAGATTGCGGCTGGCCAAGCCTCGCCTGTGGCGTGGCGCAACTACCTGCTGCGTTCCGAGCCGCACCGGGGGACCGTTTGCCGCAGCGAGACCTGGAACGGCCAGCCCATCCCGCTGGAACTGGACCACATTGACGGCAACCCGGAGCGCAACACCCGCGCCAACCTGCGCCTGCTGTGCCCCAACGGCCACGCCCCAACGGCCATCTTTTTGAGCCAGTGGAGGGATTCGAACCCCCGATGCGGTTACCCATCCTGATTACAAGTCAGGTGCAATCGGCCTCTATGCGACACTGGCGCAGCTTGGTGGGGCAAAAGTACGCCACGCGGCGCAGTTGGCCGCGCCCGACGCGGGAGTTTTTTTCACGCTGCTCCCCTACCCCGCCAACGGCTCCAGGCGGCCAACGTGCGGTCCAATACGGTGAGCATCCCCACTTCGCGGAGCAATTCAGCCAAAGCCAACACTTCGGGGTGGCGGCCCCGGCGCAGGGCCTGGCGCTGCTCCCAGCGCAGGCGCGTGGCCAGGGCGGCGCGTTCGCGGGGCGTTTGCACCAGGGCCAACGCCTTGCGGCACACGGCAATGGTGGAAGCCAGGTAGGGGTCGTGGGGCTGGTAAGCTTTGGTGGACATCGAGCGCGGGTGGCGGCGGCGGCGGGTCGTGACGGCATCCAGGTACTGAAATTGCCAACCGGGGCTGGCCCGCACCCAGAAATCAAAGTCCTCGTAGGCCAGGGTGTCGTCGTAGCCGCCCAGGGCCAGCAGGCAGGCGCGGCGAAACAGCATGGTGGGGGTGCAGATGAAGTAACGTTCCAGCACGTCGGCCAGCAGGTAGCCGCTGGCCGGGGCGGGTTGCAGGCGGCCCGCCCGGTCGGGGCGGTGATGTAGGCCCAGGAACTGGCCTTGCTCGTTGATGTTTTCGGCGTTGGAATAGACCATCCCCACGGTGGGGCCACCGGCGGTAAAGGCCGCTACTTGCCGGGCCACGCGGTCGGGCAACAGCACGTCGTCGGTGGCAAAGTCAAGGACGAACTCGCCCGTACTCGCAAAAAATGCGTGGTTGAAGGCCCGGCAGTTGCCCACGTTTTCGGGCAGCAGCCGCAGGTGCCAGTGGGGGTGCTGGGCGGCGTAGCGACGCAGGATTTCGGGGCTGCCGTCGGTGCTGGCATCGTCCACGAGCCAGACTTCCAGGTGCGGGTAAGTCTGGGCCAGAATGGAATCCAGGGCCTCAACCACGAAGGGCGCGTGGTTGTGGCACAGGGCAACGACGGTGACGAGGGGCAGCATTTTTTTGCTGATGGCTATTGGCTGATATCTGATGGCTTTTTTGCAGTCGTTGGCGGTTATTTGGGGGCAGCCGTTTCCGGCAGAAAGCGCAGACTTAACCCGATGCCGTCGTCCAGCCGGGGTTCCCACTTGAACAGGACCAGCGCATCTTGCGAAAACCAGTAGTAGTACGTGCCAGCCGGGTAGAACCCCACCGTGCTGTCCAGCTTAAACCGCTTGGGGTCTGCTTCGCGGAAAGTGATGGTGCTGTCGGTGCGGGTGTAGGTGCCGTGGGAGTCGTAGGGGGCGGCGCGGCTGTTGAGGAAGGCATCGGGCGTGTCGCGCCAGGCCGTGCCCGCAAACGTAAACTGTCCCTGGGCCAGCGTCAGCACGGGGCCGTCGGTGGGGTACGGGCTGCGTTGGCCGAAGCGGCTCTGCTGCAAGCGGGCCGGGAAATGCAGCGGGTATTTTTGGTGGTTGAGGGCCTCGGTGACGGCCAGCACCTCGCGCTGCCGGGCGGCCACGGCGGCGGCGGCCACGGCCCGCAGGTCGGCTTGGGCGGCGGTGCGGGCGCGGCGGTAGTCGGCGCTGGCCGTGTCCAGGCCCAGGTGCAGCCGAAAAATGCCCGGCCCGTCCTGCTGCTGCCGAAACTCGACCCGGCGGCGGCCCGCTGCCCGCAGTTCGCCGCCGGGCGTGAACCAGATTTTGTCCAGCGTCAGTTCGTCGGTTTGCACCACTTCCTTTTTCCAGGTGGCCACGTGGTGGTCTTCCACGCGGTAGAGGTGCCAGGTGGCCCCGGCATCGGCCGAGTGCAGCACCACGCTGCGCGGGGTTTGGAGCAGCAGGGCCAGCGCGGTGCCCGCCTGGGCCGCGCCGGTGAGGCGGCCTTGCAGGTGGCGCACCAGCGGGCGGCGGGCCGGGCCGGGGGCGAAAATGGTCAAGCCGGTGGGGTCGGGCGCGGTGGGCCAGCGCAGGGCGGCCCCGGCGCTGTCGGGGGCGGTGGTGGCGGGCAGACTTTCGGCCGTCACGGCATCATTGGGGCCGTTTTCGGGGCGCAGCAAGTAGGGCGTGAGGTCAGGGAATGCGGCGGGCGCGAAGCGGGCATTGACCAAACCCTGGTACGCCACCGGCAGGCGGAACGCGCCGGGCCGGAACGGGAGCGAATCCAGTCGCACGGTTTCGGCCCCAAAATAATCCAGGCCCCGCAGCCGCATGGTGTCGCGGCCCTGGGCCACTACCACCGTGAAGCCGTCCGGCACCCGCCCGTTGGCCACCGCGTATTCCCAGTAGTTGTCGGGGGTGTGGGTGAGCGGCGGCAGCGCCCCGGCGGCTCCTTCTGCGAAGCAGCGGCTGTGGCGCTGGCCGGGGCCGATGAGCCGCCCTTTCTCATCGTACACCCGAAACTGAAGCCGCCCACCCGGACTGCCCGCTTGCGCGTGGCCGCGCCGGGCCACCCCACACAATAGCAGCAGCAGAACGGCAAGGCGGGCCATAGGCGAAGGGCAATAAAAACGTTCCTACGTAGCTAGCGGCAATAAAGATAAGCGGGCGGGCTGGCCCGGAGCGTCCCCTCAGAAACTGTTTGGGCTGGCTCTTACAACCCCTTAGCTGGCGAAGCGTTCCAGCAATACGGTTTCCGCCTCTTTAAACGGGGCGCGGGCAAATTCGCGGTAGCCGCTGGCCGCCGCCAAGCCCAGCGAAGCCGCATTGGCGGGGTCAATGAGGCAGACGGTGCGCCGCTGGGGCAGCTGAACATCGCCCCAAGCCAGCATGGCCTGCACGGCCTCGCGGCCGTAGCCCCGGCCGTGGATGTGCGGGGCCAGCACCCAGCCCGCCTCGGGGAAACCCTTGAGGCTGGGCGTGAGGTCGCGCTGCCAGTCGGCAAAGCCCACGGCCCCAACGAAAGCGCCGGTGGCGCGTTCTTCCACGGCCCAATAGCCGTAGCCCAGCAGCGGCCACAGGCCCAGGTGGCGCAGCATTTTGGTCCAGATTTCCGTTTCGGGCAGTGCTTCGCCGTTGAGGTAGCGGTAGAAGGTTGGCTCCTGCGCCATCGCCAGAAAAGCAGGTAAGTCGGCGGGGTAGTGGCCGCGCAGGAGCAAGCGAGGGGTGGTGAGAAGGGGAATTTGCACAGGACGAATAGGACACGAATCAAGCCAAAATCCGGCGGCGGACTTCCCACCCCAGACACCCCAGCAGCACCAGCGCATACCGGCCCGCATTGGCCCACAACGCACCGGCTGGCCCGTAGCGCGGCAGCAGCCACCCCAACAAAGCCCCAAACGCCACCGCCGAACCAGCCTGCACCGCCACGTAGGCCCCGGTGCGGGCGCGGGCCACGAGTTGATAAATCAGCACCCAGCCCAGCAGTTTGGCCCAGTCGCCCAGCACCTGCGGGGCCAGCAAGTCGCGGGCGGCCAATAGGCGCGGGGCAAACAGCAGCGGCAGCAGCCAGTCGCGCAACGCCCACACCAGGCCCAGGCCCAACGCCAGGGCCGGGGCCAGCAGCGCCAGCGCGTGGCGCACGTAGGTGCGGGCCGCCGCCGGCTGCCCCGCCAGCGCCGCCAGCCGGGGGTAAAACACCGTGGCCAGCAGCGTACCTACCAGCAGCGTGTAGTTGTCCGAGAGCTTGACCACCGCTTGCCAAAGGTCGGTGCGGGCCGGGCCGTAGGTGTGCAGCAGGTGCGCCCGCAGCACAAAATCCACCGCCCGGCCAAAGAGCAGGTTGCTGCCCGCCATCAGCAAGAAGCTGCCCAGGCCGCGCAGGGCCGCCCGGCTGGGCGGGGCCAGCCAGCGCCCGCCCGCCAGCAAACCGGCCCGCCCCGCCAGCAGCAGCGCCGGGAGCAGCGCCAGCCCCTGCCCGCCCAAGTAGGCGAGCAGCGCCGCCCGTAGCGGCCAGCCGCCCGCCAGCGCCCCCACCCCGGCCGCGGTGCCCAGCGCCGCCAGCGCCACGGTGCCCGTCACGTAGTAGCGCAGCCGCCCGGCCGCCAGCAGCGCCGCACCCAGCATCCCCTGCGCCACCACCAGCGCCATGCCGCCCCCGAATATCAACCAACTCCCCCACCCTCTCAGGCCCGCTGACCACGCCTCGCCTGTCAGCAGCCCGCCCAGCAAGGTGGCGGCCAGTAGCAGCCCCGTATTCAGGGCCAGGGCAGCCCCCAGCACCGCCCGGTGCCGGGGGCTGCCGGGCCGCAACGGAGCCAGCCGCTGCACCACGCCCACCTGCACCCCGTCGGTGGAGAGGGTGGTGAAGAGCGCCATCAGGTTCTGGAACTGCGCCAGTTGCGTGAGGCCCCCGGCCGGGGCCAGGGTGGCAAAGGCTTTGTTGAGGATGAGCGCCCCCGCCGCCCGCGCCGCCACGCCCAGGCCCGAACCGGCGGCACCGCGCAATAACGTTTTAAGAAGGGTGGGGCGGGGCGGCATGAGAGAATGGAAGGAAACTCCCCTCCTTGAAAAGGAGGGGACGCTTGGCCGCAGGCCAAGCTGGGGTGGTAAACTCGCTGCCCGGTCGCTGCCCGGTCGCTGCCCGGTCGCTGCCCGGTCGCTCCCGGTCGCCCCGAACCGCAGGACGAAAAAGTTAAGTTGTCCTTCGGCCGCTGCCCGAAATCGTTGCAAAAAACCGTTCAGCGACCGGGCAGCGAATTTACCACCCCCGTTTTCGCTGCGCGAAAACTCCCCTCCTTTTCAAGGAGGGGAGTGTCGTTCAATTCGCATCCAATACTTTCTCCCAACTCAGCCGCAAGCCCGCCACCCCGCCCAAATGGCGCTTGAATTGCAGCAACGACACGTTGGGCTGCCCGCCCAGCGTGGACGTGCCCAGGTCCAGCACCGCCACGCCATTGGCGCGGGCAAATTCGTGCAGGCCCGCCGTGAGCAGCACCACCGGACTAAACGCATTAAAGCGCAGCGGACTGGCCGGGTAGAAGTTATACAGCACCCGTTCGCCCACCCGAATGGCCAGCGTCAGGGCCGCCCACTCGCCCGCCGGGGTGCGCACCGAAAACAGGAAATGCTCGCGCGGGAAGGCCCGAAACAACGCCTGCAACCGGGGCAGCGGCAGCGGCGCGGCCTGCCCCCGCTCCTGCCGGCAGGCCGCGATAAAAGCATGGGCCGCAGGCAACAGCAAGGGCGGTTCCTGCTCGAATACGAAGCCGTGGCGCTGGCACTTGTGCAGCCGCCGCCGCTCGGAAGAATGCAGGTGCGCGGCAAAATCACGGGCTGATTCAAGGTGGTAATTCTGCTCGGCCAGCGGCACTGCGTAGCCGCGTTGGCGCAACACCTCGGCCAGTTGGGCGGCGGCGGCCGGGTCGTAGCAAAAGGGGTGGCCGCGCAGCGCCAGGCGGCGCTGGCCACGCCGGTAGAGGGCCGCCTCGGCGGCGGCCAGCAACTGGTGCAAAGCCGCTACGGGCACACCGGGCACCGCCTGCACTGCCCCAAACGGGGCCTGGCCGGGGCTGTGGGCCACGCCAGTCGCAGCATCCAGCCCAATGTGCAACTGGGCCAGGGTGCGGCCCGCCGGCCCCTGGGCGCGGGCCGGTTCTTCCAGGTAAAAACTCAGTACCGGGCCAGCGCCGGGTCGCAGGGCCTGGTGGTCGGGCCGCAAAAACAGCCACGGTGCAAACGCCAGCGGCTGGCGCGGCGGCGCGGGGCCAGCGGCCGTGCTTTCGGCCTGCCACACGGCCCATGCGCCAGCAGCGGGCAACGGCGAAAAGGCAGAATCGGGGGCAGCAGACGGCATAAACGGCAACACAGGCCCGGCAAAGTACGGCAGCAAACGCCCGAACCCCCGGCCCGCCGCCCGCCGTGGTCCGGCCCCGGCTCACGGGCAATTCACCCGCCGGGCCGCATCTTCGTACTGCTGGGGCTGGGCGGGGTTGCCGTTCTTTTTGTTTCTTGCCGCTATGAATCCGCTTTCGCCCCCCGCCCCGGACGCTTCCGAAACCATGAGCATTGCTGACCGCGACGCGACCCGCCAAGCCCGCGACCAGGAAGTGGGCCAACGCCCCGGCACCCTGCGGGTGCGGCCGGGGGCCTTGGCACCCCGCCTGTTCCTGATGTCCTACGACGAACACTCACTGGCCGAAACCGAGTACAGCGGCCGCTACGACGAGTTGCTGGATTACCTGCGCCAGCACCCCGACCTGCGCCACTGGATTGACGTGCGCGGCTACGGCGACCTGCCCCTGATGGAGCGCCTCATGCACGATTTCGGCCTGCACCCGCTCCAAATGGAAGACGTGCTCGACGACGTGCAACGCGCCAAAGTGGAGGTGTTCGACGACAACCGCCTGTTCATGGTTTCGCGCATGACCGACTTCCTGCCCGACACAATGGAAGTGGACGACGACCAGCTTTCCCTCTTCACCGGCCCCAACTACGTCCTCTCGTTTCAGGACGACTACGACGACTGCCTGGATGCGCTCCGCAACCGCATTCGCAGCAACCTCAGCCTGTTGCGCCGCTACTCGTCGCTCTACCTGGCCTACGCCCTCACCGACATCATCCTCGACCACTACTACCCCACGATGGCGGCCATCGGCGACTACATTGAGGTGCTGGAGGAAAATATTTTTTCGCGCCACCGCCGGCCCCGGCTGCTCAACCGCATCCTGCGCATTAAGAAAGACGTGGTGCGCTTCCGCCGCCTCGTGTACCCGGAGCGCGACAAGCTGGCCGAAATCCTGCGCCTGCCCGAAGAAATCGTGCCCGAAACCATCAAGCCCTTCTTCCGCGATGCCTACGACCACGCCATCCAAACCCTGGACCTGGCCGAAAGCTACCGCGACAACATCTCCTCGCTGGCCGACCTCTACCTCTCCGACCAAAGCAACCGCATGAACGAGGTGATGAAAGTGCTGACCATCATCTCCGCCATCTTCATCCCCCTGAGCTTCATCGTCGGCCTCTACGGCATGAACTTCCAGCGCGACGACGGCCACGGCCACTTCCTGCCCCTGAACATGCCCGAGCTGTATTCGCCCCTGGGCTACCCCGTGCTGGTGGTGGTGCTGGTCCTGATTGTGGTGGGGCAGCTCTACTACTTCTGGCGCAAGGGGTGGTTGAGCAACCGCTAGGGGCTGCTCATGCCACCGTTCCGGGCACCGCCGGCTGTGGCAAAGGGCGGCGGGGTACAGCCTAAAAACGGGAGCGCCGCAGGCCCGTAAGTAGCCGCATTCTCGTAACTTTGAGCCATGCCCCCTGCCACCGTTCAGTTCTTCGCCTCGGCCACTGCAATGGAAGAAGCCCTGCTCGCCCGTGGGGCCGACCTCACGGTGGCCGAACGCCTGCGCGAGTTGCGGCGCCTCAACGAGCAATTGTTTGCGCCTTTGCGCAAGGCGTTGCGGGGCCGACCGGTCGAAATCAAGCTGTTCCCCCGCCACACCCACGAATCGGAGGATGATTTTATCCGCCGCGTAGCCCTCGAAAAAGAAAAATGGACTTATTCGATGCGAAAAGCGCCGCGCTGATTACCGAATTGCAGCGGCAGCAGGTGGCCTACCTGCTGGTGGGTGGTTACGCCGTCAACATTCACGGCTACAGCCGGGGCACCGGCGACATGGACATTTGGAAAAGAAAAAGCACTTCGCCACTTCCTCCTTTTAGCGCATTGCCCCAATGACCACCAAACCGCTTTCATACAAAGACTCTCCCCTCCAACTCATCGTCTTCAACGATTGCGAAGATGAGCTATTCGGCGCACTCAACACCCCCGAACGCCTCGAATACGAAAACAAAGCGAGGGGTAGTAAACCACTGCCGGTTTTGGAAGCGAACCCCGACAAAACAGCCGAAAACAAACTAGAATCGTTTCCTGACCGTTGCAGTGTAGCTTTTCAATTTGAAAGGCTACAGCTTGCTGTTTTTCTTTTACATACCTTTGAATCATGCCTTTTAATAGCACCATTCAGCACCCCGACTTTGTTGTCACTTCCGCCGCTGGCAAGGAACGATTAATAATAGAAGTCAAAAAGTGGCGACCCCAAAACGAACTACTTAGCCAGCTCATTGAATCGACGTTTGCCCCCCGGTTCCATTATTTCCTATTAGTGACTCCCGAAGAGATGCAGCTCTGGCCACCGGCCGGCCCTGGACAGGCGGTGCTCCCTGCCACTGTCCCTTCACGCACTGTGCTCGCCAATTATTTAACTATTGAGCGTTATCCCTTACAGGGGCTAAGCGAACAGGAATTGAGCTTTGTCGTTTCCTCTTGGCTTGGTTCTATCATGTTCAAGCCAGCTGCTACATTACGCAATATGCCCGGCCAAGCTTGGGTGGTTGATTCAGGATTGCATCAGCAAATCTATCGGGGATTCATTCGTCGTGAGCATTCCATTCAATAGCAATAAAATGGATGTTTTCGTCGAATCCAATTTTGTTCTAGAACTGGCATTTCAACAGGAACACTACGAAGCTTGTGAACGAATTGTAGCGGGCGCGGCCGCCAGAGCTTACAGCCTGCACGTACCCCAGTATGCCCTCAGCGAAGTATTCCACACCCTGCATCAGAGGAGCCGTGAGCGCGGGAAAAATCAGGAATATTTTCGCAAGGAAATTGAACAACACCGACGCGAAGCTGAAGCAGATACTGCTGATACAGACCAATTGGTCCGATTACTGGCTGACCTGCTTACTGCCCGTACCAAGGCCCAAACAGCGCGATTGTTTGCTATAACAGCTCGATTAGCAAACGAGGCTTCCGGTCCTTCTTTAACAGCAAGTGTCTTACTCGAAGCGCAGACCGTGCGGGAACAGCACGGGTTATTCTCACAAGATGCTCTAATTTACGCTTCGGTTTTGGCTGGCCTACGCTTGCTCCCCTCCGACACGCCTAAGTTATTTATTACCCGCAACAAAAATGATTTTGAAAGACCTGCCATTGTACAGAAATTGCAAGATTATAACTGCCGTTTGATGTCAAACTTCACCGGTGCTGCGGATTTTTTAGATTCAATTACAACGGCCCCACCCGAAGCAAGTAGCCCGGATAGTCCTGCTATCACATAACTTCCTTGCAATAAATGAAGCCGCCCGCTCCCAAAGGAAGCGGGCGGCTTCATTTCCAACCCTGCCGAACCCTACGCCACCGGCGTAGCCCCCGCATCCTTTGCCTTGCCGCCCCCGCCCGAGTTAATAATCTTGCGCATCTGCACGTAGCCGTCGTAAATCGGCCGGTCAATCAGCTTAAACGCCTTCATGTCCTCGTCGAGGGCGCGCACCTCCACCATCAGGTCGTCCAGCAAATCTTCCAGGGCCGCGCCCGACAGCACCCGCTCGTCAATCGTTTTGCGGGTGGCCGGCAGCGCGGTCCGAAACGTCGCCAGGCCGTCGGTGAGGGGCTTCAGCACTTTGGCCGTCAGGCCCTGCTTGGCCAGTTCCGGCGCTACATCGGCGCGGACGGCGCTGCCCAGTACCGCGCCCACCACCCCGATAAACGCCAACGGCCGCAGCTTGCGCAGCTGCTTGCCCGTGAGCGTCACCGAGGCCAGCAAATCGTCGTCGCCCAGGCGGGTCGCCACCCGGCCAAACGGCCCCAGCAGGCCCGGCAGCAGCTCCAGCAGCGTTTTGCGGGCTGCCAGGGCGGCCTCGGTCAGCTTCTTGGTGCGCCGGGCCGTGCCGCCCCGTGCGCCCGACACCTTGCCGTACAGCGCCGTCACCACGGCCACTTGGGCGGTGGCGATTTCGCTGGCGGCGATGGCATCGGCGTTTTCGGCCAGGTAGTCCACCGTCTTCCCAACTGCTACCAGTTGGTCTTCTTTGTCCTGTTTCATCACAAATAAGGGAATGGTTCGGACGGTAGTCGCACCATCCCGCGCCGCAAGCTGCTGCTTGGGGCCGCCAAGGTAAGCGCAAAATATCCAATACCAACGCGCCCCAGCATTCTGCCCCCCCCCGCTCACCTATCTTCCAGCTTCTAAAAACACCTCCCAACGTTGCAAAACACTTCCCGACCTCGCAAAACACCCCCGACCATCGCAAAACACCCGCCGCCCCCCTATAAACACCCGCCGCCCATCGCCAAACACCCCCCACCCGTTGCAAAACACTTCCCGACCTCACCAAAACACCCCCCGACCCATTCCAACCACTCCCCGCCCATTGCCAAACACCCCCCGCCAGTCCCACAACCCCTGCCGCGCCCCGCCAAACGCCCCCCGCTCGCCTCAAAACACGCCCCACCCGCCCCACAACCCACCCCGCCCCCGCGCCGACCGGGCCGCTCCGTCGTTGCCCGCAGTCAGGCGCGGCCCTACCTTTGCCGGACGGCCCCCGGGCCGGTTATTTTTCCGGTTCCTCAGCGGCCCCCCACGTCCGAAAGCCCGCCAGCCGCCGCCCCCTTTCTCCCGGCCCCGCGCCAGTTGCCCATGACCGTCCCCGAATTTTTTGAGTTATTCCTCGACGAGTTGCGCCAAAACCCGCAACTCACCAGCTACTATAAGATGCTGGCCAATCCGGCCAGCTTTGAGTTTCGCAAAGCCTACGTCGTGCAACGCCTGCACTACATCCTCGACCACCTGCCCCGCCCCGAGGCCGCCATCTGGGACTGCGGCTGCGGCTACGGCACCACCGCCATTTTCCTGGCCCTGAACGGCTACAAAGTCCACGGCACCACGCTGGAATTCTACTTCAAGCACATCCCCGAGCGGCTGAAATACTGGGCGCAGTTTGGCGACGTATCGGGCTTCACCTACAGCTACGAAAACCTGTTTGACTCGCCCCCGCCCCCGGCCTCCTACGACCACGTCATCATCCAGGACACCCTGCACCACCTCGAGCCGTTGCAGGACGCGCTGGCCATTTTCCGCCAGTGCCTGCGCCCCAACGGCACCCTCATCATCGTGGAAGAAAACGGCGGCAACGTGGTCCAGAACTTCAAGCTCTACCTGCGCCGGGGCAACAAGCGCATCATCACCATCTACGACGAGCAGCTGAAAAAAAACATCCTGCTCGGCAACGAAAACATCCGCAACCTCGCCACCTGGCGGCGCGAACTGGCCCGCCAGCACCTGCACATTCCGCCCGCCGACGTGCAGTACATCCGCCTGTTTCCGCCCTACTTCTTCAAGCCCGAAAAGGTGCCCGCCGTGCTGGCCCGCGAAAACCACCTGTGGCGGAACAACGCCTTTTTGAAGGAAAACCTGTTTTTTGGGTTGAATTTTATTGCCGAAGTAAAACCGTAGGGGCGGTGTGGTGCCACGAATTCCGCGAAGCGGTTCGTGGTACCACTACTCATTGCCCGGTTGTTGTTCAACGAGTAGTGGTACCACGAACCGCTTCGCGGAATTTGTGGCACCACCCGTTCAACCCGCCCCTACTCCAGCACCCCGGCCGGCACGGCGTGCAGCACCAGCCACACCAACTCGCGCAGAATCTCGCCCTCGTCCATGCTGCCGCTGCCGATGCCTTTGCTCTGAGCATCGGCCCGCCGGATGAGGTGAATCAGGTCCACGACCCGCCCCGCCGGGTAGGCTCTCAGGGCTTGCTGGTAGTCTTTTTGGGCAAAGCTGTTTAGAATACCCAGGCTTTTGTACACGCCATCGCCGGGGTTTGGCCCCGCCTGGTGCAGCACCAGCAGCCGCGTAAAAAAGTTGAACAACATCGTCAGGTTCGGGATGAGCGGATTGGCCTTGGGGTTGGCGGCAAAGTGCGTCAGAATGCGGTTGGCCTTCAGCACATCGCGCTGCACGAGGGCCTTTTGCAGCTCAAAAATGTTGTAGTCTTTGCTGATGCCGACCATTTGCTGCACCAGGGTTTCGTCAATGGCTTGGCCGGGTTTCAGGTTCAGGGCCAGCTTGTCCACCTCGTTGGCCAGCCGGCTCAGGTCGGTGCCGATGTACTCGGCCAGCAGGGCCGTGGCCTGCCCCGATATTTGCAGGCCGCGCGCCCGCACGTTGGCGGCCAGCCACTGCGGCACGGCGTTGTCGTAGAGCTTTTTGCTGGTCATCAGCACGGCCCCCGGCGCGTCTTTGCTGGTTAGCAGCTTGCCCAGCTTTTTGCGGCTGTCCAGGGTCTTGTGCTTGTAGCAAAATACCAGCACGGTGCTGGTCAGCGGGTTTTTCAGATAAGCTTCCAGGAACGGCCAGGCTTTTTCACTTTCCAAATCGGCCACCGTTTGGGCTTCCTTCACCAGCACCACGCGGCGCTCGGCCATCATGGGGTACTGTTTGGCCTGGCCCAAAATGGCCCCCGTGTCCACGTCCTTGCCATACAACACCACTTGGTTGAAGCTGCGGTCGGGTACGGGCAGGGCCGTTTTCTCAATCAAATCGGCCACCACGTCAATGTGGTACGGCTCCTCGCCCTGTAAGAAATACACGGGCTGAAACTGCCCCTTGTGCAGTTGCTTGAGCAGGGTGTCGGGGTCAGTGGTCAAGGAAAAACAGGGAGAAACGGGATTTCGGGTATCGGCCCCCAAATGTACTGCGCCACCTTACTGCTGGCCGGCGCGGGGCCGGTACACCACTTGGTCGGCCAGGTGCTCGGCGGCCCACTCGTCGATGGTTTGCAGGAGCGGGATGAGGGCCGTTCCGCGGGCGGTAAGCGAATAGCAAACTTCGGGCGGAAAGGTCAGCAGCTCGCGCCGGCCAACCAGTCCGTCGGCTTCGAGCTGGCGCAGGTGCTCGAGCAGCACCTTCTTCGACACCCGGGGAATGGCCCGCCACAAGGCCACGAATCGGGTTTCGCCCGCTTTAAGGTGCTGCAGAATGACCGGTTTCCACTTCCCGGCAATCATGCCGACGGTTACGTTGACCGCGCAGCGCTCAAAATCATGGTAGGTCATGCAGCACTAAAAAGTATCCAGGTTACCGAAAGGTTGCGATTGCAGGGGGGCGCGGCGGGGGCCAATACCTTTGAAGCCGAAAACGGGCCACCCCGCTTTCGGCCATTTCAAACCCAACAATTTTCCCCACAAGTGTTCATGGAAAACGTAAAATTAACCCTCATCGGCGGGCCTACGGTCTTGCTCGAAGTGGGCGGGCTGCGCCTGCTCACCGACCCCACCTTCGACCCCGCCGGGCAGCAGTACCAACTAGGGCCGGTTACGCTGCACAAAGTGAGCGGTCCCGCCCAAACGGCCGCCGCCATCGGCCGGCTCGACGCGGTGCTGTTGAGCCACGAGCAGCACAGCGACAACCTCGACCAGGCCGGCCGGGCGCTGTTGCCGGCGGTTCCCCACGTGTTCACCACCCCGCAGAGCGCGGCCAAACTGGGGCCGAACGCCCAAGGGCTGGCTCCCTGGGAAACCGCTTTCCTGACGGCCCCCGGCGGGCGGCGGCTCAAAATCACGGCCACCCCGGCCCGGCACGGCCCGCACGGGGCCGAAGCCTTCAGTGGCGAGGTCACGGGCTTTGTGCTCGAATGGGAAGACGAACCCGGCGCGGCCCTTTACGTTTCGGGCGATACCGTGTGGTACGAAGGCGTGGCCGAAGTTGCCCGGCGCTTTGCCGTGCGCGTGGCCGTGCTCAACCTGGGGGCCGCCCGCATTGCCCTCATCGGACCCGTTGATTTGACGATGAACGCGGCCGGGGCGCTCGAAACCGCCCGCGCGTTTCCAGCGGCCGTGCTGGTGCCGGCGCATTACGAAGGCTGGGCCCATTTCCAAGAGCCGGGCGCGGAAGTGGTGCGGGCTTTCGCCGCCGCCGGCGTACCCAACCGCCTGTTATGGCTGGCACCGGGCGTACCCACGGCCGTGGACTAGCTACGCAGACTAGGGCGCATTGCCACCGCCCAACGCCCGTTGCGGCCGACCGGGAACCTAACTTTGCAAGGGCCATTCCCGCCGCCCGCTTGGAGCGGTTGGGCCAGCGGCTATTTTTAACTTCCAAATACTTGCCCCTTGAATTTGATTGAAGAACTGACTTGGCGCGGAATGTACCACGACATGATGCCCGGCACCGCCGAACACCTCGCCGCCCACGCCCCCGTCACCGGCTACATCGGCTTTGACCCCACGGCCGCCTCGCTGCACATCGGCAACCTGGCCACCATCATGCTGCTTGTGCATTTGCAACGCGCTGGCCACCGCCCCCTGGCCCTAGTGGGCGGGGCTACCGGCATGATTGGCGACCCCAGCGGCAAAAGCGCCGAGCGCAACCTGCTCGACGAAGCCACCCTGCGCCGTAACCAGGCCGGCATTCAGGCCCAGTTGGAGAAATTTCTGGACTTCACCCCCGGCCCCACCGGGGCGCTGGTGGTGAACAACTACGACTGGTTCAAGGACTTCGGCTTCCTGGACTTTCTGCGCGAGGTGGGCAAGCACCTTACCGTAAACTACATGATGGCCAAAGACTCGGTGAAGCGCCGCATCGGCGGCGACGAAGGCTATGAAGGCAGCGGCATCAGCTACACCGAATTCAGCTACCAACTGCTGCAAGGCTACGACTTCGTACACCTCCACCGCACCCTGAACTGCACCCTGCAAATGGGAGCCAGCGACCAGTGGGGCAACATCACGACCGGCACCGAACTCATCCGCCGCCTCCATAACGAGGCCAACGCCGAACCCCCAACCCCCAACCCCCAACCCCCAACACCCAATAACGCCGCCAAAGCCTACGCGTTAACGGGTCAATTAATTACCAAAGCCGACGGCACCAAGTACGGCAAGTCCGAAACCGGCACCGTGTGGCTCGACCCGGCCCTGACATCGCCCTACCAGTTCTACCAGTTTTTCCTCAACGCCGCCGATGCCGACGCGCCCCGCCTCATCCGCGTATTCACGCTCCTGACCCAGCCCGAAATTGAAACCCTCGAAGCCGAACACGCCGCCGCCCCGCACCTGCGAACGCTGCAAAAAGCCCTGGCCCACGACGTGACGGCCCGCGTCCACTCGCCCGCTGCGGCCGAAGCCGCCGTGGCCGCCGCGCAAGTTTTGTTTGGCGGCGGCGACCTCGCCAGCCTGGACGAAGCCACCCTGCGCGACGTATTTGCCGGGGTGCCGCACCTGCCAGTGCCCCGCGCCGAAGCCGCTGCCCACAACATCATCACGCTGCTCAGCGAAGCCACCGGGCAGCAGATTTTCCCGTCCAAAGGCGAAGCCCGCAAGCTCATCCAGGCCAACGGAGTCAGCATCAACCGCGAAAAGCTGACTTCGCCCGACGCTGCCGGGGCCGATTTTGCGCCCTTGCTCGGCAAGTACCTGGTGGTGCAGAAGGGGAAGAAGAACTACTACCTGATTGAGCTTACCTAGCGCCTATTCCGCAAACCGAGACAACGCCAACACCAAACCACAAAAAAAGGCCCCGCAAGCTGCGGGGCCTTTTCCGTGCAGTCGGCCACAAAATCCGGCGGAATCCGAAAAATCCGCCGAATCCGTGGTCCCGACTTACTTTTTCTTGGCGGGAGCGGCGGGCTTTTTGGCGGCGGCAGCAGCGGGCTTTTTGGCAGCGGCAACGGCCGGCTTTTTGGCCGGAGCAGCTTTCTTGGCAGCACCGGCAGCGGCCGGCTTCTTAACTGCGCCAGCGCCGCTGGCTTTGGTCGCGTTTTTCATCTCCTGCACTTCCTTGCGGATGCGCATGGACTCGGTTTTGAGGTCCTGCATGGC
This sequence comes from Hymenobacter sp., assembly GCA_965247135.1. Lineage (GTDB taxonomy): Bacteria > Bacteroidota > Bacteroidia > Cytophagales > Hymenobacteraceae > Hymenobacter. The sequence goes on along the minus strand of CBDFGP010000006.1, from coordinate 1,350,938 downwards.
TTTGCGCACACGGGTGCCAGCGGCCGAATTGTTTTTGTCGTACGACTTATCGAAGTCGTCCTCCAAAGAATGGAGCAGGTCTTTCAGCTTGTTGAAAGGGTTGGTCATGATGGTTGGTTGGGGTTGGGTGAAAAAAAGTTTAGTGCTTTCGCGGCCCTAATATACAGGGAATTTTATTGCAAGCAACTTTTTTGTTTTTTTTCAAAAATGAAAAAGGGCCGTTTGCGGCGGTTCAGGGGCCAAAAATTGCCCCGCTGATGGCTTTAGTCCAAAACGCACATCTCGTCATAGTGCAAAAACGAAAGCGCCGGTCACCCCAGGGCAACCGGCGCTTTCATCCTTTTAAGCGGGCGCTACACCAGCTGCATTAGCTCGGGCGCGTTGCGGTAGTAGCCCTCTTGCAGTTTGGTAGCCACGGCCTCAAAAGCCGCAATCGTTTGCTGCACGTCGGCCAGCGTGTGCACGGCGGTCGGAATCAGGCGCAGCATAATCACGTCCTTCGGCACGACCGGATACACGACAATGGAACAGAAAAGGCTGTGATTCTCACGCAAATCAATGGTGAGGCCGGTGGCATCGGGGATTTCGCCGGCCAGCAGCACGGGGGTCACGGGCGAGGTGGTGGTGCCGATGTTGAAGCCTTTGGCCCGCAACCCGCTCTGCAAGGCCCGCACGATGGTCCAGAGGTTTTCGCGGTGTTCGGGCTGGGTGCGAATCAGCTCGAGGCGCTTGCGGGCCCCCACCACGAGGGGCATGGGCAACGACTTGGCGAAAATCTGGCTTCTCATGTTATAGCGCAAATATTCAACCACGCCCTTTGGCCCGGATACGAACGCGCCGATGCTGGCCATGCTCTTGGCGAAGGTCGAAAAATAAACGTCAATGCCGTCCTGCACACCCTGTTCTTCGCCCGTGCCGGCCCCCGTGGCCCCCATCGTGCCGAAGCCGTGGGCATCGTCGACGAAGAGCCGAAAGTCGAATTTTTCCTTCAAGGCCACCACGCCGCGCAGGTCGCCCTGGTTGCCCGACATCCCGAACACGCCCTCGGTGATGACGAGGATGCCGCCGCCCGATTCGGCGGTCAGGCGGGTGGCGGCCTGGAGTTGTTTTTCCAGGCTGGCCAGGTCGTTGTGGCGGTACACGAACCGCTTGCCCTGGTGCAGCCGCACCCCATCGATGATGCAGGCGTGCGACTCGGCATCATAGACGATGACATCGTGGCGGCCCACGAGCGCATCGATGATGCTGACCACGCCCTGGTAGCCGAAATTGAGCAGGCAGGTGTCTTCTTTGTCTACGAACGCGGACAGCTCGTTTTCCAGCGCCTCGTGGTGGTCGGAGTTGCCGCTCATCATGCGGGCACCCATGGGCAGGGCCATGCCGTAGTCGGCGGCGGCCTGGGCATCGGCGCGGCGCACGTCGGGGTGGTTGGCCAGGCCGAGGTAGTTGTTCAGGCTCCAGGTGAGGACCTCCTTGCCCCGAAAAATCATGCGGGGCTGGATTTCCCCCTCCAGCTTCGGAAACATGAAATAGCCGTGGGCGTAGTGCGAGTGCGAGCCGAGCGGCCCGCGATTGGCCGAGATGCGGTCAAAAATATCCACTGAGAACGAGGGGGATTGGTGAGTGATTACGAAGGAGAAGGAAGGTTTTACCGCGCCAACCGCGCCGTAACAAAGGTACGCCGGAGGCTGCCGTTGTGCATAATACGGGCGTAACAACCCGGAACGGGGCATTGAGTTTGCAGACCGGGGCGGTTTGGGGTTTTCTTTGTGGTCAGAAGCGCTATTCCCACCCCATGAAAAAAATCACCAAACTGCTCGTCGCCAACCGGGGCGAAATTGCCTTGCGCGTGCTGCGCTCGGCCAAAGAAATGGGCATCGCCACCGTGGCCATCTTCTCCGAAGCCGACCGCAACGCCCTGCACGTGCGCTACGCCGACGAGGCCGTGTGCGTCGGCCCGCCCGCTTCCAAAGACAGCTACCTGCGGGGCGACAAGATTATTGACGTGTGCCACGCGCTGGGCGTGGATGCCATTCATCCGGGCTATGGTTTCCTGAGCGAGAATGCCGGCTTTGCCCGCGCCGTGCGGGCGGCGGGGCTGATTTTCGTCGGCCCCAGCCCCGAAGCGATGGAGATGATGGGCGACAAGCTCTCGGCCAAGCAAGCCGTCAAGGCCTACCACATTCCGCTGGTGCCGGGCACCGACGAGGCCATTGCGGACGTGGCCGAAGCCCGGCAGGTTGCCCAAGCGGTGGGCTACCCGATTCTGATAAAAGCCTCGGCCGGGGGCGGCGGCAAGGGGATGCGGCTGGTGCATTCGGACGGCGAGTTTGAGGAGCAGATGCAGTTGGCCATCAACGAGGCGGTGTCGGCGTTTGGCGACGGGGCGGTGTTCATTGAGAAGTTTGTGAGCGGCCCGCGCCACATCGAAATCCAGGTGCTGGGCGACGAGCACGGCAACATCGTCCACCTGTTCGAGCGCGAGTGCAGCATCCAACGGCGGCACCAGAAGGTGATTGAGGAAGCGCCGTCGTCGGTGCTGACCCCGGAGTTGCGGGCCGAAATGGGGCGTTGCGCCGTGGACGTGGCCCGCGCCTGCGCCTACGCCGGGGCGGGCACGGTGGAGTTTTTGCTGGATGACAAGCACAACTTCTACTTCCTGGAAATGAACACCCGCCTGCAAGTGGAACACCCCGTGACGGAGTGCATCACGGGCCTGGATTTGGTGAAAGAGCAGATTCGGGTGGCCGAGGGGCTGCCCCTGCCCTTCCGCCAATCCGACCTCACCATCACCGGCCACGCCCTGGAATTGCGGGTGTACGCCGAAGACCCGCAGAACAACTTCCTGCCCGACATCGGCACCCTGACCACCTACGTGCGCCCCCAGGGGCCGGGGGTGCGGGTGGACGACGGCTTCGAGCAGGGCATGGATATCCCGATTTACTACGACCCGATGATTGCCAAGCTCGTCACCTTCGGGGCCGACCGGGCCGAGGCCATCGCCCGGATGTTGCGGGCCATCGAAGAATATCAAATCACGGGTATCGAAACCACGCTGCCCTTCGGGGCCTACGTGCTGCGCCACCCGGCTTTCGTGAGCGGCAATTTTGATACGAACTTCATCAAAGACCATTTCACGCCCGCCGACCTTGCGCCCCAAGCGCCCGACGAGGCCACGGCGAAGGTGGCGGCGGCATTGGGCGCGATGCTGCTCGAAACCCGGAAGCCCAAAGCCGCCGCCGGGGCGGCCGAAACGGGCGGCGCGGCGGCTTCGGGCTGGCGGCGGAACCGGCTGGGGGTGCGGTAGGAGTGCGAAGCATGAACCAGTCTTTCTACAACTTTACCATCGGGGCCGATGCCCTACGCTTCACTTTCCTCAGCGAAGGGCCGCGCCCGGTGGAAAAAGTGGTGCTGTACACCGATACCGATTGGCCCGGCTTTTACATTTTGTCGCTGGCTGACCTGGAACCGGATGGAAAACTCAATTATTTGTCGGCCCGCAACAACGGCGATTTGGAACGCATTATGGCAACGGTGGCCCAAACCCTGCTTGCTTTTTTCGCCCACTACCCCACCGCTCAGGTTGCATTTGCCGGTAGCACACCATCGCGCACCCGGCTCTATCAAATTGTGCTGGCGCGCGAACTGCAAGCGGCCTCGGATAAATTCGTAATTTCGGGGCTTCTAAACGAGGTCATCGTGCCGTTCGTGACGAACCAGACCTACGACGGTTTCGTTATTTCGCTTTCCCAGTTAGCTAATAAGTCATGAAAACGCCGACCTTGAAAATCACACCCAACGACCCGCCAAAGAAAAAGCGCCCGGCTCAATTTGCCAATGAGGCCGAGTTTGTAGCAGCCGAGCGGAAGCGGTTCCAAGAAGTTTTTGGCAACGTGGATTGGGAAAAGGCCAAACGAGACGGGCTGATTTAGCCGCTTTGTTCCATCAAAAAGCCCGGTGCCTGCAACAGCCACCGGGCTTTTCATTGCCAGAAATTCCTACGCCGCGCCGCGCAGCGAGGCCATGTCAATGACGTAGCGGAAGCGCACTTCCTGGTCCAGCATCTTATCGAAGGCCTTGTTGATGTCCTGGATGGGTATCATTTCCACTTCGGGGGCGATGCGGTGCTCGGCGCAGAAGTCGAGCACTTCCTGGGTTTCCTGGATGCTACCGATGATGGAGCCGGCGAGGCTACGGCGGTGCATGGCCACTTCCATGTTGTTGAGCGGGGCCTTGTAGGGGCCGAGCAGGCCCACGGTGGTGAGGACCCCGTTGCGCCGGGCCAGGCACACGTAGTCGTTCACGTCGAACGCATCGGGGATGGTGATGAGGATGAAATCGTACTGCAATTCGTGGGCTTTCATGGCGGCGGCATCGGTCGAAATCAGGACTTCGTGGGCACCGAGGGCTTCGGCGGCTTCGCGCTTGTCGGCATCGCGGGTGACGGCCGTGACGGTGGCCCCCATTGCCCGCGCCAGCTGCACGGCCATGTGGCCCAGCCCGCCGATGCCCACCACGGCCACGCTGCTGCCGGGGCCGACGTGCCAGTGCTTGAGCGGCGAATACGTGGTGACCCCGGCGCAGAGGATGGGCGCGGCGGCCTTGATGTCGAGCGCGGCGGGGATGCGGAGCACGAACGATTCCCGGACCACAATGTCGGTCGAGTAGCCGCCGAAGGTGTTGAAGCTTTTGTCCTGGGGCTTCATGTAGCCGTTGTAGGTGGCCGTCCAGCTCACGGGGCCTTCGCAGTAGTTTTCTTCGTGGTGGCGGCAGGGTTCGCACTGCCCGCAGGAGTCAATCATGCAGCCCACGCCCACCACGTCGCCGACGCGAAACTTGGTGACGGCGCTGCCCGCCTGCTTGACGCGGCCGATGATTTCGTGGCCCGGCACGCAGGGGTAAATGGTGTTGTGCCAGTCGTTTTTGACCTGGTGGAGGTCGGAATGGCACACCCCGGCGTAGAGGATTTCGATGTGCACTTCGTCGGCCTGGGGGGCGTGGCGCTCCACTTCCATTTCGGAGAGGCCGCTGAAGATGGAATTGGTCGCGCCGTAGGCTTTGACTTTGTAGGGGTCCATAAAAAGAAAAAGGAAAGGGGGGAAAGGGGAAGAAAAGCGGGCTACCGGCCACCGGCAGCCCCGGCACGGGCTAACGGAAGCTGGCGGACCGGGGTTAGGCCGGGCGGGGTGCCAAGTGGCCTTTTTCGGAAGAATACGCCCGTCGGGGCCGGGAATATCCTACTCGGTGCGGAGAATATCCTACTCCGGTCGGGGAATATCCTACTCCGGTCGGAGAATATCCTACTTGGAGGCCCGAAATGCCTGCTCGGGGCCGGGAATGTCCTACTCGGGGCGGAGAATATCCTACTCGGGCGGGCGCAACGACCGGACGGCTGGCAGGAAGCCGGTTGTTGGAATGCCGGTGAGCGGCACTGTGCCCGGCCGTGCTTACATTTGAGCGCCTGACCGGCCCCGAAACCGGGGGCGGCGCTTTATTTTCATCCCTTTACCCCTGCTACGGCCATGACGGACGACGATGTGAACTACTGGAACATGGCCAAGGCGGCCCACAAGGTGCTGCGCGAAGCCCGCCCGCAGTGGGAGCCGCTCTATAAAAAGCTGCTGCCTGACTACAACCGCCTCGATGCGGCCCTGGCGGGCATTGATGCCAAGTTGCAAAAGCTGACCGGGCAGGGCAGCACCGGCTACACGCTGGCCAAAGACCAAGCCGAAATTCGGACCCTCGACGCGGCCGTGCCCGTGCTGCAGGGCATCAAGGCGCTGGCCCGCGACGGCGAACACCCGACCCTGGGCAAGCTGGCCAAATACACCCGCACCAGCCTCGACCACCTGCGGGGCACGGTGCAGGTGGCGGCCCTCGAAGCACTGCGCAACCAGGCCGTGGCCTTCGCCACCGACCTGGCCGGCGAAATGGTGACCGCCGCCCAAACCCAGAAGCTGGCCGACGAAATCAAGATTTACAAGCCGCTCGTGGGCACCCCGCACGAGCAAACCAACCTCGGCAGCCTGCTGCGCGACGACGTGGTGGCGTTTATCGGCGAAGCCCGCGCGGCTTTCAAGGGCCTCGACGTGCGGGTGCCTAACCTCAAAAGCGCCCTGCCCGAGCTGCCGCCCGCCTACCAAAAAGCGCGGATGATTGTGGATGCCGGGCACGGGCCGAAGCAGCCGGATGGGGCGACTCCGCAGGCGTAGTGTTGGAGAACCGCCCCGGCTGCGCGGGCGGCCAGGGCGGTTTTTTGGGCCGCGCCACTGCCCGGAATGAATGACCGCCGTATCTTGTTGCGTCCCTGCTAACCCCGCCCCCTCATGCCCGTTTCCAACCAAAGAATCATTGACCGCCACCCGCAGTTGCGCGATGCTGCCACGCGCCGCCAAATGCTGGTCCGTAATGCCGTGGGCTCGGCCCGCGTGGAGGGCATCGAACCCGACGAGGCGCGGCTGCAACAGGCGGTGGCGGCTACGCTTCCGGGGGCAGTACGCCCGCAATAACGGTTTCCATCGGCCTGTAATCAAGCCGACCAGCGGCTTGCACGGCCCGCACGTAGGCGGTGAAATGTTCCGGTTCGGCCAGCTTTTCCCACAGAAAGCTGGCCGAACCGTTTTTGTAGGCCATGAGGTTGGCTAGTACGCGGGCGGTGCGCCCGTTGCCCTCGCGGAACGGGTGAATAAACAGCAATTCGGCATGAACGCGGGCTACGTCGCGCACCAAACTGGCCGGGGTGGGCCAGGTATGCGGCAGCGGGCCCAGCAATTCCTGCTCTAATTGCGCCATGCTCTGCGGCAAGTGCCGGGCAGCCGGAAAGGTGAAGCCGCCTTTGGAAAGATTGACCGTGCGGTAGTGTCCGGCAAAGCCGTACACCTGCCCCAGGGCACGGCGGTGAATGTCCAGCACATAAGCAGCAGTAAACCGGGTTTCCTCGCGTAGCTCATCGAGCAAGGCTGATTCGGCCAGCAGGAAACCTTCGGTTTCGGCTTGCTGCACGGCCACCAGCGACGACAGACCCAATAAGTTGGGCAGGAGTTGGGATTCGTCGTCGGAGGCGGCGTATTTCATGGAGTGAAGTTACACGCCCCGGCTGCGCTGGCAGTCGGGACCGGGGCATATCGCCCTTGGTCCTGGCTTTTTTCGACAATATTCCTCAAAACATTCCGGCTACTCGTTCGTCTCACCAGTGGAATCCTTTTCCACCCCGGTTGGCCGCAATGTATTCTGTTATTTTGACGCTGCACTCACTTTTTCGATGGGTAGTGCTAACCGGGCTGGTGTTTGGCCTGTACCGGGCCTACCGGGGCTGGTTTGGCTCCTTGCACTTCAGCCCCCTCGACAACACGGTGCGCCACACCGCTGCCACTGTGGCCCATGTGCAACTGGTGTTGGGCTACTTGCTGTACTTTGTCAGCCCGCTGGTGGCCTCGTTTCACCTGCGGGATGCCCAACACGTGCCCACCGCCCTGTTCTTCGGCTTTCAGCACGTGGCGGCCATGAGCGCAGCCATTGTTGTCCTCACCACCGGCTCGGCCCTGGCCAAGCGTCAAGTCACGGACACGGCAAAGTTTCGCACGATGGCGCTGTGGTTCACGGCCGCGCTCTTGCTCGTTCTGGTGGCCATTCCCTGGCCCTTTTCGCCCTGGGCCAACCGGCCGTACTTCCGTCCTTGATTCCCTGTTAATTTCTTTTTAATTCCCTTTTATGCTCAACACTTCTGTTGGCCGGCTTCGGCTGCTGGGCCTGCTCGAAGGCAGTTCCCTGCTGCTGCTTATCGCCGTCGCCGTACCCCTCAAGCATTTCTACCACGACCCCTCGCTGGTCCGCATCCTGGGTCCGATACATGGTTTGCTGTTCCTACTCTTTGTCCTCAACACGTTGCGGGTGGGGGTCGAATACCGTTGGCGGTTTACCACCACTACCTGGAAAGTGTTGCTGGCCTGCATCGTACCGTTCGGCACGTTTTACGTGGACCGTAAAATACTAGCTCCCCTGCAAACGGGCCTGTTTTGATTGCCCTGGCGGGCCGCAAGCACCTTGCGTTGCCAGAACCCAGTTGGGACTGGTTGCAGCCGGATGGGAGGTCAATCCTCCGCCACAAGCCGCCCCTCAAACGCAACCTCCTCCCACCCGGCCATGCGCAGCGGCCCGAAACCGTGGTGGCGGGGGTTGCGTGCGTAGTTGTGTTTGTGGGCGATGAGGGCAGGCGGCACCCGCAGCACGGCACTGGCCTGGCTGGGCTGATGCCTGTCGGCCCCAGGGGCTGGCAACGGGCGTAACCGAGCGGATTCGCGGCAGCGAAGTTAATTAGCGTGAATTTTGCGGGTTAATCCGCAGAATTCACGCTAATTTTACGACCATGATACGTCGTTTGCTTGCTACGCCCCTTCACGATGCCGTTGCGGCCGGGCGGAAGGTGGTTATCCTCTACGGCCCCCGGCAGGTGGGCAAAACGACCCTCATCCGGCAGGTGCTGGCCGGGCTGCCCTACCGCAGCCTGGCCGTGAACGCCGACGAGCACGAGTACCTCGACGTGCTGGCCAGCCGCGACGTAAAACAGCTAACGGCGCTGGTGAGCGGCTACGAGGTCCTGTTCATTGACGAGGCCCAGCGGGTGCCCGGCATTGGGCTGGGCCTGAAAATTCTGCACGACCGGCTGCCGCAGCTGCGGGTGGTGGTCACGGGTTCGTCGTCGTTTGAGCTGGCCAACCGGACGCAGGAGCCGCTGACGGGCCGCACCTCGACGCACACGCTCTACCCCGTTGCCACGGCCGAGCTGGCGGCATCGCACAATCCGTTTGAGCTGGGCCAGTTGCTGAACGAACAGCTGCTGTACGGCGCTTACCCCGAGGTATTCGGCCTGGCCAACGCCGCCGCCAAGCGCCGCTACCTGCAAGAGCTGAGCACCGCCTACCTCTACCGCGACGTGTTGGAAATGGGCAACCTGCGCTACCCCGACAAGCTCCGCAAGCTGCTCCAGCTACTGGCGCTGCAGGTGGGCAGCACGGTTTCGATAAACGAGCTGAGCAACGGCCTGCAACTGAGCCGCGACGCGGTGATGCACTACCTCGACTTGCTGGAAAAGGCCTTTGTGGTGTTTCGCTTGTCGGGGTTCAGCCGCAACCTGCGGAAAGAGGTAGTCAAAAACGACAAAATTTACTTTTACGACCTCGGCATCCGCAACGCGCTGCTCAACAATTTCAGCCCGCTGGACCTGCGCCCCGACGCGGGGGCCATTTGGGAAAATTTTCTCGTCATCGAGCGCCGCAAGCGCAACGCCTACCTCGACCACCCCGCCAATGCCTATTTCTGGCGCACCTACACCGGTGCCGAGCTTGCCTATGTGGAAGAAGCCGACGGCCAGTTGGCGGGCTTCGCGTTTAAGCTGAGCCGCCGGGCCCCCAAGCCCCCGGCCACCTGGCCCACTACCTACCCAGGAGCCAGCTACGCCGATGTGAGCCGCAGCAATTATCTGGAGTTTGTGCTGTAGTCAGCCTACCCTACAATAGCCCCCCAACCCGCCCATGCTTCACCCCCTCCGCGCCCACCTGCACCGCTTTATTCCGGCCCTGACTGATGCGGCCTGGGCACCGCTGGAAGCGGCGTTGCGGCCGTGCCACCTGGCGCGGGGGGCGCACTTTGTAGCGGCCGGGCAGCGGCGGCCCGAAGTGGGCTTGCTGCTGCGCGGGGCCTGCCGGGTTTACTACCCCCGGCCCGACGGGGACGAGCGCACGACCTACTTTTTCTTTGAAAACCACCTGCTGGGCGACTACCCCGGCTGCCTCACCGGGCAGCCCAGCCAGCTCAGCATCCAGGCCCTGACGGACTGCGAGTTGGTGGTGTTCGACTACGCCGTGCTGCGGCGGCTCTACGACGAGTGGCCGATTTACGAGCGGTTTGGCCGCCTGCTGGCCGAGTACCTGTTGCTGGGCACCGATGCCCGGCTAGTGGAGCAGCTCACGCTCTCGCCCGAGGAGCGGTACCGGGCGTTGCTGGGCAGCGGCAAAACCAAGATAATGGAGCGCATTCCGCAGCACTTGGTGGCCAATTACCTGGGCATAACGCCGGTGTCGCTGAGTCGCATCCGGGGCCGGGTGGCGCGGGGTGGGCGGTAGCATTTGGCTTGAACGAGTACCCCGAAGCTGTGCTTCGGTCGCTGCTCGGGCTTGTTCCACGATTCCGGGCAGCGGCCGAAGCGCAGCTTCGGGGTACTCGTTCGGCCCATTTCTTAGCTTTTGTTATCGTCGCCGGGGGTGCGGCCGGGGGAATTTTGTGCAAACATTTACCAACCCCCCATTCCCCATGAAAACCGTGTTGAAAATTGAAGAATTGGCCGAGGCGCTGCTGGCCCTGGCCGTGTTTTCGCACCTGCCCTACGCTTGGTGGGTGCTGCCGGCCCTGTTTTTGGTGCCCGACCTGAGCGCCCTCGGTTACCTGGCCAACCCACGGGTGGGCGCATTCTGCTACAACCTGGCCCACCACAAGGCCCTGGCCCTGGCCGTGGGCGGGGCCGGTTGGGTGCTGGGGCAGCCCGTGCTGTTGCTGGCGGGCACGGTGCTGTTTTTCCACAGCGCCTTCGACCGGCTGATGGGCTACGGGCTGAAATACGGCAGTAGCTTTCAGGACACCCACCTGGGGCGTATCGGCAAGGGATAGCAAGAACGTAGGGGGCCGGCTAGTCTAGTACAGATGTCAGCGCCGCCGCCGCCGGGCACGACATTGCCCAAAAGTGGTCGGAACAACGCAGCAGAAACCGGTTTTGTGCGGACCTTTGGGAGACATTTCATTTTAGCCAGCGGCGCTGCTGCCTTCCAATGCACTACTTTCTATTCCGTTGTCGCCTGACCTTGACAGCCCTGGCGCTGCTGTTCGCCACTACTACCTGCACCAAGAAAGACGATGCCACGCCCGTTACCGGCATTGCGGGCACCGTCAATCCGTCCACTGCCCTCACCGCTGTAACGGCCACTGCCAGCGACGGAACGGCCACCAGCGTAACCCCCAACGAAGATTCGGGCATTTTTTCGATTGCCAACCTAAGGGCGGGCACCTATAGTGTGCGCTTCACGGCCGCGCCGGGCTTTGCCCCGCCCGCCGACCGCAACGTATCGGTGGCCGAAGGGCGGGTGAGCAGCATCGGCGTGGTGCAGGTCAATGCGCTGGGGTCGGGGGGGCCGGGCAGCATCGAGGGCACCGTGAGCCCGGCGGGCAGCATTGACAACATCGTGCTGGCCGCGCCGGGGACATCGGGCGGTCTGAGTACGCGGCCGGATGTGAACGGCTATTTCCTGTTCTACAACATACCACCGGGCACCTACAATTTAATTTTTACACCGGCCACCGGGTACGTTCAACCCGCCCCGCGCTCAGCAACCGTTACGGCGGACAACCGCACCTCCGTGGGGACCATTGCCGTCACGCCCGACGGCCCTACCAGTCTCGCGTTGCGCGGCACGGTGAGCTGGCAAATCGGCAGTACGCGCTACACCAGCACCACCCTGGCCGGCAATCTGGCGCTGGATAGCGGGGTGCCCCGCAACTTCTCATTGACGGCCACGGCCCAAAACGGCACCACCGCCGACATTCTGGGCCTCACTTCGGACAGTCCCGGCACGGGGCTGTACTTGCTGAACGCCGGCACGACCGGCAACTCGGCCACGTACCTGCAAACCTTCGGCGGGGTGCCCGGCAACACTTACACCACCCGCAACCGGCCCGCCACCACGGGCACGGTCACCATCACCGCTTTCGATGCCACGGCCCGCACCCTGAGCGGCACGTTTGGCTTCACGGCCTACGACTCGCCCCTGAACAACGCCGGGACCGTGGCCGTTGCCAACGGCAGCTTTGCGCTGAGTTATTGATGGGGTTCCGGGAGCGAAAGGACTAAGAAACAAAAAACTGCTGCTACCTTGCCGCATGAGCGAATCCACGCACCCCAACTACGGCCTCTCGGCTACGCCCGCCGCGCCGGTGGCCGCGCCGCCCGCCAACCCCCTTCCCCGCGCCGTGCTGCGCCACAGCAACTACGTGCTGCTGGACGGCGAGTGGCACTTTGCCCTGGACACCGACGATGCGGGCCTGCGCGAACACTGGGCCGCCGGGCACGACTACGCCTACCGGGCGCAGTGGCCCGGCTCGGTGGAAGACCACTTGGCCCAGGCCCGGGGCGAGCAAAACAGCGCCTGGCACGACGAAGTGGTGGTGTGGTACGAGCGCGAATTTGCCCGCCCCGCCCTGGCCGACGACGAGGCCAGCCAGTCGCTGCTGCAACTCACCTTCGGGGCCTGCGGCTACGAAACCCGCGTGTGGCTGAACGGGGAGCTGCTGCGCACGATTGAGGGCGAAGACGTGCATTACGGCGAGTACACGTCCTTTTCGTATGAACTGGAGCCGGAGCAACTGCTCGACGTGAACCGCCTCACGGTGCGGATTGCCGACAACATGGATGCCGAAACGCCGCGCGGCAAGCAGGAATCGCACGTGTACAAGCGCGGCGGCATTTGGTACCAAACCCAGACCGGAGCCGTGCGCAGCACCTGGCTGGAAGTGGTGGAGCGCAACCGGCTGCGCTCCCGCGTGGGGGTGCTGGCAGTGGTCGAGGACCAGCTGTTGCGCTTCAACCTGACGCTGCGGCTGCACGACGGCGGGCCGTACACCATTCGGCTGCAAGTGTTTGCCCAGGACGGTGCCGCCGCGCCGCTGGCCGAATCGGACTTTGCCCTGACGCTGCCCGCCGGCCAGCACCAGCAGCGCCTGGTGCTGGAAGCGCCGGGGGCCACGCTCTGGTCGCCGGACACGCCCGTCCTCTACCGCCTCGTGGCCCAGCTAATTGACCAACGCGGCAACGCGGGCCAGGTGGAAGCCAACTTTGGGCTGCGGAAAATTGAGGCGCGGGGCCGTTACGTGTACCTCAACAACCAACCCATCTACCTCGACGGCATTCTGTACCAGCCCGGCACGGCTACCTACGAGGAAACCCGCCGCCATATGCACAGCATGAAGGCGTTGGGTTGCAACCTGGTGCGGGTCCACATTGCGGGCATCGACCCGCGCATCTACAACCTGGCCGACGAGCTGGGCCTGCTGCTGTGGGTAGAAGTGCCCAGCCCCCACCGCAGCACCCCCCGCAGCCGCCAAAACCACCACGCCGAACTGCTGCGGATGGTGACGCTGATTGAAACCCACCCGTCAGTGGTTATCTGGAGCCTCTACAACGAGGACTGGGGCTGCCAGGACATCGCCACCAACGCCGAAACCCAGCAGTACATCATTGACACGTACCACTTCATGCAACTGCACCACCCGCAGTTTCTGGTGGTGGACAACGATGGCTGGCACCACATTTCCAGCACCGGCCGCCTGAAGTCGGACCTGCTCACGGCCCACCTCTACACCCCCGACCTGGGCCGCTGGCGCGAACTCCTAGACCGCCTGGTGGCGGGCGAGTTGCACGGCACCGCTGCCTTCCCGCTCGTGGTGGGCGACCCGTTCTTCTACCGCCGCCAGGTGCCGCTCATCGTCAGCGAGTGGGGCGGGTTTGGCTTTGCCGACTACGGCGGCCCCCAGGATGCCGACTCCCGCACCCGCGACATCCGCGCCTTCAAGCAGGAACTGCGGGCGCGGCCCATTGCGGGCGACGTGTACACCCAGGCCACCAACATCGAGGACGAACGCAACGGCCTGCTCGACTTTCACACCGGCGAGCTGTGGGTGCCGCCGGGGTTGCTGGCATCGAAAGAGGGCGGGTGAGTCAGGTACGCTCGTAGAAGGGGCCTTGCTGGCGCAGGTAGTCACTGGCCTCGTCGTCAGTCAGGCCTGCCAGCATTTCAAATCCTTCCCCAGCCTTTATGAACGGCTTGATAACCGGCGCTATTTCATTCATTAGCTGCTTTATTTCTCCCCCCTCTACGTCCAGGCGCAAATGATAGCGACTAACGGGTTGGCGGCCATCCGGCTGTAAATAGATGAGGTAGCCCGCCCGAACGCGGGGGTGCTGGCTCAACAACACCCGCAGGGCTTCCAACAGGTCGTCGGACGTTGTGTGTTGAATATCAATTGTTGTTTCGTAGCTGCTGGGCATCTGCAAGGTGTGCTGACTTAAGCCGTCGACTTCAAAACTACCGGCCAAGATTGCCGCAATGCCTGCGGCCCCCAGGGTCATGGTATTTTCCGAGAAGGGGTTCAGCACCACATCCCGGTCCCGAAGTTGCTCAAGCAACTCCCGCATTCGCACCCATATCAGGCTCACCCCTGGCGGCAGTTTGCCATCTGGTCCGCCTTCCAGCGCCCGCGCCAATGAGGTGAACACCGGGATTTGCCCGTCCCCGATGGTCAGGGGCGCAACGGGCACAAATTGCCCGATGGCATCCTCCGACTCCGGCACATCTCGCACCAATATTCCCAAGTTGCTATCCGGCAATCGCCGCTGAAATGCGGGCAGGTACCCAGAGTTGGTACACGCTTGCTCAAACAAGTCGTCCATATCGGCGGCGGGCAGCCGGTCAGCTGGCGTGGGCACAAACTTTGATTCGTCAAACCATTCCGGGGTTTCCATGAGGTGCTGGGTTTTTAGCGTTGGGCAGCGGCAGACTTTACGTGCGTTCGTAGAAAGGCCCCTGCCGACGCAAGTGGTCCGACAGTTCGTCGTTGTCGAGGCCAGCCCAGAGTTCCAGCCCTTCGTCGCGCTGCATGAACACCCGCAGCACTGGCCCGATTTCCTGCATCAGCTGCTGGCCGGGTTCGCCTTCTATTTCCAGGCGCAGGTGGTAGCGGTTAATGCTGTCCGGGGCATCGTCGGCCAGCAGATAGGTCATGTAGGCTTCCTGCACCCGCGGGTAGCGGCTGAATACCACCCGCAAGGCCTCAAGTAACTCTTCGGCTAACTCCTTGTCGGTGCTAATTAGGGCCTGCCCCGATTGGGGGGGTTGCACCTGAGTGCGCGTCAGGTCGGGTTCCTCGTAGTTGCCGACCAGCATCTGGGCAATTCCGTTGGCGTTCAGCGTCAGCTGCTTCTCGGAGAATGGGTTGATTACCACGTCCACGTCATTGAGTTGCGACAGCAGGCCGCCGGCCTGAACGTAAGCCCAGCGAATGTCCGGAGGAATTGCCTGGGCCTCGTGCACCCGCATTTCCGCCGTAAACATGGGCAAACGGCCGTCCTCCAGGTGAAGCGGGGCCATAAATCCGTATTCGCCTACTTTGTCCTCCAGTTCCGGCTCGTTTCGCACCAGTATCCAGAGGTAGGTGTCGGGCAAACGCCGCATCAGTTCGGCCCGGTAACCGGGGTTGTCAAACGCCTGAATGAACAAGTCGTCAATGTCGGCGGCGGGCAGCCGGTCGTCCGGCGTGGGCACAAACTTCGATTCGTCAAACCAATCCAAATTATCCATTATCAAGTTGTTAAAAGGATTTTTTTGCTTAAACCAACCCATGCAAATTTTCCAATCCGGTGGCCTTGCAACTCATGTTTCCGTCAGCACCGTCTTGAAGCCCGCCAGCCGCCCGGCCGCTGTGCGGCCCAGCGCGTAGGCCCGGATTTGCGGCCCCGTGCCCACCCGGTACACCTGCGTCCCGTCCAGTTCCTGCTTCAAATACATTTGCAGGGCCTTGTATTTGTTGGCCAGGGCCACGTCGCCCAGCACCCCGTCGTCGGCCGTGTGGTGGCGCAAAAACACCGTCAGGGCCACGGTTTCAACGGGGGTGTTGGCTGGCTCGCCCAACGCGGCAAGCAGGGCAGCGTTGGAAAGGTTGCCCGCCGGGGCGGCGTAACTCACCGCTTCCAGCGGCGCTTCCGATTCGGACACGAATTGCAGGCCAGCGGTTAGTTTTTGGATGGCGGGTAGTGCATCATCGGTGGCACCACCAGCGGCAGGCGCGGCGGCAGCCAGCGCGGTTTTGGCAGCCGTTGCAGCCGGGGCCAGGCCGCTGCCGCCGGGCATCTGGGCGGCAATGGCGGCGGCGAGTTCGCCCATCCGCGCTTCAGCCACTTTTATTTTGGGGTTGGCGAAGTTCATGTCCGCCACTTTGTTCATCGGAATCAGGTGAATGTGGGCGTGGGGCACTTCCAGGCCGATGACGGCCACGCCGATGCGCCGGCAGGGCACGGCCGCCTGTACCGCTTGGGCCACGCGCTGGGCAAACACGTGCAGGGCCGCGAGTTCGGCCGGAGGCAGGTCAAAAATGTAGTCCGTTTCTTTTTTTGGAATCACCAGCGTGTGGCCTTCCACCAGCGGCGTGATGTCCAGAAAAGCCAGGTGGTCGGCATCCTCGGCCACTTTGTAGGCGGGCAGTTCGCCCGCCACGATGCGCGAAAAAATGGAAGGCATTTGCTTGATGTAATGAATTATTTGATGTGCTGATGTGCTGATGAACGGCGGATTGGCACAACGGGAATGCAGCGGCAAGGTAATGCCCAAAAGAAAAAGACGAAGCTTTCGCCTCGTCTTTGCCAAGCCAATACTTGCCGGCAATCGGCGCATCAGCACATTAGACAATCAGCACATTAGCGCGAGATTTCCAGCACCTCAAATTGCAGCTTGCCGGCGGGCACGGTGATTTCGGCGGTGTCGCCCACGCTCAGGCCCAGCAAACCTTTGCCGATGGGCGACTTGACCGAGATTTTGCCCGCCGCCAGGTTGGCTTCTTCTTCGGCCACGAGGGTGTAGTTCATCACGGTGTTGTTTTTGGGGTTTTTGAGCTTCACCTTACTTAGAATGAGCACTTTGCTCATGTCCATGTTGGTGTCGTCGAGGATGCGGGCGTTGCCCACTACTTCTTCCAGCTTGGATATTTTCAGTTCCAGCAGCCCCTGTGCATCTTTGGCGGCATCGTACTCGGCGTTTTCGCTCAGGTCGCCCTTGTCGCGGGCTTCGCGCAGGGCCTCGGCGGCCTCGGCGCGGCCCCGGGTTTTGAGGTCCTGCAACTCGTGTTTGAGGTTTTGCAGGCCCTCGGCGGTGTAGTAACTAATAGAGGACATAGGGTCGGGAATTCTGCGGGCCAGCAGGCCCAAAAACAAGGAGAACGGCTGGCACGCGGCCAACCGTTCTCCCTGTGGTGTGAGGTTCGGGGCAAAGGTACGACCGCCGGGGCTAAGTGCCGCTACGATTTTGCCCCCGTCGGGTGCCCCAGAAACGCCCCGATTTTCTGCGCCAGCACTTCGTTGATGCGCACGTAGCTCTGCTGCGTCCAGCCGCCGATGTGGGGCGAGAGCACCACGTTGGGCGCTTTTTTGAGGTAGTTGAAGGTGGCGGTCTGTTCTTCGGTCAGGGTTCGTAGCCGTTCGTTTTCCAGCACGTCGAGGGCCGCGCCCAGCACGTAGCCGCCGCGTAGGCCGCGCACCAGCGCGTCGGGGTCGAGGATGTCGCCCCGGGCCGTGTTCAGGAGCCAGCAGTTGCGCTCCGAAACGGTCAGGAAGGCATCGTTCACGAAATGGTGGTTGGCCGCCGAATGCGGGATGTGCAGACTCAGCACATCGGCGCGGCCCTGCAATTCGGGCAGGCTCACCAGCTTGGCGTAGTGGTCGGGCGGGCAGTGCGGGTCAATGTCGTGGGCAATGACGGTGCAGCCAAAACCGCTGAGGCGGCGGGCAAAGGCCCGGCCGGTGTTGCCGTAGCCGAGCAAGCCGATGGTTTTGTTGCCCACTTCCTCGCCCCGGTTTTCTTCGCGCCGCCACAGGCCGTTGCGCACCTCGGCATCGGCCTTTGGGATGTTGCGCAACAGGGCCAGCAGCAACCCCACGGCGTATTCGCCCACCGCGTCGCGGTTGCCTTCGGGGGCGTTGATGAGCGTCACGCCGGCGGCGGTCAGGGCCTCCACATCAATGTTGTCCACCCCGGCCCCGGCGCGGGCCACGTAGCGCAGGTGTGGGGCTTGCCGCAACAGCGAAGCCGTGACGCGCACCTTGCTCCGCACGAGCAAGCCTTCGTAGGGGGCCGCTGCCAAAGCCGCTGGCACCTCGGCCGCCGACAAGTCGGGGCAGTAGTTGATGTGTACGCCGATGGCCTTGAAATGCTGCCGCAACGAACGGTGCATTTCGTCAATGACCAAGCAAACGCCCGGCGAGTACGTGGGCGGCGCACAGGGCGCGTCGGTTTCAGATTGGGCAGAAGACATAAACAAGTTTTGGGGCCACGAAGCTACAACCGTTGGCTAACTCTGGTGTTGGGCCACGTGCCGGGTCAGGGCCACAAAGGCCGCTACGTCCAACTGCTCGGCCCGCTTTTCAAACACCGCATCGGTGGTGGCTTCGGGCGGCATTCCCAAGGGTTTGAGGGCGTTGCGTAGCGTCTTCCGTCGGGTTTGGAAGGCTTGTTTTACGACCCTAAAAAAGAGCTTTTCGTCGCAATCCAGCTTTGCGGTGTTGTTGCGTACCAGCCGCACCACCGCCGATTCCACTTTGGGCGGCGGCACAAACACGTGCGGCGGCACCGTGAACAGGTACTCGATGCGGTAAAATGCTTGCAGCAGCACACTTAGGATGCCGTAGGTTTTGGAGCCGGGCGGCTCGGCCAAGCGCTGGGCCACTTCTTTTTGCAGCATCCCCACCACCTCGCGCACCTGCTGCCGGTGGGCCAGCACCCGGAAAAATATCTGGCTGCTGATGTTGTATGGAAAGTTGCCGATAATGGCCAGCGGCTGGCCGGGAAACCCCTGCCCCAGGTCCATTCTGAGAAAATCCTGCCCGTAAATGCGCGGGGTCAGGGCCGGGTAGTGTTCTTGTAGGTACGCCACCGACTCGGGGTCAATCTCGACCACGGAGGTTTGATAGGCCGGGTTTTCCAGCAAATATTGGGTCAGCACGCCCATGCCGGGGCCTATTTCCAGCACGTCGTGCACCTCGGCCGGCGGCTGCAAGGCCCCCACGATGCGGCGGGCAATGTTGGGGTCGGCCAGAAAGTGCTGGCCGAGGTGTTTTTTGGGTTTGACCATGTAGGGTGCGGGAATCGTTGAACGGTGAACTCCCCTCCTGCCAACCGAAGGTCAGCGAAGCTAAGGAGGGGACGCTTGCGCGAAGCGCAAGCTGGGGTGGTTAGGCCGTATGCTGCCCCCGCGCCAGTTAAAAAAGCGCCACCGGGGCCGGGCAGCAACCGGGCGGCGACTAGGCGGCGACTAGGCGGAAACCGAGTAGCGGCCAGGCAACGGCCTAACCACCCCAGCTTGGCCGCAGGCTAAGCGTCCCCTCCTTGGCAGGAGGGGAGTTGCCTTATTCCGCTAGGCCCGCCCCTACCTTTGTTCAAAAGTACACCCATGCCGCTACAACTCGCCCACGCAGCCGTTGCGCCCGCCCATTCGTCGCAGGTTTTCATTCTGCCTGCGGGCACCACCACCCTGCCCCCGGCCGCCGCCACCGACCTGCCCGCCGCCGGTCGCACCTACGTCGAAACGGCCCTGGCCCACGAAGCCAAGCTCGTCACCCTCAACCATTACAGCCACTTTCACTACTTCGTGGTGCTGGCCGGCAAGCCCACTGCCGACCGCACCGCCGAAGCGTTGCGCCGCGAAGCCTTTGCGCTGCACGGCCTGCTGAAAACGGAAAAAGTAGCCGAAGTTTTCGTGCACAACCTCAGCGGCGACCCCACGGCGGGCCTCACGCTGGCCGAAAGCCTGGCGCTGTCGGCCTACCAGTTTGCGGGCTACAAAACCGACGACCAAGCCCGGCAGCCCGCCGCGCTCACCCGCGTTTCGCTGGTGGCCGATGCCGCCACCGAAGCCCAAATCCGGGAATTGCAGGGCCTCGTGGCGGGCGTGGCGCTGGCCCGCGACCTGGTGAACGCGCCACTCAACAAGCTCAATGCCCAGCAGTTGGCCGACCGCATGGCTGCCGCTGGCGACGAAGCGGGCTATACCACCGACATCCTCGACCTGGCCAAAATCGAAAGTTTGCGCATGGGCGGCCTGCTGGCCGTGAACATGGGGTCGCCGGAGCCGCCCACCTTCAGCATCCTCGAATACCGGCCCGCCAATGCCACCAACGCCAAGCCCTACGTGCTGGTGGGCAAGGGCGTAGTGTTCGACACCGGCGGCCTCAGCCTCAAGCCCACCCCCGGCAGCATGGACATGATGAAGTGCGACATGGCCGGGGCCGCCGCCGTAGCCGGCACCCTCTACGCCCTGGCTACCAACCAAGTGCCGCTGCACGTCATCGGCCTCGTGCCGGCCACCGACAACCGCCCCGGCGGCCTCGCCTACGCCCCCGGCGACGTGCTGACCATGCACAGCGGCCTGACCGTGGAAGTGCTCAACACCGATGCCGAAGGCCGCCTCATCTTAGCTGATGCCCTGAGCTTTGCCCGCAAATACGACCCGGAATTGGTCATTGACCTGGCCACCCTCACTGGGGCCGCCGTGCGGGCGCTGAGTACCGAAGCCTCGGCCGTGCTGGGCACTGCCGCCCCGGCCACGCTGGACAAGCTGGTAGCCGCCGGTCACGCCGTTCACGAGCGCCTGGTCGAGTTTCCGCTTTGGGACGAATACGCCGACCACATCAAGTCCGACATTGCCGACCTCAGCAACCTCGGAAAGCCCGAAGCGGGCCACATCTCGGCCGCTAAGTTCCTGGAACGCTTTGCGGTGGGCTACCCCTGGATTCACCTCGACATCGCCGGCCCGGCGTATCTGACGGCGGCGGACAACTACCGGGGCAAAGGCGGGACGGGGATGGGCGTACGGCTGCTGTATGAGTTTTTTCATATGGTGCTTAGAGCTTAGTGCTTGGTGCTTGGCTATTTAATTTTTCATGGAAACCGAAGGCAAATCTTATACCTCGCTCGAAGTTTGGCAACACAGCCGAAGACTGGTTTCCGACATCTATGCTGCAAGCCGGCTTTTTCCGAAAGAAGAATTATTTGGCCTCACAAATCAGCTTCGCCGGGCGGCCGTTTCGGTGCCGTCCAACATCGCCGAAGACTGTGGCCGCCAAACGCCCCGCGACACCATCAATTTTTTATTTATTGCCCGTGGCTCGCTTTACGAATTAGAAACGCAGCTTTATGTAGCCTTAGACCTAAGCTACATTGATTTAGAAGCTGCTGAGCTTTTAATGTTGCAAATCGCCAGTTGCAAAAAGCTACTCCACGGATTCATTAACCATTATCGTAAGCAACTAGCTTAAGTTCATAGTTCTCAACGAACCAAGCATCAGCCTATCAACCAGAATGGACCAAGCACCAAGCACCAAGCACCAAGCACCAAGATTAGGATTCTCAGTTGGCGACCTCGCCGGTATCGGTCCTGAAATCATTTATAAGACCTTGCGCGACCCGCGTCTGCTCAAGCTCTGCACCCCGGTGGTGTACGGCACAGCCACGGATTTATTTGATGAGTTTCCCGTTGCCAGCGGCGAGGAGCCACTCACGTTCCGGCAGTTGCGCGATGCGGCCGACATTGCCCCCGGCCGCCTCAATGCCGTGACGTGCTGGACGCAGGACTACGCCCTGGCCCCCGGCCAGCCCTCGGCCGCCACCGGGGCCGCCGCCCGCGAGAGCCTGCTCGCCGCCGCCGCCGACCTTAAAGCCGGTAAGCTCGACGGCCTCGTGACGGCCCCCATCAGCAAGGACAACACCCAGGCCGACAACTTCCGCTACCCCGGCCACACCGAGTTTCTGACCAGCTTCTTCCACGCCCCCGAAAGCCTGATGCTGCTCGTGGACGAAAGCCAGCACCTGCGCGTAGCCACCGCTACCGGCCACATCGCCCTGAAAGAGGTATCGGCCCGCCTCACCACCGATTTGCTCCGCAACAAAATACGTCTACTTATCAAGTCGTTGCAGGTTGATTTCGGCATTGACAAGCCCAAAATTGCCGTGCTGGGCCTCAACCCCCACGCGGGTGAAAACGGCCTGCTCGGCCGCGAAGACCTGGACCTAGTAGCCCCATTGGTTAAGCAGTTTGCCCACGACGGCCGCCTCGTGTTCGGCCCCTACCCGGCCGACGGGTTTTTCGGCACCCAGCAGTTCCGGCAGTTCGATGCCACCCTGGCCCTGTACCACGACCAGGGCCTTATCCCGTTCAAGCTCATGGCCTTCGAGCGCGGCGTGAACTTCACGGCGGGCTTGCCCGTGGTGCGTACCTCGCCCGACCACGGCACCGCCTACGGCCTGGCCGGGCAGTTTCGGGCCGACGAGTCGTCGTTTCGGGCCGCCGTGTTTGCGGCGGCCGACATCTGGAAGGCCCGGCAGGCGGCAGCCGAGCTGCGGTCGGCGCGATGAGTTGGCGGAAACGAAATTTTCTTTCTATTTTTGAAACGCGGTTCACAGGGGCCGCGTTTCTGGTTTCATTCCCGGCCAATGGTCGTTTTCAGCTACCCACCAATTCGCGATTTTATTCAGAAGTATCCCGACAGCGCCGATGCGCTGGCCGAGTGGTACAGCTACACCAAAGTGGCGGAATGGAAAAATTTGAATGAGTTGCGACAGACTTTCAACACGGCTGATTATATAGGCAATGAACGAGTGGGATTCAACATTCGCGGCAACCATTACCGGCTTATTGCCAGTGTAATGTATTCCACCCGCACGGTCTTTATTAAATTCATCGGCACCCACAAAGCTTACGATAACATCAACGCCTCCACCGTCGAACACTCCAAAAAATGACCATTAACACGGAAGCCCAACACAAGGAAGCCCTGCGCCGCTTTGAGGTGCTGGAGAAACTTGGCATTGACGAACACCCAGAATTGCAGCTTCCGGCGATGGCCCTCGCGCTGGCCATTGAGGACTATCAAATTCGCATAGGCTACTTCGATTTCTCGTTTGAAAAGCCCGAAACCCTGCCGGCCATGATTGATTTTAAGCGCCGCCAAAAAGAACTCAAGCAAAAGGACTTGGCCGCGTTGCTGGAAATCCCGGCCGGTCGCCTGTCGCAAATCCTGAGCGGCAAACGGCGCGTGACCATTGACCTGGCCAAAAAACTGTATGAGCGCCTGAATATCAGCGCCGATTTCATCCTGAAAACCGTTTGAAACAAGTAGTTTTTTGCACTCGGCTTTTGGTTAAGTGCCGAAAATTCACTACTTTTGCACCCCCGCAAGCTGCCGACCGTGAAAAAAGCCTCTTCCTACGACCTCAACCTTGCCCGCCTCACGCTGGGCCAGCACGCGTTGGCGTATGAGCTGGGGCCGGATTTTTTCGCCCTTTTCGAGGAGCCGCTGGTGAGCGAGGGCCACTTGCAGGCCCTGGTCGAGGCCAACCGCACCGAGCGGCTGCTCACGCTCAACTTTCACATCACCGGCACCGTGCGCCTGACCTGCGACCGCAGCCTGGACGAATTTGACCAGCCGCTGGACGTGGCAGAACGGCTGCTGGTGCGCTTCGGCGACGAAAACAAGGAACTGGACGACGACGTGCTGCAAATCACGCCCGACACCCAAACCCTGCCGCTGGCGCAACACCTCTACGACTACATCGGCCTGGCGCTGCCCATGAAAAAGCTGCACCCCCGCTTCCAAAACGAAGCCGACGACAACCCCGACGCACCCGTGAAACTCATCTTCTCGACCCGCGACGAAAACGAGGCTCCCGCAGATGATGAACCCGCCGACCCCCGCTGGGCCGTCCTCAAAAATCTTAATTAGTATTTAGTATTGGGTACTTAGTAGTTAGACAAAAACGCTAAACCTAAACGACCCACTACTTAATACTCACTACTCACTACTCACTACTAAAAAACCCCATCTCATGGCACATCCTAAGCGCCGTACTTCCACCGCTACCCGCGACAAGCGCCGTAGCCACCACAAACTGACCCCCAAAGCCGTTACGTTGTGCCCCAACACCGGCGAAATGCACCTGCGCCACAAGGCGTACGTGCTGGACGGCGACCTGTACCACAACGGGCAGTTGGCCATCAAAGGCTACTCGAAAGTGGCCGCCGTGGCCGCTACCGATTCCGATTCGGACGAAGAATAGGCCCGTTCGTCGCTACTTTCGCGGCACCAAACGAAGGCTGGCCCCGCGCCGCATTGGCGGTGCAGGGCCAGCCTTCCTGGTTTGACCCTTCCCTGCTGACCCGCCCAAACCCCTGTACTGCATGAAAATAGCCCTCGACGCAATGGGTGGCGACTATGCCCCCCAAGCCGCCGTGGCCGGTGCCCTGCTCGCCGCCGAAAAGCTGGCCGGCAACGCCACCATCGTCCTCATCGGCCTCGAAGAAGCCGTGCGGCCCCTGCTGCAAGCCCACGGCCCGGCCGCCAACCGCCTCGAATTTGTGCCCGCCACCCAGGTCATCGAAATGGGCGAACACCCGGCCAAAGCCTTTCAGCAAAAGCCCGACAGCAGCATTGCCGTGGGCTACCGAATGCTGCACGAGGGCACGGTGGACGCTTTTTGTTCGGCAGGCAACACCGGGGCCATGCTCGTCGGGGCCATGTTCACGGTCAAGGCCGTGGCCGGGGTGTTGCGGCCCGCCATCGCCAACTTCCTGCCCAAGCTCGACCAACACTTTGGCATTCTGCTGGATGTGGGGGCCAACGCCGAAGTGAAACCCGAAATGCTGGAACAGTTTGCCGAACTCGGCTCACTGTACGCACAGTATGTTCTGGGCATCGCGGCCCCCAAAGTGGGCCTGATGAACCTGGGCGAAGAAGAAGGCAAGGGCACGGCCATTACCCAAGCCGCTTACCAGTTGCTGAAAGTCAATCCGCACGTGCAGTTTGTGGGCAACCTGGAAGGGCGCGACCTCTTCAACGACAAGGCCGATGTGATTGTCTGCGACGGCTTCACGGGCAACGTCATCCTCAAAATGGCCGAGTCCATTTACGACGTGATGGACAGCAAGAAGCTGCACGACCCGTTTTTTGACAAGTTCAACTACGAGGCCGTGGGCGGTTCGCCCATTCTGGGCATCAACGACAACGCCATTATCGGCCACGGTAGCAGTTCGCCGGTCGCCATTTGCAATATGCTGATGCAAGGCTACCAAATGGCCGATTCCGGCATCGTGGATAAAATCAAGGACACCTTTAAGTCCTGACCTACGGCCGGTTGCCCTCCGCCGGAAACCGACCCTGACCGGGGCTTCGGCGGCTGGGCGGGGCCGCTGGCCCGGCTTTTTCATCTTGGTCGTGGGCGGCAGCGAATTTGTTTCGCGCCGCCGCGCCTATTTTTGCCCGTATGAAGATTACCGCTGCCATTACCGGCGTGGGGGCCTACGTGCCCGACTACGTGCTGACCAACGCCGAACTTGAGAAAATGGTGGACACCACCGACGAGTGGATTACCACCCGTACCGGCATCAAGGAGCGGCGCATTTTGAAGGGCGAAAACCAGGGCACTTCGGTGATGGGCATCAAAGCCGTGCAGCAGTTGCTGGAAAAAACCAACACCCGGCCCGAGGACGTGGACCTCATCATTTGCGCCACCACCACCGGCGACCTCATTTTTCCGGCCACGGCCAACATCATTGCCGCCGGGGCGGGCATCAAAAACGCCTTCGGTTACGATGTTCAGGCGGCCTGTTCGGGCTTTCTGTTTTCACTCGTCACCGGGGCGCAATTCGTGCAGTCGGGAATGTACAAAAAGGTGGTTGTGGTGGGAGCCGACAAAATGTCGTCCATTGTGGACTACACCGACCGCTCCAACTGCATCATCTTTGGCGATGCCGCCGGAGCCGTGCTGCTCGAACCCCACACCGACGGCCTGGGCATCCTCGACCACGTGCTGCGGGCCGATGGCAGTGGCGAGCAATACCTCTACCAGAAAGCGGGCGGCAGCCGCCGCCCGCCGTCCCTCGAAACGGTGACTAACCACGAGCATTTCATCTACCAGGAAGGGGCCACGGTGTTCAAGTTTGCCGTGACCAACATGGCCGATGTGGCCGCCCAAGTGATGGAACGCAACCACCTGACCAACGACGACGTGGCCTGGCTGGTGCCCCACCAAGCCAACAAGCGCATCATTGATGCCACCGCCAACCGCATGGGCGTGGGGCCGGAGAAGGTGATGCTCAACATTCAACGCTACGGCAACACCACCAACGCCACCATCCCGCTGTGTTTGTGGGAGTATGAACCCAAGCTTCACAAAGGCGACAACCTCATTCTGGCCGCCTTCGGGGGCGGCTTCACCTGGGGTTCGGTTTATTTGAAGTGGGCGTATTAAGAAGTTACGAGTTAAAAGTTATGAGTTATGAGTTTTTCCACAACTCTCTGGCTCAATCTTCTCAACTCATAACTCATAACTTTTAACTCATAACTTAAAAACTAATGGCATCCACTGCTGACTTTCGCAACGGCCTCGTGCTGAACTACAACAACGAGTTGCACGTCATTACCGAGTTTCAACACGTCAAGCCTGGCAAAGGTCCGGCGTTTGTGCGCACCAAAATGCGCAACATCAAAACCGGCCGCACCATTGACAACACCTTCAACGCCGGGGTGAAAGTGGAAACGGCCCGCGTGGAGCAACGCCCGCACCAGTACCTGTACAAGGACGACTACGGCTATACGTTCATGAACAACAGCGACTTTGAGCAGGTGGTGCTGCCCGAAGAAATGGTGCCCTTCGCCGATTTGATGAAGGAAGGCCAGGAAGTAACCATCCTGTTCCATGCCGAAACCGAAATGCCCCTCACCGCCGAACTGCCCGCTACCGTGGACCTCGTCGTGACCTACACCGAGCCGGGCCTGCGCGGCGACACGGCCACCAACACCCTCAAGCCCGCCACCGTCGAAACCGGTGCCCGCATCCAGGTGCCGTTGTTCGTGGATACCGACACCAAAATCCGCATCAAAACCAGCGACTACAGCTACGTGGAGCGGGTGAAGTAGCCTTTTTGGCTGATGGCTATTTTTTTAGCTGATGGCTATTGGCTGATAGCAGTTGGCTTCCGTTCAACAAAAAGGCCAATAGCCACCTGTCAGCAGCTACCAGCCAGCAGCCAACAACTAAAAATATGTCCAACCCGCCCAAACCGGCCGCCCCCATGAAAGCCAAAGAAATACAAGAGTTAATCGACTTCATTGCCAAGTCGGGCCTTAATAAGGTGAACATTGAAACCGAGGAATTTAAAATTTCGGTGCAACGCGAACCCAACGTAAAACAGGTGGTGAGCGCCGCTCCAACGGCAGCGGCTCCGGCCGCCCCAGCCGCTGCTCCGGTGGCAGCGCCCGCCCTGGCGGCCCCCGCCGTGGCAGCGGCACCCGCCGCCACGCCCGCCGCCGAAGCGGCCAGCAGCTACAAGCCGCTCAAAGCCCCCATGATTGGCACTTTCTACCGCAGCAGCGGCCCCGACTCGCCCGTGTTCGTGCAGGTGGGCGACATGGTGGAAAAAGGCCAGGTTATCTGCATCATCGAGGCCATGAAACTCTTCAACGAGATTGAGGCCGAAGAAAGCGGGCGCATCGTGAAGGCGCTGGTGGAAAACGCCACGCCCGTGGAGTACGACCAGCCGCTGTTTTTGATTGAATAGCTCAGTTTAGTTATGAGTTATGAGTTATGAGTTATGAGTCGCACAAAAACTCATACCCCATAATTCATAACTCATAATTTTTAACTCATAACTCAAAAAACTGTGTTTAAGAAAATCCTCATCGCCAACCGGGGCGAAATTGCCTTGCGCATCATCCGTACCTGCAAGGAAATGGGCATCAAAACGGTCGCCGTTTATTCGACCGCCGACAAGGAGAGCCTGCACGTCAAGTTTGCCGACGAGGCCGTGTGCATTGGGCCGCCGCCCTCGGCGCAGAGCTACTTGAGTATGCCCAATTTGATTGCGGCTTGTGAAATCACCAACGCCGATGCCATCCATCCGGGCTACGGGTTTCTGTCGGAAAACGCAGAATTTTCGCGCATCTGCCACGAAAACGGCATCAAGTTTATCGGGGCTTCGCCGGAAATGATAAACCAGATGGGCGACAAGGCCACCGCCAAAGACACCATGAAAGCCGCCGGGGTACCCTGCGTACCCGGCTCCGACGGCCTGCTCGACTCGGTGGAGCAGGGCAAGAAAATTGCCGCCAAAATCAAGTACCCCGTGATGCTGAAAGCCACGGCCGGCGGCGGCGGGCGCGGAATGCGCGTGATTGCCAGCGAGGACGAGTTTCAGAAAGCCTGGGACAGCGCCCGCACCGAGTCGAAGGCCGCCTTTGGCAACGACGGGATGTACCTGGAAAAGTTTGTGGAAGAGCCGCGCCACATTGAAATTCAGGTGGTGGGCGACCAGTTCGGCAACGTGTGCCATCTCTCGGAGCGCGACTGCTCGATTCAGCGGCGGCACCAGAAGCTGGTCGAGGAGTCGCCGTCGCCGTTCATGACCGACGACCTGCGCGAGCGCATGGGCGCGGCGGCCATCAAGGGGGCCAGCAGCATCGGCTACGAGGGCGTGGGCACGATTGAGTTTTTGGTGGACAAAAACCGGGATTTCTACTTCATGGAAATGAACACCCGCATCCAGGTCGAACACCCGGTGACGGAAGAAGTGGTGAGCTACGACCTTATCAAGGAGCAGATTAAGGTGGCGGCGGGCATTCCCATTTCGGGCAAAAACTACTTCCCCAAGCTCCACGCCCTGGAGTGCCGCATCAACGCCGAAGACCCGCAGCACAACTTCCGGCCCACGCCCGGTAAAATCACGACCCTGCACATTCCCGGCGGCCACGGCGTGCGGGTGGATACCCACGTGTACGCGGGCTACACCATCCCGCCGAACTACGACTCGATGATTGCCAAGCTCATCACCGTGGCCCAAACCCGCGAGGAAGTCATCGTCAAAATGAAACGCGCCCTGAGCGAGTTCGTGGTGGAGGGCGTGAAAACCACCATCCCGTTTCATCTGGCGCTGATGGACAACGAGGATTTTCAGGCGGGGAATTTCACGACGAAGTTTTTGGAGACGTTTGATTTTTCGGTGGTGTAGAACCCAAACGTTTCTAACCTGTGGCTTACGCACACCCTGCTTATCCAGCCCCTGAACACTACGCGCTTTACGGCGATTTAACCGGCGTAGCCTGGAACGACCGTGACCAATCCAAAGCTTGGTGGGGTCTCATTACTGCCAAACCGTGCAGCCACACCAAGTCCTTGTTCAACGACGAAACCCAAATTCACTACGAGTACCAGGTTCGATTAAATGGCTCCTTTGATTCTGGAGTAAGACTAAAGGGCTGGTCTTTGTCTAGGGTATTCTGGCTGTCCCAATGGTATAGCGAAGTCCGGTTTACAATAACCGACCCCAAAGGCAAAGCAGATTTTATCGCGCTCGATGCTTTGAGGGTGTGGGGACTTAAAGACGCTGCGAAACCGCCTTACCCGGTTCACTTCGTTGCCTTGGGCATTCAATTTTTGCGGAGAATTTGCGGTTTGACCGATTGGGCGCACTACCATTCGTTGCCGAAGCTGAGGGCAGAAAAGCTGACCCTTGAGAACGGCATAGCTGACCTAACCACTCAAGCCAGCGAGAATCGAATTGCGCTTGCCGCTAAAATCAAGGCATTAAAAAAGAAAGCCAAACTTACCGACCAACGTTTAACCGCAAAGGCGGCTAAAGTCCAAGCAGGACTTGCTGCTGTTTTGGCGAAGTTGCCAAGTGAAACCTGAACCCCTTGGGGTCGACCGGCGTTATCTTGCCCTCATGAAAACCATCACCCTCACCGCCGAAAACGAGCAGGACTACGAACTGGTCCTGAAGCTGGCCCAGCGCCTGGGCTTGGAATACCACGAAGAAACATTGGTGTCGCCAGCGACTGAAACCGCGACTTCGTATCCTTTGCCCGATGTTAGTCACTTGACCCGCGAGGAAATGCTGGCCATTATTCGGCGGGGCGGCGACGGAAAAAGCATTCCCGACCCCTTGGCTTGGCAGCGGGAAGAGCGTGACTGGGATGCTCGATTGGTTTGGAATCGGTGAAGTATCTGCTCGACAGCAACGTGCTGATTTATGCGGTGCGGCCGGATGCGGTTTATGCGCCGTTCCGACCCTAGGCCAAACATCCGGATGCGGGCATCTCCGCAATCAGCCGGGCGGAGGTACTGGGGTTCACGCCCCGCTCTTGTCTTAAAATTATCTAGCTTTGGAACCCATGCAAACCGCCCAGCAACCTTCCTCTTCGCCCCTGACTGTAGCTAAGCAGCAAGTGAGCGAATGGCTTTTGTTGGAGGAAATGGACAAGAAGCGCCGCTACGAGGAGCGGCTGCTGGCGCTGCAAACCAAGTACAACACCGACTTTGACACCTTTGAGGTGCGCGTGAACGGGGCGGTGACGGAAGATTTCGCGCAGTGGGACGATTACCTAGACTGGCAAGCTACCAAGGAGTTGCATCAGGCGCTACTGGTTCGTATTGAGTTAATCCGCCGTGGCGATTTTCAAGTGGCTTGAGGACTCGCCGCTGGTGCAAGCGGTAGCCGTGCTGCTGGCCGAGCAAGACGCGACCCGGCGGCACCTAAAGCTGCGCGTGGTGTTGCGCGATGATTCAATACTGTTTGTGAATGAATTTATCAACCCGGATGCCCGCAAGTATTTCTTTCATTGGCAAGCCGCCGACGGGCAGCTGATTGCCCGCTGGGACAACGCCCCGCATTACCCCGGCATCAGTACCCTTCCGCACCACCGGCACCGGGGCACCACCGTGGAAGCCTGCCTGGAAGTAACGTTGGAGGACGTGTGGCGGGAAATTGAGAATTGGGCGTAATCCACTCCCTTCTTCCCTACTCCGCCACGTCGAGCCGGCGTAACTCGTTGCCCACCACGCGCAGCAGGTGGTAGCGGTGGGTGGCGGGGTCGTAGGTGAGGCCTGCGCCCGCGCCGGTACTGGGCAGCGGGCCGGTGAGGGCGTGGCCCTGGCCCGCGAATAGCTGCACCTGCCCCGGCCCCGGCTCGGTGAGGGCCAGTACCTGGTGAGCGGGGTCGAAGTCGAAGAATTGCACGGGTTTGGGGCCGCTGCTGACGAAAGTTTGGGTGAGCAGCGGGGCCGTTTGGTTGGGGGCGTACACGTCGAGGCGGTTGCCGTCGAGGCGGGTGAGGACAAAGCGGCGACCCGCCGGGTCGGACACGAGTTGGAAGCGGGCGCTGCGGCTCCAGGTGGCCACGCGGCGGCGGCTGAGTACGTCGCCGCCCAGCGTGAAGCGCAGCAATTCGCCGTGCTGATTGACCAACGCCAGGCGGGTACGGCCCAGGGTGGCACCGGCTTCGGCCCAGAGGCCGCCCTCGAGCCGGGCACCAGCGCTGAGAGGGAAGCCGGGCAGCAGGCTGCCTTGCTGGTCAAACGCATACACGTAGCCGTTTTGCAGCGGAGCCACCACCACCACCCGGCCATCGATGGCGAGCAGGGCGGCGCGACCGGCCAGCGGAAAGTCCAGGGTTTTGGGTTGCCAGCCGGGGTATTGGCGGCCGGTGGCATCGAGCAGGCGCAGGCGGCGGCCCCCGCCCGAAGTGGCCAGCAGCCACGCTCCGCCGGGGCCGCTGGCGGTGGCGGTCAGGTCGGTGAGGCGGGCGGTGTCGGGCAGGGCCAGGGGGAAATTGGGCGCTTCGTGGCCGTCGGGCCGCAGCCAGTGGAGGCGCGGCCCCGCCCCCAGCACGAAGGCGGGGCCGCTCCCGCCCGGGCGCGGGGCCAGGCCCACGGCGGTTCCGGCCAGGGTATCGGCCCACAGCACGGCATTTTCGGCGCTGACGTAGCGCAGCACCCCGGCCGAATCCTGGACCAGGGCGGCGGGCAGGCGGGTGCCCGCTATGGCCACGGCCAGCGGAGTGCCGCGCAGGGGCCGGGCAAAGGCCAGCCCCCGGCCCGCAGCGGCCAGCCCTTCGGCCGTGGTGGCGAGGGCCGCGCCCGGCCGCCGCAGCACCAGTTGGGTGTAGTATTGCGCGTCGGGGGCAGTTTCGGGCGGGGTGGGGCGCAGTTGCCAGGCCAGTTGGGGCAGGCGGCGCACCAGGGTTTCGTTGCGGAGCAGCCCAGCGCGGCGGTCTTCGGTGAGCACCCCGAGCAGGGCGTTCCAGGCCTGGCGGGTATCAACGAACACCCCGGCGCGGGTGCGGGGCAGGGTTTCGGCCAGAAACGCCATTTGGGCGGGGTCGTGGCCCCAGGTTTGGCCAGCGGCTACGTCGGCCAGGGCGGCGGCCAGGGCGCGGGCTTCGCCCAGCACCAGGTAGGACCCCACCAGGGCGGCGGCTTGCGGCGCGGCGGGGTCGGCGGCGGGGGCCAGCACCGGCCCCAGCAGCGCGGCGGCCGGAAAATCCACCGCGAATATCTCGGCCGTGCCCACCCTGGTGAAGGCGGGCGAGGTGCCGTGAAGCCGCCGCAGCCGGGCCAGCCAGCGGGCGGTGCGGGCCGGGGCACGGCTGCGGGCGTAGGCCAGGGCGGGCGCGGGGGCACCGGGCGCGGGGGCCGCGAGGTAAGCCAGGGCCATTTCCGGCCCCAGGGTGGCTTGCAGACTATCAAGGGCCACTTCCTGGTTGAAAATGTCGGCGGCCCAGGCCGGGTCCGGTGTTGGCACGGGCCAGGTGCGGGCGGGCGTGGCGGCCAGGTGCAGCAGCAGCCCGGTGCGGTTGCTGAGGATGCTGGCCAGGGCCAGGGCTTCGGCGGGCTGGCCTTGCAGGCGGGTTTGCAAGCTGCCCCGCGCGGTTTCGGGGTTGGAGAACCCCACCAACTCCACCCGCCCGCCGACGAGCTTGATGCCCAGCAGGCCCTCGGCGGCCAGGCCCGCGAGCTGGTCCACGGCGCGGTGGGTGCCGGGCTGAAACAGCACGTCCAGCAACTGCGGCAGGCGGCGGTAGTTGAGGTAAACGGAGGCATCCACGTCGGGCAGTTGCAGCATATTGGTGCCGCTGAAGGCCGCTCGCACCGTGGGCGCGTCGGGGCGCTGGGTGCGGCGCAGGGCAGCTTCCACCAGGCCCACGTTGGTACTTATCAGGAGGTGGTTGCGGTAATTGACGACGTGCAGCGCGTCTTCGGAGCGGCGCTCGGTGAGGGTGGTCAGCTCGTGGCCTTCGTAGAGGCGGACGCTGAGGCGGTAGCGCGGGTCGCGGCCCAGGGTCTCGAGCAGGCTGCGGGTCTGGCGGTATTCGCTCACCTGCTCCAGCGGTATTTGGTAGAGGACATCAAAACTGGCGGGGCCGGTGACGTGCACCGAGGTCACGACCAGCTTGCGGCCCAGCAGCGCCAGCAGCCCGGTGCGGCGGTTGCCTCCGGCCAGGCTGTCGGCCAGCGCCAGGTGCCCCGCCGCGTGCTGGAAGTATTGCACCGCCGTGAGGTTGTCCCAGAGCTGGGTTTCCTGCAAGTGCCGCACCAGCGTGGCGTGGTTGCGGGTGCTGAGGACCAGCACCGCATCGTCGGGCACCAGCGCGTAGGGGTCCACCGGCGTGGCGGCCCGCAGGTGGCGGTAATTGACGTAGGTGGCCAGGACCAAGAGCAGCAGCGAGGCAATGCCCAGGGCCAGTAACTTGCGCGACATGGCGGCGAAGTTACGGGGGCCAAGCCGTCCTGCTGAACGCAGCGGAGCGGAGTTGAAGCACCTTGCCCGCGCAAGTAATCCCAATCGGTTAGTTACTCACGCGGTAGAGCTGCTTCAACTCCGCTCTGCTGCGTTCAGCAGGACGGCCTAATTTACCCGCCGTAACTTGCAGCTCTATGCGCCGTTTGCTTGCCCTGCTCCTCTTCCTGCCCGCCTGCTTCCAGCTGCGCGAGCCGGAACCGGCCGTGGCTCCCAGCGAGTACATCCAGCCCACGCGGGTTGATTTGCTGCTGGCTAATTTCACCACCGCCGTGCAGCACCTCAACCCGGCCAACTACGAGCGCAGCTTTTCGGGGCCGGACTACCGCTTCGTGCCCGACCCCACGGCGGCCGGGTCCAGCGCGGCGCAGTTTGCGGCCTGGAGCGTGACCGAGGAAAGCGCCTACTTCAACAGCCTCCGCAACCACTCACTGGCCACGGCCACCAATGCGCTGGCCCTTACCAACCAGGTGAACAACCCCTACACCGTGGATTCGGTCGAGTTCACGGCCCACTACCAGTTGCGGGTGGCCCAGCGCGACACGGCCTTCCACCCCACCCTGCTGGAGGGCAATATGCGCCTGCTGCTGCGGCGGCGCAGCAACGAGTGGCGCATTGTGCAGTGGCGCGACCAGCGCACCAGCCCCGCCCCGTGCTGGACGGACCTCAAAAAATACTTCATTTCGCACTGAGTTTCGCCCGGTTCCGACCCCGCCCCAAAAACTTGTGGCGGGTAGTCCGGTATTCGTCGCCAAACCGGCCCGGTCCGGCGCAATTTTCCCCAGCGCCTGCGGTGCTGCCGGACCTTTGCATCGCAATCCGGCCACAAAACTTCCCGGCTGGTTGCAACGCTGATGTTCCGCACCCTGCTCCTCGCCGCTTTTTTCGTTTCTTCGTTTGCTGCTGTGGCCGCACCGGGCAATGGCCACGCCCGCTCCGGCAAAGACCACGGCGTAGCGGCCGAAGCCAGCACTGAAACCGCCGTGTTGCGCCGCGCCCGTCTGCAAGTGCAACTCAGCAACGCCCTCCAATTGCAGCCCCACCAGTTGTGCGTGTTGCACCACGCCCTGCTGGCCCAAACCGAAGCCCCCCTGCCCGGCGAAGCCGACATCAGCGCCACCTCCCCCACCTTGGGTACGGCCATCGCCGCTGTGCTGCGCCCCGAGCAGGTGCAACTCTTGGCCGCGCTGCCCGCTAACACGGCCCTCATGGCCGCTTGTCAGGCCCTGAACGTGCGGCCGTAGTAATCAGGAAGGTTTGAGGAATAATTGAACGAAACTCCCCTCCTTGCAAAGGAGGGGAGTTTTTGCGTAGCAAAAACGGGGGTGGTAAACTCGCTGCCCGGTCGCCGAACGGTCGCTGTTGCTTTTACTTGAAGCATCTTTGGCAACGACTCTGGGGCGGCATACGGCCTAACCACCCCAGCTTCGGCTGCGCCGAAGCGTCCCCTCCTTGGCAGGAGGGGAGCCTACCGCCTAATCGCCCCGTTCATTCCCCTCCCCCTACCCGCCAATCCTCCTTCCCCTTCGTAACTTGCACCGCATGAAGTGGTCGGTAGTTCTTCTTTTGCTGGCCCTGGCGGCTTGCAACCCCTTTGCCCCGGCCCTCGACGAGGTGCCCACCGACCCCAACGCGCTGCTGGGCAACCCGGTCACGATTAAAGGGTTTTTTGACCGCTTCCGGGCCGCGTACCAACTGCGCGATTCCACCCTCTACGGGCAGTTGCTGGTGCCGAAGTTCACCTTCACCTACCACGACTTTGCCGCCAACGTGGACCGCTCCTGGAACCGCGAAGTGGATGCCAGCACCACCTACCGCCTCTTCCGGGCCGCCCGCTCCTCCAATTTGCAGTGGACGCAGTACCTGCCCGCCTCCGACACGGCGCGGGCCGACACGGTGGCTTACGTGGAACGCTCGTTTTTGCTCTCCATTGAGCAGCGCGACGACGAGCGGTTTTCGGGGGCGGGCACGGCCCGGCTCGTGCTGGTGCGGAAGTACCGGACCGACCCCTGGCGGATGCAGAGTTGGTACGATAGGAGCGAGTTTTGAGGGCGGCGTGGTCCGACGACTTTTTCAGTCGTCAGACCACTAAACAGTAGGCGGGAAACCAGGCAGCGAATAGTGGTCTGACGACTGAAAAAGTCGTCGGACCACGCCGGTCCGGCCTACCTTCGCCCCATGACGACCAACCCGCAACCCAACGCCCCGCATTTCCAACGCGCCCTCAACCTGTTCGATGCCCTGATGCTGGTCACGGGCAGCATGATTGGGTCCGGCATTTTTCTGGTGTCGGCCGACATGGGGCGGCAGGTGGGCGGGGCCGGGTGGCTGCTGCTGGCGTGGTTGCTCACGGGCATCATCACCGTGTTTGGGGCCATTAGTTATGGCGAGCTGGCGGCCATGTTTCCGAAGGTGGGCGGGCAGTACGTGTATTTGCGCGAAGCCTTTGGGCGGCTCACGGCGTTTGTGTATGGCTGGACGCTGTTTTTGGTGATTCAAACCGGGGTCATTGCGGCCGTGGCGGTGGCCTTTGCCAACTACACCGGGGTGCTGCTGCCTTGGTTTTCCAAGCAGCATTTGCTCGTGAACGTGCCGCTCGGCGGCGGCCACGCCTTCACCGTGTCCACGGTGCAGGCGCTGGCGGTGGTGCTCATTGCGGCCATCACGGGGCTCAATGCGCAGGGCGTGCGCACGGGCAAGCTCATCCAAAACGTGCTCAGCAGCACCAAGCTGCTGGCGCTGGCGCTGCTCATTCTTTTTGGGCTGGCGCTGGGGCGCAACGCGGCGGCTATCCACGCCAACTTTTCGGATATGTGGGCGGCCAGCAGCCACGCGGGCACCGGCGGGGCGGGGTTGCCGCTGGGGGGCGCGTCGTTGCTGGTGGGCCTGGCGCTGGCCCTCACGGGGTCGCTGTTCTCGTCCGATTCGTGGAACAACATCGGCTTTGCGGGCGAGGAAATCCAGCACCCCGAACGCACTCTGGTGCGGAGCATGGTGGGCGGCACCGTCATAGTGACGGGGCTGTACATTCTGCTCAACGTCGTGTACCTGCTGGTGCTGCCGCTGGCCGGCTCGCCCACGGCCACCACTGTGGCGGGCCGGGGCATCATGTTCGCCCAAGACGACCGGGTGGCCACCGCCGTGGCCGAATCGGTGATGGGGCCGGGCGGGGCCGTGGTGCTGGCCGTGCTCATCATGCTGTCCACGTTCGGGGCCAACAACGGCATCATCCTGAGCGGGGCGCGGGCCTACTATGCGATGGCCAAAGACGGTCTGTTTTTCCCCGCGCTGGGCCGCCTCAACCGGGCCGGGGTGCCGGGCCGGGCGCTGTGGGCGCAGGCTGCTTGGGCTTCGGTGCTCTGCCTGAGCGGCTCCTACGGGCAGCTGCTCAACTACGTCATGTTTGCCGTCGTCCTGTTCTACGTCGTCACCATTGCGGGGCTGTTCCGGCTGCGGCGCACCCGCCCCGCCGCCCCCCGCCCCTACCGCGCCTGGGGCTACCCCGTGGTGCCGGGGCTGTACATCGTGCTGGCCTCGGCCTTTTGCCTGACGCTGCTGCTGGCCCCCGCCACCCGCCAGGATGCCGGCTACGGCCTGCTGCTGCTGGGCCTGGGGGTGCCGGTGTATTTCCTGTTTGGCCGGAAGCTGAGTGGGGCCAGCTAAGCAGGTGCCCAACCGGCCGAACAGGGGCGTTGCACCGAATGGCAAGGTGGTGCCCCGACCGGAAAAGGCGTTCCACCGACCCGTACAGCGCTTGCAACGTCCGGTAGTATACCCACAACGCCCGGCAATGTACCTATAACGCCCGGCAATGTGCCTATAACGTCCGGCAATGTGCCTATAACGTCAGATGACGCACTCAATATGTCAGATGGCGTACTCACAACGTCCGATGATGCACTCACAACATCCGATGATGCGCTCATAACGTCCGATGATGCGCTCACAGAACCCCGCGCAGTGCCCATCAAACGCAAAACAAAAGCCCCGCTCACCTTTTCGGTGCGCGGGGCTTTTGTTTTCAAACCAATCTGCCTATTCGCGCTATTCGCGCACGAGGCGGCGCACGTCTACGCCGCCCGCCGTGAGTACGCGCAGCACATAAACGCCGGGTGCCGCCGTGCCCAAATCCAGCGCCCGCACCGTGCCCGCCGGGTCCGGCGCGGCCACGGTTTGGGTCAGCACCGCCCGGCCCAACGCATCAAACACCGCGAGGGTCACAGGCTGACGGTAGCCGGTCAGGGTGAGTTGAATGCGCCCGTCGGGCGTGGGGTTCGGGGCCAGGACCAGGCTGGTACCCGGCGCGGCGGCCCGGCTGCCCAGCACCACGGTGTTGCTGGCCGAGGCGGGCGAGGAGCAAGCCAGCGGCGGGGTGCCGATGTTCGTCACCACGGTGTAGCTGCCCGAGGCGGTGGGCACATAGGTTTGCCCGGTAGCCCCGGCAATGGCCGTGCCGTTGAGGTACCACTGGTTGCCGGCGGCCACGCTGCTCGTGAGCGAGTTGCCGGTGCGCGTGATGCTGGGCGCGGCCGGTTGTTGCACCACCCGCACCAGCACCGAGGTGGTGTCGCCGCAGCCCGGCGAGAAGCCCAGCGTGGGCACCACGCTCAGGTAGTAGCGCGTGGTGGTGGCCGGGGTCACGGTGTAGAGGCGGCCGGTGCTGAGCACCGGCTGGCCCGCCGCGCGGCTGGCCCGCCATTCGTAGCTATAGATTTGGGCGATGACCTGGCCCGTGGCCAGGCTCCGCACCGAGTCGGGGCGCTGCACGTTGCCGGTCAGCAGTACGCCGTTGCCGCTGCACACGGTGGCCGTGGGCACGCCCTGTAGGTTGGTGGCCCCCGCCCCGATGCGGAGCGCGGAGCCGTTCACCACGTCGATGATGACGGTGCGGTACTGAATGCCTTTGGCCGGGCAGGCGTTGTCCTCGACCCGGAACGGAATGACGAGGTGGGTGCCGGCCGCCGTTACCGAGGGCTGGAAGTAGAACGTGCCCAGCGGCCCCGTGGTGCCGTTGCCCGCCAGCGAAAACGAGCCAATGTCGCCGCCCTGCAAGTAGTTCGAGTTGATGTCGGCCGGGTAGAAAATCGTCAGCAAGTCGCCGGGGTTGGGGTCGGTGAAGCGGAAGCGCACCCGCGAGTAGTTGCAGGTGCGCACCGTGAGGCGGGTCGTGTCCGCGCTTTGCACAATCACGGCCTGGCTCAGGGGGTCGGCCACCAGCCCAATGGGCGTACTGGGCACCCCGTTTACGCCGCAACTGATGACGATGACCAGAAAATCGCGCCGCACCGACCCTATTTTGTAGTAACGCCCGTTGATGCGGCGGTACTCCGTCACTTTGCCCACCACCACGTACTTGTTGTCGCCGCTAGCGGGAGGCGTGTTCAGGAAGCGGTTGGGCGTGAAGGTGAAGCTCCCGGCTTGGGCATTGAAGCGAAAGCGCGGGTAAATCAGCTTGTTGGGGCAGGTGCCCAGCGTGTCGTTGGCCACCGCAATGGGCACTGCGGCCGAATAGGTGGTGCCCGCGCCGGGGGCGCAGGTAGCAAAGCACGGCGGGTTGGCGCTGATAAGGCCGCTCACGCAACTATTGGGGTAAGCCGCGTAGGTTTCGTAGGTGCCGCAACCGTTCAAGGGCCGGTCCAGCGAGTACACCAGCGAGTCAGGCTGGCCCACGCCGTTGGCTCCAAAATTAAGCCGGTCCACATCCGAGGCGACGAAGGAAAGCGTCGTGGACTGGTTCACGCACACAAACGGCACGGGCAGGGTCTGGGTATTGAACTGCGGCGAGTTGTTCTGAATCGCAATGGCTGGCCCGCCGGTAGTGGGCGTGATGAGGTTATTAAGGGTGGCCTCCAGGCGCAGGGTACCGCCGTTGGCGAGGTTGGCCAGCGGAGGCCGGGCCGACTCGCTCACGCTCAAAATCCACTCCGCTGCGGGCGGCAGCGTCACCACCGCCTCGTAGGGGATGGACACGGTATTGGGCAAGGTAGCCATGCCGCTGGATGTCGGGCTGCAAGCAGGTTGGGTAGCGGCCACGGCCCCGCAATAGGGCTGGTAGCTGGTGTAGCTCCCGGGGCTGTTCGGGTAGCCGGGCAGCGGCATGAGCATCGCCGTCACGTTCCCGCCCCCGGCACAAGTGTTGCTGGCAGAGAACATAAAATTAACCGGGGCACTAATCCCGCTGCAATCCCGAAAAAAGGTGACCCGCACCCGGTACTGGTTGTTGCCGAGCGAATAATAGGTCAGCTCGCCCGCCTGGGCGTGGCTGGCCCGCGCCGGGGCCAGCCCCAGCAAGGCCCCGCTCACCCAGAGCACGGCCGCAGTCAGTAAAGAACGTTTTTTCATGGGTAAAAAGGGTTTTGGTTGGAGAGAAGATTGGTTGAAACGAAGACCTGAAAAACGCTAAAAAAGCTGCTGAACCTACTCGCGCACGAGGCGGCGCACGTCCACGCCGCCCGCCGTGAGTACGCGCAGCACGTACACGCCCGCCGGGGCCGCGCCCAAGTCCAGGGTCTGCACCGCCCCGGCCGGGTCGGGCGCGGCCACGGTCTGGCTCAGCACGGCCCGGCCCAGGGCATCCAACACCGCCAGGGTCACAGGCTGGCGGTAGCCGGTCAGGGTGAGGCGAATGCGCCCGTCGGGCGTGGGGTTGGGAGCCAGGGCCAGGCTGGTACCCGGCGCGGCGGCCCGGCTGCCCAGCGCCCCGGCCCGCGCCGAGAGCGGCGAGGTGCAGGCATAGGGCGGGGTGCCGATGCTGGTCGCCACCTGGTAGTGATAGCCGGGGCCGGGCGGCGGGTTGGGCAGGTAGCTTTGGCCGGTAGCGCCCGCAATGGCCGTGCCGTTGAGAAACCACTGGTTGCCGCTGGTGTAGCTGCTCATCAGCGCATTGCCGACCTGCGACACCACCGGCTGGCCCGGCGGCGGCACCACCCGCACCAGCACCGAAGTGGTGTCGGCGCAACTGGAAGCAAAGCCCAGGGTGGGCATCGCCGTCAGCAGGTAGCGGGTGGTGGCGGTGGGCAGCACCGTCAGGGCGGCGGTGTTGGTGGTGGCGGGCAGCCCGGCCGTGGCGGCGGGCCGGGCCGTCCACTGGTAGCGGTAGGTTTGCACCCCCACCTGCCCGGTGGCCGGGTTTCGCACCGAATCGGGCCGCATGATGGTGCCTACCAACGGCACGCCCACCGGGGCGGCCCCGGCGCACAGCGCGGGCGGGTTGGTGTACAGGTTGGTTGCGCCCGTTAGCTGAATCCGTGCCCGTTGCCGCCCCGGCGCGACAACAATTTGCACGGTCTGGTACTGAATGCCTTTGTAGGGGCAGGCGTTGTCCTCGATGCGAAAAGTGGCCGTGATGGCCGTGCCCGCCAGGCCGGCATTGGGCTGGAAATAAAACGTGCCCACCGGCCGCGCCGTGCCGTTGCCAGTCAGGGCGAAGGTGCCGATGGCCCCGTTCTGCAACAGCGCGGTGTTCAGGTCGGCGGGCGGGTACACCGTCAGCAAGTCGCCCGAGTCGGGGTCGGTAAACCGCAGCCTGACCGAAGCATACGAGCAGGTTCTGGTGTAAATCAGCAACGTATCCGACACGCGACTTCCAATCGAACACACCGCCGAATCGCACGGAAACGGGCCAAACACCGGGTTCGGCACCCGGTTCGCGCCGCAATCCACCACCACCACCCGAAAATCGCGGCGCACCGACCCCACTTTATAGTAGCGCCCGTTCAGGCGGCGGTATTCCGTGACCTGCCCCACCACCACGTACTGGTTGTCGCCGGCGGCGGCTGGCGTGGGCAGGTAGCGGCTGGGCATGAGCCGGAAGCTGCCCGCCAAAGTATTGACCACAAACCGGGGCCGCACCTGTCCGGTGGTGAGGGTGCCGGGGCTGCACGGCCCGCTCACCACGGTGTCGTTTGGCACGGCCACGGCCAGCGTGGCCGCGTAAGTGCTGCCGAGGTTGGCGCACCCGAGGAGGCGGCTGGGGCAGGCCGGGTCAATGGCCGGGGTGCAGCGGGTGGGGTAGGCCGCGTAGGTTTCGTAGCTGCCGCAGCCGTTCAGGGGCCGGTCCAGCGAATACACCAGCGAATCGGGCTGGCCCGCGCCGCCCGCCGAAGCAAAATTGAGCCGGTCGGCATCGGTGGCCCGCCACGAGAGCGTGCTGCGCTGCTGCCAGCAGACCAGCTGCGTGAACGGAATCTGCGGGTCGAACTGCGGGGAGTTGTTTTGCAGCGTCACCGGGGAGCCGCCCGCCGTCACAATCCGGTTGTTCAGAGTCGCTTCCAGGCGCAGGGTGCCCGGCAGGGCCAGGTTGGCCAGGGCGGGGCGGGCGCTCACTTCGGCGCTCAGCACCCACTCGGCGGCGGGCGGCAGCGTCACCACGGCTTCGTACTGCGCCAGGGCGTAGTTGGCGGCCAGGTTGGGGTAAGCGGCCGGGGGCGGGCTGCCCGGCGGGTAGGCCGCCACCACCGCCGCACAAAACGGCGCAAACGGCCCGTTGGGCAGCACCGGCGCGGCCGTGGGCAGCAGGGTGGCCGCCACAACGGGGCCGGCGCTGCCGCAGCCGCTGGCCTTGCACACCAGCGGCAGGCTGCCCAGGGGAGCCGTTGCCGCCGGGTCTTGCGCCAACACCGCCCGCACCCGGTACTGGTGGTTGCCGAGGGCGGCGTAGGTCAGCTCGCCCCCCAGGGCTTGCTGGCCCCGGGCCGGTTGCAGACTGGCGGCACCCAGCAGCACGGGGCACAAGGCTTGAAAAACGCGGAAGCGGAAACGACGAAACATGGCGCAACGAATTGGTGATTCTGAAAGCAGTCAACCCCACCCGGCCCGTTTCGGC
Source organism: Hymenobacter sp. (assembly GCA_965247135.1). Lineage (GTDB taxonomy): Bacteria > Bacteroidota > Bacteroidia > Cytophagales > Hymenobacteraceae > Hymenobacter. Next base: position 1,308,688 of record CBDFGP010000006.1, on the reverse strand, counting down.
GCACGGCCGAAGCCAACCTTCTGGCTTTTCTCCTATTCAGAAATTTTCTTTATCAACCCGCACAAAATTCAAGCCGACTTCCCAACTTTTGCCCGCTGACCGGAACTTTTTTGCAAAAAAATCAGCCCGCCCGGCACACCTCGCAACGAAGTGGCCGGGCGGGCTGAAAAAAGGGCGGGCCGGGGCTATTCGGCCGGTTGTGGCTCGGCCCCCTCGCCGGGCGCGTCGGCCCCAAAGGGCTGCTCTTTGGTGCGCAGCTGGTGGTCGAGTTCGTAGCTGCCCTCGGCCGTGAAGCCGGGGCCTTGCTGCTGTTCGTTGGTTTTGGCGGTGTTGCCGCCCTGGGGGTGGGTTTCGTCGCCGCCAATGTGCAGGTTCTCCAGTTGGTCTTTCTGGTCGGTGCGCTGGGTGTAGCCGTGGGCCCCGGTGTAGCGGGCGGCGCTGGGGTCGCTGGCCTGCTTGCCGTTGCTTTGGTCGGCCTGGTAGTCCTTTTCGGCCTCCTGCGTGTCGTCGTGCGGAATGTTTTTTTCGTCGGTCATAAAGGATGGGATTTGGGCGTGAATTCAGACTAACCGGTACGGCCCCGGCCGGGCGCGGTTGCCGCCGCCGGGGCCGAAGTTGTCCCAGCCAGCCGTTTCTTTGCTCCGCTCCCACCCCGCTGCCCCATGGATTTTCGCAAGCTCTACGTCCCGTCGTTCCTCAACAGCTTTCAGTTCATTGCCCTCACCGGCGTGCTGATGAGCGCCGCCGCCCACCTGCTGCTGCGCTTCGGCCTGGGCCGGGTGCCAGCTGGTTTCGGCTGGCTTTATTGGTGCTGGCTGGGGCTTTACAGCTTTGGCGCGTGGCGCAATTTATTTGGCAAGCCCGGCGATGGGCACCACCACTAGGTTAGTGACTAGTGATTAGTGACTTAAAAGCTTTTTAGAAAGTCGGCCCGATTACCCTAGCGCGTCCTGCTGAGCTTGTCGAAGCATCTCCACTGCGTTGTAAAACGGTCCTCTGGGCGCAACAAAGATGCTTCGACAAGCTCAGCATGACGCGCTTTTGACTTTCTAAACAGCTTCTAATGGTTGGGGCTTTATCTCCTAATTACTAATCACAGCTCCCGCACCACCTTCATGGCCTCGCGCACGTGGTCGGTGGCCCCGCTCAAGGAATTGAAAATGTACCGAATAATGCCCTCCTTGTCAATCACAAAGGTTACGCGGCCGGGCAGCAAGCCCAACAGGGCGCGGGGCACTTCGTAGCGTTTCCGCACCTGCCCGCCGGCATCGGCCAGCAGCGGGAAGGGCAGCCGGTGCTTTTGGGTGAACTTCTGGTGCGAGGCTTCGCTGTCGGAGCTTACGCCCACCACGTCGGCCCCGAGGTCCAGAAAATCGGCGTACTGGTCCCGGAACGCGCAGGCTTCGGCGGTGCAGCCGGGGGTGTCGTCTTTGGGGTAGAAGTACAGCACCACGGCCCGGCCCCGGTGCTGGCTCAGCGTGAAAGATGCCCCGCTGGTGGTGGCGAGGGTAAAATCGGGCGCTGGTTGGCCGGTCTGAAGCATGGGCTTGTTTGTGGGAGTAAGCGTTTCAACTACGTGTGGGGGTGCGTTGCTACGGGTTTCGCCGCACGTGAATCTGCACCTTTTCGCCATTCTCGCTGGTCGTGGGCATCACGTCGATGCGGTCGGCTTCGCCAAAATAGGCCGCCAGTCCGCGCACAATGCCCACGGCCAGCCCGCCCATCCGGCGAACGGACACGTAGTTCACCAGCACCTCGTTTTCGTTCAGGCGTTGCACGTGCAACACCGGCGGCGCGTGGCCGGCGTGGTCCTGGCGCACCTGGGTGTGCATGGCGGTTTCGGTCTGTTCCAGCATTTCGAGGGTGCGCCATTCGGGCTGCACCCGGCGCTGGTACATATACATGAGGTCGGGCACCAGGTATTCGCCAAACTTCTCGTGCAACTCGCCCGCCGAAAGGCCCGTCATGGTGGCGGCCTGGCCAATGAGGTCGTAGATGTGCTGGTCCGGGTACACCGATTTGTAGTCGTACTCCACCGCGTCCAGCCCGGCGGCCTCCGTCAGCTTCACCCAAGTGCTGTGGTCGTATTGCGTCTGAACGTACCGCTTCAAAAGGGTCAGAATAATTCCGTGCATAAAACTGGCAATGGCGGCCCGCGCCGCCCCATAAACAACAAATAAAGTGCAGCCAGAACGTGCGGCCTCCCCAATGGGTTTGACCCCAACCCAAAAAAAGCAGCCAACGCAAAATGCGTTGGCCGCTTTTCAAGGTTCTTTGCCGCCCCGCAAGGCCCGGAAGCGGCGGGGTGCTAAATGGCCCCCATCACCGTCATTGTGTTCAGGGTGGGGTTGCGGCTGCCGCCAACCGGCTCAACGGTCATGGCAAAGGCTTGGGCACTGGCAATGTTTTTCATCTGCTGGAGGCTGTCGCCGGCCGCCGTGGTGGTGGCCAGCACACCCGCGTCCACGGGCTGGCCCTTGTCTAAGGCCCAGAGTTGGTATTGCTGGCCGGCGGGCAAAGCGGGCAGGTGTTGCACGTCCACGTACACCTTGTTGGAGGTGGCGTTGAACAGCACCCGGGCGTGGGCCGTGGGGTGTTGCGGTGTGCCCGCCAGCGCCACGGCTTTGTAGCTGTCGTCGCGCAGCACCAGGTTTTCCTGCATGGCCCCGGCCAAGTCGCGCTGTAGGGTGCGTTGCGAGGCTTGGGTGGTGGCGGCGTAACGGGCCTGCCGGTCTTCCAGCGCCACCAGGTTCTGGTGGGCATCCTGCCAGTTGTTGTACAGCAACACGTTGCCACCCAGGCTCACGAGCAAGGCCACCGAAGCCGCAATGGCCCAGAGCAAACGCCCCGTCCGGCCCGCCACCGGGGCGGTGTCGCGCAACGGCGCAAGGGCACCGGAGTGGCCGTTGAGACGACCGGCCACGGCATCCACGTCGGCCCGCAGGCTGCTGCTGGTGGAGAGCGCGGACGGGCCAGCGGGCCGCGCAATGCGGGCCAGTACGTTAGTCAGCACCCGCTCACGCATGGCGGGTGGCGGCGACACGGCGTGGAGGTTGGCAAACGCTTCTAGGGTAGACTGGATGCGTGCCAACTCGGCGGCCACTTCGGGGTGCTGGGCGGCCTGCGCCTCCACGGCGGCCTGGGCCGGGGGGTCTAGCTCACCCAGCGCATACTGCTCCAGCAGGCCGGATTCGATATAATCTTGAGGGGATTGCACGGTAGAAAGGAAAAGGGAAATAGGGAAAGGCTTAGCGAATAATCTTGCTCAAGAGCCGGATGGCGGTGCGGGCGCGGGTCTTAACGGTGCCCAGCGGCAGGTTTAGTTCCTCGGCAACTTCGCTTTGGGTGAAGCCTTCAAAATAAAGTAAGTCGATTATTTGTCGTTGGTCGGGGCTGAGCTGTTGAATAATTTCTTTCAACCCGATGTGTTCGGGGCGGAAGGTGGTGGGCGCGGCCTGGGCCAGCACCGTCGGGCTGTCGTCCAACCCCTGGGTACGGCTACTTACGCGGTGCTGCCGGGAGCGGATTTTGTCGATGCTCAAGTTTCGGCAAATGTTCAACACCCACGTATAAAGCCGGCCCTTGCTGGCATCGTAGCCGGCAAAGGAGTTCCAGATTTTTACCATCGCTTCCTGCAACACGTCTTCGGCTTCTTCCTCGCGTTTGACAATGCGCAGAATCACGCCGTAGAGCGCCCCGGAGTAGCGGTCATAAAAAAGCGAGAGCGCCGATTCGTCGCGGGCGCGGAGCCGTTGCACCAGCTCGGCTTCCACTGCCGTCATTTCGGTAATTGAGGTAAAGGGGGCCACAGGAAAGGGTAAAATAAGGTTGTTGGCGCTGCGCTGCGGGCAGCGCCACGGGCTGGCCAGGGGCCTGCCTGCCACCACGAAGTGGCACGAAAATATGGGATACGCGCAAAGTGACGGCCAGGATGCCCGCCCGCCTGCAACCGCCAGCCCGGCTTTGGGGTTTCAGCCCCAACCCCAGCTCTGGCTGCCAGACCTCAACCGCTGCCCCATGCCCATCGAATCCCGCAACCCCTACACCGGCCGCGTGGTGCGTCGCTTCCGTCCGTTTTCGGCCGCCCGCACCGAGCGCCTCGTGGCCCAGGCCCACCGCGCCGCCGCCACCTGGCGCACCACCCCCTTCGCCCAACGGGCAGCCGTGCTGCGCCGCGCCGCCGCCCTGTTGCGCGAACGCCAGGATGCCCTGGCCCGCCTCATGGCCCTGGAAATGGGCAAGCCCGTGGCCGACGGCCGCGCCGAGGTGCAAAAGTGCGCGGCTTGTTGCGAGTTCTACGCCGAGCGGGCCGCTGGCTTTCTGGCCGACGAAGAAATACCAACCGATGCCGGCCGCAGTTTCCTGACCTACCAGCCGCTGGGCGTGGTGCTGGCCGTCATGCCCTGGAATTTCCCGTTCTGGCAGGTCATCCGCTTTGCGGCCCCGGCGCTCATGGCCGGCAACGTGGGCTTGCTCAAACACGCTTCCAACGTGCCGCAGTGCGCGTTGGCGCTGGAAAAAGTCTTTCGCGACGCGGGGCTGCCCCCGGCCTGTTTCCGCACCCTGCTGGTGGGGCCGGAGGTGGTGGAGCAGTTGCTGGCCGACGACCGCATCTCCGCCGCCACCCTCACCGGCTCGGAAGGGGCCGGACGGGCCGTGGGGGCGGCGGCCGGGGCCAACCTCAAAAAAACCGTGCTGGAACTGGGCGGCTCCGACCCATTCATCGTGCTGGCCGATGCCGACCTGGCCCTGGCCGCCCAAACCGCCGCCCAAAGCCGCATGATTAACGCCGGCCAAAGCTGCATCGCCGCCAAGCGGTTCATCGTGGAAAAGCCGGTGCTGCGGGCGTTCATCAGCCTGCTCAAAACCCACCTGCTGGCCCTGCGTACCGGCGACCCGCTGGCCGAAACCACCCAGTACGGCCCGATGGCCCGCGCCGACCTGGCCGCCGAACTAAGCCAGCAAGTGGCCGACTCGGTGGCGCAGGGCGCAAAAATTGAACTGCCGGGCGGCCCGCTCAAACCGGGCAGCGCCGTGTTCAGGCCCATGATTTTGAGCAACGTGCGGCCTGGCCAACGGGCGTACAGCGAGGAGTTTTTTGGCCCCGTGGCGCTGGTGCTGAGCGCCAAAAACGCCGCCGATGCGCTGCGCCTGGCCAACGATTCGCCGTTTGGCCTGGGCGCGGCGGTGTGGACGGCCGACCTGGCCAAAGGCGAAGCAATGGCCCGCCAAATCGAGACCGGGGCCGTGTTTGTAAATGGCCTGGTGCGGTCCATGAACGAGTTGCCGTTTGGGGGCGTAAAGCGCTCCGGCTACGGGCGGGAGTTGTCGTTTCTGGGCATCCGCGAGTTCGTCAATCAGCAGGCGGTGTGGGTGGGCAAAGCCGCCGCGCCAGCCGCCAAAACGGAGTGAGGGGCGGGGTTCAGCACCAGCCGCGCAGCTTGTACACGGCCCAACCCGCCATTTCGTGCAGCAATACGCTCCACTGCACCAGCGCCCCCGCATCGGGCAGCAGCCAATAGTTGGGGCTAAAGCTGCGGTCGGCCGTCCGAAACCCGGCCGGGAAAGCCACAACCGGCAGCCCCACCCGCGCAAAGCACCCCCGCGCCCGCCGCTGATGAAACGCCGAAGTCACCAGCACCAGCGTGTCCCACTGCGGGTGGGCAACTGTCAGGTATTTGACGTTCAGCGCGTTTTCGCGGGTGTTGCGGCTGTGGTCTTCCAGCACAATGGCCGAACGCGGCACCCCCGCCAGCCGCAGCAGCGTCGCCAGTTCTTGCGCTTCGGAGTGCGTCTTTGCCGCCACCGCTCCCGACCCACCGGCCACGATGATGCGCCGCACCCGCCCCGCCCGCCACAACCACAGCGCATTGGTGAACCGGTCGGCCCCCTCGCCCAAGTACACCCGGTCCGGCGGGGCCTTGTCCACGGCCGTGATGCCGGAGAGCAGCACCGCCGCATCGGCGTGGCGCGGCAGCGCTGCCAGCGGCACGGCGGGCAGTTCCCAGGCCCGCAGCGCCTCGTTGCTCAGGGCGGGGTTGGTGAGCAGGATTAGCAGCCCCAGGCCCATTGCCAGATGCCGCCGTTGCCGGGACGGCTGCTTGGTCAGCAGAGCGGCAACCAGCAGCGCCAGAATCCAGAGGAGCGGCAGCAGCAGGAAGTCAAGAAGTTTGGATAAGAGGAAGAACACTAATTTAGCGACGTTTTACTTTCGGAACCGGTAGTTATGGAGCCAGCATTACTTTTTCTGGTAGCTTCCGTCATCGGAGCTATTATACTCATAGTGATAGGGAAATCCGAGGATGCCCGGTTAGAGGACCTGCAAAAAAATGGGGTTGAAACCTGGGGTGTAGTCGTTAAAAATAAAATTCGTTTTGGCAGGGTGACTGTAATGATTCCAGTAGTGCGGTTTGAAACAGAAACTGGCAAGACGATGGAATTGGCCGATGAAAACGGCGAAGCAATGATTTTGCCTCGATTTTCTGCCGGTGCTCGTGTGCTGATTTTATATCGCCGAAGTGACCCTACAGATTTCAGAATTCTGTCGCGCGGCCGGTACTGAACCATTCCAACCGCCAATCACCTCACCGCAATTGCTCCTTCAGCACTTCCATTTCCACCGTCGGCGCGATGTTTTCATACAGCACCCGATACGCCGCCGTGGTGATGGGCATATTGACTTTCAGCTTCTTGTTCAGCTCGTAGATGCTTTTCACGGCGTAGTAACCTTCGGCAATCATGTTCATTTCCAGTTGGGCCGATTTCACCGAGTAGCCCCGGCCGACCATGCCGCCGAAGGTGCGGTTGCGCGAGAGCGGCGAGTAGGCCGTGACCAGCAAATCGCCGAGGTAGGCCGAGGCCGACAAATCCCTGGCTTGGGGACTAATGGCCTGCAAAAACCGCCGGATTTCCTGCACCGCGTTGCTCACCAGCACGGCCAGAAAGTTGTCGCCGTAGCCCACGCCGTGGGCAATGCCGCCAGCCAGGGCAATAATATTCTTCATCACGGCGCAGTATTCGATGCCGTCCAGGTCGGGGGCCGGGTGCGCCCGCACGTAGCGGTTGCGTAGCAGCCCGCAAAACTGCGCCGCCAGCGCCGCGTCGGGCGAGCCGATGGTGAGGAAACTCTGCTTTTCGAGGGCCACTTCCTCGGCGTGGCAGGGGCCGCCGATGACCCCCAGCCGGGTGCGCGGCAGCCGGAACCGCTCGGTCATATAGTCTGTCACCAGCATATTTTTGCCCGGTATCATGCCTTTGATGGCCGATATTACCCGCTTATGTTTCAATGCATCGCGCCCCAACTTGTCCAACACGGGTTGCACAAAGGCAGCGGGCACGGCCAGCACCAGCCAGTCGGCTTCCTCCACGGCTTCTTCCAGGTCGGTGGTGGGCCGCACCGAGTTCAAATCGAACTGCACCGCCGAGAGATAGCGCGGGTTGTGGTGGGTCCGTAACAGGTGCTGCACGTCGTCCTTCGAGCGCAGCCACCAGTCGAGCTGTGCCCCGTTTTCACTCAGAATTTTGGTAAGGGCCGTGGCCCAGGAGCCGCCGCCTAGCATGGCTATTTTTTCCAATGGTGGGTGGGATGAGGGTAGGTTAGAAAGTTTGAACGGCAACTCCCCTCCTGCCAAGGAAGGGACGCTTGCGCGAAGCGCGAGCTGGGGTGGTTAGGCCGTTGAACGGGTCGCTGCCCCGTCGCCACCCAAATTACAAAGAACGGCTGTTCCAACAGAAAAACCTTACGCGGCCAGTGCCACCGGGCGGCGACCGTTCAACGGCCTAATCCCCCCAGCTCGCGCTTCGCGCAAGCGTCCCCTCCTTGGCGGGAGGGGAGGTTAACCGCCCAAACGCTTTCCCCTACTTGCCGCCCTCTCCTTCCTTCAACGCCTCTTTGTTCAAGCTCTTCGCATCCTTAATCACCACCGTCGCGCCGTCCTTCAAATCCTTCGCCACGGCCTTGAACGGCCCGCTCACCACTTGCTCCCCGGCTTGCAGACCGCTCAGAATCTCAATGTTTTCAAAGTCGCTGATGCCCGTTTTCACCGAAGTCAGCACGGCTTTGCCGTCACGCACCACGAACACCACTTCTTCGATTTTCACAGCCGGGGGGCCAGCGGCGGGCGCTTCCACGGTGGCCGTGCCAGCGCGGCGGCCGGTGCTGGGCGGTCCGCCGCGCCGCTTGGTTTCTTCCTCCAGCCGGGCCGAATCCGAACGGGTTGTGACAGCCGCCAGCGGCACGCTCAACACGTTGGGCTTGCGGTCGGTAATGATGTCCACCGAGGCCGTCATGCCGGGACGGAACGGCACCACGGTGCGGCCCGCGGCCACCCGCACAAGGTGCTGGTAACTTTCGGGCAGCAGCCGGATGCGGACCTCAAACTCGGTCACGGCTTCGGCGGTCAGCGCGTCTTTGGCCGTGTTGGCGATGTTCGTCACGAGGCCCCGAAATTTCTCGTCTTTGCTGGCGTAGGAATCCACTTCCACCTCTACCGAGTCGCCCAGGTGCACGTTGATGATGTCGTTTTCATTCACATTCACCCGCACCTCCATGTTGTTGAGGTTGGCAATCCGCATGATTTCGGTGCCCGCCATCTGGGTGGTGCCCACCACCCGTTCGCCTTTTTTCACGTTCAGCTTGCTCACCGTGCCGCTCACCGGGGCGTATATCGTGGTTTTGTTCAGGTTTTTGCGGGCCTCTTCCAACGAAGCGCCAGCGGCACTCACGGTGCTTTGGGCCGCCCGAATCTGCTGGCGGGCGCTGTTTATTTCTTCCTGCGAGGCGTTGTAAGCGGCTTGGCTGCCTTCGTAATCAGCCTGCGAAATCACCTTCTGCTTGTACAGCGAAGCGTTGCGGCGGTAGGTCAGCTCGGTTTGGTGGGCCGAGGCCAGAAGTTGTTGCAGCCGGGCTTCGGCCTGCCCCGCGTTGGCCCGCTGGGTACCCAACTGGGCGCTCTGCATGTTCACCTGGGCTTGGTAATTATCGGGCCGGATGCGGAGCAAAAGCTGGCCCTTGTGCACAGAATCGCCCTCTTGCACATACAATTCGGTGATTTCACCCGACACGTCGGGCGATATTTTCACTTCCGTTTCGGGCTGCACCTTGCCCGACGCACTGACCTTCTCCACGATGTTGGCCGCTTTGGCCGGACTGACCAGCACTTCGGTGCCGGTGGGCTGCCCCACCCAGCCCTTTTTTTTGCCAATGGCAAAGCCAATGAGCAGGACGGCAATAACGGCCAGTAAGATGTAGATGAGGCGGTTGTTCATGGTTTGAGTTATGAGTTATGAATTATGAGTTATGAGTTAGTAAAACCTTAACTCATAATTCACAATTCATAACTCATAATTTTAAAAAGAAAGCGGCTTTCCTTGATAAAAATCCAGCACTTTTAGCCGGAAAATGTAGGAGAACTTCGCCTGCAACTGGTTGGAAACGGCGTAGTTCAAATTGTTCCTGGTGATGTTGAACTCCGTGCCGTTCAGTAGGCCGTTGTTGAAGCGGATTTCGGCGTTGCGTTGCGTCAGGGTCAGGGCCGCGACCTGGCGGGTGCTGGCGGCAAACTGCTGCTGGGCGGCGCGGGCATCGGCGTGGGCCTGCTCGATGCTTTGGCGCAGGGTGAGGCGGGCCTGGGCAGCCCGCACGTTGGCGCTCTGCTCGTTGATGATGGACCGCTGCACGTTGGTGCGGACCTGTAAGCCGTTGAGGATGGGCACCGAAAGCGCAAACTGGATGGACTTGCCCAGGTTGTTGTTCAGTTGGTCGAAGTAGCGCACGGGCAGCACGTCGTAGGTGGGTTGGCCGGGCAGTTGCAGGGTGTAGCCCGTGAACTGCGGCACGAGGTTGCCGCTGCCGTCGCGGACGACGAGTGGTAGCGGCGACCCGGCCGCCGTGCCGGTGACAACCCGCGACACCGACGAGGACGAGTAGCCGGAGAAAATCTGGCCCGTCAGGTTCAGGCGCGGGTAGTAGCCGCCCCGCGCCAAATCAATGCCCCGGCGGGCGCTTTGCACCCGCAGGTCGGCGGCCTGAATTTCGGGCTGGCGCTGCACGGCCGTTTGGTAGGTTTGGTTGGGGTCGGGCAGGGGTTCGGAGCCGGGGTCAGGCAGCGCGGGCACGTCAATGGCAAAATCCGGGGCCACGGCCGGGTCAATGTTCAGCAACTGCAAGAGTGTCAGCCGGGCGAGGTCGGCCTGGTTCTGGGCGGTGGTCACGTTCAACTCGTCCGTGGCCAGTTGCGACTGGCTGTCGAGCAGCGTACTTTCGGGGATGCTGCCCGCTTTGAGCAGCACCTTCGTGCGGGCAATCTGGGCTTCGTCGCTGGCAATGCGCGTCTGGTTGGCCCGCACCAGTTCCTGGGCCAGCACGAGCTGCAAAAACGCCGAAGCCACGTTGAGGCTCAAATCGTTGCGGGCCTTTTCGATGTCGGCCACGCTGGCCTGGTAGTCCAGGTCGTTGCGCCGGATGGTGTTGCGAAGCTGAAAGCCCTGAAAGAGCACCACTTGCGACACCCCCGCGAAGTTGTTGGAGCGCACCGTCTGGCTCTGAAACTCAAACGTGAGCGGGTTCACGCTCGTGCCAAAGTTCCAGGCCTGGGTGCCGTTGAGGTTGGCGGTGGGCAGCAGCGCGGCCCGGCTTTGGCGCAACACCTGTTGGTTGTTAGCGGCTTGCAGCTCGCTCAGGCGCACGTTCAGGTTGTGGGCCAGGGCGTAGTCCACGGCCCGCTGTAGCGGCCAGGGGCCTGCGGGCAGCTTTTCGGTGGCCGTGGGCAGTGTGGTTAGCACCTGGGCCTGTAGTGCCATTGGCAGGCCCGCCAGCACCGCCGCTGCACCCAGTGCCAAAAGATTTCGGAGTTTGCTATTTTTCGTTTTCATGCTGGATAAACACCAAGACGGACGAACCCGGCCAAAACGTTTTTTGCCGTTCGCTTCACGCTGCCGCAATGGAAATGACACCCTTCACCCAACTTAGTTGCCGCAAGTACGCCAGCGTGATTTCTTTTATCGGACTGTCCATCTCAATAAACTGCCGGGCCACGTCGTGCCGCCCCCGGCGGCTGACGAGCATCGTGGCAATGTTGCAATCGTCGTGGGCAATGACGCTGGCAATGAAGGCAATGGAACCGGGCACGTCCTCGGCATCAATGATAAGCGTGGGCAGTGTGGCCGAAAAGTCGGCCGGAAACCCATCCACTTCCACAATGCGAACCACCCCGCCACCCCGGCTCTGGCCGACTACTTCGGTCGTGCGGCCATCGGAAGCGGTCAGGTTGAGTTTGATGGTGTTCGGGTGCATGGTCGAGGCGTTGCCGACGCTCTGAAAATGATACTGCAGCCCGGCTTCGGCGGCGTGCTCAAAAGCGGTGCGGATGCGGGCATCGTCGGGGGCGTAGCCGAGCAATCCGGCCACGATGGCGCGGTCCGACCCGTGGCCTTCGTAGGTGCGGGCGAAGGAGTTGTAGAACGTGACGGTGGCCGCCACCGGCAAGGCCCCCAGCACCCGAATGGCGGCGCTGGCAATGCGGACCACGCCCGCCGTGTGCGACGAGCTGGGCCCAATCATCACCGGCCCAATCATGTCGAATATCGAACTCTTTTCAGCCACGGCAGCACGGGAAAGGCGGTTGCAGGGTATAAAAGTACCGCCCCCGCCGCGAACAGCAGGGCAACCTGGCCGGATTTGGGGCGGGCTGCCCCCGCACTTCGGTAATTTGCCCGATATTTGCCGGTTCCCATCCCACCCGTCTTTCATTCGTTATTTATGTCGCCGTCTGCTATGCCGCCCATCGCTCCCCCCGAGTTTTCGCCCGAAGTGCTGGCCCAACTGCGCCGCTTGCAGGAACGCTACGCCCCCGATGGCCAGGATTTGGCCGCCTATCTGGAAGGGTTGTACCACGCCAAGTACGTGAACTACTGGGACTACATCGAGCTGGACACCTTGCTCTCGTTGCAACGCCCGCTCACAAACCTGCCCGACGAACGCATTTTCATCATCTACCACCAGATTACGGAGTTGTATTTCAAGCTCTGCCTCTGCGAGTACGAGCAAATCGGCCACCTCACCGCCCCTACCCTGGCCGAGGTCTTCCAGCGCGTCACGCGTATCAACCGCTACTTTCTCAACCTGATAGAGTCGTTCGATGTGATGGTGGACGGCATGGACAAGCAGCAGTTTCTGGAATTTCGGATGAGCCTGATGCCCGCCTCGGGCTTCCAGAGTGTGCAGTACCGCATGATTGAAATTGCCAGCACGGCCCTGGAAAACCTGACCGATGCCGAAAAGCGCAAAGCCCTGGGCCAGACCCCCGACTACGAGCAAATGTTCGGCTGCATTTACTGGAAAGCCGGGGCTACCGTCGAAGAAACCGGAGCCAAAGCCCTGACGCTGGTGGAGTTTGAAAATAAGTATTCGGCCGACCTCGTGGCCCATGCCCGCGCCTACCACGAGCGCAACCTCTGGGCCGTGGTGCAACGCCTGCCCGAAACCGAACGCCACAACCAGCGCCTAATCAAAGCTCTACGCCAACTCGACGTGAACGTGAACGTAAACTGGCCGCTGATGCACTTCAAATCGGCGGTGCGCTACCTGCAACGCAACCCCAGCGACGTACCTGCCACCGGCGGCACCAACTGGCGCAACTATCTGCCTCCCAAATTCCAACGCCGTATTTTCTATCCCCAGCTCTGGAACGAGCAAGAATTGGCCGACTGGGGCAAGGGTTGGGTGGAAGAAGTGCTGGAAGAAACCGCCGTCCGGTAAAACCAAACGCCCGCAAAGGTCGGTTCCGTAAATTTTTTAATTCATAATTTTTAATTCATAATTAAAAATGTCTGTTCTCGTCGGCAAACGTGCCCCTTCTTTCCGCGCCACGGCTGTCATCGACGGCGACATGGTGGAAGATTTTTCCCTGGACCGCTACCTGGGCAAGAAGCACGTGATTTTCTACTTTTACCCGGTTGATTTTTCGCTGGTGTGCCCCACCGAACTACTGGCTTTCCAGCTGCAACTGCCCGAGTTTGAGAAGCGCGGCGTGGCCGTGGTGGCCTGTTCCACCGATTCGGCCCTCACGCACCGGGCTTGGCTGCGCACATCCCGCGCCAACGGTGGCATCAAGGGCGTAACCTACCCGCTGGTGTCGGATGCCACCAAAACCATTGCCGCCAACTACGACGTGCTGGCCGGGCACTACGACTACAGCGAGGGCGGCGAAATGACCTTCGTGGGCACCCCCACCGCCAACCGGGGCCTGTTTCTGATTGACCGCGACGGCATTGTGCGCCACCAAACCGTGAACGACGGCCCCCTGGGCCGCAGCACCGCCGAGGCCCTGCGGATGGTGGATGCCCTGCAACACTACGAAAACCACGGCGCGATGTGCCCCGCCAACTGGCAGGACGGCGAGGAAGGGCTAACGCCGGAACGGTAATTTTTAGTGGTCAGTGGTTAGTGGCTAGTGGCATGACTGAAAGCATTTTAAGAGATAAGTCATTTGTTTTCGCTGTACGAATTGTGCGTGTTTTCCAGCACTTGCAGGAAGCCAAGCGCGAATTCGTGTTAAGCAAACAGTTGCTACGCTGTGGGACGGCAGTAGGTGCAATGGTACGCGAGGCAGAGCACGCAGAAAGCAAAAAAGATTTTATCCATAAATTAGCAGTTGCTCAGAAGGAAATCAACGAAACTCGTTATTGGCTCGACCTACTGGCTGCTACCGATTACCTGTTGCCAAAAGAAGCAGCCAGCCTCCAACACGATGCGCTTGAACTGTTAAAAATGCTCACAAGCTCTTTAAAGACCGCTAAGAAATCCGTGCTCACTGACCACTAAAAACTCACCACTGACCACTATTTTCTACGACCTCGCCCTTCGCACCTATGCGCTGCTGCTGCGGCTGCTGGCTCCATTTGTGCCCAAAGCTGCTGCCTGGGTAGCCGGGCGGCGGGGCCTGCTGGCCCACATCGCGCAAACCCTCGGCCCCAACCAAGCCCCCCGCGTGTGGTTTCATTGCGCTTCGCTGGGCGAATTTGAGCAGGGCCGCCCGCTGCTGGAAGCCTACCGGCAGCAGCACCCGGCCACCAAAATCGTGCTGACGTTCTTTTCGCCCTCGGGTTATGCTGTGCGAAAAAACTGGCCGGGGGCCGATTACATCTTCTACCTGCCGCTGGACACCCGCCGCTACGCCCAAGCGTTTTTTGACCTTGTGCGGCCCCGGCTGGTAGTATTTGTGAAGTACGAGTTCTGGCACCATTTTCTGGCCGAAGCACGGCGGCGGCGGGTGCCCGCCATTGTGGTGGCGGCCATTTTCCGGCCCGACCAAGTGTTTTTTCGGCCCTGGGGCGGGTTTTTCCGGCGCATTCTGGGCAGCTTCACTTACATCTTTACCCAAAACCAGGAGTCGGCCAACCTACTGGCCACCTTGCATTTGCCGCACACCCAAGTCAGCGTGGCGGGCGACACGCGCTTTGATACCGTGGCGGCCACGGCGGCGGCCCCGCCCCGCCCCCTGCCGCTGGCCGAAGCCTTCGCCGCCGACGGTGCCCCGGTGCTGGTAGCGGGCAGCATCTGGCCCGACGACCTGACCGTGCTGGCTCCCCTCCTCCGGCAATATGCCGCCAAGCTGCGCGTGGTCGTGGCCCCCCACGAAATCACGGATAGTACCCTGCGCCAGGTCGAAGAAATCCTGCCCGGCCAGGTGCAACGCTACTCCCAGGCCGACCCTGCCACCGTGGCCCAGGCCCGCATCCTGCTGATTGACAACGTGGGGCTGCTCGCCCAGCTCTACCGCTTCGGGCACTACGCCTACATCGGCGGGGCCTTCGGCAAGGGCTTGCACAACACCCTGGAAGCCGCCGCTTTCGGGCTGCCGCTGTTCTTCGGCCCTAACTACGCCCGGTTCCAGGAAGCCGTGGAGCTGGTGCGGCTGGGCGCTGCCTTTCCGGTGCTAGATGGCGCCGGGCTAAGCGCCGCCTTTGCCCGCATCTGGCACGACGAGCCGCTGCGGCTGAAACTCCAGGACAAGTTGCTCGACTACGTGCATGAGCAAGCGGGTGCGACGAGCCGGATTATGCACTCCGAAGTTTTGAATTAATTTTACCCTGTTACAAACAGCCCCAGACGCATGAAAGAAAGCTTTTTTTATCTGTTACTTACAAGTGCTTTACCTTTTTGTGCTGTGTTTTTAATGATTTATTTAATATATCTCAGAAAACTAAAGAAAGACTTGGCCGAGTTAACCGGCAACAAGAACTATCCCGAAACGGGGAATATTTTCTCGCCCAACTTCTCACCTAATATTGAAGCTGTTTGGCCATCGAAAATTGATATCGGGAGTACTTATGACGAACGACAAGTTCTTTTTGCAAATAATATAAATAGTCGTGTTATAATTTACAGAAGAGTAAACGTTATTTTTTACATTTCCATTTTTCTCGTAATGGTGATGGGAAAGCTATGACCGGTACCGTCGTCAAATCCACCGGCTCGTGGTACGTGGTGCGCGAAGGCGACACCAGGCAGCTGTACCGCTGTCGGTTGCGGGGCAAATTCAAAATCAAGGGCCTGAAAATGAGCAACCCCGTGGCGGTGGGCGACCAGGTGACATTCATGCCCGAAATGCAGGCCGAGGGCGCGGCCATCATCACCGAAATCGGGCCACGCCGCAACTACATCGTGCGCCGCTCGGTGCACAAAACCGCCCACGCCCACATCGTGGGGGCTAACCTCGACCAAGCCCTGCTGGTCGTCACGTTGGTGTCGCCGGCCACCTCGTTCGGGTTTATTGACCGGTTTTTGGTCACGGCCGAAGCCTACCACATTCCGGTGACGCTGCTGTTCAACAAGGCGGATTTGTACGATGCTGAAATGCTGGACTACCAGCAGGAAATTGAAGGGATGTACGCCCGCCTGGGCTATCCGGGGGAGCTGTGCGCGGCCCGCACCGGCGCGGGCGTGGCAGCCGTAGATGCCCTGCTTGACGGCAAAACCTCGCTGCTTTCCGGCCATTCGGGGGTGGGCAAAAGCACCCTCATTAACGCCCTGGTGCCCGATTTGGCGCTGAAAACGGCCGAAATCAGCCAGTTTTCCGACAAGGGGGTGCACACCACCACCTTTGCCGAAATGCTGGAAGTGCGCCCCGGCACCTACCTCATTGATACGCCCGGCATCAAGGAGTTGGGCCTGGTGGAAATCGCGCCCGCCGACCTGGCCGGGTACTTCCCCGAAATGCGGGCCTTGCTGGGCCAGTGCCGCTACCACAACTGCCAGCACACCCACGAACCCGCCTGCGCCGTGCGCGAAGCCGTGGACACGGGCCGCATCGCCCTGCCCCGCTACGACAGCTACCTGAGTATGCTGGCCGGGGAGGACAACCGCAGATAGTGACAAGTGACGAATGAGACAAGTGACGAATGACGAGGGACTAATCTCTTCATTCGTCACTTGTCTCATTCGTCACTTGTCACTTGTCATTAATCATTATTCTGCTACATTGTTGGCAAAATCACGCCATCAATGACATGAGTCACGCCATTGCTGGAAATAACGTCGGCAATCTGCACGGTGGCGGGGGCATCTTTGCCGTTGCCAATCATCACCTTGCCATCTTTAATCATCACGTGCAGCTTCTCGCCGTTCACGGTGGTCAGTTCCTGCCCGTCTTTGAGGTCGGCGGCCACGAGACGGCCCGCAATGACGTGGTAAGTCAGCACTTTGGCGAGTTTGTCCTTGCTTTCGGGGGTCATCAGGCCCGCCACGGCTCCTTTGGGCAGTTTGTCGAAGGCCGCATTGGTGGGCGCAAACACAGTGAAGGGGCCTTTGCCGCTCAGGGTTTCGACCAAACCCGCCTGCTTCACGGCGGCTACCAGGGTGGTGACGCTCTTGGCATTCAGGGCATTTTCCACGATGTTTTTGTCGGGGGTCATCGCCACGCCGTCCACCAGTACGCCGGCGGGCTTGCCCATGCGGGCTGAGTCACCGGCCATCGCGGCCTGTTCGGCGGCGGGGTTTTCGGTAGCCGCTTCGGTGGTGGCAGTCGTTTCGGTTTCGGTTTTGGTGGTGTCGGTGCCGCAGCTTGCGAGGGCGAACGAAGCAGCCAGCGCGACGGCCAGCGGGAGCAATTGTTTTTTCACGATTGGGTTGAAAAAGGGTTGGTTTTTGATGTGACGCAACATTCGACAAACGACAAAGTTTGCAAACCCTGATTCCGCACCCGCCCACCCCGCCGTACCTTCGCCCCCGCAAAAGCCCCAAAATCCGGGCAATCCGACCAATCCGCTAAATCCGTGATTCCATGAAAACCGCTGAAATCCAAACCCCGAAAGGGAACATGAATATAGAGTTTTACGACCAAGACGCACCCAAAACGGTCAAAAACTTCCTCGACCTGGCCGAAAAAGGCTACTACGACGGCCTGAAATTTCACCGGGTGCTGCCCAACTTCGTCATTCAGGGGGGCTGCCCCAACACCCGCGCCGGGGCCACCGGCCGCCCCGGCACCGGCGGCCCCGGCTACCAGATTGAGTGCGAAACCAAAGGCGGCCACCAGTACCACGAGCGCGGCGTGCTGAGCATGGCCCACGCCGGCCGCAACACCGGCGGCTCTCAGTTTTTCATCGTCCACTCGCGCGACAACACTGCCCACCTCGACGGGGTGCACACCGTGTTCGGCCACGTGGTGGAAGGACTGGACGTGATTGACCAGATTAAGGCCGACGACGAAATCACCAAAATAGTGGTTTCGTAGGAACGCGCCACGGCGCGTTTAATTGGGGGTGGGGACACTCTGTTCCGGGCAACGGTTGAACGCGCTGTGGCGCGTTCCTACCCTGCAATCTCCCGTTCCAGCTCCGCATACCAGGCCGCGCCGTACTTGCGAATCAGCGGCTCCTTTAGAAACTGATAGACCCGCACCCCCAGGCTGCCGCCGAACGCGCAGGCTGGCGAGCAAATGCTCCAGCGGTCGTAGTTGAGGGCCTCAAATTCGTCGTATTTCGTGATGCGAATGGGGTAGAGGTGGCAGCTAATGGGCTTTTTGAAGGTGGTGGCTCCGGCCAGATACGCCTGCTCGATGCCGCACTTGAGGATGCCGCGCCCGTCGTAGAGGGCGTAGGCGCACTCGCGGTCGTCAATGGTAGGGGTGCTGTAATCGTCTTCCCAATCCTTGATGTAGAGGCCCTGGGCGGCGATGGCGGCGCGGCCCGCATTGGTGAGGTAGGGCGCGATGGCGGCATACTCGGCTTCCAGGATGGGCAGTTCGGCGGCTTCCAGGGGGGCACCGAGGTCGCCCTCTACGCAGCAAGCGCCTTTGCAGGCATCAAGGTTGCAGACGAAAAACTCGTCGGCGAGGTCGTCGGAAATGACGGTTTGCTGGATGATAATCATGGGCAGGCGGAGTGAAGGGCAAAGGTACGGCCGGGCATTTCGCGGCCCCTATTGGCCGAGTGGTTGCCCAGCTTTGGCCGTAGCTGGCAGAATTGGGTGCGGCGCAGTAGCCAGGCAATAAAAAGAACTCATAAGGGTGTGCTACTGCCCTAAAGCCCTACCTTTGCAAGCAATAAAAACTACGGCCCTATCCGACGAATGGCAATCGATTATTTCTCCTTACTGAACCCCTCGCAGGCCGGCGCGGTGATGCAAACCGAAGGCCCGTGCATGATTATCGCCGGGGCCGGCTCCGGCAAAACCCGCGTCCTGACCTACCGCATCGCCCACCTGATTGAGAAGGGCGTGGACCCGTTTAACATCCTCGCGCTCACCTTCACCAACAAAGCCGCCAAGGAGATGCGGGCGCGGGTGGAAAAGGTGGTGGGGCCGAACGCCAAAAACCTGTGGATGGGCACCTTCCACTCGGTGTTTGCCAAGATTCTGCGCTCCGAGGCCGACAAGATTGGCTACCCGCGCTCGTTCACGATTTACGACACCCAGGATTCGCGGACGCTGATTGGGCAGATTGTGAAGGAAATGGAGCTGGACGACAAGGTGTACCGCCCCAACGTGGTGCTGAGCCGGATTTCGGATGCCAAGAACAAGCTGATTTCCGTGGCCCAGTACTTGCAGGATGCCAGCATTAAGGCCGACGACGAGGCCAGCCTCAAGCCCAAGCTGGGGGCCATTTACCAGCAGTACCACACGCGGTGCTTTAAGGCTGGGGCGATGGACTTTGACGACTTGTTGTTCAACACCAACCTGCTGTTTCGGGACCATGTGGACGTGCTGAACAAGTACCAGCACAAGTTCAAGTACGTGATGGTGGACGAGTACCAGGACACCAATTATTCGCAGTACCTCATCACGCGCAAATTGGCGGCCAAGGAGCGCAACATCTGCGTGGTGGGCGACGACGCGCAGAGCATTTACGCCTTCCGGGGGGCTGATATTACCAACATTCTCAACTTTGAGAAGGACTATCCGGAGCTGGCCGTGTTCAAGCTGGAGCAGAACTACCGTTCCACGCAGAACATCGTGAAGGCGGCCAACTCGGTGATTAAGAACAACCAGGCGCAGCTGCGCAAGGACGTGTTTTCGGAGAACGAGGAAGGCACCCTGATTGAGGTGCTGAAGGCGGCCAGCGACAACGAGGAGGGCAAGCTGGTGGCCAATTCCATCTTTGAGGACAAGATGAACGGCCACCTCACCTACGACCATTTTGCCATTCTCTACCGCACCAACGCCCAGAGCCGGGCGATGGAGGAAGCGTTGCGAAAGCTCAACATCAAGTACAAGATTGTGGGCGGGCTGAGCTTTTATCAGCGCAAGGAAATCAAGGATTTGGTGGCCTACCTGCGGCTGACGGTGAACCAGAACGACGAGCAGGCGCTGCGCCGGGTCATCAACTACCCCAAGCGCGGGATTGGCGACACGACCATCAGCAAGCTGATTAACGTGGCCGAGGAATCGAACCACTCGTTTTGGGAGGTGGTGAGCAACGCCGACCAGTTTTTGGCGGCGCGGGTGAGCAACCCGGTGGTGGGCTTTGCTGAGAAAATCAAGAGCTACACCGTGGTGGCGGGCAAGGAAGATGCTTTTGAGGCGGCCAAGTTCATTGCCAAAAACTCGGGGATGCTGGAGGAAATGTTCGCCGACAAGAGCATTGAGGGCTTGTCGCGCTACGAGAACATCCAGGAGCTGCTGAACGGCATCAAGGAGTACGTGGACGACCCGGAGCGGGAGGACAAGAGCCTGGAGGCCTTTTTGCAGGACATTGCGCTGGTGACGGACTCCGACCTGAAAGACGCGGCCCAGGACGGCGAGGCCGTGACGCTGATGACGATTCACTCGGCCAAAGGGCTGGAGTTTCGCAACGTGTACATCGTGGGCATGGAGGAAAACCTGTTTCCGAGCCAGATGATGATAACCTCGCGGGCCGACTTGGAGGAGGAGCGGCGGCTGTTCTACGTGGCCATCACCCGCGCCGAGAAGAAGCTGACGCTGAGCTACGCCACCTCGCGCTACCAATGGGGCAACCTGCGGAGCTGCGAGAAAAGCCGGTTTCTGGACGAGATTGACCCGACGTTTGTGGACTTTAAGTTTGCGCCAGGGGCGGGGCCGGGGGCGGGCGAGTCGCCGTTTCAGCACGTGTTTGAGCGGCGCTCCAACCTGGTGCCGACCACGCCGCGCAAAACCGTAACAACCCGTTACGTGGCTCCGGCCGACTTTGCGCCGTCCGACACCAGCGGCCTGCAAAGCGGGCAACGCGTGGAGCACCAGAAGTTTGGCTTTGGGGTGGTGCAGGCGCTGGAAGTGCAGCAGGGCACCAGCAAAGCCACCATTCTGTTTGAGGAAGTGGGCGAGAAGGTGTTGCTGCTGAGCTTTGCCAAGCTGCGGGTACATGGCTGAGGCCGTCGTGCTGAATGCAGCGCAACGGAGTTGAAGCATCTCCCTGCCCTTACCAATCCAATTGATTAAGTTACTTAGGCTGGGAAGATGCTTCAACTCCGCTGCGCTGCATTCAGCACGACGGCCTAACAGCCCCCACCGAATACCAAGAAAACCACCATGACCGACCTGTACACCTTGCCTTTTCACCAGCAGTTGCTGGTGCGCGAGTACGGCTTTAGCACCTACCAGCTCATTCTGGGCTTGAAAGACATTGAGGACCTGGGCGAGCGCACGAAGCGGGCGGGCCAGCTAGTGCAGCTCATGCTGCGCCTGCAACCGGCCCTGCGCGAACAGGTGGACGTGCAAACCCGCCTCTGGAACCACCTGCACGCGCTGGCGGGCGACGACGTGGCCCTGGACGCACCCGTGCCGCTGCACGACAGCAACCGCGTGTACGAAAAGCCCGCCCGTGTGCCCTACCCCACCCGTGGCCCCAAGCTGCGGGCCTACGGCGCGGCCGTGGAAGCCCTTATCAGCAAAGCCCTGACCCTGGAAGACGCGGCCGAGCGCGAGCAGGCCACGGCCCTCATCGGGCGCACCATGAAGTTCCTCTACCGCCAGCACAACAAGGAGAACGCCAAGGACCAGACCATTCTGCGGCACCTGGGCGAGCTGTCGGGCGGGCAACTGCACCTCGACCCGGCGCTGGTGGACAGCCAGCGGCTGTTTGAGATGCCGGGCGGCGGCGCGGCCCCCGAAGCCCAACCCGGCCCGCGCCGCGACGGGCAACCCCGCGAGGGCCAGAACCGCGACGGGCAACCCCGCGAAAGTCGGCGCGAAGGCCGCGAAGGCCAACCCCGCGACGGGCGCGAGGGTCGCCGCGACCCCGACGGGCGCGACCGCAACGGCGAACGCAACGGCGACCGCAACAGCAGAAGCGGCAAGAAGCGCAAGAAAGGCCGCGCCCAGGAGCCGCAGCAGCCCCCGCAGTAAGTTTGTTTCTTGTTGCCTGGCCGGTTCAAATCCCGAAGGGGTTTCGTAGCCCAGCCCAGGGTTGGCGCGAAGCGCCTACCCTGGGTCAAAGAAACAACCCGAACCCGAACCCCAACCGAAGGACAGCGAAGCTAACGGGGTTCCGTAGCAGATTGACCGGGCTAATGGGCTACGGAACCCCGTTAGCTTCGCTGTCCTTCGGTTGGGGTTCGGGTTCGGGTTGTTTCTTTGACCCAGGGTAGGCGCTTCGCGCCAACCCTGGGCTGGGCTACGAAACCCCTTCGGGGTTTGGACCGGCCAGGCAACTATTGTCCTTTACCCTTCATTACCCTCATTCTCCATCCCCAAATGGCCTCATTTGAAGTACGCGGCGGCCGGCCGTTGCGCGGCGAAATCGTCCCGCAGGGCGCTAAAAACGAAGCCCTCCAGATTCTGTGCGCGGTGCTGCTCACCGACGAGGCCGTGACCATCGGCAACGTGCCCGACATCCGGGACGTGAACAAGCTGATTGAGTTGCTGGGCAGCATGGGGGTGCGCGTGGAGCGGCTGGCTCCTGACACCTACCGTTTCCGGGCCGATGCGGTGGATATGGACTACCTGGACACGCCGGAGTTTGTGGCACAGGCGGGAGCCTTGCGCGGCTCGGTCATGATTCTGGGGCCGCTGCTGGGGCGCTTTGGGCGGGCACAGTTGCCCAAGCCGGGCGGCGACAAAATCGGGCGGCGGCCGATGGACACCCACTTTGTGGGGCTGGAAAAGCTGGGCGGCAAGCTCACGCTGGAAGGCACCGATTTCTACCGGATGAAGGCCGACGGGAAGCTGCGCGGGGCCGCCATGCTGCTGGACGAAGCCAGCGTGACGGGCACGGCCAACATCCTGATGGCCGCCGTGCTGGCCGAGGGCACCACCACGATTTACAACGCGGCTTGCGAGCCGTACTTGCAGCAGCTGTGCCGGATGCTGATTCGCATGGGGGCCAACATTGTGGGCACGGGGTCCAATCTGCTCACCATAACCGGGGTGGAACGGCTGGGCGGCACCGACCACCGGATGCTGCCCGACATGATTGAGATTGGCTCCTTCATTGGGCTGGCGGCCATGACGGGGTCCGAGATTACCATCAAGGACTGCCAGATTGCGGAGTTGGGGCTGATACCGGACACGTTCCGAAAGCTGGGCATCCGGCTGGAGTTTCGGGGCGACGACATCCACATTCCGGCGCAGGCGCACTACGAAATCAGCACCTACCTGGACGGCTCTATTCTGACCGTGAGCGACCATACGTGGCCGGGCTTCACGCCCGATTTGCTGAGCATTGTGCTGGTGGTGGCGTGTCAGGCCAAAGGCACGGTCCTCATTCACCAGAAGATGTTCGAGAGCCGCCTGTTTTTTGTGGACAAGCTGATTGACATGGGGGCCCAAATCATTCTCTGCGACCCGCACCGGGCCACGGTGATTGGGCTGGACCACCAGAAGGCCCTGCACGGCATCACGATGACTTCGCCCGACATCCGGGCCGGGGTGGCGTTGCTCATTGCCGCCCTCAGCGCCGAGGGCGACAGCCGGATTCTGAACGTGGAGCAGATTGACCGGGGCTACCAGCGCATTGACGAGCGCCTGAACGCGCTGGGGGCCGACATCCGGCGGGCGTAGGGCGGGGCGGGGCAACCTCACACCCCAGCGCCACCCCGGCCACCAGGCCCGCCGCTAGAACGAGTACCCCGAACCGAAGGACGGCGAAGCCAAGCACAGCTTCGGGGTACTCGTTCTAGCGGCGGGCCTGCTTTTGCCCGCTTGCTTCCGGCCGCCGGAGGCACGCCGCCCCTACTCCACGTAGCGGGGCTTGGCCTCGGCAAACACCAGGTTCTCCAGCGTGGAAGCACTGTTGATGCAGGCTGCTTTGGCATGGAGCCGCTCGCCGGCCTTGAGGCCGGTGATGGACAACTCGTCGGCATTGAGCAGGCAGTATTTCCACTGCTCCAGGGGCAGGGCGGGGTCGGTGGTGTAGTACCATTTCACGTTCATGGTGCCGGGGGCCCGCTTGATGTGGATGCCCATGCTGCCGCTCTGGGTGCCAAACACGATTTCGCACAAGGCCGGGGCCACGGGTGGCTGCAAGGCCTGGGGGTCGGCGGCCAGCACGAGGCCGGAGCTGAGCAGGGCCGCTTCGTTGCCGGCAAAGTCGAGGTTGAGTTGGGTGGCGATTTTGAACAGCTCGGCCAGCACTGCCTTGCGCAGCACCGTGAGCTGGGCGGTGAGGGGCTTGGTGAGCTGCGGGTGGGCTTCGGTAAAGTCATCAAGGGCCTTGACGGCAATTTCCAGGCCGGCCACCAGGGCTTTGCCCCCGGCGATGTAGCTGCTGACCATAATGGAGCCGATGACGGCGTGGGCGAAGGCGCTGATTTCGCTGACCCGCAGGTAGCTGTAATCGAGCAGGAGTTTTTTAATGCGGTTCATGGGGTTGATTGATTGGGTAAGCAAAAAGGAGAAAGTGGACGCAAGGCCCGTTTTCGGGGCCAGCGGGCCAGCATGGGCGGCGGGCAGCAAGCCGTGGGACGGCACCGGGAAGCCCTTCCGGCGCACCAGCACCTTGTTCCGGCGGACCGGGAAGGGGTTCCGGTGTCTTTGAAAGCCGTTCCGGCGTACCGGAACCTTGTTGCGGCGCACCGGGAAGCCGTTCCGGTCCACTGGAAGGCCTTTGTGGTGCGCCGGGAAGTCGTGCCGGTGCGCCGGAAAAGTATTTTGGGACATCGGGAAGCCGTTTCGGGACATCGGGAAGCTGTTCCGGTGGACCAGCGAGGCGTTTCGGCGCACCGGAATGGCATTCCAGTCCCCCGGAAAGCCCTTCCGGCGCACCGGAAACCCGCGCCGGGCGGGGGAGCGACGAACAGCAAACCGCAAAAACAAGCAGGCCGGGCCATGAGCAAGGGACAAGGGCAGCAGGCACCTTGCCCGGCCAAGATGGTGAATGCCCCGACGCTTGTCAAGCCCAAAGTTGGCCAACGACCGGCCCGCCCGGCGCGAACGACCGAAATTGGCCCGCCAACGACACTTCCCGGCTTGCGCCCGGTGCCGCGCAATGCCGATGCCCGCCGCAAACTGGCACCCAAAAAACAGCCCTTGCTAAACCCCAACGGGATTTCGTAGCAAAGCCAAGTTGCGGACCAGCCGCGTAGCGGCAACGGGTTGGT
Organism: Hymenobacter sp.; assembly: GCA_965247135.1. GTDB lineage: Bacteria > Bacteroidota > Bacteroidia > Cytophagales > Hymenobacteraceae > Hymenobacter. Next base: position 1,283,695 of record CBDFGP010000006.1, on the reverse strand, counting down.
AGCACTAACGTGCAAGAACGTCAAAAGCCGCGTAGCGGCGACGGGCGGCCCAGGGTTTCCGTCGCCGCTACGCGGCTTTTGACCCCTCCAGACTTCGGACTACCAACCCGTTGCCGCTACGCGGCTGGCTGGTCCGCAACTTGAGTTAGCAAAGCTTGGGGTAGGCTCCCTGCGGTCGCCAACCCTGGGCTGGGCTATGAAACCCCGTTGGGGTTTTGCAAGGGTTACTCTTTGGCAAGCTGTCTTTCACAAATTGTTTCGCGCCGGGCATAGCCACGCTGGCCCGCTGCGCCAGCCCCCTACCCCAGCAGCGCGAACCGCTGCAACAACGCTTCGCGGTACTCGCGGCCCAGCGCGAACGACGCATCGCCCACCGTGATGCATTGCCGGGCGGCGTCAAACCCCTGCACGTACCGAACATTGACGAGGCAGCCCCGGTGCGCCAGCATGAACCGGGGCGGGGCCAGCACCTGCACCAGCGCGTGCAGCGGCAGCGCCACCGCAAACGTGCCCGCTTTGGTGGCGAGGTACCAGCAGCCCCCTTCGGCCTGGGCGTAGCGGATGTGGGCCAGCCGAAGGCGCTGGTAGTGCTGCCCCCGCCGCAAAAAGCAGTGCCGGGGCAGGGCGGGCGGCACGGCCGGGGCCAGCCACAGGGCCGCCGGGGCCGCCCGCACCAGGGCCAGTTGGTCGGCCAGGGCGGCCAGGTCGAGCGGCTTGCGGAGCAGGGTGGCGGCGGGCAGGCCAGCCACCAGGGGCAGCAGCAGGGCGGGGTCGTGGCCGGTGATGAAGACGATGGGCAGCGGGCCGCTCGCTTGCAGGTCGGCCGCCAGGGCCAGGCCGTCGCGGGAGCCAACCAGGCCGATGTCAAGCACGGCCGCGTCCACGGGCGGGTCGGCGGTGCGGAACACGGCCAGCGCCGCCGCCGCCGAGGGCACCGGGGGCAGCACCTCGTAGCCGAGGTGGGTGAGGTGGGTGCGCAGCAGCAACGCCGGCGGGGCGCTGTCTTCCACCACCAGCAAGCGGCAGGGGTCCGTTTTCATAGCGAGGTAGGGAGAATTGACGGGGCGAATATACAGCCTCCGCTTCCATTCCAACGCCCTACCCCAGCGGGGTGCCATGCTGGCCAGTGTCGGGCACTGAGCCCGCAGCCACTGGCCCTACCCTACCGCCCCAGCACCACCCAGTTGCCGCCGTCGCTCTGGATGGTGTAGCGCGAGCCGACCGGCAGCGACGTGATGCTGGCCCCGGTGGTGTCGTCGTACACAATCTGGCCGCTGGCGGGCACCACCGCCACGGGGCCGCTGGTGTTGCCGAGGGCGTTGATGAGGACGTAGATGCGCCCCTGCCGGCCCACCGCGCTGGGCAGCGTGAGCGGGGCGCAGCCGGGGCCGCAGCGCACGGTGTAGTGGGCATCGCCCAGGGTGGTGTTGGCCCCGACCTGGGTGTGGGGCAGGGTGAAGGCCCCGGCCACGTGCAGCGGGCCGGGAGCGGTGTCGGTGCCGATGCCCACGTTGCCGCCCACCAGGCCATTGCCGCTGATGCGGGTGCTGCCGGCCACGTCGAGGGCCGCGCTGGGGCTGGTTGTGCGGCCCCTACGCGCCTCGGCCGGGCCAAATGCGCCGGAATTTTTCCGCTTTTGTGCTGCCAAAACCGGAAAGCGTGGCCCTTAACACTTAACTCCCTACTGCTCGTAGGTGATGAGGGCTTTGAAGGGCAACCCCGCCAGGCTGGACCCGTTGGACCCGATGTAGATGAACAAGTTATTGGCCGCGATGGCGTAGGTGTACTCAAGGCCGCCATACCCCCCGCTGGCCGTCTGGCTGAAGCTGGGCGGATAGTCCAAGCCAGCGCCAGCCAAAATGGACACCGACAGCACCCTGGATGGTGCCAGATTGATGGGATAAGCAACAGAGGCGTTGTTGCCGGGCATGGTGCCGGTTATCTTCAGCATGGCCACGGCGGGCACGGTGCCGGCCGGGGCCGTGGCGCTGGCCCCGTCGAGCTTGGTGTAGCCCGCCACTTCGAGGGCCGCCCCCGGCGTGGTGGTGCCGATGCCCACGTTGCCGCCGTCTTTGACGAACAAGCGCCCGCTGGTCACTCCCGACTCGCTCAGGTTCAGGCCGCCGTTGGTCAGGCTGAAGTTGTACTTATCGGCCCCGGCGCTGGTGTTGATGCCCAGCACGCGGCTGCTGCCGTCGGCCTGCACCGTGAGCGGGTGGCCCGGCGCGGTGGTGCCAATGCCCACGTTGCCGCCGTCCTTGACGAACAAGCGCCCACCGGCCACGTTGCTTTCGCTCAGGTTCAGGCCGCCGCTGGCCAGGCTGAAGTTGTACTTGTCGGCCCCGGTGTTGGTGTTGAAGCCCAGTAAGCGGTTGCTGGCATCGGCCTGCACCGTGAGCGGGTGGCCCGGCGCAGTGGTGCCGATGCCCACCTTGCCGGTGCCCGAAAAGGTGAGGGTGTTGCCCGCCAGGGCCACGTCGGTGGCGCTGCCCAGGGGGCCGCCCAGGGCCACGGTGCCGGGGCTGGTTTCGGTCAGCCCGTTGGTGGCCGTCAGGTTGGCGGCCCCGCCGTCGCCGGTGGCCCGCCAGCCACCGTTGCTGTAGAGGAAGCTCCCGGCCTGCCCGGCCCCGATGGGCTGGCCGTTGAGCGTGGCCGGGATGGGGGTGCCGTTGTACACGGTCAGGAGCTGGCCGCTCACGGGCGTGGTGCTGGTCAGGCCGATGGTGCCGGTGGGGGCCGGGCCGCCGGGCACCAGGCGCACGGTGCTCACGTTGGTGGGGATGACGTAGGCCGGGCTGGCCCCGGTGAGGGCGGGGCTGGCCGTTTCGTCCAGGGCCAGGCCGCCGTTCACTTCCAGCCGGGTGCCGGGCGCGGTGCTGCCCAGGCCCAAGTTGCCGTTGTTGAGGAAGCGGCCCCATTCGGTCGGTGCCGTGCCGGTGCTGGTCGTGATGCCTCCGAAGCGAATGCCCGCGTTGGCGGTGCCGCCGCCCAAGTGGTTGATGAGCCAGGTTTCGCCCTCAGCACCCGTGCGGTTCCATTGCAGGTGCGCCCCCTGGTCGGTGGCCGTCACGCCGCTGAACCCGCCGTTGCCGGCCGCCTGCACCCCGCCCACCACGCTCAGCTTCTGGCCGGGCGCGGTGGTGCCGATGCCCACCGTGCCGCTCACCGTGGCGTTGCCCCCAATGGTGGCGTTGCCGCTGATGGCACCGTTGCCGCTCACCGTGGCGTTGCCGCCGATGGTGCCGTTGCCGCCGATGGTGCCCGTGCCGCTGATGTTGAAGTTGGCGCTGCCCTGCTGGGTGGTTTGGTTCTTGATAACGCCCGCGATGTTGCTGCCATCCAGGAAGGGCGCGGGGGTGGTGGCGGGTATACCGGGGGTGATAACTAGTGCGCCATTGCCCCGTGCGCCCGCCAGGGCGTAGCTGATGTTGCTGCTGCCCGCCGCCATCACGAACGACGAGCCGCCGCCGCCGCCGCCGTAGAAGCCACTCGTGTTGCCGCCGGCACCGCCGTAGTAGCCGCCGCCGCCGCCGCCGGCATCGCTTTGCCCGGTGCCCCCGGTGCCGTTCACGCCAGCGACGGGGGCGGCCCCCGGCCCGGCTTGCGTGGCCCCGGCCGCCGGGGTGCCCCCACCGTTCGTGGTCGTGCCGTTGCCGCCGTTGGGGGTGCCGCCGTTGCCGCCCGTGCTGTTGTTGTCGTCGTTGCCGCCGCTGGCCCCGGCCACCAGCAAGGCGTTGCGCGCCGCCAGGTAGTCGCCGGTGCTCGTGCCGGTGCGGCGCAGGTCGGTGGCCCCGCCGCCGCCGCTGCCGAAACCCGTCCCGGCCCCGCCGCCGTTGTAGCCGCCGGGGCTGCTGCTGCCGCTGTGGTTGGCCCCCTGGCCGCCCACCACTACGGTGAGCACTTCGCCGGGCACCACCGTCAGCACGGCCTGCACCTGCGCCCCGTAGGTGAGGTTGGGGCTGCTGGCGGTGTACAAGCCCCCGCTCCCGCCCGTGGCCATCACGCCGATGCTGGTCACGCCCGCCGGCACGGTGTAGGTCTGGGGGCCGCCCGTGTAAGCAAAGGTGACGGTGGGCAGGGGCGTGGTATCGGGCAGGGCGGCCACCCACTTGGTGCCGTCCCAGGTGTTCAGGGCGCTGGTAGTGGTGTTGAACACCGTCAGGCCCGCCGCCGAGGCGGCCGGGTTGACGGCATCGCGCTGGGTGGTGGTCAGGCGCGGGGGCAAAAAGCCCTTGGTAGTGCTGCTCACATCGAGCGCCGCCGAGGCGTTGGGGATGGGGGTGCCAATGCCCACGCCGGGGGTTTGGGCCAGGGCGGCGGTGGCGGGCAGCAGGGCCAGCAGCAGGGCCGCCCGCAGGCGGCGCAAAACAAGTACGGAAGTGAACATAAGCGGGGCATGAAGTGAATGCAGCCGCAAAGGTCCGGGCCTCGCAAAGGCCCCGCCTCGCATAAAGATGTTAGACGCTGCGCTAAGTTAGCCTTGGCCGGTTGAACGAGTACCCCGAAGCTGTGCTTCGGCCGCTGAACGGAATCGTTGAACGACCGGGCAGCGGCCGAAGCACAGCTTCGGGGTACTCGTTCTGCTACCTCAAGCGCATCTTTTTCGGCCGCTCCGCCCCTACCCCAGCGGCAGCGTCAGGCGCACCCGCCAGCCCGCGCCGACGGGGTTGGGTTCGTAGGCCACGCGCCCGCCCCGCTCCTGGGCGCGGCGGCGCATATTGTCCAAGCCGTGGTGTTGGGGCAGGCCGGGGCCGGGGGTGCCGGGGCCGTCGTCGTCCACGGTCAGCTCCAGGGCGTGGCCAGTCAGCGCCAGCCGGATGGTGGCCTCGGTGGCGCGGGCGTGCTTCACGAGATTGTGCAGCGCCTCCTTGTAGATAAGGTAGAGCGCCTGCCGGGCGGGCGGGGCCAGTGCCCGCTCGTACAGCTCCGGGGCGGCGTGGAAGTCCACTTCCACCCCGGCTGCGGGCAGCACCTCGTGGGCGTAGTCGCGCAGGCGGTCGAGTAGGCTGGCGAAGCTGTCGTGGCGCGAGTCCACGCTCCAGACCACTTCGCGGAGTTGGCGCACGGCCTGCTGGCTGGCCCCGGCCATGCGGGTGAGGCGGGTGTGCTGGTCGGCGCTGGTGGCGGGCTGGCCTTGCAACACGGCCGTGTCAAAGGCCAGCTGGGTAAGCAGCGCCCCCACGTCGTCGTGCAGGTCGGCGGCCAGCTGGGTGCGGAGCGTGGCCTCGCGCTGCTGCTGGCGGCGGCGGTACAGGGCCAGACCGCCGCCCAGCAGCGCCAGGGCCAGCAGCGCGGCGGTGCCTAGCAGCGCCAGTTGGCGCTGGTAGCGCAGGCGGGCCAGCTCCTGCTGCTGGGTCTGGAGGCGGTTGCGCTGGGTGAGGAGCTGCACCTGCTGCTCGGCCTGGGCGGTTTCGTAGCGCACCCGCAGGTCTTCGGCCAGGCGGCGGCTGTCGTGCTGGCGCAGGGTGTCGCGCAGGGCGTTCTCCTGGTTCAGGAAGCGGTAGGCGGCGGGAAAATCAGCCCGGTGCTCGGCCTCGGCGCGCAGCAGGGCGTAGGCTTCGGCTTGTTGCACCAGCGCCGCTGCCGCCGGCTGGGCCAGCACGGCACGGGCTTGCTGGGCGGCGGCGGCCCAGCGGCCGATTTTCTGGTAAAACCGACCGGCACTCAGGTGCAGGGCCAGGGTTGAGGCTTCACCCCCCAGCTGGCGCTGGGCGGCAATGGCCCGCAGGTAATAGGTTTCGGCCGAATCGGGCCGGTGGCAGGCTTGGTAGGCGGCTCCCAGGTTGTTGAAAATGAGCGGCAGGATACCCTTCATCCCGTTCTGGCGCACGTAGCGCCGGGCCGTGTGCAACAGGCGTAGCGCCACGGCCCCACTGTCTTGTTTGGTTACGACATTGGCCAGCGCTATCAGCGTTGGCACCGGGCCTCTGGGGTCGTGCAGGGCCAACTGCGTGGCCAGTACCCGGCGCAGGTAGCTGGCCGCCGTGCGGAAGTGTCCCTGGCCACTAAACACCAGCGCCTGCTGGTTCAGGGCGTAGGATTCTTCGAGCTGGTAGCGTCCGTCGGGCCGGTGAAAGAACAATTCGGCCCGCCGCGCCCAGCGAATTGTGGAATCGAGTTGCTGCTGGCTATAAAAAGTCTTGCTGATTTCCAGCGCCAGCCGCCCCCGCAGGTAAGTCCGCTCGTCGAGCGCGGCAATAAATGCCGTTTCGCGCAAGGCCCGCCGCTGGTAGGGCAGCGCCCGCCCAAACTGCCCTTGCGCCAGCAGCGGGGCCGCCAGGTTGCCCAGCACCCGCACCCGCCGGCCAGGCTCCAGGTAGGGCAGTTGGGTTTCGGAGCGGCGCAGCCAGGGCGCGGCGCGGGCCTGGTCGCCTTCGGCCAGGTAGTATTCGCCCACCTGCTCGTCGGCATCGGCTACTACCGCTGAATCGCCCAGCCGCCGGCCCAGTTGCCGGGCTTCGCGCAGCAGGGCCAGCAGGCTGTCGCCGGGCGTGTCGCCGTCCATCAAGTCCCAACTCAGCACCAGCAGGGCGTTGGCGCGGGCCGGGGGGGTGCGGGCGTGCGCCACGTTGGTTCGCAGCACCGCCGTGGGGGGCAGCACCGGGTCGGGCTGAGCCAATGCGGGCAGCGCCAGCAGCAGCAGGGCCCCGATGCTACCTACTTGTTGGCACCACTGCGCCCCGGTTTGCTTGCTCATACGCCTCAAAGTAACGGCAGGGCTGGTGAATGCCCGCGCTTCCTACGCCGGCCCCTGCCGCCCGGCCCGCGTCATGATTTCGGCCTTACTATTCACTTCCAGCTTGCGATAGACGCTGCGGATGTGGCTCCGCACGGTGTCAATGCTTACTTCCAGCCGCCGGGCTACCAGCTTGTAGCTCAACCCGTCCTCGATGGCGCGCACGATTTCCTGCTCGCGGGGCGTGAGCGGCTCGCGGGGCTGCTGGCTGGGGGCGGGCTGAAAGTGCCGGATGACGTGCCGCGCCACCCCCGGACTCATGGGCGAGCCGCCAGCGTACACTTGCAGCAGCGCCTCCTTGACCTGGGCGGGCAGGGTGTCTTTCTCTAGGTAGCCCACGGCCCCGGCCCGCAGCGCCTCCACCACGCGGGCGGCATCGTTGAACACCGAGAGCATGACGACCTGGGCGCGGGGCAGCCGCGCCCGAATCAGGGGCAGCCCCTCGATGCCGGAGCGGCCGGGCAGGCCAATGTCGCTCAGAATAAGCTGCGGCGCGGGGTGGGCCGTGGCCAGGCCCACCAGAAACTCCTCGACCGACTCGGCCACCAGCACGCACTGGAATTCGGGCTGCTGGCAGAGGTAGTCGGCCAGGGCCGCCCGCAGGTCGGGCTGGTCTTCGATGAGGGCAAGGGGAATCATGGGGGCAAAGGTCGGGGCCGTTCAGGGGCCGCGCCTCGCATAAAGATGTTAGAAGCTGTTTGAGTTAGTTGCCCGAGTACCCCGAAGCTATGCTTCGGTCGTTGAACGGCCCCGCTGAACGACCGTTCAGCGACCGAAGCACCGCTTCGAGGTACTCGGCCGGCGGTCCTGGATAGTAACTCAAACAGCTTCTTAGAGATGGCCGCGCCGGGCCGTACCTTGCGGCCCCGGCTACGTGGCTGGCCCCCGCCCATGAGTACCCCCTCCGGTAAAGGTTCCGCCGAGCTGCCATCGCTGGCTTATATGTTGTACCGGCTGTGGGTGCTCCCGTCGATGGCCGTCATCTACCTTTATGAGCGGCCCGAAAACGGGCTGGTGCGCGCCATTGCCCGGCGCAGCGGCCTGCACCCGGACGTGGTAAACCCCCTGCTGGATATGAAAACGCTGGCCGAGTTTGAGGCCGCCGCCGCCGCCGACCCCACCCCCCTCTACTACCTGCTGCTGCTGGGGGCGCTGGCCCTCGACAGCCCCCTGGGCACCAAAGTAGCCAGCGCCCTTACGCCGGATGCGCCGCCCGACGGGCTGCCGACGTTCCTGGACCACCTGGCGAAGTTCATGCCCTGGCTGGCCGCTTCTATGCCCGACCCGGCGGCCGTAGCCGGGGTCGAAACCGACCTGCGGGCCTTGCTTGCCCAGCACCGGGACGAGCTGGGGCGCTTTGGGCCGCCGCCGACCCCCGCTACCCTGCCCCCAACGCCGGACCTGCACGGGGCCGCGTGGCTGACGCTGGAGCCGGCCCAAGAAATACAGACCTTGTTTAGCACGGCCCTGCACATCACCATCAGCGCCCGCTACGCCGTGACGCACCCGCTGGGCGCGGCCCTGTTCACGGTGCCCGCGCTGGGCACCGACGACCAGCTCCGGGAGCTGGCCGGGCGCATCAGCACCCCGCCGCCCCGCACCCCCCTGGCCCTGAACGGGGCCGACGTGCTGCGCCTCTACGCGGCCATGCACACGCTGGTGCTGCTGGGCCTGGCCGACCTGCTGCCGGGCCTGATGGCCGAGGTGGCACCCGCCGACGAGGATGCCCATTTCAGCGAAGGCCCCGGTGCCGACCAGCAGTTCGTGGCCTGGACCAGTTACCTCGTCGAGCAGGTGAGCGGTTACTTCGACACGGAGTGCGGGCACTGGCCCGCCTACCAGGCGGCCCAGGCCGAAGTGCAGCGCCTGACCGCGCTGCTCTGAGGGGCAGGGGCCGCTACCGCCGGCCAGCACCGCGCCCCAACTGGCGGGGCAGTCCTTACTTTTGTCGGGTTGCTTTCCTGCTAACCCGCTTTCCTGCTAACCCGCTTTCCCGATGCCCGACTCCTCCGACCCCTACGAAGCCCTCAACCTGCCACCGGAACTGGTAGAAGTGCTGGTGCGTGCCCTGGGCTATGCTTTCCTGACCGTGCAGCCGCTGTTCATGCACCCGCACGACCCGGTGCCGCACGAGCTGATGACCCGCTTCGGGCTGACCTACGAGGCCCTGACGGCCTATGGACACCACGATTCGGAAACGTCGCTGCGCCTTGCCCTGATTGACGAGGTGCCCACCTACACCTACTACGCCCTGGCGGCGCAGCAGGTGCTGCGGGTGCCCGCCCTGGCCGAGGAATTGCGGGCCGTGCGCGAAGCCCACCAGCCCGGGGCCGACGATTGGGACGGCTACGCGGACCTGATGCACACGACCCTGGAAGCCCTGGTGGTGGTGTCGGCCTCGGTGGCGGCGGGCGGCGATGCCGAGCTGGCCGCTGCCAACCTGCTGGTGCAGCGCGGGGAAATTGCCGGCCTCTTTGCCCGCCTCGAGCACACGTTGCGGCCGGGGCCGCTGCCCGCCCCGCCCGCCCCGAACAGCACCGCGCCCTGGACGTTGTCGGCCGAAGACCGCTGGGCCGCCCAAATGGCCGTGCGCCTGCCCGCCGCCCTCATTCCGCTGGCCGACTCGCCCTTCACGCGCGGCCTGAACCGGCTGGCCCGCCTCGAAGTCATGCCCACGTTCCTGCTGCAAATGCGCCTCGATGCGCTGCCCCCGGCCGACGACCCCGTGGCGGCCACCCTCGACCTCAGCCCCGACGACTTGCTGCTGCTGTGGCAGGGGGCCGAGGTGGGCCTGATGGCCATGTACGGCCCCGTGACGCCCTACGGCACCTGGGAAGACTACCTCATGTACGGCCCCGTGGACCCGGCCCACGGCCCCTCGCCGGTGCGGAAGCTGTCGCACGAAGCGCGGGCCGCCGACCACGCCGAGGGCTGCGCCTCGTTGCAGGGCTTGCTGGCCCGGCTGCGCCCGCATCTGGCCGCCACCCACCCCGGCTGGGCGGGGGCCGAAGCCGAGATTGCGGCGTTGCGGGAAACCTTGTAGGGGCGGCACCGGGGCGGCCGGGGCCGAAGCCCTGCCGGCGGCTGTTGCCCCGGTGGCCGCTGCGTTAGCCCACGGTGCCCCCTAGCCCGGCAGCCAGGCGCGGATGCGGAACCCTTCGGCGGTGGCACGGGCTTCCAGGTGCCCGCCCACGGCTTCGGCGCGGGCCTGCATGTTGCGCAGGCCCCGGCCGCCGGGGCGGGCGGCGGCCCCGGCCAGCACCAGGGGCTGGCCGTCGTCGAGCAGGGTCAGGAGCAGGCCGTCGGCTTCCAGGGCCAGGGTGGCCCGCACCAGGGTGGCCCCGGCGGCGTGCTTGACCACGTTGTGCAGGGCTTCGCGGAAGATGAGGGCCAAGGCGTGGCGCAGCACGGCCGACACCGGCCGCTGGGCCAGGGCGGGGTCGGCCAGGTGCAGGGTGAGGCCCAGCTCGTGGGGGGCCAGGAGTTCGTGGGCCTGTTCGCGCAGGTGCTGCACCAGCTCGCCCAACGGGGCGGGCGCGGCGGCGGCCGGGCCGTGGTCGAGGTCGTGCAGCACGGCCCCCAGGTGGCGGGTGGCCTGCTGGCTGGTGTCGGTGAGGTGCTGGAGCCGGGCCAGGAGCTGGGCGGGCGCGAAGGTGTTTTCGCGCAGCAGGCTGCTCTCCACGGCCAGCTGGGTCAGCAGGGGGCCGAGGTCGTCGTGCAGGTCGGCGGCCAGGCGCTGGCGCAGGGCGGTTTCGCGGCGGCGCTGGCGGCGGCGGTACCACCCCGCCACGCCGCCGACGAGCGCCAGCAGCCCCGCCACCACCCCCAGCAACGCCCCCACCTGCTGCTGGCGGCGCAGCCGTTCCAGTTCGCGGGCCTGTTGCAGCACCACCACCTGCTGCTCGGCCCGGTCGGTGTCGAAGCGGACGCGCAGTTCCTGGGTCAGGTGCTCGTTGTTGCGGGCCAGGGCCTGGGCTTTCAACCCGTCCAGCCGCTGGTGCAGGGCCAGGGCGCGGGCGTAGTCGTGGCGGGCTTCGGCCACCACGGCCAGGGCCTCGAGGGCCAGGAGGGGCTGCTGGCCCTCGGTGGTGGGCAGGGCCTGGAGGCGGGCGGCCCAGGCGGCGGCATCGGGCAGGCGGGCGGGCTGCCGGGCCAGCAGCCGCACCAGCGAGGCCAGCAGGCCGGGCAGGTTGATGAGGTTGCGGGAGCGCTCGACGGCCCGGATGGCGGCCAGGTGGTAGCGCTCGGCCGAGTCGAGCGCCCCGGCTTTGGCGTACACGTCGGCCAGGCCGATGTAGGTCATGCTCAGGTCGCCTTCGGCGCGGTGGCGGCGGCCCAGGGCCAGCGCGGCCCGGAAGTAGCGCCGGGCCTGGCCCAGGCTGTCGAGGGCGTTGCTCAGGTCGCCGAGGGTGTTGTAGGTGCCGGCCAGGGCAATGTCGTCGCCCAGGGCCTGTTGCAGGCCGGCGGCCTGCCGGGCATAGGGCAGGGCGGCCCGGTGGCGGCCCGCCATCTTGAGGATGCTGGCCAGGTTGCCCAGCGAGTTGGCTTCGGCGGCGCGCTCGCCCAGCCGGTGCGAAAGCCGCAGCGAACGCAGCATGAAGTACTGGGCCGAGTCGTACTGCTGCCGGTACATATACACGCTGCTCCAGGAGTTGAGCACGCTGGCTTGCAGGCCGGCATCGCGGGCTTGCCGGGCCAGGGCGTAGGCGCGGCGGTAGTGGCGCAGGGCGCGGGGGGCCTGCCCCAGCTCGTCGTAGAGCCAGCCGAGGTGGTAGTCGTTGGTGCCGCGCACCGGGGCCGGGGCCTCGGCCAGCAGGCGGGCGGCGCGCTCGAGCAGGGGCTGGGCCAGGGTTTGGTTGCTCACCTGCTGGTAGTAGTGGCCGCGCACGTCCACGGCCTGGCCCACGCCCACCGAGTCGGCCAGGCGGCGGGCCAGTAGCTCGGCGGCGCGGCCGTAGGCCAGCACCCCGGCCGAGTCGAGCGGCTCGATGTAGGCATAGGCCACGCGCAGCAGCACGGCCAGCCGGGCGGCATCGGGGCGGGGCACGGCCCGGTAGGCGGCCCGCAGGCTGTCGGGCACCGGGGGCAGGCGCTGGGCCAGGGCGGGCCGGGCCAGCCCGCCCAGCAGCAGCACCAGGCAAGGCAAAGACAGGAAGCGCATCGGGAAAAGGAAAAGGAAGATGCCCCAAAGGTACTGGCCCACGGGGCCGCCGCCCGAGTACCCCGAAGCTGTGCTTCGGCCGCTGAACGGAATCGTGCAGCGGCCGGGCAGCGGCCGAAGCACAGCTTCGGGGTACTCGGGCGGCGGCCCCGCAGTGCCCGGTTTGCGCCGCGCCTACTCCACGGCCAGCCGCTGTACCTGCCCGCCGCTGCGCACCAGGTAGAGGCCGGGGGCCAGCCCGTCGGGCAGGGCCAGTTGCGCTGTGCCGCCGGCATCGGCCGGGGCGTGGGCCAGGGGGCGGCCCAGGGCATCGTATACCGTCACCTCGGCCCCGGCGGCGGTGCCCTGCACCTGGCAGGCGCGGCGGGCGGGGTTGGGGAAGAGGGTGAAGGCGGGGCCGGGGGCGGGGGCGCGGGTGGGCAGGGTGCCGGCATTGGAGAGGGTGGCCAGAAAAAAGGTGTAGAAATTGGGGTTGCTCGTCAGGGTGAGGCTGCCGAAACGCGCCACCGGGCTGCACCGGCCCATGACCAGGGCATTGCCACCCGCATCTACGGCGATGCCCCGGCCCGCATCGTAGCTGCTGCCGCCGGCCCCCACGGCCCAGGCGCAGGCCCCGGTGGCGACCCCGAACTTGGCCACGAACACATCGGTGCCGCCGGCGGCGGCCAGCACCGTGGGGGCCGGCGTGGTGGCGAAGGAGGCCGTTGTGTCGAACGACCCCGTGACCAGGGCGTTGCCGGCCGCGTCGGCGGCTACGGCGGTGCCGCTGTCATCGTGGCTGCCGCCGGCCCCCACGGCCCAGGCGCAGGCCCCGGTGGTGGCCCCGAACTTGGCCACGAACACATCGGTGCCGGCGGCGGCCAGCACCGTGGGGGCCGGCGTGGTGGCGAAGGAGGCCGTTGTGTCGAACGACCCCGTGACCAGGGCGTTGCCGCCAGTATCGGCGGCCACGGCGGTGCCCTGGGTGTCGCCGGCACTGCCGGCTTGCACGGCCCAGATGCAGGCCCCGGTGGTGGCCCCAAACTTGGCCACAAAGGCATCGTTGCGTCCGACCGCCAGCAGAAAAGTAGCGGCCGGGCCGTTGCCGAAGCGGGCCGTGCTGATGAACCGGCCCGTGACCAGGGCGTTGCCCCCCGCATCCACGGCTACCCCATTGCCGAAATCATCGCCGCTGCCCCCCGCTTGCGTGGCCCACGCGCAGGCCCCGGTACTGGCCCCAAACTTGGCCACGAACATATCGGCGCGCCCGGCCGGGGCCAGCGAGGTGGGCACCGGGCCGGTGGCAAAGTGGACGGAGCTGTTGAAAATCCCGGTCACGAAGGGGTTGCCGCCCGCGTCCACGGCGATGCTCCTGCTCTCAGTGCCGCCCGTGCCCCCCATCCGCACCGCCCAGGTACAGGCCCCAGTAGCCGCCTCAAACCGGGCCACGAACGCATCGCTGCTGCCGTTTGAGACCGAAACCAGCGTGGTGGGGGCTGGCGTGGTGGCAAAGCGGGCGGTGTAGTAGTAGTTGCCCGTGACCAGCGCGTTGCCGGCCGCATCCACGGCGATTGCCACGCCGTCTACCCCGACAATGCTTTGCACCTCTGCCGCCCAAAGCCAGGCCCCGGTGCCAGCACTGCGTTTGGCCACGAACGTGTGCAGGGTTCTGGGGGTCACCAGCGTGGTGCTGCCCAGTACCAGGGTATCCCGGAACGAACCCGTCACGTACTGGTTTCCGGCCGCGTCGGTTGCCATAGCATTGCTGCTGGAGGTGCCCCCGCTCCGGCCAGGGTTCAAGCTCACCGCCTGCGCCCAGGCCGGCCCCTGCGCCCAGCCGCGCCCCGGCCCGGCCAGCAGCAGGCTTGCCAATAGAAAAAACAAGCGCAGCAACGCTGGGCGGGCAACGGGCAGGAAGGAGCGCATGGGCAAGCAAAGGTATTTGAAGGTGGAAAGGGTGGGCAGCGGTGCGGGCAGGCTTTACTCCACGGCCAGCCGCTGCACCTGCCCGCCGCTGCGCACCAGGTACAGGCCGGGGGCCAGCCCATCGGGCAGGGCCAGCCGGGCCGTGCCGGCGGCATCGGCCGGGGCGTGGGCCAGGGGGCGGCCCAGGGCATCGTATACCGTCACCTCGGCCCCGGCGGGGGTGCCCTGCACCTGGCAGGCGCGGCGGGCGGGGTTGGGGAAGAGGGTGAAGGCGGGGCCGGGGGCGGGGGCGCGGGTGGGCAGGGTGCCGGCTCCGCCCAGCACGGCCAGGAAGCCGGTGAGCGTACTACTGCCGCTGTTACCCACCAGGGCCAGATTACCAAAGTTAGCCACAAGCTGGAAATTGCCCGAGACCACGGCGTTACCCCCCGCATCCACTGCCGTCCCGTAGCCAGCATCGCTGCCGCTGCCCCCTGCCCCTACGGCCCAGGCGCAGGCCCCGGTGCCAGCCCCAAACTTGGCCACGAACACATCCGAGTTGCCAGCCGACAGCAAGGAGGTGGGAACCGAACCGGCACCGAAACGGGCCGTACCCTCAAAGGAACCCGTGACCAGGGCATTGCCGCCTGCGTCTGCCGCTACCCCAATACTGTTGTCGTAGCCGCTGCCCCCAGCCGGTACGGCCCAGGCGCAGGCCCCCGTGCTGGCCCCAAACTTGGCCACAAACACGTCGTAGCTCCCGACCGAAGCCAGGGCGATAGCGGCCGGGCCGGTACCGAAGTTGGCCGTAGTCTGAAAGTCGCCCGTGACCAGGGCGTTGCCCCCCGCATCCACGGCTATCCCATTGCCATCGTCCTGGCCGCTGCCCCCGGCCCGCACGGCCCAGGCACAAACGCCCGTGCCGGCCCCAAACTTGGCCACAAACACATCATAGCCTCCGACTGCAACCAGCGAAGTAGGGACCGGGCTGGTGCCGAAGCTGGCCGTGGTTTGGAAGTCGCCCGTGACCAGGGCGTTGCCGTTTGCGTCGGTGGCTATCCCGGCACCACCGTCGCGGCCGCTGCCCCCGGCCCGCACGGCCCAGGCGCAGGCCCCCGTGCCGGCCCCAAACTTGGCCACGAACACGTCATCGACTCCCATTGCAGGCAGGCTGGTAGCCGTCGGGGTGGTGGCAAAATTGATTGTTCCTTGAAATGTACCCGTCACCAGGGCGTTGCCGCTCGCGTCCACGGCCACCCCATTGCCAGTGTCATAGCCACTGCCCCTGGCTTCCACAACCCAGGTGCAGACCCCGGTAGTGGCCCCGAACTTGGCCACAAACACATTGGCACTCCCGACCCCGGGCAGCACGGTGGGGGCCGGACTGGTGCCGAAGCTGGCCATGACCCCGACGCTGCCCGTGACCAGGGCGTTGCCGCCCGCGTCCACGGCCACCCCGCTGCTAACATCATTGCCGCTGCCCCCGGCCCGCACGGCCCAGAGCCAGGCCCCGGCGGCGCTGCGCTTGGCCACAAACACGTCGGCGAATGCTACTGCCACCAGCGTGGTGTTGCCGAGCACCAGCGTACCGTCGAATAGGCCCGTTACGTACTGGTTGCCGGCCGCGTCGGTCGCGGTGGCCCTACCCTCTGAATAACCACTCCCCCCGCTGGGGGCGAAGCTCACGGCCTGCGCCCAGGCCGGCACCTGCGCCCAGCCGCGCCCCGGCCCGGCCAGCAGCAAGGTTACCAGTAAAACAAACAAGCGCAGCAACGCGGGGCGGGCCGAGAGAAAGGAAGCGTACATCATACGAAAGAAAGAAAAGCCCCCAAGCAAAAGCCCGGCCGCCAGGGCCGACGGCCGGGCCGGGCCGGTGTAGTCAAGTAAAGATAGGGGCGGTTACTGCACGATGCGCGTCACGGCCGTGGACCATTGCAGAGGGACGGTGTCGTTCCAGGGGGCCACCTGCACGCAGTAGGCGGTTTCGGCGGTGAGGCCGGTGAAGGTGAAGCTGGGGAGGCGGCTGAGTTCGACGTGGTAGCAGTAGCCGTGGGCGACTTGCTCGACGGGCAGGTCGCGGGGGCGGATGCGCCACGCGTAGCCGTACATTCCGGGTTGCTGGTCGCAACTGCCCTCGAGCGAGAGCGGGGCACCGCCGTCGGCCAGCCTATTGCCTGTTGCACCTTACCTATTGCCTGTTGCGCCTTGCATATTGTTTGTTGCATCTTGCCTTTCGGCGATTGCACCTTGCCTTTTGTCGATTGCACCCAGCTTTTTGCCTGTTGCGCCTTGCCTTTTGCCGATTGCGCCCAGCTTTTGGCTAATTGCATCCAGCCTTTTGGTGATTGCACCTGGCGGGTTGATGGACAACCGCAATTACCGAATTAACACCTTACATTTACGGCTGAGTTACCGGCTTCGCTGCGGCGAAGCAAGCTGCTGACGCGCAAGCAAAAGCGGGGAACGGGGGCGGCCCGCTGACGCGCCGCCCGCCGTGGGGACCGGCGGGCGAAGGCCGTCCGCGTTGCCAACCACCGTTTACCCCCCATTTTTTTATGCAGGCCGACAAACTCATCGAAAACTACAGCCGCGTACCGGTTGAAAAAATTTCGCCCTTCGCCCACGACGTGGTGCGCGACACCACCAACAGCGAATTCATCACCGACGGGGCCAAAACCGTGGCGACGCTGCTGGTTTCGGTCGCCGCGCTCGACAAGTTCGAGCAGGACCACGCCAACCCCGACGGCGGCCAACGCGCCCGCCGCGACGAGCTGCGGCTCGACGTGATTAACGAGTTGGGGAGGGCCGCCAAAACCCTCAACCTGGACTACCCCGGCAACAGCCCGGCCCTCATCAGTTCGGGCCTCACGCTGGCCGACCGCACCGGCGGCAGCAACAAGCCCGGCAGCAACCGCCCCACCACCATTGAAATCCTGGACAGCAAGAAGCCCGGCTTCCTCACCATTCATTTCCTCACCAAGCCCCTCAAAAGCGTCCAAACCATCAACCTGGTGACCATTGATGAACACCTGCCCGAAGAGCAGTGGAAGCTGTACCTGGGCGGGGGCCGCACCCGCGACATCGGGCCGTTTCCCAAAGGGACGCTGGTGGGCATCAAGTCGGCCGGGGTGCTCACCAGCACCACCGAGCCGGAGTATTCGGACGTGGTGTGGCACTATGTGCAGACGGGGGCGTAGGACTTTGACTACGTTGCCCCCAAAAAAGCCCCGGCTGCGTTGCGCGGCCGGGGCTTTTTGCTGCTATAGCAGCCCGATTACTACCATTGGCCCTACCTTGCACCCTCAAATCAGATGCCGAGCAATTAAATCCATGACGGAAGCCAAGACTTACACCATCCACGACATTCTGCACCGCAGCGAATACAAGCTTGACTTGTTTTCGGCCGAGGAAATTGCTGCCCTTGAAATTTTTGACCGCAAAGGCAAGCCGTATTTGTACGACCCCATCAGCAAAAAAGAACGACCCGCCAAGCCGGAGGAAATTGTACGGCAGCTTTTTTTGGCGCAGCTTACCGGAAAGTATCGTTACGCGGCTGGTCGGATTGGGGTGGAGAAAGCAGTACGCATGGGGCGCGACACGACCAAAGCGGCCGACATTGTAGTTGCCGATGCCGACGAACCGCAAGCCGTTTACCTCATCGTGGAGGTGAAACGCCCCAAAGAAAAGGACGGCATTGACCAACTGAAAACCTACGCCAACGCCACCGGCGCGTCGTTGGTGGCCTGGACCAACGGGCAAAAGCTGCTGATTCTGCACCGCGAGGAAACCGAGCGCGGCGCACCCCCGCGCTACATCAACGTGTCGCGCCTGCCCTACGGCGACGAACCGCTGTCGGACGTAATCAACGAACAGATTACGATTGAGGAGCTAAAACAGCGCAACAAGCTGGTAACGGAACGCCGAACCCTGAAAGAAATTATCCTAGACCTGGAAGACCTGGTGTTGGCCAATGCGGGCGTGGATGCCTTTGAGGAGATTTTCAAACTGGTATACGCCAAGCTGTACGACGAGTGGGCGGCTACCAACGAAAGAACCGACAAACGGGTGATGTTTCGGATTGGGGGCAGCACCGAAACCCAGCTTTACCAAAAAATAAACCGGCTGTTTGAAGAAGCCCGTGCCAAATGGCAAGGCGTGTTTCTAGAAGGGGAACGGGTAGATTTGAACCCGTCGCAATTGAAAACCTGCGTGTCTTTTTTGCAAGACATTGTGTTGTTCAACTCCAACCTTCAGGTGATTGATGAAGCGTTTGAGTACCTGACCGTGGACGTGGCCAAAGGCGACAAAGGCCAATACTTCACCCCGCGCCACGTCATTGACATGGGCGTGAAGATGATGAACCCCAAGCGCCGCGAGTATGTGATTGACACCGCCGCCGGCTCGTGTGGGTTCACGGTTCACAGCATTTTCCATGTGTGGGGCGGCGAGTTTACCGCCGCTGGTCCCACGGCTGCCCAGAGCGAATACGCCCGCGAAATGGTGTACGCACTGGACTTTGATGCCAGGTCGGTGAAAGTGGCGCGGGCCTTGAATTTGATTGCCGGCGACGGCAAAACCAACGTCTATCGGGCCAATACTCTTGACACCCGGCAGTGGGGGCCGGAAGTGCGCGTGGGCCTGACCCCGCGCTTGCGCCGGGGCGGCACCTCCGCCGACCGGGAGCGCAACCAGCAGGAGATGCGCTACTTTGATTTTGACGTGCTGCTGGCCAATCCGCCGTTTGCCGGCGACATTTCCGATTCGCGGGTCTTGCATCAGTTCTCCCTTGCCAAGAAATACCACGGCGTGGACCCTGATAAGCTCGTGCCCGGCTCTGAACAGATGAATCTGTTTCAGGCAGACCCCTACCGGCACCGCTTTCGCGATAGCGGCAACTGGCAGGAGCGACAGCCCCGCGACGTGTTGTTTATGGAGCGAAACCTCGACTTCCTCAAGCCCGGCGGCCGGATGGCGGTGGTGTTGCCGCAAGGCCGGTTCAACAACGTGTCGGACGGGTCGGTCCGGTGGTGGCTCAGTCAGTATGCCCGCATCCTGGGGGTGGTGGGCCTGGGCGTGGATACCTTCAAGCCCCACACCGGCACCAAAACCAGTATGCTGCTCCTGCAAAAGTGGAACGACGACATCAAAGTTGGCCCCCTTTGTCCCTACGTGGAAGAATACCCCATCTTCTTTGCCACCTCTGACACGCCAGGCAAAGATGCCCGTGGTGAATACAGCTACGTGACCGACCCCGACGTGAACGACCATTTGCTTGACCTAGAAGGACACCCCATCGTGGACCATGACCTTTACGATGCCCGCGAGGTTATTCTGATGCAGTTTGAACGCTGGAAGAAACGACTAGCTGGCAACGACGAGGCGCTGACGGTTAAAGCCAAAGAGCTAACGCGCATTCTCCGACTGCTGCCGCAACGCGAAACCATTACGGAGCAATTCATCAAATTCGCGCAAGCCGAAGGGCTTTCGTTTTGGCAGGAAAACGCTTAGGTTATGGCTACTTGGAGCATAATAAGATGGCAGTCGCACAAAGAACTTCGTCGTTGGGACGCTGAATTTTACAAACCGGAGTATTTGCGGTTGGAAAGCGAATTATTGGTTACCAATCCTAAGCAGGTTGATTCCTTCGCTTTTGTAACCGATGGTATTCACGCTTCGCCCGCTTGGGTTGAGCAAGATGGAATGCGGTATTTGTCGGCCAAATCCATAAAAAACAATGAGGTCGTAGTTGAAAAAAACGGCTTCATCAGTATGGAACAACACCTTGCGAATCCTAGAACTGCGGCAAGGGTTGGCGACGTGCTTATAACAACGGTTGGGACGATTGGAAATGCGGCGGTAATTGAGGAAAATGACTTGCCTGCTAACATGGACCGGCATTTAGGTATCATTCGGATTGATAACCACCTCAAAGTTGACCCTTACTACTTGGCGACATTTCTAAATTGTAGCTACGGGCGTTTTCAGTCAATGCGCGAAGCTACGGGTAACGTGCAACTCAACTTGTTTATCTACGCTGTTTCTGCTTTGCTTGTACCAGTTGGGGAGAAGTATAATGCACTCGGAAAATCGGTAAGAGAAGCCTACACTATTCGGCGGGAAGCCGAATTATTTTACATTGAAGCCGAGGCTTTGCTGTTACACACGTTGCAATTAGACAAAGCCGAGCCAGCAGCCAAAACCTACCTAGCGCCTTTTTCCAAGTTTAAGGACACGCTGCGGCTGGACGCGCAGTATTACCAGCCGCGCTACCAACAGACCATTGCCCGGTTAGCAGAAAGTAGGCTGACGGTGGGTAGCGTGGCCCAACCCGTGCGGACGCGCTTCAAGCCGGAAGCGGGCATCGTGTTTGAGTACCTGGAGATTGGCGGCATCCTGGAAGGTGGGC
Organism: Hymenobacter sp.; assembly: GCA_965247135.1. Classification (GTDB taxonomy): domain Bacteria; phylum Bacteroidota; class Bacteroidia; order Cytophagales; family Hymenobacteraceae; genus Hymenobacter. The sequence continues at coordinate 1,263,508 of CBDFGP010000006.1, read as the reverse complement.
GCGTAGCGCCGGAACCCGTGATGGGGGAAGATGCCCCAAGCCGGGCGCAAACCGTGCTACGGGCCGGCGATGTGGTTACGTCGTCGGTGCGCCCCATTCGGCGGCTCACGGGCTTTCTGGACGAAAGCCAGGACGGCACGGTGGGCACGTCGGGCTTCATTGCGTTGCGGCCGTTGGCGGTAGCACCGGAGGTGCTGACGGTGTACTTGCGCCTGCCCATTGTGTGCGAAATCCTGGACTTGTACACCACCGCCACCATGTACCCCACCGTCACGGAGGCCGATGTGCTGGGCTTGCCGTTCCCGGCCCTCTCGGCCACCGTGCAACAGGAGATTGTACGGTTGGTGCAAGCCGGTTTCGCCGCCCGCCAACGCGCCACGGCCTTGCTGGAAGCAGCCAAGCAGCAACTGGAAGCCTTCATCAAAGCCGCTTAGCTCATGCCGCCCGACATTCTGGACGCATTAGAGTCCATTGTTAGCATTTTCTGTTCGGCCGTGCGGCACCGGGAGCGGGCAGCGTTCATCTTGTGCGATAATTTGGTTGAAATAGCTTGCAAAGCCAAAGCCAAGCAGCACAACCACCGTTTTGACATGGCCATTGGGTTTCATGCCAGCGTTACCGCCCCTGGAGTCACGTTGGATGCCGCACTCATTCCCCGCCTCACCGGCTACCGCGACACCCGCAACAACATGCAGCACGTCGGGGCCGCCCTCACCGTGGACGCGCAACATTGCGCCGATGCCATCATGGACGCGGTTTTGGTGCTGAACAGCCTATGGCCCCCCAGAGCCGTTCACGAGCTACGAGGTCAGTTAGGCGTTTCGTTGCGAATCATCCGCTTGTTCAGCGCCGAAGGCGACCCCGTGCAGCGCGAAGACTTTGTATCCAATATGCTAGGCCACTCCTGGCGCAGCAGCGAAGGCGAACAAGTGAAAACCGATTCAGTACAAATCAGGCCCGGCCAACGCGAATACTGGAGCCACGCCTTATTTCGCCGCACGTCCGATGTGTTGAGGATATTGGACGAATCACTGGTCCCTTCGCTGTAAAGCGCCCCCGGCCGGGGCAGCCGGCCGCCCCGTGGGCGGCCGGTGGCCCCGGGTCGTGCTTTTGACGTACCTTTAGGGGCCGGGCCGGCTACCGTAGGTCATTCCGAGCGCTGCTGCGCCATGCCCCCGCCCCCGCCCGACTCCCCCGCCTTCCGGGTGGCGCTCGACACCGACCAGGACATTCTCACCGCCCACTGGGCCGGCCCGGTGCCCGACGTGCTGCTGATGCAGCACTGCACGGCCCTGCTGGCGGCGGCCCACCGGGAGGGGCGCCGCCACTACTGGCTGTTCGACCTGCGGGGGCGGCCCTGGCCGGGCGAGCGGTTCGAGCACTGGTTCAGCCGGATATTGGCCCCCCGGGCGGCCCAGGAGTTGGGCCACCCCATCTTTGTGGCCTGCGTGCTCGACCTGGGCCAGGGTCCGGCCGCCGACAGCCCCGCCGCCCAGTCGAGCCAGCGCGAATGCACCCGCCACGACGTGTACACGTACTACTTCGACAACGAAGCCGCTGCCCGCGCCTGGCTCCGGCACCAGATGCACCTGGCGCAGCCGCTGGTGTAGGGGGCCGGGCGGGGCGGTGTTCCCGCCCCGGCCGGTGCCCTACTCCACCCTGGCAATGGTGTAGCTCACCTTCACGCCGCGCACGGTGAGGAGGTTGGTGTCGCGCCCGCTGAAGGTGAGGCGCACGGAGTAGGCGAAGTTGTCGTTGTCTACGATGGTCGCAATGGTGCCCGAGTTCACCGTTTGGTAGCCGGCCGTGCCGGTGGAGGCGGCCGTGGCCAGGGTCGTGCGGGCGGTGAAACCGGCAGTGGCCTGGTACGAAATCAGGTTGGCCGTGAGGTCGTAGGTGCTGCCGTCGTAGGTCAGCAGCGCGATGCCGGTGATGGTGGCGTTCTGGGGCAGGTGCAGCGGTGCCCGGAAAGTGAAGAGGCCAACGCCGACGGCACCGCTCGGATACAGCTCGTCGGTGCTGCCGTCGAGGGTGGTGGCGGTGGTGCCGTTCTCGGCCTGGAAGTCCAGGCCGCCCAGCATCACCGACTTGGCGCGGGCGCTGGCGTAGGTGTAGCTGTTGGCGGCGGGGATGCGCACGTCGCCCACCACCTCGAGCTTGGCGGCGGGGGCGGCCGTGGTGCCGATGCCCACGTTGCCGGTGCTGCCGTTGGTGTGCAGCAGGATGTGGCCGGTGCTTTTGCCGTCCAGGGTCAGGTCGCTGGTGGCGTTGGTGCCGGTCTTGGCAATGCCGTTGTAGCCGATGCTCACGCCCTGGCTCAGGTTCAGGGGCTGGAAGCTGGCAATGGGGGCGGTGGCGTTGTCGGCGGCCTGCACGTAGAGCTTGGCAGCCGGGGCGGCGGTGCCGATGCCCACGTTGGCCCCGTTGCCCAGCACCACGGTGTTGCTGGTGGTCAGGGTCACATTCGCGCCCAGGGCGGTGGCGTTGCTGATGCCCTCGCTGCCGCTGGCCGGGCCGGTGTTGAAGCCCAGGGCCGTGTTGCTGCTGCCCGTGGTGAAACTAAAGCCGCTGTTGGACCCCACGAACACGTTTTGGCTGCCCGTGGCGCTGAAACCCGCCTTCCAGCCAGAGTACACGTTGTTGCTTCCCCCGGCGTTGCTAAAGCCGCTTTGGTAGCCGCTGAACCCGTTGAAGCTGCCCGTGCTGTTGAGTTGGCCGCTCTGGTAGCCCTCAAACTGGTTGCGGGTGCCCGTAGTGTTGCTCTGGCCGGCCTGGTAGCCCAGGTACAGGTTGGCACCCGTCGTGTTCTGGCCGATGTTCAGGCCCCCGTCGGCCCGCACGCCCAGGCCCAGTACGCCGGCTGGCAGGCTGGCCCCGGTGCCGGTCAGGGCCGTCGTCACCACGGCGTTGGCGGCCGTCAGGGTGCCGCCCACCGTGCCGTTGCCGCTGATGTTGAAGTTGCTGCTGGCCTGCGGGGTGGTGGTGTTCTGGATGAAGTCGGTGCCGCTGGGGCTGGCCGTGGTGCCCAAGGTGCCGTCGGTGGCCACCGTCACGGTGCGGGTGCTGGTGCCGCCGCCTAGGCCTTCGAGCTTCACGGTGCTGGCCGCGCCGCCCACGTGCAGGGTGGCGCTGGGGGTACCCGCCCCGATGCCCACGTTGCCGCCGGCCTTCACCACGAGCAGCGAGGTGCCGGCCGCGTTGGCCACCGTGCCCTTGCTCACGTCGAGGGCCGTGGCGTTGGCGTCGGTGCCGTCAATCTTGACGGCTACCCCGGAGCCACCGGCCGTGTTGCCACCGTTGAAGAACTGGGCCACGTAGCCGCCTTGGTTGGTCGCCCAGTTCAGCGAGCCGCTGTTGCCGCCTTGGTTGTTGCTGCCAAAGGTGTTGACGCTGTTGTTGGCCAGTTGGCCGCTGGGGCTGTTGGTGCCGATGCCTACTTGGCCGCTGGCTTTCCACGCCAGCACAGTCTGTTGCCCCCCGTAGTAGGTGCCCAGCACCCCGCCCGCGTAGCCGTACAGCACCGGGCCGTCCACGTTCAGCCCGTTCCACAGCTTGCTGGCGCCGACGGTGCCGTAGTAGCCGAGGCCGTGCACGGCATCGGTGGCCGCACGTAGCCGCAGGTCAAAGTCGTTGAGGCCGATGTTTTGGGTGGCCGAGTGGTTGCCGAGGTTGTCGCCGGTCACGCCAGCGGGCAGGCTGGTGCTGCTGGTCAGGTTGCCGTTGGCATCGGTCGTCACCACGCCGGCCGTGGTCAGGCCGCGCAGGCGGGTGCTGCCGTTCACGTCGAGGGCAGCCGTGGGCGCGGTGGTGCCGATGCCCACGTTGCCCTCGCCGGTAGCATTGTCGCGGCCCAGGACGGTCAGGCGGGGCACGTCGTTGGTTTCCACCACAAAGTTGCCCCCCGCGTCCTGGCCCAGGTCGATGAAGGTGCCCGCGGCCAGCGCCCCGGAGTAGCGCAGCTGCGCCCCCAGCCCGCCCGTGCCATCAAAGCCGCCCAGCAGCACCGTGCCACCGGCGGCCCCATTATTGAACGTTCTAAAGGTACCATTCGCTAAGTTGGTCTGCGTCGAGCCGCCCACCGTGAGCTTGTAGCTACCGTTGCTGTTGGCCCCAATGCCCACGTTGCCAGCGCCGGTGATGGAGAGGCCAAAGCCCGCCGTGGCAAGGGTGGTGGCGGCCGTCAGGGTGCCGCCCAGCTTAATGTCCGGCCCGGTTTTGGTCAGGCCGTTGCTGGCCGTAGTGGGGTCCAGGCTCGCGGCGGTAGCACTGCCCAAGTTGCCCAGGGCATCGGTGGTCACCACGCCGGCCGTGGTCAGGCCCCGCAGGCGGGTGCTGCCGTTCACGTCGAGCAGGGCGCTGGGGGCGGGGGTGCCGATGCCCACGTTGGCCCCGTTGCCCAGCACGAGGCTGTTGCTCTGGCTCACGGTGGCCCCGGCGCCGAGGGCCGTGGCGTTGGTCAGGCTGCCGGTCGCCACGTTGGCCCCCTGCCCGATGAGGGTGTTCTGGCTGCCGTCCAGATTGACGTTGCCCGCCGAGTGGCCCACAAAGGTGTTGTTGTTGCCGCTGGTGTTGGCTTGCCCGCTGCGGCGGCCGTTAAAGGTGTTGTTGCTGCCGCCGATGTTGGCGCTTCCGCTAAAGCCGCCGGCAAAGGTATTGTCGGTGCCAGCGGTATTGGCTTGCCCGCTGGCAAAGCCGGTAAACGTGTTGTTGTTGCCCGTGGTGTTGGTAGGGCCACTTTGGAAACCGACAAACGTGTTGCGAATGCCGGTGGTGGTTCCCCCGCTCTGGTAGCCCAAGAAGAAGTTGTTGCCCGCCGTGTTCTGCCCGATGTTCAGTCCCCCGTCGGCCCGCACGCCCAGGCCCACCACGCTGCCGATGCTGGCCCCGGTGCCGGTCAGGGCGTTGCCTTGCAGGTTCAGGGCCTGGGTAGCGGTGTGGTTGCCCAGGTTGTCGCCCGCGCCGCCCACCACGTTCAGCTGCTGCCAGCTCGGGGCGGCCGGGGTGCCGGCGTTGTAGTAGAAGCCCGCCGGGGCGTTGGTCTGAAACACGAGCAGCCCGGTGGCTGGCGTGGCCAGGGCCGTGGCATCGGCCACGCGGGGCAGCAACGCGCCCTTGCTGCTGCTCACAATATCGAGGGCCGCCGACACGTCGGGGGCGGTGGTGCCAATGCCCACGCCGGGCGTGGTCTGGGCCAGGGCGGCGGGAGCGGCGGCGAGCAAGGCGAGGCCCAGCAGGCAGGGCCGGAAGCGCAAAAACAGAGAGGCAACGAAGGTTTGCATGGCGGATGGATTCGACCCAGGCGCACGACCCGAATCAACACCACAAAGCACGGCCCTGGCCCCATGCCCGTCAATGACGCAAATGCGTCATTTTGCCCCGCCTCACCCCCGCCGGATGGCCAGGGCCAGCAGTTCGCCCTTGGAGTTAATCTCCAGCTTGCGGTAGATGGCCCGGATGTGGTTGCGCACGGTGTCGGGGCTGATGAAAAGCTGGGCGGCAATGAGCTTGTAGCTGAGGCCCTCTTCCACCCAATGCACCACTTCCTGCTCGCGGGGCGTGAGGTGTTCGGCCCCCGCGCCCGCCGCCGCTACCCGCGCCGGCTGAAACCGCTCGATGAGGTGCCGGGCCACGCCCGGACTCATGGGCGAGCCGCCCGCCGCCACCTGCAACAAGGCTTCTTTGAGCTGCGGCAGCGGGGTGCTCTTGACGAGGTAGCCCACCGCCCCGGCCGCAATGGCCTCCACCACCCGCGCCGCGTCGGTATAGACGCTCAGCATGAGCACCTGCGCCTCGGGCAGCCGCTGCCGGATGAGGCGCACGCCCTCGATGCCGCTGCGGCCGGGCAGTTCAATGTCGCTCAGAATAAGCGTGGGCGGGGTTTTGAGCGTCGCCAGCCCGGCAATGAACTCCTCTACCGACCCGGCCACCAGCACACAACTTAGTTCGGGCTGGGCGCAGAGGTACTCGTGCAGCGCCGCCCGCAGGGCGGGGTGGTCTTCGATGAGGGCAAAAGGAATGGCGCTGGACATAGGGGCAAAGGTAGCGGCCCCCGGCAAGCGGCGGAATAGCGCAAATGCGTCATCTTGGGCGGGGCCTCCCCCCTACTTCCGGGCCTGCCCCTCCCCCATCTCCAGCCGCCGCAGCCGGGCCTCGAAGGCTTCGGTGGTGGCGGTGGCGGCGGCCGCCACTGTTTCGGCGGTGGCGGTGCGGGCTTGCAGGGCGGCGTTCTGGGCCTCCAGGGCGGCCACCTGGCGGGCCAGCTCCTGGGTGGCGCTCACGTTGAGCATGGCAATGGCATCGTAGTCCACGGAGCGGAAGTCGTCCACGTACTTGCCATAGACAAACAGGCCGCTGGCGTGCGCGTCTTCGCTGGCGAAGCGCACGGTGTGGGCATCTACCACGGTCACGTCGGGGTCGAGGCTTTCGTTGGCGGGGGTGTAGAAGCGCATCCGGCCGCCGGTGGCGGGCAGGCCGTGGGGCTTGGCGGTGGTCACGGTGAGGTAGCCGTTGGCGAAGGTTACGCGGGTGGCTTTTTCAAACACGTCGGGCAGGGCCTGGTGGCTGCGCGTGACGGCGGCGGGCAGCACTTCTTCCACTTCCTGGGCAATGACCTTCTTCACCACCTGGTTGGTGTTGTTGAGCTGGTCAATGTAGGTGTAGTCGGTGATGCGGAGCTTATTCAACAGCGCCAGGTCGGCGGGGCCTGCGCTCAGGCCCACGACGTGCTTGATGCGGCGGTCGGAGCTGGTTTGCAAGGCCCCGGCCACGATGTAGCCGTTCACCCACACCTCGCCGCCCTCAAAGTAGGCCGACACGGCCTTTTGCACGTTGCTGGGGGTGTGGCTGACTCCCACGCCGCTGCCGGGGTTGAAGAAGGTGTAGTTGCCGTCTGCCGTAATGGCGTTGGGGCTGTTGGCTGGAATCACCGCCCGCACGTGCAGCCGGGCAATGGGGGTGGTGGTGCCAATGCCCACGTTGCCGCCGTCCTTGACGAAGATGCGGCCAGCGGCCACGTTGCTCTCGCTCAGGTTGAGGCCGCCGTTGGTCAGGCTCCAGTTGTACTTGTCCGTGCCGCCGTTATAAAAGCCCAGCATGGCCCCGCCGTTGTCGGACGATATGCTGAGGGGGTGGCCGGGGTTGGTGATGCCGCCGATGCCCACGTTGCCGCCGTCCTTAATAAAGAGGTTCGAGTCCTGGGTGCTGTTCTCAATCAGGGACAGCCCGCCGCCGTTGGAATTGAAGTAGTACTTGAGGGCACCCGCCCCGTTGTTAATGCCAAGCAGGTTGCCGCCGCTGCTGGGGTTTATGGCCAGCGGCAGGCCCACGGAGCTGGCCCCGTTCAGGCCCAGGAAGCCGGTCACGTTCACGTCGCCAACCACCTGGGCATCGCCGCGCACGTCGAGCCGCTTGTTGGCCGAGTTGCCGAGGGTGCCAATGCCGAGGTTGTTGCTCACGTACTGGCTGGCCTGCATGGTGGCATCGCCTTTCACCACCAGGGTGGTCTGCACCAGGGCGGCACCGTTCACGTCCAGGGTCTGGCTGGGGTTGGTGGTGTTCACGCCCAGGCGTAAGCCCACGTAGCTGGTGCCCGACACGTTGGTGTTGCCCGTCACGTTGGTGGTGCCCACCACGCGGGTGTCGCCCTGCACGTCCAGCAGGTACTGGGGGTTGGTGTTGTTGATGCCCACCCGGCCAAAGCCGTCGATGTAGAAGTCGGTGGTCAGGTTGCCCGTGTTGCCCACCAGGGTATTTAGCTGGGTGCGGCCAATCTCAAAGTCCTGGCCCGGCACGCGCCAGATGCCGCCCTCGCGGCCGGGGTACTTCATCAGGCCCACGCGGGCGGCGGTCTGGTCGTCCAGCATAAAGCCCGCGCCGCCGGTGTTGTCGCCGCGCACCAGCACCGAGCCGTCCACTTCCAGCCGCTGGTTGGGCGTGGTGGTGTTGATGCCCACGTTGCCGTTGCCGTTCACGCGCAGCAGCGACGTGCCGACCGCGCTGATGCTGCCCTGGCTCACGTCAAGGGCCGGGGCGCTGAGGCTAGCTGTTTTCACGGCCAGCCCCGCGCCGCTGGGGCTGCCGTTGGAGTTGAAGAACACGCCGGCGTAGCCGGCGGAACTGTTGCTGGCCCAGCCCAGGCCCTGCCCGCTGATGCCGTTGCCGTCGGAGCCGATGATGTTGGTGCTGGTGTTGGCCAGCAGCCCGCTGGGGCTGCTGGTGCCAATGCCCACCTGCCCGCCGCCGGTGATGTTCAGGCCCGAGCCGCCGCCGTTGCCCACGAGTTGGTAGTTGGCCAGGTTCAGGTTCCGGGTGGCGGTGTGGTTGCCCAGGTTGTCGCCGGCCACGTTCACGAAGTTGGTGGCATCCAGCATCGGGGCGGCATAGGCGTAGGGCGTCAGCACCAGCACACCGTGGCCGTTGTTGTAGCCCTGGGTATGCACCGTGTTGCGGCTGCCCGCCACCACGTAGGAGCTGCCGCCGCCGCCGCCGCCCTCGTTGCTGCTGTTGGGGCCGCTGCCGCCGCCGCCGCCGTAGTAGCCGCCGCCCCCGCCGCCGCCGTGGGAGCCGCTGCCGCCCTGGCCCAGGCTGCCCGGCCCGCCCGTGCCCGAGGTGCCGCCCGCCGTGGGGCTGCCGCCGCCGCCGGCCGTGCCGCTGCCGCTGGTGCCGCCGGGGGCACCGGTCAGGCCGCCGCCGTCGCCGCCGCTGGCCCCGTTGCCCACGCCGCCGCCGCCGCCGGCCACCACCACGCGGTTGCTCAGGTTGAAGCCCCCGCGCCGCACGTCGGTGGCCCCGCCGCTATAGCCGGTGCCGCCCGTCCCGCCGTTGTAGCCGGTGTTGCCGCCCACGTAGGCATACAGCGTTTCGCCGGGCGTGACGCTGATGACGGTTTGCACGCGCCCGCCCAGGCCCCCGTCGGTGTTGCCCCTGGCCCCGCGCGCGTCCACGCCCAGCAGCGTCACGCCGGCCGGCACCACGTAGGTCTGCACCCCACCGTTGTAGGTAAGGGTTTGGATGTTGGTCGTCGGCCCGGCCTGCTCGGTGGCGCTCAGGGCGGCCTCCCAGGCCGTGCCGTTCCAGGTGTTGAGCTTGTTGGTGGTGGTGTTGAACACCACGAGGCCCGCCGCCGGGCTGCCAATGGCATCGCGCTGGGTCTGGTCCAGGCGCGGGGGCAGCAGGCCCTTGGTGGTGCTGCTCACGTCGAGCGCCGCCGAAGCCGCCGGGTTGGTGGTGCCGATGCCGAGCTGGCCGCTTTGGTTGAGCAGCATGAGCGTGGCGGCCACCGCCGAGTTGTCGGCGTAGGTGCTCCACTGAAAGTTTTTGCCCGCCGCTGCCGGCACCCCGAACGTGAGGGTGCTGGGCTCCATGAACACCCCCCAGCGCCCGGCCCCGGCGTAGTTGCCGGTGGCAAAGGCATCCCAGCCCCGCGTAATCAGGGGCCGGTCCTGCTGGTTGAGCACCACGCCCAGCCCGCCGTTCACGTAGGCATCGCCGCTCACCTGGGCGTTGCCGTTCACGTCGAGCCGCTGGCCGGGGTTGGTGGTGCCCAGGCCAAAGTTGCCATTATTGAGGAAGCGGCCCCACTCCGTGACGGCGTTGGTGGCCGTGGCCCCCCCAAAGCGGATGCCGGCCAGCGCCCCGCCGCCGCCCTGCTGGTTCAGGAGCCAGGTTTCGCCTTCGCCCACGGTGCGGTTCCACTGCAAGTACGCGCCCTGGTTGCTGATGGCTCCAAAGCCCCGCGCCAGGATGCCACCGTTCACGTCGAGCGTCTGGGTGGGGCTGGCCACGCCCACGCCCACGGTGCCGCCGCCCAGCACCCGCAACAGGGGGGTGCCGGGGTTGGCCAAGCTGCTGCCCTGGCTGATGTCGAGGGCGGCGGCGCTGGTGCTGGCTACCTTCACGGCCAAGCCGTGGCCGTTGGCGGCCGTGTTGGTGTTGCCGATGCCGGCCGCGTAGCCGGTGGTGGTGCTCACCCAGTTCAGGGCCTGGGTGCTCACGCCGTTGCCGTCGGTGCTGATGACGTTGTCAGCCGAGTTGGCCAGTTGCGTAACGGGGCTGGCGGTGCCGATGCCCACGTTCCCGCTGTTGTCAATTTGCAGCCCGCCCGTGCCGTTGTTGGAGAGCGTGTTGCCGTTCAGTTTCAGGCTTTGCGTGGCCGTGTGGTTGCCCAGGTTGTCGGCTGCGCCGCTGGCCGTGGCCAGCTGCTGCCAACTGGGCGCGGCGGCCGTGCCACTGTTGTAGTAGAAGCCAGCCGGGCTACCCGTCTGGTACACCAGCAAGCCCGGCGCGGGGCTGGCAATGGCGGTGGCGGCGGCCACGCGGGGCAGCAGGACCCCCTTGCTGCTGCTCACAATGTCGAGGGCCGCCGAAGCATCGGGGGCGGTGGTGGCCCCGATGGTGACACCGGTTTGGGCCAGCGCGGTCAGGGGCAGGGCCAGCGCCAGGGTAGCGGCGCGGGCCAGAAGAAGCAAGTGTTTCATGGGGCGGAAGGGGAATTGCGCCGGCTCCACAGGCCAGCGCGTTTGGTCCCGCAAAGGTCCTGGCCCCACCCATGCCGCGCAATGGTATGTTTATGGGGGGCGGCGAGGGGTGCCAACCCCACCCCCACCTCACCCCCCCCGGTGGCGGGCCAGGGCCAGCAGCTCGCCCTTGGAGTTAATCTCCAGCTTGCGGTACACGTTGCGGATGTGGTTCTGCACGGTGCCCATCTGAATGCCCAGGCGGGCCGCAATGAGCTTGTAGCTCAGGCCGTCCTCAATGCCCTGCACAATCTGGTGCTCGCGGGCCGTCAGGGCTTCGTGCTGGGCGGCCGGGGCGGGCCGAAAGTGCCGGATGACGTGCCGGGCAATGCTGGGCGACATGGGCGAGCCGCCCGCCGCCACCTCCAGCAGCGCCTCCTTGAGCTGGGCCAGGGGCGTGTTCTTGAGCAAATACCCCACCGCCCCCGCGCACAGCGCCTGAAACACCCGCTCGGCATCCGAATACACCGAAATCAGCAGCACCTCGGCCAGCGGCAGCCGCGCCCGAATCAGGGGAATGCCCTCGATGCCGGTGCAGCCGCCCGGCAGCCCGATGTCGCTCAGCACGAGCCGGGGCAGCTCCTCGGCCTCGGCCAGCTTGGCCAGAAACTCCTCCACCGAAGCCGCCACCAGCACGCACCGGAATTCGGGCTGGGCGCACAGGTAGCGCGTATAGGCTTCGCGCAGGGCAGCCTGGTCTTCGATGAGGGCAATGGGCAGCATGGGGATGGATGGGATTGCGGGGCACAAAGCTACCGCCCGGCCCAGGGCCGCACAACGGTAGGAACATGGGGGCGGGGCGGGTTGCGCTGAGCGTGGTGCCTCGCAACCAGCCCCCCCTCCTACCGCAACGGCAGCCGCGCCTCCAGGGCAAAGCCGCCCGCCGCCGCCGGGCCGCCCCGGAAGCTGCCGCCCGCCGCCGCCGCCCGCCGGGCCATGTTGGCTAGGCCGTGGCCGTTGCGGCGGTGGTCGGCAGCGGTGGAAACGGGCTGGCCGTTGTCGGCCACGGTTAGCACCAGGTGGTTGGCTTCCAGGCGCAGGCCGATTCGGACCAGGGTGGCCCGGTGGGCGTGCTTCACCACGTTGTGCAGGGCTTCTTTGTAGATGAGGTAGAGGGCCTGCCGGGCGGGCAGGGGCAGCGGGTTGGCCGCCACGGCGGGGGCCACGGCGAAGGCCATGTCGAGGCCCTGGGGGGGCAGCACCTCGTGGGCGTGGTCGCGCAAGCGGTCGAGCAGGTCGGCCATCGAGTCGTGGCGGGCATCGAGGCCCCACACCACGTCGTTCATGTGGCGCACGGCGGTGCGGCTGGCATCGGCCAGGCGGTGCAACTGCCGGGGCTGTTCGTCGGCGGTGTAGAGGCCGTCGCGCAGCATCTCCGTTTCCAGCGAAATCTGGGTCAGGAGCGAACCCACGTCGTCGTGCAGGTCGGCGGCGATGCGGGTGCGCAGGGCGGCTTCGCGGGCGGCTTGGCGGCGGCGGTAGGCCCACCAGCCGAGGCCCGCCAGCAGCAGCAACAGGCCCGCCCCGGCGGCCACTTCCAGCCGGCTGCGAAACTGGCGCTGCGTCGTTTCCAGGGCGGCGATGCGGCGCTGCTGCTCAAGCACTTGGATGCGGGCCTGCTGTTCGACCTGCGAGAACCGGGCTTGGGCATCGGCCACGGCTTGCAGGCGCTGCTGGTTGTAGAGGGTGTCGCGCAGGGTGGCGGCCCGCAGCAGGGTGTCGTAGGCCCCGGACCGGTGCAGGGCGGCCAGGGCGCGGGCTTGCAGCCGCAGCGCGTCGGCCAGCGGCTCGTCGTCGCCGAGGGCACGGAACGAGCGGCCCGCCTGTTGGGCAAAACCGAGCACGGCCGGGTAATTTTGCCGCGCCCCGGCCAACTCGGCCAGGTGTTGCCAGGCCTCGCCCTCGGCTTGGGTGTTGTGTTCGCGGCGGGCCACCCCAATGTCGGCTTGCCAGGTCGCCGCCGCCGAGTCGGGCTGGTGCTGGCGCTGTTGCACCATGCCCAGTTGGCCCAGCACCTTGGCCCGGCTGGCTTGGCCCGGAAACCGGCGCAGCAGCGCCAGTTGCTGGCGGGTCAAGGCGCGGGCGTGGGCCATGTCTTTCACGTCGAGGTAGCCGTTGGTGCGGTTGTAGAGCACCAGCAATTCGCCCCGCACAAAGCGGGGCCGCATGGCGGCATAGGTTTGTTGGGCCTGGGCAAAGTAGGCCTGCGCCGCCGGGGCGTTGCGCAGTTCGGTGGCCACGTTGCCCAAGCCGAGGTAAGCGTTGCCCACCAACTCGGCCCGGCCCAGCCGTTGGCCCAGCCGCAGGGCTTGCTCGAAGGCCCGTTGCGCGGCCGGGTAGTTGGACGTGTAGTAGTACGCCGCCCCGAGCTGGCTTTGCGCCAGCCCCTCGCCCCCCCGCAGCCGCAGGCGGTGGGCCAGCGCCAACGCCTGCTCGGTGTACCAAATGGTGCTGTCGGGGTGGGTGGTCATGTACCCATAGCCGCAGTTGAGCAGCGCTTTCACCCGCACGGTGTCGGGCAAATTGGGGCGGCGCAGCCAAGCCCGCAACGAATCGGGGCCGGTGGGCCGCTGCGCCTGCAAGCCCAGCGGCAGCCCCAACAACAGGAAAACAACGACGGAGCGCATGGGGGTTAGCTGGGAAGCGTGAAGCGGCAAGTTCGGCACAAATGAGCGCACGGAAGCCCCCCACCACGCGGTAGCCCCTATTCCGGACGCGCCGAAGCCACCCTACCACGTGGTAGCCCCGGTTCGGAGCCTTCCAAAGTCCCCCTACCACGTGGTAGCCCCGGTTCGGAGCCTTCCGAAGCCACCCTACCACGTGGTAGCCCCGGTTCGGAGCCTTCCGGGGCCACCCTACCACGTGGTAGCCTCGGTTCGGAGTCCTCCGAAGCCCCCCTACCACGTGGTAGCCCCGGTTTGGAGGACTCCGAAGCCCCCTACCACGTGGTAGGGGGGCTTCGGCGCAGTGCCGGCCGGACCGGGCCGCCTGGCTACTCCACTTGCACTTGTAGGGCGGGCGGGCACGGCGGCCCCGCTAACCGGGGCCGGGGCCGGGGCCAGGGCCGCCCCGGCGGGCACCCGCCGCCGCCCGTGGAAGCCGCGCTACTGCCCCAGCCGCAACGCCTCGCCAAAGGGGAAAGCGTCCAGCCCCAGGCCGCCGGCCGTGACGACCCACAGCAGCGGCACCGCCGGGCCGTGGGCCGGAAACGAGCCGTAGCCGTCGGTGAGGTAAATGGCCACGCCGGGCGGGCCGTAGGGGTCGGTTTGGCGGGCCGCCAGCGCCTCGCAGAACGGCCGGAAGTCGGTGCCGCCGCCGCCCTGCGCGTCGGGCAGCGGCCCGTGGGCCAGCAGCGGGTACGGGCCGTAGAGGGCGGCATCGGCAAAGTACAGCTCGGCCGTCAGGTGCGGGTACGAGGCCAGGATGGCCTGCACTTCGGCGGCAAAGCGCGCCATTTGCTGGCCGGTCACCGAGCCGCTGGTGTCGATGCAGACGCTGACGCGCACGGTTTCGCCCTCCAGGGTTTCCAGGTACAGGCCCTGGCCCACGAAGCGGCGGTCGAAGCCCACGAAGTCGGTGGGCGTGCGCACGAGGTAGCGCCAGAGGGCGCTGCGCCAGTCGAGCTGGCCGGGGCCGAGGGCGGCCAGCTCGCGGCGCAGGGCGGCGGGCACGTCGCCGCCCAGGCTGCGGGCCACGGTGGCGGCGCGTTGCAAGGCCCCGCGCCAGTGCCCGGCCTGCTGCTGGCGGCGGGCGGCGGCGGCCGGGCCGTTGGCCCCGCCGGGCTGGTCGGGCGCGTCGCGCAGGTCGGCCATCAGCAGCAGGGGCGCGGCGGCCGGGTCGCGCTCCAGCAGCTCGTACACTTCTTCGGTGCCGAAGTGCATGAGGCGGGCATCGAACAAGCCCCCGGCGGGCAGGGCGGCCCCCGGCTCGGCCAGTATCATGCCGTTGATGACGATGTCGGCGGCGATGTTCCACAGTTCGGGGTCGCGCTCGGCCCGCCGCCAGCAGTGGCCCAGGGCGCAGTGCAGCACCTCGTGCAGCAGCAGCCCGTCTTGCTCGGCGGCGGGCAGCGGGTGCCAGAAGTCGGGGTTCACGAACACCGTTTCGCCGTCGGTGGCGGCGGTGGGCACCGCATCGGTCACCTCGTAGCGGGCAAACAGGGCCAGCGCCGCCAGAAACGGCGAGCGCAGCCGCAACCGCAGCAGGGCGGCGCTCAGGCTGCGCTCGGTGGGCGCGGCGGCCGGGGTGGGTTCGGGTTCGGGAGTCATCGGGGCGGGGCGCTAAGCGGCGTTCACCATCGTCTGGTAGTCGGCCAGGAAGGCGCGGAGCTTTTCGTCCTTCGCCACAAACAGGGCCAGGGCCCCCATTTGCCCGGCCGCCCGCAGTTGCTTGAACAAGTCCACGGCGTAGAGTTGGAGCCACTCGGCGGGGGCTTTCTGGCTGAGCCACTCGAAGCCGTGGTAGCCGCGCTGGGCGGTTTTGGCCCGCACCGTGAGGCCCATCGTGGTGGCGTAGCGGGCCGAAGGCTCGGCGGGGAAGCCCACGTCCTGGCCCTTGCCTTCGAGCACGGGCTCGAGGGCGGGCAGCGAGGCGTAGAGCTGCAAGAAGGTGGCAAACTCGGTGGCCGTGCCCGCGCCCAGCACCGGCTCGACGGCCAGCCCGACGTGGTGCAGGCCGCTGGCCATCACCCAGGAGCGGGGCGAGGGCCAGGCCGGGCGCTGGGCATCGAGCTGGTGCAGCAGCGCGGGCCGAAACGCGAGAAAGGCCAGCACCTGCTCGTGCACGCCACGGGCCAGGGCGTAGTCCTTAAAGGATTCCCAGTCGGCTTCCGCCTCCAGGTGCAGAAAGCGGTTGGCGAGCGGGGCGGGCATATCGAAGACGGCGGCCCGGTCTTCCTTGCGGTTGCCCGCCGCCCAGATGTACCAGCCGGCCGGCACCTCGTAGGAGCCGACGCGGCGGTCCAGAATCAGCTGCTGGGCCATGCCCTGCATGGCGGGCGGGGCCAGGTTCAGCTCGTCGAGAAACAGGATGCCCTGGCCCTGGCGGGGCAGAAACTCGGGCGGCAGCCAGCGCGAGAGGCCCGCCGCCACGTCGGCCACCGGCAGCCCGCGCAGGTCGGTGGGGGCCAGTTGCGAGAGGCGCACGTCGATAAAATCCAGGCCGTGGCGCTGGGCCACCTGCGCCACGATGCTGGACTTGCCGATGCCCGGCGGCCCCCATATCATCACGGAGAGTTTGAGCGCGTGGGCCAGCAGGGCTTCGAGGTAGGCGGTGAGGGCGAGGGGGGTCATGGCGGCAAGTTAGGCAACGGGGGGCAAGTCGGGGGCCAGCAGGTCGGGCACCTGGCCGGTGGCCTGGCGCTGGCCGGCGGCGGCCCGCACCAGGCGGTGGGCATCGGCGGCGAGCAGGGCCAGCAAGTCGGCGGGCAGTTGCGGGTTTTCGACCATCGCCAGGCGCTCGACCCAGCCGGCCTTGGGGAAGAGGTGGCGCAGCCACTCGGCACTGGCCAGGGCCAGGGCGCTGGCGCGGCCCAGCAGCGAATGGCCGTGTTCGAGGTTGTGTTGCAAGGCGGTGCGGCGCATTTGTTCGCGCAGGTCGGCGGGGCAGTCGGGGCGTTGCAGCAGGGCCTGCCGCACTTCGCGGGCGGCGTGGTCGGCAAACTGCGGCAGCAGGTCGGTGGGCAGCTTCGGGTTGCGGACCAGCGCCAGCCAGGTGCGGTGGAAGCGGCTTTCGCGGCCAGGGTAGCCGTGTTTGTGGCGGCCGACCAGGCAAGCCGCCAGCACCTGCCGGAGCAAGGCCGGGCTGACGTTGGGATGGGCCGCCAACTGACCGTACCACCAGGGGTCGCCCTCGGTGGCATCAAGTTCGGCGCGTTGGGCCACCAGCGTTTCGAGCACCGCCAGCGGCACGGTGTTGTTGCTCACGAGGCGCATGGGCAAGTGGCTGTTGCTGTGTTTGTCGGCCGGGGGGCGGCGGGCCAGGGCCAGCAACACGGTTTCGGGGGTTTCGCGCTGGTGGGCCAGCGCCTCCAGCACGGCCGGGTCGTTGTCGGCCAGCAACAGGTCGTAGAACCAGGCCGGGCGGGCTTTGCTGTGGGTGTAGGCCAGGTAGGTCTTGGCCTTGGGGGCGGTCATGCGGGCCAGCAGCCGGCCGAAGAGTGCTTCCGTCATCGCGGGGTGGTCCAGCAGGTAGCCCATGGCGTGCGGCTCGGTGTCGGCCGCAATGTCCATGAGCAAGGCTTCGTCGGCGTGGGGGTGCGATGCCAGGGACGTGTTGCGCTTGCGCTCCGGCCCCTGCTGCTCCCAGAGGTAGCGCAGCACCGGCAGCGGGGCCGCCTTGTTGTAAGCCAGGGTAGCGGTCAGCTCGTCGTCATTTTCCTGGGCCAGCTGGAGCAGCACGTCGGGGGGGGTCGCGGCGTTGCCCGCCAGCAGGTGGCGCACGGCGGTGGCCCCGCTGGCCAGGTGGGCCACCAGCACGGCCACGGGCGTGGCGGGGTTGCGCAGGAGCTTTTCGCGGAGCAGGTCGGAGGGCTGCTGCCCCAGCCGGGCGAGGGTGGCGGGGTGGGCCTGCGGGTTGCCGGCCACGGCCACCCGCACGGCTTCGGTGGGGTGGTGGGCCAGTTGGTCGAGCAGGGCGGGGTCGGCGGCTTCGTTGGCCGCCGCGCCCTCCGCCACCTTGTCGTTGCCCTCGGTGGCCAGTTGGTGGAGCAGGGCGGGGGCGTGGGTGGCCAGGGGGGCTTTGGTCGCCACCCGTGCCCGCACTTCGGGGGTGGCATCGGCGGCCAGCCGGACCAGCAGGGCCACGGGGGTGGCCGGGTTGTCGGCGACGTAGCGCCGCACCCAGTCCACGGGGTCGGCCACCAGCAGTTCCAGCACGGCCGGGTTGCGGGTGGCAAAGGCCAGGGTTTGGCGCAACGAGTCGGTGGGCGAAGCGGCCCACTCCACCATTTCTTCGTCGGTGGGCGGGGGCTTTTCGTGGCCGTAGAGGCGGCGCTCCCGGTGTTCATCGCCCCAGGAGTTGACCACGCGGGGGCCGGTGGCCCGCTGCCCAAAACCGGGGCCGTCGCCCCAGGCGGGCGTGGGCGGGCGCTCGGCGGCGGGCGTGTGCTGGTACAGGTTGAAGAATTCCAGCAGATGGCGCGGCACGCGGTAGTTGTACTGGGCCGCAAAGGCCACCTTGCCGTCGGGGTCGTCCATGAGCTGCAAGTGCAGCGCATGGGGCAGGTCGGGGCGCTTGGCCAGGGTTTCGCGCACTTTGGCGCTGGCATCGTGCCGCAGCGGCTGGGCGAAAAGCGCCGGGGGGCAGGCGGGGTTGCGGGCTACGCGCTGCCGCACGTCGGGGTCGGCATCGGTGGCCAGGGCGGCCAGGCTGGCGGCGGGACAGTAGCGGTTGCTGGCCACGTACCCGCGCACGTTGTCGTCGGCATCGGTGGCCAGCACGGCCAAGGTGGCGGGGGGCGTGCGGCGGTTGCGGGCCACGCGCACGCGCACCTCGGCGGTGGGGTGGCGGGCCAGGCTGGCCAGCACGGCCTCCGGCGCGGCGGTGCTGCTGGCCAGGGCCAGGGCCACGGCGGGCAGGCCCCGGCTGGCCAAAGCCAGCACCACGGCCGGGGCCAAGTCGGGGCGGCGGGCAATGGCGACCACAATCCTGGGGTGGGGGCTGCGGGCCAGGCGGGCCACCAGGGCGGGGGGCAGGTTGGCGGCCCGGGCGGCCAGCAACTGCCAGGTGGCGTTGCCCCCGGCCAGCCGGGTGAGTTCGGCTTCCGTCAGCGCCCCCTGCCCCACCCGCCAGCGCTGCACCGATTCGCCCCAGCCGTAGTCGTGGTGGTAGCGATTCTCCCGGGTTTCGCCAGCGGCCCGGCGCAGCATACTGGCCGTCGCCTTCAGCGCCGGACTGGCTCCTTCGCGGCGGCTGGCCTCGAACAGGGCCGTGCGCACCAGCGGGCTGCGGGTGCTGGCCACGGCTTCGAGCAGCCAGTCGGGCACACTGTTCGTGCTCAGGAGTTCGGCCAGCGTACCGGGCGGGGCGGGCAGTTGCGTCAGGGTTGCGCGGAGGGTGGTTTGCCAGGCGGCGGCGGGTGCAGCGGGGCTGTCCGGGGCCGTAGCGGCCAATTCGGCCGGGAAGCTGACGTGGTACTTCGCCCCCTCGCGCACTTCCCTGTCCGCGTGCCGGGCCAGGGTTTGCAGCAGCAGGGCGGGCACTTTGGGGCGGCGCACCAGCGCCCGCAGCATCGTCAGGGGCAGGCGCAGGGGCAGGCCGGGGTCTTCGAGCAGCAGCAGCGGCAGCACCGGGTTTTCCAGAAAGGCGGCCCAGTAGCGGCTGGCCAGGTGCAGCAACACGCCGGGCGGGGTGTTGGGGTTGGCGGCCACGGCCCGCTTGATGGCCCCGTTGTTGCGGTTCCAGCCCAGGGCGGCCAGCTGGGCGGGGGGCGTGGCGGGGTCCAGGGCCAGGGGCAGGCGCTGGGCCAGGGGCAGGTCGTTGGCGGCAGTCGGCGAAGCGTTGGACATAAGCAGCGGGGGCGTACACCCGGCCAAACCCGGACGGATTGCCAAATGTAGCATCGGCCGCGCCGAATGCCCCGCCTCCCCCACCGGCCGGGCCACGCGCCCGCTACCCGTAGCCGCCACACGCGCCGCAACCGGCGGCCAACATACGGCCCGCAACCCGGTTGCGGCCCCGGCCCGGCCCGCAACCGGGGCACCCGCAGCCGCAACCGCCGGGGCTGGAAAGCGCACAACACAAAAGACGTACCGGGCCAAGACAGCCGCCGCCACGCGCTGCCCCCGCCACCTGGCAGATGCGGTTCGGCGCGTTCCGAAGCCACTCTGCCACCTGGCAGATGCGGTTCGGAGTCCTCCGAAGCCACCCTGCCACGTGGCGGATGCGGTTCGGAGCGTTCCAAAGCCCCCCCGCCAGGTGGCAGATGCGGTTCGGAGCGTTCCAAAGCCCCCCTGCCACGTGGCGGATGCGGTTCGGAGCGTTCCGAAGCCCCCCTGCCACGTGGCAGCCCCTGTTCTGAACGCGTCGAAGCCACCCTGCCACGTGGCAGGATGGCTTCGGCGCGGTACCAGGCGGGCCAGCCCGGACGGCCTAGCTAATCCACTTGAACTTGTATTCGAGCCGGGGCACGGCCATGCGGTCGCTCACGCGGCGCAGGCGGTTGGGCAGGGCCATGATGTAGTCGCGGGCCTTTTCGGCGGCGGGCGTGAGGGCGGTGCGGGCGGCCACGCGCCAGTCGGCAATCAGGGTGTCGAGGATGTCGGTGTAGTCGTTGCTCGTGTACACGCCCAGGCGCTGGGCGGCATCGGTGAAGTGGCCGAAGGTTTTGCCCATGTCCACGCCCATTTCGCGCATATAGTGGGCGGGCATCACGATTTTCTTGCGCATCATGTCCTCAAAGGCCAGCATCATTTCGGAGGGGTCCACGTCGAAGATTTTTTCCACAAACATCTTGTAGGCGCGGGCGTGGCGGTTTTCGTCGCCCGCAATCATGCCGCAGATTTTGCTGAGCTGGTCGTCGCCCGCCGTGCGGGCCAACTGCCCCACCCGGCGGTGCGAAATGTTGGTGGCCATTTCCTGGTAGCTGGTATAGACGAAGGCGCGGTAGGGGTCCTGGGCCGTGCCCAGGTCGAAGCCGTCGTTGATGAGGTATTGGGTGCTGACCTCAAACTCGCGCATATTGACCCGCCCGCAGAGGTAGAGGTAGCGGTTGAGCAGGTCGCCGTGGCGGTTTTCTTCGGCCGTCCAGCCCCGAATCCACTGCCCCCAGCCGTTGTGGCGGTCGCGCTTGAGGTTGTCGAGTTCGTGAAACCAGGCTTCGTAGTTGGGCAGCGCTTCCTCGGTGATGGTGTCGCCGATGAGCACGGCCAGCAGGTCGTAGTCCAGCCCGGCGGCGCGTTCGCGCAGTTCGCGCACGTCGTCAAAAAAGGTGTCGCGGCGCGAGTCGGGCAGGAAGTCGGCCGGCTGCCAGGAATCTTCCACCGTTTTGAGGTAGGTGCCGATGTTTTCGGAAAGGAAGCCTTCGAGGTGTTCGAGGACTTCGGCGCGGGAAATGGAGCTGGGGGGCATGGACAGGGCGAGAGTGTACGGGGGCAACAACGGTTGCGGCCCGCAAAGGTCCGGCTTAGGGCCGGGGCGGCGGGTATAAGATTATGGCGTGACGGGTAAAACGAGTACCCCGAAGCTGCGCTTCGGCCGCTGAACGGTTTCATCCAACGATGACCGTTCAGGGGCCGAAGCGCAGCTTCGGGGTACTCGTTTTACCCGTCCTGCCCTAGCTCCGCAGCATCTTGAGTTGCTTTTTGAGCACCGTGATGCGCTTCTGGGCCTCGTCCATCCGGCCCTGGTACTCCTCGCGGAGTTGGGCCGCGTTCTTGGAGCGGGCAAAGAAATCGAGGTTGGTTTGCAGCGTGGCGTGGTCGTTTTCCAGCTCGTTGATTTCCTTGCGGAGCACCATTTCCTTGCGCGTGAGTTGCTGCCCGGCCTGGGGGCGGGCCTTGAGGCGGGCCACTTCGGCCTGAAACAGCAGGTCGCCCTGGTCGGCGTAGCTCAGGCCGGGCACCTTGCCCAGGTACTGGCCGAGCAGGGCCAGGAGTTGCTCCTCGCTGCGGTCGCCGGTGCTGCGGCCGGGGTGGTCGTCGGTGGGGTCGAAGGCGGCGGTCCAGTCGCTCAGCATGGCGCGGAAGCCTTCCAGGCTGGCCGGGTGCTCGTCGCCGAGGCCGTTGATTTGCTCGGCCAGCGCGTCGAGGTGGGCCGTGTGTTCGGCCGTGGCCACGGTCACTTTCTCTTCGCGCTGCCGGGTGTCCTGCTTGGGGCGGTCGAAGAAGGCATCGGCGGCGGTGCGGAAGCGGTGCCACATCTTGTCGGCCAGCTTTTCGGGCACGCGGCCGGTTTCCTTCCACTGCTTCTGGGCCACGATGACGACGTTGCGGGCCTGCTCCCAGTCGGTGCTGTTGAGGGCTTCTTCCACCTGGTCAATCAGGCTCTGCTTGGCCTTCACGTTGGCGTTTTTCTCGGCATCCGCCGACTTGAAGAAGTCGTTTTTGCGGTTGAAAAACTGCTTGTAGGCCTCCCAGTACTGCTTGTTGAGGGCATCGGCCTGCTTGCGCGGCACCGGCCCGGCGGCTTCCCATTCCTGCTTGATTTCCTGAATCTCGTCGGTTTTGGAACGCCACAGGTTCACGCGGTCGGTGTCGAAGTCGGCAAACGGCAGGATGCGGTCGAGCAGCGCCTTTTTCACTTCCAGAGCGGCCTTTTCCACCTCGCCCCGCGCGTCGGCAAACTCGCGGCGGCGCTGGTGCAGCACGTTCGACGCGGCCATGAACCGCGCCCACAGCGCCTCGCGCTGCTCGTTGGGCACCGGCCCGATGGCCTTCCAGTCGTCGTGCAGCTTGGTGAGTTCGTCCAGGGCTTTGTTGATGCCGGGGGCGCTGCCCAGGGCCGTGGCCCGCTGAATGAGCACTTCTTTGGCTTCCAGGTTGCGGCGGCGGTCCAGGTCCTTCATCTCCAGAAACCGGCCCTGCTTGCTGTAGTAGATGTCGAGCAGGCCGTGGTAGGTGTCCCAGGTGCTTTGGCTGTCGCTTTGGGGCACCGGGCCGGTGGCCTTCCAGTCGGCTTGCAGGGTTTTGAGCTTGTTGGACGTGTCCTTGGTGTCGGCCGCTTCCACGAGTTCGCGGAGTTGGTCGAGGAGTTCTTTTTTGCGGGCCAGGTTGTCGCCCCGGCTGGCATCTTCGGCCTTGCGGTCTTTGCGCCCGCTCTCCCGAAACTCCTGCAAGGCGCGGTTCAACTCGTGCTGCCCCTCGGGCTGCTGAAAGGCGAAGGCATCGGCATCGGCCCCGCCTTCGGCAAACTTCTGGCGGGCCACGGCCCGCACGGTGCCCACGTTGGTTTCGTACTGCCGGGCATAGTCCAGCAACTGCTTGCGGCGGTTGCGGGCATCGGGTGCCCGTAGCGCCTCAATCAGATACGCGGCCTGAGCGGGCAAATCCTGCCCCGTGAAGTCGGGCGCGTTGGGGTCGGGAGCCGCTTCGGCGCTTGGGGCGGCCGGGGCGGCATCGCCGCCGTGCGCCGTTTCGCCGTCGGCTTCGCCTGCTACGGGGGTTTCGGCGTGCATTTCCTGGCCGATGTGGGCCGATTCAGCGGCCGTTTCGGCGGTGGGCAACGGGGTTTCCGACGACGTGGGCAGGGCCGCAACCGGCTCCGGGGCGGCTTCCATTTCGGCCGCCGACTGCACGTCGGCCGTGGGCACCTCCGGCGCGGCTTCCTCGACGGTGGCCGATTCGGCGGCATCGAGGTGGTTTTCGGGGTCGGCAATCGGGGCCGGGGTGCTACTGGCGACCGGCTCCGGGGTTTCGTGGATGGGCGTGTGCGCTTCCGTATGCGCTTCGCCGGGCGCGGGGCTGGCCGGAGCGTGTGCTTCAACGGGCGCAACAGCTGCATCCGACGCATCGGCCACGGGCACCTCGGCGGGGGTTGCCAAAGCAGCGGCCTCCGCCCCCGACGCGGCCCCGGTGGGGGCGCTGTGGTCGGGCTGGGCAGCGGCGGCGGCGCTGGCGGCGCTTTCGTCACCCGCCCCGTAGTGGGCCATTGCGCGGGCAGCCGGGGCCGATATGTCGTGTCCGTCCACGGTCACGGCATCGGGCACGTGCTGGGCGGTTTCGGCGGCAGCGGCGGCTTCGGGGGTGCCGGGGTTGGGCGCGGGCATTTCGGTCAGCGACGGAACGGCCGGCGTTTCGCTCACTAGTTGGGGGTGCGAATCGGCGGTGTGCTCGGCGGTGCCCGCCCCGGCGGGTTGGTTGGCGGGCAGCGGCGCAGTGCCCTGGCCGGGCATTTCGATGGGTAGGGCCTCGGCCGGGTTCACGCCGGGCGCGGGGGCCAGGGCCTCGGCCTCGGCGGGGGCCGCCGCAGCCGGGGCATCCTGGGCTTTGTTTTGAATCTCGGCCAAGCGGCGTTGGATGATGCTCATCCGGTCTTCGGCCGGGTCGGGGGTGTTCGCCTCGGGGGCGGTGGGGTTTTGGTCAGCAGCCATACGGAGTGAAGGGCCGGCCCACAGGAGCGGGGCCGGAAAAGTGGAGCGTTAAAAGTATTGAAAAAAGAAACAAGCAGACGTAAGCACCGGACAATCAGTTCAGGCGCGGGTCAATCGGGTAGTTGGCCAGGGCTTTGTAGCGCCCGCCTTTCTCCCGCAGAATATCCCGCCAGAACGCATCCGTCGTCAAAGTAAACACTTTTCCGGCGTTCGCGGGGTGCGTTATCCAACTGCCGCGCTCCATTTCGGCCGCCAACTGCCCCGCGCCCCAGCCCGCGTAGCCCACAAACAGCCGCACCGCGTCGTGCCCCAACTCGCCACTGATGAGCAAATCCAGCACGACTTCAAAGTCACCGCCCCAGTACACGCCCTCGCCCAGGTCGGTGGCCCCCGGCACGTCGGCCCGCTGGTGCAACACGTGCAAAGTATTTGGCTCCACCGGCCCGCCCACGTAGAGCGGCACCCCGGCGGCGGGCGACAATTCGCCCAACGGCAAGTCCAGCACGTCGGTCAGGGTGTTGCCGGTGCGGCGGTTGAGCACCAGCCCAAACGTGCCGTCGGCGCGGGCATCGCGGCACACCAGCACCACGCTGCGCTCAAAGTTGGGGTCGCCCAGAAAGGGCTGCGAGATGAGGAGGGAGCCGGGGCGCATTTTTTCAATTAAAAAATTGAGAATTAAGAATTAAAAGTTGGGGCGGCGGTGTTGGGCCGGGCTGCCATCCTTCGCGGCCATTTGCTCCAGGCATCGGTCCCGGTGGTGTTACGTTTGCAGGATTATGCGCGTTCCCGCCCCTGCCCTATTGTTTACGGCCATGACCCCGAAAGCGGATTTCAGACCCCACCCCAATTCTTAATTCTTAATTGAAAATGCAAGACCTCGCCGCCCTGCGCCAGACCTACGCCCAGCGCAGCCTGTCCGAAGCCGACGTGCAACCCGATGCCGTAGCGCAGTTTCGGGCCTGGCTCGACGAGGCCCTGGCCGCGCACCTCGACGAACCCACAGCAATGGTTCTGAGCACCGTGGACGCGGCCAGCGGGCAGCCGTCGTCGCGGGTGGTGCTGCTCAAAGGGCTGCCCGACGACGCGGGCTTCCTGTTCTACACCAACTACGACTCCCAAAAAGGCCAGGAACTGGCCGCCCGGCCGCTGGCGGCGCTCAACTTCTTCTGGCCCGGCCTGGAACGGCAGGTGCGGGTGCAGGGCCGGGTGGAGCGAGCACCCGAAAGCCTGTCCACCGAGTATTTTCAGAGCCGCCCGCGCAGCAGCCAAGTGGGGGCCTGGGCCTCGCCCCAAAGCCAGGTCATCGGCAGCCGGGCAGAGTTGGAAACCCGGGAACACGAGGTGGAACAACGCTTCGCCGGGCAGGAGCCGCTACCCCGGCCGCCGCACTGGGGCGGGTATATTTTGCGGCCCACGCGGGTGGAGTTCTGGCAAGGGCGGCCGAGTAGGTTGCACGACCGGATTGTGTTTGAGCGGGCGGACGCGGGGTGGACGATTGCCAGATTGGCTCCGTAGGGTGCGGAGCTTGCCCCCGCCCGAATCGTTGAACAGAACCGTTGAACGATTTGGGCGCAACCAACTACCGATTCCGTTTAACGATTCGGGCGGGGGCAAGCCCCGCCCCTACTCATGCCTGAAATCCTCCCCCTGCGCGGCTGGCGCTACGCCCCCACCCTGAGCGCCGACATTGGCCAACTCGTGGCCCCGCTCTTCGACGTGGTGTCGGACAAGCAGCGCGACACGCTGTACCGCAACCCGCTCAATTCCATTCACCTCTCCGTGCCCAGGGGCGACGACCCGGCCGGGGCGGCGCTGGCGCGGCTGCGCGAGTGGCAGGCCGCCGGGGTGCTGCGGCAGGACGCGCTGCCCGGCATTTATGCCTACTACCAGTACTTCCGGTTGCCCGGCTCGGCCCGTGAATACTGCCGCAAGGGCTTCATGTGCCACATCCGGGCCTACGACTGGGCCGAAAACGTGGTGCTACGCCACGAAAACACCCTGCCCGCCAGCGTGAGCGACCGGGCGGCGCTGCTGGCCCGCACAGCGTTTCAAACCAGTGCCACCCACGGGCTGTACCGCGACGAGGATTTTGAACTGGAACGCTACCTGGACGAGGCCATGCAAAGCCCGCTCTACGAAACGGCCGAAGACTACCAGGGTGCCCGCGACGTGCTGGCCGTGATTCAGGACGCGGCCGTGATTCAACGATTTCAGCAGGTGCTGGCCGGGCGCGAGGTCATTCTGGCCGACGGGCACCACCGCTACGAGGCTTCGCTGGCCTTGCGCCATGCCCGCACGGCCGAAGCCGCCGCTGCGGGCCATCCCGCCACCGGCCGCGAGCCGTGGAACTACCACCTCATGTACCTGACCAACGCGGCCAGCGACGACCTGCGGATTCTGCCCACCCACCGCCTGCTGCTGGAGCTACCCGGCGACCTCAGCGACGCAGAGTTTCTGGCCCGGCTAGAGCCGTATTTCACCGTTCGGCCCATTGAAGAAGCCACCGAGCTGACCGAGATAATTGCGGGCAAGCCCTGGGCCTTCGGGCTGTACCTGGGCGGCGAGGCGTACAAGCTGCGGCTGCGGCCGGAGGTACATGAGCAACTGAACTGGGACACTACCGCCGAGGTCAAAAACCTGGATTTGACGGTGCTGCACTTCTTCGTGCTGGAAAAGGTGCTGGGCATCGTCGGCCCCGACGCGCAACGCAGTTGGCCGGGCGTGGCTTACGTCCGCAACGCCGCCGAGTGCCTGCAACGGGTGGACCGGGGCGCGGCCCGCGCCGCGTTGCTGGTGAACGAAGTCACGATGGCCGAAGTGGAAGCCGTGTGCCACTCCGGGGCCGTGATGCCGCCCAAATCCACATTCTTTTACCCAAAAACGCTGGGCGGGTTCTTGTTCAGCAGCATTGGGGAGGACGAAGGGAATGTGTTTGATTCGGTGTTTTTTGAGCAGGCCTGAACGGCGGTGGTCAGACGACTTTTTTCAGTCGTCCGACCACTAAATCGCCAGGATGCCAACTCCATTTAAACCAAAAAAAGCTAACAATTTAGTGGTCGGACGACTGAAAAAGTCGTCTGACCACGCCGTTCAATGCCATGCGCCTCGTTCTCGCCTCCAACTCGCCCCGCCGTCGCCAGCTCCTCACCGACCTCGGGCTGGCCTATGAAATCCGCCTACGCGAAGTGAGCGAAGACTTCCCGCCGCACCTGCGCCGGGCCGAAGTGGCCGAGTACCTGGCCGCCCGCAAGGCCGCTGCCTACGCCGCCGGCCTCGCCCCCGACGAGTTGGTGATTACCGCCGACACCATCGTGTGCCTGGGCGACGACGTGCTGAACAAGCCCGCCGATGCCGCCGAGGCCCGCGCCATGCTCACGCGGTTGCAGGGCCGGGCGCACGACGTGTTCACGGGCGTGTGCCTGCGGGTCGGCACGGGCGAGGAAGTCGTGTTTTCGGACCAGACGACGGTGCATTTCCGGCCCCTCTCGCCCGCCGAAATTGATTTCTACGTGCGGAACTACCAGCCTTTCGACAAAGCTGGGGCCTACGGGGCGCAGGACTGGATTGGCATGGTCGCCATCACGCGCCTCGAAGGTTCGTACTTCAACGTCATGGGCCTGCCCACGCACCGGCTGTGGGCCGAGTTGGAAAAGCTGAGAGCTTTTTAGTGGTTAGTTGTTGATAGCATAATTGCTGAAGCTGTCTAGCCAGTTGGTCGGTTGAACCCCGAAGGGGTTTCGTAGCCTAGCCCAGGGTTGGCGAAGCCTACCCGGGGGTTGGAACCACGTAGAAACCCCGAACCCCGCAGGGGTTCCGTAGGCTTCCGGCGCAATCCGCTACGGAACCCCTTCGGGGTTCGGACCCCGCCCGGATGGCTAAACCCAGGGTAGGCTTCGCCAACCCTGGGCTAGGCTACGGAACCCCTTCGGGCTTCAACCGACCAACTGGCTAGACAGCTTCGCTGACGACTGACAACGAACGCGGGT
Organism: Hymenobacter sp.; assembly: GCA_965247135.1. Classification (GTDB taxonomy): domain Bacteria; phylum Bacteroidota; class Bacteroidia; order Cytophagales; family Hymenobacteraceae; genus Hymenobacter. The sequence continues at coordinate 1,235,981 of CBDFGP010000006.1, read as the reverse complement.
ACACACCAACCTGGGAAGCGCGCTAATCACCAACAATTCAGCGCCGCATCAGCCCCCGGATGTAGCGCACCGGGGCCGAGCCGTAGCTCAGGAACTGCTCGTGAAACGCCCGCAGGTCAAAATCCTGGCCCTGGCGCTGCTTTTGCTCGGCCCGCAGGGCCATTATTTCGGTGTAGCCGGTGAAGTAGCTGCTCAGTTGCACCTGGCTCAGGGTGGCGCGGTGCCACTTGTTGCGGGCTTCGGCTTCTTCCTGAAAGCCCTCGCGGGTGAGCATTCGCACGGCCGTTTCTTCGTCCACGTTGTCCACCTGCACGGCGTGGTCGAGCAGGGTGTTGAGGGTGGTCCGCATATTCCATTTGTCCCATAGCAGCCACATTTCGTCGGAATTATTCCCGTAGCCGTTTTCCAGCATCATGCGCTCCGTGTACACGGCCCAGCCTTCCACCATGGCTCCGTTGCCGAACACGCTTTTCACCAGCGAGGGCGAGCGGTTGGCGTACACGAGCTGCGTGTAGTGGCCCGGAATGGCCTCGTGGATGTTGAGAATTTGCAGGGTGTAGTCGTTGTATTCGCGCAGGTAGCTTTCGGCCTGGGCGGCGGTCCAGGTGGCGGGCAGCGGCTCCACGTTGTAGTAGGTGTTGGCGGTTTTGTCGTAGGGGCCGGGGGCCGAAATGCTGGCCCCCGCCCCGCCCCCGCGCATATACAGCGGCGTTTCGCGCACCACCAGCGGCTTGGTCGGGTCCTGGGTGATGAGGTGGTGGTCGTTCACGAACGCCACCAACCCCGGAATTTGCGCCTTCACGGCGGCCACAAACCCGTTGCGGGGCGCGTGCTTGCGGGTGAGTTGGTCAATGACCTGCCGAATCAGGACCAGCGTGTCGGCCGGGGCAGTTTGGCCGGGCAGGTACTTGGGATACAGCCGGGCCGCCCGCTGGCCCATGTCGCGCAACAGTTCGGCCTTGTGCTGCCGGGCCAGTTGGTTGATTTCGGTGGCCGAAAACCGCGACTGAATGTCCAGCGCAAACTTCTGGTCAAACAGCGCCCGGCCGATGCGGAACGAGCGGTACGGGGGCTGCGTGGCGGGCATATTCTTCCGCAAATACCCCACGTAGCCCTCGATGGCGGTGCGGGCGGCGGCAATGCGCTGGGTCAGGCGTTGGGCTTCGGCGGCGGGCAGCCCGGCCCGCTGGCTGGAATCGGCCAGGGTGGCGAGCACACTCAGCCCGCCTTCGTTTTGCTGAATGGCGAGGTCGGTATGTTCGCGGGTGGGCTGGCGCAGGTTGGCCCGCGCCGCCCGGTAGTAGGCCGGTGCCCCGGCCAGCTTGTCCGAAATATTTCGCAGCCGCCGCGTCAGCCGGTAGTGCCGCCCGTTCAGCAAGTCGCCCACGCTGGCCCCCACGTTGTAGAGGGCGGGGTTCCACTCCCACTCGCGCAGCGTGTCGGCGTACCAGCGCATGGCCCGCAGTTGGTTAGCCAGCATCCGGTGGTCCGTCTGGTTGTTGGCGCTCAGGCTGTCCAGCCCAAACCGGGCCAGCGCCGCCTGCTGTTGCGCCACAAAAGCCGCCTCGCGCTGCCGGGCCGCCGCATCGGGCACGATGAGCAGCGAGTCGTACTTATGGTAGCCTTGCTGGGCGGCAAAGTCGGGGTTGAGGGGCCACAAATCCAGCAGCAGCTGGTTTTTGAAGGCATCGAAGCGGGCATCAACGGCGGTGGCGCGGGCGGCGGGCTTGTCGGCGGGTTGGCAGGCGGGGAGCAGGGCGAGGAGGAAGTAGCGAAGTTTCATGGGGGCGAAGGTAGGGCCAGGGGCACTGGTTCAACCTGCCCCTGGCCCTACCTTCGCCCCCATGTTCTGCCGCTTCCTCTTTGCCCTGCTGCTGCTGCTGCCCGCTGCCGCCCGCGCCGCCACCGTCGATACCGTCGCCATTGCCAGCGCCGCCATGCAGCGCAGCTACCGCGCCGCCGTGGTGCGGCCCGCGTCCTACTCCCTCAAAAACAGCAAAACCCACTACCCCGTCCTCTACCTGCTGCACGGAGCCTACGGCCACTTCGGCGACTGGCTCCGCAAAACGCCCGACGCGCTGCTGCTCCAGCGCCTGGCCGACCAGTACCAACTCCTCATCGTGTGCCCCGAGGGCGAAACCTTCAGCTTCTACCTCGACAGCCCCGTGAACCCGGCCAGCCAGTTCGAAACTTACCTCACCCAGGACGTGATTCACGAAATAGACCACCGCTACCGCACCGTGCCCAGCCGCCGGGGCCGCGTGGTGGCGGGCCTCTCGATGGGCGGCCACGGGGCCTTGTACCTGGCCGCCCGCCACCCCAACCTGTTTTGCGCCGCCGGCAGCATGAGCGGGGCCCTCGACCTGACCTACGCCGCCCGCGCCAGCACCCCCGACGAGGCCGCCAACCGCCAAAAGCTCTTCGCCCCCCTCCTCGGCCCCACCGGCCAAACCCCCGACCCCTACGCCGCCAATTCCGTCCTGACCTTGCTCGGCCAGTTGCGCGGCCTGCCCATCCTGCTCGATTGCGGCACCGACGATGCCCTGCTCGAAACTAACCGCGAAGTCCACCGCCGCCTGCTCTACCAGCGCATTCCGCACACCTACACCGAGCGCCCCGGCGGCCACACCTGGGAGTATTGGCAGGGCGCATTGCCCGCGCAAGTGCTGTTTTTGTGGGAAGAGCTGCGGAGCAACGGCGGCTTGGCGGGGCAGTAAGTTGCTTGTTGCTTGGGGACATCGCGCCCCCGCATGGACCGAACCCCAACCGAAGGACAGCGAAGCTAACGGGGTTCCGTAGCCCAGTAGCCCGGTCAATCCGCTACGGAACCCCGTTAGCTTCGCTGTCCTTCGGTTGGGGTTCGGGTTCGGGTTGTTTCTTTGACCCAGGGTAGGCGCTTCGCGCCAACCCTGGGCTGGGTTACAAAACCCCTTCGGGGTTTTGTAACCCAGCCCCCAAGCAACAAGCACCACAGGCCCCAACGAAATGCCCCACCTCACCGCCGCCGACCTCGCCGGCCTCGACCGCCTCTACCGCCTCAACCTCGTCAATGCCCTGCCCGGCTTCAAGCCCGCCAACCTCGTGGGCACCGCCGCTGCCGACGGGCGCACCAACCTGGCCATCTTCAGCTCGGCCCTGCACCTGGGGTCCGACCCGGCGCTGCTGGGCCTCGTGACCCGGCCCACCACCGTGCCGCGCCACACCTACGCCAACCTGAAGGCCAGCGGCTGCTACACCCTCAACCCCGTGCCGGTGGCCCGCGCCGCCGCCGCCCACCACACCTCGGCCAACTTCCCGGCCGACGTGTCCGAGTTTGCCGAATGCGGCTTCACGGCCGCCTACCGCGACGATTTTCCGGCCCCCTACGTGGCCGAAAGCCCCTACGCCATCGGCCTGCGGCTGGTGCAGGAACTGCCCCTGCTCAACGGCACGGTGCTGCTGGTGGGGGCCGTGGAGCACATCTACCTGCCCGAAACCGGCCTGCGCGATGATGGCACGCTGGACCTGGCCGCGCTGGGCGTGGCCGCCGTGTCGGGCCTGGATGGCTACCACGCGGTGCTGCCGCCGGTGCGGTTTGGGTATGCCCGGCCGGGGCAGGTGCCGGTGCCTGACACGACAGTTTCTTAAAAATCCGGGTGCTTCTTGTGCGGCCGCCGACCTATTCGGCGCTTCGTTTCGGGCTTGGCCCCCGCCAGCAGCCAGCGCGTACACTCATCCGCTTTCCGCATCGGGCTGGCCCACATCACGGGGCGTATCTGGGTGATGCTGGCAGCGGCCCGGTAGAAATGTGCATACGCCTTTTCGTCCTTGGAAATCACCGTATGGTCGGCGGCCAAGGCTGCTTCCAGCAGGTGGCAATCCTTGAGCATAATGGCCAGCACCTCCGGTGCCACCGGCAGCCGGCGCAATGCGCCCTCCAGCCCGGTTTGCGGCTCGATTGCCATGTCCACTACCCGCCGGCGCGATTCCATTTCTACCAGCCACCGCAACGAATACTCCGAAGCGTGGTTGCCCCATTCTTCGCCCAGCCGGGGCGTTTGCACCACATAGTGCCGAACCTGCCGAATGGCCTCCAGGGCGGCCCGGCAGGCCGCCGCTTTGGTGTCGTTGGCCTTTACTTTCTCGGATGCCGACTGCAATACATCCGCATCAATTATCAGCTGCCGGGCGCGGGGGGTGGCCTTCATTGGGCTTTCGTTTTCGTCGCCTGCCGCTGGGCCCGCCGTTTTCCGATGGCATCCAGGTACAGGCGTTGCGCCGTCAGTTCCACGTCGCCAAAGTCCTCCGGCCAGTCGCCATAAGCCCCGTTTTCATCTACATCAGCCAAAGTAACCTTGGTAGCCCCTTTCGCATCACGCTCGAACCAATGCAAGCCGACTTGCTCCGGCGTTAGCTTCCCTTCGGCCACCAACGTCTGCACCGTCAGCAGCAGCAGGCTGCTGTGCGTTTCCACAATCACGCGCACGCCCCGCTTGGCGGCATCGGCCAGCAACTCGGCCATCACCACTTGCGCCTTCGGGTGCAGGTGCAACTCCGGCTGCTCCACGTACACAATCTGTCCTTCTTGTGCCGCAATCAGGGCCACCAGTATCGGCAGCACCTGCGACACACCGATACCCACATCGGCGATGTTTACCATGTCGGATTTGCGGGGTTTGGTTTTGCTGTTGGCAGGCAGGCGGGAAACGCTTAACTCTACTCCATTGGCGTTTTTCACCTGCGCCGTGACGGAATCGGTGAGGCCGAGGCGGCGGAGGGAATCGTTGAGTTCGGTCAGGGCTTCTGTGTTATTTTGGTTTTGCCACTGGTCAATAGTACCGGCGACGTAATTATCAAAAGGTCCTTTTACTTGCTCTTGCACATAAGCGGCCTGATAGCGGCGGGACGGGTTTATTCGTAGACCGGGAATGCACAACGTTCTTGATAATGTCGCCTCGACAAGGCTTGAAACCCACCAGTTGAAGATGTTTTCGTTTCTAGCGTCAAACAATTGCAAACGCAGAAACCCATTGACATTCTGAATCACGGAGCTTCTAGCTGCTTTACCGAGAGCTTTTCTGAGTTTAGTTAATGAGAAATCGTTTTTAATTTCTTCCCAAACTGAAGCAGGTGTTAAGCTTATCCACCTTTTCCCGTTAATACCAAGTGTTTGACGTTCTAACCGAAACACATTGTTGTCTTCGCTGTACTGAATTTCTAAGTAAACCGTCGCATCAGGAACACCTTGTGGGTTTCCAATCTCCTTTCCCGTAATTCGGGTGAATATGCTGCCACTGAAATTCGATTTTATTTTACTCACCAACTCCCCTGCCGTATCCGCTTGCACGTGCGCCCCGTTCAGCACCAGCGCCCCGGCCGGATTATAAGAAGCTTCCATCGTCTGCTTAATCAACAACAACGGCTGCATAATGCTCGACTTCCCCGAGCTATTCGTCCCCGCCAGCAATGTCAGCGGCCGCACGTGCAGCGTGGCATCTACCAGCGATTTGTAGCCCTGCACCCGAATTTCTTCGATGAGCATATAGGGCGGGCGGGGCGGCGCAGATGCGGGCGGGGGGGAAGTGGTTTTCTTAGCCATTGGGCGCAAAGTACGGTCCTGTTGTCATTTCACGGCGGTGGCACCTGGCCAAAACGGGGCGGCTCCCGTGGCCAATGTCCCGCAATGCCAATAATTCGTCGTAACTAGCGCCCCGGTTCTCCCCCCCGGTCGGGAGGGGCACCGGCCGCAACGACTGCCCACCCCAACCTAGCCGGGTCGTTCGGTCGTCGCAACGAGTGCCCTTCCCAACCCGGTCCGAAGGCCCGGTCGCCGCAACGAGTGCCCATCCCAACCGGGTCGGGGCAGGTGGTCGTCGCGGCGAGTGCCCGTCCCGACTAGGTCAGGATAGGTGGTCGTCGGGACGAGTGCCCACCCCGACCGGGCCGGGGTTGCAACTGGTTTTTGTCGTCTCTTTTTCTCACTTACCCCCCCCTTTGCTGCCATGATTGATGGATTCCTGAACAACCCTTTTCGCAACTCGGTACTGGGCGACAAGCGGTTTCTAAAGTACGCCGACGTGGCCGTGGAGCGGATGCGGGCCGACCTGTCCAACCTGCCCGGCGCGGTGTTTACCGTCCGGCTCACGGAGACGGATGCGGCCATTCTGGCTTTCCGGCAGTTGGTGCAGGGCAAGGCCCAGCAGGGGGCCAAGCGCCTGGGCCAGACCGACGAAAACGACGCGGCCATTCGCAAGTTTCAGCGGTATGCCGGGCAGCAGGCCAAGATAATCGGGGCCTTGTACACCGATTTGGACAAGAACATCCGGGGCGAAACCACCCCGCAGTTTCTCCAATTTTTTCCGAAGGGCGTGACGGCCCTCACCGAGGCCAACAAGGCGGCCATTGACACCGAAGCGGCGGTGTTTCTGAAAGCGGCCGACGAGTTGAAGGACGACGTAGGCCCGGCCCTGGGCACCAAAGCCAAGGCCCTGTGGAAAGCCGTGACCGACTCGCGCAAGGCGCAGTTGGCCAGCATGGGCGGCGAAGAAACCACCCAGGACCAGCGCGACACCGCCCGCCGCAGCCTGGCCGATGCCCTGTTTCTGAATTTGCTGGCCCTGCTCACCCACCACTACCAGACCCCGGGCCGGGTGCTGGATTATTTTCCCGAAGCCATTTTGAAGGAGAACACCGGCTACGTGGCCCCGGCCGCAGTGCCTGCGCCCAAGCCAGCGGCCTAGCCGGACGCGCCCCCGCACCCGCTAAACTTATTTCCGGCCCCGGGCGGTTGTCGCCAAAACCACTCCTCCCTTTTTAGCCCCGTTCGCCCATGCAAACTTCCGCCTTCACGCCCATGCAGCCCGACCTGGGGGCCGTTTGGGAACAAGTGACCCGCACCGGCGAAGCCGCCGAAATTGCCTGGCCCGGCCGCCCCACGATGGCGCTGCTACCGGCTGAGGACTTGCGCTCGATGCAGGAAACGCTGTACCTATTGAGTTCGCGGGCCAATGCCCGCGCCTTATTCGACGCAATGGACCGGGCCGACCGGGGCGAGGGCATGCACTTTGCTTCGGTGGACGAGTTGCGGCAGCACCTGAACCTGGGCGATGAGTAAGCCCACCACGGGACCACGCGAAATTGTGCTGCTACCCGGCTGTTTGCAGGATTTGGCGCACTGGGTAGCGCACGACCGGGCGCTGGCGCTCAAAACCCTGACCCTGATAGAGCAAACCAGCCGCGACCCGTTGGGCGGCACCGGCAAGCCCGAATTGCTGAAGCATCTGGGGAGCGGCTATATGTCGCGGCGCATTTCCCAGGAACACCGGTTGGTGTATCGGGTGGTAGGGCAAAGTGTGCTGTTTCTATCGGCTCGATTTCATTACGACAAGAAATAGGCGCACGAAAAAGCCCCGTTGGCAGCAACCAACGGGGCTTTTACTTTTACTACTATTGAGCCGCCCCTACCGCCGCCGCCCGAAAATGCGCAGCAGAAACAGAAACAGGTTCACGAAGTCCAGGTACAGCGTGAGGGCCCCCAGGATGGCGGTTTTGTTGCTCACTTCCTCGCCTTCGGTGATGCCGAGCAGGGCCACGGCTTTCAGCTTTTGGGTGTCGTAGGCGGTGAGGGCCACGAAGAGCAGCACCCCCACGAACGAGGCGATGAGTTGCAGCGTGGAGTTGTGCAGAAACAGATTGACGACCATCGCCAGCACCAGGCCCATCAGGGCCATGCCCAGGAGCTTGCCCCAGCCCGAGAGGTCGGCTTTGGTGAAGTAGCCGAATAGGCTCATGATGCCAAAGGTGCCCGCCGTGACGAAGAACGTGGAGGCAATTGAATCGGAGGTGTAGGCCAAAAACACGCAACTCAGGGTGATGCCGTTGAGGACGGCGTAGCTGACAAAAGCGGCCTGCACGGCCCCCCAACTCCAGGTGAGGGCGCGGGCCGAGAGGAAGCCCACCAGCAGCAGTTCGGCGATGATGAGGCCGATGAATACGAAGGGCGTGCCGAACACCAGCCCCAGCAACAGGGGCGAGGTGGAGGCAAACAGGGCCACGCCGCCCGTCAGGCCCAGGCCAGCGGCCATCCAGCCATACACTTGGGCAAAAAAGCGGGCCTGGATTTCGGCCAGTTCTTCGGGCGAAATCGGCCGCGACTGAGCAACGGCCTGGGGGAAATTGGGGTCCATGAATAAGGGGAAAGGATGGAGCGAAAGGGCTTCGCCCGGCGAAATTACGCAAACGCGGGCAATTGGATACGGCAGGGCGGGCGCTGACCCGCCGAATGCTGCATCTTTGCAGTTGCACCTTCGTTTTTGCCCATGTCCTTCCCGCCTTACCTGCTGGTTTCGCTGGCCCTGCTGGCCTGCGCGGCCCCCGCCGCCGAAACCGCCGCCACCGTGCCGCTGCCCGGTGCTGGTACCAGAGAGTTAGTTGCGGCCAGCCCGCCTCCGGCCGTTCTGGAAACCTTCGAGGCGGGCAGCAAAGGCGGCTACGCGGCCGCCCCCGAAACGCTGGGCAGCGGCGCGTGGCAACTCCGCGAGGCCCTGATTGGCAGCAGCGAGCAGGACCACAAAACCGGCCAGCACGCCGCCCGCCTCCGCGCCGGGGGCCGCCTCACGATGCTGTTTGATGCCCCGGCCGGGGTGCGCCAAATCAGCCTGCAAGCGGCGGCCTACGGCCACGACGGCCCCAGCACCTGGGAGCTGTGGCTGAGCCGCGACCAGGGCCGCACCTGGCAGCGCAGCGGCCAGCCCCAAACCACCAGCGGCCCGGCCTTGCACCCGGTCGTGTTTGCCGGCCTCGCCACCGAGCCGCTGCGCCTGGAAATCCGCAAAACCGGCCCCGACCAAAACCGGCTGAACGTGGACGACATCCGCCTGACGGGCGATGGCACCGCAACCACCGCCCCCAGCCCAACGCCAAACGCCCCAATACCCAACACCCAACCCCCAACACCGAATACCCAAACACCGAACGCCACCCGCCAAGCACCAGACAACGACAACCTGCTGCTGGGCAACCCGTCCGGCGCGACTTCCGACCCCGCCAATGCGGGCAACTACCTCCTCGTCCGCCCGCAGTTTGCCACCGGCTACAACGCCCCGCGCGGCACCCCCACCTGGACCTGCTGGCACATTGGCCGGGCCGACCTGAGCCACGCCGCGCCCCGCCAGGACGACTTTCGCCCCGACCCCGCCCTGCCCCGGCAGTTCTACGCCGTGACCCCGAAAAGCTACAGCGGCTCCGGCTTCGACAAAGGCCACAACTGCCCCAGCGCCGACCGCTCGGCCACGCTCGACGACAATTCGGCCACCTTCCTGATGAGCAACATGGTGCCCCAGGCCCCCCACAACAACCAGCAAACCTGGGCGCACCTGGAAGAATACACCCGCAGCCAGGTCGAACGCGGCCAGGAAGCCTACGTGCTGATGGGCAGCTACGGCCGGGGCGGCACCGGCAAAAACGGCCCCACCCAAACCCTCGACCAGGGCCGCGTGACGGTGCCCGCCCGCATCTGGAAGGTGGTGCTGCTGCTGCCCGAAGGCACCAACGACCTCCAGCGCCTCGCCGGCGGCCAGGGCACCGCCCTGGCCGTGGACACGCCCAACGACGACTCCATCAACCCCGACTGGCGGCAATACCTGACCTCGGTGGACAAAATTGAGGAAGCCACCGGCCTGGATTTGCTGAGTGCGCTGCCCGCCGCCGCCCAGCGCCGCTTGCAAGCGGGCGTGGCCGCGCCGGGCCGCTAGGCCCGCACGTAGATGGGCGGCGTACCCATTGCGTAGTCCGTGAAGGGCGACTGGCCGGGCACTGCTTCCATAACTTCTACGCGGCGCACCTCGCCTTTGGCGAAGCTGCGGGCCACCTCGCCCGCTTCCTGGGCAATGCGCTCTAACGGCCCTTCCACGTCCAGGTACAACTCAATCCGGGGTTCGCGCACCGACGATTTCATTACATAGAGCAGGTACGCGGCCCGCACCCGGGGCTGGCCACTCAGCACCGTTTGCAGGGCTTCGACCAGGCCCGGCGGGTATTTTTCGGGCAAGCCGATGGTCAGTTCCTCCTCGTCGGGCACCGTCCCCACCTCCATCCGAAACGGGCCACCCTGGGTCAACACCTGCTGCAAAAACGCGGCGTTCAGGTGAATGCCAGCCTCCGAGTACGGGTTCACCACAAAGTCGGCCTCCGGCAGGCCCTCCGCCAAGTCCCGGCCCTTCACCGCGACGTGCGGCCACTCGGCGGCAGCCGGGGCTTTTGCCAGTTGTTCCGCCGACGTAAACACGGGCAGGTCGCCGTTGTCGAAGCGCAGCGGCCTCAAGGGCACCCGCCCCCCCACGGCTTCGTCCAAATCCACCTCCTGCTCCACTAGCACGTAGAGCGGCTCCCGCAGCAGCGCCCGCAAAAATTCGGGCCGGTAGGCCTAGGCCGGGTTGGCGTTGGCTTGCACCAGCAGCTCGTCCAGCGTCGCGGCCGGGTTGAACTCGTTGGGGCCGGGCACCAGGGCCGCCTCGTCAAAAATAGCGTCTGCGTCCATCGTCTGGGCTGGGTAAAGTGGTTGTTGCGGCTCAGGTCCGTTCGTAGAAAGCGCCCTGCTGCCGCATATAGGCCGACACCTCGTCATCGGGCATAAATCCCGTCAATTCAAAGCCTTCGCCAATCTGGAGGTACTCGTCCATCACCGGGCGCAGGAGCTTGCCCAGCAATTCGGTTTCCCGCCCTTCCATTTCCAGCCGGATGTGGTAACAGGCCGAATCGTTGGCATCGGCCAGCAGGTAAATCATGTACGCCGCCTGCACCCGGGGCACTTGGCTGAACACCGTTTGCAAGGCCCGCGCCATGCCTTCGGGCCACTGCTTGTTGGGGTCAATGGTCGCCTCCGAACGGGGCGCTTTGGTTTCGTCCCGGTTGTCCGTGATTCCTTGTCCAAACAACGTACCGTTCAGCAGCTCCTGCACCTGGGCCGGTGGCAAATTCATGTACCGCTCCGACCACGGGTTCAGCACCAACGTCACGTTGTCGTTGTTTTCCAAAAAATCGCGCACCATCAGCTCGCCGTAGCTAGTGCCTTCGGGCGGCTTTTGCTCCAATAGCTTGGCCTCCGACGTAAACAACGGCAGCTCGCCCCCCGCCAAATGCAGCGGTGCCAATTCCTGCCGGCCGCCCAGGTCCTCGGCTGGGTCGGGGTCGTGGTGCAACACCACCCACAGCGTCCCGCCCAGCAAACGGCGTTGCAACTCGACCCGTAGGCCCGGATTGTCAAACGACTGGTCAAACAGCTCGTCCAGGTCGGCCGGAGGCAGCAAGTCAGCGGGGGTCGGTACAAATCTCGATTCGTCAAACAGGTCGGCAGGGTCCATGGGCGAAGCTTTGGGCGGAATTATTCACCAAATATATGGCCAGCCGCTTTATGTTTTCAACTGTTTCAAGACCATTCCATCCTAAGTTGTTCGGGAAGTGCCCCCTCAAACCGTTCCCGCCCCCGCCCCCGTCGGTTATCTTTGTCTTTCCATGACGACCATTACGCAAGAAGCCGTCCTCAAAGCCCTGAGCTTTGTGGAAGAACCCGACCTGGGGCAGGATTTGGTGACCCTGAACATGATTGAAAACGTGGTGATTGACGGGCCGACTGTCAGCTTCAAGGTGGTCCTGACCACGCCCGCCTGCCCGCTCAAGCAGCTCATTCACGATGCCTGCGAGCGGGCCATCCACACCATGGTGGACCCGGCGGCCAACGTTGTCATTCAAATGACTTCGCGGGTGACGACGCTGCGCAACAACGCCACGCTGCTGCCCGGCGTGAAAAACATCATCGCCATTGCCTCGGGCAAAGGCGGGGTGGGCAAAAGCACCGTGACCAGCAACCTGGCCGTGGCCCTGGCCGCCACCGGGGCCAAAGTCGGGCTGATTGATGCCGACATTTCCGGCCCCAGCGTGCCCACGATGTTCGGGGTAGAAGACGAACGGCCCCACATTTTTGAGGGGCCGGGCGGCAAGAATTTCATCCAGCCCATCGAGAAATACGGGGTCAAGCTGATGAGCATCGGCTTCCTGGCCCCGGCCGAGTCGGCAGTGGTGTGGCGCGGGCCAATGGCCTCGTCGGCCCTCAAGCAGTTCATCACGGAAGTGGACTGGGGCGAGCTGGACTACCTGCTGCTGGACCTGCCGCCCGGCACCTCCGACATCCACCTCACGCTGGTCCAGACCGTGCCCGTGACCGGGGCCGTGATTGTGACCACGCCCCAGAAAGTGGCCCTGGCCGATGCCCAGAAGGGCTTGCAGATGTTCCGGCAGCCCCAAATCAACGTGCCCGTGCTGGGCGTGGTGGAGAACATGGCGTGGTTCACGCCCGCCGAACTGCCCGACCACAAGTATTTCATTTTTGGCGAAAACGGCGGTCAGCGTCTCGCTGCTCAGCACGACGTGCCGCTGCTGGCGCAGCTGCCGCTGGTGCAAAGCATCCGCGAAAACGGCGATGCGGGCCAGCCCGCCGTGCTCGACCCCACCTCGGCCGTGGGCGCGGCTTTTGCCGACCTCGCCGAAGCCGTGGCCCGGCAGGTAAGCATCCGCAACAACCAAGCCCCCAAAACCACCGTGGTGCAGATGCAGAAGTAACTTTGCTTCGTTGGAATTAAAATGACGAGTTGGCAAAAGGCCGTCACCTTCACCTAATTCATAATTGTTAATTCCTAATTTTTAATTACCAAAAATGCTTCTCGCTGAGAACCCCCTTTTGCCCCGCGTGGAAGCTGCCCTCGACGGGCTACGCCCTTATCTGGCCACCGACGGCGGCAACGTGCGCGTGGCCGCCATCACGGCCGACGGCGTGCTGCAACTCGAATGGGAAGGAGCCTGCGGGGTCTGCCCGATGTCGCCCATGACCCGCGCTGGCCTGGAAGACACCGTGCGCCGGGCGGTGCCCGAAATCACGGCCGTGGAGGCCAAGTAGCCACTCACCTGCCGCGTTTTGCATGGAACCCCATATTGACCGTTTCGTCAGCCCGTTCACCGATTACGGCTTCAAAAAGTTGTTTGGCGAGGAGCCGAACAAAGACCTGTTGCTCGATTTCTTAAACGAGTTGCTCTATTCCGAGCAGGGCCGCATCGTGTCGCTCACCTACTTAAAAACCGAAAACCTCGGCCCTACCGGGTTGGACCGGCGGGCCATATTCGACATTTACTGCGAAAACGAGCGGGGCGAGAAATTTATCGTGGAGCTGCAAAAAACCAAACAGAATTTTTTCAAGGACCGCACCGTGTACTACGCCACGTTTCCCATTCAGCAACAGGGGCAACGCAACAACTGGAACTTCGAGCTGACGGCGGTGTACATGGTGGCTATTTTGGATTTTGTCTTTGATGAGGACAAACACCAGCCCGACAAGTACCGTTACGACGTTAAGCTGACCGACCAGGACACGAACAAAGTTTTCTACGACAAACTGACGTTCATTTACCTGGAGATGCCCAAGTTCCGCAAAACGGTGGACGAGTTGAAAACCCGGTTTGATAAGTGGCTCTACGTGCTTCGCAACCTGGGCCAACTCGACCGAATGCCGGAAGCCCTGCACGAACAGATATTTCAAAAACTGTTTGCCGCTGCCGAAATTGCGAATTTTACCCGCGCCCAAGCACTTTCCTACGAGGACAGCCTGAAACACTACCGCGACATCCAGAATTCGTTTGACACGGCCCGCCAGGAAGGCCGCCAGGAAGGCCGCCAAGAGGGCCGCCAGGAAGGCCGCCAGGAAGGCATTGATACTGAGAAGAGCCGCATTGCCCGTGGCTTGCTAAACGAAGGGATGTCCGTGGCCTTGGTTGCCAAAATTACCGGCCTCACCGAGGAGCAAGTGCGCCAACACGGGCCACCACAGTAGCCGAGATGAGCGTTGGGCCGCGCCTGGAAGCAGGGCGACCCCGCGCTGCTAACTTTGCGCCCATGCCCACTTCCCCCAACGACCCCGCCCTGCGCTCGTGGATTGACATCGCGCCCGGCCACGATTTTCCCATTCAAAACCTGCCCTTTGGGGTATTTGAAACGCCGGAGCGCGGCACACGCTTGGCCGTGGCCATCGGCGATTACGCCCTTGACCTATACGTCCTCAGCCAGTTAGGCTTTTTTGAGGATGTGGAAGAACTTGGCACCGCCCAGCCCAAAGTGTTTCGCCGCCGCTCGCTAAATGCGTTTTTGCGGCTCGGCCGCCCGGCGTGGCGGGCCGTGCGCCAGCGCGTGAGCGAGTTGCTGCGCCACGACGACCCGCGTCTGCGCGACCACGAGGAAGTCTTAAAATCCTGCCTGTTGCGCCAGCGCGACGTGGAAATGCTGCGCCCGGTGAAACCCGCCAACTACACCGATTTCTACAGCAGCATCGAACACGCTACCAACGTGGGCACCATGTTCCGCGACCCGGCCAACGCCCTGCTGCCCAACTGGAAGTGGCTGCCCATTGGCTACCACGGCCGCACGAGCAGCATCGTGGTGAGCGGCACCGCCCTGCACCGCCCCAGCGGCCAGCGCAAGGCCCCCGACGAAGCCACGCCCACCTTCGGCCCCTCGCGCCAACTGGATTTTGAGCTGGAAATGGCCTTTGTGGTGGGCACGGGCAGCGCCCTGGGCCGCCCCGTGCCCATTGGCGAAGCCGAAGGCCACATCTTCGGCCTCTGCTTGTTCAACGACTGGAGCGCCCGCGACCTGCAAAGCTGGGAATACGTGCCACTGGGGCCGTTTTTGGGCAAAAACTTCGGCAGCAGCGTGGCCCCCTGGGTCGTGACGCTCGACGCGCTGGAGCCGTTCCGCACAGCCGGGCCGGTGCAAGACCCCGCGCCCCTGCCCTACCTGGCCACCATCGGCCCGCACAACTTTGACATCAACTTAGAAGTGGCCCTGGCCCCGGCCGGTGGCCCCAAAACCACCATCAGCCGCAGCAATTTCGGCCTCATGTACTGGAGCATGGCCCAGCAACTGGCCCACCACACGTCCAACGGCTGCAACCTGGAAGCCGGCGACCTGTACGCTTCGGGCACCATCTCCGGCCCCACGCCCGATTCGCTCGGCTCGATGCTGGAACTCGCCTGGCGCGGCACCCGCCCGCTGGTGCTGCCCGACGGCTCGGAACGGAAGTTTCTGCTGGATGGCGACACCATAACGTTGCGCGGCTACACGGAGAAAGACGGGGTGCGGATTGGGTTTGGGGAAGTCAGCGGCACGGTGCTGCCAGCGATTTGACCCGCGCCTAAAAGTCACCCCCATGCTCACCTGCTTCGCCCCCGACCTCACGCCTACCCAAACCCGCTACCAGCTTTCGGAAGACGAAAGCAAGCACGCCGTGCGGGTGTTGCGCCTCGGCCCCGGCGCGGCCGTGCAGTTGTTAGACGGACGCGGCGGCGTGTAT
The DNA here is from genome assembly GCA_965247135.1 of Hymenobacter sp. Classification (GTDB taxonomy): domain Bacteria; phylum Bacteroidota; class Bacteroidia; order Cytophagales; family Hymenobacteraceae; genus Hymenobacter. The sequence continues at coordinate 1,220,610 of CBDFGP010000006.1, read as the reverse complement.
GCCGCCACCGTAGCTGAGGCCAACCCCAAGCGCTGCCAGTTGCAAATAACACAGCACGAAATCGTGCCGCCCCGCCCCTACTACACCCACCTCGCCGTGGCGCCCACCAAAAACCTGGACCGCATGGAGTGGCTGGTCGAAAAAGCCACCGAAATCGGCGTGGAGCGCCTCAGCTTCCTGCGCTGCGCCCGCTCCGAGCGCCGCGACCTGAAGCTGGACCGGCTGGAGAAAATTGCCATCAGCGCCCTGAAACAGTCGGGGCAAGCGTGGCTGCCGCAACTGGACGACATACAGGACTTCGGCGCGTTTGTGACCGAAACCGCGCCCGAAACTGCTTTCATCGCCCATCTAGAAGCGGGCGAACGCATCGCCCTGGCGCAGGTAGTGGGCGGCCCGCACTGCTGCGTCCTAATTGGCCCGGAAGGCGATTTTACGCCCGCCGAAATTCAGTTGGCGCTGGACCGGGGCATCCGGCCGGTGACGCTGGGCGAGTCGCGGCTGCGGACCGAAACGGCGGCGCTGGCGGCCGTTTTTACGGCGCACATCGCGCGGCCGGTAGCGCCAACCTCGTAGTTCGCGCTGTTGCCCGGCAACTTTTCCGGGAACGATTGCACAACTATCGGCTGGGATTCCGGCCGAACGGTGCCAACTTCGTTGCCGAAATCACCCACTCAACCCCCACCATGACCAAAATTAAAGTAGCCAATCCCGTTGTTGAACTGAACGGCGACGAAATGACGCGCATCATCTGGAAGTTCATCAAGGACAAGCTCATTACGCCCTACCTGGACCTCGACATCAAGTATTACGACCTCGGCATTGAGTACCGCGACCAGGCCAACGACCAGGTGACGGTGGACGCGGCCAATGCCATCCGGCAGTACGGCGTGGGCATCAAGTGCGCCACCATCACGCCCGACGAGGAGCGGGTGAAAGAATTTAGTCTCAAGCAGATGTGGAAGTCGCCGAACGGCACCATCCGCAACATTCTGGACGGCACGGTGTTCCGCGAGCCGATTGTGATGGCCAACGTGCCCCGCCTCGTGCCCAACTGGACGGCTCCCATTTGCATCGGCCGCCACGCGTTTGGCGACCAGTACCGGGCCACCGATTTCGTGACCAAAGGCAAGGGCAAGCTCACCATCAGCTTTCAGCCCGAAGACGGCGGCGCGGCGCAGTCGTTCGAGGTGTTCAATTTCAAGAGCGACGGCGTGGCCCTGGCCATGTACAACACCGACGAAAGCATCCGGGGCTTCGCCCACGCCTGTTTCAACCAGGCCCTGATGAAAGGCTGGCCCTTGTATTTGAGCACCAAAAACACCATCCTGAAGAAGTACGATGGCCGCTTCAAAGACATTTTTCAGGAGATATACGAGCAGGACTACACCGCCAAGTTCAAGGCGGCGGGCATCACCTACGAGCACCGGCTGATTGACGACATGGTGGCCTCGGCCCTGAAATGGCACGGCAACTTCGTGTGGGCCTGCAAGAACTACGACGGCGACGTGCAGAGCGACACCGTGGCGCAGGGCTTCGGCTCGCTGGGCCTGATGACTTCGGTGCTTGTGACCCCCGACGGCGGCACGATGGAAGCCGAAGCCGCCCACGGCACCGTGACCCGCCACTACCGCGACCACCAAGCGGGCAAGCCCACCAGCACCAATCCCATTGCCAGCATTTTTGCCTGGACGCGCGGGCTGGAGTTCCGGGGAATTTTGGACGATAATCAAGAGCTTATCAGTTTCTGCAAGGCGTTGGAAGCCGTGTGCATCGAAACCGTGGAAAGCGGCAAAATGACCAAGGACCTGGCCGTCTGCATCCACGGCAACCAGGTGGAACACGGCCGCGACTACCTCTACACCGAGGAGTTTCTGGCCGCGTTGGACGAGAATCTGAAGCAGAAGCTGGGGATGTAAGCCCGGTTTTTTAGCTTGTGAAAATGCTCACCCGGTTGCCGGGTGGGCGTTTTTGGCGTTTGGGGTTGCGCTCATTGGCCGGGGTAGCGGGGCATTCAGGCCACTGGCGAATCGCTGGGGCGGGGCGGCGGCTGGCGGGCCTTGATGGCATCAAATTCGGCTTCGTAGTCAGGAAACTCGCTGCCCAGCAGCCAGTCCCAAAGGCGCAAATGCACCCCGTAGTTGCCCGTGAAGCGGCTGTGGTGCAGGTTGTGGTGGGTGCTGGTAGTGAGCAGCCGCAGCCAGCTCCGGTTGAAACCGGCCGGGTACAGCTCGTAGCCGAGGTGCGATTTCAGGTTTTCGAGGGTGCCCCAGAGCTGCACGAGCAGCAGCACCGGCGCAAATACGGGGATGAAAAAGGCCACTGGGAAAATCCAGGCCGTGAGCAGCACCGGCTCCAGAAAATGAAATGATACGGACGTAAACGGGTTCACATCCACACTTTTGTGGTGTTCGGCGTGAATGAGGCGAAAGAAAAACCGCTGGTGCAGCAGCCGGTGAACCCAGTAAAACCAAGCGTCGTCGATGAGCAAAAGCAGAAAAAACCCGCCAAAATTGTACCACCAACTGTGCCTAGCGGGGTCTTGGTAAAGGCGCGTGTGGCCGTGCGCGGCCAAGTACAGCACCACGCTGCTCATGCTCGCTCCCACGGCCAGCGTGTAGAGGGCATTTTTCAGCTCGCGCCTGATTTGCTGCGCGTTCACCCGCTCCCGCACCTGAATGCGCCAGTGCCGCAGCCGGTCTTTAAACTGGTGCCAAAACACAAAATACGCGAGCGAAAGCAAGGCCCCGTTGAGCAGCAGGGCGGCAACAAAACTTCGCGGAAACGCCCGTAGGAACTGGTGGGCAAAATCGGACAGCATGGCGCGAGGGTTGGGGTGAGGGAAAATTTGACCGCAAAGTTCTAGGCTACCCCTGGCCGCCTCACCTGACAAATGTTAGGTAATTGCCTGCCGGCGAATGCGGCTCAGGCTTTCGGGCTGAATGCCCAGAAACGATGCCACTTGCTGCACCGGCACGTGCAGCAACACGTCGGGGTGTTGCGCCAGCAGTTGCCGGTAGCGTTGTTCGGCGCTGAGGGTTGCCAGGCTGTTGGCCCGTTGCGCTGACGCGCCCAGGGCCGTTTCAAAAATCAGGAGGCTGAACTGCTTAAAGGCTTCGCTGACCTGAATGAGCGCCGCCAAATCGGGCTGGGCGATGCGTAGCACCTCGCAGGCTGTGATGGTGGACAGGCTTTCGGCGGCGGGCTGCTGCTGCACGAAGCTGAGGAAAGCCGCTATAAAACCGTTGGGCAGGCCCAGATGGGTGGTGATGTCGCCGCCGCGCTCGTCGGCGTAGTGCAGCCGCATATAGCCCTCGTTGATGAAAAACAGGTGGCGGGGCACCTCGCTCGCCGCCGCCACTACAGTGTTTTTCTTCAGCGTCAGCGGCTGAAAATATTGTTCGCAACGGGCGATGTCGGTTGGGCTAAGGGCCACCGTTTGGGCCATGACGGCGAACAGCTTTGCAAGCATCGGGCACAAGGAGTAGGGCCGCAAATGTAGGGCCGGGGCCTTTTTCGGCAGCCGGGCGGGCGTTTTGGGGATTTGGGTGTGCGCTTGCAGCTAACCCCGTCTGGATAACTGCTACCCGGCCAGTGCCGAAGCGTCGTCCTGCCCGTCCTGAGCCGCCGGGTTGGCCGCCGCTTTGGCCAGCTTTTTCTTGCGCCAGGGCGCGTCCTGCTCCCAGTCGCCGGCCATGAGGCAGCCGTAAGGCCGAATCTCGTCCAGTACGGTGGCCAGCTCAAAATCAGCAATTTGACGCTTCACGGCTTCGGCATCTTTGTAGGCGCTGGGCAGCTCGGAAATGTCAATGCGGTTGAAGAAAAACCGGGCATCAATGCCCTGCGTTTCGGCCGCGAACAGTTCCTCGTTGGTTTGGCCCAGCTTGCTGCGCTTGTGGCCGGTACGGCTCAGGTTACGGCCAGCCCCGTGGGGCGCAAAGCCCAGGTTGCGGGCCGTGGTGGGGCCTTCCACAATCAGGATGGGCTGGGCCATGTTGAGCGGGATGATGCGCGGGCCGGTGATATCGGGCATAAATTTCGGGTCCAGCGGCGTAGCGCCTTTGGCGTGGTAGAACACGTCGCCGTCCCGAAACACGAAGTTGTGTTCGTTCCAGTAGCGGTCGCGCACGGCTGCGGCCAGTTGGGCGGCCACGGCATCGTGCAGGCACAAGTGGTTCTGCTTAGTCCACTTCCGCACGGTTTGCAGCGCCTGCCAATAGCTTTCGCCTTCGGGCGTGTCGCTGGGAATCCAGGCGTTGTCGGGGGCGGTTTCGGGCGAAAGCACGCGCCGAAACTGCTCGGCCACGGCCATCCCGTTTTTGTAGAGCAACGCCCCCACGCCCCGCGAACCGTGGTGGGTCACGAGGACGGTGTCGCCGGTGTTGCGTGAGGTGCCCACGTACAGGAAGTGGTTGCCGTCACCCTGGGTGCCCAGATGTTCGCGGGCGTAGTTCAGGCTGCGGGGCGAGTTCAGCAGCGGGTTGGCCTCAAACTCGGCCCGCAGGTCGTCGGGCAGGGCAAACTGCCGGTCCGGGTCGCGCCCGCCGGGGCCGAAATGGGTGATGCCCTGGGCCGTGTCCAGCACCGTTTTGGGGTCCACCCGGCCCAGGTTGGTCAGCATCAGTGAGCAACAGATGTCGGCCGAGTGCATTCCGGGGTGGATGGCGCGGCGTGCGGCCACTACACCGCCCACCGGAATGGTGCCCAACGGGCCAGCCGGGCAGGCATCGGGCATGATGGCCCCGCCCACCACCGTGGGGGTTCGCATGAGCAATGCCATTGACCGCTTCACGTAGTCAATGTTGTTCTGCTCCTGGGCGGTTTCGGCCAGAATGTTTTCGTGAAAGGGGACCGGCGTGGCCAGCAGCGGCAGCACCGGACCGGGGCCAACCGAGTCCAGGTAGGCCCGCAAGTCGTCGCCGCGCAAGTCGTGGGCGTTGATGTGGTCCAGGGCTTCCCTAAACCATTTGCCGGGTTTGTAGCCGAGGTCGAGCAGGTCTTTGCCGGTGGTCATGGTTTGATGAAACTGAAATTATACTCCAAACTGCCCCAAATGGTGGTCGAGGTGCTTGGCAAACAGGGTGTTCCACTCCGCTTTCGTTAGCGGGCCAAACGAATGCGATTCACGGCCGTCAAAATAGGCTTCGCCCAGTTGCTGGGTTTGGTGCAGGTAGGCCAGCAGGCGTTGTTTTTCGGTGTCGAAGTCGCGCGGGGTTGTTATCAGGAAAGCCGGGGCCGTGCGGCCGTTGCGAGAATAGGGCTTGCGGCCGACTACGGTGTTTTTCACAAAAAGCTTGAGCATGAACTTTACCAACGCGTTGGGCTTGGGGTGCTTGCCGTCGTGCGTCATCTCGTATGCCACGTTGCAGTGAGCCAGCATCTGGCCCACGCTCATCTTGCCCCACTGCGGCTGGCTGTTGGCGCTGAGGCGGTTGATGCGGCCAATGGTTTCGGCCGTATCGGCGGCGTTGAACAGGTTTTTCATGGGTAAATTGGTTGAGTGCAAGCTACTTTTTTCGCGTCAGATACAGGCCAAAAACGCCGTTGTCCTTGCGGTGAAAATAAATCGTCTTCTGGTCGGGGGCCACGGTGGGGGCTTCGGCAAAACCAGTAATGCTGGCCACGGCCATCGGCTGGCCGAAAGCGGCAGCGGGGCCGGGCCGCGTGGCGACCATTACAACCGGCACGGAGGTGGCCGTCAGGGGCGTGGCAACGCGGGTGAAGTAAAGTTCGAGTTCGTTGGCCGAGATGCCAGCGGCGTATTCCAGGGCCTCGGTGTTGAGGTTTTGGAGCAACGTGGCGCTGTTGGGCAGGCGCTCGAAGCCGGTGCTGGTTTTGCGGGCGATGACCAAATCGGCCGTTTGGGGCGTGCCCGATTGGTCGAATTGGGCATCCACAAAATACAGGCGCTGCCCGTCGGCGCTCACTTCTACGTCAAAATTCACGATGCCCGCCTGTTGCCGCGACACGCCGGGAATCAGGCGCAGGTTCATCACCGCGCCGTTGGCAAAGCTGCCCTGGTAGAGCGTTGAGAGCGTTGTGACGTAGTTTCGGGTCGAAACAAAGTACAGATTCCCCGCCTGGTCCAGCGTCGGCACTCCTTCCAGGTCGGGGGTGTTCACGCCAGTTAGCTCGCCTTGGTACTGAAAGGTGGAATCGGTTAGCCGGGTAGCCCAGTGCAGGTTGGTGTTCTCAGTTGGGCTGTTCAGGTTGTTGAACAATAGCACGTTGCCATCTCGAGTCAGGAATGGCTCCATCAGGTTGCCGGTGTAGCCATTCACCGCGACTTGTACGGGCGGGCTGAATGCTATTGGCACCGTTACCGGCGTGGTGTAGTTCGTTGATTTACAAGCTACACCGCTCAGCAACAACCCGTAAAACAACGTGCGTTTCATGATTGTGATTGGGTTGAAACGATTGGAAAGCAATCCAACTCGAATTACTACCCTGGCAAAAGTATTACAAAACCGGTTGCAGGCGGCAAATTCACGGCATTGGCCGCTGGCTCACCGTCATTTCTCGTTGCTTTTCAGCACCAACTGCCGGATGGCCGCCAGGTGTGCCAGCAGCACCAACGGCACCACCACCGCTGGCAGCCACACGAAGGGAAAATGCAGAATGGCCACGTTCGGCTGCTCAAACGCAAAGCGTTGCAGCGGCGACGGGGCCGACAGCACGGCAGTGGTCACGATGTTGAGCAACAGCCCCAGCGCCAGCAGGTTCCAGATTAACAGCCCTTTGCTACCCAACCGCTTTTGCCGGAAGGCGAAATAGTACACCACCGGCGCAGTAAGACCGGACAGAATGTCAAAGTTGTGCCCTTCAAAAGTCATGGATTGCGGCACGGCGCGGTGCAGAAACAGCCCCAGCAGCACCAGTTCCACCGGAATGCGAACCACGTGGAGCAGCGTGAGCGAATCAAGACGCAAACGGTCAATAAATTGCCGCCCGGCCGCCGTTAGAAACAAGGTAGCAATCAGCAGCAGCGGTGGGCCAAACAGCAACCCCAGACGGGGCGGCAGCCCCCCGGTGATGGTGTAGAAACCACTCCAGGCCACGGCCCCCTGCACCAGCAGCCACGGCAGCAACAGCCCCAAAACGCGGCCAGCGCGGTGTGCGGCTACGTAGAACAAGCTAACGGTGAGGACCGTAGTAAGGCCAAAAACGAGGCCGAGGCCAGCAGGTACAGTTTCCATGAATGCACAAATGGGGTGAATTGTGCTGCAAAGGAAGCAGGGCCGGATGGCGGCATTGCTTACCAAATGGCAAGAAACGCCGGACGGGGCTACTTTTTGGGTTGGCCCTTGCGAATCCGGCTCAACGAGGTGTCGGTGATGCCCAGGTAAGAAGCTACGTGTTTGAGCGGTACGTGCTGGAATATTTCGGGGTTGGCCCGGAGCAGTCGTTCGTAACGGACGGCCGCTGGCTCGGTTATGGTGGCCAGCATCCGACTTTTGAGGGCCGCAAAACCGCGCACCAGCACCAAGCGCCCAAACTCTCGAAACTCGTTCCGGGCGTGGAACAAGGCGTTCATCTGCTGGTAGCTGAGGCACCAGCCGGTGCAGTCGGTCAGGGCCTGAATGTGCTCGAGCGACGGGCTGCGCTGGAAGAACGACGACACCTCGAACACGACCTGCCCGCTGGTGTAGAAGCCGGTCGTCACGTCGTTGCCGTTGGTGTCGTAAGCAAAGGCGCGCAGAAAACCCCGGTCGAGGAAAAAGTAGTCGTCGCTGACCTTGCCCGCTTGCAGTAAAAAATCGTTTTTGGCCACAGTTCGGGCGGTGAAATCAGCGGCTATTTCCTCGGCCTGCCCGGTGCCGATTAGGGCCGTGCTTTTCAGAAAATGAATGAGTTGTTCTCGGGGCATAGCCGCGCAGGGGAATGACGGAGGAGCGGTGCCGCTGGATGCGGCGGTAAGAGCAGATTTGCCGCAAAGCGTAAAAGTAGCCCCTGCCAAGTCGGCTTTCTGCATTCGGTGCCCCGACCGCAACCGGGCGAACTTTTGGCCCCGGCCGTTACTTTGCAGTGCAGGCACCGTGCCCGCTGCTATTCGCTATGCTCAAATCGTTGTTGCTCGCCGCTGGCCTGCTTTTTTCGCTCACTGCCGCTGCGCCCACGGCCTACAGCTTTCGCATTGCCAAGCTGCACTACGGCGGCGGCGGCGACTGGTACGCCAACAAAACCTCGCTGCCCAACCTCATCACGTTCTGCAACCAAAGCCTGAAAACCAACATCGCCCCCGACGAAGCCACCGTGGAGCTGGACGCGCCGGAGCTGCTCACCTACCCCTTCGTGCACATGACTGGCCACGGCAACGTGAGCTTCACGGCCGCCGAAGCCCGCAATCTGCGGCAGTACCTCATTGGGGGCGGTTTTCTGCACATTGACGACAACTACGGGCTGGACAAGTTTATCCGCCCCGAAATGAAAAAGGTGTTTCCCGAACTGGAATTTGTAGAATTGCCCTACTCCCACCCCATCTACCACCAGAAGTATCCGTTTCCCAAAGGCTTGCCTAAAGTACACGAGCACGAAGGTAAGCGGGCACAGGGCTTCGGTCTGCTCCACAAAGGCCGTTTGGTGTGCTTCTACAGCTACGAATGCGACCTCGGCAACGGCTGGGAGGACATCGGCACGTATCCCGAAGATTCGCCCGCCACGCACGATGCCGCGCTACGGATGGGAGCCAATCTGGTGAGTTATGCGCTAACGCAGTTGTAGGGTGCAGCCTCTATCAGCCGCCCCAACTCCGCTGCGCCATTGCCCAAAAACACCACTTCTATCGGCACCACGTAAACCGGCAAGCCGTGCAGCGGCGCTGCCAATTCCGGGGCTTGTAGGCGGGCCGCATCTTTGGCCGTCGTAAAAATGGGCCAGCCCGGCCGCCACTGCGCCCGTAGGGCCGTCAGGTCGTGGGGTTGGAAGGCGTGGTGGTCGGGAAAATCGGCGTGAAATGCAACTACGTAGCCGCTGGCTTCCAGGTGGTGACGTAGCGGGCCGGGCCGGGCAATGCCGGTGAGCAGCAGCGCCGGCCCAGCCGGGGCAAGCGGCAGCAAACCGGGCGCCAAAGGTCGCGGCGCACCGTAGGCATAGGCCGAAAACAGCACCGGCACCCCCGGCCGGGCGTAGCGGCGCACCTGCCGGGCCGCTTCGGCTTGGGCAGCGGCGGGCAAGTGGAGCGGGCACTTCGTGACGACGACCACATCGGCACGGGCGGCCCCGGCACGGCCCTCGCGCAGGCGGCCAGCGGGCAGCACGAAATCAGCCCAGAATGGCCGGGCCAATTCGGTGAGGAGAATGTTCAGGGCGGGCCGCACAGCGCGGTGCTGGTAAGCATCGTCCAGCACGATGACGGTGGTGGCTGGCTGCTGGTCAAGGAGTAGCCGCACGCCCAGCCGCCGGGCTTCGGCCACGGCCACCGGCACGGCCGGGGCGGCGTTCGCTGCTGGCCCAAACTGCTGGTAATACTGCCAGGGTTCGTCGCCCACCGTGGCGGCCGAATCGGTGGGGCTGGTCAGGCGCGGGCCGCTGGTGGCCCGCCCGTAGCCCCGGCTGAGGATGGCCGGGCGCTGCCCCTGCCGCCGCAGTTCCGCAACCAACCAACTGACGTGCGGGGTTTTGCCGGTGCCGCCCACCCGCAGATTGCCCACGTTGAGAAGCGGCACAGCGAAGGTTTCGGACTTTTTATACCCCCGGTCATAAAACCAGTTGCGGACACGCATCACCCCGGCGTAGAGCCAGGAAAACGGGAGCAACAAACAAGTAAGCAGGTAGGCCATGGGCGCGGCAAAATTACGGTCTGCCCGGCCTGCTGCGGCTATCTTTGGCCCGTGCCCACCTTCGCCGACCACCTGTTGCGCTTCCTGTGCAGCTTCCCGCTGCCCCCGCCCCTGCCCGATTCGGTGCAAGTAGAAAATCCCACCCAAAATCCGGCAATTTACGCTTTGCTTCAGCAATTTACCGATAAATTTTACACCGACACGCACCCCCGCGTGGCCCTGTTGGGCATCAACCCCGGCCGCTTTGGGGCGGGCCGCACCGGCGTGGCTTTCACCGACCCCACGGCCCTGACGCAGTTTTGCGGCATTGCCCACGACTTGCCCACAACCCGGCAGGAGTTGTCCAGTCAGTTTGTGTATGCGTTCATTACGGCATTGGGCGGGCCAGCGGAATTCTACCGCCATTTCTACATCGGGTCTATTTATCCGCTGGTGCTGTTGCGCGAAGGCAAAAACTACAACTATTACGATAGTCCGACCCTGACCAAAATACTGTGGCCGGATATGCAACGCTCGCTCCAGCAGCAAGTAGCAGAGTTGCCCTTGCGCCGCGACGTGGCCGTGTGCCTGGGCCAGCGCAATGCCAAATTTCTCCACCGGCTCAACGATGAGCTGAAGCTATTTGCTAAAATTGTCGTGCTGGACCACCCCCGCTACCTCATGCAATACCGCCGCCGCCACCTGGCCGCCAACGTGGCCCACTACGTGGAAACGCTAGGAAGCTGCCTGTCTTTTAATTCTTAATTGATAATTTTTAATTGAAAACCGTCCACGACCTTGCCCAACTGTTAGAGGCTGCCGCGCCCCTCGCCTATCAGGAAAGCTACGACAATGCGGGCCTGCAATGCGGCGACCCACAGGCCGAAATAACCGGCGTGCTCATCACCCTCGACTGCACCCCGGCCGTGGTGGCCGAGGCCGTGCGACGCGGCTGCAACGTGGTGGTGGCCCACCATCCGGTCATCTTCCGACCGCTCAAACGCCTGACGGGCAGCAACGAAGTAGAGCGCACCATCATCGTGGCCCTCAAAAATGACGTGGCGATTTACGCCGCCCACACCAACCTCGACAACGTGCGCAACGGCGTGAACGACAAGCTGGCCGAGAAGCTGGGCCTGACCAACGCCCGCACCCTGGCCCCGCAAAGCGGGACGCTGGGCCGCCTCAGCACTTACGTGCCCAATCGCCCCGCAGACCAAAGCAACAACTTGGCAAGCACAGTCTTGGCCGCACTTTACGCGGCTGGCGCGGGCCAGGTCGGCAACTACGCCGATTGCAGCTTTCAGAGCGCGGGCAGCGGCACCTTCACGCCAGGCGCGGGCACCCGGCCCGCCATCGGAGCCGCAAACCAACCCGAAACCGTGCCCGAACTGCGGCTGGACGTGCTGCTACCCCTGCACCGGCAGGGCGCAGTGTTGCGGGCCTTGCGGGCGGCGCACCCATACGAAGAAGTTGCCTACGAGTTGATTAAGCTGGAAAACACGCACCACGAAGTGGGCGCGGGGCTGGTGGGCGAACTGCCCAAAGCCCTGAGTCCGGCAGTTTTCCGGGCGCAGCTCAAAACGGCGCTGCACGTGCCGGTGGTGCGCTTCACAGCCTTTGAAAAGGACATTAAAACGGTGGCGATTTGCGGCGGGGCGGGGGCGTTTCTGCTGGGCGCGGCGCGGGCAGCGCGGGCCGATGCTTACGTGACGGGCGACGTGAAATACCACGAATTTTTCGGGGCCGAAGGGCAGCTAATGCTCTGTGACGTTGGGCATTTTGAGAGCGAACAATACACCGGCGAAGTGTTCCGGGACTTGCTTACGGCCGGTTTTGGGCGTACTTTTGCGGTCTTGTTTGCCGAAACCCCCACGAACCCCGTTCATTATGACTGCTAAAAGTGCTGCCGTGGCCCCCGCCGACGTGCCCGTTGCCACCAAGCTCGAAGCCCTGCTCACCCTGCAACGCCTCGACTCGCAACTCGACGAAATCCGGCGTGTACGCGGCGATTTGCCCGAAGAAGTGCAGGACCTGGAAGACGAAATTGCCGGTTACGAAGTGCGTGTCAAGAAATTTGACGACGACATTCAGGGCCTCAACGACTTCATCAAGAGCCGCAAACAGGCCAGCAAAGAAGCCGAAAACCTGATTAAGAAATACGACGAGCAACAGCAAAACGTCCGCAACAACCGCGAGTACGAAGCCATCGGCAAAGAGATGGAATTGCAGCGCCTGGAAATTCAGATTTCCGACAAAAAAATCAAAGAAGCGCAGTACCAGATTGACGTAAAAAACGCCGAAATCAGCGGCACCAAAACCCGGCTCGAGGAGCGGCGCAAAGACCTGGACAACAAAAAAGGCGAACTGGACACGATTGTGGCCGAAAACGAGGAAGAAGAGCGCGGCCTGGTGCTGGAGCGCGACGCGGCCATCACGCCCGTCGAGAACCGCCTGCTCACCGCCTACCACCGCATCCGGGGCAACGTGCGCAACGGCTTGGCCGTGGTGCTGGTGCGCCGCGATGCCTGCGGCGGCTGCTTCAACACGGTGCCGCCCCAACGGCAGGCCGACATCATTTCGCACAGGAAAATCATCGTCTGCGAACACTGCGGCCGCATTCTGGCCGACGTGGAAGGACGGAGCGAGTAGTCATTTATCAGTTACTATTTATTCAACTTGTCGAGGACGAAAATGACACGTTAGTGAATGGGCTTGGTAAATAATGGATGATAAATGGAAAAGGAGCGGCCGTTGGCCGTTCCTTTTTATTTTGCAAGATGTTTTTCACCGCAACGGATTGCCACAGGTTTGCCACTAAAGCAAGGCCGCTCCTCGTGGCGATGGCGTTGCTGTGCGCGGGTTTTGGCGGGTCGTCGGTCAGTGCCGAGCAACCGACGGTACCCGTTCCCCCTGGCTCCCAACCCCCACTTACCGGCCCCGAAACTTCGGCCACCCTATCTCCCGTCGCCCGTCGCGCCTACGCCGAGGTGCTGAAGCTAAAACTTGATGCGGCCCGTCAGTTGCTGCGAACCGAACCTTTTGGCCCCGGAACACTATTAGTGGCCGACTGCGCCGACTTCACCGAACTGTTTGTGTCGCAGGATGGCGGACGTTATGCGGCCACCGTGGCCGCTCAACAAACACGCCTTGATGGGTTGGAGAAACTGCCGCCGGGTGCATTGCATGACTACGTGCGAGCCGAAATCCGAATGCATCTGGGAATGAACCAACTGAGTTTTCAGCACGAAGTAGTGGGCAGCCTGAACCTGCGGCAAGGATTTCAGCAGATGCAGGCGGTGGTGCGGCAATATCCCGCCTTTTTGCCCGCCCGCAAAACCTTGGGGTTGGGCCAGTTTGCAATAGGTTCGTTGCCCAATGGCTACCACTGGCTACTACGCTTGCTGGGGCTGCCTGGCAACGTGGAAGCGGGGCTGCAAAACCTGGCGCTGGCCGCTAACCAAGCCAATGATTTTCAAACCGAAAGCCAGATTTTTTTGGCCATGATTCGGGAAAGTTACTACAAGCAGCCGGGCAAGGCCTTGCATTTGGTGGCGCAGTTACAGAATCAAGAACCTGATAATCTACTATTTGCGCTCATCGCTATTAGTGTAAACAAGCGCCAGCACCACGGCGACCCTGCCCTGGCGGCCTACCAGCAACGGCCCACCGGTCCGGCTTACCTCCCCATTCCGTACCTGCACCACATGGCCGCCGATTTGCGCCTCTACCGGGGCGAATACGCCGAAGCAGAACGCGAAAACTTGCTTTTTCTCAGCTTATATGTCGGGCGGCACTACCGCAAAGATGCCGCCTTCAAACTCTATTTGGCGGCGTGGCTGGGTGGGCAGCCCGCCGACGTGGTGGCCCTCTACCGCGAGCAAATTAACCAAGCCGGGCCAACCGATGTGGAAGAGGACAAATACGCCCAACAGTTTTATCACAACGCCTTGGCCCTAAGCCTCGTGCTGACCCGTGCCCGCTTGCAAACCGACGGGGGCTACAGCCGGGCCGCCCTGGCCACGTTGCGCCAGTTCCGGGCTACGGCCGCCACCCCCTTGCGCGACCGTATTGAGGAGCCTTACCGTCGCGCCCGTGCTTACCAAGCCCAGAATCAGCCCGATTCGGCCCGCTTGGCATTCGAGCAAACCTTGGCAACGGCCGGACCCGATACGCCATACTATTTTGCGCCCCAGGCAGCGTTGCAACTCGGTTATCTGGCTCAGGAGGCTGGCCAGCGAGCCCTGGCCCGTAAGTACTTTGAACGCGCCCTGGCCTATCCCGCCCACGAATACAAAAACAGCACCGACACCAAAGCCAAGCTGGCCCTGCGAACTTTGTAGCAGGGCCATTTAAGCCGCCGGCAGGACTTATTTCCAAAGGCAGAACCGTTAATTTTTTGTTGCGTGCCGCAAGTTGCTTTTTTTACTGAAATAGGCCTGTCGCCAACCGAATTTAACCGCTTGGCGCTGCTTTGGGCAGCCAGATTCCCGCATTGTGTCTATCTCGAGCCAAACGACCTGCTCTACCCGCAGGGTGCGTTTGAGCGGCTGCTGGCCGTGGCCCCGGCCACCGCCGACAGCCCCGTTGCCCTGGCCGGTTTGCGCCCCTGGTTGCGCCAAAACCTGGCGGCTGGCCCCGTTTGCGGCTTCGTAACCTACGACGCAAAAAACGAAATTGAAGCCCTCAGCAGCGGTAACTTCAACGGGTTTGCCTGGCCGCAACTCCATTTTTTTCAGCCCCAGACCTGGCTCTGCTGGCGGACCGACGGGGTAGAAATCCACGGGGCCACCGCCGGGGTACTGGACCAGATTTTGGCGGGTTCGCCAGCCCCGACACCGCTATTACCGGCCGTGCCGCCGTTGCGTCCGCGCTTGCCCAAAGCCGATTATTTACAGGCCGTGGCGGCCATCCGCGAAGACATTCTTAATGGCGAAGTCTATGAGCTAAATCTTTGTCAGGAGTTTTATGTCGAAGGGGTTGCCCTGGACCCGCTGGACGTTTTCTGGCGCTTGCAAAACGTTTCACCTGCGCCGTTTGCGGGCTTCTGCCGCCACCACGACCACTACTTGCTGTGCGCGTCGCCGGAACGGTTTTTGGCCCACCGGCCGCCGGTGTTGCTCTCGCAACCCATCAAGGGCACCATCGGGCGCGGCCTCACGCCCGCAACAGACGAACAGCAACGCCTTACTTTGCTGAACGACGAAAAGGAACGGGCTGAAAACTTGATGATTGTGGATTTGGTTCGCAACGATTTGGCACGGGTGGCCCAAACCGGCACCGTGACCGTGCCCGAACTCTTTGGCCTCTATCCGTTTCGCCACGTGTGGCAAATGATTTCGACGGTGCAGGCGCAATCGCTGCCGGGTACCGATTTTGAGGACGTGCTGCGCTCTACATTCCCGATGGGTTCCATGACCGGAGCACCAAAAATCCGGGCCATGCAACTCATTGAACACTACGAGCGTAGCCAACGGGGCCTCTACAGCGGCACCATCGGCTGCATCTGGCCCGACCAGCGCTTTGATTTCAACGTCGTTATTCGCAGCTTACAGTACCGGGCCGATACTGGGTATCTGTCGTTTCAAGTGGGGTCGGCCATTACCTACGATTCGAACCCGGCGCGGGAATACGAAGAGTGTTTGTTGAAAGCCAAGGCGTTGCTGGAAGTATTGGGCACGAGTATTAGTGAAGGTTAAAGGCACTCGTTCAATTTCTTCTGCCATTCTGTCATTTTGCCCCCGCCGCCGTATCTTTGTCTTCCGCCTAAATAGCCTCAATTCGTGTCCCAGCCAATTTTAACGCTTGATTTTCTGGACCGGCCCGCAGCCGTAGCCGCTCCTGTTGGTTTAGCCCAGGCCAGCGCCTTGCTGCACAGCGGCCCAACGCGCAAGCTGTACATGGAAAGCTACGGCTGCCAGATGAATTTCTCGGATTCCGAAATCGTGTCCAGCATTCTTTATGACGAAGGTTTTGAGGCCACCGACGACCTCGCCACGGCCGATTTGGTGCTGCTCAACACCTGCTCCATCCGCGAAAAAGCCGAACAAACTGTGCGGATGCGGTTGAGCCAGATTAACTCGCATAAAAAGCGCCGTCCTGGAATGCTCGTGGGCGTGTTGGGCTGCATGGCCGAACGCCTGAAAAGCCAGCTCCTGGAACAAGAAAAGATTGTGGACCTGGTAGTTGGCCCTGATGCCTACCGCGACTTGCCCCGCCTGATTGCCGAAGTGGACGGCGGCCAAAAAGCCGTGAACGTGCTGCTAAGCCGCGAAGAAACCTACGCCGACATCACCCCCGTGCGCCTCAACAGCAACGGCGTGTCGGCCTTTATCAGCATCATGCGCGGCTGCGACAATATGTGCTCGTTCTGCGTGGTGCCCTTCACGCGGGGCCGCGAACGCAGCCGCGATGCCCACAGCATTGTGCAGGAAGCGCAAGACTTAGTGGCCGCTGGCTACAAAGAAGTTACCCTGCTCGGCCAGAACGTGGACAGCTACAAATGGGCCGCCGCCGACGGGTCCGAATACGTCAATTTTGCCCAACTGCTGGAGCGCGTGGCGCTGGTCAGCCCGCAGTTGCGAGTGCGTTTTTCCACCTCGCACCCCAAAGATATCACCGACGAGGTGCTGCACACCATCGCCCGCTACGACAACATCTGCAAGTTCATTCACCTGCCTGCCCAAAGCGGCAACTCACGGGTTCTCAGCCTGATGAATCGCACCTATGACCGCCCGTGGTACGAGGAGCGCATCCGGGCCGTGCGCCGCATCCTGGGCGACGACTGCGCCATCAGCTCCGATATGATTGCGGGCTTCTGCTCCGAAACCGAGGACGAACACCGCGACACCCTTAGCCTCATGGAGTTTGTGCGCTTCGACATGGCCTACCACTTTTTCTACTCGGAGCGCCCCGGCACCCTGGCTGCCCGCAAGTTGGCCGACGACATTTCGTTGGAAACCAAAAAGCGCCGCTTGCAGGAAATCATTGACTTGCAGCAACTTCACAGTCGCGCCCGCTACGAGCGCGGCGTGGGCCGGGTGCATCGGGTGCTGGTCGAAAACTTCTCCAAACGCTCCAAAGAACATTTGAGCGGGCGCAACAGCCAGAACCAGGTAGTGATTTTTCCTAAACAAAATTTTCAGAAAGGCGATTATGTGAACGTGCTGGTGCATACCAGCACGGGTGGCGCGTTGCAGGGCGACGCGGTATGAGCCAGCGGCAAAAATTCCTGCCCCGGATGCTTTCCGGCCAACACGACCACGACTTAAATTTTAGTGCGCTGTGCGTGTTGTTGGAATTGCTCGGATTTACGCGGCGAATGAATGGCAGTCATCATTTGTTTGGGAAAGCCGGAATTGTTGAGTTAATAAACATTCAGCCAACAACCGGGCCAAGCCCTATCAAGCCAAGCAAGTTCGTCAACTTCTGCAACAGCATCGGGCGGCGTTGGGCCTGGATAATATTTAATTTTTAATCCGCCTGTTATGTATGCTCCCCATCAATACCCAGTGCTGCTTTACTGGAGTGCCGACGACCAGTCGTTTATTGTAGAAGTTCCTGATTTACCGGGCTGTATGGCCGATGGCCCCACCCAAAAAGAGGCACTGGCCAAAGCGCTGGTAATCATTCAGGAATGGATGGATTTTGCGCGGGAGTTGGGCCGCGACATTCCGGCCCCGCGCCAGCATTTGCAAGTAGCAGCCTAAACGCCCAACCCTACCCACCAACTAGCCTTGACACCGCAAGAAATTCAATCCATTAAGCTCCGCTTCGGCATCATCGGCAACGCACCGGCGCTGAACTACGCCATTCAGGTGGCCGCGCAGGTGGCCCCCACCGACATGACCGTGCTGATAACCGGCGAAAGCGGGTCGGGCAAGGAGTCTTTTTCCAAGATTATCCACGCCCTCTCGCCGCGCAAGCACGGGCAGTTCATTGCCATCAACTGCGGGGCTATTCCCGAAGGAACCATTGACTCTGAGTTGTTTGGCCACGAAAAAGGGTCGTTCACGGGGGCCAACGATGCCCGCAAGGGCTACTTTGAAGTCACCAACGGCGGCACGATTTTCCTGGACGAAATTGGGGAAATGCCGCTCGGCACCCAGGCCCGGCTACTGCGGGTGTTGGAGAATGGCGAGTTTATTCGGGTAGGCAGCAGCAAGGTGCAGAAAACCGACGTGCGCGTGGTGGCGGCCACCAACGTGAACCTGCTGGAGAATGTACGGATTGGCAAGTTTCGCGAAGACCTCTACTACCGCCTCAGCACGGCGCCAATCACGGTGCCAGCCCTGCGCGAACGCGGCGAAGACATCTACCTGTTGTTCCGCAAGTTCACTTCCGATTTTTCGGAGAAGCACCGGGTACGCCCCATTTCCCTGGCCCCCGATGCCGTGCAGTTGCTAACGCGGTTCCGGTTTCCGGGTAATATCCGGCAACTCAAGAACATTGCCGAGCAAATTTCCATCCTGGAAACGGACCGGGAACTCAATGGCCGCCAGCTAGCCAAATACCTGCCCGCTGAGCAAACCTCGCAACTCCCGATGTTGCTCGGGCCGGGCAGCGAGGGCGCAGCAGCGGGCTATTCGGAGCGGGATTTGATGTATAAAATCCTGTTTGATATGCGGCGCGACGTAACGGACCTGAAAAAAATGGTGCTGGAGATGGCGGGCGGTGCCCGCTCCCATGACACCCAGGAGTTGCTGCGGCAGAATGGCCATTTGTTCGCTAATAACAATGCTAACAACGCTTTTGATGGAGCCACCGGCTCCGACTACCTGCTTCCGGCAGCGGCCGGTACCCTGCACGTGGACCCGGCCAGCGACTACGACCCCGACGATGCGCAACCCGTGGAAGACATCAGCCACGAAACCGAGGAGGAAACGTTGTCGCTGGATGCTAAAGAAAAAGAGTTGATTATCAAAGCCCTGAAAAAGCATAAGAACAAGCGCAAACACGCTGCCCACGACCTCGGCATTTCCGAACGCACCCTTTACCGCAAACTCAAGCAGTATGATTTGGAAAAAGCGTAAATTGGTGCTTGGTGCTTGGTGCTTGGTGCTTGGCTATGCTTGGCTTAGCAGTTGGAGAAAATGCCGGAGAGCGGCCATTCGCCATCGGCTAATGGCCATCGGCTTGCTCCTCAGCGGCTGCGGTTTCTATTCCTTCAACGGCACCAACATTGACCCGGCGATACGGACGATTTCCATTCAAACGATTCAGAACAATTCCCCTACCGGACCAGCCTTTCTGACCCAACGCTTTACCGAGGATTTGAAGGACTATTTTCAGCGCAACACCAACCTGAAACTCGTGCCCCGCGACGGCGATTTGCAGTTCGAAGGCGCTATCATTGCCTATGATTTTGCCCCGGCCGCCATTCAAAAAGTGGACGGCGTGGACCAGGCGGGCACCAACCGCCTGACCATTCAGGTAAAAATCCGCTTTACCAACTCAAAAGACGACAAACAAAGCTTTGAGCAAGTGTTTCAGAGCTTTGATGACTACGCTGCCAGCCGCGATATTGGCTCCATCAACAACGACCAAACGGCGGTGCGGACCACTACCAATAAGATTATTACCGATATTTTTAATAAGTCCGTAGCCAACTGGTGAATCTGCACCATCTGTGATTTATGAATCGCGCCTCCCTCCTGCACATCTTGGACCACGCCACTACGCTGGCGGCGGACGACGTGCGCGAATTGGAGCAGTTGGCGCAAGCTTTTCCGTACTGCCAGACCGCGCATTTGCTGCTGGCCAAAGCCGCACACGACCACGGCACCATGCTGGCCGGGCAGCGCCTGCGCCGCGCCGCCACCTACGCCGCCGACCGCGCCTTGCTGCGCCAGTTGATTGAGGCCGTGCCGGAGGTGCAGCCCGTGGCACTGACAAAAGCTCGAACAGTAGCCGCTGAAGTGGTAACGGGTGGTACCTCAGCACTGAGTGAACCAGTTGAGCAGCGGCTACTTACTCCAACGGAAACCCGCCTTTCCGCAACAACGAGCGAGGAGCTTGCACCACCCATTGCATCTGTTGCCGGGGCCTCCCCTGCACTGGATGTTGCGGCAGTGCCTGTCCCCGTTCAACCGATGCTGCCCGTCGCATTGCCGGAGACCCCGGCCCTCATTTCGGTTCCAGTAATTGCTACCTCAACCCCGCCGGTAGCACCCATTGTACCCGAAATCGGTGAGCTAACCCAAGCGCTTGAAGCAGGTGCGGCCAACGCGCCTGATGGCTTCGCAGTACGGGCGCAATTAGCACTTGCCATTCAAGCGCCTGTTACGGCACAAGTTTTTGAGGCGGTTGCGCCAGCACTAGCTGCCGCCGAAAACCCTGGCTCGGAAGTGGCTGCTACTGAGACATTCCCAGTGGAAATGGCGGTTGTCGTGCTGGTTGAATCGCTTACCGTTGCAGCCTCCGCCTCCGAAATTCCGGCGGCTGTTGTGCCCGTTTTGCTTCCCGACGACCTGCCCGTCGTTGCGCCGCCCGTGCGCCCCCCCACGGCAGCCGTCACGGCCCGGACTGAGTTTGGCTTGGGCGAAGAAGAAGTCCCGAACACTCCGGCCTACCTATTGCCGGGGCTGACGGATGAATGGACCTGGCCGCTCCCGGCCAAGCCCGTCCCGGAACCTGCCCTGACCCCGGCCGCCTTCACCGGCGACGCGGTGCTGGGCTACGGCTGGGGCGAAGGCAGCCGCTTGGGCTGGGCCTTGCTGCCCCTAGCTTCCGCTGCCCCGGCAACGGCTCTGCTGCCGCCACCCGGCGAATTTTTCCCGCCCGATGCGTTGCTCCTCGCCTACTGGGCCGACCACCGGCCCGCCGCACTGCCAGCCGCTAGTGCCCTCGATTTGATTGACACCTTTTTGCGGCAAAAACCACGCCTCTCGCGGCCCACACTGCACAAAGCCACCACCGAAGCCCTGGCCGACCTCAGCATTCCCAGCACCCGCCCCGAGCCGGAAATGGCCTCCGAAACCCTGGCCCGCATCCTGTCCCGGCAGGGCAAACTGGGCCGCGCCATCGAGATTTATGAGCGCCTGATGGTGAAACAGCCGGAAAAAATGGCGTACTTTGCAGCCGAAATCCAACAACTACAACTACAACAACCTCCTTTGCCCTAGCCGCTGGCTTGCTGCGGCCCCCCCGTTATGTACATTGCGCTTATTATTCTGATTCTGCTGGTTTGCTTTTTGCTGGGCCTCATCGTGCTGGCTCAAAACCCTAAGGGCGGCGGCATTTCCAGCCAGTTTGGGGCCGGCGGCGCGGCCAACCTCATGGGCGTGAAACGCACCGGCGACCTGCTCGAAAAGCTCACCTGGGGCTTCGCCATTGGCTTGGTCGTGTTGTCGCTCGGTGCCCACGTGCTGACCCAAACTACCACCGGCCCCGTGCAGAGCGTGAACCAGCAACGCGCCAAGGAAGTCCGGCTTCCCGCTCCGGCCCCGGCCCCGGCTTCGCCCGCCCCCGGCGCACCCGCCCCCACTGGGGCCGCCCCGGCCCAACCCGCCACACCAGCCCAATAAGCTGCTAAATGATACCGCAGAAGCCGGTAGTTTCTTCGTGAAACTGCCGGCTTCTGCGTTTTCGGCGGTTTCCAGGGGCTGACGAATTGTGTCAGCGGACCGGCTTGGCGAACGTTGCGCTTGCCCATTTGTCAGGTTCGGGGCCGTTGGCACGGGAAATGACGGAGCGCCGCCAAACCAAACCGGTTTCTTTTTTACCCTCAATTCCAACCAAAACCATCCCAAGAATGGCACTTAGCATCAAGCCGCTGGCCGACCGCGTCATCATCAAGGCCGCCGCCGCCGAAGAAAAAACCAAGTCCGGCATCATCATCCCCGACACCGCCAAAGAAAAGCCGCAGCGCGGCACCGTGGTGGCCGTGGGCGAGGGCAAAACCTCCGACGCGGGTTCGCTCATTAAGCCGCAGGTCAAGACCGGCGACGAGGTGCTGTACGGCAAATGGACCGGCACCGAAATCACTATTGACGGGGACGATTACCTCATCATGCAAGAAAAGGACATTTTCGCCGTCCTGTAAGCCGGTCAAAATCCCTCATTCCTCATTCTCAATTCTTCATTCAACCAGAAATGGCTAAGAACATCCAATTTGACACCGAAGGCCGCGACAAACTCAAGCGCGGCGTGGACAAACTCGCCAACGCCGTGAAAGTGACCCTGGGGCCGAAAGGCCGCAACGTCATCATTGACAAGAAGTTTGGCGCTCCCACCATCACGAAAGACGGCGTGACCGTCGCCAAAGAAATCGAGCTGAAAGACCCCATCGAGAACATGGGTGCCCAGCTTGTGAAAGAAGTGGCTTCCAAAACCGCCGACCAAGCCGGCGACGGCACCACCACGGCCACCGTGCTGGCCCAGGCCATCTACACGGCTGGCTCCAAAAACGTGGCCGCCGGCGCGAACCCCATGGACCTCAAGCGCGGCATTGACAAGGCCGTGCAGGCCGTGGTGGCGAACCTGAAAAGCCAGTCTAAGAAAATCGAAAACAACTCGGAAATCGCCCAGGTGGGCACCATTTCGGCCAACAACGACGCGGAAATCGGCAAAATGATTGCCGATGCCATGGACAAAGTGGGCAAGGAAGGCGTGATTACCGTGGAAGAAGCGCGGGGCACCGAAACCGAAGTCAAAACGGTGGAAGGGATGCAGTTCGACCGGGGCTACCTATCGCCCTACTTCGTGACCAACCCGGAGAAAATGGAAACCGAGTTTGACTCGCCCTACGTCCTCATCTACGACAAGAAGGTGAGCACCATGAAGGAGTTGCTGCCGGTGCTGGAGCAGGTGCTGCAAACCGGCAAGCCGCTGGTTATCATCTCGGAAGACGTGGACGGCGAAGCCCTCGCCACGCTGGTGGTGAACAAGCTGCGCGGCTCGCTGAAAATTGCGGCCGTGAAAGCCCCCGGCTTCGGCGACCGCCGCAAGGCCATGCTGGAGGATATTGCCACCCTCACGGGCGGTACGGTGATTAGCGAAGAGCAGGGCTACAAGCTCGAAAACGCTACCCTGGAATACCTGGGCACGGCCGAGAAAATCATCATTGATAAGGACAACACGACCATCGTGAACGGCAAGGGCGAGAAAGAGGCCATCCAGGGCCGCATCGCTCAGATTAAGGCCCAGATGGAAACTACGACCAGCGACTACGACAAGGAGAAGTTGCAGGAGCGCCTCGCCAAGCTGAGCGGTGGCGTGGCCATCCTATACATCGGGGCCAGCACCGAGGTGGAAATGAAGGAGAAGAAGGACCGGGTAGATGATGCCCTGCACGCTACTCGCGCCGCCGTAGAGGAAGGCGTGGTGCCCGGCGGCGGCGTAGCCCTGGTGCGTGCCATTGAGGCCCTGGCGGCCGTGGACACCCACAACGCCGACGAGCGTACTGGCGTGAACATCATCCGCACGGCCCTCGAATCGCCGCTCCGCACGATTGTGCAGAACGCCGGCGGCGAAGCCTCGGTGGTGGTGCAGAAGGTGATGGAAGGCAAAGGCGACTACGGCTACAACGCCCGCGAGGACCGCTACGAAAACCTGGTGGCCG
This sequence comes from Hymenobacter sp., assembly GCA_965247135.1. GTDB lineage: Bacteria > Bacteroidota > Bacteroidia > Cytophagales > Hymenobacteraceae > Hymenobacter. The sequence continues at coordinate 1,197,294 of CBDFGP010000006.1, read as the reverse complement.
CCGGCATCATTGACCCGACCAAAGTGACCCGCCTCGCGCTGGAAAACGCCGCCTCGATTGCGGGCCTGTTGCTGACGACCGAAGCCGTGATTTCGGACGAGCCGGAAGACGACAAAGGCGGCGCAGGCGGTGCCGGTGGCATGGGAGGAATGGGCGGCATGATGTAAGCCGCAGATTGGCTCCGCTGAACTTCGTTTCAAACGGATTTAGCGAATGAAACCGATGCGGCGCTAAAGCACCTGACGACGCGCACCAGAAAAACGTTTGATAACTTGCTTTTGAATGAAAACCCCGCTGGCGTTTGCCAGCGGGGTTTTTTTGTGCGAATGGATTAAGCCCTTGCCGCTTACCTTTGGCAATCAGATGTGGGAGTTTACGTACTATGAAGACAGCCGGGGCACTGCGCCAGTCGAAGATTTTATCTTGGCTATTGCGGACCGGAAAACACGCGCTCAATTGCTGGCCAAGCTGGTTCTGATAGCTGGTCGTCTGTTTTTAGCTGAACCGCATTATAAGCGTTTCACCAACTACCCAGTTGACTTTGGCGAACTCATTATTGGTGACTTTCGTATTTTTGTTCACCGTGTCAGCAAGAATGAGTACCTGATGGTTCACGCTTTTCGGAAGAAAAGCAATGCTACTCCGCGCAGGGAAACCGAGTTGGCCTTTGGCCGTGTTTTAGATTTTATCAGTCGTCAGAATTATGAAAAAGGAGCCCGCTAAACGCCGCACACTCAATGACACCGTAGTTGACCTTATCAAGGCGGGCAAGCTCACGCAGCAGGAGTTGGATGAAGCTAGAGCCGAAGCTTTGCAAGAGCCTGAATGGCAAATTGTTTCGTCGCCAAAATCGGCTTCTCAGTTGAATTAAGACAAGGAATAGGGCAAGTTGCATTAACCCAAAAAGCCCCCGACGCGAGTTGCGCCGGGGGCTTTTTGTGGTAAAACAGGCCTTTACTACCCCGCCACCGGCTCGTCCATCAGGCGCGAGAGGCGGCGGTAGATGACAAACAGGATGAGCGACGCGGCGGCCGACAGCACCACAAAAATCATGAAAAAGCTGTAGAGGTCGTTGATTTGGATGCCCAGGAAGGAAGGCCACTGGGAAGGAATTTCCAGTTCCTTGAGCTTGGCAACGGCCTCGGCCGATGCTTGGCCGGCGTTGTTGAGGATTTCGGGCAGGTTGATGCCGGCGGCGGCGGCTTTTTTGAACTCGCCGGGGCCGGGCGGGTACAGGGCCGAAAGCACCCCGGCCAGCTTGTTGCCAGCGGCCGTGGCCAGGAACCACACGGCCATCAGCAGCGAAGCGAGGCGGGCGGGGGCCAGCTTATTGACCAGGGCCAAGCCGATGGGCGACAAGCACAGCTCGCCAAAGGTTTGGAGCAAGTACATGGTGATGAGCCAGAACATACTCACTTTGGTGCTGGCATCCACGCCCTTCACGCCAAAGGCAATGACGAGGTAGCTCACGGCCAGCAACATCAGGCCGATGGACATTTTGAGGGGCGACGACGGCTCGATGCCTTTTTTGCCCATCCAAGTCCACAGCACCGCGAAGACTGGGGCGAAGACGATGATGAACAAAGCATTGGCCGATTGAAAGTACGAAGCTGGCACCACCGTGGAACCGAGGTTGCGGTTGGTCTGCTCGTCGGCGAAGAAGGTGAGCGAAGCCCCAGCTTGCTCAAACGCACCCCAGAAGAAAATCACGAAAAAGCTCAGGATGAGGATGACGTAGATTTTTTCCTTCTCGCGGCTGGTCAGCGATTGGTCCGAGAGCACAATCAGGGGCATGATGAGCATGGCCGAAAACACCACCGCCCCAATCCAGTCGTAGTTCATGACCCAGGCAATGGCCCCGTAAATCACGACCGAGAGCAGGGCAATGGTGCCCATGCCCAAGCCCCGGCTGGGGGCGGGCGCGGCAATGGTTTCGGCCCGCACCGGCGCATCGGTGGTCACCGGAATCACGGGCGAGTTGGGCACGGTGCGTTCAGGTTTGGCCCCCAGCGGAGCGCCGGTGGCCGTCACGATGTACTTGTTTTTCAGCAGCTCAAACGTGAGGGTGCCGACCAGCATTCCGATGGCCGCCGCCAGAAACCCCCACTTGAAGTCGGCGGGGTTGCCGGTGTCGCCCAACGTGCCGCAGACCAGGGGCGAGAAAAACGCCCCCAGGTTGATGCCCATGTAGAAGATAGTATAAGCCGCATCAATGCGGGTGTCGCCTTTGGGGTAAAGCGAGCCGACCATGCTGGAAATATTGGGCTTGAAGAAGCCGTTGCCGAAAATGAGCAGCGTCAGGCCCAGCAGAAACAGGCCCATTTGGGCACTGGGGGGGGCGGTTTGGCCCGCCACAAACATACTGGCTGAGCCAAAGAGGGCAAACTGCCCGGCCGCCATCAGCAAGCCACCCGTGAGAATGCTGCGGCGGTTGCCCCAGTAGCGGTCAGCCATGTAGCCGCCCAGCAGCGGGGTCAGGTACACCAGCGAGGTGTAGTTGCCGTAGATGAGCGACGACGTGGCCTTGCTCATTAACAAGGCTTTGCCCATGTAGAGGGCCAGCAGGGCACGCATCCCGTAGTAGCTGAACCGCTCCCACATTTCGGTGGTGAACAGCACATACAGGCCTTTGGGGTGGCCGGTGTCGGCCGCAGGGGGCATTTGCTCGCGCGAGGCGGTAGCGGTTTGCATAAAGGGGGAGTTAGGAAAAAGAGAAGAAAACCGTCGCCCGCAAAGGCGTTGGAGCGGGTAAAGCTAGGCAACATTTGGCAGATACGGCCAGCATGGGCCTGTGCTTGGCGGTGAGGATGGAGACAAATGGGCTGGCCGGAGCAGAAATTTTTGGGACCAAACCAGACTTTTTTTCGGTCCAATGAAAGTTTCCCCAAACGTTTGCGGAAATCTGTGCGTACCTTTGCAGCACTCTTTCCCAATCCCACCCAACACCATTTTTTTTCATCCTTTCTATGCCCGATACACTGCTGACGCCCCCGGCTCCCACCGTCCCCGTTTCCAGTGCAGACCTCCGCAACCGCTTGGCCCCGTTGGGCTTTGCGGTTGCGCCGGTCCACTCCCACCTCAACCTGCCCCCGGCCGCCCTCGTGAACGAGGCCCTGCGTCGGGGCGAAGGCCAACTAACTGACACCGGGGCACTCATGTGCGACACCGGAGCTTTCACCGGCCGCTCGCCCAAAGACCGGTTTGTAGTGCAGGATGCCCACACCGCCGACAGCGTGTGGTGGGGCGACATCAACATTCCGTTTGCCCCCGAAAAATTTGACCAACTACACCACAAGATGGTGGCGTACCTGGCCGACAAGGAGGTGTTTGTGCGCGAGGGGTACGCCGGGGCCAACCCCGACTACCAGCTTAAGCTCCGCATCGTGAACGAGTTGGCCTGGCACAATTTGTTCTGCTACAATATGTTTCTGCGCCCCGAACCCGGTGCAGACACGAGTTGGCTGCCCGATTTCAGCATCATCTGCGCCCCCGGTTTTGTGGCCGACCCGGCCGTGGACGGGACGCGGCAAGCCAACTTTGCCATCCTGAATTTCAGCAAAAAAATGATTCTCATCGGCGGCACGGGCTATGCCGGCGAGATGAAAAAAGGCATTTTCGGGGTGCTGAACTACTTGCTGCCACACGAGCGCAACACCTTGAGTATGCATTGCTCGGCTAATGTGGGCGAAGACGGTGACACGGCTATTTTCTTCGGCCTGTCGGGCACCGGCAAAACCACCCTTTCGACCGACCCCAACCGCGCTTTGGTGGGCGACGACGAACACGGCTGGACTCCTGAGGCGGGCATTTTCAACTTTGAGGGCGGCTGCTACGCCAAAGTCATTGACTTGAGCCGCGAGAAAGAGCCCGAAATCTGGGATGCCATCCGCTTTGGCAGCATTGTGGAAAATACGCGCTTCGTGTCAGGCACCCACACCGTGGACTACGCCAACAAATCGGTGACGGAAAACACCCGCACGGCCTACCCGATTGATTTCATCCCCAACGCCATTGAGCCGAGCGTGGCCCCGGCACCGAAAAACATTTTCTTCCTCACGGCCGACGCTTTCGGGGTGATTCCGCCCATCAGCAAGCTGGACAAGAGCCACGCCATGTACCACTTCATGAGCGGCTACACGGCAAAGGTAGCGGGCACCGAAATGGGCGTGACGGAGCCGCAAACCACGTTTTCGGCTTGTTTTGGGGCGGTGTTCCTGCCGTTGCACCCCACCAAATATGCCGAAATGCTGGGTCAAAAGATGGACGAGAACCCCGACGTGAACGTGTGGCTGGTGAACACCGGCTGGACGGGCGGCAGCTACGGCACCGGCCACCGCATGAAGCTGGCCTACACCCGCGCCATGATTACGGCCGCCCTGAACGGGCAACTGGCCGAGGTGCGCTTCAATCAACACCCCGTATTCGGGGTGGCTGTACCTGCCGCCGTGCCGGGGGTGCCCACCGAAATCCTGGACCCGCGCAACACGTGGGCCGACAAAAATGATTACGACCACACGGCTACCGCGCTGGCCGAGAAGTTTGTCCGAAACTTCGAAAAATACGCCAACTTCGCTAACGAGGAGATTCTGGCTGGTGCGCCCAAAGTGGCGGTCGAAGCCTAACTTTTTCACGCGCCTTTTCCATCCATTTCCCAATCTAAACCCCGCTGGTGATGCCAGCGGGGTTTTTATTTACGCCCATTCAAACAGTTGGCACTTCACAACGGCGCACCGATGCCACGACTTACGTACAGAAAATTCACGCACTAAAGAACAGTGGAAAATGCACCGGTTCGCCGCGCGGCTCTGCAACAGCACACGTCGCTAAAACCAGAATGTGAACCGCTCACAGCCCCCACCTAATTTTCCGAGTAGCTAGCCCGCTTGGCGGGCGTATCCATTGAATCCGTTTGACAGGACGTTTGGTGGAGCCAATCGGGGGGACTCAGTTGTAGAAGTTCCAGCGCACCCCTAGCGTGAAGCGGCGCGGGTAGCCCACGTAGTACGGCGTGGCGAAATACCCGGCCGCCCCCAGGTTCTGATTGACGTAAGCCACTTTCAAGAAAAGTGACACCGTTTTGATGTTGGCAGCGAAAAACACATCGGCTAGGGCGTAGCCGGGCACCGTGAAATTGTCCTGCACGTAAAATTGCTGGGTGCTGGGGCTGTAATCGTAGGCGCGAAAGCGTGACTGGTAATACACCTCCACCCCCAACTGACTGGGCGGCAGTAGGCGACCCAATAAATTACTCTGGTAGTAAGCCCGCGAGAACGTGACGAGGGCCGGAATCCGCAGCCCGTCGCCGTCGCCGCCCACGGTGTAGGTGCCCTGGTTGTCGAAGAAAAAGCGCCCGGCCTGTACCCGGTGCCGCACGAAGCCGATGAGCAGTTGGCGGCTGTCGTTGAGTTGTTCGGGCACCGCCTGCTGGTTATAGAATATGAGGTTGTTGAGCGTCACGGCCGTGCCGCGCAGCTCGATGGCGTGGCCAGTGCCGGGCAGGCGCAGTTGCAACTGCACGGCCAGTTGGTTGGCCTGGGTGTTGTTCAACTTGTGTTGCTTGTTGAACGACGTAAGCGCCGAGTCGTTCGGAAATTGCCAGCGGTAGTGGTTGCCCGAAAACTGCTGCTCGGTAAGCGTCGGCGCATAGGACGCACTCGTCAGCTCGGCCGACAGCGGGCCGGTTTTCACGGTGGCCCGCAGCCAGTATTCGCCCAGCAGGCGGTACTCGCCAGCGGCTTCCACGGCGTAGGTGCGGTGGTAGTTGAAGGCCGCCGTGCCCCCCACAAACACTTGGTTGAAGGTTTGGGGCGGGGCGGCCTCCACCCGGTTCAGGTCCGTCACGCCAGTGCCGGGGCGCAGGGTTTCGCTGGTCACGTCGCCGCTGCGCTGGCGGGCGTAGAGGCGGTATTCCACGGCCGTGGTGCGGCCCAACACTCCAAAGGTGTTTTCCATCTGCCGGAAATAGGCCCGGTCTTGGGTGGCGAAGGTGTTGTGCAAGGTGCGCGGGTAGAACAGCAGCCCGCCCTGCCCGGCATCGGTGTTCACGGCCAGGGCCGCGTCGGTGTAGTAGTTGCCCTGGCGGCGCAGGTCCAGGGCGTGAAACAGCGTCAGGCCCCGGCCCAGCAGCCGGTAGGTTTGCAGGACGTGGAACTGGTCGCGGTCGTCCTCGTTGGTGGCCTGGGTGAGGTACACGCGCTGGCCCTGCACGAGGTAGAGGCCCGCCAGCCCGGCCCCGACCTGCGACGGCAACTGCCAGATGCCGCCCTGCTCCACGGCCGTGTGCCGCCCGTTGCCGAGGTTGAACAGGATGCGATACCGCTCGTTGGGGCTTTCGTAGCGCCCAAACAGCAGCAGGTTGGAATGCTCCACCAAGCCATCGCGCGAACTGATGGCCCCCAGTATTTTATTGGAAGCAAACCGCTCGTAGTTCGCCCCGATACTGAAGCCTTTGCCCAGGCTCCGGCTGTAGCTGAACTCGAACACCTGCTCGCCCGCCCCCGACTGCACCACCCGAAAAAACGAGTACGGCGACCGCGAATCGTAGTACGGAATGTTGGCCCCGTCGCGGGCATACTTATCAAACACGTTTCGCCCAAACCGCGCCCCCAGCGCCAGATTGGGCTGGTACAGCAACGGCCGCGAAGCCGACCCCACCGCCCCCAAATCCTGCTGAAACGTGCTGTCGTGAAACCAGAACCGCGCCGTCGGCCACCGCCTCAGGGTTGTGTCCAGGGCCACGCCCGCCGTGGAGTCGCGTAGCACCTCCCGCTCGTAGATAATCCGGGTTGTGCGCGGCCCGTACACGAGTTTGGTGGAGTCGTCCAGAATCTGGCCCCGGGCAGTGGGCGCGGCCAGCAACAGCCCACCCAACCAGAGCAAGCCCCAATAAAAAAAACAAAGCGACTGCTTCAATCCGAACAAGAAACAAACTCAAAACTTGGGCTGAAAAATCTCGCTCAACACGAACGCCGCCCGCAGGTTGGCGGGTTGCGCCAGCAAGCGCCGCACCCCGGCCGCCGCCGTTTCGGCCGCGCCGCCAGTAGTGCCGTAGGGCGCAAAGGTGGCATCGGTTTGGGCCGTCACGGTGGCGCGGGGCAGGGTGCCCGCCCGCCGCACCACCGGCGTGACCGGGCTGATGGGCTTGAGTACGGCGGGCAATTCCAGCGACTTGTACTGCACTTGCTGCCGTTCCTGCGAGCGCACCGGCGGGGCTATTTGCCGGGGCATGAGTCGGCCGCCCAGGGTGCGCGGCGCGGCCGGCGCGGCCGGCGGCGCCACGGGCACTGCTTCGGCAACGGGCGCATCGCGGCCCTGCAACTGCCGCAGCAACTCTTGAAACGAGGCATCGGGCAGGGCGGGCGCGGCGGGTTGGGGGCGTTCGCGGCGCTCCCGCTCGGTGGTTTCCGTGGCTTTCTTAAACCACCGGTAGATGGCGCTGCCCACCGAAATCAGAATCCAGAAGAGGACGAGCTTGCTCATGTGCGTAAAGGTAGCGGGTTTTTAGCGCACCCCCTGGTCGGGGAAACGGCCCTGAATGGTGCGGTAAAAGGCTTTTATCTGCTCCTCGTCGGCCGCGTAGTCGCCCGTTGGCTGCACGGTGCCGCCCACCCCGGCCACCTTGTTTTTGTAGTCCAAAAAGCCCAACTGAATCGGCACCCCGGCTTCCAGTGCCGCGTAGTAGTAGCCTTTGCGCCAGCGAGGTTGGTACTTGCGGGTGCCTTCGGGCGTGATGAGGATGACCAACTCGTCGCGCTCGTTGAACAACTCGACCATGCCGTCCACGAGGCTGTTGTTTTTGCCCCGGTCCACGGCCAGGCCGCCCACCGAGCGCACCAGGCCGCCGAGCAGCCAGTGGGTGGTCCACTCCTTTTTCACGGTGAAGCGCACGTCCAAGTCCATGAGGTAGAACGCCCCGCGTGCATAAATCAAGTCCCAGTTGCTGGTGTGCGGGGCCGCAATCATCATGCTTTTTTTGATGGCCGGGTCGGCCACGCGGCCCAGCTTCCAGCCCGCCACCCAGAACACGGTTTTGGCAATGTAGAACCAGACGAGCGATGTTTTGCGGGCAGGCATTGGGGGTAGAGGTCAGTGATTAGGGGTGAGCGGTTAGCTGGCAGCGGCGGAGGTAAGGTGCGGGGCCTAACTTCGGTACAAAGATGGCCCGCCCGCCACTATTTAACCCAAGTTGCGGAACAGCCGCGTAGCGGCGACGGGTTGGTAGCCAAGCAGGGCCACATGGGGCCAAGCCGTGTAGCGGCGACGGATGGCCCAGGGGTTCCGTCGCCGCTACGCGGCTTGGCCCCATGTGGCCCTGCTTGGCTACCAACCCGTCGCCGCTACGCGGCTGTTCCGCAAATTGGGTTAATTAGTCCGCAGCAGCCCCCGCAGTTCGGCCGCCCGGCTCAGGGTGTAGCGGTAGCCGATGTCGAACAGCTCCTCCCCTTTTTTGTAGCCAGTAGGCGCGTAGTGCCGCAGTTCCGGCGGCTCCAGCAGCAGGTTGCACAAGGCTTTGCGCGAAGCCACGTTGGCGCTGATGGCCAGGTGCAAGGTGCGCTCGACGAGCCGCCGGAAGCTGGGAATGCGGGCCGCCCGGTTGGCCGGGTTGCAGTGTACGCCCACCACGCGCAGCCCCGCCTGCCCCAGCAACGGCTCCACGGGCAAGTTGTTGAGCAAGCCGCCGTCCACCAATTCCCGCCCCTGATACGCCACTGCCCGGTACACAATGGGCACCGCCGACGAGGCCAGCAGCGGCAACAGCAACGGCCCTTCGGTGAAATACACCGACTCGCCCGCCACCAAATCCGTCGCCACCAGTGTCAGCGGCAGCCGCAAATCGGCAAAGCTGATGTTCGCCCCCAGGTGCTTGGCAAACAGCGCCTCCACGGCATCCAGGTACAACAACCCAAACCGGCTGAAAGCGGGCCGCGTGAGCCGGGCCACGTTGGTGTCCAGCAGCAACCGCAGAATCTCGCGGGGCGCAAAGCCCGCCGCATAAAACGCCCCCGCAATGGCCCCGGAGCTAACCCCGGAAAGCTGGGCCACCGGCAGTTGCAACTCGTCCAGCGCCGCCAACACGCCCAGGTGGGCAATGCCCCGCGCCCCGCCGCCGGAGAGGGCCAAGCCGAGTTGGAAGGAGTTGGACATGAGGGAGGGGGTTTTCGGTGTTGGGTGTTCGGTGTTGGGTGTTGGGTTTTTGGTGTTGGGTGTTGGGTTTTTGGTGTTGGGGGCCGCGCCCAAAAACCCAACACCTAAAACTCTTTTACAACTCCCCGACCTTCAGCGTTTCCTTAACCCTTACACCTTTCTCCGTTATTTGCACGGTACACGCCTCATTGTCCGGGTCGTGTTCCAGCAGCAGCACCCAGTTTTCGGCGGCGGCGCGGCGCAGCACGGTTTCTTTTTCGGCCAGTGTTTGCAGCGGGCGCACGTCGTAGCCCATGACGTAGGGCAGCGGCAGGTGGCCCACGCTGGGCAACAAATCGGCCATGTAGGCCAGCGTCCGGCCCCGGTGTTGCAGCAGCGGCACCATCATTTTTTCGGTGTGCCCGTCGGCGAACAGAATTTCGCGGAACGGCAGCGCGGCGGGCACCGGCGCGGCCGGGTCCAAAAACTGCAACTGCCCGCTCTCCTGAATCGGCAAAATGTTCTCGGCCAGGAAGCTGGCTCGTTCGCGGGCGTTGGGCTGCGTGGCCCATTCCCAATGGGCGGCGTTGCTCCAGTAAGTGGCATTGGCAAAGGCCGTTGTCAGCTTGCCATCGGCCCCGCGCCGCACCGAACCGCCGCAGTGGTCGAAGTGCAAATGCGTCAAAAACACGTCCGTAATGTCCACACTCGTGTAGCCCAATCGCCGCAACGATTTTTCCAGCGTGTCATCGCCGTGCAGATGGAAATGGCCCCGGAATTTTGCATCCTGCTTGTCGCCAATGCCGTTGTCAATCAAGGTCAGGCGCTCTCCATCCTCGACCAACAAGCAGCGCATGGCCCAGGTACACATATTGTCGGCATCGGCCGGGTTGGTGCGCTGCCAGATGCTCTTGGGCACCACGCCGAACATGGCCCCGCCGTCAAGTTTGAACAGGCCGGTATCGATTGCGTGAACGTTCATTTTTTCAATTAAAAATTAAAAGTGAAAAATTAAAAAATTGAGCAGCCGGCGAGTTAAGCGTCGACACTGATTTTTTAATTCTTCATTTTTAATTCTTCATTCAACAACTACTCCCATGGCCGAAAACTTGTCAATCCGTTGCGAAATCCGCTCGTCGGCGGGCACGGCGGCCAGTTCGTCCAGGGCCTTAATCAGCGTCTTTTTCAAGGTTTTAACCATCGCCTCGGTGTCGGTGTGCGCCCCGCCCAGCGGCTCCTTCACGATGCCATCCACGAGGCCCGCCTGTTTCATGTCGGTGGCCGTGAGTTTGAGGGCCTCGGCGGCTTGCTCTTTGTAGTCCCAGGAGCGCCACAGGATGCTGCTGCACGATTCGGGCGAAATTACAGAATACCAAGTGTTTTCCAGCATCAGCACCCGGTCGCCGATGGCAATGCCCAGCGCCCCGCCGCTCGCACCTTCACCGATGATGACGCACACCACCGGCACCTTGAGCATGAACATCTCCTTGAGGTTGCGGGCAATGGCCTCGCCCTGCCCCCGTTCTTCCGCTTCCAATCCGGGAAACGCGCCGGGCGTGTCAATGAGCGTCACCACGGGCACGTTGAATTTCTCGGCCAGCTTCATCAGGCGCAGGGCTTTGCGGTAGCCCTCGGGGTTGGGCATTCCGAAATTCCGAAACTGCCGCTGCTTGGTGTTGTGGCCCTTTTGCTGGCCAATAAACATCACCGGGCGGCCGTCCAGCTCCCCGAAGCCGCCCACCATCGCCTTGTCGTCGCCCACGGTGCGGTCGCCGTGCAGTTCCACGAACTTCGTGGCCATGCCGGCGATGTAGTCCAGGGTGTAGGGCCGGTCGGGGTGGCGCGAAAGTTGCACCCGCTGCCAGCGGGTGAGGTTGGCGTAGGTTTCCTTTTTGAGGTCTTTGATGCGCTTTTCCAGCGCGGCCACAGCCGCGTTTACCTCCACGTCGGAGTCGGCCGCCAGGCGTTGCATTTCCTGAAGTTTGCCTTCGAGGGCGGCAATGGGTTGTTCAAAATCAAAGACCACGGATTTAACGGATTTTAACGGATTTAACGGATTGTTTGGGGTTCTGCTGGCTGGCAGTTGGGGCGGCTTGCCGGTTGCGGACCCGTCCAGACTGCTGCCTGCGCTCGCCGCCCGGTGGGCTACTGCTGAACCGGCACGCAAAGGTAAAACCAAACCCGGCGGGCCGGTCATCTGCCGGTGGCAGTCAAAAATCAATGGGCTTGACAAACAACCTGCAACGCCACGCAAGGCCCGTCAGCGGGTGTTTTTTTGCGGGTTGGCTTGCGGGGGCTTGTGCTTTTGCCGTACCTTTGCGCCACCAAAACGGAAAACAGTCGCGTTTTTCGTCCGGCAAACGGTTTGGTAGTTCAGTTGGTTAGAATGCCGCCCTGTCACGGCGGAGGTCGCGGGTTCGAGTCCCGTCCAGACCGCCAGTTTGCTCAAAAAAAGCCTTTTCTGCTAACAGGAAGGGCTTTTTTATGCCTAAATTTTTGTAGGGAGCACATCCCGCGAATCGGCTATCGCGAGTGCCCGCCGAACTGCTGCCACGTCCAGCCCAGCAGCGCCACACTGCCCCACCCGACCAACCCCGCCACCGCCAAAAATCCCAGCAATAGCAGCAGCACCAGCCCCCGGCCGCTGCCTTGGTGCCGCCCCTCGGCGTAGTGCCGCCGCAGCAGGGCCACGTTGCGCTCGTTGCTTTTGTAGGCAAAATCGAACACGTTACCCAGCACCGGGATAGCTCCAACGACGGTATCAATCAAAATGTTGAGGGCCATCCGCACGGCCACTGCGCCGCTGGCCCCGTGGCGTAACATGGTGGCCAGCAGCGCCACCGACACGGCCGTGGAGGAAAAATCGCCCAACACCGGCACCAGGCCCAGCAGCGGGTCGAGGCCAAACCGGAAGCGGGTGCCGGGCAGCCGGAACTGGCTGTCCAGCAAGCGGGCCACGCGCCCGACCCAACGCAGGCGCGGGTCGGCATCGAAAGAGTCGGGAGGGGGAAGCAGTTTCGGCACGGGGAATTGGTGAGGGAACGGCGCTTATACGGCCGTTTGGGCCGACGGGAGCAGGCCACAAGCTGCGGCTGCGCCGGGCGCTGCCCATTGCGCCGGAAATGGGGTTAATTTTGCTCTAGCGCCCCAGTCCTGGCGGGCTGAAACCCGCACCACTATGCCCCTCCCCCCCGCCTTCGCCGCCGAGCTGGCCCGCCTCAACGCCCGGCAGCGCGAGGCCGTGACCCACCCCGACGGGCCGCTGCTGGTGGTGGCCGGGCCGGGCACCGGCAAAACCCAGCTGCTGGCCGCCCGCGTGGCCTGGCTGCTGGCCCAGCCCGATGCCCGGCCCCAGGAAATCCTCTGCCTGACCTACACCGACGCGGCGGCCCGCAATATGCGGCAGCGGCTGCTGCGCTTCATCGGGCCGGCGGCGCACCGGGTGGCCATCCACACGTTTCACTCGCTGGGCCAGTTGATTATTCAGGAAAATGCTGAGTTGCTGGGGCAGCACGACCTCACGGCGGCTTCCGATTTGGAAACCGACGAACTGCTGCGCGGGCTGCTCGACCAGTTGCCCGGCGGCCACCCGTTGCGGCGCGACACCGGCAGCCAATACTACGACTTGCCGCACTTGCGCGACTTGTTTCAGGCGATGAAGCGCGAGGGCTGGCAGCCGGCCGAGGTGCTGGCCGAGTTGGAAATCTACCGGCTGGGCTTGACCGACGACGAGCAGTACCTCTACAAAAAGCCCGCCCCGGCCCTGCAGGCCCAAGGCATCCGGCCCGGCGACGTGAAGCACCACGAACTGGCCGCCGAGGAAGACCGCATCGCCAAGGCCGCCGCCGCCGTGGGGCTATTCGGGGCCTACCAGGCGGCGTTGCGCGGGCGGCAACGCTACGACTACGACGACATGCTGGCCTGGGCCACGCGGCTCCTCACCGACCACGAACACCTGCGCCTGGGCTACCAGGAACGGTTTCAGCACTTTCTGGTGGACGAATACCAGGACACCAACGGGGCGCAGAGCCAACTGCTGCACCTGCTGGCCGGGTACTGGGACCGCCCCAGCATCCTGGTGGTGGGCGACGACGACCAGAGCATTTTCCGGTTTCAGGGCGCGAGCGTGGCCAACGTGCTGCACTTCCGGCAGCGCTACCCCGACGCGGCGGTGGTGGTGCTGGAAGAAAACTACCGCTCCAGCCCGCCCGTGCTGGCCGCCGCCCAGGGCCTCATTGCCCGCAACGCCGAGCGGCTGGTGCGCCAGGTGCCCGGCCTGACGAAGGAGTTACTGGCCCGGCACCCGCACTTCGGGCAGGCCCAACGGCCGCCGGTGCTGCGCCGCTACGCCACGCCCCTGCACGAAGCCGCCCACCTGGCCGCCGAACTCAGCGCCCTGCACCACAGCGGCCAGTGGCCGGCCGGGGGCGCGGGCATCATCGCCCGCAACCACGACCAACTCGACCTGCTGGCCCAACTGCTGCGGGCCGCCGGGGTGCCCTTCTACCGCAAGCGCCCCGTGAACGTGCTCACCACCGAACCCCTGGCCACCAGCCTGCACCGGGTGCTGGCCTACCTCGCCCTGGCCCTGCGCCCCGACCCCGCCCTGGCCGAACCGGCGCTGTTCGCGGTGCTGCATTTGGAGGCGTTTGGGGTGCCGCCAGCCGATTTGGTGCAGTTGGCGACGGGGCACTTGCAGCACCGCCGGGCAGCGCGGGCGGCGGGCGAAGCGGTGCTGCCCTGGCGGGTGTGGGCGGCGGGCGGGGGCCACGAAACCCCACCCCCCGGCCCCCGCGCCCGCGCCCTGGCCCTGCTCGACGACTGGCTCCACGCCACGGCCAGCTTGCCCCTGCCCGCCCTGCTCGAGCGCATTGTGCTGCCCACGTTGCTGCCCGCCCTGCTGCCCGGCCACCCCCAACCCGCCCACCTGCTGGCCGTGGCCCAGACGCTGCTGCAATTTGGCCGCACCGAGGCCCGCCGCCGCCCGGCCCTCACGGTGAGCGACTTCCTGCACCTGTGGGACACCCTGGCCGCCACCCGCACCGGCCTGCCCCTGGAACGCACCAACGGCAGCGAAGGCGCGGCCCTCGAACTCCTCACCGCCCACGGGGCCAAGGGCCTGGAGTGGGAACGGGTGTGGCTGCTGGGCTGCCAGCAGCACAAGTGGCTGCCCCGCCCCCGGCGCGGGGGCTTCCGGCTGCCGCCCGCCCTGGCCCCGCCCCCCGCCGAAACCGCCGAGGCCGAGGAAGCCCGCCGCCTGTTTTTCGTGGCCCTCACCCGCGCCCAGCACCACCTCACCGTGAGTTGGGCCACCGCCGACGAAGCGGGCCAGGAGCTGGCCGAGTGCGAGTTCGTGACCGAGTTGCAGCACGACGGCCTGCCCGTGCGCGACCCCGCCGTGCCCGCCGACGTGCTGGCCGCCGCCCGCCACGCCCTGCTGGCCCCGCCCCCGCCGCCCGCCCCCGTGCCCGACCCCGCCCTACTGCGCGAAATCCTGGCCGACTTTGCCCTGAGCGTGACCACCCTCAACGCCTACCTGGCCTGCCCCATCGGCTGCTACTACGAGCGCCTGCTGGGCGTGCCCGTGCCCCAAACCGAGCCGCTCATCTACGGCCTGGCCGTGCACGGGGCGCTGGAGCAGCACTTTCGGCAGGCCCAGCGCGACCCGGCCGGGGCCTTCGGCACGGCCGACGAACTGGCCGAAATCTTCGGCCGCCGCCTGGCCCGCTACCGGCCCGACCTGGCGGCGGCGGCTTTTGCCCGCCACCTGCACACCGGGCAGCAGCAACTGCGGGCCTGGTGGGCGCACTGGCAGCCCCACACCCGCCCCAGCGCCGTGGTAGAACACGCCGTGCCCCGCGCCCGCCTGCCCGGCGGCACCCTGGTCACTGGCCAACTCGACCGCCTCGACCTGCACCCCGACGGCCACCGCTGCGACGTGCTGGACTACAAAACCGGCAGCTCCGCCGCCGCCCGCGATGCCCTGCGCCCGGCCCCCGCCCCCGCCGCCACCGCCACCCTGGCCGCCTGGCACACCGATGCCCGCCTGCGCGGCGGCGACTACTGGCGGCAAGGCATTTTCTACCACCTGCTGCTCACCCACGACCTGGAAAAACGCTTCCAGCCCCAGTCCGTGGCCTTCGACTTCCTGCAACCGCTGGACCTGCCTGGCCGCCCCCCGCAGTTCGAGCGCCGCCCCGTGCGCGTCACCCCCGCCGACGTGGCCACCGTGCTGGCCCAAATCGAAGCCGTGGACGCGGCCATCCGGCGGCAGGAGTTTTCGCACGGCTGCGGGGAGTGCGGGTGGTGCAAGCTGCGGGGAGAGTAATACAGCACCCAATTCAGCGCGACACCATACTTGTGCAGAATTTGACTTTACCCATCAGGTTGTTCAGTCCACCAGCGCAATTGTTCAACCAATTGGCCTACTCGGGTGCTTGGGTTGGTTTCCAGCAAAGGTTTGGAGCCATGTGCAACCAGTAAGGCGTGAGCCCGGATAAGCGCTTGTTTTTCATCTCCCACCTGACCGATAGCCGCCACTACGTCGGCAGTCGGAGTTTCCTTGTGGGAATACTGAAAATTCTCGTATCCCGGCTGCTGCCGTAAGGCTTCTCCCAACTGGCGGTATACCTCAGTACGCGGCAAGGCTTCCGTTTCGCTCACGTCAGTCAAATGCAGCAGTAGCCAGAGCTCAAACACCTCATTGCTGAAGGCTAACTTAAATTCTTCATCCGTTGCTACCTGGATGGCTTCGTTAAAGCGCTTTGTTTTGCTTGGCTCCCGGTCAGCATCGTCTTTATCAAAGACTACCCATACTTGGTCCACCTCGCGGTTGGCTTCCCCTTCCAGCTTAATCCGTTCTAATTTTGCCCGCTTTACTACTCCGAGCGGGTCGAGTCCGGTTCCTATCGGGCGCAAATAGACAGTTTCTTCTGGAGTATCTGGTAGAAATGTTTTGAAATAGGCTGGCTCTGTCGCTTCATCCTCGCAAACTATTAGAAATAAGTGGGCATAACGCCGCCAGCGCACGGGACGCGCAATCGGGTTACGCCCACGGCGGCTCTTTTTTACTTCACCGGCGTGGGCCATCTTTGATGCTGTTTTATAAAGCGCTGGAAGTCGGCGGAAGCGGGTACGGCCCCATACCGTCCTTCAAAGTACCGTTTTTCTTTATCTGTGTCGGGCCGTTCAACAGCACTCTTTTGGCTAGTGGCGGAAGGCAGGTATTGAAAGTCCGACAGGGCGTAGGTTTCGGTGCCTTCCCACTTGTTTTTCTCGGCGAAGCAAATCTGGTCCCGTCGCAGTTTAGCGTAGGTCAACAAGTTCGTGTCGTGGGTGGCGAAAAGCAACTGAGCCCCGTTTGGATTGGTAGCGGGATTCAGAAAAAGGTTAATCACATTAAGTGTAACCAGCGTGTGCATCTTTGCCTCTATCTCATCAACTATCAACACTCCTCCGTAGGTCAGAGCCCAAATGACATCACCACTCAGTTCCAGTGCTTTGAGCGCCCCAGCTGATTCACGTCCGGCCCAGTCCCAAGTTATGGTATCGGCTGTCGGCTTGCCATTAGCATCGTAAACGCGGTGTTTGGCTTGTACGATTGGCGCTGTCTTACCTTGCAAGGCCTTGCTAAACTCCCCACGTAATTCTTGAGGCATATTTTGGGGCAACTCGTTTTCGTCAAACTTCCGGTCAGTAATTTCCACTTCCAGCACCTTCAAACTTAAAGAGGCAAGGTAGTCTCGTATTGGTTGAGCAAAGTTCGGTTCTCGTAACAACTGCGCTGTTCTACGCCGTGCTTCTTGCGTATTGGAACCATCAATGTTGTTCAGCCGTGCAAACCATTGCATGATTTGCTTGGCTTCGGGCAAGTTGAACTGGTCGCACACAGACAGGAAAAGCGCATTGGGCCGGGTTGATTCGATAGCCGTTTCAAGTTGCAATTTTTGTTTGGGTGACGATGTAACGAAGCCCTTTCCTACCTCAATTGTATCGCCTTGACGCTCAAAAAGCACGACCTCTCGCCCTACTACTTTGCGAAACAACCACTCTTGGTTTACGCCTGATGCAGTATAGGCAACCCCATACCGGTAGCGTTTTCCATCTACTACAAATGTTGCTTCTAACTCAGTTGGTTTGGTCTCCCACCCAACCCGTAGTAGGAAGGGGTCGTGAGGCATAAAAGTAGTAGAAGACCAACTAGACGATAGGTGAACCATCATGTCTAAAACCTCGATAGCACGGAGCAAGTTGCTTTTGCCTCCATCGTTAGGCCCGTACAAAGCCAGCGCATTGAGCGCTTCGTAACGACCATTTTTCAGGACATTAGCTGTGTACTCCTTTTGCTTGACAGCGGGTACTAAACTTAGCACTTGCTCATCACAAACAGAACGAAAGTTGGTTACCCGAAACTCTAGCAACATGGTCCTTGGTGTCAATGAAAAGCCGAAATTACGCAAGTTCGGGTCAACTTTGACAAAGCAAATCAGAATCGGATGTTTAGCCGCCCCCGAAACCCTGCATTTCGGAGCTTTTTTACGCCCAATTCCCATTCGCACTCACCCGTCCCACCTCAATCCAACTTTCCGGCGTTACTTGCGCCCCCAAACCTCCCCTATTTCCCACCCCCCGCCCCATGACGAACCGGACCTACTTCAGCAACTTCTTTGTGCCGCTGTGCGCTTCGCTCAGCGACGACGATTTTCAGGCGTTTGCCGAAGCGGTGCTGGCCAACCTGCAAAAAGACCCCAACGCCGATGCGGCCGACGTGGCGGGCCTCGAAGCGGCGCTGGTGCCGCTGCGGGCGGCGCACATCCAGCACGGGGTGGGCGGCAAATCGGGCAGCGTGGCCACCTTGCGGCTGGCCGTGCGCAGCTTCCTGGCCTGGGCCAAGCTCACGAACGTGCAAAAGGTGTTTCCGGCCTTTCCCGACCGGCAGCAGGCCGAGCGGGTCGATATTTTCCCCGGCGGCATGGATGCCCTCTACCGCGCCGACCAGGGCACGGTGCTGAACCGGGCCAAGTACTACCTCGACAAAATCAGCGGGACCTACGGCGGCAAAACCGGCGTGAAAGCCGCCGATGCCGCCGCCCAATACCAACTCCTGAAAGAGGCCTTGCAGGGCCGCACCACCCACGCCGCCGAGGTGCGCACCGGGGCGGCGGCCGTCGATGTCGAGGAACAAACCGTGTGCGGGGCCCTCTACCGGGCCTACGCCGGGGCGCTGCACCGGCACTTCGAACACCCCGACCGGGCCTACGCCTACTTCCCCTTCCCCAACAGCGCCGGCACGGCCGCCGACGGCAACCTCGCCAGCCTGCCCAAGCCCCACCCGGCCGACGAAATGGTACCGTAGCGGGTAGAAATGTTCCTTTTTCCAGTCCGGCCTCGCCCCGAACGACCAAAGGAGCTCCTTTTAGTGCTCCGGCCCCGGCCGGGGGGCCAAAAGGAGCTCCTTTGGTCGTTCGGGCCGGGGCCGGGGCGCTAAAAGGAGCTCCTTTGGTCGTTCGGGGCGAGGCCGGGGCGGCAAAGGGAGCTCCTTTTGTCGTTCGGGCGGCGACCGGGGCGGCAAAAGGAGCTCCCTTTGCCGCCCCGGCCGGGCCGCGTGGGCGGGGCGGGCGCAGGGGGTGGGCGCAGCGCGAATGGCCGGCCACAATCACCCCCTGCCCGGCCGTTTTGCGCAGCACCAGCAGGCCGTGGCCCTGCAAGCCGCCGCTGCGGCGGCCTGGGGCCAGCGGCCCAGGGCCGCGTCGGGGGCCAGGGCTGCCACGCGCAGGCCCGCGAAGCACCGGTTGGCCCAAGCTCGCAAACCGGCCAACGCGGCGGCAAAAGCCCGGAAAGCGGCGAAGCCGTGGGGCGCAACGCGGTCCGCGTCATCCGCTTTTTTGCCGGGGCAGGCGCGGTTTGGTGGGCGCGGGGCGCCGCAGGCCCCGCCCCCTACGCCGCCAGCGCCCCAAACACCAGCCCTTCGAGGAAGGCGCAGACGGTTTCCTCGACCGGCCCGGCCGCGCCGGAATTGGTGAGCGAGGGCAGGTGCTGGGCAAAAAAGAGTTGCTTGCGGGCAGCCTCCACCACGGTGCTGACCAGGGCGTGGGGGTGGGCGTAGGCGGGGTTGATTTCGCGTACCACGGCCGCGATGCCCGCCACGAGCTGCTTGTATTCCCGAAACAAGCCTTCGCGGTTGTCGTCGTCCACGGCGCGGGTCAGGTACGACTTGGAGGCTTCGTGGACCACGATGCGTGCGAGGGCCGCCGCGTCCAGCCCGGCCGGGGCGGGGGCGGGGGGGTAGGTGCCGGTGAGGATGCCCAGCGTCAGGCGCAGGCGCTGGCGCGGGTCGGGCACGTTGTGGGTGTGGAAGCGAATCTGGAAGGCCAGCCAGGCCCAGTACCAGCTCACGAGGTACACCAGCAGGCGGTGCTTGTTCTCGAAGTAGCGGTAGAGCGAGGCTTCGGTAGAGGCCATGCGCTGGGCCAGCTTTTTGAACGTGAACTGCTCGAAGCCCACTGCGTCAATCAGCCCGATGCTTTCGGCCACGAGGCGGCGGCCCAGGCCGGTGGCCTGCGGGTCGCGCAGGTAGAGCTTGTCGTTGAGGGCAATGTGGGGGTGCGTGTTCATGCAGGGCCGGGGTTGGGAGGCCAAAGATGGCAGGTTTTGCGCGGCCGGGGGCCGCCGGGCCACTCCCGGCCGCGCCTGCTACTCGCCCTGGCCCAGCGAAAACGCCCGCTGCCCGTCCATCAGGTAAAGGTGTTCGGTCTTGAGGATGTACACGCCGTAGTCCATCAGCCGGTGCAGCAGGGCCAGCACGTCCAGAAACGGCACCGGGGCAAAGGTGGGCGGGGCGGCGGCCACCTCGGCCTCGGCGGCCACAAACCGGCAGCGCCAGTGGTCGGTGCAAAACGTTTCGGGGTGGCCGCCGGGGTACACCTTCACGCCCCGGTTGGTGATGAGCTTGAGCTGGAGGCGGTGGCCGGTGAGGTGTTCGAGCTGCTGGCCCAGCGCGTCGGCCGGGCCGGTCCAGCGCACAAACACGTCCACGCCCACCAGCTGCTGCACCACGGCGGGCCGGGGGGCGGGCGGCGCGGCGGGCGGCGGGGCCGGGGCGGCGGGCTGCTCCGGCAGGGCCGCCAGCACCTGCGGGCGGCGGCCCAGGCGCTCGATGAGGGCATCGCCGAAGGCGGCGGTGCCCACTTTGGCCCGGCTGGTGCCGGGCCGGAAGATGTCGGCCGGGTGCAGGCCGTCCTCGAGGGTGCAGAGCCAGGCGTTGTGGATGCGGGCGGCCACGGCGTGCTGGCCCAGGTGCCCCAGCATGAGCACCGCCGCTTGCAGCAGGCCCGAGGGGTTGGCCACGTCCTGGCCGGCAATGTCGGGGGCCGAGCCGTGGATGGCCTCGAACAAGGCCCCGCCGTCGCCCACGTTGGCCGAGCCGGCCAGCCCCACCGAGCCGGTGAGTTGCGCCACCACGTCCGAAATGATGTCGCCGTAGAGGTTCATCGTCACCACCGCGTCGTAGCGTTCGGGGGTGTCGGCGAGGCGGGCCGTGCCGATGTCGATAATCTGGTGGTCCTGGGCAATGTCGGGGTACTGCTGCCCGATTTCGTCGAACACCCGGTGAAACAACCCGTCGGTGAGCTTCATGATGTTGTCCTTGGTCATGCAGGTCAGCTTGCGGCGCCCGTGCCGCCGGCAGTACTCGAAGGCGTAGCGCACGATGCGCTCGCAGCCGGGGCGGCTCACGATTTTCAGGCACTGCACCACGTCGGGGGTGTGCTGGTGCTCGATGCCGGCGTAGAGGTCTTCCTCGTTTTCGCGGATAATCACCACGTCCAGCACGGGGTGCTTGGTGGCCACGGCCGGGTGCAGCGACCGGCAGGGCCGCACGTTGGCGTACAGGCCCAGGGTTTTGCGAAGCGTCACGTTCAGGCTTTTGTAGCCCCCGCCCAGCGGCGTGGTGATGGGCGCTTTGAGCAACACCCCGGTGCGCCGCAACGATGCCCAGGCCTCGGGGCCGATGCCCGACGTGTTGCCGGCGCGGTACACGGCCTCGCCGACTTCAATGAATTCGGGGGCCAGGGCGGCCCCGGCCGCTTCCAGCACCCGCAGGGTCTGAAACATGATTTCGGGGCCGATGCCGTCGCCGGTGGCGACGGTGATGGGGACGGGGGGGTGCATGGGGGTCAAAACGAAATGAGGTGAGATTTGGCCGCAAAGGTAGGGGGACTTTTTGTTTTGATAGCAATGCTATCAAAACAAAAAGTCCCCCCGGTAATTCGTCGTCTTCCCGTTCGCGTTGTTGGGTGGGTCTGCCCCGCCCCCTACGCCACCTCAGCCAGCGCCTCGGCCACGGGCAGCACGTCGCTCGTCACCAGGTCTTTTTCCTGGCGCAGGTTGTCGATGATGAACTCCTGCCGGGCCGGGGTATTCTTGCCCATGTAGTAGGCCAGCACCTGCTGAATGCTGCGCTCGGCCTGCAAAATGACGGGTTCGAGCTTGATGTTCTCGCCGATGAAGCGGCCAAACTCGTCGGGCGAAATCTCGCCCAGGCCCTTGAAGCGCGTCACTTCGGGGTGGCGGCCCAGCCGGTGCATGGCGGCCTGCTTCTCGGTTTCGGAGTAGCAGTAGATGGTTTCCTTTTTATTGCGCACCCGGAACAAGGGCGTTTCGAGGATGAAGACGTGGCCGTTGCGGACCAAATCGGGAAAGAATTGCAGGAAAAACGTGAGCAGCAGCAGCCGGATGTGCATCCCGTCCACGTCGGCATCGGTGGCGACAACTACCCGGTTATACCGCAGGCCCTCGATGCCTTCCTCGATGTTGAGGGCGTGCTGCAACAGGTTCAGCTCCTCGTTTTCGTACACGATTTTCTTTTTCAGCCCGAAGCAGTTCAGCGGCTTGCCGCGCAGGCTGAACACGGCCTCCAGTTCCACGTTGCGGCTCTTGGTGATGCTGCCGCTGGCCGAGTCGCCCTCGGTGATGAACAACGTGGTGAGGGCTGCTTTTTCGGCCCCGTCCTTCCCGTTTTCGCCCAGGTGGAAGCGGCAGTCGCGCAGCTTGCGGTTGTGCAGGTTGGCTTTCTTGGCGCGTTGGTTGGCGAGTTTTTTCACGCCCGCCATGTCCTTGCGTTCGCGCTCGTTCTGCTCGATGCGCTTTTTCAGGGCCTCGGCCGTTTCGGGGTTTTTGTGCAGGTAGTTGTCGAGGTGTTCCTTGACGAAATCCACCACAAAATTCCGCACCGTCGGCCCGTCGGCCCCCATGTTGAGGGAGCCGAGCTTGGTTTTGGTCTGGCTCTCGAACACCGGCTCCTGCACCCGCACCGACACCGCCGCCACAATGGAGCCGCGAATGTCGGCCGCGTCGTACTCCTTCTTGTAAAACTCGCGCACCGTTTTCACCACCGCCTCGCGGAAGGCCGCCAGGTGCGTGCCGCCCTGCGTGGTGTACTGCCCGTTCACGAACGAATAGTACTGCTCGCCGTAGTCGTTGCCGTGGGTCAGGGCCAGTTCCATGTCCTCGCCTTTGAGGTGAACGATGGGGTAGCGAATGTGCTCGGCATCGGCCTTGCGGGCGAGCAAATCGAGCAGCCCGTTCTCGGAATAATATTTCTGGCCGTTGAAGTTGATGGTCAGCCCCGCGTTGAGGTACACGTAGTTCCAAATCTGGTTTTCCAGGTACTCCGGGATGAAGCGGTAGTTCTTGAAAATCGTGTCGTCGGGCTGAAACGTGATGAGGGTGCCGTTGCGCTGCGAGGTTTTTTGGGGCTTGGGGTTGCTTTTGAGAATGCCCTGCTCGAACTCGGCGCTCTTGGATTGCCCCTCGCGCACGCTCTGGACCAGGAAAAAGTTGCTCAGCGCGTTCACGGCCTTCGTGCCCACCCCGTTCAGGCCCACCGACTTCTGAAACACTTTGGAGTCGTACTTGCCGCCGGTGTTGATTTTGCTCACCACGTCCACCACCTTGCCCAGCGGAATGCCCCGGCCGTAGTCGCGCACCTGCACCCGGCTGTCCGATATTTTGATGTCGATGGTGCGGCCGTAGCCCATCACGTGTTCGTCGATGCAGTTGTCCACCACTTCCTTCACCAGCACGTAGATGCCGTCGTCGTAGGCCGAGCCGTCGCCGAGCTTGCCGATGTACATACCGGGCCGCAACCGGATGTGTTCGCGCCAGTCGAGCGAGCGGATGCTGTCTTCGGTGTAGCCGTGGTCGGGGGTTGGGGTCGGGAGTTCGTCGTTCATTGCCAAAATATCGTAAGCGAAGCCATTGGGCCGCTAAAGTACGGCCGCCGGGGCGGCGGGCCAAGCGGCTTCTGCCAGTAAAGTTAGCAACTGCCGGGCATTCCGGCCGTTTTTTTGGCCGCAACCGCCCCGGCGGGGCCGGCCATTGCTAATTTTTCTGGCACCAACCCGCCACCAGCCCCCCGCTACCCGTTCCATGCTGCCCCGCTTCCCCGCTCCGCCCCGCCCCCAGCCCCCGCCCGCCGCCCACTCCGCCCCGGCCACCATCCGGCAATCGCCGGCCGTGCACTACACGTTCCTGCTCATCGGGTTTACGGTGCTGGTGTATGCACTGCACAAACTCGCCGGTCTGCTCCTGCCGCTGCTTTTCGCCGGGCTGCTGGCCGTGCTGCTGCTGCCGCTCGTGGCCCGGCTCGAGCGCCGGCGTTGGCCCCGGGTGCTGGCCATTGTCGGCGTGCTGCTGCTGGTGGTGCTGGTCTTGTTGGGCGTGTTCTACTTGTTTGGGGTCCAGTTGGTCAGTTTCCGCAGCGAACTGCCCAAGCTGCAAACACGGGTGCTGTTATACTTCGCCCAAATGCAGGAATGGGCGCAGTTGCGCTTCGGCTACCGCCCCATCAGCGAAAAAGAACTGCTCGACAACACGCTCAGCGCGGTGCGGAAGTCGGCGGGCGGGTTTCTGGGCAGCACCCTCAGCACCACGGCGGCCGTGGTGAGCGTGACGACCCTGGTGCCGATTTACATTTTTTGCTTCCTGTACTACCGCGACCACATCCGGCAGTTCCTGTTTCGGTTCGTCAAGCCCGACCGGCGCACCAACGTGCTGCACACCTTCGACAACATCAAAAACGTGGTGCAGGGCTATATGCAGGGCCTGTTCATGGTCATTGTGCTGGTGTCCATTTTCAATGCCATCGGCCTGCTGGCGCTGGACGTGCATTACGCCATCTTTTTCGCCGTTTTCGCGTCCGTGCTGGCCGTCATTCCCTACATCGGCATCCTGGTCGGCTCGGCCGTGCCGGCCCTTTTCACGCTCGTCGAAACCGGGTCGCCGAGCCGGGCGGCGGCCGTAGTGGGCGTGTTCCTGCTGGTGCAGTTCCTGGAAGGCAACTTCATCACGCCCATGATAACCGGCTCTAAGGTAAGCATCAACCCGATGGCCGCCATCATCGCCCTCATCCTCGGGGGCGAGTTGTGGGGCACACCGGGCATGATTTTGAGCATTCCGCTCACGGCCGTGCTCAAAGTCGTCTTCGATGCCAGCAAAGCCACCGAACCCTGGGGTTTCCTGCTGGGCGACATCACGGACGGCGAAATCCACAAAAAGAAAAAGCCCGCCAGCCGGGGGCTTTACAAAAGGTTGCGGCGGCTGATGGGCCGGTAGGGGCTGGGTGTTGGGGTTTTTGGTGTTCGGTTTTTGGTGTTGGGTTTTTGGTTTTTGGTCTTACGGATGTATATTTTCCAACACCGAACACCAAAAACCCAACACCAAAAACCCCAACACCAAAAACCCAACACCGCTTCAATCCCGAACCCCGCCCCCACTAACTTTGTTAGCCTAACCCACCCGATTTCCCGCGCTTTGTACGCCATTGTTGACATTGAAACCACCGGCGGCCAGCCGGCCCAGGACCGCATCACCGAAATTGCGGTGTACGTGCACGACGGCGAAAAAATAGTGGACGAGTTCAGTTCGCTGCTCAACCCCGGCCGCGCCATTCCGCCCTTCATCACCCAGCTCACGGGCATCACCAACGACATGGTGGCCGACGCGCCGCGCTTCCACGAAGTGGCCCGCCGCATTGTGGAAATGACCAACGGCTGCGTGTTCGTGGCCCACAACGTGCGGTTCGACTACTCGTTTCTGAAAAAGGAATTTGCCGACCTCGGCTACAACTACGCCCGCAAGACCTTGTGTACCGTGCGCCTCTCGCGCAGCCTCATTCCGGGCCAGCCCAGCTACAGCCTCGGCAAGCTGTGCCGCAGCATCGGCATCCCGCTCGAGGGCCGGCACCGCGCCGCCGGCGATGCCCACGCCACCACGCTGCTCTTCGACAAGCTCCTCAAAATCACTCAGGAGAGCGAAGCCGGGCAGAACGGTGCCCCCGAAGCCGACACCCTCGCCCGCGTGGATGCGCTGGCCCCGGCCGGTAAAAAACCCAGCCCCAAGCGCGTGGCCGCCGTGGCCCAGGCCATCAAAACGGCCCTGCTGCCCCCGCTCGTGTCGGCCGAACTGGTCGCCAGCCTGCCCCAGGCCACGGGCGTGTACTACTTCCACAACGAGGCGGGCGAGGTGATTTACGTGGGCAAGTCCATCAACATCTACAAGCGCATTCAGCAGCACTTTGCCATCGACGTAAAGTCGCGCAAAAGCTTGGAATTCAAAAACTCCATTGCCGACATCACCTGGGAACTGACGGGTTCGGAACTCGTGGCGCTGCTCTACGAGTCGCACCTCATCAAGCTCCTCAAGCCCGCCTACAACCGCGCCCAGCGGCGTTCGGTGTTTCCGGCGGGCATCTACCTGCGCACCAACGACGACGGCTACAAGGTGCTGGCCTACGGCCGCGCCGATGCCCGCAACCACGAAGTGCCCATCCTGGCCCTCGGCAACCAGTTTAAGGCCCAGGGATTTCTCTACCATAAAGTAGCCAAGTACAACCTCTGCCAAAAGCTCTGCGGCCTCTACAAAACGCAAGGCCCGTGCTTTGATTACCAGGTGCACCGCTGCCAGGGCGCGTGCGTCGGCCAGGAGCCGCCCGAAACCTACAACCTGCGCGTGGACGAAGCCATCGACAGCATCCGCTACGACCACGAAACGTTCGTCGTCATCGGCCCCGGCCGGCACGAGTTGGAGAAGACCCTCGTGCTGGTCGAAAACGGTTACTACCGGGGCTTTGGCTACGTGGACGAAACCTTTATGGCCCGCAAGCTGGCCGACTTTCGGGAAGCCATCAACCCGTACCCCGACAACAAGGACACCCAGCAGATTATCCGGCTCTATGTGCGGAAGAAGCGCAAAGGCGAACGGGTCAAGGTGTTCGGCTGAGCGCCTGGGCAGCAGGCATTTGCTCGTTGATGACTCAGGACCCTATGCCCTTGGAATCCCGAGTGGTTTATTTCTACAGCCGGACACATTCCATGCTGCGAATTCCATCAAACCCGGCGGCAGCATGGGGCGCAACCCGCCTTGGCCGCCGGTTGCTGTCCGGGCCAGGCGCATCTATTTGGCCCCGTTTCCCGGTTGGCCTGCCTCATTCAAACGGGCTGACCTTGCGGCCCCAAACCTGCCCCACCCCATGCACAAAGGACGACTCGAAGCCTTCAGCGACGGCGTACTCGCCATCATCCTCACCATCATGGTGCTGGAAATCAAGGTGCCCCACGGGGCCGGTTTTGCGGCGCTGCAACCGCTGCTGCCCAAGTTTCTGAGCTACGTGCTGAGCTTTATCTACGTGGGCATCTACTGGAACAACCACCACCATATGCTGCAAAGCACCAAAACCATCAACGGCACCATTCAGTGGGCCAATTTGCACCTGCTTTTCTGGCTCTCGCTGGTGCCGGTGGTGACGGGCTGGATGGGCGAAAATCACTTCGCCCCCGCCACCCTGGCCACCTACGGCGTGGTGCTGCTCATGGCGGGCGTGGCGTACTGGATGCTCCAGTCGCGCATCATCGCCCACGACGGCCCCAACTCGACCCTGGCCTATGCCATTGGTCGGGACGTGAAGGGTTTGTCTTCGCCTCCGCTCTACTGCGCGGGCATCGCGGCCAGTTTCTGGCACCCCTGGCTGGCCGGGGCCATCTACGTAGTGGTGGCCCTGATGTGGCTCGTGCCCGACCAGCGCATCGAGCGGACGCTGGGGCGGCAACAAAACTAAGCAGTCACGCAAAAGTAAGCGTGTAAAAGAACGTCATGCTGAGCGCCGCCGAAGCATCTCTACCAGCTAGGAATCAAGGCATGAGCCGAAGCGCTAGCGGTGCTTCGGCTGCGCTCAGCATGACCGTTTACTTATGCGCGACTACTTAATGCGTGCTGTTGCACAGCCTGTTGCTTGTTTTCCGCTGCTGGTTTGGCTTGCACACCCCAAAAGGGCTTCAATTGCTCACCCAAACACGCCCAAAGCGTGGCCACTGCGCCCGGCCGCAACGGGCGAGGGGACCGTCTCACTTGTCAGTTGCCGCCGTTCAACAGCAAACTCGCCGGCGTAGCCGCTTGCGTTGTGGCCGGCTGCCCCGCCAGAAACGCCGCGTACCAGCGCCCCGAATCCTTGACGGTGCGCTCCTGGGTTTCGTAATCAATGTGTATCAAGCCGAAGCGGGGACTGTAGCCCTCGGCCCATTCGAAGTTGTCGGTCAGGGTCCAGGCGAAGTAACCGCGCACGTCCACGCCGTCGCGCCTGGCCCGCAACACTTGGCCCAGGGCGGCTTGCAGGTAGGCGCGGCGCGGGGCATCGGGCACGCGGCCGTTGGTCAGGGCATCGGGAAAGGCCGCCCCGCTCTCGGTCACGACCAGCGGCGGAGCGCCGGGGTAGGCGGCGTACCGCTTGAGCATCTCGTAAATAGATTCGGGGTACACCTCCCAGCCCATGTCGGTGTGGGGCACCTGCCGTTGCTTGGCGGGCACCAGTTTGGCCCATTGCAGCGGCAGCCAGGGCGAAAACTTCACCACCTCGCGGGTGTAGTTCTGAATGCCCCAGAAGTCAAACTCGAACGTCAGGCGTTCCCGGTCGCCCGGTTTTTCGTAGCGTTCGAGCAGCCAGCGCAGGGCGGGCAGCTCGGCGGTGGGGTAGCCCTGGCCCAGCAGGGGCTCCACAAAAAAGCGGTTGAGCAAGGCATCGGCGCGGCGGGTGGCGGCGGCATCGGCGGCGTGGCCGGGGCGGTGCGGGGTGAGGTAGGAGCAGGAAAACGTGGTGCCGATGCGGGCCGTGGCGGGCAGGGCCGCCCGCAGCACCCGCCCGCCTTCGGCCTGGGCCAGGGCGGCGTGGTGGGCCGCCGCCAAAAACGCCCCCAAGTGTCGCCGTCCGGGGGCGTGTACCCCCAGCAAGTGCCCCGCCCCCACGAACACCATCGGCTCGTTGAGCACCATCCACTGCGGCACCCGGTCGCCGAGGCGGCGGGCCAGCACCTGGGCGTAGTCGGCCAGCCAGCCCACCACGTCGCGGTTGGCCCAGCCGCCCCGCGCTTGCAGGGCGCTCGGCAAGTCCCAGTGGTACACCGTGAGCCAGGGGCACAGGTCGCGCTCCAGGCAAGCGTCCACGAGGCGGTCGTAGAAGTCCAGCCCGCGCCGGTTCACGGCCCCGGTGCCGTTGGGCAGCACCCGCGCCCAGGCCACCGAAAAGCGGTAGTCGGTCAGGCCCAGGCCCTGGGCCAGGTCCAGGTCGGCGGCGTAGCGGTGGTAGAAGTCGGCGGCTACGCGGCCGTGTTCGCCCCGCCGGATGCGGCCCCGGCGGCGCGTGAAGTCGTCCCAGATGCTGGGGCCTTTGCCCTGCACCTGCCAGGCCCCCTCCACCTGGTAGGCGGCCGCCGCCGCCCCCCAATAAAAACCGGGGCCAAAATCGGCGCGGGCAAACGGCAACGGGCTGGAAGCGGGGTAGAACGCGGGGGGCAAGGACTCTTGGGACATGGTAGCAAAACCGGCCGGTTGCGGCGCTGTATTTTTCAATAATAAAATCCTTTTTCGGTGCCCCAGGCGGCCCGCTACGGCCCGCGCCTCACCGGGCGGGCAGTTGCTCGCGCAACAACTGGTCGAGCACGGCGGCGGTTTGGTCGGGGTAGTTTACGGGAACGGCCTGGCCCTGGTGCAGCCAGTGGTCGAGGGCATCGAGGCTGCCGTCTTTCAGGTTCTTGACCACCGGCACCCCCAACTCGGCCAGTGCAGCGGCGTTGCACTGCTGCTCGTATTGCTGCTTCATGGGCACCACAAGCAGTTTTTTGCCCAGGTAGAGCGCCTCGGCGGGAGTCTCGAAACCGGCCCCGCACAGCACCCCCGTGGCGCGGGCCAGGCTGGCCAGAAACGCGGCCCCGCTCACCGGCCACACCTGCACGTTGCCGTAGGTAGCCGGCCGGGGGCTGTGCTTGCTGAACACCTCCCAGCGAACGCTGCGGCTGAGGTAGCGCAGGCGCTCAACCAGCGTTGGCTCGTCGAACGCGGGCAGGTACACCGTGTAGTGGCCGTCGGCGGCGGGCGTTAGTTCGCGCACCTGCTGCCGGATAACGGGCGTAAAAATATTGGGCGCATAGGTTTGAAAATGAAACCCGTACTGCGCCGTGCTGGGGGCGTAGTGCCGCAGCACGGCCCGGCCAGCGTAGTCTTCGCTGGCCGGGCGCGGGGCCGCCGGGTGCAGCGCCGCGCACTGGTGGCTGAGGGCCACGCAGGGCACCTCGCGCAACTTGCAGGCCCAGCTACTGACCGGCTCAAAATCGCTGATAATCAAGTCATAGTCAGCTACGGGCAGGTGGCGTACCTCGTGCAAGAAAGCGGCCGATTTGAACTGCCAGAACGTTTTGACAAAGTTGATGCCGCCTTTCTTACCAAACAAAAAGCCCATGCCCTGCACCCGGTAATCCACCGCGAAGGGCAGCGGCAAATCGGTGGGCGGGCCGCTCACCAGCACGTGCAATTCGTCGCACCGTTGTTGTAGCAGCGGCACCACGTCGAGGGCGCGGCTGAGGTGGCCGTTGCCGGTGCCTTGAATGGCGTAGAGCAAGCGCATAGGGAATGGGTGCAGTGAGGGGACGGAATTTCTAGGCTTAACACGCGCAACACCCCGCCTCAATGGCCCCGGGGCAGCCCACAAACTTACTCCCCCTTTTTCGCTGCCCGGCTAACTTTCCTCCTTTGGCTCCGCCGACTTTCGGTTGCCAGGCGGGGGAGTCGGTTCAATTCTTCAGCCTGAACCCGGTCAGATTTCGGGCTGGTGAAGGTGGCCGCAGGCCACGCAACGGCAGCTCCGGTCGGCAGCAATGGCGGCGGCTGTGGTTTTGAAGCTCGTCACGGCCGCACCCGGCATTTTCACCCGTTCCTTGCTGCGCTTGGCGAGGGCCACGCGGGGCCGGCCGGCGGGCGTGGTGCATGGTCGCGTCGAACACGTTGCCCTGAAAAAGCCGGGTGCGGCCGTGGGACAGGTCCAACACCGGCTTATTTTCCAAGTAGAATCGTCCCAACCTGGGGTCGGCAAACGTGCGGAGCAACCCGTTGTGGTTGCCGGTCAGGTAGTGAATCCGGGGACCTTTGGCCGCCAGCCCGGCCAAGTGGCGCACCGCCCCCACGGCCACCTGCCCGTAGCGCTTGCGGAGCAGCTTGGTTCTAGGGGGCTTTTTGGCCGCCCTAGCGGCACCTGATTCACTCATTGACTGACGATTAAAAACCCCAATCAGGCCGCTGCTGGCAGCGAAAACGCGGGCCGTCGGCCCCGCCCCGGCCGCCGGGGCCGCACCGGCTTGCCGCCGGTGGGGCACTCGCCGTTGGCCCCGCCGCCGCCAAAAGCCGAGCGCAGCCCAGCCGCCAGCCGCAACCCCAGCGCGGCCCAAAGGGCAGCCCACAGGGCGGCCAGCAAAAGTTCGTAGAACAGCCAGCGCCCCAGGCGGCGCAGCCCCAAAAAAGTCCCCGGCAGGTGCATCGCTCAAGTGGCAAGGAAAGGAAACTAACCGGGGGACAAAATTCTGACGCAAACGTTAGTACAGCGTTAAGTACGGGTTAAATTTGGGTAAAAATCGGGCGGCCGGCGCGGCGTTCTTCACCGGCGGGGCTACTGCGCCCGCAACCGCGCCCACTGCACGGCCAGCAGCGTTTTGGCATCTGTCCAGGTTTCGGCGCTGAGTTGCTTAAATGTGAGTTCCACGGCCTCAATCTGCTCGTGCTCGGCGGCCAGGCCGCCGCCAGTCCCGCTTTTGCGGCTCACTTCGGCGTAGAACACGGCAATGGTTTCGCTGCTCGTGCCCGGCGAGGGCCACACGGTCACGATGGGTTCCAGCGCGTCCACGTCGTAGCCCAGTTCCTCGTGCAGCTCGCGGCGAATGGCGGTTTCGGGGGTTTCGTGGCCGTCAATCATGCCAGCGGCCAGTTCCACCAGTTCTTTTTCGGGGCCGATGCGGTACTGCCGGGCCAGGATATACACCTGGCGGGCAGTGTCATAAACAAGCGCCGCCACGGCGTGGCCCGGCTCAAACCGTTCGCGTTGGAGTTGCGCGTCGCCAGCTTGCAGGGTGAGTTGGCTGACTTTGAAATGGCCGTTGAAAACGCGGGTTCGTTGAACTATCTGCATGGGCGGGGCACTGTGTAGTATCTTTGTGAAGGAGTAATATCCAAAGCGGGCTGCCGTCGGAGTAGCCCACTGCCTGTGTTCTACGGGTGGGCGTCGCAGCGAGTGCTGCAACCCGGCGCAAATCTCCATCAATTTTCTCTTTTTTCGAGGGACCCCGGCACCTTTCCGACAGGCCGCCGACCCGGCCGCCACGCCACGCGGCGCGGCCTTTTTATACCCAATTCATGACGTTTGACGATTTAAACCTGATTGCCCCCCTCCTCAAAGCGCTGCAAGAGGAAGGCTACACCACCCCCACTCCCATTCAGCAGCAGGCCATTGGCCACATCCTCGAAGGCAAAGACCTGCTCGGCGTGGCCCAGACCGGCACCGGCAAAACCGCCGCCTTCACCGTGCCCATCCTGCAAGTGCTGCACCGCACGGCCCAACTCGAGCAACACGCTTCCCGTGCCATCCGCTGCCTCGTCCTCACGCCGACGCGCGAGTTGGCCATCCAAATCAACGAAAGCTTTGGGGCCTACGGCCGCCACCTGAGCCAGATTCGCCACACCGTCATCTTCGGCGGTGTCAGCCAGGGGTCGCAGGTAGCGGCGCTCAAGCGCGGCGTGGAAGTGCTCATCGCCACCCCCGGCCGCCTGCTCGACCTCATGAACCAGGGCTACGTGGACCTGCGCCAGGTGGAGGTGTTTGTGCTCGACGAAGCCGACCGGATGCTGGACATGGGCTTCATCAACGACATCAAGCGCATCCTGCCCAAGCTGCCCGCCAAGCGCCAAACCCTGTTTTTCTCGGCCACTATGCCCGGCCAGATTCAGGAACTCGCCGCCACCATCCTGCGCCCCAACCCGGTGCGCGTGGCCGTCACGCCCGTCAGCAGCACCGCCGACACGGTGACGCAGTCGGTGTTTCTGGTCGAAAACAAGGACAAGCCCGCCCTGTTGCGCCACCTGCTGCAAGACTCGCTCATCAAGCGCGTCCTCGTCTTCACCCGCACCAAGCACGGGGCCGACAAAGTGGTGAAAGCCCTGGCCACCTACCAGATACCGGCCGAAGCCATCCACGGCAACAAGAGCCAGAACCACCGCCAGCGGGCTTTGTCCAACTTCAAGGCGGGCACTACCCGCGTGCTGGTGGCCACCGACATCGCCGCCCGGGGCATCGACGTGGACGAGCTGACCCACGTCATCAACTACGAAATCCCGAACGAGCCCGAAACCTACGTCCACCGCATCGGCCGCACCGGCCGGGCCGGGGCTTTCGGCACCGCCTTTTCGTTTGTCGAAGACGAGGAGCGCGCGTACCTGCAAGACATTCAGAAGCTCATCAGCCGCCAGATTGACGTGGAGGCGACCAC
Organism: Hymenobacter sp.; assembly: GCA_965247135.1. GTDB lineage: Bacteria > Bacteroidota > Bacteroidia > Cytophagales > Hymenobacteraceae > Hymenobacter. The sequence continues at coordinate 1,164,319 of CBDFGP010000006.1, read as the reverse complement.
CCGTTCACCACCAGCCAGGTGCGGCCGGTGAGCTTGCACGGCAACGAGCGCATCATCCGGCCCAAAGGCCCGGCGGGTCGCCCGGCCCGGCCCGGCCGCGACGGCGGGGGCGGCGGCCGTAGCGGTGGCTTCGCAACGCGGCGAAAACAGCCGCAGCGGCGAACGGCCCAGCGAGGGCCGCAGCGAAAACCGCAGCGGCGGGGGCCGGTCGTCGGCCACCGCCAACCCCCCGGCCGGTTCGGGCCGGTCGGGCAGCGCGGCCCCGGCCCGCGCTGCCGCCGCCGATGCCAGCCGCCGCTTCGGCAGCGGCGGCGAGCGGGTTCACCTCGGCAACGACGGCGGGGGCCGGCGCTCGGGTGGCGGGCGGCGCGGCTAAACAGGTGCCGCCTTGTACTAAAAATATGCCCGGCGGGCCGGAAAACTTTTTCCGGCCCGTTTTGCTTTTTAAGGCGACTACCAACTCCTACTCCCTTATGGCCAAGCCTTCGCTCCCGCTAGTCCAAGCCCTGCGCCAGACGGCCCAGCGCCTCGCCACCGAAGCCCCCTACCAATGGGGCCACATGGGCAGCTGCAACTGCGGCCACTTGGCCCAAACCGTCACCCGCCGCACCAAGGCCGAAATCCACACCCAGGCCATGCAAGGCCACGGCGACTGGGAGCGGCAACTTGTGGACTACTGCCCCGCCAGCGGCCTGCCCTTTGACCAAACGATTGATGAAATGCTGGCCCTGGGCTTCAGCCGCCAGGATTTGACGTACCTGGAGCGGCTGGCCGACCCCGCCGTTCGGGCGGCCCTGCCGCCGGAGCGCCGCGATGCCCTGCGCCACAACCAGCGCGACGACGTGGTGCTGTACCTCCGCACCTGGGCCGACCTGGTGGAAACCGCCCTGCTGGCCCCCATCCGGCTGCCGGCGTTCGTCGCGGCCGCGCCCGCAGCCCGCCAACTAGTTGAGGCGGCCTGACCCCTGCCCAAGCCGGGCCAGCCCCGGCACCCAACTGGCCACCACGCACAAAGCCCCCGCCAGCAAACTGGTGGGGGCTTTTGGTTTGGGCGGGCGCAGGCGTGGCCCGCTCCGGCAACCTAGTTGCGGGTGACGTTGCTGCGTTGCGCGTCGCGGTACATTTCGGGCCGGTGTTCGCGCTTGTAGGCGGCATCGGCGTTGGGGTCTTTTTCGGCTTCGTCGGTGTTGGGGGCCTGGGCGCAGGCGGCGGTCAGGCACAGCGCCACGCCAGCGGCGAGCAGCAGGGGAAGGCGGCGGGTCAGTTTCATGCCACGAAGGTAGCCACGGCCCGCCATTCGGCCAACCTGACCGGGGCGGTTGGCCCAGAACGAGGGCGGCTTTTAGCCCGCGCCCGGCAGTGGCCAATGTCCCTTTCCGGCTGCCTGTCTGCGTTTATATTTGGAACGGCAGCCTTGTATTAGTGTGGCCCCAACCAAACGGCCTTGCCAGCGTCAGCGGCCCACCAACCGGCACCGGAATTTCCCCTGCCCGCCCCGCATAGAAGAGGTCAGCAGCCAGCACGGCCGAAGATTCAAAATTGCACTTGGCCGTGATTTTTTTTGGTTAATCAGTTTAGCAAAACCGGCGGACTTTCACCCCCATGTTCCCAGGCTTGTCGGATGCTAAACTGCGGCTTTAAGAAGTCCGGCTGCTTGCCGATATCGGCAATAACCAGGGCTCTTTTAACCTCAAACTTGCTTTAGTTAGTAAACCTATTAGGGTTGATTAAAAGCAGGTTATTGGCACAAATAAGTAATGGGAGTTAATCTCTGACATGGCCACAAATATTAGCACTTGCTTGCGTGCCGCCTCTTGCTGAACGCGACTGGTGCCAACAGGGAGGCAGTATTGATTCAAAGGTCCCCTGGCATGATTTATGGACCTGACAAATTGTATTTAGCCCACCCAAAGCGTTTTTCTGCATGGCCAGGCTTCCGCAATTCAACCACGATTATCCCTCTACAACAGCGGGGGAACGCGGCTCGTTCCGTCATCTGTAGCGGAGCGACAAGCGCAGTTTTTGACCCTGTAACCGGCACGGGGCGTTGCCTGATGCGGGCGCGGACCAACTACCCTGACGCGGTTTTGGGGTTGGCGCAAAACGTTTTCTGGAGTGGGACTTGCCCCAAGCTGCATTGCGCATAACGGTTGTCGGCTCCGGCGAAGCATTACTTAAAGTAGGGGGGCCAAAATCAACAGCCATTGGCAGCCCCTCATTCGGGCTGGTAATCCGCGAAGGAACCGTCGCGGTAAAAAATAACGATGCGCCGGATGGCCTTGCCTACCCCCAGCCCGGCCACAACCGCTTCGGGGGTTGCGGCGGCTTCACTGCCTGCGTCTGGTGTTGCGGAAAGTGGGGCATTTGCGACACTCGGCACGACCGGCACCCCAACCGGATTAACTGGCCTAAAACTTTGACCATCAAGATTATCGGCGAACAAATTTGGTTCTCTTGGGGCGCTGTTTGTCGCGTTGCGGCTGGGCTTGGGCATTGCTGGCGCGGCTGGCCGGGACACCGGGTTGCTGACCGCAATGGCCGGGGGCGCGGCTGGGGACGGAACCGGCACTTCGGCCGGGGCCGTAGCTGGAGGGACCTGGGCAGCCGAAGCGGTGAGCGAGGCAGTGGCGGCGAGCGCCGGCCCAGCGCTTCGCATCGTGCCTGTGCCGTGCAGCAACCATTCTGTTGATAAATCGGAAAAAGCTGTCAGAATTTTCTGAAAAACCTCCAGGCTGGGCTTGTTCCGGCCCGACAATATGTGGCTCACCACCGGCCGCGCTACACCAATGGCATCGGCAAACTGAGTGGTGCTGAGTTGTTTCGCTTGAATCAGGGCGCGGATGCGTTCGACCATGTGGAATGAATTGAGTTACAAATGTAGCTCTACGCAGCATCCCCTGGAAAGTCTTGGGTCAATTACATTTCTATTAAATGGGTGTTCGGTTGTGACACATTTGTTACGAAAGTTAATAAGGAACAACTGTTATCAGACGGAAGGTTTTGGACTTCCATCCCAAACACAAAGGGACCTGTTACATATGTAACAGGTCCCTTTGTAGTATCGCCCGCGAAAGTCGTGATGATGCGGTGCGTCAGTTGAAATATTCTTTCGCCAGGGCTTTGTCGTGGCCGTAGATGTCGTCGCGGAAGTGTGGGCGGCCGTCGGCATCGGCCCAGGCGGTGAAATAGACCAGGTACACGGGCAGTTTTTCTTTGAGGGCCACGTATTTTTCCTGGCGTTTGGCCACGGCACTGAGGATGTTCTGCTGGCTCCACTCGGGGCTTTTGCGGAGCAGGTAAGCGGCCAGCTTGATGGGTTCCTGCACCCGCACACAGCCGTGGCTAAAGTCGCGTTGCGACTCGGCAAACAACTCGTTGTGGGGCGTGTCGTGCAAGTACACGTTGTTGGAGTTGGGAAACAGAAACTTCACGTCGCCCAAGTCGTTTTGCGGGCCGGGGCGGCGGCGCAGCGTGTACTTGAAGTTGTCTTCGGTGGCGGTGGCCCAGTTGATGCTCGCGGGGTCGATGGGGGTGGCGGTGCTGCCCTCACCCTTCACCACTTCCATGTCCAGGCGGTCAAGGTAGTGCGGGTTGGCAACGAGCTTGGGCCGCAGCTCGTTGGCAATGATGCTAAAGGGCACGTTCCAGTAGGGAGAGAGCACCACAAACTCCATTCGGTCGCTGAAAATGGGGGTTTCGTGCATTAGTTTGCCCACAATGACGCGCATACTGAACGCTTCCTTACCCTGCTCGATGACGTGCAGGCGGTACTCCGGGATATTCACCAGTAAGTAGTTGTCCTCGAAGCGTTTGGGCAGCCAGCGCCAGCGTTCCATGTTCAGAATCAACTGGTCGATGCGGGCCGTAATGGGCACGTTGAGTTCGGCCACGGTGCCTGCCCCCAGCAGCCCGTTGGCCTTGAGGCCGGCATCCTGCTGAAAGGTTTTCACGGCTGCCACCAGGGCGGGGTCGTATACATTGCCCGTGGCGGCAACGCCCGCTTGCCCAACGGATGGATGGGGCGTGGCAGTGCCGCCGCCGGGGCTACCCGCCGCGCCCAGCAGGCGCTGTCGCAACGCCGGCACGGCGGCCGACGAATCGCCGGGTTTCAACTTGAGGCCAGCCGGCAACTTGGGCCACCCCCCGGCTTGCTCCTGCGCCCGGTAGGCAGCCAGAGCTTTTTTGAGTTGCTCGTATTCGGGGTGCAACGGGGCAAATTCGTAGTAATTGTAGCGGCTTTTGCGTTCGCCCAAAAAAGTGAGCAGCGCCTTGTGGAGCTTGATTTTGTTGGGCTTCACCTCCCACTTACCGCCTTTCACGTCGCGCGGGTTGGCAACGCCCCGGTAGTAGTCCGAAGCCCAGGCCATGTAGGTTCCCGTCAGGGCCAAATCGGTGCGGCGTTCCAATCCCGAGCGCCGGGCAGTGTCCCTGCCAACGGTTTTCAGTTCCGCCAGTAGAGAAGTTATGTTGTTGCTTTGGTACTTATTAGACTCCAGTCCTTCATCCTTTGCTTTGGCTATCTCGGCCAGCAAAACTTCGGCCTGGGGCCGCACTTGGTGGTTTTTGAACCAGCCCAGGGCAAAGCCCCGGGCGCGGTAGAACCGACGGGCGGGCAACTCCTGCGGCGCAAACAGCGGCTCGTCGCGCATGGCCCGGATGACGGCCATGCTGTCCAGAACCGGTTGGGGGCCGCCAAGAACCGGGGCGGCTGCAGCCGGGGCGGTTTTGGCCGTGCGGCCCCCAGCGGCCCCAGCGGCCGTGCTACTGTCGGACGAATTGCAAGCCGCCAAGCCGCTCATACACAGCCACAGGGCCAGTACCCGCCAGGTTAGAAGAACAACTGATGGCAACTTGAACAGAGAAAAGGGCATAAAAGCTACTTGGTAAGGCCAGCCAATCGGCGCACGGCGGCTTTCCGTTGTACTGCGCCAATGCCCCAGGGGTTGCCGGGGGCGGCCGGGCAAAAGTACGCGCCCCGGCGCAACGCCCTGGCCGGGGCGCGTACTTTTGCCCGGCCTGTCACTGTCCCGCCCCGCTGGCTTTGCCCGCTTCTCTTCTTGCTTTGCCCCCGCCATGCTCCCTGCTTCCAACCCTGTTCCGTCGCCCGTCGCGCCCGTCCTGCCACCCGACCCGCACAGCCACGCCAGCCGCAGCCCATTGCGGGTGCGCCACCTCGCCCTGGACCTGACCGTTGATTTTGCCACCCGCACCCTGACCGGCACCGCTACCTGGCAACTCGCCAACCCCGGCGCGGCCCCCACTTTGTACCTGGACACCCGCGACTTGACCATTGATGCCGTGGAGCAGGACGGCCCCGACGGCACGGGTCCAGCCCCCTACGACCTTGGCCCCGCCGACCCGGTGCTCGGCCAGGCCTTGCACATTGCGCTGGGGCCTGCCGCCACGGCCGTGCGCGTGCGCTACCGCACCGCCCCCGGCGCGGCGGCCTTGCAGTGGCTGGCCCCCGCCCAAACGGCCGGCAACGCCCCGTTTCTTTTCACGCAGTCGCAAGCCATTCTGGCCCGCACCTGGCTGCCCTGCCAGGATTCGCCGGGCATCCGCTTCACCTACGCAGCCACCGTGCGAGTGCCGCCCGCCCTGCTGGCCCTGATGAGCGCCGAAAACCCCCAGGCCCTGGCTTCCGACGGACGCTACACCTTTCGCATGGCCCAGCCCATTCCGGCTTATCTAATGGCCCTGGCCGTGGGCGACTTACGCTTCGCGGTCCTCTCCGACCGCACGGGCATCTACGCCGAGCCGGCCACGCTGCCCGCCGCCACCCACGAGTTTGCGGACCTGGAAAAAATGGTGGCCGCCGCCGAAGACCTCTACGGCCCCTACCGCTGGCAACGCTACGATTTGTTGGTGCTACCGCCCAGTTTCCCGTTTGGGGGAATGGAAAACCCGCGCTTAACATTTGTAACGCCTACTATTTTGGCTGGCGACCGCAGTTTGACCAGTTTGGTAGCCCACGAACTGGCTCACTCCTGGAGCGGCAACTTGGTTACAAATGCAACGTGGAACGATTTCTGGCTCAACGAAGGCTTTACGGTTTATTTTGAGCGGCGCATCATGGAACATTTGTATGGGCGGCCCTACGCCGAAATGTTGCAGGTGCTGGGGCACGCCACCTTACTCCGCACCGTGCGGGAAATTGGCCCCGGCAGCTCCGACACCCACCTGCGCCTGCACCTGGCTGGCCGCGACCCCGACGAGGGCCTCACCGAAATTGCCTATGAAAAAGGCTGCGCCCTGCTCTTGGCCCTCGAGAGCCTGGTGGGCCGCCCCCGCCTCGATGCGTTCATTAAGGAGTACTTCGCCCGCTTCAGCTTTCAGGCGATGGACACCGACACCTTTTTGTATTACCTGCGCACCGAACTGCTAAACCCCGAACCCGGCCTGGAGGCCCAACTGCAACTGGCCGCCTGGGTCGACGGCCCCGGCCTGCCGCCCAACGCGCCCGTGCCCGCCTCGGCCCGCTTCGCAGCCGTAGCGGCCGCTCTGGCCCAACTCGCGACTGGCTCCTCCCCCGCCGCACTGGTCCCGGCTACCGCCGCCTGGAGCAGCCACGAATGGGTGCAGTTGTTGCACGGCCTCCCGCCCGCGCTCCCTGCCGCCCAGCTAGCCAGCCTGGACGCAGCGTTTGGCTTCACCCAGTCCGGCAATGCCGAAATCCTGACTGCTTGGTTTCCGCACACGTTGCGGGCGGGCTACCAACCCGCCGATGCCGCGCTGGAAAATTTTCTGCGCCACGTCGGCCGCCGCAAATTTCTCACTCCTTTATATAAGGCCCTGCTGGCAACGCCAGGCGGGCCGGCGCGGGCGCGGCGCATCTACGCCGCCGCCCGGCCCAATTACCACTCCGTGGCCACTGGCACCCTCGATGCCCTGCTGGCATAGCCCCTACTTTGCCCAAAGTGCCCGAACTTTGCCCCGTTCTGTTTACAAGCCCCATTCCATTTGAAAGCTCCCCTCCCCCTCGGCAAGCTCATCGCCATTGGCGGCAACGAAGACAAGGGCACCTACCCCAACCCCCGCACCCGTCGCAAATACTACCTAAACTTCTTTGAGTTAGGCATTCTCAAGCGAATCGTGCTGGAAGCCGGCAACCCCGACCCTCGCATCGAAGTCATCACCACTGCGTCGATGATACCGGAAGAAGTCGGCCCGATTTACACGGCTTCTTTCGCCATGCTCAACTGCCTGAACGTGGGCGTGATGGACATTCGCACCCGCGAAGATGCCCAGCAGCCCGAATACGTGGAGCGGCTGCGGGCCGCCCACATCGTCATGTTTTCGGGCGGCAACCAGTCGCGGCTGCGCGAAATGTTCGGCGACACCGAATTCCTGCGCGTCCTCACCGAGCGCTACCGCGCCGAGGAACATTTCGTGATTGCCGGCACCAGTGCCGGGGCCGTGGCCATGTCGGAGCAAATGATTCGCGGCGGCTCGGTGCCCGATGCGCTGCTGAAAGGGGCCGTGAAAATGGGGCCGGGCCTGGGCCTGTGCCCGCTCAGCGTCATCGATTCGCACTTCGTCAAGCGCGGCCGGTTTGGGCGGCTTATCGAGGCCGTGGCCTTGCACCCCAAGCTCATTGGCATCGGCCTGGGCGAAGACACCGGGGTGCTCATCACCGAAGGCCACCTGGTGGAAACCATTGGTTCCAACCTGGTTATCATTCTTGACGGACACGACATTGTGCACAACAACGCCGCCGCCGCCAAAAAAGGCACCCCCCTCTCGGTCGAGGACGTGAAGCTGCACGTGCTGGCCAAAGGCAACGTTTACTGCATGACGAACCGCCGGTTTTTTGTCAGCAAGGCCGCCCAGCAGGGCGCGGTGCCCGCCAGCCCGTCGCCGCCGGCCGGGGTGCCCGTTGGGTTGTAGCGACGCAACGGACGGTTTTTTTGCTCGCTTTTGCCCTTTTGGGGTTGCCCGCCGAGGGGGCAAGGAAACATGGAAAAGCAAGGGGCGCAGGGAAGCACAGCGCTTGGCCGCGTACAGTGGTCAGTAAATCGCCACCGTTTCCTCCCCTTGCGCGTTCCAGGTGGCCCGGTACATTCCTTCCGAGTTGAAGGGAAGGGTCAGGTTCCCCGCCGCGTCCACGGCAATCAGGCCGCCTTCGCCGCCGGCCGGGGCTAGTTTGTCCTGCACCACTACGCGGCAGGCTTCGGCCAACGATAAGCCCTTGTATTCCAAGAGGCAGGCCACGTCGTAGGCAGCTACGGCCCGCATGAAATACTCGCCGTGGCCGGTGCAACTGACGGCGCAGCGGGCATCGGCCCAGGTGCCGGCCCCGATGATGGGCGTGTCGCCGATGCGGGCGTAGCGTTTGTTGGTCATGCCGCCGGTGCTGGTGGCGGCGGCCAAGTGGCCGTGCCGGTCGCAAGCCACGGCCCCCACGGTGCCCTTTTTCCAGTGCGGGTCGGCGGCCGGGGCGACGGCATGGTCGAGCTGGACCCGCCCGGCTGCCAACGCCTCTTGTAGCTGGTTGTAACGCTGTTGGGTGAAAAAATATTCGGGGGGCTGCACTGGCAGGCCGTGTTCAAGGGCCAGTTCGTCGGCCCCTGGGTAGGCCAACAGCACGTGTTCGGTTTGTTCGAGCACGAGGCGGGCGGCGCGGATGGGGTTTTGCACCTGCCGCACCCCGGCCACAGCCCCCGCCTGCCGGGTGTGGCCGGCCATGAGGGCGGCATCCATTTCGTGGTGGCCGTCGTGGGTGAACACCGCCCCGCGCCCCGCATTGAAGAGCGGGCAGTCTTCGAGGCTCCGCACGGCGGCCTCCACGGCATCGAGGGCGGGGCCGCCGGCCGTCAGCACCCGCACCCCGGCGGCGCGGGCGGCGGCCAGGGCAGCCCGGTAGTCGTGTTCGAGGGCGGGGACGAGCGCGGCGCGGGCAATGGTGCCGGCCCCGCCGTGGAGAGCCAGGGCAAGCATATGGGACGAAAAAAACGCCGCCCGAAAAAAATATTTCGCGGCGCAGGGCAAAATTACGCCCCCGCCGCTGGGAAGTCCGATTTTTTTTCGTAGGTTTGACCTTCCAGTATCAACCCCCAAACCACCCTCAAGTTATGGCTTACGAAGTAACCGGCCGCCTCATTGAAGTTTTTGACGAACAACAAATCAGCGAAAAATTCCGCAAGCGCGAATTTGTCCTCGAAGTGCAGGACGGCCAATACCCCGAGCAAATCAAGTTCCAGCTCGTGATGGACAAAACCGCCCTCATCGACCCCTACCCGGTGGGCACGGAGGTGAAAATTTCCTTTAACCTGCGCGGCCGGGGCTACAACAAGAACGGCCAGATGATGTACTTCACCAACCTCGAAGCTTGGCGCATCGACCCGGCCACCGGCGGCGCGGCGGCCCCCGCCGGCAACTACGGCGGCCAGCAGCAACCCCCGCAACAAGCGGCCCCCCGCCCCCAAAACCAAAACCCCGGCCTCAAAGCCCAACCTTCGGCCGCCCCCATCGCCAGCGACGACGACAACGACCTGCCTTTTTAATGACGAGTGATTAATGACCAGTGGTTAGTGACTAGTCATCAGGCGCTAGCAGCCAATCACTAGTCATTGGTCACTGGTCATTAGTCCCTAAAAAGTGCCGCTTCCGGGCTTCGGAGGCGGCACTTTTGCGTTCGTTCCTGCGTAGAAGCAGGCATGAACTTACGCGAGTTGATTGCGCAGGGCGAAGGCGAAACCCTGGAATTTAAGCAGCGCACAACCCATCCGCACCGCATTTCGCGCACCCTCACGTCGCTGGCCAACACCAGGGGCGGGCAGGTGCTGGTGGGCGTGGACGACCGGGGCCGCGTGGTGGGCATTCGTGAGGTGGCCGAAGAAATGTACGTGCTGCGCGAAGCCGCCCGGCACTACATTGAGCCGCCGCTGGAAACGCTGACCTTCCGGGAAGTGGAGGAGGACGGCCGCAGCGTCCTCGTCGTGACGGTGCCCGAAAGCCCCAACAAGCCCCACCGTGCCCAAGTGGCCGCCAACGACTGGCGCAGCTACGTGCGCGTGCGCGACCAAAGCGTGCAAACCAGTGGCCTCACCGCGAAGGTGCTGGCGCGACAACAACCCGAAGCGCGGCTGGAGAACCCCCCCCTTAACCGCCACGAACTGGCCGTGCTGGACTACCTCCGATGCCATTCCCGCATCACGCTACCGCAGTTTATGAAGCTGGTCAATTTCGGCCAGCGCCGCGCTTACCAAACCCTGATTAAGCTGGTGTTGCACGGCTACTTGCGCCACCACGATAAAGAGAGAGAAGTGTATTACACTACCTGAATCAACTTGGTGGGCGCATTAAGCAGTCACGCAAAAGTAAGCGTGTGAAAGAACGTCATGCTGAGCGCAGCCGAAGCATTTCTACCAGCTAGGAATCAAGGCGTGAGCCGAAGCGGTAGAGGTGCTTCGGCTGCGCTCAGCATGACCGTTTACTTATGCGCGACTACTTAGAAGCTGTTTGAGTTACTATCCAGGCCCGCCGGCCGAGTACCCCGAAGCTGTGCTTCGGTCGTTGAACGGTCGTTCAGCGACTACCGTTCAACGACCGAAGCACAGCTTCGGGGTACTCGTCCACTAACTCAAACAGCTTCTAAGTCGAGCGGCGCTGATTTTCACTTATCCCGAGCGTAGGCAGCAACCTGCTTGTTACCAACTTGGTCTGCCGCCGCCGCTTCCACCGCTGCCCACAGCACTTCGGCGCTTTTGGCCCACGAAAACCGCCCCACGTTGGCCAGGCCCTGCGCCACGAGCCGCGCCCGCAGTGCGGCATCGGTCCAAAGTTGCGTCAGGCCCGCCGCAATGGCGGCGACCTCGAACGGATTGACCAGCACCGCGCCGCCCGGCCCGGCCACTTCGGGCATCGAGCTGAGGTTGGCCGTGAGAACCGGGCAGCCACTGGCTTGCGCTTCCACGATGGGAATGCCAAAACCTTCAAAATAGGGCACGTAGGCCGTGGCCTGGGCGGCGGCGTAGAGCGCGGCGAGGGCACCGTCGCTCACGCGGCCGGTGAAGCCCACGGCCGCGCCGTGTTGCATTTGGCGGTAGGCATCGTAGATGGGGCCGACCTGCCACGCCGGGCGGCCTACGATGAGGAGTTGCGCGGCCTCGGTACCGGGTTGGGCTTTGAACAAGTCAAAGGCCCGCAGCAGGTTGTCCAGGTTTTTGCGCGGCTGCAAGGCCCCAACAAACAGGAAATACGGCCGCCCCCCGCTGAACTGCGCCCGCGTGGCCGCCTGTGCCGCCGCTGGCTGCGGCCGGAACAAGGGCAGCGGCGCGTTGTAGGCCACGCTGATGCGGGCCGGGTCGGCCCCGCAAGTGGCGACCAAATCGGCTTTGGTGGCTTCGGACACGGCCACGAGCCGGGCCGAAGCGCGGGCGAAGCGCGGCACGAAATAACGGTAGTACGTGCGCTGCCAGTAGCTCATGTTCAGCGGGTAATGGGCATAAGCCAGGTCGTGGACCACCGTCACGCGGGGCACGGTGGTGCGGAGCGTGGTGAAGCCGTCGGGGCTGAGGAAAACGGCCGGGCGGTGCCGGGCCAGCCAGTGGGCCACGGCCCCCTCGAACCAAGCCACATACAGGAACGGGTGCCGCGCCGGGGGCCGCAACACGTGGGGCACCACGTTAGGAGCCAGCAGGTACTGCGGGTCGTAGGGCCGGTCGAAGAGAAAGTGGAACGTTGCCTCCGGGTGCTGTTGCACCAGTTCGCGCAGGGTTTCGAGCGTGAAGCGGCCAATGCCTTCCAAATGGCCGCCGGGCAGCAGGAAACGGGTATTGACGGCGAGGTGCATTTTTTAGTGGTTAGTAGTCAGTGGTCAGTGGCTGATGGCTAGTTTGACTAACCGCTGGTCACTAACCCCTGACCGCTAATTTCATGATTTCTGCTTTCTTAATCAGCCCCAAGCCCAGCACAATGCCCCCAAAAACCAGCCCCAGCAGCCCCGTCTCCAGCCACCAAGCCATTGTCAGCGCGTGCTGCACCCCGGCCCAGGCGGCGCACAGCAGCCCAAAGGCTGCCCCCAGCCGCGCCAGCAACTCCAGCGGCAAGGCCACGGCGGTGCGGCGGCGCACCAGCACCAGGTAGGCCCCCGACACCAGCACGGCGCACACCAGCGTGTTGACGGCCGCCGCCACGGCCCCGTAGCGGGGCAGTAGCAGCAGGTTCAGGGCCAGGTTGAGGGCGATGCTGGCAGCCACGGCCCAACTCACGGGGCGCTCGTGGGCGGTGCTGGTGAGGAGGGTGCTGTAGATGGCAAAAAAGGCGTGGACCAGCACATTGAGGAATAATATTTTCAGGCACAGCGTCATGCGGGCCAACTCGGCGGGGGTGCTGTGGTGGAACTGCCAAAACAGCACCTCGCCCCGAAACAACCCGAAGGCCACCACGAACAGCAGCGGCAACGTGAGTACCCGCTGCCCGAACCAGAGCAATTCGCGCTGGGCCGGCGCATCGGCCGCAACCCCGGCGAAGCGGGCAAAAAACAGCGGCAGCACCGTCCAGGCGTACATCATGGCGGCATCGACCCAGCGGTAGGCCCCGGCGTAGTAACCGGCTTCGGTGGGCGAGGCCAGGCGTTCGAGCATCACCATGTCCACCCGCTCGTTCACGCCGTAGAGCAGCGCCATGAGGGCAAAGGGCAGGCTGCCGGCCAGCGCAGCCCGCACCTGCGGGCCGTGCCAGCGGTAGCGGATGCGGCCAAACCGGCGCGTGAGCAGCGCGTAGAGCAGCACGGCCACAAAGGCCGCCGCGCCCAGCCGCGCCCCCACGTAGCCGCGCAGCGTGAGGCCGCCGGGCAGCAGCAGCAGCACGGCCCCGAGCAGCAGCAGCTTTTCGAGCACCCCCACCACGGCATCGGTGTTGAAGTGTTGGGCGGCTTGCAACGGGCCGCGCAAAAACAGCCCGTACTGCGTGAGCAACAGGGCCGCGCCCACGGCGGCCAGCACCAGCAGTTGCGGCCCGTGGTAGCCCAGCACCCAGCCCAGCCCCAGCAACGCCCCCAAAGCCAGCCCGTTGAGGCCGCCGCGCAAGGGCAGCAGCGTCGGAAACGCATCGGTCAGAAAGCGGGCTTCGGCGGCCACCCGCCGCACCGAGTACGGGGTCAGGCCCAGGTCGGAGAGGGCCGCCACGATGAGCGTGAGGGCCGAAAGGGCGGTGAGCAAGCCGAACGCGGCGTGGCCCAGGCGGTCCTGCACCAGGTTTTCGACCACCACCCAGCCGGGTTTCACCAGCAGGTTGAGCAGCACGGCGAGGCTGATATTGCCAAGAAAGCGTTTGATGCGGACGGAGCGGAAAGAGAAAACGCAAAGGTAGTTTTTGGTTGTTGGTTTTTGATTGTTGGTTTTTGGCCTGATGTATAGAAATTTTATAAAACCAAAAACCAAAAACCAAAAACCAAAAACCAAAAACCAAAAACCAAAAACCAAAAACCAAAAACGTACCTTTGCCGGACTTTTTTTATTCCATGTCGCCTACTTCATTCACACTGGTCCGGTTGGGGCCGGTCATCAACCGTTGGAAATATTTGGTGGGCGCAGCCGTGGTGCTGGCCGCCGTCATCAGCATCGTGGTGGCGCTGATGTTGCCCAACGTTTACAAATCGACGGCCGTTTTCTTCCCGACCGTGCCGAGCAGCACCGACCCTGACCGGCTGCTGGAAGGCAGCGACGGCACCCGGAGCCGGCTCGAGGTAGCGGCCCGCGCCGAGGACCTGGACCGGGCCATCACCATCGGCGAATCGCAGCCGGTGGCCGAGCAACTGATTAAAAAGTACCGCCTCTACCGGCACTACAAGGCGGGCAAGCCCGGCGACGACGCGGCCGACAATGCCGTGCTGAACGAGTTCAGCGGCAACCTCACCATTGTGCACAACGAGCGGGATGCCATCGAACTGTCGTTTGCCGACGAAGACAAAAAGCTGGCCGCCCAGATTGCCAACGACGTGGTGGCGGCCATCGACTCGGTGAGTCAGCAACTGACGCTCAACAACCGCCGCAAGGTGCTGAGCCTCTACCGCCAGCGCTACGATAGCATCAGCCTGCGCTTCGAGCGCAGCCGCCGGCAGCTCGTGGCGGCCCGCCACCGCTACGGCATCTTCGGGTTGGAACAGCAGGGGCGCTATATGTCGAAGGAAATTGTGGAAACCCAGGCCGCGCTGCTGCGAGCCGGTGAGGGCAATGCGGCGGGCCTGCGCCGCGCCCTGAACGGGCTGACCCGCGCCGATGGCGGGAGCCTGATGAGCCTGGAAAATTACGTGGAAGGCATTGACTCGGTCGAGTTTCTGATTGCCCGCAACCAAGACCTGCGAAGCCGGCTCGTGGGTGCCCGCTCGACCTACGAAGCCGCTACCTTGAGCCTGAACGGCCACGTGTCGAGCCTTTACGTGGTGCAGCCCGCTTACCCCGCCACCAAGAAGTTCAAGCCCGTGCGGGGGCTGATTGTGCTGAGTTCGGTGCTGTTCACGTTCGTGCTGGCGGTGGTGGTGGTGGCGCTGCTGGAACTGTTTGGTCGCCGCCCGCCGCTGGCGGCACAGGGGTGAGCGGGGTAAAAGAACGGGCCGGGTTCTGGGCGCGGTTGCGGCCCGCCGACGGCCGGCAGTGGCTGTTTGTGGGCTTTGCCGCGCTGCTGCTGGCCGGCGGCGCGGCTTCCGGTTTCCGCCGCGACCTCAACCTGCTGGCCCCGGCGCTGCTGGCCGTGGGCCTGCTGGTGGCTTTTGTGGAGTGGCGGGCGCTGTACTACCTGCTGTTTCTGACGCTGCCGTTTTCGCAGCAAATCGGGCTGGTAGCGGGCCTCACGATGGACGTGCCCTCCGAGCCGCTGCTGCTGGCCCTGACCGCCTGCACCGGCCTGACGCTGCTGCTGGGCCTGGGCCGCCTCGCTCCCGCCGAGTGGCGGCACCCGCTGCTGCTGCTGCTGGCCCTGATGCTGTTGTGGGCCGGAGCCGACACGTTTTTCTCGGTCAATACCACCAAGTCCGTTAAGTACTTGCTGGCGAAGGTGTGGTACCTCGTGCCTTTCGTGCTGGGTACGTTGCTGGTGCTGCAACGGCCGGCCACGGTGTGGCGGCTGGCGGCTTGCTACCTGGGCGGGGCCGTGGCCTCGGTGCTGTACGTGCTGCCCCGCCACGCCAGCCGGGGCTTCCGCTTCGACGAAATCAACTGGGCCTTGCGGCCGTTTTTTCTCAACCACGTCATCTACGCCACCATGCTGGCGCTGCTGGTGCCCTTTGCCTACTACGGCTGGCGCGGGGCGGGCCGGCAACGCACCCGCTGGGCCTGGGGCGCGGCGCTGGGGGTGCTGCTGTTCGGGCTGTTCACGTCCTACACCCGTGCGTCGATGCTCTCGCTGCCCATCGCGGGGCTGTACTACCTCGTGCTGCGGCTGCGCCTGACGCGGCTGGTGCTGCTGGGTACGGTGACGGCCACGGCCGCGAGTGCCTTTTATTTTCTCAGCGACAGCACCTTCATGCGCTACACGCCGGATTTTGAGAAGACCATTTTCAACGGCCAGAACTTTGAAAAGCACCTTGAGGCCACCTACAAGTTCGAGGACGTGTCGGGCATGGAGCGGGTGTACCGGTGGGTGGCGGCTACCCGCATGATTGCCGACAAGCCGATGGTGGGCAGCGGCCCGTCCACGTTTTACCCCGAATACCAACGCTACACGGTCAAGAGTTTCCGCACCTACGTGAGCGACAACCCCGAACACTCGACCAGCCACAACTACTTCCTGCTGCAACTGGCCGAGCAAGGCTTTCCCGGCTTCGGGCTGTTCTGCGTCTTCATCGGGGTGCTGCTGCTCACCGCCGAGCGCCGCTACCACCAAAGCGCCGCCCACCCCGACGTGCGCCGCGTGGTGCTGGCCGCGTCGCTCGCGTTGGTCGTCATCATCTTCCACCTGCTGCTGAACGAGCTGGTGGAAGTGGACAAAATCGGCTCCATGTTTTTTGTGTGCGTGGCGCTGCTGGTACGGGCCGGGTCGTGGGTGAAGGGTGGCACGGCGTGGTCCGACGAATTCCCGAAGGGTTCGTCAGACCACTAAATTGGTCGGCGGTCACTGTTCAACGAATAGTGGTCTGACGAACCCTTCGGGAATTCGTCGGACCACGCCGCCCTCACCCGCAACTCAGCACTACCACCGCATACGGGGCCAGCGCCACGCTGCCGCGCCAGGCGTAGCCGTCGTAGTCGCCCGCTTCGGCCGTGGCCTGGAAGGCATCGGCATCGGAAAACTCCTCGTCGTAACCGCGCCAGTCGGAGTTGAAGCGCACCGGCCAGGGGCCGGGGGCGGGCAGGCCGATGGTGTAGGAATCGTAGTGGCGGTTGGCAAAATTGACCAGCACCACGGTGGTGTCGCCGGGGCCGCCGTCGCCGTCGGCCCAGCGGGCGAAGGCCAGCACTTTGTCGTGGTTGTTGACGTGGAACACGCGGGTGTGCTGGCCGCCCAGGCCCCGGGTGGCCCCGCCCAGGTTGCGGCGCAGGGCAATCAGGTCGCGGTGCAGGCGCACCAGGCCGGCGTTTTCCTGGGCGCGGTCGAGGCGCAGGGCTTCGGCGTCGTTGAAGCGGCGGAAGGCCACAAACTCCTGGCCCTGAAACAGCATCGGGATGCCGGGGGCGGTCAGGACCAGGGCGGTGCCCAGCACGGCGCGTTTTTTGGCAAAGTAGCCGTCGGCCTCGCCGGGCTGCACGTCTTCGGCCACCCGGTTTTTGCCGTTGGCCACTTCGTCGTGGCTTTCGGTGTAGATGACCCGCCGAAAGGCATCGCCGTTGTAGGTTTGGGTGAGGGCGGCGACCACGGCGGGCAGGTCGCGGTCGGCATCGGCGGGGGCGGTGAGGGCCGTGCGGATGGGGTACACAAACGACGAATCCCACTGGGCATCGAAGCCCTGGCCGCCGTTGGCCACGGTTTCGGTGATGCCGCCGTTGCTGCGCATATCTTCGGCAATGGTGATTTTCCAGGGCATGGTGCGGTCAATTTCCTCGTTCAGCCAGCGCATCAGGCTCCAGCCGTCGGGCAGGTCGTGGGCGGGGTCGTCTTCGCCCTTCACGTTGCGGACGAAGGCAATGGCATCGGCCCGCAGGCCGTCGAGGCGGTAGTCGGTGAGCCACATCAGGGCGTTGTCGCGGATGTACTGCCGCACTTCGGGGCGGCCATAGTCGGGGCGGTTGTGGCCCCAGGGCGTTTCGGCGCGGCCGTCGTTGTAGAAGTAGATGCCGCCCCCGTCGTTTTGGCTCCAGCCGTCGAACCGCCACAAGTCCAAATCGCCCGGCCCGAAGTGGTTGTACACCACGTCGAGCACCACGGCAATGCCGTGCCGGTGGGCTTCTTTGACCAGTTGTTTGAAGGCCAGCGGCCCGCCGTAGTCGCTTTCCAGCGCAAACGGGAAGCTGGGGTTGTAGCCCCACGACCGGCTGCCCGGAAACTCGGTGGCGGGGAGCAGCTCGATGCAGTTAATCCCCAACTCGCGCAAATACGGCAGCCGCTCGGCCACGCTGGCAAAGGTGCCCACTTGCCCACCGGGCGCATTGAAGGTGCCGACGTGCAGCTCGTACATCACGAGGTCGTTCCAGGCGGGCATCTGAAAGGCATCGCCTTCCCAATCAAAATGCGGGTCGTGGACCACCGAATTGCCGGCCGAGTTCGTCACCTCGCGGGCGTAGGGGTCGTTGCGCTGAAAGGTGTTGTGCCCGTTGGTGAGCTGGTATTTGTACTGCTGGCCGGGGCGGGCGGCGGCCACGTTGGTGGCCCAGTAGCCGTCGGCTTCGGGGTGCAGCGGGTTTTGGTCGCCTTTCCAGGCATTGAATTCGCCCAGCACGGCCACGGCGTTGGCGTGGGGTGCCCACACCCGGAACGTGACCCCGCCGGCGTGGGGCACCGCGCCCATGCCCGCGACGGGGGCCTGGTGGGCCGGTGGCGGGGTGGCTTTGGCAGCGGGCTGGCGGGCAGCGGCGGCGGTTTTTGCTTTTTTGGGCGCGGCCGGGGCGGGTTTTGCGGCGGGCTTTTTGGCGGGGGCGGCCGGTTTGGCCGAGGGGGTTGTGGGTGGGGGCATAAGCTGAAAAAGTGGAGGAAACCAGCCGTGGGCCGGTTCTTGGACATACGGCCGGGTGCGCTTTTTAGCCGAACCCGGCCGCCCTGGGCTACCAAAAACCTGCGTACTTTGTTTGCGCTGGCGCCCGCCACGTTTCCATCACCCCCCTTACTTTTCCCATGTCCCGCCCCGCCCCCGTCGTGTTTGGCCTCTATGCCTGGTTGCCCGAACACGGCTACCGCTACCTGCACCCCGCCAACCGCCGCTCGTTTGAGCTGCTGGAGCCGGTGGGCAAGCTGTTTGAGAAAATCGGCGAGGACGACGAGGGCGACTGGCTGATACTGCGCTACGACGAGCAGCAGTTTCTGCTGCGCCCCGAGCTGTTTCAGGAGCTGGCTACCCGCCCGGCGTTCAGCTTCGGCGACGAGGTGGAGGAAATCGTGCCCGACGCGGGCCGCTACCGGCACTTCGGCCGCATTTCGGACGTGTTCTGGGACGAGCGCACGGCCACCGCCCGCTACCAACTCGTGGAGCGCAAGCGCAAGGTGGCGCGGGTGTTTGAGGAGGGGGAACTGCGGGCGGGGTAACTTTAGCCTTTAGTCAACATAAAAGGAAACTTTGCTACCTTTGGACCGTTTGCTTTTGAAGCTACTGGAGTTGCAAGTATGAGACAACCAATAACTGTCAGGATGAGCGATGAAGCCCGCTTGTTCGTGCGGTCGCTGGAAGCTGAAGTGCGGATTCGGCTGGGCGTTTCCATCCGTCGGACGCAAAATGGTGAACAAGGTGACTGGTTTAAGAAATTGGCCGGCACGGATGGGTTGTGGGAGTTTCGGGTTGATGGCCCGCAGCATACTTACCGCCTGTTCGCTTTTTGGGACCGCACCGGTCCCGAGCCAACGCTGTTGTTTTGCACCCACGGATTAGACAAGAAAACACCCAAGACCCCGGACCGAGACAAGCAAAAAGCCGAACGAATGAAGCGCGAATACTTTGCTCAAAAAGCAACCCATCGCTAATTTTTCAGGCATCACTTTACCCTATTTTCCATGAGCCAGCCCGCCACCACCTACACCGATTACAACGACCTGGAAGACGAGTTTTTTGGCCCGGCGGGCACCCCGTTGCGGACGCGCTACGAAGCGGCCCTGGAACTGGCCGCCATTCCGAGCGCCATCAAGGCCTACCGCCAGCAACACGCCCTCACCCAGGCCGAGTTGGGGCAGCGCATCGGCGTAGGCAAAGCCCAGATTTCTAAACTAGAGCGCAACGCCCTTAACGTAACCATCGAAACGCTGCAAAAGGTGTTTGGGGCGCTGGGTGCGGTGGTAAAAATCAAATTGGAACCGTTGTAGCGGGCGGACCGGAGGCATTTTTGGCCCAATCCCGGCCGCGTTTCGGACGTGTTCTGGGACGAGCGCACGGCCACCGCCCGCTACCAACTCGTGGAGCGCAAGCGCAAGGTGGCGCGGGTGTTTGAGGAGGGGGAACTGCGGGCGGGGTAGCGCGGGGGGGGGGGGGTCGTCCTGCTGAACGCAGCGAAGCGGAGTTGAAGCATCCCTCCCGCGTAGGTAATCCAATTGATTGGAATTACTGCGTGGGGAAGGTACTTCAACTCCGCTTCGCTGCGTTCAGCAGGACGACCTGCCCCGGCCGCCTGGCCCTTACGCGGGCTTTTCGCCTTTGCCCGTCTTGGGCCTGGAGCCGGTATCGAGCAGCGCCCGCGCCCCTTTATAGCCCCGGAAAAGCTCCAGGTTGACGGTTTCGAACACGCTCATGGCTTTGTCCAACTCGTATATCTGGGTCATCTGGGCTTCGTGGACTTCCTCGTAGGTGGCGTTGGCGTTTTGGCGCACATCGAGCAGCGCCTGGGTGTCGGGCAGGCCTTTTTGAAAGGCATCGGCCACGGTGTGGGCGGTGCTGAGGAAGGCGGCATCGACGGCGTAGTCGGCGAGGGCGGCCTTGTTGGCATCGGCGCGGGTCAGGATTTGTTGCCCCACGCCGGCTTGCAGCTCGGGGCGCAACCGCTTGAAGGCGGTGCGGCCGATGGTGACGAGGCCCACAAATTCTATGTCGTTGGCGGCGGCGGCAATCAGTTGCAAGGGGCCGAGCAGCGACAGGATGGGCTTGACAAAGGCGGTGCGCTGCGTGTTGCGGCGCTCGGTCACTTTTTTGGTTTCGGTGGCGGTGAGGCCCGCCTTGGCCTGCACCGCCGGAAAGCCGGCGGTCACGTCGTCGGCTTCCTTGCCGGCCACTTTGCTTTGGCCGATGGCGGGGCGGTTGGCAGTAATCCAGGGGGCGAGGACGCCCATCATGCGAAATTGGTCAGCGCGAAACGAATGCATTGGGATGAAGGGGGAGTAAAGTGAACAATAAGTGCTGCAAGGTAGGTGAAAATTACTACCCATTCGGTAGGCAGCGGCCGGGCAGGGCTTGCCGGGGGCGTTCAGGCCCTTGCCGCGCCCATGCCAGGGCTTGCCCGCGCAGTGCGGACCCTTGCCGGGGCCATGTAAGTCCTTGCGGGCCTCGTGCGGAGGCTTGCCCCGGCTGGGTAGGGCCTTGCCCCGGCTGGGTAAGGCCTTGCGGCGGGTAGGTAAGGCCTTGCCGGGGCTGGGTAAGGCCTTGCGGCGGGTATGTAGTGCCTTGCCGGGGCTGGGTAACGACTTGTTGCCAGCCGCCCCGTTACTCCCGCACCAGCCGCTTGGTCAGGCTGCCGGCCGGGGCCAGCACCCGCACCGCGTAGATGCCGGCCGGTAGCCCGCGCACGTCCAGCCCGGCCGTGAGCGTGCCGCCCGCCACCCGCGCCGCGCCGGTTTGCACCACCCGCCCCAGCCCGTCGAGCACCTGCACCGCCACCGGCCCCGCCCCCGGCCACTGCGGCACCGTGAGCGTGAGGGGGCCGCTGGCGGGGTTCGGGTAGAGCGTGGCCCCCGCCCCCAGCGCCGCCGGGGCGGCCGTGGCCGTTGGCCGCCCGCCCCAGGGGTACTCCGCCGTTGTGCTGGTGCAGCCCAGGTTGTTGGTCACGCTCAGCCGCACGGCCGTGCCCGAAGCGGGCACCGTGGCGTAGCGGTGCCAGGGCGGCTGCGGCCCCTCGCTCGTGCTGCCGTCGCCCCATTCCCAGCGCCAGGCCACCAGCGCCGCGTAGCGCGGCCCGGCCCGCGAGGTGTCCAGGCAAAGGAGCGAGTCGCGCCCCGCCGCCAGCGCCGGGGCAAAGCCCGCCACCGGCGGGCGGGCGCACAGGTCGGCTACGTAAGGGATGCCCACGTTGGTCAGGTAGGCCGAGTAGGCGGCGGTCGGGTTGTTCTGAACAAAGGGGCCTGCATTGGATACCACGCCGGTGAGCAAGGCCGAGCCGTCGGTGTGGTTCACCATCGTGGTGAAGGCCGTGTGGGGCAGGTTTTGGTAACGGCGCTGGAAATCCCAACTCAAGCCGCCGGTCGAGGAATGGCACCGCAACTGCCCCGCCTCCCCCGTAGCGCTCGTCGTGGCCGAGAGCGAAAGAATGGCCGTGCCCCCGGCCAGGATGTCGCCCGTGGTCAGGGGCTGGAACAGCGTGTAGCGGTTGGTCCGCACCGACTGGTTCACCCCCGTCCAGGCCAGCGTCTGGCTCCACTGCGGGCGCAAGAGGCTGTCGAGCTTGAACAACTGCCCGTCCTGGGGCGGGCTGTTGCCCGGCGGCACCGGCCGCAGCCGGTAACCAATCAGCGCCCAGCCCCCGTCCGGGGTCGGGCGCAGCTGCGTGCCTGCCTCGTCCACACCCGCCACCCCAAAGCGGTAGGTGCGCAGCGTGTCGCCGTACGTGTTGAAGCGCACGGCGTAGTAATCAAACCGGCCCCGCACCGAAGCCCCCGGCGTGTAGGGGGTCCCGTTGTCGGTGTTGCCAATGGCCAAATAGCTGCCATCGGGGCAGGCCACTAAGTCGTTTACTGCCCCCACCCCGGCATAGGCCCGCCCGGCCATCGGCCGCTCCCACACCAAGCGGCCCTGGAAATCAAACTTGGTCACGTTGGGCGTGAGCGAGAGCGGGCCACTCACCCCTGGGAAAGCATCCCGATTGGAGCAGACCAAGTAGCCGTCGCCCGTGCGCAGCCCTTGCCGGTAGCCGTAGGCATACGATTGGTGATACCCCCGCCGCCAGCGGATGACCCCGAGCGTATCTACCCGAAGCAGCACCAACGAATCCTGGTCCATAGCCGTGCGGGGGGAAGGATAGTACCAGCCGTACACCATGAACGAGTGGTCAGGTTCGGGGGTAACGCTGAAAAACCCCAGCGGACCCGTCCCCGCCAGCCGGTTGATGTACTTAGCCAAGCGCACGGTGTCGCCGTTCTGTTTGGTTACGGCCAGCGTCAAGCTGTAGGTCTGCGTGGCGGCGTTGTAAGGGTTCAAGCTGCCGAAATGCGCGTAGCGCCGGCCGGGCAAGGCGAACGAAAAAGCGCCCTGGTAGCGCAGGGGCTGCGTTTGTTCGGCGACCAGCGTTGGCTGGGCCGCGCAACGCTCGGCCACCGCCCCGCTCACCAGCAGGACGGCGGCAACCAATAGGGCGCGGCTCATTGGACCAAGAGGCGTTTGTGGGCCACGGCCACGCCTTCTACTTCCAGCGTGTAGATGTAGGCCCCGGCGGGCAAGGCCCGCAGGTTTACTTCCACCGTGCGTTCACCCCCACTTAGCGTTTCACGTTGCCAGACGCGCCCGCTATAGGTGTCGCGGATGACGAGTTGCGCGGCAGTTTTCCCCAGGAGGCGGTAAGCGATTTGCGTACTGCCTGAACAGGGATTGGGTACGTTCTGCGCCAGCGAATAAGGGGCGGCTGGCGGCGGCGCGGCGGGGCGGGCTTGTAATCCCGTGTCGGGATAGCCCCGTGAGGTGCAGTCGTTGGGATTCGGGCCGGTGGGATTGTTTAGGAGGACTGGAGAGCTATTTGCGTAGGCTTGCACCAACTGCACCCGGTTGGCCGCAGTGTTTTGCTGCCCGGTGGAGTAGTAGCCCACGTTGGTCGCGTCGTCGGCCACGCGCCCACTGCCGCTCTGGTCGGTGTAGTACACGTAGTTCAGCGGCGCGTTGTTGGCCGCGTTGTACACGTGCCAGAACAACGGGTCCACCGCCACCCCCGCCCCGTTCGTGAACCGGTTCGTTTGCAACAGCACCCCGCCCGAATTGGGGTCGGTGCTGATGTCCACCTGCCCGCCCAGGCTGTTGCCGCTGTTCGCTGGCTGCGGCCCCAGTTCGATGCCGTAGGCCGCGTATATGGCGGACTGCGGGTCGACGAGCGCCGCCAGGGCGAAGTACTCCGGCTGGCTGAACGTGTTGCACGTCAGCGCCACGCTGCCCACTGGAGCGTACATATCCCGGTTGTAGAAGGCCACCCCCGTGCGGCACCCGTCAAAGGTGTTGCCATTCACCTCCCCGCCGTATTGCTGGGCCTGCCCCACATAGCCAATTTGCAGGTTCTGGAAGTAGCCGTCGTGCACGTAGGTCGTGTTCGGCCCCGCCCACAGGCCAATTTGCGGGTAGGGGTTGCTGATGTTGTACCTGATTAGCGGCTGCGACTGCCAGAACCGTGTTCCTTCCAACCGCAGGCCCTCGCCGCTGGCAAACAAGCCGGTGCAAGCGCCCGGCAACGCCACCTGGTCGGGGTAGTCGCCCAGCTGGGCCAGGTCGTCGTAGGCCGCCGCCACAAACGGATTGTTCGGGTTGATGAACGGGTTATTGCGCGGCGCAAAGGTGAACTCGTTTTCGGTCCAGGTGCTGGGCACGGGGCTGTTCTGGTTGTAGGCCATGGCCCCCATGATGTGGCACTCCGTGAAAATGGTTTCGGAGGAATTCAGCCCCGTACCGTCGGGGGCCAAAATGCCGAACAGGGCGTGTTTCAGTTGGTTGCCTTGCAGCTTCAGCCCCGACAAATCCCCGTTCAGGTTCAGGTGGTAGTAGCTGC
Organism: Hymenobacter sp.; assembly: GCA_965247135.1. Classification (GTDB taxonomy): domain Bacteria; phylum Bacteroidota; class Bacteroidia; order Cytophagales; family Hymenobacteraceae; genus Hymenobacter. Next base: position 1,140,356 of record CBDFGP010000006.1, on the reverse strand, counting down.
AAAACTGCTGGGTGGGCGAGCGGTACGCGTAAGGGGCCAGCATTTGGGCCGGGTCGCTGTCGAAGAGGCAGTCGCTGATGCGGACTCCGTCAGGGCGGTCGGCCCCGCCGGGCAGGTGCAGCCCCCGCATATTGTGCAGAAAGCGCATCCCGTCCAGGTGCAAGCTGCTCCACGGGGCTTGGCCGTTAAAAACCGCTTTCCGATTGACATCAATGGCAACGTGGCTGTGGCTGATTTCATTTTGCTGGCTGCTCACATTGAAGGCGATAATGCCCGCATTCGGCTCGACCACGATGCCGCCCCACTGCTCGTCGCACGTAGCCGTCAGGGTAGCACCTTCCAGCACCAGGCCGGCATCGTCGGCCAGGGTCAGCGTCACGTCTGCATCAAACACCAGCTTCGCCCCCTTCTCGGCCACATAAATGCCGTGCCTGAGGCGGGTATCTTGCTTGAAATAATAAGTATTGCCCGACTGGAACGTAAAACCGCTTCCCAGGTCCGGCGGCATGGGCTGCACCGAGGGGCTGCACACCGGGCAGGTGGCTGGCCGCACCCGCACTTGCACAGTTTGCTGGCTGGTGCAGCCATTGGGTCCGGTGGCCGTCACCGTATAAGTGGTGGTCACGGTGGGGGTCACCGAAACGGTACTGCCCCGTAGGTTGCCGGGTTGCCAAGTGTAGCTGACGTTGCCAAACGCAGGACTTGGCGTGTGCAATTCCGAGCCTTGGCCGGGGCAAACGGTCGCCGGGGTGGCCGTTGCTTCCAGCCCGGGCGGGTCCACGAGGGTAATGGTAATATCCTGGCACACGGGGCAGGTGCTGGCCGTGGCGTTGCACACGTGCAATACGTATCGGGTGCCGGTTAGCCGCGCCGTTTGGCTATTGAAGACACACGGCTGCACGACCGGGCCACCCCCGATTGGCCCGCCCCGTTGTTGGGGACATGCAATGGCAACGTCATCCTGCCAAGTAATAGAGGTGCCGCTTGGGGGGGTCGCAAACCCAAAAATCTGCGGATAAAAATCGGCTAAAATGTAGAGCGCGTTTCGGACGCACAGGCTAAAGGCGGTCGTGGTGGTTGGCAGCGGCACGGCATTGGGTTTCACTTGCACCGAGAACGTGCGCGTAATCGCCGGGCACCCGCCACCTGGGAGCTGCACCACGCAACTGTAATTGTAGGTCAGTACGCCGGTGCCCGCGTTGGTCAGGGTTTGGGACAGGCTGGGCGTGGTTGCGCCCGCCACTGCGGTGCCGTTCACCAGCCACTGGTAGGCGTAGCCCGGCAGGCTTGCCCCCGGCAAACTCAGCGTTAGCCCCCCCGAACACACCGGCGCAGACGGCCCCTCAATGAGCGGCACCAGTTGCGCAGCCAGGGTGCAGGCATCCACGCAGGTGGGCGTGGGTACAATGGTCAGGCCGGGCCGCACCCCCAACGTCGTGCCGGGGTCTTGCACCAACGTGCCGGTGTTGAAAACCCGAAAAGTGGCCCCCGGCTCCACGCACAGGTAGCTGCCGTTGCGGGTGACGAAGTGGGCATCCTGGATGGCCACGCGGGTCGAGGCCTCCACGTGCAGGGTGGCCCCGGCCACCAACTCGGCAGTCATCTTGCCCGAAGTAAGCTGGCAACCGGCGTTTTTCCAGGTTATCAGGCCCCCGTTGTTGCCGCTGTCGCCAGCATCACCGCCGAGCAGCAAGCGCAGGTTCTGCGGCGCTTCGTTCAGGTCGCCGGTGGCGTAGTTGCCAATTGTGCCGCCATCCAGGATGAGCTGGCAGCCGTTCTGCACCACGATTTTGGCCACCGACCCCAGGAAGCCCACCCGGCATTTGATGGTGAGTATAGCCCCATTCTCCACGTACAGGTTGCCGCGCAGGTTGTGAATGGTGTTCCAGGTCTGGCTGCTGGTGATGTGGTTGTCCTGGCCACCTGCCGATGCCAGGCCGGGTAGCTGGGTCCAGTGGTCGCGCACCTGCGTAACACTCACGTCCGACCCCATGCCGCTACTCAACGCGTCGTGCATCTCCCCAATCTGGCACTGCGAAAGCGACAAGCCCGGCAGTCTGGGGTAGTCCATGATGTTGTTCGATTCTCCTTCCGGGGTGGGTGGCAGATTGGACGCATTCACGCAAGGGTTGCTGTCAAACGTGTGGACCAGGCCCAGGCAGTGCCCCAACTCGTGCGAAAACAAATAGGCCCCCGACTTAAAGCCATCGTGTTGCATCGCCACGCTGGCACTGCTGGCTATTCCCCCCAGCGGATGATGGTACAACGACCAGTACCCCCCCCGTATCATTACTACTTTGCCCCCTATTTCGTTGGCGGCACCGCCCGCCTGGTAGCGGCACACCCGCACCCCGTACTGGTCCAGCGGCGAGGCAGCCGTGCCGGGGTGTTCGCCAAAAAAAACGTGGATGACGTTGGCCTGCTCGTCGGCGCTGAGGGGCCCCTGGTTGGGGGCGCTGGGGCTGGTACCGGGGTTAGTAGCCGTGTTGGTTATGTAGCGGTCGTGCAGGTATCCCATGCAGGCAAGTCCGCTGTTGCCATTGCCGCACCCATTAAAGCTTACGTTGGACATATCCCAACCATAGGTGTCGCGGTAGTAGCGCACCGCCACCACCTCAAACTGAATGCGGGTGTCGCGCTCCAGCGGCGGGGCCAGCGGCGGGTCTGGAGTGGGGGTAGGCACCGGCCATTGCAGCCGCTGTTGCAGGCCCCGGTACACGTCGTTGGTGCTCCGCACGGGAAGGCCCGACCCCCGGGGCCACGTGAAAGGGGCGGCTGCCGGGTTGGTGCTGCCCACGTAGGCCCGCAGCAAGTCTTCGTCGAGACCAAGGCCGTCCTGCGCCGCCGACTGGTAGTTCTCGCTGCCGTCATTTTTTTGGATAACGTGAAACATGATGCGCACGGTTTTGATGGGCAAGGGCGGCAAGCCATTGGCAGCGTAGAACACCGGCGCAAAGCCCGCAAATTCGCCGCAAGGGCCAGGGGAGCTGCTTCTGGCGGCTGGCCGAACGGTTCCCGGGGCCGTCTGCGAGCGGTGCATACTACTGTCGTTGGCGGCAGTGGTAGTATAGCAATGCGGCGGGCTGGTGGCCGATGCCAGCTGGGTTTGGCCCAGACTACGGAAAGCAGTCAGCGAACAAAGCAACAGCGTGGTGAATAGCCGCCCGGCTAAATCAGCGCGATATTGCGGGGGGGGGGGAGCAAACATTTTCATAAAAAGCAGACTGAAAAGGGTGATGAAAAAGTGAACCATTTATTTAGCGGCGAAAGTAGCGAAAAAATTTGCATTGGTAACTGCGCTTCCATTAAAAAAAACTATTTGCAAAATAAAAAGGCCCTTCCCATTGCGGGCAGAGCCTTTCACCACCCTAAAAAAAATAATTGGCCCGCCGTTTGTGGCCTGACTATCATCCACCAACGGTCGGGGTTACGCCGCCCCCACCCGCCGCAGCAGCGCCGCGTGGTGCGGGGCGCGGGCCAGCACTTCCTCGTTGCCCAGCAGAATCAGCTGCTGCGCCCGCGTCAGGGCCACGTTCAGTTTGCGGTCCACCTGCCCGGTTTCGTCGGGGCTGACCATGCTATTCTGGTTGCGGCGAGGTCCAGTTTTCCAACTCGATGCCCGTGAGCCGGCCCAGGTGCTTGCCGTTGTTGGTGACCATCACCAGTTGGTGCGCTACCGCCGTGGCCCCAATCAAAATGTCAAAATCGTCTACTAACAGCCCTTGCCGCCGCAACCGGGCCTTTTCGACAGCGAAAATATCCAACGCCTCGAAAACGGGCAGAATGGTGAATTTGGACAGAAAAGCTTCTATCGTAGGCCGCAGCGCTTCCGGGTTTTTGCTGTTTTCGATGCCATACTTCAACTCGGCTACCGTCATTTCCGAGATGAAACAATGGCGGTGGTCTAAACGCTGGTGGTCCGACGACTTTTTCAGTCGTCAGACCACTAACTTGGTCGGGTATCGTTCAACGAATAGTGGTCTGACGAACCCCTTCGGGGAATTCGTCGGACCACCACGGATTAGACCACCGCCGAAACAATTTGCCACCCCAACGGCCGCGATTTTCTGGTCCAACCGGTACTGCCCCTTTATGAAGTAGATGCAGATGTTGGTGTCGAGCAAATACTTTTTCACAGTTCCTCAATCTGACGGTTTGACACCCGCGAATTGCGAATGGCGGCAATCAACTCGTCCGCCGTTTCGTCGGACTGGCAGGCCCCGAACAAGGCTTGCAGCGAGGGCCCGGCCGGCTCGTCGCGTTGCTTGAGCGACTGCGAAAGGCGGGCAATCAGGTCCAGTTTGCTGTCAGCGTCCAGATGGCGCAGGAAGCCAAAATAGTAATCGGCGGGGTTGAGGGCAGGGGTCATCGTAAAAGGCGTTGGTCAGCGATTTAAAATGTAAATTACGGTGTTAGGTTCCCAACTATTGCCCCGCCCCCAGCCGCCGCAGTAGGGCCGCGTGGTGCGGGGCGCGGGCCAGCACTTCCTCGTTGCCCAGCAAAATCAGCTGCTGCCGCGCCCGCGTCAGGGCCACGTTCAGCTTGCGGTCCACCTGGCCGGTTTCGTCGGGGCTAGAGCTTGATGGACAATTCCAGCCGACCGCCAAACCCAAGCTCTACGATTTTTTGCAGCGTGGACAGGCGCACGTCTTTGATGTTGTTCTCTATTCGGGAGATGTACGACTTATTTGTTCCGCATTTGTCGGCTAGTTGCTGCTGGGTCATGCCCTTTTCCAACCGGGCTTCCTGAAGCAATACGCCCAGTTTAAATTCCTCGTAGCCGCGTTCCAATTCATCGCGTCGGGGGGTACCGCGCTGGCCGTAATGGGCATCTTTGAAGTCTTCCAGTGATTGAAGATTATTGTTTTTCATGGTAGTATTCAGCCTGAATTTTCAGGGCTTTTTTAATTTCGGACTTGGGTGTTTTCTGGGTTTTTTTCTGAAATCCATTCGCCAGCACAACTAATTTTCCTGCGTCGAAAAAGCAAAAGATGCGAAAGATGTCGCCGCCCGATTGCACCCGGATTTCATATAATCCGTCGGTGTCTTCCAAATGCTTAAGGTACGTTTCCGGCACCCGGGCCAGGTCCTGCACCAAGTTCAGGGTCCAGGTTATTTTCGCTTGCACTTTCAGCGTTTGCAGGTTAAAAAAGTCGGAGAAATAATCCTTGTAAAAGAAAACCGTGCGCTGCGTTGGGTTCATCGGGCAAAGCTACGCCAGTTGCCTTATTCGACAACTTTCTGCTTAACCATTTGGTTCGGCTGACCTTTGAGCCACGCCCACCCGCCGCAGCAGCGCCGCGTGGTGCGGTGCCCGCCCCAGCACTTCCTCGTTGCCGAGCAAAATCAGCTGCTGCCGCGCCCGCGTCAGGGCCACGTTCAGTTTGCGGTCCACCTGGCCGGTTTCGTCGGGCGACACCATCATTTCCAACTGGTGTTCGTGGTGGCAGCAGAAGCTGACGATGATGACCTCGCGCTGGCTGCCCTGGTAGCGTTCCACGGTGTCCACGCTGACTTGGGCCAGCGCGGGCAGGGCCAGCTCCAGGGCCAGGGCGGCCAGGCGGGCGCGGATGCGGGCCGCCTGGTTGCGGTAGCTGGCGATGATGCCGAGGGTTTTTTCGGGGTCAAAGGCAGCGCCGTAGCCCTGGGCCAGGTAGGTGGCGGCGCGGGCGGCGAGTTCGGCTTCCTGGGCCGATTCTTTCATGGAAAGGTCTTCGGGCTGGCGGCGGGTGGGCGCGAATACCAGCCGCTGGCCGCGCACCTGGTGCAGGAAGGCATCGGTGGGGGGCGGGGCGGGCCAGGCGGCGCGGGCCAGGGCTTCGTGCTGCCAGGGCAGCGGGCAGCGCAGTTGGCCGCCGTAGAAGTCGTCGTTCACGAGGGCGGCCAGGTCGGCGTGGCTGCGGTATTGGTTGGCCAACGTGCCGTGGGCGTGGGGCCAGTGGGCTTCGGCGCGGCGAAAAAGGCGCTCGAAGTAGGAGTTGCGGAGGTTGGTGAGGCCCAGGTTTTTTTGCAGCAGCGCGGCCACTTCGGGGGCCACGGCGCTGGCTTCGGGTTCCTGGGCCACCACGGCGGGCAGTTGGCGGTGGTCGCCGATGAGAATGAACTTGGGCACCCGCGCCAGCAGGGCCAGCATGGGGCCTTCCAGCACTTGGCTGGCCTCGTCCACCACGGCGAGGTCAAAGTTTTTGAGCACAAAAAGCTCCGGCTTGCCCAGCAGGCTGGCCACCGTGCCCACGTAGAACGGGCAGGTTTGGAGCCGGTCGCGCACGGCCTGCCGGGTGGTGCAGTCGCGCAGCATATTGTCCAGCAAGTAGGGCCGGTAGCCGACCGAAGTACCCAGCCGCGACCCGACGCGAATGAAGGGCAAACCGGCTTCGACCAACTGCTCGCAGATTTCGTCCACGGCGCGGTTGGTGTAGGCGGCCAGCAGCGCCGATTTGCTTTGCCCGTAGAGCTGTTCGGCCAGCGCCCGCAGCACGCCCCGCGTTTTGCCGGTGCCGGGCGGGCCGCACAGCACAAACCAGTCGGGCGCGGCCAGGGCGCGGGCCACCACCTCGGGCGCGGCGGTGGCGGGTGGCGTGGCCGGGTCCCAGCCCTCGGGCGGGCGCGGCCCGGTGCGGGCCAGCAGCCGGGCGCGGCGGGCCGGAGCCAGCCCCAAAAACGCCGACAGCCCCGCCCACTCGCGCCGAAACGTGTCGTAGGTATCCGGTTCCAACGCCCAATGCGAATGCCCCAGCAAGTAGCGCGGGGCCATGCGCCGGTTCCGAACCGAAAGAACCACGCGCCCATCGGCCCCTAGGTCTTCGGCCAAAACTACTTTGACAACCTGCGCGTCGAGGACGGAAAGGGTGCGGGTTTCTGGTTGCTCGTTGCTTGTTGCTTGTTCGGTTTTTGGTGTTCGGTGTTGGGGGTTGGGGGTTGGGTATTTGGTGTTGGGTTTTTGGTGTTCGGTGTTCGGTGTTTGAGCAGCGGCATCCGAACCCATCGCATCAATTTCTAATTCTTCATTTTTAATTTTTAATTGAACCCGCCGGCGCGGGTACAGAATCAGCGTATCGCCGGCCCGGAAGTTCACTTCCTTGCCGCTGGCCGGGCGCTGAAAGATGAGGTGCGGGCCGAGGCCGTCGCGGGCGCTGTCGTCGGCATCGCTGTGGTCTTCGAGCAATTCCAGTTCGTCGAGCAGGCTAAAATTCTGGTGCTTGCGGGCCTGGGGCAGCAGCCAGAGGCCCGCCTGGCCGCCGCCGTCGCCGGGGCGGGCATCGTCGCCGAGCAGGGTCAGGCGCATTTCGCGGGCCACGAAGCGGGCCAGTTCCAGGCAGTAGGCGCGTTCGGTGGGGTCGGCGGCGGCCCAGGCGGCGGCCACTTTTTCGGCTTTTTGCTGGCCGAAGGGGGGCAGCGCGGCCAGGTTGGGCCGCAGCATGGGGGCCAGCAGGGCGGCGGTCTGGCGCGGGCCGGTGGCGCGGGCGAGCTGTAGCTCCACCCCCACCAGCGCGTTGCGGGCCGAGATGAGCTGGTCAATGAAGTCCTGGTTTTGGTCCACGCGCCGGACGGCGGCCTGCCCAATGGCGGCGTTGGAGTACAGAATGCTGGTGCGGCCCCGGCCCGCCGTGGCCCCGTCGGCCCCATGCACCGACTCCAGCAGCAGCCGGTAGAGCTGGGCCTGGGCGGCGTGGTTGCTCCAGGGTTCGGCAAACGGCACGCGGGTGCTGCTTTTCAACTCCACGAGGTCGTAGCCGGTGGCGCTTTCGTGCAGCAAGTCGAGGCGGCCTTGCAGCCCGTAGGTGGCCGAGAGGAAGGTCGGTTCGAGGAAGCAGTCGGCCAGCCGCAACGGCTCCTGCTGGTAGCCGGTGCGGCTGAGGGCGGCAAAGCCCTGCTGCTGGGTTTCGCGCAGGGTGCGGTGGTGGCGGCGCAGGTCGTTGAGGAGTTCGGGTACCCCGGTGCGGGTTTGGAATTCGGGCAGCGTACTCAGCAGCAGCGGCTGGCTGCGGAAGAGGCGGTGGCGAAGGAATTTTTCCAGGTCGAACTCGGCCGCCACATCGCCGCCCAGCGGCATTGCGTCCGGGGCCAAAAAGCCGTCGAAGCCGGTGTTGCGCTTCAGCTTGCCGTCTTTGGCGGGCTGCTCCACCCGCCGCGCCGCGTGGCTCACTTCCTCGTCCAGCAGCATATTCACCAGGTTGCCCACCACCAGGGGCCGTGAGGCATCGTCGGGCAAAAAGGCGTTTATCAGGCCCCACTCCGGCACGGTGCCATCCTTTTGGGCGCACTCGGCCACGGTCGTGACGCTGACCAGATAATCCGGCTCCAGCACCACCCGGCGCGGGCGCACCCGGCCATCGGCCAGCCGCACCGGCCCAATGAGGTGCAGCGTGGGGTGCAGCGCGGCAGCCAGCGGCAGCAGGTTGGCGTAGGCAGCCGGCAATTCCACCTCAAACGGCGCGGCGGGCCGCCCATCAGCGGGCGCACTCATTTCGGCCGTGAGCAGCCCTAGCGCCAAATCAACGTGCAGCACCTGCACCCGCCAGGCCTGCGTGAAGCCGCCCGGCTCGAAGGCTGGCGGCAGCGCGTCGGGGCCGGTTTCGGTGGCAGTGGGCGGCAGCGGTCCGGCGTAGGCGGTGCCCGTCAGGTGCTGCACCAAGTCGGCCACGGCCGCGAAGCCAGCGGCTACTTCGGCGCGGGTGCCGGGGTAGCTTTCGTGCAGCACCAGGTTGGCCGTGAGGCGCAAGGCTTGCAGGGCCTTGCGCAACGCGCCCGGTAGCTCCCGCTCATACGCCACGAAAGCAATGGCTTGGTTGAGGTTGCCAAACGGCGCTTCGCGCTGCTGGCAAGCCGCCCGCAACACCGTTTCGAGCAGCTTGCGAAGCCGGGGAAGCTGGTCGGCGGGCGCGGCGGTGGGGTCGGCCGCAAGGGCTTCGAGGGCAACAAAATAGGCGGCGGGCATGGCAACAGGCAAACGGCGAGACGGGATAAGTGCTTAAAGATAGCCGCCAGGCCAGCAATAACGGGTTACGCCGCACAACCCCGGCCCGGCTTTTTTCGCTAAACCCCGGCCCGCCGCGCCCCGGCGGGGCCGTCCGCGCCTTTCCTGTTTTTTTGTCCCGTGCGTTTCCCATCCTCCTGCCTGCTGCTGCTGGTGCCGCTAACCACCCTGGTGGTCGCCGCCCAAACCCCGCCCCCCGCCCTTTCGCCCCTGCCCCGGCTGCTGGCCGAGCGCCAGGTCCTGACCAGCCGCTACGCCGCTGCCAGCGCCCAGCGCCACAGCCTGTTTGGCAACAAGCCCTCTAAAAAAGACTTGCAGGAAGTGGTGGATGCCCTGCAAGGCATCGTGGACCAGGACGAGCGCATCGTGGCCGAACTGCACCGCACCGCCGAAACGGCCCAAAGCGTTGCCCAGACCGCCCAAACCGCCGCCCAGCACTACGGCACCGCTGCCACCACCCTGGAAAACACCAGCCGCGACGACCGCAACCTGACCGCCCAGCGCGTGGCCGAACTGCAAAACGACCTCGCCAACGCCCAGCAGCGCGAGCGCAAGTTCGCAGAGCAAGAGCGTGCCCTGCAAGATGATTTGCAGGAAACCCGCCAGGGTCGCGTCTGGCGCGATGGAATCCTTGCGGTGCTGGGCCTGAGCTGTGCGGGGCTGCTGTGGCGGCGGAAGTCCAAAACCACCCGCCGCTGACAGTTATCCCCGCTGGTAGGGCACCACCAAGTCAGGCAGCATTGGGAAGTGCTTGGCGTTGAACGTGGCCAATGTTGCGCTATGAACCAGGGCGGTGGCAGCAATCAGCATATCGGCCAACTCGGGCCGATGGCTTTGCCGGTACTGCCGCCGGAACAAACCCGCTTGCCGGGCAATCAACTCAGTAACCGGCAGCACCTGCGCTGCCGCTATCAGGGTCTCCAACTGGTTGCGTTCCTGTCCGTCACGTACGCCAGAGAAAAGTTCAGCCGCCGTTATAACCGACAGCAACGGTACGGTTGGCAAGGCTTCCACATAAGCAACAGCCTGCGGCTTCAAGCGCAGGTATTCAATGAGAACGTCCGAGTCCAGCAACAGGGGCCTACTCATGGCCGGTTAGCGGCTCGGTCCGCTTGTTCCAACCAGCCCGCAACTCTTGAATATTAGGTACCTCGGAGTGGTCGGCCCACATTCCTTTGGCGCGGCGCAACGCTGCCTGCCAATTGGCTAACCCTGCCCGTTGCATTAAGTCAGTCACGGCTTCGTGCAACAGTTCGGTTTCGGTTTTGCCCAAGTGTTGCGCCAGTTGCCGCACGGTGGCACTATCAGCGGGTGAAAGCGTAAGTTGGTCGGTGGGCATAAGGGCAAAGTTAAGGCGCTAAAGTACGTGCTTAACGTTGGTTCTTTTTTTCTTGTTCGCTTCTCAACTCTTCACTGCCGCCCGGCCACAATCTCCGCCACCACGGCCGGGTCGAGCAGCGTGGTGGTGTCGCCCAGGTTGTCGGTTTCGCCCTCGGCCACTTTTCGCAGGATGCGGCGCATGATTTTGCCGGAGCGGGTTTTGGGCAAGCCGCTTACCAACTGCAATTTATCGGGCCGGGCGATTTTGCCAATTTCGGCCACCACCGTTTCCGTGATGCTGGCGGTCAGGCGCTGGGCTTCGGCCGGGTTGGTCGGGATGGGCTGGTTCAGGATGACGTAGGCGTAGATGCCCTGGCCCTTCACGTCGTGCGGGTAGCCCACCACGGCGCTTTCTACCACGCTGGGGTTCTGGTTGATGGCATTCTCGATTTCGGCCGTGCCGAAGCGGTGCCCGCTCACGTTGATAACGTCGTCCACCCGGCCGATAATGCGGTAGAGGCCGTCGGCATCGCGCCGCGCCCCATCGCCGGTGAAATAATAGCACGGATAAGGTTGAAAATACGTTTGTTGCGCCCGCGCGTGGTCGCCCCAGGTGCTGCGGATGATGCCGGGCCAACTGGCCTTAATCGCCAGGTAGCCTTCCTGGTCGTTGCCTTCGATTTCGTGGCCTTGCTGGTCCAGCAGCACCGGCTGCACCCCCGGCAGCGGCAGCCCGGTGTGGGCGGGCTTGCTGGGCGTGATGTCGGCCAGCGCCGAGAGCATGATGCCGCCGGTTTCGGTTTGCCACCAGGTGTCCACAATCGGGCACCGTTCCTTGCCGATGTGGGTGTGGTACCAGTGCCAGGCTTCCTCGTTAATCGGCTCACCCACCGAGCCTAACACCCGCAAACTGCTCAGCGAATAGCTCAGCACGTGGTCGAGCGGGGCGGCCATCAGGCTGCGAATGGCGGTGGGCGCGGTGTAAAAAATCGTGACGTGATGCTTGTCAATCACTTCCCAAAACCGTCCCGCGTCGGGGTAGGTCGGGATGCCCTCGAACAGCACCGACGTGCTACCCGCCAGCAGCGGCCCGTACAGCCCGTAGGTGTGGCCCGTGACCCAACCCAGGTCGGCCGTACACCAGAACACATCGCTTTCCTCGACCTGAAACACGTTCCGAAACGTGTAATCGGCCCACACCATGTAGCCCGCCTGGCTGTGGACCACGCCCTTGGGCTTGCCGGTGCTGCCGCTGGTGTAGAGGATAAAAAGCGGGTCTTCGGCCGCCATTTCCTCGGCCGGGCAGGTGCTGGCCACGTCCTTCACCTCGTCGTGAAACCACACGTCGCGGCCGGGCCGCATCGTCACGGGCCAGCCCAGGTGCTCCACCACCACCACGCGGCGCACGCTGGGGCAGTGCAGCAAGGCCTCGTCCACTACGCTTTTCACCGGAATCTGCTTGGGCCCCCGGTTCAGGCCGTCGGCGGTCAGCACCACGCTGGCCCCGGCATCGTTCACGCGGTCGGCAATGGCGGTGGCCGAAAAGCCCGCGAACACCACCGAATGCACCGCCCCGATGCGGGCGCAGGCCAGCACCGCCACGGCCAGGTCGGGCAGCATGGGCAGGTAAATCAGCACCCGGTCGCCCTTCTCCACGCCGTTGTTGCGCAGCACGTTGGCCCACTGGCACACCCGGTGGTAGAGTTCGCGGTAGGTCAGGCGCAGGTGCCGGGTTTTGGGGTCATTTGGCTCAAAAATCAGGGCCAGTTTGTTGCCCCGCGTGGCGAGGTGGCGGTCGAGGCAGTTCTCGGTCACGTTCAGGTGTGCCCCGTCGAACCAGGTGCTGCGGCCTTCGGGCGAAAATTCGCCGCCGCGCACGGTGTGCCACTTTTTGCGCCAGCTAAAGGCTTCGGCCACCGCGCTCCAATAGCCGTCGGGGTCGGCGGCGGCTTGCTGGTAAGCGGCACGGTAGTCGGCCAGGGTGCGGATGCGGGCGGGGGCGGTGGACATGGGGGTTGGGGGAGCGGAATGGCGTTTGCAGCAGGCAAGTTACAGACCGGCGCGGAACCGGCCGTTACTTTGCGGACCATTTGCTCCCCTTTGCCCATGCCCCCCTCTCCCCCCTTCCGCACCATCACGCCCGGCACCCTCAAGCCTGCCGAGTGGCATCAGTTCATGCTCGGCGCGGTGGCCCCCCGGCCCATTGCCTTCGTCAGCACCATTTCGGCGGCCGGCGAGGTAAACCTCAGCCCGTTCAGCTTCTTCAACGTCTTCAGCTCCAACCCGCCCACGTTCGTGTTTTCGCCCGCCAACCGGGTGCGCGACAACACCCAGAAGCACACCTTGGAAAACGTGCGCGAAGTGGCCGAGTGCGTCGTCAACATCTGCGATTTTGCGGTGGTCGAGCAGATGTCGCTGGCCAGCACCGAGTATGCGCGGGGCGTGAACGAGTTTGTCAAGGCGGGCCTCACCGAGGTGGCTTCCGACCTCGTGCGCCCGCCCCGCGTGCTGGAATGCCCGGTGTCGTTCGAGTGCGTCGTGGAGCAGATTATCGCCGTCGGCACCAGCAACGGCGGCGGCAACCTCGTCATTTGCCGGGCGGTGCAGGCGCATTTTCGGGAAGACATTTTGCTGGCCGAAGGCGCGGGCATTGACCCGCACAAGTTTGAAGCCGTGGCCCGGCTGGGCGGCGACTGGTACAGCCGCACCACCCCCGAGAGCCTGTTCACCGTGCCCAAGCCCAACCGCAATATCGGCATCGGGTTTGACGAGTTGCCGGCCCACATTCGCCACAGCAAGCTGCTGACCGGCAACCACCTGGGCCGCCTGGCCAACATCGGACGCGAAGCCCTGCCCACCGCTGCCGAATTGGCCGATTTCCGGCACGAGCCGATGGTGGCTTACCTGCTCAACAAGCACCGCGCTGCCCCCGCCGCCCTGGAAACCGACCTGACGCAGTTGGCGCAACAGTGGCTGGGAGAAGGGCGGGTAGTGGAGGCGTGGAAGGCGTTGCTGTTGTTGAATTGAAATTTTTTAATACTTTGGACCTTTGCAATGACCCAGCCGATTTCGCGCGAATTGGGTTGATAGACCAGCCTCATTCGCGTGAGTTGGGCTAACTTGGCGGCTTTTATTAGTACATTCTCTTCTCTGCCATTTTTTTGACACTCCCACAGCTTGTTTACTCCCCACCTCCCAACGCTCATGAAAACATTCTTTTTGACCGCCCTGACGGCCCTCGCGCTCACTGCCCCGGCCTGCCGCTCGTCGCGGCACCTGCTTACGCGGGTGCCCACCGCCCCCATTGCCAACCGCCTGCCGCCCCTGGAACTGGCCGCCGAACTGGGCACCCTGGTGAACAACGACGGGGCCTTGCCCGAAGACCCCACCCAGGCCCTGACCGGCGAAATGCACACCAACGTGGTGGAGCTGACCGACACCGCCACCTACGGCTACGTGCACCTCACCATTCCGGAAGCCAGCAGCCGGCGCACGGGCAAGCTGGTGCAGTTCATGCAGTTCGTCACGCTCTTCACGCCGACGCTTATCGGGGTGCCGCTCGAAACCTACCGCAGCACCGTCAAGGCCAACCTGGAAATTACCGACGCGCAGGGCAAACTGCTGGGCAACTACGCGGCCGTGGGGCAGGGCAAAGCGCGGGTGGCGGCCTACTACGGCTATTCGCAAAAAGACGCGCCGCGCTTGGCCGACGTAACGGCGCTGCAAAACGCCCTGGCCAACATCCGGCCGCAACTGGATACGGCCGTGGCCCGGCTGCGGCCGTTGTTGCTGGCCGGTGGCCCGGTGGACCACCCCACCCTACCCGCGCCGAACTACAAATACCGCCTGGGCACACAAGCCAAGCCGAACAAAAAGTAGCGAATCGGTTGGGTTTTTGGTGTTGGGTGTTCGGTGTTGGGGGTTGGAAAGAAATTGGCCTAACACCAAAAACCCAACACCAACACCCAACACCAAAAACCAAACACCCAACACCAAAAACCCAACGCCAAATACCAAGAACTCAACACTCCCCGTGTCCCGCCCGTACCTGCTTTTCCTTTTGTTGCTGGTGGGCTGCTGCGCCAACAACCGCTGCGACTGCAACAGCGCCCGCGCCGACGCGCTGGCGCTGCAATTTGCGGCCGTGCCCGATGTCGATGCCGACCCTACCCACTTTGGAGTCAGCGAGGTAGATACCGTGATTGTGCTGCGCTACGCCGTGCTGCCGGGCGCAGCCACGCCGTTGGCCCACGACTCGGTGGCACTGGTGCGGAGCCTGGCGCGGGCCAACGATTTGATTTACCTCGATAACACCGCGCCCTTTGCGGCCGTGGGCGGGCGCAAGCTCGATGCGTTCCGCTACCGGGTGCGGGTGCTGCGAAATGACCGGCAACGTAAGTATTTTGACCTTGATAGCATTGGGCTGCGCGGGCAGTACGTGGGCGACGGCTGCTGCACCTGCTACCGCAACACCCGCAAAACTGCACGCTTGGATGGGAGCCGGCGCGTGGACGTGACCGACCGCGACGGAATGCCACAGCCGCTGGTGCTGACCAAAAAATAACGGCCCCGCCCGGGCCGGGCAGCCGCCAGGGCCGGGGCCGCGTATAGCCAAATCCCACTGCTGCGGCCCGGTCCGGTTTTTGGCGGTGCCGAGTTCCTTGCCATGCCCAACGCTGCGCTTGCTATTGCCCCCGTTGCCGCCCCCACAGCGGCGGGCTTCCCCTTTGCCACGGCCCTGAGCCTGGAACCGCTCATTGCCTACTGGCGGCAGTGGGAAACGGCCGACAACCCCGGCGTGGCGGCCCTGGCCCGCGCCATTGCCGTGCAGGTAGCCGACGCGGCCTGGGTGCGCGGCATCATCACCGATTTGCACGAGCTGGACTGCAACTGCGACCTCGTGCAGACCCTGATGCTGGCCGTGTTTCCGGCTGCCTCGTTTGCCACCGACATTGGCGGGGCGGTGGCCCCGTTTCAGCGGCGCAGCTTTTACTCGACCCCTACCTTTGCCGAGGTGTTGCTCAACGCCCACCACGAAGTGAAGCAGCCGCTCAACATCGATGCGGCGGCCATGCAGATGCAGCTCACGCGCATCGCCTACTGCCTGATTCTGGAACGGGTGTACGGGGTGGTGCTGCCGGGCGAAGGCACCGTCGTGTTCACGGTGCCCGACTACAGCAAGGGGCTGTACCGACACTTCAGTTTCAGTATGCACTCGCAGTTTGTGGAAGTTAAGGTACTGGGCGAGAAGCCGGTGTTGGGCCCGGCCCAAATCGAGGAACTCTCCCATAACCGCCACCGCCTGGAACTGCTCTACGAGTTGTTGCCGCCCGCCCACTTCGCCTTCGAGGGCTTCAACATTGTGCGGCTGGTGGACGTGACGGAGCAGGAAATTCTGTCGGAACTGAAGTACGACCTCCTGGAGCACAACGTGCTGCAAACCCCGGCCCGCTTCGAACAAATTCAGGAAAAACTGCGGGTGCTGTTTGCCCGGCCTTCGCTGCAACTCGGCATCGCGGCCTACGACGAGCAGAAGCAGGCCTTTGTGGACTTTGGCCGCAAAATCAACCACAGCTTTCTCATCAAGCAACTCAACAACGACACAACCGATGCGGGCTTTCGCCAACTCTACACCCAACTGCTTCAGGACCGGCAGCCGTTGGTAATCAAGGATGTGTCCACCGCCGACCTGCCCGACGGGGTGCAAGCCCAGATTCTGGCGCTGGGCATTCGGTCGGCCATCCTGGCGCAGTTGCCCTACGGGGGCAACACGGTGGGCTTGCTCGAGCTGGGGTCGCCCGAGGCAGATGCGCTCGACGAATACGACGTGGAGAAGGTGGCGCAGCTTGTTCCCTTGTTCGCGGTGGCCGTGAAGCGCAATACAGAAGAATTACAGACGCGCATTCAGGCCGTTATTCGCGAGAAATTCACCGCCATTCACCCCACCATGGACTGGCGCTTCAACGACGCGGCGCGGTCGTATCTGAACCGCTACGACGAAGGCAACCGCAACGCCGAGTTAGACCCGATTGTGTTTCAGGATGTGTACCCGCTGCACGGCTCGGCCGACATCCGCAGCAGCAGCACGGCCCGCAACACCGCCATTCAAGCCGACTTGTTGGCGCACCTGGGCTTGGCCAACAAGGTGTTGAAACGGGCTTCGGCCTTTCAGCAACTGCCCATTCTGGACGAACTGACGTTTTACGTGGCCAAAAACCTGCGCCGCCTTCGCAAAGGCCTGCTCACCGGCGACGAGGTGAGCATCTACGAGTCGCTGAAAACACAGGTGGAGCCGCTTTTTGAGCACCTGGCCCGCAACACTGCGGAACTGCGCCCCTACGTGGCCGAATACTGGAGCCACATCGACCCGGAACTGGGCGTACTCTACCAGCAGCGCAAAGCCTTCGAGCAGAGCGTGACCACCCTCAACGATGCCGTGGCGGCCTACCTGGACGAAGAAGAGGAGAAGGCCCAACAGATGTTTCCGCACTATTTCCACCGCGCCAAAACCGACGGCGTGGAATACGACATCTTCGTGGGCGCGTCGCTGGTTGAAAATAAAAAATTCGACCTTGTTTTTCTCAAAAACCTGCGCCTGTGGCAGTTGCTGACGATGGTAGAAATCACGCGCCTCGCCGCCGCTCTCAAGCCCACCCTGCCCGTGCCGCTCGACACCACCCAACTCATCTTCATCCACAGCCAGCCCCTGAGCATTCGCTTCCGGCTCGACGAGCGGCAATTTGACGTGGACGGGGCCTACAACATCCGCTACGAAATCATCAAAAAGCGCATCGATAAAGCCACCGTGCTGGGCACCGGCGAGCGCCTGACCCAGCCCGGCCTGCTGGCCCTGGTGTATGCCCAGCAACGCGAAGCCGTGGAGTACCGCGAATACATCGACTACTTGCAAGACCGGGGAATGCTGGAAAAAGAGGTAGAGGAACTGGAGTTAGAGGAGCTACAGGGCGTGAAGGGGTTATTGGCGCTGCGGGTGAAGGTAAAATTGTAGTGGTTAGTGGTTAGTGGTTAGTGGAGAATAATTTTGGCGGCGATTGGGCGAAAACACTTGCGGACGCAGCGATTCTAATTATCTTTGCTCGCAGTTCGCAACTTTTCTTCCCGCGCCACTCATGCCCTTCCCCTACCCTTTGTTTCGGCGCTGGGCCGGGCGCAGCCTGCTTGGGGCCGCTTTGCTGGCCGTTTCCACCGCCCATGCGCAAGCCGTGGTCAGCACCCTGGCTGGCAGCGGAACGGCCGGCAACGTGGACGGCCCTGCCCTGCAAGCCCAGTTCAACCAGCCCGTTGGCGTGGCCCTCGACGCGCAGGGCAACGCCTATGTGGCCGACCGTATGAACCACGCCATCCGCAAAATCTCGGCCACGGGCGTGGTTTCTACCCTGGCGGGCAACGGCGCAGCCCAGTACTTTAATAATCCAGTCGGAACTTTCGCATCGTTCCATGACCCCGAATATGTGCTGGTTACCGCCCAGGGCAACTTGCTGGTGGCCGACAATGGCAACGGCAGCATCCGGCAGATAACGCCAGCCGGGGCCGTGACGACGTTTGCCGGCACCGGCCAAGCCGGTTACGCAGATGGACCGGCCAATACGGCCCGGTTTTTTGGTCCCATCGGCTTGGCCCAGGATGCGGTGGGCAATGTGTATGTGGCTGATACAGAGAATTACCGGATTCGTAAAATTGACCCCGCCGGCAATGTAACGACCCTGGCCGGTACGGGCGTGCGGGGTCATCTGGACGGCCCTGCCGCTACCGCCCGCTTCTTCGAGCCGCAGGGCATCGCCCTCGACGCGGCCGGCAACCTTTACATTGCCGACCGCGCCGGCAACCGCATCCGCCGCCTCACCCCGGCCGGGATGGTTAGCACCCACGCGGGCGTAGCCACGGCCGGCTACCTGGACGGGCCGGCCGCCACCGCCCGCTTCAACGCGCCCGTTGGGGTGGCCGTGGATGCCAGCGGTGACGTGTACGTGATGGAGCGGGGCAACGAGCGCCTGCGGCGCATCGAAGCCCGTACAGGCCTGGTGAGTACCGTAGCCGGTACGGGCGTTACCGGCTACCAGGATGGGCCGGCGCTGAACGCCGAGTTCAGCAGCCCGGGTGGCATTGCCGTGCACAACGGCCGCCTCTACGTGGCCGACCTTGGCAACCACCGCATCCGGCAGGTGGTGGGCTTGCCGCTCCCGGCCCGGTTGGGGGCTGCGGTGCCGGCCCCGCAACTAGAAGTGTTTCCCAACCCCGTGGCGGGCCGGGCCACGTGCCGCTACTACCTGCCCACCGCCGGTCGGGTGAGTTTGACGGTGTACGACATCCTGGGCCGGCCCGTGAGGGTATCGCAGCCCGATGGCTGGCAGACCGCCGGCTGGCAGCAAATGCCACTGGAAGCAGTTGGTTTGGCCGCTGGTAGTTACATCGCCCGGCTGACAGCCAACGGCTACACCCTAACTCAAGCGGTGTTAATTGCTCCGTAATATTTTTTTACTTTTTTTCTTTTCTTCACGCTCCTAAACCTTTACCCCCATGAAACATTTACAACCCCGTCAGCTAAGTAGTGGTGCATAAGTAAACGGTCATGCTGAGCGCAGCCGAAGCACCTCTAGCGCTTCGGCTCACGCCTTGATTACTAGCTGATAGAGATGCTTCGGCGGCGCTCAGCATGACGTTCTTTTACACGCTCACTTTTGCGTGGCTACTTAATTGCCGGGTTAGCAGTACTTATTGTGCTGGTATGTTCGCAATTCGGCCAAGCCCAGGAACGTCCCAAGAAGGTCGTTTATGGCGGTGATAATCTTTGCGGACTATCTCCATCCGAACCAGCGGTCCGCCACGGGCTTTGCCTCGGCCGCCTACCCCACCCCGGCCACCGATGCGGTAACGCTCACCTTCGACAGCGAACCCTCCGATGGGGCGCTTACGGTCGAGGTGCTGACGATGACGGGCCTGCCCGTGCGGCACTTGGAACTGCCGGCTCCCAGCCAACGGGGGGCACGCCCGGTAGCGGTACCCCTGGCCGACCTGCCTACGGGCCTCTATACCTACCGGCTGACGACCACGCAAGGCGTGAGCGTGGGCAAATTCATCAAAGAATAGTTCCTCGCCCATGACCTGTTTTCCTTCAACGTCCCGGCATCGGAGCCTGGCCCTGGCCCTGCTCGGCAGTGCCTTCCCGTTCGCGGCCCAGGCGCAAGCGGTGGTCAGCACCCTGGCCGGTAGTACGCCCGGCTACGTCGACGGCCCCGCCTTGCAAGCCCAGTTTAATGCCCCGACCGGCGTGGCAGTGGATGCCCAGGGCAACACCTATGTGACCGATTGGCTCAACCACGCCATCCGCAAAATCTCGGCGGCGGGCATTGTGTCCAATCTGGCCGGCAGCGGTTGGCCCTACTATTCCAACAATCCCATTGGAAATTTTGCCGGCTTCAATATGCCGACGAACCTGATGGTCAATGCCCAGGGCAACCTGCTGGTGGCCGACACCGGCAACGGCAGCATCCGGCTGGTAACCCCGGCCGGGGCCGTGACGACCTTTGCCGGCACTGGCCAGGGCGGCTACACCGACGGACCGGCAACCTCGGCACAGTTCTTGGCCCCCGTCGGGCTGGCGCAGGACGCGGCCGGCAACGTGTACGTGGCCGACGCGGACGATAATCGGATTCGCCGAATCGACCCGGCCGGTAACGTAACGACGCTGGCCGGCGACGGGGTGCACGGCCACCTGGACGGCCCCGCCGCCACGGCCCGCTTTTTCGCCCCGCAGGGCATCGCCCTGGACGCGGCCGGCAACCTTTATATTGCCGACGGCGACGGCAACCGCATCCGCAAGCTCGACCCGGCCGGGACGGTTAGCACCTACGCGGGCGTAGCCACGGCCGGCTACCTGGACGGGCCGGCCGCCACCGCCCGCTTCAACGGGCCGGTTGGGGTGGCCGTGGATGCCAGCGGTGACGTGTTCGTAACCGAAAGCCGTGCGGGTATAAGTCGGATTCGCCGGATTGAGGCCCGCACGGGCCTGGTCAGCACGGTGGCCGGCACGGGCACGGCGGGCTACCGGGACGGCCCCGCCCTCAGCGCGCAGTTTTCTGCGTTGTATCACCTCACCTTTCACAACGGCATCCTGTATGTGGCCGATGCGGGCAACGACCGCATCCGGCTGGTAACGGGCCTGCCGCTAGCGGCACGGCCGGCTACTGCCCCGGCGCTGCCAGTGGACGCATTTCCCAACCCGGTGGCCGGGCGGGCCACGTTCCGCTACGTGCTGCCCCGGCCCGGCCCGGTGCGCCTGACGCTCTACGATGCCGTGGGCCGGCGGGCGACCACCGTGCTGGACGGCCCGGTGCAAGCCGCTGGCCCGCAGGAAGTGGCGCTGGAGGCCACCGGACTACCTGCCGGCCTTTACACCTACCGGCTGACGACCGCGCAGGGCGTAAGCGTGGGCAAATTCATCAAAGAATAAAGTGGTTTGGCAAGTCGCCGTTGCGCCGGTCCGGCCGCTGCAAGCGGTCGGACCGGCGCAACGGTGCTCACCTGACGACTTGTTAAGCAGTGGCGCATAAGTAAACGGTCATGCTGAGCGCAGCCGAAGCACCGCTACCGCTTCGTGTTCACGCCTTGATTACTAGCTGGTAGAGGTGCTTCGGCTGCGCTCAGCATGACGTTCTTTTACACGCTCACTTTTGCGTGACTGTTTAAACCAGGTTCAACATCAACTCTTACTGCCCAGCGCCCCCCGCTCCCACCAAAACAGCGCCAGCCCGGCCCGTAGTAGCAACAGCCAGGCCGCGCCGCCCGCAAAACCGGCCAGCACGTCGGTGGCGTAATGCACTTGCAGATAGACGCGGGTGCTGCCAATGAGCACCGCCCACAGCAGCAAGGCCAGCGCCAAGCCCCGGCGGTGGTACTCGCGCCACACCAGCCACGCCAGGCAGCCGTAGAAGGCCGTGCTCATCATGGCGTGGCCGCTAGGGAAGCTCAGGCCCTGCTGAAACAGCAAGGCCGTGGTGGGCCGGGGCCGGTGAAACCAGGCTTTGAGCAACTCGTTCAGCGCCCAGCCGCCGCCCATGGCCAGCAGCAGCGCCAGGGCGTGGCGGCCGTAGCCCCGGTGCCGCATCCAAAGCGGCGCGATGAGGCTGGCGGGCACAAAGAAGAACAACGACCCAAAAAAGGTAACGGATTTGACCGCCGCCGTCAGCCACGGAAAGCTGGCCCGCAAGCGGTTGGCTTCGGCAATGGCGGCCTGGTCCAGGGCTTGTGAGTGTTCGCTGAACACGACCCGCACCAGGTAGAAAAACGCGGCGAAGGCCAGCACAAAGACCAACACGCCCAATAGGAGTTCGGCCGTGAACAGGGCCGCCAGACGCGAGGGCGGCGGGTCGGAATTGGGTTGGGACATAGGAGTTAGAACATGAGGGAAGGGGCTTCGCGGCCATTGGTGGCTACGGCCAAACGCCCGGTTTGTTGGCCCTGCGCCCCAATTCGGCCCGCTTTTGTGCGCCTGGTTCACTACCGGCCAACAAAAAAGCCAACCCCTTGCGGAGTTGGCTTTTTGGAACCGTGCGCTCGGGGAGACTCGAACTCCCACACCTTGCGGAACTGCCGCCTGAAGACAGCGCGTCTACCAATTTCGCCACAAGCGCGGCTGGACCCCAAACGGCATTTCCGGGGCCGGAAGTGCCGTTTGGGGCTGCAAAGGTAGGGCCGTTTTGGCGGCCCGCACAAGCACAGGCTACATTTTTTCGGTTGGCCGGGCACCCGACGGGCGGGCAGCGCCGTACCGGGGTTTGGTTTTCAGGAATTTGATGGGTTGGCTGACACACTTTTTTTCGCCTGCGGCAACGGCTCCGGCACGGCCGGCAGGCGCACGGGTCGGCAATTTTGACCGGCTGGCGTGGTGCTACGACGCGCTGGCGGCCGTCGTGTTCGGCCCGGCGCTGCGGCGGGCGCAGCGGGCGGCCCTCGCCGGGCTGCCGCCTGGTGCCCCGCATATCCTGATTGTGGGCGGCGGCCCCGGCTGGGTGCTGACGGAAGTGCTGCGCTGCCGCCCCTTGGCCACGGTGCTGTACCTGGACGCTTCGGCCGCTATGCTGGCGCGGGCGGCGACCCGGCTGCGCCGCCAATGGCCACAGGCCCAGGCCCAGGTGGTGTTTCGGCACGGCACCCAGGCGGCCTTGCGGCCCGCCGACACGGCCGATGCGCTGGTCACGTTTTTTGTGCTGGACTGCTTCACTGCGTCTGATTTTGAACCCGCCCTGGACTGCCTCAGTGCTGCCCTGCGGCCCGGTGCGCCCTGGCTGGTGGCCGACTTTTGGCCCGTCCGCCGGGGCTGGCGGCGCGGGTTGCTGGCGCTGATGTACGCCTTTTTTGGCCTCACCACCGGGTTGGCGGCCCGCCGCTTGCCCGACTGGCCAGCGGCTTTGCAACGGCGGGGCTGGCGGGTGGCGGGGGCTTGGGCACGGTTCTATGGCGGGGCGGTACGGGGCGGGGCGTTGCGGCTACCGCCCACGCCACCCGAAGCTGGCAGTGGGGCGGCAACGGAGGAGCTTGCCGGACCGCTCGCCCCCGAACCGCGACTGGTTTAGCCAAAAAACCTGCTCGGCAAACGGTTGCACCCGACATCAAAGCGTAACATTACTTTTTCCGTAAAAATCGGAGGTTTTTCCCGGTGGCAAGGTACTTTCGTGCTGGCTTTTGGCTGGTTGGAAGATTAAACGCCTTCCTTTGCCCGTCAAACGCCAGCCCACACCCTTCTTAAAAGCAACCACCCGATGAAACACCTTGCCGTATTGCTGCTGCCAGCACTGCTGGGGCCAGCCCTGGCGTTGGCCCAAACCGCCCCACCGGCCCGGCCCGCAGCCAAATCTGCTCCCGCTTTCAAACCCGCGCCCGCTTTCAAACCCGCGCCTGTGGTAAGTCCGGCAGCAGCCAGTCTGGCACCTGCGGTCAATGCGGCGGCGGTTTCCAAACTCGGCTCCAAGCCCGACATAGCACCCAAACCGGCCGCAACGGGGGCTGCTATGGCACCGGTGGTGGCCCCGGCGGCGGTCGTGCGGGCCAGCGCAACGGCGCTGCCCCGCGACAACGGCCCGGCCGTACGCTACGTGGTGTCGTTTCCGAATGCGGTACACCACGAAGCCCGGGTGGTTGCCACGTTTGCGGGGCTGCCAGCGGGCAAACCGTTGCGGGTGGGCATGGCCCGCAGTTCGCCGGGGCGCTATTCGCTGCACGACTTCATCAAAAATGTGTATTACGTAACCGCCACCGATGCCACCAACCACCCCCTGGCCCTGAACCGCCCCGACCCCTACAGTTGGGAAATTGTGCCGACCAATG
Organism: Hymenobacter sp.; assembly: GCA_965247135.1. Taxonomy (GTDB): domain Bacteria; phylum Bacteroidota; class Bacteroidia; order Cytophagales; family Hymenobacteraceae; genus Hymenobacter. The sequence goes on along the minus strand of CBDFGP010000006.1, from coordinate 1,116,715 downwards.
ACGGCACCGTCGTGTTCAACTACACCCTCTACGGCGACCGTTCGGACGGCACCTACGCGGGCATTGACCTGGCGCACGCGCACCTGAATATGCCCGCCACGCTGTGCTACGCCGTGGGGCTGGAAGAGCGGGGGGTGGAAGTGAAGTTTGAACCGCTGCCGGGCTGGAAAATTGCCACCCAGCTCAAGCCCACGGCGGACCCCAAAACCTTCAGCGCCCCCAACCTGGATTACCTCCTGGACAGCCCCGTGACCCTGGGGGCGCAGCAACTGAAAACCTGGACCGAAGCCGGCCAGCAATTTGAACTGGCCGCCTTGTACGCGGGGCCAGCGGTGGAACTGGATAATTTTTCCAAGCAACTCCAGAAAATCGTGCGCGAACAAACCGCCCTTTTTGGGGAGTTGCCCAGCTTCGGGTTTGGGCGCTACACGTTTCTGGCCGACTTCCTGCCCCAAGCCACGCCCGACGGCATGGAACACCGAAATTCGTGCTCGCTGACCAGCGCCGGGGGCCTTACCCCCGGGCTGCTGCCCCAAAACCTGTCGGCGGCTTCGCACGAGTTTTTCCACGCCTGGAACGTGGAGCGCATCCGGCCCAAGGACTTGGAACCATTTGACTACCAACGCACCAACATGAGCGACGCGCTGTGGTTTGCCGAAGGCTTCACCCAATACTACGGCGAACTGACCCTGCGCCGGGCTGGCGTGAGCGACGACGAGCAGTTTTTTGACAAAATCAGTACCTGGGTGAACCGCCGCCAGAACAGCCCCGGGGCCAAGTATAACTCGGCGGTGGACATGAGCCGGCAGGCGGCTTTTCTGGACGCTTCGGCCAGCGTGGCCCCCACCAACCTGGCCAACACCCTGCTTTCTTACTACGACCAGGGCGCGGGGCTGGCCCTGTTTCTGGACCTGCAACTGCGCGAAAAACACCGCACCAGCCTGGACAAGTTTATGCAGGCGCTGTGGCAGCAATACGGCAAAAACCAGGCGGACTACGCTCCGACCGCGACCTACACCCTCAAGGACTTGCAGCGGGTACTGGGCGAGGTGAGCCACGACACCGCCTTCGCGGGCAAGTTTTTTCGGCAGTACGTGACGGGGCGGCAGGAGCCGCGCTTCAACGAGGCATTGCTGCTGGCCGGGTTCACCATTCTGCCCAGCCACGCCCTGGGCGCGGCCCTGCCCCGGCAGGTGGAGTTTGACAACCAGGGCCGCTGCCTGGTGGCCGTGAACACAACCATCAACTCGGGCCTCTACCGCTCGGGCGTGGACCGGGGCGACCAACTGCTGACCATTGACGGCAAAGACATTAAGACCGAAGCTGACTTGCTGGCCGTGGTCCGCAAACACTCGCCCAGCGACGTGGTGCCGATAAAAGTTCGCAACCGCAGCGGGGCCGATAAAAGCCTCCAGGTAATGCTTACCGAGGACCCCACGGTGCAAGTGCAGCCGGTGGAAAACGTGGAGAAAATGAAGCTGGAACCCAAGCAGCAAGAGATACGCGAGAAGTGGTTGGCTAGCCTGGCAGGGCCGCAGAAGTGATAAGAAAGTGCTTGAAAAGAGGCGAGTTGGGGGCCGGGTTGCGGGATGTCGGGTTGCAAAGCCTGAATGCACAACCTGCTGCGGCAAACGGACCAGGACCGGGCCTGACTGGCGGGTTTGGCAGCGGCAGCGGCAGTGCCGCCCTTGCAGATTCGCTAATTCCTTTACCTTTGAGAGGCTAAAGGCCATTACTCGGCCCGCACACGTTCCCAATGCCGCTCCGATGTAAACTCCCATTTCTGGCTTTTCACCTGCCTGTGGCAGCTTTTTTTCACAGCTTTACGTGGTTTTGAATGGAACTCTTTGATGACATCGCCAAAGCGGCGAAGAATTTTTTTGTGGAGCCGGAGGATGGTGCTGCCCCAGCGGCAGGGCAGCCGGTGGTGACGCTGCCGGGTGGCCCGGTGGCGTTCGCCGCGCCCGTGGTGGTGCAGGCCGAGCAACGGCACATTGACCACATTGCGCAACTGCTGACCGGTGATGGCAAGGACTTTGGCACCTATCTGAAAATGGTGAAAAGCATGGCCGCTGCCGGCTTGAGTGGCCCCATGCTTTACCAAACTGCCTTCAATGCCTTTGCGGCCGTAAGCGGGGCCACCGTGCCGGGCTTGCTGGCTTCGGCCACGCAGTTTGAATCGGCCCTGACCGACGACCGGCAGAAGGTGACGTTGCGGCACCGCGAAAAGATGGGCGAGGCCCCGTCGGCCACCACTGGCCCGGTGGTGCAACTGGCTGAGCAGGAGAAAAAATTAGCCGCCGAACTGGCCGACCTCACCCGGCAACTCCAGGCCAAGCAGCAACTCTTGGTGGACACGCAGCAGAAACTGGCCGAAGAGCGCCAAAAAACGCAGTCGGCCATGGCCAGCTACGAACTGGCGTACTCGGCGGCCATGAGTGAGTTGCAGGCGCACCACAAAGCAGCCGAAACGTTTTTGAGCGTGAGTGGCGCTCCTACCAAGTAACCTCTTTTTCAAATGAATAATTCGTTGTTAGGTCCTCCCTCGCCGGAAGATGGGCTGCCATCGTGGCAAAAACCGGAGAAAGTAGCAGCCTGGGCCTTTGTGGGCCTGCTGGCCGGGCTGGGAGTGTACTACTGGGGCCAGATAGTGCCCTACCTAGTTGATGTCGTGTTTGATACCGTGAAGCTTGGCATCGGGCTGGGGGCATTGTTCGTGCTGTTCCTTGTGGCCACCAACAAGCGCATCAAGGCGGGGCTATGGTACGTGGGGCAGCGCATTTTCCGCACGGCAGCGGGCATTTTCGTGAACACGGACCCCATCGGCATCATGGAAGACTACATCGGTAACACCGAGAAGGAAGCCCGCAACATGGAAACCGAAGTGGGCCACATTGAGGGAGCCAACGAACTGGTGAAGCGCAAGATGGACGGCAACCGCCAGCAAATGCAGGAGTACCTGGCCTTGGCCGATTCGGCCGTGCGGCAGGGCGAAAAGGATAGCGCCGAAAGCTACGCCAGCCGCGCCGCCCAGCTAGAGGACTACAACAAGCGCCTGACCCCGATGGCTACCACCACGGCCAACGTGAGCCTGGTGATGCGCCAGATTCTGAAAGCTGCCCTGCGCCAGATTGACAATAGCAAGTTCAAGGTGGGCCTGCTGAAAGACGAGTACGAACTGGTGAAACGCACCAGCAGCGGGATGCGGGCAGCGATGAACATCCTGCGCGGCGACCCCGACAAAAAGTATTTCTTTGACCTCGCCACCGACCGCGTGGCCCAAGACATGGCCCAGCAACTGGGCCAGATTAAGCAGGCCATGCGCTACTCGCAGGAATTCGTGAAGGAAATGGACATCCAAAACGGCGTGATGAGCGAAAAGGGCCAGCGCTTGCTGGACAAGTACCAAAAAGGCGACTTCAATGCCATCATGGATAACGCCCCCCAAGTGAAACTAAGCAACGCCCAAACCGTGAAAGCCACGGACGATGCCTACGGCAAGTTATTGGATTAGTGGGAAGTGATGAGGTGATGGAGTGATGAGGTTGTACTCACTGCATTCACCGCCCCGTTGCTTCATCACTCCATTACCGAAAACACCCACCTCATCACCTCATCACCCCATTACCTCATTACCTCATTACCTCAAAACAATGACCACTCGCGGCAAAATTGTCATTGCCTTACTCGTCCTCGTGGGCTTGTATTTTGGCATCAACAAACTCACTTCCAGCAATTTGCTGTTCAAAAAAGCAGCCACTGAATCGGTGCTACTGAATTCCATTGAGTTGCCCGCCGCCACGGGCAGCAACGGCGTGAACACCGTGGTGCCGCTGGCTGCCCTGCCCGGCACCACCCCGGCCGAAAAGGGCACCCACGTGGTGTGGGAAGTGATGGCTTGGAACAGCCAGATGTCGGGAATGCTGGCCAACGGCGGGCCGCGCAGCACCACCGGTTCGGCAATGGCCGCCAACGGCATTGATATGCAGATTGTGCGGCAGGATGACGTGAGCAAGATGCAGGCCGACTTGGTGAAAAACGCCGCCGACCTGAGCAGCAACCCCGACACGCCGGGCCTGATTGTGAGCATAATGGGCGACGGGCTGCCGGGGTTTTCGGCGGTGCAGGCCGAATTGAAAAAGGCGGGCACCCAGTTGCAGGTCATCCCATACAGCGTGGGCAAGAGCTTTGGCGAAGACAAGCTGATGGGGCCCAAGGAATGGCTGGATAACCCCAAGCTGGCCCTGGGCAAAACCGTGGCCTGCTACCTGCGCGACGGCGACCAGAACATCGCTCTGAAGTGGTGTTCGGACAACGGCCTGAAGGTGAACCCTGACGAAACGACCTACGACCCGCAGGCAGTTAATTTCATGTCCAGCAGCGACTTTCTGGTAGCAGCCGAGAAATACATCCTGGGCAAACCCGAAAGCCGTGACAAAATTGTGGACGGCAAAAACACCGGCGTGAAAGTGGACGTGCTGGCCGATGCCGTGGCTACCTGGACCCCCGGCGACGTGAATATCGCCAAGCAAAAAGGCGGGCTGGTGAGCATCGTGTCCACGAAAGAATACTCCAACCAAATGCCCAATGTGATGGTGACCACTAAACGTTGGTACGACGCGCACCAGAAAGAAGTGGAAGGCATTATGCTGGCCCACGCCGTGGCTGGCGACCAGGTGAAATCGCACCCCGAAGCGTTGAGCCACGCGGCGGATATTTCGGCCGATGTGTACGGCGACAAGGACAAAACCGGGGCCTACTGGCTGAAATACTACAAGGGCGTGGCCGAGGCCGACCGCAACGGCGACGTGGTGGAACTGGGCGGCAGCAAGGTGTTCAACTTCGCCGACAACCTGAACCTGTTCGGGCTAAACGACGGGGGCACCAACATCTACGCTTCGGTGTACAAAGCCTTTGGCGACGTGCAAACCAAGCTCTACCCCAAAGAATTACCGACTTATGTGCCCCTGAATGATATGCTGGACCTGAGCCTGCTACGGAATATGCAAGCCAAGTACAAGGGCAAAACCGTGGCCCCGGCCGAAACCCAGAAGTTCGCCGCTGGAGACGAAATCCGCCGCAACGTGAGCAAGCGGGCTTGGAACATTGAGTTCAACACCGGCCAAAGCACCTTCACGCCCGCTACCGAGCGCGAACTGAACGACCTGTTTGACGACCTCGTGGTGGCGGGCAGCCTGAAAGTGGCCGTGCATGGCCACACCGACAACACCGGTGCCCCCGAAAAAAACCAGCAGCTTTCGGAAGACCGGGCAATGGCCGTGCGCCAATGGCTGGAACACAAGAGCAACAGCGCGTTTCCCGACGGTCGCATTCAGGTGTACGCCCACGGCGCAACCGAGCCGGTAGCCAGTAACAACACCCCGGCCGGGAAAGCCAAGAACCGCCGGGTGGAGGTTGTGCTGGGAAATTAGGGTTGGTGGGTGACTGCCTAACCGCCCCTCATTTACTCACCCCGTTACCCTTTTCCATGCTCAAAGACCTTTTCATTCCCAACGCCAAAATCAGGCCCGGCACGTTCTGGGCGATGGTGGCGGCGCAGGTGACGCTGCTACTGCTGCTGTGGCTGTTCTACCCGCTGCAACTGTTTCCGACGCTGGGCGAGGTGCTGGCTTCGTTCCGGGATTTGGTGACCACGCAGGGGCTGATTCAGGAGTTGTGGGCCAGCCTGACCACGGCGCTGGGCGCATTGGGCATTGCCACGGTGCTGGCCTTGCTGATTTCGTACCTCACGGCGCTGCCGTTTTTCCGGCCGCTGGCCTACGCGGCTTCCAAGATGCGCTACCTGACGCTGACGGGGCTGACGTTTTTCATGGCCCTGATGCTCAGCAACGGGCACCAGGTGAAGCTTTCGGTGTTGATATTCGGGGCCACGGTATACTTGGTGACGGGCATGACGAGCGTGATTCTGACCACGACCCAAGAAGAAATGGACCACGCTCGCACCCTGGGCATGAGCGAATGGCGCAGCTTTGTGGAAGTGGTGGTACTGGGCAAGCTGGATGAGATGCTGGAAGTGGTGCGCCAGAACTTCGCCATCATCTGGACGATGATAACGCTGGTGGAAACCCTGTACCAATCGGAAGGCGGAATTGGGCTGCTGCTCTACAAGCAGAACCGCTACCTGCACTTGGCGGGGGTGGTGGCCATTCAGTTGGTTATTCTGGCTACCGGGGCCGTGCAGGACTACGTGTTTACGTTTCTGCGGGGCCTGTTTTTTCCGTATTCCGAACTCAACGCTGCGAAATAATGGGCGACCACCTATACAAGGAGCCAATCCTGACGCTGGCAAACATTTCCATGCAGTTTGGGGGCGAAATCATTTTGCGCGACATCAGCCTTCAGGTGCTGAATGTAGTACGGCCGGGGGTGAAGCAGGGGCAGGTGGTAGGCTTCTACGGCCGTTCGGGCATTGGCAAGTCGGTGCTGTGCCGCATCATTGCGGGGCTGTTGCCGCCCAGCACTGGCACGGTGCTGGTTGCCGACCCGCACCGGCCTGTGTGCCCCGGCGACGTGGGCTTCGTGCAGCAACGCTACCCGCTGTTCAACCACCGCACCTTGCTGGACAACCTGCTGGTGGCCGCCCGTCGCAAGCACACGCCCGCCGATGCCCAGGCCCGCGTCGAGGATTTGCTCGCCCGGTTTGACCTCGGGCCGCACCGCCGCAAATACCCCGCCCAGCTCTCGGGCGGGCAGCGGCAACGGGCCGCCATTGCCCAGCAGTTGCTATGTTCCGAACACCTCATCATCTTGGACGAACCCTTCTCGGGCCTGGACATTGCCATGGTTGATGAAGTGAAGAAAATCATTTTGGAAGTGACCACCGACGACGAGTTGAACACGGTCGTCATCGTGTCGCATGACTTGGCCACCACCACCGCCCTTTCGGACACGCTGTGGCTGCTGGGGCCGGAGCGCGACGCGGCCGGGCAGTGCCTGTCGGGGGCCACCGTCAGCCACAAGCACCAGTACAACCTGGCCGAAATGGGCTTGGCCTGGCAGCCCGGCATTCAGGCCCAGCCGGAGTTCGTGCAGTTGGTTGAGCATTTGAAGGACGAGATTCGGAAGTCGTAGATAAGCGGGTCAGGGTAGCGTGGGGTAGCGCGAACTTTGGCTTCGCGGACCTTCGCGCTACCCCGTGCTATATTATGCCTGCCTCCATCTCCTACCTTCGCAACGAAGCCCTGCCCACCATTCGCCCCAACTATCCGGGCAACAAGCTTTTCGGCCAGCAGTTTGCCAACGGCGAAGCATTGTTTACGCCCCGGTTTTCGGATGTGCTGAAGTGGCAACTCACCGCCAACCCACAGCGAGCGGAAAAGAAAAAGGACAGTTGGGCACCGCCAGTGGTGGATTGCACGGCCGCTTTCCAATCCACCGACGATATGTTGGTTTGGCTGGGTCACTCCTGCTTTTTGCTGCGGGTGGAAGGCCTGACGCTACTTTTCGACCCGGTGTTGTTTTCATCGCTGGGGCTGCGGCACCGCCACGCGCTGCCTTGCGCCCCGGAAGCCGTGCAGGGCATTGACTACCTGTTGCTCTCGCACGGACACCGCGACCACCTGGACGAAAAAAGCCTGAAACTGCTGGCCCAGCAGAACCCGCGAATGCGGGTGCTGTCGTCGTTGCGGATGAGGCCACTGTTGCGCGGCATGGTGCCCGGCCTATCGGTGCAGGAAGCGGGCTGGTGGCAGCAGTACGACCTCGGCCCGGCCGCGCCCCTGGAGATTTTCTATCTGCCCGCCGCCCACTGGCACCGCCGGGGCCTGAACGACCTCAACGAGGTGCTGTGGGGCAGCTTCCTGATTCGGGCCGCCGGCCGCTTGATTTATTTCATGGCCGACACCGCCTACGCCGACCACTTCGAGCAGATTGAAAAGCAGTTTGGCCCGCTGGATGTGGTGCTGTTGCCCATCGGGGCCTACAAGCCACCGTTTATGATGCAGCAGAGCCACGTCAATCCGCACGAGGCTGCCAAAGCGGCCAACGTGTTGCGGGCTGGCCATGTTGTGCCGATGCACTACGGCACCTTTGACCTCTCCGACGAACCAGCCTCGGAGCCGCTACGGCTCCTCACCGAAATTGCGGCGGGTGGAATGTTGCGCGGCGAATTGCACGCGCCCGCCGTGGGCGAAGTGCTGCGCTGGCGCGGCTGGGAATAATTTGGAGTTATGAGTTATGAGTTATGAGTTATGAGTTGTTTTCGGCTCTGATTTGAGTGGCTGGTAAAAGGGAGTGCAAAGAAAGGTAGGGTAGCTTTGTGGAATTGTTTTACCCGACCAACTCATAACTCATAACTTTTAACTCATAACTCCAAAGTGTCCCCTACCCTCGTCCTCAGCCTCGTTGCGGGCTACTTCACGGTTCTCATTGTCATTGCCTTGCTCACCTCGCGCAAGGCCACGAGTGAGAGCTTTTTTGTGGCCAACCGCAACGCGCCCTGGTACATGGTGGCCTTTGCGATGATTGGCACCTCGCTGTCGGGGGTCACGTTCATTTCGGTGCCGGGCATGGTGCAGAGCCAGGGCTGGAGCTACTTGGCCGTGGTGGCGGGCTACCAAATTGGCTACGTGGTGATTGGCACCGTGCTGATGCCGCTCTACTACCGGCTGCAACTGGTGTCCATCTACACGTACCTGGAGCAGCGGTTTGGGTTCTGGAGCTACAAAACCGGGGCGCTGTTCTTCCTCATTTCGCGGGCGGTAGGGGCAGCGTTCCGGCTGTATCTGGTGGCGGGCGTGCTGCAACTGGCGGTGTTTGACCAAATGGGCGTGCCGTTTGTGGTCACGGTAACGGTCAGCATCTTGCTCATTTACCTCTACACCTTCCGGGGCGGGCTAAAAACCATTCTCTGGACCGACACCTTTCAAACCCTGGCTATGCTCACCTGCGTGGGCGTGAGCATCTACCTCATCTCGGACTCGCTGCACCTGGGCTTGCGTGATTTGGTGAACACCGTGCGCCACAGCGAGATGTCGCATATTTATTTCGGCGATTTTCGGGACGACAAGTTCTTCTGGAAGCAGTTTGCGTCCGGCATTTTCATTACCATTGTGATGACCGGGCTGGACCAGGACCTAATGCAGAAAAACCTGAGTTGTCGCTCGTTGGGCGAGGCCCAGAAAAATATGTTCTGGTTTGCCACCGCCCTCATCGTCGTCAATGTGCTGTTTCTCACGCTGGGGGTGCTGCTCTACCAGTTTGCCGCCGCCAAGGGCATTGCATTGCCCATGAAAGCGGGCAAAATCGTGGGCGACGAGGTGTTTCCGCTGCTGGCCACTCAACATTTCACGCTCTTCGCGGGCATCATTTTCATCCTCGGCATCATCGCCGTCACCTACGCTTCGGCCGATTCGGCGCTCACGGCCCTCACCACCTCTTTCTGCGTTGACTTTCTGCTTATCAACCGCTTTCCGGAGCAAAAGCAAACCTGGTTGCGGCAAAGCACCCACCTGGGCTTTTCGCTGGTTCTGATTCTGATTATCATCGTCTTCCGCCAACTCAACGACCAAAGCCTGATTACGGTACTATTCAAGGCGGCGGGCTACACCTACGGGCCGCTGCTGGGCCTGTTTGCCTTCGGCATCCTCACCCGACGTGGCCTACACGACCGGGCTGTGCTGCCGGTGTGTACCCTGGCCCCGATTCTGACTTACATCCTGAACTACAACTCCGTGGAATGGCTGGGCGGCTACAAGTTTGGGTTTGAAATTCTGCTCGTGAACGGGGCGCTGGCGTTTTTGGGCCTGTGGGCTATTTCGCGTCCGGCGGGCGTGAACCCCACCCCGGCGTTAGCGGTTTGAGAAAAGACGCGGGGCCAACGCTACGCCAAACCACCCTAACCCTCTCAAAAGCCAACCTATGAAAACCGTCCTTTTCCTTGCCTTGCTCCTGCCCTGCACGGCGCTGGCCCAAAAAACAATCACCGTTTTTAGCCCGGAGAGCATGGCCCCGCGCGCCCACGGCGGCCCGGTCAATCGGCCCGACAAAGCCCCGCAGTACCCCGGCGGGTCGCAGGCCATGGGCAAGTTTTTTCACGAAACCATCCAATATCCCGAGGCCGACCGCGTCAAGGAAATAACCGGCAACGTGTTGCTCAGCGCCACCATCGGCCCCGATGGCCACCTGAACAATGTGAGCGTTGCCCAGTCGCTCTCGCCCGCCTGCGATGCGGAGGCGTTGCGCGTGGTGGCGCTGATGCCCGCCTGGCAGCCCGCTACCCGCAAAGGCCAGCCGCTGCCGGTGTCCATTCAGTTGCCGGTGCCGTTCGGCAACGCGGACATACTGACGATTGAGAAGTAGTTTTTTCTGGTAGTTGGTAGTGAGACAACAAGCAAAGGAAAATCCCACTACCAACTACTCACTACCAACTACCACACCCAGCAACATGGCCCGAAGTGGACTGAATACCAGCGGCGGCGACCCGATTGCGGACGCGCCCAAACCCAAGCTCACCCGCGAGTCGTTCCGGCACGGGCTGCGGATTTTCCGCTACGTGCTGCCCTACCGCCGCAAGTTTGCCGTGGGCATGGCGCTGCTCGTTCTCAGCAGCCTCAGCACGATGTCGTTTCCCTGGATTGCGGGCAAGCTCGTGAACGTGGCAACCGGGGTGCCGTTGCGGCTGCCGGGCGGCTACGTGCTCGACATCAACCGGGTGGCCATTGGGTTGTTCATTGTCACGGTGTTGCAGGGGATTTTCTCGTTCGGGCGCATCTGGTTTTTCACGCAGGTGAGCGAATTCACGGTGCGCGACATCCGGCAGGCGCTCTACGCCCGGTTTGTGCAGTTACCCATCCCGTTTTTTGAGAAAAACCGCGTCGGGGCCATTACCTCGCGCATCACCAGCGACGTGGGGCAGATTCAGGACTCGTTTTCGCTCACGCTGGCCGAGTTGTTCCGGCAGGTGTTCACGCTGCTGGGGGGCATTGCCTTCATCATGGTGGTGTCGTGGCGGTTGTCGCTGTTCATGCTGCTCACGTTTCCGCCCATTGTGCTGGCGGCGGGGCTGTTTGGGCGCAAAATCCGCACCTTGTCCAAAACCGTGCAGCAGGAACTAGCCCACACCAACACCATTGTGGAAGAAACTCTGCAAGCCATCAACTCGGTGAAAGCCTTTACCAACGAGCGGTTTGAAACGGCCCGCTACAACCTCTCGCTGAACAAGGTGGTACGGGCGGCGCTGCAAAGCAACCTCTACCGGGGCGGCTTCGTGTCGTTCGTCATCATCGGCCTGTTCGGGGGCATCATCCTGATACTGTGGCGCGGGGCCACTCTGGTCCACACTCCCGTGACCGACCCTAACCACTTGCAAATCGGCGACCTTACGGCGTTCATCATTTATACCGCCTTCATCGGGGCCTCGGTGGCAGGGCTGGGCGAAATCTACGGCAAGGTGCAAAGCACGCTTGGCGCGAGTGAGCGCATCCTGGAAATTCTGGACGAAGCCCCCGAACCCACTCACCTGGAACCCGCCTTGGGGCTGGTGCCAGCCCGCATCTACGGCGACATTCGCTACGAACACGTGGCTTTTGAGTACCCCACCCGGCCCGACGTGCCGGTGCTCAAGGACATCAGCTTTCACATTGCGGCGGGCGAGAAAATTGCCCTCGTCGGCCCCAGCGGAGCGGGCAAAAGCACCATTGCGGGGCTGCTGATGCAGTTTTACGCCCTCAGCAGCGGGCGCATTGTGGTGGACGGGCACGACGTGCAGGACTACGACCTCACGGCCCTGCGCGGCCACATCGGCATCGTGCCGCAGGAAACGCTGCTCTTCGGCGGCACCATCCGCGAAAACATTGCCTACGGCAAGCCCGGTGCCACCGAAACCGACATCGTGGAAGCCGCCGAACGGGCCAACGCTTGGCAGTTCATCTCGGCTTTCCCCGAAGCCCTCGACACCGTGGTCGGCGACCGGGGCATCAAGCTTTCGGGCGGGCAGCGGCAGCGCGTGGCCATTGCCCGCGCCATCCTGAAAAACCCCGCCATCCTGATTCTGGACGAGGCCACGTCGTCGCTGGACAGCGAAAGCGAAAAGCTGGTGCAGGGCGCGATGGACGAGCTGATGCAAAACCGCACGTCCATCATCATCGCCCACCGCCTGTCCACAATTCGCAAAGTGGACAAGATTTTGGTGATTGACGGCGGGCGGATTGTGGAAGCCGGCTCGCACGAGGAATTGAGTGAGCGCGAGGGCGGGCTGTACGCAAATTTGCTGCGCTTGCAGTTTGAACTGACGTAGCTTGTTGTTATCTTTACAACCAATCTTTTTCCTTTACTCCAATGACAGTGACCGCAGTTATCAAACAAGGCGAAAATGGCTGGCTTGTTGGCCATTTGCGCGAATTTCCAGAGGTTATTGACCAAGGAAAGACGGTGGAGGAACTACAGCAAAATCTATTGGACGGCTTGGAATTTTTGTTGGAAATCAAGCGGGACATGGACCAGGAAAACGACGAGGAAAACGAGGTGTTTCAGGAGTTGCACCTGGTAGCTTGATGAAACGCTTGGAATTTCTAAAGTACATCGCCACGCACGGCTGCACTGTGAGCAAAGAAGGCGGACGGCACACCCATTTGAAGAACTCAGCCAACGGCAAGTACACTGTAATCGGCCGCCATCGGGAGTTGGACAATGAAATGGCCCGAGACATTTGCAAGCAGTTGGGCATTCCGCCGCTGCGCTAACATCCAAAACCCGCGCCCCCGGCGCGGGTTTTGTACTTTTACCCCTTCAACCAACCCGATTCCCGTTTCCGAAGATGAAAAACCTGTTTCTAGCAGTGGCTGCCGCTGCCGGCCTGAGCCTGCCCGCCGCCCACGCCCAAATCAACACGCCCCGCCCCAGCCCGTTGGCCACCGTGACGCAGCGCGTGGGCCTGACCGATGTCACCATCACCTACTCGCGGCCGAGTGCGAAGGGCCGCGCCATTTTTGGCAGCGACAACTCGCTGGTGCCGAATGGCAAACGCTGGCGCACGGGCGCTAACTCGACCACGAGCATCAAGTTTTCGGACGACGTGACGATTGAGGGCAAGAAGGTGCCCGCCGGCGAATACGGCCTCTACACCGTGCCGCGCCCCAACGAATGGACCGTGGTGCTGAACAAAAGCCTCAAGCAGGGGGCCGATGTGGACGGCTTCAAGGACGACCAGGATGTGGCCCGCTTCAGCATCAAGCCTTACAAGCTGCCCGCGAAAATGGAAACGTTTACCATTGACTTTTCTGAAATAACCCCCGCCACCGCCACCGTAGCCATGCGCTGGGAAACGACCGGTGCCGATTTCAAAATAACCGCCGACGTGGACAGCAAAGTGATGGCCCAGATTGATGAGAAGGTGCTGAAAAACGCCAAGCCTGCGCCCGCCGACCTCGCCGCCGCTGCCGTGTATTACAACGACAACGACCGCGACCCCAAGCAAGCCCTGGCCTGGATGTCAACCGCCAACGCCGCCGAACCCACCAAATACTGGAACCTGCACACCGAAGCCAAAATGCGCCTCAAAGCCAAAGACTACAAAGGGGCAATGACGACCGCCGAAGCATCCAAAAAAGCGGCCCTGGCCGCCACGCCGCCCAACGGCGACTACGTGAAAATGAACGAAGACCTGATGGCCGAAGCCAAGAAAATGGGCAAGTAAGCAGTCGCGCAAAAGTAAGCGTGTAAAAGAACGTCATGCTGAGCGCAGCCGAAGCATCTCTACCAACTAGTAATCAAGGCGTGAGCCGAAACGGTAGAGGTGCTTCGGCTGCGCTCAGCATGACCGTTTACTTATGCGTCACTACTTAGGAACGCGCCACGGCGCGTTCGGTCGCTGTCCGGTATTTTTTCAAAAGCCCGCCCTCGTGGCGGGCTTTTTTGTGGCCGGTTGGCGCTCACCTCCGCGCCAGGCGCACCGCTCGTTTGATGTTGTCGGCTTCCCACTCGTCGGGGCGTTTGGCGAGGATGTTGCGCAGGTTGCGGCCGGAGCGGCCTCCGAACAGCACCACTTTCAGGCCAGCGGCGCGGGCGGCGGTCAGGTGGGTGGGTGGAGCCACGTCAGCATCCAGGACGACGGCGGTCAGGTGGTGGGCGCGGGCGAAGGCCAGCTCGGTGGGGAAGTCGGCGGTTGTGATTTCGAGGCCGATGGGCACGGCGGGCAGGTAGCGTTGGGCCAGCAGCACGGCGGCTTCGTGTTCGGTGGTGAACAGCACCTGGCCGGGCGGCACATGGTAGCGGGCGAGGCTGGCCGCAATGGCCCGCACAAAGGCGGGCAGCCGGGCAAAGTGCTGCCCGGCAGGGGCGCAGTCGTCGTCTTCGTGCATATCCAGGTGCAGTTTCGGGAAGCCGCCGGGGCGGCGGGCGAAGCGGGCCAGCAGCGCGTCGAAGGTGATGGGCCGCTCGTGCTGAAACAGGTCGTAGGGGAAGCCGCCCCGGTAGCGCAGCCCGGTGAGGTAGGCGGCCGGGTGCTGGCTCACGCAGCCGCGCCCGGTGCTGGAGTTTTCGAGCCGCACGTCGTGGTAAAGCACCACCACGCTGTCCTGGCTGAGTTGCAGGTCCACTTCGCTGCCCGCTGCGCCCACGGCCAGCGCGTGCCGGATGCCCAGCCACGAACTGGGCGGCCGGAAATTGAACGGGCTGATGGGCGTAAAAAAGCCGGACCCGGCGTGGCCAAGCACAACGGGGCGCGGGGCGGATTGGGCCGGGGCCAGCAGCGGCAGCAGCAGGGCGGCGAGGAGAAAAAGGCAGTTTGTCAAAGGAAGATTGAGTTAAAACGAGTACCCCGAAGCTGCGCTTCGGCCACGTGCAAAGCGCGTGGAATCGCCGGGCGGCGACCGTTGGACGAGTTTACGCGCTTCGCGCGTATCCGAAGCGCAGCTTCGGGGTACTCGGGCCACGGCTCAGGCCCAGCGGCGGCCGTTGAGTTGCTGGAACAAATACGTCAGCCCGAACACGACCCAGACCGAAAACCAGACATCAGACAGGTAGTGCGCCCCCAGCACCAGCCGGCCCAGGCCGATGAAGACCGGCAGCACCAGCAGCGGCACCCGCCAGCGCGTAAACGCCAGCGCCAGCGGCACCAACAGGCTCCAGTAAATGGCGGTGTGGTACGACGGAAACGAGTCGTTGTGCGGGCCGCTGGCCCAGAGGCCGGTGCCCGCGTAGCCGCCGTTGAACAACACTTCGGGGCGCAGGCGGTGAACGGCCCCCTTCAGCACCCTGCCTAGCACCATGCTGAACTCGTGGGTGAGCAGCAGCACCAGAAACAAGGTGGCGGCGGGCTTTTTCAGTGCCCAGCGGCCCACGGCGTAGGCCAGGCCCAGCGCCAGAAAGATGACGGGCAGGCCCAGCGCATGGGTCATCAGGGCTTCGTGAACGGCATCGGCCCCGTCGGTGAGGGCGGCGAAAAAGGGGACGAGCGCCGCCGTGTGGGCGTGAATGAACAAGGCCAGCGGCTGGTCAATGAAGAAGATGAGCAGCAGCAGGGCCGGTACGGTGAGGGCCGTGAAGGCGACGAAGGGATGGCGCATGGGCGGGGGAGGTTGTGGTCCGACGACTTTTTCAGTCGTCAGACCACTAATTGGCAGCACGATTTTGTTCAGCGAGTAGTGGTCTGACGACTGAAAAAGTCGTCGGACCACCCCGTTCTACTTCCCATACGACACTAGGTTGGCCAGCACCCGATACGCGCCCGGCACCCCGGCCGGCAGCTCCCGGAAAAGCGAAAGGCCGGTGTAGATGTAGTGGCCCTTGCCGTAATCGGCCACCAGGATGGCGCTTTTTTTATCTTCCTCGCCGGGGTCGTGGCTGGAAATGATGGGGGTGTACTTCGCGTCCCAGGCGCTGGGGTAATAGAGGCCCTGCTCCTGCACCCAGCCTTTGAAATCGTCGGCGGTGAGCTTGTTGGGGGTGTTGAGCAGCGGGTGGTCGGGGGCCAGGAACGTGACGGGGGCGGATTCCACCGTTACCCGGTCGTTGGAAAGGGTCAGGGGGTAGGGGCCGATTTGGGGCAGCACGGTGCCGCGCGTCACCACGTATTGCACCACGAGGTTGCCGCCGTTTTCCACGTATTTGAGCAGCTCGGGCTGCTGGGTTTTTAGCCGGTCTATTGTGTTGTAGGCGCGGATGCCCAGCACCACGGCGTCGTAGCGGGCGAGGCGCTCGGCGGTGAGGTCGGTGGCGGGGTCGAGGAGGGTGACGGTGTAGCCGAGCTGGCGCAGGGCTTCGGGCACTTCGTCGCCGGCGCCCATGAGGTAGCCCACGGTGCGGGCTTTGCCCCGGCCCACGCTGAGCTTCACGAGGGGCGCGGTGGCTTCGGGAAACAGCGTTTGGGTGGGGATGTGGGGGTAGTTGATGGTTTGGATGCCCCGCGAATAGGCCTGGCCGGCCACGGTGGCGGTGGCCCGCAGCTCGGCGTGGCCGGGGGCCGCGCCGGGGCCGGGGCGCAGGGTGAAGGCCACGGTTTGCTCGGCGTCTTTGGTGGCGAGGGCGAAGGGGGCGCTGGCGGGGCTGCTCTCCCAGCCGGCAGGGGCGGCCAGGGCCACGGTGCCCGCGATGCCCGCCCGCCCGGCCCGCAGCGTGACCGGAATGGTTTTAGCTTCCGCTGACCTTTGGTTGGGCTGGGCATCGGCAAAGACGTAGGCGCGGGCGGCGGGCAGGTTCACCAGCACCGGCGGCACCACGGCCAGGGGTTGGTAGAGTTCGCCCAGGGTCGGGTCGGTGTGTTTGTATTGGACGGGGACGGTGAAAAACAGTTGTTGGCCCCCAACTTCTGCCACTACCGTCACGGCATTGGCGGTCGGGTTTTCGGGCTGCCCCACCAGTTGGTGTGTTCGGGCCACGCCGCGGCGATTGGTGCGAACGCCGACCATTTCCAACTCGCCGGCATCAACCAAGACTCGGGGAGCATTCAGGTTTTCATTGGAATTCACCCACCGGTTCAAATAGATTTTCTCCGGCAAACGGTACATTCCCGGTTGGGGGCTGGTTTCCTGAAGCCAGTAGGGTTGAGAATTGCTGCTTCGGGTTTCGCTGAAACGCATCCGCAGCGTGAGCGTTTTTCCTGGTTTCAATTCTTTTGTCCACGTTGTATCCTGCGAAACACCCGGCGTTGCGCCGTTCACAGACACTTCTTTTAGCATGACCGGCACAGCGGAGCGGTTCAGCACTTCCAGTTTAATGCGCCCCGTTTCAACGCCTGAAATGGTAGCCGTCGGTGCCGATGCTTCGATGGACAAGCCCAAACTGGCCTGGCAAAGCCGCTCCACCTCCTGCACCTTTTCACTTACCCAAAAAGGCCCGACGTTCCGGTCGTGGTAATTTCCTTCGTCCGGAAATTTAGCCTGCTCCTGGGTGAGCAACGCATTCAACCCTGCCCGCACCTTCAGCAGCCCCGCCACGCTCGCACTCGGATTCCCCGCATCATACTTCCGAATCACCTCCTCAATCAATTTGCCCACGGCGGCCCCGCCCGGCACCCGGTTCCAGCTCATGTCCACGCCTTCAAACAGCTCTTGGGGCAGCGCCTCGCCGTCCTTCAGCGGGGTGAAATACTCCAGCGCCTCGCCCCGCTGGGCGGCCGAGCCGAAGCCCTGCGAGCGGTGCTGCGAGCGGGAGCGGGCCGCGATTTCGCCGTAGCTCTGGCCCAGCAGGGGGTTGTAGCCGCCGGCATCGAGCTTGAGGAATTTGCTCAAATCGTCGCCGGGCTTCACGAAGAAGCTGCCCGTGTTCCAGAGCAGGCGCTTGGGCTGCCAGGGCTGCACGTATTGGAGCTGTTCGGGGAAGCGCTGGGCATCGCCGGCCGCCGCGAAGGCCTCGATGGCGAGCATGGCGCTGGCGGTGTGGTGGCCGTGGCCGGCGCGGGCATCGGGCGGGAAGCGGGTGAGGAGCACATCGGGCCGGCGCTGGCGGATGACCCACACCATGTCGGCCAGCACCTGCTCCCGGTCCCAGATGGTGAAGGTTTCGGCGGCGGTTTTGGAGAAGCCGAAGTCGTTGGCGCGGGTGAAAAACTGCTGGGCGCCGTCGATGCGGCGGGCGGCGAGCAGCTCCTGGGTGCGGATGAGGCCGAGCTGTTCGCGCAGCTCGGGGCCGATGAGGTTCTGGCCGCCGTCGCCGCGGGTGCAGCTCAGGTAGGCGGTTTCGACGAGGCGCTCGTTGGCGAGGTAGGCCAGCAGGCGGGTGTTTTCGTCGTCGGGGTGGGCCGCGATGTAGAGCACCGAACCCAGGACGTTGAGCTTTTTCAGGCCCAGCAGGATTTCGGCGGAGGTGTAGGTTTTGGGGGCCTGCGCTTCGCTAATGACAAATGACAAATGACAAATGACAAATGTCAGGGCGAGGCGGGCGAGGGCGGTGAGGGGGGGGCGCATGGGCGAAGAAACCAGGTTGGGGGCGTGAAGTTAGGGGCGGGGCGCGCTGCTGGCGCGCGTTTGCAACGCGCTGCCGACTGGTTGCGCGTCTGCGACGCGCGGGGTGAACGACGCAACCAGCCCGTTTCAATGTCGCGTTGCAAACGCGAAACTCCCCGCTCTTTCGGGGTTGCACGCCGAAAACCGCCTGCTACGGAGTTGTACTCCGCACCCTGAGCGGTCAGGCTTGCAGGGATTACCGGGCAGCGATTGGGGAGTGCAACTCCCCAGCGGGCGGCTTTCGGAGTGCAACTCCGAAAGAGCGACAGGGTATTTTTGCCCGACTTTTCAATAAATTAGCCCGGTGTTTAGGTTATTTAGCCAGAGTTTGCGGTTATTTAGCCAGAGTTTGCGGTTATTTAGCCAGAGTTTGCGGTTATTTAGCCAGTGGTTGCCGTATATTTGCCCGAACGCCCGCCTTTTATGCCCGACAACCCCGAAAATCTGGCCGAGGCCTTTGCCCGGCGCGTAGCTACCCGCGACACGCCGCCCCCGCCGCCCCCCCTGAGCCAGGAGCCAGCGGCCGTGCAGGCCCGCATCGGGCAGTGGCTGCACACCGCGCACGGGGTGCGCGACCCGCGCGGCCAACTGCGGGCCACCCGGATGCTGCTGGCCCTGATGCAGCACCCCGAACGCACCACCGCCGAGCTGGCCGCCGCCGCTGGCCTGCCGGTCCGCAGCGCCGCCCGTGCGGCCGTGCGCCTGAACGCCCTGGGCCTGACGACGTGGGAATACCGCAGCCTCTACCGCTACCACCGCCTCAGCCGCGCCGCCGAAGATGCGTTGGTGGCGGTGGTGGCCGGGCCAGGGGCGGCATAAACGGGGCGGGGCCACACATTTGGCGAAGCAGGCGCGGCCCCGCCCGTCCGCTTACATTTGCACCCCAACCCACCCCACTTCGCATGAACCTCCGCTACGCCCCCCTCGCCCTGCTGCTGGCCGCTGCCGCGCTGCCCGCCGCCGCCCAAGACCCCGTCAATACCCTTTCGCTGGGTGCTGCCGAAGAGTTGCGGGCCACGCTCACGCTGCCCAACTTCCAAACGCTGCTCTTCATCCAGTCCCGCAATGCCCTGGACGTACGGGTACTGGCCTTGCAGCCCACCGGGCAAAAAGCCTGGGCGGCCACGCTGCCCAAAGTCGCGGCGGTCGCGGTGCCGCCGTCGGCCACCGGGGCCACCGGCCCCGCCAGCGAGCCGCTGCTGCTCACCAGCGCCGGCAACACCGCGTACAGCGTGGAGGCCGTGGCCGAAGCCACCCCGGCCCTGCCCTTGCACACGCTGGTGGTGCAGGAGCTGGACGCGCAAGGCCAGGTGCGCCGCAAAACCTTTGCCGTGCCCGCCCCACCCGCTGGCACCACGCGCACCGTCCTCACGGCCTACGCTGCCGAGGGCGTGGTGTACGTGGTGGCCCACGAAGCCAGCAAGGCGGACCGGACGGCGCAGTTTCTGCTCGACCGCTGCGACCTGGGCAGCGGCCAGTTCACCCAAACCGCGCTGGCGCTGCCCGCCGCCCCGGAGGTGAAGCACGGCGAGGAGTTCTACCGGAACTGGGTATTTGGCGGGGCGCGGGGCGGGCAGGCCTACTTCTACCGCGCCGTGAAGGGTGCCGATGCCAAAGCCAACGCCCGCGAAGCCTCGGCCGAGTTCGACGTGGTGCGCGTGGGCACCGACGGCCACGAGCTGGGGCACTTCCGCACGGCCTTGCAGAAACACCTGCCCACGGGCATGGTGGTGCAGGGCCGCACCACCTTCACGCACTACGGGCAGGCCCACGTGCCCGAACTCCTGGCCCTCGCCCCGCCCGCCGGAAAGGGCGCGGCGGCCCCCACCAGCCCGGCCACCGACCAGTACGACGCGACGACGGGCGGCGAGGCCGATTTCTATTTGGACGAAGCCAGCGGCGACTGCCTGTTCGCGGGCCAGTACAGCACCGCAGTGTTTTCGGGCAAGTCGGCGGGCGGCCCCAGCCTGGGCAACTTCGTGCAGCGTTACGCGCCCGACGGCAAGTTCGTGGCCTCCGCCTTCAAACCCTACGCCGCCCTGCCCGGCTTCCAGCCCACCGAGTTGGTCGCGCAGCCCTACTTTCTCAGCAGCAGCTACCGCGACTCCCAAACCCAGAGCCTGGTGTTTGAGAACTGGACCAAAGACCACGTGGTCGTGACCGGCTACGATGCCAAACCCACCCCCCGGCTGCTGAAGTACGTGGCCCACCCCGACCGCTTTGCCAAGGCGTTTGCGAAAAGCGAACTGGTGGCCTGGAGCGGCCCCAGCTTCCTGCAACCCGCCGCTTTGGCCACCGCCCCCACCGGCAGCGCCCAGCCCCAACTCCTGACCGCCACCCTGCTGGCGCTGCCCCAGCCGATATACCAGCAAATCGGCAAGCTCGTGGAAGCCCAGCTAACGGCTGCCGTCCAGCACGGCCGCAAAACCGCCGACCGCTACACCGTGTCGCGCACCGGCCCGGCCACCGCCCTGGTGCTGGAAGCCCCCCGCGAAGCCGGCGGCCAAGTGGCGGTGTACGAAGTGAAGTAACGCGGGCGCAACCCCGCCCCGGCGGGCACGTCTTTGCGGCCCCGGTCGTTTCTTTGCACTGGCCGCGCCGTTGCGGTTTTTTCCTTTGCCATGCTCACTTCCATTTCCCACCGCTGGCTGTTGCTGGCGGCCCTGGGGTTGCCCGCCCCCGCTGCCCTAGCCCAGTCGTCGCCCCTTCAGCGCCCCTTGCCGCACGACCCAAGCACGGTCGTGACCCTGGACCGCCCCGCCCCCGACCTCAGCGCCCGGCAGTGGTACCTCAAAGACCCCGCCCAGGACCGGGTGCCCGGCGTGGGGGCCACGCGGGCCTACCAGGAGTTGTTGAAGGACAAAGTGCCGACCCCCGTCATCGTGGCCATTATTGATTCGGGGATTGACACGGCCCACGCCGACCTCAAGCCCAACCTGTGGCGCAACACGGGCGAAATTGCGGGCAACGGCATTGACGACGACCACAACGGCTACGTGGACGACCTGCACGGCTGGAACTTTCTGGGCGGGCGCGACGGCCGCAACATCAACCACGAAACGCTGGAAATGACCCGCCTCGTGGCCGCTGGCCGCCCCCGCTTCCGGGGCAAAACCCGCAAGCAGATTGCCAAAGCCGACCTGGCCGATTTTGAGTTGTATGAAAAAGCCGAAAAGGCGTATTCGGCGCGGGTGAAAGACGACTCGGCCGGGGCCAACCAACTCGCCGCCATGGCCGAACCCCTGCGCCTGATGACCGACGGCCTGAAAAAAGAACTCGGCACCGAAAAACTGGATACCGCCACCCTGCGCCGCGCCCAAGCGGGCAACCCGCGCACGGCCCGCGTGGCCGCCGGCCTGCTCCAGATGCTGCAACAAAGCAACGTGGCCGACACCGATGCCCTGCTCACCGAACTCAACGAGGGCGCCGACCACCAGCAGGGAATGCTGGACTACGGCCTGCGCCTCGACTACAACCCCCGCGCCGACATCGTGCGCGACAACCCCGCCGACGACCGCGACCACAACTACGGCAACGCCGACCTCTACGCCGCCGACCCCCTGCACGGCACCCACGTAGCGGGCATCATCGGGGCCGTGCGCGGCAACAAGCTGGGCGTGGAGGGCCTCGGCGGCCCCCTCGTGCGCCTGATGGCCGTGCGGGCCGTGCCCGACGGCGACGAGCGCGACAAGGACGTGGCCAACGCCATTCGCTACGCCGTGGACAACGGGGCCAGCATCATCAACATGAGCTTCGGCAAGGAATTTTCGCCCCAGCGCCCCCTCGTGGCCGATGCCTTCGCCTACGCCGCCCAGAAAAACGTGCTGCTGGTCCACGCCGCCGGCAACGAGGACGACGACCTCGCCGTGGTGCCCCACTACCCCGCCGCGCTGGATTTGAAAGGCAGGCCCTTCCCCAACCTGCTGACCGTCGGGGCCAGCGGCCCGGAGGACAACGCCCACCTGGCCGCCGACTTCTCCAACTACAACCAGAAGGAAGTGGACGTTTTCGCCCCCGGCGTGGCGATTTACAACACCCTGCCGGGCAGCAAATACGGCCTCGAAAGCGGCACCAGCATGGCCTCGCCGGTGGTGGCGGGCGTGGCCGCCGCCCTCAAATCCTACTTCCCCGGCCTCACGGCGGTGCAACTCAAGGACATCATCCGCCGCTCGGCGCAGGTGCATCACACGCTGGTGGACGTGCCGGGCAGCGATAAAAAGGCGGATTTCAGCACGCTTTCGGCCAGCGGCGGGGTCGTGGATTTGTACGAGGCCGTGAAGCTGGCCGAGTTGGTGAAGTAAGGACGGCGTGGTCCGACGACTTTTTCAGTCGTCAGACCACTAAATCACTAGGAGAAAAGCGCGACCAATTTAGTGGTCTGACGACTGAAAAAGTCGTCGGACCACCCCCGTGCTACCCTACAACGCCCCTTCCTCTTTCCGAAAGTTATTCAGCACCAGCCGGTCCATTAGGCTGGGCAGCCACTTATTGGCCCACACCACAAACTTGCCCTGGCCGGTGAGGGTGAGGGTGCGCTTGCGCTGCTGCACGGCCCGCAGAATCTCGTCGGCCACGGCTTCGCTGCTCATCATCGTGCCCTCGTCGCGGGGCGATTCGCCCTGGGGCTGGCCATTGGCGGCCAGGGCCACCTGCCGAATGTTGGAGGCCGTGAATCCGGGCGCGGCGGTCAGCACGTGTACGCCCTCGTCCAGCAACTCCGTCCGCAAGCTTTCCAGGAAGCCGTTGAGGGCGAACTTGGAGGCCGAGTAGCCGGTGCGGCCCGGCAGCCCCCGGTAGCCGGCAATGCTGCTCACGCCCACGATGGAGCCTTTGGCTTTCGTGAGTTCGGGCAGGGCGTATTTGGTGGTAAAAACCGCGCCGAAGAAGTTGGTTTGCATCAGCTTTTTGATGACTTCCAGGTCGGCCTCGGCAAACCTGGCCCGCATGGAAATGCCCGCGTTGTTGATAAGCACATTGAGTTGGCCGAAGCGGGCCAGGGTGTTCTCCACGGCGCGGGCGGCGGCGGCTTCGTCGCCCACATCGGCCTGCACGGTGAGGTGGGCGATGCCCGCCCCGGTTAGCTCCTGCGCCGTAGCGGTCAGCTTGTTGAGGTCGCGGCCGGTGATGGCGACGGCGTAGCCGGCCCGCCCGAAGGCCAGGGCGCAGGCCCGGCCGATGCCGGACGTGCCGCCGGTGATGAGGACTACAGGAGGAGCAGGCATGGGCAAGTGGCACGGCACTGGAATGAGCACCGCGCCACAAAACTACAGCCAAAACGGAACGATTTTTGCAGGCACCATTAAACCCCTGGCGGCGGGGGTGGTCTGGCCTTTCAGGCCAGGGAGTTGGGGCGGGAGCGGCCCTCCCGGCTGGTCATCGCCGGTGGTGAAATTGTTAGCGTGTTGGCCCGCGTGGTTGGTTTTCGTTTCAGCAGTTCGGTTCGCGGCCTTACCTTTAGGGCCGGATTCTTCCTACCTTTTCCAGTTTTGAAATTATGAAATCTACTACACGGGCCGGGTGGCGGCTGCTGAGTGGCGTTGCCCTCTTTGGTTTAACGATTGGCGCGGCGCGGGCGCAGTGCCCGGCCACGGCTGCCACCTGCACGCCGGGGGCCGCGTCCAGTACGTTTGCGGGGGCCGTGAACGGGGGCATTCTCAACGTGTCGCTGGGCAGCCTCAACAACACCACGCTGGGCTACACCCAGGGCTACCGCGACTACGGCTGCGGCCGGCCCACCGGCACCCCCACCGTGCCCGCCGCCACCCTCAACGTGGGCCAGACCTACACCCTGACCGTGCGGACCCCCAGCGTAACGGGTAGTTCGGCCGAAACCACCCTGGCCTGGATTGACTACAGCAACGACGGAGCATTTGATGCCAGCGAACTGATTATGAGCAGCAGCAACGTGATGGGGACGCACACGGCCACCTTCACGCCGCCGGGCCTTGCCACGCAGAACGTGCCGCTGCGGCTGCGCGTGTCCTCCGATGAAGCCTTCTCGCCCACGCCCACCCCTTGCTCTACTCCGGTGTTTTCGCAAGTGGAGGATTATTCGGTGGTGCTGACGGCCAACACCAGCCCGCCCACGGCGGTGTTCACGACCAACGGCACCACCACCTGCACGGGCACCGTGCAGTTCACGGACCAGAGCCAGAACCTGCCCCGGTCCTGGGACTGGGATTTTGGCGACGGCACCGCCCACAGCAACCTGCAAAACCCCAGCCACACCTACACCATGCCGGGCACCTACAGCGTGACGCTGACCACGACCAACGCCGCCGGCACCGCCACCAGCGCCGCCACGGTGATTACCTACCTCGGCACGGCCCCGGTGGCGGCGAGTTGTTCGCCGGGCACCACCAACTACTTCGGCGGCTACGGCGTGGTGCGCTTCCGGCTCAACACGATTGACAACGCGTCGGCGGACGGCAGCGCGGGCTACCAGGATTTCTCCTGCCCCCAGCGCACCACTGTGGTATCGGG
Organism: Hymenobacter sp.; assembly: GCA_965247135.1. GTDB lineage: Bacteria > Bacteroidota > Bacteroidia > Cytophagales > Hymenobacteraceae > Hymenobacter. The sequence continues at coordinate 1,091,831 of CBDFGP010000006.1, read as the reverse complement.
CAATGCCTACCCCATGACCATCACGACCGGCGGCACCAACGCCCACGCCCTGCGGGTGTACTTGGACGGCGACAACAACGGCATTTTTATCCCGGCCGAAAAAGTGTACGAGAACCTGAGCGCCCCGGTGGGCGGCCTGACGGCCCAACTGCTGGTGCCGGGCAACGTGACCACCGGGGTGCCGTTGCGGCTGCGCGTGGTGGCCGACTTCGTGGGGGCCACGCTCGACCCCTGCCTGCCCCGCACCAACGGCCAGGACGAGGACTACGCCGTCACGGTCGCGCCCATCACCACGGCCCCGACGGTGGACTTCACCTCCGACTACGTGGCGGGCAACTGCGTGAACCCGGTCACCTTCGCCGATGCCAGCACGGGCATCGACGGGACCTCGACCTGGGACTGGAACTTTGGCGACGGCTCCGCGCACAGCGCCCAGCAAAATCCCACCCATCAGTACGCCACCACCGGCACCTACACCGTGGCGTTGCGGGTGACGAACGCCATTGGCAGCACCACCGCCACCAAAACCAACTACGTGACCGTGCAGGTGCCCTGCCTGATGTATTGCTCCAGCAACGGCGTGGGTCCGCCCAATATGAACGGCGGGTTCCAAGACACGCCTTTCTGGATTACGAGCGTGGGCGTGACGGCGGCCACCGCCGATGCCAACGGGCGAACCTACCGGCCGTTCCGCAACGCCACCTCCACCACTACCCCCGCGCCTAATGGCTACGGCAACTACACGGGCCTGACCGACACCCTGCGCCAGGCCCAACAGCACGTGATGACGATTGTCTCAAATATTACCCCTACCCACCACGTGACGGTGTGGATTGACGGCAACCACGACGGCATTTTCGACAACGCGGCCGAGCGGGTGGTGAACTACACCGGCACCGGCACCACCTCCTACGTCCAGCCGATGACCATCCCGTCCGGTTTCCAGTTGGGCACTACCCGGATGCGGGTACAGGCGGTCGTGAACGGCAACAGCGCCACCAATTCCTGCGCCCAGAACCTGCAAAACGCGGAGATTGAGGACTACTCGGTGTTCATCCTGCCCTTCATTTTGGGCACCCGGGCGGCCGATGCCCTGCCGGGCCTGAGCATCTACCCTAACCCCACGGCCGATGGCCGCCTGACGCTGGCCCTGGACGGGGCCGCCGGCAGCGGGGCCTGCGCCGCCACCGTGCAGGACCTGCTCGGGGCCGCCCTGCTCCAAACCGCCCTGCGCCTGGACGGCCGCCCCGCCGCCCTCGACCTGAGCGCCCTGCCCAAAGGCGTGTACGTGCTGCGCCTGTGCGATGCCCAGGGCCGCACGGCCCTCCGGCGCGTGGTGCGCGACTAGGTTTTACGTCTTGATTTTGCTGGCTGACGGCCTGGGCCGTCAGCCGCTTGGTTTCTTACCCTTTTCTCCCCCACCTATGTTCGCAACCTTACTTCGCCGCTGGGCTTCGGCGCTGCCCTTGTTCCTGTTTGTGTTTCTGGCTGGTGGGCCAGCCGCCCGCGCCTCGCACTTGCTTGGCGGGGAGATGAGCTACCGCTACCTGGATGCCAACGGCGTGACCCCAAACCAGTTTCGCTACGAAGTGACGCTGTTGCTGTACCGCAATGCCTATGCGCCCGACAACCCCTCAGCCGCCCCCTCCACCCTGCCGCTTTCGCTGTACACAAAGGCACCTTCGGGGACATCGGGCACCCAGATTCAGAGCCTGAATATGCCCCGCGTTGCCCTGTCGGGCAACATTGTGCCCGCTGCGCCAGCCGGGTGCGCCCTGCTGGCACCGCCCCGGCCGTTTCAGTTGGGCGTGTACCACACAGTGGTGGGCTTGCCCTACTCGGCCAGCGGCTACTACGGCATTGTCAGTACCTCGGCCCGCAACTACGGTATTACCAACATCAGCACCGGCAGTGCGGGAACACCGCTGGCGAGGAGCTTTGCGCTGTACCTGGACATCGCCCCGCCGACGATTCCCAACAGTTCGCCCGTGTTTTCGGACACGGCGGTGGCCGTGATTTGCCAGGGCGACACGAGTTTTGTGCTCAACAACGCCGCCGATGCCGACGGCGACCGGCTGGTGTACGCATTCGGTACGCCATCGGACCAAAATCCAGCCAACACCTTCACCCCACCGCTTTCCGCGATTCCCTACAATCCCGGCTATTCCGTCACGCAGCCGTTTGGGGCGGGCGGTTTCGTTGGCCTAGACACCAACACGGGGCTGGGCCGTTATTGTTCGCCCAACACGGGCATCTACGTGGTGGCGGTGGAAGTATCGGAATACCGCACCTTTGGCGGGGTCGACCGATTGATTAGCACCAGCCGGCGTGACATTCAACTCGTGGTGCAAACCTGCCCGCCGCACCGGCCACCCAGTCTGTCGGCAGCCACCGGCAGCAGCTCTTTGCGCCGCAACTATACCGTGGAAGAGGGAACCAGCCTGACCATTCCGTTGCGGGGGGCCAACAATGCGCCCACCGACCCGCTTGCCCTGCGCCTCAACAGCGTGTTGCTGGACGGCACCGGTGGCTTTGATGCCGCCCTGAACGGCAGCCAGGGTGCCACGGCCGCAAACGGGCTGACGGGCACGGCCACGGTGGTGGGCACAGCTACGGTAACGGGCAATTTCGTGTACAACGCCCACTGCGGCGATGCCCGTGCCACGGCCTACGATGTCGTGACGACGGTGCAGGACCGCAGTTGCAGCGGCCGGACCATTGCCGACGTGTTCCGGGTGACGGTGAACCGGCTGGCCGCTCCCGTCATCACTCAAAGCGGCAACGTGCTGACCAGTAGCGCCGCCACTGGCTACCAGTGGTTTTTGGGCGGCACCGCCATTGCGGGGGCCACCGGAAGCACCTACACCGCCACCGGACCGGGCACCTACACGGTGGTCGTCACGAATGCGAACAACTGCTCTTCCAGTGCCTCGCGGCCCGTACTGGTGACGGCCTCGCGGACGGGCATCGCCGCTGGCCAGTTCACCCTCTACCCCAACCCCACAGCCGATGGCCGCCTGACGCTGGCCCTGGCCGGGGCCGCCGGCAGCGGGGCCTGCGCCGCCACCGTGCAAAACCTGCTCGGGGCCACCCTGCTCCAAACCGCCCTGCGCCTGGACGGCCGCCCCGCCGCCCTCGACCTGAGCGCCCTGCCCAAAGGCGTGTACGTGCTGCGCCTGCGCGATGCCCAGGGCCGCACGGCCCTCCGGCGCGTGGTGCGCGACTAGGTTTTACGTCTTACTTTTTTTGCATCCTGACCCTTTAATTTTTTGATTTTGCTGACCGGCGGCTGCGGCCGCCGGTCACTGATTTTTCTTTCTCCCCCACCCTATGTTCGCAACCCTACTTCGCCGCTGGGCCTCGGTGCTGCCCTTGTTCCTGCTTATGTTTCTGGCCGGTGGGCCAGCCGCCCGCGCCTCGCACTACCTGGGCGGGGAGATGAGCTACCGCTACCTGGGTGCCAACGGCGTGGCCCCAAACCAGTTTCGCTACGAAGTGACGCTGTTGCTGTACCGCAATGCCTATGCCCCCGATATGCCCGCAGCCGCCCCCCCCACCTTTCCGCTCTCGATGTATGTCAAAGACCCGACGGGCACGGGCGTGGGCACCAACATCCAAAATGCGGATATGCCCCGCATCAACATCTCGGGCACCATTACGCCCCCGGTAGTAGCGGGCTGCGCAACGGGCGGCGTAGTGCGGCCGTTCCAACTAGCCGTGTATCAGTTGGTAGTCAGTCTGCCCTTTTCCACGAAGGGCTACTACGCAGTTGCCAGTGCTGCCGCCCGCAACTACGGAATCACCAATCTTTTAGCGAACGCAAACAACCAACGGAGCCTGACGCTGTACCTGGACATCGCCCCGCCGACGATTCCCAACAGTTCGCCCGTGTTTTCGGATACGGCGGTGGCCGTGATTTGCCAGGGCGACACGAGTTTTGTGCTCAACAACGCCGCCGATGCCGACGGCGACCGGCTGGTGTACGCCTTTGGCACCCCTGGTTCGCAGACGATACCAAACGCCGGTGGCCCGATTCCGACCCCGCCCAACCCCCTGGCCACGTTCACTCCCCCCCCCACGCCAATCCCCTACAACCCCACTTACTCGGTGACGCAACCGTTCGGACCGGGCGGGTTCATCAGCCTGAACGCCAACACGGGCCTGGCCCGCTACCGCGCCCCCACCATGGGGCTGTACGTCATTGCGGTGGACGTGTCGGAATACCGCGTCATCAACGGCGTGGAAGTGCTGATTGGCAAATCCAGGCGCGACATTCAGTTGGTGGCGCAACCGTGCCCGGCCAATAGCCCGCCCAACCTACCCCCAAGTACCGGCACCGGCAACCTGCCCCGCAACTACACCATTGAGGAAGGGGCCAGCGTCACGATACCGTTCCGGGCCACCGACTCGCCCACCAACCCGCTCGTGCTCAAGCTCAACAGCGTGTTGCTGGACGGCCGCAACAACGGCTTCGACGCTTCGCTGAACGGCGACCAGGGCATCCTGAACGGCCTCACGGGCACGGCCTCGGTGACGGGCACGGGCACGGTGACGGGCAACTTCGTGTACAACTCGCACTGCGGCGAAGCCCGCGCCACGCCCTACGACATCGTGACGACGGTGCAGGACCGCAGTTGCGGCGGAACCACCATTGCCGACGTGTTTCGGATAACGGTGAACAAGCCCGCCGCCCCCACCGGCATCACGGGCACGGACAATGTGTGCGACCCGGCCACCGTGCGCACCTACACCGCCGTGGGGCCAGCCCCCGGCCAGGCCTACAACTGGCACATCACCAACGGCAGCATCGTGAGCGGCCAAAGCACCAACACGGTCACGGTGCGCTTTGCGAGCGCCGTGGGCACGAGCGTGGTGTCGCTGAAATACATCGGGGCGTTCGGCTGCCCCAGCGACTCGGTGCTGAAAAACGTGCTGGTGCGCCCGGTGGGCACCCTCACCCTGGCAGCAGCCAACGCCACGCTCTGCGGCGCGGGCACCACCACCCTGACCCTGACCGGCCCGGCCGGGCTGACCTACACCCTGGGCGGGCAGCCCGTGACGGTGGGCACCCCCGTGACCGTGAACCCGACCGCGACCACGACCTACACCCTGACCGGGGTGGACCCGGTGAGCACCTGCTCGGCCACGGCCACGGCCACCGTGACGGTGGTGCCCGTGCCGGTGGCCAATGCTGGCCCCGACCGGGCGTTTTGTGCGGGCGGCTCGGCGCAGTTGGGCGTGGCCCCGGTGGCGGGCATCACGTACAGCTGGGCCCCGACGACCGGCCTGAGCAACGCCACCGTTGCCAACCCGACCGTGACGCTGGCCACGGCCGGCACCTACACTTACACCCTGACCGCCACCGCCGGCCCCGGCTGCGCCACCACCGACCAAGTGACGGTGACGGTGAACCCCGCCGCCGTGGCCAACGCCGGCCCCGCCCGCGCCACCTGCTCCGGCGTGCCGACCACGCTGGGCGCGGGCACGGCAGCAACGGGCTTCACTTACACCTGGACCCCGGCCACCGACCTGAGCAGTGCCACGGCCGCCCAGCCCGTGGCCACCATTGCGAACCTCACCGGTGTGCCCTTCACCCGGACCTACACCCTGACGGTGGCCTCGACCACCGTGCCCGTGTGCAGCGCCACCAGCACAGTAGCGGTGACGGTGAACCCCGCCGCCGTGGCCACCCCGGTGCCAACGCTGGCCTTCTGCGCCGGGGCTTCGGCCACCCTCACGGGCACGGCGGCGGTGGCGGGCACCACCTATAGCTGGACCCCCACCACCGGCCTGAGCAGCGCCACCGTGGCCAACCCGACCCTTACGCTGCCCACGGCGGGCACTTTCCCTTACACCCTGACGGCCACCACCGCCCTGGGCTGCGTGGCCACCGGCACCACGGTGGTGACGGTGAACCCGCTGCCGGTGGCCAACGCCGGCCCCGATGCGGCAGCTTGCGGCACCATCACGCAGGTGCTCGGCAGCCCGGCCGTGACGGGCAACACTTATGCCTGGACCCCCGCCACGGGCCTGAGCAACGCCACGGCCGCCCAACCCACCGTGACGCTGACCAACCCCTCGGTGACGATGGCGCTGGTGACGACCTATACCCTGACCGTGACTTCGGGCCAGAACTGCGTGAACACCGACCAGGTGGTGGTGACGGTCAATCCGGGCACCATCAACCCCACTCCTACCCTGAGTTTGTGTTCGGGCGTGGCCGGGGTGCTGGGCGGCGCTACGCCGGTGGCGGGCGCTACCTATAGCTGGACCCCCACCACCGGCCTGAGCGACCCGACGGTCATCAGCCCGACCATTACGCTCATCAACACCACGGGCGCAGCCACCACGACGACCTACACCCTGACCGCAGTGAACCCGGCCAGCCTGGGCGGTTGCACCGTGACGGCGACGGTGGTAGTCACCGTGAACCCGCAGCCGGTGGCCAACCCCGGCCCGGCCGTGGCCTTCTGCGCGGGCGGCTCGGTGCAACTCGGCGTGGCCCCCGTCACGGGCTATACCTATGCCTGGACCCCCACCACCGGCCTGAACAACCCCAACACGGCCAACCCGACCCTGACGCTGCCCAACCCCGGCACCACGGTCCTAACCACCACCTACACCCTGACCGTGTCCTCGCTGACTACGCCGGTATGCACCAACCAAGCCACGGTGGCCGTGACCGTGAACCCGCAGCCGGTGGCCCTGCCCGGCCCGGCCGTGGCCTTCTGCGCGGGCGGCTCGGCCACGCTCGGCACCCCTGCCATTGCCGGCTACACGTACTCGTGGACCCCGGCCACCGGCCTGAACGACCCCACCGTGGCCCAGCCCACCGTGACGCTGACCACCCCCGGCACCTTCACCTACTCCCTGACCGTGGGCAGCGGCACCACGCCCAACTGCACCAACACCGCTACCGTGGCCGTCACCGTGAACCCGATTCCAGTGGCCAACGCGGGCACGAACCAGACCGTTTGCTCGGGCTTGCCCGCGCAGTTGGGGGCCGCCCCCGTGGCGGGCCTGACCTATAGCTGGACCCCGACGACGGGCCTGAGCAGCGCCACCGTGGCCAACCCCACGGCCACGCTCACCAACACCGGCCCCGTGCCAGTACCCACCACGTACACCCTGACGGTTTCCTCGACTACGACCCCGATTTGCACCAACATGGCCACCGTGAGCGTGACCGTGAACCCCGCTGCTGTGGCCACCCCCGGTCCGGCGGTGAGCTTCTGCTCCGGTGGCTCGGTGCAAATCGGCGTGGCTCCCATTGCGGGCACCACCTACCTGTACTCGCCCGCCACCGGCCTGAGCGACCCCACGGCTTCCAACCCCACCGTGACGGGCACCAACAACACGGCCAGCCCTGTCACCACCACCTACACCCTGACCGCTACCACCGCCAACGGCTGCACCGCCACCGGCACCGTGGCCGTGACCATCAACCCCGCCGCCGTGGCCGTGCCGGGCACCGACCGCAGCGTGTGTTCGGGCCTGCCCACCCCGCTGGGCGCGGCTCCGGTAGCTGGCTACATGTATAGCTGGACCCCGGCCACCGACCTGAGCAGCGCCACCGCCGCCAACCCGGTAGCGACCATCGCCAACCCCGGCCCCGGCAACATTGTGCGGACCTACACCCTGACCGTGACCAACGCCCAAGGCTGCGTCAACATGGCCCCCGTCACGGTGACGGTGTTCCCCGCCGCTGTGGCTACGCCCGGCCCGGCTGTGGCCTTCTGCTCCGGGGCTTCGGCCCAGATTGGGGCACCGGCCGTGCCGGGCTACACCTATGGCTGGACCCCGACCACCGGCCTGAGCAGCGCCACCGCCGCCCAGCCCACCGTGACGGGCACCAACACCACCAACGCCCCCGTCGTGACGACCTACACCCTGACCGCCACCACCGCCGACGGCTGCACCGCCACCGGCACCGTGGCCGTGACCATCAACCCCGCCGCCCTGGCCAATGCCGGGGCCAACCTTACCCTCTGCTCTGGCCTGACCGGGCAACTGGGGGCCGCCGTGCCCGCCACGGCTGCGCCCAGCACCTATAGCTGGACCCCGACCACCGGCCTGAGCAGCGCCACCAGCGCCAACCCCACCGTGACGCTGACCAACACCACCGGTGCCCCCGTCACCACCCCCTACACCCTGACCGTGACGACCAACGCCGGCAGCTGCACCGCCACGGCCACCGTGGCCGTCACCGTGAACCCCGCCGCCGTGGCCACCCCCGGCCCGGCCGTGAGCTTCTGCTCGGGCGGTTCGGCCATGCTGGGCGGCCCCGCCGCCGCTGGCTACACCTATAGCTGGACCCCGACCACCGGCCTGAGCAGTGCCACCAGCGCCAACCCCACCGTGACGCTGACCAACACCACCGGTGCCCCCATCACCACGCCCTACACCCTGACCGCCACCACCGCCGATGGCTGCGTGGCCTCGGCCACCGTAGCCGTCACCGTGAACCAGGCCGCCCTCGCCAACGCTGGCCCGGCCGTGGCCTTCTGCTCCGGCGGCTCGGCCACGCTCGGCGTGGCCCCCATTGCGGGCACCACCTACAGCTACGCGCCCACCACCGGCCTGAGCAACGCCACCGCTTCCAACCCCACCGTGACCGGCACCAACAACACGGCCAGCCCCGTCACCACCACCTACACCCTGACCGCCACCACCGCCCAGGGCTGCACCGCCACCAGCACCGTGGCCGTCACCGTGAACCCCGCCCCCATCGCCGATGCCGGCCCTGACCGCGCCATCTGCGACGGCAAGCGCACCACCCTCGGCTCGACCGCCCAACCCGGCTACACCTACGCCTGGACCCCGGCCACCGGCCTGAGCAGCCCCACCGCCGCCCAGCCGGTCTTCAGCGGCACCAACCCCACGGCGGCTCCCATCCGCGTGGGCTTCCGGCTCACGGCCACCACGTCGGCCGCCAACGGCGGCTGCGCGGCCACCGACTCGGTGTACGTCACCGTCAACCCCCGCCCGGCCGCCGACAGCATCAGCGGCCCCGCTTCGGTCTGCCCCACCGTCACGAACATCGCCTACACCATCCGCAACCCCCGCGCCACGGCCTACCAGTGGCTCGTAACCGGGGCCACCGGCTTCACCGGCAACGGCACCCCCGCCATTGCCGTGAACTGGGGCACGGCGGGCACCGGCACCGTCAAGGCCTTTACCCTGAACCCCACCACGGGCTGCTCCTCGGACACCGTCACGCTCCCCATCCGCATCAACCAACTGCTCCAAACCGCCCGCCCCACCGGCCCCAACCCCGTGTGCCAGGGCGGCAGCCCCTACACCTACCAAACGGTGTATGCCAACGGCTCGAGCTACAGCTGGACCATCATCGGCGGCACCCAGGTCAGCACCAACCTCGCGGCGGTCGTCGTGAACTGGAACCCCGTGCTCGTGCCCACCATCGGCAAGCTCGTGGTGCAGGAAACCAGCAACCCCGCCAGCGGCATCCGCTGCCTCGGCGGCTCCGACACCCTGCGCGTCACCATTAACCCCACCCCCCGCGCCACCCTCGCCATCAGCGGCCCGGCCAACGTGTGCGCCTCGGCGGGCACGGCCACCTTCAGCCTGCCCGGCGGCTTCGCCGGCTCGGCCTACGCCTTCACTTTCGACGGCAACCCCGTCGCCACCACCACCAATGCCATCACCGTGGCCCCGCTGCCCGCTCCGGGCACCTACGTCGTCACGGCCCGCGAAACCAGCGCCCAGGGCTGCACCGGCCCGGTGTTCTCGTTCTCGGTCACGGTGAACCCCGCCCCCGTGCCGCTCGTCGTCACCGGCCCCGTGTACCTCTGCAACGCCGCCCAGGCCCAGCAGTACAGCGTGCCCAACACCCCCGGCAGCACCTACCAGTGGGCCGTCACCGGCGGCACCGTCACCGCCGGCCAGGGCACCGCCCAGGTCACGGTCCAGTTCGATGCCGCCGCCAACGCCTACACCGTCACGGCCACCGAAACCTCGGCCTTCGGCTGCGGCGGCAGCGCCGCCACCCTCGCCGTGCGGCCCGACCGCCCCGGCCTCGTGCTGGCCCTGGCCTCGGTCACGCTCACCAGCAACACCAGCATCACCCTCACCCTCTCGGCCCCCAACAGCGGCAACACGCTCAGCCCGATTCACATCTTCCGCCGCATTGCCGGCACCGGCACGTTCGCCGACATCGGCACCGTGCCCGTCAATGCCACCTCCTTCACCGACCCCAACGTCGATGCCGCCGCCAACTCCTACGAGTACCGCCTCGACCTCACCAACGGCTGCAACACCACCGTGAGCAGCGCCATCGTCCAAACCATCCGCCTCGCCGCCACCGCCACCGCCGGCACCGGCGGGCGCAACCAGGGCGGCACCGCCCTCGCCTGGAACGCCTACACCGGCGGCCCCGTCAGCCAGTACCTCATCTTCCGCAGCGACGACAACGGGGCCTACGCCCAGGTCGCCACCGTGACCGGCTCCACCCTGGCCACCACCATCGCCAACACCGGCACCGGCTACAACCAGTGCTTCCGCATCGTGGCCGTCGATGCCAACGGCCAGCAGTCCAACTCCAACACCAGTTGCGTGAGCTTCACCAACGCCACGGCCTTCTACAACGTCATCACCCCCAACCACGACGGCCTCAACGACGCGCTCACCATCGACAACATCCAGCTCAACCCCGGCCACACCTTCACCATCTTCAACCGCTGGGGCCGCCAGGTGTACGAAACCACGAACTACCAAAACGACTGGGGCCCCGCCGACGACGTAGCCCCCGGCGTGTACTACTACCTGCTCAAACTCGCCAACGGCACCCAAACCAAAGGCTGGATTGAAGTGATTAAGTAACCCCCGGCCCCGGCCGAACCAAAAAAGCGCCCCCGCAACGGGGCGCTTTTTTTTGTGAAAGCCCGGCCACTGCCGCGCCCCGTCCCCCATCGCCCCACAGACCATTTCTTTTGCCTCACAGATAGCAGCTGCAAGGTCGCAGACCGCACAAACCACCTCGCAGCAGGGCAAAACCTCCTCGCAGCAGGGCAAAACCTCCTCGCAGCAGGGCAAAACCACCTCGCAGAAGGGCAAAACCTCCTCGCAGAAGGGCAAAACCTCCTCGCAGACCGCACTAACCGCCTCGCAGATGACAGAAACCACCTCGCAGCAGAGCAAAACCGCCTCGCAGATGACAAAAACCACCTCGCAGATGACAAAAACTGCCTCGCAGCCCGTTCCCACCTCCTCGCAGCCACCCCCGCCCCACTAAATGCCCCCCCTCTCCGCAGGGAATTGCGCTTAAAGCAATTCTCCGGGGGACGAGGGTAAGGTATCTTTGCCCGCCCATGAGAAAACCCAAAAACCTCGACCCCACCCGCCTCCAAAACGTCCGCATCACGGACATGGTAGCCGAAGGCAAATGCCTCGTCCGCATCGACAACCTCGTCATCTTCGTCGCCCAGGTCGCCCCCGGCGATGTCGTAGACCTCCAAATCACCAAAGCCCGCAAGCAGTACCTCGAAGCCCTGCCCGTCAAGTTCCACGAATACTCCGACCTGCGCGTCCAGCCCTTCTGCCAGCACTTCGGCACCTGCGGCGGCTGCAAGTGGCAGCACCTCGCCTACGACAGCCAGCTCCACTTCAAGCAACAGCAAGTCGTGGACCAGCTCACCCGCATCGGCAAAGTCGCCCTGCCCGAAATCCCCTTCATCCGCTCCTCGCCCCAGCGCACCTACTACCGCAACAAGCTCGAATACACCTTCAGCGACAACGGCTGGCTCACCACCGAACAAATCCACGACGGCCAGCACCACGACCGCCGCGCCCTCGGCTTCCACACCCCCGCCCGCTTCGACAAAATCATCGATGTCGAACACTGCTGGCTCCAGCCCGAACCCAGCAACGAAATCCGCCTCTTCATCCGCGACTACGCCCGCCGCCACGACCTGCAATTCGGCAACATGGTCACCCAGGTCGGCAACCTCCGCAACCTCATCGTCCGCACCGCCGCCAGCACCGGCCAGCTCATGGTGCTGCTCCAGTGCTACCTGCCCCACCCCAGCATCGCCCCGTTGCTGGATGCCGTGCAGGAGCGGTTCCCCCAAATCACGTCCCTCAACTACGTCCTCAACAACAAAGGCAACGAAACCTTCCACGACCTCGAAGTCGTCTGCCACGCCGGCCTGCCCTACATCGAAGAAGAAATGGAAGGCCTGCGCTTCCGCATCGGCCCCAAGTCCTTCTACCAAACCAACTCCGAAGGCGCCCACCAACTCTACCAAATCGCCCGCGACTTCGCCCAGCTCCAGGGCCACGAGTTGGTCTATGACCTCTACACCGGCACCGGCACCATCGCCCACTTCGTGGCCCGCCAGGCCCGCCACGTCGTCGGCATCGAATACGTCGAGCAAGCCGTCCTCGATGCCCGCACCAACGCCGAAGTGAACGGCATCACCAACCTCACCTTCGTGGCCGGCGACATGAAGGACATCCTCACCCCCGCCTTCACCGCCACCCACGGCCACCCCGACCTCATCATCACCGACCCCCCCCGCGCCGGAATGCACCCCGACGTCGTGCAACGCCTGCTCGAAATCCGCGCCCCCCGCATCGTCTACATCTCCTGCAACCCCGCCACCCAGGCCCGCGACCTGGAATTATTGGACGTTGCGTATAAAGTAACGCAGGTGCAGCCGGTGGATATGTTCCCCCACACCCACCACGTCGAGAACGTCGTGGCCTTGGAGTTGAAGTAAAGAACGACGTGGTCCGACGACTTTTTCAGTCGTCAGACCACTAATTCGCTGCCCTAATTTGCGACTAACTTAGTGGTCTGACGACTGAAAAAGTCGTCGGACCACGCCCCACCCCGCCTCACCATGGACTACTTCAACGACCCCGAACTCAACGGCAAATACCTCGGCACCATCACCAAGGATTTCGTGGCCGTGTGCGACACCCTGCTCGAAGCCTCGGCCCAAATCCGCAAGCGCGACATCAGCCGCTTCCCCATCTTCGTCTTCGCCAAGCAGGAAGTGCCCCTCGGCGGCCTGCTCATCAACGCCGACGAGCTAAACCTGGACTGGCACGTCTTCGCCAGCTACCTCGAGTTGTTCGTCCAGCAAGGCATCGTGAGCGAAGAAGGCGTAGAAGCCTTCCAGGCCACCTACAAAGATGCCGACGAATTCTGCTGCCTGTTCGTGCTGGACGAGGAGTTCACCAAGTTTGTGTTTGTGCCCTACCCGGAAGACTAACCCGCAGCCGGTGCAGCTACCGGGGCAGCGGCGGCCGTTCAACTCGCAGTTACGAGTTGCTTAACTCATAACTACGAGTTTGAAAGTCGTAGTTATGAGTTGCCCAAGTCGTAACTACGAGTTGGACGGCAGTTGCCTAGAAGGCCGTCCACCCCTGCGCTTGCAGCGGCACCGCCTGCCCGCCCTTCGCCACCAGGTTCACCGCGTCGCTGGCTTCCGTCAGGTGCCCAATCACCGTAATGTCGGGGTGGTTCTTGAGCTTCTCATGGTCCGTCACCGGCACCGTAAACAGCAGTTCGTAGTCCTCCCCCCCGTTCAAAGCGCACATCAGCGGGTCCAGGTTAAACTCCGCCGCCACCTCCAGCGTCGGGTTGGCCAGCGGCAGAAACTCCGAAAACACCCGCGCCCCCGTGCCGCTCGCCGCGCACAAGTGCAGCACCTCCGAAGCCAGCCCGTCGGAGATGTCAATCATGCTGGTCGGCACCACGCCCAGCTCCCGCAGCTCGTGAATGATGTCGAGCCGCGCCTCCGGCCGTAGTTGCCGCTGCACCACGTACTCGTAGCCCCCCAGTTCCGGCTGCGCCTCCGGGTCGGCCAGAAACACCTGCTTCTCGCGTTCCAGCACCTGCAACCCCAGGTAGGCCCCGCCCAGGTCGCCGCTCACGCACAGCAAATCGGTGGGCCGCCCGCCGCTGCGGCGCACCGCCTGCCCCGCCGCCACCTCGCCCCGCACCGTCACGGCCAGCGTCAGCCCCGCCCGGCTCGTCGTCGTGTCGCCCCCCACCACGTCCACCCCATACGCCTCGCACGCCAGCCGAATGCCCGCGTACAACTCCTCCACCGCCTCCACCGTGAACCGCGCCGGCACCGCCAACCCCACCACCAGTTGGGTAGGCAGCGCATTCATCGCCGCCACGTCCGACACGTTCACCGCCACCGCCTTGTACCCCAAGTGCCGCAGCGGGCAAAACATCAAATCAAAGTGAATGCCCTCGACCAGCAAGTCGGTGGTCAGCACCGTATCCATCCCCGCCGTCGGCGCAATAATCGCCGCATCGTCGCCAATGCCCAGCACCGAACTCACCTGCCGCAACGGCAAATCTTTCTGCAACCGGCGAATCAGGGCAAACTCGCCCAGGGTGTGGAGGGGGGTCAGCATCGTTTTTGGTAGTGGGTAGCAAGTATCAGGTAGTGGGTAGTGAAGGCCCGACGCAAAAGTACGCCCACAAAAAAAGGAGAAGCTTGCGCTTCTCCTTTTCCCGGTTTGGTAACAGCCAGCCGGACAAAGTCCAACTACCCACTACTCAATACTAACTACCAAAACCCTACTTAACCACCAATTCCTTGTAAATCTTCGTCTGCCCATCGGCGCTGAGGCACTGCACAAAGTACAGGCCCGGCTTCAGACCCGACACGTCCAGCGTCAGCGTCTGGCTGGCCGCATTGTTGGCCGGCTGGGCCACAATGCGCTGCCCGAGGTTGTTCAGCACCACAATGCTGCCCACCTTCACGTCTTTCAGTTCCACGGTAGCCGTGCCGCTGGCCGGGTTGGGGTAAATGCTGATGCCACCGTCAAACTTGGCCAGTGTGCTCAGCGGGCCGTAAATGCCATTGGCACCGTTGTAGCTGTGCAGGCCCAGGTTGGAGTAGCTCTGGGCACCTGGGTTGCTGACCCCCCCGGGAGGCGTGGCGTAGCTGTACGCCATCCACTCGTCGGCAATGTTGTAAGCGCCGGGCAGCCCGCTGGGCATGGGCGGCTGCGAGCCAGCCACATAAGCCGGCACGGTGGTGCGAACGCCGCGCTCCACGAAGTCGCGGCGCACAATTGACTCATTGGCCGAGCGCACGAAGGGCTGCACCTGCATCCCGTTCACGGTCACGGGCGGGTCGGTGGGGTTGGTGCCTTCCCAGTTGCCGGTGCCGGTGCCCGAAAATGCTTTTGGCTGCTCGCCAATCACGCCCAACAGGTCAATGATAACGCCATTGCCCTGACCAGCCGTGCCGCTGGGGTAGCGCACCAACGCCACGGCATCGTCGCCGTTGAAGTACGTAGCCCCTCCGCCGGTGATAACCGTCGGCCCCGTGGCTGGGGGGTAGGCCGCGCTGAACTCATTGGCCGCCGACACAATGGCGGGCAGCGTGGCCTCCCCGCTGGCCAGCACAAAAGTTGCCAGCGAACTCAGGGTATTGGGGCCGGTGGCGACGTGCGCAGCATTGCTACGGAACAGGCGCTCCTCCTCGGTTACGGCCGTGCTGCCATTGGAATAGCGCCGTACCGAATACGGGTTCAGGTTTACCACCGAAGTGGTGGGGTTGAAAATTTCCACCGCCCGCTCACTGCCGGTCGAGTTCGTGGTACCGCCATAATTGACACCGCTCCGGTGGGCCCCTTCGTCGTATTCGGAGAAAAACAATTCATTGCCCTGGGCGTGGGCCGCTCCGGTCAGCAACACGGCTGCCGAAAGCATCAGGTAGGTCTTTTTCATAAAAATTGGGGAGGTGAAAAGTGGGTGGCTTAACTGGGTGCAAAGATACAGCAAACCATTCACGCGGGTAGATTAACGATTTGTGACCACTGCCCCAGCAGTGGCGCTCTGCGCGGCAACCTAAATTTGCTAACGAGCGTTAGCTTGCGTATCTTTGCGCCAGCAACTCGCCTCGTTATGCCCACTGCCCCCGCCCTGCGCCCCCGCCGCGCCCAGATTGACCACACGGCCACCGGCCTGTTTCGGGCACGGGGCTTTGCCGCTACCAGTATGCGCGAGCTGGCCGCCGCCCTGGGCCTGGAAGCGGGCAGCCTGTATTCGCACATCAAGTCGAAGGAAGAAATCCTGCACCGCGTGTGCTTCGGGCTGGCGCAGGCGTTTTTTGCCGGTTTTGCCGCCGCCACCGCCGATGCCACCCAGCCCGTGGCCGACCAACTGCGCCAGGCCATTGAGGCCCACGTGCAGGTGCTGGTGCGCGACGTAGCCGCGAGCAGCGTGTTTCTGCACGAGTGGCGGCACCTGAGCGAACCCGCCCGCACCGAATTTGTGGCCCTGCGCGACCGCTACGAACTGGGCTTCCGCCACCTCATCCAGCAAGGAATCGGGACTGGCGAGTTGTCCTCGCCCGATGCTGCTTTTGCCGCCCTCACCCTGCTGGCCAGCCTCAACTGGCTGCCCACCTGGTACCGACCCGAAGGGAAGTTAGGGGCCGAAGAAATTGCCCACCGCTTAGCCGAACAGACCCTTTCGGGAGTTAAGAGCTAAGAGCCGAAAACCAAGAGCTACCCAAATTGAATTCCCAACCTCGAATTCCTGGCACCCAATCCTCAACTCATAACTCATAACTCAACACCATGTACGGTTCCGCTTCCACCCACGACTTGCCCAGCACCGCCGCCACCGGCCTGGAAAACGAAGACCCCATCCTGCTGGCCGCGTTTGAGGCCCGCATTGCGCGGGGCGAAAAGATTGAAGCCAACGACTGGATGCCCGCCCTCTACCGCAAGCAGCTCATCCGCATGATTGAGCAGCACGCGCACTCCGAAATCATCGGCTCGCTGCCCGAAGGCACCTGGATAACCCGCGCCCCCGGCTTCCGCCGCAAAATGGCCCAGATGGCGAAGGTGCAGGACGAAGTGGGCCACGCGCAACTGCTGTACTCGGCCGCCGAAACGCTGGGCAAAGCCCGCGAGCAAATGCTGGTGGACCTGATAAACGGCAAGAGCAAATACTCCAACGTGTTCAACTATCCCACCCCCACCTGGGCCGACAGCAACGTCATTTCGTGGCTCATTGATGCCGGGGCTATCGTGAACCAGCTGGCCAACGCCAAAGGCAGCTACGGCCCCTACTGCCGCGCCCTCGACCGGATTTGCGCCGAAGAAGCCTTCCATCTCAAGTACGGGCACGACGCGGTGGTTCACTTGGCCACCGGTACCAAAATTCAGCGCGAAATGATGCAGGCCGCCCTCAACCGGTGGTGGCCCGCGATTATGACCTTTTTCGGGCCGAGCGACAAGATGTCGGTGCATACCGAAATCCTAATGCGCTGGAAGGTGAAAATGGCCAGCAACGACGATTGCCGCAACCAGTTTCTGGATATGTACGTGCCCAAAATCTGGGAAATTGGCCTGACGCTGCCCGATGCCAACCTGCGCAAAAACGAGGAAACCGGCCAGTGGGAATTCACCGAGCCGGACTGGGAAGACTTCAAGCGCGTGATAAACGGCGACGGCCCCTGCAACGCCGAACGTTTGGCCGTGCGCCGCGCCGCCGAAGAAAACGGGGCCTGGGTGCGCCGGGCGCTGCAAGTGCCGAAAGCCCAGTACGTGCGGCCGTTGGCGTAAACTCAATTAAAAATTAAAAATGATGAATTAAAAATTGGCTCGCTTTTACTGGCTTGGCCACCTGTTCGTCGCTTCCTAATTTTTAATTTGTCATTTTTAATTGATGATAACCTCCCACGACCCGCGCATGAACCGCCTCGGGCTGCCCGATGCCCCGGCCGCACCCGCCGCCAAAGCGGCCCTGGACCAGTTTGGTACCTACGAAGTGTTCCACCAGAAAAAGGACGGCGCAGCTTACGTCTACGTCGGACCAGTCCACGCCCCGGCGGCCGACGTGGCATTTCTCTTTGCCAAAGAGCAGTACAGCCGCCGCTTTGCCTGCTCCGGCCTGTGGGTAGTGCCCACGGCGGCCATCACCGTGTCAGCCTATGTGGGCGACCAGGAATCGGCCTACGACCTGCTGCCGCCGGTGGCAGCGGCAAGTGGCTCGGAACCGGCCGACGACACCGCCGCAGAAGCAGCCTATTTTGCTGGTGAGGAAGATTACGCCGTTTTTCACCTCAAGAAACGCGGCAAGGCGCACCAGTTGGTGGGCAAGGTGCGGGCCGCCGCGCCAGCCCAGGCTCTGCAAGTGGCCAAAGCTGTGTTTGGAGAGCAACGGCCACTGGTGAACGTGTGGGCCATGCGGATGGCCGACGTGCTGGAATCGGACACCGACGACCAGGATTTTTGGGCCACCACGCCGGACAAAAAATACCGCGAGGCCATTTCGTACCGGGTACAGGACCGGATTGAAAAATTCAAAGCCGAAAACCAGTAACCCCACCCCGATGGACCCGAAACTCGACCTGCTCTACCGCCTTGCCGACGACCAACTCATTCTCGGCCACCGCAATTCGGAATGGAACGGCCTGGGACCGATTCTGGAAGAAGACATTGCGTTTTCCAGCATGGCCCAGGATAAGCTGGGCCACTCGTTGCAGCTTTATGGCTTGTTGCACGAGCTGGGCGAGGCCGAACCGGACACGGTAGCGTTCACGCGCAATGCCGGGCAATTTCACTGCTGCCAACTGGTGGAGTTGCCCATTGGTGAGTACGATTTCAGCCTCGTTCGTCACTTTTTGTTCGACCACGCCGAGTTGCTGCGCTTTGAGGCCCTTGCTGGCAGCAGCTACGAGCCACTGGCGCAGGTGGCCCGCAAACTGCGCGGCGAGTTGAAGTACCACGCCCTGCACGCCAATACCTGGGTCAAGCGCCTGGGCACGGCCACCGACGAGGCCATCGAGCGGATGCAGCGCAGCCTGAACTACACGCTGCCCTACGCGCTGGGTATTTTTGAAACCACCGCCGCCGAGCCGGAAATCATCGGCAGCGGCTTGTTTGTGGGCGAGGCCGAATTGCAGAGCCGCTGGCAGGAAAGCATCAGCAACGTGCTGATTCAAACAGCGCTGGAACTGCCCGACCTGCGCCTGCTAACCCCCGTGAGCGGCGGGCGGCAGGGGCAGCACACCGAACATTTGCAGCCGCTTCTGGATGAGATGGCCGAGGTATTTCGGTTGGACCCCACGGCCGATTGGTAAGGTATTTTTAGCTATTGGCTGATGGCTGTTGGCTGTTGGCTTTTTATCCGCCCATCGCATTCAAATGAACGAAGCCATCAGCCATCAGCCATTAGCCATCAGCCAACTAATGGCTTGGCTGCAAGCGGTGAAAGACCCGGAGATTCCGACGATTTCGCTGGTCGATTTGGGGGTGGTGCGTGCGGTGGAGGTTGACGCGGCTACGGGCGCAGTGCGGGTGGAATTAACGCCCACATTTGCCGGCTGCCCGGCGATGGACTACATGAAGCGCGACGTGGAGCGCACGTTGCTGGCCCACGGGGTGCCCGCCGTGGAAGTGACGATTTCGCTGCGCGAACCCTGGTCGTCGGATATGCTGACGGCGGCGGGGCGTGCGGCCCTGCGGGCGCACCGGCTGTCGCCGCCGCCGGTGCTGGCCGGGCAAGTGCTGACGCTGGATTTTCTGGAATACGCCGAGTGCCCCAACTGCCAGGGGCACAACACGGAGCTACGCACGCCGTTTGGCGCTACGCTGTGCCGGGCGGTGCATTATTGCCACGACTGCCGGCAGATTTTTGAACAGTTCAAACCCCTCTGAATCGCAGACGATGTAGATTTTCGCAGGTAACTGCACCATCTGCGATTACATTTGCCGCATGAAAAACTGGAATCTTTTAAGCGCAGCCCTGGGCCTGCTCTCGTTGTGCGCCGTGTCGTGCCGCCGCGAAGGCGCGAATTCTAACCCAGCGGCCGTTGCGGCCGTGAAAACGCAGATGGACGAGTTGCGCGATTCGGTGGCCGTGAAATGGCAAACCATGACGGCTGCCGACGACCAAAAAATTACGCTGACGCGCTTGTTGCTGAAGGAGCTGCAACCCCTACCCGGCCAGGATGCCGCCCAACTGCAAGCCTTCGGCCAAGCCAACGACCGATTAGCCGCCCGGCGTTACGACCAGCGCACGATGGTTACTTCGGCCCGCATTGATGCCTACGACGCGGCCCAGGATTCGCTTTTGCAGCGCCTGCTGCCCATTGCCGCCCCCAACGGGGCCGCGCCTTCCGAAAACGCCCGCAATTTCGTGGAAGGCATTCAACAACTCGATGCCCGCGTGGTGGGCGACCGGGTGAAATACGACCGTGCCGCCCAGAGCTACAACAACTATTTGCGCTTGCACCAGGCCGAATTGCAGGCGTTGGGCGGGCAGTATGCCGAGCTGAAGCGGTTGCCGCTTTTCACGATTGGGGCAGAGTAAAGTAAGTTGGGGCCTTGCCTAATGCCCTAACAACGAAGCAGAATTGATTAGCTGCCAAATTATTAGAATTACACTTTGGCGTTGAAAAAACAGATGCTGCTGAAGGCAGTAATTTGAGGACGGGCAAAAACCCATTAGCTTGGTTTGGCGTACCCTGCCCAACCGGTTAATCCGCTCACCTAACTCCCTCAAAGTTATGCCCAACCTTACCAAGTTACCCAAAATATTGCCCCCCCCCCTATGTACGGGCCTGGGGTTTGTTCCTCATGTGGGCCGTTAGCTTCGGCGCGGCGCGGGCGCAAAGCCCGATTCCGGTGCCGCTCGGTGCCGCCGCGCAATACGGACTGCTGAGTGGCGATAGCCTCCGCACCAACACCACCGCTACCGCCCTGGGCCGCGCCGGGGGCCTACCTGCCACAGCGGGCATCCACGCCACCGACACGGTATTCGCTCAGGGTGGCGGCAACGTAGCACAAGCCCTGACCGACCTGCAAGCGGCCCGCAACTACTGCGCGGGGCTGCTGGGGCAGACCATCAACGCCGAACTCGGCGGGCAGACGCTGGGCGGCGGCACTTACACCGTAGCCAGCGCGGCTACTTGTTCAGCCAATACCACGCTCACCCTGACCGGCGACTCGGCCACGGTGGTGGTGCTGCGGGTGGGCGGCAACCTGAGTTTTGGCCCCGGCTGCCGGGTAGTGTTGAATGGCGTGTGGGCCGAACACGTGTTCTGGAGCGTGGGCGGTGACGTAGCGTTTGCCGCCTATGCCGATGTGTCGGGGGTGCTGCTGGCGGGCGGAGGCATCCGGTCGCAGGGCGTTCAGTACGGAAGGCGGGGGCTGCTGGCCGCTGGTAAGGTGCGATTGAATGGGCTGGACGACCTGCGGGGCACCGCCCTTTTCTACTCGGTGCAGTACTTGGCGGCCAGCCGGAGCGGCATTCCCTGTATGGTGCAGCCGGGGCCGGTGTCCACCGGCTGCGAAAACAAGGTGACCAACGGCGGCTTTGAGGACTACCGCCGCTGCCCCCGCAGCTACGCCAACATCGTCCCCCTTAGTGTAGGCACCTCCGATGTATGCGGCTTTTATAGTCCCGGCAACGGCACTCCCGATTATTTCAATGCCTGTGCTAATTCCAGCGCGGTGCCGCCCAGAATACCTTTGATGGGCGTTCCGCTGAATTTTGTTACGAATTACAATGCGGCCAGCGTTCCCGGCCTGCAAGCCCCGGCGCACAACAACAGCACGGCCTATGCGAGTGCGGCAAGCTATACCGACACCACCGTGGTTCTTCCACGGCCGGACACCATCAACCACCAGTCTTATCGGGAATTCATCACCCAGCGTTTCGCTACTGCCTTGCCGGCGGGTCGGTATTATGGCGAGTTTTGGGTGCGTTTGGCTTCCGCTTCCCAATTTTCTGTCCGCCAGTTGAGTATGTACGTTTCCGCTGCTGCACCGCGTTTGCCCTCGTATGTCAGCGATATTAACTCTCCGGTTCCAATGCCGGCTCCCACCCTTTCCGGCAGCCCCGGACCACCTAACGCCTCGACCACTGCCTGGGTTCGTATCAGTGGCGTATTCACGACCACAAGCGCCCTAAATTATTTGACGCTGGGCGACTTTACCCGCGACCACACCAGTTTGCCGCATTTTTATCCGACCAATTGGGGTCCTGGAAATTATACAACCCGGGATGGTGCTCAGTACTTCTACGACGACGTTGCCATTTACGCGCTACCCACCGCTGGCTTGGCCCAAAGCCTGCCATGTAGCGGCGGCACGGTGACGCTCGGCACTTGCCCGGCGCTGCCAGTGGGCACCATCAGCTACCAGTGGTCGCCCACGGCCGGGCTGGATAACCCAACGCAAGCCCAAACCACGGCCCATCCAACCCAAACCACGACCTACACCCTGACTGTGACCGTGACCAACGCGGCCGGCACACCCCCACAAGTCACGACCTCGCAGGTCACGGTCACGGTGCCCCGCCCCGCCGTGGCGGCGGCTTCACTGACTCAAAACATTGTCTGCGGCTATCCCGCCACGCTGGCCGTGGCCTGCGCCAACCCGGGCCTGCGCTACGTGTGGACGGACAGCAACACGGGCGCGACGGCAACGGGCAGTCCCGTAACGGTGGTGCCCCAGGCGGGCTACACGGTTTACTCGCTGACGGCTTTTGACCTCACCACCGGGACGCAGGTGCCCGTGGGCCAGCCCCAAGTCGGGCAAGCATCGTCGGTCACGGTCATCGTGAACAACGGGCAGGGCTGCGGGACGTGCGGCCATCCCTACGTCAATAATTACGTCGGAAATTATTACAAGGCAAGCCGCCAAACTCCGGTGGCGCAACAGGATTATATGCTGGGCGAGGCCAATACTAGCCATTGGCTCGGTAATGGCACTCAAATTCCTGTCATTCAAGGTAACGGCATCAACGGCCCGGCAATGGTCTTTGATGGGGTGTACTTCGTGGCTTCGCCGGTCGAGTTTCAGAACGGCACGTTTGAGGTGCGACCCGGCACGGTGTTTTATGCACAAGGTGGCATTGGGCCCTGGCCGCAAAGGCTGTTCGGCTCAACTACGTCCTGCTACATTCAGCCACGGGACGCGTTTACCGTCATCCGCATCGGGCAGAACGCCCAACTGCTGGTGAACGGGGCCACGCTCACTTCCACCTGCAACAGCCAGTGGGGCGGCATCGAATTGGTGGCCAACGGGGCGCTGGAAACCCGCGCCGACGGCCGCTCCCGCCTCCGTAGCGAAATCAGCCAGGCGCGGGTGGCAGTACTAGTGGGAACGCCCTGCAACGGCGGCGACAACAACTGCCTGCTGACCGACACGGACTTTAAGAACAACCTATACGGGGTGGCCAGCGAGGGCTTCCCCAGCCCGCGCGACCCCGACCGCAACGGCGTGAAAGGCTGCACGTTCACGTCCAGCCTGAGCCAGATACTGGGACCCGGCACCGCCGGTATTTCCTTTCCCAGCTACACCATCACGGGCCTCTCCCTTCACGGCAAGTACCACGACGGAATTGAATACGCCAACAACACGTTTTCCAGCGTGTATGCGGGGGCCGAAGTGGGCGGCGGCACCCAGCAGATGCGCCTGCATGACAACAAATTCGACCACAACTACGGGGTGAGCATTCGCGTGGCCCGCTTCGGGGCCTCGTCGCCTCGCATCGGCACATTGCCGGCGGCGCCGGTTGGCCAGATACTGCTTGACAAAAACACCATCAGCCTGCCCAGCAACCCCAACCCCGGCGGGCAGGTGCGGGCCGGCGACACGATACGCGGCATTCAGGTGCTGCCCCTGGCGCGGGGCGGGCGGCGGCTGACGCTTGAGCAAAACAATGTGCAGGGCACCGGGCAGCCCGGCACCGCGCCCCACACCACGGGGCTGGATGCCTACTTCACGCTGGGCCAACTGGAAGTGCAACGCCAGAATCAATTCCTTTACTTGGACGAAGGCATCCGCCTGATGGATGCGGGCGCGAACACCTCGCAGGGCGAGTACATCAGCGACAACTACTTCGGCAAGTGCGACCGCGACGTGGTGCTGCGCGGCGGCCGGTACGCGCCGTATTGGCCGTACATCAGTTGCAACACGATGTACGTGGCGCGTCAGGGCATTGCTATTGAACAAGGGGCACGGACCGGCAAGTTGAGCGGACCGCCAAATAGGGCGTTGCGGTATGGCAACGAGCCGTGCGCTAACGATTACCAGAACATCACCAATGGCGTTTACCATGAAGGCAATGTACTGCTGACATACTACTATCTTGACAATCGTCTTAATCCGGCCAACCCAACTAACGTTGTAGAAAATACCAGCAATTTTCGTGGTGTTTACAATCCGGTTCGTTTGGCGCAAACCTACGGCACCTCCTGCGCCACGCGCCCGCCCTACGGCCCCGGCCGGTTTGGCCTAAACAACCGCCCCGGTGCCGGCACGACCCCCGATTGGCAGGACTGGCAAGAGCAAATCACTACCAACACCGCCGACCCCAACACGCTGTACGAATTGGCGCTCCAACTCATCAGCTACTACGAGGACAATGGTCAAGCCGCCCAACTGGAAGCTTTTGCCAACACGCTGCCGCTGCAAAACGACGATGCCTTCGACTGTTTCAGCCTCTACCTTATGGAGTACTACCGGCAGCAGGGGCAGGATGCCGACGCGCAACGGGTGCGAAAGAACTTGCTGAACAACCGGGGGCAAATCGCCGAAATCAAGTACCGGGTGCGGTACTACGACGTGTTGGACAACTTGGACACGCTGGCTGTGGGCAATATGCCCGCCACAACCGACAGCACTGACCTGGTAACGGTGGCCCAATCCGGCACCGACTTCGCCTCGGTAGCCTGCGCCACGCTGCAATACTTCTACCCCGGCTGCGCTTGCAGCGGCGGCAATAGCACCTCGGCCCCCATCAAGGCCCGCCCGGCGGGCAGCCAGGCCCCGGCTCGACAGACCCCGGTGCGCCTGCAAGCCTACCCCACCCCCAGCCGTGACCGGCTCACGGTGCAGGCCATTGGTTTGTCTACAGCCACCCGCTTCCAACTCGTCGAACTCGGCTCCGGGCGTGAGGTGCGAAGCGCGGCCTTGGCCGGGACTGCCAGCGCCGAACTCAACGTGGCCGACCTAGCCCCCGGCGTGTACGCGGGCCGGGCGCTCGACGCGGCCGGTCGGGTGCTAGGCACCTGCAAAGTCGTGGTTATTCATTAAGCTTCATGGTTGGGGCAGGTGCATTTGGTGCCTGCCCCGGCCTTAACCTTTTCTGTGATGAAGCTGAAAACGACAATCTACAGCGGCCTGTTGGGCTTGCTGCCGCTGCTGGGCACGGCCCAGCGGCTGATGTGGGAACACGCCGTTGGGCGCCCGACCCCCACCAACGAAGCCGTGTCCGACATGGTGGTGCAAGGGAACCGGCTGGTCATCGCTGGCGGCTACTCGTTGCCCAGCCTGGCCGGGTGCAGACCATACGTCCAGTTGTACGCCCGGACCTACGATTTAGCCGGCAATCTCCTCCGGGAGCAATTAGGGCGGGGCTTGGACAACGGCGTTCACCACATCAGCCCGGCACTAAGCAGTGGGGCGTGGCTGACGGGCCTGGGCTACCAGTGCCAAGCGGGCAGCAACTCGAATTTGCAACGGCCTTATGTGCAACGGGTAACGGCCACCGGCGACACCCTGACCGGCTGGTGGCTGGCCCCGGTCCTGCCCCGGGCCACCCCCACGGTGGCCTTGGCGCAGCGCGGACGGCTGATTACCACAGGCATGGTCAGCCCGCCCGGCACCGTCAGCATCGTGTCGCTCACTTGCTCCGACACGACCGGCCGGGTGCTGTGGAGCCGGTCCTACCCGCGCCCGCTCGACGGCGACTATGCCAGCGGGCTGACCACTACGCCGCGCGGGGGCTACCTCATTAGCGGCGATGCCTACGTCAATTTTGACAATCAGCACTACTTGGTTGAAACCGACAGCATGGGTAACTTGCGACGACAGCTAACATTTGAACCGCTCGGCCCCACCCTGGCAGATGGCAATCGTTATCAATACAACTGCAACATTCTAACCCTGCCCAACGCGCAGGGCTATTTGGTTTCGGGCACGGCCGATTCGGTGATTTTTGGCCAACCGAATGCCCTCAAGCAAGTGGGCTACGTGCTGCGCCTGGACACGGCCCTGCAAGTGGTCTGGCGCTACCGCCACCCCGTGGCCCTGGCTGGCAACGGCGCGCGCAGCAACAACGCCTACCGCATCCGGCTGCTGCCCAACAACACCGTGGGCCTGCTGCTGACCGAGGTCCGCAACCAGGGCACCCCCGATGCCTTTCTGGCCCAGGTGGATGTACAAACCGGCCAGCGCCTGGGCTTCTACATCATGAGTTCCAATACGCAATCCGTGGTTATCCCCTTCGACTGGCACTGGCTGGGCGACGGCACCCTGGCCTTGTGCGGCCGTACGTTGCAAACCAGCACCTCCGTGGTGCAGGGCTACCTCGCCCGCTGGGACTTCCGCGCCACCCCACTGGCCGCCCGCAGCGCCGCCGCCGCCCGCGCCACGGCCACCTTCTATGCCTTTCCCAACCCGGCGGCCGGCCCCGTAACGCTGCACTGGCAACTGCCGCCCGGCCAGCGGGCCGGCGCGGTGCGGCTCTACTCCGTGCTGGGGCAGCTGCTCCGCACCGTGCCGCTGCCGGGCGTGGCCGAGGGACAGCAGGCCGTGGCCGGGCTGGCGGCGGGGCTGTACGTGGCCCGGCTCGTGGACAGCGACGGGCGCGGGCAGGGCAGCGCCGTGCGGCTCGTGGTGGAGTAGGTAGTAGCTTGCCGGCCCAGCCGCCTCTTTTCGTTTAACCCCTTTGTTCATGTCCGCTTTTGCTTACCATTCGCCTGAAATGCTGCGGGGCGCCGCACCCCAATCCGGCACCGACTTCGCCTCGGTAGCCTGCGCCACGCTGCAATACTTCTACCCCGGCTGCGCTTGCAGCGGCGGCAATAGCACCTCGGCCCCCATCAAGGCCCGCCCGGCAGCCAACCGGTCCACGGCCCGAAAGGCACCGGTGCGGCTGTCCGCCTACCCCACCCCCAGCCGCGACCGCTTCACGGTACAAGCCACGGGCCTACCCGCCGCCGTGCGCTTCCAACTGCTGGAAATCGGGACCGGCCGCGCCGTGCGTGGTGCGGCCCTGCGCGGGGCCGCAAGCGCCGAAATTAGCGTGGCCGACCTAGCCCCCGGCGTGTACGCGGGCCGGGCGCTCGACGCGGCCGGTCGGGTGCTGGGCACGTGCAAAGTCGTTGTTATTCGCTAGGCTTCTCACGGCTGGGGTGGGCACCGCTTGTGCCCGCCCTAGCCTTTAATCTTCTTTGTGATGAAGCTAAAAACGACATTCTGCGGTGCCCTACTGGGCTTGCTGCCCTTGCTGGCCCCCGGCCAGCGACTGATGTGGGAACGAACCATCCTACACCCCGCATACCCCGGCAGCGAAGTCCTGGGCGACATGGTGGTGCAGGGCAACAACCTACTGGTAAACGGCGGAGGCACCCCGCCCAACACCGGCGGCTGCCAAGCTACTGTGCGCTCGTTCACACAGCTTTATGACTTTGCTGGCACCTTGCAGCATGAACACAACGGCCGGGGGCTGCACCAGTTTGAGCAATATATGGTTCCCGCTCGAGGTGCCGGAGCTTGGATAACAGGGCGCGGTTACCAGTGCCAACCGGGCAGCCTCTCGGCGCAACAACGGCCCTACGCCCAGCGCTTAACGGCTACTGGCGATACATTAGCAGGCTGGTGGTTGACCCCAGCCCTGCCCCGCGCCACTGCTACAGTGTCCATCCTACAAGGACGACGATTGCTTACCGCAGGCATAGTCAGCCCGCCCGGCAGGGTCAGAATCGTATCCCTTACCTGCTCCGATACTACCGGCCAAGTGCTGTGGAGTCAATCTTATGTGCGTCCGCTCGATAACGACTACGCTATTGGCTTGGTCGCTACCCCACGGAAAGGTTATTTGATTAGCGGCGATGCACAAGTAGCACCTGGTTTCAAGCACTACCTAGTCGAAACCGACAGCTTGGGCAACTTGCGTCGGCAGGTGACATTTCTGCCGCTTGGCCCAACCTTGGTCAGCGGCAGCCGCTACAACTACCAATGCAACGTCATTGCCTTGCCCAATGCACAGGGCTATTTGCTCTCGGGCACGGCCGATTCGCTCTTGCCCGGTCAGTTCACCGCTTCCAAGCAAGTGGGGTACGTGGTGCGGCTGGATACATCCTTAAACGTGGTCTGGCGTTACCGCCACCCCGTGGCCCTGGCCGGCACGGGGGCCCGTAGCAACAACGCCTACCGCATCCGTTTGTTGCCCAACAACACCGTGGGCCTGCTGCTAACGGAAGTGCGGAACAACGGCACCCCCGACGCGTTCCTGGCCCAGGTGGACGTACAGACCGGCCAGCGCGTGGGCTTCTACACGATGAGTTCCAACACCCAGTCCGTGGTCATCCCCTACGATTGGCACTGGCTTGGCGACGGCACACTGGCGTTGTGCGGCAAGTCCAACCAAGTGGGCAACAACTACGGCACGGGCTACCTGGCCCGCTGGGACTTCCGCGCCACCCCGCTGGCCGCCCGCTCCGCCGCCGCCGCCCGCGCCACGGCCACCTTCTACGCCTTCCCCAACCCCTCCAGCGGCCCCATAGTTTTCCATTGGCAACTACCGCCCGGCCAGCGGGCGGGCGCGGTGCGGCTCTACTCGCTGCTGGGGCAACTCGTGCAAACCGTGCCGCTGCCGGGCGTGGCCGAGGGGCAGCAGGAAATAGCCGGGCTGGCGGCGGGGCTGTACGTGGCCCGGCTCGTGGACAGCGACGGGCGCGGGCAAGGCCGCGCCGTGCGGCTCGTGGTAGAGTGAAGCATGGCTCCGGCCTGAATTCCAACAAAAAATGTCCGGCGAATTGCCGGACATTTTTTGTTGAAATCAATTGGTTCTCACAGCGCCGCCATTTCCTCGCGCACAAAATCAGCCAGACTCCGCAGATACTCGGTGCTGAAATCGAAGCGGATGCCCGCAGCGGCGTAAATGTCGCCAATCGGGGCGGTGTAGCCCAGGGCCAGTGCCCCCTTGTAGGCGGCGAGGCCGGCGGTGGGGTCGTGCCGGAAGTTGCGCCACACAGCAACGGCCCCCAACTGCGCCATGGCATATTCGATGTAGTAGAACGGCACTTCGTAGAGATGCAGTTGCTTCTGCCATGTGTATGGCTTCACGTTTTCCAGGCCCTGCCAGTTCACTTGGCGCTGGTTGAACTCGTCGAACAACTCCACCCATTTCGTGTGGCGCTCGGTGGTGGTGTGCTGGGGGTGGGTGTAAATCCAGTGCTGAAACTTGTCGATAGTGGCCACCCAGGGGAAGGTCTCCAGCACGCCTTCCAGGTGGGTTTGCTTGGCACGCCGCAGGTCGGCGGGGTTGGGAAAAAACACGTCCCACTGGTCCATGCTCATCAGTTCCATGCTCATGCTGGCCAGTTCGGCCACCTCGCTTGGCGGGTGCTTGTCGGCTCCCAGCGGCAGGCCACGGGTCAGGAAGCTGTGCACGGCGTGGCCGCCTTCGTGCAGCATCGTCACCACGTCGCGCAGGCTGCTGGTGGCGTTCATAAAAATGAAGGGCACCCCCGTTTCGTCCAGCGGGTAGTTGTAGCCGCCAGGGGCTTTGCCGGGGCGGCTTTCCAAGTCGAGGTGGCCCATCTGGCGCATGGTTTTCAGGCAGTCGCCCAAGAAGGGGTCGAGGTTGTGGAAGACGGTAATGGTCTTTTCCAGTAGCTCGTCGCCGGTGGCGAAGGGCCGCAGCGGGGGCTGGCCGCTGGGGTCCACGTCAAGGTCCCAGGGGCGCAGGGCACTTAGGGCCAAGTCCTGCTGCCGCTGCCGGTCCAGGTCGTCAATCAGGGGCACCACCGTGGCCTGGATGGCGGCGTGGAAATCGGCGCAGTCCTGGGGCGTGTAGTCAAACCGGCCCAGGGCGGCAAACATATAGTCCCGAAAATTGGCAAAATCGGCATTCACCGCCACCTGCTGGCGCAGTTGCACGAGTTCAGTAAAAAGCTGGTCAAGCGCCCCGGCATCCTGCATCCGGCGGGCCTGAATGGCCCGCCAGGCGGTTTCGCGCACGGCCCGGTCGGGGTTTTTGAGGCGGTCGGCGGCCTGAGGCAGGGTCAGTTCCTGGCCGTCGAGCGTCACGCTCATTGCCCCCACCGTGGCGGCGTACTGCTGCTGCTTGGTGCTGATTTCGGTTTTGAGCGGCACGTTGGCGGCCCGGTAGATTTCGGAAGCCCGCCGTGCCGAACGCAGAAACACCCGGTAACGGGCCGGGTCTAAATCAGCCACGAACGGCGAGGCCAGCAGCCGGGTGTTCAGCGCGTCGTCGTAGGGCGAAATATGCGGCTCAATCTCACTCACAAAGTACTGAAACGCCTCGGCGCGGTGCGCGTCCTGGGTGTCGCAGGTCATGTGGATGTAGCGCCAGGCCAGGTTTTCGCCCAGCACCGCTTCCAGTTCGGAACGGTCGAGCAGCCAGCGTTCCAGGGCGGCGGCATCGGGCAAGTTGCGGGCCTGGAGTTCCTCAAAAAAGGGTTGCAGCGCGGTCCAGTCGCTCACCGCAAATTCTTCGGGCAGGTAGTGGCGGGGCGGGCGGGCGGTGTCGGTAGCAGCAACGGCTTGAATTTCTTCGATTAGCATAGAGGCAGTAACTTTTTGCGTTTGACTTACGGGAAGACGGCGGGTATGGATGGGAAAAAGGCCGTGGTGGCACGACTTTTCCAGTTGCCCTGCCACTTTGGATTTAGCCCGGTTAGGGTTCGCGAATGAGCGGGGTAAAACGACTTTTTCGGTCGTCTGACTCGCCCGCACCGTTACCCAATTTCAATCACCACATCATCCGTCAGCGGATGACCGACGCAGGTCAGCACGTATCCTTGCTTCAGCTCGGAATCGGACAGGCCCTCGCGCTCGTCCAGATGCACTTGGCCACTCAGGCACTTGCCCCGGCAAGCCGTACACAAACCGGCCTGGCAAGAATAAGGCAGGTCGATGTCTTGGTCGAGTGCCGTTTCCAGAATGGTCTGGTTCTTTGGCACCACCACCTGGTACTCGCTGCCTTCGTAGAGCAGCGTCACCGTGAAGCTGCCGCCAGCGGGTGCTTCGGCGGCGCTGGCCGATACGCTAGGCACTGTCGGGGCAGGTGCGGCGGGCTGGCCGGCCATGGCCTCGGCCACGGCCCCGGCCGCCACAAAGCTCTCGCGGTGAATGCGGCCGTCGGGCACCCCCAGCAGGTCGAGGGCGGCGCGGGCTTCGGTCATCAGCCCGTCGGGGCCGCAGAGGTAGTACTCGGCTTCGGCAGCCGGCTGGCGGTGGCGCTGCTCCAGAATCCTCAGCAGCGTGGTGCGGTTGAGGCGGCCGGTGTGCTGGTGCGGGCCGTTGGGGTGCAGCGGCTGGCTGTACACGTACTCCACCTGCAAGCGCCCGCCGCTACTGGCTGCCAAGTCGTTGAGCTGCTGCTGAAAAATAACCGACTCCTCGTTGCGGTTGCCGTAGATGAGCAGCACCTCGCTTTGCGCCTCGGTGTGCAGCGTGGCCCGCAGCATCGCCATCAGCGGCGTGATGCCCGACCCGGCCCCCACCAGCACCACCGAGCGGGCCGCGCCCGCATCGGGCGTGAGGCCGAAATGCCCCAACGGAGCCATCACTTCAATTTGCTGGCCCACGGTTACCGTATCGAGTAAGTAGTTACTAACCAATCCCCCCGATACCCGCTTGACGGTCACGGACAGGCGCGGCGCATCCTGCGGGATGCTGCTGAGGGAGTAGGCGCGGCGCTCTTTTTTGCCGCCGGGGCCGCAGGGCACCAACAAGGTCAGAAACTGGCCGGGGCGGCTGGGCAGGGCTTGGCCATCAGGCCGTTCGAGGTGGATAGTTACAGCGTCGGGCGTTTCCTGGGTCAGGGCCACGACGGTCATGGTGTGGTACATTCGATAAAATTGGTAGTCGGTAGTGGGTAGCCGGTAGTCAGACTGTGAAGTTTTTTTTACTACCAGACACAAACAAAAAACAGCAGCGACCGGGCCACCGGTTCGCAAAATTTCTGCCGCAAAGGTAACTTGCCGATAACACAGCCCGCCTATTTTCGTTTTCCTCCTGTGTCTGCTTCTTACTCCTTTGCCCAGGTGCTCGGCCGGGCCACCCCCGGCCCCGTGCTGCCCCTGCACGGCCCCGGCGTGGCCCGGCTCGATTTCACGGCTGCCAACCCGCTACTCACCGCCGAAAACCTGCGCGACACCGCCGCCTTTGCCCGCGTGGTGCAGCAGATGCTGGCCGAACAACGCGCCACCACCGGCATCGGCGGCTACCTGGAAAACCGCGTTATCTACCGCCGCAGCCCGCATTTTGGCCCTGCCGAAGCCGCCGAGGCCCGCACCCTGCACCTGGGCGTGGACGTGTGGGTGCCCGCCGGCACCCCCGTGCTGGCCCCGCTGCCCGGCCGCATCCACAGCCTGGCCGACAACAATAATTTTGGCGACTACGGCCCCACCGTGGTGCTCGAACACGCCCCGGAAGGCGTGGTTTTTTACAGCCTCTACGGCCACCTGGCCCGCCGCGAGTGGGCACGGCTGCGGCCGGGGCAGCGGCTGGCGCAGGGCGCAGCCTTCGCTACCGTTGGCCCCTGGCCCGAAAACGGCGACTGGCCGCCCCACCTGCATTTTCAGCTGATTACCGATATGCAGGGGCGCTCCGGCGATTTTCCGGGCGTGGCGCGGCTGGCCGAGTGGGAGTATTGGGCGGCGCTGTGCCCCGACCCCAACCTGCTGTTGCGGTGCCCGGTGCTGGCGGCCGGGCCGCCCCCGGCCGTGCTTTCCTAAAGCCCGGCCGCCAACCGGCCGCCGGCGTAGTAGTACAGCTCGGCCCGCGCTTTTTCGTAGCTGGCCCGCATACTCTCCTGCTTCAGGCGCAGGTCAATGAGCTTGGTTTCGCGGTTATTAACCAAGAACATGGTGCTTTCGCCCAAGTCGAATTTTTGTACTTCGGCCCGCCACAAGACCGTTTGATTGGCAATGGCCTGGGCCTGTAGCACCAGCTGGCGCTCGTAGGCTTTGAGGGTGTTGAAGGCCGTGCCGAGCTGGGTTTGGATGCTGCGCCGGCGCTGCTGCACCTCCAGGGCCAGGTCTTGTTGCTTGAGGCGCACTTGCTGGAGCTTGCCGCGCTCCTTGCGCAGAAACAGCGGGACGCTGACATCGACCCCCAGCTTGTATTTGTCCCAGCCGAAGCCGTAGCCGGGGGCCAGCTCGGTGCGGTAGCCGTCGGCCGCTGCCAGCCAGGTGGCGCTGGCGCTCAGGTTGGGCAGCAGCAGGGCGCGGCGGTATTGCGCTTCGCTGCGGAGCTGCCCGGCTTTGGCGCTAAGCTTGAGCAGGGCGGGGTGCTGGCGGGCGGCCAGCTCGCGCAGCCGGTCCAGCTCGGCCCGGCCCAGGCTGTCGGCGGCGGGGCCAGCGGCTTGGGGGCGGGCGTTGGCGGGCAGCAGCAGGGGCTGCGCATCGGTGGCCCAGAGGTGGTTGGAAAGCATCAGGCGGGCGTTTAGCAACTCGCCGCGCAGCTGTTCGGCCTGCCCCTGCCGGTCCTGCACGATGATGAACGCCTCCACCGAATCGACGGGGGCCGCGTCGCCCAGGGCCACGCGGCGGGCCATGGCCCGGCAGCGGGCCTGGGCCAGGGCCACGCCCGTTTGCAGCAGGGCTGCCTGCTGGTGGGCCGCGTACCAGGCCCAGTAGTCTTTGGCCGCTTGCAGCCACAGCTCGTTGATTTGCTTCACCTGGTCGGCTTCGGCGGCGGCTACCAGGGCGCGGGCCTGGCGCAGGGCGTTGCGGCGCTCGTCCAGCAGCAGGCCCTGGGCCAGCGGCAGGGCCAGGCCCAGGCCGGCCAGCCCGGCCGGAGCGGTGCTGCGCTCGGGGTTCACGAACGGGCCGGTGCCGCGCTCGTAGGTGGCCTTCAGGTCGAGGCCGCCGGGGGCCAACGGCACCTTCAGCTCGCTGGCCCAGGTGTTGTAGTAGTTGGTCCCAGCGTATTCTTTGCGGGCCAGGCCGGCGCTCAGCTTGGGGTCGAAGCCGCCCCTTGCTTCCTGTACCTGGGCCTGGGCATCGGCGCTGAGCAGGGCCGCCTGCCGGGCCACGGGGTGGTGGGCAAACACCAGCGCTGCCAGGTCGGCCAGGGCAAACACCCGCCCCGAGTCGGGCGGCGCGGCGGCAGCCTGGGCGCGGGCGGCCAGCGGGCCAGCCAGCCCCGGCAGCAGCGCCAGGGCCAGGAGCCAGCGCCGGGGGCCAGCCCCGCGCTGGCGGGTTGGTTGGTGGTTTGCTGGCCTCATTTTGCTGCTTTTTCGTCGCTGTTGGTCGGGTCTTTGTCGCCGGATTTGGTGGGGTAGGTGTCGGGTTCGGCTTGCAGACTGGGCGGGAAGCCGTTGAGCTGCCGCCAGATTTCGTACCACACCGGCACCGAATCGAGCAGCACCCAGCCGTACACCCCCGACCCCAGGCGCAGCTGCCGGGGCCAGGGCCGGTCGCCGGGCTGGTGGGCCAGCGGGCTCACCAGCAGGCGGTACTTGCCGCCGGGGCTGCTCACCACATCAATCACCGTCACGACCCCGCCGAAGGTGCCGACCGCCACCGAGGGCCAGCCCGAAAACTGGACCGCTGGCCAGCCGTTGAACTGGAGCCGCACCCGCCGTCCCCGCTGAATCAGGGGCACGTCGGCGGCTTGCACGTACAGCTCGGCGGCCAGGGCCGGGGCTTCGGGTTGCAGCGTAGCCACGGCCTCGCCCTCCTTGATGGTTTCGCCCAGGCCCGCCCGCAAGGCCCGCACCACGAAGCCCGTTTGGGGTGCCCGCACCACGTACCAGCCCCGCCGGGCCGCCACGTTGCTCAGCTTGTTGCGAAGCGCGGCCACCTCGCCTTCGGCACCGGCCCGGCTGGCTTCGGCGGTGCTGCGGTCGGCGGCGGTCTTGGCCACCTGCTCGGCGTACTTGGCTTGCAGGCTGGCCAGCTCGAGGCGGGCGCTGGCCAGGGCCTGCCGGGCGTTCAGAACCTTGCTGGCCTGGGCCACCACTTTGGCCCGGTCTTCTTGCAGCTTCAGCCGCCGGGTTTCGATGTCGG
Organism: Hymenobacter sp.; assembly: GCA_965247135.1. GTDB lineage: Bacteria > Bacteroidota > Bacteroidia > Cytophagales > Hymenobacteraceae > Hymenobacter. The sequence goes on along the minus strand of CBDFGP010000006.1, from coordinate 1,056,822 downwards.
TGAGCGCAAACAGGCCGCTGCGGTAGCCCGCCTCGTAGCGGGCCAGGCGGGCCTGGGCGGTTTCCAGAAACCGCAGCCCCGCCACTTGGTCGGCGCTGTCGCTGGCCAGCTGGTTGCGGGCCTGGGCCAACTTGTTGCGGGCCATGCCCAACTGCGTCACCAGGCCGGTTTGCAAGGCCGCCAACTGGGCGTTGGCGGCCTCCACTTTGGCCCCGTTGGCTTGCAGGCTGCCGCGCTTGGCGGCCAGCTGCTCGGCCAGCCGCCGGGGCAGTTCGGGGTCCAGGTATTCGTCTTTCAGCTCGCTCAGCACCAGCAGCGTGTCGCCGCGTTGCACCAGCTGGCCTTCGCGCACGGCCCAGCGCTCGATGCGGCCCGCAATGGCGGTTTGCACGGTTTGGGGGCGGTCCTGGGGCCGCAGGGCCGTCAGGCCGCCGGTGCCCGGAATGGTTTGCTGCCAGGGCGCAAACAAGGCCCCGCCCAGGGCCAGGGCCAGTACCAGCAGCACCCGGCCCAGCCAGCGGCTGCCCACCGGCTTGAGCAGCGCGGCGCGGGCGCGGCGGGCCTGGGTGCGCCACACCGTTTCGTCGTCCAGGCCGGTATTGGAAATGTTGAGCATGGCGGTCAGGGATGGGCTTCGGCGGCCGGGGCCAGGGCCGGACTCAGGGGCAGGTCGGTGACGGCGGCCAGCTTCTCGACCCCGGTCAGCATATCAAACACGGTGTTCACGCCGGTGGTCAACTTCTCAATCGAGTTACTGATTTGCAGAATAATAACCTCGGCGGCCACGAACTGGCCCAGCGACATCTGGCGCGACACCACAAACAACGTCCCGGCCACGAGCAAGGCCCCGGTGAGGGCCGTTCGCAGCCCCACGGCGTAGGTGAAGTAGCGCCGCAGCACCCGAAAATGGCCGTTGCGTTCGCGCAGGTAGCCGGCCGTCAGCGCGTCGGCCCGGTCGGTGGCCTGGGCCAGCCGGGCGGGGTGGTGGCGGTAGGCGGGCAGCTCGCTGGCCACCTGCTGCAACCAGGCCACCAGGGCGTACTTGCCCGCCGATTCGGCAATGCTCGTCCGCAGCGCCTGCCGGTAGTGCAGCCAGTAGCCCAGCACCAGGGCCAGCACCGTGACCACGCCCAGGGCGATGAACACCGGGTGGTAGAGGGTGAGGACGACGACCCCGAACAGAATCTGAAACCCGGCAAACATCAAGTCAATCAACAATTTGGTGATGCCTTTTTGCACCGTCAGGATGTCAAAAAACCGGTTCACCAGCTCCGGTGGGTGGTGGCCGGCCAGGGCGGCTGGCGCAATGCGCGGCAGGCGGTAGGCGTACTCAATGGCGGCTTTGGCAAACAGGCGCTGCTCCATTGATTCGACCAGCGTGAGCTGCCCCACCAGCAAGGCCCCGCCCAGCACCACGCCCAGCACCACGGCCCCAATCAGCAAGTAAGTGGAACCAAACACGGCCCCGACCGACACCAAGTTGAACACGGCCTGGGTGCCCAGCGGCAGCGAGAGCGAAATCAGGCCCGAGGCAATGGCGTAAAAGAAAATGTAGCGAATCGTGTCGCGCTCGGTGTCGAGCAGGCGCACCAGGCGTTGCCAGGGCGTGGGCGGGGGCAGGGCGGGGTGGTGCAGGGCGGCCAAAGGCAGGAAGTTGGGTGGGCCGGAAACGGGGCGTTGTACTGGCTGCAAACGGCAAAGCCAGCCGGATGTTGTGTGAATCTCATCAAAATTTCACCAAAGGTAAGGACGTATGACCGAATCGGGCCAACCAGGGGCCGCGCCTTCCCCCGTCGGGCTGGGTTTGGTTGGGCTGGCTGCGGCCGGCCGCCCTTAGTCGAACTTAATGGCCACAACCGGCTTAATCCGCGCAATCAAGTACGTGGGCACCAGCACGGCCAGCAACGAGGCCACCAGGGTGGCCGCGTTCAAAACAAGCAGCATCCGGGGGTCCCAGTTGATGGGCACCCAGTTCATGTAGTAGTTTTCGGGGTCGAGCGGCACCACATGGAAATAATACTGCAAGGCGCAGGCTCCCACCGCTATTACGTTGCCAATCAGCATCCCCCGGATGGTGAGCGACAGGCCCCGAAAAAAGAACATCTGCCGGATTTGGTTGTCCGTCGCGCCCAGGGCTTTGAGAATCCCAATCATGTTGGTGCGCTCCAAAATCATGATAAAAATGGTGGCCACCATGTTGAAAGTCGCCACGAAAATAATCAGAATCAGGAAAATCACCACGTTGCGGTTCAGCAGTTGCAGCCAGTCGAAAAGCTGGGCGTACTGGTCCGTTATTTTGTCAATCCGCAGGTTATAGGGCAGGTTTTCGTAGATGTTGTCGGCGGTGCGGTCCAGGGTTTTAAAATCTTTCAGCACCACTTCCATGCCGCCCACCAGCGAGTCGGGCCACATATTGAGTTGGCGCACCTGCCGAATGTCGCCGATGACGTACACCTCGTCAAACTCGTCCAGGCCCGTGGAATAGATGCCGCTAATCCGAAATTTGCGGATGCGGGGCGGGTTCTGAATGAAATAGAACAGGGCCTGGTCGCCCACCTGGAGGTCGAGCTTATTGGCCACTTTGCGCGAGAGCAACACGTCGTTGCTGGCCGCCGTGTCGGCGAGTTGCGGAAACTTGCCACTCAGCAGGTTCTGGCGCATGGGCGAGGGGCCGTCGACTTCGCTGATGCCTTTCATGACCACGCCCAGCACCTCGTTGGGGGTTTTGATGATGGCCGTTTTGAAGGCGTAGGGCTGGGTGTGCTGCACCTGCGAAAACCGGTGCAGGGCGGCGGCCACGCGCGGCCCGCCGATGGGGGCCACTTCCAGCGAGTTGTTGGTGTCGTAGCGCGAAATCTGCAAATGCGCCCCGAAGGAGAAGATTTTGTTTTGAATCTCGTTCCGAAAGCCCTGCAAAATGGCGAACGATACCACCATCACGGCCAGCCCCATGGCAATGCTGATGATGGCAATTTTCGTGACCGACGACGTGAACGAGCCGGAATCGGCTCCGCCGTCAATTTTCTGGGATATGTAGCGCGAAACGTTCACCGCCGTAAAGCTACGGCCAGCCGTAGCACTTGTACCCCGAAGCTCCGCTTCGGTACGCACGAAGCGCGTGGAATCCTGGGGCGGTCGCCGTTCAGCGGCCGAAGCGGAGCTTCGGGGTACAAGTTCAATGGCTGTCGTAGCTTTGGCTTACCTATTCTTATGCCCGCTTCCCTACTCCTGCTGTTCACTCTGTTAGCCACCTGCGGCTCCCCCACCCCGCCCCATTTGCGCGTCGGGGCCGAGCAACTCCCCAGGTACCTGCCCCAGCTAAAAAACCAGCGCGTGGGCCTGGTCGTGAACCAGACCTCGCGGGTGGGCCGCACCCACCTCGTGGACACGCTGCACACGCTGGGCGTACACATCACCGCCATTTTTGCCCCCGAACACGGCTTTCGGGGCGAGGCCGCCGACGGGGCCACCATCGCCGACGGCCGCGATGCCCGCAGCGGCGTGGCCGTGCGCAGCCTCTACGGCAAAACCAAAAAGCCCACCCCCGAAATGCTGGCCGACGTGGACGTGCTGGTGTTTGACATTCAGGACGTGGGGGCGCGGTTCTACACTTTCATCAGCACCTTGCACTACGTGATGGAAGCGGCGGCCGAGCAACACAAAACCGTGCTGGTGCTGGACCGCCCCAACCCCAACGGCAACGTTGTGGACGGCCCCGTGCTGGAACCCGCCCACCGCTCATTCGTGGGGCTGGACCCGCTGCCCATCTGCCACGGCTTGACGGTGGGCGAGTTGGCCCGGATGATGAACGGCGAAAAGTGGCTGGCCGGGGGCCGCCAATGCCGCCTCGCGGTGGTGCCCGTGGCGGGCGGCTACACCCACGCCACGCCCTACGCGCTGCCCGTGCGCCCCTCGCCCAACCTGCCCACCGTGCGGGCCGTGGCCCTGTATCCCAGCATTTGTTTGTTCGAGGGCACCAACGTGAGCGTCGGGCGGGGCACGGCCACGCCGTTTGAGGTGATTGGGGCACCCACCCAACCCGCCACGCGGCCCTACTCGTTTGTGCCCGCGCCCAACGCCGGTTCGCCCAGCCCGCCCCTGAACGGCCAACGCTGCTACGGCCAGCGGCTAACCGACTCGGCCAGCGCCCCGGTGCCGGGTTTCACGCTAACGTATTTGCTGGATTATTACCAGCAAAGCACCGACAAGGCGCACTTTTTCGGCAAATACTTTGAGGAACTCAGCGGCACTCCGGCCCTGCGGCAGCAGGTGGTGGCGGGCCGGTCGGAGGCCGAAATCCGGGCTTCGTGGGAGCCGGGGCTGGGCCGGTTCAGGCGGCGGCGGCAAACGTATTTGCTCTACCCGGCCCGGTAGGCCCGGCTGCGGGGGTCGGGCGGCCCAGAAACCCCTGGAGTGCGGCCAGCGTTTGCTGCGGGGCCGTGAGTTGGGGGCAGTGGCCCTGGGTGTCCAGCACCACCAGTTGGCTGTCGGGCAGGTGGTGGTGCAGGTACTGGCCCACGGCCAGCGGGGCCACCACGTCGTGGCGCGACTGCAAAATCAGGGCGGGCGTGGTCAGGTACGACAGTTCGGGCCGGGTGTCGGACAAGAACGTGACGCGGGCAAAGTGCCGGGCAATGTCGGGGTTGGTGTTGATGAAACTGTTGGTGAGGGCCAGTATCAGGGCGTGGTTTTTGTTGCCAATCATGACCGGGGCAATGTCGGCCGACCAGCCGTGGTAGTTTTCTTCCATCGCCCAGAGCAATTCGTCAAGGTCGTTTTGCTCGAAACCGCCCGCGTAGCCGGTGTCGTTGAGGAAGCGCGGCGAGGGCGCAATCAGGGCCAGTTGGGCAAACCGTTCGGGCTGCCGGACGGCGGCCAGCACCCCAATAATGGCCCCCACCGAATGGCCCACAAAATGCGCCCCGGTGCAGTCCAGGGCCGCCAGCACGTTGAGCAAATCTTCGGCATGGCCGGCCAGCGAACCGTGGCGGGCGGAACTGTAAGCGGCCGTGTCCGACTGCCCAGACCCGACCAAATCGAGCAGCACCACCCGGTAGTGTTCCTCAAAAGCCGGCACCAACTGGTGCCACTGCGTCTGGTCGGCCCCCAGACCGTGCAAAAACACAATCGTCTGCTCGCCGGTGCCGGAAACCGTGACGTGGCTGCGGGCTAAAATAGTAGTGGAAGAAGCTTGCATCATGGAAAGGTTGAACCTGTTCTGGTAATTATACTGCAAAGCAACGCCGCACCATCCCCGCAGTTGGGGCATTTTCGCCCAAAAAGTGCGGATTCGCGCTCAACCTTTCGCGCTGCCGGTTCGGGGCAATTCCCAATTTGACTGGTTAAAGTGTTCGGCGTGCCGAATACTTTGGGGGCTGGATTATCAAATCAGCGCCGTTTTGGCCCGTGGCACCCAACACGTTTTCGGCGTTGCACCCCGAAAGCGCAACCGGAGCAACCGCAATGCTGCAAGATGAACGCCGCTGCCCCGGCCGTACTTTTGCCCCATGACGACCCCGTTGCGCCTGGTGTTTATGGGCACCCCCGATTTTGCCGTGCCCACCCTGGAAAGCCTGCTGGCTTGGCCGGGCGGGCAGGTGGTGGCCGTCGTCACGGCCCCCGACCGCCCCGCCGGGCGCGGCCGGCAACTGGCCGCATCGGCGGTGAAGCAGGCGGCCCTGGCCCACGGCCTGCCGGTGCTGCAACCCACCAACCTAAAGGCCCCCGAATTTCAAGCCGAATTGAAAAACTACGCCGCTGATTTGCAGGTCGTCGTGGCATTTCGGATGCTGCCCGAAGCCGTGTGGGCCATGCCCCGGCTGGGCAGCGTGAACATCCACGCCTCGCTGCTGCCGCAGTACCGGGGCGCAGCCCCCATCAACTGGGCGCTGCTGCACGGCGACGCGGAAACCGGCGTGTCCAGCTTTTTCCTGCGCCACGAAATTGACACCGGCGACCTCATTTTGCAGGACCGGGTGCCCGTTGCGCCCACCGACGACTTCGGCAGCCTCTACGACAAGCTCAAAACCGCCGGGGCCGCCCTGGCCCGCCGCACCGTAGCGGCCATTGCGGCGGGCACCGCGCCCAGCACCCCGCAACCACTGGCGGCCGACTTGCGGCCCGCGCCCAAGCTGACCAAAGAAACCGGCCGCCTGGACTTTGCCCGGCCCGCCGCCGAACTCGTGAACTGGGTGCGTGGCCTTTCGCCCGTGCCCGCTGCCTTCGCCGCACTGCCCGACGGGCGGCTGCTGAAAATATTCCGGGCCGAGGCAGGGGAAGCCACCGATGCCGCGCCGGGTACCTGGGAATCGGACGGCAAAACCTACCTGCGCGTGGCAACGGGGGCCGGTTGGCTGAACTTGCTGGATGTGCAGGTGGAAGGCAAAAAGCGGCTGGCGGTGGCTGACTTTTTGCGCGGCTTTCAGTTGTAGAACGAGTACCCCGAAGCTGTGCTTCGGCCGCTGCCCGGAATCGTTGAACAAGACCAATCAGCGGCCGAAGCGGTGCTTCGGGGCACTCGTTTTGCGGTGCTTCCTTCCCCAACGCTCAATATGCTAAACCTCATCGTGGCCGCCGCCGACAACGGCGTAATCGGCCACCAGGGCCAGTTGCCCTGGCACCTGCCCGCCGACCTCAAGCACTTCAAAGCCCTGACCCTGGGCCACCCCGTGGTGATGGGCCGCCGCACCTACGACAGCATCGGGCGGGCGCTGCCGGGCCGGGCCAACCTTGTGGTGACGCGGCAAGCCGACTGGGCCGCGCCCGGCTGCGAAACGGCCCCCACCGTGGCCGCTGCCCTGGCCCGCGCCGCCGCGCTGGGCACCGAGGTATTCGTCATCGGCGGCGGTGAAATCTACCGCGAAACCCTGCCGATGGCCGACGTGGTGTACCTGACCGAAGTGCATACCGAGGCCGTGGGCGATGCCTTTTTCCCGGCCCTGCCGCCCGCCGAATGGCGCGAGGAAACCCGCGAACGGCACGGGGCCGATGAGCGCCACGCGGTGGCTTTCAGCTTCGTCACGTTGCGGCGGCGGTAGGGGCACCACCGCCCCGAAAACCGCCTCCGCCGCTGCCACAGGTGCCTCCGCCGGTTCTATACGCGCCTCCGCCGGTTCTACACGCGCCTCCGCCATCTCTACACCCGCCTCCGCCATCTCTAGGGCCGCTTCCGCCATCTCTATGGCCGCTTCCGCCACTTCGAAGGCCGCTTCCGCCGGCGGAGGCGGGTGTAGAGATGGCGGAAGCGGCCATAGAGATGGCGGAAGCGGCCCTAGAGATGGCGGAGGCGGGTGTAGAGATGGCGGAAGCGGGCGTAGAGATGGCGGAGGCGGCCTTCGAAATGGGCAGGGCCGAGTACCCCGAAGCTGCGCTTCGGCCGCTGAACGGTCGTTCAGCGATTGCCGGGCAGCGGCCGAAGCACCGCTTCGGGGTACTCGGGCTAGTAGCCGTACTTCTCGCCCCACCAGGCGCGCAGCTTGTCCCGGATTTTCTGCTCCGATGCGTTCTGGCCCGGCTCGTAGAAGCGGGTGCCGCTTAGCGCGGCGGGCAGAAACTCCTAGATGACGGTTTGGCTCAATACCAAATCCGATTCCGGCAGGCCGATGGCGGTGCAGGCCTGGAAGCAGCTCGTGGCCGGCAGCAGGGCGTTGGGGTTGGCGTTGCCGATGTCTTCGGAAGCCAGAATCAGCAGCCGGCGGGCAAGGAATTTCACTGGGGCAGAGTTGGATTACCCACGCAGAGCGGGTAATTTCTCAGTCCTGGGTAGTTGGTAGTCGGTGTTGGCGCTTTTGGGTAGGCAATTTGACCAGCTCCTCAAAGCCAACGGTTCACCCCAATATCGAGAACCGAAAACGGCGGTGGTCTAAAACGGGGTGGTAGTACGAATTCCGCGCAGCGGTTCGTGCTACCACGCTTGCTTTTGAACAAGTTGATTGGAGCAAGATTATCGGGGCGTAACAAGAGTGGTAGTACGACTGAAAAAGTCGTACTACCACCCCGTTTTAGACCACCGCCCAGAAAACTTGTGGGCACTGGGTTATCCAACGCCCCGTTCTGGTTTTGCCCCCATTGCCCACCGCCCGGCCCAGCGGGCCAGCTTGTGGCTCGGCCCGTCCACCCAGCGGTAAAACACCTCGGTGCCAACCACCAACATCGGCAGCGACAAGAACACCATCAGCCCGAAACTGGCGTGGTAGCCGAACTGCTGCCGCAACCCCAAAAACAGGGCCGCCGAACCGGAGCCAAGCACGAGAAAGTGTGTGAGGTAGAGCGCGAAGGCCCGCTTGCCCACCCGCCGCAGCAACGGCACGTCGAAAAGCCGCCGCAGCCGGGCCGAAAGCAACACCGCCGCCAGCAACGCCCCCGCGCCCAGCGTGTGGTAGAGTTGCACGGTGCGGTCGGGGCTGACCCCCGGCAGCCGCAGCCACGCCTGGCCCACCGGAGCCGCACCGTGGTAGTAAATCTGGGGATGGCCCGCCGCCACCACCGCCACCACCACCAAGCTGACCACCAAGCTACGCCGCGCCCCGGAGCCGAGTCGGGCGGCCCAGGCGCGGCGGTAGGCATCGTGCAAGCCCAGCCCCAGCAAAAACGCCACGTAGTAGAAGTTGAGCCGCCCCAGCGCCATGCCCAGCGCCAGGGCCGCGTACAGTGCCAGCCGCCACCTGCGCCCGCCCACCAGCGCCAACAGCGTAAGCACCAGCAGCGAGCCGCGCCACTCCACCACCATCGTCCACAGCACGGGGTTGTAGCGGGCTTCGCCTTGCATCAGCACCCCAACCAGGGCATCCCAAACGGCCTGCCCCGCGCCGGGCACCCATTGCCAAAACGGCGCAAACCACGCCGCCCCGCTGGCCGCCGCCACCGGCTGGTTGCGAAACGCGCCGGCCACCAACAGCCCGCAGGCCAGGGCCACGCCCGCCGCCACCGGCAGCCCCAGCCGCAAGCCGCGCCGTAGCAGCAGCGCCCCCCAGGTGCGGACGTTGCGCGGGGCACGGGCCGCCGACTCGGCCAGCACCAAGCCACTCAGCACGAAGAAGAAACAGACCCGAAAATTGAGCAGCACGTGGACGGGCGAGGCGGCAAACCCGGCTTCCCAGGTGCCCGGCAGGTGGGCGGTGGCGGGGTCGCCGGTCATGCTGGTAGGATAAAACGCGGCGGTGTAGTGGTGGGCTACCACGCCCAGCGCCGCGAGGCCGCGCAGGCCATCCAGGAAATCAAGGCGGCGGGGCGAAGTGGGGAGCATGGGTACAAAGTTCGCTGCCAAAGTTGGTGCTTCTATCTTTGTTTGGCTCCGTGGGCGGTTGGAATTTGGCCGGGGTGGTAGGACGGCTTTTGCAGTCGTCCTACCACCCTCATCCCGATGCAGTAATTGCTCAAAATTCAGCGTGGTGGGACGATTGCAAAAGTCGTCCCACCCTCCGGCCTGCTTTATTATTTACTCTCCACTACCCGTGTCCCTTCTTTCTATCCGCCGCCCTTCGGTCCGCGACTATTTCCCCTACGAACCCACCGACGACCAGGCGGCGCTATTTGCCCAACTGGACGAGTTTTTGCGCGACCAACTGCCTGGCCGCAAGGTGTTTGTGCTGCGCGGCTACGCGGGCACCGGCAAAACCACCGTGGTGAGTGCGCTGGTGCAGTGGCTACACAAAATGCAGCGCAAGTACACCCTGATGGCCCCCACCGGCCGCGCCGCGAAGGTGATGGCGGGCTACGCGGGCGTGGCGGCCAGCACGATTCACAAAAAGATTTACCGCCAGACCAGCGGTGCCCCCGCCGAACGCCTCAGCTTCCAGCGCCAGCCCAACCGGGCCGAGCAAACGCTGTACATCGTGGACGAGGCTTCCATGATTTCGGACGAAAAGTCGTTCGGGGAGAGCGGCTTGCTGGACGACTTGATGGGCTTCGTGTTCGAGAAATCCACCAACAAGCTGCTGCTCATCGGCGACACGGCGCAGTTGCCGCCGGTGGGCCAGCTCCTCAGCCCGGCCCTGGACCCCGAGCTGCTGGCCGGCCGCTACCGCGCCCAGGTGGGCAGCGTGGAGCTGCGCCAGGTGATGCGCCAGGCCCAGGAGTCGGGCATCCTGGTGAATGCCACCGAATTGCGCGAAGAGCTGCGGGCCGAAGTGCCCACCATTCAACTGCACACCAAGGGCTTCAACGACATTTTCAAGATGGGCGGCGACAAGCTCGAAGACGGCCTGCGCTGGGCCTACCGCCAGTACGGGCACGAGAACACGACCATCATTTGCCGCTCCAACCGCAACGCCAACCAGTACAACCAACTCATCCGGCGGGCGTTGTTCGATGCCGAGGAGGAGATTGAGGGCGGCGACTACCTGATGGTGGTGCGGAATAATTATTTCTGGCTGCCGAAGGATTCCGAAATCGGCTTTCTGGCCAACGGCGACTTTCTGCAAATCACGAAAATCATCCGGCGCGAGGAGATGTACGGCTGCCATTTTGCGCAGGCCCAGGTGCGCCTCGTGGACTACCCCGACGAGCCGGAATTGGAAGTGAAGCTGCTGCTGGACACGTTGCACACCGAAACCCCGGCCCTGCCCTCGGACCGCAACAACGCCCTCTACCAGGCCGTGAGCGCCGACTATGCCGACCTCAAAACCAAAGCCGAACGCTACAAGCAGATGCGGCAAGACCCCTACCTGAACGCGCTGCAAATAAAATTTGCCTACGCCCTGACCTGCCACAAGGCCCAGGGCGGGCAGTGGCAGGCCGTATTTGTGGACCACGGCTTTCTGAAACCCGACGAGCCGCTGGCCGGGGAGTTTGCCCGCTGGCTCTACACGGCCATCACGCGGGCCTCGGAGCGGCTGTTTCTGCTCAATTTTCAGGCGCAGTTGGTGGCCGAATGAATTTTTTGGCTGGCAAATGGCGTTGAAAAAGCGCCTGGCAAGCAAAAAAAGCCAGGTTCCCCCAACTTTCATGGGTTCAACACTTCCGGCTGCCGAAATTTGGCAGTAGATTTGCAAAGCCGACCACAACGTCAGTTTTTTCAACCCCCATCACCCAATCTCTTTTTCATCATGAAAAAAGTATTTCTGCTGGCCCTGAGCCTCACCGCTGCCGGCTACACCGCCCAGGCTCAGGCCATGAAGGCCGCCAACGCCACTGAGAAGGTGGCCGGCCCGCAAATCGTTTTCGAGGAAACCAAATACGAGTTCAAGCCCATCAGCCAGGGCGAAGTCGTGGACCACACGTTCAAATTCAAGAACACCGGCACCCAACCGCTGGTTATCAACAACATCGGCGTGAGCTGCGGTTGCACTACCCCGGAGTGGACCAAAGACCCGGTGGCCCCCGGCAAAACCGGCACCATTTCGGCTCACTTCAACTCGGCGGGCAAAATGGGGATGCAGAACAAAGTGCTGACCGTGGAGTCGAACTCGACGGGCGGCAGCACCACCGTCTCGTTGGTGGGCGAAGTGAAAGAAGCCGCCGCTGCCGCCGCTCCCGCCATGCCGATGGAATCCAAAATGGAAATGGCTCCGGCCAAGGAGAAGGAGAAAGTCGATGGCATGAAAATGAAGGAAAAAACCAAGAAGTCGAAAGCTTAGGAACCACTCTGCTTCTTGCCAACTGAAAAGGGCGGCCCCGTGCGGGGCCGCCCTTTTTTTTGCGAAGGGGTTTTCGCGGGTTGGGCCGGGCTTGGCTTCGCTGTCCTTCGATTGCCTCCGCAACCTACACCTGCCGCGCCGCCAGCAGCACACTCAACCAGCCCGCCAGCAGCAGTAGCCCACCCACCGGGGCCACTGCCCCCAGCTTGGTGACACCCGTGAAACACAGCGCGTAGAGCGACCCGCTGAACACCACAATGCCGCCCGCCCAGAGCCAGGCGGGCAGAGCCAGGCCGCGCAATTCGGGCCGCACCGCTGCCAGCACCCCCAGCGCCAGCAGCGCCAGCGCGTGGTAGAACTGGTAGCGCACGGCGGTTTCAAAGGTGTCGAAGCGGCCGGCAGCTTCCAGCATTGGGCGTAGCGCATGGGCACCGAAAGCGCCGATGGCCACGCCGAGGCCCCCGAAGATGGCGGCGAGTTGGAGAATGAGGCGAGCAGTCATGGGAAGAAGACCAAACGGGGTGGTCCGACGACTTTTTCAGTCGTCCGACCACTAAATTGTTGAAAATTGGTGATACAAAGATGGGCGGGATTTAACAACGGGGGATTTAGTGGTCGGACGACTGAAAAAGTCGTCGGACCACCCGTTCAGCGGGGGCCGAAGATGGCGCTGCCGACGCGGATGAGGGTGCTGCCTTCGGCTACGGCCAGTTGGTAGTCGCCGCTCATTCCCATTGAGAGTTCGCAGAAGCTGGCTTCGGTGGCGAAGTACGTGGCTTTCAGGTGCTGAAAGTGATGGTGCAGTTGCCGAAACTCCTGGCGGATTTGGGCTTCGTCGGCGGTGTTGGTCGCGATGCCCATGATGCCGGTCAGGCGGGTATTTTGCAGCTGCTGGTATTCGGAGGCGTTCAACAAGGCTTCTGCTTCGGGCAGCGTCAGGCCAGTTTTGGCTTCCTCCTGGGCAATGTGAAATTGCAGCAGCCCGTGGATGACGCGGCCCTGGCGGGCGGCTTGTCGGTCAATTTCCTGCAACAGGCGCAGGCTGTCCACGCTCTGAATGGTGTGCACAAAGGGCGCGATGTACTTGATTTTGTTGGTTTGCAGGTGGCCGATGAGGTGCCATTCCACATCGGGCGGCAGTTGGGGTTGCTTTTCGGCCATCTCCTGGGCGCGGTTTTCGCCAAACCGGCGGGCACCGGCGGCGTAGGCTTCGCGCAGGCGCTCGACGGGGTGGGTTTTGGTGACGACCACGAGGCGGGCGGCGGTGCCAGCAAGTTGGTGTTCCAAGCGTTGGATGTTTTCAGCAATCACGGACGGGGCGGGCTTTTGGGGTGAACGCAACTACCGGCAAAGGCGGTTGATGTTCAAGGATTGGGCAAAGGTCAGCGTTTTACTTCGCTGAATCCTACCCGCCGCTTGCACCACCCAAAGGCCCGTAGCAGCAGGCCTTTTCCTCGGCAGTCAGCCAGCACACCCATTGCAGCGCCTTTTCGGCCAGCGGGCCGGGCCAATTCATTGCTCGAAAGTCGCCCAACGTTGCCACCCGCCGCAACCGGGCTTCGTGGGGCAGGGCCAAAGCCGGGGGCGGCAAGCTCCACACCCCGACAAACCCGTCCACGTCAAAGTGGTTGGCCCTGACGGCCGGGGCCTCCAGAACGGGCGTGGCGGCCGCACAGCCCGCAGGACCGCTTCGGCGCTCACGTCGTCGTGCAGGTGGTCGGGGGTAGCTGCCCCGCGCCAGTGCGTCAGCGTGAGGGCCGCGCCGCTGCCTGCGCTATCCACCGCAGTGGTGGGCTGCTGCCGGAGTTGCGCCAAAGGAACGAAGTGACGGGTCATGAGGGTGAGCTACGACAGACTGGGAAGACTTTCAGTTGCAAAAATCCATATCCTACATCAAAAACCAAAACTCGTCCCTCGTAACCCACCTCATCGCCGGTTCCGAATCTGCTCCACCCGTTGCCGCCGAACCCAGGTCAGATAGGTTTGCAGTTCCTCCGCCCCGCGCAACGCCGCCACCGTCGGGTACTGCCGGGCCAGCGCCCGGTTGCTCAAAAACCGGTGAACGCTGCTGTGGCAGGGCTGGCACAACTGCACGGTGGCCCCGTAGCGCCCGCCTTCGGCACGGGGCACCAAGTGGTGGCGCGTGGTGCGCTGCACCGCCCGTTCGCACAGCCCGCAAGCTGGCGGCCCGGCAGGTGCAGGAGCCGGGCCTTCGGCGGCAACAAAACGGCGGGCGCGGCATTCGGGGCATAGCAAGCGGGGGAAATATAACCTGCGACGGGCCGGGGAAGTTGCCGGTATTTTTGGCCAACACAGCGCAACACGGCCGACTGGAGCATCTTTTTCGCCGCCGCCGGTTTCTGCGACGTAGGGGCTTACTTTTAAATTTTCTATGCAATTTTGCTTTGCTTGCTCCCAATCGGCAGTGGTCCATTCACACCCCTGGTGGCCCAACTACTGCTTTGGGAACGGGCCTTTATGCGCCATTTTACACGAAGTCAATATCTTACTCGAAAAGCGTCTGCGTGCTCCATTGGCCGGCACTGGCAAGCCCGAACTGCTGAAAGGGGACCCGCGCGGTTACTGGTCGCGGCGCATCACGCAGGAACACCGGCTGATTTATAAACTGGGAGGCGAATACCCGCGCGTTGCCCAATGCGGGAACCCCCTGAACCCCGGCCCGCGCCCGCTGCCCGCCCGAACGCTGGGAACTGCCGCACCGGACGAAACTAGTGTTACATTTGATTCGCTCATCCCACGACATCCCCGCCCGCTGCCCCCGCCGCTGAAGAAGCCCAAGCTTCGGTGTAACTTTAGCTTTAGAAGCACTATCGTATCACTGCGTCATTCAGCATCTGCCCATTATGACAACTACCCTCGTCCTGGAGTCAACCAATGATTCCGACCTACACTTGCTGCTGAGTCTGGCACAGCGGCTGGGCGTGAAAGCCACTGCGACACCTCCAGTCGTTGCTATTTCGGAAGAAGAGCGCCGGCGGCGCTTTTTAGCGTTGGCGGGTTCCTGGCAGTCCGACGAAAGCGGGGATGAAATCAATAAGATGCTGATGGAATCGCGGCACTTTCGTGACCGCGACGTAGCGCTATGAGCTTCTACCTGCTGGATACTAACATCTGCATCCATTTCACCAAAAACGAATACGGCATTTTCGAGAAGCTGGATAGTATCGGCTTCGACCACTGCTTCATCAGCGAGCTGACAATCGCCGAAATGCTGTACGGTGTCGCCAATAGCGCCCCAACCAAGCAGGCCGCCAACCGACAGGCGCTACATGAGCTTCGTGTTGCGTTTGAAGGGCACATCCTGCCCATTGCGGACTGTTTTGAGCATTACGCCGCCGAGAAAACCCGGCTGCGCCGGGCTGGCCGCCCTGTCGATGATTTCGACCTGATGATAGGCTGCACGGCTCTCCGCCACGGCCTCACCCTCATAACGCGCAACACCCGCCACTTTGCCGACATCTCCGGCTTGGGGCTGGAAAACTGGATTGACAATCCGTAATCATCCCGCAACCTGAGCAAAACCCAAGATTCTGTGCTACTTTAGCCGCCGCAATCCCCCGCCCCCCCGCCCGCTGCCCCCGCCGCTAGAACGACACCATAGCTTCTTCCCCACGGCCGCCCCGCCCGCTGCCCCCGCCGCTGACAGAAATTGAGGCTTCTGTGTATTTTTGTTGCTGGCGATGGTTACGGGAACCAAGTCGCTTCTTATCGTTTTGAGCAATTATGATTTTCACCCTCGAAGTACCCGACCAAAAGCAGGAATTCATCCAGGAGTTGCTACAGGCGTTTGCTTTTGTCAAGCTCACTCCTAATGCTAAACCCGCCCGCAAACGCCAGCAGGACACTACGGAATACCTGATGAGTACCCGTACCAACCGCGAGCGGCTACTAGCGGCAATGGAGGAAATTGAGCGCGGCGAAACCACTACCCACGAATGGCCGCAGCTATAAACATTTCCTGGACTACCTACGCTTGGGAGGACTATCTCCATTGGCAGGAAACAGACGAGGTAATCCTCGGCAAAATCAATTCGTTACTGAAGGAGTGCGTTCGCACCCCTTTCACTGGACGCGGCAAGCCGGAGCCGCTGAAGGGCGACCGCAAAGGCTTTTGGTCGCGGCGCATCACCCAGGAACACCGGTTCATCTATAAGCTTAGTGGCGATACGCTCTACATCGCCCAGTGCCGCTTCCATTACGACGATAAGTAACCGCTGTTTTGTCGAGCATCCCTGTCCGCTGCTCGCGCGCCGCCTGCACGAAACCCAATATTCCGTGCTACTTTAGCCCCCGCAAACCCCCGCCCGTTGCCCCCGCCGCTGAACGAAACAGGTGCTTCTGCGTAACTTAGCTACATGAAAGTCGCTTTTGAATTAGAATTTCCCGACGAACAAGCGGCTGATGCTTTCCGCTGGCTGCAAAACCTGCCCGCTGGCTGGGCGGCTCGTTGGAAGCACTTGAAAACAAAAAAGCAAGTTGCTGCCAGCCAAGTTGCTCAATCGGACCTCTCGGAGGCCGAGCAAAATCGGTTATTGGACGAGTTTGCCGGTTCCTGGCAGTCGGCTGAAGACGGCACCGAGTTGGCCCGCCAGATTCGGGAGTCCCGCTATTTCCGTGACCGCGACGTTGAGTTATGAGCCAATATTTGCTCGACACCAACATTTGTATTCATTGGTCGAAAGACGAATTTGGGCTGCGGGAGAAAATACGGCAGGTTGGCGTTGAGAATTGCTTTTTGAGCGAATTGACCATTGCCGAATTGATTTACGGCATCGCCAAAAGCGCCCCGTCCAAACAAGCCGCCAACCGTCAATCACTCGATATTTTACGGCGGCTTTTTGCAGACCGTATTTTGCTGGTCGGCTCCGGTTTTGAGATATACGGCTTGGAGAAAGTGCGCCTGCGGGCAGCTGGACGGCCTGTCGATGACTTAGACCTATTGATTGGTAGCACGGCCGTGGCCCACGGTCTCACGCTCGTCACGCGCAACACCCGCCACTTCGCCGACCTGATTAACCTACCGTTGGAAAACTGGCTTTCCACACCTTAACTTCTTCGCATCCGCCGCCAATCCGTCCGTTGCCCGCGCCACCTGCGCGAAATCCAAGATTCTGCGCTACTTTAGCCGCCGCAAGCCCCCGCCACCCCCCGCCCGCTGCCCCCGCCGCTGAAAGAAACAGGGGCTTCTGTGTATTTTTGTTGCCGGCGATGGTTACGGGAACCAAGTCGCTTCTTATCGTTTTGCGCAAGCATGATTTTTACCCTCGAAGTGCCCGACCAAAAGCAGGAATTCATCCGAGAATTGCTGCAAGCTTTTTCTTACGTCCAGCTTACCCCCGTTGCGAAGAAGAAAAAGAAGCTGGATGCCACCGAGTACCTGCTTAGTACCGCTGCCAACACCAAAGCACTGGACGATTCCATCGCGCAAATTGAGCGCGGCGAAGTTGTGATGCAAGAACTGCGGCAGGAATAATGTTCTGCTTCAGTTTCTTGGCTTTCGAGCAGTACCAGTATTGGCATCAGCACGACCCGGCTATTTATGCCAAAATCACCGCCTTGCTGGAGGAATGCCGCCGTACGCCGCACAAAGGCACTGGCAAGCCCGAGCCCCTGAAGAATAAGTACCAAGGCTATTGGTCGCGGCGCATCAACCGGGAACACCGCTTGGTGTATCGGGTGCAGGATGGTAACGTGTACATCACGCAATGCCGTTTCCACTACGATGATAAATAATCCTGCCCGCTGCCCGCGCCGCCAACGCGAAACTCAAGATTCTGTGCTACTTTAGCCGCCGCAAACCCCCGCCGCCCCCGCCCACTGTGGGTGCCTCTGGGAGAAACGAGAGCTTCTATTTAATCAATTTGAGCATTCAGCATCAATATGAAAACAGTTTCCACAACATATCTTAGCTGCGAATATTGCCCGCCCGCCGGGAACCGCCGCACCAGGCAAAAAAGGGGCTTTAGGGTTTCTTACTAAAGTTTTAGTAGCTTACTTTGCTATCGTCTGCGCCACTTGTGTTCAGCGCGGGGCGCTAGTATTGCGGAGGTTGCTAGGTTACGGATAGTTTTAGAAATAGCATATTTTGGCCAACTTTAGCAATAAAACAGTCAGACAAGTTAAGAGCAGCAAAAGGCGTAAACCAATACTTTCTCGACAAGCATATCTCCGAGGAGCCAAACGCATTTACAAAAGGTAAGCGCATAACTGTTTTCTTCGTTACACATACTTTTCAAGCTCCTTACTATCTGGTCGAACTGGAAACAACATTTTCTGAGGCAGGAACGAGAGAAGAGGCATTGCGAAAAATAAATAAATTGCTTAAAGAAGCTAATGAAAACTAACTGTTCAAAACTGTTTTAACCACTGTTATTTGTAACTCATGAAAAATATCTTACTTCTTGCAGCAACGGTCATAGCTTGCAGCAATTCAGTCAATGCTCAGCTATCAAGTAATTTTAAGCAAACTTATGTATCCCAATTCGTTCCACTTCCTCTTGAAGCTTTCGAAGAAGCAAACCGACGTAACCAAGCTCGGTATGACGCACAGCTAGAAGCTTGCCAAGACGAAATAGCTGGCCTTTATAAAGAAGCTTCTACTTACCCGCAAATAACTGACGGCAAACATCTAGCAAACCTCGTTGGACCGGGTACTTGTAATGAAATGTATGTTATCGTTCAGCAAGGCAAGGTTTTTTCTATTGCAAAAAGTGACGGAAGTTACATTTCTAACTTTACTATTTCAACTCAGATAAAATCTTGTGTATCAAAAGTTGGGGTTGCTGATTCTGAAACAGGAGTTTCTAACTACTATCATGTTGTATTTCTAAAAGACATATACGGCGAATAAACGTAGTCCCTGTAATTTTGGCAAGTTTAGCTTCTGCTAATTTAGTATTTTCCGCCAAAAAGTCCGAAAACCCACTCTCGCACCCCGTTTGCTAGTCCCTTCGTACCAACTTCCTAACCCGAAGTACCCACCTAGAGACTACGCATCATGGACTTTAAAAACTTCACCATCAAGGCACAGGAGGCCGTGCAGAAGGCCACCGAAATAGCCGGGGGCAACCAGCAGCAGGCCGTCGAAACCGGCCATTTGCTGAAGGGCCTCTTCCAGAGCGACGAAAGCGTCTTCTCGTTTCTGGCCAACAAGCTGGGCGCCAACCTCAACATCCTCACGCCGCGGCTCGATGCCATTGTGGCCGCCTACCCCAAGGTGAGCGGCGGCTCGCCCTACTTCGCCAACGACGCGGCCGCGGCCGTGCAGCGCGCCAACACAGCCATGAAGGACCTCGGCGACGAGTTTGTGTCCGTCGAGCACCTGCTGTTGGGCATCCTCGGCGGCAAGGATGCCGTGGCCACGCTGCTCAAAGACACCGGCTTCAATGACAAGGACTTGAAGGCCGCCATCCAGGAGCTGCGCGGCGGGCGCAAAGTCACCAGCCAGAGCGCCGAAGACCAGTACCAGAGCCTGAACCGCTACGCCGTGAACCTCAACGAGCAGGTGCGGCGCGGCAAGATGGACCCCGTGATTGGCCGCGACGAGGAAATCCGCCGCGTGCTGCAAATCCTCTCGCGCCGCACCAAAAACAACCCCGTGCTGCTCGGCGAGCCCGGCGTGGGCAAAACCGCCATCGTGGAGGGCCTGGCCCAGCGCATCGTGGCCGGCGACGTGCCCGAAAACCTGCGCGACAAAGTCATCATGAGCCTCGACATGGGCCTGCTCGTGGCCGGGGCCAAGTACAAGGGCGAGTTTGAGGAGCGCCTCAAGGCCGTCATCAAGGAAGTGACCGACTCCGACGGCCAGATTGTGCTCTTCATCGACGAGATGCACACCCTCATCGGGGCCGGCGGCGGGGGCGAGGGCGCCATGGACGCCGCCAACCTGCTCAAGCCCGCCCTGGCGCGCGGCGAGCTGCACGCCATCGGGGCCACCACGCTCAAGGAATACCAGAAATACATCGAGAAGGACAAGGCCCTCGAACGCCGTTTCCAGGCCGTGATGGTGGACGAGCCCACCCTTGAGGACGCCATCAGCATCATGCGCGGCATCAAGGAAAAGTACGAGCTGCACCACGGCGTGCGCATCACCGACGATGCCGTGATTGCCGCCGTGGAGCTTAGCGCCCGCTACATCACCGACCGGTTCCTGCCCGACAAGGCCATCGACCTCATGGACGAGGCCGCCGCCAAGCTCCGCATCGAGCTGAATTCCATGCCCGTGGAGCTGGACGAGATTCAGCGCCGCATCATGCAGCTCGAAATTGAGCGCGAAGCCATCCGCCGCGAAGACAACCGCGACCGCGAAGCCATCCTCAGCAAGGAATTGGCCGAGCTGAACGACAAGCGCGACAGCCTACGCGCCCGTTGGGAAGGCGAAAAAGCCGTCCTCACCGGCATTCAAACCCAAAAAGAAGCCATCGAGCAATTCAAGCTGGAAGCCGAGCAGGCCGAGCGCCAGGGCGATTACGCCCGCGTGGCCGAGCTGCGCTACGGCAAGATTCAGGAAGCCGAAGCCAAGCTGAAAACCTTGCAGGAAGAAGCCGCCGCCAATCATGAGTCGGCTTCTGGCGGCGGCGCCATGCTCCAGGAAGTCGTCACGAGCGAGTCCATCGCCGAAGTGGTGGCCAAGTGGACGGGCATCCCGGTGAGCAAAATGCTGCAATCGGACCGCGAGAAGCTGCTGAACCTCGAAGCCGAGCTGGGCAAGCGCGTGGCTGGCCAGGCGGAGGCCATTGCGGCCATTTCCGATGCCGTGCGCCGCTCCCGCGCCGGCCTGCAAGACCCCAAGCGGCCCATCGGCTCGTTCATATTCCTGGGCACCACCGGCGTGGGCAAAACCGAGCTGGCCAAGGCCCTAGCCGAGTATTTGTTCAACGACGAAAACGCCATGGTCCGCATCGACATGAGCGAGTACCAGGAGCGCCACGCCACCTCGCGCCTCATCGGCGCGCCTCCCGGCTACGTGGGCTACGACGAGGGCGGCCAGCTTACGGAGGCCGTGCGCCGCAAGCCCTACTCGGTGGTGCTGCTCGACGAAATCGAGAAAGCGCACCCCGACGTGTTCAACATCCTGCTGCAAGTGCTCGACGACGGCCGCCTCACCGACAACAAAGGCCGGGTGGCGAACTTCAAGAACACCATCATCATCATGACCTCGAACACCGGGGCCGACCTCATCCAGAAGAACTTCAAGGACCTCAACGAGTTCAACCACGAGGAGGTCGTCGACCGTACCCGCGACGAAGTGGTGGAGCGCCTCAAGCAGCATATGCGCCCCGAGTTCCTGAACCGCATCGACGAAATTGTGACGTTCCAGCCCCTCAAGCGCAAGGAAATCCGCCGCATCGTCGACATCCAGTTCCGCCAGATTCAGCAGCGCCTGGCCGAGGCCGGCATCCAGCTCGAAGCCACCAGCGAAGTGCTCGACTACCTGGGCGAATCCGGCTTCGACCCGCAGTTCGGTGCCCGCCCGCTGAAGCGCGTGCTCCAGCGCGTGATTCTGAATGAGCTTTCAAAGGAGATTTTATCCGGGAAGGTCGTGAAGGATGCGGTGGTAGAAGCGGTGTTGGAGGATGGGGTGGTGAAGTTTGAGAACGTGGAGATGCCGGCAGTGTAAGTGGATTTGGTTTGAATGGGAAAGCCCCGCTGGCAAGTTGCTGGCGGGGCTTTTTATTGTTGGAACGAATCCAAAAATTGTTGCAGCATTACAACCGGCACTCTTGGGAATTCCAGTTGCAGTAAGGGCTGAAAATGGCGGTCGTTAGTGACCAGATAATCGGCGTTGGCGGCAATGGCTACATCGGCGGATTTGTTATCGTCGGGGTCCGCTTCGATGAGCTGCCATTTGTAGTACGCTTCCTGTTGCGATGTATTGGATGCCGTCAGTAGAATTTCCAATATCCGGTCGGCAGTGCTGGCAGCATAACGCCGCGTTAATACCTCGTCGTATTCGGTCAGTATTTCATTGCTGAGAACCCACTCGAATGCCTCGGCCGCGAACAACCGGTACAAGCGGTGATACGGGCTGTTGGGGTTGAGCGAAGCCAGCAAGCAATGCGTGTCAATCACCGCGCTTGGCATCAGGAAGGCTCGTTGAGCATTCGCTCGTAGTCTTCGGCGGTATAGCCGCGCTCGGCATCAATGCGCTCGACTTCGGCCAGCAGCTTCTTCGACATATGCTCCACCAGCACCCGCCGGATTTCCAGAATCTCCTCGTCGCTCATGCCCCGGTCGAACAGGCGAAGCAGGCTAATTTGTAGGCTATTTAGTTTGGTGGGCTGAAAGGGCGTAGCGGGCGACATGGCAGGTGGCAGCTAATGGTGAAGCAAGGTAACGCCCAGCCGCAGGAAAAAGGTGCGGGTGGTGCTGAACGAGCTTTCCAAGGAGATTCTATTCAGGTTGGTTTGAATAGGAAAAGCCCCGTTGGCGAGTTGCCGACGGGGCTTTTCTAGTTGTGAAATCGTTGATAAACCGCTTCCATCTTCTCAATGTGTGCCACTACTGGCGAGGCCCAGGCAGCTAAAAAGTCAGTCAGCTGCAACGGGTGGCCGGGCACAAATTCTGCCACTTGCCGCGCTTCGGTGCCGGTGTTGTCGTAGAGTTGGATGCGGTCGAAAAGCCGGTAGTGTTGCTTGAGCAGCGACAGGCCGTTGGCGTAGCGCTGCTGGACGTGGGCCGGAAGCACGTCGTGGCCGCCTTCCAATACCCGTTGAGCTACCCGCTGCTGGCATAGTGCCACCGACTCCAGGCCCACGTAGCGGAGTTCGAGGCAGTAGCCGGCTTTTTTCAGGGTGTTGAACAGGGCGTAGTCCCGTTCGCTGGCGGCGTTGGTTTCGATGACGAATGAAATCCGCCGCCCTGTCCATTCTTCCAACTGTTGCCGCATCGACGCTTCCACTTCGGCCACGGCCAGGCCCTGCTGATACAGGGTGTCGCCGTTCAGGCGCGGCACGGCCAGGGCTTCGTACTGATAGAGCGACGTTTTGCCCGCGCCGTTAGGACCCGCCAGTACATAAACCGTAGGCACGGGAGCGTTCATTTTGCTGGGCTATTCCGCCAGAACGTCCACCCGCCCCGTGCTGGGCCACTCCTGCACCAAGCGGCCCTCGGCGTCGCGGTAGGTCAGAAAGGAGTTGGCGGCCTTTGCCCTGGCCCGCACAAACTCCCGGAAGCCGCGCTTAAACTCGGGCGAAGCCACCCGCTCGGCCATGTTGGCGAGGTTGTCCAGCTGTTGGGCCACCGTGGGGGTGGTATGGGATGACGCAAGGGGCATGGGGGTGGTGTTGGGCGAGTGGTGTAGCAAGGTAACGCCCAGCCGCTGGAAAAAGGTGCGGGTGGTGCAGCGGGTGATGCTGAACAAGCTTTCCAAGGCGATTTTATCCGGGAGAGGGCGCAAGGATGCGGTGGTGGAAGCGGTGCTGGAGGATGGCAGGGTGCGGTTTGAGAATGTGGAGCTGCCGGCGGTGTAATTCGTTTGGTTTTGTGAATGGGAAAGCCCCGCTGGCGTGAAGTCGGCGGGGCTTTTTGTTTGTATGTTTGCTCTCACAAAAACACCCCATACTCTCATGGAAGATAACCAAAAATCAAACAGCCAAGCAGGTGCAAGTGAAGAGCAAAAGCGTTTAACAATCACTGAAATTCTTCTTGCCGCACCGCAACCAAGGCGGCAACTTCGACACACTCCCCGGCCGGTGGTAGTAATAAATTCACCGAGTACCAGAAGTGAATTGGACGCTCAAGAAAGCGAGAATTTGGCGAATGCTACCACGGAAGATTTTAAAGTGTCAATGAGCCGTGGCTCGTATTATAACGATGGTCTTGACTTGGACCAGCAGAGCCAAGAATACTGGGATAGTTTGTAAGCGAGGAACTATGGAAAGATTCTTCACAGTGGACGGAGCAATATTATCCATCAATCAGGACTGTTCAATTACCGAATTCGCAACGTTGGCGCAAGCATTCGAACAGAATCCTCTTTGTGTTTTAAAAGGGCAGGCTACGTTCGAAAACATGGTGCTGGCCAATGGGCGAAAGGACCAATGGTATCAAAGCAACAAGTATATTTTGTTTGCAGATAAGCACACAAAAACCCAATTAGTAAGTGTAGGCAATTGGTCTGTAAAGGGTTTGTACGAGCCACGCAACGCCGATGCTCTCCATTGCAGTTTTGTAGACCCGCTAGGGAAAATTGCAGAACAAATTTTTAAAGGCAGTCAGAGCCGAATGCGCTTGACACAGGCTTTCGCGAAACTTCGCGAGATGAATAATTACGAAAGCGCCTTGAATTACAATTTGCTTGAAGAGAATTTAAATTTGAAGCAGGAAATAACCAAGCTGAAGGAAATTTTAGAGAAGCATAACGCCAATCTGGCGCGAGTTTAGGCGAAGCCGTAACTCGTGACCAGCCATGCGGTGGAGGCTGTGCCTCCACTGCCGCAACGCAGCAATGACCAGCCGCGCCGCTAGGTCGTTTCAGGGCCAGTCGTTCTGTTGCGAGGCACCGCCTCGTCCGGTGTTCCGGCACGAGTTACGCTGCGCTAAACGCGCGCCAGCTTCCGAAAATCCCGCTACCCTAGCCGCGCCTGCCCCGGCGGCGGGGTGGGGGAATTCCTCCCAAGTAAGCCTCTTGCCCACTTCCCCGCCCTACCTAGCTCCTAGGTAAGCCCCGTACGCACTTCCGCGCCCTACCTAGCTCCTGGGTAAGCCCCGAAACCGCTTCCCGGCCTTACCTAGGCGCTAGGTAGGCCATAAAACCACTTCCTTAACCCACCTAGCGCCTAGGTAGGGTCCGGAACGACTTCCGGGGCTTACCTAGGACGCGGGAACGCCGGGCGCGGGCCGTTGCCGGAAAACCTGCTACTTTAGCGGCAGAGTTTTCACCTTTTGCAATCTTCTCGCACATGGAACCTACCCCCACCCCCGACGAACCGGGGCGAAACCCTTCGATTCCGCGTTCGCTGCGCGGCCGGGCCGATTTGGCTTTGCGCGTCAAGGAAGCTTGGCCGACAAACCCGCAACTCGTGTTCATCTGGACCACGGAGGCCGCGTATGGGCCGAAGGCGGTGTCGTTTGAGGCATCGGTGACGAAGCGGGAGCAGGCCGGGATGCTGCGGCCCCAGGTGACGGGCGACATCAAGGCGCTTGACGACAAGATGGAGGACGGGCTAAACTACGTGAAGGGCTACATCGCCGAGAAGTTTACCAAGGCGCGGGCCAAGGAGCACTACGCCGAGTTCGGCATCGAGACGTACCACGACGCTTACATTTTGCCCGCCGACCAGGGCGAGCGCCTCAAGGCGCTGGACAAATTGCTGGCCGCCCTCACGGCCAACGGCCTCGATGGCCGCGACTACGGCAAGGCGTTCTGGACACCCATCCGGGCCGCTTATGCCACGGCCACCGGCCAGGCCACGGGCACGGCCCAGGGCGTGACGAAGGCCATTGCCGACCGCGAGCCGCTGGAAGAATACATCACGGACGTGCTGTCGGCTATGCTGAGTTTGATTGATGCGCAGTACCGCGACCCGAAGGAGCGGGCGGCCAAGCGCCGCGAGCTGGGGTATCTGGACGAGTTTAACTAACGCAGGCCGGCAACTTCTCCCTCTGCAAGCGCATGACTTCCGACGAACTCCCCCCCGCCGCTGGTGCCGACGACCCCGCGCCGCTGCCGCCGCTGCCCGAAGTAGCGGCCTACCCGTTTTTGCAGGAACGCGCCGATGAGGAACAGGCCCAAGCCCGGCAGGTAGATGACTTCATTGACGACCTGCGGGCCAACCCGCTTTACCGCCCCTGGCTGGAGCAGTTTCACCCCGACAGCATCCCGGACTTCATCCGTCACTACGCTTTGGAAAAGGTCAGGGTGCTGCGCTACGGCGACAACTCAACCCGCTGGTTGCAGGAGCGCATCACCCAATACACCGATGCGGCCTACGAGCGGCTATGGGATATCCAACGGAAGAAACTCTTTGACTTGCAGTGCCGCTGGCGTGCCGAGCAGGCCACCGTGCCGGGCATCGATGTAAGTGCCGAATTTGAGGACTGGAGCAGCAACAGCTTCATCTACCGCTGCCCGTTTCTGGAGCCAATCACGCCCGACGAGTTTGAGCTCTATTGCCAGTTTGTGGCCACGACCGCCGATTTTGAAGATGACGTGGAAGGCAACGACTACGCCGACTGGCAAAACTATGAAGAGTTCAAGAACGAACATCAGGACCAAACCGACGGCGGCCTGACCATGCCCGAGTGGTATCACTTCCATAATGCCCGGTGCGGCACGGCGGTGCTGATGAGTTTGCCCGACGTGCGTGGCACCAAGGAGGAGCGGTACATGGAGGTGGCGCGGAAAGCCTTCCAGGCCAAGCGGGAGAAAGCCCGGGCCGAGGACGCGGCTGCCCGGGCCGCCAATCCGCCCGACCCGCGCCCGCGCCTGGGGTATGCCGAGCAGGAAGCCCGCTCCCTGGAATTTGCCGAGCGGTTCGAGACGGGGAAAGTCAAGCGCCTGTTCGCCGCGCATTACCAGGCCAACAAAAACCACAACGTGAGCGGGCTGGAAGAAGCCCTGGAAACCCTGGAAAACGCCCACGAAGACCTCATCGCCATCGAGGCGCACCCCGACTGGCGGCAGGCGGTGATACAGGCCGCCGCCAACTACCGCCGCCAGCGCCTGCTGGAGGCGTTGCCGGTCGTGTACGACGAATACCTGACGCGCCAGAGCCTCGGCATTACGCACCCGCCGCTTACCGACTACGAGTCGACGTTTCGGGCGGCTAAATTTTTCAAAAAGCAAATTTTGAAAGGCCGGCGGCTGCTGGGCGAGCCGGAGGATTTTTCCTATTAAGGGCAGCGGCCAGCGGCCAGACCTTGCCCAAACGGCAGAGCGAAGCGTCGTTTGCTCAACCCATAGCCCAGCGCCTACCGGGGCCGCGCCGAACCCCGGCCGGGGGCGGCCGGGCGTTTGCCGGAACTGCCTTTGTTGGGGCGCTTGCCAGGGGGGCTGGCGGGGGCCGGCTTGTCGGGCCGGGGGCCCCACCAGCCGTTGGCGGCCGGGTTTTTCATGGAGGGCGGGGTGCGGCGGGGGCGGAGGTCTTCGGCGGGGGCTTTGGCAGGGGTGCGGCGGCCACCGGAAGCGTCTTCGGTGCCCGACGATGTTGCAACCATTTTCAGGATGCCGGCCAGCTCGGCGGGGGTTAGCTCGCGCCAGTCGCCCACGGGCAGGCCTTTCACGGTCACGTTCATGATGCGGACGCGCTCGAGCTTGGTGACTTCGTAGCCGAAGTGCTCGACCATGCGGCGAATCTGGCGATTCAGGCCCTGCACCAGGGTGATGCGAAAGATGTAAGGGGTTTCCTTTTGGATGAGGCAGGGCTTGGTGACGGTGCCGAGCATGGGGATGCCCTGGGCCATTTCGGCCAGCATCTGGTCCGTGAGAATGCGGTTTACGGTCACCACGTACTCCTTTTCGTGGCGGTTGCCGGCCCGCAGAATCTTGTTCACGATGTCGCCGTCGCTGGTCAGGAAAATCAGGCCCGACGAATCTTTGTCCAACCGGCCGACGGGAAACACGCGGGCGGCGTGGTTCACGTAGTCCACGATGTTGCCGCGCACCCCCGGCTCGGAGGTGCTCGTGATGCCCACCGGCTTGTTGAAGGCCAGGTACACGGCTTCGTCGGCCTGCCGGGGTTCGAGGGGACGGCCGTTCACGGTCACGCGGTCGCGGGGCTTCACCTGGTCGCCCACCTGGGCGGGCTTGCCGTTGATGAACACCTGGCCTTGCGCGATGTAGCGGTCGGCTTCGCGGCGCGAACAAATGCCGCTTTCGCTGATGAACTTGTTGAGGCGGGTGGAGGACTGCGGCGACATTGGGAAAATTCGAGACCAGGAGGACGGCGTAGCCGCAAGCCGGGCTAAGGTACGACGAGGGGGCCTTGTATGCCTAGGCAGTTGGGTGTCCTGCTTGCAGCAGGAGGCTGCAAGGCCAACCATTTGGCGGTTTTTTTGTCGTGGTAAGGCTGGGCGCGGTTTGGTTAGCGTACTACAGCAAAGTGGCGGTGTCGCCTTCCACCCGTTGCCTTTTTTATGCCCCGCAAATCCTTTGCCGACCTCGTTGCCAGCCCCGGGATGCCGGTGCTGGTGGATTTTTATGCCGACTGGTGCGGCCCTTGCAAAGCGATGGCCCCGGTGCTGGAACAGGTGGCGGCCCAGCACCGGGGCAAGCTGCGCGTGGTCAAGATTGACGTGGACAAAAACCCCGCCCTGGCCCGGCAGTACCGGGTGCAGAGCATCCCCACGCTGATACTGTTCCGGCAGGGGCAACCGGTGTGGCGGCAGGCGGGGGCCGTGCCGGGGCCGCAGTTGGCCCAAGCCCTGCAACCCTTTTTGAGTTGCCGTGTTGCCCGTCGTGCTGAACGCAGCGCAGCGGAGTTGAAGCACCTCTGCCGCGTAAGTGATGCTTGCGCTTGCGTTAGCATGGTGAAGAGGTGCTTCAACTCCGCTGCGCTGCGTTCAGCACGACCGTTTTTTGAACTAAAAAAGCCCCGAAGGCAATTTCGGGGCGGGCAGCGCGTCTGAGTAGCCGGTACCTTTGCCGGCGGTGGCCGTGCCCACGGGCTTTTTTTTGCTTATGGTTGATGTATTCTGGCGGGGCCGCGCGGCGCGGCTCTTTTTATTGCTATTGCTGGCGGTGCTGGCCCGGCCCGTTGCCGCCCAAACCCGCTTTGTGCTGAGTGGCACCGTGCGCGGCCCCGGCGGTGAAACCCTGCCCGGTGCGAGCGTGGCCGTGCCTGCCCTGCGCACCGGCACAGCGGCCGATTCGCTGGGACATTTTTCGCTGAGCCTGCCCGCCGGGCAGTACGGGCTGGAGGTCGCCTTCATCGGCTACCAAACCGTCACCCGCACCCTCAACCTGACCAAAAACCAGCGCCTGAGTTTCAGCCTGGCCGAAGCCGGCAACGAGTTGGGCGAGGTGGTGGTGCGCGGTTCCCAGACGCTGGAACAGAAGCTCAAAACCCCGCAAATGGGCGTTGAGCACCTCAGCATCCGCGAGGCCAAGCTGCTGCCGGCTTTGTTTGGCGAGGTCGACATCCTCAAAACCCTGCAACTCAAGCCGGGGGTGCAGAGCGGCGGCGAGGGCACGAGCGGCCTGTTTGTGCGCGGCGGCTCATCGGACCAGAACCTGGTGCTGCTCGACAACACCCTCGTGTACAACCCCAACCACTTGTTCGGGCTGTTTTCGGTGTTCAACTCCGATGCCGTGAGCAGCGTGGACCTGTACAAGTCGGGCTTCCCGGCGCAGTTTGGCGGGCGGCTCTCGTCGGTGGTGGACGTGAAGCTGCGCGAGGGCGACCGGCAGCACTACGCCGCCACCGGCGGCATCGGCCTGATTTCGTCGCGCCTGACCCTGGAAGGGCCGATTGAGGGCGGCAAAGGCTCGTTTATCGTGAGCGGGCGGCGCACGTATTTTGACGTTTTCACCCGCGCCATTAACCAAGCCAACAAGAGCAAGCCCGACTATACCCCCATCCCGGACTACTACTTCTACGACCTCAACGTGAAGGCCAACTACACGCTGGGCCGCCAGGACCAGTTGTTCCTGACCGGCTACCTGGGGCGCGACGTGTTCGGGTTCAGCAGCCCCGGCTCGTTCAACTTCAATTTTAGTTGGGGCAACACGCTGGGCACCCTGCGCTGGCAGCACGTTTTCAATTCCAAACTGCTCGTCAATACCAGCTTGTCGGTCACCGACTACCAGTACGACCTGACCAACAAGCTGGATATTTTCAGCTTCAACCTCGGCTCGGCGGTGCGCGACTACACCGCCCGCACCGATTTTGAGTACGTGCCCAACGACCGCCACACGCTGCGCTTCGGGGCGCTGGCCACCCAGCACCGCTTCGGCGTGGGCCGCCTGCAAGCGGGGGCCAGCGACGGCAGCATCAGCTTCGGCAACAACGTGAGCTACGACGGCACCGAAGGCGCGGTGTATGGCGGCGACAATTTCAAAATTTCGGACAAGTGGCAGGCCGAGTACGGCCTGCGCCTGAGCGGCTTCCGCAGCGGCACCGACCAGCACGGCGGTCTCGAACCCCGCGCCTCGGGCCGCTACGCCCTGAACGACAAAGTGTCGCTGAAAGGCAGCTACGCCCTGATGTACCAGTACGTGCACCTGGTGACGAACTCGGGCGCGTCGCTGCCCACCGACATCTGGTATCCGTCGCGGCTCAACGTGCAGCCCCAGCGGTCGCAGCAGGTGAGCGCCGGGGGCAGCTTTTTGCTGGGCCAGGGCAAATATTTGCTCACCAACGAGGTGTACTACAAGTGGGGCCAGCACCAGGTGGACTTCAAGGACGGGGCGCAGCTGTTTGTGAACCCCAACCTGAACGAGGAATTTATTTTTGGCCGCAGTTGGAGCTACGGGGATGAGATTTACCTGGAGAAAAAAACCGGCAAAACCACCGGCTGGATTGGCTACACCCTGGCCTGGGCCTGGCGCAACTTCCAACCCCAGAACGGCACCAACGGCGTGAACGGCGGCCAGGACTTCCACCCCAACTACGACCGCCGCCACAACCTGACCGTCGTGGTGCTGCACAAGCTCAGCCCCCGCATTGACCTCACGGGCAGCTTCATCTACACGAGCGGCAACCTCACCACCCTGCCCCTGGGCCGCTTCTACACCCAGGACATTCCGGGCAGCAGCCCCGGCCTCGACCCGCGCCCGACCCCCATTTACCCCGACCGCAACTCCTACCGGCTGCTCGACTACATCCGCCTGGACCTGGGCGTGGTGTACAAAATCGGGAGCCAGCGCAACCAGGACCTGACCTTCAGCATCTACAACGCCCTCAACCGCCGCAATGCTTACTTCGTGTACTTCGATACCGTGAAGGACAAAGTCACGGACCGGCTCACGGGCTACGTGGCGCGGCAGGTGTCGCTGTTCCCGATTATCCCGTCGGTGACGTACAATTTTCACTTCAATCGCTAACTGAACGAGTACCCCGAAGCTGCGCTTCGGTCGCTGCCCGGTCTTGTTGCACAGTGGCCGAAGCGCAGCTTCGGGGTACTCGTTCTACCTTCGCCCCGATTTTTTCTTTCCATGAAAACCCTCCGCCTCTTCCTGCTTCTTCCGGTTTTGCTGCTGCTTGCGGGTTGCGGCAGCTTGCAGAAAAATATCGACGTGCAACTGCCCTCCTACGATTCGCAGCTGGCCGTGGAAGCCTACCTGATACCGGGCGAAATACCGCGCATTGCCGTGAGCGAATCGGTCACTTACCTCGACCCCAACAACGTGCTGCCCTCGGTGCCGAAAGACGCGACCGTGGCCCTGACGCTGCCCGACGGCCGGGTGGAGCCGCTGATTTTTGCGCCGGGAGCCGACAGCACCGAGCGCGTGTATTTCACCCACGTGGGCCTCGAACCGCTGCTGGCCCGCCCCGGCGACGTGTTCCGGCTCGACATCATCGACAAGCGGGGGCGGCACCTGAGCGGCACGGCCACCATGCCCACCACCGTGCCCCTGGACTCGATTCGCTACAAATTCAACGACCGGCCCGACACCTTGCGCCGCGCCCTGTGCCTGGCCTATTTCCAGGACCCGCCCACGCCCGACGACGACTACCGCCTGCAAATGCACGTCGGCAACCCCGCCAAAGGCAGCGTGTACAAAAAGCCCAAAGTGGACTATTCGCCCCAGGACCGGCTGCTCAACGGCCAGCGGTTTGTGCTGGGCACGGGCTTTGAGTTTCACCCGCGCGACACCGTGACCGTGACCCTCTACCACCTCGACCCGGCCCACTACCGCTTCCGGCAGTCGGTGGGCAACGCCCGCAACGCCAACGGCAACCCCTTTGCCCAGCCCTCGGCCATCTACAGCACCGTGCAGGGCGGCATTGGCGTTTTCACGGTGCTGAATTATACGCGCATGACCCAGATTTTGCGGCCGTAGGGGCGGGGCTTGACTGCGTGGGCCCCTACCGCACCTCCAGCTCGAACGGCAGCCGGGCCTGCACCCCGCGCATCGCCGTCAGGCGCTTGTACTGCGCGTAGGCCGGGTAGAGCGGGCCTAGCTCCGCCTGCATTGCTGCCAGCCTTGCCGCGTCGTTGTCGTCGTCGTGGCCGCCGCCGAACATCTGCAGCACTTCTTCGAGGCTGGTTTTGCGGCGCGGCAGGCGCTGAATGCGGAAGTCGTCGGCCTTGAGGTGGGCGCGGGCGGCGGCGATGCGCAGGGCATCCGAGTAGTCGCCCAGCACGTCCACGAGGCCGTTGTTTTTGGCCTCGATGCCGCTCCAGACGCGGCCCGAGGCCAGGCGGCGCAGGCGCTCGACGGGCATGTGGCGGCCCAGGGCGGCTTTGGTGGTGAAGTCGGCGTAAATCAGGTCCACTTCCTGCTGCAAGGCGTGTTTTTCGTAGTCCGAGAGCGGGCGCGTGACGGTGGGCAGGTCCGAAAACAGGCCGGTTTTCACGCGGTCCACCGTGATGCCGAGCTTGTCGGCCAGCAGGGGCTGGATGTTGGGCAGGATGCCAAACACCCCGATGCTGCCCGTGATGGTGTTCGGGTGGGCCACAATCGTGTCGCAGGCCATGGCAATGTAGTAGCCGCCGCTGGCCGCCACGTCGCCCATGCTGGCGATTATCGGCTTCACTTTTTTGGTCAGGGCCACTTCGCGGTACACCACGTCGGAGGCCAGCGACGAGCCGCCGGGCGAATTAATCCGCAGCACCACGGCCTTCACTTTGTCGTCGAGGCGGGCCTTGCGGATGGCCTCGGCGAACTTGGTGCCGCCGATGTTGTCGTCGTCGCCGGTGCCGGTCACGATGTCGCCTTCGGCGTAAATCACGGCCACGCGGCTGCCGCTGTCGGCCCCTTCTTTGTCGTCCAGGTCGTGGTCGTCGGCGTAGTCGTCGAGGCCCACGAGGCTGGGTTTTTCGTCGACTTTGAGCTTAAGCTTGCCGCGCAGGTAGTCCAGCACTTCGTCGTAGTAGCCCAGCTTGGTCACCAGCTTTAGGCGCAGGGCATCGGCGGCGTTGTGGACCAGCATCGAGTCCGAAATCACGGCCAGCCGGGCCGGGTCAAGCTGCCGGGTTTTGGCCACCTCGCCCACCATGTAGCCGTTGATGGAGTTGAGGAACGACACGGTCTGGAAGCGGGCTGAATCGGAGTAATTCTCCCGAATGAGGGGCTCGACGGCGCTCTTGAACGACCCCACCCGGAAAATGTACGGCTCGATGCCCACCTTGTCGAAGAGCCGCTTGAAAAACAGCGTTTCGGCGCTCAGGCCGTTAAACTCCAGGCTGCCCTGGGGGTGCAGGTAAATCTCGTCGGCCACCGAGGACAGGTAGTAGCTTTTTTCGGAGCAGATTTCGTGGTAGGCCACGATGAACTTGCCCGATTTTTTGAAGTCGCGCAGCGCGTCGCGCACTTCTTCGAGCGAAGCCAGGCCGCCCTGCACCACGTCCAGGTGCAGCAAAATGCCCTTGATGTCGTCGTCGGTTTTGGCCCGGCCGATGGCGGCTTTCAACTCCAGCAGGCCGGTGGCGGCGCTGCCCCCGCCGAAGCGCCCGAATTTGCCATCGCGCCCGCGCTCGTGCAGCGGCTGGTTCAGTTTGAGCTCGAGCACCGAGTTGGCGGCCACGTCCTTTTTGTCGGCGCTGCTGGCCGCCGCCCCCGCAATGCCCAGCAGCACCAGGAACCCCAGCAGCGCAAACAGGAACAGCCCCACCACGGTGGCGAGGGTGAATTTAAGAAATTGGGCCATGAAGTCAAGTGAAAAGTAGGGTGCAAAAGTAGGCACCACCGCCCCGAAAACCGCCTCCGCCGCTGCTACAGGTGCTTCCGCCGGTTCTACAGGTGCTTCCGCCATCTCTACACCCGCTTCCGCCATCTCTAGGGCCGCTTCCGCCACTTCGAAGGCCGCTTCCGCCATCTCTACGCCCGCTTCCGCCACTTCGAAGGCCATTTCCGCCGGCGGAGGCGGGCGTAGAGATGGCGGAAGCGGGTGTAGAAATGGGCGGGGCCGAGTTCCCCGAAGCTGCGCTTCGGCCGCCGAACGGTCGTTCAGCGATTACCGGGCAGCGGCCGAAGCGCAGCTTCGGGGTACTCGGGCTAGTAGCCGTACTTCTCGCCCCACCAGCCGCGCAGCTTTTCCCGGATTTTCTGCTCCGATGCGTTCTGGCCCGGCTCGTAGAAGCGGGTGCCGCTTAGCGCAGCGGGCAGAAACTCCTGCTCGGCAAAATTGCCTTCGCCCTGGTGCGAATACTGGTATTCCTGGCCGTAGCCGAGTTGTTTCAGCAGGCGGGTGGGGGCGTTGCGCAGGGGCACCGGCACGGGGTGTACGCCCTGCTCGCGCACCAGCGCCTGCGCCGCCCGGATGGCGGTGTAGGCGGCGTTGCTTTTTTCGGAAGTGGCGAGGTAAATGACGGTTTGGGCGAGAATGAGGTCCGATTCCGGCAGGCCGATGACGGTGCAGGCCTGGAAGCAGCTTGTGGCCAGGAGCAGGGCGTTGGGGTTGGCGTTGCCGATGTCTTCACTGGCCAGAATGAGCATTCGGCGGGCAATAAATTTCACGTCTTCGCCCCCGGCCAGCATCACGGCCAGGTAGTAGAGGGCCGCGTTGGGGTCGGAGCCGCGAATGGATTTGATGAAGGCCGAAATGACATCGTAGTGCATTTCGCCGCCCTTGTCGTACTTGGCCAGCGGGCGCTGGGCCACCTGCTGCACCAGCGCATCGGTGATGCTTAGGCCGCCCTGCGCATCGGGGGGGGTGCTTTGGACCACTATTTCGAGCAGGTTGAGCAGCTTGCGGGCATCGCCGCCGCTCAGGGCCAGCAGGGCGTGGTCTTCGGCCACCGTCACCTTTTTTTGGCTTAGCGCGGGGTCTTCTTTTAAGGCTTTGGCCACCAGCCCGCGCAGGATGTCCGGCCCCAGCGGCTCCAGCACGTACACCTGGCAGCGCGAAAGCAGGGCCGGAATCACCTCAAACGACGGGTTTTCGGTGGTGGCCCCAATCAGGATGATGGTGCCCTGCTCCACGGCCCCCAGCAGCGCATCCTGCTGGGCCTTGCTGAAGCGGTGGATTTCGTCGATAAAGAGCACCGTGCCCCGCTGCCGCCGCGCCCGCTCAATCACCTCGCGCACGTCCTTCACCCCGGCATTGATGGCCGACAGCGCCGCAAACGGCTGGCCCAACTCGGCGGCCAGCAGGTGCGCCAGCGTGGTTTTGCCCACGCCCGGTGGCCCCCACAATAGCAGGCTGGGCAGCCGCCCGGCGGTGAGGTAGCGGCGCAGCACGCCGTCGGGGCCAAGCAGGTGGGTTTGGCCCGCGTAGGCGGCCAGGGTGCGGGGCCGTTGCCGCTCGGCCAGCGGCGCATCGGGGCTGGCAGGGGCGGGCGGGGTCGGTTCGTGGGGGAAGAGGGAGGACATGGCGAGGAAACGGGGTGGTGCCACGAATTCCGCGCAGCGGTTCGTGGTACCACTAACGGGTTAGCAACAGTTCAACGAATAGTGGTACCACGAACCGCTTCGCGGAATTCGTGGCACCACGCCATTCAAACAAAGGTCGCCCCGCCGGCCTTTGCAGCGCCTATGTCCACTCGCTTGCGCGTCCACGCGGCGCTTTTCCTGGTGTCGCTGATTTACGCGGCCAACTACAGCCTTTCCAAAGACGTGATGCCGCGCTACCTCAGCCCGTTCGGCATCGTCACGCTGCGGGTGCTGGGGGCCACGGCGTTTTTCAGCCTGGTCAAATTTCTGGTGGCCCGGCCCGAAAAAATCAGCCCGGCCGACACCGGCCGCTCCATCCTGTGCGGCGTGTGCGGCATCGGGGTCAATCAGTTGCTGTTCTTCGCCGGCCTCAACCTCACGGCCCCCATCACGGCCTCGCTCATCCAAACCGTGGCCCCGATTGTGGTGGTCGTGGCTTCGTTTTTTCTGTTGAAAGAACGCCTGACGCTGCCCCGCGCCGTTGGCGTTGCGGTGGGCGCGGGCGGGGCGGCCTTCCTCATTTTGGGCCGCCCGGCGGCCGAAGCGGCCCACTACCCGCAGGGCACGCTGGGCAACGTTTTCATCCTGCTCAACGCCACCGTTTTTGGCCTCTACCTGGTGCTGGTGCAGCCGCTGATGCGCAAGTACCACCCCTTCACGGTGCTGGCGCGGGTGTTTCTGGTGGGGGCCGTCATCGCCGTGCCCTTCGGCTGGCGCGATGCCCTGGGGGCCGACTACGCCCATTTCCCCCTCAACATCTGGCTCGAAGTGGGCTACATGGTGGTGTTCCTCACCATCGTGGCGTATCTGCTCAACAACTGGGCCTTGCGCCACGCCCCGCCCGCCTTGCTGGGGGCCTACATCTACCTTCAACCCGTGCTGGCCGCCGCCATTGCCGTCGGTCTGGGCCGCGATGTCCTCACCTGGGCCAAAGCCGGGCAGGCCGCGCTGGTGTTTCTGGGCGTGTGGCTGGTGGGGCGGCGCGGGCCGGGCTGACATCCCGGCCGGCCACTTGCCCCCGGCTACCTGCCCGGCTGCCTACGAAGCCGGCACCGGCTGGCACTTGGGGCAGGTGTAGGTGGCCCGGCCGCCGACGTAGTGCTTGGCAATTTTCACCTTTGGGTGGCGCGGGCAAAAGGTGTGGGCATCGGAGCCGGGGGCGGCCGAGGTGTCCCACGCGCGGGCGTGGATGAGGAAGGCCGTGGGGAAATGCCGGTAGTTGGCTTCGTGGGCAATGGCGGTGGTCAGGACCAGTTGAATGGCCGCGTGCAAGGCCGCAAACTCCTTTTCCGTCAGCGAAGCGCCCAGGCGTTCGGGGTGAATGCGGGCCTGAAACAGCACCTCGTCCACAATCCAGTTGCCGAGGCCGGCGGTGAGGGTTTGGTCCAGCAGCAGCGGCTTGAGCAGGGTGTTGCGGCGGCCGATTTTGGCTTGCAGCTCGGCGGCGGTGATGGCGAGGGCATCGGGGCCGAGCTTTTTGGCTTGTTGGTGGGCGGCCACGCTGGCGGCCACCCGAATGCGGCCGAATTTGCGGGGGTCCACAAAGGCCAGCCAAAGGCCGGAATCAGCCAGCCGAAACGCGACGCGGGTAAAGCGGGGCGCGTCGACTTCGTCGCGGTACGCGCCCACGTCGCCGGTCATGCCGAAGTGCAGCACCAGCACGGGGCCGTGGTCGAGTTCCAGGAAGCAGTTTTTGCCCAGGCGGTGGGTGGCAACGATGCGGCGGCCCACGAGGCCCGCCCGCAACTCGGCGGCGGGCAGGGCCAGCACGTGCGCGTCGTTGACTTGGACGGCGGCAATGGTCTGGCCCACGGCCAGTTCGTCAATGAAGCGGCGGTAGGTTTCGACTTCGGGAAGTTCGGGCATTGGGGATATTTGAGCGGGTGGTCCGACGAATTCCCCGAAGGGGTTCGTCAGACCACTAAACTATTAGGGGCAGTTAACTATTAGGGCAGCTAGGCGCAGTACAGCGAATAGTGGTCGGACGAACCCCTTCGGGGAATTCGTCGGACCACTCCCACCCTACCGCACCTTCATTTTCGCCACCCGGTCGCCGCCCTGGTCGTACACGTCGCCGCCGGGGGTGATGAAGAGCTTGCGGCGGCGGCCGTCGGTCAGCACGTAGGGGAAGGTGGCGCTGCGGGTGCGGGTGAGGTGGCCCACTTCTTCGGCCAGGTCGTTGTCGTCGATATACACCACTTTCAGGGCGCTGGTGAGGTAGTAGCGCACGTCGGGCCGGTCGCGGAAGGTGAGCGACCCCACCAAATGTTCGGCGGGCGCGGCCCCGCTGCGCAGGGCGGCCAGGGCACCGTTGGTGTCGTTGCGCGGGGCGGGCGCGGCGGCTACCAGGGCGGGCGCGGCCGACGGGGCGGGGGCCTGGGCGCTGGCCGTTATCTGGGCATCGGCCCGCTGCCAGCCCTGGCCGATGGCGGCCAGGCGCACGGTGCGGCCGGGGTGGGTGGCGCTGCCGCCGTCGTCGGCCACGGTGGCCATCGCCGATTGGGCCTGGGCCAGGCTGGCCCCCATTTTCCGCAGCACGAAGCCCGAAAACTCGTCGGCTTCCAGTTCGTCGGCGGGGTTCGAGCCGCCGCCGCGCAGGGTGTGGCCGTTGAGGTGGTGGCCCATTTCGTGGGCCAGGATGCTGGTGCCCGCCCAGTCGGTGTGCCCGGCGCGGTTCACGGAAGCCACAAAATCGGGGTTGTAGAGCAGAAACCGCTTGCCGTCGTACACCACGGCGGCGGCGTTGCTCACCTCGCGGGTGGCCCGCAGCTCGAAGCGCGGCTTGAGGCCCACGGCTTCGGTGATGTCGCGCAGCACGTCGGCAGTGGCCGGGGCGGCGGGTTGGGCAAAGGCGGGGGCCGCCAGCAAGGTCAGCAGCCCGAAGGCCAGCGCCCGGCGCAGGAAAGCAGGCATGGTGCGGTGCAAAAAACCAGCGGCCGGGGCCGGGGCAAAATTGCCTTGTTTGCTGGTTGTCATTCCAACATCAGGGCGCGGGGGGCAGTTCCCGGCACCAGGCCCGTACTTTGCCCCGTGAACTCTGCCCCCCGCCTCGTATCGCTCGACGTATTCCGGGGCCTCACCGTGGCCCTGATGCTGCTCGTGAACAACCCCGGCGACTGGGGCCACATCTACGCCCCGCTGGCCCATGCCGCGTGGAACGGCTGCACCCTGGCCGATTTGGTGTTTCCATTCTTCCTGTTTGCGGTGGGCGTGAGCGTGGCCTATGGGCTGGCAAGGGCGCGAACGGCGCGGCGGGGGCCAGTGCTATGGGCCGTGGCCCGGCGCACGCTGCTGCTGGCCGGGTTGGGCCTGCTGGCTTCTACGTGGCTGGATTTCAACTGGGCCACCCTGCGGATTCCGGGGGTGCTGATGCGCATTGCGCTGGTGTACGGGGCCTGTGCCACAATTTTTTTGTTCACCTACTGGCGCAGCCAACTGGTGCTGGTGCTGCTGCTGCTGGTGAGCTACGCCGGGCTGCTGCAAACGGTGCCCGTGCCGGGCGTGGGCTACCCCAACCTGCTGCCCGCCGCCAACTTGGGAGCCTGGCTGGACCGGGCCGTGCTGGGCACGGCCCACCTCTGGAAAGAAAGCCGTACCTGGGACCCCGAAGGGCTGTTGGGGACGCTGCCTGCCCTGGCTACGGCCCTGCTGGGTGCCCTGGCGGGCCAGTGGCTGCGCGGGTCGGGCGTGGCGCTGTTGCAGCGCACGGTGGGCCTGCTGCTGGCCGGGCTGGCGCTGGCCGTGGGCGGGCTGGTGTGGGATGTGTGGTTTCCCATCAACAAAAGCCTGTGGACGAGTTCTTACGTGTTGTACACCGGGGGGCTGGCGGCGCTGGTGCTGGGGGCGTTGTACTGGCTCTGCGACGTGGGCGGCTACCGGCGTTGGGCCTGGCCCTGGCAGGCGCTGGGGGTCAATGCGCTGGCGGCTTTCTTTGGTTCCAGCCTCCTGGCCCGGACCCTGAACCGGGTGCCGCTGGCGGGAATGCCCGCCAAGGAGTTTTTGTATCAGCGGGGCATTGCGCCCTGGTTTGGCAGCCCGTGGGCGGCCTCGCTGGCGGGGGCGGCAGGGTGTTTGCTGATTTGGCTGGCGGTGCTGGGGTGGCTCTACCGCAGGGGCTGGGTGTGGAAGGCGTAGGGTTGGTGCTTGGTTGTTGGTGCTTGGTTGATGGTTCGCACAACCGTTCTTTGCTTTCTTTAAGCCAAGCACCAAGCACCAACAACCAAGCACCAACAACATGAAAATCCTCATCATCGGCGGCGGCAACATGGGCCTGACCTACGCCCGCAGCTTTGCCCGCGCCCACATCACGAGCCGCCCCAACCTGGGGCTGCTGGCCCGCGCCCCGGAGCGCATGGCGGCCCTG
Source organism: Hymenobacter sp. (assembly GCA_965247135.1). Lineage (GTDB taxonomy): Bacteria > Bacteroidota > Bacteroidia > Cytophagales > Hymenobacteraceae > Hymenobacter. The sequence continues at coordinate 1,017,383 of CBDFGP010000006.1, read as the reverse complement.
GCGGCCCACGACGTGGGCACCGTGTGGGGCGAACCCGCCGCCTGCGTACCCGATGCCAACATCCTCATCCTGGCCGTGAAGCCCCAGGATTCGGGGGCACTGTTCGCACAACTGCACGGGCTGGTGGGGCCACAGCAGCTTGTCCTCAGCATCATGGCGGGGGTGCGGATGGACACGTTGCGGGCGGCATTGGGCACCCCGAAAGTCATCCGGGCCATGCCCAACCTGCCCGCCCAGATTGGCATGGGCATGACGGCCTTCACCAGCACCGACGAGGTGAGCCGGGCCGAACTGGTGCAGGTGCAGAACCTGCTCTCGACCACGGGCAAAACCGTGTACGTGGAAGACGAACGCGCCATTGATGCCAGCACGGCCATCTCGGGCAGCGGCCCGGCCTACGTTTACTACTGCATGGGGGCGCTGATGGACGCGGCTACAGGTATGGGCTTCGCGCCGGCCGAGGCCGAGTTGCTGGTGAGCCAGACGTTTCGGGGGGCGGTGGAACTGTATTCGCAGTCGGGGTTGAGCTGCGCGGAGTGGATTGCGCGGGTGGCCAGCAAGGGGGGCACCACGGAGGCGGCGCTGGCGGCGTTTGGGGGGGTGCGCGAGGGGCTGATGGCGGGGGCGGCGGCGGCGCGGGATAGGGCGGAGGAGCTGGGGCAGGCCTGGTAGCGTTTCCCGCAGTGGGCGCAGTGGTTACGCAGGGGGCGCAGTGTCGTTCTCAAGGCCGTTTACGCGGCGGTGCATATGGTCTTTGAGGCGGTCCACGTTGAAGTTGATGAGCAAACCCAGCTTCAGGCCCGACAGCTTGAGGTAGGTGGTGAGTTGCTTGAAGTGTACTTCGTGGAGCAAGTCTATCGCCTTCAACTCCACAATCACTTTGTCTTCCACCACCAGGTCCAGGCGGTAGGCCGTTTCTAGCAGAGTGCCCCGGTACACCATTGGCATCGCCACTTGCCGCGCTACGCGCAGTCCCACCCGCTTCAACTCGTACTCCAACGCCGTTTCATACACCGACTCCATCAGGCCCGGCCCCAACTCAGTATGAACCTGATAAGCCGCCTTTCTTATCTGGAAGGAAATTTCGTTCTCGTGCATTCCGCAAAGGAACGCCTAAAAAACGACACTGCGCTCACCGCGTAACCACTGCGCCCACTGCGGGAAACGCTCCTACCGCCGCAAGCACCCAATGGCCACCTGCTGCACATCCGTTCGCAAATTCAACGCCCCCAGCCGCCCGTTCCGCCGCGACGGATGCACCCGGTTGGTCAGCACCACCACCACCAACTCCTGCGCCGGGTCCACCCAGAAATACGTGCCCGTGAACCCCGAATGCCCGAAGCTGCCCGCCGACGCGCCCGCCGCCGTGTTGCCCGCCGGGGGCGTGGCGGGCCGGTCAAAGCCCAGCCCGCGCCGGTTGCCGGTGGCGCAAAACTGGCAGCGGGTGTAGTCGGCCAACACCTGCTTGTCAAACATCTGCTGGCCGCCGTAGCGCCCGCCCCAGGCGTAGCATTGGGCCACTTTGGCCACGTCGAGGGCGGTGCCGAACAGGCCCGCGTGGCCGGAGATGCCGCCCAGCAGGGCCGCGCCTTCGTCGTCCACGGTCCCGTGCAGGAGTTGGCGGCGGAAGGCCGAGTCGTACTCGGTGGGCACGAGGCGGGCCAGCGGGAAGCGGTGGCGGGGCCGGAAGGTGAGGGTGGAAGCTCCCAGCGGCGCATACACCTCCTGCTGCAAAAACCGCTCAAACGACACCCCCGTGCGGCGCTGCACCAACTCCGGGTACAGGTAGAACGACAGGTCGGAATACAGGTAGCCCGGCTTGGGGTTGAGCGGGGCCGCCCCTATTTCCTGGTAGAGTTTGGCGGGCAACTCCTGCCGCGCCCACAGCCCCGTGGCGGCGGGCAGGGGGAAACGGGCACTGGAATCGGGCCGGAACCAGCGGCGGCGCAGGTCCCCGTTCCTCTTCGTCAGCTTCTGCCAGAAAGGGATGAACGCGGGCAGCCCGGCCTGGTGGGCCAGCACGTCGCGCAGCCGCAGCGGGGCCTTGTTGGTACCGCGCAACTGCGGAAAGAGGCCGCCCAACGTGCTGTCGGGGCTGAACTTGCCCTGCGCTTGCAGCTTGAGCAGGGCCGGAACCGAGGCCAGCACTTTGGTGAGCGAGGCCAGGTCGTAGAGGTCGGTGTTGCGGACGGGCAGGGGGGTGCTTAGGGTTTGGGTGTTGGTGGTGGGTGCGCGGTGTCGGGTGCTTGGGTTTGTGGTGCCAAAGCCCGCGTAGGTTTGGTTGCCGTAGCTCTTTTGCAACACCACCGCGCCCCGGCGGGCAATGACGACCTGGGCACCGGGGGTGGCCTGAGCCGCCAGGGCACGGCCCATCAGGCTGTCAATGCGGGCTTCCAGGCGGGGGTCCATGCCGGCGTTTTCGGGGGCGGCAAAGCGCAGACGCTGGCCGCCGGCGGTGGGCAGGCCAAAGCCCAGGGGCAGTTGGGCAGCTACCGCGACGGGCAGCTTGCCCCCCGCTCCTACCCCGCCGAAAATGAGTTGGGCGGCCTCCTGCTGGGCAGTGGCGCTTTCCTGGTAGGCCAGCAGCACGGCATCGGCCTGGGCGAAGTCGCGGAGCCGGGCCACGGCGTAGGGGCTGCCAAATACGCTGACGACCACCCGCTCGCCGGGCTTGGTAAGTTCACGGAGCAGCATATTGGTTTCGGGCGTGATGCCGAAGGCGGTGGCGGGCAGGCGGCCCAGGCCCTGAAGGCTCACCAGGATGAGGTTGTAGGGAAACAGCCGCTCGCGCAGGTCCAGCAGGGCATCCAGGTCGGGCGCGGCGGCTACGTGGAAGTGCGCAGTCGGGGCGTACTGGTCCACGGCGTGCTGAAAGGCGGTGGTGTCGGCGGGGGTGCCGCCGATGACGAGTGTGGCGATGCGCAGGCTGTCCAGCCCCCGCAGGGGCAGCAGGTAGCGGGCGTTCTTGAGCACCGTCAGGCTTTCGGCGCTCAGGCGCTGGGCCAGGGCCAGGGCGGCGGGGGGGTTAAGGTCGGCGGCGAGGTGACGGGTGTCAATGGGGCGGTAGTGGCGCAGGCCGGCCCACTGCTTCAGGGCCAACACGCGGCGGCAGTGCTCGTCAAGGGCGGCCTGGGTGATGCGGCCACTGTCCAGGGCGGTTTGCACCGCGTGCAGGGCCAGGGGGATGTTGGGGCTGAACTCCAGGATGTCGTTCCCGGCCAGGATGGCCCGCACATCGGCCTCGCCGGGGGGGTACTGGCTGGTCACGCCTTTCATGTTCATGGCATCGGTGAAGACCAGGCCCCGGAAGCCTAACTGCTCGCGCAGCAGGCCCGTGACGATGCCATGCGAGAGCGTGCTTGGCCCCCGCGCCGTGTCCAGGGCGGGCACTTGCAGGTGGGCCACCATCATGCCGCCAATGCCCGCCCGAATCATGCTCCGAAACGGCGGCAGTTCCAGGCTGTCAAGGCGGGTCCGGTCCACCCGCACCACGGGCAGGGCGAGGTGCGAATCCGCGTCCACGTCGCCGTGGCCGGGGAAGTGCTTGGCCACGGCCAGAATGCCCGCGTCCTGCATTCCGCGCATATATTGGCGGCTGTTGCGGGCCACGGCGGCGGGGCTTTCGCCCCAACTGCGGGTGCCGATGACGGGGTTGGCGGCGTTGTTGTTCACGTCCACGACCGGGGCGAAATTGACGTGCATTCCCAGCCGCCGAAACTGCCCGGCCACGGCTTGGCCCATTCGGTAGAGTTGGGCAGAATCGGCGGCGGGCAGCGCCCCCAGGCTCATTTGGTAGGGAAATTTGCCGATGCTGTCCAGCCGCATTCCCGCGCCCCACTCGCCGTCCATCGCCACGAGCAAGGGCACCGCGCTTTCGGCCTGGTAGCGGTTCAAAAGGCGGCTTTGGCGCACCGGGCCGCCCTGGAAAAAGATGATGCCCCCAATGCCGTAGCTGCGGATGAGGGCGCTAACGGAATCCTCGTCTATGCGGGTGCGATTGGACCATGCGGCCACCATAAACAACTGCGCCGTGCGTTGCGCCGGGGTCAGCACCCGCATCAGGCTGTCCACCCAGGGCGAGTGCAGGTACTGCGTGAAGGCGGGCGGAGCGGAAGGAAGCGCGGCCCGTTGGGCGGCGGCCAGCTTGGCAACCGGGGCCTTCCGGCCCACTCTTGCCTCATCACGCTTACCACTTGACTTGGGCTGGGCCAGCATGGGGGCAGCAGGCAGGAGCAGGAGCCACAGCAGCAGCCAGGAACAGGAAGTCTTCATGGAAAAAAGAATGCCCGAAGCGGTAGGGCGCTTCGGGCAAAGGTACGGCAGGCACTTCCCGTCCCCCTCTCCTGTGGATGGGGGGAGAACTTGGTTACGGCACTCCCCGGCAGCCGCGTGGCCCGGCCCCTACCCCACCGTGACATCGTACTGCCCCAGCTCGGAAGTAGGGTTCACGGCCAGCAGGGCGGGTTCCTGGGTGGGGTCGCCCAAAGCTCCCAGGGTGGTGCTGAGCTTGGCACCGGGCAGCACTTCGGTGCCGGGGCCGGCCAGGGCAAGGCCGTCCACGCTCAGGCCAAACGTCAGGCGCACGTTGCCCTTGTTGCACAGCTGCACCTTCACCAGCGGGTCGGGCGCGACGGGGTTGAGCAGGGCCGTGGTGCCCATGCCGGGCAGAAAACCGGCCAGCAAAGTGCTGTGGTGGCCGCTCTGGGGCACCGGCAGCAAGGCAAAATTGTAGGCCGCGTGGCGCTTGGCCGCGTCGGCTTTGGCGGGGTAGTGCAGGGTCACGGCCCCGGTCGTTTCAAACAGCGTGTCGGTGAGGGTGTCGTTAGCTTCGTCGGCCGTGGTGCGGCCCACGCCCACCGTGCCCTTGTGTTCGCCCTGGGTTTCGCGGGCCGCCACGAGGGCCGCCACGGCTTTTTGCACGGCCAGCAGGGTGTCTTTGGTCACTTTGTTGGCGGGCACCTGCATATTCAGCAGCAGCGTGCCGGTGCGCTTGGCGTAGTTGGTCAGGTTCAGCTCGGTGGTGTAGGTGGTGAGGCGGTCGCCAAAAACGTTGTGCAGCTCCGGGCTGTTTTTGCCCAACTGGTCTTTCAGCAAGCCGTATTTGCTGCTGATGACGTCGCGCACGGTTTTCAGGGCCGCGTTCACGCCCTGGGTGCTGCCCATCTGCTGGCTGATTGCCGAGCCGGTGGTGGCCAGGGCCAGGCTCAGGGCCTCGGCTTCGGTCCGCAGCCGGTCAATGTAGGGCGCGAAATAGTCCGGGTCAAGGGCCAGCAGCAAGCCCGCCTGGCTCAGGGCGTACACGACCTTGCGCTCGCGGGAGAATTCGTCGCGGGCAAACGGGTTTTCAATGAAGAAATGGGAGAGCAAGGTAGGCATAGCAGAACGGGGCAAGGGGGTAAGTCAATGTCAATCGCGGCCCGAAGCTACGTCCAAAATATTAATACCTGCTTAGGCGCAGCCAATATTTTTGCGTATCCCAACCTCAACAGTCTCCCCACTGCCTGAAAAGGCGTTTTTAGCCCCCGAAAATAAATTGCCCCGTGCTGAATTTCAGCACGGGGCAAGCAGTTCGTGGAGGAGGCATTCGGAATTTCCGAACGGAGCAAGCAGGTCGTTAATGGGCCATTCGGAAATCCCGAACGGGGCCATTGGGTCGTTGGTGCCTCGTTCGGAAATCCAGTGCGGGGCGGCAACGGCGTTGGCGGGACGTTCTGAAATCCCGAACGAAGCAACGGCGGCGTTGATGCCTTATGCTGGAATTCAGCACCAGGCAACAACGGCCTGAGCGCCATTGAAGCCGTGCGCCTGCACATCAACGGCAAGGTACGAGTGCCACGCTGATAGAACAATGCCCCCGGCCTGACGGCCGGGGGCATTGCAAAGCGTTTCGTACAGGCCCGCCCTTAGTTGATGCTGCCAATGGTCCAGTTGGCACCGTCCGAAATGGCAATCACCGTCTTCACCGCCGCCGTGGTTTGCAGGGTGTAGGAAGTGACGGAGGTGTTGCTGCTGCCAGGGTAGAACACGCCGCCCGCCGTGGTGAGGACGGCCGTGTTGGTGGCGTTGTTGTTGCGGATGTAGTACACGCGGCCGGGGCAGGTGGTGGGGGCGGGCAGGCGGTAGTTGTTGTTGGTGCCATCGGCCGGGCCGAGGCCGTAGTAGCCGCCGGCCGTGGCACTGAGCAGCGTGGGGCTGCCGCTAGTGCCGCCCGTGAGGCCCGAACTGGCGTTGGCCGGGTTCACCACGCCCACGGCGAAGGTGCCGGCGGTTTGCAGGGTGCTGGTGGGCGTGGTGGTGCCGATGCCCACGTTGCCGGAGCCTTGCAGGCTCATCACCGTCACGTCGGGGGTGTCGGTGGCCCCGTTGGCGAGGCGGAAGTCCACCTGGCTTTGGCTGTTGATATTCGTGCCGTAGGAGCCCAGGTTCACGTCAAAGGCGTGGGCGTACTTTATGCCCGTGGTGAAGGGGCGGCTCAGGCGCAGCACACCCAGCGTGTTCACGGTGGCGGTGGAAGCGGTGGCACCGGTCACTTCCAGCCGCTGGCCGGGGGCCGTGGTGCCGATGCCCACGTTGCCGCTCACGGTGGCCGTTCCCGTGATGGTGGTGGCCCCCGTGATGGTGGTGGCCCCCGTGATGGTGGTGGCCCCACTCAGGCCGATGGTGCTGCCCGTCACGGCCACGGCACCGCCGCTGTTGCCGATGCTCACGGTTTTGGTGGCGCTGGCGGTGCCGGTGCCGATGTTGGTGGCGCTGGTGCTGGTGCCGGTGTTGAGGTTGGCAGCACCCGTCACGGTGGTGGCCCCGGTCAGGCCGATGGTGGCCCCGGCCACGGCCACCGTGCCCAGGCTGTTGCCGATGGTCACGGTTTTGACCACGCTGCCGGTGCCAATGTTGGTGGCGGTGGTGCTGGTGCCGGTATTTACGTTGGTGGTGCCCGCCACGGTGGCACCGCCGTTGGCCGTGAGCAAGCCCGTGATGGTGCTGGTGCCGCCCACGGTTTCGTTGCCGCTCACGGTGCTGTTGCCGCTCACGGTGCTGTTGCCGCCGATGGTGCCGTTGCCGCCCACGTTGAAGTTGGCCCCGCTCTGCGGGCTGGCCGGGTTGTTTTGGATAAAGTCGGTGCCGCTGGGGGTGGCGGCGGTGGTCAGGGTGCCGTCGGCGGCCACCGTCACGCTGCGGCTGCCGGTGCCGGCCAGGCCCTCGAGGCGCACGGTGCTGGCCGCGCCGCCCACGTGCAGCGTGGCGGCGGGGACGGGGATACCAATGCCCACGTTGCCGTCGGCCTTCACCAGCAGCAGCGAGGTGCCGGTGGTCGTCTGCGCTCCCTTGCTCACGTCGAAGGCAATGGCTCTGCTATCCGTGCCGTCCACTTTCACCACCACCCCGTTGGAGTTGCCGGTCGTGCCGCCGTTGTAGAACTGCCCGATGTAGCCGCTCTGGCTGGCCGCCCAGTTCAAAGAGTTGTCGTTGCCCCCGGCCCCGGAGCCAGAAGCCCCCACGGTGCCAACCGTATTCGCGCTGGTGTTGGCCAGTTGGCCCTGGGGGTTGGCGTTGCCCACGCCCACCTGGCCGTTGCCCTTGATGCGCAGCAGTTCGGTGCCGGTGCCGTTCTTGCCCCCGGCGTAGAAGACGTGGTTGGCAGCCGGGGCATCCACCTCGTAGTTGAGCTGAAACAGGCTGACCCCAAAGCCGTAGTGGCTGGTGGCGTTGCCGCCGTCCCAGAGCGTAATCTTGGCTTCGTTGGAAGTGGGCGAAATGCTGAGGTCGGTGAGCGGGGTGCTGGTGCCGATGCCCACGTTGCCGGTCTGCTGCACCGTGAGGCGGGCCGCGTCGTTGCCCTCCACCACAAAGGCCCCGTTCGTGTCCTGGCCGATGTCCATGAACGTGGTGCCCAAGCCCTCGAAGCGCAGTTGCGGGGCCACGCCGGGGGTGCCGGCAAAGGTGCCCAGCAGGGCGGTTTGGTTGCCGCCCGCCCCAAAGTTGTTGAGCGTAAAGGTGCCGGCCAGCAGGTCGGCCCGCAGGTTGCCGTTCACGTGCAGCTTTGCGCCGGGGCTGCTGGTGCCGATGCCCACGTTGCCGGCGTTCGTGACCGAGAAGCGGGGCGTGTAGCCGGTGTACAGGTCCAGGCCCACGGCGTTGACGGTGCCGGTGCGGTTGCTGCCGATGCCCTCGCCGCTGCCGGGCACCCCCAGCACGAGGCCCCGGAGGGGGCTGCCCGCCGTGAAGGTGCCGTCGTTGAGGTTGGCCGCATCGGCAAACACGGTGCTGCCCACGGTGCCGGTGCCGCTGATGTTAAAATTGGCACTGGCCTGCTGGGCCGTGCCGTTTTGGATGAAGTCGGTGCCGCTGGGGGTGGCGGCGGTGGCCAGGGTGCCGTCGGCGGCCACCGTCACGCTGCGGCTGCCGGTGCCGGCCAGGCCCTCCAGGCGCACGGTGCTGGCGGCCCCGCCCACGTGCAGGGTGGCGGTGGGGTTGGGCTGGTTGAGGCCCACGTTGCCGTTGCCCTGCACCCGCATCAGTTCGGTGCCGGTGCCGTTCTTGCCCCCGGCATAAAAGACGTGGTTGGCGGAGGGGCCATCCACCTCGTAGTTGAGCTGAAAGCTGCTGATGCCAAAGCCGTAGTGGGTGGTGGCGTTGCCGCCGTCGTAGAGGGTGATTTTGGACTCGATGGCGCTGGGGCTGACGCTGAGGCGGGTGAGCGGGTTGAGGGACCCAATGCCCACGTTGCCGCCGGTGGCCACAAAGAGGCGGCCGTCGGTCACGCCGGTTTCGGACAGGTTCAGGCCGTTGCTGTTCAGGTTCCAGTGCCACTTGCCGGTCCCGGTGTTGTCGAGCAGCGAAATCAGTTCGGTGCCGCCGGGGTTGGCCTGCACCGTCAGGGGGCGGTTGGGGGAGGTGGTGCCGATGCCCACGTAGCCGGCGTTGCTGACGGAAAGGCGGGGGGTGTAGTTGGTGTAGATGTCCACACCCAGGCCGTTGGGGCCGCCGGCGCGGTTGGCCCCGATGCCCTCGCCGCTGCCGGCGCTGCCAAACACCACGCCCTTGAGCGGGCTGCCGCTGCTGAAGGTGCCGGCGTTGGCGTTGGCGTTGTCAACAAACACGGTGCTGGTGGCCGCCAGGCGGTTGGCCGTGCCGGTACCGCTGATGGTGAAGTTGCCGGTTTGGGTGCCGCTGTTCTGGTTCTGGATGAAGTCGGTACCGCTGGGGGCGGGCGTGCTGCCCAGGTTGCCGTTGGCATCGGTTGTCACCACGCCGGCCGTGGTCAGGCCCCGCAGGCGGGTCGTGCCAGCTACGTCGAGCGTGGCCGTGGGGGCGCTCGTGTTCACGCCCACGCTGCCGGCACCGGCGTAGAGGGCCGTGCTCGGCCCCGCGCTGAAGGCGACGGTGAACTCTAAGTCATACGGTTGGGCAGCAGTTCCGGCGTACACGGCACCTCCGCTATACACGTTGCCCTGCGTCGATAGCTGGTCGGCGTTGGCCAGCACGAGGGTATAGACCCCCGCGCCCACGCTAAGCGGCGTGGGCAAGGTCAGGGTAGCCGGACTGCCGGCCGTAAAGGAAATGGGCAAGGCGGTCGTCAGGGCGGTGCCCGCGTTGCCAGCACCGGCGTAGATGGTGAGCGTCGTCGCATAGGTGCTGAAGCTGCGCAGCGTCACACTGGTGATGGTGGTAGCCGTGTTGAGCGTAAACGACTGCCCGTAATTGGCGGAGTTGCTGCCGATGGTGAAGGCGCCAGGCGTGGCGGTGCCGACCTGACCCGCCCCGTTGCTGGCGTAGGTCACCCGCAGGTCGCCGACGGTTTCCTGCTGGGCCGTCGGCGTACTGGTGCCGATGCCCACGTTGCCACTCACCACGGCGTTGCCCGTCACGTCCAGCTTCTGGCTGGGGGCGCTGGTGCCGATGCCCACATTGCCGCCGTTGGTGAGCACAAACTGGTCGGTGCGGGTGCCGTTGCCGGACAGGTACAGGCTGCCGGCCGTGGTGTAGAAGCCCACGTTGTTGTCGGCGTTGAGGGTGGGATACCCGCGCTGAATGCCGTGGGCGGGGTTGCCGAAGGCAATGCCGCCGCCCGTGTTGGCGGTGGTGCCCACCGTGAGGCGGGCCGAGCCGTCGGTCGTGCGCACATCAAGGATGGTGGCCGGGGCGCTGGTGCCAATGCCCACACGGCCGTTGTTCTTGATGCGCAGCAGCTCGGTGCCGTCGCCGTTGGTGCCGCCCGCGTAGAAGACGTGGCTGCCCGCGTTGCTGCCGGTGTGGTAGTTCTGCTGAAAGCTGCTAATGCCCAAGCCGTAGTAGTTGACGGTGCTGGCCCCGTTGAAGAAGGTAATCTTAGGTTCGGCCGTGACGGGCGAGATGGTCAGGCGCGAAGGCAAGGTGCCGGTGGTGCCGATGCCCACGTTGCCGGTGGCCCCCGAAAAGGTGAGGTTGTTGCCAGCTAGCGCCACGTCGGTGGCCTGGGTCAGGGTGCCGCCCAGGGCAATGTCCTGCCCGGTTTTGGTGAGGCCGTTGCTGGCCGTGATGGCCGCGCCCGCTGCCGTGGCAATCTGCTGCCAGCTGGGGGCGGCCGCCGTGCCGGCGTTGTAGTAGAAGCCCGCCGGGCTGTTGGTCTGGAACACAATCAGCCCCGTGGCGGGGGTGGCCAGGGCCGTGGCATCGGCCACGCGGGGCAGCAAGGCCCCTTTGGTGCCGCTCACGATGTCGAGGGCGGCCGACGCATCGGGGGCGGTGGTGCCGATGCCCACGCCCGTCTGGGCCAGGGTGGCAAAGGGCAGGGCCAGCAGCAGTACGGCCGCGCTCAAATTGGAGATAAGGTGTTTCATTGGGCAGGCGTGAAAAAAGCGGGTGAAGTCAAAGAAGGGACAAATGTAGGCACGGGCTAGGGCAAATGCAAGCACCTTAATCTTAAGAATGCACCCCGGTCGGAACACCGCCGGGGCTGGCGCCGCCCGCCGTACTTTTGCCCGCCCCCGCCTTGCCATGCCTGCCCCCGCCCCCGCCGCCCCCATTCTGCTCATCCAAACCGCCTTCATTGGCGACGTGATTCTGGCCACGGCCCTGGTCGAGTACCTGCACGCCACCGAACCCGCCACGCCCGTGGACGTGCTGGTACGGCGCGGCAACGAGGGCCTGCTGGCCGGGCACCCGCACATTCGCACCGTACTCGTGTGGGACAAAAAGTCCCGCAAGTACCCGCACCTTTGGCAACTGCTGCGCCGGATTCGGGCCGGGCGCTACGGCCGCGTCGTCACCTTGCAACGCTTTGCCAGCACGGGCTTCCTCACCGCCTTTTCGGGGGCACCGGAGCGGGTGGGCTTCACCTCCAACCCTTTCAGCCGCTTCTTCACCAAGCGGGTGCCGCACGTCATTGGCGACGGCACCCATGAGGTGGCACGCAACCTCTCGCTATTGGGCAGTGGGGGGCGGGGAGCGGAAAGTGGGGTGTTGGGTGTGGGGTATTCGGTGTTGGGCGTTGGGAACCAAGAAACACCCAACACCGAATACCCCACACCCAACACCCAATATCTTCCCCGATTATACCCCTCCCCCACCGACGAAGCCGCCGCCGCTGCCCTGGCCGCCGCCGGGCCGTACCTGTGCCTGGCCCCGACCTCGGTGTGGTTCACGAAGCAATACCCGGAAAGCAAGTGGCTGGAGTTGCTGGCCGCGCTGCCGCCCACGCTGCGGGTGTACCTGCTGGGCGGGCCGCCCGATGCGGCGGCCTGCGCGCGGCTGGCGGCGGGCAGCGGCCGGGCCAACGTGCAGAGCCTGGCCGGGGAGCTGTCGCTGCTGGCTTCGGCGGCCCTCATGCGCGGGGCGGTGCTGAACTACGTGAACGACTCGGCCCCGCTGCACCTGGCCTCGGCGGTGGGCGCGCCGGTGGTGGCGGTGTTCTGCTCCACGGTGCCCGCGTTTGGGTTTGGGCCGCTCTCGCCGCAGTCGTGGGTGGTGGAAACCCGCGAGGCGCTGGCCTGCCGCCCCTGCGGACTGCACGGGCACAGGGCTTGCCCGCTGGGGCATTTCCTCTGCGCCCACAGCATCACGGTAAAGCAGTTGCTGGGGCCGCTGTTGCAGGTGCAGGCCGCCCAGCTGGCCTGAATTCCAGCCCACCCGTTGGTTGAGCAACCCTGTTCCACACCCAGGTGCTGCCCCCGCGCCCACCCCCCCCCCGGCCAGCAACACAGGCCACAGCAGCCCTACCGGGCGGGGCAGAACGGGGTGGGCAACCAGAAAAAATAAGCGCATCAGGACGAAGAAAAAGATAACTAGAAACCCGCCTGCCAGGGCCAACGACCAACTCCACCCGAAGTTGCTACCCAAAGGTGGCCGGGGCGCACGGCACACAACGGGCCGGTGCGGCTGACGGTGGCGCTGGGCCGCCCCCGCCCGTACCTTTGCCCGACCCATGACCGACTACCATATCCACGAATACCCGAACGGCATCCGCCTTTTGCACAAGCAGGTGCTGCACACCAAAATTGCCCACTGCGGGTTCATGCTCGACGTGGGCAGCCGCGACGAAACCGCCGCCCAGCAGGGCCTGGCCCACTTCTGGGAACACATGGCGTTCAAGGGCACGGCCAAGCGCAAGAGCTTCCACATCCTGAACCGCCTCGAGACGGTGGGCGGCGAACTGAACGCCTACACCACGAAGGAGAAAATATGCTTCTACGCCACGCTCCTCAGCACCCATTTTGAACGGGCGTTCGAGTTGCTCACCGACCTCATGTTCCACTCCACTTTCCCGGCCCGCGAGGTAGAAAAGGAGCGCGGCGTGATTCTGGAGGAGATGAGTATGTACGAAGACGCGCCCGACGATGCCATCGTGGACGAGTTCGATGCGGTGGTGTTTGGCGAACACCCGCTGGGCGTGAACATCCTGGGCACCCGCGAGAGCGTGGGGCGCTTTCAAAGCCAGGACTTCCACGATTTCTACGACCAGAATGTGCGCACCGACCGGCTGGTGTTTTCGTCGGTCAGCAACCTGCCGTTCAAAGAGGTGAAGCGGCTGGCCGACAAATTCCTGGCGGGCGTTCCGGCCCGCCTCGGCCCGCATGTCCGCGCCGGATTTGGCAGCTACGTGGCCCAGCGCAAAGCGGAAACCAAACCCATCAACCAGGCCCACGTGCTGCTCGGCGGCCCGGCCTACAACCTGGCCGACCCGCGCCGGATTCCGTTCTTTCTGCTAAATAATGTGCTGGGCGGCCCCGGCATGAACTCGCGCCTGAACCTGGCCGTGCGCGAAAAGCACGGCCTCGTGTACGCCATCGACAGCACTTACTCGGCTTACACCGACACCGGGTTGTTCGGCATCTACTTCGGCACCGAAGGGCGGCAGGTGAAGCGCACCCTGGGCCTGGTGCAGAAAGAGTTGCGCTTGTTGCGCGAAAAGCTTCTGACCCCCAACCAACTGCACACGGCCAAAAACCAACTCATGGGCCAACTTGCCATGAGCGAAGAAAGCAACGGCGGCCTGATGCAACTGCTGGCCAAAAGCACCCTCGACCTGGGCCGCGTGGAACCGCTAACGGAAATATTCGGGCGCATTGAAAAGATAACCGCCGCCGAATTACGCGACATGGCCAACGAGGTGCTGGGCGACGGGCAGTTGAGCCTGCTAGAGTACGTGCCGGAAGGGAAATAATCCTGGGGCGTGGTCCCACGCCAAACGCCCTTGATTAAGTATGCCCCTCCCCCACTTCGGCCCCATTGCCCAGGCCCAACCGGGCGACCTGTTCGCCTCCCGCATCGAGCTGGCCGTGCTGGGCCAGCACCGGCCGCGCCGGTCGGGCGTGTGCGGCACCGCTGCCGGGGGCGTGGAAAGCCTGGTGCTGGCCGATGCCTACGAGGACGACGACATCCAGGACGACTACTTTTGGTATGCCGGGCACGGCGGGCGCGACCCCAAAACCGGCCGCCAGGTAACGGACCAGGACCTGACGGCTCGCAACGCGGGCTTCCTGCGGAGCATCGCGACGGGGCGGCCGGTGCGGGTGTTTCGGCGGGTGGCGGCGGCCGGGCCGGCGCAGTTTCGCTACGAGGGCCTGTGGCGGGTGGTGGTCTGGGAATACCTGCGGGGCAAGTCGGGGTATTTGGTGTACCGGTTCCGGCTGGAGGTGTGGCAGCCGTAGGAACGCGCTACGAGGCGTTCCTACGGCTGCCCGGCCCCGGCGCGGTGCCCGTGCAACCCTTACCGTTCAACGATTGAACGCGCTGTGGCGCGTTCCCCCAGCGTTCCCACAGCATGACCGACCTCCTCCAAGCCTACGCCGACCAGCACACCGCCCCCGAGCCGCCGCTGCTGGCCCAACTGACCCGCGAAACACACCTGCAAACCCTGCTCCCGCGCATGAGCAGCGGCCACGCGCAGGGCCGGTTGCTGAGCCTGCTCAGTCACCTGCTCCGGCCCCGCCGCATCCTGGAAATCGGCACGTTTTGCGGCTACGCCACCCTGTGCCTGGGCGAGGGGCTGGCGGCGGATGGCCTGCTGCATACCATCGAGATTGACCCGGAGCGGGAAAGCCGCATCCGGCGCTACGTGGCGGCGGCCGGGCTGGGTACGCAGGTGCGGCTGCACATCGGCAACGCGCTGGACGTGTTGCCCGGCCTGGCCGCCGAAACCTGGGACCTGGTGTTCATTGATGCCGACAAGCAGCAGAACGGCGCGTACTACGAGGCGGTGATAGCCCAAGTGCGGCCGGGCGGGCTGCTGGTGGTGGACAACGTGCTGTGGAGTGGCAAGGTGCTGCCCGGCACCGTGTTGAAACCGAACGACCGCGACACGCCGGCCGTGCGGGCATTCAACGACGCGGTGCGGGCCGATGCGCGGGTGGTGCCGGTGCTTTTGCCCCTGCGCGACGGGCTGCTGCTGCTGCGGCGGGTGTAAACGTCGGCTCCCTTTCCAAACCTTTCCCCTGTTTGGTCGTCCTAACGCCCGACTGCTTCCACTGCCCGGCCTATGCGTTATTTATTTCACTTGTTGCTGGTGCTGGTGCCCGCCCTGGCCCGTGCCCAAACCACGGTGCAGGGCCGGGTGGCCGACGGCAAAGACCAAAGCGCTCTGACCGGGGCCAACGTGCTGCTGCTGCACCTGCCCGATTCGGTGAAGACCGGCACGGCGGCTGATGCCCAGGGGCGGTTTCAGTTCGACAACGTGGCCGCCGGGCGCTACCAGGTGCGGGTATCGTTTCTGGGCTACGCCGAGCAGCGGCAGGCCCTGACGGTGGGCACCGGGCCGGTGACGCTGGGCACCTTTGCGCTGCTGCCCGGCGGGGTGGCCCTGAAAGCGGTGACGGTGACGGCGGCAGCGGCGGCCGTGACGCAGCACGGCGACACGACGCAGTTCAACGCCCGTGCGTTCAAGACCAACCCCGATGCCACGGCCGGCGACCTGGTGCAAAAGCTGCCGGGCGTGCTGGTGGGCACCGACGGCAAGGTGCAGGCCCAGGGCGAAACCGTGACCCAGGTGCTGGTGGACGGCAAGCCCTTCTTCGGCACCGACCCCGACGCGGTGCTGAAAAACCTGCCCGCCGATGCCATTGACAAGGTGGACATCTTCGACCAGCAAAGCGAGCAGAGCAAGTTTTCGGGCTTCAACGACGGCAACACGACCAAGACGCTGAACTTTCGCCTTAAGAAGGAGTACCGCAACGGGCGCTTTGGGCGGGTGGTGGCGGGCGGCGGGGGCGGCACCGAATCGGCAGCGGCCGGGGGCCGCACGGGGCGCTACCGGGCCAGCGGCAACCTGAACGAGTTTCACGGCGACCGGCGGGTGTCGGTGCTGGCCCAGAGCAACAACGTGAACGAGCAGAACTTCGGCACCGACGACCTGCTGGGCGTGGCGGGCGGCGGGCGCGGCGGCGGGGGCGGCGGGGGCCAGCCGGGCGACTTCCTGGTGAACCAGAGCGGGGGCATTACGACGACCTACGCGGCGGGGCTGAACTACTCGAACGAGTGGCAGAAGAAGACCAAACTCACGGGCAGCTACTTCTTCAACCGGGCCGACAACGGCCTGCTCGGCACCACCCAGCGTTACTACCTGGACTCGGCCCGGACCCGCTACAACCAGAATGCTACCAGCCAGAACCTGACCACCAACCACCGGGCCAACTTCCGGCTCGAGCAGCAACTCGACTCGGCCAACTCACTGCTGCTGCGGCCCAGCTTCAGCTACCAGGGCAACACCAGCACCAGCGCCTTGCTGGGCCGCACCACGCACGCCGAGGTGCCCCAGAGCACCGTTGCCAGCCAGTACCGTGCCCTCAACACCGGCCTCAACCTCAACAACGGCCTGCTGCTACGCCATCGTTTTGCCCGCCCCGGCCGCACCCTGAGCCTGGACCTGACCGGCAACTACAGCACCAAAGCCGGCACCACGGCCCTGCAAGCCACCAACTCGGCCACCGCCGCCGGCAACCTCGACCAGCGCAGCGCCCTCGACCAGCACGGCGGGACCGCCGCCGGCAACCTGGCCTACACCGAACCCCTGAGCCAGCGCAGCCAACTGCAAGCCACCTACGCCCTGAGCTACGCGCCGAACCGCTCGGACAAGCGCACGTTCGACTACGCCGCCGCCGACGGCACCTACTCGCGGCTCGATTCGGCCCTGAGCAACGTGTTCGACAACTACTACCTGAACCAGTCGGCGGGCCTGAGCCTGCGGCGCAACACGACCAAAGTGCAGGCTTCGGTGGGCCTGGCCGGGCAGTATTCGCTGCTGACCAGCAACGCCCTGTTTCCGATAGCTGGCCAGCGGCGCTACGACTTCGTGAACGCCCTGCCCTCCGCCAGCCTGACCTACCGCCTCACCAAGCTCCGCAACCTGCGCCTGAACTACCGCACCAACACCGACCCGCCCAGCCTGACCCAGTTGCAGGCCGTGGTGAACAACGCCAACCCCTTGCAGCTCACCATCGGCAACCCCGCGCTGCGGCAAGAGTTTCAGCACCGCCTGGCCCTGCGCTACACGGCTGCGAACGCCGCGACATCCGGCAACTTTTTCGCGTTCATCGGCGGCTCCTTCACCCAAAACCCCGTGGCCAACCGCACCACCGTGGCCACGGCCGGCGGCCTCGTGCAGCCCGAAGGAGCCGAAGCCGTGCGGCTGCCCGCTGGCGGCCAGCTCACCCAGCCCGTGAACCTGCAAAATGAGTTTGCGCTGCGCTCGGCGGCCAACTACGGACGGCCCCTGCCCGCCCTCAAACTCAACCTGAACGCGGGCGTGAGCGGCAACCTCACCCAGACCCCCGGCGTGGTGAACGGGGCGCTGAACTATTCCCGCAGCCCCTCGGCGGGCCTCAGCGCCGGGGTCAGTTCCAACGTCGGCCCCAACCTGGACTACAACCTCTCAACCCAGGCCACCCAAAGCTACGTGCGGAACACGGCCCGGCCCAGCCTCAACAGCAGCTACTTCTCGCAGGTTACGCGCCTCAAACTGGGCTGGATATTCGGGCCGGGCATCAACTTCCAGACCGACCTCGTGTACCAGTTCTACCGGGGCCTGTCGGCGGGCTACGACCAGCCCTACGTTCTCTGGAACGCCAGCCTGGGCAAGAAGCTTTTTGCGGGCCAGCGCGGCGAAATCAAGCTCTACGCCTTCGACTTGTTGGGCCAGAACCGCAGCATTCAGCGCAACGTGACCGAGGCGTATTACGAAGACGTGCAAACCACGATTCTGCAACGCTACGTGCAGCTCCTGTTCACCTACAACATCCGCAGCGGCAACCTCGCCCCCCCCACCGCCCCAACCGGAGAACCGGGCCGGGGGCCGGACGGGCGGGGGCGGTTTGGGCCGGGCGGTGGCGGGCAAGGGGGCGGACAAGGCGGGCCGGGCGGCGGCGGGTTTGGGCCGGGCGGCGGTGGCGGGCCGGGCGGCAGCGGCGGGCAATAAAATGCTCTTGCCCTGAAAATGAAGCGCCAATGGAGAAGCGCAGCTAACCCATTGGCGGCGAAAATAAAATTGGGTCGTACCTTGCAGCCGCATCCGTTTCCCCCACTAACGGGGATGGATGCGGTTCTTTTTTTACCATTTCATTTTTCCCTCTCATGTACACACCCCTACCATTTGGGCCGCAGGCGCGGCGCTGGGCACTGGCAGCAGCGGCCTTGCTGGGCATCGGCACGGCGGCGCAAGCTCAAAGCCTGAACTACAACGTTGCCAACGCGACGACCCTCGTTGGCACGTTCACCAGCATTGCCACGACGGGCACGCCCATTGCCACCGCCAGCACCGACAACGCCAACTCGGCAGCCACTGGCATCGGGTTCACGTTCAACTACAACGGCTTGGCGTTCACGCAGTTTGTGCTGAACACGAACGGGTTTATCAAGCTCGGGGCCACGGCCCCGTCGTCGGCTTCGCTGTTTTACACGCCCGAAAATACCATTGCCGGCGATGTTATCAGCAGCACGGCGGCAGCCGATGTGAACATCATCGCGCCCTTTGCCTGCGACCTGGAAAGCAGCACCACTCCGGCCTCCTACCGGGTGCAGACGACCGGCACGACCGGCAGCCGGGTGTGTACCATTCAGTGGAGCAACGTGCGCGATAAGCTGATGACCAACACGCCGCAGTACGCCAACTTCAGCTTTCAGGTGAAACTCTACGAGGGCACGAACCGGATTGAGTTGATTTATGGTTCCCCCACGGCGGGCACCGGCACGGATGCGTTCCGCTATGCGGTGGCGGGCATCAAGGGCAGTGGCAATGCCAGCGGCCAGACGGTGCTCTTCACCAAAGCCTCGGCCCAGACCTGGGACCTGGCCACGGCCCTGACCGGCAACTACATTGGCAACACCCTTAACTACCGCCAGACGGTGCCCCCGGTGGCGGGCCGCACCTTCCGCTTCGATGCGCTGTCGGGCACCGACGCGGCCGTGAGCACCGTGTACACGCTGGGCCGCATTTCGCAAACTTATGCCTCGCCCCACGTAGTGCGGGCCGTGCTGACCAACAACGGCGGCACGACCCTGACCAACGTGCCCGTGATGCTGACCGTGACCGGGGCTACGCCGTTCAGCAACACCCAAACCGTGGCCTCGCTGGCGACAGGAACCTCGACCACCGTTACGTTTCCCAGCTACGCCCTGACCGCTTCGGGCACCAACACGGTGACGGTGACGGCCAACGCCACCGGCGACACCAACGCGGCCAACAACTCGGCCAGTTCGCAGCAGGTTGTGAGCGCAGGCCGCCTGGCCTACACCGACCCGGCTGGCACCACCGCCGGTGGCCTGGGGTCGGGCGCAGCCAACAGTATTTTGTACGTGAAATACACCGTGACAGGCGCTACCACCGTGACGGCCATCACGCCAACGTTTGACACCACCGTGCCCGGCACGGCCGGCGACACCTACCAGGTGCAGGTGTACGCGGCCACTGGCACGGGTGGCAACCCGGCCGCCACGCCCCTTTACACCTCGCCGGCCCGGCCCCGGCCCGTGGCCGGCGGGGCCGATGTGGTGACCATCACCCCCACGGCGGTGAGCGGCAGCTTCTACGTGGCCACCAAACAACTGGCCGCCAACAACATTGGCCTGGCATACCAGACCGAAGCCCCGCTGCGAACCGGCACGTTCCTCTTCTCGCCCGACGGCATTGCTTTCACCGACCTTTCCACCTCTACCTTCCCGGCCCGCCTCGCCATAGAGGCCGCCGTGGGGGCTGTGACCTGCGCCTCGCCCACTAACGCGGCGGTTGGCTCCATCACCAACACCACGGCCAGCGTGAGCTTTACGGCCGCAGCGGGAGCCAGCAACTACACCGTGACGGCTACCCCAGCTACTGGCCCGGCCACGACCGTGATAGCCCCCAACTCGCCGGCCAACCTGACCGGCCTGACGGCTGGCACGACCTACAACGTGAGCGTGGTAACGAACTGCACCAACGGGCAAACTTCGGCCCCGGCCACGACGACGTTCACGACCACGGGCGGCGCGGCGGCCCCGGCCAACGACTTGTGTGCCAATGCCACAACCATCACCTGCGGCCAGACCCTGACCGGCACCACGGTGGGGGCGACCTCAACCGGGGAGCCGACCACCGCCTGCGCCGTGGGGGGCCTCGTGCCCTCGACCTCGCCGGGCGTGTTCTATCGCTTTGTGGGCAACGGGCAAACCGTGACCTTCAGCACCTGCTCCGGCCCCACGGCCACCACCGGCGACACCAAGTTGTTTGTGTACACGGGCACGTGTGCGGCCCTGACCTGCGTGGGTGCCGACGACGACGACAACAGCGGCATTGGTACCTGCACCAACACCGCCGCCTCGATTCTAAACGTGGCGACCGTGACCGGCACGACCTACTATGTGCTGGTGCAGTACTACAACCTTGCTGGCTCGGCAAACGTGACGGGGCCGTTTGGTTTGACGGCTACCTGCGCCGCGCCCCCCGCTGCTCCGGCCAACGACCTCTGCGCCAACGCGACGACCATTACCTGTGGGCAAACCTTGACCGGTACCACGGTGAACGCCACCACTACCGGCGACCCCACCACGGCGTGTAGCGCCGTGGCAGGGTCCGAAACGCCTTCAAATTCGCCGGGGGTGTTCTACCGCTTTGTGGGCAACGGCAACGGCATTACCCTCTCGACCTGCGCCGGGCCTTCGGCCACGGCTGGCGACACGAAGCTTTTTGTTTATACGGGTAGCTGCACCAACCTTACCTGCGTGGCCAGCAACGACGAGGAGCCGACCGGTACCTGCACCAATGCCTCTGCCTCTACGGTGACTTTCAACAGCGTGAGCGGCACGACCTACTACGTAATGGTGCAGTTCTACACCACCGGCGCTCCCGTTACCGGTGCTTTTGGCTTGAGTGCAACGTGCAGCGCCGCGCCCTTTTGCCTGACCCCGGCCGATGCCGCCTTTGCCAACATCACTAACGTGTCGGCGCAGATTACCTTCACGCCGGTGGCGGGCAATACCAGCTACATCGTGACCTACACGCCCACGGCAGGCGGCGCGACCACGACGCTGACTCCGACCACTTCACCCGTCACCATTACCGGCCTGTTGCCGAACACCTCTTACGATATTACCTTCCAGGCGGTGTGCGCGAGTGGCGGCACCGCCACCGCCCTGGCGGGTACCATCACGACGCTGGCTGGCCCGCCGCCCGCCAACGACAACCCGACCGGAGCCGTGGCCCTGACCGTGAGCCCGACTTGCGTGCCCACCAACGGCACCAACGTGAACGCCAGCACCACGCCCCCCAACGGCTACGCCAACCCCAGCACCACGCCTGCCACCTGCGGCGTGGCCGTCAGCCCCGTGGATGTGTGGTACAGTTTCACCACCCTGGGCGGCCAGACCACGGCTACCGTGACGGTGACTGGCAACCCGGCCGGACAGATTCGCGTGTTCTCGGCCTCGAGCAACGCCGGCCCCTTCACGCAAGTGGGCTGCAACGCAGGCACGGGCAATAACCTGGTGTCGGCCCCGGTGGCCCTCACCGGCCTGACCCCCAACACTACCTATTACGTGTCGGTGGCGGGCTTCGGCTCGGGAGACACCACCGGGCCGTTCACCATCTGCGTGACCGGCACGGGCACGGTGCCCTGCCCGGCCGTGACCGGCCTGAGCGCCGGTAGCATCACCGCAACCAGCGCCAGCCTGACTTTCACGCCCGCTGCCGGAGCCACGAACTACACGGTGGTTGTGACTCCCGCTGGCGGCACTGCCACTACTCAAACCGCTGCGGGGTCGCCGGTGGCCCTGACGGGCCTGACGGCCAGCACCACCTACAACATCGTCGTGCGAACTAACTGCGCGGCTGGCCAGACTTCGGGCGACGTGACCACGACCTTCACCACGCTGGCCCCGCCCTGCCTGGCCGTGACCAACCTGGCCGCTTCGGGCGTGACCACGACCACGGCCACGCTGACCTTTACGGGCGCAGCCGGAGCCACGGGCTACACCGTGACCTACACGCCCCAAGGCGGTTCCCCCACTTCCCAGCCTGCCACCGGGTCGCCGGTGAACCTCGCCGGGCTGACTGCGGGCACCCAGTACACCGCGACGGTGACGACGAACTGTGCCGCCGGCCAGATGTCGCCGCCCGCCACCACGACTTTCAACACCAGCAACCCGACCTGCCCGGCCGTGACCAACTTGGTGGCGGGCAGCGTGACAACGACCGGAGCCACGCTGACCTTTACGGGCGCAGCCGGAGCCACGGGCTACGTCGTGACCTACACGCCCCAGGGCGGTGCCCCCACCTCCCAGCCCGCCACCGGGTCGCCGGTGAACCTCGCCGGGCTGACTGCGGGCACCCAGTACACGGCCACCGTGACCACGACCTGCGCCGCTGGCCAGGTGTCGTCGGCCGTCGCCACCACCTTCACCACGACCACGCCACCCTGCCCGGCGGTGACGGCGCTGGCCGTAGGCAGCATCACCACGACCGGGGCCAGCGTGAGCTTCACGCCCGCCGCCGGAGCCACGGGCTACACCCTGACTTACACGCCCCAGGGCGGTGCCCCCACCTCCCAGCCCGCTACCGGGTCGCCGGTGACGCTGGCGGGCCTGACCCCGACTACGATGTACACGGTGACGGTGACGACGAACTGCGCCGCTGGCCAGACTTCCCCCGCCGCCAGCGTGAGCTTCACGACTGCTACGCCCTGCCTGCCGGTTACGAACCTGGCCGCTGGCAGCACCACGCCGACCGGCACCACGCTTACCTTCACGGCCCCAACGGCCGGAGCCACGGGCTTCACCGTGATGTACACCGCAGCGGGCGGCCCGACCCAGACCCAGAACGCAACCGGTTCGCCGGTGGTGCTAACCGGCCTGACTCCTGGCACGATGTACACCGCCACGGTGACCACGACCTGCGGCGCAGGCCAGACTTCGAGCGTTGCTACCACGACCTTCTCGACTCCGTTTCCGCCCTGCCTGACGGCCACGGGCCTGGCGGCGGCCAACGTCGCCACCACCACGGCCACGCTCAACTTCACGGCTCCGGCCGGGGCGACGGGCTACACCGTGACCGTGACTCCGCAGGGCGGCACGCCCACGACCCAGCCCGCGACTGCCTCGCCCGTGAGCCTGACCAGCCTGCTGGCCGGTACGCAGTACGCGGTGAGCGTGGTGACAAACTGCGCCGGCGGCCAAACCTCGCCTGCCGCCACGACGACCTTCACGACCACCGCCCCGGCCCCTACGGCTGGCGCGGCGACCTTGGTGACCGACACCGGGGCCAGCATTGGCTTCACGGGTGCGCCCGGAGCCACGAGCTACACCGTGACCTACGCCGTTGCCGGCGGACCGCCCACGGTGGTGACGGTGACTGCTGCCCCGGCTACCCTCACGGGCCTGACCCCCAACACGGCCTACACCGTGACGGTGGTGGCCAACTACCCCGGCGGGGCAACCTCGGCCCCGCTCACCGTGAACTTCACGACGCGGATGGGCACGGCTACCCGCACGGCCCTGGCCGGCGGCCAGGTGCTGGTGTTTCCCAACCCGGCTCACCACGCCTTCACCCTGGCCTTGCCCGCGCTGGGCACGACCCGCACCGCCCGCCTCGAGCTGGTGAACGCGCTGGGCCAAGTGGTGCGGACTCAGAACCTGACCCTGGCCGCTGGTGGCACCCAGGTGCAAGTGCCGGTGACGGAACTGGCCACGGGCCTGTATTCGGTGCGGGTGAAAGCCGGAGCCGAAACGGCCACGGTACGCCTGGTGGTCGAATAAGCGGAACGTCATTCAGCCAAAAAAGCCCCGCCGGTTTCCGGCGGGGCTTTTTTGGCTTTGGGGGTGGGGCTGTGAATACTCCAGAGCCGTTTCGCAAATAGTGTACGGCAGTTGGAGCAAACTCACCGTCAGTCCATAATCTCTGCACCGTGTATACTGACCACGGAACTGTTCCGGTAGCTAAGCAGTGGTGCATAAGTAAACGGTCATGCTGAGCGCAGCCGAAGTACCTCTAGCGCTTCGGCTCACGCCTTGATTACTAGCTGGTAGAGATGCTTCGGCGGCGCTCAGCATGACGTTCTTTTACACGCTCACTTCTGCGCGACTGCTTAACGGGTCGTTTCCTGGTAGAACCAAAATAAATTTTCTTCCCGCGTAGGGGTCGCCCCGCCCCCGCGCATCTGCCTAATACCTCCCGCCTTTCCCATGCCCGCTAGTTTCTTCGTCTTTGCCAATTGCTGCCGGGCCGCGCTGGGCATTGGGCTGATACTGGCCGCGCAGCCCGTCGCCGCCACCCACCTTGTGGGCGGCGAACTGGACCTGCAACACCAAACCGGCAGCGCCTACTGCCTGACCCTGACGCTGTACTTCGATGCCCTCAACGGCGACCCGGCGGCCCTGGACACGGCCCTGACGGCGGGCATTTTTGAGCGCGGCAGCAACCGGCAAATCAGCACCGTGCAGCTGCCCCTGACCAGCAACACGGCCGTGCCCTACTCCAACCCGGCCTGTGCCACGGGCAGCATCAGCACCCGCAAGCTGCTGTACGTGAAAGATGTGGTGCTGGGCGCGGCCACCTACGCCAGCCCCGGCGGCTACTACGTGGCCGTGGAGCGCTGCTGCCGCAACCGCACCATCAGCAATCTGACGCGGCCGGGCGAAGCGGCCCAAACGTTCTACTTGGAGTTTCCGGCCGTGGTGCAGGGCGGGCAACCGTTCGTGGATTCCACGCCGCGCCTGTTTCCGGCGCTGGGCGACTACGCCTGCCGGGGGCAGTGGTTCTACTACGACTTCGGCGGGCAAGACCCCGACGGCGACTCGCTGGTGTACGACCTGGTAACGCCCCTCAACGGCCACTCAACGGTGCTCAACCCCGCCCCGGCCCCCGCCGCCGCGCCCTACCTGCCCGTGACCTGGGCAGCAGGTTTCGGGGCGGCGAACCAGATTCCGGGCAGCCCGGCGCTGAGCATTGCGGCCCGCAGCGGGCGGCTCACGGTGCGGCCCACCGGGCTGGGCCTGTACGTGTTCGGGGTGCGCTGCGCGGAATACCGGCGGGGCGTGAAAATTGGCGAAACCCGGCGCGACTTCCAGCTCTATGTGCTGAGCTGCGCCCCCAACAACCCGCCCGTGGCCAGGGTGCAAACCGCCGCTGGCCGCCCCTACCTGCCCGGCCGCGACACCTTGCGCCTGACCCCCACCACGCGCTGCCTCACGGTGCACTACACCGACCCCGACCCCAACTCGGTGCTGACGATGCAGGTGCTGCCGGTCAATTTCACCACGCCCGCGCCCGCCTTCACCACCGCCAGCAGCGGCACCGTGCGGGCCGCTGGCCAGCCCGATACCCTCACCGCCACGCTCTGCTTCCCAAGCTGCGCCGACAGCCAGGGCCAGGTGTATTGGCTGAACGTGGTGGTGGCCGACAACGGGTGCCCCCTGCCCCAGCACGACACCGTGCGGGTGGCCTTCACGGTGGCCCCTGCGCCCAATGCCGCCCCCGTCCTGACCACCACCTTCCCACCCGCCGCGCCCCCCGAAACCGCCGTACCCGCTGTGGTGCGCGTGGCCCTGGGTCAGCCCTACACCGCCACCCTGCTCGGCACCGATGCCGACGGCGACCCCCTGGCCCTGACCGCCACCGGCGAAGGCTTCGACCTGGCGGCCGTCGGCATGGGCTTCGCGGCCCAGAACGGTGCGGGCCGGGCCACCGCCACCTTCACCTGGGCACCCAGTTGCGGCACCGCCACGGCCCGCGCCGACGGCCTGCTGGTGCATTTCCTGCTGGCCGAAGGCAGCGCCTGCACCCCCAAAAACCAGGCCCTGGCGGTGCGCTTTGAAGTTGTCCGGCCCACCGATTCGCTGGCCTTCCGCCCGCCCAACGTCATCACGCCCAACGGCGACGGCCTCAACGAAGCCTTCACGCTGGACCAGGCCCTGCCGCCCGATTTCTGCGACCAGCAGTTTGCCGAAGTCCGCATCTTTTCGCGCTGGGGCCAGCAGGTCTATCAGTCGCCTACCCGCAGCTTCCGCTGGGCCGGGGCGGGCGTGGGAGCTACTTATTACTACCTCGTGACCTTCACCGACGGGCGGCGCTACAAGGGCTGGCTCGACGTGCGGCCGTAGGAATCATTGCTTTTGTGTTGCCCCTTTTTTTCAACTTTTTACCCCCACTTTTTTATGAAAAACCTGTTTGTTCGCGGACGCTCGTTCGCCGCCCTCACTGCTTTGGCCTTCGGGGCCAGCACTTTGCTCACCGGCTGCTTCGACAAAGAAGACAACGCCAACCCTAAAGGCAGCACCTGCAACACCGCCGCTACCGTGGTGGACCAAAGCGGCACCCTGGTGCTGCAACTGGCCGACGGCTCCACGGTGGTGCCCACCGGCAGCACCTGGACCGAGTTCAAAGCCACCGCCGGCGAAACCGTGACCGTGGGCTATTATTCCGGCAAAGGCGGTTGCAGCAGCCACCCCTCGTCATCCGCTGACAAGTCGGTGACGGTGGGCTGCATCACGGCCACCACGCCTGCCACCACCACGGTTGGCCCTAACTAATTTGTTGAGGTTTTGGCAGGAAAAAAGCGCCCGGTGGTTCACCGGGCGCTTTTTTGGCGTTTGAACGATGGGGTGGGTTGGCGCGGGACTTTGTCTCGCGCCAACCCACCCCATCGTTCAAAACCGCAGCCCGATTTGCACTCCCGGCCACAGCCGGATGCTGTCGGGGCCGTTGTCGGTTTGCAGCCACAGCCATTGGCCCTGGCCCAGCGGCGGCTCCCGCATAAAATTCGCGCCCGGTCCGCCCGGCCCGTCGCGGTGGCTGAAACCCAGGTTGAAGGTGGGGCCGCCCACGAGTTGGAAGCGGCTGCCCGCTTTGAGTTGCCACGCTAGCGCGGGCCGCAGTTGCAACAAACTACTGCGGCTGTCGCGGGCATCGCGGGGCGCGTTCAGCCCCCAATACATTCCTTCCAGCGTGGGCGTGAAGCGGCCCCGCGCCCGGCCCGCCCCGCCCAGGCCAATGCCCAGGCCCGTGCGGTGGTCGGCCACGGCGGCACCGAGCAGCAGATACCCCCGTTGCCAGCCCACTTTCCCCAAGCCCCCGGCCAGCAGCGTTTCCCCAAAACTTGCCTCAAATCCTAGATACTTAGGGCCGGGCCACGCAGCGGCCGCCGCCGGGGCATTCGTCGCTGCCCCCAAATGGTGCCGCACCAGCAATTGCTCGTCCGCCAACTGGCCCGGCAGACCCGGCCCCGGCGCTACCGCTAACGGCACTACTACTGGCTGCAACGGCTCCACTACATCGGCCAGCGGGGTAGGCGGGGTCGTGGTGGCTGGCCGCCTCGTTGCTGTTGCTGCCGCCGTTCCTGGCCGCGTTACCTGTTGTCGGGGTGATAAATCATCCGTTAGCGCGGGCTTCGCAGCGACCAGGGTGTGGGCAAGTGCGGTGCGATGCGGCCGGGCTGCCACCGCAACAGCAGCCGGGCCTTGCGGCGCTTTGCCGGTTTGGCGGGCTTCACGGGTGGCAGGTGCTGCGGCCGGGCCAGCCACTGCATTTGCGCGACGGGCAGCCCCCGCCCGGCCAGCCGACGGCGAGGCAGCGGGTGAGGAGGAGTATCGGAGTTTTTGAGCGTAAGAAGCTGACGCTAAAAGCCCGGAGGAAGCAGGTGACACCGACTGCGGCCCTGCTCCCAGCCGCGCCCCGGCGGGCAGCAAAGCAGCAGACGGCAGCGCGGTGGTCGTTGGCCGCCGGGCAGCAATTTGCCCATAACGGGCAGAGCCAGCGGTCGGCAACGTAGGCTTGCCCGATTGGTCGGACCCAGGTGGGAGGACAGCATCGGCTCCTGCCCTGGGCACCGCCAGCGCGGACGCAACAGCAGTTGGCAATGGGCGCAACGCGGCGGCTTGCCCGTTCAACGCCACCACATTGGCGGGCACTCCGGCGGCGGCGGGCCACAGCACGAGTTGGCCATTTAGCAAGCCGAAGGAGAGGTTGTCGGCCGCCAGCAACTCGCGCAACACGGTGGCCAACGGGCGGGCCGGGCCGGGCCGCAGGTAGCACCGCCGGGCAGCCGGCACCAGCGAGCTGCTGTAGCTGATGGGCACCCGGCTTTGGCGCGAAAGCTCGGCTAGCACCGCTGCCAGCGGCCGGTGGCCGGGCGTGGGCCGCACCAACTGGTTGAGGCCAGCGGGGGCAGTTTGGGCCAGCAGCGGACTTACACTGCACAGCAGCAGCACCAATGCCAGCACCAGCGCCGCAAGCCGGTGCCGGAGAAGCCACCCGGCGCAGGACCGGACGGGGCGGTGATGGCCCACAAGCCTCACGGCTGGTCGGGGGGCGCAGTGGCTGGGGCGGCTGCCGGGGCGCAGCCAGCGCCGGACAGTACGTAGCCGCCGTGGCCGTCGTCGCTCAGGTGGCTGGCGGTGGTGGCGGCCAGCACGGCCAGCACCTGCGCGGGCCGGGGCCGGGCAAAGGTGCCCGTGAAGCGGCATTGGCCCAGGGCGGGGCTGGCCACCACCACGGTGGTGCCAAACGCGGCCCGCAAGGTGCGGGCCACCTGCGCCACCGAAGCATCGGCGAAGCGCAGGGTATCGGTTTGCCAGGCGCGGGCGTTGGCGGCATCGGCGGCATCGGCCCGCAGGGGGCGGGCCACATGACCGGGGGCATCGGTGGCGTGCAGGGCAGCGCGGGTGTTGGCCGTGAGCAGCACGCTGTCGGCGGGGGCAGCCAGTTGGCGCAGCCACACCCGGCCGTGGGTCACGGCCACTTCCACCGAGTCTTCGGCGGCGTAGGCCCGCACGTTGAAGGCCGTGCCCGTCACGCGCACCCGCGCCGTGGCCGTGCTCACCAGAAACGGCCGGGCGGGGTTGGGCGCAACCTCAAAATACGCTTCGCCCGTGAGTTGTACCCGGCGCGGGCCGTTGCGGGCACGGGGGCCAGCCCAGGTGTAGTGCAGCCGCGAATGGGCATTGAGCCACACCGTGCTGCCGTCGGGCAGTTGCTGGCGTTGGCGTTGGCCCGCCGTGGCGTAGGCCACGGTGGTTTCGGTGGGCCGCAACAGCCCGCGCAAGCCATAACCGGCCCCAAACAGCAGCAGCAGTGCCGCCATCAACTGCCAACGCCGTTGCGCCCGCCGTTGCAACGGCCAGCGGAATTTACTGACGGTCGGTTGGTTTTCGGTTTTTGGTTTGTGGTTTTTGGTTTTTGGGGCAATGGTCGGCGCGGGGGCCAGCAGCGGCCGGAAGCGTTGCCAGGCCGTTTCCACGTCGGCGGGCGAAAACACGATGGGGCTTTGGGCCGCTTCGCCGGCCCGTTCCCAGGCGCGGGTCACAGTGGTCAGAATTTGCAGGTGGCTGGGGTCGGCCTGCACCCAGTCGCGCAGCATTTGCCGCTCGGCCGCCGTGGCTTCGGCCGCCAGGTGGCGGGCCAGCAGTGCCCAGGGCGCGTCGGGCGCGTCGGAGTAGCGTGGGGTCATGGGCGGGGCGGAAATTGACTTGGTGAAGGGTAGATACCCAACGGCCGCGCCACCCCTACGCCACGGCAAAAAATAACCGGCGCGGCGGGCACCGGGGTGGTCACGACAGCGGCCAGAGCGGGCGAGCAACTGGTTTTCAGCAACCAGCCACCCTTTAGCAGCAGCAGGCCCAGCAACAAGCCGTACAGGTTGCGTAGCACCCCGGCCAATTCCTGGCGCAGAATGCGCAGGGCTTTGCCCATTTGGTTGTCCACGGTTTTGGGCGAGATTTCCAGGGCCTCGGCAATTTGCTGGTAACTCAGGTTTTCGTAGCGGCTCAATTCAAACACTGCCCGGCACTGCGGCGGCAGCTTGGCGAGGGCGGCGGCGATGGCCGCGCCGGTTTCGGTGGCGTGCAATTCGTCGAGGGCATCGGGGGCCAGGGGGGCGGTGGCGGCGGGCGGGGCATCGTCCCAGGCCACTTGGCGCTGGTCGCGCTGCCGGTAGCGCAGGGCCGCGTTCAGGGCCATGCGGGTGAGGTAGGCGCGGTGCGAAGTGATTTCGGGCAAGCCCGTTAGCCCTTGCCACAGTTTCAGAAACACGTCCTGCACCAGGTCTTCCACCACGGCGCGGTCGGGCACCACGCGGTACACGGCGCTGCCCAGCGGGGCATAAAAGGTTCGGAACAAGGCTTCGATGAACGCCGCCGGGTCAGTCTGGCGCAATTGCGTCAGGCGGGCATCCAGGGCGGCATCGTCGGGGGCGGGCATCGGGCAAAGTTAAGCTTGGCGTTTTTTGCTACTTGTTTCTGGTTGCTCGTTCCTTGTTCCTTGTTGCTTCTGAGTTTTTTTGGTTTAATATTCAACGAGCAATAAGCAACAAGGAACAAGGAACGAGCAACCAGCAACCGCCACCACGCTTGCCCGGCCCGTTGGGCTTTGTGGCTACCTTTGCCCCACCAAATTCCCATCCCACCCTTTTCCTAAAAAAACACCCCGCAACGTATGGCACGAGTGGAAATGACGATGCCCAAAATGGGCGAATCCATCATGGAAGGCACCGTTCTGAAGTGGCTCAAGCAAGTTGGCGATGCCATCGAACAAGACGAATCGGTGCTGGAAGTAGCCACCGACAAGGTGGACACCGAAGTGCCCGCCATTTACGCCGGTACATTGGCCGAAATTCTGGTGCAGGAAGGCCAGGTAGTGGCCGTGGGTGCGCCCATTGCCATTGTCGAGACCGGCGGCGCGGCGGCCCCCGCTGCCCCGGCCAGCAACGGTCAGGCCCCCCCGGCGGCGGCCCCCGCCCCCCCTGCTGCCGTGCCCTACCTGCCCGAACCCGGCGACCCGCAGGCCGCCCAACAGGCCCGCGAGGCCGAAATCGGCCCGCACCAACCCGGCCGCTTCCTTTCGCCGCTGGTCCTCAGCATTGCCCGTGAAGAAGGTATTTCAATGCTGGATTTGGAATACCTGCCCGGCACCGGCAGCGAAGGCCGCATCACCAAAAAGGACATACTGGCCTACGTGGCCGATGGCAAAAAGCCACTTGCGCCCCAAGCCAGCTCCCCAGCGGCGGCCCAACCGGCGGCGGCCCCCGCGACCCCCGCTGCTGCCCCCAAAACCGAAGACCCAAAACCCACAACCGAAAGCCCCGCCCCCGCTACTCAACCGGCTGCTACGGCTTCCAGGCCCGCCCCCTCGGTGTCGGGCGGCCAGGAACTGCTGGAAATGGACCGGATGCGGAAGATGATAGCGCAGCGCATGGTGGATTCCAAGCGCATTTCGCCCCACGTCACGAGCTTCGTGGAAGCCGACGTGACGAACCTCGTGAACTGGCGCAACCAACACAAGGACAGCTACAAAAAGCGCACCGGCGAAAACCTGACCTTCACCCCGATTTTTGTGCAGGCCGTGGCCCGCGCCATCCAGGATTTTCCCCTCATCAACGTGTCGGTGGACGGCGACTACATCATCAAAAAGCGCGACATCAACATCGGGGTGGCCGTGGCCCTGCCCAGCGGCAACCTCATCGTGCCGGTGATTCACAACGCCGACCAACTCAACCTCAACGGCCTGAGCAAGAAAGTGAACGACCTCGCCAACCGCGCCCGTGCCAACAAGCTCAAACCCGAAGACCTGGAAGGCGGCACCTACACCCTGAGCAACGTCGGCTCGTTTGGCAACGTCATGGGCACGCCCATCATCATGCAGCCGCAGGTGGCGATTATGGCCGTCGGGGCCATCAAGAAAAAACCCGCCGTGATTGAAACGCCACAGGGCGACCTGATTGGCATCCGGCAGTTTATGTTCCTCAGCCACAGCTACGACCACCGCGTGGTGGACGGTTCGCTGGGGGGCCAGTTTGTGCGGAGAGTGGCCGATTATCTGGAGCAGTTTGACCCGAACACGGCCATTTAGAACGGCGTGGTCAGACGACTTTTTCAGTCGTCCGACCACTAAATTGTCGCCCCGATTGACGTTCAACGAATAGTGGTCGGACGACTGAAAAAGTCGTCTGACCACGCCGTTCAATCCCATGAAAAACGTCCTCTACCTCGCCGCCCTCGTGCTGGCCCTAGGCCTGATTGGCTACCTCTACCAGCAGTTGAGCGCCACCGAAGCGGCCCTGCAAACGGCCGAAAAGCGGTTTCAGGACTGCCAGCAAGTCACGTTCCAGTTGCAGAACGAACTGGCCTACGGCCGCAAAAAGGCGGCCGCGCCCGCTACAACGCCGCCGCCACCCGCCGGACGCTGACGCGCTGCCGGAAATCGGGGTTGAAGTAGGCGAATTTGATGCGGCCGTCGCGGCCGATGACGTAGGTGGCGGGCACGGGCAGCACGTCGGTGGTTGCGCCGTTGGCTTTTTTCAGGTCCATGCCGTAACTTTTCATCTTCTGCGACGTGGGTTCGTCGAGCGTGAAAGCCGTGTGGTAGGCCCGCATGATGGCAAAATCCTGGTCGTGGACGATGGGGAAACTGGCTTTGGTCTTCTCCACCGTTTTGGCGATGTTCTCCTGGGTTTCGGGTGTAATCACGAGCACCTGCGCCCCTTTGGCGGTCAGGGTTTGCAGCGAATCCTGTAGTTGGCTGAGTTGCTTGTTGCAGTAAGGGCACCACTGGCCCCGGTAGAAATACAGCACCACGGGGCCTTTTTGCAGCAGTTTGGCCAGTTCCACGGGGTGGCCGCTGGCATCCTGGCCTTTGAAATCGGGGGCTTTGTCGCCCACGGCCAGGGCCGAAGCAGCGAGGGGGGATTGGGCCAGCGCGGGGCCAGCCAGCAGCAGGCCCAGGGCCAGCGGAAGCAGTTTTTTCATGGGGGTTAGCATTGGTTCGGGCCAGCAGACGCAGGCCCGAACCAAAAGCTTACACGCTCCAGCTAGAATCTTTACCGTTGCGCGGCTTCGTCGGCCGAGGGGCCGTAGATGGCGGGTACCGGAATGTCCAGCAAGCGCAGATACACCGACAACTGGCCCCGGTGGTGAATGAGGTGGTTGAGGACCAGCACCCGCGCCACCATCAGGCGGGGCAGCTTGGCGATGCTCACGTCGCCGCGCCGCATATGCCACATTTCCCAGAAGGTATCGTCGTCCACGTCGGCCAGGGCAGCTCGCAGGTTCTCGCCGTTGAGGTCGAAGCGGCGTAGCACCTCGTCGGTTTCGGTGGGGGCCGGGGGCATGGCTACGGCGGCCATGTCGGTTTCGGGGCCGCTCAGGCTGCGCTCGAAGTGGGCCACCAGGTTGGCCATGTGCGAGGCCAACGTGCCCAGCTTCATGCTTTTGGGGTGGGGTTGCCAGTCGAATTTATCGGTGGGGACCCGCTCCAGTAGGCGGCGGGTGAGGGAGAGTTCGCGCTGGGCTTCGGCGGCCAGGGCGGCCTGCGGGGTCAGGCGGGGGGCAGTGGTGGTGGGAGTTGGGTTCATGCGGGCAAAGGTAGTGGCCTCAGAAGCCCGCCGTGGGGTCGTCGGCGCTCGGCCCGTAGAGGCCCGGCACCGGAATGTCCAGCATCCGCAGGTATAGTGTGAGTTGGCCCCGGTGGTGGATGCTGTGGTTCAGCCCCATGATGCGAATGGCTCCCGCTTTGCTGCGGTCCATCAGCACCTGCTCGCCGCGCTTGAGCTGAAAGGAATGGGTCAGCTTTTCGTCGTCCGATGCACGCAGGGCCTGCCGCAACTGCTCGCTATAGTCGTCGAACCGGGCCAGTAGCTCGTTGCGGCTCGCGGGCCGGGGGCCGGGCTTGGGCGCGTTGGGGTCCAGAAAGTCGCGGCTCGCGTGCTGCACAAACAGCAGGTTGAAGGCCAGCAGGTTCACGACGTGGGCGGACAGTTGGCCCAGGCTCATGCTCTTCTCGTGGGGCTTCCAGTCGCTTTGGGTGTCGTAGGGCACCCGCTCCAAGACGCGGCGGGTGGCGGCCAGCTCGTGGTCGAGTTCGGCCAGAATGTTCTGTTGGACGGAGGAGGTGTGCATTTGAGGGGTTGGGATTGGAGTTGAAAAAGGCAGGGTGCGGGGCTTGTCCCCGCCCGAATCGTAGGCATCGTTGTAACAAATTAACGTCCAATGATTCGCAACGATTTGGCCGGGGGCAAGCCCCGCCCCTACAGCGGTGTACTCGCCACGGCCGAAGCGGGCGGCGGCCCCGGAAACACGTCGGGCGCGGTGCCGGAATCTTCGCGCAGCTTCTTGCCGCGCAGTTGCAACAGGAAGTACAGGCCCAGCATGAAGAACACAATCAGCGCCAGCAGGCTGTTGCGCATCGAACCGGTGAGTTGGTTGATGATGCCGAACGTGGCCGTGCCGATGACGATGCTCAGCTTCTCGGTCACGTCGAAGAAGCTGAAGAAGGCCGCCGAGTTGGGCGTGTTCTCCGGGATGATTTTGGAGTACGTTGAGCGGCTCAGGCTTTGGATGGCCCCCATCGTGAGGCCAATCACCGAGGCCAGGGCGTAGAAGCTCCAGCCGGCCTGCACGAAGTAGCCGGCAATGCAAATCAGCATCCAGATGAACACCGACCAGCTCAAGGCCCGCGTGTTGCCGATGCGCTCCGAGAGCTTGGCAAACAAATACGCGCCCGCAATGGCCACTACTTGCAGCAGCAGAATGGTGAGAATAAGCGCCCCCGACTCTAGGTGCAGCTCGTCGGTGCCGAAGAGCGTGGCCACGTACATCACCGTCTGCACGCCCATGTTGTAGGTGAAGTAGGCCAGCAGAAACTTCTTCACGTTGGGCAGTTGCTCCAACTGTTTCCACACCTTGCCTAACTCCCGGAAGCCGTTGAGCAGCCAGCCGCCCTCGGCGGCGGGCGCGTCGGCCGGGCGGCCCCGGTCGGGCGGCAGCGTGGCAAAGGGAATCTGGGCGAAGCCCGCCCACCACAGGCCCGTGAGCAGAAACGAGAGCTGCGCCGCCCGCGCCCCCCCAATGCCCAGCTTGTCGTGAAACTGGTTGATGACCAAACAAATTACCAGCAAGATAACCGACCCGATGTAGCCCATCGAGAAGCCTTTGGCCGAGAGCGAATCAAACTTCTCCTCGGAGCTGATTTCGGGCAGGTACGAGTTGTAGAACACGATGCTGCCGCTAAAGCCCACCGTGGCCGCAATGAAGATGAACGTGGACAGCGTGAGCGTGTCGGGGGCGAAGAAGAACAACCCCGCGCACGAGGCCGCCCCCAGGTAGCAGAACACCTGCAAGAAGAGCTTCTTGCGCCCCGAAAAGTCGGCCAGCGATGTCAGAAACGGGCTGACCAGGGCAATAAGCAGAAACGACACCGAGATGGCATAATTCAGCAGCGACGAGCCGGGCACCATCATCCCCAGGAAGCGGACCGGGCTTTGCCCGTTGTCGGTGTGCGTAATCTCCTTGATGACGCTGGACCAGTAAATCGGGAAGATGCTGCTCGTGATGACCAGCGGATACACCGAGTTGGCCCAGTCGTAGAACGTCCAGCCGGTGGTGATGCGCTTGTTGTCTTTCTCGACGGCGGCGGGAAGGGGGGTTTGCATAGGCGAAGGGGATGGCCGGGGTGAGTTCGGCGGCCTAAGGTACGGGGATGGAGGCAATAGGGTGGGCGGTGGAGTAGCTTTGTGCCTTCGCACCCGCTTTTCCGTCCCATGCTTGAGCGCCTTCGCATCCAAAACTTCAAGTCTTGGCAAGACACCGACAACATCGCCTTTGGCAGCCTCACCGGCTTCTTCGGCACCAACTCGTCGGGCAAGTCCAGCATCCTGCAATTCCTGCTGATGCTGAAGCAGACGGTGGAGTCGTCGGATAGGTCGCTGGTGTTGGATTTGGGCGATGAGAAAACTTATGTTGACTTAGGCACCATCTACGACATCTTGCATGGACACCAAGACCCCGGAGAATTACGCTTTTCTTTCCAATCAGGTGATTTTAATAAGGTTTATGACCTTGAAGATGACATAGCCGATTTGATGGCTGATTCTCCACTTGCACCGTTTGGTTTTACGGCCACTGTACAGGCAGAAAAGGATAAAATTACGCTACAAAGGTTTGCCTACACTTACAGAAACCACCGCTACCAGTTTCAGCGCATAGCGGATGCAGAGCCATACTATACCTTAACTTTGGATAACCGCGACACGGTGGAAGTTCAGGCTATGGTCGGTCCGTTTCGCAACCCCACTAACTTTTTTGGAGTGCCCAATAGTGTTTATGTTAACCATCCGCGGTTTGAAGATGAGCTACAGAACATTGAAGCGTCTTTCTACCACTTCTTCGACCAGATTTATTACTTAGGACCGTTGCGCGAGTACCCGCATCGGCTTTATACTTGGGCCGGGAGTAAGCCACAAAGTGTAGGCGACCGAGGCGAAGACACAGTAGCAGCCTTATTAGCGTCACGCCAGCAAGGGCCATCCATCTTTATAAGTGATAACCAGCCCAAGCGCACCGTGGAAGCCCACGTGGCCCACTGGCTCAAGGAACTCGGCCTCATCTATTCCTTCGTGGTGCAGCCCATTGCGCCCAACCGCAAGGAGTACGAGGTGCGGATTCAACGCACCGCCGAATCGGCGAGCGTGTTTCTGACCGACGTGGGCTTTGGCGTGTCGCAGATTCTGCCGGTGCTGGTGCTGCTGTTTTATGTGCCGGAGGGCAGCACGGTGATACTGGAGCAGCCCGAAATCCATTTGCACCCGGCCGTGCAGGCGGGGCTGGCCGACGTGTTTATTGATGCCATCAAGCGGCGCAAGCTGCAGATTGTGCTCGAAAGCCACAGCGAACACCTGCTACAGCGGCTGCAACGGCGCATGGCCGAGTTCACGCTGGAACCGGAGAAGGCCATTGACCCGGACATTATCAAGCTTTATTTCACTTCCATCAAGGAAGGGCGCTCGGAACTAACCACCTTGGATTTGGACGAGTATGGCAACATCCGCAACTGGCCGGAAGGCTTTTTTGGGGATACGCTGGGCGAGGCCGCCGCCATGATGAAGGCAGAGATGAAGCGCAAGCTCCGCGAGCAACAGTCGTAGCCCATGCACTTTCTTATAGACACCAACGTCGCGGTAACCGC
The DNA here is from genome assembly GCA_965247135.1 of Hymenobacter sp. Taxonomy (GTDB): domain Bacteria; phylum Bacteroidota; class Bacteroidia; order Cytophagales; family Hymenobacteraceae; genus Hymenobacter. The sequence goes on along the minus strand of CBDFGP010000006.1, from coordinate 980,500 downwards.
TAACAGGAAATCAGATGCCGGCCCGGCCTGTCAGGATGCCGCCGCTCAGCGGTTGGTTCAGCTTCAGCAACACGAAATCCTGGTACTGGACGATGCCTTCCAGATACTGAACGAGTACGACCGTAACCTGCACGCGGCGGGGCAGCCGGGGGCGGGCGATGCCTTTTACTTGTGGGCGTTGCGCAACCGCAACAACCGTCGGCATTGTGTGCAGGTGGCGCTGGAACTAGCCGACGATGGCAGCTTTGCGGCCTTTCCCACTGCCCCCGAACTGGCCGCTTTTGACCGGGACGACCGCAAGTTTGTGGCGGCGGCCCGCACCCATCCGGCCCGGCCGCCGGTGGTGAACGCCACCGATACTGACTGGCATCACCACCGGGCGGCCCTGGCGCACCACGGGGTCACGGTCGAGTTTCTGTGTCCGGCGGAGATGACGCGACCGGACCGGGCTTAAGCTGGCGATTTGCCCAAAAGTAACAGGCCCGCCGGGTTGGGGCGGGCCTGCGGGGCACGGGGCCAAACGATAGTAATCGTTGCCTCGAACGATTACTATCGTTGGCCCCAACGAATACTATCGTTTGGACGGGCCTTACTTGGTCGGTTTGCCGGTGGACTTGGCGGCGGGCTTGGGCAGGTTGGGAACGCGCTTGAACTCGGCCCCTTGCATGGCCTGAGCAAACAGCTTGCCGGGGCGGAACTTGGTGGTCAGGCTAGTGATGGCGGCGGCGGTAAATTCCTTTTCGGTGGCTGCGCCTTCGCTTTTGAGGGTGGTGAAGAAGGAGCCGAAGTCGCCGCAGCGCACGATGCGGCCCTCGGCCAGCTCCTGCGGCACCACCTGAAACAGGGCTTCGAGCACGGCCATCACATCAACGGAGCTGACGGTGGACATCTCGGCAATGCGCCGCGACAAGGCCCGCACGGTGGTGTCGCCGGTGCTTTTGGCCACGGCGTAGAGTTTTTTGGGGGCGGTGGGCTTGGCGGGGTTGCCGCGCTCGGCCAGGGAATATTCAATGGGCATGAGAGAAGAACGAAATGAAGTGAGGCCGCAAGCTACGGCGGGAATTCTTGGGCTGCGCCGGGGGCCGGGGGCGGGCTGCGGCCATTATTTTTTTGGGGTGCCAGGCAACGGCCAACCAAGCAGCCAGGGCGGGTACGGCTGGGCTGGGCGAGCGGCAAGCTCATCCTTAACAGTCAAGGGTTTGAAACCCGAATCGGGCCTTGCCGTACTAAGGCAAACAACTTTTTTTTTCTTCTTTTCCCCTCCCCTCTTCCCATGAAGACCCCCCAAATTTTTCTTGCGGCGCTGTGCGCCCTGGGCCTGAGCAGCACCGCTTTTGCCCAATCAACCCCCACCTCTACCAACGGCAACATGCAGTCGGGCAGCGGCACCACCACGTCGGGGACCTCGGGCCAGGGTTCGGGCATGACCCGGCCCAGCCAATCGGGCTCGATGAACAACGGCTCGGCGAACGACGGCACAATGCAAAGCGGCACGATGAGCGGCGGCACGATGAGTGGCGGCCACAAGTCGGGCATGAAAGGCGGCAAGCACAGCGGCAGCGGCAAGGGCAAGATGAAGTCCTCCGGTTCGTCCACCAGCCCGGGAATGTAAGCGCGGCTTGCGCCACGCCCAAGCCGGCGGTTCCTGTGCGGAGCCGCCGGCTTTTGCGCGTTTGGGGGCGGGGCTGCGTCGGCCGCCGGGGCCGTAACTTGCCGCTTCCTTAACGCTTGCTGCCCCATGAAACACGTTTTCCGCTTGCTGGCGCTGCTGCCCGCCTTTGCCGCCACGGCCCAAATTGAGCCGGCCGCGCAATACACCACCCTCACCCCGGCCCAGCTGATGGCCTGGACCCCCACCGGCCCCACCGCCGTGCCCGCCAACGTGAGCACCGTGCCGCTGGCCGTGCGGCAAAATTCGCTGGCCTCGCAACTCAACCCGAACCAGAGCTTCAGCGCCAAAATGAACTGGTGCCCCGATGGGATGAACAACTTCGTGGGCTACCTGAATGAGCAGCCCCGCTTCAACCTCTACAACTTCACGCACTGGCAGTACGTGGACGTGCTGACCTGGTTTGCCAGCCCGGTGGGTATCCCGTGCCGGCCCTGGACGGAGGCCGCGCACCGCAACGGGGTCAAGATTATCGGCACGGTGTTTACCGACGCGGCGGGCTTTGCCACGCTGCTGCAACGCGACGTGCTGGGCAACTACCTGGGGGCACAGCAGCTGGTGGACGTAGCCAACTATTACGGGTTTGATGGCTGGTTTTTCAACGAGGAATCGCGCCTGAGCGCCGCCCAGGCCACTGACCTGATTGGCCTGCTCAAGCAAATGCAAATCCTCAAGCCCGCCGCAATGGAAGTGCATTGGTACGACGCGATGCTGCCCAACGGGCAGGTGAGCTACCAAAATACCCTGAACACGGCCAATGCGCCGCTGCTGCAAGCCGGTGCGGCGCGGGTGAGCGATGCCATTTTCACCAACTACTTCTGGAACGGGGCCGCCACCTTCAACACGGCCACGGCCACGGCGGCCAGCCTGGGCCGCAGCCCGTTTGACGTGTACACCGGGGCCGACATCTGGCCGGGGCGCAACCCGCAGCAGCTTTTCAACAACAGCGCCTGGCTGAACAACTACTACACCAACGCCGACCCGGCCCAGCCGCGCACGTCCATCGCGGCGTTTGCGGCCAACATCACCTACAATTCGGGCATTACCACCTTCAACAACGACCCCGGCGACTACCGGCGGTTCTACGACACCGAGCAGCGGCTCTTTGCGGGCAACGACCTGGACATCAAGACCGCCGATGCCACCGGCTGGAAGGGCTTTGGGTACTTTATGCCGGTGCGGAGCGTTATTAACACACTGCCCTTCAGCACCAACTTCTGCGTGGGGCAGGGCAAGGTGTTTGCCAACAACGGCGTGGCCGTGGCCCACCCCTGGACCGACATGGCCAAGCAGGCCCTGCTGCCCTCGTGGCAGTGGGCCAAAACCGGGCCGCTGGCGGTGGGCTTTGATTTCAGCCGGGCCTGGTACGGCGGCACGAGCGTGGCGATGTCCGGCAACCAGCCCGCCGGGGGCAGCACGGCGGTGAAGCTGTTTCAGACCAAGCTGACGCTGCCCGCCGCTACCCTGACGGTGGACCTGACCTATGCGCTGGGCGCAGCAGGCCCCAGCAACGCCCAGTTGGCGCTGTACCTCAGCAACAACCCCACCCCGCTGTACCAGCCGCTACCGGCCCAGGCCGACACGCTTTGGCACACGGCCACGCTGACCTACACGGGGCTGCCCGCAGGCAGCGAGGTGGCCCTCATTGGCCTGGAAGTAACCTCCCCCACCGCCCTGGCCAACTACCGCCTCAACCTGGGCCAGCTCACCGTGGGCACGGCCGCCGCGCCCGCCGCCCCGGTAGCCGCCTTCACGGCCAACAGCACTACCGTGTTAACGGGCCAGTCGGTGCAGTTTGCCAACGCCAGCACCAACGCCACGGGCTACGCCTGGACGTTTGCGGGCGGCACCCCGGCCAGCAGCACGGCCGTGCATCCGGTGGTGAGCTACGCCACGGCGGGCACCTACGCCGTGACGCTGCAAGCCACCGGGCCGGGCGGGACGAACAGCACGACGCGCACCGGTTACATCGCCGTGACCACGGCCCCGCCTGCCGGCAGCAACACCTCGCTGCGCTTTGATGGCAGCAGCAAGTACGCCGAGGCGGGTACCATCAACCTGAGCGGGGCGGCCGTGAGCCTGGAGTGCTGGGTGAAGCCTAATTCTTTCAAAACTACCAACCCCTTTATCTCTTCGCTGCTGGGCATTGAGAACGGCGGCAACAGCACAGCCCTGCTACGCCTGGGCGATGCCGGCATCGGGGCCGACCAGGTGCAGTTTGCCTTGCAGGTGGGCAACGCCACCCGCAAGCTGACTTCGCTGACGCGCCTCACGGCGGGCACCTGGACCCACGTAGCCGCCACCTACGACGGAACCAGCATGAAACTATACCTCAACGGCGTGCTGGACAACACCCTGGCCGCCACCGGCACCGTGACGGCCAACGCGCCCTTCTCGCTGGGCCGCAACAATTCCAGCCCCCGCATCCTGGACGGTTGGCTGGACGAACTCCGGGCCTGGACCCGCGCCCTGACCCCGGCCGAAATCGCGGCCAACGCCTGCGCCGTGCCCGCCGGCACCCCCGGCCTGGCGGGCTACTGGCGCTGCAACGACTCGCCCGCGCTGGCCGCCGCCGATGCCAGCGGCCAGGGCCACACGGCCAACTTCATGGGCCTCACCGCCGCCGACTGGTCGTTGGACGTGCCCGCGCTGTGCGGCCCGCTGGGCGTGGCTGGCTCGCAAGCCGCCCGCGCTGCGCTGCAAGTGCAGGCGCTGCAAAACCCGGTGGCTGGTTCGCTGGCCGAAGTACAGGTACGCGGCACCTACGGCCAGCCGGTAACGCTCGCGCTCTTTAATTGTCTGGGAGCCGTGCTGTGGACGCAACAAGTGCGTTTCCTCGCCGATACCGAGGTGCTGCCGGTGGCGTTGCCGAACGCGGCGGGGCTGTATTTGCTGCAAGTTCGCACGGCTACCGGCACGGCCACGGTGCGGTTGCTGCGCGAGTAAGGATATTGGGCTGAATGAGGGGGGTTGGGCTGCTGAACGGTGTTTTGTTGCTTTGGGCAACGACGCTGGGGCAGCATCCGGCCTAACCACCCCAGTTGCCGCTACGCGGCAACGTCCCCTCCGTAGCTTCGCTGACCTTCGGTTGGCAGGAGGGGAGTTTGGCGGGCTGCTACGCCGCTTTCACAAACCGAATCAACTCCCGCACCTGGTTCAGAAACTGAGCATCTTCTGAGAGCTTGGCAATTTCCTGGCTGATTTGGCGGGTCAGGGCTTCGTGGTCGCGGGCGTTCTGCCGGGTCAGCCCTTCGAGCAAGCTGTCAAGCCGGTCAAGGTGGCGCTGGGTGGCGGCTTCGGTCTGGGCCAGGCGGTTGGCCCACGAGTCTGCTTCGGCGGCATCGAGCGAAGTGCCGATGGTTTTGAGCTGGAACTCCAGGTCCTGCAGCCGGTTGCGTAGCTCCAGCACGTCTTCGCGGGGGTATTGCACCTGGTGTTGCATCAGGCTGAGGCGGTTGCGCAGGTGGTCGTAGGCGCGGGCGGCGGGCCGGGCAAAGGTGAGGGCCAGCGCCGCCCCGGCCGCCGGGTAGCCCAGCGGCACCAACTGGTAGCGGGCCAGCACGAACAACCCCGCCGCCGTGAGCAGGTGCAGCCCCACCGCCACGGCCCGGAACCGCGTGGCCACCCGCCGGGCAAACGCGGCGTGGTCCTCGTTCACGGCTATGCCCTTGCTGCGCGATTCGGCCGCTTCTTCCACCACGGCCAGCGCCGCAAAATGGGCATTCCAGGGCAAGGTCGTTATCACCCCCAACCACCACAGAATTGCCACGCCAATGAGCCAGTCGAGGAGGCTGCCCACGGGCACGTGCAGCCATTGCAGGCCAAAAAACACGAGCAGGGCGGCCAGCGCCATAAAAAACAGACCGGAAACAAAGCTGCCGAGCGAAGAAGACATGGGACGTGTTGAGGGAATGGGCGGGTGAAAGGGAAAGGCGGTCAAACTCCCCTCCTGCCAAGGAGGGGACGTGAGGGCTGCAAGCCCGAACGGGGGTGGTTAGGCCGTATGCTGCCCCAGGGTATGTTGGGTGTTGGCCAGGGTATGTTGGGTGTTGGGTGTTGGGGTTTTTGGTGTTGGGTGTTGGGTTTTGGGTGTTTGGTGTTCGGTTTTTAGCAAAATTCGTCCAAAAACCCAACACCCAACACCAAAAACCCAGCACCGTTCAGCGGCCTAACCACCCCAGCTTCGGCTGCGCCGAAGCGTCCCCTCCTTGGCAGGAGGGGAGTTTGACCGCCTACTCCTGCTGCCCTGCCGCCAACCCCAACACCTCCCGGCTCCGCTCCCGCACCACCTGGCACAGCGTTTCGTTGGCCGCCAACTGCTGCCCGAAAGACGGGATGATTCGCCGCAACTGGGCTTGCCATTCCGGCGATGCGGCCCGCGCCGGGAAGCACCGTTGCACCAAATCGAGCATGATGGCCACCGCCGTGCTGGCCCCCGGCGAGGCCCCCAGCAAGGCCGCCACCGAGCCGTCGGCGCTGGTCACCAGCTCGGTGCCAAACTCCAGCACGCCGCCTTCTTTTTTGTCCTTTTTGATGACCTGCACCCGTTGCCCGGCCACTTCCAGTTGCCAGTCGGCGGGGTTGGCTTCGGGGTAGTATTCGCGCAGGGCGGCCGTGCGCTCGGCCGGCGATTGCAGCACCTGGCCCACGAGGTAGCGCGTCAGGCCCAGGTTGTGGGCACCGGCCGAAAGCAGCGGGCGGATGTTACCCAACTCAATTGAGCGAAACAAATCGGCGTAGGAGCCTTGCTTCAAAAACTTGGTGCTGAAGCCTGCATACGGCCCGAACAGCAACTCCTGCCGCCCGTTTATCTGGCGCGTGTCGAGGTGCGGCACCGACATCGGCGGCGACCCCACAGCGGCTTTGCCATAGACTTTGGCCTCGTGCCGGGCCACCACTGCGGGGTTGAGGCACTTCAGCCACTGCCCGCTCACGGGGAAACCGCCGAAGCCGTTGGCTTCGGGGATGTTGGTTTTTTCGAGCAGCGGGAGCGAACCGCCCCCGGCCCCGATGAACACGAAGCGCGTCCGGGCAATGTATTCGCGGCCGCTGGCCCGGTCGCGGAGCTTGATGCGCCAGATGCTGTCGTCCTTGTGCCGAAAATCCGCGACTTCCTGCCCCAGCCGAAACGTGACCCCCGGCAACGATTGCAGGTGGGCAAACAGGCTGCGGGTGAGCGCCCCGAAATTTACGTCGGTGCCAATGGCCATGCGCGTGGCGGCCACCGGCTGGGCCGGGTCGCGTCCGGCCATCACGAGCGGCACCCAGGCCGCGAGTTGGGCCGGGTCGGCGCTGAACGCCATGCCCCGAAACAGCGGCGAGTGCTGCATGGCGGCGTGGCGCTGGCGGAGGTAGTCCACGTTGGCCGCGCCCCACACGAAGCTCATGTGCGGAATGCTGTGGATGAACTGCGTGGGGTCGGGCAGCGCCCCGCTTTGCACAAAATAGGCCCAGAACTGCTTGCTCAGCTCGAATTGCTCGGCAATGTGGTCGGCCTTGCTGATGTCGATGCTGCCGTCGGGGCGTTGGGGGGTGTAGTTGAGTTCGCAAAAGGCCGAATGGCCGGTGCCCGCGTTGTTCCAGGCATCGGAGCTTTCGGCTGCCACCCGGTCGAGGCGCTCGTACACTTCGATGGTCAGGTCGGGGTCCAGTTCTTTGAGCAGCACGCCGAGGGTGGCGCTCATAATGCCCGCGCCGATGAGGACGACATCGGCCACGGGCTGGGCAGGGTTGGAAGTGGGCATGGCAGTGAACGGGGCGAAAGTGATGGGTACGCAGCGGGTACGCAAACGGCCCAGCGGCTGGCAGGTTTCGGGGCCAGGTTGCCACCTGACCGTCAAGAAAAGACAGCTACAACGTTCCCGGTAACGATTGCGCGAATAAAGTTGGTCGGTTTGGTACAAGCGCCAACCGTAGCGTGGTAATATTGCAGCAACCAACCGCTACAAACTGGCGCGACGGAAGGCTTTTTACACAAGCATTCGGCCCGCTCTTTGGCAGTGAAATGGGAAATGGAAATGGAAAATGGCTACCGAGGTGCCGGGCTTTGCCCGGCATTTCCGTTTTAGGGGGTTGTTGCACTTGTACCCCTGCGGCCCTACCTTGCGGCCCCAATGCTGCACCCCGCCGACCTGCCCCTGCTGGCCCTGCCCACCCTGGCCAGCACCGCCGCCACCGCCCCGCGCCTGCTCATCCTCTACACCGGCGGCACCGTGGGCATGGCCCTCAACCGTGCGGGCGAACTGGTGCCGATGCAATTCGCCCGCCTCGACCGCAAAATGCCCGAACTGGCCCGCCTGGAAATGCGGCTGGAACTGCTGAGCCTGCCCGACCCGATTGACAGCAGCAACGTGGTGCCCGCCGACTGGCTGTTTCTGGCCCAACTCATCGGCCACCACTACGCCGACTTTGACGGCTTCGTGGTGCTGCACGGCACCGACACGATGGCCTACTCGGCGGCGGCCCTGAGCTACTTACTGGAGCACTTGGGCAAGCCCGTCGTTTTCACCGGGGCGCAGGTGCCGGTGGGGGCCAACCGCTCCGATGCCCAGCGCAACCTGATAACGGCCCTCGAAATTGCCGCCGCCCGCCACCCCCGCGCCCACACCGTGCGCGTGCCCGAAGTAGGCGTGTTTTTCAACGACATCCTCATCCGGGGCACCCGCGCCAAAAAGGTGGAGAGCCAGCAGTTTGCAGCCTTCAAAAGTGAAAACCACCCGCCCCTGGCCCGCGCCGGCATCGCGCTAGACTTCGACGACAACAACATCCGGCTGCTGCCCGCCGCCCGCCTCAAAGTGCATACCCAACTCGACGACCGGGTGGCCGTGCTGCGACTGTTTCCGGGCATCACGCCGGCCGTGGTGGCGGCCGTGCTGGGGGTGCCCGGCCTGCGCGGTTGCGTGCTGGAAACCTATGGCTCGGGCAACGCGCCCACCGCCGGCTGGTTCCTGGCTTGCCTGGCCGAAGCCCGGCAGCGCGGCATTCTGGTCCTGAACGTGAGCCAGTGCGAGGAAGGCCGCGTGGTGCAGGGCCGCTACCAAACCAGCACCGCACTGGCCGAGTTGGGCATCGTGGGCGGCGACGACATCACGACCGAAGCCGCCGTCACCAAGCTCATGTTCGTGCTGGGCCTGGGCCTGCCCGAAGCCCGCACCCGCAGCCTATTGACGCAGGATTTGCGGGGGGAAATCACGGTGTGAGTTATGAGTTGAGTTATGAGTTATGAGTTATGAGTTATGAGTTATGAGTTATGAGTTATGAGTTATGAGTTATGAGTTATGAGTTATGAGTTATGAGTTATGAGTTATGAGTTATGAGTTATGAGTTATGAGTTATGAGTTATGAGTTATGAGTTATGAGTTATGAGTTATGAGTTATGAGTTATGAGTTATGAGTTATGAGTTATGAGTTATGAGTTATGAGTTATGAGTTATGAGTTATAATACCGGCCTTACTGCACTTCAAAGGTCCTCTAACTCATAACTCATAACTCATAACTCATAACTCATAACTCATAACTCATAACTCATAACTCATAACTCATAACTCATAACTCATAACTCATAACTCATAACTCATAACTCATAACTCATAACTCATAACTCATCCCACACCCGCTCCCACCCTGCTAGCGTCCGGGCTGAGTCGGTGACGTGGAAGTGCCAGCCACGTAGCAGGGCCGTGTCGGGCGGGCCGAAGACCAGGCGGGCGCGGTCGAGCGGCCCGGCGGGGGCCAGCAGGTCGGTGCAGAGCGGGTGGCCGGCACGCACCACCGAATCGAGCAGGGCGCGGGCGGTGGCGGGGCCGCGTCGCCGGAGCGCCGCCGGGCTGGGCAGTATTTGCGGGGGCGACAGGGGCTGGCCGGTGCGGTAGAAATATTGGTTTAGCAGCAGGTTGGGGTCGGTGAGCAGCAGGCGGGCGCGGGGCTGCCGGGCCAGCAAGCGGTGCCAGGGGTCCAGGTTTTGGAGCCGCAGCAAATGCAGCGGCAACAAGCCAAAAGCCAGGTTCCAGGCCAGCAGGGCCGTGCCCCCGGCGGCCAGGGCGGCCCCCGGCCAGTGCCGTTCCGGCCCCGCCGTTTCGGCCACCACGGCGGCCAGCACCGGCAGCATCACCATAAACTCGGCGTTGCCATCGGAGAAGGCCGCGAACCCGAATTGAACGAAAAAAATCAGGCCGTGAACGCGGGCCAGGTGCCGCCGCACGGGCGCGGCGGGCACCGCCGGGGCCGCGCCCGTGCCAGCCCAACCGCCAGCCCCGGCCCCACTCCCGGCCCGGCCAGTTGGGGCCAACGCCACCGCGCTGCCCGCATCGCCCGCCCCGGTGCGCCGCGCCCGTTGCCAGGCGCGACCAGCCCACGCCAGCAGCCCCGCGCACAGCACGGGCAGTAGCGCCAGCGCCGGCCAGCGTTGCAGCAGCGGCAGCAGGTAGCCATGCACCTGCCCCAGCGTCCGCACCAGGCTGATGCCCACCAGCAGCAGGCCGTAGCGGCCCCGGGGGCCGCCCGCCGCCCCGCTGAAATAATCGTGCAGGGCAAATTGCAGCAGCGCGGGCACCGTGAACGGCAAATGCCAGGCCGGCAGCGCCGCCGCGTAGGCCAGCGGCCAGGCCAGCAACGCGGGCACCCCAAACCACAACGCCGCCCCCGGCCGCCAGCGCCCGCCCGGCCCCCAAGCCGCGCCCACCAGCAACCCCGCCCACCACAGCGATTGCACTTGGTGCAGCAGCCCACCCAGCGCCGCCAGCGCCCCCGCCGCCAGCCACCAGCCCCGCGCCGGGTTGGGCCGTTTGGCGGCGGTTGTGCCCGGCGGTGCCGGGTCCATTGCCGACGCATTTTCCGCTACGTTGGCCCGCAGCCACGCTGCCGAGGCCAGCACCGAGGCCAGCAAGGGCAGCAAGTAGGTTTCGTTTTCGGTGGCGAAGCGCAGCAAGGCCCAGCAACTGCCCACGGCCAGCAGCCACGCCGCCACCGGGGCAGCCCCCCCGCCCAAGCGGCGCAGCAACGCCCCCAGCGCCGCCAGCAAGCCGCCGTAGGCCAGCGTGTTGAGGCCAACGAGGGCGGCCAGTGGGTCGGGGTGCTGCCCCAGCAGGGCCAGCAGGTGCAGCCAACCCACGCCAGCGGCGTTGTGCCACAGGTGGTGGGGCCGCCACAGTTCGTAGTGCCAGCGGACTTCGGCGGCGTAGCCCCAGGCATCCACGGTGGAGTTGCGGGTGGGCAGGGCCAGGCAAAGCACGGTCAGGAACAAGCCCACGGCCCAGGCCGGGCGGCGGGCGGCCCAAAAAGAATGCAGCATGGCGACAAAGGTAAAAGCCCCCGGGCTTGCCCACCGGCCGGGGCCGCCGTACCTTTGCCCCACCAAAAGACGACCCAGAGGGGTGTCCGAGTGGTCGAAGGAGCACGCCTGGAAAGTGTGTATGGGCCAAAAGCTCATCGTGGGTTCGAATCCCATCCCCTCTGCTAAAAACCGCGTTTCCAGTACGGAAACGCGGTTTTTTTATGCTGAATAAAAGCGGGGGAAGTCGTGCGAAGTCCCTCAACGGAAAGCATTTTCGCTTACCTTCGCCCGGCTGCCGGCTCTGAGTTGTTTGGCAGACACTTTGCCCTGTCGTTCAGTGGAAGGACAACGGTCTTCGAAACCGAGAACGCTGGTTCGAGTCCAGTCGGGGCAACTACCTTCCACCAACCGGGGGCCGTTGCTTTCCGGCGCTTTGCCCCCCATCTTCTGGCTGAAGACGGGGTTTTGTTGGCAATGCAGTTGCTTCCGCCCTACCGCATTACTTCTACCCAGCCCTTCCAGCTTTGGCCGTCGGCGGTGCTGAGGCGGTAGAAATAGGTGCCCGGCGCTACGTCGGCCCCGTCGCCCCAGGTGCCCTGGTAGTCGGCTTGCTCGAATACGCGGCGGCCCCAGCGGTTGAAGATTTGCAGCGTCACGGGGGCTGCCGTTAGGTAGGGTTGGAAGGTGTCGTTCAGCTTGTCACCATTGGGCGTGATGATGTTGGGTTGGGCCTGGTCGCGGGTGGGGGCCACGACGGTGACGGTGCCGCTGCTGCTGCCGGGGCAGCCCCCGGCGCTGGTCGCGTTCAGGCGCACGGTGTACACGCCCGGCGCGGCGTAGCTGTGGCTCAGGCTGAGGCCGCGCCCGGTGCCGCCGTCGCCAAAGTCCCACATCAGCGTGGTGATGGGCACCGTGAGCGTGCCGCTGATGCCAAACGTCGCCGGTTCGCCCACCAGCACCTGGGTGGGGTTGATGCGGAAAGCCAGGGCGGGCACGGGGTCCACGCGCACCGTGGTGGTGGCGGTGGCGGTGCAGCCAGCGGCGGTGGTGGCGGTCAGGGTGTAGGCGGTGGTGGCGGTGGGCGTGGCCGTCACGCTGGGGCCGGTGGTGGCGCTCAGGCCGGTGGCGGGGGTCCAGGCGTAGGTGGTGTTGGGCGCGGCGACTACGCTCAAGGTGGCGCTGGCCCCGGCACAAATGGTTTGGTCGGGGCCGAGGGCGGGGGCGGGCGCAGGGGTCACGGCCACCGTGACGGTGGCGGTGCCGGTGCAGCCCGTGCCCGCCGTCACGGCCACGGTGTAGGTGGTGGTGGCGGCGGGCGTGGCCGTGACGGTGCGGCCGGTGGTGGCGCTCAGGCCGGTGGCGGGGGTCCAGGTGTAGGTAGCGCCGGGGCCGGCATCGGTGGCGGTGAGGGTGGCGGTGGCCCCGGCACACTGGCTAGACGGGGCCGGAATGCTGATGGCCAGTTGGCTGCTCACGCTCACCACCACCGTATCGGCGTTGGTGCAGCCGGTGCCCAGCGTGCTGGCCGTCACGATGTACTGCGTGGTGACGGCGGGGGTAGCCACCACGGTGGGGCCGGTGGTGGTGTTGAGGCCGGTGGCGGGGGTCCAGGTGTAGGTGGTGTTGGGCGCGGCGGCCACGCTTAGGGTGGCGCTGCCGCCGGGGCACAGGGCGCGGTCGAGGCCGGCGTTGGGGCGGGGCGGGCCGCTCACCACTATCTGGTCGGTGGTGCTGACGCTGGGCAGGCAACCGGTGTTGTCAGAAACGGTCAGGCGCACGGTGTAGGTGCCGGGCGTGGGGTAGGTAGCCGTCACGTTGTTGGCCTGGGTGCTGGTTTGGCCGTTGCCGAAATCCCAGGCGGTGGTGCTGGTGCCGGGGGTGGGGCGGGTGAAGGTGACGGTGAGCGGGGCGCAGCCGCTGCGGGTGCCGGGCACGTTGTTGGCAGCGGGCACAAAACTGGCATCCAGCGCCTTGAGGCCCAGCTTGAAGGCCGCGCTGGTGGTGCCGACCCCCGCGAGTTGGGTGCGGGCCAGGGCGTTGGGCGTGGTGCGGATGGGCGGGGCCTGGCCCCCACCGTTTGGCTCCGAGCGCACGCAAATGGCCTGGTAAATCACGCCCTGCTTATCAAAGCGCGAGGTGCCGCCGTCGACGTGGGTGGTGCCGGTGCCGAAGTAGCTGCCGTACACGAGCTGCCGGGCGTTGGCCGAAAGCTGCATCAGGTAGAGGTAGCCGAAGGTGTTGAGGTTGGGGTCGCCGCTGACGGTGCGGTTGGGGGCCGTGGGTTGCAGGGCATCGGGGGTGGTGGGCATCCCGGCGATGCTGCTGGCCCCGTAGCCGGAGAGCAGAATCTGGCCGCAATTATCCACCAAAAACGCCGTGGGGGCCAGGTTGGTGGGGTATTGCTGGGCGGCGCTGCCCGCCTGTGGTCCGTTGCCAAACACGGTGGAGAAGCCGGTGCTGGTGAGGTCGGCGCTCAGCTTGTGGATGAACTGCCGGCTGCCGGCGTTGCTGTACGCACCAGCCGACACGGGGTAGGTGCCGTTGGTCTGGCCCAGGGCATAGACCGCGCCCCGGCGGTCGAGTTGCAGGAAATAGGCCTGGTCGTAGCTGCTGGTGCCGAGGTAGGTGCTTTGCAGCACGGCCACGCCGGCGCTGGTCAGGTTTTGCTGGAGGCGGGTGATGAAGCCGTCGGCGGGGCCGCCCCGGTAGGTGGGGTTGAGGCCGCCGGCGGTGCCGGGGAAGGCGGGGCTGGTGGTGCCCCCGGCCACGTACACGTCGCGGCCCAGGCTGTCGAGGGCGATGCTGTAGGCGGCTTCGTCGCCGGTGCCGCTCAGCAGGGTGCTCCAGCCCAGGGCCGTGAGGGTGGGATTGAGCTTGACGACGACGGCTTCGTGGCCGCCCCGGAAGGGCAGGCCGCCGCTGGTGGGGAAGTTGGTGGAGCGCGTGACGGACGCAAAATAGACATTGTTTTGCCGGTCGGTGGTGATGTCGCCCCGGAAGTCGTCGCCGAAATTGTTGTAGAGGTTGGTGGTGGTCGTGAGCCGCCCGTCGGCCCCGGTGCCGCCCACGAAGGTGCTGCCCAGGAGCTGGCGGCCGTCGGCCGAGAGGCGGCTCACGACCAGGTCGGAAGTGCCGCCGTTGAAACTGCGGTCGTAGGCCCCGGCGGTGGTGGGGAAGTTGGGGCTGGCCGTGGAGCCGAGCAGGACCAACTCATTGGCGCGGTTCACGACCAGACTGTGGGGGTAGTCTTCGGCGCTGCCGCCGAGGTAGGTGGCGTAGAGCAGGCTGCTGGCCCCGGTGGCGGCGTTGGGGTTGTACTTGCTGATGACGATGTCGGTGGGCGCACCGTTGAAACTTGCGTCATACGCCCCCAGCGTAGTGGGGTAGCCGGCCGTGAAGTTGATGCTGGCGGCGTAGAGGTTGCCCAGCGAATCGGGGCAGGCGGAGTAGCCCCAGTTGAGCGAAGCGGAGGCCCCGGAATAGGACGAGTACACCAGCACGGGGTCAATCACGAGCGGCTGGCGGTGGTCGTACGCGCCCAGGCCGAAACGCACGGTGCGGCCCGGCCCCAGCACGTAGCGGCAGGGCACGGGCTGGCGGCGGCCGTCGCGCAACTGGTAGGCCACGGGGCGTTGCTCGGTGACGCGGCCCACTCTGGTGCCGATTTGCAGGTTGCCGGCGACCACGCGCAGGCTTTGCTGGCCGTCGTAGCGCAAGGCAATTTTGCCCGCGTCGGCCCCGGCGGCAAGCTCAAAGTCGTATTCCAGGACTTTGCCCCGGCCGTAGAAGCGCAGGTCAATGCCGGGGTAGAGGGCGCGGTAGCGCACGTCGGTGAAGGCGGGCACGGCGGTGGCCCAGCGGCTGGTGTCGTTGCCGAGGAAGTAGTTGCTGCGTTCGCCGGTGGGCGCTTCGCCGGTGAGGGCGGGGCGGGCGTTGGCCCCGACGAAGGTGACGGCGTAGGCGTGGGCGGGGATGCGGGCGGGGCCGCTGGCGCGGCCCCGGTGGTGCATTTCGTCGGCCACACGGGCATCGTAGCGGGCCACCACGAGGCGGTTGCGCTCGAGGAAAAGCCGCCCGGCGGGCACGTTGGCAGCAAACAGGACGGGGGTTTCCCACTGCCCGTGGTTGGGCGTGAAGCGCAGGGGGTGCGGGTCGGCGGGGAGCGGGGCGGCGGCGGGTGGGCCGGCCAGGGCGGGCAGCACGGTGAGCAAAGCGGCCCCGAAGCGCAGCCCGCACAGTAGTTGAGCAAACATAAAATGGAAACTGAAGAAAGCCTGTTGGGGGTTGGCCCATTTAAATTGAGCGCCGGGCACGGCAACGCGACCGCAAAGGTCCGATGCAGGCGGCGAACGGGCGGTTGCGGGGTTGTTAATTTTCGGGGCGAACTTCGCGGGCGGGGGCAAACTTTATGGGGGTGGCGGAGTGGTAGTACGAATTGCCCGAAGGGCTTCGTACTACCACTCTGACTTTTGAACGGCTGCTCTTACTGAGGATTACCGTGTCCGGATAAGAGTGGTAGTACGAACCGCTTCGCGGAATTCGTACTACCACCCGGCCTATTTCGGCCTACATTATTTATTTTTTTCTTGTATGACTCCTGCTTCTTCTCTCCCACCCCTGATTGTGCTGGCCGGGGCCACCGGGGCACTGGGTTTGCTCATTGCCCACCACTTGCGGCAGCGCGGGGCGGCGGTGCGGGCGCTGGTGCGGCCCGCAAGCGCGGCTTCGGCCGAGGCGGAATCGTTGCGGCTGCAAGGGGTGGAGGTGCGGACGGTGGACTATGCTGATGCGGCCGACCTGGCGGCGGCTTGCGCCGGGGCTACGTGCGTGGTGTCGGCGCTGTCGGGGCTGCGCGAGGTGATTGTGGATACCCAAACGCAGCTGCTGATGGCGGCGGTGGCGGCGGGGGTGCCGCGCTTTATTCCGTCGGATTTCTCGGCGGATTTTACGCATTTGCCGGAAGGCTCGAACCGCAACTTTGACTTTCGGCGGGAGTTTCAGCGGCGGCTGGATGCGGCGCCGATTCGGGCCACGTCCATTCTCAACGGGATGTTTATGGATTTGCTGACCGGGCAGGCCCCGGTGGTGCTGGCCGGGCCGCGCCGGGTGCTGTACTGGGGCGATGCCGACCAGCCGCTGGACTTTACGACGATGGGGAACACGGCTGCTTACACGGCGGCGGCGGCGCTGGACCCGACTACGCCGCGCTACCTGCGCGTGGCGGGCGACGTGCAGAGCATTCGGGGGTTGCAGGCGGCGGCCAGCGAAGCCACGGGGCAGCCGTACCGGCTGCTGCGGGCGGGGAGTTTGGGCTTTTTGGCGGGCATGGCGAAGGTGATGCGGGCGCTGATGCCGGCCCGCGACGAGGTGTTTCCGCCCTGGCAAGGGATGCAATACTTGCACAATATGCTGAGTGGGCAGGCCAAGCTGGCGGAGCCGCTGGACAATGGGCGGTATGCGGGGATGAAGTGGACGACGGTGCGGGAGCTGCTGGCGGGGCGCGGGGCCTCTTGATGGGGCGCAGGATGTATTGGCGGGGCGCGGTCTCTTTCGCGGGGCGCAGTGCCTATGTGGGGAGTTGCGGGGCCTGTGGGCGGGGGCGCGGCACCTGACGGCGGAGTTGCGGGGCCGGTGGGGCGGGCGCGGCCGCTATGCGGGAAGTTGCGGGGCCTGTGGGCGGGGGCGCGGTCTCTGACAACGGCTTGGCGGGGCCTGCACGCGGGGCGCGGGGCCGATGCGGGGCTTGGCGGGGTCAGTGGGAAGTGTTGCGTTTGAATAATTCATGAAAGGGCGTACATTTGGCGTTGGGTACGGCACGGTGCTGTAGCTGTTAAGGTCAAACTGATTATGAGAACTGCTGACTTACCCCGCCGCCTGTTTCGCTGCCGCCTCGAAGAACTCGGGCCGGTGAACGACTTTGTGCAAGCCATGTTTGGGGCCAACCAAGCCGATTTTGGCAAGGCTTCGCCCGATTTTAGCGATGCCAACTACCTCAAGGGGTGGAGCGGGGCCAAAAAAACCTTTGACGAGCTGGTGCCCATCGGGGTGCGCCGGGCGACTGACAAGGAAGTGACCCGGGCCATGACCGGCCTGGCCAAAAGCCTGCGGGAGCCGCTGAACTGGCTCGACATTCGCCTGGGCCGGGCCGAGAAGAAAGCGGCGCTGGCCACTGCCGCCGCCGATTTTGGCCTGGGCACGGTGCGCAACGAGATTTCGACCCGCGACATGGAGGGCCTGGACGGGGCGCTGAACAAGCTGCTGCAACTCGTGGCGCTGCCCGTGAACCAGGCGGGGCTGGTGGCCCAGGGCCACACGGCGGCCGACACGAAGGCGTTTGCCGATGCGCGGCAGCAAATTGCCAAGCTCAACCTCGACCAGAACAGCAACGAAAACGCTTCGCTGGAACTGACCGAGGAAAACATTACCGCTGGCAACGCCCTGTGGGAATACGTGGGCGAGGTGCTGGAAGCGGGCAACCTGATGTACAAGGAAACCAACCCCAAAAAGGCCCGGACGTTTACGATGGCTTCGCTGCTGAAGCGCCTGCGGAACGAGGGCGGCGGCACGGGCGGCGTGAAGCCGGAGCCGGTGGGGTGAGGGGGTTTTGGGAGGCAATGAAACCGGCCCCGCTGCGAATGCAGCGGGGCCGGTTTTTGTAAAGCCAACCTAACTATTGCTTCTTGATAGCTGCTTGTATCGCCTGAATTTTCTGCTGCGCCAGCTTAGTTTTTTCAAGTTTTTCAACCCTCTCCAGTTGCTCATCAAGCATGATTTCAATGCCGATTCTCAGCGCGTCAAAATGAGAAAGGCAAGCGTCTTCTTCCAACTCGTGTACGCCCAAGCTCAATATTGAATACACCACCTTATTTTGAACAAGAAATTCAGGCAGAAATTGGGCAAGGGTTGCGATTTTATCCTCCATTCTTTTAGCTACGAATTCCTTCTCTCCAATCCCTAACACTTCCTTATTAGAAGCAAAAGTTGAAAAGACAAGATGTTCGAAAAGCCGACGCAAATAAACAAAAGAACCTATACCAACTCCATTAGCAGCCAACCCAATCGCCTTCGAAAACTCTTTAAGCTTTGGTTTTGACAAAATTTTGTTGTATTTACCCAGTTCAAAAATGTGAAAGTCTGCAATCGACGGGTATTGGCCAATTTTTTCAATCGTGGCCTTTTTCTTATCGTAACGGACGTAGTAATAAAAAACGTCCTCGTAACGTTTACATTTGATGGTTATTTCACCAACGCCTCCATATGTCCAAAAGTGGTCAGAGTTACCGATACCGTTGCCCCATCCTTGAAAAGTCGACACCTGCTTTCGGAATGGGTTGTAGCCATCAAAAAAGTTTTTTTCCTCTCCAAATCCTCCGAGACCCAATTTTAATAAGGCTGTTGCTTCTTTTTGATTTTCTTCTGTGATAAGGACACGCGAATAAATCGGCAACTTAAAAAAGAAGTAAGACGGGTCGAATGGATTGGCTTTTTCAGTCATGCGTTGCTAGTATCAAAGTGGCGGCAAATTATGGTGCAAATTAATGGCCTTTAAGTTAGAAATGACTTGAAAGTCGCTCACATTACGAGTGAGCAGCGGCAGGCCGTGGGCTAAGGCCGTGGCGGCAATGATGGCATCGGGCAGCTTCACGCGGTGCTGCTGGCGCAGGCGGATTGTTTGTTGTGCTACCGCTTCATTAAGCGGTAACTCCACACAACTGCTGATGATTTGGCGCAATGCTGCTTCTTCAGCCGCACTGCCGGGCCGAATCAACAATTCGATGCGGTTGATGACGGACAAATAGCCGCGCCCAGCATCCACCTGCGCTATCAACCATTGCGAGCTGGCAGCGGGCAGCCGGCCGTTCTGAAAGTCGATGACGACGTTGGTGTCAATTAAAACTCCCGCTCCCATTCGTTGCGAAGTTGATTGGTTTCATTACGCATACGCTCGGCGGTTTTGTCCGAAAGTGAGCCCTCAAGGTGTGCAATGGAGGGCTTATGGGGCGGCGGAACTTCGGCCGCTTCGGCTGCCGGGGCTACAATGCCGACCACGCGCACGTCGGGCTGACGGCGCAACACGGCTACGGCTGCTTCGTTGGGCACTTCAATCAGAACCAGGGTCATGGCAGTGGGCTTGTTAAGGATGCGAAAGATACGGGCGAAACACGCGGCTGGCGGCGGGTAGTTTCACGCGGTGCGGCTGGCGCAAGCGGATGGTTACCTTTTGCTCTTACGCGGTGGGCGCTTGACCGGTCCGGCCGCCAGCGGCGGTCGGGCCGGTTAGCTCGTGAACGGGCCGCTCCCAACCGGGCAGCGCCCAACCGTCCCGACCGCTTGCAGCGGCCGGACCGGACCGGACCGTTCAAGCGCCCGCCGCGTAAGAGCGGTTACCTCGTTGGCATCAGAAACCGTCATGCCGGGCGTGGTGGGGGCAGTTCGCGGGCACAGATAGTCCAATCGAATGGATTACCTGGACCCGCGAGCTGCTTCGGCTGCGCCCGGCATGACGGTTTTTTGGCTGGGTTTCGGCAGCGGGCTATTGGGCCGCTGACGACTGCTGGAACTGCTTCATCATGTCCTGTTGCAACTTGGTGTGGTTGGCTAGGTACTCGGTGTGCTGGGCCTCGGTGCGCTCGGTGCCGAGGCTGGCGAGGTGTTCGCGCAGCTTGTCGGCGGGCAGGTCGGCGCCGTAGGAGGGGGTGCCGGGCTGCTGCCGCCACGACTGGTGCAGGGTGCCGTCGTCCACGGCGTCGAAGCCCAGCTCATCGACCAGGGCCATTACTTTTTGCTTGGCGGTGGCATCGTCGCCGGCCACGGGCAACCCAAAGCGGCCGGGGGTACCGGCGGGCACACCCTTGTTCTGGAGGTGGTCGGCGTAGATGTTGTTGAACACCTTGACCACCGGGCGGCCCAGGTGCTGCTGCACCCATTCGCTTTCGGTGAGGCTGCCGGTTTCCAGCCCGGCAATTTTGCCGTCGCGCAGCAGCGGGTAGTAGTTGCTGGTATCTATGACGGGCACATCGGCGGCCACGCCCGCGAACAGGTCTTTGGGCAGGTCGGGGATGTTTTTCAGGGGGATGGTGACGACGATGATTTCGCCGTGGCGGGCCGCTTCCTGGGCCGTGACGGGGGTGGCACCGGTTTTCTGGGCCACGTCTTTCAGGGTTTCGGGGCTGCGGGAGTTGGCGATGTACACCGAGTGGCCGAGGCTGGTGAGCCGCCCGGCGAGGGCGCTGCCGATGTGGCCGGCGCCGATGATTCCTATTTTCATGGTGAGGGTTTTAGGGGGTTGCGCGGCGGCGATGGGCTGCCGCAGGGGGCTAAACAACCGGGGCGGCTGGTTGCTTTTTTCGGCGAAAATGGTGTGGGGCTATGCCCCATGCCGAAGCCGGTAAAATGGTTTATTATAGTCCCAACTGCAACGCAAGTGCCTCCACAATCGCGGCCTGAATGCGGGCATCAGTTACCTGGCCGTAGCGCGTTGAAAGCCGCTGTTTGTCCAGGGTGCGAATCTGATACGCCAGCACAATCGACTCGTTGGGCAGCTCGCCCGCCCCGGCTGGCAGCAGCGCTTCGTTGCCGTAGATGTGCCGGCCGGGCTTGCGGCTGGTAAGGGGCAATATGTTCACAACCCGCAGGGCATCGTTCGCCTGGTTCTCGCTGATGACCAGTACGGGCCGGGTTTTGCCTTGCTCAGACCCCAGCACCGGGTCCAGCACGGCCCGATAGATTTCCCAACGGCGAATGCTCACAGTAGCTCGGCATCGGCAAAAGCAAAATCGTCGTTTACTTCCCGCATATCGGCCAGGTAGAGGGGGTCCTGGGCAGCAGCTTTTAGCTCTTCCAGTTTGGCTTGGCGGGACTTAATACGCGGCGCAGCCGACTGAACGGAGGTCGGGCTGGCGGTTTCATCAAGCAACAGCTTGACTGCGGCAGCCGCTGCTACCCCGGCCAGCGCCGCGAGTGCTGTATGGAGCGCGTTGTCGGAAATGGAAAGGGTACGCATGGCCGAAGAATGAAGAAAAGTTGCTTAAAGTTACGCCTTTTCGGCCAAGCTCGGAATCTTCGCGCCGCGCTCCCGTGCCACGTCCTGGGCGATTTCATATCCCGCGTCGGCGTGGCGGAAGATGCCCATGCCGGGGTCGGTGGTGAGGACGCGGCGGAGGCGTTCGGCTTTTTCGGGGGTGCCGGTGGCTACGATGACCATGCCGGAGTGGGTGGAGTTGCCGATGCCCACGCCGCCGCCGTTGTGCAGGCTCACCCAGTCGGCCCCGCTGGCGCAGTTGGCCAGGGCGTTGAGCAGGGGCCAGTCGGCCACGGCATCGGAACCGTCCTTCATGCCTTCGGTTTCGCGGTTGGGGCTGGCCACGGAGCCGCAGTCGAGGTGGTCGCGGCCGATGACGATGGGGGCCGAGACTTCGCCCCGCGCCACGAGGTCGTTGATGACAAGGCCGAACTTCTCGCGCTCGCCGTAGCCGAGCCAGCACACGCGGGCGGGCAGGCCGATGAAGGGCACTTTGGCCTGGGCCTTTTGTATCCAGCGGGCCAGGAGCTTGTCGTCGGGGAAGGTTTCGAGCAGGGCGCGGTCGATGCGGAGAATGTCGGCCGGGTCGCCGCTGAGGGCGCACCAGCGGAAGGGGCCTTTGCCTTCGCAAAACAGTGGGCGGATGTAGCCGGGCACGAAGCCGGGGTAGAGGAACTGGCCGTGTTCGTCGCGCACGGTCAGGCCGCCTTTTTCGGCTTGGCCGCGCAGGTTGTTGCCGTAGTCCACGGCAATGGTGCCCCGGCGCTGCATTTCCAGAATGGCCTTGACGTGCTTGACGATGGACGTGAGGGCTTGTTTTTTGAATTCCGCCGGGTCGGCGGCGCGCAGGGCCAGCACTTCTCCGATTTCGCCTTCGGGCAGGTAGTCCATCAGGTCGTGGGCCGAGGTTTGGTCGGTCACGATGTCGGCGTTGAAGCCCATTTCCAGCAGCTGGGGCAGCACGGTGGCGGCGTTGCCGGTGAGGCCGATGGACCAGCCTTTGCCTTCGGCTTTGGCCTGTTCGCACAGCTCTAGGGCGTGGGGCAGGTCGCGGGCCTGCTCGTCCACGTAGCCTTCGCGCACTTTCTGCTTCACCCGCTCGTCAATCGGCTCGATGACGAGGCACACGCCGTCGTTCATGGTCACGGCCAGGGGCTGCGCCCCGCTCATGCCGCCGAGGCCCGCCGTGACGGTGACGGTGTGCTTGAGGGTGCCGCCGAAGTGCTGAGTGGCCATGGCGGCGAAGGTTTCGTAGGTGCCCTGCAAGATGCCCTGGGTGGCGATGTAAATCCAGGAGCCGGCCGTCATCTGGCCGTACATCATCAGGCCCTTGCGGTCGAGCTCGTCAAAATATTCCTGGGTACTCCAGGCGGGCACGAGGTTGGAATTGGCGATGAGGACGCGCGGGGCGTGGGGCCAGGTGCGGAGCACGCCGACGGCTTTGCCCGACTGCACGAGCAGGGTTTCGTCGGCTTCCAGGTCTTTCAGGGCTTGCACGATGACTTGAAATTCCTTCCAGTTGCGGGCGGCGCGGCCCGCGCCGCCGTACACAATCAACTCGTCGTAAACCAGCGACACGGCCGGGTCGAGGTTGTTTTCGAGCATTCGCAGGGCGGCTTCGGCCTCCCAGGTTTTGCAGCGCAGGGTGGTGCCGTGGGCAGCTTTCACGGTTTCGGCGGGCTGGTATTCGTAGAACATCGGGCGCTGGGTAGCGGCCGAGGCTTGCGAAATGGAGGTGGCTTCGAGGTTGAGTTCGGCGGTCATGGGGCATTGAGGTGGGTGGGTGGGCGAAATTAAGCACGGGGCGGGCTTCGCGAGGCGCGTTTCGGGTGGCGAGTGGCATTGCCCATTCAGCAAGCGCAACGCGCTGCCCGAAACTTGGCCCCCTCACACTACCTCTTCCGGCTCCGGCGCTGGCTCGGCCAGCGGTTGGTATTGGGGGGGCAACTCCACTGGCTGCGCAAATAAGAACACCAGCGCCGCCAGTACGCACACCAGGCTCATGCCGTGTACCCAGGGCAGGCGGCTGGCTTGGTTATGAAACACCCAGCCCGCCAGCAGCGCCCCCAGCCCGATGCCCGCTTCCAGGGCGATGTACATGGTGGCCACGCCCCTGCCCCGCCGGTCGGGGTGACTCCGGTCGATGGTCCAGGCGTAGAGGGTGGGCGAGTTCAGGCCCGTGCCCAGCCCAAACACCACGGCCGCCGCCAGAAACACCGGCACCGACGGGGCCCAGGCCAGCCCCGCCACCCCCACCGCCAGCAGCGCCGTGGACACCCGCAGCACCGGCACCCGCCCCCGCGTGTCGGAGGTTTTGCCTGCCACCAGCCGCACGGCCAGCGAGGCCAGCGTGTAGGTCACGTAGAACCAGCCTTTGGCGCTGCCCGTCAGGCCCAGCAGGCGGCTTTGGTCGGGTACCACCGTCAGCACCGCCCCGAACGGGAACAGGCACAGCAGCGTGACCAGCGCGGGGGCGGCCACCAGCGGCTCCAGCAGCTCGTGCCAGCCCAGGCGCAGCAGCCCCGGCCGGAACCGCTGCCGCTGGGCCACGGGCAGCGTTTCCGTAAGGGTGCCCTGCACCAGCACCGAAAGCAGCGCCACTCCCGACGAGCAGTAGAACATGGTATTCAGGGAAAAATGCGCCGCCAACCACGACCCCAGCGCCGGCCCGGCGGCCATGCCCAGACTGCCCGTCACGCCCAGCAGCCCCATGGCCTCGCCGCGCCGGGCGGCGGGCACAATGTCGGCCACAAACGCCGCCGTGGCCGTGGGCTTGAACCCCGTGCTGAACCCGTGCAGCAGCCGCAGCCCCAGAAACCCGCTCACCGTGAGGGCCACCGGGTACAAAAACCCGCAGCCAAAGCACACCAGCGACCCAAACACCATTACCGGGATGCGCCCCACGGTGTCGGCCAGCTTACCCGAAAATGGCCGCGACAGCCCCGCCGTGAGCGTGAACAACGCAATGATAAACCCCTTGTACTCGCCCCCGCCCAGCCGCGTCAGGTGGTCGGGCAGCTCCGGCAGCAGCAGGTTGAAACTCAGAAAAAACAGGAACGACGACAGGCACATCAGCCAGAAGCCGGTGCCGTAGGGGCGGGTGGGCATAGGCTGGCAAAGGTCGGCAGGAATGGGCAGGAGTGGGTGCGGTTGCGCGGATTTCACTCCTTGTATAGGCACTTCTGGCCACTGTTTAGGCGTAGACGCTGTGCGTCCCGGCAGAAGGTGATTTGGGTGTGGACCAGCCCTTTTTTGCTAGCGCATTCGGTGAATTCTTCCATTGAGTATAAAGGGAAGTTAGCTAGCACAGGGCCTTCGGGAGCAACAGCCAGGAGGTGACAGAGCTTGATGGCACACACAATGTACCCGTTGCCTATGGCATAATCGAATTGCAGCACGTAACAGTGCAACCAGCCTCTACTACCAATCTCTTAATAAGTGCCCTTGTTGTCAATGACAGTAAACGAACCTTACTAGTTGTCGTTCCAGTACATCACGCCATTAATGCCAAAATTAGCAAGGCAGAAGCAGTTTGAGTGCTTTAAGTATGTATCGTAGATGAGTATTTATTGTTTCTCATGGTAAATGCTGGCATAGTGCCTTCCAACACCTCCACAATTCTAGCATTGATATCAGAATTTTCAATACCCCCACTTACAATATTGACTTTGTGGCCACCAAGCTTGTCGATTGAGGTGCTTATTACCTGTTCAGAGTCGCATACAACGGCAATATTAGGGTTATGAGTAACAATAATTATTTGCCTGTTCAGCTTAGCACGTTTTATAAAGGGAACAAGGATTTCATAAACGCTCTGATTATCCAAATTTTCCTCAGGCTGGTCAATCAAAAGCGGTGTATCCGATTTATCAAGAGTAAGGTAGAATATTAGCAGCAATGCCCCCTTTTCGCCTGGTGAAAGCTGGGAAATGTCTTTGTCAGCGAGCATTAAGGCATAAGCTGGCTCTAGGTAGTCTAGCTCAAAAAGGAAGTCGTAGAAGGCTGTTGTTTTGTTCGGCCGAATTTGGTCTTGGATTTCACGAGGCGTTTGAAATAGCCCCGGACGAGTGTCAAATTCCAGGTTCTGTATGACTGCGTTAAGGAACAATTCACATCCATCGAAAGTATTCAAATCACAGCCACGCAGGATATTTTTAAGATTTTCCTGCCCTGGCTCTTTTCCGCAAAAGCTACCTTTCACACCATGAGATACGTAACCAAAAAATTCTCCTTCTAGGTCTCGTTTTTTAAGAGAGACATTTAATGAAATAGGGTAATTTTTTAGAATTTCCTCGTACTTACCGATGAATGCATCCACAGGCTTGTAAAGCTCTGAGTAGACTTTGATTAAGTCGCCCTTTTTGACAAAAACCCCCTTAGTAAGCTCTAAGCGTTTACTTCTTTTGTTATCTATTTTCTCCTGAAGCTCATTTTCAATAAAGCTTATCTGATTTTCGTAGTAGGAAATTGTGCCGTCTTCGTCAGCGTTGCCTTGAATTGCATTTACCCTCATCTGCCACGCAAGAAGGTCCGTCAAGTATTTTTGATAAGTTCTTGATGGCCCATCTAGTACCTGTTCAAGCTCATGTTTTTTATCAGCAGAAGCTTTTAAGCGAAAGGTGAAACTTGACTCTATTGCTGGATTTAGCAAATCTTCAATCCGAGAATTGTCCATTTCGCGTTTGGATATTTCCTCCAAGACTGGAGTTGTATCAGTCTGAACAGTAATAAGTTGGTCAAAATAAATTTCTGTATTTTGAAGTAATTTAGAAAAAGTTGTTTTATGATTTTGATGTAATGACTCAAAGCTTTTGATTTCTTGTAACATTTTTTTCATATTGCCTAAAACAATATTATTGTTACTCTTAATAGTCTGACTACTCGCGATTTCCTGCGTCAGGTTAGCAATCTGGTCGTTTATCTGTGCGATGTTCGTCCCCAAAGCCTCTGCCGCAGTCGCATCACTGTTTAAAGCTGGGTCCTTGACTTCGTCGGGCTTAGTTTGCTCAGCGGCTCTGAGTTCCTGTAGTTTGTTGTTGAGTAAGTCTTGCAAATTCAACAGATAACCTTTGGCACCTTTTTTTTCGAGAGCAAAAATTTCGTTGTTAATTGCGTGAATACTAAGCTTTATGTTTTCAATATCGGCCAAAATAATTTCCGACTTATTGCTGAGCAAATCATCAATTGTTTCACTGTTGAGCCTATCTTCCTTTGGTATGTGAGAAAATATAACCTTTTTCAATTCTTGCAGAAAATCCTCCTCTTGCTCGTTACAGAGTTTCTCCAAGAATTGTTGGGGAATATATTTGACACGCTCTGCTAGATTGTCGTCAGGCGGTGTGCCAAGATTTTTTTGCTGACCTTGGCCGTCGTGCCAGAAAATTTCGGCTCTGAAGTTGCTCGCTTTATTACTTTTTTTGAACCTTCTATCCGTAAGAAAAGAGTACTTGTCAGCGCCTTTTACATTGCCAAGCAATGCAATGATATCTAGAAGGGCACTTTTGCCGTGCCCTTTATTGCCGATGATAGTGACTAGCTCCGGGTTTAGTTCAATGCTCACGCCTTCGAACCACTTCTCACTTGTCTTGGCATCATCCTCTTTTGTGATTTTAATGGATTGGATGTACTTAGTAGGATTATCTCTAACACGGGTTAGTATCTCAGGCATTTCACCAACAAAGACCCTGTCTGGCTCATGAATGATTTGCTTCAAGCCATCGAAGTTATTATCCGCTTTTACCCAAAAGGCGCATTTGGCAATGTAGTCACTCGCATCGTGGTTGTCAGAACATAGGATGAGCGGCAAACGACAATTAATTTTCGGAAAAACTATTTCCTCGTAAGATTTGATGTCCTTAACTTGCCCAACCTCAAAGATGTCAATGCACTTAACGACGTCGAGTTTTTGGGCTATTTTATGAGACAAGCTATTAGTGATGTTCTCAAGGCTGTTGGACTTCTTTCCAGCGTGTATGGAAACAAGGCCGTCTAGTTCATGGATTATCTTACAGGTATCTTTTAGGTCACAGTAGACATGGTCATCGCCACCTTGTTCAAGTATGCCTGCTGGGGTTAAATTAAGCTTACCCTTCAAAATATCCCAAACATGGTCAACGTTGCAAGTTTCAGGAAAAATGCCAATAAAATGCACGGACTCTGAGCCTCCTATCTCTGACCGGAATTCAATCCCTGGAAAAACTGTAATGCCTAATGGTTCCCCGAGGGCTTGAAGAGCCTTGATGTTATCTACATCAATTACATGGTGGTCAGTAATGGCAACAGCGCTTATTTCTTCCTTGTGGAGTGCTTTAATGATTTGCTCATTAGTTAGCGACTTCTTCTTGTAGTCAAAAGATGCGGGAGTATGGAAATGCAAGTCCCATTTCTTCCATGTAGAGCCTTCAGAATTTTTCATTTAGCAGAGGAATTAGATGTGTTGACAACACAATTTGGAAAGCTCAGTCACATCCCCCAAGCGGGAGGTTTCTGCTTCTTCAGGTTATATTGTTTCAGCAGTGTCGGTGTACTGCCTAAAGATTGCACTTGTAGTCTTGACTGACTAATGTCGTGATTCTCGGGCAAAGGTGCAATGAATAGAACGAAAAGCCAAAAACTGGTGATGTATTTTTCAGAAATGGGAGACAGTCCTGAGAAAACACCTTTAAAATTGATTTTCAGCGCAGTAACTGCGGCAAAATATTATCAACGCCATCGGATGCCATTCACCGCACCTCTGCATTGTAGTCCAGCACCAGCTCCGTCCCCGTTTCCAGGTAGAGCGTGATGGCGGCGGCCTGCCCGTCGGGGCTGCGTTGCAGGCGTGTGACCAGTGCCCGGCCAATTTCCTGGGGCAAGGTAAAGCTGAGGTAGGGCCGGCCCAGGCGCGGGTCGCGCTCCACGATCCAGGTGCCGCTGTAGCTCAGGTCGGGGCCGAGGACCATCAGCACCCCGGCGGCATCCAGCACCAGCGCGTCGGCCAGGCTGAAAATGGTGGCTGGCCCGGTGCCCCGCCGCCGCAGCCGCCACTCGCCCCGCAGCCACTCGTCGGGGCAGGTTTGCAGGTTCACGTCGTAGCGGGGCTGGTCGGGCATTGTTGGGTTTGGCTGTTGGCTGATGGCAGTTAGCTTTTTTGAACGGAAGCCAACAGCTAACGTGAGCGCAATTCGTTGTTTTCCTGGCGCAAGGTTTCTACTTCGCGCTCCAGGTCGAGGGTGCGGAAGGTGATTTTGGTTTCCAGGTCGTCGTAGGCGCGTTGCAGTTCCTGGTGGGCTTCGTGCAGGGCGGCGGTGCGCTGTTGCACCACAGCTTCGAGCTGGGTGGGGGTTTTCAAGGTCAGGGCTGTGGGCAGGGCTTTCAGCAGGCCCCACACCGTGCCCCACGACACCAGTGCCGTGAACACCCGCACCAGCCCGTCGAGCCGGTAAACGGGCACGTAGAACATGAGCGCATCGAGCAGGTGGGTGCTGCCGCAGGCCACAATGAACAACGCAAACATCCAGAACAGCGCATTGAACGGCACGTCCTGCCGCTTGCGGATGAACTGCACCAGCAGCAAAGGGATGACGGCGTAGGCGGCCCAAATCAGGACATCGGACCCGATGTAAAGCCAGCCGTGGAAATCGGTCCAGCGCCCGCAGTGCCAGCGCGGCGGCCAGCCGGTGGGGTCGAGCAGGTGCGTAAAAAATTCGCCCGCCTGGGCCGTCCCTGACATGGTGGCGGGGTCGGGCAGCGCGGCCGGGGCCGGGCCGCCGGTCACTACCGCCTGGGCCAGGGCTTGCAGGGCAAGGGCCGAAGCCAGCAAAAGAGCGAAGTAGCGGGAGGCGCGCATGGCAAAGGCAGTGAGTTGAACAACAAACCGGCTAACCGAAACGGGCGGGTTGCCACTACGCAAAACCCTTTTTCGGCCCGCCCGGCTATCGGCGGTAAAGGTACGCGGGCCCGTCCGATTTGGGCGGCGGGCCGGCCCGAACCGCGCCCAGCCCCTACTTTCGCCCCCATGAACCAACCCCTCACCGGAAAAGTCGCCCTCGTCACGGGCGCTTCCAAAGGCATTGGCCGCGCCATTGCCCAGCACTTTGCCCAACTTGGAGCCAGCGTGGCCTTCACCTATTTATCTTCGGTAGAGCAGGGCCAGGCCCTCGAAACCGAACTGGCCGCCCACGGCGGCCAGGCCAAAGGCTACCGCTCCGACGCGGCCGACTACGGGCAGGCCGAAAAGCTGATTGACGACGTGCTGGCCGACTTCGGCAAGCTGGACATTCTGGTGAACAACGCGGGCATCACCCAGGACGGGCTGCTGATGCGGATGAGCGAAGACCAGTGGGACAACGTGCTGCGGGTGAACCTCAAGTCCGTCTTCAACCTCACGAAGGCCGCCACCAAGCCCATGATGCGGGCTAAGGCCGGCTCCATCATCAACATGACCAGCGTGGTGGGCATCAAGGGCAACGCCGGGCAGGCCAACTACGCCGCCAGCAAGGCCGGCATCATCGGCTTCACCAAATCGGTGGCCCTGGAGCTGGGTTCGCGCAACATCCGCTGCAACGCCGTGGCCCCCGGCTTCATCGAAACCGAAATGACCGACGCGCTGGACCCCAAGCAGGTGGACGAGTGGCGCAAAGCCATTCCGCTGAAGCGCGGCGGCCAGCCCGAGGACGTGGCGCAGGCCACGGCGTTTCTGGCTTCGGATGCGAGCAGCTACATCACCGGGCAGGTGTTGCAGGTGGACGGGGGGATGCTGACGTAGGGCAAACATGGGAGCTTCCTTGCAGGCAGTTGCAGAATTCCTACGCACTGCCCACTGGCCTGAGCAGCAAGAAAAACGTGCCACGTTTTTCTCAATTGCTGGTTTTCCTCATTACGAAAACGTAATGAGCAATGTGTATCAATTCTTCTTTGCCACGGAGAGTCCGCATGGGTTATCGACCTTATGCCTGGACTCCCTGTTGGTTGCCTTCGAAACTCAAAACAAGATTAAAATTCAATGGCCGGAACGTTCATCACGAAAGGTATATGCCCTGCGGGAACTTTCCATGAATTCGCCTGATGAGGATTCTAAGCTACGGCTAGACCTTCTTCTGCACAAACGGTCCAAGCGAAGCCGAATGGGAGAAGGCTACGTTTGTAGTTTTAATCGAAAACAAAGTTTATCATTGGCTTGCCAACGACTTAGGCCACTATTACAATTGGATTGAGCAGCACAACCCGACCGCAAAAAAAGTCAGTATCGTTCTAGGACTGTGGCAAGACAGCCATACGCAGAGCATTATTCAGGCTACATCACCCCGTTGGTATTTCGTTTCGCATTCTGGCTGGGCCAAAGCTGCCGAATGTGCTTTAGGTTCTGTCATTTACCGAGCTGAACCACGCTATGTCACACTACTTTTAGAGTTGATTGAGAACATCCGCGTTATGACCAACACAAATGAAACATTTGGCGACTTGCTAGATTTTTTTCAACAAAACAGGATGGCAATAAGCCGTGCTGAGAAAATTCGCGGGCAAGTCCTTGACCAAATACCTGATGCTCTCCGGCGTATTCTTTCTCCCCAATACAATATCTGGTGCAATACTGGGGCGCGGCGAGAAGGCTGGGTAGTACTACATCGCAACGAGAATACACGTTTTAAATATGTAATGGGTTATTATTCAGCCTTTCACGACGACGAATTTACGCCTACTTATCGTATTGAGTTAATGGCAGAAAATGGTAGCGACCCAGCTAAAAAATGGCAGTCCGAAATGCTGGCAACGGAACACGCTAAAAGGTATAATCTGGAAGCCGACGACCGCCACGCTCATCATATACTTGGCAAAACGTATTCGCTCGGGTCCGGCGATTTAGCGCGATTTCCACAGCTTCTCGCTGAAAAGCTACTTGCTGAATGGCAGCCGTTAGAAAGTTTGTGGCCCAAATTGGCTGATACTGAAAGCCGTGAGTAAAAGTTAGAATCGGTCATACAACCCGCTGCACCGCTTCTACCACCAGTTGGTTTAAGCCCACGTTGCGCTCCCGCGAAGCCAGCGCCGCCCGCTGGTGCAGGTCGGGTTGCTCATGGGGAATGCCGGTGCCCAAAGTTACGTTACGGGGACTGCCGGCCGCGCAACCCGGCGGGCGTATTTTTGCCTGTTCGCCACGCGGCCAACTCCCCTGCTGTTTCGCTCGTTTGGGCGCTTATCCTAGATTTGACTTTGCTATGTCCACGCTCACCTTCACCCTTGATGACAGTTTAGTTAGCCAGGCCCAGGAATATGCCCGGCGCACCGGCACGGACTTATCGGTGCTGATAGCCGAACTGTTGCGGCCGGTGGTTGGTCCTGTGCGGAAGCGGCGGCCGATATCGCCGCAAGTGGCCGCGTTGGCCGGCTGCATCAAGCTACCCCCGGATTTCGACTACAAAACGGCAGTAGGCGAGGCGTTGCGCGAGAAGTATTTATGAAGCACTACCTACTCGACACCAACGTACTGGTTGATTACCTGCTGTACCGGGAACCGTTCGGGGCCGATGCCACCGAGTTGATACAGGCGGGCGTTACGGGCGAAGCCCGCTTCTACGTCGCCAGCTTGGCATTTTCTCACCTGGAGTACCTTATGCGGAAGCAGCCTGCGGCCGTGCCGGTGCGGCAGCAGCTTTTGCAGTTGGAGCAACTGGTGGAAATCTTGGCCGTGGACGCGGCCATTATCCGGCAGGCGCTGACCAGTGACTTCAAGGATTTTGAGGACTGCATTCAATATTTTACCGCCCTTTCGCAACCGCTGATTGCGGCCATTATCACCCGCGACCCGAAGGGGTTTCACGCCGGTGCGCTGCCGGTGCTATCGCCCGCGCGGGCGCTGGTGGAATTAGACAACGTAGCCTAAGCATCGCCGCAAGCTTACTGAATTTTCTCCGATTTGCTCACCACCCAATATTCCGCCTGGTTCATCCCGCTCTGCCTCCTGGTGGGTGCGGCCTACGCCGTCCTGCAATACTCCGCCAAAGCGCCCTGGAGTCGCCGCTTGAATTATGCCCTGGCGGCTCTGCGCTTCGCCGTGGTCAGCTTTCTGTGCTACCTGCTGCTGGCCCCGTTCATCAAAACCACCACCACCCGCACCGAAGCGCCGACCCTGGTGCTGGCCCTGGACAACTCGCAGTCGGTGGAGCTGTTCACGCCCAAACCGGCGCTGGCCCAAACCGTGGCGGGGCTGCAAAAGCTGGCCGAAACCTTGCGCGGCAAGGGCTTCGCGGTTGAAACCCGGACGCTGACCAAATCCCCGGCCCCGCTCGATTCGCTGCGCTTCGGGGCCGCCGCCACCGACCTGGACAAGCTGCTGGCCGACACCCGCGAAGCCTACGACGGCCGCAACCTGGCGGGCGTGGTGCTGGTGAGCGACGGGCTGGTGAACCAGGGCCGCAGCCCGGCCTATTCGGAGTTCAACTTCCCCATCTATGCCCTGGCGGTGGGCGACACGGTGCCGAAGAAAGACCTGCGCATCACGGCCCTAAACTACAACCGCATTGCCTTCAGCGGCAACAAGTTTCCGGTGGAAGCCGAGTTGGGGTTTGAGGGCTACGCGGGCGGCACGGCCACCGTGGAGCTGCGCGACGGCAACAAGCTGCTGGACAGCCGCCGGGTGGCGCTGCCCGCCGGGCGGCGGCGGGTGCGGACCACCTTTCAACTCACGGCCCCCGCGCCCGGCAAGCGGCGCTACGGGGTGCGCATCGTGCCGCAGGCGGGCGAGTTCACGGCCCTGAACAACCGGCGCACGGCCTTCGTGGAAATTGTGAAGGGCAAACTGCGGGTGCTGCTGGCCGGGGCCGCCCCCCACCCCGACCTCAAAGCGCTGCGGGCGGCCATCGTGGGCAACGACAACTTTGACCTGACCCTGGCCCTGCCCGGCATCGCGCCGCTGCCAGCCGGGACCGATTTTGACGTAGCCATTCTGCACCAACTCCCGGCCCAGGGCGGGCTGGGGGCCGAGCTGCTGGCCCAGGAGCAGGCCCGCAAGGTGCCCACGCTGTATGTGCTGGGGCCGCAGTCCGACCTGCTCGCCTACAACCAATTGGGTGCGGGCCTGACGGTGCAGCCGCGCGGGGCGCAGACCGACGACGTAACGCCACTGCCCAACCCGAATTTCACCCGCTTCGCCACCGAGGAAGAAGCCGCCCGCCGCTTCGCCGCCTACCCGCCCGCCCCGGTGCCGTTTGGCGACTACCGGCTGGGGCCAGGGGCCGAGGCCGCGCTCTGGCAAAGCGTGGGCCGCTTGCCCACCCAAAAGCCGCTGCTGGTGTTCGGCGGCGGGGCCGAGCGCCGCCAGGCCACGCTGCTCACGGGCGGTAGCTGGCAGTGGCGGTTGGCCGAAGCCGTGGAGCACGACGACAAACCCGAAGCTTACGACCGCCTCATTATCCGCACCTTGCAGCTTCTCACCCAGAACGCCAGCAAGAAGCGCCTCGACGTGTACCCCACCCAGGATGCCTTCGGCACCCAGGACGACGTGGCACTGGGCGCGGAAACCTACAACGCCGTGTTTGAGCGCCTCTATAACCAGAAAATTGACCTTACCCTGACCGATTCGGCCCGGCGGGTGCGCCGCTTCAGCTTCGCCAACCCCGACGACGGCTCGCCGCTGCACCTGGGGCCGCTGCCCGCCGGGCTGTACCGCTACCAGGCCCGCGCCACGCTGGGCGGCACCCCGCAGCAGGACGCGGGCGAGCTGTTGGTACAGTCGCAGCCGCTGGAGAGCCTGGAATCCAAAGCCGACCACAACCTACTGGCCCAACTGGCCCGCCGCAGCGGCTCACGGCTGTACTACCCGACGCAGTTTGAGCAGCTTACGCGGGACATTCTCAAGGCCAATTACAAGCCCGTTATCACGGCCGAAGACGACTTGAAGGATTTGATAAATCTGAAATGGATTTTCTTCGTGCTGCTTGGATTTTTGACGGTGGAATGGGCAGCGCGGAAGTATTCGGGCGGGGTGTAGGGGCGAAGCTTAACCGCAGGACAACGCAGTTAAGCCCCGCCCCTACAACATCCGGAGGCCAGCTGCGTCCCCGTAGCCAAACCATTTTCTCCATTCTAAAAATGCGTGTAATCATCACCGGCAGCACCGGCATGGTGGGCGAAGGCGTTCTGCTGGAATGTCTGCAAAACCCCGCCGTAGAGCATATTCTACTACTCAACCGCAAGCCCGGCGGTTACCACGGGCCTAAAATCACGGAGGTGCTACACGGCAACTTTCAGGACTTGACCCCGGTTGAAAACCAGCTAAGCGGCTACGACGCTTGCTTTTTTTGCGCCGGGGTTTCGTCGGTCGGCATCAGCAAGGAAGAATACGAGCGCATCACCCACAACCTGACGCTGGGGGCGGCAACCACGCTGCTGCGGCTGAACCCGCAAATGACGTTCATTTTCGTATCGGGGCAGGGCACCGACAGCACCGGCACCAGCCGTTTGCACTGGGCGCGGGTGAAGGGAAAGACCGAAAACGAGTTGTTGGCCCTGCCGTTTCGGGCGGCGTATATGTTCCGGCCGGGTTTCATGAAAGCTACTGACGGCCAGCGCAATATTTTGAAAGCCTACCGCTACCTGGCGTGGCTCTACCCCGTGGTGCGGGGCCTGGCTCCGGCAATGGCTTGCACCTTGCAGGAAGTGGGCCAGGCCATGATTAACGCCGCCCAAATGGGCTATTCCAAGCCCGTGTTGGAAGTGTCCGACATCGTGCGGCTGGCGCGGGCCAAAACCACCGAAGCCGCATGAGACAGCCGTTGAAAACCTTTTTCAAAGCCACGGGCAGCTTGCTTGGCATCGGGCTGGTGGCCGGGTTGTTGTTCGTGAGTTGCAGCCCGCAACTGGGCGGCACTGCCACGCAGGTGCAACGGCAGAAATACGCGGAATCAGGGCACTACCGCGACGGCGAATTTGTGAACCTGCGGCCCACCGAGGTGATGACGGGCGGTAGTACGCTGGGCGTGATGTGGGATTTTTTGTTGCACAAATCGCCCCAGGCCACGCCCGACCACCCGCTGCCCACGCAGCAACTAGATTCGCTGGCCATTGCCCACAAAACGCCCGACCTGGTGCGCGTGACGTGGTTTGGCCACTCGGCCAGCCTGGTGGAAATAGCGGGCCAGAACATCCTGCTGGACCCCATGCTGAGCGTGAAAATGGGGCCGAGCGGCCTCGTCACGCCCCGCCGCTACAACCAAGCGCTGGCCATTGCGCCCGAACAACTGCCCGCCCTGGCCGCCGTCCTGATTTCGCACGACCACTACGACCACCTGGATTACGCGACCATTGTCAAGATAAAAGGCAAAGTCGGGCGCTTTTTCGTGCCGCTGGGCGTGGGAGCACACCTGCGCCGCTGGGGTGTGCCGCCAGCTAAAATTTCGGAAATGAACTGGGACGACAGCGCCCGGCTGCCAGGCCTGACCATCGTCTGCACCCCCAGCCGCCACTTTTCGGGGCGCGGCCTCACCAACCGCAACTCCACGTTGTGGAGTTCGTGGGTGCTAAAATCGGACCACAAGCGGGTGTTTTACAGCGGCGACGGGGGCTACGGGCCGCACTTTGCGGCAATCGGCGCAACGCACGGCCCTTTTGATTTGGCCCTCATGGAGTGCGGGCAGTACAACCCCAACTGGGCCGAAATCCACATGATGCCGGAGCAGAGCGTGCAAGCCGCCCACGACGTGCGGGCGGCCGTGATGCTGCCCGTGCATTGGGGCGCGTTCACCGAGTCGCTCCACGCCTGGACCGACCCGATTGAGCGGGCCACGGCGGCCGCCCAAAAGCTGGGAATGCCCCTGACCACGCCGCAGTTGGGCCAGCCCGTGACATTGGATGCCGGGCCACTGCCGAATGCGAAGTGGTGGCGGTAGGAACGCGCTGTGGCTGCCCGGCGGTCATTGCAACTAATGCCAGCGGTTCCGTTCAACGATTCGGGCGGGGGCAACCGCAGGAGCCGCGCTCTAGCGGCCCACGCAGTTAAGCCCCGCCCCTACTGTGTATATGCGCTACCTCCTCCTCAACAAGCCTTACGAAGTTCTCACTCAATTTACCGATGAACACGGGCGGGCTACGCTCAAAGATTTTGTGCCCGTGCCGGGCGTGTACCCGGTGGGGCGGCTGGATTTTGACAGCGAAGGGCTGCTGCTGCTCACCGACGACAAAACCCTCCAACATCGCCTCAGCGACCCGCGCTTCAAGGTGCCCAAAACCTACTGGGCGCAGGTGGAGGGCCACGTTTCGGAGGCCGCTTTGCACCAACTTCGTCAGGGGGTGCAAGTGAAGGAAGGCTTCACGGCCCCGGCCCAGGCCGAAGAATTAGCGGCTCCGGCCAACCTTTGGGAGCGCAGCACACCGATTCGCTACCGGGCCAGCATTCCGACCAGTTGGTTGGCCGTCAGCATTTCGCAGGGCATGAACCGGCAGGTGCGAAAAATGTGCGCCGCCGTGGGCCTGCCTTGTTTGCGGCTGGTGCGGGTGGCCATCGGGAACCTGGAAATCGGCAGCTTGCTGCCCGGCGCGTGGCGCGACCTGACGGTGGCCGAAGTCGCGGCCTTGCGGAAGTTGGCCGACAGCCGCCCGGTTGCCCGGACTGGCTTGCGTCCGCCGCAGCCCCGGTCGTAGCTGTCGGCCCGTCAGGGTGTAAGGTGGCGGCCCAACCAGCGTCTGCCCTGCCACAAACCCCGGCTGGGGCACGGCTCCCTGCTCGCTGAACCTTTCGCGCCGCGTCGTGTTTCACCAAACCTGCTACCTTCGCCCTGGGCAAGCGTAGCCCACTTTTTCCAACCGAACTCCTAACCCCTAACCTGTCATGGGACACAAAGCAATTGAGATAACCGATGCCAATTTTGACGAAATCATCAACTCCGACAAGCCGGTGCTGGTGGATTTCTGGGCCGAGTGGTGCGGCCCCTGCCGCATGGTCGGCCCGGTGGTGGAAGAGCTGGCCGGCGAATACGAAGGCAAAGCCATTGTCGGCAAAGTTGACGTAGATTCCAACCCCCAGATTAGCAACAAGTTTGGCATCCGTAGCATTCCCACGCTGCTCGTTTTCAAAAACGGGCAAGTGGTGGACAAGCAAGTGGGGGCCGTGCCCAAGCACGTGCTGGCCCAAAAGCTGGAAGCCCAGGTTACGGCGTAAGTTTTTTGGCTGTTAGCTTGTAGCTGATGGCTCTTGGCTTCGTTTTGAAAAGCCCCTTGCTGGTTTCGGCAAGGGGCTTTTTGGCTTCCGGGCAGTTCGGTCGCTACCAGTGGTGGCTGAACAGCAGCAGGACCAACAGTCCCAGCCCCAGCAACGCACTGGCTCCGGCGGCGGCAACCGCAGCCAAGCGCCTTGCCAACGCAAACAGCGCCTGCCACCAAGCCGGAGCCGCTGCTGGCACCGGCCAGTGCCACAGGAGCAGGGCCAGTTGCGGCCCCACTAGGGTCAGCGGCAGAAACAGCCCCACCAACGCCCAGTCTTCTGACAAGGGTCGCGACCAGATTTCGTCGTAAAATGCCAAGTTCAGGCTGGCCACTGCTATGGCTGCCACCGTGGCCCAGAGCCGCAACGGCACCGGCGGCCAGACCGGTATCAACCGGCGCAAACAGCTTATTGTCCGGTCCATAGCATCATCATTTGCACCATTGCCAGCAGCACCAGCACCACCAGCACCACCGCACCGGGCAGCACCGTGCGCCAGCCCCGGCGCAGGCGTTCGGCGGGCACAGCGGCGCGGTTGCGCCATTCCAGCAGCCAACCGATAGCCGCCACGTCGCCGGCGCAAAAGAGAATGCCCAGCAGCGTGAGGGCGAAATTAGGGAGGTTCGTTTCCATGAGATAAGTTGGTTGTTGAGAATGAATTAGTGAAAGTGTAAAGCTTTGTTAGCCTGCCAGTCGGCATAATTCCACTCCTGCCAATCGTGGTGCGCGGAGTATGCGGCTTGCCGTTCCGTTACGCGCTGGTCAAGCCGGGTTCGGGCGGTGGCTGCATCAATGACCGTTGCATCTAAGTAACCGCCTCGGGTCGTGAGGTGCCGGGTGCCGTCCAGCAGCGCCCGCCGCTCCAGCAACACGGGCAGCACCCGGCCGGGCATATCCAGCAGAAAGCCGATGTCAATCGTTTGGAAGCGCGGTTGCAGGTTGTAGCGGGCAATCCAGACTTCCCAATTGCCCGCCGCCAGCGCCAGCAACGCCGCGTACAGCGCCAGCGCGT
This sequence comes from Hymenobacter sp., assembly GCA_965247135.1. GTDB lineage: Bacteria > Bacteroidota > Bacteroidia > Cytophagales > Hymenobacteraceae > Hymenobacter. Next base: position 942,352 of record CBDFGP010000006.1, on the reverse strand, counting down.
TGAGGCGCACCAAGGAGTAGGCCGAGCGTTGCTGCCAGATTTTGAGCAGCACCGTGGCCAGCCCTACAACCACCAGCAGCAGGAAAAAGCACACCCCAATGCGCTTGTAAGCCAAGCCACTGTGCAGGATGTAATAGTAGTTGCGCAGGCCCACCGAGGCGGCCAGCACGGCGTTTTGCAGCACCCACACCGTAGCTCCCAGCCGCAGCCAGCGCCGGCCGGGTGCGTAGAAATTCAGGTTGCGCCGGAAAAACCACAGCACGATGCCCATCGCCAGCAGGATGCTGAAAATCAGCACCCACGTACCCTCGTGCACAAACTGCGCGAGGTCAAAACCCGGCGCGGGCACGAAGCCGAACCACAACCACTGCACGTCAATGGCATTGACGACCAGCAGCAGGGCGTTCACCAACCCGAACGCCGCCAGGGCCGCTAGCCACTCCTTCCGCAAATCCAGCGGCCGGAAGCGGCGGGCCGTGAAATCGGGCCGCCGCACCCCCAGCGAGGCCACCCGGTCGCGCTGCCGCCGCACAAACTCCCCGAAGCGCGACTCGCGGTCGGCCCAGTAATGCACTGGCACTGCCACCACCACGGCCGCCACCACGAAGAACTCCACCGCCACGAACAGCAGGTGCGCCAGCGAAAAGTCGGGCCACAGCCGCGCCAGCCACGCGCCTAGCCCCTGCCACACCGCCGCGCTCAGCCCCGCATAGCGTGGGTTGGCCGCCACAAACAGCGCGTGAAACACCGCCAGCACCACCAGCGGCCCCAGCAGCAGTCGGCCATAAAACCAGCCCCGCCGCAGCCCCGCGCCGCCGGGGCGCGGCCCCCTCAGCCCGCCCAGCACCCGCCCGCCAGCTTGCAGCAGGTGGCCCAGTCCCGTCAGCCCCGCAAACAGCAGCAGCCGCAAATGGGGCTGATTGACGAACCCCAGCAGCAACGCCAGCGACACCCCGCAAGCCAGCACCGCCGCCCCCGACCCGTACCAGGCCACCATCGCACCGCTGAACACGCTGCCTACCGCCGCCAGCCACACGTAGCCCGAGCGCCGCGCCGCCGCGTGGCGCGGCAGAAGAATGAGTTGCGCTACGACGACAAACAAAGTAAAAATCAGCGCATTTATTCCTGCCCCTTCCAGCCAGAATAGCCAGTCAAGCAGCATTATACCCAGCGGCAGCAGCAGCTTTTGGGCGGCGGAAAGCACCAGCAGCGCGGGTCGGGGTTGGGCAGGGCGGGCTACTGCACTACTTGGCCAAGTGGCCGGGATTTCATGAGTTATATTCATTTTGGAAGTGCTTTGTGTTTCAAAGTAAGTAGGTCAAAAAAAAGCTTGGTTAAAGCAGTTGCGAAATCGGCAAACCCAGTGCATAAAAGCAGTATTCTTTGCTTCTGCGTTGGCCTGAATCGCATCAATTCGGATAGTTTTTAAATAGGTCTGACGAACCCGGACTACTGTCATTAAATCCAAGCAAGTCAGTCAGCAATGCAACAGCTACCACCAAGATGTACGAACACCAAACTTGAAATATCAGCAAGACAATCAGCCATAGTTTAGCCGCTGCCATCAGCCAGAATTGACCCGGCCCCGCATTCGGCTGCCACCAGTTGGTGTCTACCGCTTTCCACCATATCAGCCCGTGGGCAATCAAAGCAATGACCAGACAAAATACGAGCCCGGTACCTCTATACTCGTCGGAAACAGGTGGTAATGCCGCTATACTCAAGGTCAGGCTGCCCAGGCAACTTGCTGTCCACCCGATACTTTTGACCAGCCATTGCCCGGCGTTGAAGGCCGGCAATTCGCGGTTTTTGTCTAATAAATTCATTTTTGCAAAGTAGTTCATAGCTTAAAAATCATTATTGCAGCACCGGTAGTTGTAGCAAAAATTCCGAAGCCACCGTTTCCGCCGGCTCTGCCGTTTCGCCCGCCCCGGCCCGCGCTTCCGCCCCGCGCACCTTGCTCAGGATGGCTTCCAGCAGCGGGCGCATGGAGTGCAGGCCCCGCGACTTGATGATGAAATTCCAGAGCGGCTCAAATTTTTTCCAGCCCCCGGCGTAAGCGAAGTGCTTGATTTGGTGGCGCAGGCTGTCATGCGTTCAGCTGGCGCGGGCAATGTTGGCCCAGGAGTAGAAGTCGCGGTAGGCTTGGTCGTAGCCATCCTTGAGCTGTTCGGCCGTGAGGTAGGGGCCGGGCCGGTGGACCACGGTGCGGGTGTCATACTCGTTCCAGCGGCGGTGCAACAGGCGGCCGGCGGCTTCCATTTGCTGATACAGCGCCGTGCCGGGGTAGGGCGTGGCGATGTGGAAAGTGGCCGTGGTCAGGCCCTGGCCCACGGCCCAGTCCACGGTGCGGCGAAATACGTCGGGCCGGTCGTCGTCCAGCCCGAACACAAAACTGCCGTTCACCATGATGCCCAAGTCGTGCAGCCGCCGGATGGCGGCGGTGTAGTCGCGGCCTAGGTTCTGGGGCTTGTTGCTGGCCTTGAGGTTGGCCGGGCTGAGGGTTTCAAAGCCCACAAACAGGCTCCGCAACCCGGCGCGGGCGGCACACTCTAGCAAGCCGTTGTCGCGCAGAATGCTATCAACGGTGGCCGCGCCCTGAAACAGGCGGCCCATCCCCCGCATTCCCTCAAACAGCGCCGCCGCAAAGCGGGTGTGGCCCAGCAGGTGGTCGTCCAGAAAGTACAGGTGGCGGCCCGGCAGCCGGTTGATTTCGGCCAGGGCCTCGTCCACGGTTTGGGTGTAGAACGACTTGCCGCCCGCGAAAAAAGCGTCTTTATAGCAAAAGTCGCAGTGGTGCGGGCAGCCCCGCGTCACCACAATGGAGTTGGGCACCAGGTACAGCTCGCGCCGAATCAGGTCGCGGCGGATAGGCGGGATGCCCGCCAGCGTCCGCCCCGCCCCCGACACGTAACGCGGCCGCGCCTGCCCTGCCCGCCACTCGGCCAGAAAGGCCGGAAACGTTTCCTCGCCCGGCCCCAGAAAAATGCTGTCGGCGTAGGGCGCGGCCTCGTCGGGCAGGCTCGTCACGTGCAGGCCGCCCAGGCACACGTAGCTGCCCCGCGCCCGGTAGTGGTCGGCCAGCGCGTAAGCCCGAAACGCATTGGTGATGTACACCTGAATGATAACCAGGTCGGGCGCGTCGTCCAGCCGCAGCGTTTCCACGTGTTCGTCCTGCAAGTCCGCTTCCCAGTCTGGGGGCAGGTAGGCCGCCAGCGTCGCCAGCCCCAGCGGCGGAAACAGCGCATATTTGATGGGCCGCCAGTACGGATTAGTGGCTTCAGTAAGGGCGGGCATAATGAGTTTGACTTTCATAAAGAACTTTGTTTTTCAAAGTACGAACTGCTAAAAAAACGCGGCTGGCGGTCCGCGCGCAATTCCCGCAACGGGCCGAATCAGGGCCGCAGCAGCTTTTCCAGCGCCGCCAAGTGCGCCTGAAACGCGGCCCGCCCCGCCGCCGTGGCCGCGTAGGTCGTGTTGGGTTTTTTGCCGATGAATTGCTTGGTCACGGCCACGTACTCCGCTTTTTCCAGCGCCGCCACGTGGCTGGCCAGGTTGCCGTCGGTCAGGTCCAGCAACTCCTTCAGGTCCGTGAAGCTCACCGCGTCGGCGGCCAGCAGCACGGCCATCACGCCCAGCCGCACCCGGTGGTCAAACGCCTTGTTGAGGGTGTGGATGATGTGCTTCATTGCCCGGCTCCATCCGTGCCCGGCCCCGCCCCGGCCGCGCCGGGCCGCTCGTAGCGGTTGTACATCAGCAGGCCGTAGCCGACGTGCCCCAGCCCAAACCCCAGCGCGAAAAACGCCAGCCCCCAGCCCGGCAGCAGCATGGCCACCAGCCCCAGCGCCAGCTGGGTCAGCCCCAGCCAGCGGATTTCATCCAGCGTGTACTTGCTGGCATTGAGCAGCGCCAGGCCGTAGAACACCAGCATTCCGGGCACCACCATTGCCGCATCGTCGCGCAGGTACAGTTGCAGGCAAAACAGCCCACCCACCGTCAGGGGCAGGGCCACGGCCACGAACAGCCGCCGCGTGAGGCCGTTGAGCAACGGCCCGCGCTGCCCCTGCTGCCGCATCCGGCGCACCGTGAAAAACGTGGCTACCAGCACCGCTGCCCCGGCAATGCCCGCCGCCAGCACCAGCAGAAACGGCAGCGCCGCCCGCCGCTCGGCTCCCGCTCCCGGGGCCAGCAGCGACTGGTAGCCGGCCGGGTAATGCCCCCGCAAGTACCACTGCCCGAGCGCCGCACCCAGCAGCGCCACCAGCCCCGCCCCCACCCCGCTCAGGCCCGAAAGCGACAAAAAGCGCGAGCTGCGCTCCATCAGGGCGCGGATTTCGGTGAGTTGGGCCAGGGGGTCGGGCGCGGCGGCGGGCTTCATAGGCGGCGAAGTGCTTTGAGTTGCAAAGTTACAACGGCGGGCGGTACGATTGTGTTGTGGAAACAGAAAATAATTTTCCAGACCGCTGCATCACGACCTTTGCCCCATGCCCGCGCCGCGCCTCTTTGAGTTTGAAGACCTGCCCTGGTTCCCCGGTGTGCTGCGGGCGGGCATGATGGACTACCTGCGGTTCATGATTTCGGCCCTGGGCACCTACCGGCCCATTGCCCCGCTGCTGGCCGAGGGCCTGCGCCGCACCGGCCAAACCCAGCTACTGGAGCTAGGGGCTGGCGCGGGCGGCGGCACCGAAACCATGTGGCAAGCTCTGCAACAAGAAGGGCTTAACTCCACCATTACCCTCACCGACCTTTACCCCCAGCCCGCCGCCTGGGCCGACCTCGCCCGCCGCACCGGCGGGGCCATTACCGGCCACGCCGCGCCCGTCAATGCCTTGGCTGTACCCGCCAGCCTACCGGGTTTTCGGGTCATTTTCTCGGCCTTCCACCACTTTCCGCCCACCGCCGCCACCGCCTTGCTGCGCGATGCCGTGCGGGCTGGCACCGGCATCGGCGTGTTTGAAGGCGCGGGCCGCAACTGGTGGGAGTTTCTGGCCGCCTGGACGGTGTTGCCGCTGGCCCAACTGCTGCTCACGCCGTTCTTCCGGCCGTTTCGCTTCAGCCGGTTGGTGTTCACCTACCTGCTGCCCCTCATCCCGCTCTGCACCATCTGGGACGGCACCGTGTCGCTGCTGCGAATGTACTCGCCCGCCACCCTGCTGGCCCTGGCCCACCAAGCCGACCCAACCAGTACATTTGCTTGGCAAGCGGGCAAAAAATGCCACTGGTGGGGGCCGCAAGTTACGTACTTAGTAGGCTGGCCAAGATAACGACCAATTATCAATGACTAACGACCAATTTTCAACATACGTGTCAAGTTCACAAATTGGCCGTTGTTGTTCATCTTTGTGCACCCTCAACAACTCACTAGTCATTAGTCATTGGTAATTAGAAACTACAAAAAGGCGCTGCCACTGCTCCGCATCCCGTTTTCGTTCTTCCTGATGCCGGTGTTCTGGTTTGGGCTGAGTGCCTTACCGGCGGGCGTTTGGTCAGTAGGGCGGGCGGCGGCGGTGTTCGTCATCCTGCACCTGCTGGTGTACCCGGCTTCCAACGGCTACAACTCCTACTACGACCGCGACGAAGGCAGCATCGGCGGCCTGAAAGCGCCGCCACCCGTCACGCCCGAACTCCTGCATCTGGTGTGGCTCTGCGACGCGCTGGCCCTGGGCGGGGCCTTGCTGCTGAGCTGGCAATTCGCGGCGCTGATTGGCCTTTATTTACTGGTTTCCAAAGCCTATAGCTACGACGGCATTCGCCTCAAAAAGTATCCGCTACTCAGTACGGTCGTGGTGGTGGTTTTTCAAGGTGCATTCACCTTTTTGCTCACGCAACTCGGGGCCGGGGCCACCCTGGCCGTGCTAACCGAACCTACCAACCTACTGCTAGCCCTGGCCAGTACGCTGCTGTTGTGCGGCTCCTACCCGCTCACGCAAGTGTATCAGCACGAAGAAGATGCGCGACGCGGCGACCGCACCCTGAGCCGACGGCTGGGTATTCGGGGCACGTTCGTTTTTGCGGCGGGCAGCTTGCTGCTGGGCGCGGCCACGCTGGCCCTGGCCTACAGCCTGCGGCACGAGGGACGGCCGTTGGTGATTTTTGCCCTGGCCACGGGGCCGGTGCTTTGGGTATTTGGCCGCTGGGCGTGGCAGGTGTGGCACGACCCGGCTGCCGCCAACTACGACCACACCATGCGCCTGAACCGCGTGTCGTCGTTGTGCCTGAGCGCGGCCTTTCTAGTGGAATTGTGCTGGCGGAACATCTTAATAGCAGCTACTTGAAAAAGAAGCTTTTGCTCCGACAAACGAAGGTTTTTTGCTGGTGTAAGGGCCAATGCTTTGCCCGTTGCCAACAATTCTTTCGCCGAAATTGCCTATATTTCGCCCGGATTGCCGGTCTGTCGGCTTTTCGCTCCTTCCCTTTACCCCACGCATGACGATGGCAAGCCGTGTTTTTCAGCCCAATCACAGCCGCGCCATCCGGCTTGCCCCGGGGTTCCGGGCAACTTTCGCCGCTTCCTTGCACCCCGCCCTGCCACTCGCCGCCACCCTACCTGTTTCTGCCAAAGGGCCGCGCCGAAAACGCCAATGGCCCAAACTGATGGGCCTTATGCTGGTGGTGATGGCCGTGGCGATTTGGCTGGTGAACTATTACAACGTGGACAAGAGCCTGACGGATGAAGACCGTCACTACGTTCAACTTTACCTGCCCGGCTACCCCCAAGACTACGCCAAAATCATTACTTACTCCGAACAAATCGCGCTTGTTGAACTGGTGCAACGGCGGATGGGCCGCCGCACTACTGGCTGGACCGCCATTCCCGAAGGCCAGCCCCGCGAACCCAAGCAACTATACGAGCAACGCAGTGGCCTCTGCTACGACCGTAGCCGGGTGCTCGAAAAAATCTACCTCTACCTCGGCTTCGAAACCCGGCACTTGTCGCTCTTCACCCGCGAACCGTTCATCCATTCCTGGCAAACCCTGCTCTTTCATCACGTGCCAAGCCACGCCATTTCGGAAGTGGAAACCAAACACGGCTGGCTGATGGTGGACCCCAACGACCTCTGGGTATCGCTTGATAGAAACCACGAGCCGGTGTCCATGCACAAGTTGCAGGCCCTCTACCTGCGCGGTGAACGACCCGCCTGGGAAGAAACCGTGCCCAGCACCGACCAGCGTTTCTACAACGACCGTTGCATTCCCATTTACGGCCTTTACTCGCGCCACGGCCGTTTTTACCCCCCCTACACCAGCGGCATCCCCGATTTTCGGGTACGCGGCCTACTGTACAACTTAGAAGACAACTGAAAGTAATGACTAATTGGGGGTAGTGACTAATGACTGAAAATGCGTAGAACGAACATCAGCCAATAGTCAATGCCCAATTAAGTAGTGGTGCATAAGTAAACGGTCATGCTGAGCGCAGCCGAAGCACCTCTAGCGCTTCGGCTCACGCCTTGATTACTAGCTGGTAGAGATGCTTCGGCTGCGCTCAGCATGATGTTCTTTTACACGCTTACTTTTGCGTGGCTACTTAGTTATTACTCATTATCCGTTCATTGCCAGCAGGAACTCTTCGTTGTCCTTGGTGCCTTTGATGCGGTCTTTGAGGAACTCCATCGCTTCGGTGGCGCTCATGTCGGACATGAACTTGCGGAGTACCCACACGCGGTTTAGTTCGTCTTTGCTCATCAGCAAGTCTTCGCGGCGGGTGCCCGAAGCCGGTATGTCAATGGCCGGGAACACGCGCTTGTTGGCCAGCTTGCGGTCGAGTTGCAACTCCATGTTGCCGGTGCCCTTGAACTCCTCAAAAATCACCTCGTCCATTTTGGAGCCGGTTTCAATCAGGGCCGTGGCGATGATGGTGAGCGAGCCGGGGCCTTCGATGTTGCGGGCGGCCCCGAAGAAGCGTTTGGGTTTTTGCAGCGCCCCGGCATCTATGCCGCCCGAGAGGATGCGCGAGCTGCTGGGTTGCACCGTGTTGTAGGCCCGCGCCAAGCGGGTGATGGAGTCGAGCAGAATCACCACGTCGTGGCCGCACTCGACCAGGCGGCGGGCTTTGTCGAGGGCCATTTGGGCGATTTTGACGTGCCGGTCGGCCATTTCGTCAAACGTCGAACTCAGCACTTCGGCCTTCACGGTGCGGGCCATGTCGGTCACTTCTTCGGGCCGCTCGTCAATCAGCAGCACGATGAGGTACACTTCAGGATGGTTCTCGGCAATGGCGTTGGCTATTTCCTGAAGCAGCACGGTTTTGCCGGTTTTGGGCTGGGCCACAATCAGCCCGCGCTGGCCCTTGCCGATGGGCGCAAACATATCCAGCACCCGCGTACTGATTTGCGTAGGCTTGGTGCTGAGTTGCAGTTTTTCGTTGGCAAACAGCGGCGTGAGGTGGCTGAACGGCACCCGGTCGCGGGCCTCTTCCACGGTGCGGCCGTTGATGCGCTCCACGCCCACGAGGGCAAAGTATTTCTCGCCCTCGCGGGGTGGCCGGATGGTGGCCTCCACCGTGTCGCCCGCCTTGAGGGCAAACTGCTTCACCTGCTGCGCCGACACAAACACGTCGTCGGGCGAAGCCAGGTAATTATAGAACGGCGAGCGCAGGAAGCCGTAGCCGCCGTCAGCCATCAGCTCCATGGTGCCGCCGCCGGGCACCACGAGGTCCAGCTCCTGCCGAGCCGGGCGCTGGTTGTCGTTGCGTTGCGGGTTTTGGTTCTGGCCTTGCTGCGCTCCGCCTTCCTGGCCCTGGGCGCGTTGCTCGTCGCGGCGCGGCGGGCGTTGCCGGTCGGCCTGGCCCGGTTCGCGGGTGTCGGCGGCGGCGGGCTGGCCCGTGGTTTCGGGCGCGACAGTGGCACTGGCATTGTCGCGCCGGGGCTGCTCGTTGCGCTGGTTGTTGTTGCGCTGGTTGTCGTTGCGGCCTTCCTGCTTGCTTTGGTCGTTGCGTTGCCCTTCGTCACGGCGTGGCTGGTCGTTGCGCTGGTTGTCGCGGCGCTGGTTGTCGTTGCGCGGCTGGTCGCGGTTGTTGCGCCCGTCGCGGTTGTCGCGGCCATCGCGGCGGCGCGGCTCGCCGTTGTCGTCGGCCGTGAAGCGTTCGTTGCGGGTGAACTGTTCTTCGCGCGACAAGGGCGGGGCGTTGTTGGCCGCTGCTTCGGCCGCGTCGGCTTTGGCAAAATCCTGGGCCACGGCGGCGGCCACTATCCGGCCTTCGGCCGTGATGGGGCGGCCGGCGCGGTCCACCCGTTCGCGGCGGCGGGGGCTAGCTTCTGGGGCTGCTTCGGTAGCATCGGCGGCAGGGGCGGCCAGCATTTCGGCTTCGGCGGCGGCAATGGTGGGGGCACCATTGGGCGCGTCGGGAACAGTGGCGCGGGGCGGCGCTACGTCCGTAAAGGGCAACTCGGCTACGGCCGTGGGCGCGGCGCGGCGCGGGGGCCGGGCGGCAGTGGCGGGTGCCGCATTGCCCGCAGCGGCGGGCGCAACGGCTTGCTGGTCCAGGATTTTGTAAATCAAATCCGTCTTGGTGAGTTTCTTAAAACTGCCCAACTGCAGTTGTTCGGCCAGGTCTTTCAGGTCGGCCAACAGGCGGCCTTCTAACTCAGTTTTGGTGTACATACGGGTACTACTAGTACGGGCGGGAAAATAGCAATAAGAGCGGGCAAACCCAACGAAAGCGGGAAGGCGGACGGACCAGCCGGAAAGCGGCGATTAGGGGTTCGCAGGGCGGCAACCAACGCGTGCCCCGCAGGACGACACGGCGTGCCAATCAAAAAAAGCAAGAAAAAGCGGGTAGGCCATGCCGCAGGGCGGGCAGCAAGGCCGTGGCCCCGGCCACTTACCTCCCACCCCGATGGCCGAATGCTGGCACAATGTTACGGCATTACGGCCGAACTGCCAAATTGGGTTCAGTTCCCGGTTTCAAAAAATCTATACTAAAAACCAGCAACTAGCAACCAGAAACCAGCAACCGAAAACTACCTTTGCCGCACCATGCTGCAAATCTCCGTCCTCAAAGACCAGACCGCCCTCGTGCTGGCTGGCCTTGCCAAGAAACACTACAAAACTGCCGAAGCCGACGTGGCCGCCATTCTGGACCTCGACCAGCGCCGCCGCGCCCTGCAAACCAGCCACGACTCGGCCCAGGCCGAAGCCAACGACCTGGCCCGCCAAATCGGGGGCCTGATGAAAACCGGCGACCGCGCCGGAGCCGACTCCCTCAAGGCCCGCACCGCCGAACTGAAGCGCCACACCCACGCCGCCGCCGTGGAACTGACCGAAGTGGAGGAAGCCCAGAAGCAGCTGCTGCTCAAGCTGCCCAACCTGCCCCACGCCAGTGTGCCCGAAGGCCGCACCCCCGCCGACAACGAAACCCTGCGCGAATGGGGCACCAAACCGGCGTTGTCCGCCACGGCCCTCCCCCACTGGGAACTGATTAAAAAGTATGACATCATTGATTTTGAACTGGGCAACAAAATCACTGGCGCGGGCTTTCCGGTGTACAAAAACGAAGGGGCGCGGCTGCAACGCGCCCTCGTCAATTTCTTTCTGGACGAAGCGCGGGCGGCGGGCTACCAGGAAATTCAGCCCCCTATATTGGTGAACGCGGCCAGCGGCTACGGCACCGGCCAACTGCCCGACAAAGACGGCCAGATGTACCACGATGCCACCGACGACCTCTACCTCATTCCGACGGCCGAGGTGCCCATCACCAACCTCTACCGCGACGAAATCATTGCCGCCGACAAGCTGCCGATTCGCAACGCGGGCTACACGCCCTGCTTCCGTCGCGAGGCCGGCTCGTGGGGGGCCGACGTGCGCGGCCTGAACCGCCTACACCAGTTCGACAAGGTGGAAATTGTGCAAATCACGGAGCCCGAAAACAGCTACGCCGCCCTCGAAACCATGCTGGCCCACATCGAAGGGCTGCTTCAAAAACTGGAACTGCCCTACCGCGTGCTGCGCCTCTGCGGCGGCGACATGAGCTTCACCAGCGCCCTCACCTACGACCTCGAAGTGTGGAGCGCCGCTCAGGGCCGCTGGCTCGAAGTGTCGTCGGCCTCCAACTTTGAAACCTACCAGGCCAACCGCCTCAAGTGCCGCTACCGCGCCGAGGGCGGCAAAACCCAGCTCTTGCACACCTTGAATGGTTCGGCCCTGGCCCTGCCCCGCATTGTGGCCGCGCTGCTCGAAAACAACCAAACGGCAGATGGGATTGCGCTGCCGCAGGTGCTGCACCGCTACTGCGGGTTCGAGCGGATTGGGTAGCGGGAGTCCTCAAAAACGAAGCGGCCCGGCTATTTTCATAGCCGGGCCGCTTCGTTTTTAAGGACCGGGCATCGGCCGCAATGCCGTGGCTTCCCAGCCCTCGCGGCGCGGTATTTCGGGGCAGGCGTACACGCTGGCGTTGATGCTGAAACCGTGTAGTCGCCGCTGCAATTCCAGTTGCATATCGCCTTTTTGGCTTTGGCGGGTCTGGCTTTTTATCAACTTCCGGGTTGGCAAGTTGCCGCTACGGCCGGGGGCTGGCAGGGCATCTTCTTCTAGCAGCAACACCAGACGCAACGCCCCAGGCGCGGGCAACACAGCCGCCGCAATGCCTTGCAGCGACTTGTGCCCGGCCCGAACGCCCACGTACAGCGCGGCCAGCGTATGCAGCGTGTTGCGGACAATTTCCACGGCCAGGGTTCTCATGCGCGGCCGGTTTTCGACTTCGTGCTGCCGAAAATCTTTCACTTCAATTAGCAAAAGCTGGCTGGGTACGGCCTGCGGGTTCACCACAAAATCGACCGCCGACAAGTCGGCCCCGGTGCGCTTCACGGTGCCCTGGTAAAAATCCGCTTGCGGGTCGTCGTACTTCAGCACCGCCCAGGCGGCCGGAAACCGCAACTCAATGTCCGCCTCTCTAAACGTCTGCATCGTACCGGTTCAATGCGTCCAGAAATTCGTCGGCCTGGTCCATTTCCGCATCCAGGGCCACAATACCGGGCAGCAGTGGCAATTCATCAGCCGTTTCCACGGTGGTTGGTTCCCCCGCCGCGCCCCCGGTCAGGCTGAAATACTTCAGATGAGTCGGAGCGTTTTGGGCCAGAATGTGCAATTCTTTTAACAAAAACAGGCTGTGCGTCGCCAGAATAATCTGAAACCCTTGCCGCGCCAGCAACACCAAAATTTCCGCCAGCTTTTTGATGAGTTGAGGATTGAGGTTGGCCTCCGGTTCGTCCCAAAAAAGTGTAGTATTAGGCGTTAAGCTTCCATTCTCCAAGAGCACCGCCAGCATTCCGAGCTTGCGAATGCCTTCTGCTGCCATATTAATAGCCAGCCGTTCACCATTGCGCGGGTAGAAGTAAAACTCTCCTCCCTCCAACACAATACGGCCTTGCATGGCAGGTTCTAGTAAATCCTTGACAATGGCCGGTGGATTGCGCAACAGCGGCAAACCAAGGGCATCCCACAAATTCAGATAAGTGCGGTCAAATTGCATATCGTACTTGCGTAGAATACTGCCGAATCCCCGGTAGAAAGAAAGAATTTCTTTGGCTGGCAACAGTACCGGAGCAGCAAAATCACCGGCCAATTTTTGCGGTACTCCGTCGATACCACTGCTGGCTTTCGTGTCCTCATTGTAGAGTATCGAGAAATCCAATTTGGCTTCATTTCCACTTGCGTCGGTACCAAATGCAGCCGTAATGGTTGATTTTTCATCCGGTGCGTTGCGGCGAATAAGGTCATGTAGCTGCTTTGGCAAAAATAAATTAACCAGCGCATTCTGTACACCTACCCCCCAACTTAATCCTTTAAATTCATCGGTTGCCCAGCTTTTTCCTTTGCTTACTTCAGCAATCGACTCCACCGCGTAGCCAATTTTCAAAAGATGGCTCTTACCGGTGCCATTGGCCCCCACCAGCACATTCAGGCCTGGCCCAAACTCAAAATCGGCTTCCTCGAAAACCGTGAAATTTTTAACGTGTAGGCGTTTTAACATAAGCGAAAGTAAAGCAAAAAGCCAGAATCAACCCTGCCCCTCCCCCACCGTCGGCCAATCTAAGTCCAGCACCTGCTCCTGCATACACCGGAAATGCCCCTGCGGGCACTGCGCAAACCCAATCTTGGAACAAGGCCGGCAGGGCAACCCCAGCACTTCCAGCACCCGAAACTCGGTCCGAAACGGGTACATTCCGAATTGCGGCACGGTGTTGCCCCACACGCTGAAAATCTCCTTCCCAAACGCTGCCGCGATGTGCATCAGGCCGGTGTCGTGGCTCACCACAAAGGCCGCCTGCCGCAACAGCGAAGCCGACTGGTGCAGCGAATAGCGCCCGCACCCGTTGAATACAAAGCCGTTGGGTGGCAGCGCGGCGATGAGGGCTTCGGCCACGGCGGCATCTTCGGGGCCGCCGAGCAGCAGCACCGGGCGCGGGGCCAGGTGCTGGCACAGCTCCACGAGCTTGGGCAGCGGCAGGCGCTTGGTGGCGTGCTGCGCCCCGATGGCCAGGGCCACGTAGCCGGTTTGGAAGGGCGCGGGCAGCGTGGCCCGGTCAATTTCCTGCCCGGCGGGGATGAAATAGTCCAGCCCGCCGCCGTCGTCCTTCACGCCCAGCGGGGCGGCGGCGGCCAGGTAGCGCTGCACGATGTGAACATCGGGCAAACGGTTGATTTTGAAGCGCACCAGCAACCATTTCTGCCAATTTAATTTATCAAAACTGCTGCTTGGCACACCCAGTTGCAGCTTGATAAGGCGGGTGCGCAGGTTGTTGTGCAAGTCCACCACGTAGTCGAACTGCTCGGCCCGCAATTCCTTGACCAACGCCCGCAGGCTGCCGGTCAGGCAATGCATTTTCCGCACGTAGGGGTTGGCTTCGAGCAGGCCCTGGTAGGCGGGTTTGGTGGCGAAGTGAACCTCGGCCCCCGGCACCTGCCGGGCCAGCGCCCGCAGCACGGGCGTGGTCAGGACGATGTCGCCGATGGAGGAAAAACGAAGGACGAGGATTTTCATGGGGCTGGGTGGTCAGACGACTTTTTCAGTCGTCCGACCACTATTCGTTGAATGATAACCGGACAGCGAATAGTGGTCGGACGACTGAAAAAGTCGTCTGACCACCCCGCCTCCCCTACTCAAACAACGACCCCTTGAACGCCAGCGGCGGCGCAATGCCCGCCTTCCGGGCTTCAAAATACGCTGCCACTTCTTCCACTGATTTGGTATTGAACGTCATTTCCCGCGTCAAATGGCCTTTGCGGCCCATCAGCACGCCGTAGCGCATATCGGCGTAGCCGTCGGTGTGGTGCGCGTCGGGGTTGATGCTGAGCAACACGCCTTGTTCCTGGGCGTAGCGCACCCAGCGCCAGTCCAGGTCGAGCCGCCAGGGGTTGGCGTTGATTTCGATGATGACCTGGTGCTGGGCACAGGCATCAATGACGGCTTTGTAGTCAATCGGGTAGCCGGGGCGGCGTAGCAGCAGGCGGCCGGTGGGGTGGCCCAGCATGGTGGTGTAGGGGTCGGCAATGGCGCGGAGCAGGCGGTCGGTGGCCTTTTTTTCATCCATTTTGAGGTTGGAATGCACCGAGGCCACCACAAAATCGAAGCTGGCCAGCACGGCGGGCGGGTAGTCGAGTTCGCCGCCGCCGAGGATGTCGCTCTCGATGCCTTTGAAGATGCGGAAGGGCGCGAGTTCGGCGTTGAGTTGGTCGATTTCGCGGTGCTGCTGCCGCACCCGGTCTTCGTTCAACCCGTTGGCGTAGTGGGCGCTTTGGGAGTGGTCGCACAGGCCCAGGTAGGCGTAGCCGTGGTCGCGCAGCCAGGTCGCCATCGTGCGGATGTCGTGGTTGCCGTCGGAGTAGGTGCTGTGGTTGTGCAGCGAGCCGCGCAGGTCGACATCTTCCAGCAGGCGCGGCAATTTGCGGTCGGCGGCCAGGGCAATTTCGCCCAGCCCTTCGCGCAATTCGGGTTCGATGTATTGCAGCCCGGCCCGTTCGTACAAGGCAGTTTCCTGCTGAAACTGTTCGCGCCGGGCCAGTTGCCGCAGGGTGGCGGGCTGGGCGGTGAGGGGTTCGCTGAGGTGGGCTTCGGCGGCCGAATGCAGGAACACTTCGGTGGCGAAGGTTTCGGGGGCCACGAGCAGCACTTCTACCGGCAGGACGGCTTTGGCCAACGTGCCGCGCCAGGCCCAGGGGCCGCTGCGGGGCGGGTCAGGCAGCAGCTCGGGCAGCGTGTTTAGCAGGGCGTGGGCGGCGGCGGGGCGGGCCGTGCCCACCACGAGGCGCAGGGTTTCCACGATTTCGAGGCGGCGGCGCAGGTCGCCAGCCAGGGCCACCTGGGCGGTGCCGAGGCCGTCGCGCAGGCGCTCGGCCAGGCCCTCGGCCAGCGGCTCGACCTGGGCGTAGAGCAGCTTGCCCCGGCTTTCGGCGGCAAATTCCAGGGCTTCGAGGATGGCTTCCTGGGTCTTTTTGCCGAAGCCTTTGAGCTTGCTTACTTCGTCGTTTTCGGCCGCTACGCGCAGTTGCTCCGGGCCTTCGATTCCCAGTTCGCGCCACAGCGTCCGCACTTTTTTGGGGCCGATGCCCTTGATTTGCAGCAACTCGACCACGCCCGGCGGGGTGGCATCGAGCAGGCGTTGCAGGTCGGCAAACGTGCCGGTGTCGAGCAGCTCGGCCACTTTGGCGGCGGCGGTTTTGCTCAGGCCGGTGCGGTCGGGCAGGCCCGAGCGTTCCACTTCGGCCACCGGAAACGTGAGGGCTTCGAGGGCGGCGGCCGTGCCCTCGATGGCCCGGATTTTGAACGGGTTTTCGGCGTGCAACTCCATGAGTTGCGCCGTCAGGTGAAAGGCACGGGTCAGGGCACGGTTGTCCACGGGCAGCAGGTCGGGGGTTTGGGGCCACGAATGTAGCACCGCCCGCCCCCTTTGGCCCCGCCGCAGCCCCGGCCGGCAGCAGGGGCACAGGCAGGCCGGGGGGGTTGGAAGGAGGAGGCCGGGGGCCGCCCGGTGCGCTAGTAGCCCTGGGCCGCGTCGTCGCCCCGGGGGTCGGCCCCGCCTTCGAGGCCGCCGCCTTCGGGCAGCACCCGGATGAGGTCGAGCCGGCCCCAGGCGGCGCGGGGGTTCAGGACGTAGCCGTGCTGGCTGAGCACGTCTTGGGCGGCGGGCAGCAAGGCCCCGTCTTCCATGTCCAGTTGGTCGGGCAGCCACTGGTGGTGCAGGCGCGGGGCGGCAGCGGCCTGCTGGGCGTTGAAGCCGTAGTCGACCACGCCCACAATGGCTTGCAGCACCGTCGTGATGATGGTGCTGCCGCCGGGGCTGCCCAGCACCAGGTAGGGCTTGCCCTTGCGGGCGAGGATGGTGGGGGTCATGGACGAGAGCATCCGCTTGCCGGGGGCAATGGCGTTGGCCGCGCCGCCCACCAGCCCGTAGGCGTTGGGTACGCCGGGCTTGGCCGAGAAGTCGTCCATCTCGTTGTTGAGCAGGAAGCCCGCGCCGGGCACCACCACGTGGCTGCCGTAGCCGCCATTCAGGGTGGTGGTGCAGCTCACGGCGTTGCCGGCCCCGTCCACGATGTTGTAGTGGGTGGTTTCGGTGCTTTCGTAGCGGGGCAGGCCCCGGCCAGCGGCCACGGCGCTGCTGGGCGTGGCATGGCCGTCGGGCCGGATGGTGGCGGCCCGCTGGTTGAGGTAGCCAGCGGCCAGCAGCCGGGCCACCGGCACCTGCCCAAAGTCGGGGTCGCCGAGGTAGGTGGCGCGGTCGGCGTAGGCGCGGCGCTCCACTTCGGTCAGCAGGTGGGTGGCGGCGGGGGTGTGGTAGCCCAGGCGGGCAAAATTGGCCGCCTCCACCATGCCCAGCATTTGCAGCAACGCCACCCCGCCGCTGCTGGGCGGGGGCATGGTCAGCACGTCGTAGCCCCGGTATTTTCCGCGCAGCGTGGGCCGCCACTTGGGCTGGTAGTTTTTGAGGTCGGCGGCCGTGATGAGGCCGCCGCGCCGCGCCATTTCGGCCAGCAGCAGCCGGGCGGTTTCGCCGCCGTAGAACCCCGCCGCGCCCTGGTCGCGGATGCGGAGCAGGGTGGCGGCCAGGGCGGGCAGCTTCAGCACCTGCCCGGCCTGCCAGGGCTGGGCGGCACTGGCCACGTAGGGCGGCGGCTTGGCCGGGTTTTGGGCCAGAAACGCGGCCCGGTTGCGGTTGAGTCCCTCGGCTTCTTTGGCCGTGAGTTGAAAGCCGGTGGCGGCCAGGCGCACGGCGGGCTGCACCACGGCGGCCCAGGTGAGGCGACCCAGTTTTTTGTGCAGGGCGGCCATGCCCGCCACCGTGCCGGGGGTGCCCACGGCCAGCGCCCCGGCCGTGCTCAGGTCGGGCACCACGGTGCCGGCCGCATCCAGGTACATATCGCGGCGGGCGGCGGCGGGGGCCGTTTCCCGAAAGTCCAGCGTTTCGCTTTTGCCTTCGGGGGTGAGGTACACCAGGAAGCCGCCGCCGCCGATGTTGCCGGCTGCCGGCAGCACCACGGCCAGCGCAAACTGCACGGCCACGGCCGCGTCGTAGGCGTTGCCGCCGTCGCGCAGAACCTGGCTGCCCACCTGCGAAGCCAGCGGGTGGGCCGACACCACCAGCACGGTGTGGGTGACGACCGGAAACGGCACGCGCGGCACAGGCGCGGCCAGCCGTTGCTCGGCCGCCGTTTCGGCGGCGCGGCGCTCGGTGGTGCAAGCCAGCAACCAAGCCAGCGGCAAAAGGCAAAACAGGCGGAGGAAGCAGAACATGGTTGCAAGATAGCAGCCGCCGGGCAAGCGTCAGCGGTGCCGGCCTTTGCCCAGCAGCTCGAGCGCGTGGGCCAGGCGGTGGGCACGGCTGGTGGCTTTCTTGGCCGCGTGCAGCCAGCGCAGCAGCTCCTGGCGGGGGCCGGGGGCCAGCTGCGCGAAGTATGCCGCCGCCGCCGGGGCCAGGGCCAGGGCCGCGCCCAGGTCGTCGGGCACGGGCAGGGGCGGGTCGGCCCCGGCGCGGGCCAGGGCCACGCGCACGGTGTCGCCGAGGGTTTTGCCCAGCGCCCGCCGCAGTTGCCGGGCCACCAGCAGCCCGTGCCGCCCTGCGCCCAGCGGGGCCAGGGTGCCCCGGTACGGGAAGCCGTCGAGCGTGGCCTGCACCGGCACCGGCCCCCGCGTGGCGTAGGCGGCCGACACCCCGGCCGGGGCCACCAGCCACACGCCTCCGTCGGTCGGGTCGGCCTCGAGCAGGGCCTCAAATTCGTGGTCGGCGGTCATGGGCGGGCGGGTTGATTGGGGCGCAAAGTACGGGCCTGAGGAAGAAAACAGCGCCCCCTGGCCGACTGCCCGGCCGAAGTGGTGCCGGACCGCTCCGGGGTGGTCGGCCACCACTCCCAAGTGGTCTGGCACCACTTCCGGGTGGTCTGGCACCACTTCCGGGTGGTCTGGCACCACTCCGGGGTGGTCGGCCACCACTCCCAAGTGGTGCCGGACCACCCCCAACAGGTCGGCCACCACTCCGGGGTGGTGCCGAACCACGCCGAAGTGGTGGCCGACCACTTGCTCCCCGGTGCCGCCGGCGGCCTACTGCCCGCCGCCGGGCGCGGGCGTGGCTTTGGGGGCCGCGTTGCGGCGGGCGTAGCGTTTGCGCATCTGCTGGCGCGGCACCTGCACGGCGGCGGTTTCGCCGTTGTCCTTGTTCAGGTCTTCGTAAATGTCGTCGGCCTGCACCATCACGTCGGCCCCGGCCACCTGATGGGTCTGTTTCACCTGCTGCGCCAGGGCGACCAGCGGCCCGCGCACCCGGCTCAGTTGTTCCAATAGGGCCAAGTCCTTCTCGTACTCGGCCAGGTCAAAGCCGCGCCGGGTGAACTCCACGTTGGCCCGCACCGCCTCCAGGCCAGCCTGGGCGAAGGGCACCCCGTCGAAACCCAGGTTGCGCAGGCCCCGGCTTTCGGCGGGGGCCAGCGTCAGCAGCCAGGGCAGCTTGGCCTTAATCGTGGCGATGGCGGCGAGGATGGCGGTCACGTCGGCCTCGGACAATACTTCGGAAATGCGGTTACCGTTTTTCATGGGGGTAAAGAAGGGGGGTTGGGTGGGGAAAAACGGGGGCACCGGCGCGGTGCCCCCGCTGCGGCGAAGGTAAGGGCTAACCGGCCAATGGCCTAGTGCTGCACACTGATTTGTTCGCTGGTCTGCGTCCCCGGCTACAGCAGTTCGCGGAAGCGGCGGCGGTTTCCGGTGGACAACTCGGCGGCAATCGGGGCGTAGCGCATGGGCAGGGGTTGGGGGCGCGAAGGCAGAAAATGCACCGAAACTGCCCCTTGAACGCTAATCGAGCCTAACACTTTCACAAAAAAAGCCCGACCTTACGGCTAGGCTTCTTATGCGGTGGCTAGGCATGAACCATTAAGAAAATTATTGCTCAATACGGAGCGTTTGACGGTCCACCACCGTCGCATCCTGCACGACTTCCAAATAATAGATTCCGTCAGGGAGGGCATCGGTATCAAGTTGAACAGTGTCGTCGCCAGCGGGGTCCGTTTTTTCCAGACGGGGCTGACCTTGACCATCGTACATCTTTACGGTGATGGCCTGGGTAGAGTCGGCGTTTTCGACGTGGACATCAATGGCCTCGTCGGCGGGGTTGGGGTAGATAGTAACGACGGCTGGGGAAGTACCTGGACGTTCCAGGCATTGGGGGCCGGTGGTGGGCCGAATTTTGAGAAATGCTCCTGAAGCCAGTGCAGCACCAGTACAATCATTGGTTCCGCGTATGGCTACACTGACTCGCCCGTTAACGTACTCAAAAAACTCGTGGTCACCATCAGAAACTGTCAAACCAGTCTGTAGCTGGCCATTGACAACCCATTGCACGTTGGTAGCCCCAATAACGTCGGCTTGTGCATTAAGGCCACAACCGGCTGTGTAAATAGAATGTACCCGTAATGCACTGCCCGCATCAACGGAACGGCTGATGGCAAACTGGCCGCAATCACTGTTCAAGGTGGCCTGCAAAGTACTGTGGCTGGGTATTCCGCTCGTGAAGGCAGTGGTAAAGGTGGGGCTGGTCGCGGCCAACAGCGAAACGCCGCTCGCGGTTGTCAGCAGCCAATCGACAGTTGTTCCGGCCGGTAATCCGGCGATGGTATAAGTGCTGCCGCTACGACAGATGGTGCCGGGTCCGCTGATGGTCGGGGCAAGCCCGCAAAAAGCCGCGCAACTTATTTGCGGATTGGTTCCGCGCATTTCCTGCAACATCCAGTTGCTGTTAAGCGCCGTGTACTCAATGTGGGGTTCGTTTTCGCGGCCCGCCGTGCGGAAGTTGGCAAACGGAGTGCCCACGCTGGTGCCCGGCGAGTACTGCGCCCGCAACGCGGCCGAGCCGCTGGGTACAATGTTGAGGGCGCTGTAGGTGGGCAGGAAGCAAAACTGCGACACCTTGATAGCCCCGGTCGGCACGGGGCTGGGGCTGCTGCTGCTGGTGCCCAACTGCTGGGCATAAGAAGCCAGGCTGATGATGCCACCCGACCCACTGTCGAGCGGAAGCTGCGAGGGCAAAGAGTACCCTTGAAAATCAATCAGCGTGAACTGAACCCGAAACAAGCCGAACAACCGCGTCCGCTTGTTCACCTGGGCAAATACCGAATAAATCTGCTGCCGCTGCTGGTCGGGCAAGGCATTGATGCGGTATTCGGCTGTGATGTCGTAGTTGCCGCTGAAACCCAGCGCCACGAGTGCCGTCACGGCCGTTGCCGCAAGCGTAACTGGAGCCGAAACCAAGCCTATTCCGGCTGCATACCAACCCGCAAACCCCACCGTGCCAACGGGTAGTAAAGCACTAAAAAACCCCACGTTGTACACGTCGTTGTAGTTAAAATGCACTAGCTCGGCATACGGCGCGAACGGCTGGCCCCGCCCGCACTCCGAGCCATTGGAACTAGCCACCACCCGGCACGGGCGATTGGGAGTGCCCACCGGCACCCGCGCCGGGCCGAGCAGGGCCTGGTATTCCTGCTGAAAAGTATCGTAGAGGGAGGCAGGGGCGGGAATAACCGGACCAGCAAAAAACACCCCGGTTGCGACGGTCCCCCGTGTGGTTTGGTAGCGTAGCATCTGCTGGGCGGCGGGCGAGAGCAGCGCGTCGCGGGCCTGCCCCAGAATGGGCAGGCGGTCAATCAGCTTCACCGTTTCGCCAAACGGGATTTTGATGCTGGTGCCGGCCAGGTGCCGGATGGTCATCTGCATACTCAGCGGAATGTTGGCCCCCTGGTGCGGCGAGTCGTGGGTGATGAGCAAGCGCACCTCGTGCGGAAACACCATGCCCGCCCCCGCCCGCAGGCCCGCCTCGATGTCGCACAGCGCATACTGCGCCACCAGCCCGCCCATGCTCATGGCCAGCATCACGTTCGGCTCCTTCACCGTTTGGCCCGGCAGTGGCTGCTTGTGGTCGTTCACCCAGCGCAGCACCCGCTCCAGCAAAAACGCATTGCGCTGAATGAAATCCGTGCCGTTGTCGAAATCAACGTAAACGAGGTCGTAGCCGTCGAGGTCGGCCCCGTCGCTAAGAAGTATCCCTTGCGTTAAATTAATTTGTATGCCGACAAAATTTTTGTAAGTTGAACGACCGTTGTTTGGTCCTTGTGACGGCAAAATCCCTGACACGTCAAACCCTTTTACAATAATGAGCGGTCTATCCAGCACGGCCGCGTTGGGCGTGGGCTTGCGAAGCCCGCCGTATTCCACCGAAATGGTGGCCGAGGCAACCTGCCCCAAGTAGGCTTTATCGGCCGTGAGCGTGAAGGCCGGGATGCTGGGGGTGCCCAAATAGCGGGATTGTGGGACCGGGGCCGGCGACACCACCAACAGGTGACTTTCCCAGGTGCTGCCGTCGGTGTAGCTGACGCGCACCTTCACGTCTTTGGCACCGGCGGTGGTGTAGCTCACCGGCCGGGCCACGTTCCAGGTCATGTTGACGAAGCCGTTGCCATCGGCAAAATCTGCCTGAATGGTGTTTACAACGCGGCCGGTGTTGGTCCAGAACTGGTTGGAGTGGAAAATAAAGGACGTGCTGGCACTCGGCAAATCGGCGTTGCTGGCGGCCACGGCAAAGGCCGTGTTGCGTTGATACGGGTCTTGCCCGGCCACGTCGTACAGCCGATTTCGCACCGAGCGGATGCGCCCGCCGCTCAGGGCATCGGTGCGGATGCTGTGGTAGTCGAAGTGCAGGATGGGCAGTTCCACGTTGGCATCGCGGGCGTAGAGGTTCAGGCGCAGGTTCACGGTGGCCAGCGGCACCAGGTTGGCGGCGTTGGCGTTGATGCGGGCCCCGTAGAGGTCGCCGTAGAGGGCGTGCCAGCGGTTGATGTCCATGCGGTTGGCCGCCGTGAAGCCGTTGGTGCCCGTGTAGGGCACGTGGTCCATGAACTGCAAGCCGTATTCTTCGAGGATGCCGGAGGGCACGCGGGTTTTGTCCACGTACTGGAACACGCGGTTGATGGAATCGGCAAAACTGGTGATGGGGGCTTCGTATTCGGGCGGTGCCGACGGGCCGGTGCTGCGGCCAGCGGTGGTGTCGGGCGGGGCCTGGGCCAGGCCGGGGGCGATGCCGGCAAGTGCCAGCAAAAGCGGGAGCAAAACGTGTTTCATGGGGCAGGTGGGGGGAAAAAAGTGAGAATCAAAAACGGGAATCAAATCGTCCTTCGGTCACGACGACCTTGCCGCAACCGGGGGTTTCGAGGGTAAAAGAAAAACGGCCCGCGACAATGCGATTGACCAAATCCAAGCGAGTAATATCAATTACACCTGGGTGCAGTGAATTTGTGTAATATGTGCAGTTATTTAACAGGTCCACAACTTCAGCAAAATCCCTACTGGTATCCCCCAACATAATTCTCCCCGGTGACCGAATGCTGTCTATGCTAATTCTGATTGCTTGGCTTACCCCCACTCCAGAAACCGTGGTTGACCTGCTAGCCACTATGTTAAGGTTCCAATTGTAGTATTGCGTACTAAACAACGCCCCGCCGAATGGATTACCGGCCGGGGTCCAAGCCTGACCGTTCACTAAGCAACCGAAGGTTCGCATCCCAGTTTGGGTAGCCGGGGGCAGCAGGTCCACGGGGTTGGCTGGGGGCGTAGGGGCCGGGTCTTGTTTCCGGCAGCCGCCGCATTGGGTGAGCAGCAGCAGGGCCGCGTAGAGCGGAAAGCGGGTCAGGGCAGTCATGGCTGAGAACGAAAAAGTGGGCGAGCGTTGGCGGCTTTACGCGCAACTCGTCAGCCCGTTGCTGGCGGCCACGGCAAAGGCCGTGTTGCGTTGATACGGGTCTTGCCCGGCCACGTCGTACAGCCGATTTCGCACCGAGCGGATGCGCCCGCCGCTCAGGGCATCGGTGCGGATGCTGTGGTAGTCGAAGTGCAGGATGGGCAGTTCCACGTTGGCATCGCGGGCGTAGAGGTTCAGGCGCAGGTTCACGGTGGTCAGCGGCACCAGGTTGTCCGCGTTGGCGTTGATGCGGGCCCCGTAGAGGTCGCCGTAGAGCGCGTGCCAGCGGTTGATGTCCATGCGGTTGGCCGCCGTGAAGCCGTTGGTGCCCGTGTAGGGCACGTGGTCCAGGAACTGCAAGCCGTATTCTTCGAGGATGCCCGAGGGCACGCGGGTTTTGTCCACGTACTGGAAGACGCGGTTGATGGAATCGGCAAAACTGGTGATGGGGGCTTCGTATTCGGGCGGCGCGGACGGGCCGGTGCTGCGGCCAGCGGTGGTGTCGGCTGGGGCCTGGGCCAGGCCGGGGGCGATGCCGGCAACAGCCAGCAAAAGCGGGAGCAAAACGTGTTTCATGGGGCAATAATGGGGGAAAATGAAGTGATTAAAAGGGGCAATCGAAGCGGCCTTCGGTCACGACGACCTGTCCGCAGCCGGGTTTGGAGAGCGTGAATGAGAAGCGACCGGCCGCAATTCGGGCAACGGGGTCAAAACGGGTGAGTTGTACTGTCGCTGATAACCCATTGCCTGTGGTATATTCACACTTAGTCAGAAAATCGGAAAAGGTGAAAACATACTTGTCAGAGTCAGCAAGTTGATAAATGCCGGGGCCGATTACTGAATCAATTGAAAACCCCATACGCTGATTTACAACGGGCACACCTTTGTCGTCATTAAAAGTTCTTCTACAGCTAATGCCGAGACGTTTTTTGTAAAATACTGTAGATAATACAGGGGCAGCAAACTGGCTGCCAGCTTGGTTCCAAGCTTGCCCGTTGAGTAAACAGCCAAATGTTCGCATCCCGGTTTGGGTAGCCGGGGGCAGCAGGTCCACGGGGTTGGCCGGGGGCGGGGTCACCGGGAAGGGGTCAATTTTTTTGCAGCCGCCGCATTGGGTGAGCAGCAGCAGGGCCAAATGGAAGGAAAGTTTCGTTTTCATCGCGGTAAATGTAAGTACCAAACACTCAATGTACCCTCGGCTCCCCGACCACAGTGTCTGCTAGGCTGCCCGCCGTTATCGGTGAACCGGGTTCAGATACCCGCTGACGAGTTCACGAGCGGCACAACGGCAAAATCGGCAGGTACTTGCGTTTGGTAGCGTATGCTGTTGCCCAACGCATTTCCAAAAAGCCTTTCCGGACTTTTGCAGTACGACTAATGCAGCCACCCGTAACTTGCCGCTTCAATTACTTACCATGAGAAAAACCCTCCTTGCCGCGCTGTTCGCGGCGGTCCTGGCCCCGGCCTGCCACCCGGCCAGCCCCCCCGAAACTGCGGCCACTACGGCCGCCGCGCCTTCCCAGCCGCTGGCCGGGTTCTTTGCCCGGTTCTGGGACCAGCAGTCGCGCTTCGACCCGCTGAGCGCCACGGCGCAGGGCGACAACCGCTTCAACGCCCGCCTGCCTAATGACCAGACCCAGGCGTTTCGGGATTCGCTGCGGACGTTCTACCAGGCTTCGCTGAACGAAGTGCAGCAGTTCGACCGCACCCAGTTGGCTGCCAACGACCAAATCAGCTACGACATCTTCAAGTACGATATGCAGCAGCGGCTGGCGGGGCTGCGGTTCCCGTTCTGGCTGTTGCCCGCCAACCAGTTCTGGGGCCTGCCGCTCACGCTGGGGCAGTACGGGGCGGGCGAGGGCGTGCAGCCCTTCCGCACGGTGCAGGACTACGACAACTGGCTGGGCCGGGTGCGCGGCTATGTGGTCTGGACCGACTCGGCCATCGGCAACTACCGGCGCGGAATGCGGGCGGGCGTGGTGCTGCCCCGCGCCCTGGTACTGAAAATGCTGCCCCAACTCGACGCGCCCGACATCGTGGTGACGGACCCGACCAAAAGCCTGTTCTACGGCCCCATCCGGCGGCTGCCCGCCGCGTTTTCGGCCGCCGACAAGGCCCGCCTCACCGCCGCGTACAAAGTGGCCATCCTCACCGAACTTGGACCGGCTTACCACAAGCTGGGCGCATTTCTAAAAACCGAATACCTGCCCAAAGCCCGCCCGACCAGCGGCCTCAATGCGGTGCCGGGCGGCCCGGCCATGTACCAATACCTGGTGGAGAACTGGACCACGACTACCCTCAAACCGGCCGAAATCCACGCGCTGGGCCTGCGCGAAGTGGCGCGGCTGCGGGCCGAAATGGAGCGCATGAAAGCCGAATTGGGCTACCAGGGCACGCTGCGGGCGTTCTTCGACCACCTCAAAACCGACCCCAAGGCCATGCCCTACCACACGGCGGCCGAGGTGCTGGCGGGCTTCCATAAAATCCAGGCCACGATTGACCCGAACCTGAAAAAGATGTTCGGCCGCACCCCCAAAACGCCGTTTGAAATCCGCCGCACCGAGGCGTTCCGCGAAGCCTCGGCTTCGGCCGAATACAACCAGGGCAGCCCGGACGGCACCCGGCCGGGCATTTTCTACGTGCCCCTGCCCCACCCCGAACAGTTTAATGTCACGTCGGGCATGGAGTCGCTGTTTTTGCACGAGGCCATTCCGGGCCACCACTACCAGATTTCGTTGCAGCAGGAAAACCCCGACCTGCCCAAATTCCGGCAGTTTGCCGGCTACGGGGCCATGACCGAAGGCTGGGCGCTGTACTGCGAAAGCCTGGGCAAAGAACTCGGCCTCTACACCGACCCCTACGAATACGTGGGGGCCTTGAACGACGAAATGCTGCGGGCCGTGCGCCTCGTGGTGGACACCGGCCTGCACACCGGCGACCTGACCCGCGAACAAGCCATTGCCTATATGCTGGACAATATGCCCACCAGCGCCGCCGATGCCACTTCGGCCATCGAGCGCTACATGGCCATTCCGGGCCAGGCGTTGAGCTACAAAATCGGGCAGCTCAAAATCCGGGAACTGCGGGCGCGCTACGAAAAGCAGCTTGGCCCAAAGTTCTCCCTCAGCCACTTCCACGACGAACTGCTGAAGGACGGCGTGATGCCCCTGGCCGTGCTGGAGCAGAAAATGGATGCCTGGGCCAAGCGGCAGTAAGATTGCAGTGGGAATGGCGCGGGGCTGCGCCCCGTGCCGAAGTGCCGCAGGGCTTCGCCCTGCAATCGTTGCTCAGACTTGCCCAACGATTTCGGCCTGGGGTGCAGGGCGAAGCCCTGCGGCACTTCGGCACGGGGCGCAGCCCCGCGCCATTCCCACTGCCCTACCCGGCCATTCGCACCAGCCACTCGTGGGCCAGTTCCGGGTCGGTAAATAATTTGTAGGTTATGTTTTCGGGCGCTGTGCCGTGCTGCACCTGCCCCACCGAGAGGCGGGCAAACACGTCCACGGGCAGCACCGAGGCCACCCACAGGCGCGGCGGACGCGGGATTTGGCGGCCCATCCAGTTGGTGGCCAGCCAGGTTTTTTCGGCTTCGCTCAGCACCGGCAGCGCCCGCGAGTCGCCCAGGATGCAGTGCCAGCCGCGCAATAGCAGCCGTCGGCCCAGTTCCGTCACCAGGGCCGGGAGGTCGGCCGGGCCGCGCTTTTGCCGGAAGTAGCGCACACTGATGTAGCCCGCCGGGTGTTCCAGCAGTTGGCCAGCATCGTTCTCGAACACAACGGAAAGAAGGTGGCCGGGCATAACAGGAAAAGCCTGACGTGGGGCAGCGGGCAGGGCTTGGCCGGAGTTATTCCTTTTGGTTGGCGTTGCTCGGCTTGGCATCGTCCACGCTGCCCGTCTGGCCGCTGGCGGTTTGGGGGCTGGCGCTGTTGCCGGCCGGGGCCGACTCCAGCTGGTCCTGCACCGAGCCGTTGCGGATGGCCACGGCCGAACCCTTGCCGATGGGCGTAAAGGTTTGCTGGTGGGCGCTTACGCTGTCCTGGTTGAGGTCGCGGCTCTGGTAAGGCGGCGCTTTGGTGAAGCCGGCCTGTTGCTGCGGGTTTTGGCCGGGGCTCCAGTTGTAGTCGCAGGCGGTGAGGGCGGCCGAAGCGCCCAGCAGGGCCAGGGCGAAGCGGAAGGAACGGGTCATAAAAAACGAAATGTTGGCAATGGAACCACGAAGTTCGCGGTTTTTGCTTGGCCCGGCAAGAAATGGGCGAAATTTGCGGTTGTTGAACACGTGGTCCGACGACTTTTTTCAGCCGTCAGACCACTATTTGCTGCACCGGCCAACCCGACCCAACGATTTAGTGGTCTGACGACTCAAAAAGTCGTCGGACCACCCGTTCAAGCCTTCAACCGTATGCTATTCCCCAAATTGCTCAAAGCCGTGGCGCTGGCCCCGGTGCGCGGCACGGCCTTCCTCTGGCGGGCCGGGCAGGCCCACCAGCACTTTTTCCTGCCCGTGCTGAACGGGGCGCTGGGCGACCAACTCGCGGCCCGCCACGACCGCCGGGCCATTGCGTTCCGGTTTCGGCGCGGCGGGCGCGACGTGTCGGTGGCCGGGCTGCGCCTGCGCGGCGAGCGCCGCAAAACCGTCGTCTTCGTGCACGGCCTGATGGGCGACGAGGAAATCTGGCAAACCGGCTTCCAGGACCCCGCCGACCACCGCCGCTATGGCCCCCGCCTGGCCGAAGAAACCGGGGCGCGGGTGCTGTACGTGCGCTACAACACCGGCCTGCACCTGTCCGAAAACGGCCGCGCCCTGAATGCCTTGCTCACGGAGCTGGTCGCCACCTATTCCGATGCCATTGGCGAACTCGTGCTCGTGGGCCACAGCATGGGCGGGCTGGTGATTCGCTCGGCGGGGCATTACGCTTCTTTGAGTTATGAGTTAAAAGTTATGAGTTATGAGTTGGGCGACAAGCAGGCAGAAGGTGCTACCTTCCCCAACCCGGAACTGCCAACTCATAACTCAAAACTCATAACTCATAACTCTACCTGGTTGCCCCACCTGCGCACGGTGTTCCTGCTCGGCACCCCCAACGACGGGTCGTGGCTGGAGCAGAACTCGCACTTCACGGCCCGGCTGCTGGCCCGGATTGACCTGTTCCCGACCCGGTTCCTGAGCCGCGCCCTCAACCAGCGCAGCAACGGCATCAAGGACCTGCGCCGCTCGATACTGGTGGACGAGGACTGGCAGGATGCCCACGCCCAGGACCTGACCCCGCCGCGCACGCCGGTGCCGCCGCTGCCCGGCGTAGCCTACCACATTCTGATGGGCGCGTGGCTCAAAACCGGCCGGCCGGCCGCGCTGCGCCAGTATTTTGGCGACGGGCTGGTGGGCCGCCGCAGCGCCCACGGCGCGGGCGTGTTCGACGACGAAACCGCCCTGCCGCCCGGCACCAGCGTCCGCACCGTGGAGTTTGGCCAACAAAACCACAGCAGCTTGCTCACGCACCCGGAAGTTTATCAGTACCTGAAAACGTGGGGGTAGCGGCTGCGCCCGGCAACTGCCTTACGGCTTCTTTTTGAAAAGAAACTTTAGGCGGGTTGGGCGCGAAGTCGTGTCCTGGTCCCCCGCCCGGATGTCGTCGGCCACCCGCTGGTTGAATTCGCTGGCACCGGCGACGAAAAGTTTTTTAGGTTCTTGCGTTTCCAGGCACGACCCCAGGGCCAGCAGCGGGAAAGCAGCGAAGAAAAGCAGGCGTTTTTTCATGTGCGCGGAGAACACGGCAAAAGGCCGGGGAGTTTCTCACCGCGCAATGCTGTCGGCCGGCACCAGGGGCACGTTGGTGGCCGCGTTGCCGTCGGGCAGCCGCTTGGTGTTGTACACCCCGGTGCGGCCGGGGGTTTTGCTGCCGCCGTTGCTGTTGGGTTGGCAGGCGGTGAGTAGCCCCGCACTTACGGCGAGGGCGGCGAACAGGCAGGGGAGCTTTTTCATGGGCTGGGGGCCGGGGGCTGGTTAAGGTTGGGGCGTTGCGCCGTTTTCTTGTTTGGGCGGCGCTTGGGCACCGCTGCCGGCCACCCGCAGTTGCCCGAAGCCCACCGGCACCACCACGCTGGGGCAGGTGAGGCCGGTTTCGAGCGGGGCGGGAACCAGGGCCAGGGCCGCCCCGTCGAGGGTGGCGGCGGTGGCGGCGGGCAGGCCGTGCAGCACCACGCGGTAGGTGGCGTAGGCGGGCGCGTAGTCGCCCTCGATGGTTTGGGTCAGGGTGAGGGCTTCGGCGCTGCCCGCCACGGCAAACCGGCGCACGGTGCGGTGCCCGTCGACGTAGGCGTAGCCCTGGCCGCCGTCGTCGTAGAGGACGCTCGCGGCGCTGCCGTCAATGAAATAAACGTGCAGCGTCAGCTCGTCCACCGGCTTTTCGCCCACGTACTGCATGAGCGGCTGCATGGGCAGCACGGCCCCGGCCCGCACAAACAGCGGGATGCGGCCCAGGTCGGCGGCGGCCCACACCTCGGTGCTGCCCGCGTGGGCCTCGTCGGTCCAGTAGTAGTACCAGTCGCCACGGGGCAAGTACATCCAGCGGCCGTCGGCCCCGGCCTGGGTGACGGGGCACACCAATAGCTGCTCGCCCAGCCCAAACTCGGCCATGCGCAGGTAGGTCTGGGTGTCGTTCTGGTCGAGGAAAGGCAGCGGGCGCAGCATCGGCAGGCCCTGGGTGGCGTACTGCCAGAACGTGGTGTACACATAGGGCAGCAGCCGGTAGCGCAACTCGATGAAACTGCGGACGTGGGCCGTGTACGGCTCGCCGAAGCTCCAGGGTTCCTGGTCGCCGTGGTCGCCGCTGCTGTGGGTGCGGAAAAACGGGTGGAACGCCCCCAGCGCCACCCAGCGGGCGTACAGCTCGCCGCTGGGCGTGTCCACGAACCCGCCCACGTCGCTGCCGATGAAGCTGAAGCCCGAAATGCTCAGGCGCTGGCACTGAATGTTGGCCAGCCACAGGTGGTCCCAACTGGCGATGTTGTCGCCGGTCCAGCCCGAGGAGTACCGCTGCCCGCCGCTGTAGGTGCTGCGCGTGATGGTGAAGGGCCGGTTGGGGTACGCAAACTGCTTCACGCCGTCGTTGGTGGCGCGGGCCATTTGCATCCCGTACACGTTGTGGGCCTTCTCGTGCGAGCCGCCCAGGCCGTCGTAGTCGAAGCGCACATCGGGCGGGAAGGTGCCCTTCTCGAACACCGCCGGCTCGTTCATGTCGTTCCAGACCCCGGCCACGCCCACGTCCTGAATGAGCTCCTTGAACAAGCCCGCCCACCAGGCCCGCACGGCCGGCTTGGTGTAGTCGGGAAAGTGGCACAGGCCCGGCCACACCGACCCTTTCATGAGCGGCCCGTCGGCGCGGCGGCAGAAGTAGTCCTGCGCCAGCCCCTGCCGGTACACCGCATAGGCCGGGTCAATCTTGATGCCGGGGTCGATGATGACGACGGTTTTGAAGCCCGCCCGGGCCAGTTCCTGCACCATGCGCCGGGGTTCGGGAAAGTGCGTGGGGCTCCAGGTAAAGCACCGGTAGCCGTCCATGTAGTCGATGTCGAGGTAGAGGGCATCGCAGGGAATCTGGCGCTCGCGCAGGCCGCTGGCAATGGCCTGCACGTTGCTTTCCGGAAAGTAGCTCCACTTGCACTGGTGGTAGCCCAGCGCCCACAGCGGCGGCAGTTCGGGGGTGCCGGTCAGCAGGGTGTATTCCTGGGTCACTTCGAGCAGCGTGGGGCCGTAGATGAAGTAGTAGTTCAGCTCGCCGCCCTGCGCCCAGAAGCTGGCCACGTCGGCCCGCTCGGCGGCGAAGTCGAAGCTGGCCTTAAAGGTGTTGTCGAAGAAAATGCCGTGGGCAATTTTCTGGTGCAGCACGTGAAAGAAGGGAATGTTTTTGTAGAGCGGGTCGCTGCCCTTCACGTAGCCGTAGGTGTCGGAGCCCCAGTTCGTGAACCGTTTGCCGCGCAGATTCATGTTGTCGGGCTTGTCGCCGAGGCCGTAGTAATGCACGCCGGCGGGCACGGCCTTGCTCATTTTCACGATGTCGTTGCCGGTGTCGTAGTCGTACTGCCAGTGGAAGCCGCGCTCGTCCTCGGTCAGCACCGTGCCGGAGCGGTCCAGCACGCGGGCCTTGAGGCCGTCTTTGGCCACGGTGCAAATCAGGCGGGCGGTGGTGAGGCGGTAGTGGTCGGCTTTTTCCCGAAACTCGAGAAACGTGGCGGCGCTGGGCGCGGCCAGCGTGTCGGCGGCCACGGCGTAGGAAAAGTCCGGCTCCAGCGGCCCGTCCGTCAGATAGCGGAAGCGCAGCACCTTGTCGGTGAGGACGTGCAGCGCCAGCCGCACCCCGTTTTGGCAGGTGAAAAGGTAACGGCCGGGGGCGGTTTCCTGGGCCGTCAGCACCAGGCCGGCGGCTTGGTCCTGGTGGGCCTGGGCCGCCAGGTCGTTCACCATGTAGTTGTTTTCAAGCGTGGCAGGCGTGGTCATGCGAAGAAGGACGAAAAAAGCGAACGGGACCGAAACGCCCCCGGTCGGAGCAAAAACAAGGGGGCCAAAACGGCCCGGCAGCGGCCGGGCAGGGGCCGAGCAGGCCCGCAAGATAGAGCCGGGCGGCCCATTGGCGGCCCAACATTCGAACAAAAGCGCCCCGCGCCCGGCAAAAATGCGCGGAAGCTGGCCGGTATCTGCCATCTTTGCCCGGCCAGCCTTTCCTTTGTCCATGCCCACCGCCCCCGTTCCGCCCCTTCTGCTCGTGCTGGCCTGGGACGAGGACGACTGGTCTGGCCCGCCTCACCTCGCCCCCACCCTGCCGTTGCTGCGGGCGCTGGCCGCCCGCCGGCCACTGCTGGCCGTGTTGCCCCACCTGCCCGAAGGGGCCAGCCTGGTGCCGGGTACCGACCTGCCGGCGGCCCCGCCGCCGTTGCCACCCGCGCCTGCGCCCGTCCCGGCGGGGCCGTTGCCGCCGCTCCTGCCGGCAGTGGCCCTGCGCCCGGCCCCAGCGGCCCCGGCGCTGGCCGCCGGAATGCTTCTGCTGCCACCGCCTGCTCCGGCGGCGGCGGCTGGTGCGGCGGCCGGGGCAGTGTCTTGTATTTCGCGGTTTTTGGGCCTTGCCGAAGCTGCGCCGGGGGCCTTTGCGGGGCCGGCGGCCGGAGTTTTGGCCGCCCCGGCTGGGGCTGGCCCGGCTTTGGGCAGGGTGCAGCTTCGGCCGCCGTTTCGCCCGCTGGGGGGGCCAGGGTTTGCGCGGGTGCCAGCTGCGCCGTATCTCGGCAGCAGTCATCCGGCCGACGGCGTTGGTAGCCCTACGGACCGAATCCGTGAGGCCACGGATTTGGAGGAAAGCCTCACGGATTCGGTGGGGGGTCTCACGGATTCAGTCCATGAACCTTCCCAGCAAATCCGTGAGGCCTCCCAGCAAATCCGTGAGGCCACGGATTCAGTCCGTGGAGTCACGGATTCAATCCGTGAGACCACAGATTCAGTCCGTGAGGCCACGGACCAGTCCAGCGGCCCCGTTTCTGAATTTCCTGACGACCCCGGCGACCCGGATGGCCTGACCGACCCCACCACCGGCGACGAAACCGGCCCCGCCGAAGCCGCCGACCTGCCCAACGACCCGGCCGGCCCGGCGGCCGCCAACGCCCCCGAGGCGCTGCCCCCGACCCCCGCCCGCGCCTCGCTCACGCAGGCCCTGATGGCCTTGCAGCCGCCCGGCCTCACGCCCTTTGCCCTGGCCCACAACCTGCACTACCGCGTCATTCAGTACGCCCGCTTTGCCGCGCCGCTTGTGGCCGCCCAGCCCGAAACCTTCGGCCTGATATACGCCGCCGACTGGCCCACCTGGCTGGCGGGGTTAGAGTTGCGCTATCGCCTGCGCTGCCCGCTGGTGCTGCGCCTCACGGCCCTGGTGGCCGCCGAAGCCGCCCCCGCCGAGCGCGGCTGGCTGCTGGAGTTGGAACGCTACGCCCTGCGCCGCGCCCACCTGGTGCTGGTGCCCACCGAAGCCCTGGCCCGGCAGGTACGGGCGCTGTACCCCGGCACCAAGGCCGTGCAAGTGGTGGCAGCCGACGACGCGGCGGCCTTGGCAGCGGCGCTGGGCCGGGTGGTGGGGTAAAACGAGTACCCCGAAGCTGTGCTTCGGCCGCTGCCCGGAATCGTTCGGCGGCCGAAGCGCAGCTTCGGGGTACTCGGTTACCGCGCCGCGAGCTGGGCTTGCAGCTCGCGCACCTGCTGTTCCAGTTGCAGGGTGCGGAAAGTTACTTTCACTTCCAAGTCCTGGTAAGAGCGTTCGAGCTGGTCCTGGAGTTGGCGCATCTCGGTCACGTCGGTGTTGGTGCCAAACCAGCGCAGCACCTGGCCCTGCGCGTCCAGAATGGGCACGGCGCGGGTCAGAAACCAGCGGTAGCTGCCGTCGTGCCCGCGCAGCGGGAAGGTTAGCTCGAAGGGCTGGCCGGCCCCCCAGGCGGGGCGTACTTGTTCGAGCACCCGCTCGATGTGGTCGGGGTGGTGCACCTTAGACCAGCCCCAGCCCAGCATTTCATCCAGGGTGGTGCCCGTGTACTCGTACCAGCGGTCGTTGTACCAGAAGATGTGGCCGTCGGGGTTGGCCATCCAAGCCAGTTGGGCCACGGTGTTCACGAGGGCCGTGAACTCGCGTTCGCGCACTTCGGCCTGGCGCTGGGCGGCGCGTTGGGTGGTCAGGTCGAGGCAAAACGAAACCCCCTTGCGGGTGCCGGGTTCGGAGAACGAGCCGCCCAGCAGCACCGGCACGCGCTGGCCGTCGGGGCGTTGGTATTCTTTCTCGTAGGTTTGATGCTGGCCGGTGCGGTTGAGTTCGGCCACGACGGCAACGTCCTGGGCTCGAAATTCGGGCAGGGTCAGGACCTGCCAGTTCACGCGCCCGGCCAGCAGGTCGGCCCGCGAGTGGCCCACAATGCGCAGGTACTCGGCGTTGGCATCGAGCACGGTGGGGTCGTCCAAATCCCAAAACAGAATGCCAATCACCGACGAGTCCATGAGGCTTTTCAGGTTGCGGATGGCCGTTTGTTCGGCACCGGGCGGGCGGGCGCTGCTGGTTTCGGGCACGGGTTGGGGGTCGGCGGGCATGGGCATTGGCGGGAAGGGTCAGGATTGCACGAGCAGCAGTTCCATACCGGTTTGGAAATACAGCGTCAGGGCACTGCGCTGGCCGTCGGGCGAGCGGCGCAGGCGCGTGACGAGGGCGGTGGTGCTGTCGTCGGGGGTTTGGAGGTGCAGGTAAGGGCGGCTCAGCAGGGCATCGCGGTTCACGGTCCAGTGGCCGGTGGCGGGACCGGTGGGGGTCAGCACTTCCAGGCGGTCGGGGTGCAGGTGCAAGGCCGTGGCCTGGGCCAGGGTGGTGCCGGGGTTGGCCTGGCTCAGGCTGCGCTCCGCCACCTGCCAGGCACCGGCGAGGTACTGGTCGGGCACTTGCAGCAAATTCACGTCCAGGAGCAGGTCCGACATACGGCCGAAGGCCGGCAAGCAGCGGCCGGGAGCTTCCCGGACCGCCGCCTTCCGGCCCGCAAAGATAACTGACTTTTTGCTTCCTGTGGCCCGGCCGGGCACTCGGCCGGTGCCCTACTTCAGCACCTCGACCCAGCCCTTGCTGGTGTTGCCAACTGCGTCGGTCAGCAGGTAGTAGTAGATGCCCGGACCTTGGTTGGCCGCATCCCACTGGTCCTGGTAGCTGGCAAACTCCTCGACCTTGCGGCCCCAGCGGTTGAAAACCTGGAGCTTGCTGCCCAAGTACTCGTCATTCACCACAAACTTGTCGTTGAGGCCGTCGCCGTTCGGGGTCATCACGTTCGGATTGTTGATGGCTGGCACTCGCGCCGCATACGGGGCCGACACCGTGGGCGCACAGGCGGCCCCCCCGGCCACGGTGCCGGCGTAGAGCCGGAACACGTATTCGCCGCCTTTGCTCAGGGCCAGGGTCACGTTGCGGGACTGGTGCGAGAACGTGGTTTCGGCCTCTTGCACGGGCTGACCCGACCCGTTGCGCACACGCCGGTAGGTCCAGCGCAACGAGTCGAGCGCCCGCCCGCCGTCGATGGTCGAGGTGTTGGTGAAGGTGTAGGTGATGGGCAGGCGCGGGCTGGCAAAGCTGCCGCTGCTGCTGGCCGAATCAACTGTGAAGCGCACGCTGGGGGTGGGCGGCAAGCTCACCGCCACCACCGCCGTGGCCGAGCAACCCAACGCACTGCCGCTGGCCACGGTCAGCGTGTACTGGGCAGCGGCCGTGGGATGGGCCGCGATGCTTTGGCCGGTGGTGCCGGCGGGCAGGCCGCCGCCGCTCCAGGTGTAGGTGTAGGTATCGGGCAGGCCGTCGGCACGGGTGGCGGTGCCGGTCAGCGTCACGGTACCGCCGGGGCACACCACGTTGGGGGTGGCGGTGGCCGTGGCCGTGGGCGGCAGCAGCATCTGCACCTCCACCGCCGAAGCGGCGGTGCACCCACCCAGCGCAGCGCCGGTTGCCGTCAGCACATAGCGCGTAGCAGCGGTGGGGTGCACCGTTATGGTCTGGCCGGTGGTGCCGGCGGGCAGGCCGCCGCCGCTCCAGGCATAGGTGTAGGTATCGGGCAGGCCGTCGGCGCGGGTAGCCGCGCCGGTCAGCGTCACGGTGCCGCCGGGGCACACCGCTGGCACCGAGGCGGTGGCCGTCACGGTGGGCGGGGGCAGCAGCTGCACCTCGACCGACGTACTGGCCGTGCAACCCACCAACGTGCTGCCGGTCACGGTGAGAAAGTAGCGGGTGGTGGCGGTGGGGTGGGCGGTCACGGTCTGGCCGGTGGTGCCGGCGGGCAGGTCGCCGCCGCTCCAGGCATAGGTGTAGGTATCGGGCAGACCGTCGGCGCGGGTAGCGGTGCCGGTGAGCGTCACGGCGGCAGCGGCACAGGTGGCAAAGGGCGTAGCGGTGGCTGTGACGGTGGGCGGGGGCAGGAAGCGCACCAGCAGCGAGGTGGTGTCCACGACGGGCGTGAAGAAGCCCAACTGCGCCGTGACGGTGAGGAAGTAGCGGGTCGTGGCGACGGGGTGCACCACAATGGTGGGGGTGTTGGTCACGGCCGGCAGCCCGGAGTTGTTGCCGCCGCTGCGGGCCGACCACTGGTAGCGGTACTGTTGCAGCACCAGCGTGGTAGAGCCGAGCGCTCGCACCTGCGTAGGCCGGGTGATACTGCCGTTCAGGGTCAAGGTTAGGTTGTTGTTGCAGGTTTGCACCGGCTGGTAGAGGGAACCGGCGGCAGGCACGGCCCCGGCCGGGGTGCCCGGCGCAGGCGAGCGGCCCACCATTGCCCCGGCCGCATTATTGGCCGCAATGCCCGCCAGATAGGTGCGGGTGACGACGCGCACCACCAGCACCCGGTTCTGCACCCCTTTCACGGGGCAGTCGTTGTCCTCGGCCCGGAAATTAATGCGCTCGATGAATTCGGTGGCCCCGGCCGGAATGGCCCCCGCCGCTGGCTGGAAATCGAACGCGCCCACGGGGGTGGGGGCGTTGTTGCCGACCAAAGCAAAAGTGCCAATGGTGCTGGGGCTGGGCGGCACCGGCCCGGCGTTGGCATCGCTGATGGAAGCAGGCAGGCTGTATGTCACTTTCAGGGGCTGGCCGGGGTCGGGGTCGGTGAAGTTGAGGCTCACGCGGGCGTAGTTGCCCACCACCACCCGCACTTCGAGCGAGTCGGGCCGGTTGATGGTGCCCACGCCCGAAAGCGGGGTTTGGCCCCCGGCCACCGGCGCGGCGGGGGTGTGGTTGGTGCCGTTGAGAACGATGATAACCCCCTCACGGCGCACCGTGCCCACAATGCGGCGCACCCCGCCCACGCGACGATATTCGGTAATTTTCACCACCAACTGGTACTTGTTGTAACCGCAGGCCACCGTATTGGTCGCACTATACGGCACGAATACATTGGGTGTGAAGGTGAGGGTGCGGGCCGCTGCATTGAAGTAAAACGAAGGACGCGCCGTCCGATTAGGGCAGTTGCCTAGTGTATCGAGGGCCACGGGCAGTGGCAGGGCAGTGGAGAAATTGGCGAAGGCTGGCGGCAGGGTTAGCGTACACCCGTTGCGTAAGGTCACTGTGCCGCCGGTGTTGCCGCCGCCAGTGTAGGGAGCATATGGAATAGACACACCGCAGCGGTCGGCTGGGGGCACCAGTTCATACACCAACGAGTCGCCGTCAATTTCGATGGACGAATAAGTAATGGTGCTCAATTGATTCAAACCTACGTACTGCACCACAAAGTCCTGCGGGTCGAACTGTGGAGAATTGTTGTCGATGCCGCCCGTATTGTCCAGGGTAGCTTCGATGTACATATCGTTAGTACTGGCAAGCCGGCTGGGAGCGCACACTTTCGGTTGATTATCCGCATTGAGTAGATTAGCAAAATTGGGGCGGCTACGGTCACTATAGTACACAAACATCGTCCAGGTACCTGGAGCCAGCGTTATATCGGCGGTGTAAGTCGTTAGGTCGTAATTAGGCTCTTGGCTCGAGGTTGAGCAGGTGTTACTGGTACTGCCAGGGCAATAGGGACTACCTATCACGGTAGCTTGCGCCACCGTCATGCGCACAGTGGTCGCCGAAGCACTACATGCACTGGTGTTACGGTACTGTAGGTCCCAGTTCGATACATCGGTACCAGAACAGTCGCGGTAGAATCGAAAATTGACCCGGTAAAGGTTACCCGCCAAATGCCGATAAGTCAGGTCGCCACCCAGAATGTGAGATGCCTGGGCTTGCGGAGCACCGAAAAAGGTCAGAGCACCCAGCACCAGCCAGGTTAGGAAAGAATACCGTTGGTTCATAAAAATGTGCGTGTGAATCGGATGTAGTCAGGCGATTTCGCTGCAATTTCGCTACCATATGCTGCTTTTGGGCCTTTCCCGGTGGGTTTTATTCCCGCAATCGTTGCCGGGAACGTTGCCACGCAAGCGGGCTTTGGAGGGGAGTTAGTTGTTCGTTGGCAGTTGTTCGTTGGCAGTTATTGGGTCAATCCTGCCAACTGCCAACGTACAACTGCCAACGAACAACTACCCCACCGCCAGCACCAGCGCCACGCGGCTGGGCAGGTACAGCCGCAGGGCCGGGGTGTCGGCCGTGCCGCCGCCGCCCAGCGTGTCGGCGGGCACGGCGGCATCCACCCGGCCGAAGCCGCCAAACGCTGGCGCGTCGCTGCTCAACACCACGCGGTAGGCCCCGGTCTGGGGCACGGGCAGTTGGTAGTCGGTCAGGCTGGCGCTCACATGGAAATTTACCGCGAACACCAGCCCGGCGCGGGCGAAGGCCAGCACCTGGTTTTGGGGGTCGTGGTGGAGCAACGTGGCCGGGCC
Organism: Hymenobacter sp.; assembly: GCA_965247135.1. Classification (GTDB taxonomy): domain Bacteria; phylum Bacteroidota; class Bacteroidia; order Cytophagales; family Hymenobacteraceae; genus Hymenobacter. Next base: position 903,778 of record CBDFGP010000006.1, on the reverse strand, counting down.
ATCGGCCAGCAGGTGGTGGGCGCGGGCCAAGCCGGTCAGGGCGGCATCAAACGCGCCCAGTTGGTGGTATTTCAGGCCCGCGTTGTCGCCCAGGCTCCATTGGCGGCGGGCGTAGCGGTAGCTCCAGTCGTTGCCGGCGCGGGGGAAGTCCACCCATTCGGGGTGTCCAAACTCGTTGCCGATGAAGTTGAGGTAGCCTTCGCCGCCGGCGGCCAGCGTGACGAGGCGGATGAGCTTGTGCAACGCCAGCGCCCGCGCCGCGCCGGGGTTGGGGTCGTCGGCGTTCATGTGCTGGTAGATGCCACTGTCGAACAGCCAATGGGCCAGGGTTTTGTCGCCCACCAGGGCCTGGTCGTGGCTTTCGGCGTAGGCGATGGTGCGCTCGCCGGCGCGGCGGTTGGTGAGTTGGTGCCAGAGGTCGCCCAGCGGCCAGGCTTCGTCGGGCGTGTGCTTGAGCAGCCGAATCCAGAAGTCGGGGATGCCCATTGCCAGCCGAAAATCGAAGCCCACGCCGCCTTCCTGCACTGGGCGGCACAGGCCGGGGAGGCCGCTCATGTCCTCGGCCACGAGCAGGCTGTGCCGCTTGAATTCGTGGGCCAGCGTGGTGGCCAGTTGCAGGTACAGGATGGCATCTTCGTCGGCCCCCGGCCCGAAATATTCGTCGTAGCCCACGAATGCCACGCCCTCGCCGTGGTGGTGGTAGAGCATACTCGTCACGCCGTCGAACCGGAAGCCGTCGAAGTGAAACTCCTCGAGCCAGTAGCGCAGGTTGCTGAGCAGAAACTGCTGCACTTCGGGGCGGCCGTAGTCGAACAGCTTGCTGTCCCAGCCGGGGTGGTTGCCGCGTGCGCCTTTGTGAAAGTACAGATTGCCGGAGCCGTCGAAGTCGGCCAGCCCTTCGGCCTCGTTCTTCACGCCGTGCGAATGCACGATGTCGAGTAGCACCGCCAGCCCGCGCCGGTGGGCCGCGTCAAGGAGGTATTTCAAATCCTCGGGCGTACCGAAGCGCGAGCTGGGCGCGAAAAAGTTGGCCACGTGGTAGCCGAATGAGCCGTAGTACGGGTGTTCCTGCACGGCCATGAGCTGCACACAGTTGTAGCCCGCCGCCTGAATGCGGGGCAGCACGTTATCAGCAAATTCGCGGTAGCTGCCCACTCGTTCGTCCTCGGTGGCCATGCCGACGTGAGCCTCGTAAATGAGCGGCTCCCGGAGCGCGGCGGCGGGGCTGAATTTCTGGTCGGTCCAGGCAAATTCGGTTTCGGGCCGCCACACCTGGGCGGCGAAATCCTTGCTGGCTTCGTCCTGCACCACGCGGCGCACCGTGGCGGGCAGGCGGTCACGCCCCTGCCCGTGGGCCACCACGTGCACCTTGTAGCGGCTGCCCGGCGCGAGGCGGGGCTTCCCGGCGGCATCGGGCAAAAACACTTCCCACACCCCGTACTCCAGCCGGTGCAGCGGGTCGGCGGCCCGGTCCCAGAAGTTGAAATCGCCGACCAGAAACAGCGCCTCGGCCCCCGGTGCCCACTCCCGATAGACGTAGCCGCCGCGCCCGCCGTCGTGGTGCAGCCCCAGGTAGTGGTGGGCGGTGGCGTAGTGCAGCAGCGAGCCGTGGTGCAACTCAATCTCGGCCAGGCGGGCGGCCAGCCGCTGCTGCCGCTGCCGCAACACGGGTTCGTAGGGGGCCAGCCAGGGGTCGGCTTTGACCAGGGCGAGGGGCTTAGCTGGCGCTGACCGTTGGTTGGGGGCGGCGGGGACTTTGGGGGGGCGGGGCATGGGCAGGGGGTTGAGGCCCAAAAGTACGGCCGCCGCAACGCGGCCCCCACGCCCAGCGGCACCGGGGAGCAAGTGGTCGGGCACCACTTGGCGGCGTTTGCGCCGTCGGGGGCACTGCCAACGGCGCGAACGCTGCCAACGCGCCGCCCGTAACTTCGCCTCCCCAATCCCAACCCCCGCCCCATGCGCTACGCCCCCATTGCCGCCGAGTTGTTCACCGAAAACCGCCGCCGCTTCCGCAAATTGCTGCCGCCGGGGGCGCTGGCCGTTTTTCAGGCCAACGACGTGGCCCCGACCAACGCCGACGGCCACCTGGCCTTCCGCCAAAACAACGACCTGTTCTACCTCACCGGCGTGGACCAAGAGGAAAGCATCCTCGTCGTTTTTCCCGATGCGCGGCTGGAAAAGCAGCGCGAAATCCTGTTTCTCAAGGAAACGTCCGACCTGATTCTGGTCTGGGAAGGCTACAAGCTGACCAAAGAACAGGCCCGCGAGGTGTCGGGCATTCCGACCATTATGTGGCTCGAGAGCTTTGAAGTCCTGTTGCCCGCCCTGATGAACGAGGCCGAGTTTGTGTATCTCAACACCAACGAGCACATCCGGGCCGTGGTGGAAGTCGAAACCCGCGATGCCCGCTTCATCCGCGACCTGCAACGCCGCTACCCGCTGCACCGCTACCGCCGCGTGGCGCCGCTGCTGCACCAGTTGCGGGCCATCAAGAGCAAGGCCGAAATCGCGCTGTTGCGCCAGGCCATCAGCATCACCGAAAAAGCCTTCCGGCGGGTGCTGAATTTTGTGCAGCCCGGCGTGTGGGAGTTTGAGATTGAGGCCGAAATCATTCACGAGTTTTTGCGCAATCGCAGCCGGGGCGCGGCCTACGGCAGCATCGTGGCGAGCGGCAAAAACGCCACCGTCTTGCACTACGTCAGCAACAACGAGCAGTGCCAGGCGGGGGAGGTCATCCTGCTCGACTTCGGGGCCGAGTACGCCAACTACGCCGCCGACCTCTCGCGCTCCATCCCCGTGAGTGGCACCTACACCAAGCGCCAGCGTCAGGTCTATGAAGCCGTGCTGCGCGTCATGGACTATGCCAAAACCCAGCTCGTGGTCGGCAACGAAATCGAAGCCTACCACAAGGGCGTGGGCGAAAAAATGGAGCAGGAACTCATCCAACTCGACCTGCTGAAAGCCGCCGAGGTGAAAAACCAGGACCCCGACGCGCCGCTTTACAAAAAGTATTTCATGCACGGCACCAGCCACTACCTGGGCCTGGATGTCCACGACGCGGGGGCCAAATACCGGAAGTTTGAAGCGGGCATGGTGTACACCTGCGAGCCGGGCATCTACATTCCCGAAGAAAACCTGGGCATCCGGCTGGAGAATGACATTCTCATCACGGCCAAAGGCAACGAGGATTTGATGGTGGGAATTCCGCTGCAACTAAAGGACATTGAGCGGCTGATGCGGGGGTAGGCGGTGTGGTGCCACGAATTCCCCGCAGGGGTTCGTGGTACCACTATTCGTTGAACGAAGATTGTGCAAACATTAGTGGTGCCACGAACCCCTGCGGGGAATTCGTGGCACCACGGCCCCTACTCCCGCACTACCCGCCGCACCAGGCTTCCGGCCCGCAGCACGTACACGCCGGTGGCCAGCTTGCTCAAATCCACTGCCTGTGGCCCGTTGGTGAGCCACCCGGTCAGCATTTCCTGGCCCAGCGCGTTGCACACCGTCAGGGGCGTGGGCTGCGTGGCCCCGGTCAGGGTCAGGGTCAGGGTCAGGTGGCCGTCGGCGGTGGGGTTGGGGTACAGCGCCAGCGTCGGGGGCACCTGCGCCGCCCGCACCGCCGTGATGATGACCACCTGCGCCGCCGAAGCGACCGAAGCGCAGCCCGCCGCCGACGCGACGACCACCGTGTAGCTGCCGTTTTGGGTGGGCGTGAAGGCCGGGCCGGTCGCCCCCACTATTGCCGTGCCGTTGAGGAAGTATTGGTAGCTGGCCCCGCTCACGGCGGGCGTAGTCAGGGTGTTGTTGAGGTTCGTGAGGGTAGGCTGGGCCGGGGCCGGGTTGACGGTGAGGCTGGCCGTGGCGGTGGCCGCCGCGCAGCCGCCGCTGGCCGCCACGGTGTTCGTGACGACGTAGCTGCCGGGCTGGCCGAGGCTGAAATCAATGGCCCCGGTGCTGGCATTCAGGCTGAGGCCGGTGGGCGTGGCCGTGAAGGTGCCCGCCGTGCTACCGGCCGGTAGGGTGGGCGTGGCCGTGCCCGTGGGGCAGTAGTTAGCTTGGGCGTAGGCGAAGCCCGCCGTGGGCGCGGTTGCGATGCTGATGCTGACCGTGGCGCTGCTGGGGCAGGGGCCAGCCACGGCATACGTCACGGTGTACGCTCCCACCGTGCTGGTATTGGCCGTGATGGCCCCGGTGCTGGCATCCAGCGTCAGGCCCGCCGGGCTGGCGCTGAAACTACCGCCCGCTGTGCCCGTCACGGTGGGCAGCGCCGGGGCGCTGGCACTGGCGCACAGCGTCGGGCTGGGGTAAGCAAAGGCGGCCGTGGTGGCCGGGTTCACCACCAAAGTAGTGCTGGCCGAAACCGCCGCGCAGCCGCCCCCGGCCGCTAGGGCATTGCTGACGGTGTAAGTGCCGGGCTGGCTCAAACTCAAATCAACCGCGCCGGTGCTGGCGTTCAGGCTAAGACCAGTCGGCGTAGCGGCAAAAACCCCCGCCGTGCTACCAGTAGCCAACGCGGCCGTGGCTGTGCCGGTAGGGCAGTAGCTGGCTTGGGCGTAGCTAAAGCCCGCCACGCCGGGAGCGGTAATCGTGACCTGCGTTGTGCTGCTGCTGGGGCAAGGTCCGGTCACGGCATACGTCACGGTGTAAGTGCCCGCCGGGCTGCTGCTGGCCGTGATGGCCCCGGTGCTGGCATTCAGCGTCAGGCCCGTCGGGCTGGCGCTGAAATTGCCCCCGGCCGTGCCCGTTACCGTAGGCACGGCCAGCGTGCCGCTGGTGCAGAAACTTGCTGCCGAATAGCTAAAGGCCGCCGTGGTAGTAGGATTCACCGTGAGGGTAGTGCTGGCCGAAATGGCCGCGCAGCCGCCGCCAGCGGTCAGCGTATTGCTCACCGTGTAAGTGCCGGGCTGGCTGAGGCTCAGGTCCACCGCGCCGGTGCTGGCATTCAGGCTGAGGCCAGCGGGCGTAGCGGCGAAAGCGCCCGCCGTGCTGCCGGTTGCCAATGCGGGCGTGGCCGTGCCGGTGGGGCAGTAGCTGGTTTGGGCGTAGCTAAAGCCCGCCGCGCCAGGAGCCGTAATCGTGACCTGCGTGGTGCGGTTGCTGGGGCAAGGGCCAGCCACGGCATACGTCACGGTGTAAGTGCCCGCCGGGCTGGTGCTGGCCGTGATGGCCCCGGTGCTGGCATCCAGCACCAAGCCCGCCGGGCTGGCGCTGAAACTGCCGCCCGCTGTGCCCGCTACGGTGGGCGCTACCGCCCCCGCGCCACTGGCGCAGAAGCTCGCCGCCGGGTAGCTGAAAGCCGCCGTGGTGGCCGGATTTACCACCACGGCCGTCGCCGCCGAAGTGGCCGCGCAGCCGCTGGCGTTGGTCACGGCCACGGCGTAGCTGCCGGCGGCGCTGGCGGTGTAGGTGGCGGCCGTGGCGCCCGTCACGGGCTGGCCATTCAGCAGAAACTGGTAGGTGTTGCCGGTGCCCGCCGGAGCCGTGAGCAGCACACTACCACCCTGGCAGAACGTGGTGGGGCCGCCCGCCACCAGCGTGGCCGTGGGCGCGGCGTTGAGCGTGACCAGGGCAGTGGCCGACACAGCCGTGCAGGCCCCGCTGGCCGCAATGGTGTTGGTCACGGTGTAGGTGCCGGGCTGGCTCAGATTCAAGTCAATGGCCCCGGTGCCGGGGTTCAGGCGGAGGCCCGCAGGCGTGGCGCTGAAAGTGCCCGCGCTGCTGCCGCCCGCAAACGTGGGCACGGCCAGCCCGGTGCTGCCCGCGCAGTAGCCGCTGGCGCTGCCGTAGGCAAAAGCCGCCGTCGGGGCCGTGGTAATGGTCACGTTCAGGGTGCTGCTGGCGGGGCAAGCCCCGGCCAGGGCATAGGTCACGGCATAGGTGCCCGCCGTGCTGGCTTGCAGGTCAAGGGTGCCCGTGCCAGGGTTAATAACCAGGCCCGCCGGAGCCGAAAACACCCCCCCGGCGCTGCCGCTGATGGTGGGCGTGGGGTTAGCCGCCGTGGGGCAAAACGTAGCGCCGCCCACATAAGCAAAAGCCGCACTCGGCGGGGCCGTGAGGGTGACGCTGGCCGTGGCCGTGCCGGGGCAAGGGCCGCCACTGGTGTAAGTCACGGTGTAAGTGCCCGCCTGGCTCAAACCCAAATCCAAGGTGCCAGTGGTGGCATTCAGCACCAGGCCGGTGCCCGCCGCAAAGCTGCCGCCACTCACACCACCGCTCAAAGTGGCAGCGGCGGTGCCCGCTCCCTGGCAGAAGCTGGCCGCCGCATAGTTCAGCGTGGGCGTGGGCACGGCATTCACCGCCACCGCCACCGGGGCCGAGGTAGCGGTGCAAAGCCCCGCGTTGGTGATAACCACGGTGTAGCTGCCCGCCGCTACCGCCACGTAGCTGGCCGCCGTAGCACCGCCAATGGGCTGGCCGTTGTTTAAAAACTGGTAGGTGCTGCCTGGGATGCCGCCGTTGGCCGTCAGGGTCACGCTGCCGCCGGGGCAGAACGTGGTGGGGCCGTTGGCCGCGAGGGCCGCCGTGGGCTGGGCACCCACTGCCACGGTGGCCGTAGCTGTAGCGGCCGGGCAACCGCCGCTGGCCGCCACGGTGTTGCTGATGATGTAGGTGCCGGGTTGGCTCAGGCTCAGGTCAATGGTTCCGGTGGCGGGGTTCAGCACCAGCCCGGTGGGCGTGGCGGCAAACACCCCCGCCGTGGCCCCGGCCGTCAGGGTAGGAGTGGGGTTGGGGCCGCCGGTGCAATACGTGGGGGCCGCGTAGGCGAAGCCCGCCGTGGCCGGGGCCGTCACGGTCACGCTGGCCGTGGCGCTGCTGGGGCACGGCCCGGCCACGGCGTAGGTCACGGTGTAGGTGCCGGGGGTGCTTTGGGCCAGGTTGATGCTGCCCGTGGCGGCGTTGATGGTCAAGCCGGTGCCCGCCGAAAATTGCCCGCCCGCAGTGCCCGTCACGGTCGGCGTGGGGGCCGTTGCGTTCTGGCAAAACGCCGCTGCCGGGTAGCTGAAGGCGGCCGTAGTCAGCGGATTCACGACCACGGCGGTGGTGGCCGACGTGGCCGCGCAAGTGCTGGGGTTGGTGACGACCACCGCGTAGCTGCCCGCTGCCGTGGCGGTGTAGCTGGCCCCGGTGGCCCCGGCAATGGCTTGGCCGTTGTTCAGAAACTGGTAGCTGGCCCCGGCCGCGCCGCCCGTGGCCGTCAGCACCACGCTGCTGCCCTGGCACAAGGTGGTCGGCCCGCTAGTTGTAATGGCCGCTACGGGGGTGGCGCTCAACACCACCGTCACGGCCGAGGACGTGGCCGCGCAGCCGTTGTTGGAGCTGACAGAATTGAGGACGGTGTAGGTGCCCGGTAGGCTGGCCTGCACGTTAATCACGCCTGTGCTGGGCGTGATGCTGACCCCGTTGGGCGTGGCCGTGAACGTGCCCGAGTTGCTGCCCGGCGCCAGCGTGGGTACCAACGTGCCCGGCTGGCCCGCGCACGGGGCCGCCGCCGGGTAGCTGAAGGCCGTGGTGGGCGCGTTGCGAATCTGGACGGTGGCCGTGGCCGTGCCGGGGCAGGCCCCGCCGCTGCTGTACGTCACGGTGTAGGTGCCCGCCCGACTCAGCGGGGCATTGATGACCCCGGTGGTCGGGTTTACCACCAAGCCGGTGCCCCCGCTCGTGACGGCAAATGTGCCGCCCGTGGGCGACACCGTGGGCGTGGTGCTGAGCGACGTGGTTTGGCAATAAAAAGCGGCCGGGTAGCTGAACGTGACCGCACTCGTGGGCGTGATGGCGACGGCATTCGACGTGGACGTGCAAATGCTGGGGTTGGTGACGACCACCGTGTAGCTGCCGCTCTGGGTGGCGGCGTAGGTAGGGCTGACGGCTCCCTGAATGATGGTGCCGTTCAGGTAGTATTGGTACGTGTAGTTGCCGCTGCCCGCGCCGCTGGTCGTGGCCGTGAGGGGAATGCTGCCGCCCTGGCAAGCCGTAGTGCCGCCCGCCGTCAAATTCACCACGCTCAGTGCGTTGACCCGAATTTGCAACGCCGACGACACCGACGAGCAGCCATTGGCATCGGTCACGCGCACCGAGTAATTGCCGTTGCTGGTCACGGTCGTGGTGTAGGTCTGGCTGGTGGCCCCGTTGATGTCGCGCCCGCCCAACAAAAACTGGTAAGTGTAGCCCGTCCCGCCCGGCCCCGCCACCAAAAAGATGGTGCCGCGCTGGCAAAACGTGGTCGGCCCGCTGCTGTTGATGGTGGCCGTGGGCGGCTGGTTCACCGTCACGGTGGCCGGGGCCGAGTTGCCGTTTTGGGTCACGGCCCGGTACGTGGTGGTCTGCGTCAGGTTGTTGAAAGTGTAGCTCAACAGGGCGCTGTTGGCAAGGTCCACAAAGCCGCTGCCGCTGTTGGCCTGAAATTTTAGGACCGCGCCGGTGTTGCCGCTCAGCGTGAGGGTGCCGGTGTTGAGGCCCGAACACACGGCCAGCGTGGCCGGACCAAGCACCCCGTCGGTGGCCTGCGCCCACCCCGAAAACGAAATCAGCAAAAAAGCCAGCACCCCCAGGGGCCGTGCCACGCCCCGCCGGGCCGCCGCGTAAAAGGTCGCCATCATATCAAATTCGGTAGAAAAAGGGAAAAGGAAGTTGCCGCCAACCCGGCCGCGCCGTTCAGACCGTGGCGTACCCGGCAGGTTTAATGTACTGGTCGGGGTCGGGCGAATTTCACGCAGCGGTGCGCCCGACCCCTTGGCCTACTTGCTGGTAGCCTGCACAATCTGGGGCAAATACTTGCTCAAGGCCGCCACTTCCGACCGCGTAAAATTGCCCTGCACACTTACCAGTACAAACGAGTTGGTGATGTCGGGCAAGCTGCCGGTGGCGGCAAATTCCGACACCTTGTCGCCGCTGCCCCGCGTGGCCACCGCGTAGCTGCTGCCGCCGAAGCCCGAGGTGGCCAGCGCCTGGTACTTCTCGCTTTGCAGCACCCCGCTGGCTTCTTGTTGCAGCCCGTCGCTGGTGATGAGCCGCGCCGTGGACGTGGGCGCAAAGCTGATAAACCGCGCCGACCGGATGCCGGTAATGGCATTGGTCAGGTCGGAGCCGCCGAGTAGCTTGGCGGCTTGTACCAACGTCAGCCGTTGCAGCATCCCGGCCGACCACTCCACGGTATGAAAGCCCGTTTTGCCGTCGTATTTGGAAAAAAACTGGGCCACCGTAGTGGCCGGGCCGCCAATGCCGCCCACGCGGCAACTGGCTAACAAAAGGAGCAACGCGAAGAGCGGTAGGCGGAAGTGGTTTTTCATGCGGGCAAGTACGGGTTTTCGGGGCAGGGGTTTGAGCGGCAAACTCCCCTCCTGCTAAGGAGGGGATGTTCAGCCGCAGGCTGAACGGGGGTGGTTAGGCCGTTGAACGGTCGCTGCCCGGGACCGTTGCTTCTAGCCCCTGAGGCAGCATACGGCCTAACCACCCCCGTTCAGCCTGCGCCGGAACATCCCCGCCTTGGCAGGAGGGGAGTGTCCGCCCAACCGCACCCAATTACCCTACTCAAAACACTACCTCATTCAAAAAAAACACTTCCCGCTCTTTCCCGTTGGCCCCGCGAATGCGCTGAAACCCGCTGGCAATGAACCGGCTGCCAAACCAGGGCAGCACGTCGGCCTGTTCGGTTTCCAGCGTTTTTTCGGCGGGTGCGGCCAGGGGTGCGGTTTGCAGGGGCACAAAATGGTCGTCGGGGGCCGTGGCCGAATGGTTGATGAGCTTGTAGCGCAACTTGTCGTCGTCGAGGTACAGCAACGAAAGGCGGCCGTCGGGCAGGGGCTGCACCCGCACGGTTTCTTCGAGGTCGTAGCGGCGCAGGTTTTCGACCACGAAAATGTTGTCCCACAGCAAAGTGCCGCGCCCGTCGAAGCCGCAGGCTAGGACGTGGGTGGTTTGGTAGCCGTCGAACACGCGGGTGCTGCCCAGGCCGGGTCCGTAGGACGCGCCCCGGCCCAGGCCCCCTCCGTAGCCCAGGCCGCCGCCGTAGTTGTTGTAGTGGTAGTGCGGGTAATAAACCTCGGCCAGCAGCACGTAGCCGCCGTTGGGCTGGGGCAGGAGTTCGTGCAGCAGCAAGCGGTAGTGCCAGCGCGGCAGGGCCACGGCGCGGGCGGCGCGGCGCTCGGCCCGGTGGCGCAGCCGGGCCTGCCGCTGCGGCTTGAGGTAGTCGAAGAAGTGCTTCAGGTGCAGAAAATCGTAGAAGTGCAACGGGCCATGGGCCTCGGCGGTGGCGCTCAGGTCGGTGGCAAACAGGCCCTGGGCGTAGTTGGGGTCGCGCAACGAGTAGGTGCCCGTCAGCAAGCGGGCCACGGTGTCGTGGGGCGGCGAAAGCTGGGCCGTAATGAGGCTACGCCCGCTTTCGGCCTGCACAAATTCGGAACTCAACAACTGACCACGTCCTGACAACTGCTTGAGTTGCAAACGGCTTTTGCGGCCGTTGCTTTGGCTCAACACGTACTCGGCCCGCTGGCTGGCCGCATCGGCCACGAATGAGAATTGCGTCGGCACCGGCTCGTAGAGGGCGGCCAGGTACTGCATTTGGCCGGTGGCTACGTCCAGCAACAGGGCCGTCACGTGTTGCCCGTCGGCCAGCAACACCGTAGCAAAAAGGCGGCTGTCTATTGCTTTGAGGTCCACAATCTCGCGGCTCAGGCGGGTTTCAAATTGCTGGGTGCGCACGGCACCGCTGCCCCCGTCGTAGGCCACCGCCCATAGCCGCCCCGGCCGCAGCCCCGACGTGAACAAGGCGAACACCGTCCGGCCTTCGGCGCACATCCGGGCAAAGTGAAACTCGTCGTCCACGGGCACCGGCTGGCAGCGACGCAGTTGCAGGCGCTGGTCGTAGTGCTGGAAAGTAAAGGCCAGTTTGCCCGACGGCCCGGCCTGCCCCACCAGCACCACCACCGAGCTGTCGGCGGCCAGCGGCTGCACGTGGGCTTCGCTGTCGCGGCTGGGCAAGGCCAGTTCGGTGCGGGCCGTTTGCACGGGCGCATCGGGCGGCGGCAGGGCCGCCGGGGCTTGCCCGTGCCCTGCCGTTGCCAGCAGCAGCCCCCCCCCAAACCAGCACAGCCTTTTCATAGCTCGAAAATTACGCCTTTCCCCCGCAATGTAGCCGGTCCGGGAATTACGTTGGCCACGCGGGTATCGTTCCGGGAGGGTGAGTTATGAGTTATGAGTTATGAGTTAGACGACCTTTGAAGTGAAGTAAGGCCGGTAGATTATAACTCATAACTCATAACTCATAACTCATAACTCATAACTCATAACTCATAACTCATAACTCATAACTCATAACTCATCTCCAGCACTGCATCAAATTCTTCGGGCCGCACTGGGGTCACGCTCAGGCGCGATTGCCGCAGCAGGGCCAGTTGCCCCAGCCGGGCATCCGCTTTGAGGGCGGCCAGCGGCACTGGTCGGGCCAGGGCGGCCAGCGGTTTTAGTTGCACCGCCACCCAGGGCGAGCCAGCTTCGGCCGTGGCATCGGGGGCAGCCGGGGCAGCTACTTCGGCCACGCCCACCACCGCTTTTTCGCTCACGCTGTGGTAGAACAGCACCAGGTCGCCGGGCTGCATCAGGTTCAGGTTGTTGCGGGCCTGGTAGTTGCGAACGCCGGTCCAGGCCGTGCCGCGTTCGGCTACGAAGGTGGCCCAGGAGTAGGACTCGGGTTCCGATTTGACAAGCCAGTGATTCATGGGGCGCGGGGTGGTGGGCTTAAAGTAGTTTGCCGCCTTCGAACAGGGCAGCAGCGCACTGGTTGGAAAATCCTTGCTGGAAAGTCACGCTGCCCCACGCCCTGCTGGTGACGCTGGTGATGGACGCGCGGCAGTGGCGCAGGCCCTGACGCACTTGGGGCAGCCGACGAAAGCCCCTGCCCGGCAGTGCCGCCGGGGCTGTGGTGGAGCAACTCATGGCCAGAGTCCGGCACTGCGCCCGTCACCGGGGCGGTAACCGGCGCAGGCGCAACGTTTTTTTGTCCAATGAAACTACTTCCCAAGTGAAATCGGGCGTTGGCCCGGCTTCCAGGCGAACGCGCAACTGGCCGGGAGCCGGGCAGGTCCAGTGGCCGGGCCGGGCCACAAGGCCACCGGCTGGGGCAAGGTCAAATTGTGCGAACCGGCCAAACGCCCCGATGCGGAAGCCCGTGCGGCCCGGTCGGGTTGGAAAACGGTACGTGTTGGGCCGAAAAACCAGTGTGTCGCCCGCTGTTTCCTCCGTTGCTTGCAGCCAGGTGCCTTGCAAGGTTTCCACGGCGACGGGCACGGCGGTTGCTTTGTCGGGGGCGGGCGAGCAGGCCGTGAGCAGCACCACCGGCCCTGCGACGGCCCAGGGCAAGGCAGCGGCCCAGGGCAACCCGAGCCTGCGACCACCCGGCGGGCACGAATGCAGCCGCGACGACAGCGAAGAAGATAAGCGGATTGGGATTGGGTATTTCAGGCCAGCCCCCAAAAGGCTCAAACCAATTGGTTCGAGCCTTTTGTTTGCCTTGAGCAGCAAGGGCTACTGCCCCGACGCGGCGGCCACCAAGCGCAGGTTGCCGGCGGCGGTGATGAGCTTCTGGCTGAGTTCGCGCAGCTTGTCGCCGGTGCCCTCGAAGGTGTGGATGTGCAGGGCCGAGGCGGCCGTGAGGTTGCCCAGCTGCTGGAAGGATTCGGCCATGGCGGCGGCATCGTTGCGGTTTAGGGCCTGACTGAGTACGTCGAGTTCGGCGGCGACGGGGCGCAGGGCGGGGTTGTCGGAGCCGCGCAGGGTTTGCAGCCAGTGGCCGATGTGTTGCTGGCCCGCACCGGAATCGTTGCGGAAGCCCGCGTTGGTAGCGGCGAAAAGGGACTGAATGCCGGTTTCGATGTCAGAGATGTAGCTCATGGGGGGTTATGAGTTATGAGTTATGAGTTATGAGTTATGAGTTATGAGTTATGAGTTGTAAACGGCGAAAGGTTTCCGTTCGCGGCTGCTGCCACAAAGGTACTGGCGAAGGAACCGTCAGCCTGCAACGACCACACTCTCCTATCCTGTCCCAACTCATAACTCATAACTCATAACTCATAACTCATAACTCATAACTCATAACTCATAACTCTCAACTCACCTCTTCCCCCGGCATCTGCTCCCACACGTCGGGGTGGTTGTTGTTCACCACAATCACCGAAAAGGGGTGCGGCTCGCCGTCGCGCTTCTCGATGCGGACGGTGCCCGCATCGCGCAGCTTGTTGAGCAGGTCGCGGCGTTCCCAGTCGGGCAGTTCGGGGAGTTTGTCGGTGAGGATGCGCATGAACGGGCCGAGCCACAGCTCCGACACGGTGCGTTGCTGCTTGTCTTCGAGCTTGCGAAACTCTTGCAGGATGTAGGCCAGGGTGCGGCGCTCCACGTCGCGCGAGAGGCGGCCAGTGGGGAACGGCGCAGGCGGCACCTCGTCGATGAGCGGGCGGGCGGGCGGGCGCGACGCGGCGGGCACCACCGGGCGCGGGGCGGCGGGGACCGGGCCGACGTGGACCACTTTGTTGGTAGCGTCCGCTGCTTCGGCCGGGGTGCCGGTGCGGGCGGCCAGGGCAGCGGCGGTGGGCACACCCACGGTGCCACGTTCGCGGAGGTGGCGGCTGGCTTCGAGGCGGGCTTCGTGGTCGGTGCGGCGCTGCTCGAGGGCGGTCATGGTGGCTTCGCCGAGCAGGTCGCGGGCATCCACGAAGTGCTGTTCGCCCAGCAGCAGCAGCAAGTCGCCTGACACAGACTCGCGGAAGCCCGTGACGCGCACCTGCCGGGCCTGCTGGCGCAGGTGTTGCAGCACCGGAATGTAGTCGCGGTCGCCGGCCACGAGCACAAACGCGCCAATGTCGGGCCGGGTGTAGAGCACCTCCAGGGCATCAATGCAAAGCTTCATATCGGCCGCGTTCTTGTGGGCGGTGCCCAGCACGTTGCGGGTGTTCACGCCCAGCAGGTAGAGGTTGCCCTGGGGCGTGGTGGGGATGCGCTCCCAGTCGGCGTAGGCATTCATCACCAAGCAGTCGAGGCCCTCGGTGGCGAGGTGTTCGCGCAGGCCCCGCACCAGGCTCAGCACGTGGTCGTCGAGGTCGGGCGGGTCGTGGAAGTGGTTTTTGAGAAAGTAATAGATGTTTTCAAAGTCAATGAAAACAGCGGCGTAGGGCGAGGTTGCAGGGCGGGGGGGAGTCATGGGGGCAAAGGTACGGGCGGGGCTGAATGGCAACTCCCCTCCTGCCAAGGAGGGGACGCTTACGCGCAGCGTAAGCTGGGGTGGTTAGGCCGTTGAACGGTCGCTGAACGGTGCTGGGGGTTGGGTGTTGGGGTTTTTGGTGTTGGGGTTTTTGGTGTTGGGGGTTGGGTTTTTGGTGTTCGGTTTTTGGTGTTCGGTGTTGGGTATTCGGACGAATTTTGCTAAAACCCAACCCCCAACACACCCTGGGGCAGCATACGGCCTAACCACCCCAGTCCCCGCTGCGCGGTGACATCCCCTCCTTGGCAGGAGGGGAGTTGGCCGTTCAACCCCGCCCGTACCTTTGCCGGCCATGAAAGCTGCTTTGCTCCTCTTGCCCTTGCTGGCCTTTTCCGCTGCCGCCCAACGGCTGGATGCCCCTACCGCCGACCCCTTCGGCAAGCGCAACGCTCCGGCGCGGGCGGTGCCGGGCGGGCAGTACCGGGCGGCCACCTTTACCAACAACACCTTGCAGATTACCGCTACCGATGGCAGCGTGGTGCAGGTGCGGCCCTGGGCACCGGGCGTGGTGCGGGTGGTATATTTTACCTCTGGCCGAGCGCTGATGGACGAAAGCCACATCAGTACGGAAAAGGTCGCGGCCAAGCGCCAGTGGCAATTGATAGACTTCGCCCCCGGCCGGGCGCTGGTGGCCGACACTTCTATTAGCGTGGTGCAGGCCCCGGCCGAAACCTCGGCTCAGTTGATTGACAAGCCCGACCACCTGTGGCTGCACGGCGGCCCGCTGCTGGGCAGCGCGGGCGTGATGGTGGACAAAAGCACCCTGCAAATTAGCCTCTACCCCGCCGACCCGCTGCCCGCGTTGCTGGAATCCGAACTGCCCTACCGCACCGAAGCCGCCCCGCCCGCCGCCGCCTACACTGCCGCGCCCGGCGGCGTGGCGGTGCGCTTCCGGTTGCAACCCGGCGAAGAACTCTACGGCACCGGCAGCCGCGCCCTGCCCCTGAACCGGCGCGGCTACCGCCTGGAACTCTACAACCAGGCCCACTACGCTTCGCAAAACGGCGAGCCGAACCTTAATCTGGCCCTGCCCGTGGTGCTGAGTAGCCGGGGCTACGGGCTGTTTTTTGACAACTACACCGCTGGCTACCTGGATTTGGGCAAGGCCGACCCCGACGCGCTGGAATACGGCGGCGAGGGGCTGACGGCCCTCTCCTATTACATCGTGACGGGGAAGAATCAAGCCGAAATCCTGGACCGCTACACGGCCCTGACGGGGCGGCAGCCGCTGCCGCCGCGCTGGGCGCTGGGCCTGATTCAAAGCCGGTTTGGGTATAAGTCGGATGCCGAAATGCTGGCCGTGGCCGCCCGGATGCGGCGCAATGACTTCCCGCTGGATGCGCTGGTACTGGACCTGTACTGGTTTGGGGGCACCAAGCGGCAGGGCGATTTGGCCTGGGACCGCCGCCACTTTGCCGACCCCACCGGCATGATGAGCAAGCTGAAGGCGCAAGGCGTGCAGACCGTCCTCATCTCCGAGCCTTACGTCATGCGGGCTTCGGCCAACGATGCCACGGTGCGGGCGCGGGGGCTGGTGGGCACCGATGCGGCCGGGCAGCCGCTCACGGTGGCCTCTTTTTGGGCTGGGCCGGCCAGCATCCTGGACGTGTACAAGCCCAGTGCCCGCGCCTGGCTGTGGAGCTACTACAAGGGCCTGCACGACCAGGGCGCGGGCGGCTGGTGGAGCGACCTCGGCGAACCCGAAAACCACCCCGAAGCCATGCGCCACGCCTGGGGGCCGACGCGCCGCGTCCACAACGCCTATGGGCTGGTGTGGGCCAGCGTGCTGCGCGACCACTACGCCCAGGAATACCCGCAGGAGCGGCTCTTCAACCTGGCCCGCAGCGGCTGGGCGGGCAGCCAGCGCATGAGCATTTTCCCGTGGTCGGGCGACATCAACCGGTCCTGGAGCGGCCTCCAGGCGCAGGTGCCGGGCATGGTGGGGGCCGGGCAGGGCGGCCTGGGCTATATGCATTCCGATGCCGGGGGCTTCTGCGTGGGCACCGTGGACCCCGAACTCTACACCCGCTGGCTGCAAATGGCCAGCCTCGGCCCCATCCTGCGCCCCCACGGCGAAGGCGTGCCGCCAGAGCCGTACTGGTACCCCGAACCCTACCGCAGCGCCGTGCGGGCGGCCACCCACCTGCGCTACCAACTGCTGCCCTACCTGTACAGCCTGGCGTATGAGAACAGCCGGACGGGAGCGCCGCTGGTGCGGCCGATGGACTTTGAGAGGAGTTATGAGTTAGGAGTTAGGAGTTATGAGTTGGGCAGGAAACAGGGCAAGGACAGCCAAGCAGGTACGCCAACCCTTTCCTCCCCCGCCCAACTCATAACTCCTAACTCAGAACTCAAAACTCAAAACTCCCAGTACCTCCTCGGCCCCAACTTGCTGGTGGCCCCGGTGCTGCAACCCGGCCAACGCCGCCGCAACGTGGCGCTGCCCGCCGGGGCCTGGATTGACTTTTACACCAACCAAACCTACGCCGGGGGGCGCACGGCGGGCGTGGCGGCCCCGCTGGCGCGGGTGCCGCTGCTGGTGCGGGCGGGGGCGTTTGTGCCGATGACGGCCTACCGCCCCAGCACGGCCCGCTACCAACCCGACACGCTGCTGCTGCGCTACTACCCCGACCCGGCCGTGGACCAATCGGAGTTTACGCTGTATGACGACGACGGGCACTCGGCCCAGGCCCTGGCCCGGCGGCAGTTTGAAACCTTCACGGCGCGGGGCTACTGCGGGGCGGGCCAGACCGACGTGCTGCTGAGCAGCGCCGGCGACTACCCCGGCCGCCCGGCGTTTCGGCTGGTGCGGCTGCTGGTGCAGCGGGTGGCCGCGCCGCCCACCGCCATTGCCCTCGACGGCGAAGCCACCCCGCCCGATGGCTGGGCCTTCAACCCCGTCACCCACGAGCTGGAGGTGCATTTTCTGATGAAAGCGGGCACCGCCGTGCGCCTGCGCGGCCTGCGCCTGCTCACCACCCCCGCCGCCAACGCCGACCCCGATGCCCTGACCCTGGAAGCGCCCGACGACCGCCGCTTTGGGCCGGGCGGCACCACGCTGCACTACACCCGCCACGCGCCGTCGGCCGACACCTTGCACATTCGCAACGCCCTGGGCCAAGTGGTGCGCACGCTGCCCCTGGCTGCCAGCCCCGGCGCTTTCACCGAACGTTGGAACGGCCGCGACAACCAGGGCAAGCCGGTGCCGCCCGGCGTGTATTGGGCCGAAGCCGCCGGCCAGCCCCAGCGCCTGGTGCTGACGGAGTAGCAACCGGGCGGCTTCGCTCCTTCGGAAACATTGCCGAACGAGGAAAGCTGCCTCTGGCGCGCGTCTGCGACGCGCTGCCGACTGGCCCCGCGTCTGCGACGCGCGGAGTGAACGACGCAAGTCGCCCAGCCCAGAGCCTTTTGTTGAGTCTGTCCCCCCGTTCAATCCGCGAGCCGGAGGCTCGGAGCCAGTCGGCAGCGCGTCGCAGACGCGCGCCAGCCCCGCCGTCCGGGCCGAGGCAGGGGTTTAGCCGACTGCCGGGGTGGGGCTTACCTTCGTGCCATGCAAAAGTTGTACTTGTTGTTGTGGCTGATGCTGGCCGCCTGCCACGCGGCCCCCGAAGCCAACACCGAAACCACTGCCCCGGTGTGCCCGCCGGTGCCCGCCCCGTTCACCATCCAGCACCCGGCCTGGGCCGACCACGCCAGCCTCTACCAGGTGAACGTGCGGCAGTACACGCGGGAGGGCACGTTTCGGGCGTTTGAGACCCACCTGGCCCGGCTGGACAGCATGGGCGTGGACGTGCTGTGGCTGATGCCGGTGCAACCCATTGGCTTGAAAAAGCGAAAGGGCAACCTGGGCAGCCAGTATTCGGTGCGCGACTACCGGGCCGTGAACCCGGAATTTGGCACCCTGGCCGACCTCAAGCACTTGGTTGAGGCCGCCCACCAGCGCAAGATGCACGTCATCCTGGACTGGGTGGCCAACCACACCGCCTGGGACAACGCCCTGGTGCAGCAGCACCCCGACTGGTTTACGCACGATGCCCACGGGGCGCTGGTGGCCCCCGTGGCCGACTGGCAAGACGTGGTGGACCTGGACTATAGCAAGCCCGCCCTGCGCCAGTACATGACCGAAAGCATGGCCTGGTGGGTGAAGGAGGCCGACGTGGACGGCTTCCGCTGCGACGTGGCCGGGCTGGTGCCGACGGACTTCTGGAACGACACGCGGGCGGCCCTCGCCAGGCGCAAGCCCGTGTTCCTGCTGGCCGAGTGGGACGAGCTGCACCGCCCGCCCTTTGTGCCCAAGGGCGCGTTCACGCCCCACACTCACTTGCTGGAAAAGGCGTTTGATGCCACCTACGCCCTGCGGCTGCATTACTTGTTGGATAGCATTGCCCAGGAAAAAAAGCCCACCGCCGCCCTGCTGGCCTACTTCGCCGCCGAACGCCGGATGTACCCCGTGGGCGTGGCCCTGATGAACTTCACCAGCAGCCACGACGTGAACTCCTGGGACGGCACCGAGTACGAACGGCTGGGCAAAAACGCCGTGCCGATGGCCGTGGTGGCGGCCCTGCTGCCCGGCATTCCGCTCGTGTACAGCGGCCAGGAAGCCGGGCTGCGGCGCCGCCTCAAGTTTTTCGACAAAGACACCATTGGCTGGCACCGCCGCCCGCTACACGGCTTCTACACCAAGCTGCTGCACCTCAAAAAAACCCACCCCGCGCTGGCCAACTTTGATGCCTGCGGCAAGTTCCGGCTCAACAAAAGCCCCAAAGGCACCCTCTCCTTCGTGCGGCAGCACGACGAAGCCACCGTGCTGGTAGTAGCCAACCTCACCGACGACAACCAGGCCGTGGACCTGCCCGCCGTGCGCACTCCCTACGAGGACGTGTTTCAGCCCAAAGCCCACGAGTTTGTGGGCCACCGGCATTTGTACCTCAAGCCCCACACCTACCGGGTGCTGCAAAGCGGAGAGTAGTTCGAACGGTCCGGTCCGTTCAAGCGCCCGTTGCGTAGCCGCCGCTTACAGCTTATCCAGCCTTCCCCCGTCCACGCGCACTTCGGCTCCTTGCACAAAGGCGGCATCGTCGGAAGCCAGGTAGGCGATGACGGCGGCCACGTCTTCGGCCTTGCCCACGTCGGTTTTGCTGATGACTTCGGCCCCGGACTTGACGTTGGGGTTGTCCCAGAGCATGGGCGTGTCAATGGCTCCGGGCAGCACCACGTTGGTGCGGATGCCCTTGGGCTTGCCCTCGATGCTGGCCGAGCGGGTGAGCGAGAGCAGGGCCGCTTTGGCTGCCGCGTAGGGGGCCACGAGCGGGCTGGTTTCGATGGCGTGGATGCTGGCCACGTTCACGATGCTGCCACCGGGCTTCATGTGCAGAAACGCCTGCTTGACGAAGTAGAACGCGCCCAGCAAATCCACGCCCAGGATGCGGTTCCAGTCGGCACCCACGAGTTCCTCCAGGGGTTTGAATTGCATCAGGCCGGCGTTGTTCACCACCACGTCGAGGCGGCCAAATTTTTCCAGCGTCGTCGCCACGCAGGCCGTCACCTGGGCTTCGTCGGCCACGTTGCAGAGGCTGCCCCACACGGCGGGGGCACCGGCGGCGGTCACGTCGGGCAGGGCGGCATCCAGGTTGGCCTGGTTGTAGTCGGCCAGCACCACGCGGGCACCTTCGGCGGCAAAGCGTTTGGCCGTGGCCAGGCCAATACCACTTGCGCCACCCGTGATGATGACGACTTTATCGGTGAAACGGGAATCCATTTTTATTAGTGGTCAGTGGTTAGTTATCAGTGGTTAGCGGTTAGTGGTCAAGCGGAAAGTCGTGGAGTGGATAGTGCGATTTACGAACTCACCACTGACCACTAACCACTACTCCACGGCGGTGTTGGCTTTGTCGTTGCCTGCGGCTTGGGCGTTGGCTTTCTGCATCCGTGCCCAGGCATCGTTGCTGTCCTGGGGCATCACGATGGGCACTTGCAGGCACACGCTTTGGGCGGGCAGCACCTTGTTCCAGTCGGCAATGAGTTGCTGGTAGGCCGTGCCCACAGCCCGAATATTGCGGTTGAGGTCGTAGAGGCCCAGCGGGTTCACGGTGCCGTTCATTTCGCGCAGGGCGGTGTCCCAGTCCACCTGGTCCACCAGCGAATACCAGGTGAAGCCCACGATGGGCACCCCGTCGTTGCGGACGCGCAGCACGTTGGCCCACTCCTTCCAGAGCCACTGCACGGCCTCGTCGCCGTTCGGCCCCTGCCAGAGGTTGGTCTCGGTGTGCATCACGGGCAGGCGGTAGCGGTCGTGGTACTGCCGGGTGATGACGTGGTAGCCGAACACCTCGCCCGCCGGGCTGGTGCTGCCGTCGGCGGCCACGCGGTGTTCGTTGGTTTTGTAGTAGTCGTTGCCCATGATGCAGTGGTGGTCGAGGTGCTTGTTCATGAAGAAGTGGTACTCGTCCCGCGTCATGCCGTTGTCCAGCAGAAACTCGTACATCTCCGAGTTCACCCGCTTGCCGTAGTTCAGGTCCAGCGACAGAAACCGCTGGGCGTTCATCACCTCGGCGGGCTTGATGGCGGCCGGGTTTTCGGCGTGGAAGTATTCGCTGCTCTCGCTTTGGATGAAAATGGCATCGGCCCGCACCTCCAGGATGGCCTCCATCGCCAACACGTTGGCCTTGACGATGTACTTGAGGGCGTTCACGAAGGGCCGGTCGCCTTGCAGTTGCTCGTTCCACCACCCGTAGCGGGCCGAAAACTGGGCGCAGATGTACATCTCGTTCACCGGCGTGTAGAGCTGCACCCACGGAAACCGCCGGGCAAACGCCTGGGCGTATTGGGCAAAGAGCGCCGGAAAGTCGGGGTTCTGGAAGTTGCCCAGCCAGTCGGGCACCCCGAAGTGGCACAGGTCCACGATGGGCGCAATGTTGCGCGAGAGCAAGTCGGCAAAGGTGGCATCGGCAAAGGTCCAGTCGTACTTGCCCACGCCCAGCCAGGTGGTGTGAATGGGCGGCCCGTAGCGCAGAAACCGGATGCCCAGATCCGCGACCAGGGCAAAGTCTTTTTGCCAGAACTGGTAGTGGCCGCACTTTTCCAGCTCGTCCACCCGCGTCCGGCCGTTGTCAATGGTGGGGTTGCTGTTTTCGATGCCGGTGGCGAAGAGGAATTGGGGACCCATGCGGGGAATGACGGTTGGTGGCGAAGCCCCTTACTGCGAAACGGCGGCGGGCGTTGCGGTAAGGGTTGGGGGCTGGGTGTTGAGTATTCGGTGTTGGGTTTTTGGTGTTTGGTATTGGGCAGCCTTCTAACCCAACACCGAATACCCAACACCCTAAGCCCGCCGGGCCGCCAGCAGGGCCGTGATGTCGGCCGTGCTGCCCACCTCGCCGATGCGCGGAAAGATGGTGCCCACTGCTACCTCGTGCGACACGGCATTGGCATCGGTCATGGCATCTTCGGCAAAGGTGAGGTTGTAGCCCAACTCGCTGGCCGCCCGCGCCGTGCCCTGCACCCCAATGCCCGTGGACACGCCCCCCAGCACGAGGTTGGTCACGCCCAGGGCTTGCAGGTGGGCGTACAGGTCGGTGCCAAAAAACGCATTCCAACCCGGCTTGGTGATGCGAATGTCGGCGGGGCCGGTGGGCAGCCGCGAATCCAGGGCCAGGTCGTGGTCGCTCATTTCGCCCAGCAAGGGGGCGGGTGCTTTGCGGGCCTTCAGCCAGGGGCCGGTGGGGTTCACGTTCACCAGCACCACGGGTAGTCCAGCCTTGCGAAATGCCGTGACCAGGTGCCCGGCGCAGTCCAGGATGTCGGCCACCGGGTGGGCCAGGGGCTGTTGCAGAATGCGGTTTTGCAGGTCAATCAAGACCAGGGCAGGATGAACATCAAGGGCAGTAATCATGAACACGTGGTAAGAGATGGCGGGTGTGGCGGGGTCCCGACCCGGCAGCAAGCCAGCATTGGAGAGAGCAGAATGCGGCCGGCAAGCAGGCCATTTGGCTGCAACACGCCACTTGGTACGAAGTTTACCAAAGCCCGGATTGGAAAACGCCCGCCCGGCCACTTACCGCGTCAGCCCTGCCCCGAGCGCCACCGCCAGCAGCCCCAGCCCCAGGCTGCCGCCAATGTAGCACAGGGCCAGCCAGGTTTGCCCCCCACGCAGCAGGCTCATGGTCTCCAGCGCAAAGGCCGAAAAGGTGGTGAAGCCCCCGCAAAAGCCGGTGAGGCCCAGCAGCCGCCAGTCCACCGGCCCGCTGCCGGGGTGGCGGGCCAGCAACCCCAGCAGCAGCCCCGCCCCAAAACACCCCAGCACGTTCACTGCGCCGGTGCCGACGGGCCAGGGCTGCGCAAAGCGGCTTTGGATAAATTGCTGCGTTTCGTAGCGGCACACCGAGCCGATGGCCCCGCCCGCGCCAATCAAAAACCAGTTGAGAATGTTCATGCGGCAAACTTACAAGCCCCGGACCACCGCGCCCGCCACCAAACCAACCGCAAACCGATGAATCGAGAACTCGGCCACTCCGGCCTCCACTTGGCCCCGCTCGTGCTGGGCGGCAACGTATTCGGCTGGACGGCCGACGAATCCGCGTCCTTCGCCGTGCTCGATGCCTTCGTGGCGGGTGGCGGCACGGCCATTGATACCGCCGACGTGTACTCGGCCTGGGCACCCGGCCACGCGGGCGGCGGGCAGTCCGAAACGGTCATCGGCAAGTGGCTGCACCAGCGCGGGCGGCGCGACGACGTACTGATTTTTACCAAAGTGGGCATGGAGCTGGGGCCTGACCAAAAGGGCCTCGCCAAAGCCCGCATCAAGCAGGCCGTGGAAGCCTCGTTGCGCCGCTTGCAGACGGATTACGTGGACCTCTACCAGTCGCACAAAGACGACCTCAGCCGGCCCGTGACCGAGCCGCTCGAAGCCTACGCCGACTTGCTGCGGGAAGGAAAAATCCGCGCCATCGGGGCCAGCAACTTTGCCCCCGACCGCCTGCAAGCCGCCCTGGCAGCCAGCCGCACCGGCTTGCCCCGCTACGAAAGCCTGCAACCCGAATACAACCTCTACGACCGCGCCGACTTTGAAACCACCCTCCTGCCCGTGGTGCAGGAAAGCGGCATCGGCGTGATTCCGTATTTCGGCCTCGCCTCCGGCTTCCTCACCGGCAAGTACCGCACCGCGGCCGACCTCAGCAAAAGCATTCGCGGCGGCAGCATCGGCCCCAAATACCTGAACGAAAAGGGCCACAAGCTCCTCGCCGCGCTGGATGCCGTGGCCGACACCCACGCCGCCACCCTGGCCCAGGTGGCGCTGGCCTGGCTGATGCAGGCCCCCGGCATCACGGCCCCCATTGCCAGCGCCACCAGCCCCGGCCAGGTCACGGAGCTGCTCGAAGCAACGGAGCTGCGCCTCACGGCCGAGGACGTGGCCCGGTTGCAGGCCGTGGGCACGAGCGCTGGCCTAAAAACTGTCTAAGTGCGTTTTTTTGCTTGATTTCGGTGCCGTCATCAACACCACTTTTAAGGACTTCGCCGCCACCGTGGGCACCACCAAAGTCCTCCAAAACGACAACGTGGGCACCTATCGTAGCACCGGCGCGCTGCTCCGCGACTTTATGCAGCAGTGCTACGAGCTGGACGATGCGATGGAAATCTTCCGGGTGCTGGGCGAGCCGCTGTACAACGCCTACCGCCTGGCCCGCAAAGTGGGCAAGAGCGGGGGCTGGAAGAAGAAAAAGAAGGACGGGGGGACGGGGCCGGCGTAACCTGCTGCTAATGTACTAAAAACCTTCCCGGCACTGGCTGGGAAGGTTTTTGCTTTTACCACTGCCCGCAACTGCTTTTCGCAACTAACTTGCTGCCGATTTCCTTCTTCGGGTCACCCATTCCCTGTGCCGATGCTGCCCCTTGCCACCGCCCTGCACCACGCCCCGCGCGAAATTGACGTGCTACGCTACGACCGCCTCGTGTTCATCCTGGCAGAAAAGCTGGTCACCAATGTGTCGTTTGAGGAATTATTCATCATCCGCTGCGAAGCCCTCGACCTGACCGTGTGGGGCCAGACATTAACCGAGGCCGAAGAAGCCCTGGCGTTTGGGTTTTACTCGCTTTACCAGAATTATTATCTGGAAGAAGATGACAAGCTCACTGGCGATGCCCAGCAATTGAAAGCCCGGCTGCACGCCCTGATTTTGGAAACGGTGCAACTATGAAGCCTCGCAAAACCAAAGATTTGCAGCGCACCCTGCAAGCAAAAGGCTTCGCCCTCTACCCCGAAAAGGCCCACCACAAATTTTATTACCTGGTGGTGGATGGCAAAAAAACCGCTGTCAAAACGTACTTCAGCCACGGCCTGAAAGAATACGGCGACACGCTGATGCAGCTTATCAAAAAGCAGCTTAAGTTTCCGCAGACGCGGCAGGCGGAGGACTTTTTTGATTGCCCAATGAGTGGGGAGGAGTATGTGAGCTTGTTGCGAGAGGGCGGGGAGTTGCGGTAGCACTTGGTTACGGGTGCCGTCTTTGCACCCATGCCCGACCCTACCGCTTCCCTCCCCTACCTCGTTTTCGATTTCGATTCCACCTTCACCCAGGTCGAAGGACTGGACGAATAGGCCGAAGTGGTGGCCCAAATCCGCTTGCCACCGCTGGGGGCGCACTGGTGCTTCCAGTCCAATATCAGGCGTGTAGCAAAATGAAATCGGCCGGAATGTGGAGTTTGGTGAACAAGCGGCGGCCCAAATCCATGTTCACGGCCCGCTTGCCGTTCAGCACTTCGCTCAGGCGGCTGTTGCTGATGCCCAGCAGCGCCGCCAGTTCCTGCTTTTTCAGCCGGTGTTCGTACATGAATCGTTCGATGCGGAAAATCAGCGTGTCGGGGGCCACCGGGGCGTGCCCGTGGCTGTCTTCGTAGGCTTCCAGGGCAGCCCCCAGGGTTTCCATTTCGGTGGCGTTGGCGGCAGGGTTAGCGGCCAGCGCTTCCAAGCGGTGCATGGCGAGGTGATAAGCAGCTTCGGTGTGAATGTCCACGGCGGTAGGATTGGAGAGGTCAGTAAATCAGGTTTAAATAATGGTCACGTCGGCAATCCGGTCGTATTCGGCGTGGGTGCCAATGAAGCGGATAAAAACCTGGCCCGCGTACGCCGGATTGGTGGCAAAAACTACTTGGGCAATCAGCCGGTAGCGGTTGTGCAGCATGGGGAAAATCCAGCGGTTGCCGCCCACGTACCGGGCGTTGGGCTGGTCGGCTTTCACTTCAGCCGCAGTGGTCCAGTTGGCCGCTTTCAGGCTGGCATAGAGCTTCCATATTTCTTCGGCTACGTCCAGGTGCCGGATGGCGTATTCACGCAACGTCAGTTTTTTCAGCACCCGCATAGGAAAAAATTGGCTGGGTGGAATGGCACGCGGTTGCCGCATAGCAACACAGCAAAGCTAACGCAAGTTTACCGAAACCGGAAGCTGATTTCCCAAAATCAGAAATTGACGGATAAGGCGAGGGCTTCCAGACCGCACCCGCTGACGGTATCTTTGGCCATCGCTTCGCTTGCCGCCATCTGGTAATTTTTTCCTTTAGTAACACAGTGCCCGACCCCGCCGCCCCCCTCCCCTACCTCGTCTTCGATTTTGACTCTACTTTCACCCAGGTCGAGGGCCTTGATGAACTGGCCGACATTGCCCTGCAAGGCCAGCCCAACCAGGCCGAAGTAGTGGCCCAAATCCGGGCCCTCACCGAGCTGGGCATGGCGGGCGAAATCGGCTTTCAGGAATCGTTGAGCCAGCGCCTGGCGCTGCTGGGGGCCCACCGGCGGCACCTGGCCCCGCTCATCGAGCGCCTGCACGGCAAGGTGAGCGAGAGCATCCGCCGCAACGGCGATTTTTTCCGGCAGTTTGCGGATAGGATTTACGTCGTCAGCAGCGGCTTTCGGGAGTTCATCGAGCCGGTGGTGGCCGCGTTTGGCATTGCGCCGGGGCACGTGCTGGCCAACACCTTCACCTACGATGCGGCGGGCAACATCACCGGATGCGACACCAGCAACGTGCTGAGCCAGGACGGCGGCAAAATCCGCCAGCTCGTGCTGCTCGACCTCGACGGGCCGGTGTACGTGCTGGGCGACGGCTACACCGATTTCCAAATCCGCGAAGCTGGCCTGGCCCACCGCTTCTACGCCTACACCGAAAACGTGAGCCGCCCCCAGGTGGTGGCCCAGGCCGACGAAGTGCTGCCGACCTTTGACGAGTTTTTGTACCAGTTGAAACTGCCGATGACCCTGAGCTACCCCAAAAACCGCATCAAAGTCCTGCTCCTCGAAAACCCCGATGCCCGCGCCGCCGAGCTGTTCCGCGCCGAAGGCTACCAGGTGGAAGAAGTGCGCGGCGGGCTGGACGAGGCCGAACTGATTCAGCGCATCGAGGGGGTGAGCATCCTGGGCATCCGGTCCAAAACGCAGGTCACGGAGCGGGTGCTGGCCGCCGCCAATCGCCTCATCGGCATCGGGGCCTTCTGCATCGGCACCAACCAGATAGACCTGGCCGGGGCCATGCGGCGCGGCGTTGCAGTGTTCAACGCGCCCTTCTCCAACACCCGCTCGGTGGTGGAGCTGACGCTGGGCGAAATCATCGTCCTGAGCCGCTGCATCCCCGAAAAAAACCCCAAGATGCACCGGGGCGAGTGGGACAAATCGGCGGGCGGCTCGTTCGAGATTCGCGGCAAGAAGCTGGGCATCGTCGGCTACGGCAACATCGGCTCGCAACTCTCGGTGGTGGCCGAGGCCGTGGGGATGCAGGTGCTGTACTACGACACCGCCGAAAAGCTGCAACTCGGCAACGCCGTGAAGTGCAAAACCCTGGAGGAACTGCTTTCGCAAGCCGATTTCGTGACCCTGCACATTGACGGGCGGCCCGAAAACCAGGACTTTATCGGCGAAAAAGAATTGGCCCAGATGAAGCCGGGGGCCATTCTCATCAACAACGCCCGGGGCCACGTCGTGAACGTGCCCGCCCTGGCCGCCGCCCTGCGCAGCGGCCACCTCAACGGCGCGGCCGTGGATGTGTTCCCGCACGAGCCCAAGACCAACGACGAGCCGTTCGTGAGCGAGTTGATTGGCACGACCAACGTGCTGCTCACGCCCCACATCGGCGGCAGCACGGCCGAGGCCCAGCGCAACATTGCCGAGTTTGTGCCCGAGCGCCTGATGCAGTACATCAACACCGGCAACACCCAGCAGAGCGTCAATTTCCCCAACATCCAGTTGCCGATGCAGCAGGCCCACCGCCTCATCCACATCCACGCCAACGTGCCGGGCGTGCTGGCCAAAATTAACAACGTGCTGGCCGCCCACCACGTCAATATTCTGGGGCAATACCTGAAAACCAACGAATCCATTGGCTACGTCATTACGGACATCAACAAGCAATACGACCAGGAAGTGATTCAGGCCCTGCGGGCGGTAGAGCAGACCATTAAGTTTCGGGTGCTGTACTAGGCGGCAGATTTTCCAAATCGCGCAAATCCTGCGGGCGACCGGTGGCCTGCTTTGCCGCCCGCAGCGCAACCAAGCTGATGTAACGCACCGGCACGTCGGTCACTGCAATTTCCAGCGCATCGGCCGTGGCTGCTTCAAAGCCAACGCCCAGCAAGTCGGTCATGAGGTCAATCCAGGCTCCGTTGGAGGAAAACGACAGGAAGTTGGGCACTTTAGTGAAGTCCGCTTCTTCAAATTCGCCCTCCGAATAGCCAAACCGTTCCAACGCCCGCACCACCCGCCGGGCATTGGCGGTGGTGGGGCGCACCCACAGGTCGAGGTCGCCGGTGGTGCGCGGAAAACCGTGGGCAATAACGGCGTAGCCGCCCACTACCAGGTATTCAACGCCCTCGACGTGGAATAGGCGTAGCAGATTTAAGTACTCGTTTTCCATTGGGCACGGGCAGCGGGGGGTTAGCGGGGTTGGCGGCGTACAGCAGCCGAGCTTGCGCGTTGAGGCGCACAGCCAGTTCCAAGCGTTCCAGCGGGGTCATGGCCCAGAAATGGCGGCGTTGGGCTTCGTCGGCTTCGGCTTTGTTTTGGGTTTTGAAGACGGGGCGCATGGTGCAAGATACCAAAAAATTACCTGTCTCAGAGCCGCGCCCGCACCTCGCGCAGCACCAGTTCCATCTTGTTGCGGGTGGCCATGTCGTCGCCGTAGATGTTGTTGTTGAAGAACGTGACGGCCAGCAGCCGCCCGCTTTTGCAGCGCACGAAGCCCGCCAGGTTGCAGGTGTGGGTCAGGGTGCCCGTCTTACCCCAGAGCCAGGTGGTTTTGGGCGGGCCAGCTTCGTAGTAGCGGTAGTGCAGGGTGCCCTTGCCGCCGCCCGCCGCCAACAGACTCAGCAGCCGCTTTTCGCCCACGCGCTGGTGCAGGCGCAGCAGCAGGGCCGTCATATCACGCGGGGTGAGCAGGTTGAGGCGCGAGAGGCCGGAGCCGTCCACCCACACGGGCGGGTCGGGCAGGGTCTTGAGGTCGTTTTTGAGCAGTTGCCGAATCACGCGGGGGCCGCTCAGCGAGTCGTGGAAGCCCACGCGGGTGCTGCACAGCAGCAGCAGTTGCTCGGCCAGGAAGTTGTCGCTCACGCGCAGCATCCGGCCATAGAGGCTGTCCACGGGCAAGCCGGGCAGGGTGCGGACGCTGTCGCGCTCGAAGCGCGGGTGCCACGCGCTGCCCGCAATGGCCCGGCGCAGGGTGTCGCCCAGCAGCTTCAGCAGCAGGGCGCGGCTGGTGCGGTAGGGCACCTCGTCCACGTAGGCCCGGGGCCAGGGCAGGGTCATAAAATGGTTTTCCAGCGGGGCGCGGCGCACGTGCGTGGTCGGGTCGAGGTCGGGCGAGCGGCGGTAGTCGGCCGGGGCCGGGCCGGTGAGGGGCGCAAAAAAGCGCGGCAGGACGCGCACTGCTTGGGGCACCCGCAGCGGCATTGGCAGCGCGGGCACCCCCCCCGACCGGGGCCGGGCCACGGGCAGCGGCGCAGCGGCATAAAACCGCACCGTATTGCCAAACACCGGAAACGCCGTGCGCTCCGGCTGGAAGTAGTAGTTGTAGTCGTCCCAGGCCCAGCTTGGCCCATACGCGGGCGGCGTAGGAAGTTCGCAGTAAGCCAGCATTTTCTCCGGCCGCCCGGCCAGAAACGCATAGGCCCGCCGCGACGGCACATCGCCGTGCAGAAACGTCGGGTCGCCGGTGCCCTGAAAAAACAGCGTGTCGCCCCGGCTGAACCAGCGCAGGCTGGGCAGCGAATCGGGCAACAGCGCCAGCCCCGCGTACAGGCTAAACAGTTTCATGGTACTGGCCGGGGTGCAGTACACCCCCTCGTGGTGCCCAAACACGACCTGCCCGGTGCCCACATCGGCCAGGCTCACCCCCACCAAGTGCTGCCGAAACACGCGGGAACTGTCCAGCCGCTGATGCAGCCAGGCCAGCGAATCGGGCACGATGGGTGCGGGCAGCGCAGCCACCTCGGGCACAGCAGGTGCAGCAGGCGGACTGACCTGCCCACAGGCGATGTGCAACGGAAACAACAGCCACAGCAGCGGCCGGGCAAGGCGGGGGAAAATGGACGGAGCAGTAGGCACGGGCCGCAACTTACGCAGCAAAGACGGTTTGGGCAGCAGCCCGCCCCAATTATTGGAAAAAGCTAGCCGGGCCGGGCTTGGCCAGGCAAACGACAATCGCGGCCCCTCCCCCCGCGAGTAGGCCATTGGGGCGTTTTTCTGGTCCTTGCATCCGTTGCGGAGACGCATCTTTGGCTTGGCTGACCTGAAATTTGCCCTGGATTGCCTTCGGCCGCTCCATTGGGATTGTTTGGTTTTTGAGCGCCATGCTGCCGTGCACCGAGCGTATCATCAGTTGGCGCACGAAGAAGTCCGGGGTTTGCAGCTGTGCATAGCATTGGCGGAAACTTATGGCGCGAAGCTGCCCGGTCACTGCTTTGGCGTTCCGATTAGCAATACGGTAATTGGGGGGCCGGTCTGAATAGGCGCTGCTTTCCGATTACCGAACGCCTGTTTGCGTAAAGCAACCCGAACCGCTTAACCCAAACTTTCACAATGCTCAGTTTCACCGTCGAACGCCTTTCTTTCCAACACCTGGCCGAGTTGCCCAATGCCTGGCAAAATACTGACTACCTGGCCCTACTCAACAAACTGGACTATGACAACCCCGAGGCTTTGCCAGCCGCCGAATTGAAGGCTATGTGCCAGATGGCCCTGACGGACCTGGAACCCGCCGCCGCCGCCGAAATTGTACTTGACTACCTGTTTGGCGAGCAACTCAAGGACGGGCAAATTGACCAACTGGCCCACCAGATGCAAACCGAGAAACTATGGGAAGAAAACCCCAGAATGGAGCTGCACCACGGATTTTTCAACGCCACGCAGTTGCTTTACGAAGCGTACAACGGAAATTTTCCGCACCCGCAGGCGGTGGAGTTTAAGGTGAAAATCACTGCTTCGGACCCGGTCGGTTTGGGGCTGCTTGACGGGCAACCGGCCGTGGTGTTGCTGCGTTTGCTGGCCCCCGGCCTGTCCGACCGCGCTTTGCTCAAGCGGCTGTTTGGGGAGCAGTTGGCGGGCGGGGAATTTGCGGAAGCATCGGCTATTCTCTGGCAGATTGCAGCCAGTGAGCGAACCGCGACCAGCGTCGTGCTGGACGTTATCAGTTCAGATTATTGGCTGGAAGATTTCAAGTACGCCGACACGTATGAGGCGGGGCTAGTCGCGGACTAGGGGGTTTGCAAAACAGGAGAAAGAACGTCATGCTGCCGACAGAAAGCAGCTTGCCGCCAGACCGACCCAATCGGTTGGATTAGCTGGGCGGCGAGCTGCTTCCTGTCGGCAGCATGACGTTCTGTTGGTTTCTGCTTACCCGTGCCGCTTACCGGCCGACGGGGTTCCGGCTGCCCCCGCCCCCACCAACGCTCACGCGCCAGATTTTGCCCCCGGCATCGTCGGCTACCAGTAGGGAGCCGTCGGGCAACGTGACCACGCCCACGGGGCGGCCGTAGCCGTCGTCGCTGCCGTCGTTGGCGAGGAAGCCGGTCAGGAAATCTTCGGGCGGGCCGGGTTTGCCGTTGGCAAAGGACACGAACGTGACTTTGTAGCCGCTGAGCGTGGCGCGGTTCCAGGAGCCGTGTTCGCCGATGAACGCCCCGTTGTGGTAGTGGGCGGGAAACTCCGATTTGTCATAGAACGACAGGCCCAGCGCCGCGACGTGGCTGCCCAGCGGCATATCCGGCACCAGGGCTTTGTTCACGAGGTCGGGGCGTTCGCCTTTGCGGCGGGGGTCTTCGTTTTGGCCGTAGTAGGCGTAGGGCCAACCGTAGAATCCACCTTCCTGGACGCTGGTGAAGTAGTCGGGCACGAGGTTGTCGCCGAGTTCGTCGCGCTCGTTCACGACGGCCCATAGCTTGTGGGTGCCGGGCTGCCAGGCCAAGCCGATGGGGTTGCGAAGTCCGCTGGCGAAGACTTTTTCACCCGTGCCGTCAGGGTTGATTTGGAGAATGTTGGCCCGGCGCACCTCATTTTCGGGGCCATGCTCCTGCACGTTGCTACCGGAGCCGACGGTGACGTAGATTTTGCGGCCGTCCTCGCTGGCCAGCAGGTTGCGGGTCCAGTGGTTGTTGTAGCCGCCTTCGGGCAGGCTCAGGATTTTCTGGCCGGGCGCGGTGATTTTGGTCTGGCCGGTTTGGTACGGGAAGCGCAGCACACCGTCGGTGTTGGCGACGTAGAAGGTGTTGCCCAGCACCAGCATTCCGAAGGGTTGCTTGAGGCCTGCCAGGAAGGTTTCGCGGCGGTCGGGCAGGCCGTTGTGGTTGGTGTCGCGCAGCAGCGTGAGGCGGTTGGCACTTTTGGGCAGCAGCGACTTGGACGGGTCCAGGTGCAGTTCGGCGGCCATCGTTTTCTCCACGCCTTTAGGCAGCGTAGCGGCTTCGGCCACCAGCACATCGCCGTTGGGCAGCACATAGAGCCAGCGCGGACTGGCGAGCTTACCAGCATACTCCGTCACCATGAAGCCGGGCGGGGCGGTGGGCGTTTTGCCAACCGGCCAGTCCTTGATGTTCACGCGCCGGGTAGTGGATTTGGTGGCGTAGGGCGCGGGCAGGTGCACGGTGGCCGAGTCGGGAGTTTCAACGGTTTTGGCGGGGGTATTGGCTTGGGCTTGTTGTTTTTCTTTGGTGCTGGGGCCGGAGCAGGCGGCCAGGGTCAGGGCCAGCAGGTAGGGGGTTGTTTTCATAGAAAAAGGCCGGACATGAGGCTGGTTAGCTTTACTATTGACCAGGCGTTTTGTTTCGCGAGCAAAGAAAAGGCTTGCCGTTGGGCAAGCCTTTTTCGAAAATAAAGTAAATTTCTTATTCCACTACTACATGCTGACTTACCCAGCCAGTGGCGTAGCGCACTCGCAGCACGTACAACCCCGCCGGTAGGCCCGCTATGTCCAGCGTGAGTGCCATTGCGCTTACGGTTTGAGCCCGCACTGCCCGACCCAGCGCATCGCACAGTTCCACCCGTGTGGGGACGGCAGCCGCATCTAGGGCCAAGTGCAACTGGCTATGTGCTGGCACGGGCCACACTTGCGTTACCATTTCTCTTTGCGCCGTGCTAACGGCTAACACATGGGTATCCAGCAGCCGTACCAAGCCCACCAATGGCTGCCCGGCCACCGCCTGAAAAGCGCCCGCCGCCACAATCGCCCCGTCGGGTTGCACCAGCAACCGCCCCACGTACCGCGCTGGCCCCAAAAACGGCGAATAACTCCCGTCGCGGCTGCCATCGGCCAGCAGTCGGGCCGTGCCGTAATACACGCCCGGCGCATCGGGCACGGTGCCCCCCACCAGCAGCCGCCCGTTGGGTTGCACCGCCACCGTCACCACGTAGGCACTCTGGCCCGCGAAGCTGGCCGAAAAGCTGGCATCGGGGGCACCGTTGGGTAGCAGCCGGGCCACATCCGACGTGAAGACGCTGCCCACTTGGTCGAACCGCCCGCCCACGTAGAGCCGGCCCGTGGCATCCAGCGCCAGGCTGGCCCCCCGGTCCTGGCTATTTGCGAGCGGAGTAGGCACGAAGGCCGGGTCAGCCGCACCCGAGAGCAGTACCCGCCGCACCATACCAGCCGTGCCGCTGCCAGCGGCCACCGGTTTGTTGTCGGGCTGCACCAGCCACTCGTACACGTCAAAGTTGGTCAGGGGCTGAAAACCGGAGTCGAACTGCCCCGTGGTGCCCAAAAGGCGGGCGTTGTTCTGATTGGCGTTGGCCATCGCGCCCGGTGGCGGGGCAAAGTTGCCCGCCACCAGCACGTTGCCATCGGCTTGTAAGGCCAGCGCCGACACCAGCGGCGGCTGCGCCCCGCGCGTCAGCAAAGCGGGCGCAAAGCCCACGTCGGGGGTGCCATCGACATTGAGTCGGCCCAGCCCAGCGCGGACTAGGCCACCCAAGCGGGTAAAGTTGCCCGCTGCCACCACCTTGCCGTCGGGTTGCAGCCCCAAACGCTGCACAATGCCGCCGAAGTTGGTGGCCGCGTTGGCCGCAAAGGCCGCTTCGGGCACCCCGGTGGCGCTGAGGCGGGCCACCCCGTTGGCCGCCACGCCCCCGATTTCGCTGAAGTAGCCGCCCACCAACAGCCGTCCGTCGGGCTGCCGCGCCACGTCGTACAAAGCGCCGGGGTTTTTGAGGGCGGGCGCAAAGCCGGGGTCGGGGGTGCCGTCGGCATTAAGCAGAGCGTAATTGAGCAGGATTTGCCCGTTGGGCAGCAACTGTAGGGTACCGGGCGGGCGCGGCGCATAGTAACCCCCGACTTCCAGTGGGTTGGTGGTTTGCAGCGTTTGAAAGCTGGGGTCCAAGTTGCCATTGGTTAGCAACCGCACCACGGGACCGATGGGTTGACCGTTGTAGTCAGGATAAGTGGATGTGACCAGAATCCGGTCGTCGGGTTGCACCGTCAAAGCCGAACCGCCAAAGCTGTAGGGAGCGTAAAAAGAACCGAAATTGGTTCCGGTTTGAAAGGACGGGTCCAACGTACCGTCGGGCAGCAGCCGCATTAGTGGCTGCCAGCCGGTGGGAACAACGCCTTGACCGTGAAAGAAATTAACCAGGATTTTACCATCTGATTGAGTAGCCAAGTCAACAGAGAAAAGATTGGCTGGAACTGGCACCGTGCTGAAACTAGCATCTAGCGTTCCGTTGGGCAGTAGGCGGGCCACCATACCAACCGCTTGCCCGTGGATAGAGGTAAAGTCACCAGTCAGCAAAATTTTACCACCCGGTTGCATTACAATTCTGAAAACAGTGCCGTTTGGACCGCTACCGGCAGCTTGGAACGCAACATCCAGCGTACCATCTGTATTCAGGCGTATCAAACGATTTGTCGGCTGCCCATTAAATTGTGTGAAATACCCGCTTAACAAAATTTTGCCGTCTGGCTGAACACCCAAGCCATTAATATAGCTGTTAGCAGCAACTCCAATGTTGAAATTGGCATCCGGGGTGCCGTCGGCATTAAGTCGCAGAAGCCCCGGATGGCTGACACTTCCCAATGAAATAGGAGCGTTTGTGGTGGAATAAAGCAGCACCTTATTGCCAGGCAATGATACAATAGCATCCACAATGCCTGTAGTAATTAACCCCGCCGTGTTCGCTTGAAAAACAGCATCAATCTGGTTGCTACCTGGCAACAGTCGGGCCAACCCGTTGGGCACATTGACACCTGCCACTTGGCTGAAAGTACCGAACACTACTCGCCCACCGTTGGCCTGTTGAATCACTTGCCGGGCATAACCTTGAAGAAAAATTTGCGTCGGACTAGCGAAAGTTGGGTCGATACCGGGACCTGGTGTTTGGGCAAAGGTGCCCAAAGGCGAAACAACGACTAGCAACCAGACACTAGTAATTAGCAACTTAAAAAGTACCTGATTCATAACAGTGCAACTTAAAAAGTGGACAAAACCTCAAATGGCGGCGGGTTCGAATGGCCCGCCACCTCTTTTCAAGGTTGCACTTGCAGTTGTTGCCGCACGGGCCGTCCGGTAGCATCCTTACCAGTCAGTTCATACAAGCCAGCAGGTAGACCGTGAACATCGAATATGGTGGGCTGCCCCACCGGTTGGGCAGGCATCTCGTACACAAGGCGGCCCTGACTGCTATAAAGGCGCAGGGTGCCCGTCAGCCGTTCGGCGCTTACCAAGCCAGTGGCCGGATTTGGATACAAGGTCGGCGGCGCAAGGGTTGGCCGGGAATAGACATCAGGTGGGCAAGCATATCCGTTAACAATATGAGCCGTTGTGAACGGCAACGTGGCGACATAATGTCCACTCACGCTGTTGTCAAATTCCACTCGCAGGGTCAGATTATGACCCGAGTTACCAGTTGAGAACTGTGACGGATTGCTATAGATGAAACCGGGAAGTATTTGGGGCGGATAATCACCTTGCAAATAAGTGTCCAAGCCCAACGTCCAAGTAAAGTTAGAGTTGGTGCCTTGCGTACAACCGATGAGGTGAACCTCAGCAGTCGGCCTCGTGTTCGCACAGAGTTCGGATACTGGTGGAGAAAAAGTCCTATTCAAGTACACAACCGGGTTAGTAGTAATCTCAGCTACTGCGGACAACATATGAAAGCTCGTCGTCGCGTTTGGCGTAGTCGCACAAGCCCCGGCCAAGTTCGTATTAACCCCCACGGTGTAGTTCACTGTACTGGAAGCCCCGCCCGAAGGTGCGACAGCCGTTACGTCAATGGAAGTACTGTTCACGGTGTAGGTGGTGGCCCCACTGGCTGCGCCAGCGATGGTGAAACCCGCCGGCACCTGCCAGGTGTAGGAGGTAGCGCCCGGTACCGGTCGCACGGCAAAAGTGCGGGTGCCCCCCGGACATACATCGCCGGTAGTAGTGAAAACCGGCACGGGGGCCGTGGTTAGCGTGAACACCAGCGGCGGCGCAATCAAAGTCACGCTACCGGTTCCGTTCTGGTAAGTGATGGTCAGGCCAACGCTGCCGCCATTGGTGCCATTGGGGGTGATGGTGGGCGTTGCGTTGGTAGCTAAATTAATGGACCAACCAGTTGGCACCGTCCACTGGTAGTGGAGTTCGCCACTACAGGGCGGCCCACCCAGGAACAGGGCCTCCACAGCAAAGCGGTTCCGACTTCCGACGCATAGAGCAGTGGTAGCTCCAAAGTTATCAATGTCCACGCTCTGCGGGGCCATGCCCAGCGAGTTGAGCAATGAAGCGCGGGGGGCATTCGGGCTCAGAACGGTTTGGCGCATTCGGTCTGCCTGACCAGGAGAAAACATATACCAGCAGCCTTCGGGAGTATAGTCCATAAAACTCATGTACATATTCCCACCTTGCCTGCCGTTGCTGCAAGTAACTGGCGTTTGTAGGGGAAAAGCCGGGTTCGGGCAGCGCCCGCCATTGATGTAAGCCAATTCGTCTTGGCTTGGTCCGTCTTGCTTCGGCGTGTCGGCAACTGCGTCATCGTACAGGCATTGCGAGTTGGTGGCGTATTGCCCCCACAGATGACGCAGGTTCAGCCAGTGGCCGACTTCGTGAGAAAGGGTATGTCCCAAGTGTGCCCGCAGAGGGCCACGACCGTGACCATCGACACCAAAATAAGTGGTGTGCATGACAACGCCATCCTGGTTGGTGCCAAGTACGGGCGGCGACGGAAAATTACTAACGCCCGCTATGGCCGAATAAGTGTCGTCGAGAGCACAAACCCAAATGTTTAGATAGTCAGAAGGGGGCCAATTCGGGAAAGATGGCAGCACGGCGCGAGGATTATCAACGGTGCCGCCGATTTGGTAATTATAGCTTGAAAACAGCGCACCAACCCGTTCTACTCCAGCAATGACTGGTTCTCCTGGGTCGCGAACGGTGTAGGGATTGCTGCCAGTTCCGTTCAAAGGGCGGTTATTGATGTCACGACGAGCCAGACAAAACTGAATCCGGGCATTTGTCTGGCCGTACATGGCCGAGAAATAGGTGTTTTTCAGTTTACTGTAGTCGTAGTTGGTGGCCATAAAATCCCTGTTCAGGGCATCTATCTGGTCCTGCACTTGGGTCGTTGTAATTGTGGCCGACCCTTCGTAACCAGCATAAGTGTCCTGTATTAGGTGGACCACCACCGGAATGTAGATAATGGTGGGCGACGAAGGGTTTGTTTTGCTGGCAGCGGCGGGTGTGTACTCCGTTCGTTTAACTGAAGTAGGGGAAGCATGAGTGGAAAGCCCGGTTGCGTGGGATTTCGGATTCTCCTCGTCTTTAAATTCCGAGGCATTGTCTGTACCACACCCAAACAGTTCCGGCTTGTCCGCCGCATCCGATGGTTCATCAGATGACGAAGCAGTAGGTGAGGGTTGAGAAACTTGTGCGTTGGCAACGTTGGAAATCAGCAACAAGCTGAACAGGGCAACGATTAACCTGCTACTTGTCCGCCCACAATGGGGGGGGGGGAGTAACTTACTGATGATTAAGGATTTCATGGCAAAAAATTTATTTGTAGTGAGGTGTGACGCAAAACTAAGTGAGGTTTGGGTAAATTCCAAATGCGCGACCAAATTATTTTTGGCAGTTTCGGAAGCAAGTTGCATTGAAAAGCCCTTCAATTGGAATGGGAGCAATTCAAATCACTCCCTTTACCCATCCCTAAAACCGCCCAAAATTCAACCCCAGAATCAGCACAATGCCAATCACCATCAGAATCAAATACGTTTCCACGGCCCCGGTTTGCACGTAGCGCAGCAGGAAACCTCCTCCGCGCACGGCCGCGCCGAAGCCGTTTACTACGGGGTCAATTACGCTTTCTTCCACGAAACGGTAGAGGCCGCGCGAGAGGACCATGACGGGGCGCACGAACAGCGCGTTGTAGAGTTCGTCCACGTAGTATTTGTGGGTCACTACTTTGACAGGTAGCGAAAGTTGGGCTTCGGTTTCGGCCGGGCGCTCGGCGCGGACAATATACATAACATAGGCGAGGACGATGCCCAGCACCCCGGCGGCGACTGACAAGCTAATGAGCATCAGTTCGGTGTTGTGGTCCGGTTCGGCGGTGAAGGCGGCGGGGGCCAGGCGCTGCGAGTAGGTGAAAATAGGCGCGAGGTACTCGGCCAGGTAGTGGTGGCCGCCCGTGAACATGGGCGCACCCATGAAGCCGCCGACGGTGGCGAGCAGGGCCAGTACGATGAGCGGCAGCGTCATGCTGGCCGGTGATTCGTGCAGGTGCTGGCGTTGCTTGTCGCTGCCCCGGAACTCGCCGAAGAAAGTGAGAAACAGCAGCCGGAACATATAGAACGCCGTGAGGAAGGCCGTGAACAGGCCCACGGCCCACAGGGGTTTGCTATGTTCGTAGGCGTGGCTCAGGATTTCGTCTTTGGAGAAAAAGCCGGCGAAGGGCGGGATGCCCGCAATGGCGAGGCAGCCAATAAGGACCGTGAGAAAGGTGATGGGCAGGCTCTTACGCAGGCCGCCCATGCGGCGCATATCCTGTTCGTCGCTCATGGCGTGGATGACGGACCCGGCCCCGAGGAACAGCAGGGCCTTGAAAAAGGCGTGGGTCAGGACGTGGAACAACGCCGTGGAGTAGCCCATTACGCCCAGGGCCAGGAACATATAGCCCAACTGCGACACCGTGGAATAAGCCAGCACTTTCTTGATGTCGTTCTGGGCCAGGCCGATGGTGGCGGCAAAGAGCGCCGTGGCCGCGCCCACAATGGCAACGACTTCTAAAGTGTGCGGCGCGAGGGTGAACAGCACGTTGGCCCGCAGCACTAAGTAGATACCAGCCGTGACCATCGTGGCGGCGTGGATGAGGGCCGACACTGGCGTGGGGCCAGCCATAGCGTCGGGCAGCCAGGTGTAGAGCGGAATCTGGGCCGATTTGCCGGCTGCGCCTACAAACAGCAGCAACGTGATGGCCGTGACGACGAACGTGCCCACCGGCATTTGCGCAGCTTTTTGGAATACCTCAGCGTATTGCACCGAATCAAATGTAATATAAATCAGG
Organism: Hymenobacter sp.; assembly: GCA_965247135.1. GTDB lineage: Bacteria > Bacteroidota > Bacteroidia > Cytophagales > Hymenobacteraceae > Hymenobacter. Next base: position 864,536 of record CBDFGP010000006.1, on the reverse strand, counting down.
AAGATGCCGAGCAGGAAGCCCAGGTCGCCCACCCGGTTCATGATGAAGGCTTTTTTGGCGGCGTTGTTGTTGCCGGTGTCAGTGTTCCAGAAGCCGATAAGCAGGTAGGAACACAGCCCCACGCCTTCCCAGCCGATGAACAGGATGACAAAATTGGCTCCCAGCACGAGCAGCAGCATACTGAACACAAACAGATTCAGGAAGCTAAAGAACTTGCCCGCGTTGGCATCGTGGCTCATGTAGCCGGTGCTGTACACGTGAATCAGGAAGCCCACGCCCGTGACCAGCAGCAGCATGATAAGGCTCAGTTGGTCAATCTGGTAGCTGAACGGGATTTGCAGCGACCCGACCGTAATCCAGTCAAACAACTGGACGGTGTACTGGTACTGAAAGTTGAGGAACAGCACCAGCGAAATGATGAATGACCCCAGCACCGTGGCGCCGCCGAGCAACCCCGCCGCTGTGGCCGACAATCGTTTGTTGAGCAGACCGTTCAGCAAAAAGCCCACGAACGGCAGCAGCGGAATCAGGACGTAAAGCAGCGTGGGGTACGGGGCGTTTGCGCCGGGAAGGACAGTTTCTTGCATGGAAATGCGAATGAAGACAACGTCATGCAGAGCAACGCGAAGCATCTCGCCGCCCCACTAACTCAATTCGGTTTAGTTACTTATGCGGCCGAGATGCTTCCTTGTGTCAGCATGACGACCTTCGGGGCCATTTACCACTTTAGGCGGCTTAACAGATTAACATCCGTCGTCTGGAAGTTGCGGTAAATCATGACGATAATACCCAACCCCACGGCGACTTCGGCGGCGGCGACGGCCATGATGAAGAACACGAACACCTGCCCGTTAGGGTCGGAACGGTAGGCGGAGAAGGCCGTCATGAGCACATTCACCGAGTTGAGCATCAGCTCAATGCACATGAAGATGATAATGGCGTTGCGGCGCAGTAGTACGCCCGTCACGCCGATGGCAAACAGGGCCGAGGCGAAGATGACGTAGTGCTGCAAGGGCACAAGGCGGATGACTTCGGGAATGGTAGGGTCCATGCGGGGCGGATTGAGGGGGCAAAGGTATCCTGAAAAAGCAGAATGGAGGCGGCATTCCGGGCCGATTCGGTGGGGCTAAGCCACGGGCCATAAAATATTCCCCGCCGCCCCGCGTCTTCCCACCCAAGCACATGGAAGCACTCGCCCTTTCCCCCTTTACTTTGCTGCCGATGAGCACGGCCCAGCAAGACCGCCAAATTGCCGAAACCGTGCAGCAGCAGCGGCCCCGGCTGTTGCAGTTCATCCGCCGCCGCATTCCCGACGAGGCCGAGGCCGAAGACCTGTTGCAGGATGTTTTTGCCGAACTCGTGGAAAGCTACCGGCTGCTCAAACCCGTGGAACAGGCGGCGGCCTGGCTCTTTCGGGTGGCCCGCAACCGCATCACCGACCGCTACCGCCGCAAGCGGCCGGTGAGCCTGGAAGCGGCCTTTGGCGCGGCCGAGGCTGACCCCGACGGCGAGGGATTGCTGCTGGCCGACCTGCTGCCCGCCGCCGACGACTCGCCCGAGAACCGGCTGCTGCGCGAAACCCTCATGGATGCCCTCACGGATGCGCTGGCCGAACTGCCGGCCAACCAGCGCGAGGTATTCGTGTGGCACGAACTGGAAGACAAGTCGTTCAAGGAGATGGAAGCTGAAACCGGTGTCCCGCTCAAAACCCTGATTTCGCGCAAGCACTATGCTGTGCTGCACTTGCGCAAGCGTCTGCAAAAATTGTACACTGAATTGTTTACGGACTAAATGGCGGATTGGCAAGATGGTGGATTGGCGGATTTTTCTAATCTGACCAGTTTGTCCCTACCCTACTCCGATAAAACCACTAGTCCCCCACCCCTAAAACTCACCAAAATCATGAACCGTCAATTCTGGCTGCTGCGCGGCCTCAAATTCGTTCTTTTTGCCGCCCTGTTTGTGGCGGCGGCCGGTTTCGGCACCATGTACCTGTGGAACTGGCTGGTGCCGGAGCTATTCCACGGGCCAATCATCACGCTGGGGCAGACCTACGGGCTGCTCTTGTTGAGCAGAATTATGACCGGGTTTGGCGGCGGGCGCGGCGGCTGGGCGGCTCGTCGGCAAGCGTGGAAGCGGCGCATGAGCGCCAAAATGGATAGCCTCTCGCCCGAAGACCGCGAGAACCTGCGGGCCAAAATGGCCCGGCACTGCGGCGGCCCGGAGTGGCTGCGGAACCGGGCAGCGGGCGTGACGGCAGAAACGGCGTAAGGGGCGGGGCTTGGCTTCGCACCCTGCCAACCAACCCGGCAGGTGTTATCTTTAACCACCCGTACCCCTCATGCAGCCCGTTCAGACCAAAGCCGAAATCATTGCCCGGCTGCGCGAGCAGCAGGCGCAACTGCGGGCGCTGGGCGTGGCGCAGCTGGGGCTGTTTGGGTCGTTTGTGCGCGACGAGGCCGGGCCGGGCAGCGATGTGGATTTGCTGGCTGAGTTAGAAGCCAAAGCTTTGACCTTGAACGGATATTTTGCGCTCGTTGATTTTTTGGAAGAATTGCTGGGCCGGTCAGTAGAATTGCTGACCCAAACCAGTTTATCGCGCCATATCGGCCCCCACATCCTACGCGAAGTTGCCAATGTCCCGCTCGCCGCTTGAGTATTTGCGCCATATTCTGGACGAGCTGGACTTTTTGGAGCGCTACCGTTCGCTGCCCGACCTGGCCGATTTGGTAGCCAATCCTGAAGCGGCACGGGCGGTGCGGCACAGCCTGCTTATCATTGGCGAGGCAGTGAAAAACGTGCCCACTGAGTGGCGGTAGCAGTACAACCAAGTGCCGTGGCGCAACATGGCCCGGATGCGGGACAAGATTGTTCACCATTACTTTGACATCAACTATCCCATCATCTGGAACGTGTTGCGTAACGAGTTGGAACCGCTGCGACAGACGGTTGAGTTGATGCTGCGGGAGTTGAGTTGAGGCTTGCCAGCAGGGGGATTTACAGCTTCTGGCTGTTGTCGTCCAGCACCCGGTCCACGATTTCATTGTACGGGTCCACCGCCACGCGGGCGGGCTTTTGGGGCACGGTGAAGGTGAGTTTGTTGGCCCCGGCGTGCAGGCGGGTTTTGGTGAGCAGCAGGGGTGGCACCAGCTTCTTTTGGTCGTCGGGTTGGGCGGGGAAGATGGCCAGGGGCAGGTAGTCGTTTTCGGGCACTTGCCGTTCGGTGCCGAGGCTGTCGGCCACCAGCTTTTTGCTTTGCACGGTCAGGCGCACCTGGTAGCGGCCATTGGGCAGGGGCTGGCTGCTGAAGTCGGTGATGCGGTTTTCGTAGAGCGCAATGCGGTCAAACAGGTCCGTGACGAGGTATTGCAGCGAGTCGGGGGTGACTTGGCGGAAGGCCTGCACCAGCATGGGCGCGGTGCTGTAAGGGGCGGTTTCGTAGGCGTGGGCTTGCAGGAAGCGGTGTAGCGCCCGGTTCACGTTGGCTTCGCCGATGTAGTCTTGCAGGGCGTACATCACGCCGGAGCCTTTGCGGTAGTGGATGTAGCCCTGGTTTTCCACTTTGGCCAGGGGCACTTCCTTTTTGCGCTCAAAGGCGCGGCCTTGCAGGTAGGAGTTCATCTCGTACTTGAGGAACTTGCCCATGTTGTTGGCCCCGTAGTGGTGCTTCATCACCATCAGGGCCGAGTATTGGGCCATTGTTTCCACGAGCATCGTGCCGCCCTGCACGTCGGCCCCCACCACCTGGTGGCCCCACCACTGGTGCGCCACCTCGTGGGCCGTCACGTAGAACGGGTAGTCCACGTCCTCGGGGTCGTCGGGGTTTACTTTGGCGATGAAGCCGATGGCTTCCGAAAACGGGATGGTGCCCGCGAAGCTCTGGGCAAAGCTGGCGTACTTCGGAAACTCTACAATGCGCACCTGCGAGTGCTGGTAGGGGCTGAAATTGGCGGTGTAGTAGGCGAAGGACTCCTTGACGGCGGCGGCCATGCGCTTGAGGTTGTACTCATGACCATGCTGGTAGTAAATCTCAATGGGCACGGTGCGGTGGCCGGCGGTGTCAATCCACTGGTCGCGGTACACTTCGTAGCGGCCCGAGAGGAAGGTGTAGAAGTTCAGCATCGGCTGTTCCATGCGGTAGTGGAAGTAGCGGCGGCCGTTGGCGGTCCACGTTTTGAGCAGGCGGCCGGGGGCAATGGCGGTCTGGTCGGCGCTGGTGCTTACCACGGTTTCAAAGCGAATCCAGTCGGCATCGTGGCTGAGGCCGGAGTTTTGGCGGGCGGCGAGGTCGGTGGCGGGGCGGGCGCGGTCTTTGGGCCGCAGGCCGTTGCGTTTGCGCACGTCGTCGTCGCTGAGTTCGCCGGCTTCGTTGTAGCCGATGCCGGGCAGGTATTGCGAGTTGAAAAAGGTGCCGTTCTGCACAATGTCGGTGTTGGAGCCGGAGTTGGGGAAGCCCACTTCGCGGTAGTCCAGCGCCATGTTCAACTGGATGGAATCGCCGGGGGCCAGGGGCTGGGCCAGGCGGTACATCCGCAGCCGCCCGCCCGCGCTGTCGTCGGCCAGGACGGTGGCCGGGCGGCTGAACGCCAGCTGGCGGATGCGCGGGCGTTGGGCCAGCAGCACCAGCACGGTATCCAGGGCGCGGGGGTGCTTGTTCTTGAGCCAGTAGTCGCCCGCAATGTGCACGGCGCGGGTGGCGGGGAAGATGTCGGTGTGCAGGGCCACGGCCACGATGCGGGGCTGGGCCAGGTCCTTGAACCGACGGTATTTTTGCTCGTACTGCAGCTGCCGTCGTTCCTGCGCTTTGGGCGTGACGTACTCGTTGAGGCGGTTGGTGTTGTAGAAAATGAAGCTGCCCGCGCTCAGCATTGTGAGGCCGCCCAGGGCCAGGGCCGTCCAGGCGGGGCGGCCCCAGCGGCGGCGGCCCTCGGCCAGGCGGCCCACGAAGCGGGCCTCGGTGCCGCGCGGCCACAGCACGTTGGCCAGCAGCGCCAGCAGCACCGCCCCGGCCGCCCAATAGAGCTTAAACCACCCAAAGCCCCACAGGAAATGCCCGTAGCCGTTCAGGTCCGAATAGGGCGTGTCGGGGTTGCCAGCGTAGTCCAGCAGCTTGTGATTCAGGCCGAGTTGGCCCTTGAAGATGTTGGCCAGGTAGTAAACTATCATCACGAAGTGGCCCAGAAACTTCTGGTTCACCAGCACCTGCACCAGCATGGCCAGCACGCAAATGAGCAGGTAGTCGGGCAACTGCACCACAAACAGCGCTTCCAGGTACAGCCCCGGCTCGTAGTGGAAGTAGCCTTTCAGGGTTTGGAGCAGCAGGCCGCAGGCCATCACCACGGCCAGCAGCAGGGCCTGCACGGCCCACAGGGCGGCCAGCTTGCTCAGGAAGGGCACCCAGTTGGGCACGGGCAGGGCATCGGTAATCTGGGCCACGCCCGCGTCGCGCTCGCGCCACACCAGGTCGCCGGAGTAAAAGGTGATGATGATGAGCATAAACAGCCCGAAGTTGCCACTCACCACGCTCACCATTTCGTTGGTCACGGGGTAGGTGGTGGTGTCGTACATTTTGCCCACCTGCCAGCCCACCACCAGCGTGAAAATGACCCCCGCCCCCACCAGGGCCGCGAAGTACACGCTGCGCACGATGCCCCGCAACTCCAGCTTGGTGAGGCTCCACCACTGCCCGAAGTTGAGCGCATTGCTGAACACCTGGCTGACGCGGGGCAGCACCAGCCGCCCGCCCATGCCCGCCACCGCGCCGGGCACGTCCAGCGCCGCTTCGGCCCGCTTGGCTTGGCTCGGGGCCTTGTCGGCCGCAAACACCGAAAACCGGAACCGGGCGTAGCACAGCCCCAGCAACGCCAGCCCAAACGCCACCCACACGCTGCGGTTCAGGACGAGGTAATGGCTCAGGGGCAGCAGGCGGGTGTTCTTCTCGGCCGGGGTCCAGTAGCGGGTGGTGTAGCGCAGGGCCGACTGCCCGAACGCATCCAGGCCGGAAGCCAGCATTTTGCTGTCCAGGTCGCCGATGAACGAGGCCGCAATGAGGTAGCCCATCAGCAGCAGCACCGAGCCGATGTAGATGCTGAGCACGTTGCGCGTGAGCGTGGCCAGGGTGAAAAAAATGGCCCCCGAAAACAGGATGTTGGGCACCAGCAGCAGCACGAACGGCCACAGATAGTAGCTCAGGTGGAACGCGCCGAGCTTGCTTGGTTCCACGGTGGGCAGCAGCGCCCCCACCCAGCTACCCACAATCAGCCCACTGAACACCAGCAGGCAGATGGCATACGAGCCCAAAAACCGCCCGCCCAGGTAGCCCAGCTTGGTGATGGGCGTGGTGTAGAACAGCGAGTGCGTTTTGTGCTCAAAGTCGCGGTACACCGGGTTGCCCATGATGGCCGACGTAATGAGCATTCCAAAGGCACTCAACGTGAGCAGGGTGCTCGCAATGGAGTGCGGCGAGTTGATGTGGACCCGGCCGCCGTCGCCGCCCAGGCTCACGTTCACGCCGCTGCCGAACGCGCCCCCGGCCCCGGCCACCAGCAGAAAGGCCATGAGCGTGAGCAGCCCAAAATAAATCCAGGTTGCGGGGCGGCGGATGCGGTACTTTAGTTCAAAAAGGAAGATGGGCAGGAACATGGGCTAGTAGTGAGTACGTAGTATTGAGTAGTTAGACCGGGGCGGGCACAGGGGTAGGAGAAGACATTCGGCGCGGGATGTTCAAGGTCGTAGGCTGTTGCGTAGGCCATAAATCATCTTTTGCAACTCAACCAGTTGGCCGGTCATTGCTGCGGCTTGGTCGTCGGTCAGGTACTGAAATCGGCTGGCCAGTAGGAACTGTGTTTCCAGCTCGTGGCAAGACCCGGCCGCGATGCCCAGAAACTGCCGGAACTCCCCGTTCGTGCTGCGGCCCGCTCCTTCCGAAATGTTGGACGGAATGGAAACAGCGGCCCGGCGCATCTGCGATATCAAGCCGTAACGCTCGGCATCCGGGAACCGGGCGCAATGCTCGTAGGTGGCCTGGGCAGCGTCCATTGCTTTTTGCCACACTTTGAGTTCCTTGAACTGATGCATCGTTTTTGGTAGGGAGTAGGGAGTATTGAGTAGGGAGTAGGGAGTATTGAGTAGGGAGTAGGGAGTAGGGAGCAGGGAGTAGGGAGTAGGGAGTAGGGAGTAGGGAGTAGGGAGTAGGGAGTAGGGAGTAGGGAGTAGGAATCGGGCCGGGCACGTAGGCGCGGAGTGGGTCGGCAGGAAGTATTACGCATGGCGTAAAGTGCAAGTGTACGGCATGTAGTGCGACAACCGCCCGCTGGTTTCTCCCTACTCCCTACTCCCTACTCCCTACTCAATACTCCCTACTCAATACTCCCTACTCCCTACTCAATACTCCCTACTCAATACTCCCTACTCAATACTCCCTACTCCCTGCTCCCTACTCCCTGCTCCCTACTCCCTACTCAATACTCCCTACTCAATACTAAGCCCTGATTTGGGCGAAATACACGTCTTCCAGGTCCGGTTTCACTTCTTCAAAACCTTCGCCCGGCCGGCCTTCGCTCAGCACGTGCACCACCGTTTGGCCGGCGTGCAGGCGCGAGCTGATGACGTGGTGCTGGGCCTGCACGGCGGCTACTTCGTCTTTGTGCACGAGCTTGCGCCACACCTGGCCGCGCAGTTGCTCCATCACCGTGAGGGGGTCGCCGGTGAGGCGCACCTGGCCCTGGCTGATGATGGCCATGTTCCGACACAGGTCGGTTACGTCGCTCACGATGTGGGTGCTGAGGATGACGATGATGTTTTCGCCAATCTCCGACAGCAGGTTGTGGAAGCGGTTGCGCTCGGCCGGGTCCAGGCCGGCCGTGGGTTCGTCCACGATGATGAGGCGGGGGTTGCCCAGCAGGGCCTGGGCGATGCCGAAGCGTTGCTTCATGCCGCCGGAGTAGCCGCCCAGGTTCTTTTTGCGGGCGTTCCAGAGGTTGGTTTGTTGCAGCAGGGCCTCTACAATGGCTTTGCGCTCTTTGCCGTTGGCAATGCCTTTGAGCACGGCCAGGTGGTCCAGCAACTCCTCGGCCGTCACGCGGGGGTACACGCCGAATTCCTGCGGCAGGTAGCCCAGCACCCGGCGCACGGCTTCTTTGTCGCGCAGCACGTCCAGGTCGTCCAGCACGATGCGGCCGGAGTCGGCATTTTGCAGCGTGGCGATGGTCCGCATCAGGCTGCTTTTGCCCGCGCCATTGGGGCCGAGCAGGCCGTACATTCCGGTCGGAATGGTCAGGCTGACGTTTTTGAGGGCTTGCACGCCGTTGGCGTAGGTTTTGGAAAGGTTGTCAATGACGAGGGCCATGCCGTTGGAGAAAGGGAAAGAGGAAGGGTGCGGGTGCCGAAGCAATCCGGGGACGAATGTAGCCCCCAGATGCGGCACCCCGGCCCAACGTTGCCCGGCAACGGCCCCCGCGCCCAAAATTCGCCCTTTTCCCAAAAGCAAGAATCGTTCAGGCGACCCAAGAGGCACCCTGCTGGTTAGCGGGGTGCCCCTTTGGTACCCAACTACGACCCCGCTACTCAGCGGGGTCCATCTTTGGTACCTAAGCACGACCCCGCTAATCAGCGGGGTCCATCTTTGGTACCAAATTACGACTCCGCTAATCAGCGGGGTCCATCTTTGGTACCAAAGCACGACTCCGCTACTCAGCGGGGTCCATCTTTGGTACCAAAGCACGACTCCGCTACTCAGCGGAGTGCCCCTTTGGTACCAAATTACGACCCCGCTAATCAGCGGAGTGCCTATTTGGCACCAAATTACGACCCCGCTAATCAGCGGAGTGGCCCTTTTATGCCCAAAAGGCACCCCGCTGCGGAGCGGGGTGCCTTTTGGGAGTGTCGGCGGTTCACCTACTGCGCCCCTACCCGCCCTGCTTGCTGCCGCCGCCTTTCAGGTCGTCGTTGCGGATGGATTTGCGCTGCCGCCCGCCGCTTTCCTGCCCGTAGCGGTACGCCAGGTACAGCCGGATGGAGCGGTCGTAGATTACGTAGCCGCCCTGCTCGTAGAAATAGGGCGTGTTCACCGTGCCCCTAAAGGTCCAGGTGTTGTTGAAGGGGTTGCTCAGGTTCAGGCTCAGGTCAAGGCGCTCCTTGAGGAAGGATTTCTTGGCCCCGAAGCCGTAGTACAGGTTCGCGGAGCCGGTGCCCTGAATGGCCGGCTCGCGGGTGTTGGTATAGAGGTTGCCCTGCAAAGTCAGGGTTTTGGCGATTTTGTAGGACGTGTTCAGTATCATGTCCACCTGCCAGCCGCGCCGCTCGGCGGCCAGGGCCGGGCTGCGGCGCACCACGTAGCGCAGGTTGGGGCCGCCGCTCAGTTCCCACTTCGGGGTCGGCTTGAGAGAGCCGTAGGTGGTCAGCATATAGAACGTGTTGGCCGCCACGTTGGCAAAGGTTTGGGCCGTGACACCGGGCAGGGCCGTGGGCAGGCGCACCTGCTCAATGGCGTTGCCGGTGTGCAGCACCCCAAGCGCGGCGTTGAAGGTGGCCGTTTTGGTGCCCGTGTTGTAGCCCAACTCGTAGGAATCGGTCAGTTCCGGGTCCAGGTCGGGGTTGCCGTAGCTGATGACGCTGGGGTCGGAGCGGTCCACGTAGGGGTTGAGGTAGTAGATGTTGGGCCGCGTGATGCGGCGCGAGTAGGCCAGGCGCAGGCTGGTGGTTTCGCTGATGGCATACTGGGCGCTGCCGTTGGGCAGCGGCGTGGTGTAGCTGCGGCCGAAGCCGGTGTCGGTGGTGCGGAAGTTGGCCGTGAGGGTGGTGCGCTCCACCCGCCCGCCCAGGCTGGCGTTGAGCTTTTTGCCCACCCGAAAGGCGTAGGTGGCGTAGGCCGCCTGCACGTTCTGGTCGTAGTTGAAATCGGTGGCCCGGCGCAGCGAGCGGGCAAAGCCGGGCGACGTGGCCGGAAACAGGGTGTCCACGTTGGCCACCGAGCTGCTGCGCCGCCAGATGGATTTCAGGCCCGCTTCCAGGGTTTGCTTTTCCCCAACCGGCTGGGTGAAGTCGGTCTGGGCCGTCACTTCGTGGCCCGGCGAGGTGTTGTCGGCGCGTTCGCGGTAGCTGGCCTGGCTGGGGTCTAGCGGCACGAGGCTGCCCCGGTACTGGTCAAAGTCGTAGCCCGAGGTGTTGCCGTTGCGGGCGTATTGGCCCAGCACGCTCCACTCGCGGCGGGCCTGGGCAAAGGTGCGGGTGTAGGTGCCGGTCAGCTCGCCGCCCAGGCCCGAAAAGCGGTTGGTGGTGCGCCGGGCAAACGCCTGGTTCTGGCTGGCATCCACGGCCGTGAACTGGTTGCTCAAATCCGAGTCGGTGGTGCCCTTGTAGCTGTTGAGCGAGCCGGCCAGCGACAGGCTGTGGTGGGCGGCGGGGTCAAAGTCCAGCCCCGCCGAGCCGTAGCCGTACACCCCGTCGTTGTGCATCGTGCTGTGCTGGTCCAGTTGGCTGACGGTGGCCCCGGTGGCCGGGTCAAAGCTGCGGCGGCTGCGGTTGTCGGCACCGGGGTTGAACCACTGCCCCACCCCGCCCGACGAAGTGAAGCCCACCTTGCCCTTCCTGAAATTGAGCGAGGCATCGGCGCTGGTGTTGCGGTTGCCGCCGCCCGCCCCCACCCGGCCGTTCAGGTGCTGGTTCACGCCCTTCTTCAGCACGATGTTGATGATGCCCGCCGTGCCCTCGCCGTCGTATTTGGCCGAGGGCGTGGTGATGATTTCCACGCTCTGGATGCTGGCCGCCGGAATGCCTTTCAGGGCTTCGGCCAGGTTGGCGGCCAGGGTGGGCGAAGGCTTGTTATTGACGAGAACCTTGAAGTTGGCCGAGCCGCGCATCGTCACCTTGCCCTCGCCGTCCACGGCCAGCAGCGGGGCCTTTCGTAGCACGTCGGCGGCCGTGCCGCCCGCGTTGGTCACGTCCTGGTCGGCGTTGTAGATGAGGCGGTCGGCCCGCACGTCCACCACCGGCTTGGAGCCAACGACCACCGCCTCGCTCAGGGCCGTGGCGGCCGGGGCCAGCCGGAACACCACCGCAAACGGCGGGCCGGCGCTCACGGCCACCGGGCGGGTGCGGGGGGCGTAGCCCACGAAGCTGGCCCGCAGCCGGTAGCGGCCCTCGGGCAGCTTGTCGATGCGGAAGCTGCCGTCGGCGCTGGCCGCCACGCCCGTCACGGCCTTGGTGTCGGCCGAGTCGGCGGGCAGCACCACCACCGTGGCGTAGGCCACCGGCTGCTGGGTTTTGTCGTCGCGCACCACGCCGCTGATGCTGCCCGTGGCGGCAGCGGCCACCGGCGCGGCCGTGGCTACGCCCTGGGCCTGCGCGGCAGCTACATTGGCAATAATGAACGAGGCCGTAGCCAGCAGGACGGGGATGAACGGAAGGCGCATAAGGAAGGGGGGAAGCAGCAAAACCTGAGCGAAGGATGAAAGATGGGCGACAAACGTTGCCTCTGCCCAAGAATTTCAGGGCGGGGCAGGTTATTTTTTGGTTGCCTCGTAGGTCATGCCCAGGGCGCGGGTGCTGCCCGTCACGTCCAGCGAGAGGTGGGCGTTTTCGGCGCTGGGGTTGAGCAGGAGCGCCGCCGAGCCGGGGGCAAAGGTTAGCCGCGCCCGCTGGCCGGGGGCCAGCGTACCCCGCGTCGCGGTGGGGCCGCTCAGGGGGCGTTCCTGCACTTCAACGGGCACGGTGCCCACGTTTTTGCCGGCCACCGTGAAGGCCCCCGCCTGCCCGCCGCCCAGCACGAACAGCTTGCCGGCTTCAATGAACAATTCGGAATGCAGCGAGATGGGGGCGGCCAGCAAGGTGCTGGTCAGGGCCAGGGCCAGGAAGGTGGTGAGGCGCTTTTTCATGGGTGAAACGGTGGTTGGGGGTGGAGAAATGAACGACACAAAGGTCCCCCACCCCGCCGCACCCGGCGCTTCATTTCACGATTCGGGCCGTCCCAACTTATAATTTGGGCCGCATTACCTCGCCCGGCGGGTGCCCGGCCAGCTTCTTAAACACCCGGTTAAAGGTTGATTTGGAGTTGAAACCGCAGTCCAAGCCCACGCCCATCAGCGAGTAGTGGCCGTAGCGGGGGTCGGCCAGGCGCTGGGCGGCGGCCTGCACCCGGTAGGTGTTCACGAAGTCGTTAAAGTTCTGCCCGCAGCCGGTGTTGATGACCCGCGAGAGCAGCGCCGGGGCCAGGCGCAGGCGGTGGGCCAGCTCGGTCAGGGTCAGTTCCGGCTCCAGCCAGGGCTGCTCGGTATCCATCAGCGCCAGGAGTTTGTCGCGCCAGGGCAGCAGCTCGGGCGGCAGGGTTTGGGGGGCCGGTTCGGGCGTAGGGGCGGGGCTTGCCCCCGCCCAAATCGTTGCGCGGTTATCATCCAAGGAAGCATTCCCCGCGTCGTTCGCCCTGTCGTTCAACGGCAACTGTTCACCGATTCGGGCGGGGGCAAGCCCCGCCCCTACATCCTCAAACCGCAACGGGCTGGTGGCGGCGGCGTAGTTGGCCTGCAAGCCCACCACCACCAGCGCATAAATCAGCGCCCCGCGCACCGCGAAGGCGTACCAGGCCGTGTCGTAGCTGAACTCTCCCAGCACCGCTTCCAGGGCCGTGTACACCAAACTCAGCACCAGCCCCACCAGCAGCAAAATCAGCACCTGCCGCAACCCGGCGAAGCGCAGCCGCTCGGTCTGCGAGAAATTGTCGTCCAGGTAGCGGCGGTAGCGGCGGTAGGCCCGCAACGTGGCCAGGCCGTAGCCCAGTAGCAGGGCATAGCCAGCGGCGGCAAACAGCTCAAACAGCCCGTCGCGCCAGGTAGCCGCTGCGCCCTTCGTGCCGAAGAAATCGGGCAGCGCCTCGCCCCGCACCCCGCGCCGCCAGCCCAAATCCAGCACCGCCACGGCCACAAACAGCCCGATTTCCAGCAGCCCCGGCAGCAGGTGGAGCCAGGCGCGGGGCCGCAACCGGAAGTCCTGGTTGGTCAGGCTCCGAAAGTACAGATACCACAGCGGCCCCTGCGACAAATGCAGTTGCCAGGGCACGTAAAACATGAACGTGGAGTGCCGGTCGTGGCTGTCAAACCAGCCGGCGTAGCCCAGCAGCCACTGCCCAATGGCCAGCGTGGGCCAGGCCAGCAGCCCGGCCAGCAGCAGGTCGGCCCGCGACCCGGTGCGCACCGCCCGCACCACCAGAAACGTGGCCGCCACTGCCCCCGGCACGGCAAACGGCAAAAGCAGCGCACTGTGCGCGTTGAAATCAAACAGCATACGGGGCGCGAAGCTAAGGCCGGGCCGCCCGATTTGGCCCAACCGCGCCATCCGGCTTACCTTCACTGCCCCAAACCAGGCCCTTGTCCCATGCACATCCTGCGCCACGTCAACCTGAACCGCGTTTTCTTTGTGGACATTGAGACCGTGCCCGGCTACGCCACCCACGGCGAAGTGCCCGAACCCCACGCCGGGCTGTGGCACAAGTTCTGCGGCAAGCGCCACGCTAAAGAAGTGGAAGCCGGCCAAACCCACGCCGACCTCTACCCCAACGCCGGCCTCTACGCCGAGTTTGGCAAAATCGTCTGCGTCTCGGTGGGCTACTTTCGCTACCTGCCCGACAACACCCTGGAGTTTCGCACCAAGTCGTTTGCCGACGACGACGAAAGCGTGGTGCTGCGCGGGTTCCGGCAGTTTCTGGGCCGCTTCCAGCCCTACGGCGGGCGCTACCCCAAGCTCGACGTGGCCTCGCCCGACGGCCACTTCCTCTGCGCCCACAACGGCCGCGAATTTGATTACGCCTACCTGGGCCGCCGGATGCTGATTTGCGGCCAGTCCATTCCGCCGATGCTCGACGTGGCGGGCTTCAAACCCTGGGAGTTGCCCCACCTGCTCGACACGATGGACCTCTGGAAATTTGGCGACAACAAAGGCTTCATCAGCCTGCCGCTGCTGGCCGGGGTCTTCAACATCCCCTCGCCCAAAGACGACATTGACGGCTCGCAGGTCGGCCACACCTACTGGGTTGAAAAAAACCTCGCCCGCATCGTCACCTACTGCGAAAAAGACGTGCTGACCCTGGCGCGGGTGTACCTGCATTTCAGCGGCGTGGCCGATTTGTGGCCGCTCGTGCAGCACACCTCGGCCACCGACGAGGTGGTGCTGCGGGTGGCGTAGGCAAACTATTTTTGCCCGCACAATCTTAGAAACAGTTTGAGTTAGCTGAACGAGTACCCCGAAGCTGTGCTTCGGTCGTTGAACGGCCCCGCTGAACGACCGTTCAACGACCGAAGCACAGCTTCGGGGTACTCGTTCAGCGGTCCTAGACGGTAACTCAAACAGCTTCTTAGCCGCGCCTGCCGATGAAGAAGCCAATTGAGGTAGCCTTGCTGGATGAGGCGGATGCCTACCTGCAACAGGCTCCGCTCAAGCTGCGCCAGCGGTTCGCGGCGGCTTTTGAAAAAATTGAACTTGGCTTCAAAGGCGACTGGTTTGAGAAGATGGCCGGCACCGACGAGCTGTGGGAAGTGCGGGTGGATGGCCCCGGCACCACCCACCGGCTGTTCGCGTTCTGGACAGCCGGGGCGCAGCAGCCACGCTGGTGGTCTGCACTCACGGCCTTGACAAAAAAAACCGCCAAAACCCCCACCCGCGACATTGCCAAGGCCGAACGGCTGCGGCGTACTTACTTTGCCATTTCCAGCCAATAACCCGCCCTCGCCATGCCCACTGCCCTCCCGCCGCTCGCTGCGGTCCCGCTCCGTGCCCGGAAATACCGCGACCTGAAAGACAACTACCTCGGGGCGGTCGGCTCGCCGGAGCGCGACGAGTTTGAGCTTGAACTGAGCCTGGAGCTGCTGCCGTTTCGGATAAAGGAACTCCGCCGGGCGCAACACCTGACCCAGGCCGAGCTGGGCAGCCGCCTGGGCATCGGCAAGGAGCAAATCTCGCGGCTGGAACGCAACGCCGCTACCGTCACCCTGGACACCCTCATCAAAGTTTCGGCGGTGCTGCACACCCGCTTGGTCATTGGCTTTGAACCTTTGGCGCAGGCTGCCTGAACCGGAGCCGCGTCCTTATTCCGCCTTATGAAACTCCGCTACCTCCTCCCCTTCCTGGCTCTGGCCTCCCCCACCCTCGCCCAACCCGTCACCGGCCCGGCCTTCATCAAAGACAGCCTCACGGCCTACGTGCAGCGCGGCTTGCGCCTCTGGAAAATCCCCGGCCTGGCCCTGGTGGTGGTCAAGGATGGCCAGCCCGTCGTCAGCCAGGGCTTTGGGGTGAAGGAAGCGGGCAAAACGGCCCCGGTGGATGCCAACACCCTGTTCCTGATTGCCTCCAACTCCAAGCTCTTCACCGGCACGGCGCTGGCCCAACTGGAAGAAGAAGGCAAGCTGAAGCTGGACGACCCGGTGCGGAAGTACCTGCCCGGTTTCCGGCTCTACGACAGCGCCAGCACCGCTTTGGTCAGCATCCGCGACGTGCTGAGTCACCGCCTGGGCACCAAGACCTTCCAGGGCGATTTCAGCTTCTGGGATTCCAACCTCAGCCGGGCCGAGATTGTGGGCAAGCTGCGGCTGCTCAAGCCCAACGGCATTTTCCGGCAGAGCTACGGCTACTGCAACGCGGGCTTCATCACGGCGGGCGAAATCATTCCCGTCGTCAGCGGCGGCCAGCTTTGGGAAGACTGGGTGCAGCAGCGCCTGCTCACGCCGCTGGGCATGAGCCAGACCACGCCGCTCACGACCGGCTTCGGGCAGCGGGCCAACATTGCCCTGCCCTACACCACCACCTTCGGCCCGCTCACCCGCCTGCCGTTTGACGAGCTGAACAATATGGGGCCGGCCGCCAGCATGGTGAGCAACGTGAACGACCTCGGCCACTGGCTCCAGTTCCAGCTTGACAGCGGCAAGTACCAGGGCCAGCGCGTGCTGCCCTGGGCCACACTGCGCCGCACCCGGCAGGGCAACACCCTGCAAGGCACCAGCAAAAACCCCATCTTCCCGATGCACTTCCGCGCCTACGCCCTCGGGGTGCAAACGGCCGACTACAACGGCCGCCAAATCTACTGGCACACCGGCGGGGCCGACGGCTACGTCACCAACGTGTGCTTCGTGCCCGAAGCCAACCTGGGCCTGGCCGTGCTCACCAACCAGGACAACCAAAGCTTTTTTGAAGCCCTGCGCTGCCAGATTCTGGATGCCTACCTGGGCGTGCCCTACGTGGACCGCAGCCGCCAGCTCTACCAGTTTGCCCACCCCGGCGATGTGGAAATGGCGCAGCAAGTGGCCGCCCTCCAAGCCCGCGCAGCGAAGAAAAACAAGCTCCCCCACCCCCTTAAGGACTACGCGGGCACCTACCAGAACCCAGTGTACGGCCCCATCAGCGTCGAGCCGCAGGGCAAGCAGCTACTCATTCACTTCGGCCACCACCCCAACCTGACCGCCACCCTGGATTACCTGGACGGCGAGGTGTTCCGGCTCACCTATTCCAACCCGGCGTATGGGATTTTCCCGGCCACGTTCGCGCTGGTTGACGGCGCGGTGAAGACGCTGGAAATCCGGGTGAATGAGTTCCTGGAAACCGACCCGTACTTGTTCGTGCGACAGTAAGGCGGATGGCGCGGGGCTGTGCCCCGTGCCGCAGTGCCGCAGGGTTTCGCCCTGCAATCGCTGCCCGGTGCTTGCAATTTCGGCCTGGGGTGCAGGGCGAAGCCCTGCGGCACTGCGGCACGGGGCACAGCCCCGCGCCATCCGACCACATCCCTACAACGTCGCCAGGTCAATCACAAACCGGTATTTTACGTCGCTCCGCAGCATCCGCTGGTAGGCTTCGTTGATGTCGGCGATGTTAATCAGCTCAATGTCGGCCATGATGTTGTGCTCGGCGCAGAAGTCCAGCATTTCCTGGGTTTCGGCGATGCCGCCGATGGGCGAGCCAGCCACCCGCCGCCGCCCGCCCAGTAGGCTGAAGGCCGGAATTTGCAGCGCCTCGGTCGGGATGCCCAGCAGCACCATCGTGCCGTCGCGGCGCAGCAGGCGCAGGTACTGCGCCATGTCCACTTTGGCCGACACGGTGTTCAGCATAAAGTCGAACGACTTCTGCGCGGCCAGCATTTCGTCCTCGTTCGTAGTCACGACGAACTTGTGGGCACCCAGGGCCAGGGCATCGGCCCGCTTGTTGGGCGAAGTGCTGAGGACCGTGACCTCGGCCCCCATTGCGGCGGCCAGCTTGATGCCCATGTGGCCCAGGCCGCCCAGGCCCAGCACGGCCACCTTGTGGCCCGGCCCGATTTTCCAGTGCCGCAACGGCGAATAAGTGGTGATGCCCGCGCACAGCAGCGGCGCGACGCGGGCCAAATCCAGCTTGTCGGACACTTTTAGCCCGAAGGCTTCGTCCACCACAATTTGCTTGGAGTAGCCGCCGTAGGTGGGCGTTTTGGTGCCGCGCTCCACGTCGTTGTAGGTGCCGGTGCTGCCGCCGTTTTCGCAGAACTGCTCCAGGCCCTCGCGGCAGCTGGGGCAGGTGCGGCACGAGTCCACCATGCAGCCCACGCCCGCCAGGTCGCCGACCTGGAATTTGGTGACGGCGCTGCCGACCTGGGCGATGCGGCCCACAATTTCGTGGCCCGGCACCATTGGGAAGATGCCCGCGCCCCACTCGGCCTGGGCTTGGTGCAGGTCGGAGTGGCACACGCCACAAAAGAGGATGTCAATCAGGACATCGTGCGGGCCGGGGGGGCGGCGCTCGATGGCAAAAGGGGTGAGCGGAGAGGTGGCCGACTGGGCCGCGTAGGCGGGGGTTTGGGTCATGGAGAAGGCAGGTGGTGAAGAGTGGTTTTTGATTTAATTTTGGGTAATGGACCGAACGGTTGGGCCTACTTTTGCGCAGCCAGCTAGCGGGACACTAAAGCTGGGCAGAAAGGTCCGAAACGGCCGGTTTGTTTTGCGAGCTGATTACCTGACGTTTTTTTAAAGAGCTACCCGATGCCAACTGCAAGCCCTAATCCGAAGGTTGATTTTTATTTCAGCAAAGCTAAAAAGTGGCAAGCCGAGTTGCGCCACCTACGAACAATCGTGCTGGCGGGTGTGCTCACCGAAGAACTAAAGTGGGGTGTGCCGTGCTACACGTTTCAGGGCGGCAACGTGCTGCTCGTCCACGCTTTCAAGCACTATTGCGCGGTGTTGTTTCCCAAAGGCGCGTTGCTGAATGACCCGGCCGGGGTGCTGATTCAGCAAACGGAGAATACGCAGGCGGCTCGCCAGCTGCGCTTTGCCAGCATGGCGGAAATAGCGGCGTTGGAACCCACGTTGCAGGCCTACGTTCGGGAGGCGGTGGAGCTGGAAATGGCCGGGGCGAAAGTAGCCTTCAAGAAAACAGCGGCGTTCGAGGTGCCAGCGGAGTTTGAGCAGAAGTTAGCGGCGCTGCCCGCCCTGAAAACAGCCTTTGCGGCCCTGACGCCGGGGCGGCAGCGGGCCTACCTCATGCACTTCGCGGCGCCCAAGCAGGCCAAAACCCGCGAGGCGCGGGTAGCGAAATGCACACAGGCCATTTTCGAGGGCAAGGGCCTGAACGAGTAGCGGATTGGGGTAGCGGCTGGCCGCTTACTGCCGGGCCAGCGCCGCCGCCACCAGCTCCCGCATCCGGCGCAGCGACTCGCGGGCAAACTTGCGCTGCAAGATGCGGCCGAACAGCTTGAACCCAACCCAGTAGAACGGGTTGCGGATGCGGCCCGACTGCGACACGGCGTGGATGCAGAACTGCACGGCCCCGGACGACAGGTTTTTGTGGAGCGTGAACTGGATTTCGCCGCGCTCGAAGTGGCCCTCGAGGGTGCGGTAGCCGTAGCCCCACACCCGCTCCGGGCCGGCGGGCGTAGCCTGGCTCATCACGTCGGTCACTTCGCTCACCTTGACCCCGAACCAGAACGAGAACACCAGGAACCTGGCCCGCAGCAGCATGACGCGCTGGGCCAGCGGCACGTCGGGCATGAAAATGCCGGTGATGAGGTCGGGCGGCGGGAAGGCGTAGCGGCGCAGCACGTCCTGGGCGGCGGCGAAAGAGCCGGCAGCAGCGGGCGGGCCGGGTACTTCGGCGGGTAGGTCGGTGGCGTAGTCGTCGATGCGCCAGCCGGTGGCGGAACTGTACTCGTTCTGGCGGGTGGTGTCGTAGTTCACCTGCGCGTTGGCGTAGGCATCGAGGCGGGCTTTGTACTGTTCCCAGAGGGGCGGGGCGCTGGGGGTGGCCGGGGCGGCGGTGGGGGTGGCCGCCGCCACAATGGCCGCCGCCGTGGCGGGCGGCGGGGCGGCTGTCAGGTCGGGGCCGGGGGAGGTTGGCTCAGTCATGGCGGTCGTGGGCGTGGCCGCCGGTCTCGGTGTGGGTCAGGGTCTCGACGCAGACGCTGCCCAGGGCCTGGCCACCGCTGGCCTGGGCCACGCGGTTGCAAAATTCCACCCAGGTGGCTTCCTGCACCTGCTTGCCGATGCCGGTGGTGGCGTAGGCGAAGGCCACCAGGCCGTCGCGGGACCGCGCCCGCGACCGGATTTCAAACCGCAGCACGTCGGGCCGGGCATCCAGGTGGTGGGCCTCGAAGCGGATGTGGCCGGCTTCGGGGTGGCCCTCCAACGTAACAAACTCAAAGTGCGTCGGCCCCAGCTCCGTCACCCGGACGCAGCCGTTCCAGGGGCCGAGGATGGTGATGTGGAACTCGTCGCCCACTTGCAGGGGGCCGCCGGGGTTTTCTTTCTTCTCGAAATCAGCCAGCAGCGACGGGGAGAAGCGGGGCACGTCGGCCTGCACCTGGGCCATGAGGGCGGCGGGGCTGTGGCGGGGCTGCCGCACGTCAATGAAGTAGCGGCGTTCCAGCCAGGGGCCGGCGCCGGTGGCGGCGGGTTGTTCGTCGGCTTGTTGGTTGGCCATGCGGTGGGGAAATTCGTTTCAGGATATGCTCTTCGCTGTTACGTAAGCCCGTGGGGCTTGTTGGTTAATTCCCGCGTTGGGCAAGAAAAAGCAGCACAACCCCAATTCCGCCCGACCCCAATGGCCTACTACCGCCCGCCCGGCCCGCCGCCCGACCCCGTTCTGGTGCGCCAACTGACCACCCAGCAAGAAGAAATGCGCCAGCGCCTGCGCTTCGGCCCGCTGCCGCAGGAGCCGCGTTTTATCGGCGGCTGCGACTCGTCGTTTCCCACGCCCGACACGGTGCTGTCGGTGGTGGTGGTGCTGCGGTTTCCGAGCCTGGAGCTGGTGGAGAAAGTGTACAGCTACGGCCCCGTGCCCATGCCCTACGTGCCGGGCTTTCTCTCGTTCCGCGAAGCGCCCAACGTGCTGCACGCCTTTGCCAAGCTCACGCAGCTACCCGACGTGCTGATGGTGGATGGCCACGGCATTGCCCACCCCCGCCGCATGGGCATTGCGGCCCACCTGGGGGTGCTGCTGGATGTGCCCACGTTCGGCGTAGCCAAGCAAAAGCTGACCGGCCACTTTGCGGAGCCGGGCCTGGCCAAAGGCAGCATCGAACCGCTGACCGATGGCAAGACCGGCGAACTAATCGGGGAGGTGGTACGGAGCAAAGACAAGGTATTGCCCCTGTTTGTCAGCCCCGGCCACCGCTGCGACCAGGCCACGGCCACGCGGCTCACGCTGGCGTGTCTGCGGGGGTATAAGTTGCCGGAACCGACGCGCCTGGCGGATTATTGGGCCGAGGAATTCAAGCAAGAAGTGCGCTAAAGTCCAGGCTTGCCCCCGCCACGGCCAGCGTAGCCAGCGACTCGCCCGCAGCCGTCGGCAAGCCCAGCAGTTGCGCCACGGCTTCGTACACTTGGCGCGGCCCGGCGGCGGCCCCCAACACGCCCGCATCCAGCGGGTGCTGCTGCGATTTGGCCAACTTTTGCCCCGCTGCATCCAGCAGCAGCGCGTGATGCACAAACCGGATGCGGCTGGCCTGGAACGCTGCCGTTTCGGGTAGTTGGGCCGCCAGCCATAGCTGCATGGCCGTACTCGGTTGCAGGTCCTGGCCGCGCACGATGAGGGTGGTGCCGAGGCGCAGGTCGTCGGCCACGGACGCTAGTTGGTAAGCGGCTACGCCGTTCTTCTTGCGGATGATAAAATCGGCCATTTGCTGGCCGGGCGGCACCCGCGCCCACCACGCCGCGCCGGGAGTAT
The DNA here is from genome assembly GCA_965247135.1 of Hymenobacter sp. Lineage (GTDB taxonomy): Bacteria > Bacteroidota > Bacteroidia > Cytophagales > Hymenobacteraceae > Hymenobacter. The sequence continues at coordinate 843,377 of CBDFGP010000006.1, read as the reverse complement.
TGCGGGGTACGGTGGCCGCCACGGTTTCGGTGCGCGAGTGCAGGCTGGCGTACACCAGGTCGGGCTGCTGGGCCAGGCGGCGCAGCACGGCGTTGTAGGCAGGCAGGTGCAGCAGCTGCGAGTAGTGGCGCAAAAAGTCGTCGGGGCCGGTCGGGCCGTGGTCGTAGTCCAGGCCCAGCCACTCAATTACCCGAAAGATGTTGTCCAGGTACGCCGGGCGCAGGCGGGTGCGGTCGAGGTCGTCAATCCGCAGGTGCAAAATGCCGTGGGCCTGGCGGGTCAGCAGCCAGGTCAGCACGAAGTTCACGGCGTTGCCGAGGTGCAGGTAGCCGTTGGGCGTGGGCGCGAGGCGGGAAACGACGGGGACGGGCATAGCGGCGGGCGGAACGGGGCTGCAAATTAAACATTGGCGGCTGTCCCTGGTCTGTCAAAGGTCGGCCGTTCACCCCTACCCCCTTGCTCATGCTCAAAACCCTACGCTTTTGCTTGCTTGGCATTTTGGTAGCAAGCGAGCCCCGCTCGCCGCCTAAACCACGGCCCCGCTCTACTTTCCGCCCCTCACGGGCAGCACCTGGGCCACCACCACGGTGCGCCTGCTTGATGTGCTGGGCCAGGAGGTATTGCGGCAGCGCAGCCGGCGCCGCCAAAACCACCTTGTCGTTGGCTGCGCTGCCGCCCGGCTACTACGTGGTGCAGTGACTGGATACGGTGGGCCAGGTATTGGCGCATTGGCCAATAGCACATTAGCAGCGGACGGCACCCGCCGGGGCAGCGGCCCCAGAGGAGGCGGTGGGGTTATCCTTTGCGGGCAGCGGCGCGTAATACGCTCATGAGTTTTGAATTAACGCGCCTTCCTGCTGCTAGTGCCAGCGGCCCGGTTCCAGGTTTTTCCGTCGTTGGGTTGCCCCCGGCTCCGCCCCTCGGCCCCGATGCCCTGGCGGCGGCCCTGGCCGGGCAACTGCCCCCGCCGCATCCGGCGTTGCGGGCCAGCGTGGTGGTGCCCGCCCGCAACGAAGCCGACGCGCTGCCCCTGGCCCTGGCGGCCCTGGCCACCCAAATTGACCTGCGGGGCCAGCCGCTGCCGCCCGGCACGTTCGAGGTGGTGGTGCTGGCCAACAACTGCACCGATGCCACGGCCGCCGTGGCCCGGCACGCGGGCCGCCAGCACCCCGCCCTCATCTTGCACGTAGTCGAGCTGCACCTGCCGCCCGCCGAGGCCCACATCGGCCGCGCCCGCCGCTTGCTGATGGACGCGGCCTGCCAGCGCCTGCTGGCCGTGGGTCGGCCCGGCGGCCTCATCCTCAGCACCGATGCCGACACCACCGTGGCCGTTAACTGGCTGGCCGCCAACCAGGCCGCGATTCGTAGCGGGGCCGATGCCGTGGGCGGGCGCATCCTGACGGCCCCTGGCCCGGCCGCCGACCCGGCCCGCGCCCTGCGTCTGCGCGACGCGGCTTACCGACTGTTGTGCGCCCAGCTCGAGCACCGCCTCGACCCACAGTCGGCCGACCCCTGGCCCCGGCATCACCAACACTTTGGGGCCAGCCTGGCCCTCACGGCGCGGGCCTACCAGCGGGTGGGCGGCCTGCCGGTGCGGCGGTACCTGGAAGACGAGGCCCTGTGCCAACTCTTGCGCCGCCACGATTTGCGGCTGCGCCACAGCCCGCAGGTTCGGGTCCACACCTCGCCCCGGCACTGCGGGCGGGTGGAAGTGGGCTTGTCGTGGCAGTTGCGCGAGTGGGCCGACCTGCACACCCAGCGGCGGGAACCCGTGGTGGACTGCCCCCACCACCTGGCCGACCTCTGGCGCAACCGGCGGCAACTGTGGACCTTGTGGGCTTACCGGACGGGCCTGCCCCCCGCCACCGGCTACGCCGCCCTGGCCGCCGCCCTGCAAGTGCCCGCCAAGGCCCTGGCCGCTCAGGCGCGGGCCAGCCTCACCTTCGGGCGGCTGTGGGAATGGGTGACGCAGGCCCGCGCCGAAGCGGGCATCGTGCCCCAGCAAGTGCCTTTGAGCCAAGCCGTGCGCGAAGTGCGGCAGGTGCTGGCACAACCGGGCTGAAAGCGGGCCAACTGCCCGCCCCGAAAACCCGCCGCCCGCCCGGCTCCGTGGCAACAAAGCCACGAACCGCCGGATAAGCACCGGCACCCACAAAACCCCGGCCCCCAAATTGCCCGCCTTCCAGGCCCCCTGAAACAAAACAAGCTCCCACCTTCCGGTGGGAGCTTGTTTTTCATCCAGCGCAGGGAAACGGTCAATTGACCACGACGCGGCGCGTGGTTTGGGCGGCTCCGGCTTGCACTCGCAGCACATACACGCCGCTGGCCAGGCCCGTCAGGTCCAGCACGGTGGTGGTGTTCATCGCCGCCAAGGCCAACGTCTGCTGGCTGATGGTGCGGCCCAGCGCGTCGTACAGCTCCAACGTGGCACGGGTAGCACCCGGCACGGCCGGCAGCCACACCGTGGTGACCCCGTGAGCGGGGTTGGGGTACAGGCGTAGACCAGCCTCCAGGGCCTGGGCGGCGGTGGCCAACGGCGCAGCCGCTGGCACCAGGTTCAGGAAGAACCGGCCCGCGACGGGGGTGGCCGCCTGGGCGGCAGTCAGCGTCACGGCGTAGCTCGTGGCGAGCAGCGTTTGCAGGTTCACCCGCTGCCCGGTCAGGGCATCGGTGAGGAACACCTGGGTGCTGGCGGGCAGGTTCAGCAAGGCCGGAGCCGTGAAGGTGTAGGTGCCAGCGGCGGGCACCTGCACGGTCAGCGGCACCACCGTCGCGGCGGTCAGCACGGGCAGCCCTTGAATGGCCAGGGCCTGGCCCGTAGCGGCGACTGCCGCCAGGCCCAGCCCGCTGGGGTTGGCCAGCTTGGTGGCATCAAACTGGGCATCCAGCCCGGCCGTGGCCCCGGCTTCGGCGTACACGAACAAGTCGTCGCTCAAGCCCGCCCCACCCAAGCGCAACTGCACCTGCGGGCGCGGGTCGGCGGTGCCGCGCCGCACGGCCACTTGCTGCCCATAATTGGTCAGGCGCTGGCTGTTGTGGAAGGTCAGGCTGCCGCTGGTTTGGCCGGTGCTTACCCGCACGAAAAAGGCTTGGCTGCTGCCAATCAGGTCCGACGTGCCCATGTTGTTCACGTTGGTGCGGTACTGGCCACTGTACGGGCTGTTGCTCTCGAACACGTACATGGCCCCGTCGAGGCCCGGCCGGTCGGCGGGCAGCACGTTGGCCCAGGTGATGGGGGCCGGATACGGATTCCCGACCAATGCCCAACCGGCATCGGCGGCGGTGGTCCCGGCGTTGCGGGCCAGCGGCACCGGGTAGTCGCCGGTGTTGAGTGTCCCGGTGAAATCCACCTTCTCGGTGCCCCGCAGGTTCACGGAATAGCCCTGGCCGACGGCCAGTAGGCTGGTCAAGGCCGCTGGTGACTCCCAGCCCTTGTCGAAGGCTCCGTAATTGCTCGTGACGGTAGCCAGACGGCTTTGGTCGTAGTGGAACACGGTCGGGAACGGGTTCACGTTGTTCGGCGCAGCGGCGGTGTTGTAGGCCGTATTCACGCGGGGCGTGAAGCTGGCCGTGGTCAGGTCGTTCACCGTCGAGCCGCTAACCGGGGCGCTGTAGTGGCGGTAGCCCAGGCCCAGGTTGGTCGTGCTCAGGTAGCGTTGCATGGTAGCCGTGCCGCCCGTCACCACACCCGTGCCGCTGTTCACGGCCAGGGCCGTGCCGCTGGCGCTGGAGAGCAGCGTCAGGGCTTGGCTGTTGAGGGCCAGGTTGCCGGTTCCGCCAATGGTGAGGGTTTGGACTACGGCCACCGCTTGGGTCAGGGTGACGACTTGGTTGTTGGTCGTGGTCAGGTTGCGCACCTGCGGGGGCAGGGCGTTGCCCGTGGCCTGGGCCTGGGTGCCGTTGTACACGTAGCTGGCATCGGAGCTGAAGCTGCGGGTGCCGGTGGTTTGCACGGCCCCGGTGCTCGGGGTGCTGCTCAGGCCAGCCACGTCGCAGATGCCGAGCGTGGCCCCGGCGGCCAGCGTGAAGGTGGCCGCGCCGGTCAGGGCCTGGCAGCTACTGAGCAAGGTGCCGCTCACGCTCACGCTGCTGTTCACCACGGTGCCACCGGTGAGTTGCGCGATGCCACTCCCGGTTACGGTGATGCTGTTGTAATTGCCAGGAGCAACTGCCACCGGACTGCCCAGGCTGCCGGTGCTGATGGTCAGGTCCGGATAAACCACTGTCACGGTAAACGTCAGGCCGCTGCTCGTGCCGCCCGCCGTGGTCACGGTGACCGGCCCCGTGGTCGCACCCGTGGGCACATTTAGCACGAGGCTAGTGGCCGAGTTGCTCGTGAAGCTGGCGCTGGCCACCGTCGTGCCGTTGAAGCTCACGCTGCTGGCGCTGCCCAGGTTGCTGCCCGTGATGGTGACGCTCGTGCCCACCGGCCCGCTCGTCGGGTTGAGGCTGGTGAGCGTGGGCGGGGCCACTATCCCCGTGCCGCTCAGGTTCACGGTGTAGGTACCCAGGCTGGACACAATCACCAACGTGCCGGTGCGTGGCCCCGTCGTCGTGGGCGTGAACACCACGCTAACCGGGCTGCTGCCGCCCGCCGCCACACTGCTGGGCAGCGTACCACTGGTGGCAAAATTGCCCGTCGTGGTGATGCTGCTGATAGTCAGCGCCGCCGTGCCCGCATTGGTCAGCGTGAAGGCCACGGCGCTGCTGCTCGTGTTTTGCACCTGGTTGCCGAAGCTGTACGCCGTCCCCCCGCTGGGGTAGGCCGTGCCACTCTGGCTCACGGCCAGTTGCGGCGCGGTTACGGTGAAGGTCAGCCCGTTGCTGGTGCCACCGGGAGTAGTCACGGTTACGTTGCCAGTGCTTGCGCCGCTGGGTACGTTCACCGTCAGTTGCGTCCCGGTTCCGTTCACGGTATAGCCGCTGGCGGCCGTACCGTTGAAGCTCACCCCGCTGGCCCCGTTCAGGTTGGAACCGCTGATGACCACGCTGGCACCCACCACCCCACTCGTCGGGTTGAGGCTGGTCAGCACTGGGGCCGGGGTCAGGCCCGTGCCGCTCAAGTTCACCGTGTAAGTGCCGGCGCTGGAAGTAATCACCAGGGTGCCGGTGCGCGGCCCGGTGGCCGTGGGCGTGAACACCACGCTCACGCTGCTCGTGCCGCCCGCCGCCACGCTCGTCGGGGTGCCCCCGCTAGTGGCGAAGTCACCCGTCGTGCTGATGCTGCTAATCGTCAGGGTCGCCGTCCCGCCATTGGTCAGTGTAAAGGCCACGGCGCTACTGCCCGTGTTTTGCACTTGGCTGCCGAAGCTGTACGCTGCGCCCCCGCTGGGGTAGCTTGTCCCGCTCTGGCTCACGGCCAACTGGGCGGCCGTTACCGTGAACGTTACCCCGTTAGAAGTACCCGCCGGGGTCGTAACCGTCACGTTGCCGGTGGTCGCGCCGCTCGGCACGTTCAGCACGATGCTGGTGGCCGAGGCACTGGTAAAGCTGGCGCTGGTAACTGTCGTGCCGTTGAAACTCACGCTAGTAGCTCCGCCGAAGTTGGTGCCCGTCAGCGTGACACTCGTGCCTACCAAGCCGCTGGTCGGGTTGAGGCTCGTGAGGGTGGGCATTGAGCAGGCTGTGAGTACAACCGTATTAGAGGCCCCCGAGGTTTCGCCGTTGAGGCTGGCCGTGGCCGTGTAGCTGCCCGCCGTGCTGGTCACGAGCGGGTTGGTCGTCGTGTTGCCGGGACTGAAGGTGAAGCTGGCCCCGCTCACGGCTGTGGCCGTGGTGTTGAGGCTGCCATCGGCGTTGAGGCGCACGAGTCGGTTCTGGACCGTGCCGTTGTAGCTGATAAAGTCACCACCTGCCAGCATCTTGCCGTCTGCCTGCACCGCCACGCTGTACACGTATGCCAAGGTATTAAATCCCGTGCCGGTGACGAAGGCCGCATCCCGGCTGCCGTCGGCGTTGAGGCGCACGAGGCTACTAGCGGTCACGCCGTTGTAGGTGGTGAAGCCGCCGCTCACCAGCACCTTGCTGTCGGCCTGCACTACCACGTTACTCACAGTGCTGTTAAAGTCCGTGCCGGTAACGAAGCCCGCGTCCCGGTTGCCAGCAGCGTTAAGGCGCACGAGGCCACTAGCGGCCGTGCCGTTATAAGTACCGAAGGCACCACCTGCCAGCACCTTACCGTCGGCCTGAACCGCTACGCTGTACACACTACCGGGAAAGCCTGTGCCGGTGGCGAAGCCCGCGTCCAGGGTGCCATCGGTATTGAGACGCAGGAGGCCGTTCTGGCCCGTAATGCCGTTGTATCTATCGAAGTCACCGCCCGCCAACACCTTACCATCAGCTTGTACCGCTACGCTCTGCACGTTGCCGTTGAAGCCCGTGCCGGTGACGAAGGCCGCATCCCGGCTGCCGTTGGCGTTGAGGCGCACGAGGCAACTGGCGGCTGTGCCGTTGTAGGTGGTGAAGCCGCCACCCGCCAGCACCTTGCCGTCGGCTTGTATTGCCACGCTGTACACGCTGTTGTTAAAGCCTAAAAAGCCCGTGCCGGTGGCAAAGCTTGCGTCAAGGGTGCCGTCGGCGTTGAGGCGCACGAGGTCGTTCTGGCCCGCCGTGCCGTTATAGCTGCTAAAGCTGCCGCCGACCAGCACCTTGCCATCGGTCTGTACCGCCACGCTGAACACGAAACCGTTGAAGCCTGTGCCGGTGGCAAAGCCTGCGTCCAGGGTGCCGTCGGCGTTGAGGCGCACGAGGTCGTTCTGGCCCGCCGTGCCGTTGTAGCTACTGAAGTTACCGCCGACCAGCACCTTGCCGTCGGTCTGTACCGTCACCGCCCGTACAGGACCGTCGAAGCCCGTGCCGGTGGCAAAGGCCGGGCTGGCGGCGCTGGCCGTGAGGGTGCGCGGCTGGCACACGTCCAACGGCCCGGCCGGACTCAGCGTGGCCGTCAGGCTCTGCCGCGCCACGTAAGTAAACGTGCCGCTGCTCACGGCCGTGGCCCCGGCACTGTTGGTGAGCGTAATCGGCCCCGTGCTGGACACCACCGGTACGCGCACCGTCAGGCTCGTGGCCGACTGGCTGACGAAGTTGGTGGTGAGCATACCCGTGCCAAAGCGCACGCCCGTCACAGTTGCAAGGTTGGTGCCCGTAATCGTGACGCTCGTGCCCGCCAAGCCGCTCAGGGGCGTGAAGCCCGTGATGGCCGGGACCACCGTCACCGTGAAGGCCACGCCGTTGCTGGTGCCGCCGGGCGTGGTGACCGTGACGTTGCCCGTGGTCGCACCCGTGGGCACATTCAGCACAATGCTGGTGGCCGAGCTGCTGGTGAAGCTGGCGCTGGCCACCGTCGTGCCGTTGAAACTCACGCTGGTGGCCCCACTCAGGGCGGTGCCCGTGATGGTTACGCTTGTGCCCACTGGCCCGCTGGTGGGGTTCAGGCTGCTGATGCTCGGCGGCGCGGTGGTGCCCGTGCCGGTCAGGTTCACGGTGTAGGTGCCCAAGCTGGAGGTGATAACCAATGTACCCGTGCGGGTGCCGGTGGTCGTGGGCGTGAATACTACGCTCACGCTGCTCGTGCCGCCCGCCGCCACGCTCGTTGGAGTGCCCCCGCTGGTGGCGAAGTTGCCCGTCGTGCTGATGCTGCTAATCGTGAGCGGAGCCGTGCCCGCGTTGGTCAGGGTAAAGGCCACGGCGCTGCTGCTCGTGTTCTGCACCTGGCTGCCGAAGCTGTACGCCGTGCCCCCGCTGGGGTAGGCCGTGCCGCTTTGGCTCACGGCCAGTTGCGGGACGGTAACGGTAAAGGTCAGGCCGCTGCTCGTGCCGCCCGCCGTGGTTACCGTTACCAAGCCCGTCGTTGCGCCACTCGGCACCGGCAGCACTAGGCTGGTGGCCGTGTTGCTGGTGAAAGTGGCATTGCTGGCTACCGTGCCGTTGAAACTCACGCTGCTGGCGCTGCCCAGGTCGGTGCCGGTGATGGTCACGCTCGTGCCCACCGGCCCGCTCGTCGGGTTCAGGTTGCTGATGCTCGGCGGCGCGACTACGCCGTTGCCGCTCAGGTTTACGGTGTAGGTGCCCAGCGAAGAAGTGATAATCAAACTGCCCGTGCGGGGGCCGGTGCTGGCGGGCGTGAACACCACACTCACCGGGGCCGTGCCGCCCGCCGCTATACTGCTGGGCAGGGTGCCGCTGGTAGCAAAGTTGCCCGAAGTCGTGATATTGCTGATGGTCAGCGGGGCCGTGCCCGCATTGGTCAGGGTGAAGGCCACGGCGCTGCTGCTCGTGTTCTGCACTTGGTTGCCGAAGTTATAGGCCGTGCCGCTGCTGGGGTAGCTCGTGCCGCTCTGGCTCACGGCCAGTTGGGCGGCCGTTACCGTGAACGTTACGCCGCTGCTGGTGCCGCCCGCCGTGGTTACGGTTACGAGGCCCGTGGTGGCCCCGGTGGGCACGTTCAGCACGATGCTGGTGGCTGAGTTGCTGGTGAAAGCCGCACTCGCCACGGTCGTGCCGTTGAAGCTCACGCTCGTCGCCCCGCTCAGGTTGGTGCCGGTGATGGTCACACTGCTGCCAACTACTCCGCTGGTGGGGTTCAGGCTGCTGATGCTCGGCGGCGCGGTGGTGCCCGTGCCGCTCAGGTTCACGGTGTAGGTGCCCGCGTTGGAGGTAATCACCAGGGTGCCGGTGCGTGGCCCGGTGGCCGTGGGCGTGAACACCACGTTCACCGTGCCCGTGCCGCCAGCGGCTACGCTCGTCGGGGTGCCCCCGCTGGTGGCGAAGTTACCCGTCGTCGTGATGTTGCTAATCGTGAGCGTGGCCGCGCCGGCGTTGGCCAGTGTGAAGGTCACGGCGCTGCTGCTCGTACTCTGCGCTTGGTTGCCAAAGTTATAGGCCGTACCGCCGCTGGGGTAGCTTGTACCGCTCTGGCTCACCGCCAGTTGCGCCGACGTAATCGTGAACACCACGCCGTTGCTGGTGCCGCTGGCGTTCGTCACCGTCACGTTGCCGGTGGTGGCCCCGGTGGGCACCGTGATGTTGCTAATCTGCGTACCGGCCGCATTCACCGTGAAGCTGCCGCTGGCCACGGTGTTGTTGCTGCTGCCGCTGAAGGTGATGGTGGTGGCACCCGTCAGGGTCGTACCGGTCAGCGTCACGACGGTGCCCGTGGGGCCGCTCGTGGGGCTGATGCTGGCCAAGGCCGGCAACACCGCGAACGGCGTGCTGTTGCTGGTGCCGTTGGGCGAGGTGATGGTGATGGAGCCGCTCACGGCCCCGGCTGGCACCACGATGCCCGTAATCTGGGTGCCCGCCGCGTTCACGGTGTAGCCGCTGGTCACGGTGTTGCCGCTCGCGCCACTGAAGGTGACGGTACTGGTGCCGGCCAGGTTGGTGCCGTTCAGCGTCAGGGTGCTGCCCACGGCCCCGCTTGTGGGGGCCGCGCTCGTCAGGGTTGGAATGGCGCACACGAAGTTGTAGATGCCCTCCCCGCCTACGATGACGTAGTTGCTGCTCACGTTCTGAAACAGCAGCCGCACCGCCCGCACGCCCATCGCCGGGGTTGCCAGCGTCCGCACCACCGGGTAGGCCACGCCCGCCGTGAAGGTGGTCGTGTACGTGTCCACGGTGGTGTAAGTACCCGCCACGGCAGTAGCCGTTTGCACCAGCAGCGTCAGGCTGGTGTTGCTGCCCGACGTAAACGTCGCCCCGATGCCATTAATAGTCTGGGCGCTGCCCAAATCTACCTGCAAATATGCGCCGGTGTAGAAATACGGCGAGTTGCTGGTAGTGAGCGGCGCGGGCGTGGGGACGGTGTTGAAGGCCAGCGCGGGCGAGTTGCCATACGAGCCACTGGCCGTGTAGCTGTTGGTGGGCGTAGTCGGCAGCCCGGCCGCGAAGTTGAGCGAACTGGCGCAACCGTTTTTGCCAATGGCCCGGTGGTTCACCAGGCTCCACTTGCCGTTGGCATCGCGGCTGCGGGTCGAGAGCAGGTGCGGGCCATCGGTCAGCACACTGGCATTGGCGGCAAAGGCCACGTTGGGCAAGTCGGCGGCTGGCGTGGCAATGGGTACGCTGGTGGCGCTGCCAAAGCCAGGGTCGGTGTCGAAGAAATACTCCACCCGCGTGATGTTGGGCACCGGCACCGTTGGGGCCACCAGGTCCTGGTAGTAGAAGCTGTTGGTGTTGCTGATGCTCCACACCCCGTTCACGTCCCGGGTCCGGGTCGTGAGGCGGTGAAAGCCGAAGCTGACCCCGCTCAGGCTGGCCACGAACGGTACGCCGCTCACCGTGGTGGCGGGCGTAGTGACGGGCACGTTGATGCCATTTCCAATGCCGGGGTCGGCATCAATGAAGTACTCAATCTTGTTGATGTTGGCCAGCGTCGTACTGTTAGCGGGCCGCTGGTAGTAGAACGGCTCCGTGTTGGTGATGCTCCACACGCCGTTCACGTCCCGCGAGCGGGTGTAGAGGCGGTGGAAGCCGTAGCCCACCGGAACGAGGTTTACTGCGAAAGCCAGCCCGCTTATGGTAGTAGCGGGGGTCGCCACTGGCACGTTGATACCGCTGCCAAAGCCGGGGTCGGTGTCAATAAAATATTCTACCTTATTGATGTTGGCCAGCGTGGTACTGGTAGTGGGCCGCTGGTAGTAGAACGGCACTGCATTGGTGAGGCTCCACACGCCGTTCACGTCCCGCGAGCGGGTGTAGAGGCGGTGAAAGCCGTAGCCCACTGGGGTGAGGTTCACGGCAAAAGCCAGCCCGCTCAGCGTAGTGGCGGGGGTGGCCACGGGCACGTTGATGCCGCTACCAAAACCAGGGTCGGTGTCAATGAAGTACTCGACCTTGTTGATGTTGGCCAGGGTGGTACTCGTCGTCGGGGCCTGGTAGTAGAAGCTGGCCGTATTCGTCAGGCTCCACTTGCCGTTCACGTCCCGCGAGCGGGTGGACAGCCGGTGGAAGCCGTAGCCGATGGGCGTGAGGTTCACGGCAAAAGCCAGCCCGCTCACCGTGGTGGCGGGGGTGGCCACGGGCACATTGATGCCGCTGCCCAAGCCCGGGTCGGCATCAATAAAGTACTCGACCTTGTTGATGTTGGCCAGCGAGGCCCCCGAAGCGGCCGGGGCCTGGTAATAAAAGCTGGTGGTGTTGCTGATGCTCCACACCCCGCCTACGTCCCGCGAGCGGGTGGTAAGGCGGTGGAAACCGTAGCTGACCGCACTCAGGCTAATCGAAAACGACACGTTGGCCACGTTGGCACCGGCCGTCACGGGCACGTTCACGCCGCTGCCGTAGCCGGGGTCGGCATCAATGAAGTACTCCAGCTTGTTGATGTTGCCGGCCGTGGCCCGCGCCAGGGTGGCCGGGGCAGCGGCTTCGGCACCAGCCGCTACCGGGGCGGCAGCGGTGCCGCCGGGAGTCAGCAAGTCGTGGTCGTCGTTGGTAAATGCCAGCCGGGGGGCGGCTTCGGTGCCGGGGCCGAGCCGCACGGTGAGGGCGCGGGCCAGCACCGGGCCAGCGCCCGGCCCCGGCCGGCTCCAGGCCAGGGGACTGCCGCCTAGCAGCAGCAGCCCGAGCCAGCAAGTGGCTCGATGAAGGAAAGTCGTCATGGTCACAGGTGGTTAAAACCAGGAGCCGACGGCCTAATTATTGGCGCGGGTGCTGAGGTTCACGTTCAGCGAGTTGCCCGAAATGGTTTGGGTCTGCTGGTAGATAGCCGGAATGTTGGGCAGGCCGCCCAGCTTGTAGGGGGCGCTGCCGCCGAAGGCCCCGATGTCCACGCCACCCGACCCGGTGGCACGGGCGGGGTTGGTGCCGGTTTTCAGCACGTACCAAGCATCAAATTGGGTCGCGCCGGGGGCCAGCACAAACACGGCGCTCTGCACAATGCCCGCCTGATTGCCGTTGGTGGTGGGGAAAGTGGTGTCGGCGCTCAGGTTGTAGGTGATGGTGTTGCCCCGGCCGTTCAGTTGAGCGTAGGCGCTGGTGTAGCCGAAGTAGTTGTTGGTGATGAAGAAGTTGCTCATGGTGACGTACCCAACCACCACGTTCTGAAAGAACCCGCCGTTCCAGTTGGTGGGGAAGCTGGCACTACCCTCAAAAATGTTGTTTGTAATGAGCATATTGTCCAGTGCGCCGCTGGCGTAGACGGCGAGGCCGCTGCTTTCCAGGTAGCACTGCTGGATGGTCACGTTGGTCAGGGGCACCGCCGGGCTGGTGGCATTGGGGTAGATGACCGAGGTAACGCGGCAACGCTGAATGGTCACGTTGCTGGCGCGGTTTTGGAAAGAACTCACCGTCAGGCCCGCGATGTAGGCTCCCTCGCCACCGGCCGCAATATTGATGTTGCCCACCGTGGCCGTTAGCGGGTTGGCTTGCAGCCCCGGGTTTTCGGTGGCGGCCAGGAAGTACCCCGGTCCCACGATGGTTACGTTTTTGGCCACCGTGATGCCTGTGTAGGCTGTGCCCGAAGGCTCCACCTGAATGATGTCGCCGGCCACGGCCGCCGTGTAGGCAACGTCCAGGTCCGCGTAGATGTTGGTGCCGGAGATGCCGGTGTTGTTCACGCGGAGGATGGTGGCCGAAGCCGTTTGGCTGGCCAGGGCCAACAGCCCGAGGGCGAGGGAGGTGAGGAGGGTTTTCATGGGGTGAATTGGGTTTGGGGGTTGAAAGAAAAAAAAGGGGTTGAGGTAAAAAAGTGAAAGCGTTTCTCTGCTAAGTGCCAGCGGGAAAGTGCGGGCAAAGGTCCGGCCTACTTGTTGCGCCTGAAATACCTACTTGTGGGTATTTTTTGGCCTTTTTTATCCTTTTGTTTTCCCTGACATTCGGGTCTTTGAGGCATCAAAAAGCAGCACACTATCAACAGCAACCTATTGATTGACATTAAAAACCCACAAATTGGCAATCTTTTTTCTCAGCGAGAAACCTCACCCTACACTGGTACGGCCCGCTGTTATCTTTTCATTACCCCGGCGCGTTTAGCTGCCGGCGCAAGGGCGTAGAATCCGCCCCTCGGCATTCGCCTAGCGTGCGGGCCTACTGCACACCCCAAGTTAGGGCCGCGCCCCGCGCGGCAAACAGTTTCAAACCCGAAGTATGGGGCATCAATGCTGTGGGTATGCGGCACCAATATTGCTACAGGGAACACCTGCCGGGGCCATTTTTGGGCCAAATTACGCTCCCATTGGTACACTCACAGAACTTACGCCCTGCTGCTTTTTGCCCGGCGCTAAAGCGCCGGGCAAAAAGCAGCAGGGCGTAAGCCCTGACTCAATATCGATAGGGTCCGGGCACTGGTATCCTGCGGAGAAGTCGAGTCAACTCTAACGGCAGTTACCATTTATCCAGCACGTCCAGCCGATACTGCTCTTGCCGCTGCCCCCCCAGGTGCCGCAACGGTCCGCCGGCCTGCGTCTTACCCAGAAAAAACTCGTGTACCTCGTCGCCCGTCAGCGGGTAGTCGTGTACGGTGGGTAGCCAATGCACCAGCAGCAGTTGCCCGCCTGCCTGTAGGCCGGCGACGATGCGGTCGGCGGCCCGCGCCAGGTCGGCCGCGCTCCAGTAGTAGCCGACTTCGCAGAGGGTGATGAGGTCAAATTTTCCGGCCGGAAATTCATCCGGCACCCGTAGCAGCCGTAGCTCCACCTGCGGCAGGGCCGCGCACCGCTGCCGGGCCGCTGCCAGCGGCGCTTCGCTCACGTCCACGCCCAGCAGGTGGCCGCAACGCGGGGCCAGCCCGGCCGTGAACACGCCCACCGAACACCCGATTTCCAGGGCATTGGCGTAGTGCGGGCGCGGCAGCGCAGCCAGCGAAGCGGCGTATTTGGCTTGCTCGTAGGGGCTGCTGGCGAAGTTCCAGGGGTCGGCGTGGGCGCGGTACACGTCGTCGAAATACGCCGGGGGCAGGCTGTGGGGCTGGTCGGGGTTCATGGGCCAATGCACCACGTGGTGCCGCCCCCAAAGGTTACGGAGCCGCCACCAGAAACACCTCGAACGGCCGCCCGGCGTGGGCCAGCATTTCTGGCGGCAGCAAGAAACCGGCGGCATCGTCGGTGAACACGCCGGGGGCCACCTGCGAACGGTGGGCGGCCACGGCCTGCCGTTTCTGGGGCAGCACGGCCGCAATATCCAGCCGGCAGCCTTGCACACGGTCGGCGGACCGGGGCAGGTCGGCGGGGGCGGCCCGTTCCCAGGCCCACACCAGGTACTCGACTTGGCGCGGGGGCTGGGCCAGGCCCGCCAGCGCCGCTTGGGCCAGGTGGTAGCTGGCGCGGTGGTCGGGGTGCGGGTCGCGCCGCCAGGGCAACAGCAGCGTGGCGGGGGCAGCGGCGTGCAGCAGGTGGCGCAGCTTTTCGGCGGCTTCGGCAAAGCCCGGCCCACCGGGGGCCGGCACCGCCCCGTCGGGCAGGTCCAGCAGCAGCGGCTCGTGCTCCACCCCCAAAAGGCTGAGGGCGTGGCGCAACTCGCCCACCCGCACGGCCCGCCGCGCGGCGGCCGGAAACAGCCGCGACTGCGGATGCGAAGCGGCCCCGTCGCTCACCAGCACCGGCCACACCGGCTGCCCGGCCCGGCGCAGCAGCGCCAGCAGGCCGCCGCAGCCCAGGGCCTCGTCGTCGGGGTGCGGCACGAGCACGAGCGTGGGGCCAAGCGTGGCGGCCCAGGCGGCCGGTCGTTCGGGGTAGTCGGCCAGGGAAAGCATGGGGCGGCGGGGCTTCGGTTTCGCAATCGGGCACGGTTCGCGGTCAAAATTTGCGGTCAGCAAGAAGCGGGCTTTCACTGTTCATCTTCGCCCGCACACGCCCCCTACCCTTCCGCCGGCTTGCTCTCGTCTGCGCTTTGGTCCCGGGACTGGTAATCGGTCAGCAGCCACAGCAGGTAAATTGCCAAGGCGGCCCCCACGTAAAAATTCCGGGCCAGCGGTCCTTCGTGCAGGCCCAGGTAGTAGGCCACGCCCAGCAAGCCAGCCGCCACCAGCAGTTCCAGCCAGCCATGCACCGGAAACGGTATCAGGTCAATCATGCTCCACCGGTAATCGGTGGTGAGCGTGAGCAGCAAATGGGCACTACTCAGGGCGTAAGCCAGCAGGCTCGACACCGGGGGCAGGCCAAACAGCGTTGGTGAGAGCCACAACAAAACCACCGTCAGGTAATCGAGGTAGCTGTGAACGCTGGCGCTGATTATTTTCATGGCAGTGAACAATTCGGGGTGCGCTGCAACGCAGTTCTGGGCAATACGTGGGCAAGTTAAGGGCTAAAAATGGATTGGCCGCAAGGGCGGCTTGGCCCGCCTGGGAAAAACCCCTGGTTTTCTGGTTTGCCGGGGCTGTTCTGCCAGTGCCCGGCGGCCAGCGGGGCGGGGTTGCCGGGCGGCCTTCACCACCCCATTGCGTCGTTCTCGAGCACTACGCGGCCCACGTCGGCCAGGGCGGCATCGGGGGCGGGCTGGCGCAGGTAGTGGGTCAGGTCGCGGTGCAGGCGCTCGAAGGGTTCGGGCTGAAGCAGGCCCCGCGCCCCCACGCAGGCTTCGGCCAGGCGCAGCATTTCCAGGCCGGTGCGCTCAATGGCGGTGCGCGTCATGTTGGCGTAGGCCACCGTGGCTTCGGCTTGGGCGCGGGCATCGGGGCGGGCGGCGTGGGCGGCGGCCCCGCGCAGCCACTGTTGCCCGCCCTCGAGCAAAATGGCCATCTGGCCCAGGCGCTGCCGCTGGTAGGGGTCGGCGGTGCGCCCCAGGCGGCGCAGAAAGCGCCGGGTTTCGTCAAATACCGCCTCGGCCCCGCCCACCTGCACGGCCGCAAACCGAATGGCCCCGCCACTGAACGCAGGCTGCTGGTAGTAAGCATCGGGCGGCCCCAGCAGGTCGTCGTCGGTGATTTCCAGGCCCGTGAGGTCGGCCCGGAAGCTGGCCGTGGCCCGCATTCCCAAGGGCCGCCAGAACCGCCGGTCCAGGCCGGGGGCTTGGGTGTCGGCGGGCAGCACCAGCAGTTGCCAGCCGCCGTCGGGGCGGCGTGCCGTGAGCACCGGCCGGCTGATGTGGCCGGCCCCGGAGGCAAAGGTTTTGGCCCCGGCCAGCCGCCAGTGGCCGGGGGCCAGGGCCTCCAGCCGTGCTCCCTCGGCGGGGTCCTCGGTGTTCCAAACCCCGAACAAGTGCCCGGCGTGGGCCTCGGCGGCGGCGCGGGCCACCTGCGCCGGGCGGCCAAATTCCTGAATCAGCAGCAGCGCGTTCAGGTGCCCTTCGTAGAGGCGGCCCACCGCCAGGTTGCCCCGGCCGATGTGCCGCAACACCTGGAGCAGCGCGTCGGTAGCGGCCGGATGGCCCAGGTCGGGGCCGCCCAGCACGGCCGGTAGCACGGCCGTGAGCAAGCCCGCCGCCCGCAGGTCGCCAAATTCCTGGGTGGGGAAGTTGCCCACTGCGTCGGTGGCAGCGGCTTGGGCAAACAGGTGCGGGGCCAGGGCCGCCGCCGCGCTCACCGCCTGCCAGGGGCCGGGCAGCGGCGACAACGGCCCTGATACGGGCAGGCAAGGGGGCGAAACATCGGGCATATGGCTGGCCATAACTCCAAACCGGGGCCGCAGGTTTGGCCGGGGGCCGGGCCAGCGTTTGGGGGCTGTAGCGCCCGGCCGTACCTTCGCGGCCAAACCAACCTTCGTTTTCTGCCGCCCGCTATGTCGTCCCGCCCCGTTCGCGCTGCCCTGCTCTCC
Source organism: Hymenobacter sp. (assembly GCA_965247135.1). Lineage (GTDB taxonomy): Bacteria > Bacteroidota > Bacteroidia > Cytophagales > Hymenobacteraceae > Hymenobacter. Next base: position 826,695 of record CBDFGP010000006.1, on the reverse strand, counting down.
GTTTACCACAAAGACCGCCTTGCGCCCCTCGTGGCAGTGTTGCGCCAGCAGGGCGTGACGCTGTATTCGACCGGCGGCACCCAGAAATTTCTGGAAGAACAAGGGGCCGCAGTCACGCCCGTCGAAACCCTGACTGGCTACCCCGAAGTGTTCGGCGGCCGGGTCAAGACCCTGCACCCGAAGGTGTTTGGCGGCATCCTGCACCGCCGCCACGAAGCCGCCGACCTGGCCGAAGCCGCGCAGCACGAAATTCCGCCCATCGACCTGGTTGTCGTGGATTTGTACCCCTTCGAAGAAACCGTGGCCAGCGGGGCCGCCGAGGCCGAAGTCATCGAAAAGATTGACATCGGCGGCATTGCCCTGCTCCGCGCCGCCGCCAAAAACTACCGCGACGTGCTCGTTGTCAGCAGCCGCGACCAGTACGCGGCCGTCGCGGAATTGCTGCAAACCAAAAACGGCGCTACCGACCTCGAGGACCGCCGCCACTACGCCGCCGCAGCCTTTGCCGCCACCAGCCGCTACGACACGGAAATCTGGAAGTACATGGCCGCTTCGCGGAATGAAGAATCTGGAATGAGGAATGAAGAATTGCCTACGCAAGCAACAGAAGCAGCAAGTGTCAATTCCTCATCCCTCGCTCCTCATTCCTCATTCAAAACACCGCTCCGCTACGGCGAAAATCCCCACCAAACCGCTACCTTCCACGGCGACCTCACTGCCCTGTTCGACCAGCTTCACGGCAAGCAGCTCAGTTACAACAACCTGGTGGACGTGGATGCCGCCCTGGCCCTGATGCGCGAGTTTGCCGACGGCCCGCCTGCCTGCGCCATCCTCAAGCACACCAATGCCTGCGGCGTGGCCCAGGCTGTTGCTTTGCACGAGGCATACAGCAATGCCCTGGCCTGCGACCCGGTGTCGGCCTTCGGCGGCGTTATCGTTGTGAACAAGGAAGTGGACGAAGCCACCGCTGAGGGGTTGAACAAGCTGTTTTTTGAGGTGCTCATTGCCCCTGGCTACGCTCCCGCTGCCCTGCCGCTGCTGCAAAGCAAAAAGAACCGCATTCTGCTGCGGCAAAAACCCGTGGATTTCCCGACCCGCCACGTCAAAACCCTGCTCAACGGCCACATCGAGCAGGATGCCGACCTGGTTATCGAAACCGCCGCCGACTTCCGCACTGTCACCACATCGGCCCCGACTGCCGCCGAAGTGGCGGCCCTGGAATTTGCCAACAAAATCTGCAAGCACACCAAAAGCAACACCATCGTGCTGGCCCGCCCCGGCCAGCTTTTAGCGTCCGGCGTGGGCCAAACCTCGCGCGTGGATGCCTTGCGCCAAGCCATCGAAAAAGCCCACGCTTTCGGCTTCGACCTGCCCGGGGCGGTGCTGGCCTCCGATGCTTTTTTCCCTTTCCCCGACTGCGTGGAAATCGCCGGGGCGGCGGGCATCCGGGCCGTGGTGCAACCCGGCGGTTCCATTAAGGATGCCGATAGCATTGCGGCTTGTGACAAGCTCGGCATGGCCATGGTGCTGACGGGGGTGCGGCATTTCAAGCATTGAGGGGGTGGGGAGTGATGAGGTGAGGCCGGTCAACTTCCCTCCTGCCAAGGAGGGGAGGCTTGCGCGAAGCGCAAGCTGGGGTGGTTAGGCCGCTGAACGGTCGCTGCCCGGCCCGCTGAACGGTGCAACAATCACCCTTGGGGCAGCATACGGCCTAACCACCCCCGTTTCAGCTTCGCTGAAACATCCCCTCCTTGGCAGGAGGGGAGTTGACCGCCGGACCCACCCCCTTACCGCCTCGCCCCGAAACCGCCGTACCTTTGTCCGTTATCCTACTCAGCCAGTGGCTGGCCTCCCCTTCTTGCAACTACCCCAATGGGTTTCTTTAATTTCCTGACCAGCGACATCGCCATTGACCTGGGCACGGCCAATACCCTCATCATCCACAACGACAAAATTGTGGTGGACGAGCCGAGCATCATTGCCAAAGACCGCACCACCAACAAGGTGATTGCCGTGGGCCGCCAAGCCCAGCAGATGCACGAAAAAACCCACGACAACATCCGCACCATTCGCCCCCTCAAAGATGGCGTGATTGCCGATTTCCACGCCGCCGAGGAAATGATAAAGGGCATGATTAAGATGATTGACACCCGCAGTCGCCTTTTTCAGCCCTCGCACCGCATGGTTATCTGCATCCCGTCGGGTATCACGGAAGTGGAGAAACGCGCCGTGCGCGACTCCGCCGAACACGCCGGGGCTAAGGAAGTTTGGATGATTCAGGAGCCGATGGCCGCTGCCATCGGCATCGGCATTGACGTGGAGCAACCCGTTGGCTCCATGATAATTGACATCGGCGGCGGCACCACCGAAATTGCCGTTATTGCCCTCTCGGGTATTGTGTGCGACCAAAGCATCAAGACCGCCGGCGACGTGTTCAACCAGGACATTCTGGACTATATGCGCCGGCAGCACAACCTGCTGATTGGCGAACGCAGCGCCGAACGCATCAAAATCGAGGTCGGGGCCGCCCTTACCGAACTCGACAACCCGCCGCCCGACCACGAAGTGCGGGGCCGCGACCTGATGACGGGCATCCCGAAAGTTATTCGCGTCACGTTCTCCGAAATTGCCATTGCGCTGGACAAGTCGGTGGCCAAAATTGAGGAAGCCGTGCTGAAGGCCCTGGAGATTTCGCCCCCCGAACTCTCGGCCGACATTTTCGAGAACGGCATTCACCTCACCGGCGGCGGCGCGTTGTTGCGCGGCCTCGACAAGCGCCTGGCCGCCAAAACCAAGCTCCCGATTCACATCGCTGAAGACCCGCTCCGGGCCGTGGTGCGCGGCACCGGCAAGGCCATCAAAAACATCGCCGCCTACCGGGGCGTACTCTTGACTTAGTTATGAGTTGTGAGTTATGAGTTATGAGTTATGAGTTGGCAGAACGGCAACTCATAACTCATAACTCATAACTCATAATTATTCCTCATGCGTAACCTGTTCCAGTTTCTGTTTCGCTTTCGCGGGGTGCTGGTATTTGTGCTGCTGGAAATCGTTAGCTTGGTGCTCTACGTCACCAACAACTCGTACCAGCGGGCGGCGTTTTTCAACTCGGCTAATGCGTATGCGGGCACCGTGCTGGCCCGCCGCACCCAGGTGACGGACTACTTCCGGCTGGCGAAGCTAAACCAGGCATTGGCGGCCGAAAACGCGGCTTTGCGCCAGCGCCTCTACCCGCCCGACACCATCGGCCGCACCGCCGATTCGGTGGCCCTGCCCCCGCTGCCCGGCGACTCGCTGCACCGCGTCCGCTACCGGCGGCTGGCGGGCCGCCCGGCGGTGCGGCCCGATACGCTGCTACTGGGGTTGCAAGCCCTGCCCGCCCGCGATGCCACGTATCCGCTCATTGCGGCACGGGTGATTAACAACTCCTTGCACAGCGTAGACAACTTCCTGACCCTGAACGTGGGCACGGCCAACGGGGTGCAGCCCGGCATGGCCGTGGTGGCGGCGGCGGGCGTGGTGGGCCGCATCAAAGTGACGACCGAACACTACGCCACCGTGACCAGTCTGCTGCATTCGCAAACCAAGGTGTCGGCCAAAATCAAGCGCGACAACACCTTCGGTACCGTGAGTTGGCCGGGCGAAGACCCGGCCTTTGGGCTGCTCGACAACGTGCTGCGCGAAACCAAGCTGCAACGCGGCGACACCATTGTCACGTCGGGCTTCAACGCCGTCTTTCCCGAAGGCGTGTTCATTGGCACGATTGACTCCTTTCGCAAGGAGCCGGACAAGAATTTCTGGACCATTCGGGTGAAGCTGGGGGTGCAGTTTGCCAACCTCACCTACGTGTACGTGGTGACGAGCCGACCCAAAGCCGAGCGCGACACGCTGGCTGCACGGGCGGGTATCAAACCACCTTTAGACGCGCCGCGATGAGCATTTTCGGGGGCTTTCTGGGGCAGGTGTTGCGCTACTTGGTGTATTCCTTGTTGCACATCTTCATTTTCAGCCAACTGCCGCCGCTGCTGGGGGCGGGCATTTGCTTTTTTTACCTCGGGTTTCTGCTGTTTTTGCCGCTCAACACGCCCGTGGTATTGCAGTTGGCGCTGGGCTTCGGGTTGGGCCTGACGATGGATATTTTCTACGACACCGGCGGGCTGCACGCGGCGGCGGCCCTGGTGCTGGCCTACCTGCGCCCCTGGGTGCTACGCCTGCTCACGCCCCGCGACGGCTACGACGCGGCCGATACCGTGAACGTGCATCAGATGGGAGGTCAGTGGTTTGGGGTGTATCTGGGCCTGTTGGTACTGCTGCACCACACCGCTTTTTTTGTACTCGAACTCGGCAGCTTTCAGCATTTTCCGCTCACGCTGGGAAAGATTTTGGTCAGCAGTTTGTTCACCGGGCTAACGCTGCTGATTGTGCAACTGCTGTTCTTCCCGGTGCGGCGGGGGCGGTCGTAGAACGGCGTGGTCCGACGACTTTTTCAGTCGTCAGACCACTGAATTATTAGGACAATCGGGCCACAAATTAGTGGTCTGACGACTGAAAAAGCCGTCGGACCACGCCACCCCTCTCCAAAAAAATGCAATACCTCGAAGGCCGTAAGTACATCGTGCAGGGCTTGTTTCTGGTCGTGGCGCTGGTTTTCGTGGTGCGCTTGTTTGCGATGCAGGTGCTGGACGACGACTACAAGCACGCCGCCGACCGCAACACTTTGCAACGCATTGTGCAGGTGCCCTACCGGGGCCTGATTTACGACCGCAAGGACCACCTGCTGGTGCAAAACACGCCCGTGTACGACCTCTTGGTGCTGCCCCGCGAGGTGAAAAAGCTCGATTCGGCCCGGCTTGGTGCCCTGCTGCAACTGCCGCTGCTCGAGTTGCGGGCGGGGCTGCGGGCGGCCCGCAACTACTCGCGCGTCAAGCCCTCGCCGCTGCTGCAAAACCTGAGTACGCCCGAACTCGCCGCCATTCAGGACAACCTGATTGACTTTCCGGGCTTTCGGGTGCAGGCCCGCATGGCCCGCCACTACCGCACCACCAACCTGGCCCACGCCCTGGGCTATGTGGGGGCCATCACGCCCGCTTTCCTGGAAAACCCGAAGTACGCCCGCTACCAAGCGGGCGAAAACATTGGCATTTCGGGCCTCGAGTCGTTTTACGAGCAAACCCTGATGGGGCGGCGCGGGGTGCAGTACAAACTCGTGAACGTGCGCGGCATTGAGAAGGGCGCGTTTCGGGGCGGCGCGTTCGACACGCTCTCGGTGGCCGGGCAGGATTTGCACCTCAGCATCGATTCGTCGTTGCAAGCCTACGGCGAGAAGCTGATGGCCAACCGGCGCGGCTCGATGGTGGCCATTGAGCCGAAAACCGGCGAAATCCTCTGCTTCGTGTCGGCCCCGCACTTCACGCCCCAACTCCTGACCGGCAAGGGCATGGGCAACCGCTACATGGAGCTGCTCAACAACCCCGACCGGCCGCTGTTCGACCGGCCGCTGATGGCGACGTACCCGCCCGGTTCGGTGTTCAAGCTCGTGAACGAACTGGTGGCCTTGCAACTGGGGGTGGTCACGCCCGAAACGGCGTTTGAGTGCAACCAGAAGCTCATTCACTGTACCCACCAGCACGAATACCCGCGCAACGCCACCATCGCCATCAAGCAGAGTTGCAACCCCTACTTCTACCAAGTGATGCGGGCGGCGGTGCTGCGCCACCAAAGCCCCGACAAGTTTGAGGATGCCCGCCTGGGCCTCGCCACCTGGCAAAAAATGGTCAAAACCTTCGGCCTGGGCGAAAAGCTGGGCGTGGACCTGAGCCAGGAAAAGCGCGGCCTCATCCCCTCGCCCGACTTCTACGACAAGCTGCGCGGCCGGCACCACTGGAATTTCAAGTCGGTCTATTCCCTCAGCATCGGCCAGGGAGAAATCGGCATCACCGGCCTGCAAATGGCCAACCTGATGGCCCTCATCGCCAACCGGGGCTGGTACATTGCCCCGCATTTTGTGCGCGGCATCGGCAGCGGCGGCCCGCTGCCGCAGTTCCGGCCGCGCCACTACACGGCCGTGGACACCAGCCTGTTCAAGTACGTCATCCCCGGAATGCGCGAAGTGGTGGACGGGGCCGGCGGCACCGGCGAATACGCCTCGCTGGCCCAGTACGGCATCTCGGTGGCCGGCAAAACCGGCACCGTGCAGCACGGCAGCAACCAGGGCGGCGACGACCACGCCACCTTCGCCGGCTTCGCCCCGGCCGACCACCCCCGCATCGCCGTAGCCGTGTTTCTGGAAAACGGCGGCTTCGGCGGCACCACCGCCGCCCCCGCCGCCGGCCTGCTCATCGAGTACTACCTGCGCGGCCACATCGGCCCCGGCCGCAAGCGCTGGGAAGACTGGATTATGTACGGGAACTTCGTGCAGAAGCACCACGGACTGTAAGGGCGGGGGGGCTGGCAAACAAAAACCCTCAACCGGCAGCCGGTTGAGGGTTTTTGTTTGCGTGGCAGTTTGCGCTCACGGCGCGGCGGCCGGTTTCTTTAGGTTGAAGCGGTAGCGGATGCCCAGGCTGCGGGTGTCGGTGAAGCCCCACTTGTTGTCGGAAAGGTCAAGGTGAACGCGCTCACTGGTTTCGTGAAAATTGCGATTATATATCCAATCCACAACCGCCTCAACATGGTGACCAAAAGGGTAACGGAAACCCACGCCAGCGGTGAGGTAGGATTGCAAGCCTGAGTGGTATTCCTGATGACGACTGAATGTAATGACGTTATTTGTGCTACCTTCCCGGTCGTTGTATACATCGTTTTTCAAGAAAGTCAGCCCTAAAATGGCATCTATTTGTAGGCGAGCGCGGGCCTTAGAAAACAGTGAGTAGCGGACCAGCACCGGAGCGCAGTAAACCGAGTTTTCGTCCCGGTCTTTGCCACTGACATAATCACCCGATAAGGTTGTGCCTGTGTAAGAGGGGTCGAATACAAACAAATCGTGGACGTGAGAGAAGCCCGTCTGCACCACAAAACGCGAGGAAACAGCAAGTCCCGCAGTAAATTCCCATGACCCAGGGATGGCATCGTTGTACGTGCTTGGGAAATAGACCTCGTACTGACCCTCTTGAAAGTGAAACCCGACGAAATACGGCAACGGCTTCCACTTAGCAACTGGGGTAGCCGGTTGGGCTTGAGCGGCATAACAGCAGAATGTAACTAATAGGATGCAATAAATTGACTTCCATGCCATGTTTGATTCAGTATTTATAGCAGAAGTAGATAAAGTCTCCGCCAGCACCTGCATTGAGGTCTTTCGGATGTTTAATCCAACCTGAGGGCGGTTGAATTACACTGCTATTTCCAAAAATGATGCCTATCTCTGAGAAGTAAGGCGCAGATATTACGTAGCTCGTGTTTTGAGTAAGCGTAGGATTTTTGGCTTGGTAAGACCAGATGTATTCTCCCCCGGCACCGCTATTAAGGTCGTATCGAACGGAACCATTGATGTGAATGGCTAAGTGGTCGTTAAACTTGTTTGGTGGAAAATGTACATTCCCATAATAGGTGTAGTAGTCGCTAACAAAATCTTGAGCAGTAAAGTAGGGCTCACCTTGGTCTGAGTCTACAATTACAGCGTTTGCGTCGCGGGTGAAGTAGTACCAAATATAGTCCCCGCCAGCACCTTCGTTCAAATCAGCCGCAAGCCTAATGTACCCTGTTCCTGATAAGGCATCCACGCTACTTGAGTTGGATGTAGGACTAGTGGAAGCCGCAAGCTTTAAATCCCGGATGCGACCCGCACCGCCTAACCCCACGCTGGTAACGAAAATGGATGACACAGGAGCACCTGTAGTAACTGCATTACCACCATAGTAATTGTGGCCGGAGCCGTTGTTACCAGTGGAGTTGCCAGTACCAGTGGTGCCTGCACCACCAGCGGGGCCGTTGCCCGTCGGGTTGCCCGTAGGCGGCTGCAAGTCGGTGGTGCAGTCCGCGCACGGCGGTTGAGTAGGATTGCCAATCGGGCGATTAGCGGTATACTCATGAAAGCCCCAATCGCCCGCTTTCCCATCGGTGGCATCGAACTTGGGGAGCATGGCCCTATCCTTAGTCGTTGAATCCGAAAATACAGTACTTTTTTTCACGTACTGCCCGCTGGGGTCCACCGCTCTGCCGCTTTCCAACTCCTCCACATACCAAAGCCAAGCGGACTGTTGCTTGAGTTGCTCCGGGGTCGGCGGGTCGCTTCGCTTTTCTCCTTCGTCATTTTGCGAAACCGTGGCGGCTACCGGTTTAATGGCTTCCGATGTTTTGTTGCACCCGGATAGTGCAATACCCCCCCCCAATAATACAATCAGGAGCGGGTTGGTAAAGAGCTTTTTCATGGGTTGTGAGGGTTGTGGAAAGGTTGTGCGTCGGATTGACTTCCCAAATGTACCCAACGATTCAACCGCGCCAACGCCAATTCTCGTTTTTTTTCAAAATGCCAAAATCTTGTACGTTCGCCCATTGAAGAAGGGCTTACATTTTGCGCGCAGGAACTGCCTCACGTATTGTGCACTTCGGCCGTGAATGTTGTGATTGCCAGAGAACAAATGGTCAATGCACTGTTTTCCATACCCGCTGGCAAAACCGGTATTGCGTAGCACAGCCCCAACCACCCCCAAATCGCCGTGGCCGTGTTCCTGGAAAACGGCGGCTTCGGCGGCACCACCGCCGCCCCCGCCGCTGGCTTGCTCATCGAGCATTACCTGCGGGGCCGCATCGGCCCCGGCCGCAAGCGCTGGGAAGACTGGATTATGTACGGCAATTTTGTGCAGAAGCACCACGGACTGTAAGGGCGGGGGCCGTAAAAAAGCCAGCCACCGGTTGAGGCACAACGGTGCCTCAACCGGTGGCTGCAACCCCCGGCCCCCACCCCGCCAGCGCCGTGGCCGGGGTGAAGGTTTCGGCCGCCCCGTCGTAACTTGCCCCAATGGAAACCCTCCGCCCTTTGCCGCCGCCCGAACGGGTAGCCGACCCGGCATTGGAGCGGGCGGCCCAACGCCCTGCGGACCCGGCCACCCAGCGCTCCCACCGGCCGCAGGCTGCCGCGCCCGGCGGTCTTCCCTCCACCCAAGTCCCGTACCGCCGCCCCAAAGTGCCGGCCTCTTTTCTGTAACAATTCCAACTCCCTCCCCGCGTCAGCAAATAGCTGATTCTTTCCTTGTCCTATGGAAAGGAGCTGGCCCCAAAGGGGCCGTGCGGGGTGCCGCCGCCCATGCCCGAACTCGCCCCTGCCCCAACCCTGACCGCCGCCCGCGCCGCCCTCAAGCGCTACTACGGCTACGACAATTTTCGCCCCATGCAGGGCGACATCATCCAGAGCGTCCTGGCGGGCAAAGACACCGTGGTGCTCATGCCCACCGGCGGCGGCAAATCGGTCTGTTTTCAGGTGCCGGCCGTGGTCAGCACGGGGGTGTGCGTGGTCGTGTCACCGCTCATTGCCCTGATGAAAGACCAGGTCGAAGCCCTCAAAGCCAACGGCATTGCGGCGGCCTACCTCAACAGCAGCGTGGGCAGCGCCGAGGGCAACGACATTGCCCGCGCCGCCCTCAGCGGCCACCTCAAGCTGCTTTACATCAGTCCGGAGAAGCTGCTTTCGGACGGGTTTCTGTCGTTTTTGAAGCGCGTTCCCCTCAGCCTGTTTGCCATCGACGAAGCGCACTGCATCAGCAGTTGGGGCCACGACTTCCGGCCCGAATACACCCAGCTTGGGGCCTTGCGGCAGCAGTTTCCCGCCACGCCCATTGTGGCCCTCACGGCCACGGCCGACCGGCTGACCAAGCGCGACATCATCACGCAACTTAACCTGCGCGAACCGAAGGTGTTTTTGTCCAGCTTCGACCGGCCGAATATCAACCTGATTGTGCGACCGGGGCAGGACCGCATCGCGGCCGTGCTTGACTTCATTGCCCGCCACCCCGGCGAGCCGGGCATCATTTACTGCCTCTCGCGCAAAACCTGCGAAACCATTGCCGGCAAGCTCACCCAGAAGGGCATTCGGGCCAGCCACTACCACGCCGGCATGGCCCCCAACGCCCGCGCCAAAGCCCAGGAGATGTTTTTGCAGGACGACTTGCAGGTCATCGTGGCCACCATCGCCTTCGGCATGGGCATCGACAAGAGCAACGTGCGCTGGGTGATGCACTATAATTTGCCCAAAAACATTGAGGGCTATTACCAGGAAATCGGGCGGGGCGGGCGCGACGGAGCACCCGCCACGGCAGTGCTGTTCTACTCGTTTGCCGACGTGCTGTCGATGCGCGAAATGTTGACCAAAGACGTGCCCCCCAAGCAGGCCCTGCTCAACATGGCCAAGCTCGAACGGATGCAGCAGTTTGCCGAAGCCGCCAGTTGCCGCCGCAAAATCCTGCTCAACTACTTCTCCGAAACCCTGCCCCAGGACTGCGGCAACTGCGACATCTGCCGCAACCCGCCCACCACCTTCGACGGCACCCTACTGGCCCAAAAGGCCCTTTCGGCCGTGTTCCGCGCCCGCGAACGCCTCAGCATCGGCCTGCTCATCGACGTGCTGCGCGGTATGCGGAACCAAGCCGTCATCAGCGGGGGCTACGACCAGATAAAAACCTACGGCGCGGGGGCCGACCTGCCCTACCTCGACTGGTACAGCTACGTGCACCAGATGCTGAACGACGGCCTGTTTTACATTGCTTACGAGGAAGGCTACAGCCTCAAAATCACCGAGCGCGGCCAGCAGGTGCTGAAGGGCGAACTGCCGCTGCCGCTCAAGAAATTTCAGCCCGCCGAGAAGGCCGAAAAGCCCACCCGCGCCAGCAAAAAAGCCGCCACGGTGGCCGCCGTCACCACCGCCGGCAGCGCCGAAGCCCACTTGTTTGAGCTGATGAAAAAGCTCCGCAAGCAGATTGCCGACGAGCAGGGCGTGCCACCCTACGTGGTGTTTTCGGATGCGACGCTCCAGGAAATGGCCCAGGAGCAGCCCACCAGCCGCATGGCCATGCTGGCCGTGTCGGGCGTGGGCATGAAAAAGTTTGAAACCTACGGCGAAGCCTTCATCCGCCTCGTCCTCGACCACGGCACCCCCCGCCCTGTGCCCACCGCCGACGACACCCCGCCCAGCGCCGCCGAAGCCGACGACTACGGCCCCGCCCCCCGCACCGCCGCCGAACGCGCCTCCGATGTGAAAGACACCGAGGAAGCCTCCCTCAAACTGCACCTGCAAGGCCTCTCGCCCAAAGAAATCGGGGCCCAGCGCGACCTGGCCATCAGCACCGTGCTGGGCCACCTCGAACGCGCCTACGCCAAAGGCCGCGACCTGCGCCTCACTGAGTTTCTCTCCGATACCGACTTGGCCAACATCCGCGCCGCCCGCCTCCAGCTCGGCGGCACCCCCGCCCTGCGCGACCTCTTCGACCACCTGCGCGAACAGTACGACTACTTCCAACTGCGCCTGGCCGGGGCGTACGAGCAACGGCAGGGGCGGGCAGCTCCAGGGTTGCCGTGGGCCTGAACCGCCGGGCCTGGGGCTTTTTTACCAGCTTACGTTCCTCACCCTTTATTCCCTTTTGTCATGAAACGCACCGTATTTTGCCTGTTGCTGCTGAACACCTTTCTCCGCGCAGTTGCCCAAACCTACGTGGCACCCACTGGGGGCGTGGATGCGGCGGGCCGGGGCACTGCCACTGCCCCCTACGCCACCATTGACTATGGCATCAACAACCTACGGGCGGGGTCGGTCGTGCTGGTGTTGCAGGCGGGGGTGCACCGTCCGGCTGCGCCCTTGACCATCAACCGCACCATCACCTTGCAGGGCCAGGGTCACGCCGTGGTGGATGGCCAGAACCTGCCCTTCGCGCCCGCTGGCAGCTATCTGCACCTGTTAAAAATCATGGATGCCAACAATGTAACCGTCGAGAGCATCACATTTCGGAACTGCTTCGACGCGGGGGCCAAAGGCATTTGGGTAACGGGCATTGCCAACAACGCCACCATTCAGCACTGCACCATCGAAAACATTGCCTGGGACCGCCGCAACGACCTAGCCGTTCTGCCCCCGATACCTGGGACGAACCAGTACGCGGTGTCGGCCAGCGCCATCAAAGTAGACGGCGTTGACATACTGCCGGTGCGAAACTTCCGGCTGCTCGACGACACCATCCGCAACTGCGCCGTGGGCTATGGTGAGGGCGTGACCATCAATGGCAACGTAGACGGGTTTCGGATTGAGCGCAACGTGGTGTCCAACGTGTCCAACATCGGCATTGTGGCGGCTGGCAACAACCTGATGAACCCCGTTGCAGCCCTCGACCGTGCCCGCAACGGGGTCATTGCCTTCAACCGGGTGTCGCACTGTATGTCGGGCCGCAGCCCCTCGGCTGGCATTTACCTCGACGGGTCGTACAACTGCACCGTAGTGGGCAACGTCTGCACCGAAAATGGGGTCGGCATTTCGGTGGGCAACGAAGGCGACGTGAGTGGGGGCCGCCAGCCCAACCGCTTAAGCAAGGTGTGGAGCAACCAAGTGTCGGGCAACGTGTTTTACGGGCTGTCGCTGGGAACTGGCGCGTCGAATTTGCCAGTGGTTCCGCGCACCGTGCGCCAACTCGACGTGCGCAACAATACGGTGTGGGGCAATCAAAGCGGGCTTTCCATCAACAACATCACGCAGATAGTGCCGTTGGTGGGGATGACCTACCCACTGCCCAGCCTCGCCAACCAGGACGGGGGAGAGGTTTTTTTGCTGGAACTCGACAGCGTACAGTTTCGCAACAACATCGTGGTGCCCCGCGACGCGCGGCCCGCGCTGAACGGCAGCGGCTACGGCATACGGCATTTTCAGGCCAACTACAACGGCTACTACAGCGGCGCAAATGCTCCTTTGTTTCAGATTGGCAACCTGCCGTTCAATACCCAAACCACGCCGCTACCGAGTCTCGCCAGCGTGGCCGATTTCTACGCCCGCACCCGGCTCGACAGTGCCTCGGTGGCCCTGGCCGGCAACCCCGGCCTGGTGAATCCGGGACTCGGCGCGGGCCACGACTTTGCGCTGACCGCCACCTCGCGCCTGCTCAACCAGGGCGACCCGCGCACACTACCCGCCACCGGCAACTTTGCTCTCGACTGCGCAGGCCAGCCCCGCATCGTGGGGGGCCGCATTGAGGTCGGGGCCTACGAAAACCAAACTGCTCTGGCCGTAGCGGCCGGCGCGGCCAGCGCGGCCCTGCGCCTGTTTCCGAACCCCGCTAGCGGGCTGGTGCAGGTGGTCGGGGGGCAGGCGGTGGCGGTGCGCGATGCTCTCGGCGCGGTTGTGCGGCGCTTCGAGCCGGCCGTCGCCGCCTTCGCGGTCAGCGGCCTGCCAGCGGGCCTCTACCTGGTGGAGTTGCGTTCGGCAAATGGCCCCGAGCGCACGCAAAAACTGGTGGTCTATTAACCGCGCAACTCAGGCCCGGTTCTCCGCGCCCGGTTGCGGAGTGCCATAGGCAGATGCAACGTACCCGCTTGCATGTCCCTAAGCGTCATGCCGTGCCCGGCCACTTACGCCATTCCCGGCTTTGTCCCCTTCTTCGGCTGCGTGAAAATCTTCGCATCATACAGCGCCTTCACCGTGTCGGGCTCGTCGATGTGCATTTTTACTTGGTCCAGCAGGCCCAGCTTCAGCTGGCGGGCGGCTGCTTTGCGCAGCTTTTTTTCCTGCTTGCTGTCGCCCTGCACTTCGCCTTTGCTTTCGCCCTGGGTTTTGCGGGCCTCGGTGTAGGCTTTTTTCAGGTCGGCCGCTTTTTTGACCAATACCGGGCCCAGGTCGTCCTTGTACGTGGCGGTGAGGGCGACCACGCGGTCGAGCAGCGTGGGCAGGGTGCCCAGGGTGGCCCCGCTGTATTCTTTTTTGCCGGCGGGCAGAAACGCCACCAGCGCGTCGTTGTTGGGGGTTTTGCGGCCGAAGAGGTAGGCCACGTCCACCAGCAGTTCGTCTTTGGCGAAGGCTTTGAAATCGGTCAGCACCTTTTCCACGTCGTCGGTGTCGCCGTAGCGCTCGCCCAGGTTCAGGTCCTGGCCGCTGAGAAATTTGCGGTAGCCGTCGCGGTGCGGGGTGAGGTCGGCAATCATCGCCGTGTAAAGGCCGGTGCCGTTGAGGCCCGTCATGCGGTCGATGTTGCCGTCCATGAGGTCCAGAAATTCCTTGCGGGCGGTGCGCTTGTTGTAGAACGGGTTTTTGAGGAACGGTAAAAACATAATGGCGAAGGGTTAGGTGATTGGGACTGCCAAGGTAAGGGAATTTTCCTGCCCCGCCGCTGCCGTGCCCCGCCGCTGGCCCTTTCGCCCCACACCCGAGGCTGCCAGCAAGTGCAGGGCGGGTTTTCAAGCGAAAGATGGCACTGCAAACGTCCGCAGTGCCATCTTTCGCTTGAAAACCCGCCCTGCGGACGTTTGCAGTGCCATCTTTAAGGGGAAAGGGGGACCTGCTAGCGGTGAACAAAAACGGCCGCCCCGGAGGGGGGCGGCCGTTTCCGTGTGGTTCACGTGTCTTTTCCGGCTTCTTCTTTCAACACTTGCTCCGCCAATGCCTTTGCTTCCATTGCTTGTATTCGTTCCCAAGCCTTGGCGTTCCAATCAGGCACATTGTCAAATTCGCTGATTGGCAGTTCTTCTCCTTTTGGTGCTTCTGAGGCAGTTTTCGGTGGATTTTTCATGAGGGAGTAATAATTGCCGTTCAAAATTCTGCTGCTGATGTGCCAGCAGAAACAAGTCATTTTTTTGACGTTGACTTTATTTCTAAGAGCCGCACTACGCATTCCTCCTTTGAATTAGCCAAACGTTCTTTGCCTTTCTCAATCCCATTTAAAAGTTCATCAAGCCGTTGGAACCCAAAGTTAATTTTCCCTGACTTCCTCGCTTTACCTGGACGAGGTCCGTAAATTTCCTTCAAATCGCCGGATGCACTAATGTCAGTTGGTGTTACTATCCAAAAGCCATCCAGCGAAAACTCGCGGTTCAAATGGATTATGTACAAAACGTCCCAGCCGTTTTCCTTTATCGTGGAAATTTTGCCTGTTTTGGAAAAGCCAGAAATGGTTTTAACTTGAATTTTTGTTTCCCTGCCTGGCTGGTTTACCTTAATATCCCATGCTTTTTGGCTATTAGGGGCGATTTCAATACGCCCTGATGGATAAGTGCCTACTGCAAACAGCGCAGCGTAATACTCTCCAACCACTCCGGTCTTCTGGTCGCCGCCTGGTAATAACATGGAGTTGTGTTGGAGTTTATCCAACTCATCGTAAGCCGCAGCGTACTTTTTAAAAGCGGCTTCAATTGCAGTGGGGCTTGGAGGCAAATGTTCGATAACAGCGGGAGTTTTCATGACGCAAAGGTTGCACTTATTTACGCCATTCCGGCACCCCCACCGGCACCCCCACTGCCTGAAATGCCTGCTCCAAATCCAGCATCAAATCCCGGGCATCTTCGACGCCGATGCTGAGGCGAATCATGGCCGGGGAGATGCCCATTTCGTGCTGTTCGGCCACCGTGATGTCGGAGTGGGTCATGGTGGCGGGGTGTTCGGCCAGGCTTTCGGTGCCGCCCAGGCTCACGGCCAGCTTAATTAGTTTCAGGGCGTTGAGGAAGCAGAAGGCTTCGGCTTCGCCGCCCCGGATGTCGAACGAAATCATGGAGCCGGGGGCCAGGCAGTGGCGGCGGTAGATGTCCTGCTGGGCGGGGTCGTGCTCGAGGTGGCCCAGGTAGTAGGTGCGCTGCACCAGCGGGTGCGCCCGCAGCCAGTCGGCAATGTGCTGGGCCGAGGCGGCGGCGCGTTCCATGCGCAGTTTCAGGGTTTCGAGGCTGCGCATGAGCATCCAGCCGGTGTTGGGGTCGCACATGGTGCCCATGAAGGTGCGCATGGCCTTGATTTCCTTCATCAGGGGCTTGCTGGCCAGGGCGGCCCCGGCCACGAGGTCGGAGTGGCCGCCCAGGAACTTGGTGGCCGAATACAGCACCACGTCGGCCCCGTGCCGGAGCGGGTGCTGGAAGACCGGGCCGAGAAAGGTGTTGTCCACGACCAGGCGCACGGGTTTTTCGGGGGTGCCGTGCTGCCGGGCCAGGGCGGCACAGGCTTCCAGGTCCACGAGGTGGTTGGTGGGGTTGGCCGGGGTCTCGACGAACACCATCGCCAGGCGGCCGGGGGCGATGCTGGCGGCCAGGGCCTGCCATTCGGCTGGGGTGGCGCGGGGCCGGACACCCACGGCCTCGATGCCGAACTTGCGCAGCACGTTTTTGAGGAAGAAATCCGAGCCGCCGTACACTGGCTCGGAGTGCAGCACCACGTCGCCGGGCGCGAGCAAGGCCAGCAGGGTGGTGGCAATGGCGGCCATGCCGCTGGCAAAGCTGGCCGCTTCCTCGGCCCCGTCCCAGAGGCAGAGGCGGTGCTCGAGAATTTCCAGGCTGGGGTTGTTCAGGCGCGAGTAAATGAGGCCCATTTCCTCGTCGGGGCCTTGTTCACGCAGGCCGTAGGCGAGTTCAAAAAAGGCCTTGCCTTCCTCGGCGTTTCGGAACACAAAGGTCGAGGTCTGAAAAATGGGCGGCTTGATGGCCCCTTCGCTCCAGGCGGGGGTGTAGCCGTAGCTCATCATGAGGCTTTCGGGGCGCAGCGGCTGGCCGCCGATGTGGGCGTGGTCGGGGGGGGTGGGCATGGAACGGGGGGGTGGGAATGGGGAGTGGGCCACGAAGGTAAGATTTTTTGGCCGGGACCGGGCCAACGCGCCGGCTGGCGGTTGCAGCGCCACCGCCCGCCCAAGCGTAGTGCCCCCCCGGAGCCGGTCGCCCCGGTCAGGTTCAGCACCGGGGCGCGGCGGGGTTTGCTGCGCCCCGGCCCGGAAAACAAGCGCGGGGCAACCCAGCAAAAACGCAGTGCAACGAAGCACAACGGCGGCGGTGGGCAAGAGGACTCGGAACGCCGCCAGTACGGACGCGGCGGGCCGGGCAAAACCCAGTTTGTGGTGGCTTTGCGCGGCACGGCCGCTTCGCCCGCTGTTTCTAACGGATGCTTCGGCGCATCGTGGCTGCCCGATTCCAAAAGCTTCGTATGGAGTTCTATTGCTGGCGTTTTCCGTACCATCGTTAGCAGGGACATTACCGTGCAGCTTCGTTCCGGCTGCGAAAGTCACTTGTACTTCACTCCATCCATTTCAGCCGATGGACGGCAAATTGTCGTGGAGCGCCTAGACAAGCGGGGTGCCGACAATGGCACAAAAATCTACGCCGAAGCCAACCTGTGGACAATGAATGCCGACGGTTCCAACGAACGTAAAATAGCGTTCTAAATGCCCGTCTGAAATGAAAGGCCAGCCGTTGCAAAGCAACGGCCAGCTTTTTTGCGGTACTCACAGCAACGAACACGCCTCCAAGTCCAACTCCCGCATCTTCTCAATAAACGGCTTCGGGTCCACCTGGTAGCGGCGCGAGAACATCTCGACCGACAAATGCTCGTGCGGCTCCACGAAGTGGATTTCCAGGCGCTTGCCGCCGGGCGCGTGGTCAATGGCTTCCTGCAAGCGGTCGAGCATCGGGCCGGTCACGGTCCGCAAATCCAGCCGCACGCGCACCCCTTTGCTCATCTTTTCGGCGATTTCGCCCAGCGGCTGCATACTCAGGATGCGCATATCCCACTGGTCGGTGGTGTGGCGGCGTAGCTCTTGTTTGAGGCGCACGTACATCGGTGGCACCTGCTCGTTGGGGTAGTTGCGGGGGTTGATGAGCGGGGCGTACTTGGTGTAGTCGTCGCGGAACAGCGCCGGGCTGATGCTGCTTTCGTAGTCCTCCAGGGTGAAGGTGGCGAAGGACTGCCCGGTTTTGGTGGTCTTGAAGGCCACGTTGGTGATGAGGCCGGCCACGGCCATTTCCTTGTTTTTGGTGTCCTCTACCTGGTCCAGGCCGCAGGTGCAGTAGGCCTCCAGTTCCAGCTTGAAGCCGTCGAGCGGGTGCCCGCTGAGGTAGAAGCCCACCACTTCTTTTTCGCGGCGGAGTTGCTCGGTTTTGCTCCAGGGTTCCATCTCGTGAACCTTGGGCAGCGGGGCCGCCACCGCCCCAAACGCGGCGGCCCCAAACAGGCTGTGCTGGCTGCTATCCAGGGCGGCCTGGTGTTGCTGTCCCAGGCGCATGGCCTTCTCAATCAGGTTGTGGTCGCCGCTGGGCGCGTCCAGGTACAGCCGCCGGTGCTTGTCGAAGCTGTCGAAGGCCCCGGCCTGGGCCAGGCTCTCGAAGGTCTTTTTGTTCACCGTTCGCAGGTTCACGCGCTTGGCAAAGTCGAACACGTCGCGGTACGGCCCGGTCTTTTCGCGCTCCTCCACCATGCTTTCCACCGCCAGCTCGCCCGCGCCCTTCACGGCCGCCATGCCGAAGCGAATCTGGCCCTTTTCGTTCACGTTGAATTTCAGCAAACTCTCGTTCACGTCCGGCCCCAGCACAGCCACGCCCTGCTTGCGGGCCTCCTCAATGAAAAACGTCACCTTCTTGATGTCGCCCATGTTGTTGGTCAGCACGGCGGCCATGTACTCGGCCGGGTAGTTGGCCTTGAGGTAGCCGGTTTGGTAGGCCACGACTGAATATGCAGCACTATGACTTCTATTGAATCCATATTCAGCAAATTTCTCCATCACGTCGAACACCTCCGAAGCTTTCTTGGCTGGAATCTTATGCAAGTCGGCCGCGCCCTTGACGAATTTCTCGCGCTCCAGGGCCATTTTTTTCATGTCCTTTTTGCCCATTGCCCGCCGTAGCAGGTCGGCCCCGCCCAGGGTGTAGCCCGCCATAATCTGGGCGGCCTGCATGATTTGTTCTTGATAAACACAATTGTGAATCAGCACATTATTGCCAACAAAATTGTGTATTCCTTCCACCGTGATGTCGTACACCCGTTGCTTCCCGGCCGGCTCAATGCTGATGATTTCTTCCCAGCGCACTCGCAGGCTACGCTCAGTGGCAGGCAAGGCCAGCACCTGCGTGAGCGGAGCCACCAGCGCCGCGCTGATGCGCGGGTTGCGGGCACGGCGGGCGGGCATGAGGTGCTGCCGGTCAAAACCATGAGTGCGCATGAGTTCTTTGTCCGACCCGGCCCAGGCTCGGCGCAGCTCGGCCACGAAGATTTCGCGGTCCACGGCATCGGTGGGACTGGGCGTACTGCGTTCGCCATACTGCCGCCGCTTTTCCACTAGGTGCGGCCCCACCAGCGCGTCAAATTCGCGCAACTGGTAGGTACTGATTTGGTAGGCGGTGGTCTCGTCGGCATCGCCCGCGTTGCGGTAGCGGGTTTCGTACACCACCGAGCGCAGCCCCAGGCGCAGGAGCAGCGTTTGCACGTCGCGGGCCAGCAGCGGCGAAATGGTTTTGTAAAAGCAGATTTTCTCGCCCACGTGCCCGTCGCAGTCCCACAGCGCCGCCACGAAGTGCGCGATGCATTGCTGACGCAAGCCAAAAACAAACTCGGGCACAAACTTCTCGCGGCTGTTCAGCCCACCTTTTTGCGTTTTCAGCCCCAAGTCCCGCAGCCAGGTCAGCAGCGTGGTTGGCTCGTGATAATAGGCTTTTTCGGCCACCTTCACCGATACCCTGGTCACTTCGCGCACTTGCTGCAAGGCACTGAGATGCAAGTTGTCGAAGCTCGCACTGGTGGCCGCACTGTAAGCCGCCACCAGCGCCGGACTCTGCGAAACGAAATCGCAGCAAGCCCCCGACGTGAGCGAGCCATCGGCCAGCAGGTAAGCCAACGTTCGTAGTTTATTCAGGTCGTAGTCGGCGGCGGCGGCCACATCCAGGCGGCGGGGGGTGCCAATGAAACTGCCCGGAGCCAGCGTGCCAACTTCTTGCCAGCCGTTTTCAGTCAGCACTTTGTGGTCGGGCGTGAGCGTCACAGCCGACCCATCACGCAGCCGCACCCGCACCACGTCGCGCAAGCCGTTGTCGTAGAAATGGGTGGCGGTGGCAACGGCGGGGTTGTTGTCCGCGTCCACGCCCTGCACCCGGAAGCTGCCCACGCGGCTGGCCAACTCGTCAATCCGCACCCGCGCCCCGGTGTCGGCATCGTGCACCAGCGTGTCGCCGGTCACGCAAATGCCCTGCGAGTGCTTCAAAATCGGCTCCAGCAGCTCGTGCGGGTACACGATTTCCTCCCGCCCGTGCTTGCGGTTGATGAAGTTCGGGATGAACTGCATCGGCCCCGGCCGGTACAGCGCATTCATGGCAATGAGGTCCTCGATGTTGGTCGGCTTGAGGTCCTTGAGGTACTGCCGCATCCCCTCGCTTTCAAACTGAAACGTGCCGATGGTGTCGCCGCGCTGGTAGAGGGCGTAGGTCTTTTCGTCGTCCAGCGGAATGTCGTCAATGTCAATCTTCACGCCGTGGTTGCGCTCAATCAGCCGCAGCGCGTCCACGATGATGGTGAGGGTTTTCAGCCCCAGAAAGTCCATCTTCAGCATCCCGGCGCTCTCAATCACCTTGCCGTCGAACTGCGTCACGAGCAGGTCCGATTCTTTGGAAGTCGAAACCGGAATGTAGTTCGTGATGTCGTCGGGCGCGATGATGACCCCGGCGGCGTGGATGCCGGTGTTGCGCACCGAGCCTTCGAGTTGGGTGGCCAGGCGCAGCACGTAGCCCTTGAGGTTGTCGGCGCTGTGGTCGCGCCGAATCAGGTCCAGTTCCTGGTTTTCGGCAAAGGCCCCGGCCAGGGTGGTGCCGGGCTTGTCGGGCACCAGCTTGGTGAGGTCGTTCACCTGCGGCAGCTTCAAATCCATGGCCCGGCCCACGTCCTTGATGCTGCTTTTGGCCGCCATCGTGCCGAAGGTGATAATCTGGGCCACCTGGTTTTTGCCGTACTTCCCCACCACGTAGTCAATGACTTTCTGGCGGTTCACGTCGTCAAAGTCAATGTCAATGTCGGGCATACTCACCCGCTCCGGGTTCAGGAACCGCTCGAACAGCAGCGAATACTTGATGGGGTCAATGTTGGTGATGCCCACGCAGTAGGCCACCGCCGAGCCGGCCGCCGAGCCGCGCCCCGGCCCCACCGCCACCCCCACCGAGCGCCCGTGGTTGATGAAATCCTGGGTAATCAGAAAGTAGCCCGCAAACCCCATCGTCTGGATGATGCGCAGCTCGTAGTTGAGCCGCTCCTCCACTTCCTCGGTGCGCTCCGAGTAGCGTGGTTTCGGGCCACTGAAAGCGCCCTTGAAGGTGAGGTCGCGCAGGTAGTCGTCGGCGTTGGCGAAGCCGGCGGGCAGCGGGAAGTTGGGCAGCAGAATGTCCCGCGCCAGCTTGGGCGGGGTGATTTTGTCCACGATTTCGTTCGTGTTGTCCACGCTTTCGGGCACGTCGTGGAACAGCGCGTTCATCTGCTCCTGGGTCTTGAAAAAGAACTGGTCGTTGGCAAAGCCGAAGCGGGTTTGGGGCTTGGGTTTCTGAAGTTCCTCGTCGATGCGGCGCAGGTAGCGCTGGGCGGTTTCGTCGCGGCCGTGGTCGCGGCGCAGGTGGTCGAGCTGGTCGTATTTCACCTCGCCGTTGCCGGTCAGCAGGGTGTAGTAGTTGGTGCGCGTGTCGCCGACCGGCACCTGCTGCAACTCGCCGGTGTTCACGCACAGCAGCAGGTCGTGGGCCTCGTAATCGGTTTGGTCCACGTAGTGCGAGTCGTTGGTGCAGATGACCTTCACGTTGTACTTCTGGGCCAGCCGCAGCAGCACCTGGTTCACATCTTCCTGGCTTTTGCCGGTGCCGTCGAAGTTCATCAGCCCGTGCCGCTGAATCTCAATGTAGTAGTCGTCGCCGAACAAATCCAGCCACCACTTCAGCTTCGCCTCGGCCTCGGCCTCCGACCGAAACAAAATGGCCTGGGGCACCTCGGCCCCGATGCAGCAGCTCGTGGCAATCAGCCCCTCGTGGTAGCGCTCCACCAGCTCCTTGTCGATGCGCGGAAACTTGGAATACACCCCCTCAATGTAGCTCAGCGAGCACAGCTTGGCCAGGTTCTGGTAGCCGGCCTGGTCTTTGGCCAGCAGCAGCTGGTGGTGGCGGGTGTCCTTCTCCCCTTTCTCGCGGCTAAAGGCTTTCTTGTGCCGGTCTTCCACCAAATAAAACTCGCAGCCCACAATGGGCTTGACGTTGTACTTGTTGGCCTCGGCCACAAAGTTGAACGCCCCGAACATATTGCCGTGGTCGGTGAGGGCCACGGCGGGCATTCCGTCGGCCTGGGCCTTTTTCATCAGCGCCGAAATGCTGGCCTGGCCGTCGAGAAGGGAGTACTGGGTGTGGGAGTGGAGGTGGGAGAAGACGGGCATTTTTTAGTGGTCAGTGGTCAGTGAACAGTTATTAATTGCTCGCTGACGGGCGGCGCGGGTTTGGTAAAGATACCGCCGGGGGCGGGGCTTTGCCAAACCCGATTTGCCCGCTGCCTGATTCCGTGCGCCATTCGTTTGGCGCAGTGGTTCAGGGCTACATTTAGCCTTCGGTTCCCGTTTTTTGCTTGCCCTCTCCCATGCGAAATACCTTGCTGCTTTTGGGGCTGCTGGCCGCCGCACCCGCCGCCGCCCTGGCCCAGGTGCCCCCGGCGGCGGGCGGGGTCTTCGTCGGGCCGTTGCCGGACGACCCGCAACTGACGGCGTTGGTGGCCAAAGCGCCGGTTATTCTGGAGGGGGCCGCCGGGGACTGCAATTTCAACCGGGTCAAGGGACAACTCAATTACATTGGCATCACGCCCGTCACGGTTTACAAAGTATTCAAGGGCGAGGTGACTGGAACGCAGGTAATCGTAGTCAGCGAAACCGGGGGCAAGGGCGAGGTGGGCCTCAACCAGCACCCGACCGGCCTGTTTTTTTTGCGCCCCGCGCTTTTGCCCGACCTGGATTTTCCCATGCCCCAAGGCCCGGTTTTTTGGGTGGTGGATGGGGACAATGGTTTCTTTGAGTACGAGAGCCTGAAAGTAGCCGAAGCGTGGTCGCCCCGGCATCATTACCCGCGCGTATCTGTAGACCTCTACCCGGCCATTGAGGCGCGAACCGGGCAGCCTTACCGGGTGATGCAGCCGTTTGACCCCGAAAATTTTAATTCCCACCGTGCCCAGCGACGCGCCGACAGCCTGATGTACGCGCAAGGGCAACAGGATTTGGCACGGCGGCTGGCCCTCCAAAAAAAGCCGCCCAAGCCCACCCCGCGCCGCAAACCGGCACCAAAGCAGAGCCGCCGCTGACGTTACGGCCGACCTTAAATCGGTGCTCGTGTTGCTGAATTATTAATTTTTGATTCGCTACGCACCAAATGTGGCAGCCAACACTTACTTTTACTGCATTCGTTTTCACTTCACCCCCTCACCCCATGAAAAACGTTGCCTACCTCCTGCTCCTGTTGGCCGCCGTGCTGACCGGAAGCCCCGCCCAAGCCCAACCAGGCGAAGCCCCGCGCCCGCTCACCACCAGCGGCGGCGAAGCGCAGTTAGCTGCTTTGGTTGCGAAGTCCCCAGTGATAATCGAGGGCCACGCCGAAGAAGGTTATTGCTTTTGGGATGCCGACCACCGCCAAATCTACACCGCTACACCCATCACGGTGTACAAAGTTTTCAAAGGCGAGGTCAGCAGTGCCCGCATTGAAATCATCACCCGGGGCGGGCAGGTGGGCAACTCGGGCTCCGGCAGCAAAGCATGGGGGCCGGGGTTTGCCCTCCACCCAACCGGTATGCTCTTTCTGGAACCAGCCGCCCACCCCGACCCGAAGACGAAAACGCTCACCAGTCAGGTTTTTCGGGTGGTAGACGGGGAAGCAGGCTTCTTTAGGTACGAAGGAATGTTTCCTGACTTCGATAAAACCCAGTCACGCTGGCAGCTTTATCTCCACTTGGAAACAAGCCTTTACCCGGCCATCGTCACCCAAGTGGGGCATCCTTACCGGACCGTTAAGCCGTTCAACCCCAAAACGTATAATTACTTTAGAGAACGGCGCTTCTTGGACAGCGTTCGTTATGTCAACAGCTTATCCTATTTCAACAGTCAACTCGTCCCGTCGGCCCCTGGCGGTAAAAAAAAACTACCCGCAAAACCAAGCATAAACGGTAACCAATTGCGAGGCAGTGGACAGCCGACCGCACCAACTATTAGCCGCTTTTTTAGCAGTTTTACCCCTAACAACACCGTCAATGCGGGTACATTCGATTCACTGACCATCATCGGTTCAGGATTTGGCAATCCCAGTACAACCAATCCCGGACTCAAGCCCCTCGTTCAATTTCTGAACGCAGACGACCTTAGCACTTATATTAATACGCCTCCCGAAAATATTATCAGGTTTTCAGACACCCAAATCGTGCTTTATGTCCCTTCAAACAATGGGGCAAATTATGGATTGGGTCAAGGAGCGGCCAGCGGTAATTTCAAAGTGACCGGTGTTAACGGGGTAGGCACAGCAATTTCAGCCACCCCCGTCATTATTCCACGCTCAGAGTTCACGCTCAACTATAGCAAGGATGTCAATGGCACGAGGGTTTATCTGCTTGACTCGCGAGGTAACAAAGCCTACCGCCAACTTCGGCTCATCAACCGCGACCGGAGCCGGGGGCTACGGTTTCGCTACGATGCCAGTGTGTTGAACCACCGTTTGTCGTCTGCCTATGGCAATACCCCGACCACCAAGGTCATCGAGGCCGTTATTCGCAAATGGCGGCGCGAAACCAGAATCAACCTTGGGGACAGCGTATTTCAAGCAGTTCCTTTCTCCACGGACTCGGTGAATTGCAATATCACTTTTGGCACCTCGCCAATCGCCGCTCTAATGGAAACCACCCAAACCTACTCCTATTGCCTCACCCGAAGCGGTACGGGTACCATCACCAGCATCTATGTATTTGTCACAGCCATCGACATTCTCATTGACAAAAGGTACAAATGGAGCTACGACCTTACCAATACTGCCATTCCTGTTGTCACTCCCCCTGATTCTGGGCGGTTTGATTTCAAGTCCGTGTTACTGCACGAATTGGGGCACGGTGTGGGCTTGGACCACGTAGCTGACCCTACCAAGGCCATGTATCGCTCTTTTGCTGCTACGGAGCAGCGCTATTACTTGAGCGCCGAACCCGAACGGAACGGTGGGGCCAATATTTTGCGACGCAGCGTCCTGACCGGCCGGTGCTATCCCCCCATGATACCGCTCGACACCACCAGTGTGCCGGGCAACTGGCAAGGGGCGCAAATCAGCCTCAACCCCTACCGCCTGTTCTACGACATCTGCAACCCGCCGCCAACCCAAACGGTAACGGCCAGCGGCGGCACGAGCTACCGCTGGAAGCCCGCCACGGCCTTCATCAGCCCCAACGCCAACCCCAACGCGGCCACCGTGACCTTCCCGCACGGCATCGCGGCTCCCTACGTGTACGCCATGAAGGACGGGCTCGGCGACTTCCTTCGCACCGTGTACAAGCCGTTGCCGTGTTCGCCGCCACCGGCCAGCACAGGCGGTGGCGAACTGCGCACCCAGGTATACCCCAACCCCACCAGCAGTACCTTCAAGGTGCAACACATCCCCGCGACCAACGCCGAACACGTAGAATCTACGCTCTACAACGCCCAGGGCACGGCCATTCACACGCACCGCTGGGAAAGCGGGGCCGCTGGCCTGCCCCAAACGCAGGAGTTGCCCCAGGTGCCCGCCGGCACGTATTTTTTGCGGACCGTCACCAACGGGAAAACGAGCGAAGTGCTGCAACTGCGGGCCGAATAGCCCGATTCCGTTCTTTCCCAAACCAAACGCCCCGGCTGACACTGTCAGCCGGGGCGTTTTGCCGTTAGTTGGTTCGGCCTACTTCACGGGGTCTGTCCCCGTTGCCTTGCCCCCGCCGCCCTTGCGCAGCACCACCTTCGAATACCCCTGAAACCGCAGCCACACGTCGTGCTTCTTGGCCGAGCCTTTGTAGGGCAGCAGCTGCTTGCGGATTTTTTTGATGAGCTGCTGGTTGGCCGCCAGCAGGGCCGAGAGGACTTCGCGGTCGCTTTTGCCCGCCACATCGGCCAGGCGGCCGGTGCCGAGGCGGCCTGTGAAGCGCTTGAGCAGGCGGGTGGTTTCGGCCAGGTCGTCGGCCGTGAACTCGCGCTTGGCGAACTGGGCCGGGGTGAAGGCGGCGGCCTCGGTGAGCAGGCCGGTGGCGAGGCGGCCGAAGGTGTCTTCGTCGGCGCGGCGCAGCACGTCGCTGCCCAGGGCCACGCGGTGGAGCTGGGCGGCAGCGGCTTCGTCGTCGGGCTTTTTGGCGAGCTGGCTTTCCACGGTGGCCTGCATGGCGGCCGAGAGGCGCAGCAGCAACGGCAGCAGCAGGGTTTTGGTCTTGGTTTTCACGGCGGCCGAGTCGTCGCTGTCGGCGGCCAGCACGTCGTCGATGCGCTCGTTCACCAGGGCCAGGTTGGCGGTGTGCTGGTCGCGCAGGGGGGCAAGGTCGTCTTCCAACGGCGCGTAGTTGGCTTTGTCGGTTAGCAGACCGGCCTGGGTGGCGGTGTCGCGGCGCTGGTACGCGTCGAGGGCGTTGTTTTTCATGGGGCGGGAATGAAATGAACCGCCAAATTAAGCACTAAATTGGCAACGGCCAACTTTGCCAGGTTCAGGAACGACCCGGCAGCTACCGATGAGCACCTTCCCGGCCCTTGCGGGTGCTTTTGGGGCCGTAGTGGGCACCTGCCCGCGCCGGGTGTCCACTTGCCCAGGCATTGTCGGGACATTCCCGGGCGTTGCGGGCACTTTCCCGACCGTTGTGGGCGCATTCCCCGGCGTTGTGGGCACATTCCCGGCCGTTGCGGGCACATTCCCCGGCGTTGCGGGCACTTTCAGCGGCGTTGTCCGAACGCAACGGCCAGGCCGCCCTACTTCCGCTTCTTCCGCGCCGCCTTGAGGCTGTCGCGGCGGGCGGCCTCGTCGTCCTCGTCGGTCAGAAACTCGTGTTTGTGGGTGAAGGAGCCGTGGTAGGCACCGGCGGGCTGGTGCTTGGCTTCTTTGCGGGCCTTCTTTTCCACCCTTTTTTCGGCCGGGGTTTCCTGTTGGGGCGGCTCCTGCTGGCCGGGGGCGGCAGGGCTAAGAAGGGGGGTCAGCAACGCAGCGCAGACCAACGCAAGCAGGGTTTTCATTGTTGAGTGATAAAAAAGGGTGAGTGGTTAAAAGACGACAGAACGGCAGCGGGTCGTCCCGGTGCCCATGCGATTCGGGCGGGGGCAACCGAAGGAGCCGTGCGCTAGCGGCCCACGCAGTTAGGCCCCGCACCCTACTCCGCTGGCACCAGCCGCAACACCTCCCCTACTCGCAAGTCGAGCGTCTGGCAGGCGTTGTACTGCTGCAACTGGGCGGGCGTGAGGGCGTAGCGCCGGGCGATGCTGTAAAAGGTTTCGCCCTTCGCCACCGTGTGCTGGCGCGGGCCGGGCGCACCGGCCGCCCCGCCGGTTTTGGCCCCCGGCCCGGCCCCGGCCGCATTGCCCGCCGGGGCCGGGCGGGCCAGCGGCCCCGGCGCAACGGCCGCCGCCGGCGCGGCCACGGGGGCCGTCAGGCGCAGCACCTGGCCCGATACGAGGCGCGTGTCGGGCAGTAAGTTGTTCCAGGCCAGCAGGTCGGACGGGCGCAGCCCGTAGCGCCGCCCCAGGGCATACACCGTTTCGCGGGGTTGCACCGTGTACCACCCGCTGGCGGGCACCGGCACCACCGCCGGGGCTTCGGCCGCCGGGGCAGTGGGCACAGCGGGTGCGGCCGGGGCCGGGTTGGGCACTGATACCGAACCGCTAACAGACGCACGAGCGGGCACCGGTTTGGCTACGGCCACCGGCGGGGCCGCCACGGGCACCACCACCGGGCGCGGCGCAACCACGGCGCGGGGGTCGGGGGCCGGGCGCGGCGGACTGGGCAGGCGCGGCACAGGTTCAGGTTCAGGCTCGGTGAGCACAACAGGCGCTTCCAGGGCCACGGGCGCAGCCCCGGCGGGGGGCGGCAGCTCGTTGAGGTTTTCGGTGGCCTCGTCGGAAGTGGGGGCCGCAGTCGCCACGGCGGGCGCGGCCTGGAGCGGGGCGCTGCTCCCGGCCGGCGCGGCTCCTGCGCTGGCGGCCAGGTCGCGGTACTCCACATCCACCTCGTGGGGGCGGGTGTGGCGCAGCCACAGCAGGCGGCCGGGCTTCAGGGTTTCGCGGGGGTGCAGGTGGTTTTTGGCGAGCAGGGCGTGTTCGCGCACCCCGTAGCGTTGGGCCACGTCGGCCAGGGTTTCGCCGGGTTGCAGCACGTGGTAGTCCACGGCGGCCGCGTCGCGCTTGCTTTCCAGGTAGTAGGGCCGCCCCGAAACGGCCTGGTCAAAGGCCCGCAGTTCGTTGTGGCGGCGGAAAAGCTGGATTTTCTGGTGGCCCCGCGCCGCCAGGTCGGCCAGGCTTTCGTTGGGCAGGGCGATGAGCGCCCGCAGGCCGTTCACCTGCACTTCGGCCCGGCTTTGCTTGCCGGCGGCCGGAGCCGCATTTAGGTCGCGGGGGGCGTTGAGGCGCTGGTTCTGCACCAGCCCGGCCACCTGGGCGGCATCCGTCACGGGCACGAGCAGGGTGTAGGGGCGGTCGGCGGGCACGGCGGCGGCCAGCAGCCAGTGGTTGTGGGTAGCCAGGGCGGCGGGGTCGGTGCCCAGGGTTTGGGCCTGGGCGACCAGCGTTTGCCCGGCCTGGGCCGGAAACTCGCGCAGCCGCAACGGCGGCCTGGGGTTTAAGCCAACGGCCGGCTCAAACGCTATTTTCTGGGCCAGGAACATCAGCACGTAGGGCGCGGTCTGGGCCGTGATGTTTAGCGTGGTGGCATCGGCGTCGGTGGGCAGCACGTAGGGCTTCACGCCGCTCAGGCCGGTGTAGTAGCTGAGCATGGTGTTCAGCCAGTTGTGCAGCCAGGCGTTGTTGCGGGCCAGGTAGCGGGCAGCGGCGCGGGTGCTGGCCGTCAGGTGCTGGCGCTCGTCCACGGCGCTGTTCACGACCAGGCCCAGTTCGGTGGCCGTTTCGACCTTGAGTTGCCAGTAGCCCACGGCCCCGTGGTTGCTCTGCGCGTCGCCCTGCAAGGCGCTTTCCTGCATGGCCAGATACCGAAAATCCAGCGGCACGCCCTCCTGCTGCAACACCTGGTCGATGAGCGGAAAAGCAGCATCGGCCAGCACCACCCGCGCCCGAAACGAGGGCTGGTGGCGGCACAGGGCATCGGCTTTTTGCTGCACCAGGCGGCGGGCCTCGTCGTCCAGCACCAGGTGCAGCCCGGCCACATCCAGCGCGGCGGGCACGTCGGGGTGGCGGGCGGCGGCGGCGTTTTGGGCAGTGGCGGGCAAAGCCGCCCCCAGGCCCAGCGCCAGCGAAAACAGCAGAATGAAACGGTGTTGCATGGACGAAATCAAGCGCGGCGATGGCGACCATTGCGGCCCGTCGCCACGGGGAAGCGGCAATTTACCGCCGAATTGCGCTTGGGCATTCCCATCGCCGGCGCTGCCCGCCCCGGCAGGCACAAAAAAGCCGCTCCCGAAGCAGCGGCTTTCTCTCCAAAACGAACCCGGCTGGCTCACGCCGCCACGTGCAGCCACTCCTTTTTTTCCAGCAGCCGCTCGCGGCTTTCGCGGTGGTCGGGGTCGTCCACGCAGCAATCCACGGGGCACACGGCCGCGCACTGCGGCTCCTCGTGGAAGCCCACGCACTCGGTGCATTTGTCGGTCACGATGTAATAATATTCGTCCGAAACCGGCGTGTGCGGCTTCACGGCGCTTTCCGTGGCGCCGGCCAGCAGGGGCACCTCGCCCCTCAAGGTGGTGCCGTCGGCCCAGCGCCACTGCGCCCCGCCTTCGTAAATTGCGTTGTTGGGGCATTCCGGTTCGCAGGCACCGCAGTTGATGCACTCGTCGGTTATCATGATGGCCATAGGGCAGCAAAAATCAAAAGCGTAAAGTAATAAGCCGGGGCTTCGGGGGCTTAAACAGCGCCGCCGCCCGTTGGGTTGCAGCCGCAAAATTACGCCCGCCGGGCCGGGTTCGGCGGCTGCGGGCGAATTTTGCGGGGGCGGACTGAACGAGTACCCCGAAGCTGCGCTTCGGCCGCTGCACGGCAATCGTTCAACGGCCCCGGGCAGCGACCGAAGCGCAGCTTCGGGGTACTCGGTCAGTCCGCCCCATCAACCTCTCCGTTCCTCCCAATCAACGATGACCCACTCCGAACGCCTCACCGCTTTCCTCCAACTCGGCCAGCGCCTCGCCGCCCTCTCCCCGGCCGAAATTGCGCCGCTGGCCGCCCGCGCCCGCAACCAAAATGCGTGGTTTGACCTGCCCAGCGTCACGGCCGCCGTTGGCGGCGTAGCGCAGTTGCTGGCCGAAGCGCCGTTGCGCCACTGGGCCGCCCACTACCCCGCCGAACCGGCCACACCGCGCCAAATCGGGGTGGTCATGGCGGGCAACATTCCGCTGGTGGGTTTCCACGACGCGCTGTGCGTCCTCGTCAGCGGCCACCACCTGCTGGCCAAACTCAGCGCCGCCGACACCGTGCTGATGACCTGGATTTTGGAAGAACTGACCCGTCTTGAGCCGCGTTTCGCAACCTTTATTCACCTTGTGCCCCGCCTCAACGCCGCCGACGCTTACATCGCCACCGGGTCGGACAACACGGGGCGCTATTTCGAGTATTATTTTGGTAAAAAGCCCCACCTCATCCGCCGCAACCGCACCAGCGTGGCCGTGCTGACCGGCCAGGAAAACGGGCTGGAGCTGGCCCTGCTCGGCAACGACGTTTTCCGGTACTACGGCCTGGGCTGCCGCAACGTGAGCAAGCTCTACGTGCCTCAGGACTACGATTTCACGCCGCTGCTCGACGCGCTGCAAGTCTGCGAAGGCGTACTCAACCACCACAAGTACCAGAACAACTACGACTACAACAAAAGCATCATGCTCGTGAATGCCGTGCCGCACCTCGACAACGGCTTCCTGCTGCTCACGCCCGGCGCGGCGCTGGTGTCGCCCATTTCGGTGCTCCACACGGCCGAGTACCAGCACGAAGCCGACCTGGCCAACCAACTCACCGACGCGGCCGACCGCATTCAGTGCGTGGTGTCGGCGGGCGGGCAGTTTGCGGGCAGCGTGGCGATGGGCCAGGCCCAGGCCCCCGGCGCAGCCGACTACGCCGATGGCGTGGACACAATGAAATTTTTGGCTGAATTAGCGTAGCTTTCGTTGAAATGACCCTAATTCCTCATCAGTCCATTATTTTTTGCGCTCAACCACTCCATAAACTCGTTTAATGAGCTTAAAATGCTACTAAAATAGGAGCAAGAATTTGCACAAAAGCAAGATATTACGCCTGGGTTAATTTGGGGGCCGAAAAAATCTGTTGATTTGCACAACCTCTCAAAACCACCCCTCTTCTTTCACCCAAACCTCAGGCTCATGTTACTCATTCCCACCGCTCCCGTTGCAGAAATAATAGAGAAGGAAACCCTTCCGAATTTGCACTTTGCCCAGCTTGATGTGCTGGTCAGCCTCGGCGACCGCCAACGCCGCCGCGCCGATGCCGACCGCGCCGCCCTGCTCGGCAACGCCTACCACGGCAAGCTCGACATTTATTTCCAGACTTCCAACGGCGACACCAAGCGCCTCGCCACCTCGGTGTGGGCCGCCGACTCCGAACACCTGACCCTGAAAGCGGGCATGGCCCTGCCCCTGCGGGCCGTGATAGGGTTTGATTTCTATTAAGGGCCGCTGTTGCGCGGGTGGTCGTTGAACGGCCCGGTCCGGCCGCTGCAAGCGGCCGGACCGGTTGGCTTCGTGACCGGGCCGCTAATAACCGGCCCGACCGCTTGCAGCGGCCGGACCGGGCGACCCCTACGCCACCAGCTGCTGCATCGCCTCCTCAATCATGTCCTCGACCACGCGGCCGGGGTTTTCGGCAAATTCGCCGGTGACGCGGTTGGCCAGAATCGCGTTGAGGCTCAAAACCTCATGGCCCAGCAGTTGGCCCAGGGCGTAGTAGCCAGCGGTTTCCATCTCAAAGTTGTCCAGCCGGAACGCACCTTCGGCGCTGTGGTGCCGGAAGTTGCGGAGGCGCTCCAGGTAGTCGGGCTGCCGCAATTCCAGGCGTAGGCTGCGGCCCTGCGGCCCGTAGAAACCAGGGCAGGTCAGGGTGTTGCCGACCAGCATATTGCGGCCCAGCTGTTCGCGCAACAAGTCGGAGCCGCGCACCACGTAGGGCGCGAAAGGCAAGGCCAGCGCCGCTTGCAATTCGCTGGCAATCTGCGTTTCCAGGCCGGTCTGCACCAACGGGTAAAACTGCATCAGGCTGTCGAGGCCCACGGCAAACTGCGTGGCCAGGCAGGTGCCCACCGCAATGTCGGGCTGCAAGGTGCCACTCGTGCCGAGGCGCACGATGCGGAGCCGCATTTGCTCGTCGGGCGGGCGCACCGTGCGCGACGGAAAATCCACGTTCACCAGCGCGTCCAGTTCGTTCAGCACGATGTCAATGTTGTCGGTGCCCATGCCCGTACTCAGCACCGTAATTCGCTGGCCCTTATAGTACCCGACGTGGGTCACAAACTCGCGGTGCGAAGTTTCAAACTCTACCGAATCGAAGTGCCGGCTCACCTGCGTCACGCGGTTGGGGTCGCCCACGGTGAGGATGGTTTCGGAAATGTGGTCGGGCAGCAGGTGCAAGTGGTAAATGCTGCCGTCGGGGTTGAGGATGAGTTCGGAAGGGGAAAACATGGTTGGGAATTAAAAATTAAAAAATCACACAGTGAAGTGTGGCTCTTGCACTGAAAACCTGGAGCCTAATTTTTAATTCATAATTTTTAACTTTTAATTGAATACGAAGCCAGGCCCTGCGCGGGCGAATAGTGGTTGCTTTGCTTCGGATACGTGCCGGTGCCGTCGTAAGGGCGTTTTTCGGGGTGGACGGCACAGGCTTCGGAACACGCGCCTTGCAAGGTTTCGCCGCAGCTTTCGCACAGCGGCAAGTGGGCGTTGCAGTGCGGGTTGGCGCAGTTGATAAGCCGGTCGGAAGGCATTTGGCAGTGGTTGCAGTGGCTAATGACGGTCGGATTGACGTGGTTCACGTCCACCGCCACGCGGGCATCGAAGACGTAGCACTTGCCGTCAAAGTCTTCGCCCCCAGCTTCCAGGCCGTATTTGATGATGCCGCCGTGGAGTTGGTACACGTTTTCAAAACCCTGTTCCAACAGGTAGGCGCTGGCTTTTTCGCACTTGATGCCGCCGGTGCAGTAAGTCAGAATTTTTTTGTCCTGGAATTCGCGCAGCCGCTCCACCCGGTCCGGGAACTCGCGGAAATTCTCGATGTCCAGCGTCACGGCGTTTTTGAAGCGGCCGAGGTTGTATTCGTAGTCCGAGCGCACGTCCACCACCACGACGTCGTCGCGGTCTTTCATGGCCCGAAACTCCTCGGGCGAAAGGTGAACGCCGGTGCGCTCATAAGGCTTGACGTGCGGCAAATCGGCGTGAACAATTTCGGCTTTCACCCGGACGTGCAGCTTCTGAAACGCCGGTACCTCCGCCGGTTCCAGCTTGAATTCCAGCGCCGCGAAGCGCGGGTCGGCCTTCACGGCGGCCATGTAGGCGGCGCAGTTTTCGGGGCTGCCCGACACGGTGCCGTTCAGCCCCTCAGACGCTACCACGATGCGCCCCCGCAAGTCCAACTCCAGGCACAACCGGTGGTGTTCGGCCCGGAATTTTTCGGGGTCGGCAATGGGCGTATAGCAATAATAAAGCAGGACTTGGTACATTTTGGAGTTATGAGTTAAAAGTTATGAGTTATGAGTTGGCCGTTGTGAGTATGTTCCGTTTTCGCAAACTCATAACTCATAACTCATAACTCATAACTCTCCTCACACTTTCACCGCCGGGTTGCCAAACACGGTTTGGCCGTTGGGCACGTCGGCCACCACCACCGAACCGGCCCCGACGCGGGCTTTGCTCCCGATTTTGATGCCCGCCACCACCACGGCCCCGGCCCCGACGAAGGCCAAATCGCCGACGGTGCTGCCCGCGCCGAGCAGCGCCCCGCTTCCGAGTTGGGCGTAGTCACCGACGGTGGCGCTGGCTTCCACCACCGCGTTGGCTCCTATCAGGCAGCCGTTGCCGAGTTTGGCAGTGGCAGACACCACGGCGTTGGGGCCGACGTAGTTGCCGTGGCCCAACGTGGCGTGTACCGACACGCTGGCCCGCCGGTGAATGGCGTTCACGGGCACGGCTTCGTACTCGGTCCGCAGCATTTCGGTGAGGCTGCGGCGGCTGGCCGTGTCGTCGGTGGCCACAAATACTTCGCACTTCTTGCCGAGTAGCTTGAGCATCTCGTTGTCGTCGGTGTTGCCCATCACGGGCACGTCCAGTAATTCGGTGTTTTGCAGGGTTTTGTTGTCGTCGAGTAGGCAGTACACCACCACGTCGTTGGAGAGAAACGCATCGAGCGCGGCCACGCCAACGGCTTGGGCACCGAGGATGATAACGGGGTTTTCCATAGGATTTTTGGTTGAAGCACAAAGGTACGGCGGCGGTTTTTGCAGCGCCGGAGCCGGGTTTGAGGGGGGAGCTTTCCCGCAGTGGTTAGCACAACCGCCTACTTGAATAGGTGCTTACCCGGCGGCCCACGCCGGTCAGCCACTGCAACCCGGCGCGGGCGTAGTCATTCTGGAGCAGCAGCAGCAGCAGCGGGGGCAGCAAGTCGCTGCGGTAGCGGGCCAGCGAACCGACATTGGGCGTGCTGATGCCCAAGAGAACAGCCAGCAACAAACACTGCACCCCCAGCGCCAGCACCAGCCCAAACGGCAACCGGCCCCCGCGCCCGCGCACCAACGCCAACAAAGCCACGGCCAGCAGCGCCAGCAGAACCAGGTTTTCCAGGCCCGCCACCACGTAGCGCGGCCGGGCCGATGCTCCCAACCACGGCTGCGTCAGGGCGTTGGCGGCTGCCAGGGGCGCGTGTTGCAGCACACTTTCGGCGGTGGGGCGCAGGTCGGGGTATTCAAAATGGGGCCGGCCGACCGAAGCATTCAGGTGCCGGGTGTAGATGCGGGTGAGCTGGCCGGTGAACTTATTGACCCGAAATGCCACGCTGACCTGCCCCGCCAGCCAGCCGCCGCCCACCAGCAACGCCCCCAACACCAGCACCTGCGCCCCGCGACTGCGGGCCAGCCCCAGCCGCTGCAAGCCCCGCACCAGCCCCAGCCCCGCCAGCAGCGCCAGCAGTGGCGCCGCGAAGAAGTACCGCATTTTGAAGTGCAACAGGGCCAGCATCAGCAGCAACCCAATCAGCCCCCAACGGGCCGCCAGCCGCAGGGGTGCCCCGTCGTAAAACAGCCGCACGAACACCGCCAGCAGCGCCGCGCCGCTGCCCACCAGCGCCGCCTCTTTGGTCACGCCCGAAGCCCACCAAATGCCCGACGGCCACAGCACAAATGCCAGCACCCCCGCCCCGGCCGGGGTGGCCGGAAAAGCCTGCGCCACGGCCCGCGCCGCCGCCCAGCCGCCCCCAAAGCCCAGCACCGTCAGATACAGCCCGTTCAACCACGGTGTGCTCAGCGAAGCCAGGTTCAGCACGGCCAGCAATTTGCTAAAAAAGTAAGTGTTGGACCAGCCGTAGTACACAATGTCGCGGCCCGCAAAGTGCAGTTCGTCGCCCCAGAACGAGCGCCCCGCCCCGGCCGGGTCGGCCCAGATTTGGGCGGTGAGCAACCGGCCCAGGCCGCTCATGTAGGCCCCGTCTTTCACCAAATGCCAGCGGCTGCCGAAGCCCACCGCCAGCCGCGCCCCCAGGCCCAGCACCAGCGCCGTGCGCCACCAGGGCGCGGGCACGGTTCGCCATTGCCCGCGCAGCCAGCCCACCAGCGCCGCCAGCAAGGCCGCATTCAGTACCAATGCCAGGGCCAGCTTCACCGCACAATGCGCATTTCGCGGGGCTGCTGCACCAGCCGGGTGCCAATGGCGCAGTGCAGGCAGCGGCGCGGGGCACAGTAGCTTTGGTGCAGCGCCAGCAGCCCCTGCGAGTCGGCCGCCGTGCGGTGCTGAAAGCCCAGTTCGGCGTACAAATCAGTGTACTGATTGTGTTCGGCGGGCAA
The DNA here is from genome assembly GCA_965247135.1 of Hymenobacter sp. Lineage (GTDB taxonomy): Bacteria > Bacteroidota > Bacteroidia > Cytophagales > Hymenobacteraceae > Hymenobacter. The sequence goes on along the minus strand of CBDFGP010000006.1, from coordinate 790,599 downwards.
TTCGGTGAGCAGGGCCACGCTGCTTTCCACCAGCGCGGGCTGGCCCACGTGGCGGGCGTAGGCCACGCGCAAAGGCACCACCACGTTGGTTATCAACAAATCAATGCTGCTTTTGCCCAGCGTGGGCACCTTGCCCGGCCGGCCGGGCCGGAAGTGCTGCCGCCAATAATCCGGGGCCGGGGCCTGAAAAAACGCCCGCAACGCCGCCACGTTTCGGGCCGTGAGCAGCGCGTCGAACAGCGCCGGGCGGGCGTGCAGCAAGCCCACCAACTGCCCGATGCGGACGGGCGGAAAGTTGGCGGGCCGCAGCCGCAGGTAGTTCCACTCGTGCACGGCCAGCGCCGAGGCTGCCAGCCCATATTTATGCCGCAAAAATTCATGCTCCTGCCGCAAGTCGCAGATGTACTCATCGGCCACCGTTTCTTCGTTTTCCACCAAAAAACCGGCCTGCCCGAACAGCAGCGCCTGCAACTGCCGCACGTCGTGGCGGTGGCGGCGCAGCACGGCCAGCGGCACGGCTTTGGCCAGCCGGGCCAGCGGCTCGCTGTTTTTCTGAAAGCCAAAGGCCGCACACAGCGCGTGGTACGCCGTGGCTTCCCAGTCGTCGGCCAGGTGGTCGTGCAGGGCCGCCAGGGTGTCGGCTTTGCGCTCGACGCGCTCCAGCAGCGCCCGCTCGGTCATCATGATTTTGCTGAGTTCGGGCACCAGACCCAGCAGCGGGGCGCAGGGCAGCGGCGCGGCGGGCGGGGCCTCGACCAGCGCCTCGTAGCGGGCCAGCAACTCCGGGGCCAGGCGCGGGGCCAACGCCAGGGCCGGAATCGGGCTGCCGTTGGTGCGGGCCACGTCGGCATCGTGCTGGCCTACCACGTGCAGCACCACCTGGTCGTATTTGGGGTCGGTCTGGTGCTGGTGCCGCGCCCAGTCCGAAGCCCGCAAATGGATTTCTACGGCCCCGTTCCACTCCACCTCGCCCAGCCGCAGCCGCGCCCCCAAAAAATCCGGCCCCGCGTCGGGGTTGCGGTGGCCGGGCTTGAGCACCTGAATTTCCTCGCCGCCCGCCGTTTGCAGGGCCGTTTTGTCGAAGTACTGGTGCTGCCAGACGTAGTGGAGAAAATCTTCGCGCATGGCTGAATGAAGAATGAGGAATGAAGCGCTGCGCTGACTGAAGGAAAAACCAGGTCTGCTCAGCAGTTGCGAATGTAGCCTATAAAAACGGCCCGCTTCGATTGAAGCGGGCCGTTTTCGCACAAAAATCAAAGAAGCTAATTCCTCATTCCTGTTTGTTGGTTTCTCGTTTTTCAGCGCAAATCCACTACTTTCACGCCTTTGTGCTGGGCGGGTAAGAAGGCAAAGGTGCTGGCTGACACCGGCGGATTCGGCACAAACTTGCTGATGTTGAAGGTGTAGTTGTTGCCGCTTTTCTTAAACATCTGCCAGCTTTTCACGGTCTGGTCCTTTTTGCGGATTTTCAGGCGCGCCTTGAACACGTCGTTGCTGCGGTTTTCGGGGGCCAGTTCCACCACGTCCAGCACTTCGCCTCCTTCGGTTATTTGGTTGACGTAGCTGTACTTGTAGCCCTTCTTGTACATGGTGTAAATCTCGGAAGGCGACATTTCCTGGGTGTCGTTGTCGGTGTCGGACACGTTCACCTCGTTTTCTTTTTTGAGGTAGGTCCAAGTCGTTTTGCCGTCGTTGATGACTTCCTGCCCGCTCATGGTGAGATGGAACTTCTTGCCGCTCACCAGGATGTCGCCACTCATGGTCTGCTTCACTTTGGCGCTGGGGTTTTCCAGCGTTTGGGTGAAGGCGGCCGAAAAGGCTTTCAGGGCCTGGTACTTAGCGCTCATCGCATCCAAGATTTTACCGGCCTTGGGGTCTTGCTGGGCAGCGGCGGGCAGGGCGAGGCTGGCCGAGAGGGCCAGCAACGAGAAGATATTTTTCATGGAGTTGGAAATGCGGGGCTTTGTGCCCGGCGGGTTGTACGGGTTTGCTTTACAAATGACCGGCCAAAGTTGAGGAGTGGGCTGGTGAGGCGGAAACTCCCCTCCTGCCAAGGAGGGGATGTGAGGGCTGTAAGCCCGAACGGGGGTGGTTAGGCCGTATGCTGCCCTTGCCTCCCTACGCCTTCGGCAGCGCATTGAGCAGTTGTTCTAACGAATACTCGTCCCGAATGAGCACCTCCCGCGCCTTGCTGCCCTCGAACGGCCCCACGATGCCGGCGTGCTGCAACTGGTCGATGATGCGCCCGGCGCGGTTGTAGCCGAGTTTCATCTTGCGCTGAATCAGGCTGGTCGAGCCTTGCTGATGCATGACAATGACGCGGGCCGCTTCCTCGAACATACTGTCGCGCTCGGCGGGGTCGCCCGCTTCCTGGCCGCCGCCGTCGTCGCCGTCGGGGCTGTCCGATTCGGGCAGCAGGTAGGCATCGGAGTAGCCCTGCTGGCCGCCGATGAAATCGCAGAGTTGGTCCACTTCGGGCGTGTCGATGAAGGCGCACTGCACCCGAATCAGGTCCGAACCGGCCGAGAAGAGCATATCACCCTGGCCGATGAGCTGGTCGGCCCCGCCGGTGTCGAGGATGGTGCGCGAGTCGATTTTGCTGGTCACTTTGAAGGAAATCCGGCAGGGGAAGTTGGCCTTGATGATGCCCGTGATGACGTTCACACTGGGGCGCTGGGTGGCCACAATGAGGTGAATGCCAATGGCACGGGCGAGCTGGGCGAGGCGGGCAATGGGCTGCTCCACTTCCTTGCCCGCCGTCATCATCAGGTCGGCCAACTCGTCAATCACCAGCACGATGAAGGGCATATAGCGGTGGCCTTTCTTCGGGTTCAGCCGCCGCTCCACGAACTTGTGGTTGTACTCCTTCAGGTTGCGGCAGCCCGCTTCCTTGAGCAGGTTGTAGCGGTTGTCCATCTCCTGGCACAAGGAGTTGAGCGTGTGGACCACCTTCTTCGTGTCGGTGATAATCGGCTCCTCCACGTCGGGCAGCTTGGCCAGGAAGTGCCGCTCAATTTTGTTGAAAATGCTCAACTCCACCTTCTTCGGGTCCACGAGCACGAACTTGAGCTGGGCCGGGTGCCGCTTGTAGAGCAGCGAGGCCAGAATCACGTTCAGGCCCACCGACTTGCCCTGGCCCGTGGCCCCGGCCATGAGCAGGTGCGGCATCTTGGCCAGGTCGGCCACGAACACCTCGTTGGTAATCGTGCGGCCGAAGGCAACGGGCAGGTCCATTTCGGTGCGGGCGAACTTCTCGCTGCCCAGCACCGAGCGGATGCTCACCATCTCCTTCTTGGCGTTGGGCACCTCGATGCCGATGGTGCCCTTGCCCGGAATCGGGGCGATGATGCGGATGCCCAACGCGGCCAGGCTCAGCGCAATGTCATCTTCTAGGTTCTTGATGCGCGAGATTTTGATGCCCGCTTCGGGCACGATTTCATACAGCGTCACCGTCGGCCCGACGGTGGCCTTGATGCTGGCGATGCCGATTTTGTAGTGCCCCAGCGTTTCGACGATGCGGTCCTTGTTAGCTTCCAGTTCTTCTTTGCTGACCTGGGTGCGGGCCGCGCCGTAGTCATTCAGCAGGTCCAGCGTGGGGTACACGTAGCGCGAGAGGTCCAGCGTGGGGTCGTAGTTTACGTCCGGCATCGTGTCCGCGTCGGCATCTTCGTCGGCCACGGCGGCGATGTCCGCGCCCGCGTTGGGGTCGAGGTCGTCGCGGCCCGGCGTGACGAGTTCCAGCGACTTCGCGGTGGCAGCGGGCGCGTTGGAATCGGCCAAATCGGCCAGCGACAGCGGGGTCGGGACGGTGGCCGTGGGCGGCGTAGGGGCCACTTCGGCCGCGTCGTCGGTGGGCAACTCAAACGAGAAGCTGGGGCCGCTACTGGCAACCGCACCAGCGGCTTTCGCCCCGGCCGCACTCAGCGGCACGGCGGCGCTGGCCCCAGCCGCAAGGCCACCCGCTACCAGACCAGCCGCCGAAGCAGCCGCCGAAGCCTGGGAGTCGGCGGGCGCTGGTTCAAATTCCGCATCGGCACCGGGGGTGCTGACCTCAAAAGCGGGGCCAGTGGCGGGGGTTTTGGTCAGCTTGGCGGGCTTGGGGTCGGGGTCCGCAACGTCGGTTTCGGCGGCGGTTTCGGGGTCGGCCGGGTCGGTGGCAGCTTCAGCGGCTGCGGGTACGCCGGCGGGCTTTTTGCCGGGCTTCGCGCCGGCTGCGGCTTGCGCTTCGGCGGTCAGTTCGGCTTCCAGGGCGGCATCTTCTTCGGCGGCGGTGCGGGGCGGGTTGAAGCCGAGGTTGATGCTGGTGACGTTGAAGAAAAACACCACGAACGAAATCAGCACGAAGGCCAGCAGCAGCACGCTGCCCCAGCCCAGCAGGCTATCCAACCACAACGCGGCTTCAAAACCAACCCCGCCGCACAGGAAATCGAGGCGGTGGGCCAGCACCGGGTCGGCACCGGGCGCAGCCAGGCTCACGACCACGTAGCCCAGAAACGTGCTGACCCAGGCCAGCGCAAACAGCCCCAGCGCCAGCACGTAGCTGACCGAGCCGCTGGCCGAGCGGAACACGATTTTGTAGCCCACAAAAAACACGATGGGAATGAGCGCAAACGAGGCCAGCCCGAACAGCTTGTAGATGAACAACTGCGCCGCCCAGGCCCCCAGCAGCCCCAGCCAGTTGTTGGTTTCGAGGCCCGCTTCTTTTATGGGCGTGGTGCTGAGCGCATCCACCACGCTCTGGTCGGCGGGGCCGCTGAAGAGGAACGAGGTGAAGGCCAACGTCAGGAAAAAGCTGATGAGCAAGAACCCAAACCCCAGGAAGAGGTGGAAGCGCCGGTCGCGCAGAAACGCCAGCGCCTGGCCCACGCCGGGGAGCGCGGCCCGGGGGGCAGTGGGCTTTTTGGGCGGCTGCGGGCGGGCGGCTTTGGGCGGGGCCGGGCTGTTCGGGGCCAGCGCAGGCGGGGTGGCTGGGCGCGGCTCGTTGCGGCGCGGCTCGTTGGTGCGGGGCGTGGCGGGGCGCGGTTCGTTGCGGCCCGGCTCGGGGCGGCGGGCACCGTCGGCAGGGCGGTTGGCGGCGGAAGAGGGTTTGAAGGGCTGGTCGGCCATTGCGGGGCGGGCGGAAAAGTCAAATTTACGCACCGCGCCGCAACGGGCGCGGGACGCGGGGTCGGGCGGCGGACAGCGGGGCATTCGGCAACCGTTCAGCGGGTTTGCTGCCCCCGTTTTTGCTGCGCGAAAACGCCCATTTATTGCAAGTTAGGCAGGCGGCGTTCACCCCGCCCCTAGCTGCGCGGGTGAAACTCCGTTATCACCTGCCGCAAATAGTCCCGGTCGAGGTGGGTGTAAATTTCGGTGGTCGTGATGCTGGCGTGGCCCAGCATTTCCTGCACCGCCCGCAGGTCGGCCCCGCCTTCGATGAGGTGGGTGGCGAAGGAATGGCGCAGCGTGTGGGGGCTGATGGTTTTGCGGAGGCCCGCTTCGGCGGCCAGCTTTTTGAGGGTGGTGAAGACGGTGATGCGCGAAAGCGGCCGGCCGCGCTGGCTGAGAAAGGCCAGGTCTTCGGCTCCGGGCTTGATGTCGAGGTGGCCGCGCACGCCGCTGAGGTAGAAGTTGAGGTGCTTGAGGGCTTCGCGGCCCACCGGCACGAGGCGCTCCTTGTTGCCTTTGCCGCGCACTTTCATAAAGCCCTGGTCGGGGTTGATGTTGGACAGGCGCAGGTCGCACAGCTCGCTCACGCGCAGGCCCGACGAGTAGAGCACTTCCAGCACGGCGCGGGTCCGCAGGCCCTCGTCGGTGCTGAGGTCGATGGCCGCGAGCAGGGTTTCAATTTCGGGGTAGCTGAGGGTGTCGGGCAGGTGGCGGCCGGTTTTGGGGGCTTCCAGGGTGTCGGTGGGGTCTATTTTCAACTCGTCTTCCATGATGAGGAAGCTGAAAAACGCCTTGAGGCCCGACAGGGTGCGGGCCTGCGACGTGGCCCCGAGGCCGAGGCCGGTGAGGGTGGCCAGAAAGTCGCGCAGCAGCCGGGTCGTGACTTGCTCGGGCCGGGCGGCCACGCCCTCGCTCAGCAAAAACTGGTGCAGCTTGCGGGCATCGCGCCCGTAAGCCTCGACGGAATTGGGCGAGAGGCTTTTCTCGAGCCGCAGGTAGCTGTCGAATTGTTTGAGGGCGGCGGGCCAGGTCATGGGGAGGCGTTTTGAGGCTCAAAGAACGTCATGCTGAACGCAGCGGAGCGGAGTTGAAGCAGCTTGGCACCCCACTGATTCAACCGCTGGGCGGGAAGATTAGTGAGCGGTAAAGATGCTTCAACTCCGCTTCGCTGCGTTCAGCATGACGTTCTTTGCGCTTCCAAACCACCCCCATTATGGACCTTCTCCTCCTCAACGGCCCCAACCTGAACTTGCTGGGCCGCCGCGAACCCAGCCTGTACGGCACCCGGTCTTTTGACGACTTTTTCCCCGAGCTGCAAGCCGCTTTTCCCGACCTGCACCTGGCGCACTTCCAATCTAACCACGAAGGGGCCTTGATTGACAAGCTGCACGAGGTGGGCTTTTCGCACCACGGCATCGTCTTGAATGCCGGGGGCTACACCCACACCAGCGTGGCCCTGGCCGATGCCGTGGCCGCCATTGCGGCCCCCGTGGTGGAGGTGCACCTGACCAACCTGGCGGCCCGCGAAGACTTCCGGCAGCGCAGCCTGCTGGGGCGGCACTGCGTGGGCAGCATCGGCGGCTTCGGGCTGGAAAGCTACCGGCTGGCCGTGCAATGGTTTGTGAACCAGCAGCCCAAGCGGGTGGGGTTTCGGGTGTAAGGCGCATTTCGCGGGCCTCGCCGGAAGTTCCGGCGAGGCCGCCGGAACTTCCGGCTGCACGCTCGGAATTTCCGGCCGCACGCTCGGAATTTCCGGCTGCACGCTCGGAATTTCCGGCTGCACGCTCGGAACTTCCGGCCGTGCGGGCGGAAATTCCGGGCGGACCGGGGGAAGTTCCGGCCGTGCGCCCGGAAATTCCGAGCGGACCGGGGGAATTTCCCCCGGTGTCGGAAAGCTGTTTTGGCCGAGGCCCGGCACCTGCCCGTACCTTTGCAGCGCGGCGCTTCTCCCCCCACTTCTTTTCCGAAATGTACACCTTCAACCCCGGTCCGTCGGCCGTTTACCCGGCCGTGCGGCAGTATTTGCAAGATGCCTTTGACGGCGACTGGCTTTCGGCCGGGCACCGCTCCGAGAAGGTCATCGGGCTGGTGCGCCAAACGGTGACCGACCTCAAAACGGCCCTCAACATCCCGCAGGACTACACGGTGCTGTTCACCTCGTCGGCCACCGAGGGCTGGGAAATATTGACCCAGAGCCTGACCCCGCGCCGGTCGTTGCACTTCTACAACGGGTCGTTTGGGGAGAAATGGCTTCACTACGCCCAGGCCCAGCGGCCCAGCAGCGCCGGGGTGCGCTTTGGGCTGGAGCAGGTGCCCGACGTGGGCCAACTGCCCGACAGCCTCGACGACACCGACCTGGTGTGCCTCACCCAGAACGAAACCAGCACCGCCACGCAGTTGCGCGAGGGCGTTATCCTCAATTTCTTCAACCGCGTGGGGCCGGCCCTGCTCGCCGTGGATGCCACCAGCAGCATGGCCGGGCAGCACCTCAAGTTTGTGAAGGCCGACGTGTGGCTGGCTTCGGTGCAAAAGTGCTTTGGGCTGCCGGCCGGGCTGGGCCTGCTGGTGCTGTCGCCCCGCGCCGTGCAGCAGGCCCGCGCCCTGGGCGAAAAAGCCCACTACAACTCGCTGGTGCCGCTGCTGAACCAAATGCTGAACCACCAAACCACCCACACCCCCAACGTGCTGGGCATTTACCTGCTGGGCCGGGTGGTGGCCGACCGCGACCCCATCAAGGCCGTGGCCGCCCACCTCGCCGGGCGGGCCGACAAGCTGTACAACTTTTTTGACCACGCCACGCCCCTCGTGCCGCTCGTGAGCAACCCCGAAACCCGCTCGACCACCGTCATCGGCCTGCGCGGCGAGCCGGGCCAAATTGAGGAAATCAAGCAACGCGCCCTGGCCGCCGGCCTGCGCCTGGGCAGTGGCTACGGCGACCTGAAGGCCACGACCATTCGCATCGCCAACTTCCCGGCCGTGCCCGATGCGGCGATGGAGGCGCTGGTGCAGTTTTTTGTGAAGGAGTTTCCGGGGTGAGGGGGCGGGCGTGGTGCCACGACTTCCCGCAGGGGTCGTGGTACCACTAATCTTTGTGCATCAATCGTTCAAAGATTAGTGGTACCACGACCCCTTCGGGAAGTCGTGGCACCACGCCCCCTACTGCTTCGCCACGCGCCGCGTCAGCACCTGCTGGCCCAGCCGGGCTTGCAGCACGTACAGCCCCGGCGGCAGCGCCGCCGCTTCAATGCCCAGCTCCTGGCGGCCCGCCGGGCGCAGCCCAAAGTCGGCTTCGGCCACCCGGCGGCCTTGCATATCCAGCACCGCCACCTGCACCGGCACGGCCTGGGGCAGCGTCAGCCCCAGCTTAAGCGCCGCCCCGAACGGGTTGGGGAACACCTGCAACGCCAGGGCTTCGGCCGCGCTGCTGCTGGCCGTGACGATGGCCGGGCAGGTGCCGGGCATATTGACATCGAGCCAGGCCAGGCGCTGGCCGAGCCAGCTTTTGAGGGCGGCGATTTCGGCGGGGTAGGTGGCCGGAATCGGGCTGGGGTTGGGCCAGGTGTACTGGCCCAGGATGGGCCAGGCCACGAAGTGCCGGGCCTGGGCCGCGTTCAGGGTTTGGGCCTGGGCATCGAGGAAGGCATTGAGGGTGTCGCGGTGCAGCACGTGCTGGCGCAGGTACGTCCATCGGCAGCGCAGGGCGGCGGTGTAGGCGGGGTCTTGCAGCAGCCGCGCCCACCAGAAGGGCACCTGGCTGGGGTCGTTGGGGCACACCTGGTTGAAGTTGTAGGCCCAGCCGGTGGCCTGGTTGCCCGCGCAGTAGTTGGCGTTCCACCAGGCCAGGTTGTAGTCCCAGGCCGGACCGGCGCGCAGCTTGCCGCCCTGCGAGCGGCGGTTTTTGTGCAGGTAGGTGCTCAGGCGCAGGCCGTCCACGTTGCGGCTCACTTCGTTCAGCAGGAAGTAGTCCAGGAACGAGGGCACGTCCAGGTACTTGGCGTAGCCAGCGGCGGGGCTGGCAAAGTTGGCGGCGGCCAGGGCCGTTTCCACCGAATCCAGGTACGCCTGGATGTAGCGGGCCTGCTGGGGCACGATGTCCACGTCCTTAGGCGTGTCGTAGAGGAAGCGGATGACGGAATTGGTCGAGGACCGGAAGCGCGAATCCCACCCCGAATTGCCGCCGCTGCCGGTGGGCTTGTCTATTTTGATGATGTAGCCGCCGGTGAGTTTGTCGCCCACGGTGTCCACGGGGTCCATTTTCTTGATGTTCACCCGGCCCGCGTCGCGCTTGATTTTTTCCAGCAACACGTAGATGCCCTGGTACTGGCCGTTGATGATGAGTTCGAAGTAGCGGGTGCGGGCGGCGTAGTGGCCGCTGCGGTTGGCGATGTGGTAGCTGAGGACGTTGCGGAGGCAAGTCTTGTCGTCGTAGGGCGCGTACAGAATCCAGGCGTTTTCGGTGGGCATTCCGAGCAGGGTGGTGTCGTGCTGCACGTTGGCCGCGTCGCGGGTTTCGAGGCTGAAGGACTTCTGCGGGAAGCTTTGGGAGGAGCTGCCCCGGATTTCAATCCCGATTTTGTTGCTGAAGGCATTGAAGGCATCGTGGGGGCCGTTGGGCACCCCCGGCGCGTGGCTGATGATGCCCATGTGGGCATCAATTTTGGGGCTGTCCACGATGAGGCCGCCGTGGGTGTCGATGACGACGATGGGCAGGTTGGAGGTGGTGAAGGCAAACGGCGGAGCGGGATTGGCGCTGAAATTCAGCGCCCACGCGGCCAGGCTGCCCACGTCGCCGGGGCTGGTGTCGCGCACCAGCAGTTGCCAGGTGCCGTTGGGGTTCTGGCCGTTGTTGAGGCTACCCAGGATGCCCTGTGCCCGGTAGCTGCCACTGAAGGGGGCGCTGCCGTTGGCAACGGAATTGGTGCCGGTGCCGACGAAGGTGGTGTTGGCGTAGTTTTGGCCGTTGCCGCCGTTGTTGCTGCTCAGGTCGGCCACGGTGCCGTCGGGGGCCTGCACCTGGACGCGCAAATCGCCCACGTAGGGGTGGTTGATGGTGACGCGCACCGACTGCACCCCGAAGCTGGCGCTGGTAGCGGCCGGGGCGAGGCCGCTCACGGTGAGCGGAAATGCCGTTACCGTGTTGTTGTCGGGCACGGCCCCGCCGGGGGCGGTGTAGGATTGGGCGGCGGCGAGGCGGGCGGCCAGCAGGGTGAGCAGCAGTAGGCTTTTTTTCATGGAAAGAATTGGCGGTGGGGGCTTAAAGATACGACGGGGGACGAAAGTTACTGGAATGTTACGGAGTGGGGTTGGCGCAGGGCTTCGCCCTGCACCCCAGGCCGACCCAGTGGTTCACCGTGCAGCGATTGCAGGGCGAAGCCCTGCGGCACCCCGGCACGGGGCACAGCCCCGCGCCAACCGCTCCTTCACACCCCCAACCACACGCCCAGCACCACCCCCGCTGCCCCTAGCCCCAGCAAGCCCAAATACAGCGGCCCCACGAAGCGCAGCCAGTCTTCGAACCGCAGGTTGCAGGCGGCCAGCATGGCCATCAGCGCCCCGTTGGTGGGCGTGAGCAGGTCGCAGAGGCCGGCCCCGTACTGAAACGCCAGCACCACCACTTGGCGCGAGAGGCCGATGAGGTCGGCCACGGGCACCAGCAGCGGCATGGTGAGGGTGGCCTGGCCGCTGACGCTGGGCACGGGCAGGTGCAGGGCGGTTTGCACGGCCAGCATCCCGAGGGCGGCGGCCACCACGGGCAAGTGGGCCAGGGGCGCGGCCAGGCCCTGCACCACGGTGTCCACGATGTGGCCCTGGGCCAGCACCACGAAAATGGCACGGGCCACGCCCACCAGCATGGCCGAAAAAGCAATGTCGCGGAAGCCCGCCACGAAACCCTCGGCGGTGCCCGTGAGGCCCAGGCCGCCCACCAGCCCGGCTACCAGCCCCAGGCCCAGAAACAGGCCCGCCATCTGGTCAAAATCCCAACCCAGGCGCAGTACGCCGTAGGCGAAGAAGCTGAACGCGGCCAGCAGCAACGCCAGCACCAGCCCGTGCCGGCTGGCCCCCTGGGCAGCGGCGGCTACGTCGGCGGCGGTGAAGTCGGGGGCCACGCGGTGGCGGCGGGCGTGGCGCACGGTGCCCCCAATCCAAAGGGCCAGCGCGGGCACCAGCAGGGCCAGCCGAAATCCGGCCCCCGACAGCAGCGGGAGCTGCGCCAGCTTCTGGGCAATGCCGACCTGGAAGGGATTGAGGGGGCTGAAGGCCGCCCCCACCGCCGCCGCCCCCAGGCTGGCCGCCACGGCCGTGAGGGCGGGGTAGCCCAGGCGGCGCATCAGCACGAGCAACACCGGCACGAGGGGAATAATCTCCTCGGCCATGTTTTCCAGCGCCCCCATCGTGGCAAAGAGCAGGCTGACCAGCGGGATGACCAGCACCTCACGCCCGGCGGTGTGGGCCAGCAGCCAGTCCACCCCGTGGCGCAAGGCCCCGGTGCGGTCCACGACCGTGAACGCGCCCCCGGCCAGAAAAATCAGGAACACGACGGCCCCGGCTTCGAGCAGGCCCTTGGGCACGTCCACCAGGGTTTGCCAGAGGCCGACGGGCGTGGCCGGCACCCGGTGGTAGGAGCCGGGCACGACGACCTCGCGGCCGGTGGCGGCATCGGGGCGGCGGACGAATTCGCCCGCTGGCAGCACGTAGCTGAGGGCGGCGGCCAGGAACACGAAGCCCAGGAGCAAGACCAGGGGGTGGGGAAATTGAAATTTCATGCCCACAAAGGTCGGCGGGTTTCGTAACTTCGCCGTCGTGAATTTCGCCGCCTTCAAAGCCTTCCACCAACGCCGCCAACTGGCCTACCTGGCCCGCCACGGCCAGGCCCTGGCCGAGCGTAGCGAAGACAGTTTCGCCCTGCAACTCTACGCCGTGCACGATTATTACGCCGAAACCTGGCGCAACTCTGATGACGAGGCGGTGCTGTTCATTCACGTTTTTCAGAAACCCGCCGGGCTGGGCGACTACCTGCGGCTGGTGCGGCTGCCGGCCGGGCTGTGACCCTCCGAAATGCGCCAACCAATGTACCGCCGGGCCGTAACGTAGCTCAACCTCCCCACCCCGTTGCCCATGCTCCTGCCCGTTTTTCAGCTCGTGTACCGCAGCACGGCCACCGTGCCGTTTGCCGATGCCGACCTGACCGCACTCCTTCAACAGGCCCGCCACAGAAACGCCGACGAGCGCCTCACGGGACTGCTGCTGTACCACGACGGGAAGTTTGTGCAAGTGCTGGAAGGGCCGGTGCCGGCCATTGACGAAGTATTCAGCCGCATTGCCGCCGATTCGCGCCACACCGCCGTGCACCTGCTGGCCTATGGCCCCGTGGAGCGCCGCCTGTTTCCGGATTGGAGCATGGGGTTTGCCCCGCTGGACCCGGCCGGTTTTCAACGCTTCAGCGGCTACCTCGACCCGCAGTCGCCGGTGGCCCTGGCCCTGCGCTTGCGCGAAGCCGACCCCAACTTGCAAGCCCTGCTGCTAGCGTTTGCGGGCCGGGCCGCCTGAGCGACCGGCGGCGGGGCCACTGCTTTGCGCCACTGCTTTGCGCCAGCTATTGTCCGTCCGTTTCCTGAAACGCGAACTGCTGCCGGCTTTCCCAGGGGCCGCCCCGGTAGGCCCACAAGTGCAGGCCGGTGCCCAGGGCCGCAAAAGGCTGAAAACCGGCTTCCAAATCGGCCAGCAACTGCCGGGCGGCGGCGGGCGGCACCTTGTTTTGCACCGTGACGTGGGGGCCGAGGGGCTGCTGGTCCTGGGGCGTGAGCCAGGCGGCCCAGGCCACTTGCAGGCGGCGGTGCAACGCCCGCAGGCGGTCGCTTTCCAAGCGAAAAGCCACCCCGCCGCCCAACGAGCGCAGGCCCGTCACGGGCAACGGCAAGGGCGGCGTGTGCTGCACCAGGGCCGTGAGCTGGGCGGCAACGGCCGCTTCCCCGGCCCCCGGCAGGTGGTGAAACAGCGTGAGGTGGGCCGCCAAAAAGTTGCGGGCGGGCGGGAAATGCGCCTGGCGCAGCCCGTCGAAATACGCCTGGGCGGCGGGGTCCAGCGTCAGAGTGAGGATAAGTGGAGCCATTTTAGCGGTTAGCGGTTAGCGGTTAGTGGTTAGTGGTTAGTGGTTAGTGGTTAGTGGTCATACGCGACCAACCACTAACCACTAACCACTAACCACTAACCACTAACCACTGACCACTGACCGCTTACTGCACCGTCAGGCGCTGGGTTTGGGCATAGCCTTCGCCGGTGGTGCTGAGATAGTACACGCCGCTGGGTAGGGCGGGCAGCACCACGTCCAGGTGCTGCTGCTGGCTCAGGTCGGCTTGCCACACGGTGCGGCCCAGGCCGTCGCGCAGGGCCACGGCACTGCCAGCGGGGGCCGGGGCCGAGAAGGCCAGCGTGAAGCGCCCGTCGTTGGGGTTGGGATAGGCCGTGACGACGAGCGGCTCGGCGGGGGCGTTGCGGCGCACGGCTTTCACAGGCGAGTAGGCCACGCGCCCGTCTTCGTCGGTGGTGGCGAGGCGGTAGTAGCTGGGGCCGTTGAGGGGGGCAAAGTCGGTGAGGTGGTAGGACCGGCCAGCGGCGTTGGCGGCGGGCTGCCGGCCTACGGTTTCCCACTTGGTACCTGCTTCGGCGCTGCGCTGCACTTCAAAATAGGCGACGTGGGCCTCGGTGGCGGTGGTCCAGCGCACTTGCACGGTGGCGGCCCCGGCGGGCGCAGCGGCAAATTCGGTGAGGGTGACGGGCAGCGGCACCGGCACGGCGGTGCCCGTGGCGGCATCGCCCTGGGTGGCCCCCAGGCCGGGGAAAGCGGGCGCATCAAGGAAGTTGCCGGTGGTGCGGTCGAAGTGGTAGGCCGTGCCGGTTTCGTTGCTCACGCCAAAGAGGTTGTTGGCGATGTCGCGGTACATATAGCCGATGGTGGTGGGCGCGGGCAGCGGCGCGGCGGGCGTGGTGACGAAGGCCGTGGGCGCGGCCCCGGCGGGGTTGGTCAGGGTAAAAAACTGCCGCTCCTGGCCCAGGTAGCTCACCAGGTTGCCCGACGCGGGGTCGAACACCCAGTCCTGGATGCCGGTGGTGGGCACGGGGGTGCCCTCGGCAATGCTGCGTACGCAGGCCGTGAGGTAGGTGGTGATGAATGCCTGGGTGCTGGCATTGCCGGGGGTTATCTGCCGCCACACGGGGATGGCGGCGGGGGGCGGAATGTTCAGGTTCAGGGTGCCGGCGTAGAACTTGATGTTCGTGACCGCGCCGGTGAAGAAGTTGTAGTTGGCGCTGCCCCCGGCCAGGAAAAAGCGCGAGCCGCTGGCCCCTTCGCCCAACTGCGGCAGCACGAAGCTCAGGCCCAGGTTGGGGAAGGTGGTGCGCGGGGCCGTGGGCGGCGTAATGGTCCCCAGGGCCACGGCCGAGGCATCAACGAGGCTGATTTTGTAGAACGTGGGCGGAGCCACCACGCCTTCGTCGAGCAGTTCCATCGCATAGGCATGGTACGGGTCGGCCGGGTCGCAGCCCAGGCCGTTCACCACCACGCCCGCGCCGTTGGCCGTCACGGTGCCCAGCACCGTGAGTTGGCCGGTGGGTTCGAGCCGGCGCAGCACCGAAGGGTTGTTGTCGGCCGAAGGCGCGGCCGAACTCACGAAGTAGCTGGACAGCGCCTGCGCCCGGGGGTGCAACGGCAACAACAGGACGGCGCTCAGCGCAGCCGAAAGCCCCGCAAGCAACGGGCGGGAAAGAGGGAATGCAGACACGGGAAAGGAATGAAAAAGTTGTTTCAGGAAGCGTTGGAAGCGTGTAATTAATGCAAAATTACGCCCGGCAGGTTGCCATTGCCAAGCCCCTTACGGTGGAAACCCCAAAATGGCGACGACATGGGCCGTTTTCTCTCCCAACCCCCGTCCGCACCCCCCGAAACTGCGCCAAGTGAAGCCGGGCACGGGCCGGGGCGGGCATTTGCCCTATTTTTGCCCCATGCCCTACTCCCTGCTCATCCGCGATGCCGCCCAGGTCCTGACCCTGGCTGGCCCCACGCCCGCCGCCGGGCCATTGGCCGGGGCCGCCGCCGCCGGCTGGTCCGTCATTGAGGGCGGCTTTGTGGCGTGCCAGGGCGAGCGCATTGCCGCCGTGGGCCGCATGGCCGACCTCGACCCGGCCCAGGTTGGCCCCGAAACCCGGGTGCTGGAAGCCCACGGCCGGGTCGTGATGCCCGGCCTGGTGGAGTGCCACACGCACCTGGTGTTCGGCGGCCACCGGGCGCACGAGTTCGAGCGCAAGTTGCGGGGCGAAACCTACCTCGACATCCTGGCCAGCGGCGGCGGCATCCTCAGCACCGTGCGGCAGACGCGGGCTGCTTCGGAGGAGGAGCTGTTGGCCAGCGCCCTGCGGCGCTTGGCCACCTTCCGGCGCTACGGCGTGACGACGGTGGAGGCCAAATCGGGCTACGGGCTGGACCGCGACACCGAACTGCGGCTGGTGCGCGTGGCCCGCACGGCCGGGCAGCAGCAGCCGGTGCGGGTGGTGCCCACGTTTCTGGGGGCGCACGTGGTGCCGCCCGAGTTCAAGGCCGCCGGGGCGCTGGCGTATGCGGAGTTTCTGCTACGCGAGGTGCTGTCCGACCTCAAGGGCGAAGCGGCGTTTGTGGATATTTTCTGCGAGGAAGGGGCGTTTCCGCTGGCCGTGGCCGAATATTATCTGGAGCAGGCCCGGCACATGGGCTTTGGGCTGAAGATTCACGCCGAGCAACTGCACGACTTGGGCGGCTGCGAGATGGCCGCCCGCCTGGGGGCCGTGAGCGTGGACCATTGCGACTACCTCTCGCCGGCCGGGGCGGCCCGCATCGTGGCCGAAGCCGCCCGCGCCGGGCAGGCCGCGCCGGTGGCCGTGCTGCTGCCGCTGGTGCCGCTGTTTCTGCACGAGGAGCGCTACGCCCCCGGCCGGGCCTTCGTGGATGCGGGCCTGCCGGTGGCGGTCAGCACCGATTTCAACCCCGGCTCCTGCCCCAGCCAGAACCTGTGGCTGGCGCTGTCAATGGCCTGCCTCAAAATGGGCCTCACCCCGAAAGAAGCCCTGGCGGGCGCGACCATCAACGCCGCCCACGCCCTGGGCCTGGGCCACGAAATCGGCTCGTTGGAAGTGGGCAAGCGGGCCGACGTGCTGGTCCTAGACGTGGCCGACTTGACCGAAATTCCTTACTGGCTGGGCGAAAACCCGGTGGCGGCGGTGGTGATAGGGGGCGTAGCGCGAACTTTGTAGTTCGTGCTACCGCCCTCACAGCAACCGGATGCGACGGATGAGTTCGGCCGGGCACACGGCTTCCAGGTCGGGCAGCAGCAGCATGTTGGGAGAGTGGACGTAACGTTTGGTGCCGTAGAAAAGCTGGCCGTTGCGTTCCTGTATCACAATCGCCAGCGCGTCGGTGCCGTTGAGCAGCCGGCCCACCCAGCGGTCGGGGGCGGTGGGGCTGCGGCGGGCGCGGTACAAAGCCCGACTGCCCACGGGTTGCAGATAGACCAGGGTTTTGGTGGCCCCGGCGGTGGTCACCAGCACTTCGGCGGCGGGCCAGCGCACACCAACGCGGGCGGAGTCGGGCAGAAGATACCCGAAACCAGACCAGCCAGTCGTGTCGCCAGGCAGGGGCGCACTGTACACGCTTTGGCCTGTGACCACGCCGCCCACCACCAGGGGGTTAGCCGTAACGTACCCAACGTAAAACCACTCATTCCTCAGCGTCGTGTCAGGTTGCGGATAGGCCGCCCACTGCTCCATAGTATCTGTGCGGCTAACCAGCGTGGCAAAAAGGATGGCAAGGGTTGGCACGGGAGTGGTGGGTTGGTACGTATGTTTCCATTTTAGGCGGACAGTGCCCTGCCAAGCTTGGACGTTAATTTCGGCCGCTGCTGCTACTGGGAAGTCGTCGTTTCCTGAATGAAAGTTGGTATGCATCCCGGCCAGCAGTATTTCGCCCACCGAGCGCAACTCGCGCACCCGCACCGTGGCGTGGCCAGTAGCCAGGGTGCTGTCGGGCAGCAACAAGGCATTGGCTGGGAAGGTGAGCGTAGTCCCGGCGCGGGTTTGCAGCGTCTGGGCTTGGCCCAGGTCCACGTCGAAGGTTTGGGCCGGGGGCGCAGCCGCCCGCAGGTCGGCTATCGTTCCGGCGAAGGATTCGCAGGTGATGGCTTCGGGGCACACCACTACGTCGTCGTCCGGGCGGCAGCCCCCCAGGGCCACGGCACTCAGCAGCAAAACAGCAAAACGTTTCATAAAAAAGAAGGAGAAAAGGGTGAGAAAAGCAAGCGTTACGGCAAATCATAGGATACCCCCAGCAGCGCCGCCCCGCCCCAGAGTTGGCGCGGGTACAAGTCCGCATCGGCCTTCAGCAAAGGCGTGAGGAGGTAGCTGGCGGTGGGTTGGGCCAGCAATTCCCAGCGTTCGCCCACGCGGTAGCGGGCTTCGGCCCCCAGGCGCAGGCCCAGGCTGAGGGGGCGGTAGGGGCTGCCGGTGGCCCCCCAGGGTTGGGTTTGGCAGGCGCAGGGGCTGCCC
Organism: Hymenobacter sp.; assembly: GCA_965247135.1. Taxonomy (GTDB): domain Bacteria; phylum Bacteroidota; class Bacteroidia; order Cytophagales; family Hymenobacteraceae; genus Hymenobacter. The sequence continues at coordinate 772,884 of CBDFGP010000006.1, read as the reverse complement.
TCGGTGGTGCTGCCGCCGAGGTAAAGCAGGGCATCGGCCCCGGCCAGCAGGCCCAGATGCCAGCGGCCGGTGGGCTGCCAGCCGTAGCCGACCTGCACGGGCACGGTCAGGAAGCGGTAGCTGTCGCGGTGTTGCACGGCGCTGTCGCGGGGGGTGGCGGCCGGAGCCGATACCAACCGCAGCCGCAGTTCAGCCCCATAATCAGCGTAGCCCAGGCCCAGGCGGGCGCTCCAGTGGGCCGAAAGCTGGCGGCGCACGCTCACCTGCGCCCCGCTGCCCAGGGCCGGTCGCTCCAGCGGGGCGGTGCCGGGGGTGGGCACGGTGGCCACGGTGCCCGCCAGTTGCGGGGCGGCCCCGAGGGTGCGGTAGGTCAGGGCCGGACCAGCCAGCACTTGCACCGCCCAGCGCCCGCCCAACGGCCGGGGCGGCGGGCTGGGTGGCACGGCCAGGGGGCCGGGCGCTACCGGGGCAGGCACCGCCAGGGGTAGCAGGCGCAGGGCCACGGCGCGGGCCGTGAGGAAGGCGGGCGCAGTTCCGGCCGCCACCGGGCGGGTCGTTAAACGGTCGGAAGTGCCCGCGCCAATTACCAACCGGCCTCCAACCCGGTCGGAAGTACTCACGCCAATTGCCGGCCGGTCTCCAACCCGGTCGGAAGTGCACGCGCCAATTGCCGGCCGGCCTCCAACCGGGTTGGAAGTGCCCGCGCCAATTGCCGGCCGGCCTCCAATCGGGTTGGAAGTGCTCACGCCAATTGCCGGCCGGCCTCCAACCGGGTTGGAAGTGCTCACGCCAATTGCCGGCCGGCCTCCAACCCGGTCGGAAGTGCCCGCGCCAATTGCCGGCCGGCCTCCAACCCGGTTGGAAGTGCCTTCGGCGGCAGCTAAGCGAGTGGCAGCTTGGTGGGAAGCATTTTTGGCAGCGGCTACGGCATTGCCCACCGCGTTGGGGCCAGACAAAACGGCCGTGGGGCGGCTTGTTGTGCGGGCAGCCCGCCGCTTGGGCAGCGCCCAAAAACCCCCAACCCCGATTATCAGCAGCAACGCCAACAGCCAGCCCGCGCCCCAGCGCCGCCGCCGAAACCGGGCCACGGGCGGTGGCAACTGCGCCCGAATGCGGCCCCAAAGCTGGGGCGGCGGGGCGTGGCCGTGGTCGGCCAGCCGGTCGCGCAGGGCATCAAAAAGCGGGTCAGCGTCGGGGGTTTTCATGGCTCAGGCGGGGGTGGAATGAACGGCGAGGCGGGCGGCCAGCCAGCGGCGGGCGCGGGCAAGCTGGCTTTTGCTGGTGCCTTCGGCAATGCCGAGCAGCTCGGCGATTTCGGCGTGGGAATAGCCTTCCACGGCATACAGGTTGAGGACGGCGCGGTAGCCGTCGGGCAGGGCAGCGAGCAGGGCCAGCAGGTCGGCGGCCACGAGGTGGTCGAGGGCCGTGGGGTCGGCGCTGGCCGGGTCGGGGGCGTAGTCGTCGGCCGGGTCGGGGGCCGGGTCGGGGTGGCGCAGGCGGTGTTGTTCCAGCAAGTGCAGCGAGGTGGTGACGGCGATGCGCCGCGCCCAAGCCTCGAACGGCCCCTGCCCCCGGTATTGGTCGAGGCGGGTAAAGAGTTTGACGAACGTGTTTTGCAGCGCGTCTTCGGCATCGGCGGCGCTGGGGCAGTAGCGGCGGCACACGCCGTGCAGGCCGTAGGCGAGGTGGTGGTAGAGCCGTTCCTGGGCCGCCGCCTCGCCGCGCCGGCAGGCGGCCAGCAGGGCATCGTCCACAAGAGCGGCAGTCAGGGGCATTGGTTGGGCGGCGGCGTTTGGATGCTTGACCGGTGGGCGCGGCCGTGGGTTGCACGGGGGCGGGGAAATAAGTAAGGGCGGCGTGGTCCGACGACTTTTTCAGTCGTCAGACCACTAAATTGGTCGCGCTTTTCCCGGACGATTTAGTGGTCTGACGACTGAAAAAGTCGTCGGACCACGCCGTTTTTACTTGCGCTTCTTGGCCACGGTGGTAGCCGCGTTCAGCCGGTCGGGGTTTTCGGCCAGGAACTTGCCCCAGCTTTTGCCGCCGCTGGCCCCGGCGTTGTTGCCTTTCTGGTAGTGGTGGCACAGGGCCACGGCCAGGGCATCGGTGGCATCCAGAAACTTGCTGGCCTCGGCCACCGGCGGCAGGGTCAGGGTTTGGCGCAGCATATGGGCCACCTGCTCCTTGGTGGCGGCCCCGGAGCCGGTCACGGCCTGCTTCACTTTGGTGGGGGCGTACTCCACGTAGGGAATCTGGCGGCTGAGGGCGGCGGCGATGGCCACGCCCTGCGCCCGGCCCAGTTTGAGCATACTCTGCACGTTCACGCCGAAGAACGGGGCCTCGATGGCCAGCTCGTCGGGCAGGTACTCCTCAATCAATTCCAGCATCCGGGTGAAAATGGTGCGTAATTTCACCGCATGATTCGCCTGCCCCTTCATGTTGATGACGTCGTAGCAGAGCACACTCACTTGCTGGCCGCGCACCTCAATCACGGCGTAGCCCATGATTTGGGTGCCGGGGTCCACGCCCATGATGATTTTCTCGGCGGGGGCGGGACGGGCAACGGGGCGGGCAGCGACGGGCATCTGCCCCAAAGGTACGACCCGCCCCGCCCGCCCACCCGCCGCTGGGGAAGCTGGATTACGGCCGCCAAAATCGGCATCACGCTGCTCACGCTGGCGTTTCTCTACCACTCCATTTTTGCCGATTCGGCCACCGCTGCCGCCTGGCAGCGGCTGCTGGCCACGGCCCTGGGCGGGGCGGGGCGCGGGCCGGTGCTGGCCGCCCTGGCCCTGGTGCCCCTCAACTGGGGCCTCGAAGCCTGGAAGTGGCACCGCCTGGCCCGGCACCTGGAGCCGGTCAGCTTCGGGCGCAGCTTCCGGGCCGTGCTGCTGGGCCTCACGCTGGGCTTCGCCACCCCCAACCGGGTGGGCGACTACGCGGGCCGCATTCTGGAGCTGAAAAGCCGCCGCGTGGCCGCGCTGGGGGCCGTGTTTCTGGGCCGCTACTGCCAGTTGGTGGTCACGGTGCTGGCCGGCGGGGCGGGCCTGGTGTGGTTCGGGCTGAGGTTTTACCTGACCGGCTACCCGGCCGCACAACTGGGCGTGGCGGCGGCGGCGCTGGCCGGGGCTGGCCTCGTGCTGCTGCCGCTGTACCGGGCGCGGCTGCTGCTGGCGGCGCTGGGGCTGTGGCGGCCGTTGCGGCGGTTCCGGCCCGCGCTGGCCGTGCTGCCCACCTACCCGGTGCGGGAGTTGAATGCCGTGCTGGGGCTGTCGGCGCTGCGCTACGCGGTGTTTGGCGGGCAGTTTCTGCTGCTGCTGGCGGCCTATGGCGTGGCCGTGCCGCCGGGGCCAGCGGTGGCGGCAGTGGCGGGCACGTTTTTGCTCAAGTCGCTGGTGCCGTCCATCAACGCCCTGGCCGATGTAGGGGTGCGGGAGTTGTCGGCCACGCACCTATTTGGGTTGCTGGGGCAGCCGGCGCTGCCGGTGCTTTCGGCCAGCCTCAGTTTGTGGGTCATCAACATTGCGCTGCCGAGCGCGGCCGGGCTGCTGCTGGTGCCGGGTCTGCGGGTGTTGCGCGAAAAACGCGGGCGTAGCTGATGCCGAGGGCCGGGACAGGTTTTTTGGTGTTGGGGGTGGGGGGTTGGGCGTTCGGTGTTGGGTTGTTAGCCCTGCCCGCCTTGTATGCTGGCGTGATGTCATGGCTAAGAGGTGGCTGGCAAACCCTCACGGCCCAACACCCAACACCGAACACCGAACACCAAAAACCCAACCCCCAACACCAAAAACCAAAAACCGAACACCCAACACCGAACACCAAAAACTCAACCCCCAACCCCCAACCCCCAACCCCCAACCCCTCGTCACCGGACCCCACAGGGCTGTCCTTTTCAGTGTTGATTGCCGCCCGCAACGAGGCCGCCCACCTCCCCGCCCTGCTCGCCGCCCTGGCCGCCCAAACCTTCCCCGCCGCTGGCTTTGAGGTACTCATTGCTGACGACCACTCGACCGATGACACTGTCGCCATCCTGGCTGCCGCCACCGCGCCCTTCGCCCTGCGCCGCGTGGTGCTCAGCGAAGCCCAAACCGGCAAAAAAGCGGCCCTGGAAGCCGCCCTGGCCCTGGCCCGCGCCCCCTGGCTGGTCTGCACCGATGCCGACTGCTGCCCCGGCCCCGGCTGGCTGGCCGCCTACGCCGCCCTGCTGGCCCGGCAGCCGGAGGCCAATTTCATCAGCGGGCCGGTGCGCCTCACGGGGCCGCCGTCGGGCTGGACGGCGTTGCTAGGCTTGGAATTTGCGGGGCTGGTGGGCGTGGGGGCGGCTTGCCTGGCCCGGCAAGCCCCCACCATGTGCAACGGGGCCAACCTGGCCTACCGCCGCACGGCCTTCGAGGCCGTGCAGGGCTACGCCAGCCACGCCCACTTGGCCAGCGGCGACGACGAGTTCCTGCTCCACCGCCTGCACGCGGCTTTTCCGGGCACGGCGCATTTCCTGGCCGACCCAGCGGCCATCGTGGACACGCCCGCGCCCGCCAGGGTGGGCGCGTTGCTGCGGCAGCGGGTGCGCTGGGCCAGCAAGTGGCGGCACTACCGGCACTGGCCGTCGCAATGGCTGGCCCTGCTGGTGCTGGGAGCCAACGTGGCGCTGGCGGCAGGTGCGGGCGCAGCATTGGCTTGGCCCGGCCTCTGGCCCTGGGTGGCGCTGGCGGCGGCCCTCAAGCTGGGGAGTGATGTATGGTTTCTGGCCCCGGTGCTGGCCTTTTTCGGGCGGCGGCGCTGGCTGTGGGCGGTGCCGCTGTTGCAGGTGCTGTATGCGCCCTATGCGCTGGCCGTGGGCGTGGCCGGCTGGCGCGGCGGATACCAGTGGAAAGGGCGGGTGTTTAATAAAAAGGAATGAAGAACAGGACTTACGCACAGCGGATTTAGTTAAGCCCCGGAGGGGCGGCATATCGGTAGGAATAGGCTGACAAGGAAGGCCAAAGCCCCAGCGGGGCGACACCTGACGTTCGCAAAAAGAGGTGTCGCCCCGCTGGGGCCTGATGCCACCAAACCAATCATTTACTACCGATAGGCCGCCCCTCCGGGGCTGAAAATGCCGCCCCGTGCGTGAGTCCTGGAAGAATTTACTCCCGCCCAAATTCCTCATTCCTTTTTATTAAACACCCCGAACTGCCGCAGGTGGTGGTCGAGTTGCTTGCCCACCCACCCACCCCATTGGGTGGGCGATAGCTTGCCGTAGGTGGCGTGGGGCAGGGTGGGAGCACCTTCGGGACCGGCTTTAGCAAAGCTTTGCAAGAGGTCGAGCAACCGGGCCTGCTCGGTGGCAAAGTCGCGGGGGTCGCGCACCACCAGGTCAGGATGGGTGGGGCGGTTGCGGGCAAAAGGCGTGTTGCTGGCCAGGCCGCCGCGCCGCAGCCAACCGGTGAGGCGGCTTAGGGGGCGGGGCGGTTGCACCCGTTCGCCCAACGCTACCTCGAGCACGGCGCAGCAGTGGGCCAGCATTTGGGCCACCGTCATGCGGCCCCAGCGGCGGGGCGAATCGGGCTGGAGCCTGCGAATACGTTCCAGAAGCAGGCGTAAAGTGGTGGGGTCGTAGGGAGTTGGCAGCATGAAATGACAAGTTGGGAAACGAGGTGCAGGGCCGAAAAGCGCCGAAAAGATACAACCCCCGGCCCCGGTAATTGCGTGAAGCCGGGCCAGCGGCCCGCCAGCTTCTAACTTTGCCAGCGCCTTGTGTGTTGCTGCGCCCTGATGAACGACCCCGACTACGACCTGCTGGACGAGCTTTACTTCGTGACCCCCTTCCGCACCTTGCGCGAGAAAACCGGCCTCCCCGCCCCCGCCCTGCTGGCCCAACTGGCCGATTTGCTGGAGCGCGGCCTCGTGCGCTGCTACTGGCCCGATGCCAGCACCGAACTGCCCTACGAGGTCACGTCGTTCGGGGCCATCGGGCCGGATGCGGCGTTTCTGGCCTCCAAAGAGGGCCTGCTCCAGCACAACTCGCGCTAGTGGCGGCGCTGGCTCCTGCCCCGCTGGCCGCCCCCGCTGCGCCGCCCGTGCGCTCGCCGGGCTACTACGTGCGGCGGCGCTTGTGGCAAAACCGGCCCGCCGTGGCGGGCCTGGGCTTCATTGCCCTTTGCACCCTGCTGGCCGTGCTGGGCTATTGGGTGCTGCCCGACAACTCGCCCCAGGCCAACCACGGCTTCGTGCAGCTCCAAAAGCAGCCCCCCGGCTTTCGGGCCACGTTCGTGCGCCGCCCCCTGCCGCCCGCCCTGCAAGCCGCCCGCCCGCCCCAAAACATCTTCCGCACCTGGCTCCACGGCCGCGAACCCGACTACGAAGAAACCCCCGTTCTCCCCCCCCAACACCCAACACGCCTAACTCATAACTCAAAACTCATAACTCATAACTACCTGCTGGGCACCGACCAGGCCGGGCGCGACGAACTCAGCCGCCTGCTCCTGGGCAGCCGCGTGAGCCTGGGCATCGGGCTGGTGGCGGTCCTTATTTCGCTCACGCTGGGCATGGCCGTGGGAGCCGTGGCGGGCTACTTCGGCGGCTGGATTGACGCTGTATTATTGGGCCTGATGACGGTGGTGTGGAGCATTCCGGGCATCATGCTGGTCATCGCCATTTCGCTGGCCCTGGACAGCAAAGGCGTGTGGGTGAGCTTCGTGGCCGTGGGCCTGACCATGTGGGTGGACGTGGCCCGCGTGGTGCGCGGCCAAATGCTGAGTCTGCGCTCGGCCACCTTTGTGGAGGCCGGGCGGGTGCTGGGCTTGCCCACCGGCCGCTTGCTGGCGCGGCACCTGCTGCCCAACCTGCGCGGCCCGCTCATTGTGCTGGCGACCAGCAATTTTGCAGCCGCCATTTTGCTTGAGGCGGGGTTGAGCTTCCTGGGCCTGGGCGTGCAGCCCCCCGCCCCCAGTTGGGGCCTGATGGTGAAGGAAGGCTACGACCTGCTCGGCACCGAGGCCGGGCTGTGGCTGGCGGGGCTGCCGGGGCTGGCCATCTCGCTGCTGGTGCTCAGCTTCAACCTGCTCGGCAACGGCTTGCGCGATGCCTACGACCCCAAAACGCCCGTTGCGGCCTGAACCGGGCGGGGCGGCTATCTTTGCGGCGCATCGTTGGCAATGGGTCCGGTTTTGGTGTTTCCCTCGCTTTATGTCCTCCGCTTCTGCTTCCTTGTCGCCGCCCCCGCCCGATGCCAGCCGGGAAAATGAGCTGTCCGGGCAGTTGAAAAGCACCAAGCGGCTACTGACCCTCAAGCAGTTTGAGCTAAACACGGTGCTGGACTTGGCCAAAGGCATTACCGAACAGGAATACACCGAGGACGGCCTCTACCAGATGCTAACCCTGACCCTGCAAGGGCAGCGCCGCATCGGGCGGGCGCTGCTGTTTGCCGCCGAAGCCAGCGGCCACTTCGTGGTGCGCCTGAATTTGCGGGCCGGGGGCATGGTGCTGGGCGGGGCGCGCCTGGAACTGCCCCCCGCCGTGGCCGCCCAGCCCACCGACTGGTGGATGCCGCTGGCGGGCCTGGCCCTGGCCCCCGCTACCTGGGGCGAGTTTGAGGGCGTGGTGCCGATAATCCAGCAGGACCAGCCCGTGGCGTACCTCTTCGTGGGTGGCCTGGCCGCCGACCTCGACCGCGCCGAACTGGCCCGCTTCCTGGCCCCGCTGGTGAATATGCTGATGGGGGCCGTAGAGAACCGCCGCCTCACCCTGCAACGCATTGCCGGGGCCGCCACCCGCAAAGAAATTGAAATTGCCCAGCAGGTGCAGCAGCAGATGTTTCCGCGCCACCTGCCCAACGATGCCGACCTGAGCGTGGCCTGTACCTACGTGCCGCACACCGAAATCGGGGGCGACTACTACGACGTGGTGGCCGTGGATGCCGACCGCCTGCTGCTGTGCGTGGCCGACGTGAGCGGCAAGGGCGTACCCGCCTCGCTGCTGATGTCCAACTTCCAGGCGGGCCTGCGAACCTTGCTCCGGCAGGGAGCCGACCTGGCCACCATCGTGCCCGAACTGAACCACTTGCTGTATGAAAATTCGGGCGGCGAGAAGTTTATTACCGCCTTTTTTGGCCTCTACTACCGTGCCACCCGCCGCCTGCAATTCGTGAACGCGGGCCACAACGACCCCCTGCTGCTCGACGACCAGGGCCGGGTGCAGCCGCTCAAGGACGGCACCGTCATGCTCGGCATCATCGAGCCGCTGCCGATGCTGGCTGTGGGCGAAGTGCAGGTGCCGCCCCGTTCGCTGCTGTTCCTCTACACCGACGGCCTGACCGAAGTGTTTGATGGCGCTGGCCGCGAATTTGGCGAAGAAGGGGTGCTGGACACCCTGCGCGGCCACCGCTACCTGCCCCTGGCCCGACTACACGACACGCTGATGGAGAAAATCGAGGCCTTTGGGGAAGGCGCGGGCAAGTTTGCCGACGACGTGACGCTGGTAAGCTGCCGGTTTCGGTAGTGGTTAGTGGTTAGTGGTCAGAGTCTTGCTGACAAACAACTAACCACTAATCATTAACTACTAACCACTAACCACTAACCGTCCCGTTCTTTGCGTTCTGCATGGAAAATTCATCGTGGTTCTGGTTCGGCTTCGTGGCCTTCATCGTCGGGCTGTTGCTGCTCGATTTGCTGGTTTTCAACCGCAAGGCCCACGAAATCAAAATGCGCGAAGCCCTGGGTTGGAGCGCCTTTTGGGTCACGCTCTCGCTGGGGTTCAACGCCTTGGTGTTTCACTTCCTGGGCAAGCAAGCGGGCGAGGAATGGCTGACGGGCTACGTGGTTGAAAAAGCCTTGAGCGTGGACAACCTGTTTGTCTTCCTCATCATTTTCAACTACTTCAAAGTGCCGGTCCAATACCAGCACCGGGTGCTGTTCTGGGGGGTGCTGGGGGCGCTGGTGCTGCGGGCCGCGTTCATCCTGACCGGGGCCGCCCTGCTTCTGTACTTCCATTGGTTTTTGTATGTGCTGGGCGCGTTTTTGGTTTATACCGGCATCCGCATGGCCAATGCGGGCGACGACCTGGACCTCGACCTCGACCACAACCCGGTGGTGCGTTTTCTGAGCAAGCACCTGCCCATCACGCGGCAGTTTGAGGGCGGCAAATTCTTTGTCAAGAAGGATGGGTTGCGCTTCGCCACGCCCTTGCTGGTGGTGCTGGCAATGGTCGAAACCACCGACGTAGTATTCGCCGCCGACTCCATTCCGGCCATCCTGGCCATCACCCGCAACACGTTTGTCGTGTTCACTTCCAACGTGTTTGCCCTGCTCGGGCTGCGGGCCATGTACTTCGCCCTGGCCAGCCTGATGGGCCTGTTTCACTACCTCAACTACGGCCTGGCACTGGTGCTGGTCTTCATCGGCAGCAAAATCCTGCTCGAAGACCTCGTGCGGAATGCCTACGGCTGGTCGCTGTCCACGCCGCTGGAATTAGGCATTGTGGGCGGGCTGCTGGCGGCGAGCGTGGGAGCTTCGCTGCTTTTCCCCAAGAAGTAGGGGCGGGGGCAAGCCCCGCCCCTACTGCGTGCCCAGCAAATCCAGCAAATCAATGGGTTCGAGTTGGGTGCTGTCGGCGGGCACCACGGTGCGGGTGGTGTCGGGGTGCGGAATGAAGCCCAGGTAGTTGCGGGCCGGGCCTCTTAGCGTCAGGCCGTAGTCGAGGCCGTTGCGCTGGTCGCCCGAAATCAGGCCGTGCTGCGCCATGAGGTCGGCAATGAGGCGGAAAAAGTAGCGGGTGCTGCCCCGCAATTCGCCGTATTGGTTGAACTGCCCCCGCGCAAACTTGGGCTTGGGCACGATGCTGGCCAGGTACAGGCTTTCGGTCAGGTTGAGGTCGGCGGGCGGCTTGTCGTAGTAGAACCGGGCCGCTTCCTTCACGCCGTAGATGCCCTGCTTGCCGTCGGGCCAGCGATAGCGACTTGGCCCCCATTCTATTACGTTCAGGTAGACCTCAAACATCCGTTCTTTGGGCACGAGGCGGGTGTTTTCAATCAGCCACACCATCAGGGCTTCTTCGGCCTTGCGGCCGATGGTTTTGCGGCGGCTGAGAAACACGTTTTTCACCAACTGCATACTGATGGTGGAGCCGCCCCGCGCAAAGCGGTGCTCCTTGAGGTTTTGGATGGCCGAATGCACAAACGCCCGTTCCATAAAGCCCTTGTGGGTGAAAAAGCGCGGGTCTTCGGCCGTCGTGATGGCCGATTTCAGGTAGGGCGAAATTTCCTCGTAAGGCGTAAAATTCGGGTTGCTGGCCCCCACCGGGAAGGTGCGCAGCGAGTCGCCCCGGTCGTTGTAGGCGGTGTACAAAAACTCGCGGTTGAGCTGGCTCAAATCCTCGGCCCCGAACCGGGTGATGCGGAAGTTGCGTCCCGTCAGGCCCGAATCGAATTTGAGGCTGTCCACCTGCGCCATGTCCACGCTGGCATTCAGGTGGTATTGCAACGTGCCGCTGCCCTCGGTGCCTTGCAGGGCATCGAAAATGCCGGGCGGCAGCGAGGCAAAAAACGCATTGGCGGGCGTTTCGTCCGATGTCACCCGAATGCTGACGGCCTTGCTGGGCCGGAGCCGGACGCTGATTTCGGGGTGCAGCACCAGCTGGTTGATGACCAGGCGACTACCGGCATCGAGGCTGACGGCGGCCCGGCCCAGCGTGGCCACAAAGTCGAGCCGCCCGGCCCGCACCTCAATGTCGGTGGCCGAGAGCTTGGGGTGGTAGAGGCTGAAATGCCGCGCCGCCAGCGACCCGCGCAACACCAGCCGCCCGCCGCTGTCGTCGCGGGCAAAGTCCTTGCCCGTGAGCTGCACCAGCACGGTGTCGAAGCTGACCAGCGCCCCGAACCGGGTGGGCACGTAGGGCACCTGCACCGAGCCACCCACGCCGAACACGCGGGCCGTGAGTTCGTAATCGCTGGGGTCGATGTGGCCACTCAGGCCCAGTTCGTTCACCTCGCCGTCCACTTTGGCCGAGAGGCGGCCGGAGAGGTCGCCGTCCTCGATGCGGAGGCTGGGGAGGCGGAAAAACATGGCGTGGTGCAGGCTGTGGTACTGCACGTAGAAATCCCGAAAATTGACCTCCGTGGGCACGTTGTCGAAGCCCGCTTCCAAGAGTTGGTTCAGGCGCAGGCCGTAGTTGGTGCCCAGGGCGGTGTCGCGGGGGGCGGGGGCGGCGCTGGTCTTTTTCAGCAAAAAGCCGAAGTTGCTGCCGGTAGCGGTTTTGCGGGCCGTGAGGCGGGCGGCCTCAATCTGCAAATCGGAAAACACCGGGCGGCCCGCAAAGAGGCTGCGCCAACTCAAACTCGCCTGCAACCGGCGGGCGGTGAGTAGCGTGTCGGCCAGCGGCCGGGTGGGCACGAGTTGCATCCCCTTAATCTCCACCGTGTTGAGGGCCGTAAATCGGGCCTTGCCCAACGTCAGATAGACCGGGTATTTGGCCTCGACGCGGGTTTTGACTTCCCGTAGCGCGTATTCCAGCAGTTGCTGGCGCTTCCAGAGAAAGGTCAGGAAGCCGGACAGCAGCACGATGAACAGGCCAACGGCAAGCCAAGTGAGTCTGCGGCGGGTAGAAGTGGAAAGGGGCACGGCAAAGGCTACGGAAGGCCAAAGGTAAGAACGGGTCAGGAGGTAGCGGCAAAGGCGGTCAAACTCCCCTCCTTTGCAAGGAGGGGAGTTTGACCGCCTTACTCCCGCACGGCTCCTACTTTTGCCCCATGCTTGCTGCCCTCTCCGCCCTTTCGCCCCTCGACGGGCGCTACGCCCGCGCCACCGCCCCCCTGTCGGCCTACTTTTCGGAACTGGCCCTGATGCGCTACCGGGTGCGGGTGGAAATTGAGTACTTCATCGCCCTGGTGGAGTTGCCGCTGCCGCAGTTAGCGGCCGTGCCGACGACGGCTTTTCCGGCCCTGCGGGGGCTTTATGAGGAGTTTGGCCCCGAAGCCGGGCAAGCCATCAAGGCCCACGAGGCGGTGACGAACCACGACGTGAAAGCGGTGGAATACTTCCTGCGCGATGCCTTCGCCGGGCTGGGGCTGGGGGCGTTTGTCGAGTTCATCCACTTCGGCCTCACTTCGCAGGACATCAACAACACGGCCATTCCGCTCAGCCTGAAAGAGGCCACCGAAGCCGTGCTGCTGCCCCGGCTGGGGGCCGTGCGGGCGGCCCTGGCCCGCCACGCCGCCGCCTGGGCCGCCGTGCCGATGCTGGCCCGCACCCACGGCCAACCGGCCTCGCCCACCCGGCTGGGCAAGGAACTGGACGTGTTTGCGGCGCGGCTGACGCGGCAGCTGGCCCTGCTGGCGCAGGTGCCCCACGCGGCCAAATTCGGCGGGGCCACCGGCAACTTCAACGCCCACCACGCCGCCTACCCCGGCACCGACTGGCACGGGTTTGCCGACGAGTTTGTGGGCCAGCGCCTGGGCCTGACCCGCACCTTCCCCACCACCCAGATTGAGCCTTACGACGACCTGGCGGCGCTGTGCGACGGCTGGAAGCGGCTGGGCACCATCCTGCTGGACCTGTGCCGCGACGTGTGGGAGTACATCGCCCTGGGCTATTTCCGGCTGGCCCTGAAGCCGGGCGAGGTCGGCTCGTCGGCCATGCCGCACAAGGTGAACCCGATTGACTTCGAGAACGCCGAGGGCAACATCGGGGTCGCCAATGCCCTGTTTGAGCACTTCGCGGCCAAGCTCCCGATTTCCCGACTCCAGCGCGACCTCACCGACAGCACCGTGCTACGCAACCTGGGCGTGCCCTTCGGCCACCTGCTGGTGGCCCTGGCCAGCCTGGAGCGCGGCCTGGGCAAGCTGGCCCTGGACGAAGCCGCCCTGGCCCGCGACCTGGAGGCCAACTGGGCCGTGCTGGCCGAGGCCATCCAGACCATCCTGCGCCGCGAAAGCTACCCCGACCCCTACAACGCCCTCAAAAACCTGACCCGCACGGGCGAGGCGGTGTCGGCCGCCACGCTGGCCGCGTTTGTGGACGGGCTGGACGTGGGCGAGGGGGTCAAGGCCGAGCTGCGGGGGTTGAGTCCGGGCGGGTACGTGGGGCGGTAGCAAGTAGGCGGTTGTGGTTTACCTTTGGCCAGTGGCCGCCAGTGGCTGCCTTTTAGCGTTTGGTTTATGCGTCCTTTCGTTACTAATCTGGCCGCCCGCGTGGGCGTGCTGCTGGCAGCAACTGCCGTGCTGCTGACTACCGCCGTCCAGGCCCAGGCCCCCGCCTGGGCCTGGGGCCTGCAAAGCACCAACCCCGCCCCTGCCGATGGCAGTATGGCCTTTGGCAATGCCGTGGCCACCGATGCCGCCGGACGCGTGTACGTGGGCGGCGAGTACGGCCAGGACCGGTTCATGATACCGCCCGCTACCCGTAGTTTTAGCAGCGCGGGCACTGTGGGGCCGGGCGTGGGTGGGCTAGTAGCGCAGGCCACCGGGGCCGGGCAGTGGGCCTGGGTAACAGCCTTTACTTCGAGCGGTTCGACGGCAACGGCTAACCGGCAAGTGCGGGTTACGTCCCTGGCCGTAACACCAGCCGGTGAGGTGTATGTGGCTGGCCTGGTGCAGGGGCGAAGCGTGTTGGCCGGCGGCCTGACGGCTTCGCTGGGCAGCACCGAGGAGGGCCTGTTTGTGGTACGCCTGACCAGCACCGGCACCGTGCAATGGCTGCGGGCGGTGGAGGGCCGCTTTGTCTACCCAAACCTGGGCCTCGACCCCAGCACCGGGGGCGTGGTGCTGGCCGACCTCTACGCCGACGCGCCCACCTTTGGCAGCACCACGCTGCCCGCCAACGTGGGCCTCAACGGCGACCTGCCCGTGGTGGCCCGCCTAAGCGCGGCCGGGCTGTGGACGAGTGCCGTGGCGGCGGCCGGCACCGGCGGCTTCGAGCGGCCCAGCATACTGGCCGTGGGGCCGGCCGGGCAGGTGGCCATTGGGGGCGGTCAAGTGCCCGGCACCCTGACGCTGGGCGGTTTGAGCCGCACCGTGCCCGCTGGCCCGACCAGCCGCTTTGTGGTGGCCCAGCTCAGTGCCACCAACCAATGGCAATGGCTGACGGGCAGCACCGGGGGCGACGAAAGCCAACTCTTTGGGCTGGCGTATGCCCGCAGCGGGCGGCTGTGGGCCAGCGGAGGCGGCACCGCCGGCACCACCGTGGGCTCCCTCGCCCTGGCCCCGGCCAGTAGCCCCACCGCGCCCGGCTACGCAGGCTTTGTGGGCCAACTGGAAGCCACCGGCCAATGGCGCAGCACCCAGGCCCTGACCACGGCTGGACCGGGGTATGCGGCGTTTGGCTTTGTGCAGGTCGATGCGGCCGACAACGCCGTGGTGCTCGGCATCCTGGGGGGCAACGCCGGGGCCACGCAGGCGCAGGTGGGCGGCCAGGCGGTGGCGGTGGCGGCCAACGCGGTGTCCTTTTATGTGGCCGGGCTGAACGCGGCTGGCCAGTGGCGCTACGTGGCCACCGTGCCGCCGGCCACGCCCAGCAACAACTACTACACCGGGGGCATTGCCCTGGACGCGGCCGGCAATCTTTACTTGGGTGGTGGCCTGGAAGGTAGCGCCACCTTCGGCAACGACGTGCTGATGGGCACACCCCGCACCACAGCCACCGGCTTTCGGGCAGGCGATGTCATTCTGGCCAAACTCCCCAACGCTGCCCCGCTGGCGGCCCGTTTCCCCTCTGTTCTTACGCCCCTCGCCCTCTACCCCAGCCCCGCCCACCACGCCGCCACCCTGCGCCTATCCGCCCCGGCGGCCACTCCTGAGACGCTGCGTATCGTAGACGGCCTCGGCCGCACCGTCTGGACGCAAACCCTGCCTGTTGCCGCACTGGAAACAGCCCTCGACCTGACCACCCTCACCCCCGGCCTGTACCTGGTGCGGGTGGGCACGGCCACGGCCCGCCTCGTGGTGGAATAGCGCTTCTTTCGGGGCGGATGCAACGCCGCGCTACCTTTGGGGGCTCGTGGGGGACATAAGCCCTTCACACCCCCTTTTATGTTCCGTACCGTTTCCATAGTTGCCGCCCGCGCCGGGCGGCTGCTGGCCGCTGCCGCCCTGCTGGCCGCCACCCCCGCCGCCGCCCAAAGCTCCGCTTGGGCCTGGGGCTTGCAAACCACTAACCCCACCCCCACCGACGGCAGCGAGGCCGGAGGCAACGCCACGGCCGTTGATGCGGTCGGGCGGGTGTACGTGGGCGGGGCATCGGTTTCCCATGCCACCAACCCCAGTGCCAACAGCCGGCAATTCGGCAGCGTGGGCACCCTGGGACCAGGCACGGTGGGGTTCATTGCCCAGGCCACGGCGGGCGGGCAGTGGGCGTGGCAGCAGCCAGTGTACACTACCGGGCAAAACGCCACCGGGGCCACCGAGGCCGAGATTACCGCCGTGGCTGTTGGGGCCGGCCGCGATGTGTACGCGGCGGGCTTCGTGCAGGGGGCGGCTGTGCAAGTGGGCACCACCACCACGGCCCTGACCGGCACCGGGCAGGCGGTGGTAGTGGTCCGCCTCACCCCGGCCGGGGCGGTGCGTTGGGTGCGCACGTTCCAGACTACTCACACCAGTCTGCTGCTGGCCGCCGACCCCAGTACCGGCGGCGTGGTGCTGGCCGGGGCCTACCACGGCACGCCTACGGTGGGCGGCACTACGCTTCCCACTGGCAACTCAGCGTTCAACGGGTCGCCCTTTATAGCTCGCCTCGACAGTACTGGGCAATGGCGGGGTGCCGTGGCCGTGCCGGGTGCTGCCAGTGTGTCGCCCGACTTCGCGCTGGCCGTAGGGCCGGCCGGGCAAGTAGCCCTGGTGGGCAGCCAATTTACGGGCAGCCTCGTTTTCGGGGCTACCACCCTCACAACGCCCGCCGGGGCTAGCCGCACATTTTTCGCAGCGCAGCTGGATGCTGCCAACCAATGGCAGTGGGCCGTGAACGGGAGCAGCCCCTACGCCAGTTCCGGCTACGGCGCCGCCTACACGCCGACAGGAACCCTGTGGACCACCGGGGCAGGAGCCAACGGTACCGTAGTAGGACCCCTGACCCTGACCGTGCCAGGAGCCACGGCCGCCAACAGCAGCGCCGGCTTTGTGGGGTTGTTGGCGGCCACCGGGCAGTGGCAGTTGGTGCGGGTCTTGGCACCACAGGGCGATGGCTTCGCGGGCTTTATCTACCCGGTTGCAGATGCTGCGGGTGATGTTGTGGTGCTGGGGGCATTGCGCGGTGCCAATGGCTCGGTGCAAACGACGTTGGCTGGCCAAACCCTGACGAGTCCGACCAGCGACAACCTGCTCTTTGTGGCTGGGCTGAACGCCGCCGGGCAGTGGCGCTACGTGGCCGCCGTGCCGCCCACGATGGAGGTCGAAGGGTTGCAGCCTGCTGCCCTGACACTCGATGCCCAGGCCAATCTTTACCTGACGGGCAGTTTGCACGGCACCATGACGTTCGGCCCCACGGCGCTCGCAGGCACAGTGGGAACGGCAAGCTTACCTTATTACGGCAGTGATGTCGTGCTGGCCAAGCTACCCAACGCCGCCCCGCTGGCGGCCCGTTTCCCCTCTGTTCTTACGCCCCTCGCCCTCTACCCCAGCCCCGCCCACCACACCGCCACCCTGCGCCTGCCCGCCCCCACGGCCACTCCCGAAACGGTGCAAATCGTGGATGCCCTGGG
This sequence comes from Hymenobacter sp., assembly GCA_965247135.1. Lineage (GTDB taxonomy): Bacteria > Bacteroidota > Bacteroidia > Cytophagales > Hymenobacteraceae > Hymenobacter. The sequence continues at coordinate 756,228 of CBDFGP010000006.1, read as the reverse complement.
CCGCCCCGTGCAGCAGCAAACGCTGCCCGCCCATACCAACGAAGCCATGCTGGACCTCACCGGGCTGGCCCCCGGCCTGTACCTGGTGCGCGTAGGGCCGCAAACGGCCCGCCTGGTGGTCGAATGAGCCAGCACCCCGGCCGGGGCGAATGAAGTTTTTTGGCCAACGGCTGGCGTTTTTTCATGAACACAAACTGAAACGCGCGTACCTTGCCGGCTGCTGCGCGGTTTCACCTCCACCGGGCAGCGGTGCACGATGGCCCAACGGCTGGCCCCGGCCCGGTGCTTGAACCCCGCTCCTGACGGCGCGGCCGTGGCCGCCGCCCTGACCCGCGTGGCCGCCGAGGCCCTGCTGCACCCCGGCCCGGTGCTGGTACACGACCTGCTGACCGATGCGCCCGCCTACCTCTCGCCGGCCGGGCTGGCCGCCCTGGGGCTGCCGCCCGACGGCCTGCCGCTGCTGGCGGCCGCCTACCGCCGCAGCGGCCTGCACCCGGCCGATGTCCCGGCCCCGGCGGCCGCCCTGGTGGCGCTACGGCCCCCCGCCGACCCGGTGGCCGTGCTGCTGGGGGCGGTGCTGCTGCCGCCCGCCCCGGCCCCGGCCGGCACCTGGTATGCCACCCGCACCCAGGTGCTGCTGCGCGATGCCTGCGGCTGCCCCCGGCTGCTGCACACCGCTTGCTGGCCGCTGGCCGGGCTGCTGCACCACCCCCACCTGCTGACCGGGCTGCTGGCCGATGCCGACTTTGTGGCCGCCCACCAAGCCCGGTGCAACACCCTGACCCCGCGCGAGGTGGACGTGCTGGCCCTGCGCGGCCAGGGCTGCAAGGCGAAGGCCATTGCCGGGCGGCTCTTCATTGCCCACAGCACCGTTCAGAACCACCTCAGCCGCGCGCGCGGCAAGCTTTGCCTGCGCACGGGGCACGAGCTGGCGCATTTTGCCCGCGCCTTTGGCTTGCAGGTGGGCGCGGCCCGGCCGGAAAAAAAACCGGCCAAGACGCGAAGAAAAGGTAAAAAATGATTGAGTTCAATCATTGACAAGCGCCTGGCGGGCCGGCTACCTTTGTCGCACCCTTCGCCGGGGCCAACGCGGGCCGGCGGGCCAACGTTGGCAACGGGCGGCGGCGGCTGTTTCGTGCGTGTTTCCGGCGTGGAGGCGGGCGGGCAGCGGCCGGCCACCGCCCCGGCAGCGCGGCACGCCCTTGCCCACGCCGGGGCAAGGGGTTGGTACGCCCTGGCCAGGGCCGTTCGGGCCGAAACGACCTGCCCGAACGCCGTGGCCAGGGCCGTTCGGGCTGAAACAACTTGCCCGAACGCCGTGGTCAGGGCCGTTCGGGCCAAAACGACCTGCCCGAACGCCGTGGCCAGGGCCGCGCACGGCAGGCTTTGCGGCGGCCCCTTGCCGGGGGCGGCCGATTTTTTACTTTCAACCCCCTTTTTTTGCATGGAACTCTCCCCTAGCATCTCCACCGACTACAGCAAATACAACGACCTGTCCTTCCTGGGGTTGGGCGGCACCCTGGCCGACAACCTGGAAGTCAGCACGCATTACACCAAGCCCGTGCCCACCGTGGAGGTGTACCGGGGCTACATGGCCGACCTGCGCAAGGCCGTGCAGGGCATCAAGGCGGGGCTGCATTCGGCCACCCTGGAGCGCGACCGCGCCCGCCCCATCCTCGAAGCCGCCACCCGGCAGTGGAGCACCTACGCCACCGAAACCACGCCCGCCCGCCCCGATTATTGGGCCGAAGCGGGCTTTCCGCTCACCAAGGGCCAGACCACGCCCCGCACCCCCGCCCAGCCCGTGACGGGCTTCGTGCTGAGCGACGGCAACATGGCCCACAGCATTGCCTGCGCCGTGGACCGGCAAGCGGGGATGTACGGCTACCTCTGGCGCATTCGTCCCAAAAACAGCCCCGGCGGCCGTTTCTGCTGGGACATCCTCATCTCGCGCACCCCCGACGTGGAGTTCACCGGCCTCGATTCGGAAACCGCCTACTGCATCGAGTGCGCCGCCTGGAACGACAGCGGCCCGCTGCAATGGTCCGATGCCCTGACGCGGATTGTGCAATAAGCGCAGGCAGGCGGCGTAGGCCCCGCCCCAGCCGCTACGCTGACGCTCCGTACTTTGCAGCCCCCGTTGCGGCCCGATTTTTGACGGCCCGCAGCGGGGGCATTTTTTTCCTTTAACCGTTTCACTTTTATGCGTACCGTTCCCCGTTTGTTCGCTTTCGTTGGCCGGCCGGGCCGGGGGGTTTTTTGGTTGCTGGTGGCCCTGCTGGGGCTGGGCGGGGGCGCGGCGCAGGCGCAAGGGCCGGACTGGCAACTGGCGCGGGCGCTGACCACTCCAAACAGCCAGGATTGCACGGTATCTGCCTCGGCTACCGACAGCACCGGAAACGTGTACTTGGCCGGCACATTTCGCAACACTATTACCTTGGGCAACAACGTCCTGACCAGTGCCGGTGCCCAGGATGTATTTGTGGCACGATGGGAAAGCTCCAGCCAGCAGTTTGCTTGGGCAGTCCGCATGGGCAGCGGGGCCACAGATGCTGTGAGCGGCCTGGCCGTCAGCCAGGGCCGGGTATTCGTGATGGGAAACTTTCGCGCTGCTACTGCCGCTTTTGGCTCCATTACCCTCGCCAACGCCAGCGGGGCCGGGGTGCTCGATGACGGCTTTGTGGCCAAGCTGACCGACACCGGCACCGTGGCGTGGGCGTACGGCATGGGCGGCACCGAAACCGACGCAGCCAACTGCGTGGCCGTGAGTGGGGCCAATGTGTATGTCGGCGGTACCTACCAAAGTGCCACGGCCTCGTTTGGCAGCACAACCATTACCAACAGTCGTTACTTCCAGGGCCTGGGCACTACGCAGGCCTTCCTGGCAAAGCTGATTGATGCCGGCCCTGGCGCCACTTTTGGTTGGGTACAAAAAATAGAAGGCGAATATCAAACCAAATTCACGGCTCTGGCAGCAACCGGAGCCGGCCTTTATGCGGCGGTACAGTCCTCGAGCACAACGGCAACCCTCAACGGCACCCTGCTCCCAGGCGTAGGGGCTCCCGATGGGCACGGCGGTTTTATCCTCAAGTTCGTTGATGCCGGTGCTACGACCAGCGTCGGCTGGCTTCAACCCCTGGGCAGTCCCAGCGTGGCTCTGGTCGGTGCGCTGGCAACGCACGGGTCGGCTGTGTATGTAGGCGGCTACATCCGCCGCTACCTCTGGAACGACAGCACGGCCGTGTTTGGCACCACCACTCTGGTCAACCCCGGCGACAACGAAGCTTTTGTGGCCAAGCTGACCGATGCCAGCACGAGCAGTTACGTTGATTGGGCCATCCAAACCCACAGCAGCTCGCGCCTGGGTGCCAGCGTCACCGGGCTGGGAGTGGCCGATTCCAGCCTCTATGCGGTTGGGATGTTCGATAGCCCGGTTGTCGGGTTTGGGAGCGCCGGCTCCGTTTTCACTCCTGCACCCGGTAACGACCTTTTCGTGGCAAAAATCGCCGATGCCGGCCCCCGCGCTGACTTCACCTGGGTGCGGCAAACGACTGGAGGTGTCATCAACGCTGTTCCTTCGATAGCTTTGGCTGGCAGCCGCCTGTACGCAACGAGTAGCACCAGAAGCACTACCTTCTTTGGTAGCCTGCCGTCCCTGGGCAACAACGCAGCGGTGACTTCTTTCCTGGCCGCCATTGATGACAACCTCCCCGCGCCCCGCCTCGTGGCCTTCAGCCCCGGCAGCGGGCCGGTGGGCGGCAGCGTCACGCTCAGCGGTGCCCGCTTCACCAACGTGTCGGCCGTCAGCTTCAACGGCACGCCCGCTCCCGGCTTCGTCGTGAACTCGCCCACGCACATCACCGTGGCCGTGCCCGCCGGGGCCAGCAGCGGCCGCCTCAGCGTCACCGGGCCCGGCGGCACCGTCACCAGTGCCGGCAGCTTCGCCGTGCGGCGCCCCGCCGCCACGGCCGGTGCCGCCCTGGCGGCCCTGGCCCTGTTCCCCAACCCCGCCCGCACCGCCGCCATCCTGACGCTGCCCCCCGCCCCCGCACCCCGCCCCGTGCAGGTGCTCGATGCCCTGGGCCGCGAAGTGCGCCAAGCCCTGCTGCCCGCCCAGGCCACCGAAACCAGCCTGAACCTGGCCGGCCTTGCGCCGGGGGTGTACGCGGTGCGCGTGGGCGCGGCCACCGCCCGGCTGCTGGTGGAGTAGCCCTTGCCCACTTCCCCCGGCCCACCGGCCCCCGCCCTGTTCAGGGCGGGGGCCGGTGGTGCGTTGGGCCAGGCCCGACTGCCCCGAAAAATACCCAGAAGTAGGTATTGCCGCCCCCAAACCGGGGCCGGACCTTTGTGGTGTTGCTGGTCCGTGGTTTTTCTCGCCTCTCTTTTCTGCAGTTGCCCATGCGTATTTTCTTTCCGGCCGGGCCGGCCCGTTGGCAGCGGGCGGCTTTGCTTGGGCTGGCCCTGGCCGGCCCGCTCGCCGCCCGCGCCCAGGGCTGGATTGGCCTGTCGGCCAGCAACTACGGCGGCACCAACAACGTGCTGGTGAACCCCAGCAACCTGGCCGATAGCCGCCACCGCCTCTACCTGAACGTGGCGGGGTTGGACCTGAATTTTTACAACACTTACCTGCAGCTCAACCTGCCGGGCAGTCCGCTGGCCAAAGGGTTCAACTGGTCGGCGGTGTCGCCCGAAAACATGACCGAGCAGCTGGGCGGGGGCACCAAGTTTGCCAGCATCACGGGCGAGGTGCGGCTGCCGGGGCTGCAACTGGCGCTCGGCAACGGCGGCATCGCCTTCACCAACCGGGTGCGGATGTTTGCCCAAATCAGCAACGTGAGCGAAAACCTGGCCCGGCTGGGGCGCTACGGCCTGGGCCAGGCCCGCGACCTGGGCCTGGCCGACCGCCTGCTGGAAGACAACAGCTTCAACATCAACTTGAACGCCTACCACGAGTTTGCCCTCAGCTACGGCCGCAGCCTCACCCCCAACACCACCCACTTCTTCAAGGCCGGGGCCACCCTCAAGTACCTCGTGGGCCTGGGCGGCGGCTACGTCCTCAACGAAGGCACCCACTACCGGGTCTACGGCCGCGACTCGATTCAGGTGGAAACCCCCAACCTGAGCTACGGCTTCGCCAACTACGCGGCCTACCAGCAGCCCAATTTCGCCTACGGCGACCTCTACGGCAAAAGCCGCCTCGGCCGGGGCTTCGGGGCCGACCTGGGCGTGACCTACGAGTGGCGGCCCGACTACGCCAAGTACGACTACCACATGGACGGGGCCGACCGCACCGACCCCAGCCGGGTGAAGTACCAGCTGCGCGTGGGCCTGGCCCTCACCGATATCGGAGCCATCAGCTACAACAACCCGCTGTACGTGCGGCAGGCCACGCTGCTCAACACCCGCACCGTGCAGCTCGGCAGCCTCGACACCATTCACTTCAAAACCCTGGAAACGGTGGGGCCGACGGTGGAAAAGCTCGTGGGCCTGAAAAGCCAGGCCCAGTCCTTCACCAGCCTGTTGCCCACCACCCTGCGCCTGACGGCCGACTACCGCTTCGTGAAGCACATTTTCACGGGCCTCGTCTGGACCCAAAACCTGCTGGGGGCCAACACCATCGGCAGCCGCAGCATCAGCAGCCTGGCCGTGGTGCCGCGCATCGAGTTCAGCCACGCCGAAGTGGCCGTGCCCCTCATTCTGGCCAACAACTACCTCAAGTTTCAGGTCGGCGCAATGGTGCGCCTGGGGCCGCTCATTGTCGGCTCCGACAACCTGGGCGGGCTGTTTGGCCTCACCAGCACCACGGGGGCCGACTTCTACTTTGGCCTGGGCCTGGCCCTGCACCGCCACCGCCTGCACGACCGCGACGGCGACGGCGTGAGCAACGGCCTCGACAAGTGCCCGAAGGTGAAAGGCAGTTGGGAGCTGCACGGCTGCCCCGACACCGACGGCGACGGCATCCCCGACCAGGCCGACGAGTGCCCCACGGTGGCCGGCCTCGCCCGCTACAAGGACTGCCCCGACCGCGACGGCGACGGCACCCCCGACCGTGCCGACCAGTGCCCCGACCAGCCCGGCCCCGCCGCTACCCAGGGCTGCCCGCCCGCCCCCGCCGCCCCCGTGGCGGTGCCGGATGCACCCGCCGCCCCAACCCTTGCCCCCGAGGCCCCTGCCGCGCCCGAAACGCCCGCTGCCGCGCCCGAAGCGCCCGCCGCCGCGCCCGAATCCCCAGCACCGGCACCAGCGGTGGTCCCGGTCCGGTAGCGTAGCCGCTGGAGTTGGTTAAAACAGCCGCCAGCGGTAGAGACACCATTGAGCTTAGTGAAACAGATACCCCACAAAAATGCCCCGGCGCACTGCGCCGGGGCATTTTCATTGAAATAAACACCCGCCGGGCGGCGGGCTGCTACTTCAGGGCCGCCTTCAAATCATCCGCCGCCACGCCTTGCGCGTCCTTGGCCTGGGGCACCACGGCCGCCATGCCGAAAAACTCGTGGGTTACGCCCTCGTAGAGCTGGTAGTTGGTTTTCACGCCGGCGGCGCTCAGTTTGTCGGCCAGCGTTTTGCCCTCGCTCATCAGCGGGTCCAGGTCGGCCCCGATGATGGTGGTGGGCGGCAAGCCCTTCAGGTTGGCGTGCACCAGGTCGATGCGCGGGTCTTTGCCGTCGGCCGGGCTGCGGAGGTAGTTTTTAAAGAACCACGCCATGCCTGCCTTGTTGAGGGGCATGGTTTCGGTGTTCTTTAAGTACGAGGGCGTGTTCAGGTCGGAGCCGGCAATGGGGTACACCAGCACCTGGTATTTGGGCAGGGCCACGCCCTTGTCGCGGGCCATCATGCTCACGGCGCAGGCCAGGTTGCCGCCGGCGCTTTCGCCCACCACGGCCACGCGGGCGGGGTCGCCCTTCAGGCCGGCCGCGTTTTTGAGCACGTACCGGTACGCCGCAAAGGCATCGTCGTGGGCCGCCGGAAACTTATGCTCCGGCCCTTTGCGGTATTCCACGGCCACCACCACGGCCCCGGTCTGCTCGCACAGCGCCTGCACCGAAGCCTGGTAGGTGTCGTTGGTGGCAATCACCCAGCCGCCGCCGTGGTAATAGACGATAACCGGGTACGGCGCTGCGCCCGCTTTGGGGGTGTATATCCGGGCCCGCACCCCCGGCATCAGGGTTTTGGTGGCGGTGTCGCACTGCATGGGCGGGGCCGGGATGTTGCTTGCCCGCATCTGCTTCTGGGCGGCTTCGGCCGCGCCGGGCTGCTTGCGGGCCTGGGCGGGCGTGAGGCTGGGCAGCGGCTTGGGGTCAAAGCTCTGGAGCTGCTCGATGACGGCCAGCATTTCGGGCTTGATGCCGGTGGCCCAGGCCGGAGCCGGGCCGGTGGGCTGCACCGCGCCAGCGGCGGTGCCGCCAGCAGCGGGGGCGGTGACAGCGGCACTGTCGGCAGCGGCGTTGGCATCGGCAGGCACCACGGTGGCGGTGCTGCTTTCGGTGGTGGCTTCGGGCTGGGAGTTGCAGCCAGCCAGCAGCAGGCCGCTCGCCAGCCAAGCCAGCGCCGCCGCACGTGAAAACATCGGATTCATATGAGCAAGGTTGAGTAGGGGTTGATGAGGAAAAATGAAACAAGTTGCCGGGGCGGCGGCAAACTTTACGGCGGCATTTAACTTTTGTTCGGCTCCGGCCGGCCCCGCGCCCCACCCCGCTTTTTTCCATGCCCCTGCTTCTGCGCGTCGTCCGCATGACCTTTGCCTCCGCCCACGTGCCGGCCTTTCTGGCCTTGTTCCGGGCCAGCGCAGCCCGCATCCGGCAGCAGCCCGGCTGCCGCCACCTCGAGCTGTGGCGCGATGCCACCGACCCCCACACCTACTGCACCTTCAGCCACTGGGAAACAACCGAGGCCCTGGCCGCGTACCGCCGCTCGACCCTGTTCGGGGAAGTGTGGCCCGCCACCAAACGGCTGTTCAGTGCGCCACCGCTTGCTTTCTCATCGCAGCTGCTCGCCGATGAGGGCACCGCTGAGGCAGATGCTGTTCAACCAGCGGCTGCTCAATAGCTTTCCCTTGAACATCATCCGCCCCGGTTCTGCGACCCCGGCGAACACCTGCACCACCTGTGATTTATTTTGACTTCTACGACCTGCCCGAAGCCTTCGTCCTGGACGAGGCCGACCTTAAGCGCCGCTACTACGCCAAGAGCCGCGAAACGCACCCCGATTTTCACGCCACCAGCAGCCCCGAACACCAGGCCGAGATGCTGCGCCAGGCCACCCGCAACACCGATGCTTACCGCACCCTGGCCGACCCCGACCAGCGCATGGCCTACGTGCTGCGCCAGCACAGCTTGCTCGACGAAACCAAGCAGGAACAGCTTCCCCCCGACTTTCTAATGGATATGATGGACCTGAATGAGCAGCTCATGGACCTGGAAACCACCCCCGACTCCGCCGCCACCGCCCGCGTCGCCGCCGAAGCCCAGGCCCTGGCCGACACCCTGGATGCCGGCATTCAGCCCGTGCTGGCCGGCTACGGCGGCCTGCCCGCCGACCACCGCCCCGCCGCCCTGCACCAAGTGTTGCTCTATTACCTGAAAAAACGCTACCTGTTGCGGATTCAGCGGCAAGTAGCTACCTTTGCGCCCCGCTCCTGATACCGGCAGAGCGGAATTGTGTTGCTAACAAGCTCATCCTGCCCGGATGGCGGAACCGGTAGACGCGTTGGTCTCAAACACCAATACCGCGAGGTGTGCCGGTTCGACTCCGGCTCCGGGTACCCAAATCCAGACCCTCATTGGCTAACGCTGATGGGGGTTTTGCGTTTTTGCGAGTACCCGGAGCCGGGGCCGAACCGGCACAACTCGCGGAAACCGCCAGGGCAGGTACTGGATTTGTCTTGTTCAGGACTTACGCACGGAGCGGTGTTTTCAGCCCCGGCGGGGCGGCATATCGGCAGTAATTGATTGGTTTGGGGACACCAAGCCCCAGCGGGGCGACACCTGACGTTCGCAAAAACAGGTGTCGCCCCGCTGGGGCTTAGGCCTTCCTTGGCAGCCGGTTACTACCGAGATGCCGCCCCGCTGGGGCTAAACCAAAACCGCTGTGCGTAAGTCCTGTTATTAAAGCCACCTGTGAACAATGATTACCGAACGCGGCGCTGCACTTCGACCGCGCCGCCGCCTACGAGTTCCACATCCCGGCCGGCACGGCGGTGCGCTTCGCGCCCGGCGAGCGCAAGCGCGTTACCTTAGTGGCCCTGGCGGGCGAGCGGATTGTGTAGGGCGGGAATGGGTGGATTGATGGGAAGTTGGATGATGTGACGAAAAGGGATTTCGCGTTCTAGGCAGAGCCGCCAATTTGCGCCACACGTACTTGTTTAAGAAGCTGTCTGAGTTACTATCCAGGACCGCCGGCCGAGTACCCCGAAGCTGTGCTTCGGTCGTTGAACGGTCGTTCAGCGGTCCCGTTCAACGACCGAAGCACAGCTTCGGGGTACTCGGCCGGCGGTCCTGGATAGTAACTCAGACAGCTTCTTAAGGATATTCAGTTAAAAAATGGTCAAACGAATTTACATCGATACATCAGTGGTTGGCGGGCAGTTCGACCAGGAATTTTCGGCCGACACCATGCCGTTCTTTGAGGCGGTGGTAGCCAGAAAATTTGGGGTGGTTTTATCTGACTTGTTGGAGGCGGAACTGCTGCGAGCGCCGCAACACGTCCGTGATTTTTTGACCACCCTGCCCGCCTCGCAAATTGAGCGGATAAAACTGACTCAGGCGGCGGCCGACTTAGCCGACCAATACATCATTGCCAAAGTAGTAGGACCTACCAGCCGGGCAGACTGCCAACACATTGCCATGGCAACCCTTGTCAGGGCCGACGTGTTGGTGAGTTGGAATTTCAAACACATTGTAAACCTTGACCGAATCAGGGGCTACAACGGCATCAACTATCAGTTGGGACACCCCATGATAGAAATCAGAACCCCCAAAGAAATTATCAGCCATGACAACCCCGACGCATAGCCGCCCCAAACCAGGCATGGTGCAAAACCTGCGGAGTATCCGTGACCAGTTCAGCCACGAAATCAAGGACATGACCTTCGAGCAGGAACGGGCCTACCTAGACCAGCTCCTTGCCGAAAAGCCAAAGGCCAGCGCCCAGCAATGCCTAACCGAAAACGCGCAGGTAGAATAAGCGACCGGCCCGTGCAGGTCGGCTCGCATTATCCCTTCTTCGAAACCAACGCGGCGCAGCACTTTCGACCGCGCCGCCGCCTACAGATTCCGCCTCCACATCCCGGCCGGCACGGCGGTGCGCTTCGCGCCCGGCGAGCGCAAGCGCGTTACCTTAGTGGCCCTGGCGGGGAAGCGGATTGTGTATGGCGGGAATGGGTGGATTGATGGGAAGCTGGATGACGCAACTGTAAAAGAAAATGCTTTAAATCACTTAAAACGAAAATCATGAATTCTAAAAAAACTGGCCCAATGCAGCCTCGGACAATCGAGGCGCTTGAAATACTTCAACGTGTTGCTGCACTTGGTGATTACGACAGCAACATTGCCGGAATGGTTGCTGAGATAATCGCTGAAGAAGAGTACGGTATGAAAAAAACCAAGCGCGGCACAAAGGATGTAGACGGTTTTTGGTTCAAAGGAGATAATCAAAGGACTGTACAAGTGAAAGCTTGGACCGAAAAGCGACTTAAGGACTACCAAAACAACACGTTTTTGCGGCTAAAGCTCGAAAATTCCCCTGATGACCTTTTGCTCCTCGTAGTTTTTTCTTCAAAGCAAGCTTTTGCAGAGCTTTATAACGGCCCAACAGTGGATGCTGGACACATAGGCAATCTAAACGGCAAGCAAGTGAGAATTGTGAAGTTTGGAGGTAAAAACAAGTTGCAGTTGTCGGAGGAGCTCCAACTAGAAATGAGTGCTCTTTTTGAGGTCGCCAAAAAGGCTCCTTTGATTAAAGCCAAGAAAACTAAATAGCAACCTGCCTCCCTCCCCGTCGCGCGTATGCCGGCATATAAGGCCCCACCACCGGCGACCGGGTGCGCCTCGGCGATACCGGCCTGCTGATTGAAGTGGAACGTGACTACTGCGTGCAGGGCGAGGAATGCCAGTTTGGCGGCGGCAACGTGCGGCGCGACGGCATGGGCCAGGCCGGGGCGCTGGGTTTCAGGCTGCACGGGGACTGGGGCACCACTAGCTGATGGCGCGGGGCTGTGCCCCGCGCCGACTATCGGCAGGCTTCTGGCCTGCACGGCTCCGCGCCAGGCGATTTACCGTTCAACGATTGCGGGCCGGAGGCCCGCAAATAACCGGCACGGGGCACAGCCCCGCGCCATCGGCGCAACGCGCGTTACGCCGCACGTGCGTAGCACCGTTCGGTAGTTTTCTGTTTTTCTGCCCGGCTTCAATAGCTTTATTATTTGCCCCCAAAACCTGCATGAAAAAAGCCTTCTTTCTGGCGGTGCTGCTGGTGCTAAATGTGTCGGCCATCCGGGCGCAAAACCCTGTTTCCTACCCCGCCGACACGCTGCTGTCGGCCCCGGAACTCAACTTTGAGGTGCTGTGGCACACGTTTGAGGACAACTACGCCTTTTTCCGGCTGCGCCACATTGACTGGCAGCAGACCTACCGGCGCTACCGGCCACGGGTTAGCGCCACTACCTCGCCCGATTCGCTGTATGCGGTGTTTTCGGCCATGCTGGCCCCGTTTCAGGACAACCACATCAACGTCATCATGCCTGGGGTGAGGCAGTTCAAATCGGTAAAGCCCTCGCAGTTTGCGCGGGAGTTTCCGACCGATAGTCTCCGCCGCCGGTTTTGGGCGCTGGTGGACCAGACATTGGCCCGCAACGGGTTCGGGCCGGTACAGACGCTGGGGCCGGAGTTTCGCGGGCAGCCACTGTTTCACTACGCCGTGTCGCCCCGGCTGGCGTACCTGCGCTTCAACCGCTGCTTCGTGGACCCGGACGCGGACAGCAAGCCGGATGCCGTGGCGCTGGGCAAGCTGCTGGACACGCTGTTCCCGCAACTGGCTAATTCACAGGCGCTGCTGATTGATGTACGCGACAATATCGGCGGCAACGACGAATTTGGCTTTGAACTGGCGGGTCGCTTCACCGGCCGCAAGGTGACGGCGATGTACAAGCAAACCCGCAAGCGCGGCGGCGGCTACGAAGAGCTGGAAGCGCCCGAAACGTGGACCATTGAGCCACGCGGCTCCGCGCCCTATTCTGGCGCAGTGAGGCTGCTCACCAACGACAAAACGGTGAGCGCGGGCGACGTGTTTGCCATGATTATGAAAGAACTCCCCCGCACCCAACTCATTGGAGGAAACACCAGAGGCATCTACTCCGATATGTACGGGTTTACGCTGCCCAACAAGTGGCAGGTTTCACTCTCCAACCAGCGGTATTTCAACGCCAAAATGGTGTGCTACGAGGGCACCGGCACTCCGGTGGATGTGCGCGTGCAAAACACCCGGCAGGACTTGGTGCGCGGCACCGACCCCGTGGTGGTGCAGGCCCTGGCCGCGCTGAAAAAGCGGCCTGCCACCCGGCGGCAAGCCAAAAAGCTGCACCGCTGACTATCCGCCTCACGTCGCATTTCGCCCGTTTCTACGCCGTATCCGAGGAATTGCTGGCAGCCGAGGCGGGCAGAACCTACGCGCCAGCCACCCGCTCGGCGTTTGTGTCCGATAGGGCAAGCGCTGTGTTCGCAGTTATTTCAAACCTGAGACCGGGGCGGGGCTACCAGAAAAAAACGGCGGCAATCGGTGCCGGTGGTCGGGTTTTCGGTCGCGTCCGGCAGCAGCTTCCGGCAATCAAAAAAGCCTCCCCGCCAAACGGCGGGGAGGCTTTTCACCTGACTTGGTACGGCCACTACTTACTGCAACACTACTCGCTGGGTCAGCACTTGCTGGCCCAGCTCCACGCGCAACGTGTACACGCCGGGGGCCAGCGCTTTGGTGCTGATGGTTTGCTCGGCCTGGTGGGCGGGCAACAACTGACGGGCGGCGCACTGGCCCAGGGCGTTGAACAGGCCCGCCGTGCCGGCCGCGTGGTCGGTGGGCAGGCGCAGGGTGAGTTGGCCGTTGCCGCTGGGGTTGGGGTACACGAGCAGGGCCGGGGCCGGGACTGCCGCAGTGGCCGCCGACACGGTGGTGGCCGTGCTGGTGAAGGTGAACGGCCCGACATCGCCGCTGGTGAAGCCGCTCACAGCCACGTAGTAACGCTGCCCCACCGTCAGGCCGGGCACGGTCACGGTACCCAACGCCACGCCGCTGGCCGTGCTGGCACGGCAAAACACCTGCTGAAACGGCCCGGCCGAGCAGCTAGGAGTGGTGAACACCCGCAGCATTCCCAGCGTGGTGCCGGGCGAAGCGAAGGACTGGGCGTTAGTCGTGGCCACAAAGCTGTACCACACGTCTTTCGGGAGTTGGGCTGGCGCACAGGCTGGTAAGTTGATGCCCGTCTGGGCACTGGTCGTGGACCCGGCCGTGGTGCCGGTAACCGATGCAGCGGTCAGGTTCACGGCCCCGCAGGGGTCGTCGTTGGCCGGCACCGTGAGAGGCGTAGTGAAGCACACCGGGCCAACGGAAGTGCTGCTGCCACTGGCCGTGCCGCAGTTTTTGCGCACGTAAAAGCAATACGTAGTAGCGGGGGTCAGCCCCGTGAGGTGGTAGGTGGGGGTGGTAATGCCGTTTAGCATGGACCCCTGGCCCACTATGAAACCTTGCGGGCCGTATTCAACCTCAAAATTGCCGGTTGGCCCGCCGCCGCCGTCCGTCCAGGTCAGGGTAGCCTCGGTGTCGGTCACGCTGGTGGCGGCCAGCGCCAGCGGTGACGCGCAGTTGGACGTAGAGGTGACGCACACCGCAATGGGGCCGGTGGTGGGCGTACCAAAGCTCGACGACCACACCCTTATGTACAACACTTCGCCGGGGGTGCGCCCGGTTAGGGCCAGGAGCGAGTAGCCAAACGGGGTACCATTGAAACTATCGCAACCCAGCAACACCAGGGCACCGCAGGTACCCGAATAAACGCTCAGGGCGCTCTGGGTAACGGCCGAGCCAGCAGTAGGCGGCACGGTTTGCACCGTGACGTTGCCACTGCCGGGCACCGTTACCTTAAACCAAATGTCGCCGCCCTGGTAGGTGCCGCAAGTGGGCGCGGCCACCCCGCTCGAGGCAGTGGCGGCGGTGTTGTTACCCACCGTCTGGCCCACGCACCCTCCGTACTGCACCGGCACGTTGATGGCCCCGGCGCAGTCGTCGTTGGCCGGGGCGGGCGGGGCGGGGGTCACGCACAGCGTGAAGCTGGCCGCCGTGCCGGTGGCTCCGGTCGTGGTGTTGTAGAGGCGAATGTAGTAGGTCTGGCCCACCGTGAGGCCGCCCACCAGCGTGGTCTGGCTCACGCCGGCCGCGAGGCTGGTGCAAATGATGGATTGCAACGCCCCGCAACTTCCCGAATACAACTGCACCACGGCGTTGGAGTTGGCCGTGGTGACTACCGCTTGGCTGGTAGCGGCGGCCACGAAGCTATACCACACGTCCTGGGCTGTGGTCGCAAAATTGCAAATAGTGCTGGGCGGCAGGCTTTGGGTGGCCGCCGCCACGGTGCCGGTGGTGGGGGTGCAGGTGGCCGCAATGGTCAGCGGTATTGCCCCCACGCACTCGTCGTTGCCCGGCCCTAATGTGAAGCCGGCAGGGCCGGCCAGGTTGCTGTTGCCAGCCGTGCCGCCGCAGATTTGCATCACGTAAAACTGGTAGCTGCCCCCCGCCGTGAGGCCCGTCACGACGGTGCTGTTGCCCGTGATGCCGGCCAAAGTGGTGCCGCTGGTGGCCGGGTTGAAACCCACCGGCCCGTAGATGACCGTGAACGTGCCTCCGCCCCCAGTGGTGGTCCATTGCAGTTGGGCCGAGGTGGTGGTGCTTGTCAGGCCTTGCAGGTTGCGCGGCGTGGGACAAGCGCTGGGCACCGGCGGCGTAAAGGCATACACCTGTCCCGTGGGGGGAGCCACCACAATGTTATCGTTGCTGGTGGTAGAACTGACCGAAGGGGCTGCCACGGCATCGCTCACGCTCAAAAACGAGCCGGTGCCCATGCCCACCCCGGCCAGCCCGATGCTGGCCGTGGTGTTCGTAATGGGCGTGGCCTCTTGGCGGTACACCATCTCGACGCGGTTGGTGGTTTCGTAAAGCTTGACCTGGAACGAGAGCGCTGGTCCCGGCCCGGCGTAGTGCATCCAGTTGCGCCATTCCATGGTCAGCACCCGGTTAGGAGCCGTACCCGTGAGGATGTAGGCGGCGGCGGCGCTGGCATCGCGCCCGTCCAAATCGTCCCAGAATGGCGCAATGAATGGCCGCTCGGTGGCGGCACCGGTCATTAAACCATTGCCGAAATTTGTGCTGGCCCCCGTATTAAACGACAGCAAGCCGTTAGACGAGGCCACAAAATTCTGGTACGGAGTGCCATCAAACACGAAGGTGAAACCAATGGGCAGCGTACCCGACACAGCATCGTCGGCCTGAATGGACGGCACCGGAATAGCCGTGGCCGACACCGGCGTAAACGTGGTAGTGGACGGCGCAAACTGGTAACCATCAACCTGCGCCTGGGCCGCCGTGACGGCTCCAAACAGCCCCAGCCCCAGCCCCAGCCCCAGCACACGGCTGGCCCGGAACGAAAAAGAAGAAGTAAGCATACGTAAAGATGGAAAAAGTGGGAAAATTAGGAGGTAATGTGGGCGCGGTGACAGCTTCAACACGCTTGTTGGCCTAAAGATATGGCAGCGGCGGGAAATAAGGACATTACTGCCCGCAAGCTTTCCCGGTTGCGGCTTGCGACAAGGCACCCCGGGTTGCACCAGTGTGCAGGCCCCAGCCGCTGGCCCCACAAAACCAGTGGGCCAGCATATGCTCTCAGGGCGCTAATTGCCCACGCAACAGTGGAGTGGCCCCTACGCCGCCATTCACAAAAATAATTCGTTTTGTTGGCTCTGGGCACCTCCGGATGGGTCAACGAAAAAATCAAAAAAGAAGGTTTGGTAGCTGGCAAAATCGGGCGGGGCGGCGGCAATGTGCGCGGCCGGGTGGCAAGCGAACCCGTACAGCAACCCCAGACGGCCCGTCACTTGAGGCGCGGGGTTGCCAAATAGTTGGGGGTCGCACGTTGCAACGGCCCACGAGCCGCAACTCACCCCAGACGTGGACCACTTCAAGGGTGCTTCTGCAAGGAGTGAGGCAGACACGGGGACGTGGTTCAAACTGCTGTTAAACAGTCACGCAAAAGTAAGCGTGTAAAAGAACGTCATGCTGAGCGCAGCCGAAGCATCTTTACCATCTGGTAATCAAGGCGTGAGCCGAAGCGGTAGAGGTGCTTCGGCTCACGCCTTGATTACCAGATGGTAAAGATGCTTCGGCTGCGCTCAGCATGACCGTTTACTTATGCGCGGCTACTTAAGCAGTTGGTTTTTGGGTGTTCGCTATTCATTTTTAAGTCACTTCCGTCCCAAAACTCAAAGGCCCAACCCCCAGCTCCCGAAACGTACCGCGCAACTCCCTTCCTACCTTTGCCGGGTGCAAACCCCCACGTCCGACTTCTCCGCCTTTGGCCTCGCCCCTGCCCTGCTCGCCGGGCTGGCCGAGTTAAACTTCACCCAGCCCACGCCCGTGCAGGCGCTGGTGCTGCCCGCTGTGCTCGACGGGCAGGACGTGGCCGGGCAAGCCCCCACCGGCTCCGGCAAAACCGCCGCCTACGGGCTGGCCGTGCTCCAACAGGTAGATACCACCTCGGCCACCATGCAGGCGCTGGTGCTGGTGCCCGCCCGCGAGCTGGCCCTGCAAGTGCAGCAAGCCCTCAAGCAACTCGGCAAGCACCTGCCCAACCTGCGCGTGGTGGCCTACTACGGCGGCCACGCCATGCGCGACGAAGTGAAGGGCCAGCAGCAAATGCCGCACGTGGTGGTGGCCACGCCCGGCCGCTTGCTCGACCACCTCGAGCGCCGCACCCTGGTGCCCAACCGCCTGAAAGTGCTGGTGTTGGACGAAGCCGACCGGCTACTGGACCTGGGCTTTCAGGAAGAAATGGCCACCATTGTGAGCCGCCTGCCGCAGCGGCGGCAAACGCTGCTGTTCTCGGCCACCATGCCCGACAAAGTGCTGGCCCTGGTCCGCAAGCACCTCACCCGCCCCCGCGTCCTGAACGTGGGCGGCGACCAGGCCGCCACCCTGCCCACCAGCCTCGTGCTGCGCGGCCACCTGCTGGCCGCCGCCGACCAAAAGCCCGCCGCCCTCTACCACCTCATCAGCCAGCCCGACGCGGGCAAGTCGCTCATCTTCGCCAACACCCGCGACCGGGTGGAGGAACTGACCCGCTTCCTGCGCGGCCGGGGCGTGGCCGTGGAAGCCCTGCACGGCAAGATGCTGCAACCCGAACGCGACAAGTCCATGCTCAAGCTCCGCAACGGGTCGGCCACGGCCCTAGTAGCCACCGACGTGGCCGCCAGGGGCCTGGACGTGAGCGAACTGGACACCGTGGTGCAATACGATGCCCCGGAGCAGGCCGACACGTTTCAGCACCGGGCCGGGCGCACGGCCCGCGCCGGAGCCAGCGGCACGGCGCACTTGCTCGTCACGCCCCCGGAGCAGGCCAAGCTCCTGGCCTGGCCCGCTGCCCAGGCCGTGCAGTGGGCGCGGTTGGTGCCCCCGCTCCTGCCGCCCGCCGCCCCCAAAGCCCCGCGCCCCAGCATGGTCACGCTGCACATTTCGGCGGGCAAGCGCGAAAAAATCAGCGCCCACGACCTCGTGGGAGCTTTTGTGAGCGTGGGCGGCCTGGAGCGCGACGCAGTGGGCCGGATTGAAGTATTCGACCACTACAGCTTCGTGGCCGTGCCCGAAGAGCAAGCCGAAGAAGTGCTGGCCCGACTGGAAGGCGCGAAGGTGAAAGGCAAAAAAGTGAAGGTGAACGTGGTGCGCTGACGTTCAGCCTTGCCCCAACTCCTCGCCGTTCGCCCGCGTTAGCCCCCCATGCCTTACGTAATTTCCCTGGTCCTGCTGGCGGCGGTTCTCTACGCTTTTTACCACTACGCTACGGCCGATGGCCGCCGCCGCGCCGCCGCCCTGGCCCGGCCGTTTCCACCAGCCTGGCGCGACATTCTCAGCGAACGGGTGTCGTTTTATCTGGCCCTTACTGACGCTGAAAAAGCCCGTTTTGAGCGCCAGACCCAGCTTTTTTTGGCCACTACGCGCATCACGGGGGTGCAAACTGAGGTGGACGATGCTACCCGCCTGCTGGTAGCCGCCTCGGCGCTGATTCCGGCCTTTGGCTGGCCCGATTGGGAATACCGCAACCTGGGCGAAGTCCTGATTGTGCCCGATGCCTGGCAGTTGCCCGATGCCCCCGACCAAGCCACAAAGCCCTTGCAGGGCACCCTGCTTGGCTCGGTGCAGGGTTTCCAGAACCAGCATTATATGCGCTTGTCCAAAGCCTCGTTGGCGCAAGGCTTTCGTGATGGGCTGGACCGCCACAACGTGGGCATTCACGAGTTTGCCCACCTGCTCGACGAAGCCGACGGCGAAATTGACGGCATTCTCAAAGCCACGCTTTCGCTCCAGTTGCAACGCGCCTGGGGCGAGGTCATGGCCCGCGAAATTGCGGCCATCCGCGCCGGTCAATCCGAAATTGACCCCTATGCAGGCACGAGCGAAGCCGAATTTTTTGCCGTCGTCACCGAATACTTTTTTGAGAAGCCCGAAACGCTGCAAGCCCAACACCCGCAGCTCTACGACCTACTCAGCCAAGCCTTCCGCCAGAATCCCAAAAAGCTTTTTCTAGGTCTGGAAGTGGACCCCCGCAAGTGGCTCAAGCAACTACGGAGCCGCCGCAAATTTGGCCGCAACGCAGCTTGCCCGTGCGGCAGTGGCAAGAAGTACAAAGACTGTCACCTCGGCCAAACCTGAACGACACCCCCCTCCTTGAAGGAGGGGGGTGTCGTTCAAGCTTTACCCTAATAATTCGCCTCGCTCGCGGGCAAGTCAATCAAAATAAATTGCGCGTCTTCGCTGGCGCGGATGCCCACCACGTCTTCGCCCGTCAGCCGCGCTTGGTCCTGGGGGGCTAGTTCGGTGCCATTGACATAAATCCGACCCTGTTTCACATACAAAAGCGTGAGCCGCAGCGGGAAGGTCTTGAATTCAATTTCCTTTTCCGCGTCCAGGTTGGCCCAGTAAATGGTGCTATTGGAGTTCATGTACACCACGTCTTCCAGCACTTTTTGGCCCGTCACGATGGGCACAAGTTCGTTGCGGCTCTTGCCCAGGAAGTTCAGGTCTTTCTGCTCGTAGCTCGGGGCCAGGCCGCGCTGGCTCGGGATGAACCAGAGTTGGTAGAGGTGCAGCTTGTCAGCTTGTTGATTCAGCTCGGCGTGGGCCAGGCCGGTGCCGGCAGTCATGCGCTGCACTTCGCCCGCCTTGATGGTCGTGTCGTTGCCCATGGTGTCGCGGTGCGTGATTTCGCCCGCCAGCACCAGCGTCACAATCTCCATCTCGGAGTGCGGGTGCTGCGGAAAGCCCGACTGCGCCGCAATGTAGTCGTCGTTGAACACCCGCAGAGGCCCGAAGTGCATATTGTCGCGGTCGAAATAATCGGCAAACGCAAACAGAAAGTGGCTACTCAGCCAGGCGGCCGGGGCGGCGTGGTGCCGTGCAGCGGCAGGAACGTGTTTCAGCATGATAGGTTGATTCTGGTAGTTGGTACGGGGTAGTTGGTAGTTGGAAAGCACCGTGGGCAGCCATCAACAAGGAAAGCAGCGCCGGTTTTTGATTTTACGCGACCTACGCAACGAAGGTAAGTACAGCCGTTTGCCATAACCACAAAAAACCCCTCGTTGCGAATCGCAACGAGGAGTTTTCCAAAATTTGACGGTCACTAAAATTCGCCCAACTACCAAAAAACTCACGCCTTCCGCATCAGGGCCACTTGCTGCTGCAAGTCCAGCACGAGGCTGGCAACGCGCTCGAGCGACAAATCGGCAATCGGGAACGTGCTGCTAATGTAGCTCTTGGCTTCCCAGATTTCCAGCACATCGGTGGCCGTCACTTCGTAGGGGGCGTAAGCCGTGTTGTCGGAATGCAGCGAAAAAAGGCTGTGGGTTTTGATTTTGTTGAACACCCTTTTGAACACGATGCCTTCGCGGGCGCTCACGACCACGCAGGGGGTGCCGTCCTTCAGGCCGGCCCACTCGTCCACGTAGCGGCCCACAATGACCGTGCCGCTGGAGATGGGTAGCATGGAGTCGCCGGCAATTTCAAAGGCCCGGTAGGTGCCCGTCGAGGGCAGCATGGGCAGCCGGAACTTGGGCAGCACTTCCAGGTATTCGGGGTCGGCATAGCCGTTGAGGTAGCCAGCGGCGGCCTTTTGGGGCACCCACTCGATGTTCTCGTTCTGGTCGCGGTCCACGGTCAGGGCCAGGATGCGAAGCTTGCCGCCCACCGGTTGCGGGTCGTCGGGTTCGTCGGGGCCGGAGGCGGCATCGGGCACCAGCTTGCGCAGGGCAGTGGCGGTTTTGGCGTTTTTCTTTTTGCTGAAATCAGTCGTCACCAGTTGGTCTAGGGTGATGCCGAAAAGGCGCGACATATTGACCAGGGTGGACAAGCGCGGCTCGGCGCGGCCTTCCTCGTAGGCCCCCACGAGGGAGCGTTTGATGCCGAGGCGGTCGGCCATCTGAGCCTGGGTGATGGCCAGCTCGCGCCGCCAGAACTTGAGGTTGGTATTAATCATGACGCAGGAAATGGGATAAAAAGCGGGGCCAGCGCGGCAAACTATTGCGCTTTGGCGGCGTGAAGTTAGCAACACCGCCGCAAAGTTACTAATTCCATTAGTTTCGGCGGGTGCCCGATTTTTGCCGGTCCGGCCGTACCCGGCCGCTCAATCGGCAGCTCCCGGCTATATTTGGGGCCACTTGCCCGCTTTTCGCCATGTCAACCCAACGGTTTCTTTTCCCGGTTTTTCTGCTGGCGCTGGTCTTGCTACTGGCCCGGCCAGCCGCCGCCCAAAAGTTTCACCGCGCCGGCCGGTCCAACAATTCTCCCACCCTGCACAGCTACAACCCCAACGGGAACATCAAACGCCGCGACGCAAAAAAACCCCATAAAACGGCCATCGACAAGCACATCGGGGCGGTTCGCCGCAAAGACCAGCGCCTGGCCCGCAAACGCCGCGCCCGACAAGGCCCGGACGGGGAGGCACCCACCGCCGCCCCCTGAACGGGGCAAGCAGGGCCAGCCCCCCGAAGCGGGGTTTGGACCGCTGCCGGGGGGCGGCCCCCCCGCTGCGCCAGTGCCCCGAAACCCATTTGCGGAGTGCCCGTGTCAGCCACTGCGGCAGCAGCCCTGCCGTATTTTTACCACGTTTTTTACCCTGCTTTTTTCATGTTCCCATTGCCCTTTGCCGCCCGCCCCGTGCGGATGGCCCCGCGCTGGCTGCCGGTCTTGCTGGCCGCCGTCCTGGCTTCGGCCTGTTCCAAAGACGCGCCGAAGGACTACACCCGGATTGATGCGGACCTGCTGACCCGTTACCTAGCCGACCACCACCTCGCCGCCGCCCGCAAGCAGCCCTCGGGCCTGTACCTGGTGCCCATCAGCATCGATACGAGTGCCGTGCGGGCCACCCCCGGCCGCACCGTCACGGTCCTCTACTCCGGGCAGTTGCTGGATGGCACGGTGTTCGATGCCTCGGCCCAACACGGCAATGTGCCCTTCGGCTTTTTGCTGGGCCGGGGCGAAGTCATTGCCGGCTGGGACGAAGGCATTGCCCTGTTGCACAAAGGCGACCGCGCCACGCTGCTCTTGCCCTCGGCCCTCGGCTACGGGGCACAGGGCTACGGCAGCAGCATTCCGCCCAACGCCCCGTTGCGCTTCGACGTGCAGGTGGTGGACGTGTACTGAGGCGGGCCGCCGCGCCCCGGTTTTTGTTTCTG
Source organism: Hymenobacter sp. (assembly GCA_965247135.1). Lineage (GTDB taxonomy): Bacteria > Bacteroidota > Bacteroidia > Cytophagales > Hymenobacteraceae > Hymenobacter. The sequence goes on along the minus strand of CBDFGP010000006.1, from coordinate 734,254 downwards.
CTCCGGCGCGGCCTGCCCGCGCCGCCACCTCCTGCCCCGCTCCGTTGTGCTTTCGCTCCAAGCCATTTTTTCGGTCACGCTCACGCTCTTTGCCGTCATCGACATCATCGGCTCCCTGCCCGTCATCATTCAGATTCGGCAGCGCGAGGGGCGCATCAAGCCCGAACTGGCAACGGCGGTGTCGGGGGGCATCATGGTGGCCTTTTTGTTTCTGGGCCAAAGCATCCTGCGGCTTTTCGGCGTTGACAACGAGAGTTTTGCCCTGGCCGGGGCGGTCATCATCTTCCTCATTGGGCTGGAAATGATACTCGGCATCCAGTTGTTCAAGTCGGACCTCATGGCCAGCACCGGTTCCATTGTGCCGCTGGCGTTTCCGCTCATCACCGGGGCTGGCACCATGACCACGCTGCTTGCGTTGCGGGCCGCCTACTCGCTGCCCAACATCCTGGTCGGCATCGGCCTGAACCTGGTGTTTGTGTACGCGGTGCTCAAAGCCAGCCCCTGGCTGGAACGCCAGCTCGGCAAGGCCGGCGAGGACGTGCTGCGCCGCGTGTTCGGAGTCATTTTGCTGGCCATTGCCATCAAGTTGTTCAAAACCAATTTTTGATTTTTGGTAGGCGGTACTTGGTAGTGGGAAGTTGGACAAAAGCTGGCGGTTCGGCTTTCTCCTTCCCTCACCAACTGCTCACTACCTGATACCAACTACCCGCCCATGATTCACCTTTACACCGACGGCTCGGCCATTGGCAACCCCGGCCCCGGCGGCTACGGGGCCATTCTGCGCTATGGCCTCCACGAAAAAGAACTCACTCAGGGCTACCGCCGCACCACCAACAACCGCATGGAGTTGCTGGCCGTGATTGTGGGCCTGGAGGCCGTGACGCGGCCCGAAATCCCGGTGCTGGTCGTGTCCGACAGCAAGTACGTGGTCGAGGCCGTAGAAAAGCGGTGGGTGTTCGGATGGGAAAAAAAGCCCGCCTTCGGCAAAAAAGCCAACGCCGACCTCTGGCGGCGCTTCTTGCTGGTGTACCGGCAGCGCACGGTGCAGTTTCGCTGGGTGAAGGGCCACGCCGGGCACCCCGAAAACGAGCGGTGCGACGTGCTGGCCGTGCAAAGTGCGCGGGGCCGGGGGCTATTGGTGGACGAGGGGTACGAAGAAATTGAACGGGCGGGCACTCCGTTGTTTTAACACTGAAAAACGAGGACCCAGCCAACCATTGCCGGGGCCATCGGCAAAATCAAGTTTGTGCGCGACTTTCTCGATTTGCACGTGCCGGTGAGCATTTTCCCTACCAGCCGGGCCAGGGGCAAATCGTGGTGCGTTTTCCCGACTTCAAAAGCAAGCTGGTGGCGCATTTTGCCGATTGTAAGTAGCCACGCAAAAGTAAGCGTGTAAAAAACCGTCATGCTGAGCGCAGCCGAAGCATCTCTACCAGCTAGTAATCAAGGCGTGAGCCGAAGCGGTAGAGGTGCTTCGGCTGCGCTCAGCATGACCGTTTACTTATGCACCACTACTTAACATCAAGTACGTGGCCCATTTTTCGGGGCCGCAGCAAGACGCTTTCGCCTCTCCCCTGACGCTACGCAACTCCGGCAATGGAATTTTCTGACGATTTTTTGCGGCGGTTGGCCGAGGGCCATATTCAGGGCGACGTGCCCCCGTTCAGCACCGGCGATGCGGCGGCGGTGGAGGCGCACCTGCGCCGGCTGGTAGCCCGCCTGGCCGCCGACCCGCGCTTGCTCGTAACCGCCGATTTCGGGAGCTACGGCAGTGGCTACGCTTCCTACGTGCCCGTGCGGGTGAGCCGCCGCGACGGGCGCGACACCCGCACCACCACGCAGGGCCGCAACGTGACCGAGGATACGGCCGGGGTCTTGGCTTACCTGTGCCGGCTGGCTCCGTATTGGTTTTATGGTGGCAGCAACTGGTCGGTTACGCAACGGGCCGGGCAGCCGCACAGCGGCAGCAGCGGCTTTTTGGCAGCCGACAGCCGCGCCGGTTTAGACCAACCAGCGTGGGCCACCGACCTCGGCCGCCTGGAGGAACGGCTCTGCCTGGCGGGCTACCAGTTGCTGCCGCCGGCGCTGTTGGCGCAGCCCGCGCCAGCACGTATCAACGTCCCCACCGTCCTGGCCGACCCGCCTTATCAGGTGTTCGACTGCTTCTTTTATTGGGAAGACTAAGAAGCTGTTTGAGTTACTATCCAGGACCGCCGGCCGAGTACCCCGAAGCTGTGCTTCGGGGTACTCGGGCAACTAACTCAAACAGCTTCTAAGCCCCGTGCCCAACGCCTACTTTCAATTCCAGCAGTTCCGCATCGAGCAGCACGACTGCGCCATGAAGGTGAGCACCGATGCCTGCCTGCTGGGCGCGGCAGCCGACCTTGCCCAAGCCCACCGCATCCTGGACGTGGGCACCGGCACCGGCCTGTTGGCCCTGATGGCCGCCCAACGCAACCCCCACGCCACCATTGAAGCTGTTGAAATTAACCACGTGGCGGCAATTCGAGCGGCGGCCAACGTGGCCGCCAGCCCCTGGGCCGGGCGCATTCGGGTCTGCCCCCAATCGTTGGCAGCCTACGCGGCCACCTGCCCCGTTTTTTTCGACCACATCGTTTGCAACCCGCCGTTTTTTCGGCGTTCGCTGCCCGCCCCCGACGCGGCGCGGGCCACGGCCCGGCACGCGGGCAGCACCAGCCTGACCTTTGAAGAACTAGTCGCCTCGACCGACACGTTGCTGACCCCGGCGGGCCGCCTCACGGTGCTGCTGCCGCCGCCCGAAACGGCGCAGTTTGCGGCCGTCGCGGCGGCGGCGGGACTGGTTTTGGTTGCCCGGTTGGCAGTGCGGCACCGGCCGGGCGGGCGTGTCACGCGGCACATCAGCCGCTTCGAGCGCGGAGCGGCGGGGCCGGTGGCAGCCACGGAAATCAGCATCCGCACGGCCGACGACGCGGCATATTCCGAAGCCTTTCGAGCTTTGCTGACGGGGTTTTATCTGGCCCTGTAAAGGGGCAGGGTCGGATGGCGGTGTCGGGAAGGGCTGGGGGCCGGGGTACGGCACAGGTTCATTTTTAAGGGGCAGGCAGCGGCGTTGCAGGTGGCGGAGCGGGTAGCTCCGCTGCATTCGCGTTTGCCAGCGGGCCGGGTTTGGCGGGTGCGCTAGTCCGCAGTCATCAACCGGTGCTGCTTCCAAGGCGCGTTGGCAAAGTCCCGGAACCCTTTCGGACCGGTTCAAGCGGAGGCGAAATTATGGATGGCTCGTAAGCGAGGGTGCAAAGCAAAGGTTAAGAGCGGGGCTGCGGGACTTTCGCCCGCCCCAGCGGTTATGCCCACTCCGCTTGCCATTTCCCCCATGCCCACCACCCCCATCCCCCGCAAAATTCTGGCCCGGCAGCACGAAATCGTGGCCGATTTCCGCCGCGCCGTGGACCAGCACCTGGCCGACATCGTGGCGGGCCGCGCCACCAAAATGCTGGAAATCCGTGACCTGGCCGGGCTGCTTTGCCTGCACCCCACCCACCTCAGCAACACCTTGCGGCTGGCCACCGGCCACCCACCCTGCCACTATTTCGAGGCCCGCATCCTGGACCATGCCCGCCAGTTGCTCGCCGACACCCGCGACCCGGCCGCCGCCATCGCCGCCCGCCTCACCTACGACCCGTCCAATTTCGGCAAGTTTTTCAAGCACTTCCAGGGCTGTACGCCCAAGCAATACCGCGAGCGGGTGTGGGCCGAGCGCCGCGAAGCAACTGCGGAAACCGTCACCATTTAAACTGAACTACTCACCACAAAACGGCCCGCTGGCGGCCGGACCTTTGCACCATCGTTTCATCCAACCAATTTCCCTCCATGAACACCCCCAAAATTGCCCTTGTCACCGGCGGCAGCCGGGGCCTGGGCCGCAACATGGCCCACCACCTGGCCGCCAAAGGGCTTGATGTCCTGCTGACCTACCACACCAACCAAGCGGCCGCCGCCGAAGTGGTGGCCGACGTGCAGGCCCAGGGCCGGAAGGCCGCTGCCCTGCAACTCGACGCGGCCAATGCGAGCAGCTTCCCGGCCTTCTTCGAGCAAGTCAAAACCACGCTGCACGACACCTTCGGCACCGACCGCTTCGACTTCCTCATCAACAACGCGGGCACCGGCATCTACACCCCCTACGCCGACACCACCGAAGCGCAATTCGACGAGTTGCTGAACGTGCATTTTCGAGGCCCCTACTTCCTGACTCAGCAGGCCCTGCCGTTGCTGAACGACGGGGGCGGCATCATCAACATTTCGTCGGGCCTCACGCGCCTCACCATGCCCGGCTCGTCGGCCTACGCCAGCATGAAGGCGGCGATGGAAACCCTCACCAAGTACCAGGCCAAAGAGTTGGCCAACCGCCGCATCCGGGCCAACATCGTGGCTCCCGGAGCCATCGAAACGGATTTCGGCGGGGGCCGCACCCGCGACAACAAGGAAATCAATTCCTTCATCGCGGGCCTCACGGCGATGGGCCGCGTGGGCCTGCCCACCGACATCGGCCCCGTGGTGGCCTTCCTCTGCACCGACGAAGCCAATTGGATTGATGCCCAGCGCATCGAAGTATCGGGCGGGCAAGCCATTTGATGTCTGAACCACGGATTCGTCCGGATTTTTCGGATGGGCCGGATTTTGGGGACGATTCTTCGCAGCAGTTGCGATGCCTAAATGAACAAAAAAACACAGGCTGCCCGGTGGGCAGCCTGTGTCGTTATAGGATAATCGTCCCCAAAATCCGTGCAATCCGAAAAATCCGGACGAATCCGTGGTTCAGACACGAAACAAGGGCCGTGCCGGTGCCCACATTCCCCACGGAATCATGAGCAGCACCAGCAGCAGCGCAATGGCGAAGTAGGTGAAGGCTTTTTTGTGCTTGCGGGTGTCGTCGGGGGCGCGTTTGAGGGCCACGCGGCCGACTTGCGCCAGCACGGCGGCCAGCAACATCAGCGTAATGTGTTCCATGCCGAAAAATCGCATCTGCGCGTCGTGCGTCTGGCTGTAGGTTTTCAGGCCATTCAGGCCGTAGGGGCTGAGGCCGAAATACAGGCCCAGGCCGATGATGACCTGCAACCACATGAAGCCCGAAAAGGCCGCGCTGATGCCGTTGTCGGCTTTGGTGAACGGGCGGCGGTTGCGCCAGCCCACGTAGGCGCGGTACGTGGCCAGCAGGCCCACGACGAGCAGCGGCCAGCGCGTCCAGGAGTGCAGGAGGAGGAGGGTTTGGTACATGAGGGCGAGGTAAAAGGGATGAAAAAGCGGCTAAATCAGCGCAGCAGCCAGTTTTTTCTTGTCGCGGCGAACCACGAACATGACGACGAACAGCGACAGGTACGGCAGCACACACCCCAGGCCAAACCACTTCCAAAACGAACGGCCGTGGTTGTAGGCCATGAAGGCCGTCATCAGCGGCATGAAAAACAGGATGGAGGAGGTGGCGATGAGAACTTCCAGCATAGCGACGGCGAATTGGGTACAAAGGTAAGGCCGCCCGGCAGGCTACTTCGCTCGGCCGCGCTTCACCAAGTAGGCGTACAGCACCTTGTCGAACGGTTCGCGCACGTCCACCGGCACGAAGTCAATCTTGAGTTGGCCGCAACGCAGGGCCAGTTCCGCCTCAAAGGCCGTCATGGCGGCCCGGTACTGCTCCCGGATTTGCGAGGGCTGAAGCTTAATTTCGAGGCCCGTTTCCACATCTTCAAAGATGTACGGCCGCTCGGCAAAGTCAAAATCGGACTCGGTGGCCCGGTCCAGCACGTGAAACAGCAGCACCTCGTGGTGCTGGTGGCGCAGGTGTTGCAGCGCGGCCAGGGCCGCTTCCTGCTCGGCCGCCCCACGCCCCAGCATATCGCTGAACACGACCACGAGCGAGCGTTTCGGAATTTGCTGGGCAATGGTGTGCACCACGCCCGCCATGTCGGTGCTGCGCACGGTTTTGGGGGCGGGGGGGCGCTCCAGTAGTTGTTGCAGGGCCAGCAGCAGCGTGTGCCGATGGGTGCTGGTCGAACGGACCGGGGTTTGCAACTCCACGGTTTCGGCAAACGTGACCAGGCCTACCGCATCGCGCTGCCGGGTGAGCAGCGTGGTGAGGGCGGCCGTGGCCAGAATGCTGAACTTCAGCTTGTCGAAGCCCGGCACGGGGTAGTACATACTCGGACTCACGTCGAGCAGGATGTGGCAGCGCAGGTTGGTTTCTTCCTCGTAACGCTTCACAAACAGCTTGTCGGTGCGGGCAAATACTTTCCAGTCGATGTGCCGGGTACTTTCGCCGGGGTTGTAGAGGCGGTGCTCCGAAAACTCGACCGAAAACCCGTGGTAGGGCGACTGGTGCAGGCCGGTAATAAACCCGTCCACAAGCTGGCGGGCCAGAAATTCCAGGTTTTCAAACGAACGGATGGCGGCGAGGTCGAGGGGCATGGGGGAAGGGTTGAGTTTTGAGGGTTAAGTTTTGCGAGTTGAAAGTTGAATGAGTAGTGAAGAATGAGAAAAAATTGATTAAATTTTATTCAATTGCCCCTCACCCCTCATTCAAAAACTCAACCATCAAAACCCAACCCTTTCCCAAAGGTCGGCACCGGCTGCCAAACGCAGGGGGGCGGCTATCTTTGCCGCTACATTACATTGAACTCCACCTATCAATTCCCAATTATTATTTCCCAACTTTCCCCCAATTCAATACGATGGACGACCGCAACGACCAAGAAGAAATCTATTCCCAGCGCGTGAAAGCTGGCAAGCGCACGTACTTTTTTGATGTCAAAGCCACCCGCAGCCAAGACTACTACCTGACCATCACTGAAAGCAAGCGCCGCCAGAACAGCGACGACTCGGTGAGCTACGAAAAGCACAAAATCTTTCTCTACAAAGAAGATTTCCTCAAGTTCGCCGATGCCCTGCAAGATGCCGTGGACTACGTGCGCGAAGAACTGCTGACCCCCGAAGAAGTGGCCGAACTGGACCGCCCCCGCGAGTACGACGACCGGGAGCAGCCCCGCGCCGGCGACCGCCCCCGCGAAGCCAGCGACCCACCGGCGACCAATGATGCCCTCGGCCTCGACTAACCCCGCCCAACCGAACCCCAACGGCGCGACCGGCATTTGGCCCGTTCGCGCCGTTTTGCGTTCGCCCCGCCCCTACCTTTGCCCCCGGATTATGCCCAACTCATAATTCATAATTCCCCACTCATAACTCCAAAAACATGGGCCTCCGCTGCGGTATCGTCGGCTTGCCGAACGTCGGTAAATCTACCCTTTTCAACGCCTTATCCAACGCCAAAGCCGAATCGGCCAACTACCCCTTCTGTACCATCGAGCCGAATGTGGGCGTGATAACCGTGCCCGACGAGCGCCTGCAAATCCTGGAAGCCCTCGTGAATCCCAAGCGGGTGCTGCCCACCATCATCGAGTTTGTGGACATCGCCGGGCTGGTGAAAGGCGCAAGCAAAGGTGAGGGCCTGGGCAATAAATTTCTGGCCAACATCCGCGAGGTCGATGCCATCATCCACGTCGTGCGTTGCTTCGACGACGCCAACATCGTCCACGTGGCCGGCGGCGTGGACCCCGTGTTCGACAAGGACGTTATTGACACCGAACTCCAGCTTAAGGACCTGGAAAGCATTGATAAAAAGCTGGTCAAATCGGAGCGTAGCGCCAAAGCCGGCGATGCCGTGGCCAAGAAAGAAGTGGCGGCCCTGCACAAGTTCAAGGCCGCCCTGGAAGCGGGCAAAAACGCCCGCGCCGTGCCCGCCGCTGAAGATGATAAAGAGGCCGTAGCCGACCTGCAACTCCTTACCCTCAAACCTGTTATCTACGTCGCCAACGTGGACGAGGCCAGCATTGCCAGCGACGGCAATGCCCACGTAACGGCCCTGCGCGACCACGTGAAAGCCGAAGGTGCCCAAGTGGTGTTGGTGTCGGCCGCCATCGAGGCCCAGATTGCCGACATGGAAGACCCCGAAGAAAAGGAGTTGTTCCTGGGCGAATACGGCCTCACCGAATCGGGCCTCAACAAGCTCATCCGCGCCAGCTACGAACTCCTGAACCTGATTACCTACTTCACCGCCGGGGTGCAGGAAGTGCGGGCCTGGACCATTCACCGGGGCGACAAAGCCCCCGCTGCCGCTGGGGTCATTCACTCCGATTTTGAAAAGGGCTTCATCCGGGCCGAGGTCATTAAGCTGCCCGACTACCAGGAGTATAAAACCGAAGTCAAAATCAAGGAAGCCGGGCGCATGGCCGTGGAAGGCAAGGACTACGTGGTGCAGGACGGCGACATCATGCACTTCCGGTTTAATGTGTAGCCAAAAAGCCTAATCGATGCGGCATTGGTAGATAATGCGAGAAAGAGTATTTTTGGCGAAAGAGAAGGTGTATAGCTCGAATTGCTCTAACTCCGCTACGGTAGCAGTATTGCCAATTGCCTTATGCTTGAACGCTTTTTCAAAAGCCTGTTTCGTCATACCAACGCGTATGCTATTGGCCAAAACCAGCTGGCCGGATGCTAGGGAGAAGTAGGTAGTGAGCGCCTTCGATGGAGTCTGATAAAAAATGAATTTGTCCTGCCCTAAGGTGTATGTTATGATGTAATCAATTTGTTTGACATCATGTTCATTAACATGGCGTTCTTTCGTGAGCAGTACGGGCTTATATTTTGCTAGGAATGACCGTAATTCCAGGTGGGATTTATGCACGAAATCGTCGTCAAAAATTTCGGTTTGCAATGCCGATGTTTGTTTCTGCCCAAAAACAGGTATCGTTCCAGCGATAAACACTGTCAGAATTGTAGCCGTCCACGAGCGAAAAAGAAGCTTGTTCATGGTTGATTTTACCGAAAAATAGCATCCAATTCTAATGTCACGCCCGTAGCCGGGTCGTGCAGCACCCCGCTACTAATCAACTGGGCGGGCTGGGCGGGCAAATAAAGGCTGATACTGCGAACGCCGGGCAGCACCAGCCAAGCCGATTGTACGCCACTGGCCAAATACCCAACTCTGATTTTTTCAATCAGCCCGTCCATTGACTGCGTGGGTGAGATGATTTCAATGGCCGTAATGGGCGGTTGCGGGTAGCGGATAATGTCCCTTTCCCAGTCGTAGGCAAGCTGCGGCAAAATGGCGACATCCGGCTTATAACGGCCCGTACTCAACTCAAATTCCAGTTCGGTCAGGATGTTAAACTGCGACTCATACTCGGCAAACAGCAGTGAGGTAATGCGGGTGGTGAGCCGGGCGTGATTGAGGGACATAGCTTCTTCGAGGACTACCTCGGTTTCGATGATTTCTGTGGCCTGGGTTTGCATAGCAAGGGTAATTTTTCCAAAGATAACCCCAAAAAGAGGAGTCTGCTAATTCACCCGCCGCACACGCAAGCGGGCCGATATTGCCGTTCCTTTCCTGCTTTTCTCATGGCTATAAAACGTTTAGGGCTGCTGGCGGGGCTGGCGCTCTGCGGCTGCCACCGCACCCCCCACGCCGATAGCAACAGCCGCTTCGCCCTGGTGCCGCCCGTCATTGACGGTCAGGCCACTGAATGGACCGATTCGCTCCACTACGACAGCGGCAGCAAGCTGCAATACCAGGTGCTGAATGACCGCCGGGCGGTGTACGTCCGCCTCAAGGCGGCCGACCCGGCGACGCAGGCCAAAATCATTCGGCAGGGCCTCACGGTGTGGCTCGATACCACGGGCCGCAACCAGCAGCAATTTGGAGTGCATTACCCATTGGGCGGGCCGCTAGCGGGCCACAACCCCGGCGCTCCCGACGAGGCGGCTGGCCGCCCCGACGGCGGTGGCAAAACCACTACCGACCGCCAAGCCCGCATGAGCCAGGCCCTGGCTGGCATGAAGGAAATGGAGCTGCTCAATTTTCGGAGTGAGAAGGAGCCGACGCTCGCCGACACGCAGTCGCAACTGGGCATAAAAGTAGCGGCCTCCCTCGACGAGCAAGACAACCTAATCTACGAATTGGCAGTGCCGTTACGGTTCCTGTATCGCAAAATGCCTCAACTGGCCGATGGATGGCCCGCTGTCATCGGCCTCACCCTGGCTGGCCCTAAGTGGACTGCACCCGCTGGTGGCGGCGGTGGAATGCGCGGGGGCGGAGGCATGGGCGGCGGCGGGATGCGCGGTGGTGGCATGGGTGGCGGCGGCGGGATGGGTGGCGGCGGGATGCGTGGCGGCGGCGTGGGGCGCGGCGGCTACAGCCAGCAGATGAGTACCCCGATTTCGTTAAAAACCAGTATGCAACTGACTGGAAAATGAGCGACTAAGTGAAGTGGTACCGCGACAGAAAAACTTCTGGCACCGCTTCACCATTGAATAAGCAATCAGGTGCCTACTGCCGCCCATTCATGTCCACTTGTTGGTAGCCGATAATCAGGTCCGTCCGTGCCCCCGGCGGGCGGTAGTACACCAGCAAATCGTACCGATTTTCGGTTTCGTAATGGCTGCCCTGGAAGTACGTTTCGTCGGCCGCGCCGGTGGCTGTGGCCACGGCGTAGCTGTAGTTGTAGTAGCCCTGTTTGAGCAGCGCATGGCCCCGGTAGAGGTGCAGGCTGTCGCTGTAGGCGAGTCGAAACTCGTCTTTTAGTTGCCAGTCCGTCAAGGCTCCCAGCACGTACACCGGGCCGGGCGCGGGCTTTTCCGTCTGTAGTTGGAAGGTTACGTCGGCGTAGTCGGCATTGGTGCGGCCCTCGCCGTATTCGCGGCTATCGAACAGTCGCTGCCCGTTGATGTCGATGTACTGATTGTAGGCCAGTTTGGCCCACGACGGCTCGGGCACCAGCACCGCCGCACGGGGCGTGGCCTGCTGGTTGATGCTTTGCACAGCCAGGGCCGGGGCCAGGATGGAGCGCAAATCGAAGGCCCGGTACTCAGCCAGGCCAGGAAAGGCGTTCTCAAAGTTGAAATACTGGTACTTGAGTTGCCGGTCGAAGTCGCTGACGAAGGTGGGGCGCAACCCCATTTTGGCGTTGTCCCAGCGGTAGTTCTGGCGCAACACTACCTTCACCTCGGCGGCCGGGTTCACGAGCTGCGCCGCGCCGTAGTTGATGGCAAAGTCCAGTTGTTGCAGGGTGTAACGCTCTTGCCCACCGGCTACGATGCCGGGTTGCAAACTGACTTGCACGTCGTTCTGGTACACCAGCAGCCGGCGCGAGAGCAACGGCACCCCACCCGCCGCCTGCACCACCAGCAGGTAGTTGCCGCTCAGTTTCACGCGTGGGGCCTGAAACTGGTAGTGAAAATAGGGCACCTTGCCGCCGATGCCGGTGCGGTAGTTGGTGAGCAAAAAGTCGTTTATGTCGCTCAGAAACTGCAAATCCGTCAGCAGCGAGGGCTGCCAATCGTAGTCGCAATGCACAAGCTTGGCCGACAGGCGCGGGGCCGCCGCACCCAGCACGTCAAACTCCAGCACCACGGGCTGGTTCTGGGCCAGCGGCACCACCGGCGGCTGGAATATGTCGTTCGGCGTGCCCGCCGCCACGTAGCACTGCACACTTCGCACGTCGGGGCTGTATGTGTAGTCCTGGTAGCGCAAGGTTTTGTCGGCGTAGTATTCCGGGGGGTTGGTCTGGGTGCCCGCCGTGCCCGACGCATCGGTGATGGGGGTACCCAGGGGCACACAGGCCGCCGCCAGCAGCAAGGAAGGGAAAAGAAAGCGCATGGGGGCGAAGGTACGGCGCTCGCAGCGCTGGTAGCAGGACCGACAAGCCCGCCTGCCGACCAGCACCAGGCCAAGCCCGCGTACTCGTTCCAGCAGCCGGCGTGGGCCTTTTTGCGGTTGGTAAACGCCCGCCGAAAAGCCCGGATTCTACCCCTTGTTTTTCACCCGAACCTGCTGGTGGGCGGGAAATACGCTTTCGTAGTTACTGCTGCAACATTAGGCCCGGAGCCACTGTTTCTCACCCGTCAAATGCGCTGCAATGGACTGGCCTTGCCGGTTGCCGTTTTTCTAGTGGGCGGGGCGGCCGTACCTTTGGGGCGCACAAACCCATTCCTTTCCCGGCGGTCCGGGCGTTTTTTATGAGTTGGATTTCCAAAACGTTTAACAGCAGCATCGGCCGCAAAATCGTAATGTCGCTCACCGGGCTGTTTCTGTGCAGCTTCTTGGTGGTGCATTTGGTCGGCAACCTACAGTTGTTCAAGCACGACGGGGGCGCGGCATTCAATACGTATTCCCACTTTATGGGCACCAACCCCGTCATTCGCACCATCGAATGGGGGCTGTTGCTGGGGTTTGGCTTTCACATCTACGAAGCCCTGATGCTGACGCGCCGCAACCAGTCGGCCCGGCCGGTGGGCTACGCGGTGAGCCACCCCGAGCAAAACTCCGACTGGATGTCGCGCAACATGGGCCTGTTGGGCAGCATCATTCTGGTGTTCCTCATCGTGCACCTGTACAATTTTTTCTGGCGTGCCCGTTTCGGCACCATCGGGGTTAATTTAACCGAAGACGTGAACCACAACGACGACCTCTACACCATCGTTGTCAGTTCGTTTCACCAGTGGTGGTACGTGTTGCTGTACGTGGCCGCCCAAATCTCGCTCGGCTACCACCTCTGGCACGGTTTCGCGTCGGGCTTCCAGACGCTGGGGCTGAACCACCGCAAGTACACGCCGGTCATCAAAGCAGTGGGCTTCACGTTTGCCGTGGTGGTGTCGGCGGCGTTCGCGGCCATGCCGCTGTATTTCTACCTGTTCACGAACGAAAAAGGCGAAATGGTGAGTGCCGCCCCGCAGGTTTTGCAACACTTCGCCTTCAATTAGGCTTTAACCAGTCATGAGTGCCATTACCGCTTTCACCGAACTTCAGGACCGGGCCGGCCGCGAGGTGGCGCAGTCCATCGCGGCCTTCGTGGAGGAAGTGCGGGGCCAGGATTTGAGCCAACTTGCTACCAAAGCCGATATCCATGATTTGGAGCAGAAAATCATGGCTCAAAATGGTATTCTGGAGCAGAAAATCATGGCTCAAGGTGGTAGTCTGGAACAAAAAATCCTTGTTCAAAGCAATACTATTGACCAGAAGTTGCACGACATGGAAAACCGCCTCAACATTCGGATGCAGTGGACGGCATTTTTTCAAATTCTGACAACTGTGGGTGCCCTCATTGCGCTTGCCAAACTGCTTTAACTTTCTACTTTTTTTTATGCTGCCCGATTCCCGAATCCCCGAAGGCCCCATTGCTGAAAAGTGGGACAAGCACAAGTTTAACGTGAAGCTGGTGAACCCGGCCAACAAACGCAAGTACGACATCATTGTGGTGGGCACGGGCCTGGCAGGCGGTGCTGCCGCCGCCACGCTGGCCGAGTTGGGCTACAACGTGAAAGCCTTCACGTACCACGATTCGCCGCGTCGGGCGCACTCCATTGCCGCGCAGGGCGGTATCAACGCGGCCAAGAACTACCAGAACGACGGCGACTCGGTGTTTCGGCTGTTCTACGACACTGTGAAGGGCGGTGACTACCGCTCCCGCGAGGCCAACGTGTACCGGCTGGCGCAGGTGTCGGTCAGCATCATTGACCAATGCGTGGCCCAAGGGGTGCCCTTTGCCCGCGAATACGGCGGGCTGCTGGCCAACCGCTCCTTCGGCGGGGCGCAGGTGAGCCGCACGTTTTATGCGCGGGGCCAGACCGGGCAGCAGTTGCTGCTGGGCGCGTACTCGGCCCTGAGCCGCCAGATTGCCTACGGCAAGGTGAAGATGTACACCCGCTCCGAAATGCTCGACCTTGTGGTCGTGGACGGCAAGGCGCGGGGCATCGTGACGCGCAACCTGATTACGGGCGAAGTAGAAAGCCACGCCGCCCACGCGGTGGTGCTGGCCACGGGCGGCTACGGCAACGTGTTCTACCTTAGCACCAACGCCATGTACTGCAACGCCACGGCGGCTTGGCGGGCACACAAAAAGGGGGCCTATTTTGCCAACCCCTGCTTCACCCAAATTCACCCGACCTGCATTCCGGTGAGCGGCGACTACCAGTCCAAGCTCACGCTGATGAGCGAAAGCCTGCGCAACGACGGCCGGGTGTGGGTGCCCAAAACCAAAGAGTTGGCCGCGCAACTGCGCGAAGGCAAAATCAAGGTGCAGGACCTCAAAGAGGACGACCGTGACTACTTCCTGGAGCGCAAGTACCCGGCGTTCGGCAACTTGGTGCCGCGCGACGTGGCCTCGCGCAACGCCAAGCTGATGTGCGACGAAGGGCGCGGCGTAGGCGCTACCGGCTTGGCCGTGTACTTGGATTTTGCCGATGTCATCAAGCGAACGAGTACCGAAGCGGTGAGCCAGAAGTACGGCAACCTGTTCGAGATGTACGAGAAAATCACGGACGAAAACCCCTACAAGTTGCCGATGCGGATTTACCCCGCCGTGCACTATACAATGGGCGGCCTGTGGGTGGACTACAACTTGCAAACCACCGTGCCGGGCTTGTTTGCCACCGGCGAATGCAACTTCTCCGACCACGGAGCCAACCGCCTCGGCGCGTCGGCCCTGATGCAGGGCTTGGCCGATGGCTACTTCGTGCTGCCCGCCGTGATTGGCGACTACCTGGCTCAAACGCCCCCTACCCCGGTTTCGACGCAACACGCCGCCTTTGGCGAAGCCGAAACCGCCGTGCGCGAACGCACGACCAAACTCCTGGCCATCAAGGGTACCCGCACACCCGACCAGTTCCACAAAGCATTGGGCCACCTGGTGTGGGAATACTGCGGAATGTCGCGCAACGCCGAAGGACTGCGCTACGCCAAGGCTGAAATTCAGAAGTTGCGCCACGAGTTCTGGCAAGACCTGAAGCTGACCGGCAGCGGCGCTGAATTCAACCAGGCCCTGGAAAAGGCGGGCCGCGTGGCCGACTTCCTGGAACTGGGCGAGTTGATGATGGACGATGCCCTGGACCGCAACGAAAGCTGCGGCGGCCACTTCCGCGAAGAGTACCAAACCCCCGAAGGCGAGGCCTTGCGCGACGACGACCACTATGCCTACGTGGCCGCCTGGGAATACCAGGGCGACAACCAGCCCGAAAAGCTCAACAAAGAACAACTCCAGTTCGACAACGTGAAGCTGACGCAACGGAGCTACAAATAGTAGTGAGTAGTCGGTATTGAGTAGTGAGAACTAACACGCTGCATAATACCTACTAATACCGTCTCACTACTCAATACCAACTACTCACTACTAGAAAATGGCCGGTTCCAATTCCAACGCTAAACCGATGAACCTGACCCTGAACGTGTGGCGGCAGCAGAGCCGCGCCACGCCGGGTAAAATGGTGGAATACCAAGTGAAAGACATTTCGCCCGATATGTCGTTTCTGGAAATGCTTGATGTGCTGAACGAAGACCTGTTGCACGCTGGCAACGAACCTGTCGCCTTCGACCACGACTGCCGCGAAGGCATCTGCGGGTCGTGCGCCCTGTTCATCAACGGGCGCAGCCACGGGCCGGAAAAGGGCACCACCACCTGCCAGTTGCATATGCGGAAATTCGCCGACGGCGACACCATCAGCATCGAACCGTGGCGGGCAGGCGCGTTCCCCATCAACAAGGATTTGAGCGTGGACCGTTCGGCCTTCGACCGCATCATTCAAGCCGGAGGCTACGTGAGCGTGAACACCGGCGGTGCCCCCGATGGCAACGAAATTCCGATTCCCAAAGACATTGCCGACCGCGCTTTTGAAGCGGCCACCTGCATTGGCTGCGGGGCCTGCGTGGCCGCCTGCAAAAACGCCTCGGCCATGCTGTTCGTTTCGGCCAAGGTATCGCAACTCACGCTGTTGCCGCAGGGCGATGTGGAGCGCAAAACCCGCGTTGAGAACATGGTGGCTCAGATGGACATCGAAGGCTTCGGGGCCTGCACCAACATTGGCTCGTGCGCGGCCGAGTGTCCGGTGGGCATCTCGCTGGAAAATATTGCCATTTTGAACCGGGAGTTTCTGACGGCGAAGGCGACTTCCAACAACTTGGCATAAGCTATTGCAGCGAGAAGCGCAAAGGGCGCGGCAGAAATTTCTGCCGCGCCCTTTTTTTATAAAACTTCCTGCTGGTCAAATTGCAGCGCCCGCCGCTATTTCGGTAGCTTCTTCCTGCCGGGCCAGCACTTTGCGAAACACCGCCCGCAGCACAAAATAGAGGGCCAGCACAAGCGGCACCGAGGCCACAGCCCAAATGAGCAAAGCCCCGATTTCGGCCCGCCAGAGCAAGCGACCAACTGCCCCCCATCCCTGCATAGCAATGAGTTGGCGCAAACGGTTCAGCGAGAAGTGGGCCAGCTCGTGGCCGTGGCCGAGGATGGTGGCCCCGGCCCGCAGAAACGGGATGAGCAGGGCCAGTTGAAACACGCTCATTAGGTGGGCCACGAGCTGCATGGCGGCCACGTTCAGGCGCAAGCGCCAGGCGAAAGCGGCGCTGGCAAACGTCATAATGCCGAAGGTAGGGGCCAGGCCGAAAGCCACGCCCAGGCCCACCGTCAGGGCCAGCTGGCCGGGGGCGAGGCCGGCTTTCAGCAATTCCAGCAGCGGGTCGATTAGCCGATGTCGCAGCCAGGAGCGCGGCGTTTCGAGGGGCGGCAACGAGAATTTTGGCAAAGGCATTGCCGTTTCTACGCAGCCGCTGGCGGGGAGGTGTTACGGCTGGATTAAATTTGGGCAGCGGGGGCTACCATCGCCGCTGCCTGTCGTTGCTCGTTGCCGGTGCCGAACTTAATCCTGGTCTGGCGGTAGTACCCGGTACCCAAATTGTCATCGGCCCTTGCTCACCATCCTTATTGCCACCAACCGGCCCCGCTCCCGCGCCGGACACATTGCCCGCCTCTACGGCCAACTCCTGACCGACCTCCACACCGAATTTCAATACCTGGACCTGGCCGAGTTGCCCGCCGACTTCACGGTGTCGGCGCTGTACCAGAACGCGGGGCAGCACCCGGAATTCAACCGGCTGGCGGCACGGCTGGATGCCAGCGAAAAGCTGGTGTTTGTGGTGCCCGAATACAATGCGTCCATGCCGGGAGCACTCAAGGCATTTATTGACGGGCTACCCTACCCCGGCGGGCTGCGCAACAAAAAGGCTGCGCTGGTGGGCTTGAGCAGTGGTGGGCAGGGCGGCTTATTGCCCATGAACCACCTAACCGACATTCTGATGTATCTGGGTACGGCGGTGCTGCCGCAGCGGGTGCGGCTGCCGTTCATCGGCAAAAGCCTGAATCCGGCGGGTGAACTGACCGACGAATTTGCGGTACAGTTATTGCGGGAACAAGCTGCCGCGCTGCTGGCGTTCTAGGCGGTATCTTTACCGACCGTTTCCTGCTTTCCGTGAACCGCTTTCTGGCTTATCTGCTCACCGTCCTCATCCTGGCCCAAACGTTCGGGCAGGAGTTGCTGGTGGTGGACTATGCCGTGAACAAGGTGCGAATTACGCAACTCTACTGCGTGAACAAAGCCCGGCCTGCAATGCACTGCAACGGCAAGTGCTACCTGGCGAAGCAGTTACGCCGAGCCGCAGAGCGCGAAAGCAAAGCCCCCGGCAACGGCTTGGCGAAAGTAAAGTTTGAGGTAGTGCTGCCCGTGCGGTTCACGTTGCCGCTGGCCCGGCTGGCAGCAACGCACCCAAACCTGTGCTACGCCACGTTGCGGGTGCCCCGGCTGGCGGCGGTGCCGCTGGCGGGCATTTTTCAGCCGCCAATGGGGTTGAGTTAAACTACCGAAGGTTTGAGGGCGAACCCTTCGCCCTGCGTTGCGGCGCACTTTTCAGTTTTTCCTCTCAATTTCTTTTGCATTCTCAACGATGAAATCGTTTCAATCTTTCCTTTTAGTCCTGGCTTTGGCCTCGGCAGCGCTGTTTTTGGGCTGCAAAAAAGACAGCGACAGTCCCTCCAACGGTGCCAGCACGGTGAACCTGGAATTTGAAAACCAAGTGAATGGGGTCGACTTAAAGCTCGATACGCTGGCTTATATGACCCCGGCCGGGGACTGGTACAGCGTGAGCAAGTTCAAGTACATCATTTCCAATATTAAGCTGACCAAAACCGATGGCAGCACCTACGCCGTGCCCAACGGGTACTTTTTGGTGGACCAGGCCAAGGACGAATCGCAGAACTTTCAGCTGACTGGCATTCCCACCGGCGACTACAACAAAGTGAGCTTCATTGTGGGCGTGGACAGCACCCGGAGCGTGGCCGGAGCAGGGCAAGGAGCCTTGAGCAGCGACAACGATATGTACTGGTCTTGGAATACTGGATTTATTTTCATGAAGCTAGAGGGAAACTCGCCGCAAGTTGCTGCCCCGGCAGGTGTCAACGGCGCGATAGTATTTCACGTCGGGGGCTTCAAAACGCCCAATAACTGCCTACGGACCGTGACGATGCCGTTGCCCGAGAATATGCTGGTGCGCACCGACCACCACCCCGAAATTCACATTCTGGCTGATGTGGAAAAGATGTTCCGGGGCGTGAACACCATTCGGTTTGGCTCGGTCTCGAACGTGATGGGCGGGGCCAACGCGGTGAAAATCGCCGACAACTACGCCAACCCACTGGGTGGGATGTTCTTGGTGGAACACATTCACGCCAACTAGGTAAGAAACTGCGAATGAAGGATAAGCCCGGCCGTTAAGAAACGGCCGGGTTTACCGATTTCATTTTCTATCATGCAGATGCTTATTCTGGCTGCTCGGCGGATAACCGTTGGGCTGTTGTTGCTATTGCCGGCAACGACCTACGCCTGCGACATTTGCGGGTGTTTTATGGGCATCACGCCCTACGACAACCAAAGCGGCTTCATGCTGATGCACCGCTACCGTGTTTTCAACGGGTATCAGGCGCTGGGGCAAAGCCACCAATTTTTTCCGGCGGGCAGCCACCTGCTGGCCCCCAGTGCCTTGAACTCGGACAACGGCTACGTGCATAGCCACAAAGGCGACCCAACGGATTTTGAAACCTTTCGGGTGGTGGAGTTGCGGGGCAAATATTACCTTAGCCAGCGGCTGGAATTGAATGCGTTTGTGCCCTTCGTGATGAACACCGAACAGAGCAATGGGCGGCAACTCAACATTTCGGGCGTGGGCGATGTCACGGTTTTTGCGGGCTACCACGTGCTGCGGCGCATCGAAACGGCGGGCGTGCAAAGCCGCCTGGTGCTGGGCGGCGGCCTGAAACTGCCCACCGGCAACTACCAGCAGCAGAGCGCCGCCGGGCTGCGCTACCCGCTGCTGACCCAAACCGGCACCGGCACCACCGACCTCTTTGGCTACGCCAACTACTTAGCGGGCTACCGCAGCCTGGGCCTGAGCCTGACGGCTAACCTGCGCCACACCGGCGAAAACACGTACCGCAACAGCGTGGCTCCGAGCATTTCCACGTTTGCCAATCTGTTCTACCGGGTACCGTTGGGCGAGCGGTGGCAGGTGTACCCCTCGGCGCAATTCTACTACGAAAAAACGGACGGCGAAATGCTGGAAGGGCACCTCACCCACGAACACGCCCTGAACGACGCGCTGCTGGGGCCGGGGCTGGACGTGTACTACCAGAATTTTTCGCTAAGCACCAGTGTTCAGTTTCCGCTCTTCACGGCCACCACCGACCACCCGGCCAGCGCCGGGCGCGTGGTGCTGGCTGTCGGCTACAGCTTCAAGCAGCGCAAGTACCTGATTCACAAAAAACCGACTTCATGACAAATTCCCGCCCCCGGCTGCTGCGGACGCTGCTTCTAGCAGCCGGGGTGCTGGCGGGGTGCAGCAAGGCCGACCTTCCAGCCGCCGAACCGGTGGTGCCGGGCACCTGGCAACCGGCCAACTTTCCGGCCATGCACTACCCGGTGGCGGCCAATGTGCCCACCGTGGCGGCGTTTGCGCTGGGCCGGCGCTTGTTCTACGACGTGCGCCTCTCGCGCGACAGCACCATTTCCTGCGGGTCGTGCCACCACCAGGCCACCGCGTTTGCCGATGCCGGGCAGACCTTGAGTCGGGGCGTGGGCGGGCAGTTGGGCACCCGCAACACGCCGCCGCTGCAAAATCTGCGCTGGCGCACCACGCTGCTCTGGGACGGCGGCGCTTCCAACCTGGAAACCATGCCGGTGGCCCCGCTCCTCAACCCGCTGGAGATGGCCGAAACCCTGCCTCATACCTTAGCCAAGCTCAACCGCAGCGCCGACTACCGGGCGCAGTTTGCGGCGGTGTACGGCGCGGGGCCGATTGATTCGTACCAACTGCTGCGGGCGCTGGCGCAGTTTACCGCCGCCCTCACGAGCGCCAACTCGCGCTACGACCACTACGTGCGCCACGAAGCGGGCGACCCGCTGTCGGCGGCCGAATTGCGGGGGCTGCTGCTGGTGCAGCGGCGCTGCGCCGCCTGCCACGCCACCGATTTATTCACCGACGAGGCCTTTCACAACAACGGGCTGGACCGCGTTTTTCCGCTGGATTCGGGCCGGGCGCACATCACTGACCGCCGCGCCGACGCGGGCCGGTTCAAAACGCCGTCGCTACGCAACGTGGCCCTGACTGCGCCCTATATGCACGACGGGCGGCTGGCTACGCTGCCCGACGTGCTGGCGCACTACGCCCACGGGGTGCAGCCCTCGGCCACGCTGGACCCGGCGCTGCGGGCGGCCGACGGGACGCTGGGCGTGGCCCTCACGCCCGCCGAACAGGCCGACATCGTAGCATTTTTGGGGGCGCTGACCGACCAGAAACTGGGGTCCGATGGCCGTTTGGCAGACCAACATTAGTGGAAAATTTCAATTAGCGTAAATTTTTTTTCAAAGTGAAACGCTATTTTCCAACTAGGACTAATTGCTGGTAGTTCAACGAGGTTATTTTGTATTTTTTTTGGGTTTGATTTTATTATCTTCTGTTTATCAGCGGATAAAATAAATTTTTGCTTTCCGTTTAAAAGCGTTAAAAGGCGTGCTAATTCGGCTTTGGTTGGTGTTTTTCTATTATTAATGTTTGGGTAAAGTGAAAAAATTTCACGGTTTTCGTTTGCAATAACTTTTTTTTCTGCAATTTTGTCGTCGAACCCGGCCGGAGCGAACCTGTGAATGGAACGCCGTTGCCGTCACTTTAATCAGCTAACGATTGAGTATGCGTTTACGACTTCTGACTTCTGCGCTGCCAAAACGGCCTTTACAAGTATTGCTCACGTTGGCATTGGGTAGCACCTTGAACCAACAAGCGGCCCAGGCGCAAGGCTGGACCGGACTGGCCAATAGCAACTACGCGGGCACCAACGCGCTGTACTGGAACCCGGCCAACATTGCCGATTCGCGCTACAAGGTGTACGTGAGCCTGGGCGGCGGCGATGTGAACTTCTACAACAACTACCTGAGCCTGCGGCTGCCCTACACGCCCTGGCAACTGGTGCGCGGGCAGGTGCCGGACCAATACCGCGACGGCAAGAACAACGTGGTGTTCAAGTCCGAATACTTGCAGGAAACGGTGAACGGCGACACCAAATCCGGCTCGGTGAGTGCCGAAGTGCGGCTGCCCGCCATCATGGTGGCGCTGGGGCAGCACAAGACGCTGGCCCTGAGCAGCCGGGTGCGGGGCTTTGTGCAGGCCACGGGCGTGAGCGAACCGGTGGCTCGGCTGGGCCGCTACGGCTTTGGCCAAGCCCAAAACCTGGGCCTGGCCAACCAAAAGCTGACCGACGAAGGCTTTAACCTGGGCGTGAATGCCTATCACGAAATTGCGCTGACCTACGCGCAGGAGTTTTCCGAAAACCAGGACCAGTACTTCAAAGGCGGCTTCACGGTGAAATACCTGACCGGGCTGGCCAGTGCCTACTTCCAAAACGAGGGCGTGAACTACGAAGTGTACAAGAGCGACAGCATCAAGCTCACTACTCAGGGCGGGGCTTACGGAGCCACAGATTACAAATATTACGACCGCAAGGATTTCAAAGTCAGCGACCTGTACAACAAAAACCGTTTGGGACTGGGCGGTGGCTTCGACGTGGGCATGGTGTACGAATGGCGGCCGGATTGGGACAGCTACGCCTACACGATGGACAGTGTGCGAGTGGCCGACCCGACCCGCAACAAGTACAAACTCAAAATCGGGGGGGCCATCACCGACGTGGGCTTCGTGCAGTACGACAACCCATTTGTTCGCACCGGGGGCTTGCGTGGCTACACTCCTTATGCGTGGGGGTCGCTGGACACGACCAAGTTTCACGGCTTGCCGGCCATCGACGGGTTGGCGCAGAAAGTGCAGGGTCTGAACGAAAAGAGCCACACTTTTCAAAGTTTTTTGCCCACAGCCTTGCACCTAACGGCCGACTACCGCATCCGGCGCAACGTGTTTTTGGGGGCTGCCTGGACCCAGAATATGTTGTTGCCGACCGTCATCGGCAGTCGCGTGGTGAGCAGTGTGGCCCTCACGCCCCGCCTGGAGTTTAAGCACGCCGAAGTGGCAATGCCCGTGATTTGGAACGCCTACCACACAATGCAGGTGGGGGCAATGGTGCGGCTGGGGCCGCTGGTGCTGGGGTCGGACAACCTGGGCAGTCTATTCGGCGGCACCACTTTCAACGGCTACGACGTGTATGCGAGCGTGGGTTGGGGCATTGGCAAAACCAAAATCAAGGACCGTGACCGCGACGGGATTTCGGACCGGGTGGACAAGTGCCCGCAGGAAGTGGGCACTTGGGAGTTTCGGGGCTGCGCCGACCGCGACGGCGACCACGTGCCCGATGCCGCCGACACCTGCCCCGACGTGCCGGGCCTGGCCAAGTTTCACGGCTGCCCTGACACCGACGAGGACGGCTTGGTGGACAGCGAAGACAATTGCCCCACCGAAGCTGGCCCCGCCGAAACCCACGGCTGTCCCGACCGCGACGGCGACAACGTGAAGGACAGCGAAGACCTGTGCCCCGACGACCCCGGCTCCGTGGCCCACTTCGGGTGCCCCGACTCGGACGCGGACGGCGTGTTTGACAACGAAGACAAGTGCCCCACCGAGGCTGGCCCTGTGGCCAACGAGGGCTGCCCCGTGCCTGACCAGGACGGCGACGGCGTACTGGACGTGGACGATGCCTGCCCCACCGAAGCTGGCCCGGCTGCCAACCACGGCTGCCCCAGCCTCGACACCGACCAAGACGGCACCCTGGACGCGCAGGACGAATGTCCCACCACGCCCGGCCCCAAAGCCAACCACGGCTGCCCGGTGCTGAAAAAAGCCGACCAGCGCATTGTACAGTCAGCCTTCGAGGGCCTTCACTTCCAGACTGGTAAAGATGTGATTGCGCCAGGTTCGTATCCTTCCCTCAACTCGTTGGCCAAGCTACTGCTCGTGCGTCCCAACTACCGCCTGCACCTGACCGGCCACACCGACAACGTGGGCCTACCCGAGAACAATATGCTGCTCTCGCAGAAACGCGCAAACGCCGTGCATGACTACCTGACCAAGCACGGTGTGCCCGCCGAGTACATTCTGGTGCGCTGGTTTGGGCAAACCCAGCCGCGTGTTAGCAACAAGACCGATGCCGGACGGGCCAAAAACCGGCGGGTGGAGATGACCATCGAAATGGAATAAAGCCGCAGTCATTTCCCGGCCCCACAGCCCGGCTGTTCGCAAGGACAGCCGGGCTTTTTGCTGCTGGCGGGCAAGGGCGGCTTGCACCGTTTGCGCCGTAGGCGGGCACAACAACGTCGAATTGACAACAGAAGGAGCCGATGACAACACCAAAATCACCCACCAACTACTGCATCACAACCCGTTGGGTGTCTAAGCAGTCACGCAAAAGTAAGCGTGTAAAAGGACATCATGCTGAGCGCAGCCGAAGCATCTCTCCCAGCTAGTAATCAAGGCATGAGCCGAAGTGATAGAGGCGCTTCGGCTGCGCTCAGCATGACCGTTTGCTTATGCCTGACTACTTAAGAAGCTGTTTGAGTTACTATCCAGGACTGTCGGCCGAGTACCCCGAAGCGGTGCTTCGGTCGTGGAACGGTCTTGTTGCACGATTCCGGGCAGCGGCCGAAGCACCGCGTCGGGGTACTCGGGCAACTAACGCAAACAGCTTCTAAGAAACTGCCCACTGCGCCGGCAATGTGGTGGCGCTGGGGCAGCAACTTAAAGCTGAACCAAATTAACCGCCCCTACTCCGCCACCCGCCGGGCCGCCCGCCAAAACACCGGCCGCAGCCCGAAATACAACCCGGCCACCAGCGGTACGGCTGCCGCGCCCCACAGCAGCAACGCCCCGGCTTCGGCCCGCCATAGCAGGCGCAGCACTTGCCCGGGGTTGTGCGCCAGTTGTGTGCGCAGACTACTGACCGTGAGGCCGTCCACGGCCGTGCCCTGCCCCAGTAGCCGCGCCCCAAAACGCAGCAGCGGCAGCAGCAGCACCACCTGCACCGGCGTGAGCAAATGCACGACCAACTGCATAGCCGCCACGTTCAGGCGCAGGCGCAACGCCAGCAGGGTACTGAGAATGGTGGTGAGGCCCAGCAGGGGGCCGATGCCCAGTGCCGCACCCAGCGCCACCGTGAGGGCCAGTTGGTTGGGGGAAAGGCCCGCTTTGAGCAGCCCCAGCAGGGGGTTGAGCAACACCCGGCGCAGCCAGCCGGGCGGGGGGGCGGGGGCTGGCCTGATGGGCAGGGGCAGCAATTCGGGGGCGGAATCGGGCATGGGGGCAAAACGAACCGCAAAGAACCCGCAAAAAAACGACAACCGCAGCCGGTCGTACCTTGCGGCCAGTCTGGGCGGCGTTGCGGCCCCTTCTGTTTATGGCTCACCATTCTGCCGCTGGCCTGCCTGGCCCCTGGTTTCGCGAGTTGCCCCTGCTGCTGCGCCGCGCCGCCCGCGAGCTGGCCGCCAACGACCCGCTGCGGCTGGGCGCGGCCACCGCGTTTTTCACTTCGTTTGCCCTGCCGCCTATCCTCATCATTATCACGCAGTTGCTAGGGACGCTCTATCCCGCTTCGATGGTGCGGGTGCTGCTGCTGGACAAGGTGAGCCGCTTGGTAGGCGCGTCGGCCGCCGGGCTGGTGTCCCAGATTGTGATGAACGTGGCCGACCCCCTGCGGAGCCGCCTCGTGACGTGGGCGGGCTTTGCGTTTCTGCTGTTCGTGGCCACCACGTTGTTCACCGTCGTGCAGCATTCGCTCAACCAAATCTGGCACGTGCGGCCCCGCCGCGATGCCAGCACCTTCAACGAAGCCCTGCGGGAGCGGGTCCGGTCGGGCGGCATTCTGCTGGTGACGGCGGCGCTTTCGGTGGTGGCCTTTCTCACCGACACGGCCCTCAACCTCATTTCCATGGCCATCAACGACTTTGACACCACGTTGGCTTACTACGCCGTGCGCGTACTGAATGGGGTGCTGGGCTGGCTGATTTTGGCCGTTTGGTTTGGCTTCACTTTTCGCACCCTGAGCCTGGCCAAAGTGCCCTGGCGGGCCGTGACGCGGGGCGCGGCCCTCACGGCGCTGCTCATTCTGGCGGGCGAACTGGCGCTGGGCCGCCTGCTGGTGGCCCAGGATTTGGGGCCGGTGTACGGCCCCGCGTCCAGCCTGGTGCTGGTGCTGCTGTTCGTGTTCTATTGCGCCATGATATTTTACTTCGGGGCCGCCTTCACCAAAGCCTACGCCCACCGCATCGGGCTGGACATTCAACCCAAAAAAACCGCCGTGCGCTACCGGCTGGTGAACGTGGACGAGGCCTCCGCCGCGCCTACCGCCTGACCGCTGGGGCCGTACTGTGGCCACGCTGGCTCCGCTGCCCGTTGTAACTTGCGGCCCCCAAAACCGCCCCTCCCTAACGGCAACGCCTTAGTTCTTCTCCCAATGCCCAATTCCCAAACCGCCAAACCCGTCCTCTTTCAGGAAATTTCCGCCCAACTCCAGCAGCAGGGCTTCCGCATTGCCCAGGAAGACCAGACGCGCCCCTGGGGCGGCTTTTTCGTGATTGACGAAACACAGGCCCAACAGTTTGCCGATGCCTATTTCAACGGCCTGTCGGTGGAGCAACTCAAAATTTCGGGCAAGCTCAGCCCCAAGGTGCTGCTCGTGGCCCCGCAGCAGCGCCTGAGCTGGCAGTACCACCACCGCCGCGCCGAAATCTGGCAAGTGGTGCGCGGGCCGGTGGGCGTGGCCGTCAGCCCCACCGACGAGCAGGGCGAAGTAAAAAGCTACGCCGTGGGCGAACGCATCGTGCTGCAACAGGGCGAACGCCACCGCCTCGTGGGCCTCGACGGCTGGGGCGTACTGGCCGAAATATGGCAGCACACCGATGCCGAAAACCCATCCGACGAAAACGACATCGTGCGGGTGCAAGACGACTTCGGGCGCTAGGATATCACCTTAATTTCAACAAAAAAGCCCGGCTTGGCCGGGCTTTTTTGTTGAAATCGGGGTCGCTCCACCACTTATTCGTCCGGGCCGGGCGGCGCGTTTTTCAACGCTGCGGCAAGCTCTTGCCGCAGCCGGGCGTTGGAATCGGCTGGCGCAACGAGCGAAATGTTGTACTCGCGCTGTAGCTGCTGCCAATCCTCAATCGGAATGAACACGCCGGTGATGGTGCCTTTGGCATCGGAGAGGTATTTGATATCCATTTGGTTTTGCGTAAGGTCAGCTTACCAGTGATTGTTTTAATGGCAATTTCCCACAGGCTGACAATGCTGATAGATTTGCGGTTGCGTGGGTCGTTGATTATCGCACTGTGGGCCAACGACAAGCGCGGGTTATCGGCCACGTGCCAGAGCAAGGTATTTATATCAATGAAAACGTATATTTTACAAGTAGTCACTGAATTCTTCCGGGGTTTCGTCAAAGTCGTCGGCCATGTAGGCAATTATATGCTTACCGGCCCCGCGCTCAAGTGAAATACGCGGTTCGCCTGTGCTCATGAGCGGGCCGAGCTGTTCTGCTTCAAAGGGCGACCGCTCGGGGTCAGGCCGGGGCGCGGGTGGTTCGGGGCTGGCAGCGACGTGGCCCCGGCCCATCTTCTGAATCAGAAAATCAATGAAATCGGCCACTTCGGCCTGTAGGTGGGCGGGCAGGGCGGCGAATTTGGAGAGCAGGGCGGTGTCGTTCCTGGCGCGGGGTGAGGAATTTGGAGGGTTGAACGTAGCCGAGCGCCGCCGGGTGCCCGGCGCTCAGGCCATTGTGTGGTACACGGCCTGCACGTCCTCGTCGTCCTCAAACTTTTCGATGAGTTTTTCCACTTCTTCGGCTTGCTCGTCGGTGAGGCTGACGGTCGTGTTGGGCACCCGTTGCAGGGTGGCGCTCAGCACGTTCAGGGCTTTGGTTTCGAGGGCTTTCTGGAGTTGGCCGAAATCGGTGAAGGCGCACTCGACCACCATGTAATCGTGGGTGACGTTGTGTTCGTCTTCTTCCTGGGTGGCGTACACGTCTTCGGCCCCGAAGTCAATGAGTTCCAGTTCCAGTTCGTCGCGGTCGAGGCCGTCGGCGGCGAGCTTGAACACGCCTTTGCGGGTGAAGGTGTAGTCGCTGGAACCGGCCGTGCCGAGCGCCCCGCCGCCCCGGTTGAAGTAGAGGCGCACGTTGCTCACGGTGCGGGTGGGGTTGTCGGTGGCGGTTTCGACGACAATGGCAATGCCGTGGGGGGCGTAGCCTTCGTACACGACTTCGGCGTAGTCTTTTTCGTCTTTGCCGGTGGCGCGTTTGATGGCGGCTTCCACCCGGTCTTTGGGCATATTCACGCCTTTGGCGTTTTGCATGGCCGTGCGGAGGCGGGCGTTGGAGTCGGGACTGGAGCCGCCCTCTTTCACGGCCATGACGATTTCTTTGCCGATGCGGGTGAAGTCCTTGGACATCCGGTCCCAGCGTTTCATTTTGCGGCCTTTCCGAAATTCAAATGCGCGTCCCATGCGGTGTTAGTTAGGAGTTAGGGGTTGTGAGTTAGGAGTTGCGGCGGGGGAGCGGCCAGCAAACGGGGGCGCAAGTTAGCCACGGCGGGCGGGGCTGGCAAGGGGCAGGGGCAGCGGTTAGGGGCGGGAGCGGCGCTTGGGTGCGGGCCTGTTGGCGGCGGGGCGGGGCTTGGGAGCGGGGGCGGGCGGCCCTAGTTCGTACACGCCGTAGTTGCCGGGTGGGTAGCCCATAATGGTCAGGGCGAGGTGCTTGGTGGTGGGGTCGTAGCGAAACGTGCCCCGTTGCACGTCCGGCCCTTTAAGGTCGGAGAAGGCGAAGCGGATGCTGTCGCCGGTGAGGGTGAAGCGGCCGGTTTGGTTGAAGTAGTGCGGACCGTCGGCCAGCAGCAGGCTGAAATGCTTTTCGTAGGTGCTGTCGGGCCGCAGCGTGAGGGTGCCGCCCACGCCCTGCACTTCGGTGGGCGGCCCGGCGGTGGTGGCATCGTACACGGTGTAGGCGGTGTACTGATGTGCCGTAAAAAAGGCGGACGGCGGGCTGGTTTGGGCTACGGCCCGCTCACTCAGGCCCAGCAAGGCCAACCCAAAAATTACACGCAGGCGCATGGCAGCACATTAAAATGAAAACCGGCGGCAAAGAAAAACCGTGCCGCGTTGGCAAGCGCCCTCAACTGCCCACGCCGCGCCGGGAATAGGCCACGGGCTTGGGCTTGCGGGGGGCGCGGCGGCCACCCGTGAAAAACCACGCAGCGGCAGCGGCGAGCAAGCCCGCGCCCAGCAGTGCGGCCTGTTGAGGCAACTTGTCGTTGGGGGCGGGGGGCAGGTATTCCACCCCGCTTTGGTCGGTGCGGGCGGGGGTGGCCACGTAGCGGCCGTGGGCAGGAATGGGGTAATTATCAGCCAATTCGCGCAAGCCGGTGGCGGCGTATTCGCCCGCGATGACCGGGCCGTGGCCGCAGCCGATGGCGGCGGGCACGAGGTCGGCCAGCAGGAGCACCGAGCGGCGGGCGGCTTGCCAGTCGTAGTTGAACGGGGTGCCCGCCCGGCTGATTTTGGGCCGCCCCAGCAGCACGGCCGGGATGGAATCGTGGTGGCAAGTGGCAAAGGCATCGCCGCCGAGCAGGGTGCGGTCGGCTGCGCGGAACAGCGCAATCTGGCCAGGGGCATGGCCGGGCGTGGGCAGCCAGCGCCAGCCGGGCAGGCCGGGCACGGTGTCGGTGGTGGGGTCCAGGGCTTGCAGGTGGTCGCGCAGGTTGGGCATATCCTTGGGAAAGAACCGACTGGCAAAGGCCAGCGACCCGCCCACGGTGGGGTCCTGGGGTGGAAACCGGGCCTGGGCCGTGAGGTAGGGAATTTCCAGCGGGTGGGCCAGCACGGGCACCCGCCAGCGAATGGCCAGCTCTTTGGCCGCTCCCACGTGGTCGAGGTGGCCGTGGGTAAGGAGGATGAACAGGGGCGGGTTGTGTTCGCCAAAAAGTTCGGCGGCAGCAGCCCCAATGGTACGGGCGCTGCCGGGCAAACCACTGTCAATCAACACCCACTCGCTGGGGGTGCCGGTTTCAACAAAATAGACATTGACGAAACGCTGGATGCGGAGTTGGGTGATGCCGGGGGCTACGGGAGTCATGGGAAAGGAAACGATTGGATGGAGTGCTTACGTTGATTCTTGGTTTTTGGTGTTGGGTTTTTTTTTTGGTTTTAAGCAGTCGTGCAAAAGTAAACAACCAAAAGAACGTCATGCCGAGCGCAGCGAAGCACCTGGCAAGCGGCAGTAATTCAATCGTTCAACGAGTTTTGCGAGCTGCTTCGCTGCACGCTGCATGACCGCCTGTTTTTGCGCAAATACTTAGAAATATAATTCTTTAAAATAATAAACTTGCCTCGTTCAAACCGGCCGTTCAACGAATTTACCACCCCCGTTTTCGCTACGCGAAAACTCCCCTCCTTTTCAAGGAGGGGAGTTTCGTTTTAACTTACAATTCGCGCCTTTTTAGCGCATCAGCACCAGCTTGCCCCAGTCGTTTTTGAAGGCGCGGTCGGCGGCGGTTTGGCGGCGGCCGAACTGCCCATTGGGGTCGTCCAGGGCCACGCGGTAGAGGTAGGTGCCGTTGGCGAGGCGGTCGCCGTACTGGTCTTTGCCGTCCCAAGCGTAGTCGGTCAGGTTGTTGCCGATGTGCAGGGGGCCGAGTTCGGCCATGAAAATTTCTTTGACCACGGCCCCGGTCAGGGTCATTATCTGAATTTTCATGTTGCGCGGCAGTTCCTGGCCCGTCACCGTGAACACGAAGCGGGCGCTGCCTACCACCGGGTTCGGGTAGGGGAAAACGTTGGTGATGGTGGAAGCGTTGACGACCTCAAACTTCACCTCAAACTCGGCGGCGGCGGCCGTGGCATTGCTGGCATCGTGGCCCTGCACCCGTAGCGTGTACACGCCATCGGACAACGGGATAGCCAGACCGGGCTGGTAGTCGAGCGTGGCGATGGAGCCGCTGGTCACGCCAGGCTGTAGCGAGAAATGCACGTTGCTGGCCGCCAGGTCCACCAACTCAAACGTGGGGCGGCCGGGGCGTTGCAGCAGCAGCGTGAAAGCTGTTGCGTCGGTGAGGCGGCGCAGGTTGTCCTCGTCGCGCAACTGCACATGGATGGCGGGCGTGGGCGACACCAACTCGCCGGTCAGGATGTGGCGGCCGTCCACGGCCACGTCCAGCACCGGGGGCACGTTGCGGTCAATCACCGTGAAGGGCGGCAGCAGCAGTTCGTTGTTGAAGTAGTACAACTCCGGCAGCGGCTTGCCTGGCGTGGTCGGGTTGATGGTCACGCGGGGCTGAAAAGTGCCGAATTCCCCCAGAATGTTTATCTCCGGCACGTTCAGGGTCAGCGTGTCGTAGGCCCGCACCTGCTGGGGCACCTGCACCAGCATCGATTTCACTGCCCGGCCGCCTGCAAGCAGCTCTACCTTCGCCTGCATGGGGGTGCCGAAGTCCACGTTGGTCACGTTCACGAACTTGACCGGGAAGCTGATTTTGCCCGTGGCTTCGGCCTGAGCCGTTAGTGTGGCCGGGGCATAGGCTACGGCCGGCACCAGGTCGCGCCGCACGAGGCCCTCCGGAATGCCCTGGTAAGTGACGAACCACTCGCGCAACTGCGGGGCCGTGCGGCTCAGCGAGTCCTGCAAACTCAGCGACAGTTGCAAGTAGGGGTAGTTGCGGGCCGAAATGCTGCCCAGCGCCAAGCCGCGCATTCCGGCCGTCACGTTGCCGAAGCCGGGCAGGTCGCGCACCACGCCCAGGCTGTCCACGCCCTGCACCTTGAGTACGTAGCTGCTGGTGGCCGAGGGCTGCGAAATCCAGTTGTATAGCGTTTGCCACTGTTGGGCCGGGCCGATGCGGGCCGAAGTGATGGTGCCAGCCGTGCTCCGGGTCCGCAACGTGTCGGTCAGGGCGACGGTCTGGGCGTAGTGCGGCGGCGTGGTCGAGGCAAGGTCGGGGCCTACTTCGTTCACCAGCTGGCCCCCGGTAGCGTACTTGCGCCCAATCAGGGCCAGTGGGTCACCGTTTTGCAGTTGCGTCATTTTGGCCGAGCCGAGCAAAATCGCCACTTGGCTCCGCAACAGGCCCCAGTTGTTCCACCGGATGCGGTTCATGCTCAGCAGGGCCACGTAATCGCCGTCGGGCACGTGCTGCAAAAAATTCACCAACTGCCGCTGCCGGGTGGGATAGTTGGGGTTGTCGGTGGTGTCGGCGGCGTTGATGGGGTCGTGGGCGAAGATGTAGAACTGCTGCCCCGGCACTCCGCACACGTCCCAAGGGCTGCCCCCCACGGCTTTGGGCCGCAGCGTGTACTGGTCGTACACGACCACCATGATGTTGGGCGAACGCACCCCGCAGTTCAGAAACACCGGCGTTTGGCCCAGGCTGGCCAGGATGCCGAAGCTGGCCCCGGTGCCAAAATTGGGCACCGCGCCGGGCAGGCCGCCGCCGCGCGTCCGCAGCACAATGGGCCGGCTCTCACTCGTGAACCGCCACTGCCCGCTGGGCACGTCCACTTCCACGCCCTGCCGCACATCGCGCCGGAACTGGCCGTGGTGGCTTTGCGCCCAGCCGCCGGGGCTGCCGGGAATGAGGCGGAAAGAGTTCGTTATCCAATTGGTGTTTTCGGCACCCACCGGGTCGGTGAAACGCACCCGCCAGTACCACGTCGTGCTGTCGGCCCCGGCTCGCACCGTGGGCAGCGTGGGCTGCCAGGTGGCTACCAGCGCCCCCGGCACGGTGGCCTGCTGCCGCCAGGGGCTGTCAAAACTCAGCACCGTATCGGCCTCGAAGCTGTAGTTGCGCAACGGGCCGTTGGGGTCGTTGGTCTGGGCCACCAACCGGGGCTGCTGGTTGGGCAAAATGGCAAATTCGGGGGGGAACAGCACCGTCACGCCCGGCTCCAGAAAGGTGTAGTCGAGTTGGGCCGAGTTGTTGGTTTCGTCTAGTTCCGGCTCCTTATTCAGCGGGTCCAGGTCCACCCGAAAATGATTGACTCCGAACACGTTCACGCCGCCCGCCAACGCATTGGTCAATTCCAGGGTGTAGGTGGCATTGGTTTGGCGAATGAGCTTGAACTTGCGATTGTACACGTCGGGCGTGGGCCGGCGCGGGTTGTCATAGCGCCGGGTCACGCGCAACTCCAGCGAATCGGTGCGGGTGCAGAAGTTGCCGGGGTTCTGCACCCCCACGGTCAGCAAGAATGTGGGCGACGACGCTTTGACATCCAGTTGCCCAACCGCTGGCGCAATGGCCAACTGGGAATTGCTGGTTTGAAAATCGGGCAGCGCGGGCGCGTACAGCTTCAGTGCCGGGTCGCCCAACCATTCGGTTGCCAGCAACTGCTCGGTCAGGATGTCGCCCCACCCCTGCACAAACACGGGGTCGGCCATCAGGCGCCGCACCACTTCAGTATGCACCGCCGCGATGGGCTTGCCGTACCATTGCGGGTCGTTCATTAGCAACTGGAACAGCTTGTTCTGCGCCGAGTCGAGGGGCGTGGCAAAGCCGTAGCCGGTTTCGCCCAACACCCCCACCGCGCCTTTGTCGGGCACAAGCAGCCACTGTTCAGCAAAATTGATGTCGGTCGTGAACGCATTGGCCGCCACGCAGCCGTTGTAAAACATCACCGGGTACTTGTCCCGGTTGGCGTAGCCGGTGCTGGGGTCGGACGGGCTGCCCAGGTTGATGTCAAACTTGGTGGTGGAACCGTGGCCAAAATAGTTAATAATTGACAGGCCCGCATTCAATTCGGCAGCGATATTCACGTTCACCGTTAGGTCGTTGCCCGGATTCACCACCAGCCCCCGGTTGTATGTCCGCACCACCTGCCCGTTGAAACACGGCGCTTCAATGCGTTCCTTGTAGCGGTTGAGGTAGCCGCCGAACTCGGCAAAATCCGTCGACGTTTCCCCGCCAATCAGGTGCAGGGCGTTTTTGCGCCAGGCTTGCAACGGCTGGGGCCGCTCGTGGGCCTTCAGTTTGTTGAGGTAGCTCATCACGTCCTCGGGCGTGAGGGCTGGCACCCGCCCAGTGGGCAGGCGGGCACGGTAGTCGTTGTTGCGAAAGTCCGACGACAGCCAGTTGTCCGACACCGAACGGGTGCTGGTCGGCACCAAATCGATGCCCATGCTTCCTGCGCCCCGCGTGGTGGTGAAAGTGCGGATAACGGTGAAACTGGACCCCGCGATGACCGGCGAATTGGGGGTGTTGCCCTTGCCCAGCAACAGCAAATACTTCGGCCGTTGGGCAGTGGCGTGGTCAGCCATCCAGAGAGCAAAGTGGCGCAGGGCCAGAATGGACGGTTCGCCGTAGTGAAACTGGTCGTACAGTTCGCGGGGCGTAATCATAAGCGTGTCGTAGCCGCCACCCACCGCTGAGGCCCGGTAGCGGGCGTATTCGCGGGCGGCATTGTCGGTGCCGGGGGCTGGCCGCATCAGCAGGTGGTGGGTGATGATGAGAAAGTTGGGCACGTCCGGGTCCAGCACCCGAAACCGCACCAGTCGGGCCAGCGCGGGCACCAGGGGCCGAGCCGCATCGGCCAGTACCAGGTTGCGCGTTTGCTGGGCCGTGGCGCTCGGAAACACAAACCGCGCCCCCAGCGGCCCCAGTGTGGTGGCCGGCGTGGGCGCAATGCGCTGCACGTTCCAGGGGTCCTGCACATCGTAGCCGCGCACGGTGGCCGGAATGCTGTCCAGTTCGTAAGTGGCCGGCCCGCCCAGCAACGAGTCGTTTTGGAAATAGAGCGGCCCCCGGTTGCGAAACCAGCGGTTGGCCTGCGGCGCAATCACGCGCACGTAGCCGACGCGGTAGAACTCGCCGCCCGTGTAAAAGCTCAACCCAAACCGGCCCGCTGGCGTGATGTCGCTGCGCAACACCGGGAAGCGCACCACCGTGAAGTCGAAGTCCACGATGGGCGGCGTACTCATAATAAACCGCGCCGGATTCATCGTATTGACGAATATGCCCACCGTGTGAGTCTTGATGCTGCCCCCCAACACCTGCACCTCCACGCGCGGGGCCGGACTGGGCAGAATGGCCCGAAACAGGCTGTCCATCTGATTGGTATAACCCCCGCCAGTCGAGATGGAATGAAACCCCTCACCCTTTTCCAACCAAGGAAAGTACACGTAGTTTCGGGGCACTTCGGCGTAGGTAGCCTGCTCAATCTTGGTGTTGTTGAACAGCCGGTAGGGGTGCGGGGTGCCGCCGGCGGTCACCGGTTCGCTCATGCGCCGGCCGGGGGCCGCGTTCGGGCCGTTGCCGTAGGTCAGGAAGTAAGCCGCCGTGTCGGTCGAGAAGCTGTAGAGCTTGTGGGGCTGGTCGGCGGGGTCTTTGTAGTAATCGGCATCCAGCGCTCCGTCGTTGCGTTGCCCATAAAACTCCAGAAACGTGGTGCCATCTGCCACGTTGCGGGGGCCACCCTGGTAGATGGCCACCTCGCGCCCGCGCCGCCACAGTTGCAACAGGCTCGGGTCCACGTTGCCCAGGCCGGCTTGGTTCAGGTAGCTGAAGTCCAGCCGGTACAGGCCGTTGCGGCTGATTTTAATTTTATAGTACGACTGATTGGCCACAATCCATTCGTTGCCCAATGGCCCCGACTGAGCCGCCGCCGGGCCAGCCGTGCCCAGGGCCAAGAGGGTCAATAAAACCAGGAGTCGTTTCAGCCCGGCTTGTTGCGGCGTGTAGGTTTTTTTCATCAGCTCGTCGAAAAGAGATAATTCAGAAAGCATTTTTGAGGCAATCAGGGGCCGGTTTTTAGCCAATTAAACGCGGAAGTCAAAGCGGCAACGACAAATAAAAATTCAGCCAGATGCGCTGTTCCTCGGCCAAAATATCATTTGAACCCATAACCCAGCGACACAATCAGCGAACCCGTTTGCGAGGCGGAAGTGCTACCCAGCTTCTCCACCGCCAGCCGCGAAAGGGCCAAGTCCACCCGCAGCCCGCTGATGTTCACGCCCGCGCCCAAGCTGTACTGCGCCTTCCATTGCTGATTACCATCGAAGCGGGTAATTTGCTGAAAGCTACCTGCCCCGCCCCGCAGAAACGCCAGATTTCTGTAGCCCAGTTCCAGCCCGAAATGCGGGTCCACGCTCACAGCGGTGGTCGAGACGACCGTGTTGCGCCGCCCGTCGGTGGTGGCTTCCAGGTCGGCGGCCAGCAGGGCCGAGAACTGCTTGGGCAACTCAAACTTTTTGCCCACCCCCAGCACGAAGCGCGGTAGCGTGATTTCGGTGCTGCCGTTCGGAATCGGGTCGGTCAGGTTGGCCGTTACGCCCCGCTGATACTCCGCCGCGTTGATGGACCAAGCATTGAAGGTCGTCGTCACGTCGCGGGCCATCAGGGCCAGCCGCCAGCCCTTGCGCCGGTACTGCAACCCGGCATCAATGCCGAAGCCGTAGCCGTTCGCAAACTGGCCGATGTTGCGGTATATCAGCTTGCCGTTCACGCCCACGCTCAAGCCCTCTACCTTGCCCAGCTTGCGGGCGTAGGACAATAGCAGCGCGTAGTCGGCCACCGAGAAGTAGGTGATTTTGTCGTACTGAATGTAGCCGTACTCGTTGATGAGGGCGCGGGTGTCGGCAATGTTGTCCACGCCCAAACGCAGTACGCTCACGCCCAGCGCACTTTTGTCGTCCAGCGCCAGCGAAAACCCGGCGTAGTCGTTTTTGACGATGCCCGAAAACAACTCCGAGTGCATCAGCACCCCGTCGAACTTGTGGGCTTGGTTCACCAGCCCAGCCGGGTTCCAGTAGCCCGCCGTGGCATCGTCGGCCAGGGCCACCTGGGTTTTGCCCATGCCCAACGCCCGCGCCCCCACGCCAATGTTCAAAAATTCATTGCTGTACTTGGGGGTTTTGTTGGATTGCGCCGCCACTGGCAACGCCAGCGCCGCGCCAAATGCACCGAGCAACAGTCGCTGGAAACGGGAAGGGTGAACCATAAAAATGATTAAATCGGGAAAATATCGCAGCCGGAACGCAAGTTACTGCCCGATTAGTGCACCGGCCCGCGAATTTGGGGCCAACCCGGCCAACGGGCCGGTGAGCGGGGCCATTTACACCTTGAAATCGCCGCCAAGCTCCGCAACAGCGGGTGCCGAAACTGTCGCACGAATGCGCCCGGCCAGTGCAAGTCAGTACGAAAGAAACGTTTTGAGCAAAAAATTTCGGGCTGATTATCAAATCACTAAAAATTTGTGGCAAAATTTTTCATCTAGTACCTTGCGTTGCAAAGTACCTACCATACCTTTGTACCATACATCACCCAGTAACTTGTCATCTACGCCTATGAAACTCGAAAACACCCAGGTGCAAATGCGGAAAGGCATCCTGGAATTTTGCATCCTGGAAATCATCGGCCGGGGCGAAGCCTACGCCTCCGATATGCTGGAGGAACTGACCGCCGCCCGCATGATTGTGGTCGAGGGCACCCTCTACCCGCTGCTCACCCGTCTCAAAAACGCCGCCCTGCTTGACTATACCTGGAAGGAAAGCACCAGCGGCCCGCCCCGCAAATACTACGTCCTGACCGAAGCCGGGCGGCAATTCCTGACCGAACTGCGCGACACCTGGGAAGAAATGGTCGCTTCGGTGGGCATCATCCGGCACAGCCGCCCGGCCCCGCCAACCGCCGGCATTTAAGTTTCTTTTTCCTTTTTCACTCACCGCATTTTAACGACCCGACCACCGGTCTTTTTCCATGAAAAAGAACATCAGCATCAACTTACAGGGCATCATTTTTCACATTGAGGAAGACGGCTATGACGTTCTGAGCCGCTACCTGAACGAGGTGAAAGCCTACTTCGCCGCCACTGAGGGCCACGCCGAAATCGTGGCCGACATCGAGGGGCGCATCGCGGAACTATTCAGCGCCCGCATTTCGCCCAGCCAGCAGGTCATCACCCTGGCCGATGTGGAGCAGATGATGGCCAAAATGGGCCGCGTCAGCGACTTTGCCGACACCGATGCGGCCGAAGAAGCCGCAGAAGCTGCCGCCGGGGGCAGCCCCAGCGGTGCTCCACGCTTTGTGCCGCCCACCGAGCCGGACGGTACGCCCCGCCGCCTGTACCGCGACATGGCCCACCGCAAAATTGCGGGCGTGGCGGCCGGGCTGGCCCAGTATTTCCGCCTCAACCCGCTGTGGGTGCGGGTGGGGCTGGTGTTGTTGGCCGTGGCACTCCCCAGCATTGCCAATTTTGGATTCGACGGCTTCGGCCACGGCCGCCTGCACGTCGGCAGTTGGGTTATCCTGGCCTACATCGTGCTGTGGATAGTGTTGCCCAAACGGTACGACGCTCCTACCCCACTCAATACCAACCCAATGGATGGTCTGGTAACCGGCAATCGGCTTTACCGCGACGCGGACACGGGCAAGGTAGGCGGGGTGGCGGCTGGCCTGGCCTATTACTTCCACATTGATGTCGTGATTGTGCGGGTGCTGTTCCTACTGGGACTGTTTCTGGGCGGCTCGGCCTTCGTCATCTACCTCATTCTGTGGATAGTGGTGCCCGAAGCCAAAACCCCTTCGGAAAAGCTGCAAATGCGGGGCGACGTGGTGAACCTGGCCAACCTCTCGGAGCAAATGCAGGTTAGCGCCGGCCAGGAGCCGGGCGTGGGCGGCGGGCGCTCCATCGGCACCTACCTCGAAGGCGCGGCGCGGGGTGCCCGGCCCGCCGTGAGCTTCATCGGGATGCTCATTCGCTGGTTTGTGGGAGCTATTCTGTTCATTATCGGCATGAGCTTGCTGGTTTTGGTGGTGGCATTCCTGGGCACGACCCTGGGCTTGTGGCCCGCCGAATCGGTGCTGCACCTGGGCGATGCGCCCGCCGATGCGGTGCTGGGCAACGTGCCGGGCTGGGGCGTGGGCATGGGCTTTTTGGCGGTCGGGGTGCCGGCCCTGGCCCTGGTGTTGCTGGCGTTGCGGCTGTTTCTCCGGCGCAGTTTGCTCAACCGCACGGCGGCTTTTTCACTGCTGGGCTTGTGGTTGGTGGGGGTCATTGGGTCGGGCGTGGCCACAGCGCAGGTAGTACACCATTTTCAAAGCCGGGGCAGCGCCGTGACGACGCAGGTATTCAACCCCGGACCCGCCCGTTCCACCAGCCTGAAACTACTGGATGCCGACAATTTCCTGGACCATGCCGAACTGCAGATTGTGGCCGCCGACAGTGGCCAGGCTATCCGCCTCGACCAGGAAGTGACCGCCCGGGGCAGTAGCCGCGCCGATGCTAACCGCACCGCCGCCGCTGGCCTCGACTACGACGTGCAGCAGCGCGACTCGGTGCTGACTTTCGACGAAGGCCCGCGCCTGCGCCCCGGCTCCCTCTACCGCAACCAAGAACTGCACCTCACCCTGCACCTGCCCCTGGGCCGCACCTACCGCCTGACCAACCGCTTCGCCGACCGCCTTTCCGACGAATTTTTCCTGAACCGCGACCGACCCAATTACGACGGTACCCGCCTCTTTCGCTTCCGCCGCGACGGCAAGCTCGAATGCCTCGACTGCGTGCCTGCCGACGGCCTGGGACAGCGCTACGAAGGGGCCAACGAAGACGATAACGACGGCGACCACCACGCCACCGAATTAAGCTTTGGTGAAGGAGACGACAAATTCGGGGTCAAAGTTGACGTTGACAGCAAAGACGCAGGCGACAACATCAGCATCAACATCAAGCCCTTACCCACCGGGTTCAACCCCAAAGCCAGCTACTACGGCGAGGGCCGCAAACGCCTAGATAACCCCGGCACGTTCACCGAAATTGAGGCCAGCGGCGGCTACCGCATTCTGGTGAGGCCGGGCAGCACGTACAGCGTCGAAGCCGCTGGTGAGCAGGAGGAGCTTCGCAACACGACCCTGGAGGTCAGCGGCAACAAGCTGGTCATCGGGCGCAAAGGCCAGAATAATTTCTTCCATTTTGGCTCCGACCGCCACCCCGTGCTAGTAAGCATCACGATGCCCACCCTGACGGCGCTCGACCTCAGCGGAGCCTGCCGCGCCGACGTGGCGGGCTTCAAGGATAGCCCCCTGCGCGTGGAAGGTGCCGGAGCCTGCACCGCCAACCTCGCCCTGGACACCCCCAGCCTGGACCTGGACCTGGCCGGAGCCTGCCACATCACGGCCACCGGCCGCGCCGAAAACCTTAAAATAGACGGGGCCGGGGCCTGCATCTTTTCCGGCCCCAACCTGCAAGTTAGGGCGGCCGACGTGGACGTGTCGGGTGGCAGCGCGGCGCGGGTACAAGTATCTGAAAACCTGAAAGCCGATGCTTCAGGAGCCAGCACCATCGAGTATTCCGGCAACCCCAAAGCCGTAGACACCGACGCTTCGGGGGCTTCGCGGGTGAAACGGCTGTAAATTAAAACCGCCTCCAGGCAACCCTCGCCCCCCATTGCCCATCCATGCCGCAGTGGCCACGAAAAAGGAAGTTCGGCCTAGTTTGGTGAGTGAATGAAACCGTCTTCCGGAGCCAGCCCTTTGGCCGCCCCCTGCTGCAACAGGAAGGCCAGGGCTGGCTCCATTTCGTTGGGAATAACGCCCTCTAAAATGGCTTCTAACACCGCGTTTTTCAGTTCCCCCACTTCCCTGGAAGGCTTCAGGCCAAAGGTTTCCATGATGACTTCGCCGGTGATGACTGGCTTGAAATTCCGCAGGTGGTCCTTCTCCTCCACCTCGCGCAGCTTGGTTTCCACCTCCCCAAAATTGTGCAGGTAGCGGGCCTTGCGCTCGTGGTCTTTGCTCGTGATGTCGGCCCGGCACAGCAGCATCAGCCGGTCAATGTCGTCGCCCGCTTCAAACAGCAGCCGCCGCACGGCCGAATCGGTCACGAGTTCCTTGACCAGCGCAATCGGGCGCAAGTGCAGCCGCACCAGCTTCTGCACCATCCGCATTTCCTCGCCCAGCGGCAGCTTCAAGTCGCTGAAAATCTGCGGTACCCAGCGGGCACCTTTGTCCTCGTGGCCGTGAAACGTCCAGCCCACGTTGGGAAAATACCGCTTGGTGGCGGGCTTGGCGATGTCGTGCAGCACGGCCGCCCAGCGCAACCACAGGTCGCCGCCCGCCGCCGCCACGTTGTCCAGCACTTGCAAAGTGTGATAAAAATTGTCTTTGTGGGCGTGCTTGCCCACTTTTTCCACGCCGTGCAGCAGCGCCATTTTTGGAAAAATGAGTTGCAACAACCCCGTCTGAAACAGCAGCTTGAAGCCGTAGCTGGGTAGTGATGCCTCAATTATTTTGTTGAGTTCGGTCGTAATCCGCTCCTGCGACACAATCCGAATCCGCTCCTTGTTCCGCACGATGGCATCGTAGGTATCCGGCTCAATATCAAACCCCAGCTGCGAGGCAAAGCGCACCGCTCGCAGCATCCGCAACGGGTCGTCGGAAAAGGTCACGTCCGGCCCCAGCGGGGTCCGAATGGTTTGGGTGCCCAGGTCCTGCATTCCGCCGTAGCGGTCCACCAGCGCTCCAAAATCTTCGGGGTTCAAGCTCAGGCCCAGGGCATTGATGGTGAAGTCACGTCGGGCTAAATCTTCTTCCAGCGTTCCGGCCACCACTTCGGGCTTGCGGCTCTCGGCGCGGTAACTTTCCTTACGGGCACCCACAAACTCAATTTCGCCCGCTTCCTGCGTGGGCAGCATCGCCGTGCCAAAGTTCTTGAACACCGTCACCCGCCCCCGCCCTTTCAGCTTGCGGCCCACGGCCTGGGCCAGCGCAATGCCGTCGCCCACCGTCACCACGTCAATGTCCTTACTGGCCCGCCCCAGCGCCAAGTCCCGCACGTAACCCCCAATTACATAGGCCGGTTGGCCGAGTTCGGCCGCCGCTTCGGCAATGGTCTGGAAGATGGGCAAGTCGGGCAGTTGGGGGGCGTTCATGCCCGCAAAGGTCGGAACGCGAAGTTTTGTAAAGTCGGAAATTTAAAGCCGGAAACGCAAAGCCGCCACTCGTCCGTTTATAATTATTGATTTATAATTCTTAATTCTTAATTTCAAATCACTCCCGCACTACTTCCAGCGCCCCCCCGGCCCCTAGCCGCAGCACCCGCGATGGCGCTACCCGCGCCGCATCGTCCTGCCGCCAACTCACCACATAGTCGGCCCCGCGCACAATGGCGGGGTCCACTTCCGCGTACACAGCCGGGGTCGGCTCACCAGCCTTATTGGCTGAGGTTGAAACCAGACCGTGCCCCAGCCGCCGCACGACTTTGAAGCAAAATTCGTCCTTTACCACCCGCAGGCCCACCGTGCCGTCCGGTGCGACCAGCCCCGGAGCTACCACCCGGCTGGCGGGCAAAATGTAGGTCGTAGGCCGCGTCTGCGCTGCCAACGTTGCTTCCAATTCGGCGGGCACAGTGGCGGCGTAGCGTTGCAGCATCATCAAATCGGCCACCAGCACGATGCTGGGCTGCCCCGCCGGCCGGTTTTTCAGCTTATATAAAGCCTCCACGGCACGGGGCACTTCGGCATCGCAGCCAAGGCCCCACACCGTATCGGTGGGGTAAAGAATGACTTGCTGCAACAAAAGTGCATCTACGGCAGCATCTACTTCTTGTTGAAACCTCAACATACTCATCAGCAAAATCAGGGTTAAGCCTTCTAAATCAGCGATTGGCAGAGTTCTACCAGTACGCCCCCGGCGCTTTTCGGATGCACGAAGCACACGAGCTTATTGTCGGCCCCGCGCTTGGGCGTTTCATTCAGCAGCACAAATCCTTCCCGTTTCAGCCGCTCCATTTCGGCCACAATGTCGTCCACCTCAAACGCCACGTGGTGAACGCCTTCGGGCTTCTTTTCCAGAAACTTCGTGATGGCACTGTCCGGCGCAGTTCCCGCCAGCAATTCTATTTTGGAACCACCGACCCGAAAAAACACGGTGTCCACGGCTTCGCTGGCCACGTGTTCGGCTTTGTATGGTTCGCAGCCCAGCAGCTTGGTATACAGGGCAGTAGCGGCGGGCAGGTCGCGCACGGCCAGGCCCAGGTGTTCCAAATTAGTCAGCATCGGGGGCAAAGGTCGGGCGGGCGCGGCGATTGCCCGGCCGCCCTGCCAGCTACTTGTTTAGATTGTGTCTATTTTTGTGGGTTGAAAGCAAACCGTTTCCCCCAAAACGCTGTTGCTACCTCAATCCATCACCCAGTTCCGGCACCTCGGCCGAACCCCTCTTCTTCGCTATGCTTAAGCTGCCTATTTATCTGGATAACAACGCCACCACCCCGCTTGACCCGCGCG
The DNA here is from genome assembly GCA_965247135.1 of Hymenobacter sp. Classification (GTDB taxonomy): domain Bacteria; phylum Bacteroidota; class Bacteroidia; order Cytophagales; family Hymenobacteraceae; genus Hymenobacter. The sequence continues at coordinate 691,673 of CBDFGP010000006.1, read as the reverse complement.
TACTGGAGGCCATGATGCCTTACCTGACCGACGTGTTCGGCAACGCCGCTTCGCGCAATCACCCCTTCGGATGGGCTGCCGAAGAAGGCGTGGATTATGCCCGCGAACAGATTGCCAAACTCATCAACTGCGACCCAAAAGAAATCATTTTCACGAGCGGTGCCACCGAAGGCGACAACCTCGGCATCAAGGGCGTGTTTGAGATGTACAGCCAGAAAGGCAACCACGTCATCACCACTACCACCGAACACAAAGCCGTGCTGGACACCTGCAAGCACCTGGAAAAAATCGGGGGCCGTGTGACGTACCTGCCCGTGAATGAGGAAGGCCTGATTAGCTTAGCTGACTTGGAAGCCGCCATGACCCCGGAAACCATCCTGGTGTGCATTATGTACGGCAACAACGAAACGGGCACCATTCAGCCCATGCGCGAAATTTCGGCCATTGCCAAACAACATGGTGCCCTGTTTATGACTGACGGCACCCAGGCGGTAGGTAAAATCCCAGTGGATGTGCTGGCCGACGGCATTGACCTAATGGCTTTTACGGCCCACAAAATGTACGGCCCCAAGGGCGTAGGGGCGCTTTACGTGCGTCGCAAAAACCCCCGCGTAAAGGTGACGGCCCAGATGGACGGCGGCGGCCACGAGCGCGGAATGCGTTCCGGCACCCTCAACGTGCCCGGCATTGTGGGCTTCGGCAAGGCTTGTGAGTTGGCCCGCGAGGAAATGGTCGCCGATGCCAAACGCCTGAGTGCCTTGCGCGACCACCTAGAAACTGAACTCCTGACCCTGGAAGAAAGCTACGTGAATGGCAGCCGCGAACACCGCCTGCCGCACGTCACCAATATCAGCTTTAAGTATGTGGAAGGTGAGGGCCTGATGATGGGCGTGAAGGACCTGGCGGTGTCGTCGGGTTCGGCCTGCACCAGCGCCAGCCTGGAACCCAGCTACGTCCTCAAAGCCTTGGGCCTGAGCGACGACCTCGCCCACAGCAGCCTGCGCTTCGGCCTGAGCCGTTTCACCACCACCGAACAGATTGACTACGCCATCGGCCACGTCAAAGAAGCCGTCACCAAGCTCCGCGAAATGTCGCCGCTCTGGGAAATGCACCAAGAAGGCATTGACCTCAGCACGATTGAGTGGGCAGAGCATTAATTTTTTCTGGTAGTGGGTAGTTGGTATCAGGTAGTGGGACAAATTTCTGCTGCTCATTCAAAATCCAACTACTAACTACATTGTACCTAATACAACTACAAAACCATCATGGCCTACTCCGATAAAGTAATCGACCACTACAGCAACCCCCGCAACGTGGGTACGCTCGACAAAAGCAAGAAAAACGTGGGCACCGGCCTCGTGGGCGCACCTGAGTGCGGCGACGTAATGCGGCTGCAAATTGAGGTGGACGAAGCCACCAACACCATCACCGATGCCAAATTCAAAACCTTCGGTTGCGGCTCGGCCATTGCGTCTTCGTCGCTCGCCACCGAATGGCTGAAAGGCAAAACCGTGGACGAAGCCCTCGCCATTGATAACATGGAGATTGTGGAAGAGCTGGCCCTGCCGCCCGTCAAAATCCACTGCTCGGTGCTGGCCGAAGATGCCATCAAAATGGCCATCTCGGACTACCGCGTGAAAAACGGAATGCCCGCGCTGGAAATGGCGCACCACTAGGTTAGTTATGAGTTACAAGTTATGAGTTATGAGTTGTAGCCGACTAATTTTAACTCATAACTTGTAACTCATAACTCATAACTCCCTTATGGATTCGCACGACGAAGTTGCCCGCTTTCAGCGCGACATTGAACGGCACTTGGGCCTCGACCCGGCGCAGTTGCTGTTTGAGTTCCGGGTGCTGGACGGGCAAACGCGGCTGGATTTGGTGACCGTCAATCCGCGCCATCAGCAGCGATTTTTGTACCGCTACGAAACCGGGCATGACAGAGCCGACTGTCTGCGGAAAATGCTGGACTACGTGCGGAGCGTTCGGGACACCGAAAGCTCCTACACCGTGCAGTGGCGAATGCGGGGCGACAAGGAATTGCACACGTCCTACTTTCGGGCGCACAACCCTTACGAAGCGCTGGACAAACTCTATTTCGGCCGCGACCTGAACGCCATGACGGTGTTCAGCGTGGTGCTGAATCCTTCTTCTTAGTACATAGTAGCTAGTATTGAGTATCAAGTATTGAGTAGTTAGACACTTTTTGTCCTTGCTCTTTGTCTAACTACTCAATACTTGATACTCAATACTAGCTACTCAACACCGCCCAAGCCATGATTACCGTTTCAGAAAAAGCCAAAGAAAAAGTGTCGCACCTGCTGGCCGACGCGCACCTCGACGACAGCTACCGCTTGCGGGCTTCGGTGGCGGGCGGCGGCTGTTCGGGCCTGAGCTACAAGCTGGACTTCGACAACGAAGTGCGGCCGATGGACCAAGAGTTTGAGGACAAGGGCGTTCGAGTGGTAGTGGACATGAAAAGTTTTCTTTATCTGGCCGGAACGGAATTGGACTTTTCGGACGGGCTGAACGGCAAGGGTTTTCAGTTTCACAACCCCAACGCTTCGCGGGAGTGCGGCTGCGGCGAAAGCTTCTCGGTTTAACTCGTTGGTTTTTTGGCGGTGGTCTAAAACGGGGTGGTAGTACAAATTCCGCGCAGCGGTTCGTACTACCACTCTTGCTTTTGAACAATTTGATTGGAAGAAGATTATCGGGGCGTAATAAGAGTGGTAGTGCGACTGGAAAAGTCGCACTACCACCCCGTTTAATAAAAGGGCCGCTCCACTGGAGCGGCCCTTTTCGTTGGTGCCAATCAAAATTGGCCTCTACACTTCCGTTTTGAGCGAAGCAGGACGGGTACCAATCTCGAATAGTTCGCCGTGGGGCACGACGGTAATCTGGCCAAACTCCTGGAGCAGCAGCTTGTAGGCTTCGCCCACGGGGCGGATTTTGCGGTCGAGGTCGTAGAGGCCACAGGCGTTCACTTTGCCCACTTTGCGGGCGAGGGCAATGTCCCAATCTATCTGGTCAATCAGCGAATACCAGTTGAAACCCAGCACCGGCATTCCTTCCTGGCGCATCCTTAGGATGTTCACCCACTGCTTCCAGAGCCAGGTGGGGGCCTCGTTGGGGTCAGCGGTGTTGGTTTCGGTGTGCATCACGGGCTTGCGGTAGCGGCGGTAGTATTCCAGCGTGATGTTGTACCAGCCCAGCACGTCCACGCTGGTTTTGACTTCGCCGTTGGGCAGCACAATTTTCTCGTTGTGGCCGTAGTAGTCGTTGCCCATTATCTGGTAGCCGGGCGGCTCACCGGCCATGAACCAGTCGTATTCGGTCCGGGTCAGGCCGTTGTCGAACAGGTAGTTCAGCACCTCGCCATCGGGGTGGTGGGCATAGAGCAAATCGAGGCTGAGGAAACGCAGCTTGTTGTCGAGCTGCACGGCCGGGGTGCGGGTGGCCCGCATTTCGTGGGTGAACTCGGCCGATTCGCTTTGCACAATCACGCAGTCGGGGCGGTGCAACGCAATTTGCTGGGTGCCCATGATGCTGGCCGCTACGATGTGCTTCATAGCCGTCACGAATCCCAAATCCGTTTTGAGTTGCTCGTTCCACAACCCGTCTTTGGCACTGAGGCGGGCCGTGACATATATCTCATTGATAGGCGTGTAGTAGCGCACCCACGGGTAGCGTTTGGCCACTTCGGCGCAGTATTCCGCAAAATGCACCGGCAACTCGGGGTTCTGGTAGTTGCCGATGAAATCGGGTACCCCGAAGTGCATCAAATCCAGAATTGGGGTGATGCCGAGGCGCTTGATTTCGGCCATCGCCAAGTCGGCAAATTCCCAGTCGTATTTGCCGGGGGCTTGCTGAATTTTGTAGTAAGGCAAGCCGTAGCGCAACACGTTCAGGCCCATGCCCTTCACCAGCGCCAAGTCCTCCTTATAGCGGTTGTAGTGGTCGCATTCGGCCAGCAGGTCGCGCCGGGTTTTGCCCTGGTCAATGGTAGGGTACGAACACTCGATGCCGGTGGCAAACATGAAGTTGCCCGGCTGCCCCGTGGGCAAGCCAGAGCCGTCGTTGCCAGCGGCCCCGCCGTGTTCGTCGCCGGCGTAGTTGCCATCGCCAAATTTCTCCTTGATGAGCGTTAAAAAGCTTTTGGACATGAGAAAAAAAGTTAAACGCCAGCAATTTTACTGGTGCAGATAAAACAAATGTAAGGCCGCCATACCCAGCCCAAATCAGTCGTCGCTACTGAGTTTGCCACCCGTGACGTGGACCAGCGCCCCGGTCATAAACGAGCCGTCCGGTGAGGCCAATAGCACATAGGCCGGGGCCAATTCTTCGGGCTGACCGGGGCGGCGCAGGGCCACTTCGTGGCCGAATTTCTTGATTTCGTTCAGGGGGCATCGTACCGGGAATGGCGGGGGTCCAGGCTGGCCCCGGCACCACGGCATTCACCCGAATGCCGCGCTCTGAGAGTAGGCATCGCAGTACAGGCAAGGATTTAGCGAGGCAAACGCCAAAGCAGGGGCGTAGTTGTCACAAGTTGTTCACAGATTAGGTCTCTTTGCGTGAAGTCATGTTACTCCCTGCTATTTCTGCTAAAATATTTTTGTGATAAATTCAGCAACAAAGCGGAACCCTGCCTTTCAGCCGAACCCGTAGCGGGCGCGTTAGCGTATTCGGGCCGCCGTGGCCTTGGCCCAACCAACTACCCCAATGTCTCCATTCCCTGAGTTGTTCGCCGCCTTGCGCCGCAACTGGCCCCATTACTTGGCGGAAGCCGCCGGACTGGCTTTTTTCATCGCCGGAGCCAGTACCTTGACGCTGCTCATCGAACACCCCCACTCGCCGATAAATCAGTGGCTATTAGACCACGACGTGGGCAAAGCATTGCGCCGGATTCCGCTGGGTTTGGGCATGGGCTTGGTCATTGTGGCGCTGGCCTACAACCCGTGGGGCAAAAAATCGGGGGCACATATCAACCCGGCCGTGACGCTGGCGTTCTGGCAATTAGGCAAGATGCAATGGCCCGATGTGTTTTGGTACGTGGTGGCGCAGGGCGTGGGCGGCACGGCGGCGGCGGCCCTGTTGAGCGTCCCGTTCGGGGAAATGTACGCCGATGCCAGCGTCCACTTCATCACCACGAAGCCGGGGCCGGGCGGGCCAGCAGTGGCGTTTGCGGCCGAGTTCATCATCTCTTTTGGGCTGATGTGGCTATTGCTGTTAGCCCTGCACTCCGAGCGCATGAAACCGGCCGCTGGCTGGCTGCTGGGCGGACTGCTGATGTTGTACATCATCCTCGAAACGCCCCTTTCGGGCATGAGCCTCAACCCGTTTCGCACCCTGGCCACGGCCGTGGTGGCGGGCGATTACACGGCGCTGTGGGTGTACTTTTTGGCCCCCACAGCGGCCATGTGGCTGGCCACGGCTTTGTTTCGACGGGCCTACCTGCGGCCCTTTTGCCCACCGCCCACCGCCACCCCGCCGCTGTACCCGGACTTGTCGGCGGCCTGAGGTTTGGCACTTGGTGCGTAGCATATAATCCTGCTAAGCACCAAGTGCCAAACACAAAACTACAACGCTACGCTCACCGCGCCCTGCGGGCGGGCAGTGGCGGGCACGGGCGGCTGCACGGGGTCGGCTGGCTCGTTGAGTTTGCCGTTGCCGTCCACGTGCAACGTGTGCAGGTAGTTGTAGTTGGTCGAGAACGCGGGGTTGGTGTGCTGGCTGACCACGAACAGCGTATGGCCATCGGGCGAGAACGTGAGGTGGAACGGCTCACTCGACACCAGCATTCCAGCCGGGGTTTTGGTATCGAAAAGCGGGCCGGGCGTTTTCAGCGGAAACACCTGTATTTGCTTCGGAGTCAGCGGGTCGGCCAGGCTGAATACCGACACCGTGCCCTCGCCGCTGTTGAGGGTGTAGAGGCGGTTGCCGGTGCTGTTTACCCGCAGCCAGCACACGAGGCCGTTGGGCACTCCGGCGTTGCCCGATTCTACACTGCCTTGCAAGCTCAAGGCCCCGGAGTTCTTATCGAACTGATAAACCCCCACCTTGTTCTGCATGGGCATTCCCACGTAAAGAATGTTCTGGCTAGGGTGCGCCCACAGGCCCAGCGCCCCGTTGGGCTGGCCCTTGGGGTCGGGCGGCAGGGCCAGCGGAGTGCCGGGCGCGGCGTTCAGGCGGCCGTCGGCCCCGAGGGCGAAGGCCCGCAACGTACCCGCCGCTGGCGACCCCTTAAACGCCAGAAAGTCATCAACAAACAGCAAGTGTTGGCCGGGGGCCACGTAGGCGTGGGCGGGCGACGCGCCGGGCTTGGTGGCGACCGTGGAACCCGCCACGGGCAGGAGCTGGCCGTCGTTGCCGATGGTGCAAACGGTGTAGTTGGGGGCCGGGTCGGTGGTGAGGGTGTCGCCGTCGTCGCTTTTGTTCACCACGTAGAGGTGGTTGCCCGCCACGCCCAGGCTGCACGGGTTGCGCCCACCCGACGGAAACGGCGAGCCGGGCACGGCCTTGAGGCGGCCATTGGCCACGATGGCAAACACGGCAATGGTGTGGCTGCCTTGGTTCACAGCCAGCAGGTGGCGGCGGTCGGCGCTCAGGGCCAGGGGTTCGTCGGTGTCGTCGGGGCCGAGGCCCTGCGTGGGGTTGGCAAAGCCGGTGCCGCCGGTGGCGAAAGGGCTGCCTTCTAGGGCTTCCAACCCGCCTTTGGCGTTTTGGCGGTAGGCCAGAACGGCGTTGCCTTCCTGGGCATTGGTTTCAACGTAGAGCACGTTGTTGGCAGCGGCCGTGCCGCCGGTGCTGGCGGGGCGGTCGGCGTTGCAGGCCCCAAGGGTGAGGGCGCTGGCGAGGAGCACCAAACCCGCGAAGGGTTTTGGCGCGGGGCTTGGGAAAGGGGGGTAAAGTCGCATGAGAAAGAAAGTTAGATTTCTTCCCTAAACGCTTTTATATCTTACTAGTTATCACAAATTTGTACCAAAAAGATATTGCTTGTTTGCCGCGCCTTGCACACCTTGTTGAACAGGCCCCAGCAAAAAATCCCGGCCCGCTGCGTTGCACAGCGGGGCCGGGATTCGGGCTTTTGGTAAGGGGGTTAGCCTACATTTTGGACTTCATTTTGCCGTCGTGCATTTTGCCGTCCTTCATCATGTGGTCGCCGTGGGCCATTTTGCCGTCCATCATCATGTGGTCGCCGTCTTTCATGGCCATTTTCTTGCCATCCGCCATCATCATGGTGCCGTCGGTCATCACTTTGGTGCCGTTGCTCATGGTCATGTCTTCGGTCATGGCCATCGACTTGCCGTCTTTCATCATCATCATTTTGCCCTCCTTCATCATCACGCCGTCCTTCATCATCTTGCCGTCGTGCATCATGCCTTTCGACTTCATTTTGCCGCCTTCCTGGGCGTGGGCCAACGAACAGGTGCTGACCAGGGCCAGCGTAGCGAGGGTTTTCAAGAGGGTATTCATGGAATTGGGTGGGGGGTTGGTGGGCGGCCCGCAATGCACGGGCTTGGCTCAAAGGAGCAAACGGATTAGTCCAGCGAAAGTTATCACGAAATGGTTGCGTTTTTTTGCCGATTTAATTCCCTGCTTCGCTACGCCTGATTCCCTTCTGCGTGGTACACCGGCAAGGCAAAAGCGAAACAGGTTTCGGCACCCGGCACACTGGTTGCGGTGAGCTGCCCGTCGTGCAGTTCGACGATGCGGCGGGCAATGGCCAGGCCCAGGCCCAGGCCGCTTTCGCCGGTGGCGCGGCTGTGGTCGGAGCGGTAAAACCGGTCGAACACGCGGGGCAGGTCGGCGGGGGCAATGCCCCGGCCGGTGTCGCACACTTCCAGCCGCACTTTGGGCTGGGTGGCATCGGGCGGCTGCACCCGCACCACAATGCGGCCACCGGGCGGCGTGAACCGCAGGGCGTTGTCGAGCAGGTTTTGCAGCACCCGTTCCAGCAGCCCCACGTCGGCCAGCACCATCGGCACGGGGGCGGCGGTTTCGGCACTCAGGTGCAGGCCCCGGCTTTGGGCTTTGGGTTGCAGGGTCAGCAGCACGTCGTGTACCAGTTCGGGCAGGGCCAGCGGCTCGGTGTGCAGGGCCGGGTGTTCGGCTTCCAGCTTGCTTAGCTCGAACAGTTCCGATACCAACCGCCGCAGGCTCTGAGTGTTGCGCAGGATGGTAGCGAGGTAGGTCTGCCGCTCGTCTTCCGTGAGCAGGTGTTGTCGGTGCAGGATGGTTTCGGTGTAGCCCTCGATGCTGGCCAGGGGGGTGCGCAGGTCGTGGCTGATGTTGGCAACTAGTTCGCGCCGGAGTTGGTCGGTGCCGTGCAGGGCCGCCAGGGCTTGCTCGGTGCGGGCGGCCATCTCGTTGAAGGCCACGGCCAGTTCGCCCAACTCGCCGCCGGGCCGGATGTTATTGACGCGCACCGTGTAGTCGCCCGCCTGCAAGCGCCGCACGGCCAGCGAAATGCGTTGCAGGTTGCGGGTCAGAAACGAAATCAGCAACACGCCCACCACGGCCACCGACAGGCCCGCCAGCAGCAGCGTACGCAGCAGCAGCCGCAGAATGTAGCTGTGCCACTGCGTGACGGATTCGGGCGCGGCCGGGTCGCCGTCGAGTGTGATGTAGAGGTAGCAATACGGCCGCCCCGCCGCCGTGTGCAGCAGCACCGCCGAAAACGGCCGGGACGTGGCCGGGTAGCGCGGGTCGGCCCCCAGGATGGGCAGCGGGGTGCGGCCCGCCAGCAGCAGCCGGATAGGTTCCAGCGGCACCACGGTCAGCTTTATTTCGTCGGGCTTGGCCGACGCATTGAATATCTGGCCGTTCAGGGTCAGAAAATACAGCTTGATGTGCGGGTTAATGACCATTGCCTCGGCAAATACCCGGCGCACGGCTTCGGGGGCCAACTCATTGGTGTGCCAGTTCAGGTGCAACGCTTTGGCCACCGACGGGGCCAGGTCGCGGTTGCGCCGTTGCAAGGCCTCGGCCACAAAGGCATCGGCCGAGCGCGAAAGCAGGAAAATATATATGCCACTCACCACTACTAACAACGACACCAACAGTAGCGACAAGCGCAGTTGCAACCCCCGAACGCGCCACCAGTTTCTCATGCGGCCAGGGCGTCGTTGAACTGATACCCCACGCCCCACACCGTGAGAATGTATTCGGGCCGGGCCGGGTCGTGCTCAATCTTGATACGCAGCCGGTTGATGTGCGAGTTCACGGTGTGTTCGTAGCCCGCAAACGACGTGCCCCAGACCTGGGTCAGCAGTTCGGCGCGGGTGTAGGCCCGGCCCGGCGAGCGCATGAACAAGTTCAACAGCTCAAATTCCTTAGCCGTGAGCGCCACCGTTTGCCCGGCCAGCGTGACGCGGTGCAGCTCCGTATCCAGCGCCAGCGGGCCGCGCATGAGGCGGGTGGCGGGCAGTTCGCCGCCCGCAAAGCCGGGCATTTTATCGGGCGCGTAGCGGCGCAGCCGGGCCTTGATGCGGGCCACCAACTCCCGCACACTGAACGGTTTGGTAAGGTAGTCGTCGGCCCCCAGGTCCAGGGCCAGCACCCGGTCAATTTCGTCGTGCTTGCTGGTGAGCATGATGATAGGGCTGCGCACCTTGCGCTCGCGCAAGCGGCGGCATACCTCAATGCCGTTGAGGCCGGGCAGCATGATGTCCAGCACAATCACATCATAGGCGTGGTCGGTGGCCATCTGCAACCCCACCAGGCCATCGGCTGCAATGTCAAGCGGGCAGTCAATGTCGCGCAGGTTCACGCTCACCAGTGCCGCAATGTCGGCATCGTCTTCAATCAACAGCGCACATTTACTCATAATCCGGCAGCTACTCCACAGCAGTGGCAATTCGTTCGGCCTTTTGAACGGCGGCGCAGGGCTTTAGTTATCACATAAAGGTCACAAATAGACACGCGATGGGTGGTCGTTTTTTTCCAGCCGCCGGGGCCGGTAGGCCCCGCTCCTACCGGGCGCGGCTGGCTGCACCGATACCTTTGCGGCCCCGGCCCAAAACCCTGTCCCCCGTCTGCCGCTTATTGCCGAATGCAAGCCGTTTACAACATTGCTGAAATCTGCGCACGCCACGGAATCACTGACGTGGTGCTGTCGCCCGGCTCCCGCTCGGCCCCGCTCACGCTGGCCTTTGCCCGGCACCCGGCCTTCCGGGGGCGCATCAAAGTCGTGCCCGACGAGCGGGCGGCGGCGTTCGTGGCGCTGGGCATTGCCCAAGCTACCCGGCGACCGGTGGTGCTGGTGTGTACGAGCGGCACCGCCGGGCTGAACTACGCCCCCGCCGTGGCCGAGGCGTTTTTTCAGCAAATTCCGCTGCTGGTCCTCACCGCCGACCGGCCCCCCGAATGGATTGACCAACTCGACGGGCAAACCATCCGGCAGCGCCACCTCTACGGTGCCCACGCCAAAGGCGCGTTCGATTTTCCGGTGGACACGACCCACCCCGATGCCAAATGGCACTCGGAACGAATCATCAACGAAGCCATTAACCTAGCGCAAGCCGCGCCCGCCGGGCCGGTGCAGGTGAACGTGCCGCTGCGGGAGCCTTTTTATCCGAAAGCGGGGGAGGAAATAGGGTATGAATACAGTGGCACGATTGTTCGGGAAACGACTGGAGAAGACGTTTACTTAAACGTTGAAGCGGGCAATGAATCAGACCCGCCGGGTCAGTACGACTTGGCCGAAGCAGTGTTGGCGCATAACAAAGTGTTGGTGGTGGCTGGGCAGGCCCATTTGCGGCGAAAAGAACAAGTTGTTCTTTCAGACATGGCAAAGCGCTTATGGCTACCCATTTTAGCCGATTCAATAGCCAATTTGAACGGCTGGGTGCAAAGCCAACAAGCTCCTTACAGCGCCAAAGGACACATGGAACAATTCAATTGGCGGCTGGCCCAGCACCGCCACGACGTGTTTCTGAGCGGTCTTTCCACCGAACAAAAAGAAGCCTTGCGGCCAGACTTGCTGATTACGTTTGGCAATTCGTTAATCTCAAAGGCGCTGAAACAGTTTCTGCGCGAGTTTCCGCCGCAGCAACACTGGCACATTCAGGCTTCGGGGCCGGTGGCCGACACGTTTCGGAGCCTGACGCAAATCATTCGTCTGCCCTTCTATGAATGCTTCAGGGGCATGGAAATTTCCGGTGCCATAAGCTCAAGCTGGCCCAACACGGAGCAATCGGACTACGCGAAATTGTGGCAGAAGTGGGACGACAAGGCGGGTACTTTTCTTGACACTTTTTTTGAACAACGCGCTGACTTTACCGAGTTTTTTGCCTTCTACGCCGTTTTAACCGCCGTAACTGCCCGCACCGCTCTGCACCTCGCCAACAGCATGGCCGTGCGCTACGCCAACATTTTGGGTATCCCGTTCGGCCGCGACATTGAAGTATTCGCCAACCGGGGCACGAGCGGCATTGATGGCTGCACCAGCACCGCCGTGGGCGCGGCCCTGGCCCAGCCCGACCGGCCGGTGGTGCTGCTGACCGGCGACGTGGCGTTTTTCTACGACCGCAACGCCTTCTGGCACAACTACCCCGTGCCCAACCTGCGCGTGGTGCTGTTCAACAACCACGGCGGCGGCATTTTCCGGCTCATTGATGGCCCGCGCGACCAGCCGGAATTGGACGAGTTTTTTGAAACCCGCCAAGCCCTGACGGCCGAGAACACAGCGCGGGATTTTGGGTTGCGCTACTTCCCGGTGTCGTCGTTCGACGAACTTGACACGGCTTTGCCGGTTTTCTTTGCGGCCGAAACGGGCGCGGCCATTCTGGAAATATTCACCGATTCGCGCACCAACGCCGCTTTTTTTGAGGAATACCGGGCGGCGGTTAAAAAAGCTTTTTCCTAGCTTTGCGAAACTCCGCGACTTTTGCCATCCAGTTACCCACTACTAAATACCGACTACCATCCAAGACTTATGACCGACCCCATTACCTGGACCCCGATTCAGGAATTTCAGGAAATCCTGTTCACCCAGCACGGCGGCATCGCCAAAATCAGCATCAACCGGCCGCAGGTCCACAATGCCTTCACGCCGCGCACGGTGGACGAGATGATTGCGGCCATGCACATCTGCCGCGACCGGCCCGACATCGGCGTGGTCATCCTCACCGGCGAAGGCGGCCGGGCCTTTTGCAGCGGCGGCGACCAGAGTGTGCGCGGCCACGGCGGCTACGTGGGGGCCGATGCCGTGCCGCGCCTCAACGTGCTGGATTTGCAGAAATTGATTCGCTCGCTGCCCAAGCCCGTCATTGCGATGGTGGCGGGCTGGGCCATCGGCGGCGGCCATGTGCTGCACGTGGTGTGCGACCTGACGATTGCGGCCGACAACGCCCGCTTCGGGCAAACCGGCCCCATCGTCGGCTCGTTTGACGGCGGCTTCGGGGCCTCGTACCTGGCACGGGTGGTGGGGCAGAAAAAAGCCCGCGAAATCTGGTTTCTCTGCGACCAGTACGATGCCCAGGAAGCCCTGGACATGGGCTTGGTGAACAAAGTGGTGCCGCTGGACAAGCTGGAAGAAACCACCGTGGCGTGGTGCCACAAAATTCTGCAAAAAAGCCCGCTCTCGCTGCGAATGCTCAAATCCAGTTTCAACGCCGAACTGGACGGACAGGCGGGTATTCAGGAACTGGCAGGCAACGCGACGCTGCTGTACTACTTGAGCGACGAGGCGAAGGAAGGCAAAAATGCGTTTCTGGAAAAACGGCCGCCGAACTTTGACCAGTTTCCGAAGTTTCCGTAAGGCGTAGCGGAATTGCCCAAATTTGGTGTAGTCGGCGCGTAGTTTTGCTGCATGGATTCTCCCAACCTTCCCACCTCCCTCCTGCTCAACGGGCGCGAATTTTCTTACGCCGACCTGGCCCAATACCCGGCCCGACTGGCGGGGCCGGTGAATGGCTACGAAGCCCGCTTGCTGGACTTTGTGCGGCAGTGGCAGAACGGGGTGCAGGAAGTGGGCTTGCGGACCAGCGGCAGCACCGGGCAACCGCAACTCGTGATGTTGCGGCGGGCGCAACTCGAAGCCTCGGCCCGGCGCACGGGCGACTTCTTCGACCTCGGCCCCGGCGACCGGGCGCTGGTGTGCCTGAACTGCGAATACGTGGGCGGGCTGATGATGCTCGTGCGCGGCCTGGAACGGCAAATGCACCTGACCGTGGTGGAGCCGCACGCCGACCCGCTGGCCTACATGGCGGCCGACGCGGAATTTGACTTTGCCGCCTTCGTGCCCCTGCAACTGCGAACGGTGCTGGAAGCGGGCCACGCCGCCCGGCTCAATAAAATGCGGGCGATATTGGTGGGCGGGGCCAGCGTGGACGCGGCCCTGCACCGCGCCACCCAAGCCCTGACCGTGCCCGTGTGGCACACCTACGGCATGACCGAAACGGCCTCGCACGTGGCCCTGCGGCGGCTAAACGGCCCCGAAGCCACCGACTACTACCGGGTGCTGCCCGGCATTGCGGCCGGGCAAGATGCGCGGGGCTGCCTGACCTTGCGCGGCGACGTGACGGCCGATAAGCTCATCGTCACCAACGACGTGGTGGAGTTGCTGCCCCAGCACCACGGCTTCCGCTGGCGGGGCCGGGCCGACTTTGTGATAAATTCGGGCGGCGTGAAGGTGCAGGCCGAAAAGGTGGAACAGGTGCTGGAAGTGGCCCTGGCCGAAGTGGGCGCGGCGCGGGCTTGCTTCGTGGCCGGGCAGCCCGACAGCCGCCTGGGCGAAGCCGTGACGGCTTTTGTGGAAGGCCCGGCGCTGCCCGCCGCCACCGAAAAAAAGCTGCTGGCCCTGCTGGCCGAACGGCTGGAAAAGTACGAACACCCCCGGCAAGTGGTGTACGTGCCGCAATTTCGGATGACGGCCACCGGCAAAGTGGACCGGGCAGGCACGTTGCGCAGCATTTAGCACGAGTACCCGCCCGTTGCAGGGTTTCGCTTAGCTTTGTGCATTCGTCCCCACCTGACTTTTTTCTCCTTTCTGTGATGAAACGACTTGCGCTGCTTTTGGCAGTAGGCACACTGGCCAACTGCACCCGCACCACCCCGGCCACCGAAAAGCCCGCCTCGACGGTGATAACGCCTACGGCTCCGGCCGGGCCGGAAACGGCGGTGGCCGATGCCGACGAGCCAACGGCCGAAGCCAAAGCCGACGTGCCCGCCAATTTTTCGCCCGTCAGCGAGCAGTTTGCCGATTTGCGGGTGCTGCGCTACAAGGTGCCGGGCTTTGCGGCGTTGCCCGTCAAGCAGAAGGAGTTGCTGTATTATTTGTCGCAGGCGGCGCTGTTTGGGCGCGATATTATTTACGACCAGAACTACAAGCACAACCTGCGGATTCGGCGGACGCTGGATGCCATTTGGGCGGCCAACCAGACCAACCTGGCCCAGGCGGCGTTGGCCGACCAAGCCCAGAAGCTGACCGTGTACACCAAGCGGGTGTGGTTCTCGAACGGCATTCACCACCACTACTCCACCCGCAAATTTGTGCCCGAATGCACGCCCGAATACTTCGCCGGGCTGGTGCGGGCCACCGATGCCAAGCGCCTGCCGCTGCAATCGGGCGAGAGCGTGGAGCAGTTCTTGAGTTTTATTACGCCGGTTATTTTTGACCCCAAAATTGCGCCCAAGCGCGTGAACCAAGTGGCGGGGCAGGACCTGGTGACGGCTTCGGCCACCAACTTCTACGAGGGCGTGACGCAGCCGGAAGTGGAAGCCTACTACGCCAAGCGCATCCCGAAGGACGAAGCCCAGCCGGTGTCTTACGGCCTGAATTCCAAGCTGGAAAAGGCGGGCGACGGCAGCCTGAAAGAGCAACTCTGGCGGCGGCAGGGAATGTACGGCAAGGCCATTACGCAGGTGATGTACTGGCTGGGCCGGGCCAGCGACGTGGCCGAAAACCCCGCCCAACAAGCCGCCCTCAAGAAGCTGATTCTGTTTTACTCGGACGGCGACCTCGGCACCTGGGATGCCTACAACATTGCCTGGGTGAAGGACACCGAGTCGCGCACCGATGTCGTGAACGGTTTTATTGAGGTGTACGGCGACCCACTGGGTTACCGCGCCAGCTACGAATCGGTGGTGTCGTTCAAGGATTTGGAAGCCAGCAAGCGCATTGCCGCCCTCGCTCAGCAAGCCCAGTGGTTTGAGGACCACTCGCCCATCAACGACCAGCACAAGAAGAAAAACGTGGTCGGCATCACGGCCAAAGTCATTACGGTGGTGATGGAAGCGGGCGACGCGGCCCCCAGCACCCCCATCGGCATCAACCTGCCCAACGCTACCTGGATTCGCAAAGAACACGGCTCCAAGTCGGTGAACCTGGGCAACATTGTGGAAGCCTACGACGAGGCCAACGCCAACAGCGGGATGCTGGGCGAGTTTGCGTTTTCGCCCGAAGAAAAGGCGCGGGCCAAAAAATACGGTGCCCTGGCGGGCAAGCTGCACACCGATATGCACGAGGTGATTGGCCACGCCTCGGGGCAGATAAACCCCGGCGTGGGCACGACCAAGGAAACCCTGAAAAGCTACGCTTCGGCCCTGGAAGAAGCCCGCGCCGACCTCGTGGCCCTGTACTACCTGCCCGATGCCAAGCTCCAGGAAATCGGCGTAACCAACTCGGCCGACGTGGCCAAAGCCGAATACGACTCTTACCTCCGCAACGGCCTGCTGACCCAACTCACCCGCCTCAAGCCCGGCGAAACCGTGGAAGAGGCCCATATGCGCAACCGCCAACTGATTGCCAAGTGGGTGTTTGAGAAGGGCAAAAGCGGCAAAGTGGTGGAGCTGGTGAAGCAGAACAACAAGACCTACGTTCGCATCAACGACTACGTGAAGCTGCGCGGGCTGTTCGGGCAGTTGCTGCGCGAAATCCAGCGCATCACCAGCGAGGGCGACTACGCGGCCGGCAAGGCCCTGATTGAAACCTACGGCGTACTTGTGGACCCGGTGCTGCACCGCGAAGTGCTGGCCCGCTACGCCAAGCTCAACATCGCGCCCTACCAGGGCTTCATTCAGCCCCGCCTGAAGCCGGTGGTGCAAGGCGGCCAGATTGTGGACGTGCGCCTGGAATACCCGGACGACTTTGCCGAGCAAATGCTGGAGTTCGGCAAGAAGTACAACGTGCTGCCGAACTACAACTAAAGGCGGGTGGCCGGTTTGGCTGGCCAAGCCGGCGGGGCCAGCCGCCCGCCGCTGGCCCCTGAATTGGTGGCGCTGCCCGTCGGGAGCGCCACAACTTGCCCCCGCAGCGCCACAACCTCTCCCCGCAGCGGCACAAGCTTGGAGCAGGAGGCAGCAACCGCCCCCGGTAGCGGCACGGGCTTCGGCCAGCAGGCAGCAACCGCCGGTGGGCGCGCCACAGGCCAGGCCCGGAGCGCCACAAGCTGCTCCGGGAGCGCCACGGGGTATTTTCAGCGCGCCACAAGTGGGCGCTGGGTTGTATCTTGGGGCCGCAACCGGACACTTGCCGGTTGTGGCCCCGCCCATGTCCGTCCCCGTTGCCCCGCTTGCCGACCAGAATGCCGCCGGGCAAGCCCTGCTCCAGCGCTTTGCCCAGCGCGTGGAAGACCGCAAGCACCCCGTGGCGCGCCCGCCCGACTACAGCCCGGCGGGGTTGAAATCGGCCATTTACGCCGGGCTGCAACCGCTGGTTCACGCCCCGGCCCGGCCCGGCTACATGGCCGACGTGCTGTATTTGTTTCTCGCGGGGCACGCCTGGAAAACGCCCCAACTGGGGCAGTCCGTCGGCCTGTGCCGCAGCGCGGTGCAGCGGGCGCTGCGGCGGCTGGTTGGGCTGGGCCTGCTGGAGCGCCGGGGCCAGAGCCACAGCACCTGGTATTGGCTCACGCCCGCCGGCGAGGCCTTTTTGGCGGCCACCCTGCCCCCGCCGCCGCCCGCCGCAGCCCCCGCCGAGGTGCCCGCTACGGCTGTGCTGCCGGCAGCGGCGGCTCCGGCCGCAGCCCGTCTTGGCTGAACAGCGGTTCGTGGTGGCGCACGAGGTGGATGAAATCGCCCAGAAAAAACTTGGCGCGGGCGTAGAACACCGGCCCGTTCAGCTCGCGCTGAATGGGGACGGGCACGAACACCGGCTGCCGCCAGCCCACCCCCACCCCGGCCCCGGCCCAGTGAAAGAGCTTGTACTGGGCCAGCAGCGACGGCTCCGTAATTCCCAAAAACCTGGGGCGGGTGCTGAACGTGGCCCCCGCCACATCCTGGTACACCACCGAAGCCGAGCCGAGGCCGAGTTGCATACTGGCGCTCAGTTCCCAGCGACGGCTTTCCAACAGCACGTATTCGGCGTAGCCCGCCAGGTAGCGAAAGCGCAGGGTGCCGTCGGTGTCGGGGTCGGCCTCGGGCGGGTTGGCCTGCCGGGTCGGGAAGCCGGTGCTGAGGAAATAGACGGCGGCCCCGGTGCGGAAGCGGTTCCGAAATTCAATGCCCGCCTTCAGGCCGTTGATGGTGCCGAAGTGGTGGTTGAGGATGGAATAGCGCGAGTCGTAGAGCACGACAAAGCGCGGGTGGTCGAGGCGCGGAATGGCCCGGCGGCCCGCCCCGTCCACGTGGCCCCGGTGGGGGTTTTCCTGGGCCAGGGCGGGGCCCGCCACGGCCAGCAAAGCCCAAAGAAGCAGCACACGCACGTTCACGGGGCCGATAACGCGGGCGGGGGCGGCGAAGTTTGGCAGGGACGAGGCGGCCTGCATTTGCGGCGTATCTTGGGGGGCTGAAAGTGACTGGCTATGGAAAGTAGCACGCTCAAAACCCCGGTGCTGGACCGCCTCACGGAAGCGGAATTTGCCCGGTTCTGCCTCGACCACCGCGACCTGCGGATTGAGCGGAACCGCGACGGGGCCATCGCCATCAAGCCTCCGGTGTTCACCGAATCAGGGTTTCTCAACGCTGAATTTTTGGGCCAACTCGCCGATTGGAACCACCGCTGGCAGGCTGGCCGCGTTGGCGATTCGTCCACCGGCTACACCTTACCCGACCGGTCCGTATGGGCACCTTCGGCTTCTTGGGTGGCCGAGGAGCGCTGGCAGGCGCTGGCTCCCGACGACCGCCGCCGCTTCGCCCGCATCTGCCCCGATTTTGTGATGGAACTGGCCCCGACCTCTGACCGGCTGCCCGCGCTGCTCACCAGGGTGCACGACTGGCTGGGGGCCGGGGTGCGCCTGGCCTGGCTCATCGTGCCCAGCACCGAAACCGTTTACGTCTTCGAGCCGCCTCACCCGCCGCGCCTGGTGCAGGGCTTCGACCAGAACCTGAGCGGCGACCCGGTGCTGCCGGGCTTCGTGCTAGAATTGCAGGAATTGCGGCAGGGGTAGTTTTTAGTGGTTAGCGGTCAGTGGTTAAGGGTTAGTGTCGTTCACCACTAACCACTAACCACTAACCACTAACCACTAACCACTAACCACTAACCACTAACCACTAACCACTAACCACTAACCACTAACCACTAACCACTAACCACTAACCACTAACCACTACCTATCCAGCCACTGCTTGAACACGGCCACTTTCTCGCGGCTCACCAGCACTGGCGTGTCAGGCGCGGTGGGTTTCAGCACGGTTTGCAGGCGCGAGTTGGTGTAATGGATGATGTCCTGAATGGCCGTTTGCTGGGCCAGGTAGGCGCGGTTGAGGCGGAAGAAGCGGCGCGGGTCGAGCAGGGTTTCCAGTTGGTCCATGGTGTAGTCCACCACGTATTTGCGGCCCTCGGCGGTTTGGAGGAAGGTGGCTTTTTCGAGGCTGAAGAAGTAGGCAATTTGCTCCACGGGCACCACCTTGAGGTGTTCGCCCACGCGCACCACAAACTGGGTTTTGTAGCTGGCGGCGGGCGGGGTTTGCTGCAACTGCTGCACGAGTTGGGCCAGTAGCGCGGGGTCGAAGACTGGGGGCGCGGCGGCGGGCGCGGCGGTCGGCAGCCGCTGGCGCAGTTTGGCCAGGGCGGCGCTGAGTTCGGCTTCGTCCAGGGGCTTGAGCAGGTAGTCCACGCTGTTCACCCGAAAGGCTTGCAGGGCGTACTGGTCGTAGGCGGTGGTGAAGATGACCGGGCAACGCACCGCCACCTGCTCAAAAATGCCAAAGCTGAGGCCGTCGGCGAGGTGAATGTCCAGAAACAGCACGTCGGGCGTGGTTTCGGCCAGCAGGGCCACGGCCTGGGCCACCGATTCGGCGGTGCCCAGCACCGCGAGCGGGTCGGGTTGGCGGGCCAGCATATCGGCCAGGCGGCGGGCAGCCAGGGGTTCGTCTTCGACGATGAGGGCGCGGAGGGGCATGGGGGGGTGAATGGGCTACTGTCCCAGCTTCAGCAACGGCAACCGGGCTACAAACTCGCCCCCCTCCGCCCCCACTGCCAGCGGCCGTTCGGTTAGAAATCCGTACCGCGCCGCCAGGTTGGCCAGGCCCAGGCCCGATGCCTCGCCGGGGGGCAGGCGGCGCGGGCGCAGCGTGTTGCGCACCGTGAGGGTGGCGGCGGCGGGGTCCAGCACGATGCTCACGTGCAGCGGGTCGGCTTGCAGGGCGGTGTTGTGCTTGAGGGCGTTTTCCAGCAAGAGCTGCACGGCCAACGGGGGCACAAAAAACGGGGCCAGCGCAGCGGCCGGGGCCGTGGTTTCAAGGGCCAGCGCATTGCCGAGGCGGGTTTTTTGGAGGAAAAGGTAGCTCTCCGCGAAGCGCAACTCGTCGGCCAACGGCACCAGTTCCTGGCTTTGGCTGTCCAGCACGTAGCGGTACACCTGGGCGAGTTGGCGGATGAAACGCACGGCGCGGGCGGGGTCTTGTTCTTCCACGAGGCTGGTGAGGGCGTTGAGGGAGTTGAACAGAAAGTGCGGGTCCACTTGGCGGCGCAGGCCGTCGAGGCGGGCCACGGCGGTTTCCTTTTCGAGGCGCTCGGCCCGCACGGCGGCTTCGCGCCATTGCAGAAAGAACGAACGGCCGTGGTTGAACAATGACACGATGAGGGCGATGCCCAGCGGCAACAACACCTGGCTGTACATTCCCGGCCGCCAGAAGTGCGCCAGCGGCTGCCCTTCGGCCACCGTAATCAGGGCCTGCATCCCCAGGATGACCGCCACCGAGCCGCCCACCGACAGCAGCAGCGTGAGCAGCAAACGCCGCCCCGGCTGCGTGGTCCAGGACACGCGCTGGCTCAGCCAGTCCACCGAATAGCCGTTCACGAACCACAACCCGGCCGAGTAGGCCAGGACGATGCCGAACGTAACGGCCAAATCGTGGGGCCGCCCCAGGGCCGCCGGGTTCACCAGCACCGTGATGCCGACCGACAGCAGCAGCAGCACCCGCAGGGCTTTGGCCCAGCCGGGGCCGGAGCGGCCGGGCAGGTAGCGGGGCATGGCGGGGGCGAGTGGCATCAGGGCAAAGATAGGGGGATGGGGGGTTGTGGTAGTACGACTTTTTCAGTCGTACTACCACTTTGGAAATCGAACGGCAATCGTGGCAGGGTAAGATTGGTAGTACGACTGAAAAAGTCGTACTACCAGCGCCGACCATTACCTTACGGCTTGTTTATCTGGGCCAGCACCGCGTCCACGTTGCCCTGGCCCCAAGTGGGGCTGAGGGCATTGGCCGGTTGGAAGGTAGCGAATAGCGTTTTGGCTTTCTCATACAGCGGCTTGGCTTTTTCGGCCCCGCCGCCGAAGATGGCGGGCCGGAAGTACAGGTCGTTGCCGAGCAGCAGGTACACCCGGGGGTTGTTCGGGGCCAGGGCTTTGGCTTGGTTGAGGGCCTCGTTCACGCGGCCCGTGTACACCATGCCCCGCGTCATCGGACTTACCATGATGCGGCCCTGGTAGAGGTAGGCTTGCAGAATGAGCAACTCGGCCGGGTCGGCACCGGGCAGCTTTTTGGTTTGGTCGAGGGCCGTCTGGGCCTGGTCAAAGTACCGGTCTTTCTGCTCGTCGTCCGGGGCGGCGAAGCCCAGCTTGAGGTAGCCCCGCGCCTGGTAGTAGCGCGGTTCCCAGGCGGTGGGGGCGGCGGCGGCGGCACGTTCGAGCCGGGCGAGGTTGGCCTGCACTGCGGCGGGGGTGGTGGCGGCGGTTTGGTCCGCAATGGTGGCGGCCAGGAGTTGGGTGAAGCTGTCGGCGGCCGGGGCCGCAACGGGGCGGACCGTGGCCATTGCCAGCGGTTGCGATTGGGCAGCGGCGGCGAGCGACACGGCAGCCAGAGCGAGGGCGAAGAGGGCAGCTTTCATGGGGATTAAGGGGGTTTGGGTTGGTTGATGCATCAAAATTGGGGGCGGCGGGCCGCGCCGGAAAACGGTTGTGGCCGAAGCGTCGTTTGGGGCGGACGGGGTGCGACCGGGGGCGGATAGAACGAGTAGCCCGAAGCTGCGCTTCGGGCTACTCGTTCTATCCGGGGCGCGACCGGCCAGAAAATCCCGGCTATATTTAGGCCCGCAAACCATCCCCCACCCCCAAACCCCCTTATGTCCATGCGTTTTTCTACGCTTGCGCCCGCCAGCCTTGCCCTGGCCGCCCTGCTCAGCGGCTGCGACCGCCCCGCCGCCGATGCCGTGGCCCCCGCCGCCAACCCCGCCGCCGCCCTCACCACGCAGCAACTCGACACCGAAATCTGGCGGCACCTGCGCGGCGAAGGCCGCTTTGACTGGAAAGGCCAGGCCGATAATTTCGTCTGGAGCGCCCTCAACCAGCACGACAACATCCTGGCCGTGGGCTATGCCCCGGTGGGCTTCGTGCCCGGCACCCCGCTGCCCGACAACGCCGCCCAACTCCCCGCCTGGCAAGCCGTGCGGGCGCAGGTGCTGGCCGTCGTGCTGGAAGAGGAACGCCGGGCAGACCCCAGCCTGAGCGCCGAAAAGCTGGTGGCTTTTGAAGAAACCGTGCTGCCCGTGCTGGACGTGCGCGTGACCCAACTCGCCACCGTGCGCCGCCTCCGCGCCCTGAATCTGGTGCGCTACGCCGAGCCGCTGGCCTACGAGCCGCGCCCCGGCAGCGGCACCGATGCCACCCTCAGCGACAGCGGCTGCGACGGCGACCCGGCCACGCCGGGCCTGGTGGCCGGAGTAGATTATTCCGTGCTGACCACCGGCGGCAGCACCGTCGCCTCGGGCTGGAACCAAGCCGACACTTACCACGGCATCCGCAGCGCCTGGAACCAGGCCAGCGGGGCGGGCATCAAGCTGCTGGTCATTGATTCGGGCTGCTCGCTGGCCCAGGAAAACCTGGGCACCGCCTTCAACCAGGGCTTGAGCGCGGGCCGCACCGTGGAGAACCTCGTGACCCTGCCCCGCAGCACGTTCCTAGGCTTCAACACCGGCCCCGTGGAAACGCCCGACGACGGCTGCGGCCACGGCACCTGCATGGCCAGCACCGCCACCGCCCCGCGCGGCACCGACGGCGCAGCGGTCGGTATTGCCTACAACGCCAGCCTCGTAACCGTCCGTGCTTCCAGCGACGTGTACCTCGACGAGAGCCGCGAAATCAAGGGCGCGGCCGATGCCTTCACCCTGGCCGCCAACCGCGCCGACGTGCGCGTGATTAGCATGAGCATGGGCAAGCTTACCAGCAGTTCGCAACTCAGCGATGCCATTCAGTACGCCAGCCAGCGGGGCAAGCTCATCTTCTGCGCGGCGGGCACGTCGTATAGTTGGAGCGCGGGCTTGGTGGGCGTAATTTTCCCCGCCACGATGGCCGAAGTGACCGCCTGCACCGGCGTGAAAGACAACGGCACCACCCGGTGCGACGCTTGTCACGAAGGCAGCAAAGTGGACTTTGCCGTGGTGATGGAGAAAACCACCGGGGGCCTGCACGCCCTGTGCCTGGCCCGCACCGGCGACGCGCCCGCCACGGTCGGCGGCTCGTCGGTCGCCACCAGCACGATGGCTGGTATGGCCGCCGTGGTCTGGAGCCAGCACCCCACCGAAACCGCCGCCCAAATCAAGGCCCGCCTGGTGGCCGCCAGCAGCAACCGCAACGCCCGCAGCTCCACGCTGGGCTGGGGCCGCGTGAACCTGGGGGCCGCCGTGGGGGCACTGCCGCTGTAAGGACAAGCCGCCCCCACCAGCAGGCCCCGGCAGCGAACTGCCGGGGCCTGCTGGTGGGGGCGGCCGGGGCGTTCGTACCCATCTGGGGCCTTCGGAAGAGTTCTGCCGAGGGGTCTGGCTACCGCCCCAGCCACCGCGCCCGCACCCGCTGCTGGGCTGCACTCGGCTTGGCCACCGGCACAATCGCATAGCGGCGGTCGGGGCTGGGCTGCATGACCAGGGCCACGTCGCGCTCCAGGCCGTCGCGGCGCACCCGCAGCCGGACTTCGGTGCCGCCGGGGCGGCCCGTGAGTTGGCGCAGGGTTTCATCGCCCAGGGCTTGCCCGTTCACTTGCACGATTTCGTCGTTCACGCTCAGGCCGCCGCGCCAAGCGGCACCGTCGCGCACCACGGCCGTCACCACCGGCTTGCCGCCCTTGTTGCCGATGGTGGCCCCCAGCGTGGCATCGGGGCTGAGGGCCTCGCTCGTGAGTGCAAACCCGGCGTAGCCCAAAGCCGTGGCGTAGTCCAGCGGCTGGGTGCCGTACACGCAGTTGCGAAAAAAGTCGTCGAAGCGGCGGCCCGCCACTTCGGCCACGGCATCCTCAAACTCGGTGTCCGAAAAGCCCCGGTGCAGGGTCAGGTAATACTTGGCGTAGAGCAACCGGAACACGTCGTCGAGGTGCTTTTCGCCCCGGCTGGCTTCGGCAATCAGGAGGTCCAGCACGGCCCCGATGGCCTCGCCCTTGTCGTAGTAGCTGATTTGGGAGTTGTTGGAGTTTTCGTTGGGCCGGTAGTAGCGAATCCAGGCATCGAAGCTGGCTTCGGCCGCCGACTGCACGCGGTTGCCGGGCGTGTTTTCGACGCGGGCAATCTGCTCGGCCAGCTTGGTCAGGTATTTGGTTTGGTCGAGGTACCCCGCCCTGGTCAGCAGCACATTGGCCATGTACTCGGTGAACCCTTCGCTCACCCACAGTAAGTGCGTGTAGTTTTCGTGGTCGTAATCGAACGGCCCCAGCGCCTGCGGCCGAATGCGCTTCACGTTCCAGAGGTGGAAGTATTCGTGGGCCACGAGGCCCAAGAAGCTCTCCATCCCAGCGGGCGTTTCATACACGTGCCGCCCCACTTCCAGGGTCGTGGAGTACAGGTGTTCCAGCCCGCCGCCGCCGCGCTCCAGGTTGTGTACAATGAAGAGGTAGTGGTCCAGCGGGTTCTGGCCCACCACGCGGTGCGCTTCCTCGACCACCTTTTTCATTTCGGCCACAATCCGGGCATCGTCGCCCTGGTATTGCCCGAACATGGCTACCTGGTGCGGGGTGCCGTTGGCCGTAAAATTCAGCACCTTGTGGTTGCCAATTTCCAGCGGCGAATCGACCAGCTCGTCGTAGTTGGCCGCCGCGTAGGTGAACGCCGCCCCGCCCGCCGCCCGCAACGCCGTGCTGACCGTGGCCCAACCCGCCGCCGGTTGCACGGTCAGGGTGCTGCCCAGGTCCTTGTTTTCGGCCGGGTACAGGAACACGCTGCTGCCGTTGGCGTAGCCGTGGTCGGCATCCACGAACGAGGTCCGCACGCTC
This sequence comes from Hymenobacter sp., assembly GCA_965247135.1. Classification (GTDB taxonomy): domain Bacteria; phylum Bacteroidota; class Bacteroidia; order Cytophagales; family Hymenobacteraceae; genus Hymenobacter. Next base: position 667,091 of record CBDFGP010000006.1, on the reverse strand, counting down.
AGCTCGAAGGCATAGACCCGGTAGCTGACCCGAAAATCGGGCTGCCGGGGGTGGAACACCCGCCAGGTGTTTTTGTCCTGCTTCTCGACCCGCAACGGCTGCCCGGCCGCCGCGTTGGCCTGCAATCCTTCGACGTGGCGCTCAAACTCGCGGATGAGGTACGACCCTGGTGCCCAGACGGGCATTTTCACGTCGGTGTAGTCGGGGCTGAAGCTGCCCAGGTCCATTTGCACTTCAAAATAATGGGTTTGGGGGGCGGGCATGGCCAGGGTGTAGCGCAGGGTGGGTGCGGCGGCGTGGGCAGCCGGACCGGCCAGCCCCAACAACCAAGCGCAACGCCGTAGCATGGGCAGGGGGAAAAACATTAGCGAACGAGCAAAGGGGTGAAAGTACCGGCAAAGTACGGGGCGAATGCGCTTGCCAACCCCAGCCGCCCGGGCCGCGTTAAGTCAGGCGGCGGCGCTACATCACTGCTCTGTTTTTTGCGATGCGCGTTATCTGGTTGGTTTTCGTGGTTGCCCTGGCAGCCTTGCTGAGCTTTCGTTACTACCAGCACACGGCTCCTGCGCCCGGCCACGCCCAGCGGGCGGCAGCGGCCCCGGCAATTCCGGCGGTTCCGGTCCGGTTGGCCGGGGCACCGCAGTCATCGCCGCCAGCACTTCCCGCCCCCGCCACCCCGCGCCGCGACAGCGTGGTGCGGTCGGCGTTGCAACTCCGGGGCACCGCCTATTGCTATGCGGGCACCACCCCGGCCAGCGGCTTCGATTGCTCCGGTTTCGTGCAGTACGTGTTTGGGCTTTACCACGTGCCCCTGCCCCACTCCACCGCGCTGCTCATTGCCGTGGGCCGCCCCGTGCCCCGCGCCGAGGCCCGCCCCGGCGACGTGGTGGTGTTCACGGGCACGGCCAAAACCTCGGCCACGCCCGGCCACGCCGGCATTGTGGTGGCGGCCGGGGCCAGCGGGCCGTTGCGCTTCGTGCATTCGTCGTCGGCCCGGCGCGAGTCGGGCGTAAAAATCAGCCAGGTCGAGGGCAGCGACTACGAGCGACGCTTTATGCAAGTGCGGCGGGTGTTGCCGGAGTAATCACCTACTGAATGAATTGGTCCGCAGCGCATTTTCGTAATTGGGGCGTGTAGGGTGCGGGGCTTGCCCCCGCCCGTTGCTGCACGGAATCGGTGAATTGGAACCGTGCCGCGACGGGCGGGGGCAAGCTCCGCACCCTACTCTACCGACTTGAAAACCGCGCTAATTTCGGACAGACGCGCAAGTGGCCAGCGCAGCTCCCTTTGGGGCCGCCACAAGAAGCACTTGGGTATGTTTCGGCTGAAATGTCGTAACTTGAGCCACCGTAACCCAATGTTCTGACTTTTCTCGCATTTCTTTCGCATGACCAAAACCCTACTGTTGAGTGTGCTATTGCTCGTGTCGGGCCTCGCGCTGCTCCCCGACACTGCCCTGGCCGCCCCCGGCGACACCACCCGCGTCACCATCTGGAACCAGCGCAAACTAACCCGCTACGGCAACTACGACACCACGGCCACCCTGCCCGCCCACGGCAGCCGCTACCGCAAGGTGCTGATGCACTACATTCTGGGCCGCTACGCTTGCGCCCCCGGCAGCCAGTATTGCGGCTCCTGGGACTACACTACCAAAGTGCTGGTGCGCCCCCCGGCCCACGACACCCTGGAAATGGCCCGCATCATCACGCCCTACGCCACCGACTGGCTGACCCGCAACCTAACCCACGACTACGTGGTGGACGTGACCGAATACACGCCCGTGCTGCTCGATAACGGCAGCTTCCGCTTCGTGTACGAAGGCTACACTTGGGGCTTCACCGTCACCATCCGCCTCGAATACATTGAGGGCACCCCGCCCCAGGACCCGGTGGATGTCACGAACGTGTACGACGGCACATTCCTCTACGGCAACGCCGCCAACCCCATCAACAGCCACCTGTTGCCCCGCACCCTCACGGCCCCCAGCATTGGTACGGTGCGGCTCAAGAACATCATCAGCGGCCACGGTTCCGATGGGTCGGGCTGCGCCGAATTTTGCCAGCGCTACTACTACTGGACCGTGAACGGGGCCGCCCGGCCCTACCAAACCTTATGGCGGGCCGACTGCGGCACGAACGAGGTGTACCCGCAGACCGGCACTTGGCTGTTCAACCGGGGCAACTGGTGCCCTGGGGCGTACGTGCGGCCCATCTGGCACCCGCTCACTGCCCTCACCACCCCCGGTCAGCCCTTCACACTGGGCATCACGATGCCCGTTTACACTACGGCTCCCGTTGCCGGCTCTTCTCCTCCGCAATTCATCTGGACCAGCCAACTCGTCACGTCCGGCCCCGTCAATTTCACCGACGATGCCGGGCTGGAAGCCATCGTGTCGCCCAACCTGGATGACAACTACCTGCGCGAAAACCCAAGCTGCGGCGGCCCCCGCATTCGCCTCAAAAACCTGGGCAGCAACCGCCTCACGGCCGCCACCATCGGCTACCGGGTGGTGGGCAGCGCGGCCCAGACCTACTCCTGGACCGGCAACCTGCCCTTTGGCCGCGACACGCTGGTGGCCTTGCCGCCGCTGCCCACGCTGGTGAGCAACAGCACCGGCGGGCGTTTCCGCGCCTGGGTGAGCCAGCCCAATGGCCAGGCCGACCCCAACGCCTACAACGACACCCTGACCAGCCGCTTCGCGCCTTCCGTGATACTGCCCCGCCGCACGGTCGTCGCGATGACCACCAACAATGCCCGCAACGGCGGCAACAACAGCCAAACCGGCTGGGAAGTGCGCGACGTGGCCGGCAACGTAGTGGCCTCGCGCACCAACGCCCTGGCCTCGACCGCCTACAGCGACACCCTGAACCTGCCCGGCGGCTGCTACGCCCTGCGCGTGGTGGATGCCGGCTGCGACGGCTTCGCCTGGTGGTATTACACGGCCAGTGGTTCGGGCACCACCAACGGCACCATGAGCCTCAAAAACGGCAACAACGGGGCCGTCATTCGCGCCATCAGCGGCGACTTCGGCTGCGAGTACACCCTCAATTTCCGAACACCTTACGCGCCCGCTGGCACCGCGCCCGGCACGGCTTTGGCCGCGCAAGCCCAACTCTACCCCAACCCCAGCGCCGACGGCCGCTTCACCCTCCGCCTAACCCTGCCCGCCCCCCAGCCGCTGACCCTGCACGTAACCGATGCCCTGGGCCGCAGTGTCTGGTCGCAAAACCAAATCACCGCCTCCACCGCCCCGCTTCCGTTGGACCTGCACCAGTTACCCACCGGGATTTACACCCTCGACGTAGCCTTGCAAAACGGGCAGCATTTGTTCCGGCAGTTGGCGGTGCAATGAAGGGGTTTTTGGTGTTCGGTGTTGGGTGTTCGGTTCTATTAATACCGAACACCCAACACCTAGAACTCAACCCTCAAAACTTAAGAAGCTGTTTGCGTTACTATCCAGGCCCGCCGGCCGAGTACCCCGAAGCGGTGCTTCGGTCCTTGAACGGTCGTTCAGCGGGGCCGTTCCACGACCGAAGCACCGCTTCGGGGTACTCGGGCAACTAACTTAAACAGCTTCTAACTCCTAAGTCCCTAAAAACGCAACGATGCCCGGCCTGCCTGTGCCAACCCATTGAAGGGTGGCTGGGCAAACCGGGCATCTAATCCTTCAAATCTTACCAAGCGGCGAAGCTGGGGTGCAGCTCCGGCATCTGTTACAGTAAGACCTGACCAACGGGAAACCGTCCGACCGGACGGCATCCGCTAAGCTGTAAATTAGGCGAGCACGGCGGTGAGGCGTGCATCGTTGGACAGGCTTGGCAGGATTTGGTTGGGACTACTAGACATTTGGACCTCCTTTCTTTATGTTCAACAATACCTCGCTTGCGCGGCCCAGTACCTTAGGGCCACTTGGGCGGGGGTGTAGCACTCGCTACGGGCCGTAAAGTTAATACCCCGGCCAAAGGTTCAGGGCAGAAGACTAAAAAAAAGTGCGAAAAGCCGTGAGTAACGCCCGAGCGCCTGATTTTCAGGCCTGTTTTTTTGCGAAAATTTTTCGCAATCCCCGGCAGAAAACTGCGTCCTGGCCCCATTCCGGGCCATTCATTACTTTTGGCCGCAAACTTGCGTATGCGGCCTCAGCGGACTGGTTTTCATTGGCAATTGCTTTTTTTGCCTTATCTTTTTCGCCGCAAACCCCCTAACCCATCCCCGCTACCCATGAAAAAATCCCTGTTTCTGTTTGTTGCGCTCTGGTTGAGTGCCACCGCTTACGTTGCGGCCCAAAGCCTGAACCCGCTCGGGGTTTGGACCAATGCGGAGCGCAAGGCCACCTTTGAAATCTACAAGTGCGGCGACAAGCTATGCGGCAAAATCGTGACCCTGACCGTGCCCAACGAACCCAACGGCCAACCCAAAACCGACTCGCAGAACCCCGAACCCAAGCTCCGCAGCCGCCCGCGCCTGGGCATGGTATTCATGACCGGCTTCCAGTACGATGCCGACAACAAGTGGGACGATGGCAAAATTTACGACCCCGAAAGCGGTAAAACCTACTCCTGCTACATGAAAATGGAGAATGCCAACAAGATGGAAGTGAAAGGTTACATCGGCTTCTCGCTCATCGGCAAATCGCAGACTTGGACGCGGGTGAAATAGCCGGTTGCCGCCCACCCGGCCGCCACTTATCGGCGCTCATCCCGCCACCGGCAAAGCCGGGCCGACGTTTCGGCCCGGCTTTTTTTGGGCCCGCCGGGCTACTCGCCGCCCAAAACCATTTCGCAGAGGTCGGGTTACTAAAGAACTCCACTTCTTCCCGTCCTCGTTGTTTTCGTTTCTCCACCAGCTTCTGCGTCCGGCGCGGCCCGGCGACAAAGCTGCCGCGTGGCGGCCGGTGCAGCTCACGCCCGCCCAGCAACGGCGGCACCAGCAGTGGCTGGACGAGGAGGTGTACTTGAACTGGTTGGGGCCGTATTTCAAAGCCTACCACCTTACCAAAGGCGGGGCCGGTGGGCGGCGCAACCTGCGCGTGGAACTGTTGCGCGAACCCGGCCGCCAGGGGGCTTTGCTGTTCTACGATGCCAGCATCGGACCCGGCAATTTCCGGCACTTTTTTGAACACCTCGGCGAACGAATTCTGGCCCTGGGCTACCACCGCGCCTGCGCCGACGGCCGCACCGAGCGCCAGCGCCACCACAGCGCCACCACCCTCAAGCAGTTTTTCAAGCCCAACCCCACCGACTGCGCCCAGAGCGGCCATTGCAACCAGCGTTTTGGCCTCGTCACCGTTGATTTGGTGAGCATGAACAAATCACCGCTCTTTATTCGCGTAGTGAGCAATGCGTTGCTGTCGCCTGATTTCACGCCCGCGTGGCCTTTTGAGGCCCTTCTTCGCGCCGTGTTCGACCAGCCCATGCCCCCGCCCGAAGTGCAAGCGCGGGTGGCGGAATACCAGGATTTTTGAGCCTAACAAGTAAACGAGCGAATAACGTCAGACTACCAATGGAAGCCTGACGTTATTCGCTCGCATTTGCGCCCGTACTCGAGCCTAACTACCTGGTTACTCGCGCACGAACCGCGCCCGCCCCACTTGCTGACCAGCCGCATTCAGCACCCGCAGAAAATACAGGCCCGCCGCCAGCGTTTGGGTGTTTAGTTGCGCGGCGGCGGTCGTCAGCGGCAGGCGGCGCACCACGCGGCCGGTGGCATCCAGCACTTCCGCCTGGGCGGTGTTGCTGGGCAGTTCGTAGAGCGCCAGTTGGATAGTGCAGGGGTTGGGGCTGACGGCCAACGCGGGCAGGGCCGCAACGGTGCGGTCGCCCAGCACTAGGGTGTTGTCCTGGGTCACGGTGCCGGGTTCGTCCAGCACCCATTGGTCGGGGTCCACGTCAATGCCGACGACGGTCAGGCCGTTGGTGGGCACGGCAAACTGGGTCACGGCCTGGCCCTGGTGCAGGCGCACCACGGTGTTGCTGCCGTTGCTGTACCGAATGCCATAGCTCACGTCGGTGTCGAAAAACGGCGTGACGGCCGCCACCGAAGCCGTCTCGCGCACTTCCATCCCCAGCCGGGTGCCCACCTGCCGCCAGCGCACGTTGAAGGTGGGTGCGCCCTGGCCATAGAACCACTGCCGGAAAAAGTACGTGAGCGGCCGACCCGCCTCGGCTTCCATAATGGTTTGCAAATCGGCGGTGCGGGCCGTGGAATTGGCAAACCGGGTTTGGTAAGTCCGCAGGGCGCGGAAAAATTTGGTGTCGTCGTTGAGCAGGTAGCGCATCATGTGGATGACGGTGGCCCCTTTGGTGTAACTGGTGCCGTAGTCGAAAATGCGGTTGGCATCGGTGGTGTCGGCCACGTACACGCTGCCGCTGCTGCCCAGGGCGTAGCTATGAAAAAAATCCAGCGTGGCCCGGGCATCGGCGGGGGTAGTCAGGGCCTGGCGCGAGAGGTACTCGCCGTAAGAGGCGAAGCCTTCGTTGAGCCAAATGTCCTCCCACGACCCGCAGGTCACGTTGTCGCCCCACCATTGGTGGCACAGCTCGTGCGAGGTGAGCATAAACGAAAACCGGTCCATCGTCGTCATGGTTTGGTGTTCCTGGCCGCCGCCGAGCGGGGCCATGCTGTGCCCGTATTTCTCGTTCGCAAACGGGTAAAGGCCAAACAGGGTCGAGTAATTTTCAATCAGGCTGGCGGTGCGGTTTATGCCCGTTTGGTAGTAAGCCAGCGTTGCTTGGTCGTACACATAATCCAAAATCGGGATGCGCGGGCCGCCCACGGGGTTGGCGTAGCTCGTCGTTTCTACGTAGGGGGCCACGGCCACCGAAATCAGGTAGTAGTCTATCGGATGGCGCGATTTCCACTCGTAGCGCACCTTGTTGCCCGGCAGCGGCACGGTGCGGACCAGCACCCCGTTGGACCCCACTTTGTTGGGCAGCGTGGTGGTCACCCACACGTCGCTCGAATCGGCCTTGTCGGTCAGTTCCTGTTTGCACGGAAACCACTCGTGGGCCGAAAACGGCTCCGACAAACTCCAGGTCACGCCACTGTACGGCACCACGGTGCCATACTGCGGCCCGTCCCAGAGCGTGTACGAACTGCTGGTGCTGAAAGCATTGCCAATAGCTGACGTGTTGCCGCTCGGGGCCGTGCCGTGGTAGTAGATGCGGGCATCGAGCAGCGAGTTGGCAGCGGCGGGCTGCCGCAAGGCCGCCGTGGCATCGGAGCCAGCGCGGCGGATGCCCGGCGACTTGCGCCCGTTCACGACCACCGAGTCAATCAGCATATTGCCGGGCACCGCAGAGCCAGCGGGCTGCTTGTATAGTTCAAAGGCCAGCGAATCGAGCGCCTGCCCCCGCACCCGCACCCGCATCCATACCGAGCCGGCGATGTTGAGCGAATTATTTTCCAGGGCCAGGTCCAGCTTGTAGTATTTCACGTCGTAGCGGTCCATCTTGCGGCGGTGGCTGATGGTGCTGCTGGGCTGTCGGGCAGCATTGCGGATGTGCGTAGCCGCACAGCGCTGCCCGCCCGCGTCGGGGGCCAGGGCGCGGGCAGCGGGGGTCGTTTGGCCAAAACTGGCCGTGAGATTCAGCAGCGCAATGGCGCAGGCGGAAGTAAGCAACCGGAGCATAAGCAGCGAAAAAAACGGGCGTGAGGGGAGGCAACGAGCAATTTGGGGGTAAGATACTACATTACCGTCGGAAAGCCACGCACCGCACCCGTCTCCAACTGCCGCTGGCGGATATCATAGCCCATGCAAACCAGCTTTTTGCAAGCCTCATTTTGCGTAATCCCCAATAGTTAGTCCCGCTTTTTGGTTGGTTGCCTTTTACGTTGTCGACAGTGTGCCACGCCTCTTTTCGCTCCTGTGCGTTTTTTGAGGCTCCTCGCCAAGTGCGCTACTTGAACGGCACTGCGCCCACTGCCACCTAAATGACGGCGTAGCCAAACCCCTGCGCCCACTGCGGAAAACGACGCTAGCCTGCCCTACTCAAAGTTCAAATACAGCGTTACCGTGTTGGTTCGCAGGCTTTGAATGTTGCGGGTGTAAAAATCACCACGGGGTTGCAACACGTTGTTCAGCCCGTAGGAAAACCGCAACTCCGGCGCAAACTTGAAATAGGGGTAGAACAAGTCCACGCCCACGCCATACTCCAACGTCAGGTCGCTGTCCACGGCCCGCAGCATATTGCGCAGCGGGTCGCTGCGGCGGTTGCCCACCGTCACGCTGGGCTTGATGCCGCCCACCATGTAGAGCCGGGTGTTGTGCCGCCGGTCGGACTGATACTTCAGCAGAAACGGAAATTCTATTTGCGTACTGCTGATTTCCTGGGTTTTAATGGAATCCGGCACCCGGTAATAGCGCGGTTGAAACTCCACCTGCCGGGTCAGAAACGACACGCCCGGCGCGAAGCGCAAGTGCAACGGGGTGTTGGGCGGCCCCAGCCGAATGTCGCCAATGAACCCCACTCCCAGCCCCGGACTGATGATGGACGTAGCCGCCACCCCCCCCGGCAAGCTGGCAATGTAGTAACTGGACTGCTCGATGAAAAACCGCGAAAAATTGGGCGCGATGTAGAAGCCGGGCCGAAAAAAACGGTTGTTGTAAGCTGGCAAATTATCCACGGTGACTCCCGTGATTTTGCCCCGGCGGTTTTTTTGCAAGGTGCCGCCGCCGTGTTGCGCCAGCGCCATGCCCGGCCCCAGCCCGACAAGCAGGCCAGCCAGCAACAGCAGCTTTTGCACCCGTTGCCGTCCGCCCGTTGCGCAGCCTGTCCACGCCCGCACCTGCCCGGCCACTAGTTGTGAGCCGTGTAGATGGAGCTGATGCCGAAAGTGAGGGGTTGCCATACAGGGTTTTGAAAGCCGACTTTGGCGAGAATAGCCAAGAAATCAGGGCCGTCCGGGAACGCCTGCACCGATTCGGGCAGGTAGGTGTAAGCCGACTGGTCTTTGGAAATAAGTTTGCCAAACACCGGCAGCACCCGGCGGAAATAAAAATTATACGCTTGCTTGAGCGGAAACGCGGTGGGCTTGCTAAATTCCAGAATCACGAGCTTGCCACCCGGCCGCAACACCCGCCGCATCTCGGCCAGCCCGCGTTCGAGGTGGGCAAAATTACGCACCCCAAACGAAGCCGTCACCGCATCGAACGCGCCGTCGGCGTAAGGCAGGTTCTCGGAATCGCCCAGTTCCAGTTGAATGCGGTGGCTGAGTTGGCGCTCGACCAGCTTGCGCCGCCCCACGTCCAGCATTCCTTCCGAAATGTCCACGCCCGTTATTTGCGCGTCGGGCGCAGCGGCCCGCAGGGTTTCGATGGCGAAGTCGGCCGTGCCGGTGGCAATGTCCAGAATCCGGGCCGGGCGCAACTCTTTCAGCTTGTCCACGGCTTTACGCCGCCAGTAAATATCGGTGCCCGCACTCAAAAAGTGGTTGAGAAAGTCGTAGTTACCGGCAATGCGGTTGAACATCGTCGCCACCTGCGACTTCTTGTCGGCTTGGTCTTCTTTGTAGGGTACTACGGCCATAAGGGAGCGCGAAAAACGGGAAGAACCCGCAAAAAATTGTGTCTGCCTAACGCCGCCGCCGCCGTTTTGTTCCCGGCATTGCTTCAAAAGCAACGCCGAGCCGATGCAAAAAAGCGGGCCGGGCGCATTGCCCGGCCCGCTTAGGTCCGCATCCAGGTAGCCGGAAGAACTACTCGGTTTTGGCTTTCATCTTGGCTTTCTCACCGTCGGCAGCTTTGGCTTTGGCATCTACTTCGCCATCAGCCATCACCGTTTTAGACTTGGCCCCGGCCCCGGTTTTGGCTTTCACCTTCACCTTGTCCGAATCTTCGTCCACCTTGGTTTTGATTTTGCCGCCGTCCTCGGTTTTGATTTTGGTTTTGCCGGAGGCCGGAGTCATGGGGGCAGGCGCAGTCATTGGGGCCGTGGTTGGGGTTCCAGGAGCCATCGTCGGCATTTTCTCGCCTTCTTTCAGCACCACCCGGAACTCGTCGCGGCGGTTGAGCTGCATATTTTCAGGCGAGTCGTTGGGGGCAGCCGGGCGACGTTCGCCGTAGCTCACGGTGCTCATGCGGGTGTCCACAATGCCACTCTTGGTTAGGTAGTTTTTGGCCGCCGTGGCGCGGTTCTGGCCCAGCACCATGTTGTATTCGTCGGTGTTGCGCGAGTCGCAATGGCCCTCGATGGCGATGATGATGCCGGGGTTGGCTTTCAGCACCCGCGAGATTTTGTTCAACTCCGTAATGGACTCCGGCCGTAGGGTGAACTTGTCGGTATCGAAATAGATTTTGGTGAGCTGAAACAGGCCGTTTGAAGTGGTATCTACATAGTTTACGTAGAAGTTCTTCACGATGGTCGCCGTGTCGTTGGTCGAAACCGGCACCGAGAATTCCTGGGTCTCGATGTTTTTGCCGTCCTTACTCACGGCCACTTGGTAAGCACGACCCGACAGTACCGACACGCCGTAGCTACCGTCGGCCTTCGTCACATCGCGAAAGCTGATGGCTTCTTTGGAAGCCGTTTGGCCACTGAATACCAGCATGGCTCCCGGAATGATGGATACACTGTCGCGCGACGAATACACGTTGCCCTTAATGTTGATGTTTTTGATGTAGTTGATGGTGTAGATGTCCTTCTCGCCGTAGCCGCCGATGCGGTACGAGCTGAGGTAGGCATACGAGCCATCGGGGCTGAGGCGGTAGTAGGTGTCGTCGTCGGGGGTGTTGATGGGGTAGCCCATGTTTTCGGGCCGGCCCCACTTGTGGCCGATGCTGTCGTAGCGCGACTTGAAGATGTCGTAGCCACCCATCGAGTTGTGCCCCCGCGAGGAGAAGTACAACGTCTTACCATCGCGGCTCACAAACGGGCTGTCGTCATCAAACTTGGTGTTGATGGTGTTGCCCATTGGCTTGGCCACGCCCCAGTCGCCGCCTTCGGGGCGGGTGGTGTAGTACAGGTCCAGGGTACCATCTTCCGAATATTTGCCGGTCGAGAAGTACATCATCTTGCCGTCGGGCGTGATGAACGCATCCGACTCAAACGACTTGGAGTTCACGTTGCTGTTGAGCTTCTTGGGCGTGGTCCAGTCGCCGCCCACCTTATCCGAGATGAAGAAGTCGCCGTCCTCGTCGCTGCGGTACATGAGCAGCTTGCTGTCGTTGTCCAGAATCTGAATCGAGGCATCGTGGCCCTTGCCGTTCAGTACCCCGCTCAGCGAGCGCGGCTTTTCCCAGTTCTCGTCGTCGATGCGGCGCGATTCGAAGATGTCCTCGAAATATTCACCGTCGGCGGCAATGGCTTTTTTGCTGTTGGCCCCGGTCACGTTTTCGCCACGCGAGGTGAAAAGCAACACCTTGTCGTCGGCCGAAATCACGGGGCTATGCTCGGCAAACTGGGTGTTGATGGTTGGCCCCAGGTTTTTGACAAAAATGTCTTTGGGCGAGTTGAACTGGATTTTGGCGCTTTTGCTGTATTGAATCAACTGCGCGACTTCTTCCTTGCGCGAGTCGTTCTTTTTCAGCGTGGCGTTGTAGGACTGGTAGTGGGCCAGGGCCTCGTCGAAGTTGTAGTTGAGGTGGTCGACCCGGCCGAGCCAGTATTCCACATCTTTCGACACCTTCGGCTTGAGGCGTTGGGCCTTGTAGATGTAGTCGCTGGCCTTCTCTTTGTCAAAGCCCAGGTAGCTGATGCCGGCGTAGAACAACGCTTTGGCGTTGTTGGGGTCTTTGGCCAGCACCTTCTCGTAGAAGGGCAACGAAGCCCGGTAGTTTTCCTGCTCGAAGAACTTGGTGGCGGTTTTAAGGTCCTTGCGGGTGCTTTGGGCGGCAGCCGGAGCGATTACCGCCAGGGTGAGTGCTGCCGCAGTGGCGACTTGCAGGAACCTTTTGGATAAGTTGTCCATTGGAGGAGGGGTTGTGAAAAAAAAGTGTTTCGGAGAAGCGGGTAAAGGCAAGCCGGTCATTTTGGGACGCAGCCGTTACGAGGGCCTTATACTGTATTGAGCAGTTAGGGTTAGCAAAAATTGCAGAAGCAAGCAAATGGCGGCAGTTTTTGGCCAACCGTCAGGCCCGCTGTACGCCCGGCGATTCCGGGCTTTGACAGGGCAAAGATAGGGGCCTTCGGGGCCGCAACGGCGGGCCACGAAAATCCTGTTAGTTCTGCCACCGCTGTTGCGGTACAGGGTTCGGGTTGTGGCCCAGGCCGCGCAAATATAGCCGGTTAATTCCCTTCCGGTCCAACTCTTGGCAAAATAATTCCCGATTCCAAAAAAACATTTGGCCCATCCGCCGCATCCGGGTGCTACTTTTGACCCTTCGGTCGCTGGCCCGGCTGACGACTTTTGGCCCTTTGTTGCTGCATGATAATCCGCGATGCCCGTTTCCTGACCAGCAACACCCAAGTGGCGCTGTGTCCGGCCCCCACCCTGCCCGAATACGCCTTCATTGGCCGCTCCAACGTGGGCAAATCGTCGCTCATTAATAAGGTAGTGGGGCGCAACGGGCTGGCCAAAACCTCGGCCTCGCCTGGCAAAACGCAACTCATCAACCACTTTCTCATCAACGACGACTGGTACTTGGTGGACTTGCCGGGCTACGGCTACGCCAGGGTGAGCAAAGTGGCCCGCGCCGAGTGGGGCCGCATGATAAACGCCTACCTGCGCCAACGCGAAAACCTGGCCTGCGTGATGGTGTTGCTCGATTCGCGCCACCCGCCGCAGCCCGCCGACCTGGCTTTTATGGAACAACTCGGCACCGAGGGCGTACCGTTTGTGATGGTGTTCACCAAAACCGACAAGCAATCGACGGCCCGCACCAAAACCCTGCTGGCCGACTACCTGCGCCAAATGGGCGAAACCTGGGACGAGCTGCCGCGCTACTTCCTGACCTCGGCCGAAACCGGGGCGGGCCGCGACGAACTCCTCGCTTTCATCACCGACGTGAACCGGCACTGGGCCGCCGACCGGGCGCAAACCTGAAGCTGTGCGTAATTTGGCCCCGGATTTGCCAACCGCCGGGCGGGCGAGTGCCCCGATTCGCGCTTTTCTTCCAATGCTAATTTTTTGTTTCCCCATGAAAAAAATCCCCCTCACCGCCCTGGCGCTGGGCCTGTTGCTGGCCACTCCGGCACTGGCCCAGAGCAAAACCAAAGTCAAAACCAAGTCGGATGGCCCCGTGCCCGGCACCCAAATGATGGGCGACCAAGCCGCCCCCAACACCCAGCCCATGCAAACCCAAGCCGAAAAAGGCACCGGCACGGGCAAAGTAGTGGGCAAAGCCATTCCGGTGGCCGAATACTACGAAGGCGGCCAGGAAGCCATGTATGCCTTCATCGCCGAGAATCTCAAGTATCCCGTGCTGGCCAAGCGCAACCGCATTCAGGGGCAGTGCATTGTCAGTTTCACGCTGGCCGAAGACGGCACCTTGCAGGGCGTGAAACTCGTTAAGCAAGTGGGCGGCGGCACCGGCGAAGAGGCATTGCGCCTCGTGCGCCTGCTCAAATTCAAGACCCCCGGATACCCGATTCTGACCAGCCTGCCCATCAATTTCCGCCTGGGCAAAACGGCCTCAAATGCGCTGGAAGGACAATAATTTAGTTATGAGTTGCGAATTATGAGTTATGAGTTTCTCGACCTGACAAATTTCTAACTCACAACTTATAACTCATAACTCATAACTTCAAAAAAATGCCTTACGAACTCAAAGAACTAGCGGCCATCAGCGGGATGCCGGGCCTGTTTCGACTCCTGAAAGCGGCCCGGCACGGGGTGCTGGTAGAGAGCCTGGATGCGAAGAAAACCCGCCGCATGGCCCCGGCCCGTAACAAAGTGTCGCTGCTGGCCGACATTTCCATCTACACCGCCGACTACGACACGACGGTGCCGCTGGCGGAGGTGTTCGAGCGCATTTACCAGCACTACGGGACCGCGCTGCCGGTGAGTGGCAAGTCGTCGAGCGAGACCGAACTGCGGGATTTTATGGCCACCGTTATTCCCGACTACGACCAGGACCGGGTGTATTCGTCGGACATTAAGAAACTGGCCAACTGGTACGGCATCGTCAGCCAGCACGTGCCCTACACGGAAGCGGCTGCCGAAACTGCTGAAGCGGACGCTGCCCCCGGTGCTGCCGAACCTGCCGCCGATGCGCCCGCCAAAGCCCCCCGTAAGCCAAAAAAAGCCCCCGAACCTGCTGCCAACGAGCCTTTGAGTACGGGTGGCGTGATTGGGGAGTTGGAGCCTGTCACAGCGGCCGAAGCCACGGGCAACCCCGAAGCTGCCCCCGCCCCGGCGGCGAAGAAAAGCCGCAAGAAAGCGGAATAGGGGGCATTGGGGAGGTAAAAAAATGCCGCTGCCGGGTTTCCGGCAGCGGCATTTTTGGTGTCGGCGGTTTGAACAAGTGCCCCGAAGCTGTGCTTCGGTCGCTGCCCGGCAATCGTGCGACAAGACCGTTCAGCGGTCGAAGCACAGCTTCGGGGTACTCGTTCAAGCCTCTTCAATCATTTTGGCTTCGGCGGCGATGAGGGCTTCGGCTTGCTCCACCAACTCTTTGCTGCCGATGAAAACCGGGCAGCGCTCGTGGGTCGATTTGGGTTCGATTTCCATGGTGCGGCGCTGGCCGTTGGAGCTTTTGCCGCCAGCTTGCTCCACGATGAAGGCCAGGGGGTTGCACTCGTACATGAGGCGCAGCTTGCCCTGCGGACCTTTGGCGGTGGCGGGGTAGATGTAGATGCCGCCCTTGAGGAGGTTGCGGTGAAAGTCGGCCACGAGCGAGCCGATGTAGCGGGCCGAAAAGCTGTGGTCTTTGCAGTGCTTGACGAAGGCGGCCACGCCGGGCGAAAACGAGTCGGACGAGCCTTCGTTGATGGAATAAACGGTGCCGGTTTGGGGGGTTTGGATGTCGGGGTGCGAGAGGAAAAATTCGCCCAGGCTGGGTTCGTAGGTGAAGCCGTTCACGCCGTTGCCGGTCGTGTACACGAGCATCGTGCTGGAGCCGTAGATGACGTAGCCGGCCGCCACCTGGTGGGTGCCGGGCTGGAGGCAGTCGGCCTCGGTGCCGTTGCGGCCGGTGGGCGAAACGCGGCGATAGACGCTGAAAATGGTGCCAATAGACACGTTCACGTCGATGTTGGAGCTGCCGTCGAGCGGGTCGATGGCGACGACGTACTTGCCCTGGTTGTTGCCAGTCTGAATCAGGTCCTCGTCCTCTTCGGAAATGATGGTGCAGACTTCGCCGCCGTTGCGCAGCGCCCGGATGAAGCGGATGTTGGCAATCACGTCCAGCTTTTGCTGGTCTTCGCCCTGCACGTTCTGGCTGCCGTAGGCCCCGGCAATGTCGATGAGGCCGGAACGGTTGATTTCGCGGTTCACGATTTTGGCGGCCAGGGCAATGTCGCGCAGCAACTGCGAGAGTTCGCCGGTGGCGTAGGGAAAATCTTCCTGCTTCCGCATGATGAAGCGGTCGAGGGTGGTGCCGATGGGCAAGGCGAGTTTGTGGTGGTCCATAAAAAGTGTTGAGCGGGCAAAAAGCGTGGGGCTACAAAACTACTTTCGGCGGGGCGGGAATCCTAACCGGCGGAACACCTCGGAACGTTGGCGGAGCGCCTCGGAACGTGGGCGGAGCACCCGAAGTGCTGGCGGAGTACCTGGAAACGCTGGCGGAGCACCTCGGAGTCGTGGCGGAGCATCTGGAAGTGCTGGCGGATGGTCTCGGAACCGTGGCGGAGCATCTCGGAACGTTGGCGGAGCGCCCCGAAGTGCTGGCGGAAGGCCCCAAGGTGGTTTTTGGTCTTGCCTGCCTACTTTTGGGGCCTATGAGCAAGATTCCGGGCCTGCGGGTGTATAAGTTTGGGGGGGCATCGGTGAAGGATGCGGCGGCGATTCTGAACCTGTGCCGGATTGTGCGCGAGACGGACAACGGCGGGCCGCTGCTGGTGGTGGTGTCGGCGATGGGCAAAACGACCAATGCGCTGGAGGAGATTTATGACTTAGCCCATAATGGGAAAGAACATCGTGAACAAGTAGTAGCTCTCCTGGACTATCACGAGCAGACTTTTGAAAAACTGAACACGGCTTTAGACCTAAGCCGATTAGACAAAAAGATATTTGACCCTTTTTTTGATATCGACTGCGGCGTTGCAATGATAATTCATTATCTGGACCCACAGCCAGACATGGGTTACGACGAGCGATACGACCAAATCATTAGCAAAGGCGAGGAGTTATCAGCGGATTTGGTAGTAGCGGCGTTAGCCGCTGAAAACGGGAAAGGAGCGGTACAAAGGGAATGGGCATGGCGGACTGTTCGCACCGATAATACTTGGCGCGAAGGCCGGATAGATTGGGAAGCAACCCGAAAACTGACGCACGAAAGAATTGGTGGGTTATTTGTCGAAGGGGCAAGAATCGTGGTTATCGAGGGCTTCATTGGCGGCACCGCCGATGGCCGCCATACCACCCTAGGCCGCGAAGGCTCCGACTACTCCGCCGCCATCTTCGCCTACTGCCTGAACGCTGAAAGCGTGACCATCTGGAAAGACGTGGCGGGGCTGCTTAACGCCGACCCCAAGCTGTTCCCCAACACGGTGCGCTACTCGGAAATCAGCTACCGCGAGACGATTGAAATGGCGTACTACGGGGCTTCGGTCATTCACCCGAAGACGATTAAGCCGCTGGCCGAGCGCGGGATTCCACTCTACGTGAAGTCGTTTCTGGACCCTGGCGCGCCGGGCACCGTCATTCACGATTGCCAGCACCCGGCGTTGGCCCCGGCGTTTATTCGCAAAACCGACCAGTGTTTGATTTCCTTTGAGAGCAAGGATTTCACGTTTATTTCGGAAGAGAACCTGGCGGTGATTTTTGGGGCGCTGGCGCAGGCTCGGCTCAAAATAAACCTGATGCAGAACTCGGCCATCAGCTTCTCGGTGTGCACCGATTTTTCGGAGCGGCGGGTGGCGTATCTGTTGGATTTGCTGCGTGAGCATTTCCGCATTCACTACAATGCGGGGTTGGTGCTGTTCACCATCAAGAATTACGATGCGGCCAGCATCAAGCAACTGACCGAAGGTAAGCGGCTGCTGTTGGAGCAGCGGACGCGGGGCACGTTTCAATTTGTGTGTGCGGCGTAGGGTGCAGGGCTTGCCCCCGCCCGTCGCTGCCCGATGGCCGTTGCTACGATTCCGGGCAGCGGCGGGCGGGGGCAAGCCCCGCACCCTACCACCAATTTTTACCGTTTTAACATCTTATGGAATTCATCCTCGTAACCCCCCAAGCCCGGCCCGGCGTGGCCCTCATTCAGCTCAACCGGCCCAAAGAGCTGAACGCCCTCAACCTGCAACTGATGGGCGAAATCCGCGACGCACTCACGGAACTGGACCAAGACGACGCGGTGCGGGTCGTCATTATTACGGGCAACGAGCGGGCGTTTGCGGCGGGGGCCGACATCAAGCAGATGGCGGGCAAAACGGCCATTGATATGCTCATCACCGACCAGTTTAGCACCTGGGACCAGATTCGCAAGTTTCGCAAGCCGCTGATTGGGGCGGTGTCGGGCTTCGCGTTGGGCGGGGGCTGCGAGTTGGCCATGCTCTGCGATATGCTGGTGGCCTCGGAAACGGCGCAGTTTGGGCAGCCCGAAATCCGCATCGGGACCATGCCGGGGGCCGGCGGCACCCAGCGCCTGACCCGCGCCGTGGGCAAAGCCAAAGCCATGGAAATGGTGCTGACGGGCGAGTTTATTTCGGCTGCCGAAGCGCACCGGCTGGGCTTGGTGAACCGCGTGGTGCCGGTGGGCCAGTACCTGGAAGAAGCCTACCGGCTGGCGGCCAGCATTGCGGCCATGAGCCCCGTGGCGGCCCGGCTGGCAAAGGAAAGCGTGAACCGGGCCTTTGAAACGCACCTGGACGAGGGGCTGCACTTCGAGCGCAAGAATTTTTATTTGACGTTTGCTTCGGAAGACCAGAAGGAAGGCATGGCGGCGTTTGTGGAGAAGCGCAAGGCGGATTTTAAGGGGCGGTAAGGTTAGCCATTGAGCCAAAGCAGGCGAAACGCGCTTTTATAAATTTACTTTCTGTGCGGTGACTGTTAAACGAATTTCTGTGGAAGTCGAGGGCAAAGAATATAAGTTCGTATTAAAACTCCTCAAGTTGCTGCCTTTTGTACGAATAATTAGCGAAGCAGAGGAGTCGAGTGCACCTAAACTGACTGGAAAAAAGCCCAATCATTAGCTTGGTTTTTCAAGCTGCGTCCATCTGCCCGCTTTTTTGGGTCTCCCCCATCCGCCAGTACACTAACAGCGATAGGAACGCGCAGCCGGTGACGTACCAGTAGAACCACTCGGCCACGCCGTGGCTTTTGGCCAGCAGGGCCAGGTACTCGGCGGTGCCGCCGAAGATGGCGACCGTGAGGGCAAACGGCAGGCCCACGCCCAGGGCGCGGATTTCGGTGGGGAACAACTCGGCTTTGACCACGGCGCTGATGCTGGTGTAGCCGCTGACCACGAACAGCGCCGCGATGAGTAGGCCCGCCGCCGACCCGGCGCTGTGGGTGTGGGCCAGCAGCCGCAGCAGCGGCACGGTGCCCAACGTGGCTCCGATGCCGAAAAAAAGCAGCACCGGCCGCCGCCCGATGCGGTCGGAAACCGCGCCCAGCAGCGGCTGAAACAGCAGCGCCACGGCCATGGCCCCGAAGGCAATGCCGGTGGCTTGTTCCTTGCTGAAGCCGCTGGTGTTCACCAGAAATTTTTGGGCATAAGTGGTGAAGGTGTAGAAGGCCAGGGTGCCGCCCATCGTGAGGCCCACCACGGTGAGGACCGGGCCGGGGTATTGCAGCAACAGGCGCAGTTGGGGAATTTTGGGCACGGCCGGGGCTTGTTGCGCCTGCTCAAAGGCGGCGGTTTCGCGCATATGGGAGCGCAGGTACAAGGCCGCGCCCGCCGCAATGGCCCCGATAACGAACGGCACCCGCCAGCCCCACGCGGCGAGTTCGGCGGCGGTCAGGACTTGTTGCAACGCCAGTTGCACGAGCAGGGCCAGCAACTGCCCGCCCATCAGGGTCAGGTACTGAAAGCTGGACCAGAAGCCCCGGTGCCGCGCCCCGGCCATCTCGGAGAGGTAGGTGGCCGAGGTGCCGTATTCGCCGCCCACGCTGAGGCCCTGCAACAGCCGGGCCAGCAGCAGCACCGCCGGGGCCAGCCAGCCAACGGTGGCGTAGCCGGGCGCGGCGGCAATGAGCAACGAACCGCCCGCCATGAGCCGCACCGACAGCAGCAGCGCCGCCCGCCGCCCGTGCCGGTCGGCATACGCGCCGAGCAAAGCCGCCCCAAGCGGCCGCATCAGAAAGCCTACTGCGAAAATGGCGGCCGTGTTGAGGAGTTGGGCCGTGGGGCTGCTGAGCGGGAAAAAGACGGGCGCGAAGTAGAGCGCGAAGGCTGAATAGGCGTACCAGTCGTACCACTCGACGAGGTTGCCGATGGAGCCGGAGACGATGGAGCGCAGGCGGGAAACGGGGGGCAGGGCAGCGGGCATGGGGCCAAATGTAGGGCAAAGCCGGGGCCGGGCTTACCTTCGCAGCCTCGTCCCGCGCCCGTGAACCCCGCATCCCTGCCCCGCTTTTTGGTTTACGCCACGGCCACCGTCTGGCTGGTGAGCGGCTTGCTGGCCAAGGTGCTGGGCCTGGTGCCCCGGCACCAGGAAATTGTGGCGCGCATTCTGGGGCCGGACCACGCCGGAGTGCTCACGCGGCTTATCGGGCTGGGCGAAATCGGGGTGGCGGCCTGGATTCTCAGCCGCTTGGCCCCGCGCTGGTGCGCCGCCGTCCAGATTGGGCTGGTGCTGGTCATGAACGCGCTGGAAGCCGTGCTTGCGCCCGATTTGCTGCTTTGGGGGCGCTGGAATGCGGGGTTTGCGGTGCTGTTTGCGGGCCTGGTTTACTACTCGGAATTTGTACTTCGCCCGCGCCTTGCCCATGCTTGACTGGCTCAAAACCCACCCCTTTGCCGTGGAAGCGTTTTTTGAACGCTCCACGGTGCTGACGTTTGCCCTGCCGCCGGCGCAGTTGCAACCGCTGCTGCCCCCGGCCCTGACGCTGGACACGTGGGAGGACCGCTGGGCGTTTGCGGCCGTGGCCATGGTGCAGACCCGCGCCCTGCGCCCGGCGGGGTTTCCGGCGGGGCTGGGGCAGGATTTTTTTCTGATTGGCTACCGGCTGTTCGTGCGCTTTCGCACCCCGGCGGGCAAGCGGCTGCGGGGGTTGTACATCCTGAAATCGGAAACCAACCGGCCGCAGATGACCCTGCTCGGCAACCTGCTGACGCACTACCGTTACACGACTACTGACATTGAGCAGACCCGGCAGGGCAACCGCACCACCATCGCGTCGCGGCAGTCGGGGCTGGAAGTCACGTTTGCCGACGACCCCGCCGCCGACCCCGCCACGGTGCCGCTACCGGCCGGGTCGCCGTTTGCCACCTGGGCGCAGGCGCGGCGCTTTGCCGGGCCGCTGCCCTTCACCTTCAGCTGGCTGCCCCGGCCGCAGCAGATGTTGCTGATTGAGGGGCAGCGCGAGAACTGGACTCCCCGGCCGTTGCACATCATGGCCCAGCACGTGGGCCACCTGGCGGCGCTGGTGGGGCCGGGGGCGGTGCTGGCCTCGGCCTTCACGGTGGAGCACATCCCGTACCGCTGGCGCAAGGGCCGGCTGGAAAACTGGCAGCCATGAAGCCCACTGGCCGAAAATTTGGGCAGGGCGTGGGCAACATCGTGCGCTTCAACTGGCCGTTTTATGCGCTGGCGCTGGGCGGGCTGCTGGCCGGGGCGCTGCTGCGCCCGCACCTGGCCGCGCCCTGGCACGGGCTGGCGGGCGCGGCGCTGGCCCTGGGGCTGCTCACCACGCTGGCCTCGCTGGCGGTATCGGCCTGGGTGTACGACGTTTCGGGCCTTTACCAACTTGGCTGGCTGCCCGCCCTGCCGCCCGCCGCCCACTTGGTGAACATCAACGCGGGCTTTGACGAAACCAGTGCCTTGCTGCGGGCCACGTTTCCGGCCGCCACGCTCACGGTGCTTGATTTCTATGACCCCGCCCGCCACACCGAAGCCTCCATCGGGCGGGCGCGGCGGGCCTACCCGCCCTACCCCGGCACGGTGGCCGTGCCTACCACGGCACTGCCGCTACCCCCGGCTTCGGCCGATGCGGTGCTGGCCGTGCTGGCGGCCCACGAAGTGCGCGACGAAGCCGAACGGGTGGCGTTTTTTCGGGAAATAGGCCGGGTGCTGAAGCCCGGCGGGCAGGTAGTGGTGGTGGAACACTTGCGCGATTTGCCCAACTTCCTGGCCTACACGGTGGGGTTTCTGCACTTCCACAGCCGGGCCACCTGGCAGCGCACGTTTCGGGCGGCGGGGCTGCGGGTGGCGCACGAAACGAAAGTCACGCCGTTTCTCACCGTCTTTACTTTGCGTTCGGATGGAGCTTCAGCTTAAATTTATCGGCGGGCTGCTGTTGGCGCTGGCACTGGTTCACGTCATTTTTCCGCGCTACTTCGGCTGGGCCACCGAGCTGGCCCCGCTGCAACTCATCAACCGGCAAATGATGTACGTCCACACCTTTTTTGTGGCGTTGGTGGTGGGGTTGATGGGCGGGTTGTGCCTGAGCGCCGCCCCCGACCTGGCCCGCACCGCGCTGGGGCACCGGGTGTGCGCGGGCCTGGCCGTGTTCTGGGGCATCCGGCTGCTGGTGCAGTTCGTCGGCTACTCGCGGGAGTTGTGGCGCGGCAAAGCCTTTGAAACCGCCGTGCATTGGGCGTTTGTGGCGCTGTGGACGTACCTGACGGCGGTATTCGGCTGGGTGGCGTGGTAGTGGTCAGTGGTCAGTGGTCAGTGGTCAGTGGTCAGTGGTTAGTGGTTAGTACAGAATAAGGTTGGAAACTAACAACTGACAACTAACCACTAACCACTAACATCTAATTGCTCACCAGCGGCAGTTGAAACAGCCGCTCCTCGGTTTCCAGTTCTTGCAGCAGGAACTGGGCCAGGTCGGCGCGGGTGAGGGTGGGGCCGGCATCCACGCCCACCCAGCCGGTGCGCCACTGGCCCAGGGCGGGGCCGTCGGTGAGGCGCGGGACCCGCACGATTTCCCAGGCCGTGCCGCTCAGGAGCAGCAGGCGGGCGTGGCGGCGGGCATCGCTCACCTGCTTGCCCTGCCGCAGTTCCATCAGTAGGCGGTGCCAGCGTTCGCCCCAGCCGAGTTGGTCGTGCTCGCAGTCCACGGCCGCGCTGGTCAGGCTGATGATGCGCCGCACCTCGTGGGCCTTCATGGCATTGACGATGTAGTGGCCGGCTTTGCTTTGCAGGGCGGTGGGCGACTTGGGGCCTTGCCCGAGCAGGCTCACCACGATGTCGGCCCCGACCACGGTGCGGGTTACGTCGGCGGCTTTGAGGGCATCGCCGGGCAGCACCGTCAGGTGGGGGTGCGCCAGGGCGAGCCGGGCCGGGTCGCGCACCAGCGCCTGCACCCGGTAGCCCGCCGCCAGGGCCGCTTCCAGAAACACTCGACCGCACTTGCCGGTCGCCCCAAACAGCGCAATGGTTTTCATACGGCCCGCAAGGTAAGCCGGACGGCGGGATTACAACATGAAAAGGGCGTATTTGCAGCCCCCGCAAGGCCCTGCGAAACAGTGGGCACCAGCAGTTTTGGCACAACTCAAGCGTTGCGCCCGTGGGCAGGCACTGACTGGCTTAGAAGCTGTTTGAGTTGCTATCCAGGACCGTCGGACGAGTACCCCGAAGCTGTGCTTCGGTCCTTGAACGGCCCCGCTGAACGACCGTTCAACGACCGAAGCACAGCTTCGGGGTACTCGGGCAACTAACTCAAACAGTTTCTTAGCGCCGGATGAGGGCCACCCCCACCAGCACCAGCACCAACCCCAGCACTTTGAGCGCCGTGATGGGGGCGGGGTGCGCCACCAGCACGTGGTAGTGGTCCAGCAGCAGGGCCAACACCAACTGGCCCGCCACCACCAGGCTGAAGGTGAGGCCCGGACCGAGGCGCGGAAACAAGAACACCACCGTCGCTACGTAGAACGCGCCCAGCAAACCGCCCAACCACCACTGCACCGGGGCCGCCTTCAGCCCGGCCCACGACACCGGCTGCTGGCTGATGGCCAGGTAAAGCACCAGCCCCGCCGTGCCCACCACAAACGAGGCCAACGCGGCGTGGACGGGGCTGGCCGCCGCCTTGCCCAGGCGGGCATTGAGGCCCCCCTGAATAGGCAACACGGCCCCGGCCAACAGGGCCAAAAACATCCAGAAAACTTGGTTCATAATACGGCCCGGCATCAAACGGGGCTGCAAGTTTACGACACCGCCCGCCGGCAAAGGGGCCGGGCCGCCGTCGTATTTTTGCGGTCGCTTGAAGGATAACCACCTTCCCCCGCCCCATGCACACCCTGGAATTGCTCCTGCCGCCCGAAGTGGCGTTTGACGAACTGGCCCGCTACGAGGCCATTCTGGCCCAGGCCGGGCTTGCGGCCCGGCGAGGCCGATTTTATTCACCTGCGAAAACGCTCCATTGATGCGCGGGGGCGGCAGCCGCTGGTGCGGCTGCGGGCCGACATCTACACCACCGCCCCGCCCCGCGAGTTGTTCGGGCCGTGGTTTCGCTACCCCGATGTGCGCCACGCCACCCGGCGGGTGCTCGTTGTGGGGGCCGGGCCAGCGGGGTTGTTTGCGGCGCTGCGGGCCATTGAGTTGGGCTGGAAGCCGGTGGTGCTGGAGCGCGGCAAGGACGTGCGGGCCCGCCGCCGCGATTTGGCCGCCATCAACAAAGACCACACCGTGAACCCGGATTCCAACTACTGTTTTGGCGAGGGCGGGGCGGGCACTTATTCCGATGGCAAGCTCTACACCCGCGCCACCAAGCGCGGCGACGTGGGCCGGGTGCTGCGGCGGCTGGTGCAGCACGGGGCCACGCCCGACATTCTGATGGACGCCCACCCGCACATCGGCACCAACAAGCTGCCCGAAGTGGTGCAAAACCTGCGCGAAACCATCGTTGCGGCGGGCGGCGAAGTGCATTTTGACACGCGGGTGGCGGATTTAATCCTGGAAAACGGCCACCTGCGCGGGGTCGTCACGGCCGGCGGCGCGGCCCTGGAAGCCGCTGCCACCATCCTCGCCACCGGCCATTCGGCGCGGGATATGTACGAACTGTTGCACCGGCGCGGGGTGACCATTGAGGCCAAACCCTTTGCCCTGGGGGTGCGCGTGGAGCACCCGCAGGCCCTCATTGACCAGGCCCAATACCACCGGCCGGAGCGGGGGCTGCTGCCCGCCGCTTCGTATGCGCTGGTGCATCAAACCGAGCTGAAAGGCCAGCAGCGGGGCGTGTTTTCGTTCTGTATGTGCCCCGGCGGCTTCATCGTGCCCGCCGCCACGGCCCCCGGCGAAGTGGTGGTGAACGGCATGAGCCCCAGCCGCCGCGACTCGCGCTTTGCCAACTCCGGCATTGTGGCCGCCGTGGAACTGGCCGACCTGGACCTGGCCCGGCACGGCCCGCTGGCGGGCCTCGTGTTGCAGCAACAACTAGAGCAGCGGGCCTGTGCCCTGGCGGGCGGCACCCAACGCGCCCCGGCCCAGCGCCTGGGCGATTTTCTCCAGCAAAAGCCCTCGCCCACCCTCCTGGAAACCTCCTACCAACCCGGCCTCGTGCCGGTGGAAATGGATGCCGTCCTCGGCCCCGCCCTGGCCGAACGGCTCCGGCAGGGCTTCCGCGACTTCGGCCGCAAAATCCCCGGCTACGCCACCAACGCGGCCCAGATTGTGGGCGTGGAAAGCCGCACGTCGTCGCCCGTCCGCATTCCGCGCGACAAGGACACGCTGCAACACCCCGACATCCGGGGCCTGTTTCCCTGCGGCGAGGGCGCGGGCTACGCGGGCGGCATCGTGAGCGCCGCGATGGACGGCGAGCGGGTGGCGGAAGCAGTAATCGTGGGTAGTGGGTAGTGGGTAGTGGGTAGTGGGTAGTGAGACGCTATTTGAGCTTTTTGGGTGTCGCTCCTGTTGTCCCATTGTCCAACTCCCGAGTACCGAATACCCACTACCAGATGAAAAAAACCGTCGTCCTCTCCGCTTCCGATAACCCGACGCGCTACTCGTTTCGGGCGGTGTACAAGCTGCTGCAAGCCGGGCACGAGGTAGTGCCGGTGGGCATCCGCAAGGGGCAGGTGGCGGGCCTGCCCATTCGCACCGACCGGCCCGCCGTGACCGACGTGGACACCGTGACGCTGTACCTGGGCGCGGCCAACCAGCCGGGGTGGTACGACTACATTCTGGGCCTGAAACCGCGCCGCATCATCTTCAACCCGGGGGCCGAAAACCCGGAGTTGGAAACATTGGCCCAGCGGGCGGGTATTCGGACCGAGGAAGCCTGTACGCTGGTGCTGCTGGCCGTGGGGCAGTATTGAGCGGAAATTGCCCCCAACCCGGCAAAAAGGCCGACCCAAGCCGTGGCAAGCCCACCCCAAGCCCCGCCGGGCGCACCCGAAGCCGCAACTGGCAGCCCCGAAGCCCTGACAAGACCAACTGAAGCCCTGACGGGACCGCCCAAAGCCCCAAAAAGGGCGACCGAAGGCGTAGAAAGCGCTAATTTTTGTACTTAGGTCGCACTTGCTGGTACTTTTAGAAGAAACGAGTGCTTTTGGAGCCAAGCGGGCAACCTATGGCTGCCGCACGGCATCTGCCGCCCCAACCTCCCCGCTGCTGCCGTGCCCGCCGTGCTTTCGCCTGTATCCGACCCCGACCTCATTGCCGCCTGCATCCGGGGCGAGCTGCGTGCCCAGCGCCAGCTCTACGACCGGTTTGCGGGCCTGATGCTGACCGTGTGCCGCCGCTACCTGCGGCGGCGCGAAGATGCCGAAGAAGCCCTGCTGTTGGGCTTCGCCAAAGTGTTTCGGGCGCTGCCCACGTTCCAGTTTGCGGGCAGTTTTGAGGGCTGGGTGCGGCGCATCATGGTGAACGAGGCCCTGATGCAACTGCGCCAGCGCGAACCCATGACCCTGGCCCTGGACGACTTCGCCCAGCCCGAAAACCTGGCCACCACCCCCGCCACCGCCGACACCGACCTGCAAGCCGACGACCTGCTGGCCCTGCTGGCCGAGCTGCCCGTGGGCTACCGCACGGTGTTCAACCTTTACGCCCTGGAAGGCTTCGGCCACCAGGAAATCGGGGCCATGCTGGGCATCAGCGAGGGCACCAGCAAAAGCCAGCTCAGCAAGGCGCGGGCCATGTTGCAAAGGCGCATTCAGGCTTCAATGGTGGTATCTGGTAGTGGGTAGTGGGTACTTGGATTGCAAAACCACACTTCCCATTACCCACTACCAGATACCCACTACCAAAAAATCCTCCGTGATGGATTCCGAAGAATTAGACGACTTGTTCCGCGCCGGGCTGGGCCAGCACCCCACCCCGCCCCCGGCCGACCTGTGGGCGCGGCTGCAAGCCCGGCCCGAAACCGACGCGCCCACCGCTCCGGCCCCGGACGCGCTGTTTCAGGCCCGGCTGGCAGCCCACGCCACGCCCCCCGGCCGCCACCTCTGGGAGCGGCTGGAGGACGAACACCTGCGGCCCCGCAAACGCCGGGCAGCGGCTTGGTGGCCAATGGCGCTGGCCGCTTCGCTGCTGCTGCTGGTGCTGGCCGGTGGGGCGCTGCTGTGGCGCAATGCCGGGCGGCGCGGCACGGAGGTAGCGGGGCAGTTCGCCCGGCCTTCTGCGGGGTCCCCGGACGGGGCGGCCGGCTCCCCGGACGACGTGCCGGACTCCCCGGATGTCATGCCGGACTCCCCGGATGTCGTGCCGGGAACCCGCCACGCCCTGGCGGGAACCCCCGGTGCCACCGGGGGGCAGCCGAAACGTGCTGCGGGCCGGGCAACCCAACCGACCCGCCACGCATCTGAACCCGCAAGCACCCGCAACGCGGCGCTGCCCCCGGCTGCTTGGGCCACCGCCCCGGCCAAAGCCACGCCGGACGCAGCGCAGGTCGCGCCGCTATTGCCTGTGCCAACCAGTGCCACGCCCGCCCCCGACCTGGCCAGTCTGGCCACGGCCATTGAAGTGGACGTGCGGCCCGGTGGCAGCCCGAAGCCAGCGGTGGACGCGCCCCCCGCTTCGGCCCCCACCGGGCGGCACTTGCTGACGGGTCTGCTGAAACAAGCCAGCCACCTGGCGCGGGGCGAACGCCTGACCCTGGCCCAGGACGCGGGCCTGCCCGACAGCTTGTTTTTGCAGGCCCGGCTGGCGGGCCACACCCTCACCCGCATCATTCAACTCTAACCTTACTTACCCCCGAAATCATGTTCCGTGCTTTTCTTTTCCTTGTGGGCGGCGTGCTGCTGAGTGGCCGCGCCACAGCCAGCGGGCCGCCCGCCCACCCCGCCGCCGCCCGCCCCACCGACACGGTGGTGGTGCGCCTGCCCAACCAGGCCGTGCTGACCTTGCAGGTGCGCGATGCCGCCCAACTGCGCGAGCTGCGGAAGTACCACCTTGACTCCCTCACGACCCAACTGGCGGGCTACATTGCCCAGGCCGAAGCCGCCGCCAAAGCCGGCACCACCGACCGGGTAACAATGGAGTTTTACCCCGACAAGGACCGGCCCGGCCGCAACCTGCCGGAGCAGGTTCGCATCACGGCCCACAAGCAGCCCGCCGGTGCCACCCGCGTGGACGTGGACCTGGACCAGAAAGTGACGGTGAAAACCGGCCGCGATGCCGACCACGAGCGCACCTTCGACATCAAGCTCAACGACAAGAAAAAGGTCCGCTCGCCCGCCGATTCCATCCGCCACCTGTATGGGCGCGACCGCCACGTGTTCCGGCTGCGCTTCGACGAGGGCATCAGCATTCTGGCCAATGGCCGGGCCAATGTCACCGGCGGGGTGCCGACGCTGTCCACCTTCCGCTCCGGCTACTTCAACGTGGGTTTCAACTACGAGCAGCCCCTGCGCTACGAGCAGCGCAGCCGCCTGGCCCTGACCTTCGGACCAGAGTTTTCGTTCAGCCGCTTCTACCTGACGGGGAGCAACGTGTGGGGCGAAGCCAACGGCCGCACCACGGCCGCCCCCGGCCCCACCGACCGCAACATCGACGATGCGTACTTGTGGCTCTCGACCCTGAACCTGCCCCTGATGTTGGAATACAAGCACCTTGACAGCAAAGGGCACCGCACCCTGCTGGTGGGCGCGGGCGGCTTTGGCGGCTACCGCCTCTACAGCTCCACGACGGTGAACTACAAGTTTCCGGGCAGCGACTACAACCACGAAGACGTGACCTCTGGCCCCTTCCACCTCAACGACTGGCAGTACGGGGTGCAGGGCGAAATCGGGTATCGCTTCTTCCGCTTCGTGGGCCGCTACTACCTCAACAGCCTGTTTGCCACCGACCAGGGGCCGCAAGCCCAGGTGCTGACGGTGGGGCTGAAGCTGATTGGCTTCTAGAACGGGGTGGTCCGACGACTTTTTCAGTCGTCAGACCACTAATACGCCGCCCATTTACGCCACCAATTTAGTGGTCTGACGACTGAAAAAGTCGTCGGACCACCCCACCTACTGCCCCCGAAAGAAATTATCCAGCAGGATAGCCGCCGACACGGCCACGTTCAGGCTTTCGGCCCCGCCGCCCGGCCCCCTCGGAATGTGCAGCCGCTGGCTGAGGCAGGCAGCCACGGCCGGGGTCAGGCCGTGCGACTCGCTGCCCATCACCAGCACCCCGGCGGGCCGCAGCGCCGCCCGGTGCACGTTGTCGCCCACCAGGTCGGCCCCGAAAATGCCGGTGCCGGGCGGCAACCCGGCCAGCCACGGGGCCAGGTCCCGCTCCCACACCTGCACCCTGGCGAAGCTGCCCATCGTGGCGGCCACGGTTTTGGGGGCGTAGGGGTCGGCGCAGGTGGCACTCAGCACCACGCCGGGCAGGCCGTACCAGTCGGCCAGGCGCAGCAACGTGCCGAGGTTGCCGGGGTCGCGCACGTCGTCGAGGGCCAGCAGCAGGGCGCTTTGGGGCAGGGCGGCGGGCAGCGGCGCTTCGGGCGGGCGGGCGGCCAGGGCCAGGGCGGTGTCGTTGTGGGCCAGGGTGCCGAGGCGGGTCAGTTCCTCGGCCGAGGCCAGGGTGTGGGCGCGGCCCGCCAGCAAGTGGGGCGGCAGCGCGGCGGCAAATTCGGGGGTGAGGAAGACGTGTTCGGTATTTAAGCCGGAACTTAGCGCCTCGATAACACTCTTGCCGCCCTCGACCAGGAACACGCCCTGGCGCTGGCGGTACTTTTTGAGGTGCAACGACTGCACGTATTTAAGCTGGGCTTTTGAAATCATTGCTGCGACGTACTAAACATGGGGCCCGCTCCATTGCCGGTCGCCACCGAAGATTGGCGGGGCTGGCAATGGGGCTGGCCTTGCTGGCGGCCTGCTCGCCCATCCGGCTGCTGGCCCCGGGGCAGCGGCTGCTGGGCGAGGTGAAGATTGTGGGGGCCAAAACCGCCGACAAAGAACGGCTCCTGCCCTTCGCCCGCCAACAACCCAACGTCAAATTCCCGATTCCGAAGCTGGCCGTGTACCAGTTCGGGCACAGCTTCTACGACTCGGCCCGCATTCAGCGCAAGCTGCGCGCGGTGCAAAAAACCTACGCCCAGCGGATGCAGGCCGCCGGCACCGACTCGGCCCAGCTGGGCAAGCTCCTCACCCGCCGCGACCGGCTTGTGAAGCGCAAGCAACGCTCGCTCGACAAAGGCAACGCCGTTATGCGCCTCGGCGAGCCACCCGTGATTTACGACTCGGCCCGCACCCGCGAGTCGGTGTCGCAGATGAACATTTTTCTGCACTCGCAGGGCTTTTTTCGGGCCACGGTGGCCGCCACCGACACCGCCCAGACCCAGCACGGCCTCTGGCGCGGGGCCCTCTACGCCCTGCACTTGCAGCACCACCACCCCCACCACGACAGCACCGGGGCCGTGCAGCCCCACCGCCGGGTGAGCGTCACGTACCACGTCACCGAGGGCCAGCCCTTCACCTACACCGTCCTCCGCCAGCAGATTCCCGACAGCGCCCTGGCCGCCGTGGTGCGGGCCGACTCGGCCCATACCCTGCTGCGCCGGGGCGACCGCTACAACGAGGAAACCATTGGCCAGGAGCGCACCCGGCTGGAAGCCCTGCTCAAAAACCACGGCTACTTTGACTTCCGCGCCCAGTACATCACCCTGGAGGCCGACACCAGCTTTGCCCCGTTTTCGGTGCGCCTGCGCCTGGCCATTGCCAACCCGCCCGAGGCCGGCTGGCACCACCAGGTGTACCGCCTGCGCCGCGTGCGGATGGTGACCGATGCCGGGGCCGACCGCACCCTGCGCCTGGCCACGTCCGACACCCTGCGCCGCGCCGGTAGCGTGCCCCTGAACCAGCCCCTGAACGGCCCCGCCCGCCTGCGCCCCCTCCGCACCGACACCACCACCACCGACTCGGTGCAGTTTGCGGCCTACAAGCTGGCCTACAACACCCGCATCCTGGCCCGTAAAATTGACCTGCGCCCCGGCCAGCTTTACAGCCAGGCCCGCACCCAAAGCACCCAGCGCCAACTCTCCAACCTGGATATGTTCCGCTTCAATACCCTCAACTACCGCAAAATCCTGCCCGACTCGGCGGCCCAGGAAGTGGCCGTGGCGCCCCTCGATGCCGTCATCAACGCCTCGCCCGCCTCGCGCTTCACCGAAACCACCGAGTTTGGCGGCACCTACGTGGCCAACCTGCCCGGCCCGTTCGTCAACGTGCGCCTCAAAACCCGCAACCCCTTCGGCGGGGCCGAAACCCTGGAGCTGAGTGGCCGCGTCGGCATTGAGGGGCAGTTCAACCGCGTCACGGGGCGCGACGAATACACGACCCAGTTTGGCGGCACCCTGGCCCTGGTGCTGCCCCAGTTTTTGCTGCCCCAGGCCTTCAACAACTACTTTGCCCGCCTCAACCCCAAAACCCGCTTCTCGCTCTCCAACACCTACGTGCGCCGGCCCGAATACACCCGCACCAACGTCGAGTTTGCCTTCGACTACCTCTGGCAACCCTCGCCCTACCACCAGTACGTCATTTCGCCCGTCGTCATCAACGTCGTCAATGCCAGCGGCATCAGCGACAGCTTTCAGCGCAGCCTCGACCGGCTGCGCACGCAAGGCTCGCCGCTGTTTCGCTCCTTCACCCAACTGTTCGAGCCGAGTTTCAGCGCCACCTCGCTCTACAATTCCAACGACGTGAACCAGACCCGCAACGCCCGCTACCTGCGCCTGTTTTTCGAAGCCGGGGGCCTCACCAAAGGAGCCTATGTGGACCAAAACAACCAATTTCTGGGCCTGCACGTGTACAACTTTGCCAAGTTCACGGCCGACTTCCGGCGCTACCTCAAGCTCTCGCCCCGCACCTACTTCGTGTACCGCTTCAACGGCGGCATCGTGCACGCCCTCACCCGCACCGACACCGACGGCGGCTCGGCCTACACCCTGCCCTACGACAAGTACCTCTTTGGCGGGGGCAGCTCCAGCCTGCGGGCCTGGCAGCCCCGCCGCCTCGGCCCCGGCGGCTACGTCACCACCCTGCCCGGCGGCACCGCCCGCGACTACTTCTCCGAACAGCCCGGCGAACTGCTCCTCGAAGGCTCCGTCGAATACCGCTTCCCGGTCTATTCCTTCGTGAAGGGGGCGCTCTTCACCGACTACGGCAACGTGTGGGCCTTGAGCCAGGAACTGGACAAGGACAACCAGCCCGTGCCCCGCGAAGGTGCC
This sequence comes from Hymenobacter sp., assembly GCA_965247135.1. Taxonomy (GTDB): domain Bacteria; phylum Bacteroidota; class Bacteroidia; order Cytophagales; family Hymenobacteraceae; genus Hymenobacter. Next base: position 635,303 of record CBDFGP010000006.1, on the reverse strand, counting down.
CGCTTCAACGGCCGCGAGTTTCTGGGCCAGATTGCCGTCGGCAGCGGCGTGGGCATCCGCTTCGACTTCTCCTTCCTGATTCTGCGCCTCGACATCGCCGCCAAAGTGTACGACCCCGCCGCGCTCAACGAAAGCAAGTGGGCCATTCAGTACTTCTACAAGGACAAGGAACACCAACCGGCATTTAACGTCGGCATTGGGTATCCGTTTTAGCGGCGCGTTTCCCCCCGCACTACCTTTGCCACCCACCGCCTCCCCCCGTTTCTCATGCTTCAGCGCGCCGAATTTCCCTACCTGCAATCCCTCGTCATCAACGATGCCTACGCCGTCAAAAACCTGACCGTGCCGGTGTTCAACCCCGGCGAACCCTTCAAGCACTTGATTCTGACGGGACGTAACGGGTCGGGGAAAACGACGGTGTTGCGGCGTATCTGGCAGACCGTGCAGCACAATAGAAGGTACGGATTCAGTCTGGCAGTAAGACAGCAACAAGCAACTGGTACACCTAGCGTAACCATAATTTATGCCGAAGGCACTCCAGAGGTATCACAAGCAAAGACACAAACCATCGCGGCCATTTTTGAGGCCACCCGCATAACCCAAGTTCAAGAGGTAGCAACAATCACAAAGGATGCGGATTTGACAGCCCGGCTCAATCAAACAGCCAACCCAGTCGCCCCCGCCACCCTCTTCAAGCAATACCTCGTCAACAAAAAAGTCTTCCAGATTTTTGAAGTCATGGAAGGCAACGAGGCCCTCGCCCAGCAGGAAGCCCAATTCTTCACCAATCTAGAAAAGCTGCTGGCCGACATCTTCGCCTACCCCGCCCTAAAGCTCGAATTTGTCCGCGAAAGCTTTGAGTTTTACATCCACTTGGCCGAAGGCCGCCGCGTCACCTTTAATCAGCTTTCAGCCGGCTTTTCGGCCTTCCTCAGCATCCTGACCGATTTGCTGCTCCGTGTGGACCTGCTCCGCAAAGAACTCAAAGACTACCGCTACAACCCCTGCGGCTTCGTCTTCATTGACGAACCCGAAACCCACCTGCACCTCGAAATGCAGTACCAAATCCTGCCGCTCCTCACCAACCTCTTCCCCAACCTCCAATTCATCGTCGCCACCCACTCCCCCGCCGTGGCTTCGAGCATCCCCAATGCCACGGTGTTCGACCTCGGCACCGCCGAGGCCATGGGCGACGAGGCCGCCGGCACCAGCTATTCCGAACTTATGCAAGGGCATTTTGGGGTAACGAACGAGTTTTCCAACGTGGCCGACGACATCATTGCGGACATCAAGCGCATCGTCAAGCTGCCCGACCCCGTCCAGGCCCGCCAACAGCTACTCGACCTACTGGCCGAAAAAGGCCGGTATATGTCGTCCTCGTTGCGACTGGAAGTAGAAGTGCAGCTCATTGGCCTCGAATAACCCGCCGCCATGATTCGCATTGCCCGCCCGCTGGTCGCCCCGGCAGCCCTCGACACCCCCCCGATACAGGACTACATCGCTGCTTGCGCCGCACGGGCCGCCGACCCTACTTTGCCCAAACCCAACCCCCCAGTTGCTTACCGCACCTCGGATTTATTGACCGTCTTCGACACCTTTTTCCGCGCCAAATGCTACCTGACGGAACAAAAGTTTGAAAGCGCGTGGGCAATGGACGTGGACCACTTTGAACCAGCCAACGAAAACCCAGCGCGGATATACGACTGGACCAACTTGTTTCCAGCCGACCACACCGCCAATATGATGCGTCCCCGCCGTCTGCCAGCGGGTGGGCTACTCGACCCCTGCGTGGACGACGTGGAAAACGACCTCATTTGCTCGCTAGAAGATTTGGGCGAGACTCCAAATTTCAAGGCGCGCGATGCTGCCAATCAACGGGCCTGCAATACCGCCAACTTATTGAACCTACTGCATAACGGCAAACCCGGCGACGCACAGTCGCACCACCGCACCGCTGAATTGCGACGCGACATTGAGCGACGCTGTAAACAAGTGGAACGCGCCTGGGCAAGATACCGGGATGCTATCGAAGACGATGACCCGCATGAGTTAGCCGCCGCCGAAACCGTTCTTCGAGGGCTGCTTTCCCGAAACGCTGCCTATACCATGCTCATGAGGTCGTTGCCATTTGTGCGGAAGCGCGTTCCAGTCCATCTACTGGATTAGCAATATCTTTTCCCTCTTTCCCCCACCCCCCCAACCCCTACAAAAAAGCGCCCCGACCTTCCCGGCCGGGGCGCTTTTTTAGTTGTGAGTTATGAGTTATGAGTTGGGCCAACCCCCCAACTCATAACTCATAACTCATAACTCATAACTCATTTAACCCCCCAGTGCCCCTCCCCGTCCACGCCCTCCAGCACCACCAGCAAATACGGCGCGTCCGGGTCCAGTCCCAGCTTGGCATAATCCGTCAAATGCACCTCGGCCCGGTTTTTCACCACCACGCCCTGCCCCGGCAGCGGCCGCGCATCGGGCGAGTGAGCCGTGTAGTAGCGCAGCGTCCGCCCCCGGCCCGACTTGTTGGTCAGCGTCGGGTCCGGCAGGCCCGCCACGCGCCGGTCATACACCAGCGCCACCGCCCCGGCCGCCACCAGGCCCGAAAACCGGGGCCGCCGCCGCGCCGCCGTGTGAATGATGCGCCGCGCCTTGTTGTACTTGGCCACCTCCGTGGGCAGGGCCAGCTTTTGGGCCTTCACCAGCGGGTCCAGCGTGGCGGCCAGCACCCCATCGGCCTCCGCGAGCAGCGTTTCAATGGCCGCCGTGGCCGTTTCCGTGCCCAGCTCAATTTGCCGGGCCGCCCCCCGCGTGTCGGTCAGCTTCGCCACGTCGGCCGTCAGCGTGGCCAATAGTTTCGGGTCGTAGCCCGTCTCTTTGGGGTCCAAATCTGCGGGCGGCAGCGTCCCCACCCCGTCGGCAATCACCTGAAAATAGCGCAGCAAGTCGGCATCTTTTTGCGTCAGGTAGTAGCTCACCGCCTTCGCCAGGGCGGCCCGCAGGGTCGGGTCGGTGCTCACGCCCAGCAAAAACTGCCGCAACGCCTCCGCCTTCAGCGCGGCCTCTTTCTCGGTGTCCTCGCGGGTCGTCGTCACGCCCGTCGTGGGCTTGCCCTGGTTCGTGGTCGCCGTTTTAATCCGGCCCACCACGTCGGCCAGCGCGTCGCGCCCCTTGGCAATGCGCCCAATCAAAAGCAGCTCCTGCCCCAAATCCTGAAAAAAGAGCAGCACCGTCTGCAGCATCGTCAGCTTATTCTCCTGAATGGTTTCCATGTGAGTAGGGCGTAAAAAAGTGAATGGATTGAAGAAACACCGCGAACGGCCGCGCTAAACTACAACGCCTTTCGCACTTTCCGGCTTTTTTATGTTGAAATTCCGCATATCAGCCACCTTTTTATTCTTTCCTCACCCCGGCTGCGTCTTCACCCCTGTCACCAGCAACTAGACCCCCGCAGACGACAACTATGCCCTCGGAGACGACAACTAGGCCCCCGGAGATGACAACTATGCCCCCGCAGACGACAACTAGGCCCCCGGAGACAGCAACTAGGCCTTCGGAGACAGCAACTAGGCCCTCGGAGACGACAACTAGGCCTCCGGAGATGACAACTAGGCCCCCGGAGACAGCAACTAGGCCCTCGGAGACGACAACTAGGCCCCAGCAGCCGACACCCACAACCTCACAGTAGTCCACAAAAAAGGCGGTCCCTTCCAAACCCCGAAGGGGTTTCGTAGCCTAGCCCAGGGTTGGCGCGAAGCGCCTACCCTGGGTACTGCGGCCCCGCCCCGCCCGAACCCCAACGGGGTTCCGTAGGCTTACCGCGCAATCCGCTACGGAACCCCGTTGGGGTTCAACGTCCTTGCGTTGCTGCAACCCAGGGTAGGCGCTTCGCGCCAACCCTGGGCCAGGCTACGAAACCCCTTCGGGGTTTAAGCAGTCCTCCCTACCACCCCAACAACTCCCCCAGCGCCGCGCTCACCTTCGCCGCGCTCGGCAGCATCATCCGTTCCAATTCCACATTCAGCGGAATGGCCGGCAAATTCGCCGCCCCCAGCGTGAACACCGGCGCATCCAGCACCCCGAAGCACGCCCGCTGAATGCGCCCGGCCAGGCTCTCGGCAAACGAGTTCAGCAGCGGCTCTTCCGTCAGCACCAGCACCTTGCCGTGGCGGCGCACACTCGCCTCCACCGCCGCAAAATCCAACGGGTTCAGCGTCCGCAAGTCCAGGATTTCCACCTGCCCCGGCCAGTCGCGGCTCGCCGCCCGCGCCCAATGCACCCCCATGCCGTAGGTAATCACGGCGCAAGTGTCGCCCTGGGCCAGCTTGGCAGAATCCGCTTCCTGCGCCACCGCCGCCACCCCCAGCGGAATCACATAATCCGCACTCGGCTCCCACGTTTTGGCCTCCTCGGTGCCCGGCACCTTGCTCCAGTACAGCCCCTTGTGTTCCAGCAGCACCACCGGGTTGGGGTCCAGAAAGCTCGCCCGCAGCAGCCCCTTCATGTCCGCCGCATTGCTCGGATACACCACCTTGATGCCCCGAATCGTGAGCAACGTACTCTCAATCGAGCCGCTGTGGTACGGCCCGCCCCCCCCATACGCCCCAATCGGCACCCGAATCAGGGCCGCCACCGGAAACTTGCCCAACGTCAGGTAACAACTCTTGCTGATTTCCTCCACCAGCTGGTTCAGCGCCGGCCAAATGTAGTCGGCAAACTGAATTTCCACAATCGGCCGCGCCCCCACGGCGCTCATCCCCGCCGTGCTGCCCACAATGTACGCCTCCTGAATCGGCGTATTGAACACCCGCCGGTCGCCGTATTTCTTGGCCAGCAGCGCCGCCTCCCGAAACACCCCCCCCAGCTCGCCCCCCACGTCCTGCCCATAAAACAACGCCTCCGGAAACTCCCCCAGAATCTGGTCCACCGCGTGCAACGCCGCGTCCACCATCAGCACCTTTTCGGCCCCGGCCGGCCGCCGCTCGCCCGCCTCGGCCAGCACGGCGGGCGGCGCAAACTCGTGGTCGGCAAACGTGGCCGGGTCGGGGTCGGGCGCGGCCAGCGCCGCCGCCCAGTCGGCGGCCACGGTGGCGGCGGCCTCGCGTTGCATGGCTTCCAGGGCATCGTCGGGCAGGCCCAGCCCGCGCAGGCGGCGGCGCAGGCGCGGCAGCGGGTCGTCCTGCTGGTGCTCGGCCAGGTTGGTGCCCCGGTACCATTCCCGCCGCACCCCGCTCGTGTGGTGCCCCAGCAACGGGCACTTGGCATGCACCAGCACCGGCCCCCGCCGCGCCCGCACGTAGGCAAACGCCTCGCTCAGCCCGTTGTACGACGACACGTAATCGGCCCCGTCCACCCGCAGCCGGTGCAGCCCCACAAAGCCCGCCGCAAACTCATACGCATCCATCGCCCGCATCTCCTTGCCAGTAGCCGAAATCCCCCAGTCGTTGTCCTGCACCAAATAAACGATGGGCAACTGGTGCAGCACCGCCATTTGCAGCGCCTCGCTCACCTCCCCCTCCGTCATGGCCCCGTCGCCGATGGAGCACAGCACCAGCGGTTGGTCGTGGGCAGTAGGTAGTGGGTAGTGGGTAGGGTGCGGGTTATTATCGGTTTCCATTTTTCCTGTCCCACTACCCACTACCTGATACCCACGACCAGCAACTCCCTCCAGGTACTTCACCGCGTGGGCCATCCCCGTCGCCGGAATCGCCTGCATCCCCGTGGCCGAGCTTTGGTGCGGAATGGTCGGAAAGCCCGCCCGCCGCAAGCTGGGGTGCCCATAGTAAAGCCGCCCCCCGCTGAACGGGTCGTCCGCCTTCGCCAGTAGCTGCAACATCAACTCATACGGCCGCAGGCCCAGGCCCAGCAGCAGCGCGTCGTCGCGGTAGTAAGGCGTGGCGTAATCGGCGGCCGTGAGCAGCGCCGCAGCAGCCAGTTGCACCGCCTCGTGCCCCCGCGCCACGGCGTGTACGTAGCGGCTGGCCGTAGCCTTTTCGGCTTCGTAAAGGTCGGCCATCGCGGCAGCCGTCAGCATCAGGCCATAAGCGCGGCGCAGCAACTCCACGTCCAGCGCCGGAGTGGGCGGGCCGCTGGGCTGGGCAAATGCCGCCGCCGCCGCGGCAGCCGCCGCCGAAACGCGGGTAGCGGCAACGTCGGGAGAAGGAGTGTAGTCGGGCATAAAGAACAGGACAAGGGTGGGCCTGCAAAAGTACGCCTGCCGGGGGAGCGTATCTTTGCCACACCAGGTCGATGTGGTGCCACGAATTCCGCGAAGCGGTTCGTGGTACCACTATTCGCTGAACGACGACCGCCTGCCCATTAGCGGTTTGTGGCACCACTAACCGCTGAACTGCAACCCCGCAGAGATTAGTGGTACCACGAGGCCCTTCGGGCAACTCGTGGCACCACGCCGTTCCGCTCTTCCCTTGAACAACCCCACCACCCGCCCCCACATCGAAGCCTGGTTGGCCGCCTTCCAGCTCCGCCTCTGCGCTGCCCTCGAAGCCGCCGACGGCGGCCCCGCCCGCTTCGGCACCGATGTCTGGGAGCGCCCCGGCGGCGGCGGCGGCCGCAGCAAAGTCCTCGAAGGCGGGGCCATTCTGGAAAAAGGCGGCGTAGGCTTCTCCGCCGTGTGGGGCGAAATGAGCGAAGCCGCCGCCCAGCAGTTGCACATGCCCGCCCCCGGCTTCTACGCCACCGGCGTAAGCGTGGTGCTGCACCCGCGCAGCCCCCGCGTCCCCATCATCCACATGAACGTGCGCTACTTCGAAGCCGCCAACGGCGAAGCCTGGTTTGGCGGCGGCATCGACCTGACCCCCATCTACGTGGTCGAAGCAGATGCCCGCCGCTTCCACACGGGCCTCAAAGCCGTCTGCGACCACCACCACCCCGCCTACTACCCCCGCTTCACCCGCTGGGCCGACGACTACTTCTACCTCCCCCACCGCCACGAAACCCGGGGCGTCGGCGGCATCTTCTTCGACCGCCTCACCATCGGCCCCGACGGCAGCGCCGACACCCTCTTCGCCTTCGTGCAGGACGTGGCCGAATACTTCGCCCCCTTCTACACCGACCTCATGGCCCGCGCCGCCCCCCTGCCCTTCGGCCCCGCCGAAGAAACCTGGCAAACCCTACGCCGCGCCCGCTACGCCGAGTTCAACCTCGCCTTCGACCGGGGAACCCGCTTCGGCCTCGAAACCGGCGGCCGCACCGAGAGTATCCTCATGAGCCTCCCCCCCCGCACCGGCTGGGCCTACCACCCCACCCTGCCCCCCCCCGACTCGCCCGAAGGCCAAACCCTAGCCTGGCTCCGCAAAGGCGTGGACTGGACTGACGAACATTGAGTGGGGATAGGTTTTTGGTGTTGGGTGTTCGGTGTTCGGTGTTGGGCGTTCGGTGTTTCAGGATTGACCCAACACCCAACACCCAACACCAAACACCCAACACCCAACACCAAAAATCCACCCCTCTTTGCTCTCTGCCCTCGACTCCCGCCTGCTCCTGGCCATCAACCGCGCCCACACCCCGGCACTCGACACGCTGATGACGTTTGCCTCCAACCGCCTCGTGTGGTTTCCGTGCTACGCGGCGCTGCTGGCCTGGCTGGTCTGGCACTTCCGCCGCCGCGCCTGGGCCGCCGTGCCGCTGCTGCTGGCCGCCGTGGCCCTGGCCGACAGCGTCACGAGCCGCTTGTTTAAGCCCTTCTTCGGGCGCTTGCGCCCCTGCCACCACCCCCGCCTGGCCCCGCTCCTGCACCTGCCCGACGGCTGCGGCGGGCAGTTCGGCTTCCTCTCGTCGCACGCCGCCAACGCCGTGGCGCTGGCCGTGTTCCTGGCCCTGGCCCTGCCCGCCAGCCGCTTCCGGGGGCTGAAAACCGGCGTGTTTCTGTGGGCCGCGCTCCTCAGCTACAGCCGCATCTACCTCGGGGCACACTACCCCGCCGACGTGCTGGGCGGGGCGCTGGTAGGGGCGCTGTTGGGCGCGGGCGCGGCCTGGGCGTTGCGGCGCATCGGCCCCACCAGCAGCCCGCCCCCTGGCCTTGCGGCACCACACAACCCCCAACCCGCTGCCTCCGCCTGACGGTCCAACCCAAAAGCCCGGCCCGCCCTGGAACCAAAAAAGCCGGCTCCCTCACGGGAACCGGCTTTGTGGGCGGGGCAAAGGCTTCAGCGGGGGCTGCTTTGGCCGGTTTCGCTGCCCGACTGTTCCTCGTCGGGCGTTTTGAAGTATTGCATGGCAATGAGCGAGGTGATGACCCCCGTCATGGTGCCCATCAGGATGATGCCCAGCCCGCCGATGAGCACCCCCATGCTGGCCCCAAACAAGTCGCGGGCCTCAATTTCGGCCACCGCCTGCCGGCTGATGCCGCCCAGCAGCCAAAAACTGGCCCCCAGCAGCACCGAAGCCACCAGCGCCGTGATGATGCCCGTGCCAAAGCCCTGCAAATAGCCCAGGTCGCGGCCCCGCAGGCGCTTGAGGCGGCGAATGGCCAGCACCACGCCCGCAATGAGCAACAGCACATCCAGCACCCCGGCCTCCAGGCTGCCCAAAAAGCCCAGGTAAGCGGCCACGTAGGTGTAAGCAATAAGCGGCAGCGCCGTAATGGCCCCCATTCGAACCCCGTTGCCTTCGGCGGTGATGCGGCGGGCGGCGGGGCCGGCAGCGCCGGGGGCAGTGGAAGCGGTAGGGGAAGCGAGCGACATGGCAAAACGGTTGAGGGTGAAACGCACGGGGCGGGCTGCCGCAGCAACCCGGTTCCGTGCCCCTACTTACTGCCTTTGGCCCCAACGGGTTGCTCGGAGCCAGCAGCGGGGCACCAATTTGGTGGGTTGGCGGTTCCCAAAACCTGGTCCGCCGCCCCCCGTGGCAGCATTCAGCGGGCCGGTGGGCGGGCCGCGCCGCGCCAACGGTTCGCCGGGCACGGGGTTTCTGCGTAATTTTGGCCCCCGGACCGTGCCGGGTTTTGTTCCACTACCAGCGGACCGGCGGGGGCTGTGCTTGTTTTCCTTTTTTGATTAGCTGAATGATATCGACCTCCAATGTGAGCCTGCGCTACGGCAAGCGGGTGCTGTTTGAAGACGTGAGCGTGAAATTCCTGCCCGGCAACTGCTACGGCCTCATCGGGGCCAACGGCGCAGGCAAGTCCACGTTTCTGAAAATACTGTCGGGCGAACTTGAACCCAACACCGGGACGGTGGAAATGCCGGCCGGCCAGCGCCTGGCGGTGCTGAAGCAGAACCAGTTTGCCTACGACGAGCAGCCGGTTCTGCAAACCGTCATTCAGGGCCACCAGCGCCTGTGGGCCGTGATGCACGAGAAGGACACGCTGTACGCCAAGCCCGATTTTTCGGATGCCGACGGCGAGCGGGCCGCCGTGCTGGAAGGCGAATTTGCCGACCTCGAGGGCTGGAACGCCGACTACGAAGCCGCCGAATTGCTGAGCGGTCTCGGCATCACCGAAGACAAGCACCACGCCCTGATGGCCGACCTCGGGGCCAGCGAAAAGGTGCGGGTGCTGCTGGCCCAGGCCCTGTTTGGCAACCCCGACGTGCTGCTGCTCGACGAACCGACCAACAACCTGGACGCGGAGAGTGTGCTGTGGCTGGAAAACTTCCTCGACAACTTCCAGAACACGGTGGTGGTGGTGAGCCACGACCGCCACTTCCTGGACGCGGTGTGCAACTACATGGCCGATTTGGACTTCTCCAAAATCACGATGTATCCGGGCAATTACACCTTCTGGTACGAGAGCAGCCAACTCGCTTTGCGCCAGCGCCAGGACGTGAACAAGAAAACCGAAGACAAGCGCAAGGAACTGGAAGAATTTGTGCGGCGCTTCTCGGCCAATGCCAGCAAGAGCAAGCAGGCCACGAGCCGCCAAAAGCTGCTGCAAAAGCTGACCCTGGAAGAAATCAAGCCCTCGTCGCGCCGCTACCCCTACATCGCCTTCAAGCCCGAACGCGAGGCGGGCAACCAACTCCTGACCGTGGAAGGCCTGCGCCGGAGCGTGGACGGCCGCCGGGTGCTGAACAACGTGAGCTTCACGCTCGACAAGGGCGACAAGGTGGCCGTGGTGGGCCGCGACGACCGCGCCGCGTCGTTGCTCTTCGACATCCTCTTCGAGCAAAGCCAGGCCGATGCGGGCAGCTTCCGCTGGGGCACGACCATCACCCCGAGCTACTTTCCGAAGGAAAACAGCACTTTTTTTCAGGCCGACGACATGAACCTTGTGGACTGGCTGCGGCAGTATTCGGTGGAGAAAGACGAGAGCTTTGTGCGCGGCTGGCTGGGCCGGATGCTGTTTTCGGGCGAGGAATCACAGAAAAAGCCCAACGTGCTGAGCGGCGGCGAAAAAGTGCGCTGTATGCTGAGCAAAATGATGCTCGAAAGCGGCAACGTGCTGGTGCTGGACGACCCCACCAACCACCTGGATTTGGAAAGCATTCAGGCCCTCAACAACGGCCTGCGCGACTACTCCGGCTCGCTCCTGTTTGCGTCCCACGATTTGCAATTCATTGACACCGTGGCCAACCGCATTATCGAACTCACGCCCGACGGCATCATCGACCGGCGCATGAACTACGAGGAGTACCTGGCCGACGAAACCCTGAAAGCCCAGCGCCAGAAGATGTACCAGTTGGCGTAAGGCCGGTTGCTTCTTTCCCGTCGCTTGTTTCCAATCGTTTATGAAAAAGTCGTTGTTCGCGCTGCTAATTGGCGCGGCCGTTGTTGGCATTTCGCCACAGGTACAGGCCCAGGACAAGCCCGTGCTGAACACGGCCCCGCCCGGTGCGCCCGTGCCCACGGCGGTGCCGGAAGCAGTGCCTGCCCCCGCCCCGGCTACCCCGGCACCCCAGCCCACGCCCGACCGACCGTCGGGGATGGACCTGCCCAGCGACCGCGATGCCCGGGCGGCAGGTGGGGGCGCAACCGGCTTGAGCAATAAGCTGTTTATTTACTCCGGCTTCGGGCTGAATTTTGGTTCATACAACGGATACAGCCAGTTCTTTTTCAGCATTTCGCCCGCGTTGGGCTACCGCCTCACCGACCGCATTGCCATCGGGCCGGGCATCAGCTACGCGTACAGCAAGTATTCTTTCGGCACGGCCAACCCCGACATCAGCACCAGCAACATTGGCATCAAGGTCTTCGGCCAAGTGCGGGTAGTGGACCAGTTCTACGTTCACGCCGAATACGAGCTAACGCGGGCGCAACTGCTGGAGGTGAATAGTGGAGGCTACCTGACTGGTAACACTATCAACAAACTTTACGAAACCCCGCTGGCGGGCCTGGCTTACCGCAACCAGTTCAGCGACCGGGCAGCGGGCGACATTCAACTGCTTTACAACTTCAACGGCGGCTTCAACAGCCTCTATTCCAACCCGGTTTATCGGGTAAGCTTTCTTTTTAACTTAGGCCGCTGAAGCCAGTGATTCTCAGGCAAAAAAGCCCCTTCCACCGCAGTGGAAGGGGCTTTTTCATAGCTCGGTTTTTGGATGATTAGACGGCGCTCCGGCCGCTGATAACGCGCAACAGAATGGCAATAACGGCGATGACCAGCAGAATGTGGATGAGGCCATTGCCCTGAATGCCGGCTCCAAGAATTCCGAAGAATCCCAATGCCCAGACGATGATGAGAATGACGGCGATGATGTACAGTAGGTTACCCATGATTGAAAAAGGAAGTTAAGGGTGGAAGAAAGTTGTGGGGCTTGTACGGAAAGTGGTTCGTAAAAGGTTGTTTCGGGCCTGACCGAAACAGCTTGTCCGCTCGCAGCACCAAACCCTGCTACCGCGTTGTCAGCGGCCCCGCCGTAGCTTTGCGGGGCGGTTTTGGGCCGTATTTCGCGCTTTCCAACTCTCCTCTTTCCCACTCAAAAAAAATTCGCATGAACGTCGCCGTTATTGGTTCGGGCACGATGGGCAACGGCATTGCCCACGTCTTTGCCCAGCATGGGTTTGCCGTTTCCCTCATTGATATCAACCAGCCGGCGTTGGACCGCGCCCTGGGCACGATTGGCAAAAACCTGGACCGGCAGGTGAGCAAAGCCACCCTCAGCGAAGAAGATAAAACGGCCACGCTGGGCCGGTTGCGCACCTTCACGAGCTTGGCCGAAGGCGTGGCCCATGCCGAATTGGTGGTGGAAGCCGCCACCGAAAACGTGGACCTCAAGCTCCAGATTTTCCGCGACCTGGACCAACACGCGCCCGCCGGGGCCATTCTGGCCAGCAACACGTCGTCTATCTCCATCACCAAGATTGCGGCCGTGACCAAGCGCCCGGCCCAGGTGATTGGGATGCACTTCATGAACCCCGTGCCGGTGATGAAGCTGGTGGAGGTGATTCGCGGCTACGCCACTTCCGATGCCGTGACGGCGCAGGTGATGGCGCTTTCGCGGCAACTGGGCAAAACGCCGACCGAGGTGAACGACTACCCCGGTTTTGTGGCCAACCGCATTCTGATGCCGATGATAAACGAGGCCATCATCACGCTGTTTGAGGGCGTGGCGGGGGTCGAGGAGATTGATACGGTGATGAAACTGGGCATGGCCCACCCGATGGGGCCGCTGCAACTGGCCGATTTCATTGGCTTGGACGTGTGCCTGGCCATTCTGCGGGTGTTGCACGAGGGCCTGGGCAACCCCAAATACGCGCCCTGCCCGCTGCTGGTGAACATGGTGATGGCTGGCCGCCTGGGAACCAAATCGGGCGAAGGGTTTTACCAATACACGGCGGGCAGCAAGGACTTGGCGGTGAGCGAACGGCTGAATCGCTGATTGCCGCTGATTTGACTGATTTCGCTGAATAATTTTGGCGTGGTGGGGTCAAATTGTGGGGGCAACTTGCTAATCGTAGGCCGACGCGGCGAACGCCACCACTCCAATTCGCGTTAAAATAGTAGACTGAAAAAATCAGTAAAATCATAAAAATCATAAAAATCAGTGATTTATGGAACAAGCAACATTCGGGGCTGGCTGCTTCTGGTGCGTCGAGGCCGTTTTTCAGAACCTAAAAGGGGTCGAGAAATTGGTGTCGGGCTACGCCGGGGGCCGCAACAAAAACCCCACCTACAAGGAAGTATGCAGCGGCCTGACCGGCCACGCCGAGGTCATCGACATTACGTTCGACCCCGCCATTATCAGCTACGAGGAACTGCTGGAAGTCCTCTTCAAAACCCACGACCCGACGACCCCCAACCGCCAGGGCAACGACACCGGAACGCAGTACCGTTCTGTAATTTACTACCACTCGGACGAGCAAAAACGCTTAGCCGAGGAGTGGAAAAAGAAGCTCAACGACAACCACGCTTTCCCCAACCCGGTGGTGACGGAAATCACGGCCGCGCCAGCGTTTTACCCGGCCGAGGACTACCACCAGAACTACTTCAACCTACACGGCCACGAGCCGTACTGCCAGTTTGTGGCCCGCCCGAAAGTGGATAAGGTCAAGGCGTTGTTTGGGGAGAAATTGCGGGCTGTCTGAACCACGGATTCGTGCGGATTTTTCGGATTAATCGGATTTTGGGGACGATGGGTATTTCAGCCGATAAAAAAAGCCCGCAGACGCGGGCTTTTTTATCGACAACGCAGGTTAACGAAACGAATGTCCGTCCCCAAAATCCGAAAAATCCGCACGAATCCGTGGTTCAGACAGAAACCCCGAAATCACGCAGCGCGTCATTGAGCGACGTTTTCAAGTCCGTACTTGGCTTGCGCTGCCCGATAATCAGCGCACAAGGCACCTGGTACTCGCCAGCCGGAAACTGCTTGGGGATGGAGCCGGGAATGACCACCGAGCGCGGCGGCACGTAGCCCCGGTATTCGCGGGGTTCCGGGCCGGTCACATCGATGATTTTGGTGCTGCCGGTGATGGTTACGCCCGCGCCGACAACGGCTTCGTGGCCGATGCGACAGCCCTCGACCAGGATGCTACGCGAGCCGATGAAAGCCCCGTCTTCGATGATGACGGGGGCGGCTTGGACGGGTTCCAAAACGCCGCCGATGCCCACACCGCCGCTGAGGTGGACGTTTTTGCCGATTTGGGCACAACTGCCCACCGTGGCCCAAGTGTCCACCATCGTGCCCTCGCCCACGTAGGCACCGATGTTCACGTAGCTGGGCATGAGGATAACGCCGGGGGCCAAAAACGCGCCGTAGCGGGCCGTGGCGGGGGGCACCACCCGCACTTGCTGGCCGGCATAGTCGGTTTTGAGGGCCATTTTGTCGTGGTACTCGAAGGGGCCGACTTCGTAGGTTTGCATCTGCCGCGAGGGGAAGTAGAGGATAACGGCCTTTTTTATCCAGTTGTGGATTTCCCACTCGTTGCTGCGGTCGGGCGGCGGCGAGGCCACCCGCAGGCGGCCCTTGTCCAACTCCTCAATAACGTGGGCAATGGCGGCTTGGGTGTCGGCGTGGGGCAACAGCGAACGGTCGTTCCAGGCGGCTTCGATGAGGGACTGGGGGGTGGGCATGAGTTTAGGAAATTGGCGGAGGTCGGGCGCAGTTCGCCGCAAAACTACCAACTTTGCCCCGTGTCTGCCGCTGCCCCCTCCCCTTTCGTCGTCCTGCTGGCCTCGGTGCTGAAGCCGACCGACGACACCCGGATGCACGGCAAGTTTGCCTTCACCATCGGCCAACGGCCCCACACGCAGGTGCACCTTGCCGGGCGGGCCGGGCCAGCGTCGGCCACGCAGCACCCGATTTTCAGCGGGTCGCGCCTGGGCTGGGGGCGGCTGCTGGCGCAGGGGCGCTACTGGCGCTTGCTGAGGCGGTTGCGGCCCGCACTGGTTGTCGTTCACGCGCCGGAACTGCTGCCGCTCACGCTGTTGTGGCAGCGGCTGGGGCGCGGGCGGCAGTTCATCTACGACATTCGGGAGAACTACGCCCTGAACGTGCGAACGCAGCAAGTGTACGGCCGCTGGCTGGGCCGGGGGCTGGCGGCGGCCCTGCGCTGGGTGGAAGGCCGGGCGGCACGGCGGGCGGCGGCCCTCACGCTGGCCGAAGCCAGCTACGCGGCGGAGTTGCCGTTTTTGGCGGCCGCGCCCGCCGGGCGGGTGGTGGTGCTGGAGAATAAGTACCAGCCCGCGCCCGGCGAGGCGTTGGCCACCCAGCCACGCCCACACCCGGCGCTGCACGAGAAGCTGCATTTGCTATTCTCCGGCACCATTTCTGAATTGAACGGGGTTTGGGAAGCCGTGGCGCTCACGCAGGCGCTGGCAACGACCTGGCCCGGTGGCGCACACTGCACCATTGTCGGGTTCTGCCAGCAGCCGGAGTTGC
The DNA here is from genome assembly GCA_965247135.1 of Hymenobacter sp. Taxonomy (GTDB): domain Bacteria; phylum Bacteroidota; class Bacteroidia; order Cytophagales; family Hymenobacteraceae; genus Hymenobacter. The sequence goes on along the minus strand of CBDFGP010000006.1, from coordinate 620,031 downwards.
TTCGGCAGTTGCAAGCCGCAGTGACCCGGCAGTCGGCGTTGTTCTCGCTTGTTGGCGGCAGCGAACCAGTGCCCCACGCCCGCATCGTGGCTGAAATCGGGCACAGCCACCTGGGTCTGCTGCCCTACCGGCCGCACCCCAGCACCGAACACTGCCAGCCCACCAAGCTGTTTGAGTACCTCGCCCACGGCTTGCCCCTGCTCATCCCCCGTCTCGGCCTGTGGGCGAAAACCACGGCCCGCCACGGCGGTGGCATCGTGTACCCGTTTACCCCCGCCGATGCCGCAGCGGCTCACGTGCGGCGGGCATTGGAGCAGTGCCGCTTTTATCCCAATGGCCCGCCCGCCGAAGCCTTGTGGGCCAGCGAAGGCAAAAAATTAGGGCTTTTGCTGGATGCTATTGTTTAACCTGCCAACTTTGTGGGCTAAGTCTTGGCGTTGTGCGGCCAAGACTTGGCCGCACAACGCCAAGACTTGCCGCAAGGCCGCTACTCATTCCCCAAAAACCTACCCCCCCAATGCGTCATTCTGAAATTGCCGGTGTCGGCCACTACGTGCCCAGCCGGGTGGTCAAAAACGCGGAGCTGGAAACCCTGCTGGACACCTCCGATGCCTGGATTCGGGAGCGCACCGGCATTGAGGAGCGCCGCTGGTTTGCCGAGGGCGAAGACACCACCGCTAACATGGCCGCTGCTGCCGCCCGCAAAGCCCTGGCAATGGCGGGTTTGGCAGCCGATGATTTGCAGCTTATTGTGTTTGCCACGCTCTCGCCCGATTACTTTTTTCCGGGGTCGGGGGTGCTGTTGCAGCGCGAGTTGGGCATGACAAACAACGCCCCAGCGCTGGACGTGCGGAACCAGTGTTCGGGGTTCATCTACGCGCTGTCGGTGGCCGACCAATTCATTCGCACCGGGATGTACGACAACGTGCTGGTGGTGGGGTCCGAAATTCACTCGTCGGGGCTGGACAAGTCGCCCAACGGCCGGGCAGTGTCGGTCATTTTTGGGGATGGCGCGGGGGCGGTGGTGCTGCGGCCCAGCACCCGCGACGGGCACGGCATTCTGAGCACGCACTTGCACGCCCAGGGCGAATTTGCCGAGGAGTTGATTGCCGCTGAACCCAGTTCCAACCGCGACAACCGCACCCAGTTTGTGGCGGCCAACCCAGCCGGAATGTACCCGCACATGAACGGCCAAAACGTGTTCAAAAACGCTGTGGTCCGCTTCCCGCAGGTCATCGGCGAGGCCCTGGCCCAGAACGGCTACCAGCCCACGGACCTGGATATGCTCATCCCGCATCAGGCCAACCTGCGCATCACCCAATACGTGCAGCAGAAAATGGGCCTGCCCGACGAAAAGGTATTTAGCAACATCCAACGCTACGGCAACACCACCGCTGCCAGCATCCCGATTGCCCTGAGCGAGGCCGTGGAGCAAGGCAAAATTCAGCGCGGCGACTTGGTGTGCCTGGCCGCCTTCGGCAGCGGGTTCACCTGGGCTTCGGCGTTGATTAAGTGGTAGCTAACATTAATGAGGAATGAAGAATGAGGAATGAAAAATTGCCGCTGGGGTGGCACTGGTTCAATTTCTCATGCTTCATTCCTCATTCCTCATTGACCTCATGCCCAGCCAAACCGAAGAAAATTACCTCAAATCCATCTACAAGCTGGCCGAAGCCGAGCCGGGCGCTACCGGCGTGAGCACCAACCGCATTGCGGCCCTGCTCGAAACGCGGGCCGCTTCGGTGACGGATATGCTGCGGCGGCTGGCCGACAAGGGCTTGCTGGCCTACGAGAAGTACCGGGGCGTGCAGCTCACGGCCGAAGGGCAGCGGCTGGCGTTGCTCACCATCCGCAAGCACCGGCTGTGGGAAGTGTTTCTGGTGCAGCAGCTTGAGTTCAGTTGGGACGAGGTACACGAGGTGGCCGAAGAGTTGGAACACGTCCAATCGCCGCTGCTGATGCAGCGGCTGGATACGTTTCTGGGCTTCCCGGCCTTCGACCCGCACGGCGACCCCATTCCGGGGGCCGACGGCGCGGTGCGCCGCCCGGCCCACCGCCTGCTGGCCGATTTGGAAGCGGGTGCGCGGGGCCACCTAGCGGCCGTGAAAAACACCACCGCCCCGTTTCTGCAATACCTCGACAAGGTGGGCCTGCCACTGGGCGTGGCAGTGGAAATTCTGGACAAAGTGCCGTTCGACAATTCGTTGGAACTGCGGATTGGCGGCACCCGCACGGTGCTGATTTCGGCCGAAGTGGGCCGGAATTTGTTCATCACCGACTGATGCCGAACTTACCCGTGACCTTGACCGACACCATTGTGGCCTTGTCCACGCCACCGGGGGCGGGGGCGCTGGCGGTGGTGCGGCTGTCGGGGGCGCAGGCGGTGGCGGTGGTAGCCAACATATTCTCCAAACCCAACCTGGCGGCCCAGCCCGGCCACACGCTGCACTACGGCACGTTGCGCGACCCGGCCACCGGCGCGGTGCTGGACGAAGTGGTGGTGGGCCTGTTCCGCTCCCCGCGCTCGTTCACCCGCGAGGACGTGGTAGAAATCAGTTGCCACGGCTCCGACTACGTGGTGCGGCAGGTGCTGGCGGTGCTGCTGCGGCAGGGTGCCCGGCTGGCCGAGGCGGGCGAGTTCACGAAGCGGGCTTTCCTGAACGGGGCGCTGGACCTGGTCCAGGCCGAAGCCGTAGCCGACCTCATCGCCGCCGATTCGGCCCTGGCCCACCGCGTGGCCCTGAACCAGTTGCGGGGCGGTTTTTCGCAGGAATTGCGGGCCTTGCGGGCGCGGCTGGTGCAGTTTGCGTCGTTGCTGGAGCTGGAGCTGGATTTTGGCGAGGAGGACGTGGAATTTGCTGACCGCACGGGGCTGGCGCGGCTGCTGGCCGAGGTGTGCGGCGTGGTGCGGGGCTTGCTGCGCTCGTTCGAGTGGGGCAATGTGATTAAGAACGGCGTGACGACCGTCATCGCCGGGCGGCCCAACGCTGGCAAATCCACGCTGCTCAATGCCTTGCTGCACGAGGAGCGGGCCATTGTGTCGGCCATTCCGGGCACCACCCGCGACTTCATCGAGGATGAGGTGAGCATTGACGGGCTGCGCTTCAGGTTCGTGGACACGGCGGGCTTGCGCGACGACCCGGCCGACGAAATCGAAGCCATCGGGGTGCAGCGCACCCGGCAGCGCATCGGGCAGGCGGCGCTCCTGCTTTACTTATTCGACCTCACCGAAATGACCCCGGCCCAGGTGCAGGCCGAAATGGCGGAACTGACCGCCGGGCGGCATTTGCCAGCATTGGCCGTGGGCAACAAAGCCGACGCGGCCAGCGCGGCGCAAGTGGCCGCGTTTGCAACAAGTCAAACCCCCAATACCCAACACCCAACACCCAACGACAACCAAGCACCAAGCACCGTCCTCATCTCCGCCGCTCGCCAGACCGGCCTGGACGATTTGCAAGTCGCCCTGTTGGCCGCCGTGCGCGGCAACGGGTTGGAAAACACTGCCTCGGCTACCATCGTGACCAACGCCCGCCACGCCCGCGCCCTGGAAGTGGCCGCCCAGCACCTGGCCGCCGTGCAAACCGGGCTGGACACCGGCCGGGGCACCGAGCTGCTGGCCGCCGACCTGCGCCACGCGCTGGCCGCGCTGGGCGAAATCACGGGCGAAATTTCGTCGGACGATTTGCTGACCAGCATTTTTACGCAGTTTTGCATCGGCAAATAGCACAGCTATGCCGCCTGCGCCCAAACGGCTCGGGATGGCGAAGGCCGCGATTATCCCATCCTCAAAATGCGGTGGCCCGCACCCGTTTCAGTAGCTCCACAATATGCAACCAACAAACCTTCAATCCATGATAATCAGGCCATTGGCCGAAGAAGAGGAGCCGCCTTATGCTTTATTGCTTGATGCCGACCCCTCGCGGCCGATGGTAGACAAGTACCTCCACTGTTCCCAAACGTTCGTGGCGTTGCTGGATGGCGAGGTGATGGGGGTGTACGTCCTCTACAGCCTGAATGCTACAACGATGGAGTTGAAAAACATTGCTGTTGCCGAGCAACACCAAAACCGAGGCTTCGGTACGTTGCTGTTGCGCGATGCCGAGGCGAAAGCAAGCGCAGCGGGAGCCGCAAAGCTCCTGATTGCTACCTCCAACGCAAGCATCGGCCCGTTGTATCTTTACCAACGCGAAGGCTTTGACCTGGTGGCGTTTAAGCGAAATTATTTTCTAATCCATTATTCCGAATCCATGCTGGACGACGGCATTCCGGTAAGGCACCAACTGGTGCTGGAAAAGGAATTGTAGCCCGCCAATGGGTGTGCCCACCCTGCGGTGGCGTGTTTGGGCAACGGCAGCCGCCGGTTGGTAGGCGGCTGGCTTGTTGCGGCCCGCACCGACGACAAATCGACGCAAACGTTGCCAATGGCTTTTCGGCTACTTTATCCTTTCATTTTCAAGTCATTAACCCGTAAAATTATTGGCAAAAGCCCTGTTTTTGGCCCGCAAAGCCTCCCTACTTGCGGCTTGTGGCTTAGCTTCGCGTTCTATTACCCTCACCACCCTCCCGCTCATGGCCGAAACCGCCGAACTTACCCTGGATGGCAAAACCATCTCCCTGCCCGTTATTGAGGGCACCGAAAAAGAAAAAGCCTTTGACATCAGCAAGCTGCGCGACCAGACCGGCTACATCACCATTGACCCCGGCTACAAAAACACCGGGGCCTGCAAGTCGGCCATCACGTTTCTGGACGGCGAAGAAGGAATCCTGCGCTACCGGGGCTACCCGATTGAGCAACTGGCCGAGAAGTCCAGCTTTCTGGAGGTGTCCTACCTGCTGATTTACGGGCACCTGCCGACCCAGGCCGAACTGGACTACTTCAGCGGGCAGATTAAGCAGCACACGCTGGTGCACGAGGACGTGCGGAAAATCTTTGACGGCTTCCCGTCGGCCGCCCACCCGATGGCCATCCTCTCGTCGCTGGTGTGCGCCCTCACCGCTTTTTACCCCAAAAGCGTGTCGCCCGACATCAGCCCCGAGGAAATGGACCTGACCGTTATCCGGTTGATGGCCAAGGTGTCAACCATTGCGGCCTGGACCTATAAGAACAACATGGGCCATCCGCTCAACTACCCCCGCAACGACCTGGACTACTGCGCCAACTTTCTGTACATGATGTTCAGCTTTCCGACCGAAAAGTACGAAAGCAACCCCGTGGTAGTCAATGCCCTTAACAAGCTCCTCATCCTGCACGCCGACCACGAGCAGAACTGCTCCACCAGCACCGTGCGCCTGGTCGGGTCGGCCAACGCCAGCCTCTACGGGTCGGTGTCGGCGGGCATCAACGCGCTGTGGGGGCCGCTGCACGGCGGGGCCAACCAGGAAGTGATTGAAATGCTGGAAGCCATTGAGGCCGACGGCGGCGACACCCAGAAGTGGATTGCCAAAGCCAAAGACAAGGACAGCGGCTTCCGCCTGATGGGCTTCGGCCACCGGGTGTATAAAAACTTCGACCCCCGCGCCACCATCATCAAGAAAGCCGCCGACGAAGTGCTGGCCGCCCTGGGATTGCAGGACAGCCCGCTGCTTAAAATTGCCACCGAACTGGAACAAGCCGCCCTGACCGACGACTACTTCATTTCGCGCAAGCTCTACCCGAACGTGGACTTTTACTCCGGCATCATCTACAAGGCGCTGGGCATCCCGACCGAAATGTTCACGGTCATGTTTGCCCTGGGCCGCTTGCCCGGCTGGATTGCTCAGTGGAAAGAACTGCGCGAAAACAAGGAGCCAATCGGCCGTCCCCGCCAGATTTACGTGGGCGAACTGGAGCGCGACTACGTGGCCATCGGCAGCCGCGCCTAAGCAATTCGGCGCACCCCAACCGGCCCGACGGGCAGCGTTTGCTTCGGCGGGCGTTGCGCGTCGGGCCGGATTTTTTGCTATTTTTGCTACTCTTCAGCGCCCGGCAGCGCCGCTTTGTCCGTGCCCTGGCTGAACTTTTGGGCCAACGGCTGCGGCAGGCCCACACTGTGCAACAGTCCGCTCACGAGGCCCTGCCGCCACAGCGACAGCGCCGACGAGCGCAGGTCACGGCGCGAGCGGGTCTGGCCCACAACGAACCGGCTGCCGGGGCGCGGGTTTTGGTCGCGAATGACAAGCGCATTGGCCAGGCCGCTCCCGATTTTGGTCAGCAGCGGCTGTTTCAGTTCGCCGTTTTTGTAGGCCAGCAAACTTAATTTCAGGTCGTTGTAGGATAGATGCATGGTACCGTCCACCTGTTGCTGATTGACGTGCATATCAAAGTCAATGCGTTGCACCTGCCCCTTATCGAAACGCACGAGGCGCGTGGGGGTGGTCATGGAATTGAGGATGGTGAACGGGGCTGGCCCGAAGCTGCCCCAGATGCGGTGTCGGCCCTGCGGGTCGTCGAGGGCCGCCTGTAGCCGGGTACGCAAGCGGCTGCGGCCCTGCACCACCGCCGTGGCTTGCACCGTGAGCGGAACGTGGACGCGAGCCGGGGCATTGCTAAAATTGTGCAGCGTCCCAGTCAATTGGCTGACCCGAAAAGTGCCCACTACGGGGCTTTTGGGGCTGCGGTAGCGGGCCGTTACTTGGCCATTGCGAACGGTAAATTTCTTCACCGTTAGTTCAATGCCGATGCGCGAAATGGCTTCGGGCGTGAGAACGGAACGGTGCGGGCTGAGGAGACCGCGCCCGTCGCTGGCGACTAGCATTCGGGGGTTCGGGGCAGTCAGGTGGCCTATTTCTAAGTGGCTTTTGTGGGCCAGCAGTGGGTAGTTCAATTCCTCAAACGCCAACGCAGGTAGCCGCACCGTCACCTGCGACACTTGGTAGCCTTTGCGGCGGTTCATCTGAGCGGCCGAGAAAGCCGGTTTTAAGTGTAAGCCGGTCAGGTTAAGAGATTTTTGGTCGGTATTGGCCCGCAGGTGCTCAATGGATGCTTGGTAGAACGGCGCATCAAAAGTGCCGGTGAGGCGGCCGGTGTGGGCTGTCCAGGCGCGGGCGTAGGCAATGCGCCCGAAGTCGGCCGAGGCGCTGGAATCCACGCGCAGGCCGGTGCTGCACACGTTCACGGCGCGGGCCTGGGGGTTGTGGCGCAGGCCACCCACCCGCAGGTAGCCATCGGCGATGCGGAGTTGGGCCAGATCGCTGCGGGAGAGGACGGGTTGCAGCACTTTCCAGAGCGGCGGCGGCTGCCTGGCTGGCGGCCAAAACGTGAGACCGGGCCGGACCAGCAGGACCGAATCGGCCCGAAAATGCCGCCCGTGCTGCAACGCCACCGCCTGAAAGCCCGCCAGTTGCAACCGGGGCAACTGTAGCCGCACCCGCAACGCGCCGGGCTTGCCCTGGCCAGCAGCGGGCGGAAACACCCGGAGCGAATCCAGTGTCAGGCGCTGGGCAGCGGTGGAGAAAAACAACTTATTGAGCGCAAAATGGTGGCTACCAGCACGAGCATGGGCCTGTTGCAGTTGCAATTGCCACCCAGCGGCGTAGGCCAGGCGTTGCGTGTCGGCCGCGCCGGGGGCTGCCAGCAACACGTCGCGGGCCAGCACATCGGCCCGCTGCCAGCGGGCCAGCGGCGCAGCGGGCGGGCCGACGCAGGCGCGGCAATGGCGCACACTCAGGTGTTGCAGCCGGATGCCGGGCAAGCCCAGCGGTAACTGCTGGTACAACGGTCGCTCCGGGCCGGGCACGGGGCGGCGGGCAGCCTCAAAATGCAGCCGCACCGAATCAAGCCCCAGGCTGTCAATTGGCACCACTTGGCGGCGCAGCAACGCCCACAGCCCCACGCCACGCAGGTCCAGCCGGGCCAGCGTCAGGGCCAGTTGCGGCAGGGTGTCGGCCACCGGCCCGGTGTGGCGCAACGCCACCTGCTGCACCGTCAGGGAACGGTGCCAGAGGCTTGTTTTCAACGTTTGAATGCGCAGGGTGTACTGTCCGTGTGTTTTTTCGGCTACCTGCTTTTCCAGGGTGCGCCGCAGCCAGGGGTCCAGCAGCAGCAGGGCCACCCCCAGCAACAGCGCCAGCCCGGCCGCCGCGCCCAACGCCCACCGCTGCCGATTGTGGGGCGGGGCCAAAGCAGCAAAATAGGGAGCAGAACCGGCCATTGGGAGCAGATGCGGGGCGGTTTGGGAGCGGCCTGCCCGCCCCCACTCTCGTCGTTGCTGACCTAACGGCGGCGCGGGGCGCGGGGTTGGCGAGCGGGGGCGGGGCCGCGTTTTGGCCTACATTTGGCCCACGGCCTGTTTTGTATCCAATCCGTCGTTGCGCTTGTGTCAATTATGTTAGCCATCAGTTCCCTGATTGAGCCGCCCGTCGCCGGGCGCATCAACCGCATCATCAAAAGTCTGGAAACCAGGTTCGGGCTGGACGATGTGCAGGCCACCCCCGACCCGCACCTGACCTACCAACTGGCGGGCGTGGCCAAGCGGCGGGCGTTGGTCGATGTGCTGGCAACAATAGCCCACACCACACCACCCTTTGAGGCCCGCACCACCGGCCTGGGCGTGTTTCCGGGGCCGAACCCGGTGATATACATCCCGGTGCTGCGCTCCGATGCCCTCAACGCCCTGCACCGCCGCATTCGGGAAGCCACCGCCCCGCTGTGCCTGAAAACCGACCGTTTCAGCGCCCCCGATTCCTGGTTGCCCCACATTTCGCTGGCCCTGCACGACACCACGCCCCACCTGCTGGGCGACGTGCTGCGCTACCTGAACGAGCAGACGTACAACCTCAAATTCATGGTTGATAACCTGACCATTCTGGAAGAAAAAGGGTCGCAGTATTTGCGGCAAGAGGAGTTTGCGTTTCGGGCAGTGGGCTGAGGCTGGGTTGCCCCTACCCCAGGCTCTGCCACAAATATTTGCAGGCTACCGAGCGGTACGGCCGCCAGCGTTCGGCAATTTCCAGCATCCGCCGTTGCAGGGCGCGGCCGGTTTCGGGCAGTTCGTAGAGGCGGCGCATGGCATTCTGGAGGCCCAGGTCGCCTTCGGCAAATACGTCGGGCTGGTCAAGGGCAAACATCTGTAACATCTGAGCCGTCCAGCGGCCTACGCCTTTTATTTGGGTGAGGTGCTGGGTGAAGTCTTCTTCGGACAATTGGCTCAAGTGTTCGTAGTCGAGCAGGCCGCGCTGTTGGTAGTCGGCGATGGCCCGCAGGTAGCTCGCTTTCTGGCGCGAGAGGCCCGCTTGGCGCAACTCGTCCTCAGTCATTTCCAGCAGAATGCGCGGCTCCGGGTAGCCTTCGGGCCGAAATAAGCCGGTGAAGCGCCCCCAGATGGCCGCCGCCGCTTTGGTAGAAATCTGCTGGCTGACGATGGCCCGGAGCAGGGCCAGGTACAGGTCTTCGTGCGGCTGGGGCTGCACTGGCAAGCCCGCGCCAATGAGGCCGGCCAGGATGGGGTCGGCGGCGGCGAGGTACTGGCGGGCGGTGGCGTAGGGCATGGGTTTGAGGGTAGTTGGTGAGCGATTGGGCCGTCCGTTTCGGGGCCGCCACCGGGCGAAAAAACCTCGTACACGGTGGCCGGTCAGGCGGCGGCCAGCGCCTGCAAGGCTATTTCGGTGCGGTGCAGGCCGGCATCGTCCACGTCCAGATGGGTCACGAAGCGAATCCACTGCGGCCCGAAGCTGCTGGCCCGGATGCCTTGCGCGGCCAGTTTCGCCAAAAACCCGGCTTCCGGCATGGTTGGCCGCAGTTGGAAGATGACGAGGTTGGTTTCGGGCACCAGCACTTCGGCCACGTAGGGCAGTTGGGCCAGCACGTCGGCCAGGCGGGCGGCGCGGCGGTGGTCGTCGGCCAGGCGGGCCACGTGGTGTTCGAGGGCGTACAGGCCGGCGGCGGCCAGGTAGCCTGCCTGCCGCATTCCGCCGCCCATCACCTTGCGGATGCGGCGGCATTTGCGAATAAAATCGGCCCCGCCCAGCAACACCGAGCCGACTGGTGCGCCCAGCCCTTTGGATAAGCAAATTGAAATGGAATCAAAGTACTGGCCGTAGCATTCGCTGCGCTGCCTGGTGGCGACCAGGGCATTGAACAGCCGCGCCCCGTCCAAGTGCCGGGCCAGGCCGTGGCGTTGCGCCACCTCGGAAATGGCGGCGATGTCGGCCATTTTGTAGCAGGTTCCGCCGCCCCGGTTGTGGGTATTTTCCAGGCACACAAGGCGAGTGGTGGGGTAATACACGTCGGCGGGCCGGATGGCGGCCTCAACCTGCGCCGCCGTCAGCAGGCCCCGTGCCCCGGGCAGCAGCGCCACGCTGGCCCCCGAATGGAACGCAATGCCGCCTACTTCCCACAAATATACGTGGGCCGTTTGTTCGCAAATTACCTCGCTCAAGGGTTCGGTGTGGGCCTTGATGGCAATTTGGTTGGCCATCGTGCCAGATGGACAGAACAGGCCCGCCGCCAGCCCGAAACGAGCGGCCAGGGCGGTTTCCAGGGCCTGCACGGCGGGGTCCTCTTCAAATACGTCGTCGCCCACCGGCGCGGCCAGCATCGCGGCCAGCATGGCGGGCGTGGGGCGGGTCACGGTGTCTGAACGCATATCGACAACGGGCAAAGCAGCGGGCATAAGCAAACGGAAGGGTGCCGCCGCACGGGCGCGGCCAACTTGCAAACCGCGAAGAAACGGGTAAAACGGCGAGCGCAGCCAGGCTGCGCCGCACCACTTGCCAGAACGCAGCCGGGTGAGGTTGGCCCCGGCACCCGGCCTCGGGCCTGGCCACAGCCCGCCCAACGCCCAACAGGCCAGCTATTTTACCTTCGCATTTGCACTTCCGCCGAAAACGCCGTACTTTTGCCCTCCGTTTCGTCAAGCATTTCGATTTTAACCGCCCCGGCCTCATGTCCGTTACCCGCCTCAAGCGCAAGCACCGCAAAAACATTGCCCGCGCCAACAACAAGCAGCGCATCATCAAAAACCTGCTCCGTACCCCCACCCTCAAAAACGTGGACCTGGACGAGTTGAAGTCCCGCTTCAGCACCACCGGCAAAATGGCCGATGCCGCCCACGCCGTGCAGGAAACCGTCAGCGAAGCCGTTGGTCAAGCGGCTAAGAAGGTGAAGGAAGTGGCCGCCGACACCGCCGCCGCCGTTGCGCCCGTCGTGGAGAAAGTGAAGGAAATGGCCGCCGAAGCGGTAGCCGCCGTTACGTCCGCCCCCCAGGCAGAAGCACCGGCGGCCGAAGCGCCCGCCGCGACCGAAACCGAACCTGCCCCCGCTGCCGAAGCACCCGCCGAGAAGGAAGCGCCCGCCGAAGAATCCATGTTCGATAAAATCAAACACCTCGCCGCCGATGCCGTGGAGGCCGTGACGCATTCCGAAATCGTGGGCAAAGCCACGGCCGCCGTGAGCGATGCCGTGGAGGCCGTGACGCACTCGGACCTCGTGGAAAAGGCCAGCACCGCCGTGAGCGATGCCGTGGATGCCGTAACGCATTCTGATATTGTGGGCAAAGCCAGCGCCGCCGTGAGCGGAGCCGTGGACCAGGTGAAAGCGGCCGTAGCCGGCGACAAAACGGCCGCCAACGCCGCCGATTTTGAAGCTGCCGATGCCGCGACCAAGCCCGTGAACGAAGACGGCCAGGAAGGCGAACACCCCAAGCCGGAAATTGCCCTGTAAGGGCCGCCAATCAGCGCTTAATAGCGTTTGAAAACACCGCTCCGAATGCCGGGGCGGTGTTTTTTTTAAGTAGTGGTGCATAAGTAAACGGTCATGCTGAGCGCAGCCGAAGCACCTCTACCGCTTCGGCTCACGCCTTGATTACTAGCTGGTAGAGATGCTTCGGCTGCGCTCAGCATGACGTTTTTTTACACGCTTACTTTTGCGTGGCTACTTATGATTGCTGAAGCCGGTGGCGGACCGGCCCGAATTTTTGGCCGGGAACTCAGCCTCGTGGTCCCAGTTCCACCACCTGCAAGTCCACTACCTGTCCGGTCGCAATGCCAAACCGCAGCAACGTGCGCACCCGGTGGAAACCGTGGCGGCCCGCTGCGCCGGGGTTCAGGTGCAGCAGGCCCAGGGCCTTGTCGGGCATTACGCGCAGGATGTGCGAGTGGCCCGTGACGAACAGGCCCGGCCGCGCCGCTGCCAGCAACGGGCGGGCCGCCGGGGCGTAGTGGCCGGGGTAGCCGCCAATGTGGGTCATCAGCACCCGCAGGCCTTCGACGATGAAGTCTTGGGTTAGGGGCTCGGTGTCGCGCACGTCGCGGCCGTCGATGTTGCCGTACACTCCCCGGAACACGGGGGCCAGCTCGCGCAGGGCCTCCGCCACGGCGGCGGTGCCGAAGTCGCCGGCGTGCCAGATTTCGTCGCAGCCGCCCAAGTGGTGGGCGATGCGGGCATCGAAATAGCCGTGGGTGTCCGAAAGCAGTCCGACTCGGGTCATGGGGCAAAGATGGGGCACGGGCGCAAATGGCGGCACCTGCGGGGCGCGGCCACCGAATGACGCGAACGCAAACTGCCGCCGCCCCGTATCTTGCGGCGGCTTGGCAGCAGCGGGGCGCAAACAAGCTACCCCAGCGCCGGCTGCCAGGCTCATTTTCCTTCTCTTTTCTTTCCGATGAACCTCTTCATCAACGACATTCCCCTGGTTATTAAAAAGGCCAGCGAAAAAATATACAAGCACAAATACGATTTTGTGCTGAATGCCGACGACGATTTTACGTCCAAAGATTTGGTGGGCGACGTGCTGGTGCGCGATGCCGGCCCGGCGTTTCTGGACCGTTTGTTGCGCCTGATGGAAGTAAAAAAGCTGAAAAAGCTGAAGACCATGACCATTGTGGCGCGGAAAAAAAGCGCCCTGACCCTGCACCTCAAAGACCAGTTCAAGATTGCCAAAGCCGCTGGCGGCCTCGTGGTGAAGGGCGAACAGGTGCTCATGATTTATCGCCTCGGCAAGTGGGACCTGCCCAAAGGCAAGCTCAAAAACTCGGAAAATACCGAGCTTGGAGCCTTGCGCGAGGTAGAAGAAGAAACGAACATCAAGCTCGAGCTTGGTCCCAAACTGCCTAGCACCTGGCACAGCTACGCCTACAAGGGCAACAAAATGCTGAAAAAGACCGACTGGTACGTCATGAACTGCCTGGACGACAGCCTAATGAAGCCGCAAGCGGAGGAATACATCGAGGAAGTACGCTGGATGAGTCCGCAGGAGGCCATAACCAAGCTGGAGGAATCTTATGCTTCCATTACGCTGGTGATGCGCCACTACCTGGAAAATATGGCCGGCAAGCCGGAGGCCAAAACGGCGAAGACGGAGAAATAGGGGAATAGCCGGGCAATTCGCCCTCCCTGCCCTATTCCAACCCAAACGGCACAAACGCCGACACGTCGCCGCCGAAGCGATGAATTTCGCGCACAATGCTGCTGCTCAGGCCCACCAGTGCCGGGGCTGGGGGCAAATACACGGTTTCCAGGTCGGGGTTGAGGTGGCGATTGGCTTGGGCGATGGGCGTTTCGTACTCAAAATCGAGGGTGTTGCGCAGGCCGCGCAACAGAAACCGGGCACCGCTTTGGCGGGCGAAATCGGCCGTCAGGCCCTCGTAGAGACACACACGCACTTCCGGCGGCACCACGCCCCGGATGAGGTCGGCCATGTGCGCGGCGGGCCGGTAGCGTTGTTTGCTGCTATTGGTGCCGATGGCCACGATGAGTTCGTCGAACAAGACAACTCCCCGCCGCACCACGTCCAGGTGCCCGTTGGTGAAGGGGTCGAAAGAGCCGGGAAAGAGGGCAATACGTTTCATCTTTTGGTGTGCTGATTGGTTGATGTGCTGATGTGCTGTTTGGTTAATAGTCGTTTTTCTTCAAAATCAGCACATCAACTAATCAGCACATCAAACAAAGTGCAGGCCCAGCACCTCAAAAAACCGGTGGTCGAGCACATCGTTCAGGCGGTAGCTGTACTGCGCATCGTCGGGGCGGGGGCCAAAGTGCAGGTGGCGTAAGTAGTTGCTCAGGAGCGTGAATAAGGCTGAGTCGTGGGTCAGCTCGCCCCATACCGTCACGTCGTCCTGGTCGGGGTTGAGGCCCAGTTCCTGCATCACGAGGATGGTGTAGTAAAGCACGTCTTCGGCGGTGGCGAAGGGAAAAACGTTGCAGTATTCCAGTTGCTGGCCCAGCACCACCAGCGTCAGTTCGTGCGGCCCTAGGTTGAGGTAGAGGCGGCGGGCGAGGCTGGCCCCGCGTTGTTGCAACAGGCCCGCCAGCAGGGCACTGGTGTGGTGCAGCAGGCGGCCCGCTGCGCCGTGGGTGGCGGCCAGCCAGTCGGCGGCGGTGCGGTCGGCGGCAAACACACTCACCAATTCCAGCGTCGGGTGCAGGTGGTGGCGCACGGTTTCGGCGGCCGTCAGGGGGTGGTGCAGGCGCAGGGCGGCGGCCTCGTCGCCGGGCCGGAACAGCGGCGCGGGCAGCAACGTGAACGCCCGCCCCGTGAGGGCCAGCCGCACCTCGTTCCAGCCGCGCTGGCTCAGAAAATCGTGCTGGGCGGCCAGGCCCGACAGGCCCGTCGGGGGCAGATCGTAGGCTTCCAGACCCACAAATTTGCGGCGTTCAAAATCGGCCACGGCCAGCGCGAGGCGACCGGGACCAGCCACCAGGTACAGGTTGTAAGCCGCTGGTTGGGCAGGGTCGAAGGCATCGTCGCGCAGCCGCAGCAAGGCAGCGGGCGCAGTGGTGGCAACGGAAATAGCAGTGGGCACAGGCAGAAGCCGCCGGAGTGGCAGCGGGGCCGCAAGTTACGGCCCCGCTGTTTTGCGAACCTCACGCAAACCGCACCTGCGGCACGAATATGTCGTCGGGGCTTATCACCGCCCGCAACACCGGATGGACCTGCGCCGGGGGCATCTGCAAAAGTTGGCGCGGCGCGTGCCAGGCCAATTCTTGCAGCAGTTGGCTTCCGGCGGGGTGTTCGGGGTCGTGCCCCAGGTGCGGGGTGCTGTTTTCGTCGGCCGTCAGCACCTCAAAAAACAATTCCAGCGCCTGCAATTCGCCGCGCCGGAATTCGTGCAAATGCAGGAAGCGCCCCACCCGCACAGCCAGCCCGGTTTCTTCCCAAAACTCGCGCACCAGGGCTTCTTTCAGGCTTTCGCCAAACTGCCAGCCGCCGCCGGGGGGCGACCAGAACGGTGCACCGCCGGGCAGCAGGCCCTGGTGGGCGGCCAGCAGCAGCGCCCCGCCGCGTAGTAGCAGCCCGCCCACCCGCACCCGCACCTGCCCGGCGTAGGAGGCCAGTAAATCGTCGTTCGCATCGGTTGAAGCCATAGTTAAGCACAAAAACCCGAAAACAAAGCCCCTGGGGCTACCTTTGGCCAAACGCCGTTATGACCCCTACGCAACCCACAGACGCTGGTTCGCCCGCCGCCGAAACTTCCGCCGCCCTCACCGCCCGCATCCGGGGCAAACTGGTCCGGCAGCACTTCATGCACCTCGTCGGGGCCGACCTGACGGCCATTGCGCCCGGCCGCGTGGAAGCCGAACTAGCTCTCGGCCAGCAGCACCAGCAGCAGCGCGGCTTCGCTCACGGCGGCCTCGTGGCCACGATGGCCGACCTCGTGGCGGGCTTTGCCGCCGTCACGCTCGTGCCCGAGGCTTTTGGCGTGGTCACAGCCGAATTGAAAATCAGCTACCTGCACCCCGGCGTGGGCCAGCGCCTACGGGCCGTGGGTTGGGTGCTGAAAGCTGGGCGGCGGCTGCACTTCTGCGAAGCCGAAGTGTGGTGCGACGGGTTGCTGATTGCCAAAGCCTCGGCGACTATGGCGGTGGTGGAGCCGAGCTAATTTGCGGTCAAAGGCGTTTCCCGCAGTGTACGCAGTGGTTTCGCAGGGGCCGCAGTGCGGTTCAATCAGCACGCTGCGGCCCCTACAGGAAACGCTATTTGGCATGGCCGCCGCCGTACCTTTGCGCTTGTATAGCCACCGCGCAATGATTTCCATCTCCGACCTCGATTTTCATTTCGGCTCCCGCACCCTCTACGACGGGGCCAGCCTGCACATCAAACCCAAAGACAAAATTGGCCTCATCGGGCTGAACGGCACCGGCAAATCCACGCTGTTGCGCCTGCTGGTGGGCGAATACAAGGCCGACGGCGGCTCTATTTCGATGAGCAAGGACGTGAGCCTGGGTTTCCTCAACCAGGATTTGCTGAGCTACGACACCCACGAATCCATCCTCAACGTGGCCCTGCAAGCTTTTGAGGAGGCGCTGGATTTGCAAAAGAAAATAGACCAGATTCTGGTAGAGTTTGAAACCAACTACACCGACGATTTGGTGGAAAAGCTGGCCGACTTGCAGGAGCGGTTCGAGGCCCTGGGCGGCTACACGATGCAGGCCCGCGCCGAGGAAATTCTGGAAGGGCTGGGCTTTAGCACCGAAGAATTGACGAAGCCGCTGAAGTCGTTTTCGGGCGGCTGGCGGATGCGCGTCATGCTCGCCAAAATCCTGCTCCAACAGCCCTCGCTGCTGTTGCTCGACGAACCTACCAACCACCTGGACTTGCCCAGCATCAAGTGGATTGAGAACTACCTGGCCGGCTACGAAGGCGCAGTTATTGTCGTGAGCCACGACCGCGAGTTTCTGGACCGCACCATCAACACGACGGTGGAAGTGACTGGCGGCAAGCTGGTGCCCTACGCGGGCAACTATTCTTACTACCTGGAAGAAAAAGAGGAACGCAACCTGATTCAGAAGGGCGCTTTCGACAACCAACAAGCGCAGATTCGGCAAGCCGAGCGGTTCATCGAGCGCTTCAAAGCCAAAGCCAGCAAGGCCAAGCAGGCCCAGAGCCGCGTGAAAGCGCTGGATAAGCTGGAGCGCATCGAGGATGTGGCCCAGGACGCGGCCAAAATCAACATGAAGTTCACCTTCAAAGTGGAGCCGGGCCGCCACATTCTGCGGATGGAGCACGTGACGAAGAAATACGACCAGAAGCTGATTTTCCGGGATACCAACGTTCACATCGAGCGGGGCGACAAAATAGCCCTCATCGGGGCCAACGGCAAGGGCAAGTCCACCCTCATGCGCCTCGTGGCGGGCACCGAAGCCCCCACCGCTGGCAAACACCAACTGGGCCACAACGTCATCATGTCGTTCTACGCCCAGCATCAACTCGAGAGCCTGACGCTGGAGAATGAGATTTTGCAGGAGATGAGCGAGGCCGGTTCCAAGCGCAACGATATGGAATTGCGTTCGGTACTCGGCTCATTTCTGTTCACGGGCGAGGAGGTGTTCAAGAAAATCAAGGTGCTGAGCGGCGGCGAAAAAAGCCGGGTGGCCCTGGCCAAAACCCTGATTTCGGAAGCCAACTTCCTGCTGCTCGACGAACCGACCAACCACCTCGACATGGTGTCGGTGAACATTCTCATCCAGGCCCTGGAGCAGTACGAAGGCACGTTCATTGTCATCAGCCACGACCGGTTTTTCGTGGAAAACGTGGCCACCAAAATCTGGTACATCGAGGATTTTCAGCTTAAGGAATACCCCGGCACTTACGCCGAGTACGAGCAGTGGCAGGACGACCGCGAAAAAGCCGCCAAGAAAGCCGGTCTGCCCAGCCCCTCGGCTCCAAAAGCCGCCCCCAAACCGGAACCTAAAGCCGCATCCGCCCCCGCCCACCACGGGGCTGCGCCCGCCAAAACCCCGTCGCCGGACCAGAAAAAAGCCCTGCGCGAACTGGCCGACGTAGAAGCCAAAATTGACACGCTGGAAAAAGAACTGGCCGGCTACGAAAAGCAACTGGCCGACCCCCGGATTTACGACAACGCCGCCCAACTCAAGGACGCGACCCTGAAATTTGAGCAGGTGAAAAAAGAGTTGGCCCAGCTGAACGACCGCTGGGAAATGCTGGCCGAAGTGTAGCGGAAGCAGTTTAAAATCAAGGGGCACTCCCGAAACTGCACACCTCGGGAGAGATTTTTTTCCGTTCGGGTACCACTTGCCGCCCAAGTGGTGGCAAACGGGCCGATGTGGCGCGTTTGCCGCAAGCAAGGCACGCAAATGCACGCTGGCGGTGCGCCAGACGCAGCGCGGTGGTTGCCCCGGCCCAGCGAGTACGGCTCCGTGCTGCCGACCTTTGCGCCCATGCACCTCACCGCTACCACCCAGTTTGGCCTCGAAGAACTCCTGGCCGACGAACTCCACGCCCTCGGGGCCGACATTACCCACGTCGGCAGCCGGGCGGTGGAGTTTATCGGCACCCAAAAGCTGCTGTACGAAACCGCCCTGTGGAGCCGCCTAGCCATGCGCTTGCTGCGGCCGTTGGCGGGCTTTTACGCGCCCGACGAAAAGACGCTGTACCGCGAGGTGGGCCGCATCAACTGGGCCGAACACATCGGGCCGGACCAGACCTTTGCCATCACGGCCGTGGTGCACCGGTCCACGTTCGAGCACTCGCTGTTTCTGGCCCAACTCACCAAAGATGCCATCGTGGACCAGTTTCGGACCCGCACCGGCCGCCGGCCCGACGTGGACCCGCGCCAGCCCGACATCCGGCTGCACCTGCGGATGCTGGAAAACGAGGTTATTCTGAGCCTGGACGCGGCCGGCGACTCGCTGCACCGCCGGGGCTACCGCCGCGCCACCAACGACGCGCCCCTGAACGAGGTGCTGGCCGCCGGCCTGGTGCTGCTGGCCGGCTGGGACGGCCGCCGGCCGTTGGTGGACCCCATGTGCGGCTCGGCCACCCTGCTCACCGAGGCGGGCTTGATGATGCAGCACATCGCCCCCGGTTTGCTGCACCAGGGCAAGTTCGGGTTCGAGCACTGGGCCGACTTTGATGCCCGCCTTTGGGCCGGGGTGCGGGCCGATGCCGAGGCGCAAAAGCTGACCGAACCGCAGGCCTACCTGGCTGGCTCCGATATTGACCCGCAAGTGATTGAACAAGCTGCCCAGAACATCGAGGCCGCCGGGCTGACCGGGTGCATTCACCTGGCGGTGGGGGATGTGCGGCTGGCCGGGCCGCCGCCCGGCCAGCCGCCGGGGGTGCTGCTCAGCAACCCGCCCTACGGCGAGCGGCTGGGCGAAGAAGCGGAGATGGCGGCGCTCTACAAGGCGCTGGGCGACGCGCTGAAAACCAACTTTCAGGGCTACGAGGCGTTCGTGTTCACGGGCAACCTGGAGGCGGCCAAAAGCATTGGGCTGAAGGCCACGCGGCGCGTGCCGCTCTTCAACGGGCCGATTGATTGCCGGCTGCTGCGCTACGAACTGTACGGGGGTACGCGCAAGCCGCTTTCCCCGGCGGCTCCGGCCCAACCTGTGTGACCGCCCGGCGCTGCCGCAAAATCCGGCGGTGGCCGCGCTGGCCCGGCCCCGGTTAGCCTTGCAGCGCCAGCAGGTGGGCGTGGTCGCGCAGGATGGTTTGCAGGAAAACACCGTCTTTCAACTCGGTCTGGATGCCGGTGAGGGCCTTGACTTTGGCGGCGATTTCGGCCAGTAGGGGGCGGTTTTGCCGCTGGGCGGCCTGGAAAATAAGCTGGCGGATGAGGGCCACGTCGTGGTCGGCGAGCTGGGCGGCTTGCGGAAACACGGGCTGGTAGTCGGCGGCGGGCAGCAGGTCGGCGGCCTGGGCGGTTTGCTGGGCGACGGGGCGGCGCAGGCTCACGACGGTGGTGCCGGCGGCGAGGTCGCCGAGGCGCTGGCCTTTGCCGTTGAGCAGGATGGTGATGATGGCCGGGCCGCCCGACGTGAACACGATTTCGATGGGGCGCAGCAGCCAGCGCAGCAGGTAGTCGCCCAGGCCGGGGCGGGTGCCGTCGAGGCGCATCACGCGCAGGTCGCGGGCTTTTTTGCCGATGGTCTGGCCGTTGAGCAGCACCTCGCAGGCCAGGAAGTAGAACGTGGGCGGCAGCATAATCAGAAAAATGGCCGCAGCTTCGTTCAGCCCCAGGTGCAGCGAGGCGGCTACTACGGCGCAAAAGATGAACCACACGCCGTAGAGCAGGTAGTCGAGGAAGCTGGCCAGCAGCCGGTCGCCCACGCTGGCAACTTCGTATTCGAGGGTAACGTTTTGGGGGGTGTGGATGCGGATGGTGGCCATGGGGGTGCAGTACGGGGGCGGGAGTAGCTTTGATGCCATCAAACCCCGGCGGGGGGGTTGGGGTTGGAAGGTTGGGGTCGGACGAACCCCGTGCGAACACTTAAACGCGAACACCAAGCACTTAAAATTTCATGCGCGAAGCCCAGTTCCTGCGCCAGAACCAGCCCCGCTGGCAACAGTACGAAGCCCAGGCCCCGACCGGGCCGGACGACCTCGCGGCCCGCTTCGTGGCCCTGACCGACGACCTGGCCTACGCCCAGACCTTCTACCCCGCCTCGCCCACGACGGCCTACCTGAACACCCTAACTGGCAAGCTGCACCAGTCGCTCTACAAAAACAAGCCGGAGGCCCGTGGGCGGTTCCGGCAGTTTTGGGCGCGGGAGGTGCCGCTGGCCGTGGGGCGGCACCACCGCAGCCTGGCCTGGGCGGCGGGCGTGTTCCTGCTGTTTGCGCTGCTGGGGGCGCTGTCGGCGGCGTACGACGAGAGTTTTGTGCGCTCGGTGCTGGGCGACGACTACGTGAACATGACCCTGGACAACATCCGGCGCGGCGACCCGATGGCGGTGTACAAGCAGGCGGGCGAAACGACGATGTTCCTGTCCATCACGCCGCACAACATTCAGGTGGCGCTGCTGACCTTTGCTTCGGGCCTCACGCTGGGGCTGGGCACTGTATTCTTACTGTTTCAGAACGGGCTGATGCTGGGGTCGTTTCAATATTTCTTCTACCAGCACCACGTGTTGGTGGCCTCGCTGCTCACGGTCTGGATGCACGGCACGCTGGAGATTTCGGGCATTGTGCTGGCGGGCGGCGCGGGCTTCGTGCTGGCGCGGGGAATGCTGTTTCCGGGCACGTACAGCCGGCCCGAAGCCTTCCGCTACGCCGCCCGCGAAGGGCTGAAAATTGCGCTGGGGCTGGTGCCGATTTTCATCATGGCCGGCTTTCTGGAAAGCTTCGTCACGCGCCACACCGAGTTGCCGGTGCCGGTAAGTCTGGCCGTTATCGGCGGCTCGGCGGCTTTCATCGGGTGGTATTTCATTGCCTACCCGCTGCGGTTGCGGCGGCAGTTGGCGGCTGGCTCCGTACTTTAGCGCCCCATGAAGCTGACTTACACCCACGAGGCCGATTTTCGGCAGGAACGGCCGTTCGGGGCCAAAATCAACGCCACGTTTGAGTTCATCGGGGCGCATTTCCGGCCGCTGGGCTTGGTGCTGCTCTACATCGTGCTGCCCGTGACGCTGGTGGCGGGCATTGCCATCGGCGCGTTGCAGGCCGGGATGTTTGGGGCGCTGCTGGACGGGGCCACGAAAGCTGGCCAAAGCGGGGCCGCGCCACCCAATCCGTTGGGCGGCCTGTTCGGGGGCAGTGTGCAGTACTTCACGGGCAGCTACCTGGCGGCGCTGGTGCTGCTGGTGCTGGCCTACGTCGTGATGTCGGCCACGGTCAGTTGCTATATGCGCCTGTGCCTGGAAGGGCAGCCGCAACCCCTGGCTCCCGGCTTGGTGTGGGCGCGGGTGCGGGCGGTGCTGCCCGCGCTGCTGGGTTACACGCTGGTGCTGGGGGTGATACTGGGGCTGGGAACGCTGTTTTTTCTGATTCCGGGCATCTACCTGAGCATCCCGGCTACGCTGTTCTACACGGTGTACGTCATGGAGGGCCAGGGCTTTGGGGCCACCTTCAACCGCTGCATTGCCCTAATAAAGGACAACTGGTGGGCCACCTTCGGCCTCATCTTGGTGATGTCGATGATTCTGGGCTTCATGAACATCATCTTTCAGGTGCCGCTCATGGTGGTCATGTTCTCCAAAATCATGCACTGGGGCTTTATGGGGTCCACCACGGCGTTGCTCGTGGTGCAAAGTCTGGCCACGGTGGGCCAGTCCATGCTGCGGGCGGTGCTGCTCGTTACCCTGGTGTTTCAGTACTTTCACTTGGTTGAGTTGAAGGACGGGACGGGCCTGCGCCACCTCGTGGACCAACTGGGCCAGGCCCCGGCCCCGGTGACGAACGAAACCTACCGGCCCGATGAGGAAGGCGAATACTAAGCAGCGGGTGGCCGCCGAACGAGTACCCCGAAGCTGCGCTTCGGCCGCTGCCCGGAATCGTTCAGCGGTCCCGGGCAGCGGCCGAAGCACAGCTTCGGGGTACTCGTTTGGCTGGCTGCGCACCGTGGCCCTGGCCGCGCTGCTGCTGAGCGCCGCTGCCCGCCCCGCTGCGGCCCAGCTACTCCGCACCGATTCGGCCGGCCCCGTGGCCGTTGCGCCGCTGCCGCCCGACCGCCGCAGCGCCGTGCAGCCGCGCCCGCCCAACGCGGCGCGGCTGCGGGAGTTGCGCGGGCAGCGCGAGTTCAACTACCTGGAAGCAAAGGCCCAGCTAAGCCCCTGGGACTTGTTTTGGGCGAAGGTGCTGGAGAAGGTTTTTGGGTGGCTGAACGGCCGCAGCTACGAGCACTTCTGGCGCTGGGTGTTCTATGCGCTGTTCATCGCGGCGGGCGCGTTTGTGGTGCTCAAGCTGCTGCAAGTGGACCTGACCGGCGCGTTTGGCCGGGGCAGCCGCCGCGCCCGGCTCGACTACGCCACCGAGGGCGAAGACATTCACGCCCCCGACCTGGCCGACCGCCTGGCCGAAGCCGAAGCCGCTGGCAACTACCGGCTGGCCGTGCGCCTGGGCTACCTGCAACTGCTCAAGCACCTCACCGACGGCGGCCTGATTGACTGGCAACCCGACAAAACCAACCAGGCCTACGTGCGCGAACTGGCCGACCACGCGACGCTCCAAACCAGTTTCCGCGAAATCACCCGGCAGTTTGAGTACGTCTGGTACGGCGAGTTGCCGCTCACGGCCGGCCTGTACGGGCAGGTGCGGGCCGGGCAGCAGGCCGGGGCCGCACAGCTCGTCACTACCCCACCCGCCCCGCTTAACCTCCGCGTTCCATGACAACCTTTCGGTGGTACTTGCTGGGCTTGCTGACTTTGTTCGGGCTGTACGTGGCTTTTGAGTATAACAAGCCCAAGCCGCTGGACTGGCGGCCTACTTACGTCAACGCCGACAAAATTCCCTTCGGCACCTTCGTGTTGTTCGACCAACTGCCGCGCCTGCTGGGCACCGACTCGGTAACGGCCCTGCGGGTTCCGATTTTCAACCAACTCACCGGCGTAGATGAGCCGGCGGACTCCGCCGACGCGCCCGGTGCCGCCCATCCCCGGCCTGCAACGGCCGCCGACCCCGCCCGCCCGGCCTCCTCCCCGACCGCTGCCGGTTCGGACGCGCCCCCTGCGGACCCCGCCCCCGTGCTGGCCCAGGCTGCCGACACGGCCATTGCCACGACCGACGACCGGGCCGACAACCCCGGCCCCGAGCCGGACTTGCGGCCCGCGCAGGCCAATTATTTATTCGTTAACAATTCCTTTGCGGACAGCCCGGCCGACACGCGGGCGCTGTTGCGGTTTGTGGCGGCGGGCAGCGACGTGTTCATCGCCGCCGAAAACTTCAACCAGTTTGGCAGACACCCTCCCCGATTCGCTGGGCTTTACCACCGAAGAACTGCCCCTGAGCATCCGCCCCGGCCGCGACAGCACGTCGGTGCTGGACTCGCTGCGGCTGCGGTTTACCAACCCGGTGCTGGCCGGGCGGCGCTACTTGTTTGCCGGCGACCAGGCCCGCACCCGGCTGCTGGTGAACGCCGGGTGCCGGGGCCAAACCCTGGCCACCGATGCCAACGGCCGCGCCGTGCTGTTGCGCCTGGCCCACGGGCAGGGGCATTTTTACCTGTGCTCGGTGCCGGTGGCGTTCACCAACTACTACGTGCTGCGGCCCGGCCCGCTGCCGTTTGCCGCCGCTGCCCTGTCCTACCTGCCCGTCCGGGCCGCGTGGTGGGACGAGTACCAGAAGCAGGGCCGCGTCGGCGACCAATCGTTGCTGCGGCTGCTGTTTGCCCACGAGGCCCTGCGCTGGGCCTACTACCTGCTGTGCGCCGCCGTGGGGCTGTTTGTGCTGGTAGAAGCCCGGCGGCGGCAGCGCGTCATTCCCGTCCTCAAGCCACTGCCCAACACCACGCTGCTGTTCACGCGCACCGTGGCCGGGCTGTACCGGCAGGGCAGCAACCACGCCCGCATTGCCGAGAAGAAGATTGGCTTGTTTCAGGACTACCTGCGGACCCGCTTCCAGGAAACCAACCCCGATTTCGGCGACCCGAAACCTTCCGCGAGCGCCTCAGTCAGAAGGCCGGCGTGCCCCGCCCCCGCGTGGACGAAGTGCTGCGCCTGCTGAACTTTGCCCGCACCGCCCCGCAGGTGAACGACCACGAGCTGCTGGTGCTGAGCCGGGCGCTGAGCGACTTTCGGCGCGATGCCGGGTAGCCCGGCGTGGGCCGCCGGCTTTTGCAGTCGCCGGACTCCTCACTTACAGAACATTCGTTAGCCCTTCATTCGCCCAACAAGTAGTGGTCGGACGACTGAAAAAGTCGTCGGACCACGCCGCCCCCCCTCATGGAACCCGAAAACCTCAACCCCACCGACTCGGCGTTTACGCCCGTCCCGGACCTGACCCTGCCCGAAAGCCTGGACCCGGCCGCGTCGCCCGCGCCACCGGAAGCCGCCGCGCCGGCCGAAACTCCGCCCGCGTTGGCCGCACCCACCGCCTTTGCGCCCCGCACCGACTTTGCCCGCCTCACGGCCCGCACCGAGGCCATGCGGGCCGAGATTGGCAAAATCATCGTCGGGCAGCAAGACCTGCTGGAGCTGCTGCTGACGGCCGTGCTGGCCGACGGCCACGTGCTGCTCGAAGGCGTACCGGGCGTGGCCAAAACGCTGATGGCAAAACTCATGGCCCGGACCCTGGAAGTGCCCTTCAGCCGCATTCAGTTCACGCCCGACCTGATGCCGGCCGACGTGCTGGGCACGTCCATCTTCCGGCAGAACCTGGGCGACTTCGCCTTTCGCAAAGGCCCCATCTTCGCCAGCATCGTGCTGATTGACGAAATCAACCGCGCCCCGGCCAAAACCCAGGCGGCCCTGTTTGAGGTGATGGAGGAACGCACCGTGACCCAGGACGGCACGAGCTACCCCATGCCCGACCCCTTCCTGGTGCTGGCCACCCAGAACCCCATTGAGCAGGAGGGCACCTACCGGCTGCCCGAGGCCCAACTTGACCGCTTCCTGTTCAAGCTGCACGTGGGCTACCCCACCACCGCCGAGGAAGTGCAGATTCTGCAAGGCCACCACGCCGGCTTCGGCGGGGCCGACCTCCGCACCGTGCAACCCGTGCTGACCGCCGCCGACCTCAACGCCCTGCGCCAGCAAGTGCGCCAGCAGCGCGTCGAGGCCAACCTCCTCGAGTACATCGCCAAGCTCGTCGGCCAGACCCGCGCCAACAAGAGTTTGTACCTCGGCGCGTCGCCCCGCGCCTCGCTGGCCCTGCTGAATGGCGCAAAGGCCCTGGCCGCCCTGCGCGGGCGCGACTTCGTGACCCCCGAAGACGTGCAGTTTCTGGCCCCCAGCGTGCTGCGCCACCGCATCATGCTCACGCCGGAGCGCGAGATGGAGGGCGGCACTCCCGACGAGGTGGTGAAGCAGCTGCTGCAAGCGGTGGAAGTGCCGAGGTAGGCCAAGGCGCAAGTAGCCCGTCCCCAAACGCCGTTTCGGGCAGCGTGAGCAGCACCGGCAGCACCGCCAGCGCCACTCCGGCAATCATGGCCCCCGGCACCAGGGGCCAGCCGGTGCGGGCGATGAGCAACTCGGCCGCAAACGGCGCGAGGCCCCCGAAAACGGCCGTGGCGGCCGTGGCACCCAGGGCCAGCCCGCTCAGGCGGCCTTCGCCGGGAAACTGTTCGGCGGTGGCGACGGCCCCCACGGCGCTCACGCCCCCGGCCAGGGCCGCCAGCACCACCGCCCCCAGCACGGCCTGCGCGGGGCTGCCGCCCCGCATGAGCGCAAACAGGGCAATGGGCAGCCCCGCGCTGGCCCCGGCCAGCACGACCAGCACGGGCCGGCGGCCCCAGCGGTCGGACAGCGCCCCGACCAGCGGCGTGACCGCCACAACCACCACCGCTGCCAGCGTGGACAGGCCCAGGGCCGCGCTTTCGGGGCGGTGCCCGGTGGTGACCAGGAACGTGGGCACGTAGGTGATGCCCACGTAGTAGGTGATGGACCCCAGGGCCGAGATAGCAAACGTGCGCCCGATGGCCGCCCGGTGGTGGCGCAGGGTGTGGCGCAGCGGGGCGGCGGGCACCGTGCCCGCCCGTTGCTGCCGCTCAAAGTCGGGCGACTCCTGCATGGTGGACCGCGCCAGCCCCACGCCGCCCGCCAGGGCCGCGCCCACTCCAAACGGCACCCGCCAGCCCCAGCTTTCGAGGGCGCTTGCCGGGAGCCAGGCCACCAGCGCCGCGCACATCGCCACGGCCAGCAGCGCCCCTACTTCGCTGGCGGCGGCAGCCAGCGACGCAACCAGCCCGCGCCGACCAGGGGGCGCACTTTCCAACAAGTACGCGACCACGCCGGTGTACTCGCCGCCCACCGAAAACGCCATCAGGCAGCGCAGCCCCAGCAGCCCCCAGCCCGCCACCGCGCCCGCCTGGGCGTAGGTGGGCAAGAGGGCGGTGCCGAGCATGGCCACCGTCATCAGGGCCATCGAGCGCAGCATCGTGGTGCGCCGACCCTGGCGGTCGCCGAGCTGGCCGAAGTACATGGCCCCCAACGGCCGCATGAGGTACGAAACGGCCAGCCCGGCCAGGCCCAGGAGCAACCAATCGCTGGCTGGCCCCAGAAACACCCGCACCAGCACCGTGGCGAAGTACAGGCACAGCGTGAAGTCGTACCACTCGACCACCGTGCTGGCCGCCGCAATGAACACCGAAGCCCGCGAAACGACGGGCGCGGCAGCGGGCAGGGGCGTAGCGTTGGGCACGGGCGGGCATCCCCTGGCGGGGCGTTGGGTGAAGTTACTTGCTTGGCTACCGGCGGAAAACAGCCGGGAAAACGCTTCTAAGCAGTCACGCAAAAGTAAGCCTGTAAAAGAACGTCATGCTGAGCGCAGCCGAAGCATCTCTGCCGCTTCGTGTTCACGCCTTGATTACTAGCTGGCAGAGATGCTTCGGCTGCGCTCAGCACGACCGTTTACTGATGCACCACTGCTTAACGGCCCCCCGCCAAAAGGCGTTGCCGACTGGGGTCAGGTCGTCGTTGCGGCCAACGTGGCGGCCCTGGGCGAACACCACGCCGGTGATTTTATAAACCAGCCCCGGCGCGTCGGGGCCTTGGATGCAATGGCGGCCACGGGGCAACGCAACGGCAACCGGCGGCGGCCCGACCTTTGCCCCGCCATGAACGACCCCGCCATTCGCACGCTGCTCTACCCGCACCTGGTGGGCGGCGGCTGGATTGACGAACTGCCCACCGGCAGCACCCGCGCCGATGTCGTCCACGTCACCGAACACTTCATGCACGGCTACGAGGTGAAGGGCGACGGCGACACCCTGGCGCGGGCGCCCAACCAACTGCGCTGCTACGCCGAAGTGTACGACTTTGTGACCTTCGTCGTGACCGCCCGGCACCTGCCCAAGCTGCTGCCGCTGCTGCCCGCCTGGGTGGGCATCCTGGTGGCCGCGCCCGATGGGCTGACTTCCCACCGCCCGGCCCGGTACAACGCCGCCGTGCAGCGCCCGGCCCTGGCGCAACTCATCTGGCACGCCGAGGTGCAGCAGTTTTTGCTGGCGCGGGGCCTGGCGGGGGCGGGCACCCTGCGGCGGCGCGAAGTGGCGGCGTTCCTGCGCACGTCGCACACCGTGCCGTTGTCGGCGCTGGCCGCGTTTGTGCGGGCGCGGCTGCTGGCCCGGCTGCCCGAGCGGCTGCTGCTGCGCGAGGAGCGGGCCGCCGAAAGCGCGGCCCGGCGGGCGCGGGCGGCCCGGCGACCCGCGCACAAGCGAACTTAGCCGGGGCGGGCGGGGCTAAAAATAAATCGGCCGGGGCCAAAAAATGACAGATTCCTGCTATTGACAAGGGTAGCCGGGCCGCTGACCTTTGCGGCTCCTTACCGGGCGCGGCGGGGAGACTATTCAGTTGAAGCTGGCGCGGGGCCACAAGCCCCGGTGCCCGCTTCTTAGATGAGCCGTGTTTCCTTCCCCTTTTGCCCCGTCGCCATGCGCTTGCCGGTTGTGGTCCTACTCCCTTGCTGCCCGCCCCGCCTCAACGGGGCGCTGGCGTTC
The DNA here is from genome assembly GCA_965247135.1 of Hymenobacter sp. GTDB lineage: Bacteria > Bacteroidota > Bacteroidia > Cytophagales > Hymenobacteraceae > Hymenobacter. Next base: position 591,783 of record CBDFGP010000006.1, on the reverse strand, counting down.
GCGGCGACGCTGGTCCGGCTCCCCGGCCGGGTGCGCGGGCTGGGCTTGCGAGGAACACCGCTCCTCAAGCGAGGAACACCGCTCCTCAAGCGAGGAACGCCGCTCCTCAAGCCAGGAACGCCGCTCCTCAAGCGGGGAACGCCGCTCCTCAAGCGAGGAACGCCGCCCCTCAAGCCAGGAACACCGCTCCTCAAGCCAGGAACGCCGCTCCTCAAGCGAGGAACGCCGCTCCTCAAGCGAGGAACGCCGCCCCTCAAGCCAGGAACACCGCTCCTCAAGCCAGGAACGCCGCTCCTCAAGCGAGGAACGCCGCTCCTCAAGCCAGGAATGACATCCTCCGGCCGGGAACTGCCGCCGCTCGCCCTGGTAGAGACGCGGCTTCGGCTGTGGTGCTGGGAACAGCAGCATTTTTGAACGGCCCTGCGCTCGCCCTTCTTGTTTTCACCTTTTAAACTTTTTTCCCCATGAACCGCCCCCGTAAAGTAAAAACCAACTACGCAAACAAGCGCAACGAAGCCGTGTCGTTGCTGGCCCACAAAATGGTCGGCTCGATGAGCGCCAACACGTACTTCAAGGACGGAGCCGAACTGGCCGCCCCGCTCCAGAAAAGCGTGACCGCGCTGGACCAGTTTGCCGAAGCCCACCCCAACCCCAACAGCCTGGATACGGCCGAACAGGACGCCTTGCGCGAGACCGTGCTGGCCGATATGTCGGTCCTGGGCGTGGTCATCAACCAGCGCCACACCGGCAACGAGGCGGCCCTGCTGAGCACCGGCTACGAGCTGGCCAGCGACCCCAAGCCCGTGCCGCCGCCCGAAGCGCCCAAAAAGTGCGTGATTGCCAAAGGCCCGCAGAGCGGTTCCGTGACCGTGCGCAGCAAGCGCCCGCTCCGGGTCACCAATATGCTGTGGTTTTATACCACCGATGCCACCCTGCCGCTGGACCAGTGGAAGTGGTGCCTCTGCAACGCCGACGAGCTGACCATTACCGGCTTGGTGCGCGGGCAGGAGCTGTTTGTGCGCGTGGCGGCCCTCAACGGGGCCTCGACCCGCGACAACCTGGCGTTTGTGGAGGCCGAGCCGGCGTTTGTTAATTGAGTTACCGGCTGCCCGCCCCCGGTGGGGACGGGCAGTTTTACTTGTTTTTTTACCTATTCACCCTTTCTTTCTTTTACCATGAAAAAGTTTTTTAATTACCGCGCGGCCTTTGGGGGCAGCGCGTTGCTGCTGGGCTTGCTGGGCAGCGCCCCAACGGCCCAGGCCCAGCTCACCGTTGCCGGCACCAGCCCGGCGGCCAACGCCAACGCGGCCCCGGCGACCGCGCCGGTGGCCATTACCTTCAACCAGGTTGTAACGGCGGGCAGCACGGCGGCCCTGAAGGTATTCAGCGCCCAGCGGGGCGGGCTGCGCAGCGGCCACAGCGGCGGCACCACGGCCAGCGGCAGCACCGTAAGTTTCGCGCCCACCTACGCCTTTCAGCCGGGCGAGGTGGTGCAGGCCACCGTGACGACGGCGGCCACGGCCACGGCGGGCGGCGCTACGCTGACCCCGGCGCGGGTACTGCAATTCACGGCGGCGGCGGGCGCAGGGCCGGGCACGTTCACGGGCACCACCGACGTGCCCGTGGGCAGCGGCCCCCAAAGTGTGCTGAATGCGGTGGCGGCCGACATAGACGGCGACGGCGACCTCGACATCCTGGCGGCCAATGGCAATGCCGGCACGGTGGCCGTGCGCCTGAACGACGGGACGGGCGCCTTTAGCGGCACCACCACCGTGACCATCGGCAGCGACCCGTTCATAGTGGCAACGGCCGACGTGGACGGCGACGGCGACCTCGACCTGCTCACTGTCAACGGCAACGGCAACAATACGGTGAGTGTGCGCCTCAACAACGGCATGGGCACCTTCGGCGGCGGCTCCGACGTGCCCGTGGGCTTCAACCCTCAATACGTGGTGGCGGCCGACGTGGACGGCGACGGCGACCTCGACCTGCTCACGGTCAACGACAACAACACGGCGAGTGTGCGCCTCAACAACGGCACGGGCACCTTTAGCGGCACCACCAGCGTGGTCGTGGGCACCGGCTCCACCAGCGTGGCAACGGCCGACGTGGACGGCGACGGCGACCTCGACCTGCTCGCGTCCAACCAAAGCGACAACACCGTGAGTGTGCGCCTGAACGACGGCACGGGCACTTTCACGGGTACCACCGCCGTGCAGGTGGGCAGCTTCCCCACCAGCGTGGCGGCGGCCGACGTGGACGGCGACGGCGACCTCGACCTGCTCACGGCCAACCTCAGCGCCAACACCGTGAGCGTATGTGTTAACAACGGCACGGGCACCTTTGGCACCGCCACGGCCGTGCCCGTGGGCAGCTTCCCCAACACCGTGGCAACGGCCGACGTGGACGGCGACGGCGACCTCGACCTGCTCACGGCCAACGCCTTCGACAACACCGTGAGCGTATGTGTTAACAACGGCACGGGCACCTTTGGCGCCGCTACTGCCGTGTCCGTGGGCACCTTCCCCACCAGCGTGGTGGCGGCCGACGTGGACGGCGACGGCGACCTCGACCTGCTCACGGCCAGCAGTTCTGCCGGCACGGTGAGCGTACGCTTTAACCAGTCGCCGCTTGCCCTCACCAACGTCAGCCCGGCGGCCAACGCCAACGCGGCCCCGGCGGCCTCGCCGGTGGCCCTCATCTTCAACCAGGCCGTGACGGCGGGCAGCACGGCGGCCCTGAAAGTGTTCAGCGCCCAGCGGGGCGGGCTGCGGAGCGGCCACAGCGGCGGCACCACGGCCAACGGCCCCACGGTGACGTTTGCGCCCACCTACGCCTTCCAGCCGGGCGAGGTGGTGCAGGCCACCGTGACGACGGCGGCCACGGCGGTCAGCGGCAGCACCCTGGACCCGGCGCGGGTGCTGCAGTTCACGGCGGCGGCGGGCGTGGGGCCGGGCACGTTCATGGGCACCACCGACGTGCCCGTGGGCAGCGGCCCCCAAAGCGCGGTGGCGGCCGACGTGGACGGCGACGGCGACCTCGACATCCTGGCGGCCAACAACAACCCCAACACGGTGAGCGTGTCGCTCAACAACGGCACGGGCACCTTCGGCACCGCCACGGCCGTGCCCGTGGGTAGCAACGTCCAAAACGTGGTGGCGGCCGACGTGGACGGCGACGGCGACCTGGACCTGCTCACGGCCAACAGCACCTTCCAGGGTACGGTGAGCGTGTGCCTGAACGACGGCACGGGCACCTTTGGCACCGCCACGGCCGTGTCTGTGGGCAACTTCCCCGCCAGCGTGGCGGCGGCCGACGTGGACGGCGACGGCGACCTGGACATTCTCACGGCCAATAGTCTCAGTGGCTCGGTGAGCGTGCGCCTGAACAACGGCGCGGGCACCTTCGGCGGCGGCACCGACGTGTCCGCCGACACCGGCACCGTCAGCGTGGCGGCGGCCGACGTGGACGGCGACGGCGACCTCGACCTGCTGGCCGCCAACTACACCGGCAACACGGTGAGCGTGCTCCTGAACACCGGCACGGGCACCTTCGGCACCGCCACGAACCTAAGCTTGGGCAGCGGCCCCCAAAGCGCGGTGGCGGCCGACGTGGACGGCGACGGCGACCTGGACATCCTCGCGGCCAACGTCAGTGGCACGGTGAGCGTGTCACGCAACAACGGCACGGGCACCTTCGGCACCGCCACGGCCGTGCCCGTGGGCAACTTCCCCGCCAGCGTGGTGGCGGCCGACGTGGACGGCGACGGCGACCTCGACCTGCTCACGGCCAATCAAAATGCCAGTGGCACGGTGAGCGTGTGCCTCAACAACGGCACGGGCACCTTCGGCACCGCCACGGCCGTGCCCGTGGGCGGCACCCCCGAGAGCGTGGCGGCGGCCGACGTGGACGGCGACGGCGACCTCGACCTGCTCACGGCCAACTACACCGGCAACACGGTGAGCGTACGCTTTAACCAAGCCCCGGCCCCCACCATTACGAGCTTCACGCCCACGAGCGGGCCGGTGGGCACGGCCGTGGTCATCACGGGCACCAACCTGGCCGGAGCTACGAGCGTGGCCTTCAACGGCACGGCGCAGGCGACCATCACCAACAACACCGCCACCGGCCTGACGGCGGCCGTGCCAGCCGGGGCCACGACGGGCACCCTGACCGTGACTACGCCCAGCGGCACGAGCGCGGCCAGCAGCGGCAGCTTCACCGTGACGGTGGTCACTGCTGCCCCCGCCATCAGCGGGGCCACCACCACCACCGTGGCGCGGGGCGGCCTCGTGACGCTGCAAGGCACCGGCCTGGCCGGGGCCACGGGCGTGACGTTTGCCAACACGACTTTCGGCAACACCACGCTCACGACCTTTACCAGCAACACGGCCACGGCCCTGGCCCTGACGTTGCCCGTGGCCGCGCCCTACGGCAACGGCGTGTACGCCGTGACCGTGACGAACGCCAACGGCACGAGCGCCCCGTTCAGCCTGACGCTGACCGATAACATCGCCTGGACCGGCACCACCGGCACCGCCTGGGCCACGGCCACCAACTGGAGCCCGCCCGCCGTGCCCAACCTGTACCTGAACGCCACCATTGGCACCGCCGCCACCCAGCCCACCGTGACCGGCACCCAGACCGTGCAAAACGTGCGGGTGAACGCCGCCGCCACCCTCACCCTGGCCCCGGCCGCCGACCTGACCACCACCCAGGACGTGGTGCTGAACAGCGGCAGCGCCCTGACCCAGGGCGCAACCAGCGAGCTGTACATCGGCCGCGACCTGACCCACAACGGAGCCACCCTGACGCTGAACCCGACCAGCGAGGTGGGCTTTGGTATCAGCTTCGTGGACCACACCATCAACGGCAGCACCGGCCTGACGCTGCAAATTCTGACCGTGGGCGAGCGGCTCAACCCCGGCAACTTCGACCACCTGCACCTGGCCGTGCCGGTGCGCGTGGCCCGCAAGCTGGCCCTGAGTAACTTTGCCGAAGTGGACAACACCAGCGGCAGCCTCACGCTGCTTTCCACCCCCGCCGCCACCGCCCTGGTGGTGCAGGATGCCAACAGCCGGGTGACCGGCGATGCCACCGTGCAACGCGCCCTGGCCACGACCAACCTGGGCAACGGCTACCGCCACTACGCCTCGCCGGTGAGCGGCAACACCCTGACCGACCTGACCACGCCGGGCTTTACGCCGGCGTTCAGCACGACCTACAACGGCAGTTCCACGCTGCTGCCCGCCGCCGGTTTCCCCACCGTGTTCGGCTACGACCAAAGCCGTTTGGCCACGGCCACCAGCCCTTACACTGGGTTTGACAAAGGCTGGTTCTCGCCCACCGCCGCCACGGCCTTTGCGCCGGGCGTGGGCTACACCGTCCAAATTGCCGGTACGCAAGTGGTGGACTTCACCGGCACGCCCAACACCGGCACCTACGTCCGCACCCTGGCCCGCGCCGGGGCCGCCACCGCTGGCGCGGCCAGCGCCGGCTACCACCTCGTGGGCAACCCGTACCCCGCTCCGCTCGACTACTCGCTGGTGGCTGCCGCCGACCGCACCGGGCTCGACGGGGCCATGTACGTGTACGCCAGCAGTGGCCCCTACGCGGGCAGCTACCGCACCTACCTCGCGCCCGTGGGCGGCCAGCCCGGCCTCGGCGACCCGCTCATCGGCTCCAGCCAGGGCTTCTTTGTACGGGTGAGCGCCGGCCAGGCCAGCGGCACCCTCACCTTCCGCGACAGCCAGCGCCTGACCGACGAAACCCTGAACGTGCCCGTGCGGCGCGGCGCGGCCGATACCCGCCCGCTGGTACAGCTCGCGCTGGCCGGCAACGGCGGCACCGACGACGTGACGGTGTACGCCACGGCCGGGGCCACGGCGGGCTTCGATGCCCAGCTCGATGCCGCCAAGCTGCCCAACCCCAGCGGCCTGAACCTGGCAACCCTCGCCGCCACCGGCGAAGCCCTGGCCATTGACGGCCGCCCGGCCTTTGCCGCCGCCACGGCCGTTGCGTTGGAAGTGCAGGTGCCCGCCGCTGGCTCCTACACCCTCACCGCCGCCGCCCTGAACAACCTGGCCGGCACCACGGCCACGCTGGTCGACAACCTGACCGGCACCCGTACCGTGCTGGCGACTGGTGCGGCCTACCGGTTTGCCACTGCCACCACCACGGCCCCCGGCCGCTTCTGGCTGAACCTGACCCCGGCCGGTGCCCCGCTGGCCACGGCGGGCGCGGCGGGTTTGGGCTTCACGCTCTTCCCCAACCCCGCCCGCACCGCTACCACCGTGGGCGGGCTGCCGGCCGGGGCCGCCGTGGCAGTAATTGACGCGCTGGGCCGCCGCGTGGCCACCGCCACCGCCGATGCCACCGGCACCGCCCGGCTGGCGCTGGCCGGGCTGCCCGCCGGCGTGTACGTCGTGCGGAGTGCTGGCCGCGCCCAGCGCCTGCTAGTAGAGTAGGGAGCCACTCCGCCGCCCCGGCCGACCGGGTGCCGCGCCGCCAGGCCCGGCGGCTGGCCCCGGCCCAACAAAAAACCCTCCCCGGTTCGGGGAGGGTTTTTTGTTGGGCCGCGCCGTTGGCGGCGGGTCGGCGGGAGGCGGCAGGCCAGGCATGCGAGTTGTACAATTCCAAGCAGGACTTGGCGCGTCGCGTTCCCCAGAGCCGGGCGGGGTGCGTTCGCTGGGAAAAGGCCGGCGTTGGCCGGGGATGCGGCCCGGTTGGGCGCAGCAGCGGCGCAGGGGGCAATCCGGGGCGTGAAGCCGGGGCGTAGGTGGGGGCGCTGGCCGACCGGGCTGGCTCCGGTTTTCGGCGTTGGCCGAGCGTCGGCCCGCGTTCACCGAGCGGTGCGTTTTTGCACTTGGCGGGGCCGGAGTTGGCGGGCAAAACGGGCGGGTTGGGCGAGAACGGCCTTTTGACCCCCGCCCGCCGCCGGACCTTTGCCTCATCAAACAACCCCCATCCGGGCTTCGGCCCACTCCTTATCCTCTATGAAAACGAACCTCCACTTCCTGTTGCCGCTGGTGCTGGCTGCCGCTTCGGCCCACGCCACCACCTTCCCGGTAACGAACGCCAACGACGCTGGTGCTGGCTCGCTTCGGGCAGCCATCGCCAGCGTCAATGCGGCCGGGGCTGGCCCCCACACCATCAGCTTCAACATTCCGACCAGCTTGCTCACCGGCCCGTTTGCCGGCAAGCGGGCCGTCATTACCCTGGCCTCGGCCCTGCCCACTATTACGGTGGCGGGCGTGACCCTTGACGGCACCACCCAAACCACCAACCAGGGCGACACCAACCAGGGCACCCTGGGCAGCGCCACCACCGTGGGCGTGGACGGCCTGGCCCTGGCCGCCGTGGCGCGGCCCGAAGTGGAGCTGGCCGCCGGCAACGGCTTCGGCGCGGTGCTCACCATCAGCGGGGCCAATGCTACCGTGAAGGGCCTGGCCCTGCACGGCGGCAGCACGGCGGGCTTGCAGTTCAGCAGCGGGGCCACGGGCTTCACGGTCACGCAGTGCATCGTGGGCAGCACGGCCATTGCCTACGGCTTCCCGACCGACAACACACAGTGCTTCAACTACGGCATCAACGTGGGCGGCGGGGCCGGCAGCGGCACCATCAGCAACTCGCTTATTAGCTTCACGAGCAACTCGGGGCTGAACGTGAACAACGGCACCAGCACCACGACCAGCATTATGGTGTCGGGCAACCAGTTCAACCAGAACGGCTACACCAACGCGGGCGGCGACGGCATCAGCCTGGGCGACGCGGGCGGGGCGGGGCCGCTCACCATTCAGGGCAACTTGTTTTCGGCTTCCAACTCCAGCGCCGTGCAACTTGAAATCCAGAGCACTTCGCTCACCACCATCCTCAACAACACGCTGCAAGCCTGCGGCAAGGGCGGGGCGGGCACCAGCACCTCGTCGCTGGAAGGCTCGGCCATCTGCTACCTGCAACGCGACGGCAGCAAGCGCGGCACCACCGCCGACGTCATCAGCAAGAACATCATCACCGGCACCCAGGCTTCGGGCATCGTGGTGGGCTACGGCCAGCGCAACGTCCGCATCAGCCAGAACAGCATCTACGCCAGCGGCATGATTAGCATTGACCTCATTGACAACAGCGTGGCCCGCGTGAGCGCCGCCGCCCCCAACGCCAACCTCTACGGCAACGGCGACGGCGTGACCCCCAACAACGGCGCTGTGGGCACGGGCACGGCCTCGCCCAACGAAGGCATGGATTACCCCATCATGACCCAAGCCCAACTCAACGCCAACGGCACCCTGACCGTGGCCGGCTACGTGGGCAGCGCCGCCAGCCAGGTGGCCTTTGCGGGCACGACCATTGAGTTCTTCAAAGCCGACGACGACGGCAACAACGCTGGCGCAGTGGTGGCCGGCGACGGCCGCAGCGTGGCCCACGGCGAGGCCCGCTTCTACCTTGGCACCCTGACCGCCGATGCCAGCGGCAACTTCAGCGGCAACTTCGCCGTGACCAACCTGGCCGTGGGCGATGCCGTGGCCGTGACCGGCTGGCTGGCCACCAAAGGCACTTCGGAAGTGAGCAACCTCATCACCGTGGGCCAGCCCGCCGCCGCCAACCAGCGGCCTGTGGCCAGCAGCTTGACCAACGCCGCCCTGAGCAACGCCCTGGGCCAGACCGGCGTGGCTTCGCTGGTGGGCACCGATGCCGACGGCTCAGTGAGCAGCTTCACCATCACGGTGCTGCCCAGCGCCGCCAGCGGCATCCTCTACTACACCACCGGCCTGACCACCGTGGCCGTGACCGTGGGCATGAGCATTCCCTACGCCAACCGCGCCAACCTGCTGTTTGACCCCGCGGCGGGCTTTTCGGGCAACGCCGTGGTGAGCTACACCGCCACCGACAACCAGGGCGCTGTCAGCCTCGGGGCTGCTACGCTCACCATCCCCGTCACGGCCCCGCCCGTGGCCAACAACGTCACCAACGCCCTCATCCTGAACACGGCCGGGCGCACGGCCATCGCCACCCTGAGCGGCAACGACCCCGACGGCACCATCAACAACTTCACCATCGCCAGCCTGCCCGCTGCGGCCAGCGGCATTCTGTACTACAACAACGGCCTGACCACCCTGCCGGTGGTAGTGGGCCAAAGCATTCCCTACGCCCGGGCCAGCTTCCTGAGCTTTGCCCCCGCCAGCGGCTACAACGGCAGCGCCACCTTTACCTACACCGCCACCGACAACAGCAACGTGACCGGCAACGCCGCCACTTATTCCATCCCGGTGGGCAGCGGCAACCAGGCCCCCACGGCCAACAACGTGACCAACGTGACCGTCCTCAACAACGGCAAGCCCCAGGCCCTGCAATCCCTGAGCGGCACCGACTCCGACGGCACCGTGGCGGGCTACACCCTCGTGACGCTGCCCCCCGCTTCGGCCGGTGTGCTGTACGTGAACGGCGTGGCCGCCACCGTGGGCCAACTCGTGCCCGCTGCCCAAGCCGGTAGCCTCACCTTCAAGCCCGCCACCGGCTTCAGCGGCAACACCGCCTTCTCGTTCTCGGCCACCGACGACCAGGGCCTGGTGAGCGGCAACACCGCGTCCTTCACGGTGCCCGTGCTGCTGGTAGCGGGCGGCAACGGCCCCCTGCCGGTGGAACTGACCACCTTCGCCGCCAAAGCCGCCAACCACGCCGTGGCCCTGACCTGGACCACTGCCAGCGAGAAAAACAGCGCCTACTTCGTGGTAGAGCGCAGCCTGGACGGCAAGACCTGGACCGCCCTGGCCCGCGCCAAAGCCCAGGGCAACGCCAGCAGCGCCCACACCTACGCCGCCACCGATGCCCACCTGCCTGCCGTGGCCCGCCTCTATTACCGCCTCCAGCAAGTGGACCAGGACGGCACCACCGCCTACGCCCCGGTGCAGACCGTGACGCTGGCTGCCGCCGCCGCTACTACCGCCACCTTCAGCGCCTACCCCAACCCCACCGCCGGGGCCGTGACCCTCGACCTGAGCGCCCTGCCCGCCGCCACCTACGCCCTGACCGTGCGCGACCTGACCGGCCGCGTGGTGCTGGCCGCTACCACGGCCGCCGAACTCGCCCCGGTCATTGACCTGAGCGCCCTGCCCGCCGGCCACTACCTCGTGCAGGTGCAGGATGCGGCCAGCACCCTACGCCTAACCCAGCGCGTGGCCAAAAACTAAGGCCACGGCACGACTGCCCCTGCTTCGCGTCCCCCGTTCGGTCAGAGCGGGGGACGTTTGCGTGGGGGAAGTGCCTGGGCGGGGTTCGTGACCGGCGTTGCGGGCAGGGCGGCGGGGGCACCTCAGCGCAGCAACTGCAAGGTGGTGTCCAGGCGCTGGGTTTTGATGAGGTGTTCGGCTTGCTGGCGCAGGCCAGCCTGCACCTGGCGCAGGTCGCGGGGGCGCAGCAGGCGCACCACGTACTTGTCGCCGGGGGTGGCGCGGCGCAGGCTCAGGTAGGTGAGGTGGCCGGCGCGGCGGTTCACCGGCTCGTCGCGCTGGATGCGCTCGACGCGTTTGTCGTTGTTGCCAAACAGGGTTTGGAGCGGCTTGAGGCCCACGTACAGGTCGGCGCGGCCGTCGAGGCCGTAGCGCCCGCCCAGGGCCAGTTGGCTCAGGTTGGAGTTCAGGCGCAAGTCGGGGATGAGCAACTCACCGCCCTGCAAGCCGAACACGGCCTGCACGGGCTCGAAGTACAAATGGCCGGTGCGCTCCTTCTTGAGAAAGCCCAGGGCGCTTTCCAGTGCGTCCACGTTCAGCAGTTCGAGGTCGTCAATTTCGGCCCGCAGGTAGCCTTCGGTGCGCTCGAGGGCCGGGGCGTAGTCCTTGCCGAAGTCGGTGTGCAGGTCGGCGGCGCAGCGCAGGGTGCCGCGCACGTTTTCGGGGCGCAGGCCCTTCAGGTTCATGGCCGTGGTGGCGGCAAAAAGGGCGGGCAGGTCCACGTTGAGGAGCTGCAACTGGGTGCGCAGGGTGTGGCGGTTGGGGTCGTCGTCGGGTGTCAGCAAGGCCCCGCGCAGCCGCACCTGCCCGCCGAAGGCAGCAAAGGCGCATTCGTCCAGGCGGGCCGCGCCGTCGTCGAGTTGGGCCACCAGCCGGAACTTGCGCCCGCTGAGGGCGGCGTAGCGCACCTCGTCGGCCTGCACCCGCACCAGGGCCTCGAGCTTGCCGTTGCTGAGCAGGGTGCCGAAGTCGGGGTCGGCGCGTTTGAGCCGGCGCTCGTCGCGGGCTTCCAGTTGGGCCGGGGTGGGGGCGCGGCGGGGCGGGGTCAGCAGCACCAGCAGGCGCAGCAGTTCCTGCACGTCCAGCACGGGGTAGTACAGGTTGAGGGTGGCGCTGGCATCGGAAAAGTGCATCCCGTTGAGGCGGGCGGCGGCGGCCACGTCGCCGGTGCCGCCGCCCTGCGTGCCAAAGCGCAGGTAGGGCAGCCGCAGGGCCGTTTCGTCCTTCACCAGCTCAAAGCGCAGGTGGCGGAGCTTGTCGTCGGGGTCGGGCAGGCGCACGGTGTCGATGCGGCAGTCGAGGTGGCCGTTGGCGGCCAGCAGCAGGTCGCGCAGGGCGGGCAGGGCGGCCCGGCCGCCGGGCCGTTTGGGGGCTGCCGCCGCCGGGGCAGGCCGCCGCAGGTGCGCCAGAAACTGCCGGTAGTCCACCGTGCCGAAGCGCACGGCCAGCCGGAATGCCACCGGGGCCACGGCCTGGGCGCGGTCGGTGGGCCAGCCCGCTTCGCCCGTCACGCGGCCGCCCCACAACCGCGCCCGCACCCGCGAAAGCTGCATCCGGTGGGCGTTGTGCTGCACCCGCACGGCCAGGTCGCGCACGGTGTCGTCGGCCAGCACCAGCCGCCCGCAGCGCAGGGCCACGTCCAGGCGCACCGCCGCCGGAATGATGTCGTTGCCGAGCGTGGCCGTCATGCGGGCGGTGCGGGCCGCCGCCACGCGGGCCGCCCGCCCCCGCGCCCGGCGGCCCCGCGCACTGCGCGGGAAGCGGCCGGTGTCCCCGCTTCGGGCAATGGGTTGGAGCAGGCTCCGCAGCCGGTCGAGGTGCAGTTCCTCCACCGCCACCCGCCCGCTGATGGACGTGCTGGGGTGCTGCCCGGTCAGGTAAGCCAGCAAATACGTGGTGGTGGCCGAGGCCGTGAAGCGCATCCCCGCCAGCACCCCGCTGGCATTGTTGAGCCGCCAACTGCTGTCGCGCAGCCCAATGTCCACGTTCAGGTTTTGTACGCTGGCCCCGCGCCGCCGCAGCACAAACGAGGCCCCGCGCAGCCGCACCTGCCCGCGCACGTCCATTTCGCGTTCCACGGCCGTGCGCAGCAGCCGGTCGGGGCCGTTCGCGCCGGGCGTGTAGGCGGGCACCTGCCCGCGCATCCGCAGGTTGAGGGCGGCCGTGCCCGCCCGCCCCCGCCACAGGTCGGGGGCCAGCACGGCGGCCAGTTCGGGCAGCGTGGTGCGGCCCTGCACCTGGGCATCCACGTAGGGCCGCCGGAAGTTCCGCAGCAGCAGCCGCACATCCAGTTGCCCGGCCGAGGTGGCAATGCGGCACTGCCGCAGTTGCAGCGTGGTGGTTTCGGGCCGGTGCCCCGGTCCGTTGTCATAGGTGCCCGCCAGGTCCCAATGGTTGATGCGCCGCGCCGAGTCGGGCCAGCGCACCTGCGCACCCGTCAGCCCGAATTGCAGCACCGTGCGCGGCCGGTCGGTCGGCCCGCTGATGCCCGTCAGGGTGTAGCGAATGCGGGCCTTGCTGGGGCTGCTGGCCCCGGCCAGCGCCGGCTTGAGGCGCGGCGGCAACACGGTGTTCAGCACGTCGAGCAGGGGCTGATTGCCGGCAAACTGTAGGTTGAGGAGCGTGCCCGTGGGCCGGTCGGCGGGCACGGTGTGGGTGCCGTTGAGCAGCACGGTGTCGCCGTGCAGCGTGAAGTAGGTGTGGTAAAACCGACCCTGCCGCCGGGCAAAGTCGTAGCCGTAGTGCAGTCCCGCCCGCAGCGGCTCGTTGCGAAAAAGGGTGCCGCCAGGGTTGCGCAATTCCTGCAATTCCCCGTTCAGGCTGCCGTGCACCCGCAGCGTGCCGCCGCGCAGGCCCGCCGCCAGACTGCCGCGCCGCACCACCGCCGTCAGGGCGCTGTGTCGGTACGCATTGCGGGTGCTGATGCGGACATTGAACAAGCGCAGCGAATCCACGGCCAGCACTTCGGCGGGCACCCGCCCGGCGGGCTTGCGTCGGCGCGGCTGCAAGCCCCAGCGCCGCCCCAGGGAGTCCACTTCCTCCACCAGCGTCGCATCGTAAACACTAATGCGCGACACCCGCAACTGCCGGTTCCAGAGCACGGCCCAGCGCAGGCGCAGGTCCACCCGGCCCACCCGCAGCACGGGCACGGCCTGGCCATTGGCGGTGTCGGTCAGGGCCAGGTGTTGCACACTCGCCGTGAGGTGCGGAAAGTCGCGCCACGGGGTCAGGTGTACTTGCAGCGGCCCCAGCACCAGGTGCGAGTTCTGCCCCATTTGCTGCCGCAGCCAGCCCGCCACGTACCGCGCCCCGGCCCGCGAGGCCAGCAGCCACGCCGCGCCCGCCCCCAGCAACAAGGCCAGCACCAGCACCCCCAGCAAAAGGATCATTGCCCGACGCGGCCGATTCCAGTTCATAGTTGCAAGCTACGGCGAGGCGGTTGGGTTTTGGGTTTTTGGTATTCGGTGTTGGGTTTTTGGTGTTCGGTGTTGGGTTTTTGGTGTTGGGTTTTTGGTGCTGGGTGTTGGGTGTTCGGTCGTCTTTGTTCTAAGTAGTGGTGCATAAGTAAACGGTCATGCTGAGCGCAGCCGAAGCACCTCTAGCGCTTCGGCTCACGCCTTGATTACTAGCTGATAGAGATGCTTCGGCTGCGCTCAGCATGACGTTCTTTTACACGCTCACTTTTGCGTGGCTACTTAAAACTCACCCCTTGAACACCAAAAACCGAACACCAAAAACCCAACACCAAAAACCGAACACCAAACACCCAACACCAAAAACCGAACACCAAACACCCAACCTACAACGCAAACGCCTGCAACGCGGCCAGCTTTTCCCGGGTTTGTTTTTCCCAAAATGCCTGCCGCACGGCGTTCAGGCCGTGGCCGGTGTCGGAGTCGTAGCGGAACTGCTCGTTCCCCCACTCCGTGTAGGCCACCTTCGTCACCTGGTTGAACTTGGGTTGCAGCTTCAGACAATCAAACTGCATGAGGCTCAGCTTTTGGCGCAGGCGGCGCACCGCGAGTTCGGTCAGGTCGAAGTGCAGTTGCTCGTGGCGTAACAGCGCCGCCGAGGCGTGGGCCGGGTCCTTAAACCACGACTGCGCGGGGTCGAAAGTGGCCTTCACATCGGCCGAAAACACGTAATCCTTGCACGCACAGCCCGCCTTGATGTCCGAGGCCGTGAGGGCCGCCAGCGGACTAGCCGGCACTTTGGCCTGGAAGTCGGCCACCGTGAGCGGGCGCGTAGCCGACCACACAATTGGTTCGGACTTGGGAGCGGCAGTGAAGAGCGAGAGCAGCAGGGGGAGCAGGAGCATGAGCTTTAGTTTAGGGATTAGGGGGCTAGTATTGGGTGTTGGGTTTTTGGGGCTTGGGTTTTTGGTGTTGGGACCGAATACCCAACACCCAACACCAAAAACCCAAGCCCCAAAAATACGCTTTTTGTTCAATTAAGTACCAACTCCGGGTCGGGTGGCACAAATCCCGGCACCGCCTCGCGCCCAAACCGCCGCAGCAGCACCCCCGCCACAATGGCCAACCCCAGCAGCAGCGCCACCCAAATGCCCACGGCCCCTTGATGGAATGCAAAGCCCAGCCCATAAGCCAGCGGCAGCGCCACCGCCCAATACGCCAGCAGCGCCACCACCGACGGCACCTTCACGTCCTCCAGCCCCCGCAACGCCCCCAGCCCCACCACCTGCAAGCCGTCGAACACCTGAAATGCTGCCGCCACCAGCAGCAGCGCTGCCGCCTGCGTCTGCACCGCCGGGTCGTCAATGAACAAGGTGGGCAGCCAGTGCCGACTGAACACCAGCACCAGGCCCATGCCGCCCATAAACCCTAGCACCAGCCAATACGCCGCAAAGCCCGCCCGCCGGGCTTCGCCCATCTGGCCCTGCCCCACAAACTGCCCCACCCGCACCGTGGCCGCTGTGGCAATGCCACTAGCCGCCATGTACGTAGTGGCCGCCACCGTAATGGCCACCTGATGCGCTGCCTGCGCCGTGACACCAATCCAGCCCATCATGAAATTGGCGACGCTGAAAGCCCCCATCTCAAAGGCCATCTGCAGCCCGATGGGTGCCCCCAACGCCAGCAACCGGCGCACAATCGGCCCGTCCCAACTGCCCCAGCTGGGCGCGGCGGCCCGGTGCGGAGCCAGCCGCTTGGCCCGCAACACGTAGGCCGCCATCAGGGCCGCCATCAGCACCCGCGCGAGCAGCGTGGCCCAGGCCGACCCCACCATGCCCAGCGCGGGCAGCCCCCAATGCCCAAAAATAAGCAAGTAGCACAGCCCCACGTTCACCACGTTGGCCAGCACCGACAGCCACATGGCCTGCCGCGTCAGCCCCAGCCCCTCGGCGTATTCCCGAAACCCCTGAAACACCATCAGCGGCAGCAGCGACCAACTCACGACCCGCACCCAGGGCGTGGCCAGCGCCACCACGGCGGGCGGCTGACCCAGCAGGTGCAACAGCATGGGCAGCAGTTGGCCCAGCCCCACCAGCACCAACCCCGCCAGCGTGTTCAGGCCCACCGTCGCCACCAGCAGCCGCCCCAGCGCCGGGTAGTCTTCGCGCCCCTGCGCGGCGGCCACCAGCGGCACCGTGCCCATGCTCAGGCCCAGGCCCAGCACCAGCAGCAGGGTGCTGCTGCTCACGCCCAGCCCCACCGCCGCCAGCGGCACCTTGCCCAGCCGCCCCACCAGCACCGAGTCGCTCACCCCCACCAAAATGTGCCCCAACTGCGCCAGCATCACCGGATACGCAAGGAGAATGGTGGGGCGGAAATGAGCTTTCATTAGGGGTCAGTTATTAGTGATTAGTGGTCAGTAAATGTTATGTGCTTGCTACTTTTCACTAATCACTAACCACTAATCACTATTTCGGCCCCAGCACTACGTCGGCAAAGTCCTGGGCCGGGTCGTTGAACATGGCCATTACTTTGAGGCCCGCCACCACGGCGAGTTCCTCAATTTGAGTGGGTGTGAACTTGTAAGAATTTTCGGTGTGAATGACTTCCCAGGCCGCAAAGGTAAACGTGGCCTCCAGCGCCGCCACCCGCACCGTCTGGGCACGGGTGCTCACCAAAAACGAGCGCACCACGCCTTGCAAGGGGTCGTAGTCGGTGTAGTGCTGCCAGTGGCGCAGGTCAAAGTTGGCCCCCAGCTCCCGGTTCAGGCGCGTGAGCAGGTTCAGGTTGAAGGCCGCCGTGGTGCCCTGCGCGTCGTCGTAGGCCGCGCGGATGCGGCGCGGGTTTTTTTGCCGGTCGAAGCCTACCAGTAGCCGGTCGGCCGCACCCAGTGGGGCCGCCAGTTGCGCCAGAAAAGCGGCCCGGTCGGCGGGCGCAAAGTTGCCGATGTTGGACCCCAGAAACAGCAGCGACTTCCGCCCCGCCTGCCCCGCCAACTGCGCCAGCGCCGTGGCGTAGTCGGCCACAATGGGCGCTACTTGCAGCGTCGGCAACTCCTGCTGCAAGCTGCTCACCAGCCCCGCCACGGCACTAGGCGAAATGTCCACCGGCACGTAAGTAAACTCCCGCCCGGTCACCTGCAAAACTTTGAGCAACAGCTTGGTTTTCAGTCCATCTCCCGCTCCCAACTCCACCAGTGAAAACGGACCAACGCCCGCCGCCGGGCACAACTCGTCCACAATGGCTGGCGCGTGCTGGGCAAAAATGCTGTACTCGGTCCGCGTCGGGTAATACTCCGGCAAATCCATAATCTGCTGGAATAGCTGGCTGCCCACCACGTCGTAAAAGTACATGGACGACAGCGTTTTGGGCGTCTTCTGTAAGCCAGCGGCAACGTGGGTGGCAAGGTCGTTGGTCATGGGTAGATAAAGTGGCTGGAAAAGATGTTTGAACGACACTGCCCTCCTTTAGCTTCGCCGTCCTTCGGTTGTGAGGCGGGGAGTTCGTGCCAGGCGCAAGCCGCTGAACTGCCAGCGCTTATCCGCTGCAAAAAAATTGCGGTAGCTCACCCGCGCGTGGCTCTCCGGCGTGGCGCACGAACCGCCGCGTAGCACCAGTTGGTTCACCATGAACTTGCCGTTGTACTCGCCCAGCGCCCCGGCGGCGCGGGTATAGCCGGGGTAGGGATGGTAGGCCGAATACGTCCACTGCCACACCTCGCCCATCATTTGCTGCAAGGTGCCAGGGGCGGCTCCGCCGGCCACCGGCTGTGGGTCAAAGCGGCAGCTTTCCAGCCAAGTGCCGCCGGCGGTGGTGGCTCCGTAGTAGCGGGCGGCAACTTCCCATTCCTGCTCGGTGGGCAGCCGCGCCCCGGCCCAGTTGGCGTAGGCATCGGCTTCGTAAAAGCTGATGTGCGTCACGGGCGCGGCCAGGTCCACCGGCCGCAGCCCATGGTGGGTAAAGCGCCACCAGCGGCCCTCGCGCTCCACCCAGTACAGCGGGGCCACCCAGCCCGCTTGCTGCCCCAGGTCCCAGCCCTCGCCCAGCCAGTAACGAAAGTCGCCGTAGCCGCCCGCTGCCATAAATTCCAGGTACTCGCCGTTCGTCACCAGCCGCTGCTGCAATTCGAACGGGGCCAGCAACACCTCATGCACCGCCAGTTCGTTGTCAAAACAAAACCCCTCTTCTTGAAAACCAATGGAATAAATGCCCCCTGGAACTTCCAGGAATGAAGAATGAGGAGCGAAGAATGAGGAGCCATCCAACGCCAATTCCTCATCCTGCGGAATACCTTCCTGAGTCCTCATTCTTGATTCTTCATTCAGATAAGCCGGTGCCAACGGACTAGTGCTGAGAATGTACTTAATGTCGGTGGCCAGCAATTCCTGGTGTTGCTGCTCGTGCTGCAAGCCCAGTTCCATTAGCTCGTGAAAGGCCGGGGGCAGGGTGTCGGCTCCGGCCAGCAGTGCCAGCATGGCGGCATCGGTGTGGGCGCGGTAGGCCAGCACTTCGGCCAGGGCCGGGCGCGAAAGGGTGCCCCGGTCGGCCCGGTTCACCCGCGACCCCAGCGAATTGTAGTAGGAGTTGAAGAGGTAAGCATATTCGGGGTGAAAAACCTGGTAGCCGGGGCTATACTCCTTCAGCACAAAGGTTTCCCAAAACCAGGTGGTGTGGGCCAGGTGCCACTTGGGCGGGCTGACATCAAGCGTGGGCTGCACCACGGTATCCTCGGGCAGCAATGGCCGGCACAACGCCTCCGACTGCTCCCGCACCGCCCGGAAACGAGTAGGAATCGTAACGAAAGGCACGGACAAATCATTACTAAGCAGCGCGATAGCAGAAAAAGACATGGTTGAAAAAACGGGGTACCTACTTGGGACGTTGCTAACTAAAAATGCGCCCATTAGTTTGGTTAAGGTTGTGATTCATGCACCAATGGCTGGCAAATAAACATTCGACAAAGTGAAACATCTTGGGCCGTTACGATGTACGTAGAATCCATTCCGTACAACGCAGTGTTTTTTGCAAATTTATCCGATTCGGGTACTCTCTTTGCCAAGATAATTAAACCTAAAGAAAGAACCTACGATTTCCCTTTCAACCTTTATTTCCCTTACAACCTTTACAGTACACTCCTATGCCCAAGTCCACCGCTTCCGCTGCTGCCGATGACCAGCAGCCCAAAGTTAAAGTAGTCACCCGCCCCGCCCACCGCATCGGCGAAAAAGCCCGGCGCGGTTTTGCCGCCATGAGTCCGGAAACCCAGCGCCGCATCGCCAGCGCGGGCGGTAAGGCCAGCCACGCCAGCGGGCGCGGCTACCGCTTCACGGCCGAGCAAGCCCGCGAAGCCGGCCGCAAAGGCGGCCAGATGAGCACCCGCAAGTAGGCCCGCCGGTCGGTCGGCCGCGTCGCTGGCCCTAGCTTTGCGGCCCATGTTGCACCTGGCTTTTTCGCAACGGGCGTTGCGCTTCAACTTCCCGGCCCGTACCTCGCGGGGGGCGCTCACCGAGCACCAAGCGTGGTACCTGCACCTCACCGACCGCGCCCAGCCGGGCGCGGTCGGCACGGGCGAAGCCGCGCCGTTGGCTGGCCTCAGCCCCGATTTTGGTCCCGCCTTTGGCGGGCAGGTGGCCGCGCTTTGCCAACGGTTCAACGCCGCCCGGCAGCCAGCATTTGCCGCCGCCGCCGCCCCGGTCTTCGTGGGGACGGCGCTGCCCGCGCTCGTCTTCGCCCTCGAAACCGCTGTCCTGGACTTGGCCACCGGCGGCCAGCACCGGCTCTACGACAATGCCTTCAGCCGGGGCCGCGTGCCGTTGCCCATCAACGGGCTGGTGTGGATGGGCGGGGCCGACTTCATGCGCCAGCAAATCCGGGAGAAGCTGGCCGCCGGGTTTTCGTGCCTGAAGCTGAAAATCGGCAGTCTGGATTTTGCGACCGACTTGCAGCTACTGGCCGAAATCCGGGCCGAGGCCGGGCCGGAACGCCTGACCCTGCGCGTGGATGCCAACGGAGCCTTCGCGCCCGCCGAAGCCCTCGAAAAGCTCCGGGCGCTGGCTCGATTCGACCTCCATTCCATCGAGCAGCCCATCCGGGCCGGGCAACCGGCGGCGCTGGCCGACCTCTGCCGGCAATCGCCGGTGCCGGTGGCGCTGGACGAAGAACTCATTGGCGTGACCGACCCGGCCGCCCAGGAAGCCCTGCTGGTCGCCGTGCGCCCGGCTTATGTCGTGCTCAAACCCACGCTGCTGGGCGGCCACGCCGCCACCCGCCGCTGGATTGCGCTGGCCGAAAACCACGGCATCGGCTGGTGGATGACTTCGGCCCTCGAGTCCAACGTGGGCCTGAACGCCGTGGCCCAACTCACGGCCGAATACGCGGTGGGCGACTTTGCTCAAGGCTTGGGCACCGGGCAACTTTACCACAACAACGTGGCGGCCCCGCTACGGGTGGCCGCCGGGCAGTTGCACTACGACCCGACGGGCAGTTGGGAACCCCTGCCAGTGGCGTTTTAACAGCTGACGTTACGCAATCTGCTTGCTTGTTTGGCTTGCCCCCGTCGTGCGGTGCTGGTTGCTTATCCCTCGTTTCTTGTTCGGGTTTGGCTCAAAGAAATGGCTCAAAAGCGCTGAACAAGCAACCAGTGCCGCACGGCGCAAGCCAACCAGGAGCAGCAACAAGCCACAGAAACAGATTTAGCGCGTAATTTTCGCCTCCCGCCACACCCCCGCCTGCCGTATGCCTCCCCGTTGCCTTTTCAAAGCACTGCACTGGCCTAGCTTGTGGCTGGCCCTGTGGCTGCCGGGCATTATTCCGGCGCTGGCCCAGCCCGCGCCGGAGCTGTTCCGCTTTGGACAGGCCGGGCAGCACCGGGCAGCGGTGCCAGTGCGAACCGAGCGCAATATGTTGGTCGTAAGTGCCATGCTCAATGGCAACGGGCCGTATAATTTTCTGCTGGACACGGGCATCGCCACTGCGCTGCTCACCTCGCCGGAACTGGCCGAGCAACTGCACTTGGTTCACGGCGAACTGTTTCGGGTGGTGGGGGCGGGCGGCGAAGCCACTGGGCTGCTGGCCTACCAAACCGACCACGTGCGCGTGACGCTGGCCGGGGGCGTGGAAGCCCGCGATATGCGCTGGCTGGTGCTTTCGGCCGATGCCCTGAACCTGTCGGGCTTCGTGGGCTTGCCCATTCACGGGCTACTGGGGTCCGAACTGTTTCGCAGCTTCGTGGTGGCCGTGCAGTCCGATGCCAACCGGCTGGTGCTGTATGCACCAAGTGCTTACCACCCGCCGCACGGCCGCCGCTGGCAGAGCCTGCCGCTGACGTTGGAGCAGGACAAAGCCTACCTGACGTTGCCCGTGGCGTTGACAGATTCGGCGGCCCGGCCGCTGCGGCTGGTGCTGGACACCGGGGCGGGCCACGCCCTGTCGCTGGAAACAGCCGCCGACCCGGCCCACCTCGCCGTGCCCGCCCGCCACGTGGCCGCCGAGCTAGGCCAGGGCCTGAGCGGCATCGTGCACGGGCAATTGGGCCGCGTGGCGGCCCTGCACCTGGGCCGATACTGCCTGCAAGCCGTGCTCACCTCGTTTCCGGACACCTACGACGTGCACGGCCGCGCCACCGTGCCCCGCGACGGCAACCTGGGCTACGAACTGCTCAAACGTTTTGCGCTGGTGATTGACTACCCGCACCGCTGCCTGCTGCTGCGGCCCAATGTGCACTTTGGCGAACCTTTCGAGCACGACATGAGCGGCTTGCAGGTCATCGCTGGCGGCCCCGGTTTCCAGCATTTCGTCGTGCTGGCCGTGCGACCTGGTTCGCCCGCCGCCGCTGCCGGGGTGCAGGCGGGCGACGAGTTGCTCAACATCAATTTTGCACCTACCAATGCTCTTACGCTCAGTCAAATAAACCAGTTGCTACACGTGGCCGACGGGCGGGTGCTGCTGCTGGTGTTGCGCCGCGCCGATGGGGAGTTGCTCACCACTACGTTGCAGTTGAGACGGCAGATTTGAGCAACCGTGCAAACGCAGCGGAACCGAAAGGCCGTCCTGCTGACGCAGGAAGCACGACGACCTTAACCCCGTCCCAATCCCAAAAAATCCTATTACCTTCCGGCCCGCGTCGCTAATCGCGGCCCCCGCCCTTAGCCCTTATTTGCCGTGGAAATTCCGCCGGACCTGGTTGCCAACCAGCACATTTACTACGATTATTTCGATGAGAGTTTCACGCGGACGCTGGACGAAAACCTGTTGCAACTCCTGGACCGGGTGTGGTTTCGGAGCAAGCTGGTGGGGTTTGAAAACTTCCCGCAACGCAACAACCCCGCCCGGCCCCTGATTTTTGCGTCCAATCATTCGGGCATGGCCTTCCCCTGGGATGCCATCGTGGCCCTGGCGCACTTGTTCCGCACCCTGTCGGACCAAAACGGGCTGATGGCCGATATGCCCCGGCCCCTGTCGGCCCCGGTGCTGTCGGCCACCAACCTCATGAACCCTTACCTGGTCAAGGACTTCTGGAAAAAATGCGGCAGCGTGGAGGCCACGACGCGCAATTTTGAAACCATGATGTACTACCCCGACCACAACCTGATGCTCTACCCCGAAGGGGTGCCGGGCATTGGCAAGGGCTTCAACCGCAAGTACGAATTGCAGCGCCTGGCCACCAGTATGTTGCGCCTGGGTCTGCAACACGGCACCGACATCGTGCCCTTCTACACCATCAACGCCGAGTACCTGAACCCCTTCGCGTACAGCTTTGAGTGGGTAAACCGGCTGACCCGGGAAATCGGCATCTCGTTTCTGCCCATCACGCCGCTGTTGCTGCTGGTGCTCGTGCAGCCCTGGGCCTTCTACCTTGCCCTGCCTGCCCAACTTACCTTCGTGCTGGGCACCCGCATCCGGCCCAGCGACCTAACTGACAAGCAGTACGATGAGTTGAGCCGCGACGAATACCTGGCGCTGTCGGAACAGGTGCGGCAGCGGATGCAGACCGAATTGAATGCCGCCGTGCTGGCCCACGGGCAGCGCCCCTACCGCTGGCGCGAGTTGTGGCAGCGGATGAAGGAAAACTGGCGCTATTTCCCGTTTTTTCTGCCCTTTGCCTGGCCGGCAGCCTTCACCGAGTTCGAGCGCCGCTACGTGCGCGAGGGGCAGCGCGGCTTTCAGATGCCCCTCACCCGGCCCGGCGCGTGGCTGCGGATGCTGTGGCGCAACCCCCTGACGCTGGCTTATTTCGTGCCGTTGCTGGGCTGGATTCCGCTGGCCATCAAGGGCTATAAAGACAATAAGTTGTGAAAGTTGCTCTGCCGCAGGATCTTTTTAGCAAAACCACGTACACGGCCCGTCAGACAGCAAAATTGTTGTAGGCCGGCGAACGCCATTTGCTTCCCTACATTTGCGCCAGCAACCCCTTGGGGCCAATCACTTTGCTCATTTCACTCTTCACCCCTTTTTAATTTTTTCACTCATGGAAGACCTGTTCAAGAAGTTCGTCAATGCCGGCGTGGGTTACATTTCCCAAGGCAACAAATCCGTCCAATCCACCATCGACAAGCTGGTGAAACAAAGCAAGCTAACCGAGAAAGAAGGCGAGAAAATCCTGGCTGACTTAATGAAAAGCGGCGAAACCAAACTGGCCGATTTGGAAAAACATTTTTCTACCCTCGTAGAACAAGCCAAAACCAGCGTGGGCCTGGGCGACACCAAACCCAAGAGCAGCGCCAAAAAGGGTTCTGCTTCGGTAGCCAAGCCCGTGATGAAGGCCGCTAAAAGCGCCGTGAGCAAAGCCAGCGGGGCCGTGAAAATGGCCGCCGACAAGGTAAGCGCCGCCGCTGGCTCGGTGCAGAAATCGGCCGGTGGCCGGGTGGGCAACGGCAAAGCTGCCGCGAAACCCGCTGCAAAAGCCGCCGCTGCCGCCAAACCCGCCGCCAAAGCTACTGCCAGCGCTAAACCTGCCGCTGCTTCGGCTGCCAAGAAACCGGCCGCTGCCAAAAAGCCCGCCGCCAAAGCTGCGGCACCCAAAGCTGGCAGCAAGTAGGCGGTAGTGGTGGTAAGGCTGAAAAAGTCGTACCACTGCCGCCCAATCCTGCCAAAAGGCCCCGCTTGCAAGCCGCAAGCGGGGCCTTTTTTTGGCTGCTTGGCCGTGCCGGAGCGCCATTGTCTGCTACTTTCACGGCCGATGTTCAAAAACACGCTTTCCAACCTCAACCGCATTAAGCAGGTGGCCGAGGTTTTTCTGAAGTACGGCTTTGAGGACGTGGTGACGACCACTCCCCTGCGGCGGCTGCTGACCAAAGCCCGCCGCAGCACCTGGCAGCGGGCCGACCGCACGGTGTTCGACACCACGCGCTGGGAACGGGTGCGGCTGATAATTGAGGAGTTAGGCCCCACCTTCATCAAGCTGGCCCAGGCCCTGAGCAACCGCGCCGACCTGTTGCCCGAAGCCCTGATTGACGAGTTTGAGAAGCTGCAAAGCGACGTGCCGCCCTTCCCGGTAGCCGAGGCCCGGCAGATTGTGGCAGCCGAGCTGGGCCAGCCGCTGGAAGCTGTGTTCAGCGAATTTGCCGACGTGCCGCTGGGGTCGGCCAGCATCGGGCAGGTACACAGGGCGCGGCTGCGGAGCGGCGAGGACGTGGTGGTGAAAATCCAGCGCCCCGGCGTGGCCGAAAAGGTGCGGGCCGACCTGGCCCTGCTGCACGAGTTGGTGCGCCTGACGGGCGGCTTCCTGGCCAAGCACGGCCTGGCCAACCCGCAGGACGTGGTGGATGCCTTCGAGCGCAGCATGAGCAAAGAGCTGGACTACACCGCCGAAGCCCGCAGCATGGAACAACTGCGGACCCTGTACGCTGACTACCAGAGTTTCTACATTCCGCGCCCGTTCCGGGAGTTCAGCACCGCCAAAATATTGGTGATTGAGTACGTGGACGGCTGCAAAATCACGGACAAGGCGCAACTGCTGGCCTGGGGCCTGCGCCCCGAAACGGTGGCCGAAACGGGCATGGACATCTACCTGACCCAGATTTTTGAGTTCGGGTTTTTCCACGCCGACCCGCACCCCGGCAACGTGCTGGTGCGGCCCGACGGCACGCTGGTCCTCATTGATTTCGGGATGGTGGGCAAGCTCACCCGGCAGCAGAAGTACGCCTTTGCGGGCGTGTTCATTGGCATGGCCCGGCAAGACCCGCGCGGCATGGCCCTGAGCTTCCGCCGCCTGGCCCTGACGGCCGACATCCCCGATATGCGGGCCTTTGAAAACGACCTCAACGATTTGATTGAGGACTTCGCAATGCTCGATGTGAAGGACATGAGCATGAACGACCTGGCCGACAGCCTGCAAACCATCATCTACCGCTACAAGCTGCAGGTGCCGGGCGCGGTGTTCCTCATCTTGCGGGCGCTGGTCATCCTGGAAGGCATTGGCAAAGTGCTGCACCCCAGCTTCAACACTTTTGAGTTTGTGCGGCCCTACGGGGCCAAGATTATTCAGGAGCAGTACTCGCCGGAGAACATTCTCAGCGAAGCCCAGTACACGGGCACCCAACTGCTGGCGTTGCTGCAAACCCTGCCCGCCGACGTGCGCCAGATTGTGCGCAAAATCAGCAAGGGCGAACTGCGGGTGAAGGTGGACCTGGGCGGCTACAACCTGCTGCTGCGCAAGACCGACGAGTTGGTGAGCCGCAGCATTCTGGCCCTGCTGGTGCTGGGCGGGCTGCTCTTTTCGGGCCTCACGCTGCTGGGCCACTACGGCGGAGCCATGCGCTACTACCGGGGCCTGCCCGAAATTACGTGGTGGAGCCTGGGCGTAACGGGGTTTTTCCTGCTGGTGCTGTGGCTGCTGGGAATGCGGCGGCCGGGAAAGGGAGTGAGCTAGGTTAAGTCCTGTGCAACCGTTCACCACGCACAGCTTCAGGGCTGGCAGACTTCGGTTTAATTGCCTCCCGCGCCGCCCGACGGGCCAGCCCGGCAGTTAGCTCGCGCTGTTGGTAGCACAGCGGCAGCGACTGGCCCGACTGCAAGGCCCGAACGGTGATTTCGGCGCAGGCGCGGGCATCGGAAAGGGCATCGTGGTGGTTAAGGGTCAGGCCCAGGTGGGCGGTCACCACGTTCAGGCGGTGCTGCGGCAGGTGGGGCCACACCAGCCGCGCCAGCTTCACCGAACACAGGCAGTGGAAGGGCGGCACGGGCAAGCCAAAGTCACGGCAGGTGTACTCCAACACGCTTACATCAAAGGCCGAATTGTGGGCCACTACGGGCTGCTGGTGCAGGTAGGGCAACAGTTGCGGCCACACGTCGGCCAGCGTGGGGGCGGCGTACAAGTCGGCTTCGGCAATGCCGTGGACGCTGTAGTTGCCCGCCGACACGCGCAGCTCGCGGGGCCGCAACAGGGTGGCAAAGGTTTCGGTGACGATGCCGCCGCGCACCACGGCCACGCCGATGGCGCAGGCGCTGCCGCGCTGCTCGTTGGCGGTTTCAAAGTCTATGGCCGTGAAGTTGAGCGCGGCCAGGGCGCGGCGGATAGTGGTTTCCATGCCGGAAAAGTACGACGGATTTGACCGAGTACCCCGAAGCTGCGCTTCGGCCGCTGCCCGGTGACGTTGGGCGGTGACCGGGCAGCGGCCGAAGCGCAGCTTCGGGGTACTCGGGCAATGGCTGGCCTCGCGCTTACGGCAGGCCCAGCAGCCGCCGGGCGGCGGGCACAATGGCCAATTCGGCTTGGCCGGCGGGTTTGGCGGCCGCGTCCAACACGGCACGGGCAGCGGGCGGCGGGGCCGTAGCGGCAACCGTTTGCAGCGCGGCCAGCCGGGCCAGCAACACCGTTGCCACGGCCGACAAGCCGGCCGACAACGGGGCGTATTCGCGCAGGCCGGGCGCGGTGAGTAGCAGCGGTTGCAGGCGCACGTCGTTGGCTTGCCAGGTGGCCAACTGAGTTTGCAAGCGCAGCAACTGGCCGGGCAGGGGGGCGGGGCGCGGGCTGGCCGACAACCCCGCCAACACGCTGTCCACCAGGGTACCGAAGTTTCGGGCCGCGTCCGATTCGGCCGGGGCGGCATCCACCAGCCGGGTAAGGGGCGTGGTGGTGCGGTAGGCGAAACCCTGGAAGTGGCGCTTGTACTCTTTCACGGGTTCCAGCACGGCGGCCAGGGTTTGGAGGGGGGGCAAGGCGGCTTCGGAGCCGGCCAACTGGCGCAACAGGGCGGCCGGGGCGCGGCGGTGGTGCAGGCCCAGGCGCTCCAGTTGGGCCGACACCAACCCTAGGCGGCGGTACAGGTCGGGCACGTTCTGGGTGGCGGCGGCTTGGCTCCAAAGGCGTTCGGCCACGGCGGCGGCGCGGGGCCACACGCGCGATTCCAGCACCACCGAATCAGCAAATTCGCCCCACATGGCCGCTTCGCCGCCTAGCACGCGGGCCTGTTGGGCGGGCGTGAGGGGCGGGTTGGCAGGCAGGGGGTCGGCGGCGTAGTAGGTGGCCGCCGGGTAGTTGAGGTCCAGGTAGTAGCCCGCCGAAAGCAGGGCCGGATGGCCTTGCTGCACGGCATCGGTGAGGCCCTGCTTGCCGCGCCAGCTTTGGATGACGACTTCCGGCGGCAGCTTTGGCCCCAATATTTCGTCCCAGCCCACCATCGTTTTGCCGTACTTATGCAAAATGGCCGCCACCCGCCCACTGAAATACAGTTGCAACTGATGTTTGTCGGCGGTGGCGCTGTCGGGGCGCAGCATTCCGTGTTTGCGGGCAAAGGCCACGATGTGCGGCGTGGTTTTCCACTGCCGCCCGTCGTTTTCGTCGCCCCCGGCGTGGAAGTACGGGTCCGGGAACAGGGCCGTCATCTCCCGAAACAGCGAATCCACGAACGTAAACGTGGTTTCCCGCGTGGGGTCGAGGGCAATGTTGGTGGTGCGCCAGCCCCGGTTGGGTGCCCGGCTGGTGTCGATGGATGCCAGGCGCGGGTAGGCCACAATCCAACTCGTGGTGTGGCTGGGCACGTCGAACTCCGGCACCACCCGGATGCCCCGCGCGGCGGCGTAGGCCAGCACGTCGCGCACCTGGGCCTGGGTGTAGAACAACCCGTCGGCGCTGGCTTGGGTCAGGCGCGGAAAGGTGCGGCTTTCCACCCGAAAGGCCTGGTCGTCGGTCAGGTGCCAGTGCAGCACGTTGAGCTTCACGGCCGCCATGCCGTCAATGGTGCGCTTGACGACGGCCACCGGCAGAAAGTGCCGGGCCGCATCGAGCAGCAGCCCGCGCCACCCGAACCGGGGCGCGTCGCGGATGTCCACGGTGGGCAGAAAGTGCTGCTTTTTTTCCGTGATGGGGAGTTGTTGCAAGGTAGCCAGCGCCCGCAGCACCCCCAGCCGGGTGGCGGCTTCAATGCTGACCCCCAGCGGCGTGACAAGCAGGTGGTATTGTTCGTCGGCCGGGTCGGCGGGCGGCGCGGGTGGCCCGTAGCGAATGCTCAGCGCCGGCCCCTGACTGGCGGGGGCCGGTCCCGGCCCTTGCACCAACACCAAAGTGCGTTGCGCGGCGGCCAGTAGTTCCGGTGAGGTGCTGGCCTCAAATTTCACCCGCAAGGGCACCCGCAGGTTCAGCCGCCCGCTGCCCCAGCGTAGCTCCTGGGGCAGCGGCAGCAGGGGCACGGGCCGCGCCGGGGCCTGGGCAACGGCGCAAAAGCTGGTTTGCAACAGCAGGAAAATGAGCAACAGACCGCCGGGTTTCTGAAATAGCATTAGCGTGTTGAAGTGGCAAAAATGAAGGAGGGTTTGCCGGAACACCCAGCTGAACCCCGAAGGGGTTCCGTAGCCTAGCCCAGGGTTGGCGAAGCCTACCCTGGGTTTCCGTGCAACAGGGTGGTCCGAACCCCAACGGGGTTCCGTAGGCTTCCCGCGCCATCCGCTACGGAACCCCTTCGGGGTTCGGGCCGGGCGGGGGTGGCGTGACCCAGGGTAGGCTTCGCCAACCCTGGGCTAGGCTACGGAACCCCTTCGGGGTTCGATGACGGTGCGTTGGGCGCATCTTTCTACCCGGCCACCTAAATTTTCTACCCGACTACCTATATCAGGCCCCGCGCCTTGAACTCCAGGTATTTGTTGATGGTATTCGCCGTCAAATCCTGGGGGGCCGTCAGCAGCGCGTAGATGCCGTAGCGTTGCAGTTCCAGCACAATTTGCCGCTTCTCCTGGGCAAATTTCTCGGCAATGGTTTGGTTGTACACGTCCTCGGTGGTGGCGGCGGGCGTGTCCAGCAAAGTCCGCAGTTCGGTGTTCTCAAAAAATACCACCAGCAGCAAATGGTCTTTGCTAAGGCGGCGCAGGTAGGGAAGCTGGCGCTGCATTCCCTGCAAGGTCTCAAAATTGGTGAACAGGATGAGCAGGCTGCGCTGCTTGATTTTGGCCCGCACGGTGGCATAGAGCAATTCAAAATCCGTCTCGAGGTATTTGGTGCGCTGCCGGTACAGGATTTCCAGGAGCTTGAGCAGGTGGCCGGGGCGACGGTCGGCGGCCAGGGCCGCACCGGGGCGGTTGGAGAATGTCAGCAGGCCCGCTTTGTCGTGCTTGAGCAGCGCAATGTTGCTCACGACCAACGTGGCGTTGATGGCGTAGTCCAGCAAACTCAAGCCCGCAAAGGGCATCCGCATCACCCGGCCTTTGTCAATCAGGCAATAGACTTGCTGCGCCCGCTCGTCCTGAAAGTGGTTCACGACCAGCGTATCAGTCGCGCCGGGGTAGCTGCGGCGGGCCGTGGCGGGCCAGTTGATGCTGCGCGGGTCGTCGCCGGGCACGTAGGGCCGGATTTGCTCAAACTCCAGGCTGTGGCCGATGCGCCGGATGCGCTTCACCCCTACTTCCGTCAGCCGGTTGCTGATGGCCAGCAGTTCGTACTGCCGCATCTGGAGGAACGACGGGTACACCGGCACCACCCGATTTTGGTCCTGCCGGGACCGCCGCCGCAGCAGCCCCAGCGGCGAGGCGGCGTATATGTTCAGCACCCCAAACTCGTACTCGCCGCGCTTGGTGGGCCGCAGTTGGTAGCGGATAACCTGGGTTTCGCCGGATTTCACACGTACCTGGAATAACACGTCGCGCCGCTGAAACTGGTGCGGGATTTCGTCAATCACCTCTACCTGGACAGCAAAAAGGTAGCGGTTTTCCAGGTAAATCTGCACGTCGTTGTCCGAGCCGTTAGCCAGCTTGTCGCCCAGCACCCGGCGGCCAAACACCGGCACTGCCTGGTTTTTGGCAGGGGGGTGCAACAGCACGTAATCCAGGAACACCAACGCGCCCAGCAAGCTCACCAGCACCTGCATCGGCCCCAGCAGCCAGGGCAGGAAGAACGCCCCCACAAACCCCGTGATAAGGCCCAGCAAAACCAGAAAGAAGCGGCGCGTGAGAAAGAGGGACATGGGGCGAAAGGGGGGCCACAACTTTTTGCCCCGGCACCGCCAACGGAGCCAACCAAAAGGGCGCGGCAAAAAAACCAAACAACAAACCGAAAACGCCGCTTCCCGCCGCCAAGCGCCCACGAAGCTACGGCGGCCCCGCCGGTTGGCGGCCGCCCCCCGCTTCTGTAGCCGGGCCGGCAACGCCCCGCCGGGGGCTGCCGCTGCCGGCTGTTGGCGCCGCTCCGTGGCACTTTGCCCCAAAAGAATGGGCTGCCCGCCTCGATAGCCGGCAGCCCACGCGGGGCACCTGGCCCCCAACAACCGGCTGCCCCTACGGAATCACCCGGTTGACGGGAGCCGACCACGGGCCTTGCCCTTTGGGACCGATGGCGGCGCAGCAATAGTGGATAAACTGGCCCCTGGGCAAGCCCGTGTCGGTGCGGGTGGCGGCGGTGGTGCCGCGCAGGTCCATCCAGCGCGGGCCTTCTTCTTCGCGCACGTAGGTGCCGTTTTTCAGCACAAACTCGTTGAGCGGGTTGGGGGTGGGCAGCGGCGGGGGCACCGGGCCGATAAACCCAATCCAGGCGTAGGACCTGGCCCCCGGCTGGGCATCGAAGCGGGGCTTGGCC
The DNA here is from genome assembly GCA_965247135.1 of Hymenobacter sp. Taxonomy (GTDB): domain Bacteria; phylum Bacteroidota; class Bacteroidia; order Cytophagales; family Hymenobacteraceae; genus Hymenobacter. Next base: position 561,145 of record CBDFGP010000006.1, on the reverse strand, counting down.
TGGCCGATGTCGTGGCCCACAAAGCGCCCGCCGTCGGGCGGCAGCATATCGCCGGTGGGGGTGGGCGTGCGGCTCACCCGCATCCCGCTTTGCTCGATGACGAGTTGCGAGCCTTTGGCAATGCTGTTGACGTAGAGGCGCAGGGTGCGCAGGTTTTCGTCGGCCACGCCCACTTGCTGCTCCAGCAGCAGCTTGCTTTCGTCGGAGCCGCCCTGGGCGGCGTTGTAGGCTTTGGTGAGGTCGTCGGCACTTTTTTGCAGCTCTTTGGGCTGCGGGTCGGGGTCGGCAAACACGGCGGGGTGGTCGGTGAGGCAGCCGGCCGAACGGCTTTGCTGGGCGGCTTTTTCGAGGGGGCTCATGCCGGGCAAGTCCACCACGGCCTGGTATTGGGTATCCATGACTAAAAAGGAAAAAGTGAGTACCAACCCCAGGCCCTACCCGCGCGGGCTGCCTGACGGGGGCAAACTTACGCCAACCCCAGTATTAAACCTTCATGAATGAAAAATTATTTTTTAGGCAAATCTCCCAACGGGCTTCAAAACGGCTTTCCCGGCGTTTTCGGGGGTTAAAATAATTTCAACATCCCTCCTTCCGTTGTCGCCGCCCCTGGCGCTGCTGCCGTTGGCCGTTTCCAAAACCAAACCCCGTGGTTGGCTTAGTAGATTGGTTGGTTTGCACAGCAAACCAGTTGCTGAAAAAATAAAAACTGCGGTTTGCTGCGCGTAGCTTATTAGAATTTTGCCGCAAAAGCACGATTTTTTATTCTCCAGGGATTACGAAAAAGAAAAGAGATACCCGGCCGTTTTGAAAACCCTTGTTGGCATTTTTTGCGGGGCTTGCACCCACTGGCAAAAGGCCGTTTACGTGCTGGCTTGCCCCCGCCCAGGGCGCGGCCGAGGTGGGCAGGCTAAGTGCCGGGGCAGCGGTGCAGGTGCTGGATGCGCTGAGCCGCCCCGTGGCCCGCGCCACCGCCGATGCCAGCGGCCCGGCCCGGCTGGTGCTGCCCGCCGGGCAACCGGCCGGGGTGTACATCGTCCGTAGCGGCGGGCAGCCAACCCCACCCGCTTCCTGGAAATGGCCGGGCTTTCTGTGGGCCGGCCCGTACCTTTGGCGCTTACCTTGCTGGAAGAAGATGGGTGCTGGTGTAAGGGTTTGGGGAATAATAGGGCTGTGCGGCTTACTGAGCCTGGGGCGCAGCTTGCCCGCCCGCGCCGCCGACCCCTGGCAGCGCGACCCGGTGCTGAGCCGCCTGCTCGTCAAAAAGCTGCTCACCGACCCCACCGGCTACCAGTGGGCGGCCACCGACGAGGGCGTGTTCCGCTACGACGGCTACGAGCTGCTGCCGCTGGCGCGGCTGCTGGCCCCCGGCAGCGCCGCCGCGCCCACGGGCCTGGCTTCGGCGCTGTGCCTGGACGGGGTCGGCCACCTCTGGCTGGGCACCGACGAAGGGCTGTTTCGGCTGACGCTGGGCACCGGGGCGCTGCGGCGCTGCGGGCTGGCTCCGGCGGCGGGCCGCGCCGCGCCGGTGTATGCCCTGTTTCGGCACCCGCGCTCCGGGCACTTGTGGGTGAGCTTCCGCGACGGCAGCCTGCTGGTGCTGGACCCGCAACGGGGCGACCGGCCCGTTGGCCCCCGGCGGGCGCTGCCGGGCCTGGCCGCCCTGTTCCGGCCCGACGGCACGGCGGCAGGGGTGTGGGTGTCGTTCGTGTTTGCCCAGCACCTCGACCCGCTGCGCCACCGCACCTGGCTCACCTTCACGGGCATTGCCCGGCTGGGGCCGACCGGCCCGGTGCAGCACTACCGCCGCACCCCCTTCATGCTGGTGCCGGTGCCGGGCACCGCGCCGCTGCGCCTCTTCAGCACCAGTGCTTTCTACGAGTTGAGCGCGGAAGGGCGGCTGCGGCAGCTTAGTCGCTGGCTGCCGGCGGGGCAAGAAGAAAACCTGGCCCCCTGCTTCAGCCGCGCCGACAGCGTGGGCGAGTGGGGAGCGCAGCGCCACTTTGTGCGCCTGACCTTGCGCGGCCCCCACGCCGGCCGGGCCGTGGTGGACTCGCTGCGCCTGAGCGACAACCCGGTGCAGTACCGGCGCAACTTCCACGTGTTTGAGGACGCGCGCGGGGTGCAGTGGTGCTACGACCAAGTGTGGCGGGGCATCTACAAGCGGCGGGCGGCGGCGGTGCCGGTGGTGCAGCCCGTGGGGCTGGCCCACGGCCTGCCGCTGCCCAGTGCGCGGGGCATTGCCCGGCTCCCCGACGGCCGCCTGCTGGTGGGCACCTACGGCGGCGCGTTTGTGCAGGCCGCCGACTCGCCCCGTGCCCCGCTGCGCCCGCTGCCCTTCCAGCGGCGGGGGCTGAACCCGTTTCTGGTGGCCTTCGATGCCCTGACCACCCGCACCCCGCCCGCCACCACCGTGGTGGCCGAAGAAGACATTGGTTTCTCGGTGCTGGACCCCCGCACCGGCACCTGCGCCCTGCTGGCCCTGGCCTCGGCCGAGCAACACCGGCCCAGCCATTTCCAAACCCTGGGCGAAGACCGCCGGGGCCGCGTCTGGGGCGGCACCGACAGCGGCTTGTTCTGCCTCGACCTGCGGGGGCGGCTGGCCCGGCGCTACCAGCGGCCCGGCGCGGCCCGCCCGCTGCCCCCGCTGCCCGTGCTGGACCTGGCCGCCGACGCGGCCACCGACCACCTGTGGCTGGCCACCCCGCAGGGCCTGCTGTGGCTGGCCCCGGCCAGCGGCGCGTGGCAGCGCGTGGGCGAGGGGCGAGCCGCCCGCCCCCTGCCCACCGCCGACCTGCTGTGCGTGGCCGCCGCCGGCCCCGGCCGGGCCTGGGTGGGCACCCGCACCGCCGGGCTGCTGCTGGTGGACGCGCACCGGGGCCTGCTCCAGCAGCTAACCCTGGCCGAGGGGCTGCCCAGCGCCACCGTCGGCACGGTGCTGGTGCGGCCCGACGGGGCCGTGTGGGCCGGCACCTACGCTGGCCTGGTGCGCTACGACCCCGCCCGGCAGCGCCTGGCCGTGTTCGGGCAAGCGGCGGGCTTCGCCGACCCCGAGCTGAACCGCAACTCGGCCTACGCCGACTCCCGCACCGGCGAACTGCTGTTTGGCGGCGTGAGCGGGCTGTACCGGGTGGCGGCCAACCTGCACGGCGCGGCCGAAACCGGGCACCGCTCCCCCGTGCAACTGCTGGCAACGGGCTACGCCGAATCGGTTCCCGGCGGCCCGGCCGGCGGGGTGCCGCTGCCCACGGCCCTGGCCGGTGGGGCGGCCGTGCCCGCGCTCCGGCTGGGGGCGCGGCCCACCGACTTTGTGGAAATCCGCCTGGCGCTGACCGACCTGCTGGCCCCCGACCTGACGCGCTACGCTTACCGCCTGCGCCCGGCCGCCCCCGGCCCGGCCCCGCTGCCGGCCTGGCAGCCCACCACCCGCCGGCTGGTGTTGCAGGGCCTGGCCCCCGGCGACTACACCCTCGAAATGCGGGCCGAAACCGACGACGGGCAACTGGCCGCCAACGTGCTGCAGGTGCCGCTGCACGTGGCGCGGCCCTGGTGGCAGCACCCGCTGGCCCTGGCGCTGGCCGCCCTGGCGCTGGTGGGGCTGGCCTACGGCCTGTTCTGGCTGCAAGGCCGCCGCGCCCGCCGCGAAGCCCGCCTGCGCGACGAGCTGGCCGCCAACCTGCACGACGAAGTGGGCGGCCTGCTCACCAAAATCAGCCTCATGGCCGAAGTGCTGCAACAGCCCGAAACCACCCCCGCCGCGCCCGCCGCCGACCCCGCCCTGCACCAGTTGGCCGCCCGCCTCCTGCTGAACAGCCGCGCCGCCGTGCAGGCCCTGCGCGACGTGGTGTGGAGCATTGACTCCCGCGCCGATTCGGTGCAGGCCCTGCTCGACCGCATGGCAGACCACCTCGACCAAACCGCCGCCGTGGCGGGCCTGGCCCATTCGTTTGAAGCCGACCCGCTGCCGCAGTTGCAGGCCCTGCGGCCGATGGTGCGCAAGCACCTGTACCTGGTGTTCAAAGAAGCCGTGACCAACGCCCTGCGCCACGCCAAAGGGGCCACTGCGCTGCGGGTGAGCTTGCGGCGCGAGGGCAGCCATTTTGTGCTGGAAGTGACCGACGACGGGCAGGCTACCGCCGCCCCCAGCCGCAGCGGCATGGGCCTGCGCAGCATGGCCACCCGCGCCCAATCCCTCAAGGGCGAGCTGGCCACCGGACCGCGAGCCGACGGGCAGCCGGGGTACCGGGTGCGGCTGCGGGTGCGGGGGTAGCGATTTTTAGGGTTGGGTTTTGGGTTGAACCCCACGGACGTTGGGGTTCAACCCAACGCTCAACAATACCCGACGCTGAACATCGAACGTCCAGTACACTACAACTCCCCCCGCCCCGCCCGCCTTAGCAACTCCGTGCGGCCGTCCGTCACTTGCAATTTTTTGTAGATGCGCTTGACGTAGGTGCGCACCGAGGCGGGCGCGAGGTCGTACATCACGGCAATCTGCTTGTCGGAGCGGCCCGTGACCAAGGCATCGAGGACGGTTTGTTCGCGTTCAGTAAGGATTTCGGGCTGGCGGCTGGGGGTGGGCTTGAAGTGGGCCAGCACGCGGCGGGCCACGGCCCGGCTCATGGGGGCACCGCCCGCCATTACGTCCATGATGGCTTCCTTAATCTGGGGCAGGGGCGTGTTTTTGAGAACGTAGCCGCTGGCCCCCCGGCACAGGGCGTTGTAGATGTGGTCGGGGTCTTCGAACACGGTGTGCATCAGGATTTCCACGCCGGGCAGGCGGGCCGTGATGCGAGGCAGGGCCTCCACCCCGCTGATGCCGGGCAGGGCGATGTCGAGCAGGATAACCTGCGGGGGCAGGGCCTGGGGCAGTTGGGCCAGGAAGTCCTCGACCGACTCGGCCACGATGACGCACTCCAGGTCGGGCTGCCGTTGCAGGTAGTGGTGGGTCAGGGTGCGGATGTCGGGGTCGTCTTCGACAATGGCCAGGCGAATGGAAGTCATGGGCTGGGGCGGATAACTGGCGGGGGCCGGCGCAAAGTGGCCCGGCCCTGCAAAGAGCGGCAAGAAGCACCCAAAAAGCCAAGCCGCGCTTGTCCTCATTTTGGGGATAGCACCGGTCAAGGCGGCGGCCACCGGCCGAAAAGGTGGACACTATCCCCAAAATGAGGACAAACGCAGGTAGTGGGCGGCGGCTGGCGGCGGGACTTTTGTGCCCGGCTACCACTGGCCACCACCCTGGCCCGCGCAGGCAATGCAGCGGGGGCGCACCCGAAAAGCCTGACGAGTAGGAAAACCCTAAAAACCCCTTCAAACCCCATGAAAAAGTCCTTGTTCACCCTCCTGCTGGCGCTCGTCGCCGCCACCGGCACGGCCTTCGGCCAAGCCGCCAAAGCCCCCGAAGCCCAAACCAAGACCCAGCTGATGGCGCTGGAAAAAGCCGCCTGGGAAGCGTGCAAAAACAAGCAGCAAGCCTGGTTTCAGGAACACCTGGCGACCGACGCGACCACGACCGGCGGCGGCACCAAAGCCGGTTTTCTGCAAAGCGTGGCCGCCACCGACCTGAAAACCTACGCCTTCAGCCGGCTCAACGTGAAAATGCTGGACCCCAACACCGCCCTGGTCACGAGCACCGTGACGCAAAGTGCCACCTACAAAGGCAGCGCCCTGCCGGGCAAAGTCACGGCCGGCACCATCTACAGCCGCCGCGACGGCAAGTGGATGATGATGTTTCACGCCGAGGAGCCGCAGTAAGTGCGGCTGGCTACGGCCCCGTGCCCCCTGCCCCGGCTCGCCGGCCGGTTCACCCGTTCCTGGCGACGCAGGCTACTCCCCGGCGCACGGGCACCGCGTTTCCGGACGTGCAGCAGTGCCCGCCCGCCCAGATGATGCCAGGGCAGGCCAGTGAAGCGCCCATCCCGGCAGGGCCGCCAACCCCGCCCACCGGCCTTCGGTTAGCCGAAGTCGCTATGTTCGGACTGAAAACCTGCCTTCGGCTATCCGAAGTGCCCTGGGTAGGTTCGCCCAGGGCACTTCGGATAGCCGAAGGGGCTTGGGCAGGTTCACCCAGGGCACTTCGGATAGCCGAAGGGGCTTGGGCAGGTTCGCCCAGGGCACTTCGGATAACCGAAGGCCCGGTGTGGCAAACGCGGGCGGGCAGGCCCACTATCCCCAAAATGAGGACAAGCGCGGGTTGCGGGCGGGGCGGGGGGCGGGGCACCTTTGCCCCGCCATTTTTTGTGCCCGGCGGCCCCGGTTTCGGGGGCGGATGCTGCGGACCCTACCACCTTTCCCTCCCGTTGTTATGACCATTTTTCTTACCCGCTGCAAGGGGCTGGCCGTGCTGGCCCGGCCCGTTCGTTCGCTGCTGACCGGCCTGGGCCTGGGGCTGCTGCTGCCGCTGGCGGCGCTGGCCCAGCCCAGCCTCACCGGCCTCAGCCCCACGCGCAACCAGCGCAACGCGGCCCGTACCGCCAACGTGGCGCTCACGTTCAACCAGGCCATCTCAACGGGCACGGCGGGGAACATTCGTGTTTTCAGCCCGCAGCGCGGCGGGCAACTGGTGCGGGCCGGGGGCGGCACGGTGAGCGGCGGCGGCACGGGCACGGTCACGTTTGACCCCGCGACGGACTTCCGGCCCGGCGAAACGGTGCTGGTGACGGTGCCCGCCACGGTGCAGAGCACGGGCGGGCAGGGGGCCAACCGGCAGGTGTACCAGTTTACGGCGGCGGCGGGCGGCACGGGGGTGGGCAATTTCACGGCCCCGGCTACCAACCCCGAGCCGGCCGTGGGCGGCAACCCCATCAGTGTGGCGCTGGGCGACGTGGACGGCGACGGCACCCTGGATATGCTGGCCGCCAACTATGGCAGCGGCACGGTGAGTGTGCGGCTGAATGACGGCACGGGCAATTTCACGGCCCCGGCCACCAACCCCAACCCCGCCGTGGGCAGCAACCCCCGCGGGCTGGCCGTGGGCGACGTGGACGGCGACGGCGACCTCGACCTGCTCACGGCCAACCGCGTCGGCGACAACGTGAGCGTGCGGCTCAACAACGGCAGCGGCAGCTTTACGGCCCCGGCCACCAACCCCAATCCGGCTGTCGGTACTCAGCCCTTCGCCGTGGCGCTGGGCGACGTGGATGGCGACGGCGACCTCGACCTGCTGACCGCCAACTACGGTAGCAACAATGTGAGCGTACGCCTGAACGACGGCACAGGCAACTTCACGGCTCCGGCCACCAACCCCAACCCGGCCGTGGGCAGCCAGCCCTACGGCGTGGCCCTGGGCGACGTGGACGGCGACGGCGACCTGGACGTGCTCACGGCCAACTCCGGTAGCGCTACGGTGAGTGTGCGCCTCAACGACGGCACGGGCAGCTTTACGGCCCCGGCCACCAACCCCAACCCCGCCGTGGGCCTCGGTGCCGCCAGCGTGGCGCTGGGCGACGTGGACGGCGACGGCGACCTCGACCTGCTCACGGCTAATCTATTCAGCACGGTGAGTGTGCGCCTCAACGACGGCACGGGCAACTTCACCCCCCCGGCCAGCAACGCCGAAGTAGCCACGGGCACGAACTCCCAGTACGTGGCGGTGGGCGACGTGGATGGCGACGGCGACCTGGATTTCATCACGGCCAATTACACCGGCGGCACGGTGAGCGTGCGCCTCAACGATGGCACGGGCAACTTCACGCCCCCGGCCAGCAACGCCGACCCGGCCTTGAGCGGTAACACCGCCGGCGTGGCGCTGGGCGACGTGGACGGCGACGGCGACCTCGACTTTATTGCCAGTAGTCAGAGCAGCAGCGGCACGGTGAGTGTGCGGCTCAACCAGGTATCGTCGCTGACCATCACGGCCCTGGCCCCGACGCGCAATCGGCGCAACGCAGCGGCCGGCAGCGACGTGGCCGTGACCTTCGACCAGGCCCTGAACAACACCACCGCCACCCAGCAGGCGGTGAAGGTGTTCAGCCAGCAGCGCGGCGGGCGGATGTTCGGCTCGACGCGCGGAGTGACCAGCGTGAGCGGCAGCACCATCACCTTCAACCCCACCAATGATTTCCGGCCGGGGGAAAGGCTGTTTGTGACGACTACCACGGCGGCCACCAGCACCGGCGGCGCGACGCTGGCGCGGGGGCAGGTGCATGAGTTCACGGCGGCGGTGGGCGGCACGGGCGTAGGCATTTTCCCGGCCACCAACCCCGACCTGGCCGTGGGCGGCTACCCGGTGAACGTGGCGGTGGGCGACGTAGACGGCGACGGCGACCTGGATTTCATCACGGCCAATAGCAGCACCGGCACGGTGAACGTGCGCCTCAACGACGGCTCGGGCAACTTCACGGCCCCGGCCACCAACCCCAACCCCGCCGTGGGGAGCGCCCCGGTGAACCTGGCCCTGGGCGACGTGGACGGCGACGGCGACCTGGATTTCGTGACGGCCAACTACTACGGCAACGCGGTGAACGTGCGCCTCAACGACGGCACCGGCAACTTCACGGCCCCGGCCACCAACCCCAACCCCGCCGTGGGCACCAACCCGCAGAGCGTGGTGCTGGGCGACGTAGACGGCGACGGCGACCTGGACCTGCTGACCGCCAACTCCGGCACCAACACGGTGAGTGTGCGCCTCAACGACGGCAGCGGCAACTTTACGGCCCCGGCCACCAACCCCGAGCCAGCCGTAGGCAGCGCCCCGCAGAGCGTAGTGCTGGGCGACGTGGACGGCGACGGCGACCTGGACTTGCTCGCGGCCAACTCCGGTGCTAGCACGGTGAGCGTGCGCCTCAACGACGGCACGGGCAACTTCACGGCTCCGGCCACCAACCCCAACCCGGCCGTAAGCACCCAGCCCCACAGCGTGGCGCTGGGCGACGTGGACGGCGACGGCGACCTGGACCTGCTTGCGGCCACTGGCAGCAGCAACGTGAGCGTGCGCCTCAACGACGGCACGGGCAACTTCACGCCGCCCGCCACCAACCCCAACCCCGCCGTGGGCTTTAATCCTGGCAGCGTGGCGGTGGGCGACGTGGACGGCGACGGCGACCTGGACTTGCTCACGGCCAACGGCGACGCTACGGTGAGCGTACGCCTCAACGACGGCACGGGTACTTTTTCGGGCAGCACCAACCCCGCCGTGGGCAGCGGCTCCAGTGGGGTGGCAATGGGCGACGTGGACGGCGACGGCGACCTGGACTTGCTCACGGCCAACTCCAGCAGCGGCACGGTGAGTGTGCGCTTCAACCAACCGCTGCCGCTGACCATCACGGCCCTGGCCCCGACCCGCAACCGGCGCAACGCCCCGGCCGGCAGCGACGTGGCCGTGACCTTTTCGCAGGCCTTGCAAAACAACGCCGCCACCCAGGGGGCGGTGCGGGTATTCAGCCAGCAGCGCGGCGGGCGGATGAGCGGCAGCCAGGGCGGGGCGGCTACGGTCAGCGGCAACACCATCACCTTCAACCCCACCACCGACTTCCGGCCGGGGGAAACGGTGCTGGTGACGACCACGACGGCCGCCACCGCCACTGGCGGCACCACGCTGGCGCGGGGGCAGGTGCACCAGTTCACGGCGGCGGCGGGCGGCACGGGGGTGGGCAATTTCCTGGCCCCGGCCACCAACCCCGACCCGGCCGTGGGCAGTGGCCCCAACAGCGTGGTGGTGGGCGACGTGGACGGCGACGGCGACCTCGACCTGCTCACGGCCAACTTCAATAGCAACTCGGTGAGCGTGCGCCTCAACGACGGCACGGGCAACTACACGGCCCCCGCCACCAACCCCAACCCCGGCGTGGCCAACCCACCCATCGGCCTGGCGCTGGGCGACGTGGACGGCGACGGCGACCTGGACTTCGTCACGGCCAACTTTAACCTCAGCGGCACGGCGAGTGTGCGCCTCAACGACGGCACGGGCAACTACACGGCCCCGGCCACCAACCCCAACCCGGCCGTGGGCAACAACCCCACTTCTGTAACCCTGGGCGATGTGGACGGCGACGGCGACCTGGACCTGCTAACGGCCAACAGCGGCAGCGGGGCCAACACGGTGAGCGTGCGCCTCAACGACGGCACGGGCAATTTCCTGGCCCCGGCCACCAACCCTAACCCGGCCGTGGGTGCCAACCCCAACAGCGTGGTGCTGGGCGACGTGGACGGCGACGGCGACCTGGACTTTGTCACGGCCAACGCCGGCGGCGGCACGGTGAGCGTGCGCCTCAACGACGGCACGGGCAATTTCACGGCACCGGCCACCAACCCCAACCCGACCGTGGGCGCGAGTCCCGGCAGCGTGGCGCTGGGCGACGTGGACGGCGACGGCGACCTGGACTTTGTCACGGCCAACGCCGGCGGCGGCACGGTGAGCGTGCGCCTCAACGACGGCACGGGCAATTTCACGGCACCGGCCACCAACCCCAACCCGGGCGTGGGCCCTGGCCCCACCAGCGTGGCGCTGGGCGACGTGGACGGCGACGGCGACCTGGACCTGCTGGCCACCATCACGGGCGGGGCCAACACGGTGAGCGTGCGCCTCAACGACGGCACGGGCAATTTCACGGCCCCGGCCACCAACCCCAACCCGGCCGTGGGCAGCGGCCCCAGCAGCGTGGCCCTGGGCGACGTGGACGGCGACGGCGACCTGGACCTGCTCGCGGCCAACTCTGGTAGCAACAACGTGAGCGTGCGCCTCAACCAGTCGCCCGCGCCCACCCTCAGCAGCCTTTCGCCCAGCAGTGCCAGCCTGGGCGTGAGCATCACCCTCACGGGCACCAACTTCACCGGGGCCACGGGCGTGAGCTTCAACGGCACGGCGGCTACCACGTTCAGCGTGAGCAGTGCCACCACGGCCACGGCCACCGCGCCGGCCGGCGCCACCACCGGCAACGTGACCATCACCACGCCCAGCGGCACGTCGGGCGGGGTGGCGTTTACGGTGCTGCCGCTTACGATTACGGCCCGGACGCCGGTTCGTAACCTCCACAACGCGCCGGCCGGCAGCGACGTGGCCGTCACGTTTTCGGCCCCGATGCAGACCACGGCGGCCACGGCGGGCGCGGTGCGGGTGTTCAGCCAGCAGCGCGGCGGGCGGATGAGCGGCAGCCAGGGCGGGGCGGCCTCGGTGAGCGGCAGCACCATCACCTTCAACCCCACCAATGACTTCAAGCCCGGCGAAACGCTGCGGGTGACGACCACCAGCGCCGCCACCAGCACGGGCGGCGCGACGCTGGCGCGGGGGCAGGTACACGAGTTTACGGCCGCCACGGGTGGCACGGGCGTAGGCATTTTCAACGGGGGCAGCACGCCCACGGTAGGCACCGGCATCAACGGCGTGGCGCTGGGCGACGTGAACGGCGACGGCATCCTGGACCTGGTGACGGCCAACTACACCGCCACCACTGTGAGCGTGGCGACGGGTACCGGCAGCGGCACCTACAACGCGGCCACCACCGCCACCGTAGCGGGCAACCCCGTAACGGTGGCGCTGGCCGACCTCGACGGCGACGGCGACCTGGACTTCGTGACGGCCAACTACGGGACCAGCGCCAACGGCACCACCGTGAGCCTGGGCCTGAACAACGGCGCGGGCAGCTTTGCCGTCTCGACCTTGAACACCGCAACCAGCCCGCGCTGGGTGGCCGTGGGCGACCTCGACGGCGACAGCGACCAGGATTTGCTGGTGACGGTGGGCAACGGGGTGCAGGAGTTCGTGAACGGCGGCAGCGGCACCTTCACGCTGGCTTCGACCGTGAGCGGCATCAACTTCGCCATTGCCGTGGGGATGGCCGACGTGGACAACGACGGCGACCTGGATATGCTGACGGCCAACTACGGCCAGAGCAACACCGTGAGCGTGCGGGTGAACGACGGGGCAGGCAACTTATCGGGTAGCCAGCAGGTGGCCGTGGGCACCCAGCCCTTCCACCTGACGGTGGGCGACGTGGACGGCGACGGCGACCTTGACCTGCTGACGGCCAACCAGGGAGCCGGCACCGTGAGTGTGCGCCTCAACGACGGCAGCGGCACCTTTGCCCCGCCCGCCATCGCAGCCAACGGCGAGGTGACCGTGGGCACCAACCCCACGTACCTGGCCCTGGGCGACGTGGATGCCGATGGCGACCTCGACCTGCTGGCCACCGGCAACAGCAACACCGCCGTGCGGCTCAACAACGGCAGCGGCGTGTTCAGCGCCCCCGGCAGCGGCGCCACGGTGGCGCTGGCCGGTTTTCCGACGCTGGGCGATGTGGACGGCGACGGCGACCTCGACCTGGCCATCGGCAGTGGCAGCACGGTGGCCGTGCGGCTCAATATGCCGCCTGCGCCCACGCTCGCCAGCCTCAACCCCGGCAGCGGCAGCGCGGGCACGAGCATCACCCTGACGGGCACCAACTTCCTCGGGGCCACGGGCGTGAGCTTCAACGGCACGGCGGCCACGGCGTTCGGCGTGAGCAGCGCCACCACGGCCACGGCCACCGTGCCGGCGGGCGCCACCACGGGCAACGTGACCATCACCACGCCGAGCGGCACGTCGGGCGGGGTGAGCTTTACGGTGGTGCCGGCGATGACCGTCACGGCCCTGGCCCCGACCCGCAACCGGCGCAACGCCCCGGCCGGCAGCGACGTGGCCGTGACCTTCTCGCAGCCCTTGCAAAACACCGCCGCCACCCAGCAGGCGGTGCGGGTGTTCAGCCAGCAGCGCGGCGGGCGAATGTTCGGCACAAGCGGCGGCGCGGCCTCGGTGAGCGGCAGCACCATTACCTTTAACCCAACCACCGACTTTAGGCCCGGCGAAACGGTGCTGGTGACGACGACCACCGCCGCCACGGCCACCGGCGGCGCGACGCTGACGCGGGGGCAGGTGCATCAGTTTACGACGGCGGCGGGCGTGGGGCCGGGCCTTTTCGTGGCCCCGGCTCTCAACCCCAACCCCGGCGTGGGCACCGGCCCGGAAAGCGTGGCGGTGGCCGACGTGGACGGCGACGGTGACCTCGACCTGCTCACGGCCAACGGCGGCGGCACGGTGAGCGTGCGGCTCAACGATGGCAGCGGCGCGTTTAGCGGCGGCTCCGATACCGGCGCGGGCCTGAACACTAGCAGCGTGGCGGTGGGCGACGTGGACGGCGACGGCGACCTCGACTTCGTGGCGGCCAACTTCACCGGCGCTGGCACGGTGAGCGTGCGGCTCAACAACGGCAGCGGCACCTTCGGCGGCGGCTCCAGCCCCGCCGTGGGCGCTAACCCGCTAAGCGTGGCGCTGGGCGACGTGGACGGCGACGGCGACCTGGACCTGCTCACGGCCAACTTCAACGCCAACTCGGTGAGTGTGCGGCTCAACGACGGCAGCGGCACGTTCAGCGGCGGCTCCGACCCCACCGTGGGCAGCGCCCCCCGCAGCGTGGCGCTGGGCGACGTGGACAACGACGGCGACCTGGACCTGCTCACGGCCAACGAAGGCAGCAACACGGTGAGCGTGCGGCTCAACGACGGCAGCGGCACCTTCAGCGGCGGCTCCAACCCCGCCGTGGGCAACGCCCCTTTCAGCGTGGCCGTGGGCGACGTGGACGGCGACGGCGACCTGGACTTCGTGACCGCCAACAGGAATGCCAGCGGCACGGCAAGTGTGCGCCTCAACAACGGCAGCGGCAGCTTTAGCGGCGGCTCCGACCCCGCCGTGGGGGGGGTACCCCAAAGCGTGGCGCTGGGTGACGTGGACGGCGACGGCGACCTGGACCTGCTCACGGCCAATACCAGCAACAGCGGCACGGTGAGCGTCCGGCTTAACGACGGCAGCGGCAGCTTCAGCGGCGGCTCCGACCCCGCCGTGGGCAGCTTCCCGCACAGCGTGACGCTGGGCGACGTGGACGGTGACGGCGACCTGGATTTGCTGGCTGGCAACTACGCCGCCAACACGGTGAGCGTGCGCCTCAACCAGGTGCCCACGCTGACCATCACGGCGCTGGCCCCGACGCGCAACCGGCGCAACGCCCCGGCCAGCAGCGACGTGGCCGTGACCTTCTCCCAGCCCTTGCAGAACACCGCCGCCACCCAGGGCGCGGTGAAAGTATTCAGCCAACAGCGCGGCGGGCGGATGAGCGGCACGAGCGGCGGCACGGCCACGGTCAGCGGCTCGACCATCACCTTCAACCCGACCACTGATTTCCGGCCCGGCGAAACGGTGCTGGTGACCACCACCACCGCCGCCACCGGCACCAACGGCGCGACGCTGACGCGGGGACAGGTGCATCAGTTCACGGCCGCTACCGGCGGCACGGGCACGGGCAATTTCCTGGCCCCGGCCAGCAACCCCAACCCCGGCGTGGACTACTACCCCCAGGGTGTGGCGACGGGCGACGTGGACGGCGACGGCGACCTCGACCTGCTCACGGCCAACTATTACAACACCGTGAGCGTGCGCCTCAACAACGGCAGCGGCAACTACACCGGCAGCACCAACCTGACCGTGGGCACCCAGCCCCAGGGCCTGGCCCTGGGCGATGTGGACGGCGACGGCGACCTGGACTTTGTGACGGCTAACCTGGGCAGCAACGACGTGAGCGTACGCTTCAACGACGGCAGCGGCACCTACACCGGCAGCGCCGCCGTGGCCGTGGGCACCCAACCCTACGCCGTGGCCCTGGGCGACGTGGACGGCGACGGCGACCTCGACCTGCTGACCGCCAACCGGGGCAGCAACAACCTGAGCGTGCGCCTCAACGATGGCAACGGCGTTTTCTCGGGCACGGCCAGCGTGGCGGCCGGCAACCTGCCCTATAGCGTGGCCCTGGGCGATGTGGACGGCGACGGCGACCTCGACGTGGTGGCGGTGAACTACGGCTCCAGCACGGCCAGCGTGCGCCTCAACGACGGCACCGGCACCTTCACGGCCCCAAGTACCAACCCCAACCCCGGCCTGGGCAACGGCCCCGCGAGCGCAGCCCTGGGCGACGTGGACGGCGACGGCGACCTCGACCTGCTGACCGCCAACTTTGCCAGCAACACCTTGAGCGTGCGGCTCAACGACGGCACGGGCAGCTTTGGCGGCGGCACCGATTTGGCCCTGGACACCTACCCCACCGGCCTGGCCCTGGGCGACGTGGACGGCGATGGCGACCTCGACGCGCTGACCGCCAACAACGGCAGCAACAACGTGAACGTGCGCCTCAACGACGGCACCGGCACCTTCATGGCCCCGGCTCTTAATGCCAGCCCGGCGGCGGGTGCTGGCCCATCGGCCCTGGCCCTGGGCGACGTGGACGGCGACGGCGACCTCGACCTGCTGGTGGCCAACGGGGGCACCAACAGCGTGAGTGTGCGCCTCAACCTGCCGCCCGGCCCGGTCATCACGAGCTTCACGCCCACGAGCGGGTCGGCGGGCACCCTCGTCACCCTCACCGGCACGGGCCTGAGCGGGGCCACGGGGGTGTATTTCAACGGCACGTTGCAAACGACCATTACCGGCAACACGGCCACCGGCCTGACGGTGAACGTGCCGACCGGGGCCACCACCGGCACCCTGACCGTGACCACGCCCACCGGCACGAGCACGGCCAGCAGCCAGACGTTTACGGTGGTGAGCATGACCGTCGTCGGCCAGTTGCCGGCTCGCAATGCGCTAACGGCGGCGACGACTACAACGGTGGGCGTGAGCTTCTCGGCCAACATCAACGCGGCCACGGCGGGCAACATCAAAGTCTTCTCGCAGCAGTACCGGGGGCGGCGCACGGCCACGGCCGGCACCAGCGGGGCCACCGTCACGCTCACGCCCACGGCCGGCAGCGGGTCGGCCAGCTTCCGGCCCGGCGAAACCTTGCTGGTGAGCGTGCCCGGCACGGTGCAAAGCACCGGCGGCGTGGCGGCACGGCCCTTCGTGTACCAGTTTACGACGGCCACGGGCGGCACCGGGCGCGGCAACCTGCTGGCCCCGGCCCTCAACCCCGAACCGGCCGTGGGGGCCTTGCCCCGCTACGTGGCCGCCGGCGACGTGGACGGCGACGGCGACCTGGATTTCGTGACCGCCAACCAGGGCAGCACGGTGAGTGTGCGCTTCAACAACGGCAGCGGCAACTACACCGGCAGCACCGACCTGGCCGTGGGCAGCGCCCCCCAGAGCGTGGCCCTGGGCGACGTGGACGGCGACGGCGACCTGGATTTTGTGACCGCCAACCTCCTCAGCAATGACGTGAGCGTGCGCTTCAACGACGGCAGCGGCAACTTCACTGGCACGGCCGCCGTGGCCGTGGGCACCCAGCCCCAGGGCGTGGCCCTGGGCGACGTGGACGGCGACGGCGACCTGGATTTGCTGACCGCCAACTTCGGCAGCAGCAACGTGAGCGTGCGCCTGAACGACGGCAGCGGCAATTTCACCGGCACGGCCGCCGTGGCGGTGGCCAGTCGCCCCACCGAAGTGGCGCTGGGCGACGTGGACGGCGACGGCGACCTCGACCTGCTCACGGCCAACAACAACAGCTCCGGCACGGTGAGTGTGCGCCGCAACGACGGGGGCGGCAACTTCGGCGGCGGGGCCGACGTGGCCGTGGGCAGCTACCCCGCCAGCCTGGCCCTGGGCGACGTGGACAGCGACGGCGACCTCGACCTGCTGGCCGCCAACTACGTGGGCGACAACGTGAGCGTGCGCCTGAACAACGGCGCGGGCAGCTTTTCGGGCAGCGGCGCGGTGGCCGTGGGCAGCAACCCCTACCGCATTGCCCTGGGCGACGTGGACGGCGACGGCGACCTCGACCTGACCACCGCCAATCTGGGCAACGGCACCGCGAGCCTGCGCCTGAACGACGGCAGCGGCACCTTCACGGCCCCGGCCCTCAACCCCGACCCGGCCGTGGGCACCGACCCCAGCGGCGTGGCCCTGGCCGACGTGGACAACGACGGCGACCTCGACCTGCTGACCGCCAACTACAACAGCAACACCGTGAGTGTGCGCCTGAACCAGGCGACAACGCCCGCGACGATGACCATCACGGCCCTGGCTCCGACCCGCAACCGGCGCAACGCCCCGGCCAGCAGCGACGTGGCCGTGACGCTTTCCCAGCCCTTGCAGAACACCGCCGCCACCCAGGGCGCGGTGCGGGTGTTCAGCCAGCAGCGCGGCGGGCGCATGAGCGGCACCCAGGGCGGCGCGGCCAGCGTGAGCGGCAGCACCGTTACCTTCAACCCGACCACTGACTTCCGGCCCGGCGAAACCGTGCTGGTGACGACCACGACCGCCGCCACCAGCACCACCGGCGCGACGCTGGCGCGGGGGCAGGTGGCGCAGTTCACGGCCGCCACGGGCGGCACGGGGCGCGGCAATTTCCGGCCCGGTGCGGGGGCGGTGCCGGCCGTAGGTCCCAACGTGGTGAGCGTGGCCCTGGGCGACGTGGACAACGACGGCGACCTCGACCTGGTGGGCGTGAGCTTCGACAACAACCTGGCCACCGTGCGCCTGAACGGCGGCGATGCCAGCGGCAGCAACACCGGCACCTTCAGCAACGGCTCCGACGTGCCCGTGGGCGGCGGCCCCGCCCAGGTGGCCCTGGCCGATGTGGACGGCGACGGCGACCTCGACCTGCTCACGGCCAACTACTTCGGCAACACCGTGAGTCTGCGCCTGAATACCGGCACCGGCACTTTTGCCCTGCCCGCCGTGGCCGCCAACGGCACCGTGGCCATGCGCGACGGGGCCTACGCCCTGGCCCTGGCCGACGTGGACGGCGACGGCGACCTCGACCTGGCCGTGGCCTGCTACTCGGACAGCGCCGTGCGCATCCGCCTCAACGGCGGCGATGCCAGCGGCAGCAACACCGGCAGCTTCGCCAACGGCCCGCCCGACCTGGCCCTGCCCGGTAACGCGGCGGGCATCGCCCTGGGCGACGTGGACCACGACGGCGACCTCGACCTGCTGGCCACCGCCGACGGCTCCGCCGGGGCCGTGTGCCTGCGCCTGAACGGCGGCGATGCCACCGGTGCCAACCCTGGCACCTTCAGCGGCGGTGCCGACCTGGCCCCCGGCCCCAACCTGCGCGGCCTGGCCCTGGGCGACGTGGACAACGACGGCGACCTCGACCTGCTCTGCGCCACCCGCAGCGCGGGCGGCGCGGTGCGCGTGCTGCTCAACGGCGGCGACGGCACCGGCGTACCGGGGGCCTTCGCCAACGGCAGCACCCTGACCACCGGCGACAACCCCTACTACCTGGCCCTGGCCGACGTGGATGCCGACGGCGACCTCGACCTGCTGGTGCCCAACAGCAACAGCGGCACCCTGAGCCTGCGCCTCAACAACGGCAGCGGCACCTTTGCCAGCGTCGGCCCCGACCTGGCCCTGAACAACAACCCCCGCCAGGTGGCCGCCGCCGACCTCGACGGCGACGGCGACGTGGACGTGGTAGTGGCCGAGGAAAACAGCCCCGGCAGCCTGAGTGTGCGCTTCAACCAGCCGCCCGTGCCGGTACTCGCCAGCCTCAGCCCGGCGGCCGAGCTGCCGGGCCAGGCCGTGGTCCTCACCGGCACGGGCTTCACGGCGGGCAGCAGCGTCAGCTTCGGCGGCGTGGCGGCGGCGGGCGTTACCTACAATTCGGCCACTTCCCTCACGGCTATTGTGCCGGTGGGCGCGGGCGCGGGCAGCAGCACGTTGGTTGTGAGTACGGCCAATGGCCCCAGCATCGGCAGCCCGGCTTTTGAGGTGCTGCAAGTGTACCGCAGCGCCGCCGCCAGCGGCTGCTTCAGCACCGCCCCCCTGACCCTGACCGGCAGCGGCGGCCCCGGCGCGTGGCGCTACCTGCGCCTGGCCGGCGCGGGCGGGGCCGTGGTGGCGGCTATCGAAGACACCCGCAACCTGGGCACCGTCTCGGCGGGCTTTTTGGCCCTGGGCACGGCCACCAGCACCCCCGTGCGCCGCGACGGCCAAGCCAACCGCCGCTACCTCGACCGCAACTTCTACCTCACGGCCACCAACCCGACCTTCCCCGGCCAGAGCGTCCGCGTCCGCTTCTTCGGCTTAATTTCCGAACTCAGCCGCCTGACGGCCGCCGACGGCAACGCCACCGCCGCCAACCTTGAGGCTTCGCAGTACAGCGGCCCCAACGAAGACTGCGACCTGGCCAACAACGCCCCCGCCGGCGAGCGCCGCCTGCTGCCCGCCCCCGCCACGGTGCTGGCCGGGGCCGACTGGTTCACGGCCCAGGCCACCGTGGCCGACCACTTCTCGGAGTTTTACCTCACCGGGGCCAGCGCCCCGCTGCCGGTGGAGCTGCTGACCTTCACGGCCGAGAAGCAGGGCAACGCCGTCGCCTTGAACTGGCGCACGGCCAGCGAGAAGAACAGCGCCCGCTTCGAGGTGGAGCGCAGCCGCGACGGCCGCACGTTTGAGCGCATCGGCACCGTGGCGGCCACCGGCACCAGCTCCAGCCCCACCGACTACGCCTTCCGCGACAGCCACTACCCCGGCGAAACCAACGTGTACTACCGCCTGCGGCAGGTGGACCTCGACGGCACGGCCAGCTACTCGCCCGTGCGGGCCGTGGCGGGAGGCGGCAAGGGCTTGCTCACGCTCTCCCCTAACCCGGCCCGCTCGGCGGTGGCGGTGGCTGGGCTGAATGAGGGTGCAGTAATAGAAGTGCTCGATGCCCTGGGCCGGGCCGTGGCGCGGGCGACGGCCGACGCGGCGGGCACGGCCCAGCTAGTCCTGCCCGCTGGGCTGGCCGCCGGGGTGTACGTGGTGCGCGGTGCCGGGCAGAGCCAGCGCCTCGCAGTGGAGTAGGCCGGTTTGGAACGTTGCCTACTTCCCAAAAAGGACCGGCCACTGGCCGGTCCTTTTTTGAGGGGAGTGAGTGCCGCTGGCCAGTCCCGGCCGCCGGGCTGCTGCGCGGCGCGGCTGCTACAGCTCGGCCAGCAGGGGGCCGAAGGTGGCCAGGCGCTGGGCACCGGGCACCACCAGCTGGTCGAATACCATGTAGTACCGGTAGCCGGGGCCGGCGGTGGTGGCCCAGGCGGCGCCTAGCTTGCGCTTGTAGGTGCTGTCCTCATTGTTGCGGTCGTCGCCCTTGGTTTCCAGCAGCAGGGTTTTGCCGCTGGCGGTGTAGGCGATGAAGTCGGGGTAGTGGTTGGCCAGGGGGCCGTTGAGGCGGAAGCCGGCGGGCGCGGTGGCCGGGTTGCGGGTCCAAAATACCACGTTGGGGGCATCGGCCAGCAGTTGCATCAGGGCGCGTTCGAGGCCGTTGCCGTCGGCTTCGTGCTCGTAGAGGGTGTTGGGGTGCGGCAGGGCCAGCTGGGGAGCCATGCGGCGGGCGGGCAGCTCGTAGCCCGGTGCCGTGCGCAGGGTGCCGGTGTCGAGCTGCCGGTCAAACGCTTCCACGGCATAGGCGTTGGTAAAGCGCCTCGGCGGGGGTAGCGGGGGCCACAAAAGTGGCCGTGGGCACGAAGGGCCGGTAGGGCACCTCCAGGTGGTGGTGGCGAATGGCATCTTTGCCAAGCCAGGTGAGTTCGGGCATAGGGGGCGGTTCGGGACATGCTGGTCCCGAACCTGCTCAAAGGTAGGGGCAAGGGCGGGGGCTGCGCAACCCCGTACTTTTTGGGAAGGCAGCGCAGCCGGGCGCGGCGGCCCGGGCCGGGCCAGCACAATAAGCCTGCCCCGTGGGCGTTAGCCCGTCGGCCACTTCAGCCGGGCGAGGGTCGCCGGACGGAGCCGCTCCCGCGTTATGCACCCGGTTCGCCTGCCCATTCCCGCCCCCGATGCCTTGCCCCAGCCGGCCCGCCGCCAGCGGGCAACCCGCCCGGCCGCCGCTGCCGCCGCGCCCGCCGTGGCCCTGGGGCCGCTCAGCTATTCGCCCTTGCTGCCCAAGCACTGCTTTCTGCGCAAGGGCGACCACTGGCTGAAGGTGCGGCTCCGCAACATTCTGTACATCGAAGCCGCCGACAAGCACTGCCTCGTGACGACGGCCAAAACCCAGTACCTGACCACAACCAGCCTCTGCGGCCTGTTGCGGCGGCTGCCGGCCGACCAGTTTGTGCAGATTCACCGCTGCTACCTCATCAACGTCCGGCACCTCGCCTGCCTCGATGCCACCCAGCAGCAGGTGACGGTGGCCGGCCGGCCCCTGGCCCTGGGCCGCCACTTCCGCGAGGGCTTCCTGCTCCGGCTGCGCTGCCTCGAATAGGCGGGGCGATTGTCGTTCGCTCCGGTATTTCAGCGGTTGGCACCCGCGCTGCTGCCGTTGGGTAAATCAGGGCTTGACAAGGCCCCTGCGAAGCTCCATCTTGGGGGGGTAAGGTGCCTGTTGCCCTTGCGCCTTCGTCATGGCCCGGCTTGCTTTTCTGCGTTGCGCCCCGTTGCGGCCGGCCCGTCCGGTTGCCTCGTTCCGGTGGACCGGGGCGGCGTACTGGTCGCCTTTCACGGCCTTCCGGTCGCCCCTCGCGTCGTTCCGGTTCACTGGGACGGCCTTCCGGTCGCCTTTGACGACGTTCCGGTCCACCGGAATGCCGTCCCGGTCGCCCTTGACGACGTTCCGGTCCACCGGAATGCCGTCCCGGTCGCCCTTGACAACGTTCCGGTCCACCGAAATGCTGTTCCGGGCGGCCGGAGCGTGCTACTGCTCGCCCGGACAGCCGTCCGGGGCGCTCCTCGTGCCGTCCCGGTCGCCCGGCACGTCGTCAAGGGCGAGCCGGGCGATGATAAAAGCGCCTGCCCCGGCCGACGGCCCACGCTGGTGCCGGTACTGTCGGCCTCCCACCCTGGCCCGCTGGCCCCGACAACGGGCCTTGCCTCCGCCTTCTCCTTGTTGTTCACCTAACTTTTCAACCCCATGAACCGAATCAAAAAATTGCTCATTGACTACAGCTTCAAGCGGGTCAGTGAAATCAGCGAGTTTGCCCACGCCGTTATCAACTCCATCCTGGTAAGTATTTTCATCACCAACGGCAAAACCCTGGTCACGGCCCTGCAAGCCGCCGTCAAGGCCCTCGACGATTTCACCGAGGCCCATCCGCAGCTCACCAAGCCGCTCACGGCCCAGCTGCTGGTGCTGCGCAAGGCGGTGCTGGCCGAGTTGAGTAAAATCGCCATTCAGCTCAACCTCGACTTTGCCGGCAACGAGGCGGCCCTGCTCAGCAGCGGCCTGGAGCTGGCCGCCGACCCGCAGGCCCTGCAACCGCCCATCGCGGCCGGGCTGTGCGAAATCGTGTTTGGCAGCCAGAGCGGCAGCATGGGCATTCACATCAAGCGGGCCCCCGGCACGATGAACGTGAAATGGTACTACACCACCGACCCCGCCTTGCCGCTGGAGCAGTGGACGTACTGCCTGCTGATGGCCGACGAGCTGCCCATCACCGGCCTCAAGCCCGGCGACCGGCTCTACGCCAAAGTGGCCTGCATCAACAGCGCCTCCACGCTGGAGAACCTGGCGTTTGTGGAGGCCAAGCCGCGCTACGTGGAGTAGCGGAGGGGGAGTTAAACGTTGGCAGCAAGCGGGCATTTCAGCCGCCCCACCTGCCGCCTTTTAACCGCTGACCTTTACCTGAAAAAGCCGCTCCGGTACCGGGGCGGCTTTTTTGGCGTTAGGGGGAGTGGGCAGGCTGGTCGGAGCCGCCGCCGGACCTTGCCGGTGCGCCCGCACTGGCGCTTGCTTGCGGGCCGGGGCGGTTGAGGCCGGCACGGCCTGGGCGGCGGGGCTGGCCCCACCCCCACCCCTTCCCGATTCAACCTCCGGGTGGCCGCCAACGCCGCGCCTGGTGCCGTAAGCCCGGCCTGCCTCACCTGGCATCTGTACCAGGTGGACACTGATGGCACGGGCCAACTACGTACCGGTGCGGGCCGTGGCGGTGGGGTGGCAAGGACTTGCTCATGCTCTTCCCTAACCCGGCGCACGGCGCGGCCGAGGTAGGCGGGCTGCCCGCCGGGGCCACCGTGCAAGTGCTGGATGCCAGCAGCCCCGCCCCTACTGCACCCGCCGCAGCCGCACGTAGTCGAGCCGGGCCTCGTTCACGGCCCCGTTCATGTTTTCGTTGGCCGGTTCGTAGGTCAGCGTCAGGGTTTGCGGCCCGCTGGGCAGGTCCAGCAGCACGGGGTTCGAGAAGCCCCAGTTGCTCCACTCGCCCGGCCCGCGCTGGGGCAGCACCACGGTGCCCAGCAACTGGCCGCCGCCGTCGCGTAGGGTGCGGATGGCGCACTTGTTTTCGGTGTTGATAGGCCCGTTGCCGTTGGCGTAGCGGAAGTCCAGGGCATAGCGCCCGGCGGCGGGCACGGTCAGGGGCAGCACGAGGCGGGGGTTTTTGCGGGGCGTGGTTTCTACGTAGCCCGTGCCCGAAAACCCCGTGCTGCCCGGGGCGGCGGCGGGGGCAACTTCCTCCAGCTCGAGTTGCTGGCTGGCGCTGCCGAGGGCCAGGTTGGGCGGCTCGCTGGCGAAAGACAGGAGGCTGTCGCGCGACATGGCCACCACCTGGTACTCGTCGGTGGCGGGTGCCCGCACGCTCCAGCCGGCATCGGTGGTGTAGGCCAGCAGGCGGCCGTTGCGGAAAATGCCGTACTGGGCCGCGTCGGGGTCAAAAGCCCACAGCAAATTGTGGCCATCGACGTTGGCGGGGCGGAAGGCCAGCACCGGGGTTGCGGGGGCCACCCGGTTGGCCACGCGCCGCACGGGCTGGGCGGCGGGCAGCACGTTGGCCAGGACAATTTGCACCCGGTGCCGCCCGCTCAGGCTGCCCGGCACGGCCGCACCGGCCAGCGGCTGCCCGTCCAGGGTAATGGTGCGGATGACGTGGCCGAAGCCCGTCATCGCCACGTCCAGCACCGCGCCCCGGTAGCGGAAGTTGGTCAGCGTCCGCGTCCCCCGCCACGCCTGCGGCACAAAGGGCCGAAACACCAGCCGGTCGGCCTCCGGCTGCATCCCAAACAGCACCTTGTACACCAGCGCCAGGCTGCCCGACAAGCTCCACAGCATATTGCTGGAGTTGATTTGCGTTCCGGCAAAGTCGCCGGTGCCCGCCACGAAGTTCTCCTTGTTGGTCAGGAACAGCGCCGCCGGGCGGTAGATGGCGGCCATGCTTTCGGCCACCGAAGTTTCGTTGCCCGCCCGCGCCCCGGCCAGCGCCCAAAAGCTCTGCACAAACGGCCACACCGCCTCGTTGTGGTAGGGCGGAATGCCCGGAATCTGGGGGTAAAGGCAGGGCAGCCCGAACGGCACGGTGGGCGTGCGGGCCACCACCTGCCGCGCCCGCGCACTGTCGGCCGCCCCGAACAGCACCGCCAGGGCCTCGCCCAGCCCCTCGGCGCGGGGCGACAAAATCGGGTGCAGCCGCCCGTACAGGTACTGCCCGTAGTAGCCGCTGCCCGGCTGCCACAGGTGCCCGTTGATGCCCGCCCGGATGGTGGCGGCCTGCTGCCGGTAGTGGGCGGCGGCGGGCGCATCGCCCAGCCGGGCGGCCATTTCGGCCGCCACGGTGCGGGCCTGCCCCTGCACGGCGTTGGTGCCCAGGCACTCGCTTTGGTAGATGTCGGCCGGTTGCATCCAGCGCGGGTAGGTCTGCTCGCGCCAGTCCAGAAACGACGACTCGCCCCGCACGAGGCCGGTGGCGGGGTCGTAGAGGTTTTGCCAGTCGTCGGCCAGGCTTTGCCGCACGATGGGGTACACCTGCCGCAGCCAGGCCAGGTCGCCGGTGGCCTTATAGACTTCCCAGGCCGCCACCGCCCAAATCACCCGGTCGCTGGACACCGGGTAAGCGCCCCCGGTGCCGGTGTCCTGCACGATGCGGCCGTGCTGCACCTTCCGCAGCAGGCTTTTCATGGCCACGCGGGGCTGCAACGCGGCCTGGGCCAGGATGATGGAGTAGCTGATGTCGCGGGTCCAGACCCCCGCCCACTCCTTGCCGGTGCGAAAGGTGCTGTCCGGCTCCACGGCGCGGCGGGCTTCTTCCAGGGCCAGGTTGTAGAGCGCATCGGCCAGCGGGTAGTCGGAGTGGTACTGCGGCAGGTCGGCGGTGTTGCGGGTTTGCTGCCAGTGGCCGGCTGTGGCCGGGGCGGCACCGGGTGCATTCAGGGTCAGGGTGGTTTCGTAGATGCCGTCGTTGTCGGGGTCGGTAAGCTGCGCCCCCGCCTTGCCGGGCAGGTTGTTGAACTCCCAACTCAGCGGAGCCGTGTTGCCGGCCACGTACACGCCCCGAAAATCCTGCCGGTACAGTTTGGCCCCGTCGTAAGTCGTGAAGTACCCTTGCTGGGCAAAAGCGGCCTGCACGGCCCGCATATCCAGCCGGATTTTCAGCCGGGTGTTGGGCGCGAGGTAGGTGTTGGCAGGCACCGGCGGCGGGTCGGCACCGGGCTGCCCAAACGTCAGCACCGGCGTTTCCACCCCCCCGGTTTGCCCCGGCCGGGCCAGCGCCACGAAGCGGTGGTCGCGGCCGGGTGCCGCCTCGTTGTCCAGCCCATTCAGGCTGAACTTGAACACGACGAGCGGGTCCGCGTTGGCGTTGGCCGGACTTTGGTAATCGGACACCAGTTCGGTGGCCGACAACGCCCGCGCCGTGTGCGGCCCCTGCACCACCCGGTCGGGGTAGATGGCATAAGCTTCGGATTGCCACACCGGGGCCGTTGGCGGGGTTTGGGGGGGTTGGCCAGCGGCCAGCAGCGGGGCCAGGGTCAGCAGCAGGGCCAGGGCCAGCAACAGTCGTTTCATGGGAGCAAGTTAGCACGAGTGCTTGCAACCGGCGCTGCGGTTGCCGAACAAGTACCACCCGAACAGTGCCCCCTGGCAGCGCCGCCACCAGGTCGGCCGAAGCGGGCGGTCGGCGCAAGCCGGATGTCCGCTACCCGTTGCCGCAACCCGACAGTACCGGCCGTGCGGCCGCTAAAATTACCTACTAGTAGGTATTGCACGGGCTGGCGGCGGGGCGGAATTTTGCGGCTCCTTGCGGCGTGGCCCGCCTGCCGCCACTGGCACCGCACGCTTCCTGCGCCGCAACAGCGCGGCACCACCCGTCCAGCTGCACTTACTTACCCACTGCCCTTAATTCACTTTTTTTGCTGCTGCCATGAAATACTTGCTCCCCTGCTTTGTCTTCCGGGCGGCCCCACTGCTGGGCAGCGTGTTGCTGACGGCCACCGCTCAGGCCCAGGCCCCGCTCATTACCACTTTTAGTCCGGCCCGCAATGCGCTGGCTGCGCCGCGCACGGCCGCCGTAGCCCTCACCTTTTCGCAGCCCCTGGATGCCGCCACGGCCAGCAACGTGGGGGTGTTCTCGGCGCAGTCGGGTGGGCGCAAGGCGGTAAGCGCCGCCGCCGCCGGACCGTTGCTCACCCTTCGCCCCGCGCGGGCGTTCCGGCCGGGCGAGGTCGTGAGCGTGAGCGTACCAGCCACCGTGACGAGCGCCGCCGGCGTGGCGGCAGCCCCGGCCGTGTACCAGTTCACGACCGCAACTACGCCTTCGGCGGGCACCTTTGCCACCGGCATCGACGTGCCGGTGGCCGCTGGCGGGGCGGGGCCGGTGATGCTACTGGACACGGATGCCGACGGCGACCTGGACCTGGTGACTCCCTCTGCCACCCGCGCCGTGAACCTGAACAACGGGCGCGGCAGCTTCACGCCCACGGCTACTTCAATTAACTACTTCTCAAGCTACCGATGCGTGGCCGACTTCAACGGCGACGGCAACCTGGACCTGCTGCTAGCGGACGGGAACAGCTATGCTATTCCGCTAATTAACAACGGCTCCGGCGGTTTTGTGGCGCGTCCTTCGTTGCCGGGCAGCAACGGCCACCCGAGCGGCGTGGCAGTAGGCGACGTGGACGGCGACGGCGACCTGGACGCGCTGGTCGGCACGGCCTACATCGGCATTCCGGGGCCGGGTGCGCCGCCGTTCGACGAGGTGATGGTGTATTTGAACCAGGGCACGGGATACTTTGCCACCGGCTATCCGGTCACGGTGGCTTACAACATTTTTGCGATGGCATTGGCCGACCTTAACAACGACGGGAAGTTGGATTTGCTGGCTACAGCTGGCTCCGTCTTTAACAGCAACGGCACCGGCATTGCGGTGCGCTTCAACGACGGCACCGGGCACTTCAGTGGCGGCCAAAACCTGTCTGGCAGCGGCCCTTACAGCACCGTTGACGTGAACGGCGACGGGTTTCTGGACCTGCTCGTGGCCGACAACGCCGCTGCAACCGTGCGCGTGTACCTTAACAACGGCAACGGTGCCTTTGGCACTAGCACCGCCGTGCTGGTGGGCTTTGGACCCCAGGCCCTGGCCGTGGCCGACCTCGACGGCGACGGCGATGCCGACCTGGTGACGGGCAACGATGCCAACACCGGCAGCTACTCGCTCAGCATCCGCCTCAACGACGGGCAGGGCAACTTCAGTAGCGGCACCGACCCCAGCGTGCCTATATCGCCCCAAACGCTGGCCCTGGGCGATGTGGACGGCGACGGCGACCTGGACCTGGCCTTGAGCAACTCCTCTTCGGGCGTGGTACGGTTGCAACTCAACAGTGGCACGGGGGCGGCGTTGGCTGCCGCGTCTGCTGCCCTGGCCGCAGTGCCCACCCTGGCCCCCAACCCGGCCAGCGGCACGGCCACCCTGCGCCTGCCCGCCGGGGCCGACCGCCAGCCCCTGGCCCTGCTCGATGCCCTGGGCCGTGAGGTGCGCCGCTACCCCGCCCCCACGGGCAATGAGGCCACCCTGGACCTGCGCGGGCTGGCTCCGGGCGTGTACGTGCTGCGGAGTGACACGGGCAGCCGGCGGCTGGTAGTGGAGTAGCTGCCCCTTGTCACTCCTTGACTTTTAATCTTTTTCAACTCCTTTTCAACTCCTTTTCAACTCCTTTCACTCATGAAAATCTTCTCTCTCCTGTTGCGTCGGCTGCTGACATTAGTGTTTCTGCTAGGGCTGGGGACTAGTTCCGCCCTGGCTGGCAACGGCCCCATCGCCGAGGCGGCAACCCCGGATTTAGCGGCCCTTCTCAACCCTGATGGCTCGTTGCGGCCGGGGGCGCGTGGTTCGTTCAACGCAACCGGATACACCATGCAAATGGCCCCGGACGGGCGGCCAGCATTTCGGCCGGTGGGAGCAAGCCGAACGCAAGGCGTGGGCGATGATATGTGGTCGCCCTACGGTTCGCAACCCACGTACACCGGCTATCGGTTTGTATTTGCCGTGGCGGCTGATGGCAACGGCAATGTATACGTGGGCGGCCTATTCAGCTCAATGGGCGGCGCGGGGGCCAACAACGTAGCGAAGTGGAACGGCACCTCCTGGTCGTCGTTGGGGCAGGGAACCAACGACGTAGTGTACGCCCTGACCATAGACAACAATGGCAATCTGTATGCGGGCGGAAACTTTACCGCCGCTGGGGGGGCCACGGCTACCCGGGTAGCAAAGTGGAACGGCACCGCGTGGTCGGACATGGGCGGCGGATTTGTCAACTTGACGGTGTTTGCCTTGTTGGCGGATAACAGCGGTAATTTGTATATGGGCGGTGGTTTTTTTACTACTAATGGCCCGCGCTACTTGGCTAAGTGGAATGGAAGCTACTGGCTGTCGCTGGGCGCTCCGGGCTTTCCCAGCTATGGGCAAGGGCCCAACGGGCCAGTATATGCACTGGCCTTGAAGAGCAACGGCCACTTGTTTATCGGAGGCAATTTCAACGTAGCTGGCAGCGTACTGGCCGCCGGGGTGGCCGAGTGGGATGGCAGCAACTGGTCGGCACTGGGGGCTGGCATCGTTGGACAGGGAGTGTATGCACTTCTGTTTACGCCAGCCGGCGACTTGTACGCGGGCGGCAACTTCGGCACGGCAGGAGGCACTTCCATCAGCAACATTGCCAAGTGGGACGGGGCAGCCTGGAGTGCCGTGGGGTCCGGGCTAAACAATACTGTGCAGAGCCTGGACCTGGACGGCAGCGGCAATCTGTACGCCGGGGGCCAGTTTACTGGTAATGGCTACACTACCCTGAACCGGTTGGCCAAATGGAACGGTACCGTCTGGAGTGCCCTCGGCACCGGCACCAACGGCACGGTGTACGGCGTGGCCGTGCGTACGAACAACCTCATTGTGGCGGGCAACTTCACGGCCTGTGGCGATGGCAGTGTGCGCCTGGACCAAGTGGCAAAGTATCAGCTATATTATCTGCCACCCACCCTTAGCAGCTTCAGCCCCAGCAGTGCCCAGGCCAATGCCACCATCACGCTTACCGGAACCAACCTGACCGGCACGACCGCCGTGGCTTTCAACGGAACGGCAGCCACGGCTTTCACCGTCAATGCCACCGGCACCCAGATTGCCGTTACCCTACCTGCTACGGCCACCAGTGGCCTGGTGCGCGTGACCACGCCGGGCGGCACGGCCACCAGCGCAGCGAACTTCACGGTGATTCCGCCCGCGCCCAGCACTTATGGCACCACGTACCAAGGATTTGCTGGCAACACCATCACATTCTATGGTTTCAA
The DNA here is from genome assembly GCA_965247135.1 of Hymenobacter sp. Taxonomy (GTDB): domain Bacteria; phylum Bacteroidota; class Bacteroidia; order Cytophagales; family Hymenobacteraceae; genus Hymenobacter. The sequence continues at coordinate 531,737 of CBDFGP010000006.1, read as the reverse complement.
CCTGTTGGGAGTGACAACCATTACATTTACAGGCACCAATAACAACACCGTCACATCGGGTTTCAGCATCAACTCTCAGGGTAATCAGATAACCGGGGTTGTGGTGCCGACGGGTGCCCAAACGGGCTACGTGACCGTCACTGGCCCCGGCGGCTCCAGCGGCCCCAGTACCAGCGCCTACTTTACGCTACGGCACCGCCCGGTACTGGACAACACCTATTCTTACGCAGCCAGCGCAGGGACAACGTTTACCTTGCGCGGCAGTTACCTGCAAGGCACCACGACGGTGGCGTTCAGCGGCACGAGCAACAACGTGGCCACGTCCGGTTTCAACGTGAATAGCTACGGGTCTGCGATACTGAATGTGCCCGTGCCTAGCGGGGCCACCAGCGGCCCGCTAACGGTGACCACCCCCGACGGCATCAGCAACACGGTCAATTTTACCCTCTACCCCCCGCCCCCGCCCACCATTGGCTCGTTTTCGCCGACCAGCGGCAGCATCGGCGATTCCATAATCATTAACGGGGCCAACTACAACCGGGCAGCTAACCAAAACGGGAGCGGTGCCCCGGCGCGTTTCTCAAATACGGCGGTATCCGGCGTTGCTTTCAACGGCACCCCGGCAGCGTTCCGGGTGGTATCGGCTACGCAGTTGAAAGCGGCAGTGCCGACCAGTGCCAGCACCGGCCCTATCACCGTTACCTCGAGCACCGGCACGGCCACCAGCACCACCCAGTTCATTGTGATGAGGGCCAGTTCGCTGCCCACCATCACTTCCTTCAGCCCCGCCTACGCCAAGCCCGGCGATGCCCTCACCATCACGGGCCAAAACCTGAGTGGGCTGACCGACCTGAGCATCAGCGGGGTGAGCCAGACTGCTTACACCGTGAACGCGGCTGGCACCCAGATTACGACCACCGTGCCGGGCAGCATCACCCCCTTGCCGGGCAGTGGCGGCATCGGCGAAGCCAGTTCGCCCATCGGCACGGGGCGCATTGCCGTGACCACGCCCGACGGCACGGCCACCAGCGCCACCCGGCTGCGCATCTTCAACGTGACCGGCTTCTACGACCACGTGCAGGGCTACAACTCGCCGGCTGGTCCGCTCGACTTTGCGGGCAACTACTATGTCAGCGGCGGCGACCAGGTGTACTTGCGCGGGTCGGGCTTTCTGGGAGCCACGGGAGCCAAGATTGATTTTCACGCCTTTCTCGGCAATACCTGCGGCAACGAGCTGCTGCTAAACACGTCGCTAACGGTGCTGAACGACTCAATGCTGTATGTGGTGTACCAGCCCAGCAGCCTGGCCGGGGCACCGTTCAACAACTTTTTGGTGGGCATCACCACGTCGCTGGGGACGCTGGCCCCGACCTACACCCCCCCGTTTCCCAACTCAATCTACGACGTTTCGCCCGTTGCTTCCTGCCTCTCGCCCGCCAGCGGCGGCCCCGGCACCCGCGTCACGGTGGCCGGGGTGTTGTTCAACAACAATCCCTCGCCGTACCAAAACAACACCGCCACCGGGCTTGCCTTCAACGGCGTGGCCGGGCTGAACGTGACCACGAACACGGCCAGCTTTCCGCCGTCCATCTCGGCCGACCTGCCAGCGGGCCTCACGCCGGGCCTGGTGCAGGTGCAGGTGACGGGCACGGGCTATTTCACCAACAACCCCAACGTGCTGCTCGGCTTCACGTTGAGCGGGCCAGTCATCGCCAGCCTCTCGCCCGTGAGCGGACCGGTGGGCACCAGCCTCACCATCACCGGCACGGACCTGACGGGGGCCACGGCCATCACCCTTGCCGGCAGCAGCAACAACACCGTGACCAGCGGCTTCACCGTGAACGCCGCCGGGACCCAGATAACGGGCGTGGTGGTGCCCACCGGTACCGCTACCGGCCCCGTGACCGTGACCACAGCGGGTGGCACCAGCAACGGCGTGGCCTTCACGGTGACGGCCCCGGCGGCCCTGACCATCGTCGGCACCAGCCCGGCGGCCAATGCGCGGGCGGCTTCGGCCAGCGGGCCGGTGGCCGTGACCTTCAACCAGGCCGTGACCGGCGGCAGCACGGCGGCCCTGCGGGTGTTCAGCGCCCAGCGCGGCGGGCTGCGCTCGGGCTACAGCGGCAGCACCACGGCCAGCGGCAGCGCGGTGAGCTTTGCGCCCACCTACGGCTTCAAGCCCGGCGAACTGGTGCAGGCCACCGTGACCACGGCCGCCACGGCGGCAGCGGGCGGCGGCCTGGCGGCGGCGCGGGTGGTGCAGTTCACGGCGGCGGCGGGCGCGGGGCCGGGTACGTTCAGCGGCGGCTCCGACCCGGCCGTGGGCAACTACCCGTATGCCGTGACGGCCGCCGACGTGGACAACGACGGAAACCCGGACCTGCTAACGGCCAACGCCAACGACAACACGGTGAGTGTGCGCCTTAACAACGGCAGCGGCAGCTTTGGCGGCACCACCAACCTGGCCGTGGGTGCCCGGCCCTACGGGGTGACGGCGGCCGACGTAAACGGCGACGGCTACCTTGACCTGCTGACAGCCAACCAAAACGCCAACACGGCAAGCGTGTGCCTCGGCAACGGCAGCGGCAGCTTCGGGGCGGCCAGCAGCGTACCCGTGGGCAGTGGCCCCTGGGGCGTGGCGACGGCCGACGTGGACGGCGACGGAGACCTTGACCTGCTGACAGCCAACCACAGCACCAACACGGTGAGTGTGCGCCTCAACAACGGCAGCGGCAGCTTTGGCGGCGGCAGCGAGGTAACGGTGGGAACGAACCCGTTTTGCGTGGCAGCGGCCGACCTGGACAACGACGGCGACCTGGACCTGGTGGCCGCAAACGAGTTGAGCAACTCGGTGAGCGTTCGGTTGAACAACGGCAGCGGCGTATTCACGGGCAGCACCGAGCTGCCCGTAGGCGGCGGCCCGCAAACCGTGGCGGTGGCCGATTTCAACGGCGACGGGACTGCGGACTTGCTCACGGCCAACCACAGCAGCGGCAACATGAGCGTGTTGCTCAACAACGGCAGCGGCGGCTTTGGGGCGGCGACTTCGGTGAGTGCCGGGACGTACACGGCCAGCGCCGTGGCCGCCGACGTGGACGGCGACGGCGACCTCGACCTGCTGGCGGCCAACCAAAACGCCAACAGCGTGAGCGTGGCGCTCAACAACGGCAGCGGCGGCTTCGGCAGCGCCAGCGCGGTGAGCGTGGGCAGCAACCCGATTGCCATCGCCACGGCCGACGTGGACGGCGACGGCGACCTGGACCTGCTCACGGCCAATCAAACCGGCGCGGCAGTCAGCGTCCGGCTCAACCAAAACCTGGCCGCCCCCGACCTCATCGTCAGCACCGGCAGCCTGGGCAGCCCGGTGGCGGTGGCGGCGGGCACCTACAACAGCATCACCGTGACCGGCACCGGCGTGGGCCAGCTCGCGGGCGGCACCGTCGTGAACAGCAGCGTGGCCGTGAGCGGCACCTTGCTCACCAACTGCCAGCCCCGGGGCGGCCACCTTCACGCTGGCGGCTGGTGCAACCCTCGGCATCTGCGACCCGGCCGGCATCAGCAGCACCGCTGGCACCGGGGCGGTGCAAACCAGTGGCTCGCGCAGCTTCAGCCTTGATGCCAGCTACCTCTACAACGGCACCCTGGCCCAAAGCACCGGCACCGCCCTGCCCGCGCAGGTGCGCAACCTGACCACGACCAACGCCAACCCCGTGACCCTGACCCAGCCCGTGCGGGTGGCCCAGGTGCTGACCATCGGCGGCAGCGGCAACCTGGCCCTGAACGGCCAAGCCCTGACCTTGCTGAGTGATGCCACCGGCACGGCCCTGGCCGTGAACAGCGGCACCGGCCTCGTGACGGGCGGCACGGCCACTGTGCAACGCTACCTGACCCCTACCAACCCCGGCTTCGGCTACCGCCACTACAGCAGCCCGGTGGGCGGCAACTCGCTGGCTAACCTGGCCACCGGCACCTTCACGCCGGTCTTCAACGCGGCCTACAACAGCGCCACCGCCCCGGCCAACGTGCGGCCCTTCCCCACCGTGTTCGGCTACGACCAAAGCCGCATTGGCACCGTGACCAATAACTACAGCGCCTTCGACAAGGGCTGGTACGCGCCCGCCACCGGCGCGGGCAACACCCCGGCGGCCTTTGCCGCCGGGCAGGGCTACGCCGTGCAGCTGCGCGGCACCGAGCGGGTGGCCCTCACCGGCACGCTGCACAGCGGCGACTACGCCCTGCCGCTGGCCCGCAACGCCGGCCCCACCGCCCCCGACGCAGGCTGGGCGCTGGTGGGCAACCCCTACCCCGCCCCCATTGACTGGGACCGGGTGGCGGCTGCGGACCGCAACGGACTGGATGCGAGCATGTACGTGTTCGAAAGCAGTGGCCCTTACGTCGGCACGTACCGCACCAACGTGAACAACATCGGCAGCTCCAGCCTGATTGGCAGCAGCCAGGGCTTCTTCGTGCGGGTAAGCCAGGGCCAGACCAGCGGCACCCTCACTTTCCGCAACGGCCAGCGCCTGACCGATTTCGCCACCCAGGCAACCGTGCGGCGCGGCCCCGCCGACCCGCGCCCCCAGGTGCAACTGCAACTGGCTGGCTCCGGCGGGGCCGACGACCTGTTCGTGTACGCCGAAGCCGGGGCCACCGCCGGGGCCGACGCTGCCTTTGATGCCGTGAAGCTGCCCAACCCCAACGGCCTGAACCTGAGCGCCACCGCCGCCACCGGCGAGGCGCTGGCCATTCAGGGCCTGCCGTTGCTCACCAGTGCTACCGTGGTGCCCCTCGCCGTGGGGGTGCCCGCTGCTGGCACCTACGCCCTCCTGGCCCCGGCCCTGCTCAACGTGCCCGCCAGCACCCAGGTGTTCCTGCTCGATGCCCTCACCGGCCAGCGCGTGGACCTGCGGACGCTGCCCGCCAGCGGCTACGCCTTCCCGCTGACTACGGCACAGGCGGCTACCGCCCTGACTGGCCGCTTCTTCCTGAATCTGGTGCCCGCCGGGGCGACGCTGGCTTCGGTAGCCGCGCAGGCGGCCGGGGGGCAGCTTTACCCCAACCCGGCCCACGGCACGGCCACCCTGCACCTGCCCGCCGGGGCCGACCGCCAGCCCCTGGCCCTGCTCGATGCCCTGGGCCGCGAGGTGCGCCGCTACCCCGCCCCCACGGGCAATGAGGCCACCCTGGACCTGCGCGGGCTGGCTCCGGGCGTGTACGTGCTGCGGGGTGGCGCGGGCAGCCAGCGGCTGGTAGTGGAGTAGCTGCCCTTGCCAACCCTATTCCCCAATGGCTCGTTGATTCCCTGTGCGTAACCGTTGGACCCTGCTGCTTTTGCTACTTGCCCTGACCAGCCGCGCTGCGCCCCGGCCGGCCGCGCCCGACACCCTGTTTCTGCACGCCGTGAACGATGGCCCCTGGGCGCACTACTTCGCCTTTTGCTTCGATGCCGATGCCCAACCCGGCACCGGGGCGCGGGCGGCGGCGCTGGCGGCGGCCGGGCGGTTCCGGCCCATGCCGCCGGGGCGCGTGTTTCAGGCCGGCTACACGCCGGGGCGGCTCTGGCTGCGGGCCACTGTGGCGAACACGCTGCCCCAGCGCACCCGCTTCGTCTGGAGCCTGTACGCGCAAGTGGACAGCGCCGCCCTGTACGGCTGGCGCGGACCAGCTTACGGGGGCGGGCCGCCGCGCCTGCTGGCCCGCGCCGACGGCCACGCCCCGCTGGCCCGGCGGGCGCTGCCGGTGCGGGCCACTTGCCTGCCGTTTTGGCTGGAAGCCGGTGCAAAAGCCGTGCTCTACCTGCGCGTGGAAAACAGCGAAGGAGCCACCTACCTGCCCACCGACCTCACCACCACCGAAGACTTTCTTACTTACGAGGCCAACTTCCTGGGCCAGCAGCACTGGGCCTGGCTGCTGGGCCTCTACTTGAGCAGCGGCGTGTTCAACCTGGTGCTGTTTGCGTTTCTGCGCGACCGCATTTACCTCTGGTACGGGGCCTACGTGCTGTTTGCCACCTGGTTTTTGCTCATGGAAGACGGCCTGGGGGCGCTGCTGTTGCCAGCGGCTGGCTTCCGGCTGGGCTGCGCGGTGGGGCAGTTCAGCCTGCTGCTGCTGGCCCTGGCCTGCGGCCTGCAAGTGATGGCGGCGTTTCTGCAACTGCGCCGGGGCTGGCCCTGGCTGCACGGGGCCTGCACCGGCCTCACGGTGGCAGGGGCAACCTACGCCCTGGCGTATCCGGTGTTGTTCAAGCCGTTGCTGCGGGTGCTGGGCGGCGGACTGCCAGCCCTCAACACCGGCCGCGAAGTGCTGCTCTGGACCTTGCTGCTGGCCGGGGTGGGGGTGCTGGCCACGGTGGGGGCGCAAGGCCGCCGCGCCCACCGGCGGTTGGCGGTGCTATTTGCCGGGGCCTACTTTTTCTTTTTCGTGGGAGCCGGCCAGTTTTTGCTCAACCGCTCGGGGGTCGTGAACTGGCACTTCGTGGAGCCCAACACCCTGGCGTGGGGCCTGGCCCTGGAACTCGTCACGCTGAGCGTGTTGCTCACCGGCCGCTTCCGCTTTGCCCTGCGCCAGAACACCGCCCTGCGCCTGCGCCACCTGGGCGAACAGGCCCGCGCCGGCCAACGCCTGATTGCCGCCCAGGACGAGGAGCGCGAAGCCCTGGCCCGCGAGCTACACGATGCCCTGGCCCCCGGCCTGACCGCCCTGCACCTGGCCTGGCAGGGCCGGCAGGTGCGCCAGGCCCTGGCCGCCGCCCCGCCCCTGCTGGCCGAAGCCCACCAGCACACCGAAGCCCTGCTCCGCCAGTTGCGCCACGACGTGCGGGCCTTGAGCCAGGCCCTGATGCCCAACCCCCTGGACGAAAAACTGAACCTGCCCGCTGCGCTCCACTTGCTCCTCGAAACCCTGAACCTGACCGACCAGGGGCCGCTGCTGAGCTGCCGTTGCGACCCCGCCGCCGCCGCCCTGCCCGCCCCCTTGCAGCACGCCGCCTACCGCATTGTGGCCGAATTGCTCCACAACGCCCTGCGCCACGCCCAGGCCCGGCACGTGGCCGTGGAAGTGCACCGGCTGGCGACCAGCCTCTACCTGCACGTGCGCGACGACGGCCGGGGCTTCAACCCCCAAGCCCCACCCCCAACACGGGGCGGCCTGGGATTGCGCGGGGTGCAGGCCCGCGCCCGCTACCTGCGCGGCACCGTCCGCCTCGTCTCCAGCCCCGGCCAGGGCACCGAAGTGACTGTGGAGTTGCCGGTGTGAAAGAGTGAGTTATGAATTAACACAAAAAGTTTTTTACGGTTTAACTTCTTCTTTCTTAATTCAAAAAAATGCCTTGCCGCCTGCTTCTGCTCGACGACCACCCGGCCCTGACGCGGGGGCTGGCCGCCCTGTTTGCCCAGGAACCCGACTTGGCCGTGGACGGACAGTTTGCCGACGGCGAAGCCCTGCTGGCCCACCTCGACACGGCCCCGCCGCCCCCCGCCGACCTGCTGCTGCTGGACCTGGCCCTGCCCCCGCCCCACGACGGCCTGACGCTGCTGCCCCGGCTGCGGCGGCAGTGGCCCCGCCTGCGGGTGCTGGTGTTCAGCAGCGCCACCTCGCCGGTGCTGGTGGGGCAGGTGGCCGCCGCCGGGGCCCACGGCTTCCTGGACAAAGCCGCCGAAGCCGACGCGCTGCTGGCCGCCATCCGGGCCGTGCACACCGGGCAACTCGTGTTTCCGGCGCGGGTGCGGGCGCGGCCCGAACCGGCCGGGGCCGCCCTGCCCACGCCTGCGCCAGCCCTGGCCGCCAGTGTGTTGCTGCGCCTGCGCCAGCTCACGGCCCGCGAGCGCGAAATTATTGTGCTGGTGCGCGACGGCCTGCCCACCGCCACCATTGCCGAACGCCTCAACCTGTCGGCCATGACCGTCAGCACCCACCGCCGCAACCTCATGCACAAGCTGGGGTTAAAAGGGGTGGCCGAACTCATCCGCTTCGCCACCGACCACGGGCTGTGAAGGTTGGGGGGTTGGCGCTACACCGTGGGGCGGGGCAAAGCAAGGGTTGGCGCAAAGGCTGAACGGAAAAAAATTACCTAGAACTAGGTATTGCGGAGCAAAAAGCATTGGGGGAACTTTGCGGAACCAAAACGGCCCTTGCCGGGGCCAGCGGCCATTTTCCACCCTTTTCTCGCTATTTCCGTGCTGTGTTCTTCGCGTTGGCTGGCCCCGCTTCTGGGCCTGGGCCTGTTACTAACCGCTCGCCCCCTGGCGGCCCAAAAAACCCAGGACGAGGCGGTCTGGACCACCTTTCACAAAACCCCGGCCCTGGCCCTGGCCCCGCGCTTTGCCACCTACTCGGTGGACTACGACCTGGGCAGCATGGTGCTGAACGCCCCCAGCCGCCCCGCCCTCCAGGGCCTGAGCTGGCAGAAGGACGGCGGCGAGCTGCTGCTCCGCATCACGGCCAAAAGCGTGTTCGTGACCAGCCGCAAACTGCACGAGAACACCACCCGCAACGGCGTGTACAGCTGCTACTACGACCTGGGCTACAGCGTTGAAGCCGGCTACGAGCTGCGCGACGTGAAAGCCGATGCCGGGTTGGCCAGCTACCGCCGCAACAGCGGCAGCACCGCCACCCGCAGCTTCGCCGCCCTGGCCGACCTCAACGGCTACGTGGCCAACGCCTTCGTGGGCGAAAAAACCCGGCAACTGCTGGACGAAATGAACCAGCGGGCCGATTTTGCCCTCAACCCCCACGAATACCCCGTGGCCGTGCCCCTGGCCAGCATCGAGGCCACCCGCCCCGAATACGCGGCCCTGAACCAGGCCACCGCCGACCTCAAGGCCCTGCTGGCCGCCGCCCCCAACGCTGCCCCTGACCGCGCCAAAGTGGCCGCCCTGGCCGCCGCCTGGCAGCAGCAGGTGGCCCACATCAACTGGGACGAGAAGAAAAGCTCCATCAATAAAAAGGTGGCCAACGCGCTGCTCAAAAACCTGTGCGCCACGGCCATGCTCACCGAAGACTACGCCCACCTGGGCGAGTACGCGGCCAACTTTGCTCAGCACAACAAGGGCTTTTTTGATAGTTCGCCGCCCGACTTCACCACCACCGGGGCCTACGGCGGCTCGGTGTCGCAGGGCAGCTCGTCGGTGTATGTGGGGCACCAGACCGAAACCCGGCAGCGGGTGTACTACGACGAGCTGGCCGCCGACGTGCTGCCAGCCCAGCGGTAGCGCCCCGGTTCGCCACACCTCACCTTACTGATATTTTTTTCGGACCCGGCGGGTGCTGGGCCTTTTTCAACCAATTCCTTTTTTTCTCAAATCCCATGAAGCACAGTTTTTTCATTTCCTGCCTGTTGGCCAGTGGCCTGGCCCTGGGTTCGCTTGCGGGCTGCTCCAAAGATTCGGCCGACCCCAAAGGCATGAGCTGGACCCTGGACGGCAGCAACGTCACGGCGGGCGAAACCACCGCCTACACCAGCAGCAGCAGCACCAACAACCTGGTGATTGCCGGGCGGCGCGACAAAGGCAACACCTACCCGCAGGTATTCTTCGTGGTGCCCAAGCGCAGCGGCACTTTCGACCTGTCCGGCAACGACGTGGCGGGCTACTACCTCGAAAGCAGCACGTCGGCCTACGAGGCCGTTACGGGCAGCGTGGCGCTGACCAAGTATTCGACCTCGAACGTGAGCGGCACCTTCACCTTTACGGGCGAAAAAACTACCAGCACCGCCCGCAAGTCGGTCACGAACGGCAAGTTCAACATTGACTATTAGCGCTCCGCTCATGCAAAAACCCTTCTTCGGGCCCGCCACGAGCAGCGGCCTGCTGCCGGCCCTGGCCCTGGCCCTGCTGACCGGCCCACCGGCCCTGGCCCAAAAAGTGCAGGATGCCGCCGTGGCCGCCGCCTACGCCCAAGCCCCCGTGCTGGCCCTGAAACCGCAATACGCTACCTACTCGGTGGAGTACGACCTGGGGACCCAGGCAATGAACGTGGCCACTCAGCCAGCCTTGCAGGGCCTGACCTACCAGAAAAGCGGGGGCGACCTGCGGCTGCGCTTCACAGCCAAAAACCTGTATGTCAGCGGGCGCACCCTCAACGAAGCCAACACCACCAGCGGCTACAGCTGCGCCTACACCCTGAACTACACCGGCGAGTTTGGCTACGAACTGCGCGACCTCAAAACCGACCAGGTGCTGGACAGCTACCAGCGCACCGGCGGCAGCGTGACAACGGCGTATTTCCGCAACCGGCGGACGCTGGACAGCTACGCAGACAACACGTTTGTGGGCGAACAAAGCCGGCAGCTGCTCGATGCGCTGCTGCGCCGGGCCGACTTTCGGCTCAACCCGCACCAGTACCGCACCGAGCTGACCCTGAACACCGTGACGGGCGATGCCCCGGCCTACGCCGCCATCAGCCAGGCCACGGCCGACTTCAAGACGCTGCTGGCGGCTGGCCCCGCGCCCGACCCGGCCCGCCTGGCCGCGCTGGGCGGCACTTGGCGGCAATACCTGGCCCAGGCCGATTGGGAAAACAAGAAAAGCGCCATCAACAAGAAGGTGGCCGGGGCCTTGCTCGAAAACCTGTGCGCCCTGGCCCTGCTCGCCAACGACTACGCCGCCCTATCGGGCTACGAGGCAGCCTACGTGCAGCACCGGGTCAGCACGTTCGGGCTGCCGCTGCAATTCAAGACCGACATGAGCTACGGCGGCACCGGCTACACGGGGGGCACGGCCAATTTCATGGGCCACGACCTGAACAAGACGCTGCGGGTGAACTACGCCGACGTGGCCGCCGAGCTGCGACTGGGCAAGTAAGGCCGGTCTGCGGCTACCCGTTGTCAAAAGCAACCAGCTCGTAGTTTGGCCTTTATTAAATAAAGTGCGTTTTTCCTGAACTTACGGGCGGGGGTCTTGCCCGTGAGTTCTTCGCTTATTGAAGTCGGGGCACCACGGGCAAGCCCCCCGCCTGCTCGTGAACCACGCTTTTTGCCCCGGCGGCCCTGCCCCGCCGGGCACTTTCTGGCGCTCCAAATGCTTTCCCGAACCGGCGCACCCGTTCCGTTCCTATCTTTACCCCATGGAAGTATCTTTGCACAGCTTGGCCGAGGCCACCCGCACCGCTCCCTTCATCGACTACGCGGTGTGCCTAGACGACGGCAACCGCCCCGCCAACCACGTGGGCGACTGGCCCATGCAGGGCCGCGTGTACGCCGTGCGCGTGGTCGAGAGCCGCATGGAAGGGTTGCCCCTGGTCCATGTGCTCACCTTTCGCGGCGAGGCCCCCTACTACAACGCCTTTGCTCCCCACCGCTTTGAAGTGCTGGAGCGGGTGTGGCTGAATTAGGGGTGCCCCCGGCGGCGAAATTCTCCAAGCCCCGGGTTTGCCGCAGTTCACCGGGCGCGGGGCACGAAACGGGTCGCGGAGGTTCCGGCGGGTATCTTTGCCAACTACCGACCCCCGCCCGAAATGAGCGAAGTAACTATTTTTAATGCGAGCTGCTACGGCTTGCCGGCAATTGCGCCCGGCTCCATCGATGCCCTCGTCACCGACCCGCCCTACGGCATTTCTTTTCAGGGCCACTACTGGGACAAAGACCTGCCGGACCCCCAAATATGGGCCGATGCCCTGACTGCCCTCAAGCCCGGGGCCTACGGGGCGGTGTTTTCGTCGGTGCGGCTCATGCACCGGCTCATGGTGGCGCTTGAGGATGCCGGTTTTCTCATCAAGGACGTGCTGTTTTGGGCATTTCTGAACGGGATGCCCAAAAGCCGCGACATTTCGCTCGAAATTGACAAAGAAGTGGGCGTGGAAAGCACCGTCATTGGCGAGTACAACTACGTGCAGGGCTACAAAAAGGGGGGCGCTGACAGCTACACGGTGGCCGAAAAAAAGAAGAAAAAGACGGGCGCATCCGAGGCGGCCCAACTTTACAAAGGGGCCGGTCTGGGTATCAAGCCCGCCTACGAACCCATCATCCTGGTGCAAAAGCCCGCCGAGGCCAAACTTTCCATCGCCCAAAACATCCTCCGCCACGGCACGGGGGCCTTGAACCTGGAAGAAACGCGCATTCCCTACGCCGAAGGCGAGGGCAAAGTGGGCCACAACCCCCACCCCATTGGCCGGGTGACGGCCAACCTGCTGCGCACCGACCCGCTGCTCGACGGCTACGACAAGTTTTTTGCGGTGCCCAAAGTGCGTCAGCACAAAGACGATTTCAACGACCACCCCACCCTGAAGCCGGTGGAGTTGATGCAACACCTGGTCAAGCTGATTTCATTTCCGGGCCAAGCCGTTCTCGACCCGTTCATGGGCAGCGGCAGCACGGGCGTGGCAGCGGTGGCCCTGAAGCGCAATTTCTTCGGTTTTGAGTTGGAGGAACACTACTTCAACATCGCCACCCGGCGCATCAGGGAAGCCGAAGGCCGGGCTTTCTCCCAACTGTTCTAACCGCACCACTGGCCGCACCGGGGCCGAAGCCGGCTTCCCGACGCAGCCAACCGGAACGGGCGTTTTACGGCGGCGAATAAACGAACCCCTGCCCGGTGGTGCCCGTGATGTTGGGGCCGCCGTCGGCCCCGCTTTTTATGCGGCCCAAATCCAGTTCCTGTTTCAGGTATTTCAGGTAGCCGGAGGTGTAAATGCCAAAGCCGTTGGGCAAAAACCGCAGCGAATTGAATCGGTTGGCTGCCAGCGAATACGGCAGGTTTACGTGAACCCCCGGCAGCTTATTCCCCGACTTGTTGGCGCTTTTGTAGTTCCGGTAAGCCCACGCCCTCGGGGTGTCCACAAAGATGTGTACGTTGTAGGTCTGCTGCTGGTAGAAAAGCTGGAAATCAACCCCGGCTTTGTCCAGGCCCTTGTCGCGGTACACTGCCGGAAAAAAGCAGCGGCAGGCAAAAAAGGCGTGGTACTCGGTGAGGAAGCCGAACTGGGTGCGGTAGAGCCGCGCCCGCAAGCCCGTTTCGAGGGCTGGCCAGGCAATGTGCGCAAAAGTTCGTTGCAGCAGCACTTTGTTTTCAGCCAGGTAGTGCTGAAGAAAATCCTCAAATCCCAACCACTGTTCCTGCTCAAAGAACAGCCTGTTCAGCAGATTCGTAGGGTTCAGGGTGCCCGTCAAATCCACTTCAACCGTTTTCGTTTGGGCCAGCGCCGGGTTCAGCACCAACTGGGACAGAAAGCTTTGGTAGCGGCGAATGTGCTGAATGGGCAGGCTTTCCATGAAATATGTGCAATAACCGACAAGTTGCCGAAACCGAAGAGCCCCGGACGCAGCGGAGGCCCCGGCCCAGGGTAGTTTGAACACCGCCCACGGGATTTACAGCCAATGTAAGCAAAAAACCCAACGTTTCGAAACAGCGGGTTTCAAAGTCGGGAGGTTGCATAGCGCAAAATACGTTGTTTTTAATTAGTGGTGCATAAGTAAACGGTCATGCTGAGCGCAGCCGAAGCACCTCTACCGCTTCGGCTCACGCCTTGATTACTAGTTGGTAGAGATGCTTCGACTGCGCTCAGCATGACGTTCTTTTACACGCTTACTTTTGCGTGGCTACTTATAGGAGGCCAGGAAGGTTCGCTTGCAAATCGGCAGCAGCCGGTAACCCCGCCGGTCAAATTATGCAACTCTGAAGCGGTATTCTGTACCAACTTCGGCAATGAGCAGTCGTTCCTTTGTGTTGCTGAAGTTGAGCCAGCTAAGAAGCTGTTTGGGTTACTATCCAGGCCCGTCGGCCGAGTACCCCGAAGCGGTGCTTCGGTCCTTGAACGGTCGTTCAGCGACCGAAGCACCGCTTCGGGGTACTCGGCCAACTCACTCAAACAGCTTCTCAGTCATTTCTTATGAACCCCACCACCGAAACCGCCACCCTCGACATCGAAGGCATGACCTGCGCCTCCTGCGCGGCATCGGTCGAGAGGTCGCTAAGCCGCGCCGCCGGCGTTCACAGCGCCCACGTCAATTTTGCCACCGAAAAGGCCACCGTGGCCTACCAGCCCGGCGTGGCCAGCCCGGCTACGCTGAAAGAAGCCGTGGTGAACGCCGGCTACGGCGTGACCGACCGCCCCCCCGACACCAGCGCCGCCGACCGGCAAGCCGCCCTGGACCAGCAGAAAGCGGCAGCGTACACCAAGCTCAAGCGGCGGTTTTGGGTGGCGGTGGGGTTGGCGGCCGTCATCATGCCCCTGAGTATGCTGATGCTGTGGGAGCCGCTGGCCCGCGCCGTCCCCATGCCGGTGCTGAATTATATCTTGCTGGCCCTCACGCTGCCGGTGCTGCTTTATAGCGGGCGCGAATTCTACAGCTCGGCCTGGAACGGCTTCACCCACCGGACGGCCAACATGGACACGCTCATTGCCGTGGGCACTGGGGCCGCGTTTTTATATAGCCTGGCCGCGACGGTGGTGCCCGGTTATTTCCTGCGCCGGGGGGTGGTGCCGGAGGTCTATTACGACACCACGGTCACCATCATTGCCCTGATTCTGCTGGGCAAGGTGCTGGAGCTGCGGGCCAAAACCCAGACCTCGGCCGCCATCCGGACCCTGATGGGTTTGCAGGCCAAAACGGCGCGGGTGGTACGCGGCTTCCAGGAGGTGGACCTGCCCATCGAGCAGGTGCAACTGGGCGACGTGGTGGTGGTGCGCCCCGGCGGAAAGGTAGCCACCGATGGCGTGCTAACCGAAGGGCAGTCGGCGGTGGACGAGGCCATGCTGACCGGCGAGAGCCTGCCGGTGGAGAAGCACGTGGGCGACCCCGTGTTTGGGGCCACGCTCAACAAAACCGGGGCCTTCCGCTTCCGCGTCAGCAAAGTGGGGGCCGACACCATGCTGGCGCAAATCGTGAAGCTGGTGGAAGATGCCCAGGGCAGCCGCGCGCCCATTCAGCGGCTGGCCGATAAGGTGAGCGCCATTTTCGTGCCCACGGTGGTGGTTATTGCCCTGCTCACGTTTGTGCTGTGGTTCGATTTGGCCCCGATGCAAACGCGGCTGCCGCTGGCGCTAGTCAATTCTGTGGCCGTGCTCATCATTGCCTGCCCCTGTGCGTTGGGGCTGGCTACGCCCACGGCCATCATGGTGAGCACCGGCAAGGGAGCGGAATACGGGGTGCTGATTCGCAACGCGGAGGCGCTGGAAAAGGCGTACAAAGTAGATGCCGTGCTGCTCGACAAAACCGGCACCATCACCCGGGGGGAGCCGGCCGTGACGGACTTTGTGTCCGCCGCCGGCCAGACCGCCGCCAAGCTGTTGCCGCTGGTGGCCGCCCTGGAACGAATGAGTGAGCACCCCCTGGCCGAGGCCGTGGTGCGCTACGCCGATGCACAAGGCGCGGCGAAGCTGGAAGCCACCGGTTTCCGGGCCGTGGAAGGCAAGGGCGCGGTGGCTACCGTGGGCGGGCAAGCGCTGCTGATTGGCAACCGCCGCTTGCTGGCCGACGAAAGCGTAGCGCTCCCCGACGCGCTGACCACCCAGGCGGCGCAGCTGCTGGACCAGGCCAAAACGGTGCTCTACGTGGCCGTGGGCGGGCAGGCCGTGGCGTTGGTGGGCGTGGCCGACGTGGTGCGCGACACCTCGGCTGCCGCCATTGCCCAACTGCAACAGCTGGGCATTGAAGTGGTGATGATGACCGGCGACAACCCCCAAACGGCCGCCAAAGTGGCCGGGCAGGTGGGCATCATGCGCTACTTTGCCGAGGTGCTGCCCGCCGACAAAGCCAGCAAAGTGAAGGAATTGCAGGCCGAAGGCCGCACTGTGGCGATGGTGGGCGACGGCCTCAACGACGCGCCGGCGCTGGCCCAGGCCGACATCGGCCTGGCAATGGGCGGCGGCACCGACGTGGCGGTGGAAGCGGCCGGCATCACGCTGATGCGTTCGGATTTGCAGGGCGTGGTGACGGCCATTGACCTCTCGCGGCAAACCATTCGCACAATTAAGCAAAACCTGTTTTTCGCCTTCATCTACAACGTGCTGGGCATTCCGGTGGCGGCCGGGCTGCTGTATCCGTTCACGGGCTGGCTGCTGTCGCCGATGCTTGCGGCCGGGGCCATGGCCCTCAGCTCGGTGTCGGTGCTGACGAATTCGCTGCGGCTACGGAATTTTCGGGCCACCAAATAATGCACATAGCCGACCGGGGAACAAAAACCGGCGGCGGTAGTCTCGTTGAAGTTGCCTTTCTGAGGTTCTGGTGTTGGCTTATCCCGGCTTCCGGCCGCCCGGCTCGCAGACTTGCAACGATTACGACGCGTTGCTTTGCACCGGATGGCATCGCGGCAGGCCAGGCAAACGGCCAAGCAGAGGCCCCAGCCCGTGTCACGGTCGCTCCCACCCAATTTAACGGCCACGGCCAGCAATTCGGTGCGCCGCTCGGCGGCCACTTCGAGGCAGTGGGCGGCCTGTGCTTCGCGGGTCGGCTGGTCGGGAATCACGCGGCCAAACTACGGCCGCCCTTTATTGCTTGGTGTGGCAGGTGGCTTCCGCCCCTGTTCGGGTGCAGACTTGGGTGCGGTGAATAAAAACGGCCTTCCAGATACCTGGAAGGCCGTTTTTGTGGGCCCACTTGGAATCGAACCAAGGACCTGCTGATTATGAGTCAGCTGCTCTAACCGATTGAGCTATAGGCCCAGTGTCGGAGGTGTTTATCATTCACCTTAAACCTTTTTCCGCCATCACTGGCTCCTCCGACCCTGCAAAAGTACGACCCAAGATTAGTTATAAGTTACGAGTTATGAGTTATGAGTTGAAATTTGCCCCTCCACCACCGTAACTCGTAACTCATAATTCACCACTCAAACCCCTATGCTTCCCCACTTGCTTTTCGACTTCGGCGGCGTTCTCATTGACATTGACTACGCGGCTACCCCGGCGGCGGTGCGCCGCCTGAGCCGCAGCGGCCACGCGGCCGAATTCAGCCAGGCGGCGCAGGCCGAATTGTTTGACAAGTTTGAAACCGGGCACCTCACGCCCGCCGAGTTTCGGGACGGGCTGCGGGCGGCGTATGACCTGGAAGCCACCGATGCCGAACTGGACGCGGCCTGGCACGCCATGCTGCTCGAGGTGCCCGCCGAGCGGCTGGCGTACCTGGCGCAGTTGCGGGCGCAGGGCTACCAAACGGCGCTGCTCTCGAACACCAACGCGCTGCACATTGCCGAAATCAACCGGCGGCTGGCGGCGCAGTACGGGCTGCGTCACGGCATTGCCGACTGCCTCGACCGGGTGTTCTACTCGCAGGAAGTGGGCTGGCGCAAGCCGGGCGAAGAAATTTTCCGGCACGCGCTGGCCGAAATGAACTGGCGGGCCGAAGACGTGTTGTTTATCGAAGACAGCCCGCAGCACGTGGCCACCGCCCGCCGCCTGGGGTTGCGGGTGTTGCACCTGGCCCCGCCGCTGTCGCTGCTCACCGCCTTGCCCGAAGCCCTCCGTGTCTTTCCCCGAGAATACGCCCTTGCCTGACGACGACCGCCCGGCCGAAATGTCCCCGTTGCCGGAACTGCTGACCGGCCCCGACCCGGCGCTGGCCGCCGATACCTTCCGGCGCTACGAGCGACCAGAGCCGTCGCGGGGCCGCACCTATGCTTTGCACAGCGGGCTGTTTCTGGTCACGCTGCTCACTACTACGCTGGCGGGGGTGCAGCTCACGCGGGGCGGGCTGGACTTTTTGCCCCTGACCATGCTGTGGGAGCGCGGGCCGGAATGGGGCACCGAAATCCGGCGCGGGCTGTGGTTTGCGCTGCCGTTTTTGGGGGTGCTGACGGTGCACGAGTTCGGGCACTACTTCGTGGCCCGGCGCAACGGGGTGCGCACCTCGCTGCCCTACTACGTGCCGTTTCCGCTGGGGCTGGGCACGTTCGGGGCCATCATTCGGATTAAGGACCGCATTTTTTCGCGGCGCGAGTTCTTCGACATTGGGCTGGCGGGGCCGCTGGCGGGCTTTGCGGTGGCGGTGCCGCTGCTGGTGTACGGCTTCACGCACCTGCCGCCGCTGGATTACCTCTTTGCCATTCACCCCGACTATGCCCGCTACGGGGCCAGCTACGCGCAGCACGTGTACACGCCCCAAATGCTGAGCCAGACCATGTTTCTGGCCAAGCCGTTGCTGTACCGGCTGCTGGAAACCGCCCTGGCCGACCCCGCCCGCCTGCCCCACCCCGCCGAATTACTGCACTACCCGGTGCTGCTGGCCGGGGCGCTCAGCTTGTTTTTCACGGCCCTCAACCTGCTGCCCATCGGGCAGCTCGACGGCGGCCACATCCTGTACGGGCTGCTGGGGGCGCGGCGCTTCAACCGGCTGGCGTTTTGGCTATTTACGGGCTTCATTTTTTATGCCGGGCTGGGCGTACTCACCTTCCGCAGCACGGGGCAAACCTGGCTCTACGGCGGGCCGCTGTATGCGCTGTACCTGGCGGCGGTGTTCTGGCGGGCCTTGCCCACGCCCCGGCAGGGGCTGGCGCTGGGGGCTGCTGTGTGGGCCGCCCAACTGGCCCTGACCGCCGCCTGGCCCCACCTCACGGGCAACCCCGGCTGGCTGGTGTTCGGCTTGTTGCTGGGACGGCTTTCGGGCATCTACCACCCGCCCGCGCCCGATGACACCCCCCTCGGCCCCGGCCGCCGGGTGCTGGGCTGGCTGATGGTGGGTATTTTTGTGTTGTGCTTCACCCCGGCACCGTTCCAGTGATGTTTGGTAGGGGGTATCAGGTAGTGAGTAGAAAGACAACAAGAACATTCAGCTCAGCACCCACTACCTGATACCCAGTACCCCGTACCAGAAAACACCCCATGACCTTCGACCAAACGCAGTTTCTTATCGGTTCGACGCACCTGGCGGTGCGGACCAAGACGCTGTACGTGTGCCAGCGCAACCCGCAGGGGCGGATAATGCTGGAAACCGAGATTCCCTACGAAGACCTGTTGCCGCTCGACACGAAGGTGCAGCGGCAGGTGCCCGCCGTGCCGCTGCTGCTGGCCGGCGGTATGCTGCTGCTGCTCGGCTACGGGCCCTGGACGCGGCTGCTGACCACCGGCCACCCGACCACCGACTTCTGGCTCTGGCTGGGCATCCTGGCCCTGAACGTGGGCAGCTTCTGGCTGCGCTTCGAACGGCAGTGGAGCACGTTTCGGCTGCGCACGGCGCGGCTGGTGCTCACGCTGGCCGGGCGGCCCTGGCAGCGGCGACGCTTCGCGGCCCTGGTGCTGGCCCTCGAAACCCAAACCCACACCTACCTGCGCCGGGAGTACGGCCGCGTGAACCCCCTGGGCTGGATTGAGCCCCAACTGCGCCGCCTGCGCTGGCTGCGCGACCTGGAAGTCCTCAGCCCCCGCGAAGCCCAGGCCCTGACCACCCGCCTGACCGGCCAAACCGGCGCGGCCTGGCGCGGCCTGGGGAAAGAGCTGGAGCCGCTGTACGTGAACTGACCCGCCCGCCCCGGGCGCAAAAAAACCGCTGCCCCCAGCGGAGCAACGGTTTTTTGGGGTCCGGTTCCCGGCTTGGCCGGGGGCGTGGCTCAGCCTTTCAGCGAAGCACCGGCGGCGCTCAGGGCGCTGCCTAGCTGGTGCAGCTTGGCCTGGGCATCGGCCGTGGCACCGGCGGCGGCAGCCGTGGTGTGCTCGCCCAGCGTGCTCAGGCTGTGGGCAAGGGCGTGGGCATCGCCGCCGCCGGTGAGGGCATCGTGCAGCTTTTGCAGTTCGGCACTGATGCCGGACAGCGCAGGCACGCTGCTCAGGGTCTTAATCCAGCCCGCAATGTTGTCGCCGGCCGCGCCGGCGGCGGCGGCCAGGCCCCCTTGCAGGGCGTTGAGGGTGGCATCGAGCTGGCTGGTGCCAGCGGTTCCTTGGTTTGGGGTATCCATGATAATGGGGTTAAGGGTTGGGGTTTGTGTGCGTCCTCAACCCCCGATGTCGGCCGTTGTTGGTGGGGCGGCCCACAAAATTCGGGCTTTCTCAGGTTATCAAATTGCACCCTAACTTTCGGTCTCTTCACTGGTTAAGCAGCGCCCGAAATGCGCCGCCCCGCCGAACCGGCGGCAGCTTCGGGCGGGGCGAGGGCCGGTTGCGGCTGCCGCCCTAGCCGTTGGCGGGGCCACGGCCGGGGCCTGCGCCACCGCCCGCCGCAGCGGGGCCTGCGCCACCCCTACCCTAACCAAAACCGGCCCCCGCCCTGCGCAGGACGGGGGCCGGTAATGGCCAAAGCAGCAGCGAAGGTTACTCCACCACCAGTCGCTTCGTGACCGTGCCCTGGGTCGTGGCCACGCGCAAGGCGTACACGCCGGAGGCCACGTCGGCCAGCGGCAGGGCGGTGGTCGCCGTTGTCAGGGTGTAGGTCCGCACGGCGCGGCCCAGCGCGTCCACCAGCGTGGCCGTGGCAGCGGTGCGGGCCAGGGCGGTGGGCAACTCCACGTAGGCCACCTTCGTGGCCGGATTCGGGAACACCGCCACCTGGGCGCTCAGGCTGGCCGGGGCCGTGGCCAATGCGCCCTGCGGGGCGAAGAGCAACTCGAAGCGCGGGCCGGTGAAGGCGGCGTTCAGCGTGAACGTATAGCGCGGCTGCACCGCCAGATTCACCAGCGCCCCGGTCTGCAAGTCGCGCAGGTAGGTGGGCGTGGTGGCCAGGTTCTGTAGCGCGGTGGCTTCCAGGGTGTAGGTGCCGGTGGCGGGCACTTGCAGCGCCAGCGGCACCACCACTTGCGTGTTGCCCAGCGCGGGCAGCCCGTCGATGGCCAGCGCCTGCCCGGCGGCTTGCGCGGCCAGGTTCAGGCCCGTGGTGTTGGGCAGTTTCAGGGCATCGCGCTGCGGGTCTATGCCGGCGGTGGCGGCGGCATCGAAGTACACGGTCAGGGCATCGGCCCCGGCGGCGGGGCCGCGCAAGGCCAGCGTCAGCAGCGGCCGGGGGTCGGCGGCGCGGTGGTAGGTGGGGTTCTGGTAGGCCGTCACGCGCTGGCTGTTGCGGAAGGTCAGGCTGCCGCTGGTCTGTCCGGCACTCACCCGCGTGAAGAAGCCCTGGCCCAGCGGCAGAATCGGGTCGCCCACGGCGGCGCTGCTGCCAATGGCCGGCAGGTAGGTGCGGTAGGTGCCGGCGAAGGCACTGCTGCTCGTGAACACGTAAATGACCCCGTCCAGGTTCACCCGGTCGGCGGCGGCCACCAGCGAATAGTCCAGCGGGCTGGGGTACGGGTTGCCCAGCAACTGCCAGCCGGCATCGGCGGCCGTGGCCCCGCTGTTGCGGGCCAGCGGCACGGCCAGGGTGTTGTTGTTCGGCGGCCCCACGAAGTTCACGGCCCGCCCGGCCGCCACCGACACCGTGTAACCCTGCCCCGGCTCCAGGGGCGTGGCCAGCGCCGCCGGCGAGAAGTAGCCCTTGTCGAAGGCCGAGTAGTTGCTCGTGGCCGTGGCCAGGCGGCTTTGGTCGTAGCCGTACACCGTCGGGTAGGGCGAAACGGTGGCCGGGGCGGCGGCGGTGTTGTAGGCGGCGTTCACTACCGGCGTGAAACCCGTCGTGGCCAGCGCACTCACCGGGCTCAGCGCCACCGGCGTGCTCAGGTGGCGGTAGCCCAGGCCCGCATTCGCATCGGGGCTGATGTAGCGTTGCACCGTGACGGAGCCCAGGAAGAAGCCGGCGGTGCCGTTGTTCACCACCAGGGCCGTGCCCGTGGCATCGCTTTCCAGCACGAAGGGGTTGCCTTGCGTCACGAAGGCCCCGTTCAGCGTCACCAGACGGCGGGCCGAAGCCCCGGCCGCCGTGGCCAGCAGCACGCCGCCGCTGTTCACGGTCAGGTTCCAGAAGCGCGTCACGCTGCTGCCCCCGATGCTGGGGCCGTTGGGCTGGGCCGTGCTACCGAACTGCACCGTGCCGCCCGTGGGCACGAAGGCACCGTTGTTGGTCCAGTTGCCGTTCACGTCCAGCATACCGTCGCTCATGGCCAGGGTGGCCCCGTTGCCGATGTTCACGTTCCGGGCCACGGCGCTGCCGCTGGCAATGAGCGGCATCCGGGGCGCGGTGCCGGGGATGGTGGCATCAATCGTGGCGGTGGGCACCACGGCCGGGGTCCAGTTGCTGGCCGTGAACCAATCGGTGCTGCTGGTGCCCGTCCACGTCGTGGCCGTCACCGTGGCGGCGTAGGTGATGCTGTACTGCGGGGCGGCCGTGTTGCCGTTGCCCGCCGCGTCCTGTGCCACGTTGGCCGGCACGTTCACCGTCACGGTGCCGTTGCCGGCCGGGGTCACGTTAAAGGTGTAGGTAGTGCCCGAACCGCTAAAGCCCGACACCGTGCCGCCCGTCACCGTCAGGTCGCCGCTCACAAAGCCCGTCACGGCCTCCGAGAAGGTCACCGTCACCGGAATCGGCGAGGTGCTGGTTGGGCTGCTGACTGTTGAGGTAATGGTCACCGTCGGGGCCACCGAGTCCACGGTGAACGTGTTGGTGGCACTGTTGGCACTCACGGCCTGCCCGCTGCTTTGGGCCGTGGCCCGCACCGTGTGGCTGCCCTGCCCCAGGGGCGAACCAGTCGGTTGGGTTAGGCTAAAGGGTGCCCCCGTGACCGGGGCCGTGGTGGTGCCGATGCTGGTGCCGTCCACGTACACCGTCACGGTGCTGCCCACCGGGGCCGTGCCCGAGTAGGTCGGCGTGGTGGTCGTTACGTAGCTGCCGTTGGCCGGGGCCGTCACCACCGGGGCCGCCGTCACCGGCTGGGCGTTGATGACCACCGAATAGCTGCGCGAGCCACTGTACGGCCCGCTGCCCGTGGAAGCATCGGTGGCCGTGACCGTGAACGTGAACGTGCCGCCCGCCGTGGGCGTACCCGCTAACGTGCCGCCGCTACTCAGGCTCAGGCCCCCTGGCAGTGCCCCCGATGTTACGGCGTAGCTATAAGGAGCCGTGCCGCCGCTGGCCGTAACGGTTTGGCTGTAGGCCGTGCCCACCGTGCCGCTGGTCAGCGTGGCCGGGCTTATCGCAATGGTCGGGGCCGCAATGATTACTGTGTAGGCCCGCCCCCCGCTGTAGCGCCCGGTGCCCGTGGAGGCATCGGTGGCCGTTACCGTGAAGTTGAACGAGCCGCCTGCCGTGGGCGTACCCGACAGGGTGCCGCCCGCACTCAGCAACAAGCCCGTGGGCAGCACCCCGCCCGTTGCGGCGTAGGTGTAAGGAGCCGTGCCGCCCGCAACCGTCAGGGTCTGGCTGTAGGCCGTGCCCACTGTGCCATTGGACAACGCGGCCGGGTTCACCGTAATGGCCGGGGACGCTATGGTCAGCGTGTAGGCCCGCGCCCCGCTGTACGGCCCCGGCGCGGTGGCCGCATCGGTGGCCGTGATGGTGAAGTTAAACGTGCCACCCGCCGTGGGCGTGCCCGCCAACGCGCCGCCCGTGGTCAGGCTCAGGCCCGCCGGCAAAGCTCCGGCCGTTACGGCGTAGCCATAAGGAGCCGTGCCGCCGCTGGCCGTAACGGTTTGGTTGTAGGCCGTGCCCACCGTGCCGCTGGCCAGCGTGGCCGGGGCCACTGTGATGGTGGGAGCCGCAATGCTGATGGTGTAGGCGCGGGTGCCGCTATAAGGGCCGGGGGCCGCCGAAGCGTCGGTAGCGGTGACCGTAAAGCCAAAGGAGCCGCTGGCCGTGGGCGTGCCTGCCAGGATGCCGCCCGAAGTTAGCGTGAGGCCGGCTGGTAACGCGCCCGCCGTGACGGCATACGTGTAAGGCAATGTGCCGCCCGAGGCGGTGAGGGTCTGGCTGTAGGCCGCGCCCCGTGTGCCACCAGGTAGCGTGGCCGGCGCGATGGCAATGGCGGGCGCGGTTACCGCAAACGCCACCCCGTTGCTGGTGCCGTTGGGCGTGGTCACGGTGACGTTGCCGGTGGCGGCCCCGCTGGGCACGGCCACGGTAAGGGTCTGGCCGCTGCCCGTGCCGCTCACCGTCAGGCCCGTGGTCACGGTGTTGTTGCTCGTGCCCGCAAAGGTCACGGCCGTGGCTCCGGTCAGGTTGCTGCCCGTCAGCGTCACGCTCGTGCCTACCGGGGCGCTGCTGGGGTTGATGTTGGTCAGGGCCGGAGCAGTCGTGCACGGGGTCAGCACCACGGCGTTCGACGGGGCCGAGGTTTCGCCGTTCTGGCTGGCCGTGGCGGTGTAGGTGCCGGCGGTGCTCGTCACCAACGGGTTGGTGGTGGTGTTGCCGGGCGCGAAGGCGAAGCTGGCCCCGCTCACGGCCGTGGCCGTGGTGTGGGCGCTGCCGTCAGCGTTGAGCTGCGCCAGCCCGCCCGACGCCACTCCCTGGTAGGTGGTGCTCGACCCGCCCACCAGCGCCCGGCCGTCGGCCGACACCGCCAGGGCCAGCACGGCACCGTCGAAGCCCGTGCCGGTGTTGGAGCCGGTGTCGGGGCTGCCGTCGGTGTTGAGGCGGATGAAGTGGCCGGCCGCCGTGCCCTGGTAGTGCGTGAAGAAGCCGCCCACCAGCACCTTGCCGTCGGGTTGCAGCACCACGGGGTTCACCTGGTCGTCAAAGCCCGTGCCCACCGCGAAGGTGTTGTCGCGGCTGGCATCGGCATTGAGGCGGATGATGCGCGAGGCCGCCGTGCCCGTGAAGACTTGGTAGCGCACGAAGCCGCCGCCGGCCAGCACCCGGCCGTCGGGTTGCACCGCCAGGCTGTTCACGTTGCCCCCCGCAAAGCCGTTGCCCACCGCAAAGCTGGGGTCGAAGCTGCCGTCGGCGTTGAACCGCGTCAGGCCGGTGGTCGAGGCCCCCGCGGAAGGGGTGAAGCCCGTGCCGACCAGCACCTGCCCGTTGGCTTGCACCGCCAGGGCCTGCACCGGCTGGGCAAGGCCCGTGCCCACCGCGAAGGTGTTGTCGCGGCTGCCGTCGGCGTTGAGGCGCACCAGGTAGCGGGCGGCCACGCCCTGGTAGCGCGTGAAGAAGCCGCCCACCAGCACCTTGCCGTCGGCTTGCACCGCCACGGCATCCACTTCGTTGTCGAAGCCCGTGCCGAGGGCGAAGCCGGGGTCGCGGCTGCCGTCGGCGTTGAGGCGCACCAGGTTGGCGGCGGCCACGCCCCGGTAGGTGCCGAACGCGCCGCCCACCAGCAGCTTGCCGTCGGCCTGCGCCGCCAGCGCCGCCACGTTGGCGGCCCCGCCGGCCACGCCCGCGCCGGTGCTAAAGCCCGCGTCCAGGGTGCCGTCGGCGTTGAGCCGCACCAGGCCGGTGGGCGTGGCGCTGCCCCGGTAGGTGGTCGAGCCGCCGCCCACCACCACCCGGCCGTCGGCCTGCGCCAGCACGGCGTTCACCACGCCGTTGAAGCCCGTGCCCACCCCGAAGCCGGGGCTGCTGGCCGTGGCCGTGAGAGTGCGCGGCTGGCACACGTCCAGCGGCCCGGCCGGGCTGAGGACGGCGGCCAGGTTCTGCCGCGCCACGACCGTGAAGCCGGCGGGGCTGACCACGGCGTTGCCCGTGGCCGGGGTCAGGGTCAGGGGGCCGCTGGCCGCGTCCACCGGCACCCGCACCGTGAGGCTGGCGGCGCTTTGGGCCGTGAACAAGGCCAGCCCGCCCGTGCCGAAGCGCACGCCCCGCACCCCGTCCAGGTTGGTGCCCGTGAGCGTGACCAGCGTGCCCGCCAACCCGCTGGTCGGCGAAAAGCCGCTGAGCGTGGGCGGCGGCACCGGCTGGGTGTACGTGATGCTGTACTGCGTGGCGGCCGTGTTGCCGTTGGTGGCCGCGTCCTGGGCCGCGTTGGCGGCCACGTTCACCGTCACCGCCCCGTTGGCAGCCGGGGTCACATTAAAGGTATAGGTCGTGCCGCTCACGGCCGTGAAGCCCGACACCGCGCCGTTAATCACCGTCACGTCGCCGGCCACAAAGCCCGTCACGACTTCCGAAAACGTGACCGTGTAGCTGAACGTGGCGGCGCTGCTGCCGCCGCCGCTGGCCGCCGTGCTGCTCGCAATGGTCGCCGTCGGGGCCGTCTTGTCAATCGTGTAGGCCGTGCCGCTGGTATACGGCACGTTGTTCACGCCGGGGCTGAGGCCGGTGGCGTTGGCCAGGTTCAGGCGCAGGGTGCCGCTGCCGGTGCCCGTGTTCGCGGTCACGGTGTAGGTCGTGCCCGTGCCGCTCACGCTCGTCACGCCGGCCCCGGCCACCGCGCCGGTGGCGGTCAGCGAAAAGTTGGTCGCCGTCACCCCCGTTACTGCGGCGGCAAACGTGACGGTGTAGGTCACGCTGGCCGCGTTGGTCGGGCTGCTGCCCGCCGGCCCGATGCTCGTCACGGTGGTGGGGGCCGCCGCCGTCGTGAAACTCAGGGGACTGCCGTAGCCGGTGCCCGCGCTGTTGATGGCGTAGGCCCGCACCGTGTACTGGGTGGCGGCCGTCAGGCCCGAAACAGTTTGCGAGAACGTGCCCATGCCCGCGCCATTCACGGCTTTGGTATTGGCCGTGGTGGGGGTGCCGCTGCCCACCACATACACCACGCCGCGCTCCGTCACGGTGGCCCCGCCGTCGGCCGTCACGTTGCCGCCCAGCACGGCGCTGGTGGTGGCGACGCTGCTGGCCGCCGTCGTGGTCACGGTCGGCAACACGGCGGTCCCCGTCAGGGCGGCCACGAAGCCGGTGTTGCCGCCGGCCACCTGCAGGCTGCCGCCGGCGGCGGTGGGCCCAAACGAGGCCGGGGCACCCACCGCGCCGCCCAGGAAAAACCGGGTGCCGTTGGTGGCAATGGTGCCCGCAAACGTGGAGGTTGCCCCGGTAGCAGTAGCGCCCCCGTCAATGGCCCCCACCGACCCAAAGGCGCTGCCGCTGTCGGTGTACTTGGCCACGAAGGCATCGTCGCCGTTGCTGGTCAGGCTGGTGCCGGCCAGCGTGGTGGCCGTGGTGTAGCTGCCCGAGGCGTAGAGGGTGGTGCCGCTCACGGCCAGGTCGTTCAGCACGTCCTGGTTGGCCCCGCCGTCGCTGCGGGCGTAGCCGTTGGTGATGCCCGTGCCGGAATCGGTGAACCGGGCCAGAAACACGTCCTGGCTGCCGCTGTTCGCCGTCAGGGCGGTGCCGCTGATGGTGGCCGCGCTGTTGAACGTGCCCCCCACGTAGAGAATGGTGGGGCTGCTGCCAACGGCTGTTATGTTATACCCAATGTCAGGCCCCGCGCCGCCGCCGCCCCGCACGGCCCCGTTCTCGGTCAGGCCCGACCCGTTGTCGGTGTACTTGGCCACGAACATATCCTGGCTGCCCGCCGACGTGAGCGAGGTGCCGCTGATGGTGGCCGTGTTCAAGAACTGCCCCGTCACGTACACGCTGCTGCCGCTTACGGCCACGCTGCGGCCGCGCTCATTGCTGCTGCTGCTGCCACCGCTGCGGGCTCCGCCCCCAATCAGGTTCGTCCCGTTGTCGGTATAGCGGGCCACAAAAATGTCCTGGCCGCCCGCCCCGGTCAGGGTGCTGCCGGCAATGACGGGGGTGGTCGCGTTCGTCCCCATAAAGCCCGTGATGTACACCGTGGAGCCGTTGGCTACGATGTCGTAGCCCTGGTCGGAGCCGCCTCCGCCCCCGCTCACGGCCGAACCGTCGGCCCCGGCAGTGGTGTAGCGGGCCACGAACACGTCCTGCCCGCCGGCGCTCGTCAGGAACGTGCCGCTGATGGTGCCCGAGGTG
This sequence comes from Hymenobacter sp., assembly GCA_965247135.1. GTDB lineage: Bacteria > Bacteroidota > Bacteroidia > Cytophagales > Hymenobacteraceae > Hymenobacter. Next base: position 504,157 of record CBDFGP010000006.1, on the reverse strand, counting down.
GTGTAGTGCCCCGTCACGTACACGGTGCCGCCGCTCACGGCCACGCCGCCGGCCTGGTCGAGGCCGCTGCCGCCGCCCTGCTTGGCCCAGAGCCAGGTGTTGGTGCTGCCGCTCATCTTGGCCACAAACATATCCGAGTCGGCGTTGGGGTCGGTGGTGATGAGGGTGGTGCTGCCCAGCGTGAGGGAGCCGTAGAAATAGCCCACCGCGTAGTAGTCGCCGTTGGCATCTACGGCGGTGCCCCGCACGACCGCAGTGCCGGCACCGGCGTTGAGGCCGGTCACGCTTTGCCAGGTGGGGGCTTGGGCTTGTGCGCCCCAGGTTAGCAGCACCAGCAGCAAGGCGGGCAAAAGCCGAAAGGAAGATGTTAGGTTTTTCATTGAATAAAAAGGGGAAAGGTGGAAAAAATACGGTGGTGGTCTAAACGCTGGTGGTCCGACGACTTTTTCAGTCGTCAGACCACTAACTTGGTCGGGTATCGTTCAACGAATAGTGGTCTGACGAACCCCTTCGGGGAATTCGTCGGACCACCACGGATTAGACCACCGCCAAAAGTACTACGAACAAGAAAGTGTCGGCTCAAAAGGCCGTGTGCCAGAACGAAACCGCCTGCAAAGGAACAACAGCCGCCGCCGCCGCGCAATAGCCTAAACATACTACCCGCCAGCCACCCCGCTCAGAACGCTTTCACACGCCCTTCTGTCAAATTATTTGAGCAAGAAGGCGGCTTTTTTGAGGGCGGGCGGGGAGGAATTGTTCGTTGCGGTGGGCAACTTGCCCGCGCCTAGCTCAGTTGCCCGTCCAGGTGCAGGGCCTTGCCGGTTTCGTTGTACACCAGCACGTGGTCGCCGGTGCCGGGCACGTCGGCCAGCAGCACGGCCAGGGGCTGGCCCGGCAGCAGGGGCAGGGTGTGGGCGGGCAGTGGGCTGGTGGCTTTCCCGACGCGGGCCAGGGCCGCCGGGCCGCCCTCGCGCAGGCTCACCGTCAGGGCCGTGAACTGGGGGTAGTGGGCCAGGTCGTAGAGCTGCCGGTGCTGGTGGGCCTTGATGACCAGGTTGGGCACCTGCCCGGTGGCGGCGCGGGGGGCGGCCCGCAGGTAGTAGCTGGAGTTCCAGTAGTTGGCGGCCCGGTCGAGGTGGTCGCGGAAGTAGGCGCTCAGCAGGTGGTAGTCGTAGTCGCAGAGGCCGTCAATCTCGGCCACCAGGTCGTGGCGGTCGGTGCGGCTGTCGTCGGTTTTGGTTTGGGCCGCCAGCTGGGTGTCGCGGGTTTTGCGAAACGGCCCCAGGTCGTCCTGCACCCGCTGCACAAAGACTTCGCCCAGGGCCTTGCTTTCGGTTTCGGTACGGGTCAGGTATTCGCCCAGGCGGTCGGCCACTTCGGTGCCCAGGCGGGCGCGGGTGTAGTAGCTCAGGCCGCCTTCGGGGTACAGCAGCGCGTAGAGGCGCTGGCGCTCGGCCAGGTCCTCGATAAACAGGTCGCCTTTGAGGGAGCCTTCGTTTTTGCGAATCCGCTCGAGGGCCGTTTTCAGGGCCGTTTCGGTTTGGTTGCCGGCTTGCTTTTGGGTGCCCACGTTCAGGCCCAGGGTTTGCTGCACGGCCTGGGCTTGCAGCGACAGGTCCTCGGCGGCGTTGCAGGCCGCAAGCAGCACCGGGGCCAGGGGGCCGTCGGTGGGCAGCGTGGCGCGGAAGCGCACGGCGTGGTCCACGATTCCGGCCAGCGTGTTTTCGAGCGAGCGGTAGGGGTCGGTGAAATGGGAGGCGAACAAGTGGGTGAAATCTTCCATGGGGACAAAAAGGGAAATGTGAGAAAAAATAAAAACCGGCCGGCACGCGCCAACCCGGGCAGCCGGACCCCCGGCCACTGCCTGCCCACCCCCGGCCGGGCCGTTGCGGCAGCCGGCGGCGGGTGTCTGTATTGTTTCAGGCACCCCCCGGCAGCCCGCAGGGGGTATCTGTAAAGTTCTAGAAGGCTTCCAGCAGCCCGCAGGAGGCATCTGTAAAGTTTTAGAAGGCTCCCAGCAGACCGCAGGAGGCTTCTGTAAAGTTTTAGCAGGCTTCCAGCAGACCGCAGGGCGTGTCTGTAAAGTTTTAGAAGACTTCCAGCAGACCGCAGGGCGTGTCTGTAAAGTTTTAGAAGGCTTCCAGCAGACCGCAGGAGGCATCTGTAAAGTTTTAGAAAGCTCCCAGCAAGCCGCAGGGCTTGTCTGTAATTCAACCCAGGTTGCAGACCAGCCGCGTAGCGGCAACGGGTTGGTAGCACAAACAGTAAAAGAAGCGCCAAGCCGCGTAGCGGCGACGGAACCCCTGGGCCATTCGTCGCCGCTACGCGGCTTGGCCCCATTGACCCCTGCCTGGGCTGCCAACCCGTCGCCGCGATGCGGCTACTCCCCGCTACGCGGCCATTCCGCAACCTGGGTTAATTTAGCAGCCGGTTGTGGCCCGGCGGCCCCGGCCCGGCCACCCGGTTCGGGCCGGCAAAAGCCCCTTACCCGGCCCGCCCTTCGGCCGGGGGCAGGTGCCGCCGGAAGTGCAGTTGCAGGATGTTGTTCACTTTGTCTTCGGTGAGGGGCTTGCTCACGAGGCCCGCAATGTTGAGCGCGTCGAGGCGGTTCAGGTCGCGGGCATCCATGGTGGTCGTGAGCATGATGACGACCGTGCCCCGGCGTTGGTCCTCGGGCAGTTCGGCGTAGGCTTCCAGAAACTGGATGCCGCTCAGGCCGGGCATGTTGATGTCGAGCAGAATCAGGGCCGGTTCGTCGGGGCCGGCGGTGTGTTCGAGCAGGTCGAGGGCCTGGTTGCCGTCCTGGGCCACCAGGATGCGGTCGGTCACGTTGAGCTGTTTCAGGAGCAGCTCGTTGAGGAAGTTGGTGGTCGAGTCGTCGTCCACGAGCAAGACGCTGGATAGCTTTTCCATAAAAGAACTGAAGAATAAAGGCACCCGGGCCTACGTGGTGGCGGGCAGCGTGATGGTAAAAGTAACACCTTTGTCCGGTTCGCTCTGCACGGCAATGAGGCCGCCGGCGTTGTCCACCATTTTCTTGACCATGTACAGGCCCACGCCCGACCCCGGCACGTGGCTGTGCAGGCGGCGAAAAAGCTGAAACAACTCCTGTTGCTGGGCAGCGGTCAGGCCCAGGCCGTTGTCCTGCACTTCGAGCCGCACCGGGCCGGCGGCGGTGCGGTGGCAGCGCAACGCAATGCGGAGCGGCCGGTCGAAGGCGCGGTACTTGACGGCGTTGCTGAGCAGGTTGTAGAGGATGCTGCGCAGGTTTTTGGCCGCAAAGCGCAGCGTGGGGCACGTGATGTCGAGGGCCAGGGTGGCCCCGGCGGCGGTCAGTTCGGGCAGCATATCGAGGCGCACGGCCTCGACCAACGCGGGCAGGTCCACGGCTTCGGGGGTTTGGTCGGCCAGCAGTTGGGGCAGGCGGCTCACGTCGGTGAGGTGGCCCAGGGTTTCCTGAAACCGGGCCACGGCCCCGTCCATCATGTCCAGCAGTTGCCCCACCAGGTCGGTGCGCAGCACGGCGGGCGGCAGTTGCTGGCGCAGGGCCAGCAGCAGCCCCTCCACGTTGGTGATGGGCGACTTGAGGTCGTGCGAGGCGGAATAGACAAACGTGTCGAGGTCGGCGTTGGTGCGGCTCAGGCGGGCGTTGCTGGCGCTGAGTTCGGCGTTGGCGGCCTGTAGTTCGGCGTTAAGCTCCTGCACTTGCTGGCGGCCCAGCACCTGGTCGGTCACGTCGTAGGCAAAAGCGGCCACGCCCACGATGCGGCCCTCCTCGCGGTAGGCCTGGTACGAGAGCGTGATGAAGCGCGGGCTGCCGGGCTGCAACGCGGCCAGGGGCATATCAATCACAGTTTGCGGTTCGCCGGTGTCGTACACCAAATCGAGCAACGCCACCAGCCCGGCCACGTCCATGTGCGGGTACACCTCGGCCAGGGTGTGGCCGTGCAGGGACCCGGCCCAGTCGTCGGGCGGAAACAACTCCGCAAACGCCGGATTGAAGTAGTCGATGCGGTGGCCGGGTTCGCGCAGCAGCACGATGGCGACCGGGGTTTGCTCCACTATCTGGTACAGTTCCTGGCGTTGCTGGGCGCGGCGTTGCACAGCGGCCAGGGCGGCAGCTTGCAGGGTCTCGACCTGCCGCCGCGCCCGCACTTGCTCCGACACGTCCACGGCAAATGCCAGGATGCCCTGCACCTGCGCCTTCTCGTCGGTCAGGGGCTGGTAGATGAAATCAAAGTAGCGCTGGTCGTCGGGGGTCGGCTGGTGCAGCACCACGAGAATTTCGCGTCCGATGTAGGGCTGCCCGCTGTCGTACACCTGGTCGAGCAAGGCCAGGAACCCTTGTTCCCCTAGTTCGGGCACAGCTTCGGCCAGGGGGTGGCCCGGCACGGCCCGGCCATCCATCAGCCGTTGGTACGCGGCATTGGCAAACGTGAGCCGGTGCCGGGGGCCGCTGAAAGTGGCAATGAACGCGGGCACCTGGCCCAAAATCTGTTGGAGCAGGTGCTGCTGTTCGCGCAGTTGTTCGCGTTGTTGCTCGGCTTCGAAGAGGGCCGCTCGGGCTTCGGCCGAACGCGCCGTGACGCGCATCTCCAACTCCTCGTTGAGTTGCTCCATCTGCTGGCGGGCCAGCACCTGCGCGGTCGCGTCGGTGGCCACCACCATTGCGCCGTAGATGCGGCCGTCGGCTTCGTGCATCGGCACGTACACAAAGTCCCAGTACACGGTGTCGCGGCGGCCGTCGCGGTCGTGCACGGCGGGCATGGCGTGGGCCACGTGGGGGGTGCCGGTGGCCATCACGCCGTCGAGCAGTTCCTCAAAGCCCATGCCCGCCACTTCGGGCAGGGCCTCGAACAGGCCCTTGCCCACGATGTCGGCCGCCGTGCGGCCCCACAGGCGGCACACTGTGGGGTTGGCCAGTTCGATGATGTACTGCGGCCCCCGAAAAACGGCAATGGCCACCGGGGCCTGCTCGAACACGCGGGCCAGCTCGCTGCGCTGGCGCTCGGCTTCGGCGCGGGCCACTTGTTCGCGGTGCTTGCCTTCTTGTAGGGCCAGTTCGGCCCCCGTGCGGGCCGCGTCGTAGCCGTCGGTGAAGCGCACCACCAGCCGCTCGCCGCTGCGCCGCGCCACAAGGGAGTACACGCCGTGCAGCCCGTCGAAGTGGTAGGCAAACTCCTGCTCGGCCGGTTGGCCCGTCTCGAACGCCGTGCGGTAGAACGCGAACACGCCCGTGCGGGCCGCCGCCGCCGGAAACAAGGTCAGGAACGATTCGGCGGGGTGCGCGGGCAGGTCCAGCATCTGCCGGGCGGCGGGGTTGAGGTAGTCGTAGGCAAAGTCCACCACCGCACCCCCGGCCCCGTACACGGGCCGCAGCAGCAGGTAGCCGGCCAGGGCCACGTCCAGCACGGTCAGCAGCAGGTCGTCGAGCGGGGCAGCGGCCGGGGGCCGCGTCGCAGTAGGCATAGGAGCGAGGGTTTGCGGGTCGCAAGAAACCCCGTGGGGGTTTCCGCAATGCCGAAAGATAACATCTGGCCGGTGCCCGCCCTCTATCCTTCCAGCGCCGCCACGCCGGGCAGCACCTTGCCTTCCATAAACTCCAGCAGCGCCCCCCCGCCGGTGCTGATGTAGCTCACCTGGTCGCCGAAGCCCATTTGCTGCACCGCCGCCGCCGAGTCGCCGCCCCCGATGAGGGAATAAGCGCCCGCCGCCGTGGCCGTGGCAATGGCCTGGGCCACGGCGCGGGTGCCCCCGGCAAAGTTCTCCATCTCGAACACGCCCATCGGCCCGTTCCAGAGAATGGTTTCGGAGTGTTCAATCACCTCGGCAAAGGCCCGCTGCGATTCCGGCCCCAGGTCCAGGCCCATCCAGCCGTCGGGAATTGCGCGGTTGGAAGTCACGCGGGTGGCCGCGTCGTTGGCAAACTTGTCGGCAATGAGGCTGTCGGTGGGCAGCAGCAGGTTCACGCCTTTGGCCTGGGCTTTGGCCAGCAGGTCGCGGGCCAGGTCCACTTTGTCGGCCTCCAGCAGCGAGTTGCCGACGTGCCCGCCCTGCGCCACGGCAAAGGTGTAGGCCATGCCCCCGCCGATGAGCAGGTTGTCCACCTTGTCGAGCAGCTGTTCAATCAAGTCAATTTTGTCTGACACCTTGGCCCCGCCCATGATGGCCGTGAAGGGCCGCTGGGGGTGGTCGAGCACCCGTTGGGCGTTCTGCACCTCGGCCTGCAACAGCATTCCGCCCACCCGGTCGGCGGGGGCAAAGAACTGCGCCATCACGGCCGTGGAAGCGTGCGCCCGGTGCGCCGTGCCGAAGGCATCGTTCACGTACACGTCGCCCAGGGCGGCCAGCTTTCGGGCAAAGGTTTCGTCGCCGGCTTCCTCTTCTTGGTGAAAGCGCAGGTTGTCGAGCAGCAACACCTCGCCGGGCTGGAGGGCCGCCGCCATATCGGCCGCTTGGGCACCTAGCACGTCGCCCCCGAACTGCACCGGGCGGCCATATTCTGCGCTCAGGCGTGGCACCAGGCTTGCCAGCGACGACTTCTGCTCGTAGCCGCCCTTCGGCCGCCCCAGGTGCGAGAGCAGCACCACGGAGCCGCCGTCGTTCATAATCTTCTCGATGGTGGGCGTGGCCGCCCGGATGCGGGTGTCGTCGGTGATGGTCAGGTCGGCAGCGAGCGGCACGTTGAAATCAACGCGCACCAGGGCGCGGCGGTGGGCAAAGTTGGTTTGGGCAAGGGTGTTCATGGCAGGGGGGGGGGGAGGTTAGGTTAGGGCAAAGGTAGCAGCACGAGTACCCCGAAGCTGCGCTTCGGCACGAGCGCAGCGAGTGGAATCGTGCAACGATAATCGCTCAACGGTCCTACTCGCTTTGCTCGTATCCGAAGCACAGCTTCGGGGTACTCGTGCTGCCCCCGCCCCTACCTTTGCCCCCTATGAGAATTGGCATCTTTTTCGGCGGCACGTCCCGCGAGCGCGAAATCTCCTTCGCTGGCGGCCGCACTGTGTTCGACAACTTAGACAAAGCCCTCTTCACCCCCGTCCCCATCTTCGTGGACAGCCTCGGGCACTTCATTCTGCTCGACTGGCAGTACATCTACAAGGGCACCATCCGCGACTTCTACCCGCCCGTGTCGGCGCTGCCCGCCACCCGCCACCCCTGGCAGGTGTACGTCGAAAGCCTGGGCGACCTCACGCCGGAGGCGCTAGCCGCCGTCATTGCACCCGTCGGCCGGCAGGTGCCCATCGAGGAGCTGCCCACGCTCATGGACTTCGCCTTCCTGGCCCTGCACGGCCCCGGCGGCGAAGACGGCCGCATCCAGGGCCTGCTCGAGTGGGTGGGCATCCCCTATTCCGGCTCCGGCATCCTGCCCTCGGCCATCGGCATTGATAAAATCGCCCAGAAGCGGCTGATGCAGGCGGCGGGGCTGGCCACGCCGGGGTTCACGGTCGAGGATTTCGGTGACTTTGATTTGGAAGACAGCCTGAAGGCCGCCATCGCAAAAGCAGGCTTGCCACTGGTTATTAAAGCGCCGCACCAAGGCAGCAGCATTGGGGTGAGCATTGTCCGCGAAGCCGACCCGAAGCAATTTAAGGCGGCGCTTTACCGGGCAATGTTCATTCAGGAGTTATACCGCCCGGAGTGGGACGGACTGGACGAGGCCGGCCGCTTGAATTGGGTGCGGCAACTGGCGGACATTCGGGAAGGAATTGGCTTACCGGTCAAGGCCGAAGTCATGATGGAGGAATGTCCGAGCGCCGTTCTGACGCATCCTGAGGAGTTGTTGGACTTCATTAACGAACAGTTTGCACTTCCCACCACGCCGGACTGGGGCCATCAGGACGGCATTGTGTTCATCAGCGCAAGTGGTGAATCGCAGGCACTGATTGAGCAATTCGTCGCCGGCCGCGAGTTCTCCTGCATCGTCGTCGAAGACGAAGACGGCCAGCCCCTGGCCCTGCCGCCCACCGAAATCGTGAAGGGCAGCGAGGTCTTCGACTATCGCGCCAAGTACCTGCCCGGCCTGGCCCGCAAGGTCACGCCCATCGATTTGCCGGAAGCCGACATCGAGCGCATCCGGCGGCAGTGCCAGACGATGTTCCGCACCTTCGGCTTTGAGGTCTATGCCCGGCTCGACGGGTTTATCAAGGCCGACGGCACCATTTTCCTCAACGACCCGAACACCACCAGCGGGATGCTGCCAGCCTCGTTCTTCTTCCACCAGGCCGCCGAAATCGGGCTGAACCCCTCGCAGTTCCTCACCTACCTCATCCGCACGTCGCTGGCTGCCCGCCGCCGCGCCGGCCTACAACCCGTGAAGCTGGAAGGCTTGCTGGCAACGCTGGATGCCGCCGTGCAAGACCGCCAGGCCAGCACCGACGACCGCATCCGCGTGGCCGTGATAATGGGCGGCTACTCGTCCGAGCGCCACATCTCGGTCGAGAGCGGGCGCAACATCTACGAGAAGCTGGCCAGCAGCACCAAGTACCGCCCCGTGCCGGTGTTCCTGACCGGCAACGCCGATGCGTTTGCCCTGCACCTGCTGCCCATCAACGTCATGCTGAAGGACAACGCCGACGACATCAGGGAGAAGATTGAGCAGGCCGAGGCCGGCCACGCGCCCCACCCGGTACTGGCCCGGATTCGGGCCGAGGCGGCGGGCATCACCCGCACCTACGCCGGGCAAAGCCTGGAAGCCCCGCGCCGCATCTCCTTTGCCGAACTCGCCGACATGGCCGACGAGGTGTTTATTGCCCTGCACGGCCGCCCCGGCGAAGACGGTGCCCTGCAAGCCGAACTCGAAAAGCTGGGCCTGCCCTACAACGGCTCCGGTGTGGCCAGCAGCCAAATCACCATCAACAAGTACGCCACCAACCAGCGTCTGCGCGATGCCGGGCTGCGCGTGGCCGACCATGCCCTGGCCTACCGCACGGTTTGGCTGGCCGATGCCGAAGCGTTCTACCACGAAATCGAAGCCCGCTTCCCCTACCCCTTCATCGCCAAGCCCGCCGACGACGGCTGCTCGTCGGCCGTGAAAAAGCTGAAGAATCGCGCCGAGCTGGCCGCTTTTGCCGAGCTGGTTTTCCGCACCCAGGAAGCCCTGCTGCCCGGCCCCGCCGGGGTGCTGCACCTGGGCTTCAAAGAGGAGTTTCCGCAGAAGGAGGTCTTCCTGGTGGAAACCCTCATCGGCCCCGACGGCGCGGCGCACTTCCTGGAAATCACGGGCGGCCTGCTCACCAGTTATGACGCAGCCGGGCAGTTGCAGATTGAGGTTTTCGAGGCCAGCGAAGCCCTGGCCACCGGCGAAGTGTTGAGCCTGGAGGAGAAGTTTCTGGCCGGCGAAGGCCAGAACATCACCCCCGCCCGCTACGCCCCCGACCCCGCCGAACGCCAGCGCATCAGCAACGAGGTGAAGGCCGTGCTGCGCCACGTGGCCGAAGTGTTGGGCGTGGAAGGCTACGCCCGCATCGATGCCTTCGTGCGGGTGCGGCCAGGCGGGGCCGTCGAAGTCATCATCATCGAGGTGAACTCGCTGCCTGGCATGACCCCGGCCACGTGCATCTTCCACCAAACCGCTCTGGCAGGCTACACGCCGTATCAGTTTGTGGACCGGATTCTGGACTTTGGGAAAGCGCGAGCGGCGAAGGGGTGAACGGTAAACTCCCCTCCTGCCAAGGAGGGGATGTGAGCCGCGCGAGCGGCGAACGGGGGTGGTTAGGCCGTTGAACAGTCGCTGCCCTGAACCTGCTGAACGACGCAGTAACCCACCGTTCAACGGCCTAACCACCCCCGTTCGCCGCTACGCGGCAACATCCCCTCCTTAGCTTCGCTGACCTTCGGTTGGCAGGAGGGGAGTTTGACCGCCGCTGTCCGACCTTTGCCCTCCTATGCCGCTGCTCTCGACCAACACCCCCCTCGACGTACTGAAACACCTGGCCCTGATGGCTGCCTGCGGGCTGCTGCTGGTGCTGGGCTTTTTCTACGTGTACCTGCCCATCACCACCCACCACGGCGAAACCATCACGGTGCCCAAAGTGACGGGCATGAACCTGGCCGACCTGGAACAATACCTCGACGAGCGCAACCTGCAATACTTCGTGGACGACTCGAGCTACAGCGCCGGCACCCGCCCCTTCACCGTCCTCACCCAGGACCCGGCTCCCGGCGAAAAGGTGAAGGAAGACCGCAAAATCTACTTGCAGGTGGCGATGAAAAACCCGCCCGTCATCAAAATGCCCAAACTCACCGACGGCTCGGTGAAGAATGCCCAGCTCATTCTCAAGAGCTACGACCTGCTAGTGGGCCAAATTCAGCTCGTGCCCGACCTGGCCCAAAACGCCGTGCTGAAGCAACTCGTGAAGGGCCACGAAATTGCGCCCGGTGCCCCCATCGCCAAAGGCAGCGTGGTGGACCTGGTGGTGGGCGACGGCCAGGGCAACCAGGAGTTTGCGGTGCCCAACCTGGTCAATATGCCCCAGGACGAAGCCCTGACGCTCCTAGCCGGCCAGGGCCTGCAAGTGGGCGAAACCTTTGAGCAGGCGGCCAGCGCCAGCCAAGCCGCCGGTACCGTGGTGCGCCAGCGCCCCGAACCCGGCCCCGGAGCCACGATTCGCACCGGGCAGTTGGTCGATTTGTGGGTGGCGAAGTAGGCAAGGCACGATTTAGGCGGGCGCAAGCGTTGGGCGGGTGGCCCGAAGCGCCGCCCCGGTACGCGCAAAACCCGTCCGGCTTTGTGCCACCGTTCCCGATTTTAGCAGCGGCCCGGTCCGTTGCACTCTTACCGAAGCGGCGCTTCGGGGTACTTGTTCAATTATTTCCCTTTCCCATGCCCCGTCTGCTGCCCCTGCTGCTCCTGCTGCCCGTTCTGGCCCACGCCCAACTCATCAGCGGCCCGCTGCCCGCCGACCCCGGCCGCCGCCCGGCTGCGGTGGCCGCCCCGGCCGCCGCCCGCGCCGCCGTGCTCACCCTGCCTTTCTTCGACGACTTCACCCACCCGCTCGAAGGTCCCCCCGCCGTTGCCAACTGGCTGCCCAGGGGCGGGGCGTACGTCAGCAACCGCCTCGCGCTACGGCCCCTCACGCGGGGCGTGGCCAGCCTCGACGGCCTCAACAGCAGCGGCTACCCCTACAACGGCCTCGCCACCACCACCGCCTCCGGCCCCACCGACACCCTCACCACCCAGGCCATCGACCTGAGCGGCTACGCGCTGGCCAGCAACGTGGCCTTGTCGTTTGGCTGGCAGTCGGGCAGCATCGTGGGTGCCCCCAACGCCAACGGCAGCGGCCACAACGTGAGCCTGGAGCTACAGTTTTTCGACCAGGGCAGCCGCCGCTGGCGTTCGCAATGGACCCAGGCCAGCACCGGCCGCACCACCCCGTTTCGGCAGCACACCCAGGCCATCACTGACCCACGCTTCTTCAACGCTGGCTTTCAGTTTCGCTTTTTGGCCACCGGCGACCGCACCACCGGCCAGGACGTGTGGAGCGTGGACTACGTGCTGCTCGATGCCAACCGCCGGCCCGCCGACACCACCTACCTGGACATTGCCACCACCACCGGCCTCAATTCGCCGTTGCGGCGCTTCACGGCCCTGCCCTGGTGGCAGTACAACGCGGCCCCCTCGCCCACCGAGCTAAACCCTGACGTGGTGGCCGGCCTCATCAGCCTCAACGCCTCCAGCGCCCCCCCCACCCCCATCACCTGGACCGGCCTCATCCGCGACGTGCCCGGCACCACCCCCGTTGGCGTGTGGCTGACTGGCAGCCGTTCGCAAGCCACCGCGCCACGCCGCGACTCGGTGCCCGGCGATGCCACCCGCCGGGCGCTGCCCGTGTTCACCGGCCCCCGCACCCTGCGCTACACCCTGGCCCTGACCACCCGCGAAACCACCCCCCAAACCCTGCCCAACGACAGTCTCCAGCGCGACGTGGATTTTCGCGATTACTACGCTTACGACGACGGCACAGCCGAAAACTTCACCGCCATCGGTTCCGGCAACACTACCTACGAATACCTGGCCTACCGTTTTCCCCTCAACGAACCGGACCAGCTACTGGGCCTGCGCCTGGCCCCGGTGTTCTTCGACCGGGCTGCGCCGGGCCGCAACGTCACCATCTTCGCCTGGGCCGATAGTGCCGGCTTTCCAAGCCGCCGCCCGCTGGGCACGGCCACCGCTGCCGTGCCCAACCCCTTGCCCAACGGCCAAACCTTTGCGGAAATTGACTTTCCCGTGTCCATTCCCGTCAGCGGGGCGTTTTTCCTCGGCTTCGGCCAGCCCCGCCAAACCAGCGCCGCCATTGGCCTCGACCTGAACAACCAGCGCCCACCCAGTTCCTTGTTCACTACCCTGAACGGCGTGTGGAACCTGGTGCCCACCGTATCAACCCCAGGTTCGCTCATCGGCTTTCAGCGCGGTGCCCCCATGCTCCGCGCCGTCATGACCCACAACCAGCGCATCTCGGCCACCCGCGCCGGGGCCGCGCCGCCCGCTTTTGGCCTCTACCCCAACCCCGCCCGCACCCTGGTGCGCGTGACCGCCCCCCGCTTCGCCCGCGCCACCGTGCTCGATGCCCTGGGTCGCACTGCCTGGGCGCAGCCCGCCGCCGAGGCTGGTCAGCCCGACCTGCCGCTAACCGGCCTGCCGCCCGGCCTGTACTTCGTGCGCCTCACCTGGCCCGATGGCAGCAGCAGCACCCAGCGCCTGGCCGTGGAGTAGCGCAACCGTTGCTAAACGAGTGCTTCGAAGCCGCGCTTCGGATGTGAACGCAGCGAATATGACCGCTGAACGGTGCCGTTCAACGACCGAAGCACAGCTTCGGGGTACTCGTTCAACCCCACAAAAAAAGCTCCGGCCTGGCGGCCGGAGCTTTTTTCAATTCACTAAAACCAGGCTGTTACGCCGTGGCTTCGGTATCGGTGGCCGCTGCGCCGTCTTCCAACGCCTGGGCGTTGTCGGGACCGGCAGTTGGCACGTCCGTTTCCGCCGGCGCGGCGGCCGTCGTGTCGTCAGCGGCGGGTGCCGCTTTGGCCTTCGGGGCGGCTTTGGGCTTGGCAGCGGGTTTGGCCACCACCGCGTCGTCAGCGGCGGGCTGGTCGGTCACCGTTGCGTTTTCGGCAGCGGGGGCTGCTGCGGCCGTGTCGTCGGCGGCCGGTTGGGCGGCGGGCTCGGTGGCGGCATCGGCTTTGGCCTTGGCGGCTTTCAGCTTCTTCTCGCCGGCGGTGCGCTCGGCCCCGGCCATCTGGTCGCGCAGGGCGCTCAAAGCGTCGAGGTCGCCCAGCGTTGACTTGTCGTCGGCAGTGGTCAGGTCGCTCATTTTGCCTTCGCCGGTGGCATCGGCTTTGCCGCCTTTCTTCTTGGTTTTGGCGTTGCGGCCGTCTTCCTCGGCCGCCGCTTCCTTGTTGTACACCGCCATGTGCGAAAGTACAATGCGGCGGTCATCCTTGGAAAACTCCGTGACGCGGAAGTCCAGCGCCTCGCCGTTTTCGGCTACGCTGCCATCCTCCTTCACCAACGATTTCGGGTAGGCGAAGCCTTCAATGCCGTAGGGCAATTCCAGCACCGCACCCCGGTCCGTCTTCTCGGTGATGGTGGCGCGGTGTACCGAGCCGGGCGTGAACACCGTGGCGAAGGTATCCCAGGGGTTTTCTTCCAGTTGCTTGTGGCCCAGGGCCAAGCGACGGGCACCGAGGTCCAGTTCCAGCACCACCACGTCCAGCTTGTCGCCCACCTTCACCATTTCGGAGGGGTGTTTGATTTTCTTGGTCCAGCTCAGGTCCGACACGTGCACAAGGCCGTCCACGCCTTCTTCCAGTTCCACGAACAGGCCGAAGTTGGTCAGGTTACGCACCGTGCCGCTGTGGTTGGTGCCCACGGCGTACTTGCCCGCGAAGTCGTCGCGGGTCCAGGGGTCTTCGGTCAGTTGCTTGATGCCGAGGCTCATCTTGCGGTCTTCGCGGTCCAGCGTCAGAATCTGCGCTTCCACCGTGTCGCCCTGCTTGATGAAGTCCTGCGGGTTGCGCAGGTGCTGGCTCCAGCTCATTTCCGAGACGTGAATCAGCCCTTCCACGCCCGGCACCACTTCCATGAACGCGCCGTAGTCGGCCACATTCACCACGCGGCCACTCACTTTGGAACCCGGCTGCAAATCAGCGGGCAGCGAATCCCAGGGGTGCGGCGTGAGTTGCTTCAGGCCCAGCGAAATACGCTTCTTGGCCTCGTCGAAATCCAACACCACAATGTTGAGCTTCTGGTCCAGCGTCAGCACCTCGCTCGGGTGCTGAATGCGGCCCCACGAAATGTCGGTGATGTGCAACAGACCGTCCACGCCGCCCAGGTCAATAAACACGCCGAAGTTGGTCATGTTCTTGATGTTGCCTTCCAGAATCTGGCCTTTCTCCAGGTTGTTCAGGATGGCTTCGCGCTGCTGTTCGAGGTCTTTCTCAATCAGCACCTTGTGCGACACCACTACGTTGTCGAAGGCGGAGTTGATTTTCACCACCTTCACCTCCATGCGACGGCCCACGTAAATGTCGAAGTCCCGAATGGGCTTCACGTCAATCTGCGAACCCGGCAGGAACGCTTCCACGCCGTCGAGTTCCATGATGAGGCCGCCTTTGGTGCGGCGCTTCACCACGCCTTCCAGAATTGTGTCGAGCTCCAGCGCATCGTAGATGGCCTTCCAGGCTTGCTTGATTTTGGCCTTCTTGCGACTCAGCACGAGCTGCCCGTTGGCATTCTCCTGCTCCTCTATCAGCACCTCCACCGTGTCGCCGATTTTCAAATCGGTCAAGTCCCGGAACTCGGTGATGGACACCAGCCCATCCGACTTGAAGCCGATGTTCAGAATCACGTCGCGGTCGGTGATGCCGACCACGGTGCCCGTTACGACTTCCTCCTCCTGCACGGTCGTCAGGGTGTTGCCGTACATTTCTTCCATGCGGGCACGTTCCTCGGCCGAATAGTTGCCGCCGAAGCCGGTGGCCCCCACGTTGTCCCAATCGAAGTTATCAACAGTTTCTACTGCCATAATAGCTTTGCGGGCTTCTGTTTCAAACGCAGCGGCCGAAGCCCAAAGCCGCCACGCGGTTAGTTGTGAACCTCTTGGCGTTATGCTACGAGGCCCGTCGCCTTGACGGGGGTGCAAAGGTACAGCGCTGAAGGCGGGTTTGGAAGTGAGGGGTTGGAAGTTTTCGGGCTGGTCAGCCGCCATCCGGCCACAGCCTGTTAGCGAATTGGCAGCCGTCGGCAACGATGTTGTAGCGGGCGGCGTTAGCTTTGTCAGTATCAAGCTCCCATGCAACCTGTCCAAAACAAAGCAGAAGTTACCGCACGGTTGCGCGAGCAACAGGCGCAGCTACGGGCGCTGGGCGTGGCGCAGTTGGGATTATTTGGTTCTTTTGTGCGCGACGAAGCCGGGCCGGAGAGCGACGTAGATGTACTGGTAGATTTTGAGCAGGGCCGCAAAACTTACCGGGCCATTTGCGCTGTGGGCGACTTGTTAGAAGAAGCATTTGGGCGGCCGGTAGAAATCCTTACGCGGGCGGGCCTGTCGCCCTACATTGGCCCGCACATTCTCCAGACCACCGAATATGTCCTTACTGCCCCGTGAGCGTTTGCTCCACATTCAGAAGGAAACGGCCTACCTGCAACGGTGCCGCGCCGGCCATGCACTAGGAGAAATCATCCACGACGAAGACTTGAGCCGGGCAGTAGTTCGCAGCCTGGAAATCATTGGCGAAGCCGTGAAAAGCATTCCGATGGAATGGCGTGAGCAGTACCCCGCCGTTCCCTGGCAGCAAATTGCGCGAATGCGTGACCGGCTCATCCACCACTACTTTGACATTGACTTTGAGGTCGTGAGCAACGTGCTGGAAGTTGAAATTGCCCCTTTAGCGGCAACTGTGGCAACAATGTTACAGGAGTTGCCAGAAGTTAGTCAGTAAAACAGAAAAACCCCGCGCCAGCTACTGCCAGCACGGGGTTCCCCAAGCGTCAAATCTGCCGCCTTACGCCAGCATATTCTTCACAATCTCCTGCCCAAACTCACTCGTTTTGAGCAAGGTCGCGCCTTCCATCTGCCGCTCGAAATCGTAGGTGACGCGCTTGCTGGCGATAGCCGCTTCCAGGCCCTTGTTGATGAGGGCGGCGGCATCTTTCCAGCCCATATATTCCAGCATCATCACCCCCGAGAGGATGACCGAACCGGGGTTTACCTTGTCCTGGTTGGCGTATTTGGGGGCCGTGCCGTGGGTAGCTTCAAAAATGGCGTGGCCGGTGAGGTAATTGATGTTGGCCCCCGGCGCGATGCCGATGCCGCCCACAATGGCCGCCAGCGCGTCGGAGATGTAGTCGCCGTTCAGGTTTAGTGTCGCCACCACCGAGTAGTCGGCCGGGCGCAGCAGAATCTGCTGCAAAAAAGCGTCGGCAATGCTGTCCTTAACGATGAGCTTGCCCTGGTCCTGGGCTTGCTTTTGCAGCGCGTCGGCCACGGCCACGCCCTGCTTGGCCACAATTTTGTCGTACTGCGCCCAAGTGAATACCTTCGGACCAAACTCTTTTTCAGCCAGCTCGTAGCCCCATGTTTTGAAGGCTCCTTCGGTGAATTTCATGATGTTGCCCTTGTGGACAATCGTCACCGATGGCTTCTTGTTGTCCAGCGCGTACTTGATGGCGGCGCGCACCAGCCGCTCGGTGCCTTCCTTGCTCACGGGCTTGATGCCGAACGAGGACGACTCCGGGAAGCGGATTTTCTTCACGCCCATTTCGTCCTGCAAAAACTCCAGCATTTTCTGGGCTTGCGGGGTGCCGTTCATGTACTCGATGCCCGCGTAGATGTCCTCGGTGTTCTCGCGAAAGATGACCATGTTGGTCAATTCCGGGTGCTTCACCGGCGAGGGCACCCCGGCGTAGTAGCGCACCGGCCGCACGCAGGCGTACAGGTCCAGCTCTTGCCGCAGGGCCACGTTCAACGAGCGGATGCCGCCGCCCACGGGCGTGGTCAGGGGGCCTTTGATGCCCACGAGGTACTCGCGGAAAGCGTCCAGCGTTTCGGCGGGCAGCCAGTTGTTCACTTGTTTGTAGGCTTTTTCACCGGCCAGCACTTCCTTCCACATCAGCTGCTTTTTGCCGCCATACGCCTTTTCCACCGCCGCATCAAACACGAGTTTAGAGGCGTGCCAGATGTCCGGCCCGATGCCGTCGCCCTCGATGAAGGGAATAACGGGCTTGTCGGGCACATTCAGCTTGCCGTTTTTGATGGTGATTTTCTGGTCTGCCATTGGTTAATTGCTTGTTTTATTGTTGAATGGTTGGATTGTTGAACTGTCGGATTGTTGAAACACGGGGTTGGGTCGGGCCGTGGAGTTGGGAGTTAGGCATCAGGCCAATCAATCACCAACAAGAAAACAATGCAACAAAAAGACAATCAAAATTTTAATACCCAAAAATCTCTTTCAGCGTGAGTTGCTGCACGGTGCCGTACTTGCCCAATGCCTTAAAATTGAGGCGGTCTTTGGCCCCAATCACTAAAATGACCTGGTTCTGCCCTTTCACCTTGGCTGCCTGAAAACCCTGGAGTTGGCTCATGGTCAGGGCCGGGGTTTGCTCGTACACGTCACGGCGCAGGTCGTGGTCCAGGCCCAGGCGGCGGGCGCGTTCGTAGGCCAGCAACACGTTTTGCTTTGTGATGCGTTCGGTGCTGATGCTGTTGCGTAGCGCGTTTTTGGCAATGGTCAGGTTGGCTTCGGCGGTGGGCATTTCGGTCAGCAAGGCTTCCATGCCCGCCATTGCTTCGGGCAGTTTGTCACTCTGCGTACCAATGTAGCTCATGATGTAGTTGGAGCGCCCGGCCTTGTCGGCGTTGTTGTAGCGCGACATGGCCGAGTAGGCCAGGGCCTTGCTCTCGCGCAAGTCCTGAAACACGATGCTGCCCATGCCCCCGCCGAAATACTCATTGTAGAGGCTCACCGTGGGCACAATGCTTTGGTTGTAGAGGTCGGCTTTGGTCAGGAACAGGATTTCGGCCTGCACCATGTTGTAGTCGGCCCAGTACACTTTGCGGTCCTTCAGGGGTTGCTCGGCAAAGTCCTTGGCGGCGGGCACCGGGGCTAGTGTGGCGGCGGTGCGGTGCGCGGCTTGCAACACCGGCAGCAAGTCGTTGCTTTCGGCGCGTTCGCCAGCCTTTGCGGGCAGTTTGGCGGCGGCCGATGGGGTATTCCCGCCCGGCTGCACCGTGCGCGGCCCGTAGTACAATACCCGGTGTTCAAACCCCGCCAACTGCTGCACCAGCGCCGTGAGTTGCTCCGGTTTCAGGGCTTTTAACTCCTTCTCGCTGAGGATGTTTGTGAACGGGTTTTTCGGTCCGTATTTCACATAATTCACCATCGCCAGGTTCAGAATCACGCCTTTGTTGAGCTTGGCATCCTGCCGGTTTTTCAACTCGCCCGCCACCATATCGCGCAAGGCTACTGCGTCAGGCTTGGGTGCATTCAGCAACTGCTCCAGCAGCCGCAACGCCGGTTCCAGATTGTTGTCAAGGCCGTTGAGGTTCACTTGCAGCCGGTCCGGCCCGCTGCTCACGTTGAAGGCGCAGCCCAGTTTGTAGAACTCCTGTTGCAGTTGCGCCGCCGAGTATTGCCCCGTACCCAAGTATTGCAGGTAGTCAGCGGCCAGACCCCAGCGCGGGTCGTTGTTGGTGCCCAGGTCGTAGGCGTAGGTCAGAGCAAACAACCCGTTTTCGGCGTTGTGGGTATAGTAGAGCGGCAAACCCGGTTTCAGGACCACAGTCTGAATGTCCTTCTTGTAATCCAGAAACACCGGCTTCAATTCCGGGGCCGGGCGGCTGGTCAAGTCCTTGTAGTAGGCCGAGGCCACGTCGCGGTCCACCGGCACGGGCGTGATGGCAGGCTTCACCACCTTCACCGTGTTAGGGTCGGTGCCAGTTCGCTTGTAGATAATGGCGTAACCCGGCCCGTAGTTGTCGTTCACAAACTTCACCATTTCCGCCTTCGTGAGCGTGGCAAAGTCGTCGTTCTGCTTCAAGTAATCGGCCCACGACACGCGCTCAATGAAGGCCTCGTACAGCGCCGAAGCGCGGGTGACGTTGCTCTCGTAGCCCTTCGTGCGCTCCAGCCGGTCGTTGTTGATGATGGCCGGCACCAGCCAGTCCGGGAAGTCGCCGGTCCGCACCTTGTTCAACTCGCCCAGCAGCAAGTCGCGCACATGCTCCAGCGTTTGCCCCTGGCGCGGCGTACCGTACAGCACGTGGGTCGAGTAGTCGTCGTTGAGGTCCGTGAACGAGGCGGCCTGCAACACTTTCTGCTGCTGGTTCAAGTCCAGGTCAATCAGCCCTGCCTGCCCGTTGCTCAGAATCTTATCCAGCATCCGCATCCGCAAACCGTCGCGGGTGGCTTTGCCGGGCAAGCGGTAGCCCAGCATCACGTTTTCGGCCTGCGGCCCCAGCACCTCGCGCACCTGCGGGGCCGTTAGGGGCTGCTCCACGGGCGGCGTAAAGGTGGGCACCGGCTTGGCGGGCAGCTTGCCAAAGTATTTATCAATCAGCTGGATGGTCTGGTCGTAGTCCAAATCACCGCTCAGGCACACGGCCATGTTGCCCGGCACATAATATTTGGTGAAGTAGTTTTTAATTTCCGTAATGGACGGGTTCTGCAAGTGCTCAATCGTGCCGATGGTCGTTTGCGTTCCGTAGGGGTGCGTCGGGTACAGGGCCTTGCCCAGCGCCTCAAACTCCTTGTTGAAGTCGCTGTCCAGCCCCCGGTTTTTCTCCTCGTACACGGCCTCTAGTTCGGTGTGGAACAAGCGCGGCACCAGTTCGCCAAACCGCTCCGATTCCACCGCCGCCCAGGTTTCCAGTTGGTTGCTCGGAATGTCTTCCTGATACACCGTTTCCTCGTTGGAGGTATGTGCATTAGAACCCTTTGCCCCAATCGCGCCCAGCACTTTGTCGTACTCATTCGGCACGGCAAACGTCGCCGCTACGCCCGAAATGGAATCAATCTGGTGGTAGGTCCGCTTGCGGGCTGCCGGGTCGTTGCGCTGCCCCCGGTACACCTCGTACAGCGCCTCAATCTTGTCCAGTTGCGGCTTTTCCTTCGCCCAATCCCGCGTACCCAGCTTGGAAGTGCCCTTAAATACCATGTGTTCCAGGTAGTGCGCCAAGCCAGTGGCCGTAGCGGGGTCGTTCTTGGAACCCGCCCGCACCGCCACGTAGGTCTGAATGCGCGGCGCATCCTTGTAGTCCGACAAATACACCGTCAGCCCGTTGGCCAGCGTGTAAATCCGCACTCCCAGCGGGTCGCCGGGCACGGATTGGTACGGATATTCTTTGACTGCCGCTGGCGCGGCCACCACCGGCGCAGCAGCAACCGGCGCAGTAGCCGTGGTGGTAGGCTTGCTCGATTGGCACTGCGTGGTCAATTCCAGCGCCGTGGCGGCCAACAGGAGCAATAAAAAGGGGGATTTCACGAATGGAATGGGCGGGATTTGGAAGCGGGCAACCGGCTTTGAAAAAGCAAAGGTAGGTGGCTTATAGAAGAATAAAAAACAAATTTTTGCCTTACCTTGCGGGATTGTTCGCGCTGGTGATGCAGGGTGCGGGGCTTGCCCCCGCCCGAATCGCATGGGTTACCCGAACGATTCCGGGCAGCGACGGACGGGGGCAAGCCCCGCACCCTACGCCTAAAAGCTCGTTTCCAGCCCCAGCCGCTGCTTGGCTTCCTGCAAGGCCGGAAATTTTTCGGCCAGGTACTCAAATTTATCCGATGCCGTGTAAAGCCGCTTGGCGGTGTTGGTCGCCAGGGCCACCACTGGCTGCACGTTCAGGCGCGGATGGCCGGTGCGGCGGCGCAACTCGCCCAAAAATTCGGTCCGCATCTGGTTGAACTGGTCTTCCTGAATCGGGTTGTCCACGGCCAGTTCAATTACGTGGTCGGCCCCGGCGGCCACTGGGCGGTTCAGCAGGATGTATTCGCTCATGCGTTCCTGCTGGCGGCGCTCCTCGGCCATTTCCTGCCACACGCGGCGCAGCAAGTCCGGGTCCACGGCGGGCACCGGGCCGGTGCTGACGGGCATTTCGGCCACGGCGGCAACCGGCGCGGCGGGCTGGCTGCCCCGGTTGTTGAGACTGGGGAGCTTGCTACCCAGGCCCGGTAGCTTGGTGAAGGCGGCAGCGGGCGTGGCGTGGGGCTTCGGCTCCAGCCCTTCCATGCTCGGCACGCCTACTTCCACGTGCGGCAGCGTGTCGCGCAGCTGGTGGCGCTCGGTGATGGCGGCGGCCGGGTCCGGCTCGATGCTGGGCGTGTCGTGCAACTCGTCCACACCGTTGGCCACGGGCAGCGGCTCGGGGCCGTCAGCGGGTGGGGCCACGTTGTAAACGGGGGGCGTGTCGTGGACCGCCGTCAGGGCGGGGTATTGGGGGTTTGGTGCTGGACGTTCGGCTTGGGGTGTTGGGTGTTGGGTGTTGGGTGCTGGGTGCTGGGTATTCGACCCGATACCGGCTACCGAAGACACTGCTGTACCGTTAGTTGCTAAACCGTTGCTGTGGGCGGCATCAGCTTTTTTTTTAGCTTCGGCGTTTTGGGCGGCTGCGCCGGTGTTGTCGCGCACAAATTGCACGGCGCTGTTCAGGTAGGCCAGCTTCATCAACGCCAATTCCACGTGCAGGCGCTGGTTTTTGGCTTGCTTAAATTCGCGGTCGCATTGGCTAATCAGGTTCAGGGCCGAGAGCAGGAAGGCCAGCGACGAATCGTGGGCTTGTTGCACGTACCGCTGCCGAATGCCGTCCGACACTTCCAGCAGTTGCACCGTCACGGCATCTTTGCACACGAGCAAGCCGCGCAGGTGTTCGGCGGTGCCCACCACGAAGTTGTGCAGGTCAAAGCCCTGTTGCATCACGTCGTCCAGCAGCAGCAGTGCGGCCGACAGGTTTTCGGCCAGTAGTGCTTCCACCAGCCGGAAATAGTAGTCGTAGTCCAGAATGTGCAGGTTCTGCACTACGTCGGTGTAGGTCAAGGCGTTGCCCGCGAACGTCACCATCTGGTCAAACATAGACAGCGCGTCGCGCAAGCCTCCGTCGGCCTTCTGAGCCAGCAGGTGCAGGGCATCGTCGTCGGCCGTCACACCCTCTTGGGTAGCCACGTAGCGCAAGTGCTGGCGCATATCCTCGACCTTGATGCGGCTGAAATCGAAGATTTGGCAGCGCGACAAAATGGTCGGAATAATCTTGTGGCGCTCGGTGGTGGCGAGGATGAAAATGGCGTAGCCGGGCGGCTCCTCCAGGGTCTTCAAAAAAGCGTTGAAGGCCGCATTGGAGAGCATATGCACCTCGTCGATGATGTAGATTTTGTACTTGCCCGCCTGCGGGGCGTAGCGCACCTGTTCCACGAGCGAGCGGATGTCCTCGACCGAGTTATTCGATGCCGCATCAAGCTCATGCACGTTGAACGAGGCATTCTCCTGAAATGCCCGGCACGAGGCGCACGCGCCGCAGGCTTCGGTTTCGGCCGTCAGGTTGGTGCAGTTGATGGTTTTGGCCAGGATGCGGGCGCAGGTGGTTTTGCCCACCCCGCGCGGGCCACAAAACAGAAACGCCTGGGCCAGGTGCTGGCTCTGAATGGCGTTTTGCAGGGTGGTGGTGACGTGTTGCTGCCCCACCACGCTGCGAAACGTGGCCGGGCGGTACTTCCGGGCCGAAACAACAAAATTTTCCATAAGCTAGGGCCGACAAAATTACCCCCAAACCCGGCCGGTTCCAAATGTGAAACCCTTGGGCGGCCACTTGCGTTTCCCCATTCCCGCGTACCTTCGCGTTTAGTATTAAGTAGGGAGTATTGAGTAGTTAGACCGCCGCGTCATCAGACCAAAAAATCCGGGTCTAACTACTCAATACTCCCTACTCAATACTAACCAAGTTCTTTCTTTTATGGGGATGACCGGAATTGACAGCTTGCGCAAGTCGCGGGTAAGCGTGTCGGGAGTTGATGGAAGCTCTCCCGTAAAAAAAATCTATCAAACAACAACTGGCGACTATTCGTACGCCATGGCTGCCTAGTTCAGAATTAGGTAATTGCCATCGTTCCGCCTGGGTAAGCTTTTACACCTGGGAGTTCGGAGCGTCGTAAGTAAGAGATAGTCAGCAAAGCGGAGTGATTCGCTGATGAAACCCAACTGCTTCTAGGGGAACGCCAAAGGCCTGATGTGCGCCCGGCGGGCCATGAAAATCCAAGCACAGATACACACGTAGAAAGCACGTCGGCTTCCTTGTCTGGACCAGGGTTCGAATCCCTGCATCTCCACAAAAACCCCGTTTCCGGCCTGGAAACGGGGTTTTTTGTTTGGCAATAACGCACCAGTGTACACCGCAAAACTACAACAGGGCCACTCCGCAAGGGGTGGCCTTTTTCGTGTCCCGTCCGGTTGTATATTTACCGCCCCTCCCAACGCTCTGCCTATGGTGTAGCCCCACTCCTAATTTCCGACCAAGAAATGAACATTAAATTCCCTTCTGCTATCTCTCCGGGTATAGTGGCTGCGGTCAAATTTGCGTTCCAAGCGCTGTTTTGGCAAGCCACCACCTGTTACGGGTGCTACACCGTTGCCACCATATTCGCTCCTGTGCTACTGGGGTGGGAACTAGCCCCGCTCGTCGTGTTTTTAGCGGCGGCGGCGGGGTTCGTTACGACTGGGACAGGAACGCTGCTTATAAGCTTGGCACCCAACCCCGACACGGCCGCAAAATGGCTCCGCCCCTGCTTAATCGTTGCTTTTCTGGCAGTATGGCACTTCGTGCCTGACCATTTCATTGGATGGTCAGTTTCGTTCGGATTGGGCGGTACAATGTCGGCTACTTATCTATACAAAGCAAAACGTTTCGTTGGCTCAGAATAAAAAACGGCCCCGTAGCTTGCGGGGCCGTTTTCATTTGGATTCGTCGGCATCCAGCCGCTTTTTCTTCTTAGAGGGCGCTTCTCGTTGGGGCGGGGGCGGCGGGGTTCGCAGCAAGTGGCGCAAGCCCTTGTTGAACTCGTCCAACGACATTCCCCCGTTCTCGTCGGTTCTCGGTAACTGCGGGTGGCTAGGCATGAGCAATGAGCGCCTTGTAAGTGAGGCGGCCCGCAATATTACCCAAGATTAGGTTAAAACGTTCGCCCGCCTCCAACCTGCGCGTGTTCCACCGCCGCGAAAACTCGTTTACGTACCGCTGCAAATGCACAATGCTGACGTGGTGGCACACCCCGTCCAGCATCCGCTTAAAGTGGCTCCAGAACCCTTCCAGCCCGTTGGTATGCGCCCGCCCGTTCACGTACTCGTTGGCCTTGTGCCGAACAAATTCGTGGGTGTAGGTTTCGGCCACCTTGCGGTAAATCTGGCACTCGTCGCTGATAATCGTGGCCCCGGCTTGCACCGCTTCCTCAATAATGGGAATCAGCGTGGCCGCGTCCACGGCGGGCACCACATGAGCAATAACGTTCCCGTCGCGCTCCAACATTCCAAAGACTGCGGCCTTCGTTTTCAGGCTCCGGCCCTGGTTGCCCTTCGTTTTCTTGCTGGCGTGTTTGTTCTTTTCCTTGCCGCCCACATACGTTTCGTCCACCTCAATTTCGCCCACCAATTCATCGGTGGCGTGGGCAAACGCATAGCGCAAGCGGTGCAACAGAAACCACGCGGTTTTTTGGGTTACGCCAATGTCCCGCGCCAACTGGTAGGAACTGATGCCCTTCTTGTGGGACGAGAAGATATAGAGCGCCATGAACCACTTGACCAGCGGAATTTTCGTGTCCTCAAAGACGGTGCCCACCTTCACGTTGAAGTACTTGCCCGTCGCTTTGCACTTGTAGCGGCCGTTGGCGCAGGTGTACACCTTCGCGGTCGGCTCAAACGGGGACACCGGGCCAGCGGGCCACAAAATAGCCTCCAAGTGCGCGATGCAAGCCGCCTCGTCGGGGAACGTTTTAACGAGGTCGAGCAGGGTTTTGAAGTAGGGCAGCATTTTCGTAGGGCGCTTATCTGGTGTAAAGATACGCTTAAAACTCGAATAACGTTGCCCGTTTGCAAATATTTTGCCAAAAAAAGAGGGCTACCCAATCGGGTAGCCCTCTTTAAATCTTGGTTCCAACAGCTAACGGCCTGAAAACCAAAATTGCTTGACCTGGTTCGCCTCTTGCAATTTTATACATTTGCGCTTGCCCCTTGAATGCTAAAAATACCTCTTGAATCATGGATTTTTTGGTGTCTGGGGTAATGTTTGCACTCCCTAGCGGCCCCGTTTTGGGATGCACAAAAGTCAGGCACACCACCGATTTCGATGCCTTTGCCATTGCATACACCCGGAACCCCCCTCTGCCAGCCAGTCTTTTTTTCACCAAGCGGATATCGGGGTTGGCCGTTGGGACCGCTAGCAGGGTAGTGCCCTCCGATGCAATTTCAAATGTTGTTTCGCAATAATGCTCTTCAAGCAATTGTTCTAACAAGCAGTAGAGGGGATTTCTTAGCAACTTTGTAAGGGCTGCCCTGAACCCCTCGGTGCAATACAACTTCATCACAAGTCGTTCATTTGTTGCATCATGTCCATTACCTCGGGGTCTTGCGGCAATACAAAATAACGGTCGTGAAGGTCGCCCGCTACCTCTTTTAATTCATCCGCAAGTTCTTTGCAAAGCAAAAGTGAGTCCCTGATGGAATCAACGCGGTGAAGGACCGCGTACGTGTCTCTCCAAGTTTTCATAAGTTCGTCAGATGTTTCATTAACAGCAGCGATTATTTCTCGCATCCCCTCTGCGCTTTCTGGGTCAAGCACAGAAAAGCGAAATAATTCCTCTAACAAAGGCATAACCTTCGTTATTTGCTGATTGGAAAACGCCACAGATTCCTCAAATGCCCTGATGTATGCAAACTTCGCATTGAAACCCTCTGTCAGCGATTCTGCTTCTTTGACCACTGTTTGCGGTGTATCCTTGAATGCACGAAGCAAAGATGCAATCTTCTCGTGCTGTTGAGCAGGGTCGGCAATTGTCGTCATAGCGGTAAGGCAAGAAGGGCAGCAAAGCTAACAGAAAACCGCTCAACTTCGTTGCCCCGCTACCTTTCCTACCTTTGCCCCATCGTATCCCCCGCCTCCGGTGTACACTGGTACGTTATTGCCTTACACAATTCCTGCTTGCGCACGTAGCACTAAGCGGCTTGTTGTGGCAGATTGCCGCTCGTTTTGGTAGTGGTTTGAAACTGGGCAGGACGAATCTCACGCAGCGGTTTATCCCGCCAATCTAACGGCTGGACAGGCTGATGGAAAGACGGTTGGCGGGGTAGAACAAGCGCGGCAGGACGACTTCAACAACCTTACTACCGGTACTTGGACCATTGCCCAAAAATCATTTCGCACGTCAGGTTTTAGTCAGAATTGGCCGGTAGCTTTGTAATCGTCAGGTGGCGGGGCGGCCAAGTATTCCAAATTTCCTGACGGCTCTTTTTTCTACCAAAAAACGTGGGCGTGTTGCATCAATTTATGGGGCGGGCCGGGCTGGTGGCGGTTTTGTTGGGCGGCCTCTCGCTGGGTGCCCGCGCCCAGACGGGCACCGTTGGGGGCACGTTGCTCGAAACCGGCACCAACCAGCCCATTCCCTTTGCCAGCGTGGCGCTGCTGCGGCCCGCCGACTCGACGTTTGTGGTGGGTTCGCAAGCCAGCGAAACCGGCGCGTTTGAGTTGGCGCAACTGCCGCTGGGACGTTACATTTTGCGGGCTACGGCGGTGGGCTACCGCGCCGGACGGCAGGTGGTGAGCCTCACGGCTGCCGCGCCCGCCTTGGCGCTGGGCACCCTGCACCTGCGCCCGGCGGCCACCAAGCTCACCGATGTGGTGGTGACCGCCGAGCGCCCCGTGGTGAGCGGCGGCCTGGACAAGCGCGTGATTGACGTGAGCAAAGACCTGACCGTGACCGGCGGCACGGCCGTGGACGTGCTGCAAAACGTGCCCTCCGTGACGGTGGACCAAACCGGGGCGGTGAGCATCCGGGGGGCCAGCGGGGTCACGATTTTTATTGACGGCAAGCCCACCGGCAGCACGCTCGACCAAATTCCGGCCAGCAGCATCCAAACCGTGGAGGTGATTACCAGCCCGTCGGCCCGCTACGATGCCAGCGGGGCGGGCGGCATCATCAACATCATCCTGAAAAAAGAGCAGCGCGACGGCCTGAACGGGCAAGCCAACGCCACGGCGGGCACGGCCGACAAGTACAACGCGGCCCTGAGCCTGAACTACCGCCGGGGCAAGCTCAACGTGTTCGGCTCCTACGACTTCCGGCGCGACCGCCGCCGCCTCAACGGCCGCCTCGACCAAACCACGGCGGCCGATACCGCCCGCTTGCTGCTGCACCAGGACCGCAGCGGCAGCACCATCCAAACCACCCACGCCGCCCGGCTGGGGCTGGACTTTGCCCCCGCTGCCGGGCACCTGCTCACCCTGACCGTGCAGCCGCGCTTCAACCCGACCCGCAACGACGAGGCGCTGGTTTCGGGCCAGGTGAACGCCCTGGACAACAACCAGCCGGTGGCGGCGGGCACCTACCGCCGCGCCAACGCCACCACCGGCACCTTCCGTGCGGCCGACCTGAGCCTCGACTACCGCCGCCAATGGGCCGCGCACCCCGGCCGCGAGCTGACGGCCAACGCCATCTACACGCCGCAACTGGCCGAAACCGCCGTGGAGTCGGCCATCGGCTACGGCGATGGCCGCGTGGCACAGCAGCAGCAACGCACCACCACGCGCACCACCCAGGCCACGGCGCAGCTGGACTACGTGCGCCCGCTGGGCGAGAAAAGTCGCTTCGAGGCCGGGGCGCGGAGCAGCCTCCGGCGCTACGACATTGACTATTTGTTTGCCCGCCAGCCCGCGCTGGGCTTCGACCCGTCCAACCGCTTCATCTACAACCAGTACGTGCAGGCGGGCTACGGGCTGTATGCCAATGCCTGGGGCAAGTTCGGCTACCAGGTGGGGCTGCGGGCCGAACAAACCACCCTCGCCGGCAACCAGGTGGTGACCAGCCAAGCCTTCACGCAGCGCTACCTGTCGCTGTTTCCCAGCGCGGTGCTGGCCTACGATTTTCTGCACGAGCAGCGGGTGCAGGTGAGTTATTCCAAGCGCTTCGGCCGCCCCGATGCGGGCGAGCTGAACCCGTTTACGGACCGCTCCGACCAGCTCAACCTGACGACCGGCAACCCGCAACTGCTGCCGGAGTACGTTCACGCCCTGGAACTGGCCGACCAACTGACTTTTGAAAACGGGCGCAGCCTGAGCGGCACCCTGTTTTACCGCCTCGAAACCAACACGGCCCAGAACATCCGGCAGGTCGTTACGGACCCGCTCACGGGCAACCTCGTGACCAACACCACGCGCCTGAACGTGGGCGAGGAAACCTCGGCCGGGCTGGAGCTGGTGGGGGCCAGCCCGCTGGTCAGTTGGTGGAAAGTGAACGCCACGGCCTCTACTTTTCGCCGCATTTTCAGCGGCTCCAACAACGGCACGGGCTTCAATTCGGCCGGGCAGGTGTACACCACGCGGCTCAACAACACCTTCGCCGTCAGCAAGCGCTTCGATGCCCAGGTGGCCCTGAACTACCGTTCGCCCATCGTGACTCCGCAGGGGCAGCGCAGCGCCAACTTTAACGTTGATTTCGCCGCCCGCTACAACGTATTGGGCGACCGGGGCACGTTCACGCTGCGGGTGGCCGACGTGTTCAACACCCTGCGCTTTGATTTTGCCGCTGCCGGGCCGAACTTCAGCACCGATAGCCGCTTCAAGCGCGAGTCGCGCATCGGGTTTTTGGGTTTCACGTACCGGTTCGGGCAGAACCAGGCGGCCCGCAGCAAGAAAGGCGATTCGGACGACGGGGGCTTTGAGTGAGGTGGGCGGGGCGGAGCAGCGGCTTAAACTGTGGGGCCACAACCTTTTCTCTACTTTGCCACCACTTCCTGCACCTTGAGAATACGGTCCCCGATTTCCAATTTTGGCAGCACGTCCAACCCCTCCACTACCTGGGCAAAAATGGGGTAGCGGCCATCGAGGTGCGGCGTGGGGGCGAGGGTGCAAAAGAACTGGCAGCTTTCGGTGTCTTTGCCCGCCGAAGCCAGCCCGACGCTGCCCGTGGCGTATTGCAAATCAGCAAATTCGGAGCGGAGCGTGTAGGGAGCGCTGCCGGAGCCGTCGCCGCGCGGGTCGCCGCCCTGGGCCACGAAGTTGGGGACGACGCGGTGGAAGGCCAGCCCGTCGTAGAAGCCCTGCCGCAGCAGGGCCACGAAGCTGCCCACCGCCCCCGGTGCTTCGTTGGTTTTCAGGGTCAGCACGATGTCGCCCCGCGTGGTTTGCATTCGCACCCGTGCGTTTTGCGGAATGGTTTGCACCAGCGCCCAATCAATGGGGTGCTGGGCGGCGGTGCCCAGGGGCACGGCGGTGGGCGTGGCGCGGCCTTCCAGCCGGTCGAGGGCGGTTTGGATGCCTTGCCAGGCTTCCACGTCGCGGGGCAGGGTCAGGCGGTCCTGGGCGGTGTGCAAAGCCCGCAGGGCTTCGGGCGGGGCTTTGAAAAACAGTTCCTTATCGCCCAATGCTTCGGCCGCCAAGCCCACTAGGTTGAGGTCGCCGGTGCCCAGGGCGCGGCGCAGCAGGGCCGCAAAGTCCGCCTGCCGGTCGGGCGGAAAATCGGGTCTGCGGCGCTGAGCCAGGAGCGCAGTCAGCCCATAACCGGCCACGACGGGGTTTTGGTCGGGGGCAAAGATTTCGCCGTCCAGCCAGTCGTAGGTTTCGGGCGCTTCGCCCAGGGCCAGCAGCAAAAAGCCCTTCTCGTAGGGCGTGGGCGCGGTTTGGTAGCGCACCTGCACTTGCCGCACGAGACCGGGGCGGCTGGCGGCATCGGCCAGCCGCAACGCCGCGCCCAGCAGCACGGCGCGGGGCCGCCAGCCGGGCAAGTTGGCGGCGCGGGCAGCCAAATCAGTTCCAACTGCGCCGTTGCCGTGGGCCAGCAGCCATTCGGCGGCGGTGAGGGCTACGCCGGGGCGGGGGTCGCTGAGGGCAGCCAGCACGGCAACTTGGCTGGTGGCTTGGGCGGCACTGGCTGGCAAAGCCCGGACAGCCACCACCCGCACCCGCGCATCGGCATCGTAGCGGGCGGCGTGGAGTAGGGCGGTGCCTGCTTTCGGCACTGCCAGCGCTGCGTGGCCCAGCGCCGTGGCGGCAGCCGAACGCACCGCAAAATCGGCATCGTCGGCCAGCAGCCGCAGCAGCACCGGCCCCGCCAGTTGCGCCACGTCGGCAGCGAGGCGGCGGGGGGCGCGGGCCAGGGCCACGGCGGCGGCCCGCCGCCCGGCCAGCGGCAAGGCCGGAAAATCGGTCAGCAAGTCCGTCGTGCGCCGGATGCTTTCCCTCGTCCCAAGGCCCCGGATGGCGGCCCGTTCCAGGCCAGCCGCCAGGGCCACGGCACGGGAAGTATCCGCTTGGAGCGGGACTTGCCAGAGCTTGGGCAGGGTAACACGGGTCACGCAGCGGCCCAAAGCTTCCTGCACGTAGCGGCGCACAAGCGGTTCTCTTTCAAGCACCACTCGCATTTGTAGGCTGTCCACCGCCGTGCTGTCGGCGGCTTGGCCCAGGGCGTAGGCGGCGGCGCGGCGCACGGCGGGCTGCCGGTCGCGTAGCAGCGGCAGCAGGGCGGACGTGGTTTTTTTGTCCTGCACCGAGGCGAGGGCGCTGGCGGCAGCTTGCCGGTAGGCGGGGATTGGGTTGGTGAGGAAAGGCAACAGGGCGGCGGGGCGGCGCTCGTCCTGGGCGGTGGCAATTTCGCGTTGGGTGGGGTCAGTATAGCGGTTGGCAACGGGCGGAATGGTGGGGATGCGGGCGCAGGCGGTGGCCAAGAGCAGCAGGAAGCAGCGGTGTTGCATAAGAAATAGGTAGGCGGTCAAACTCCCCTCCTTTTTTCAAGCAGGGAACGCTTGCGCGAAGCGCAAGCCGGGGTGGTCAGGCCGTATGCTGCCCCAGGTGCCGTTGGAGGATAGATGCACTGCGACCGGGCAGCGACCGCACCACCCCCGTTCGGGCTTGCAGCCCTCACATCCCTCCTTGAAAAAAGGAGGGGAGTTTGACCGCCTTATTTTTTCAACCCCGCCAACACCTCTTCCAGCGCCGCAAACAGCACTTCATTTCCCGCTTGCTCATACCCCGCCAGTATGTTTTCAAAGCCGGCTAAATTAGCCAGAAAAAGCTGCAAATTAGCGGGGGTGATGGCGGCGAAATGGCGGCCGTAGCCGCGCTTTTCAATTTCGGCCGCGTTCAGCCACTGCTCAAACTGCGCCGGGATGGGCACCGCGCACACCGGCTTGTGCAGGTACACGGCTTCCGAAATCAGGGTGAAGCCGCCGTTAGTCACCACCGCTTGGCAACCGGCGAGGTCGGCAATAAAACCGGCTTCGCTGAAGGCTTTGAGTTGCACGTTGCCGTGGTTTTCTTCCTTGTTGAAGCCGTACACCCGAAATTCTTGCTGCGGCAGTTGTTGTAGCAGCGCCACGAGGTTGGTTTGGGTGGTCGCCGTCTGATATACTAGCACATAGTTGCCCCGCGTGGGCTGGACGGCCAGAATTTCGGGCCGGATGATGGGCGGCACCAGCGTGGTGCGGTCCTTGACGACGGGCAGCGGGAAAAACGTGGCGATGAAGTAGTGCTGGCTGCGCGGCAGCTTCAGGCGCACAATGTTACGGGCCACCTGGTAGCTGCCCTTTTCGGCTTTGGGAATGGGCACATCTAGCTTAGTGCGGGCAATAACCTGCATATTGTCAATGCTAATGATTGGTACGCCGTGCAGTTTGGCGTAGAGGTAGCTGAACGATTCAAAGTCGGAAACCACCACGTCGGGCACGGTGCCGCGCAACAGTTGGCGGTACTTGGCAAAGTTCACCCGCAGGTCGTCGGGGGCGGTTTGGAGCGTGAGGGCCACCGTGCGGCTTTTGCTCACCACCAGGCCCTTGTAGGCGATGTGGAAGCCCCGAATCTCCAGCACCCGGCCGGGGAAGCTGGCGGCCAGCAGCTTGTAGGCCCGGCTGCTGCTCACCACCATCACCCCGTGCCCGGCATCGAGCAGGTGCCGGATAACTACTTTGCTGCGGGTGGCGTGGCCGAGGCCCTCGCCGGGTACGCCGTAGAGAATGTTCATGGGGCCGAAAGGGGGTAACTCCCCTTCTTTGCAAGGAGGGGGCGCTTGCACGAAGCGCAAGCTGGGGTGGTTGCATCGCTGCCCGGTCGTTGAACGGTTGCCCAAGAGTTGCCCAACTGTTGCGGAACACTTGCCCAACTCTTCCGCAACAGTTGCCCAACTGTTGCGGAAGAGTTGGGGGAGGGCGCAAAACTAACCTTTCCGCGCCGGGCAGCGACCGTTCGCCCGAAGGCCAGCGAAGCTAACGGCCTAACCGCCCCCGTTTTCGCTGCGCGAAAACTCCCCTCCTTTGCAGGAGGGGAGTTGCCGTTCTATTTCGCTGCTCTGCTTCCTTAACGCACCAGCAGCTTCTCCGTCTGACTCACGCCTTCCGCCTCCAGGCGCAAAAAATACAGGCCCGGAGCCAGCCCCTCCAACGGCACCGGTAGCTGCTGCGAGCCGCTGCCCACGGCCTGGTCTTTGGCCGCGACGCGCACGGTGCGGCCGGTTTCGTCGAGCAGCGTGAGCGTGACCGGGGCCGAATGCGGCAGGTTGAAGGTGGCCATTGTGGTGCCGGTGGCGGGGTTGGGGGCGGGCGCGAGGCCGAGGCGGGCGTTGGGGCGGGGCACCTGGTTGATGGCCGTGGCCAGTACCAGGTTTTCGTCGCCGACGCGGTAGGGCACGATGTCGAAGTACGAAAGCAGCATTTCGTCGGTCGTGCTTTCGCCCCAGGTCACGGCGCGGGGCGGCGAGTTGGGGTTGCTGAAATTCTGAACGGTGTTGTCGTAGGTGGTTTCGGCTTGCAGGCGCGAGAAGGCGGGCACCACCATCAGGCTGGGAAAGCGGTAGTTGCCCTGCCAGCGGAAGTTCCAGTCGTCAATTTTGACGATGTGAATGGTGTCGCCGTTGGGTTTCATGGCCCACACTTTCCATTTTTTAGCCAGCAAATGACTGTGCGGCAACACACTCAGCACACTCACCGCCTGCGGCACCAACACGCTGCTGCGGAAAGTCGTGACCTGATTGGCCGGAATCACAAACGGCCCGTTGGTGAGCACGGCGGGCGAAATGGCAGGCACCGTGGTGATGTAGCGCGACACGGGGCTGCGGCTGAAAAACACGTTGATAACCGACGAGTCCTTCTGCGTCACGTAGTTGGGGCCGTAGTGAATCTGGAGCAGCAGCCGGGCGCGGCGGTACAGCCGCTTGCCCATGCCCGCCGGGAAAAACCGGGCCTGCGCCCCCGGCACCCACCCGGCAAACGTCGGCTCGACGGGCGTGAAGCCAAAGCCCCCAAACTGCGTGTAGCCATAGCCGGGGTCGGCCGCGTCCAGGGCATCGGCCCGGGCGGTGGTGTCAATGCCGATAATGGCGTGGTGGACAATGGTTTTGTTGCCCGCCCGAAACTCCAATGCCGCCACGTCGCGGTCGGCGGGCAGGTTCACGGGCAGCACGAAAATGCGGTACAAATCCTGGCCGTTGCCCTGGTGCGTGAAGGCGTGCTGCATCGGAATCACCATATCGGGAATGCCGAGTTGGGAGCCGCTGGGGTAGGTGGGCACCGCCGGGGCCAGGGCGGGGTTGCCCTGCGGCATTCCGCCGTCCACCCAGTCGCGCAGGGTGTTGATTTCGGTCTGGGTCAGCGTATTTTCGTCCAGGTAGTGCCGGTAGTTGGGGTCGGGTTTCCAGGGCGGCATATAGCGGCTGCCGGTGGCCGCCTTAATGGTCTGGCCGTGGCTGGACACCTCGGCGTAGGTCGTGAGCGGAAACGGGGCCACCTCGCCCGTGCGGTGGCACGAGGTGCAGTGCTGGTAAATCAGCGGGGCCACGTGCTGGCTGAAATTGGGCACCGCCGTTTGGGCCAGGGCGGGCACCGCCAGCAAGGGCAGAATGGCGGAGGGCAAACGCTGTTTCATGGGGAGTTCGGGGTGATTGACGAAGAACTGACTGCGGTAGCCTGCGCAGGTTTAAGGCAAACAGGGAAAGTAGCTTACTGACGCGATGGCAACAGGTTTTCAATAAAACACCCAACCGCCTCGGTGCGTGCCACGGCCACCGGCCGCCCGGCCACAACTGCGGCCAGCGCGTCGGCCAGTTCGTGGTGTTGCACCAGAGCGCGGCGTTGGCCGAGGCCCGCAAACTGGTCGTCCAGGCGACCCTGGTAGAGCACGGTGCGCTCGTCGGCGGCCAGCACCACCACTTCGGGCGTGACGCGCACCCCGAAGCGGCGCACGTAGCGGTGGCGGGCATCGGAAATCAGCGGGAACGGCACCCGGTAGGTTTTGGCAAAGGCGGCAATGTCGGTAGAGGTAGTGGCGGGGCTGGGAAAAAATCCGCCAAACCCCACGCCCTGCGCCGAGTAGCGGGCGTACAACTCCCGCATGGTCAGGGTCGCGTTCTGGCTGATGGGGCAGGTGTCGGCCAGAAACACGTACACCGTGGCGCGGGGCGGCGGGGCCAGCCAGTGCAGCAACAAGACCAGAAGCAAAGGCATGGGCGAAGATAAGCAGCGCGGCGTGGACAACCCAGACACCCGCCCCCGGCCGCCGGTTCCAGCAATTATGGCGCGGTCTTGGTTTAGCGGCCCAACGGTTCGCACTTTTGCACCATGAAAATGACTTCGCTTTCACCGCTCCGCCCGTTTTTCCATCCGCGAGGCCGCCGCTGGCTGGCCCTTGCACCGCTGTTGCTGGCGGCGGCCTGCACCGCTCCCCGCGCCATCGTTGCCACCGGCAAGGTCACGCCCCAGGGCGAGTTTCGGGTGGCTTACAACCAGGGATTTAACATCGCCACGGCTCCCATCGGCAAAGCTGGCGCGGCAGTGCGCGACGCGGCCAGCAACCTGGCCAACAAGGACACCGTGGGCTACAACAACTCCCTCACGGGCCTGCAAGCCGCCGCCATTGCCTACCTGCTGGACCCGGTGCAGCCGACTGCCGACTTCAGCCTGCGCTACGGCATCGTGCCGCACCTGGACGCGGGCTACAAATACGCCTTCGGGTCGCACGTATTCGATGCCCAATACCAGTTTATGGGGCCGGTGGGCACCCCCGAAAACCCCGGCGCGGGGGCCGTCAGCGGCACCACCTACGGCAGCGTGGGCTTGCAGTTTGCCACCCAGCGGGCCAAACTGCCCAGCCTGCCCTTCCTGACCGACATCAACAACCGGCTGAACTTTTCGGCCAGCCGCAACGACCTGCTCATTCCCGTCATTTTCAGCCAAAGTTTTGGGCCGGAGGAGGAAATCGGGGCCATCAGCTACGGCCTCGTCTATGGCCACAGTTGGGTAACGTATGCGTTTGCGCCGGCCAAAGTTTACCAGAACAACCAACTGCTGCCCGCCCTGCCCGCGCAGTCGCGCAATTTCTCGTCGTTCGGCGGCTTCGTCAACCTGAAAATCGGGTTCCGCTACGCCTACCTCGTGCCGGCGCTGTCCATCTTTTACCAGAACTACGGCGACTACGCCCTGCTCAACGGGGCCAGCACGTCGCTGAGTGGGGTCACCTTCGTGCCCAGCCTGGGCTTGCAGGTGCGGATTCCGACGAAGTAAGGGCGGGTAGCGCGGGCACCCCCAAAACTTGGTTTGAACCCCAAGCAAAGCGCGTGGAATCGCGGCCCGGTTACCGACCAATGACTCCGCACGCTTTCGTGCATAGCGGAACAAACCGCCCGCTTCAGACCCGCTTATCGCTGCACCACGAGGCGGGTGGTCTGGCGCAATTCCCCGGCTTGCAGGCGCACCAGATATACCCCGGCGGGCAGGGTGGCCAGGTTCAGTTCCTGTGCTTGCGGGCCGGCGGGTTGGCGACGGGGGGGGGTGGCGTACACGTTCTGACCCAGCATATTCTGCACGGTCAGGGTGGCTTCGGCGGCTTCGGGCAGGGTGTAGCCCAGGGCCACGCGGTCGGCGGTGGCGGGGTTGGGAGACACGCTCAGGCGCAGCACGTTGGCGGCCTCGCGGGTGCGGGTGCCCAGCACCACGGGTCGCCGCAGGCGGCGGTCCACGTACACCCCGTACTGGCCGGCTTGCAGGGTCAGCAGGTCATTGACTCCGGCCACGCTGATGCTGTCGCCGGTCAGGTAGTTGTACCAGCGGCCGGTGTGCTGGAAGGCGGGGGTGGCCGTGCTTTGCGCCACCCCGAAGTTGCCCACCGCCGTCACGTTCAGGGCCGGGTCGCTGACGTGCAGCACCTTGACCGACCCGCTCAGGAAACCGCTGTACGTGCCGGCGCTGAAGGCGGGACGCTTTTTGAGCGCAATCAGGTTGGCGTAGGTTTGGTAAAGGGCGCGGCGGGCCAGCGAGTCGGTGAAGTAGCGCCAGCGAATGGGCTTGGCCCCGGTGCGGCAGTTGTTGTTAATCGTGCCGTTCTGGCACGTGTTGATACTCAGGTCATAGCCCAGTTCCTCAAACTCCCACAGCATTTTAGGGCCGGGGATGGTGAAGAAAAACGCGCCGTTCATTGCCATGCGGTCCAGGGCAGTATGGAGTTTGCGGGTGCTGTAAGTGCCATTGGTGAGGCCGTTGGTCAGGACATCCACCATGTTGCGTTCCTCGTCGTGGCTTTCCATGTAGGCCACCAGGCCCGGTTGCTGCCAACCCCGGTTCTGGTAGTAGGCCCCGTTGAAGTTGCCGCCGCGCCCCTGCCCGGCCTGGCTGTAGTCGTAGTGGTGGTTGCCCCACAGCATCAGCCCGGCATTGGCCAGCACGGTTTCTTCGCTGTTATCGGCAAAGTGTTCCAGAATGGCGTAGGTGCCGGCCCGGTTGGCTTGCATATGGTTGTAGTAGTCCAGCCAAATGTTGATGCGCGACTGGTCGTAGTTGCCCCACAGCCCCACGTTGTTGCCGGAGTTGAACTGCGTGAAGCCCTTGCTGAGGTCAAACCGGTAGCCGTCCACGCGGTATTCGTTTACCCAGAAGTCCATCACGTTTTTGGCAAAGCGCTTCGTGAACGGGCTTTCGTGGTTGAAGTCGTAGCACACGTTGAAGGGGTGGGTGGCCGTGCGGTTGTACCAGGGGTTGGTGGTCGCGGGATTGCCGTTGTCAAAGTACAACTGCACCATCGGGCTTTGGCCACAGGAGTGGTTGAGCACCATGTCCATCACCACGGCCATGCCCCGGCGGTGGGCTTCGTCAATGAATTGCTTGAAAGCCGCTTTGGTGCCGTAGTATTTGTCGGGCGCGAAGTAGAAACTGGGGTTGTAGCCCCACGAGTCGTTGCCCTCAAACTCGTTCACCGGCATCAGTTCCACGCAGTTCACGCCCAGGCGCTGCAAGTAGCCCAGGGTGTCGCGCAGGGTCTGAAAATCGTGGCGGGCAATGAAGTCACGCATATGCAGTTCGTACACCACCAGGTCTTTGCGAGCTGGGCGCACGTAGTTGGTCGTTTGCCACACGTAGGCTGGCTGGCTGGTCTGAAAGACGCTCACGATGCCCGCGTTCTGGCCCGCCGGGTAAGCCCGCAGGTTGGGGTAGGTCACGGCCGGAATGTAGCGGTCGTTGTTGGGGTCCAAAACTTTCTCGCAGTAGGGGTCGGCCACCCGCAGGTTGCCGTCCACGAGGTACTGGTAGGCGTATTCGCGCCCGGCGGCGAGGCCGCCAAGCTGCACCCACCACGTGTTGCCGTCGGGGGTGCGGTTCATCAGGGCCGCGTTGGTGGGCTGGAAGTTGTTGAACTCCCCGATGGCATACACAAACTGCTTGTTGGGGGCTGTCAGAGCCAGAATAACCGAGGTGGGCGACAGGTAAGTAATGCCCTCGGCCGCCCCGGCGGGCAGAGCGGCCGTCGTCACGGCGGGCCGCACAATGACGACGGCCGAGTCGGACACGGCCCCGACCCCGGTGCCGGCCGTGAGGCGCAACACGTTGCGGCCGGGCTGCGTGATGTTCACGGTGGCCGTCAGGCTGGTAGTATTGGGCTGCGAAGCCACTGCTGCCCCGTTCAGCGTGAGGGCAAGCGTGGCTGCCTGGGCGCTGCTGCCACTCACGGTCACGGCCGCCCCGGCGGCCACGATGGGCGGATTGGAATTGGAACCCGCCGGGTTGGTGATGCGCACGGCCTGCCCGCTACCCGCTTGGTACACGTCCACAAAAACGTCGCTGCCATCGGAGTTGCGCCCCACTACAGTACCGGCCGCGTCCTTGAAAATCATGCCCAGCCGCAGGATGTTTTCGTTGGCCGGCACTGGGTAGAACGTGCGCGGCACGAAGGTGATGGTGTAAATATTGGGGTTGCTGCTGCTGCGGGTCATCAGCGCGGCCGGGTCGGCGGTCGTGAAGCTGGGGCTTTTCACGTTGCGCCAGGTCGTGTTGTTAGGGCTGAGGTTGGTGACAGTGCCGGTCCAGATGTAAACGTTGCCGCCGAAGTTGTTGAGCGCCCCGTTGCCCTGGCTGGCATCGTAGGTGAGGGTGACGGACGTGTTTTCAGTGAAAAACACCGGGTTGGCGCTCACCACTTGGGCCTGGGTACGGGTCAGGCTGCCAAATGCGAGCAATGCGGCAGCCAGAAGAGTAAATGGTTTCATAAAAGAGAACGGAAAGGAACGAGGGAAGGAAAAGGAAGAAACACAAAAAAAACCGGTGGGCGTGGGGGCCGGGCGCAACGCCGCGCCAATACGCTTGCAAGGTACGCCGCAGCGCCGGGCCACGCCGTCGTACCTTTACGAACCAGTGGGCAACTTACCGAAAACGTTTGGGGTGATGACGCACTTGCGGCAGTGCTTGGTTCCTGCCGGGGCGCAAAAACTGGCTTGGGCGGTGGTTGCCGCATGGGGAATTGCCCTCGCAGCCGCGCACGGGCAACCATTGGCCGGTACCGGCGCGGCAGCCGCCCCGCCGGCCGTTGCGCCGGCCCCGACTCCGCCCGATTCGCTGGTGCGCCGCGCCCACCGGCTGCGCTACATCGGCTTGGGCACGGCCCTGGGCTACGGCACCATCTACACTGGCCTGACCACCGCCTGGTACACCGGCCCCCGGGTGCCGCTGCACTGGTTCAACGACCTGCCCGAATGGGAACAGCTTGATAAATGCGGGCACTTCTGGGGCAGCTTCGTCGAGAGCGAGGGGGCCGTGGATATGTTGCGCTGGGCGGGCTTGTCCGAGAAAAAAGCCATTTGGTACGGCGCATTCGTCGGCTTCGCCATCCAAAGCCCCATCGAATTGCTCGACGGTCAGGACCCGGCCTATGGGGCTTCGGCCACCGACCTGGCCGCCAACTTTTTGGGGTCGGCCGCCGTGCTGGCCCAAAACCTGGCCTGGCACGAAGTGCGCGTCCGCCCCAAGTGGTCGTTTCACCTCACGCCCTACGCCGCCCGTCGGCCCAACGTGCTGGGCAGCAACGTGCCCGAGCGGTTTTTGAAAGACTACAACGGCCAGACCTACTGGCTGGCCCCCGACATGGGCACTTTCCTGAAACCCGGCAGCCGCTGGCCCCGCTGGCTCTCGCCAGCCCTGGGCTACGGGGCCGAAGACCTCGTGTACAACGACGACGGCACCAACGCGGCGGCCGACCTGCGCCCCTACCGGCAGTTCTACCTGTCGCTCGACGTGAACCTGCGCCAGATTCCGACCCACAACGTGGTGCTGAAGCGCATTTTCTACACCCTCAACATCTTCCACCTGCCCGCCCCGGCCCTGGAATGGAACCAACGCAGTGGGTTTGGGGGGCATTGGCTCTATTTTTGACCGCAGATGCAAACACATGGCCCGGACAAAGGGCTGCGCCCCGGCCTCGGTTCTGGCAGGGTTTTGGTGGGCGGGCGGTTGAAGAGATTGGCATCTTTTTGGTTTGATGTTCACAAAAACAACAGATGGCTGCTGCGAATCGTACTTTTGCGAAACGAATGCTAATCCACCTGACCTTTAACTGAAAGTCTAATCGAATGCGGAACCTTAAAAAATCCGTTCTATCTGTTGAAATTCTTCAAATCTGTATTTTATGAATGTAGGAGATAGGGTGCGCCTGCTCACGGGCACCGAAGAAGGCATTGTCACCCGCTTGCTCGACTCCGAGCTGGTGGAAGTGGCGATTGACAACGACTTCACCATTCCGGTGTTGCGGCGCGAAGTGGTGGTGGTGGCCGCCGACGAAAGCAAAAACTTCGACCGCACTCCCGCCGAGCTTGGGCCGGGGCAGCGTTCCGGCATTAGCAGCAAAAAAGGTGGCAAGGGCAATGCCAGCCGCAAGGACCCCACCCGGCTGGCCCCCACCGCCAACGCGGCCCCTACTCCTACCCTGGCCGAGGCGCTGGCCGCCGTGGCCTCGAGTGGGCCGGGCGCGGCGGGCCGCGCCGCCGGGGCTGTCCCACGGCCCGGCGCGGCTCCGGGAGCGCCCGCCGCCAAAGGATTGTTTCTGGCCCTGGTGCCCCAAACGCCCGAATTGCTGGCCGTTACGCTCCTCAACAACACCGAGGCCGAGGTGCTGTTCACCTACGGCGAAGAAACGCCGGCCCGCCCCTACCGCGCCCTGGCGGCCGGGCAGCTAGGGCCGCGCAGCAGCAGCAAGGCGCTGGCGCACTTCCACCTGGCCGACTTTGAACAGTGGGCCGCCGTGGTGGTGCAACTCCTGCCCTTCCGGCCCAACGGCGACACGGCTTATGACCTGCTCAACAAGCGGCAGGCGTTCAAAGCCAGCACCTTTTATGGCAGCCGCCGGCCCGCGCCGGTCATCCAAAAAGAAGCCTACCTGTTTCAGCTAGACGAGCGCCCCGCCCCGGCGCTGCCCCCCGAAAAGCTGACCACCGAACCAACGGCCTCCGTTGTGGCACCCCCCGGCGGCACCCCGGCGGCCCCGGTCCTGAGTGCCGAAGCCCTGCGGACCCAACTCATGGGCGATGCCACGCCGCGACCCGCTGCCGCTCCCACCACCCCCGTGCTGGCCCCGTCTCACGAAGTGGATTTGCACCTTGCCGCCCTGCAACCCACGGCCGGGGCCGACTTGTCCAGCGCCGCCGCTTTGCGATTGCAACTCGATGCCTTTGCGGATGCCCTGAGCCGGGCGCTGGCGACGAATATGCACGAAATTGTTTTCATCCACGGCTTGGGCAACGGGACCTTGCGAAAAGAAATTCACCGGCAACTGAGCCGCCACGCGGACATCAAATTTTTTGAAGAAGCCCAACGCGAAAAATTTGGTTTCGGAGCTACCCTGGTGCGGCTGAAGTAGGAGCGGCGTGTTGTTTTACCTTTGCGCATGGGTAGGTTGGCAATGCTGAAACGCCCGCTTGCCTCGTTTCCTGACGGGGCCGGGTCAGCGGTTGGCGGCCGACCTCGGTTTCCCTTTCCTACACTCCTTTGCGTTCAGCTATGCAACCAGTTTCCCTGGCCCTGATTGAGGACCACCCCCTGTTGCGCGAGGTGTTGAGTGGCTACCTGCACGCGCAGCCCGAGTTCCGTCTGGTCCTGGTGGCCGATTCGGTAGAAGCCTTTCTGGCCAACTTGGCGGCGGCTCCCGAAGCGCCCCAAATTGTGTTGTCCGACATTGGCCTGCCGGGCGTGTCGGGCATCGCCGGACTGCCCCTGATTCTGGCGCGGCTGCCCGACGCGCAAGTGCTCATGTTGAGCGTGTTTGCCGAAGCCGAATACGTGTACCAGGCCCTGTGTGCGGGGGCCGTGGGCTATTTGCTGAAGGACACGCCCCTGGCCGAGCTAAAGGAGCATTTGCTGGCCGTGGCGGCGGGTGGTTCGCCCATGTCGCCCGGCTTGGCCCGCTACGTGGTGCGGGCGTTTCAGCGGCTGGCCGCGCCCCCGGTGCCCACCCCGCCACGCGAAGCAGAACACCTAACCCCGCGCGAGTTGGAAGTAGCCAGAGGCATTGAAGACGGCCTGAGCTACCAACGCATTGCCGACCGCCACTGCATCAGCATCGACACCGTGCGAACCCACATCCGCACCATGTACCGCAAGCTCCACGTCAATTCCAAAGGCGAGTTGCTGGCGCGGGCGCTCAGGCAACGGCCCTGAGAAGCGTTTTGGGGCGCTGAGGAATCTGCCTGGTCACGCCGGGCTACTTTTGCAGACGGCGACTTCAACCCGTCTTTGTTTTCTTATGCGTTTTTTGTTCCTGCTGCTGCTGGCAGGCCCGGCGCTGGCCCAGCCCGCCCTGCCCGTTGCCCGCAACCTGCAAGCGGCCTACGCCGCCAGCACCCGCAGCCCCGACGGGCAACCCGGCCCCAACTACTGGCAAAATTCGGCCGACTACGACCTGGCGGTGGCGTTTGACCCGGCCTCGCGCCTGCTCACCGGCACCGCCACCATCACCTACCACAACCGCAGCCCCGATGCGCTGCCGGTGCTGTGGTTCAAGCTCTACCCCAACTTTTACCAGGCCGGTGCCCCCCGCGACCGCCCCGTGAAAGCCGCCGACATCGGCCCCGGCGTGACGCTGGAAAAACTCACCGTTGACGGCCAGAACTACGACCCGGCCACGCTGGCCCCGGAAGCCACCAACCTGACCGTGCGCCTGCGCCGGCCCATCGGCGCGGGCCAGACCGTGACGGTGCAAACCGCCTGGCACTACACCCTCAACAAAGGCTCGCACCAGCGCACCGGGGAGGTAGAGCCGGGGGCGGATTTCGTGGCGTATTTCTTTCCGCGCATCGCCGTGTACGACGACCTCGACGGGTGGAACAAGAACCCCTACACCGGCTCGCAGGAGTTTTACAACGACTTCGGCACGTTTCGGGCTGCCGTCACGGTGCCGAAGGATTTTGTGGTGTGGGCCACCGGCGACCTGCTGAACGCCGACGAGGTGCTGGCCCCCACCCAGGCCCGGCGGTTGCGCGAGGCCGAAAAAAGCACTGCCCCCGTCAGCATCATCAGCGCGGCCGAAGCCGCCAGCCACCACGTCACCGCCGACAAACCCCAAAACACCTGGCGCTTTGAAGCGCAGCGCGTCACGGATTTCGTGTTTGCCCTCTCCGACCACTACGTGTGGCAAAGCACCAGCCTGGTGGTGGACCCCGCCACCCAGCGCCGCACCCGCGTGGATGCCGTGTTCAACCCCAAGCACAAGGACTACGAGGAAGTCCTCGGCTTTGGTCGCAAAACGGTGGAAGCCATGAGCTACACGTTTCCGAAGTGGCCGTTTCCCTACGCCCACGAAACGGTGTTCGACGGCCTGGACCAGATGGAATACCCGATGATGGTGAACGACAACCCCACGCCCACCCGCGAGGATGCCATCGAGCTGACCGACCACGAAATATTCCACACGATGTTTCCTTTCTACCTGGGCATCAACGAAACGAAGTACGGCTGGATGGACGAGGGCTGGGCCACGATTGGCGAGTGGGTGATTTCCAGTCTCATTGACCCCCAATTGGACGACGACTACGGCATCAAAGCCTACGCCCAGCAGGCGGGCACCGAAGTGGACGTGCCGATTATGACCCTCACGACGCTGGAAAACGGCGCAGCGCAGTTTCTCAACTCCTACCCCAAGCCCGCCCTGGGCTACCTCTACGTGCGCGACCTGCTGGGCGATGAGCTGTTCACCAAAGCCCTGCACAAGTACATCGGCACCTGGCAGGGCCACCACCCCATGCCCCACGACTTCTTCAACTGCCTGAACGCCGGGGCTGGCCGCAACCTCAACTGGTTTTGGCAACGCTGGTTTTTTGAGGACGGCTACCCGGACCTGGCCATCGGCACGGTCACGAAAACCGCCACCGGCTACGACGTGCTGGTGCAAGCCAAAGGCCGCAAGCCCGTGCCCGTGGACCTGACCATCACCTTTGCCGACAACTCG
This sequence comes from Hymenobacter sp., assembly GCA_965247135.1. Lineage (GTDB taxonomy): Bacteria > Bacteroidota > Bacteroidia > Cytophagales > Hymenobacteraceae > Hymenobacter. Next base: position 460,235 of record CBDFGP010000006.1, on the reverse strand, counting down.
ACCCAGAAAATCCACCGCAGCATCGGCGTGTGGGAAACCGGGGCCACGAGCGTGACGGTGCCCGTGCCCACGAAGCAAGCGGTGAAGCGCATGACGCTAGGCAGTACGCTGGTGCCGGACAGTTTTCCGGCGGATAATTTGTGGGAGGGGAAGTAGTTTTTTCAGCCCCGGCGGGGCGGCATATCGGTAGTAACCCCCGCGATGGAAACGGCCAAGCCCCGGCGGGGCGGCACCCGAACGCTGCCCGGACGAGTGCCGCCCCGCCGGGGCTTAACCGTCATTCAACCCGTTTTTACTACCGATATGCCGCCCCGCCGGGGCTGTGCAGGCGGGTTGTCCTACCTTTGCCCCACGCAATGCGCCACTCCACCGCCGCGCCCGCTGCGAATGCGGGCGGGGAGGAAAGTCCGGGCAACGCAGGGCACCCTGCTTCCTAACGGGAAGGACCGGCCAATCGGGCCGGGACAGCCAGTGCCACAGAAAATAACCGCCCGCAAGGGTAAGGGTGAAAAGGTGCGGTAAGAGCGCACCAGCGGCTGGGCAACCACGCCGGCTGGGTAAACCTCAGGGGTTGAAAGACCAAATAAGCTGGCACGTTGCCGCCTTCGGGCGGGAACACCGGGCGGCCCGTCCGGTGCCAGCGGGTAGGTTGATGGAGCCTTTCCGCGAGGACTGGCCTAGATAAATGGTGGAAACGCGGCCTTTGGGCCGTGGACAGAACCCGGCTTACGCGGCGCATTGCCCAACTTGCAGAAACGGCCGCTTCGGGAACGAGGCGGCCGTTTTTGGTGAGAACGCCTTTTTGGTGAGTAAGCCGTGGGACTGTCCCGTAGGGCATATCGCAACCCAATATGAGCTACGGGACAGTCCCGTAGGGCATATCGCAACCCAACATGGGCTACGGGACAGTCCCGCAGGGCATATCAACACCCAATATGGGCTACGGGACAGTCCCGCAGGGCATATCGCAACCCAACATGGGCTACGGGACAGTCCCGGACCGTATAATGCAACCCAATACGGCCACTGGGACTGCGCCGGCCGTTACTTTGTGGACAACCCAGCCCCGCTCCTGATTCATAACCCCTACTTCATAGCTCAACAAAATGCCCCGCATCCTCATCATTGACGACGAAAAAGCCATCCGCCACACCCTGAAGGAAATTCTGGAGTTTGAAGGCTACAAAGTGGACCAGGCCGAGGACGGGCCGGCCGGCTGGATATGCTCATTCAGCAGAAGTACGACGTGGTGCTGTGCGACATTCGGATGCCCAAAATGGACGGCATGGAGGTGCTCGAACGCGCCCAGAAAATGGGCACCGACGCGGCCTTCATCATGGTATCGGCCCACGGCAGCATCGACACGGCCGTGGAAGCCACCAAAAAGGGCGCGTACGACTTCCTGCCCAAGCCGCCCGACCTCAACCGGCTGCTCGTGACGGTGCGGAATGCCCTGGACCGCATCAAGCTGGTGAGCGAAGCGAAAGGCCTGAAAAAGAAGCTCGCCGTGACGGCCAAAGGCTCGGACATGGTGGGGTCGTCGGCGGCGCTGGGGGCCGTGCGAAAGGCCATCGAGAAGGTGGCCCCCACCGATGCGCGGGTGCTGATAACCGGCCCCAACGGCGCGGGCAAGGAGATGGTGGCCCGGCAACTGCACGAACTCAGCCCCCGCGCCAGCGGCCCGCTGGTGGAAGTGAACTGCGCCGCCATCCCGTCGGAGCTGATTGAAAGCGAGCTGTTCGGCCACGAGAAAGGCTCCTTCACCTCGGCCGTGAAGCAGCGCATCGGCAAGTTTGAGCAGGCCGACGGCGGCACGTTGTTTCTGGACGAAATCGGCGACATGAGCCTCTCGGCCCAGGCCAAGGTGCTGCGGGCCTTGCAGGAAAGCAAGATTACCCGCGTGGGCGGCGAAAAAGAAATAGCCGTGAACGTGCGCGTGGTGGCCGCCACCAACAAAAACCTGCTGCAAGAAATTGCCGACCGCAACTTCCGCGAAGACCTCTACCACCGCCTGTCGGTGATTCTGATTTCGGTGCCCGCCCTCAACGACCGCCGCGAGGACATTCCCGAACTCATCGAGAAATTCCTCAACGACATCGCCGCCGACTACGGCAACAAGCCCAAGAAAATAGACCCCGCCGCCCTCAAATACTTGCAGGCCCTGGACTGGCGCGGCAACATCCGCGAACTCCGCAACGTGGTGGAGCGGCTGGTGATAATGAGCGACGAGCGGATTTCGGAGGGCGACGCGCGGGCCTTTGCGGGCAAGTAGGGCGGGGTGGTGCCACGAATTCCCGAAGGGTTCGTGGTACCACTAATCGCTGAACGACCGCAACGAGTAGTGGTACCACGAACCCTTCGGGAATTCGTGGCACCACCCCGCCCTACACCAACTGGTTGCAACCCCGCACGTCGGAATTATCCATCCGCCCCAGCACCTCAAAGCTACCATCGGGGTGCATCCGGGCCAAATCTTTCGTTTCAATAAAAGCGCACGAATCCACGTTGGCCAGGTCAATGACGTTGATGGCCCCGTCGGCCCGGCCGCCGATGGCAAACGGGTCGGAAGGGTCGCGCAACAGCACCCGCAGCGGCGCGGGGCAACGGAAACGGCCGTTGCCCGCCGAATACGCCTGGCTGAACATTTCCGTCATGCCGTACTCGGAATGGATGCCCGCCGGGCCGAAGGCTTGCTGCAATTCGGTGTGCAATTCTTCCCGAATCAACTCGCGGCGGCGGCCCTTCATGCCGCCGGTTTCCAGCACGGTCGGGTGTTGGAGTGCGGGGGCGGGGCCGGTTGCGGCGGCAAAATCGAGCAGAGCGTAGCTCACGCCCACGAGCATCGTGCGGCGGCCGGGCTGCGTTTGCGCTTCGGCGAGGGCGCGGCGCAGGGCGGCGTGGTCGTGCAGAAAAAACGCGGGCTGCGCCTGGCCCGAAAGCCGGGCAAAATGCGCCACCATTGCCACCAGCGACGACTGCCCTTGCTCCAGGTACGAAGGCAGCAAGGCCAGGAAAGTCCAGCCGGAAAGCGGGCCGTAGGTGGCCTCAAAAATGCGGGCAGCATTGGCGTGGTACAGGCCGGAATCGCGCACAAAGTGCTGGCTGCGCTGGGCCAAGGTGGTGCCGCTGCTAAGGAAAACTTCCGCCGCTTCCCAATCGGCGGGATTGGTGCGGACTTCGTGGGTTTTGAAAAACTCGATGGGCAGAAAGGGAACATCGGCCAGGGCCGTTACGGCGGCGGACTTGCGGCCCAGCGCGGCGAGGTAAGCGGCATAGGGCGGACAATGAGCCGCCTGATGCCGGAAAAGCGCCAGCGCAGCCGCCGGAAAATCGGCGGCCGTGAGCGTGGGCAGGTGGGCCAGAAAATCGGGGCGAAACGGCATGGGTGGGTAAGCTAGCGGCGGGCAGCGAACCAAGCGGCCCGAACCTTCGTTGAAAAACCCGTATTATTGGAGCCGCGTCGGACGGGGCAGCCGGTGGCATTCACGGAGTTTTACGCTATTGATAGGTATGCATCGGTTCTGGAAATCTGCTCAAACCATTTTGCTGGGGCTGGCTGGCATTGGCCTCTCGGGCTGCCTCAGCGCCCCCGATTACCCCGCTGAGCCGAGCATCACCTTCGGCAGTCTGGCGTTGGTGCGCAACAAACCAACCGGGCAATTGGAAGTGGACACCCTCAAATTTACGGTTAATTTTCAGGACGGCGACGGCGACCTGGGCCTCAACGCCACCGACCTGGACACCCCCCCTTTCAAGGACACCGTTGGGGGGCACAACAACCGGGGTTACAGCTACAACTACTTCATTCAGCCCTACCTGAAAGACTCTGTTACCGGCAGTTTCAGCCTTTTCACCACGCCCGCGCCCTTCGGGTTTGTGGGCGAGTACGACGGGCGGTTTCAGCGCCTCGTGGCAGCGGGCACCAAAGCGGCCCCCATTCGCGGCCCCCTGAACTACAAACTGCCCCTGACGCTGGACGGCCTCACCTACAGCCCCGGCCAGACGTTCCGGTTTGAAATCAGCATTCTGGACCGCGCCCTGCACGAAAGCAACCAGATTACGACCTCGGAGGTGACATTGGGGCGGTAGGTTGTATAAGGTGGTAGCAGGTACTTAGTAGCTGGATATTCTTTATCCAACTCGTTGTCCCATTACTAATTACCTATTGAAGCTGTTTAGAAAGTTGTCAGGCGGGCAGCTCTGCGCCGGTCCGGCCGCTGGAAGCGGTCGGGCCGGTTCGCTTTTTGGGTTTCAGCCGGACAACTGCCAACCGGCCCGACGAGCTTTGCCCGCCGGACTGGCGCAACGGCGGTTTTCTAAACAGCTTCACTACCAGCTACCAATACCAAACTAATAAATCGCCGGGTACTGCACCGGGTCCGTTTCGCGCATCAGTTCGTACACGGTGTCAAACACGTCTTCAATGCTGGGCTTGCTGAAGTAGTCGCCGTCGGAACTATACGCCGGGCGGTGGGCCTGCCCGGCGAGGCAGCGCGGGGCCGAATCCAGCAGCGCGTAACCGTCCTGGTCGTCCACCACTTGCTGTAGCATAAAGGCCGTGGCCCCGCCGGGCACGTCCTCGTCCACGAACACCACACGGCTGGTTTTGCGTAGGCTGTCGGCAATGAGGTGGTCGGTGTCAAAGGGCAGGAGCGTTTGCACGTCAATCACTTCCACTTCAATGCCGACTTCGGCCAGTTGGCGGGCCGCTTCCAGCACCAGGCGGCACATGGCCCCGTAGGTGACGACGGTTACGTCGCGGCCTTCGCGCAGCACGTCGGGCCGCCCCAGGGGCAGCGTGAACTCGCCCACGTTGCTGGGTATGTGTTCTTTGAGGCGGTAGCCGTTCAGACATTCCACCACCAGCGCCGGTTCGTCGCTCCGCAGCAGGGTGTTGTAGAATCCGGCGGCCTGCGTCATGTCGCGCGGTACGCAAACGTGGATGCCGCGCAAGCTGCCCAGAATCAGGGCCATCGGGGAGCCGCTGTGCCAGATGCCTTCCAGCCGGTGGCCCCGTGTGCGGATGATGAGCGGGGCCTTTTGGCCGCCTTTGGTGCGGTATTGCAGGCAGGCCAAGTCGTCGCTCAGGGGCTGAATGGCGTACAGCAAATAGTCCAGGTACTGAATTTCAGTAATGGGCCGCAACCCCCGCAACGCCGCCCCGATGCCCTGTCCGATGATGGTGCATTCGCGGATGCCGGTGTCCGTCACGCGCAACTCGCCAAACTGGTCCTGCAAGCCCGCAAAGGCTTGGTTTACATCGCCAATTTTTCCCACGTCTTCGCCAATGGCGAAGATGGTCGGGTCGCGGCGGAAGTTGGCCTCAAAGCAGGCTTGCAGCACCTCGCGACCGTCCACGGCCGGGCTGTCGGGCGCAAATTCAGCGGGCACTTCCGCAATGTTGCCCACCGCCGTTTCACTTTGGCTGAACAGGTTGGAGTTGAAGCGGTCGGCGTTTTCGGCCAATAGCTGCTCCAGGTGGCGCTGGGCGGCGCGGCGGGCGGGGCTGCGGTCCACGGTCCGCACCTGGCGCAGGGCTTGGCGCAGGGTCCGCACGATGTCGGCGCGGATGGGTGTGGGGTTGGTTTTGAGTTGCTCCACCAGCGGGTGCAGGGTGTTTTCGGTGCCGGTTTCAGCCACCAGGCGGTCCAGCAGCGCCACGGCCTCGGCCTGTTCGGCCTTGATGGGGTCAATAAAAGCGGCCCAGGCGGCAGTGCGGGCGGTCTTGATGACAGCGGCGGCTTCTTTCTCTATCGTGTCCAGGTCGGCTGTGGTGGCGTGGCCTTCGGCCAGCAGCCAGTCGCGCATTTTCAACAGGCAGTCGTGGGCTTCTTCCCAGTTCAGGCGGTTCTTGCTTTTGTAGCGTTCGTGCGAACCGCTGGTGCTATGCCCCTGGGGCTGCGTGAGTTCAGTGACGTGGATGAGGACCGGCACGTGCTGGGCGCGGCACACGGCGGCGGCCCGCTGGTAGGCATCTACCAGGGCCGGATAGTCCCAGCCGGGCACCACAAAAATCTCAAAGCCCGACTCGCCCTCGCCCTCGCGCTGCAAGCCCATGAGGATGGCCGAAATGCTCTGCTTGGTGGTCTGGTATTCAGCCGGAACGGAGATGCCGTAGTGGTCGTCCCACACCGACATCAGCAGCGGAATCTGCAATACCCCGGCGGCGTTCAGGGCTTCAAAAAACATTCCTTCCGAGGTGCTGGCGTTGCCGATGGTGCCAAAGGCTACCTCGTTGCCGTTCACCGAGAAGTCGGTAAACTGGCGCAAGTCCGGGTTTTGGCGGTAGAGTTTGCTGGCGTAGGCCAGGCCCACGAGGCGGGGCATTTGGCCAGCGGTGGGCGAGATGTCGGCCGACGAATTTTTGGTCTGGGTCTGGGGCTTGAAATTGCCGTCGTCGTCCAGCAGCCGGGTGGCGAAGTGGCCGTTCATGGCCCGGCCCGCCGTGGCGGGTTCGGCTTCCACATCGGGGTTGGCGTATAGTTGAGCGAAGTATTCCTGCCAGCTCATCTGCCCGATGGCGGCCATAAAGGTCTGGTCGCGGTAGTAGCCAGCCCGAAAATCGCCGTTCTGAAACGCCCGCGCCATTGCCAGTTGCGGCAGTTCCTTGCCGTCGCCAAAAATACCGAACTTGGCCTTGCCCATGAACACTTCCTTGCGGCCAGTGAGCGAGGCGTGACGGCTTTCCCAGCCCCGGCGGTAGTCGGCCAGCCAGTCGGCGGCGGTGAGGGCAGCGGCAGGGGCGGCGGCGGGCAATACCGCAACAGCAGCGTCGGCGGGAGACATAGGCAAAGGCGGTAGCGGGTGGGAATATCGGGGACGGAGCGCAGTAGGCCAGCACGGGGCCGGGCCGCAAAAATACGGCATACGGCCGGGCCGGGAGGCGGGGTTATTTGGGCCGTATATTTGCACAACGTCAGCCCCGACGGCACGGAGCCGTTCACTTCCGTTTTTCTTTTTTACATCTCATGAAAAATCTTCTCACCCTCAGCCTGTTTGCCCTTGTTTCATTTGTTGCCCGCGCCCAGGGCAAAACGGAATTTGCCAAAGACCAGTACGACTTTGGCAACGTGGTAGAGGGCACGATGGCCACCCACGAGTTCACGTTCAAGAATACCGGCGACCAGCCCGTGGTCATCAGCAACGTGCAGGCCAGCTGCGGCTGCACCACCCCCGACTGGACCAAAACGCCCGTGCTGCCCGGCAAAACCGGCATCATCAAGGCCATGTACAGCAGCGCCGGGCGGCCGGGCGTGTTCACCAAAACCGTGACTGTCACCAGCAACGCCGCCGAGGGCAGCAAAGTCCTCACCATCAAAGGCACGGTGCTGACCAAAGAAGAAATAAAGCCCACCCTGACGGTCGCTCAACTGGCCAAGTCGCCCCACCTGGTACTGGAAAATGGCCCGGTGCATGATTTCGGCAAAATGGAAGCCGGGCAGCAGCCCACCGCCCGCTTCACGGTGAAGAACACCGGCAAAACCCCGCTCATGCTGGGTGCCCTGACTTCTAGCTGCTACTGCATTACCTACAAAAACACCCCGCCCACCGTGGCCCCCGGCGAAAGCACGGTGGTGGAATTGCTGTATTCGCAGCGCCAGCTCGGGCAAGTGAGCGACTTCGCCACCATGACCTCGAACGACGTGAGCGGCGATACGAAAATCACGCTCAAAGCGAACATTGTCAGTTCGCTGACTCCGCAGAGCTTGGTAAAGGAAAGCGGTACGGCAGTTCCGTTCAAGTAATCCACCGATTAGCTCCGCTGAACTTCGTTTCAAACTGATTCGTCCCAGCAAAAATGGCCCTGCTTCAGTGGGGTCATTTTTGTTGCTGACCAATTTTATTTCACGACCTTTTATTGCCCAATGCCGGACCAACCCTACATCGCTCCTCCCGCTACTTCCGTCGGCCACATCCACTTGCAAGTAACGGACCTCGACCTGGCCCTAACCTTCTATCGTGACCTACTAGGTTTCACACTTATGCTACGGTTTGGCGAGCAGGCGGCGTTTCTTTCGGCCGGGGGCTACCACCACCACATTGGGCTGAATACCTGGCGCAGCCGGGGCGGCCCCCGCGCCCGGACGCAGGGCGCGGGGCTGTACCACGCGGCCTTCCTGTACCCCACCCGTGCCGATTTGGGGCGCATTTTTCGGCGGCTGCTGGACGCTGGTTATCCCCTGACCGGCACCGCCGACCACGGCGTGAGCGAGGCGCTGTACCTGGACGACCCCGACGGCAACGGCATCGAGCTATACTGGGACCGGCCCCGTAGCGACTGGCCCCGCACCGCCACTGGCGACATGGAAATGTACACCCGCGCCCTGGATGCGGCGGGACTGCTGGCAGCGGGCGAATAATCCGCGCCACGTAGCGGCGGCCCGTATCTTTGGAGCCGGATTCCCCACTCAATTTCCCGCTCAACCCCTCACCTCCACTCCCACCCCTCCCGTTATGATAATCGGCGTTCCCAAGGAAATCAAAAACAACGAAAACCGCGTGGGCCTCACGCCCGCTGGCGTGGCCGAGCTGCGTAAGCACAGCCACACGCTGTACGTGCAGGTCGGGGCAGGCTTGGGCAGCGGCTTCGCCGATGCCGAGTACGAACAGGCCGGAGCCGTGATGTTGTCCACGATTGCCGAGGTGTACGGGCAAGCCGAAATGATTGTGAAAGTGAAAGAGCCGATTGCCGAAGAGTATCCGCTCATCAAGGAAAACCAACTGCTGTTCACGTACTTTCACTTTGCCAGCGGCGAGGAACTGACCCACGCCATGATTGCCCGCAAAGCCGTGTGCCTGGCCTACGAAACGGTGGAATTGCCGAACCGCGCCCTGCCGCTCCTCATTCCGATGAGCGAAGTAGCGGGCCGCATGGCCCCGCAGGAAGGAGCCAAATACCTGGAAAAACCGCTGAAAGGGCGCGGCATTTTGCTGGGCGGCGTGCCGGGCGTGAAGCCCGCCAACGTGCTGGTGCTGGGCGGCGGCGTGGTGGGCACCCAAGCGGCCAAAGTAGCGGCAGGGCTGGGGGCACAAGTCACCATCATGGACGTGAGCCTGAACCGCTTGCGCGAACTGGACGACTTCATGCCTAAGAACGTCGTCACGCAGTATTCCAACGAGTACAACATCCGCGAAGCCATCAAAACTTCGGATTTGATTGTGGGCGCGGTGCTGATTCCGGGGGCCAAAGCGCCGCACCTCATCACCCGCGATATGCTGAAGACCATGCGCCCCGGCACGGTGGTCGTGGACGTGGCCGTGGACCAGGGTGGCTGCATTGAAACCTGCCACCCCACGACCCACGAAAACCCCACGTTTATCATCGACGATGTGGTGCATTACTGCGTGGCCAATATGCCCGGCGCGGTGCCCTATACCAGCACCCTGGCCCTAACCAACGCCACGCTGCCCTACGCCGTGAAGCTGGCCAACCTGGGCTGGCAAGAGGCCTGCCGCCGCGATTCGGCCCTGCGCCTGGGCCTGAACGTGGTACACGGCGAGGTAGTGTACCAGGGCGTGGCCGATGCCTTCGGCCTGCCGCTGGTGGACGTGGACAGCGTGTTGGAAACGGCCCACGTTTAATTTTCCACTGCTTTATCCACCGCTTTTTTTGGAAAGCCTTTCGGCCAAGTTTGGTTGAAAGGCTTTTCTTTTTTTAGCTGCCGGGACGGGCTTCCGCCGGTCATTTTCGCTGGTTCAATGCCAATGTTCCCTTCACCCGTCGTCCGTCTGTTGCTGCGCCGCATATTGGTGCTGCTGGGGTTCTATTTTCTGCTGCGGATTGGCTTTTATCTGGCCAATTTCAAGGCGTTTGACGGTATCGGCGCGGGGCCAATATCGCTGGCGTTCTGGCACGGGTTCCGGTTCGATTTATCGGCGGTGCTGTGGCTGAATCTGCCGGTGGTGGCGCTGTCGGTGGGGCTGTCGTTGCGGTGGCGGCCGGGGCAACTGGGGCTGCGGGTGCTGACGGTGCTGCTGAACCTACCGGGCTTTGCGGGCAACATTCTGGATTGGGAGTATTTCAAATTCATCGGCCGGCGCACGAGCAACGAACTGAGCACCATTGGCGGCGATGTGCTGGCGCAGGCCGGGCAGATTTTGCTGGGTTATTGGTATTTGCTGCTGCTGTGCTTTGGGCTGCTGGCACTGCTTTGGTGGGTGTTTCCGATGCCCACGCCAGCCGTTGCCACCGGCCCCGACCCGGCCCCCGACGGCAGCATCGCGGCCCTGCTGGCTCCGGCCGAGCGGCGCAGCCCGCGCCACTGGCGGCGGCTGGCGGGGTGGGTGGCCGAGTTTTCGCTGCTGGTATTCGGGGTAGTGCTGGGCTTGCGGGGAGGCTTGCAATTCAAACCCTTGCGGCCAGGACAGGCGTTTCAGCAGTCGCCCGCCGTGCTGGGGCACCTGGCCCTGAACAGCACTTTCACGCTGCTCAAAAGCTTTGGCGACGACGACGAGGCCCTGGAACTGCGGCACTATTTTGCCAGCCCGGCGGCGTTGCGGCGGGCGCTGGGGGCGCAGCCTCTGCCGCTGCGCCCCACTGCCCCGGCGGCCCCCGCCGAAAACGTGGTATTGCTGCTCCTGGAAAGCTTCGGCAGCGAGTACAACGGCGTGGAAAACGGCGGGCAGGGCGGCTACACGCCGTTTTTCGACTCGCTGGCCGTGGTGCCGGGCGCGGCCCTGCTACCGACCAACTACGCCAACGGCCGCCGCTCCATTGAGGCCGTGCCCGCCGTGTTGAGTGGCCTGCCCGCGCTGATGGAAGCGTCCTACATCACCTCGGTGTACCAGACCGACGAGTTGCACGGGCTGGGCGAAATTTTGGGGCGGCACGGCTACGCCACGGCCATGTACCACGGCGGCAGCAACGGCACCATGGGTTTTGACACCTTCGCGGGCATTGCCGGAATGCAGCATTACTACGGCCTCAACGAATACCCCGGCGGGGCAGGTTCGCCGGATTACGACGGGCACTGGGGCATTTTTGACGAACCTTACCTGCAATACTTTAACCGGCAACTGGGTCAAACCAAAACCCCGTTTTTCGCCACGCTCTTCACCCTCAGCGCCCACGAACCGTTCACGCTGCCCCCGGCTTATGCGGCCCACGGGCGGCCGGGCACGGCTGGTTCCTGGGCCGGGCCGCTGCCCATTCACGCCACCATCCGCTACGCCGATTTGGCCCTGCGCCGGTTTTTTGCTGCCGCCCGGCAGCAGCCCTGGTACGCGCATACCACCTTCATCCTCACCGCCGACCATGCCTCGCAAACCGAGCGGGCGGGCTACAACAACCCGCTGGGGGCGCAGCGCACGCCGCTGCTGATTTTCCGGCCCGGCCGCCCCCTGCCGCCGGTCCGGCCCGACCGCATCAGCCAGCAAGCCGATGTGCCCGCCACGGTGCTGGATTTGCTGGGGCTGCGCGGCGAGCAGCGGTTTTTGTTGCCTTTCGGCTCGTCGGTTTTTGCGGCGGCGGCACCCGGCCGGTCGCTGTTTTTCGCGGGCACCTCGTATTTTTTGGTGCATTCCGATTTCGTGACCGAACTCACCGCCGACAACGTGGTGCGGCTTTATCCCTACCAACCGCATTTTATGCCTGCCACCCCGCTGGCCAACCCCGACCCGGCGCGGTTGCGGCAGTACGGCAACGAGTTGCGGGCCTGTGTGCAGTTTTATGCAAATGGATTGGTGGAGAACAGGCTGTATAAGTAGCTGGTTTCACGTCATTTGTTGCTTGTTTAACGTTTTTGAAGTGAAGCTGTTTAGTAGGGCGGTCGGTTGAATCCCGAAGGGGTTTCGTAGTGTAGCCCAGGGTTGGCGCAACGCGACTACCCTGGGTCGGAACCACGTAGAAAACCCGAACCCCAACGGGGTTCTGTAGGCTTACCGCGCAATCCGCTACGAAACCCCGTTGGGGTTCGGCCGTTCTCCAATCCGTAAACCCAGGGTAGGCTTCGCCAACCCTGGGCTAGGCTCCGAAACCCCTTCGGGGTTGAGCCGACCACCTTACTAAACAGCTTCAGTAATTGTTTGGGCAGCTCCAATGAGGAACAAGCAACAAACGACTTAGCCTTACCCCAGCAGTTCACACGCCTCGGCATAGGTCGGCACTTCGGCCAACCGCTGATTGGTACGGGCTTCAAAATCCACTTGCCAGCAATAATGCACCAAGCCGTTGGTGAGCAGCAGCAAAGGTGCCCCGATGGTCTGGTTGTAGGTGGTGGCCTGACGGGCCACGGCGGCATCAATGGCCACGGCCGGGGCCTTGCACTCGACCAGGAGCAGGGGCTGCCCGGCGGGGCCGCAGGCGAGGATGTCGGTGCGCTTGCGGCGCTGGTTGTAGTGCAGGCCGCGCTCCAGCGTGAGCAGGCCGCGCGGGTAGCCGAGGTGGTCGGTCAGGTAGTGGACTACGTGTTGCCGCACCCACTCTTCGGGGGTGAGCACGACATACTTGCGCCGCAGTCCGTCCCAGATGTGGGTTTGGTTCGGCGCGGCTTGCCTAAGTTTGACCTCAAAAGGCGGCAGGTCCAGGGCTTGCATCACCTGCAAAGTTAGGGGTTTTGGTGCTGGGTGCTTGAACTAAAATCCAGTCCCCAACACCAGATACCAAGCGCCGACAACCAAGCACCTGACAAGCTATGAAAACCAAAGAAGACATCGTAAACAACTGGCTGCCGCGCTACACAGGCACGGCCCTGAACGAATTTGGGCAGTACATTCTGCTCACCAATTTCATCAACTACGTGGAGATGTTTGCCGCGCAGTTTGACGTGGAAATCAAGGGCCTGACCAAGCCCATGCAAACGGCCACAGCGCAGGGCATCACCATCATCAACTTCGGGATGGGGTCGCCGATGGCGGCCACAGTAATGGATTTGCTGTCGGCCGTGAAACCCAAAGCGGCGCTGTTTCTGGGCAAGTGCGGGGGGCTGAAAAAAACCAAGCTCGGCGATTTGGTGCTGCCCATCGCCGCCATCCGGGGCGAAGGCACTTCGGACGATTACCTGGCGAAAGAAGTGCCCGCGCTGCCTTCGTTCCGGTTGCAACGCGCGGTTTCTTCCATGATTAAGAAGCACGAACTGGACTACTGGACCGGCACCGTGTACACCACCAACCGCCGCGTTTGGGAGCACGACGTGGAGTTTAAGGACTACCTGCGCCGGATTCGGGCGCTGGCCATTGACATGGAAACGGCCACCATTTTCGTGGTGGGTTTCATGAACGACATTCCGCACGGGGCGCTGCTGCTGGTGAGCGACAATCCGATGACCCCGGAGGGCGTGAAAACGGCCGAATCGGACTCCAAAGTGACCTCGCATTTTGTGCTGCGGCACCTGCAAATCGGCATTGAATCGTTGCAGGAGTTGCAGAACTCCGGCGAATCGGTGAAGCATATGCGCTTTGAATAAATCGCGGATTTTTTCGGATTAAGCGGATTTTGGGAAAGGCGCAACTTTTTGAGTGGTCCGGCATTGGATTGGTGCTACTGGCAACCCTGTGTCTGGCGGGCTGCGCCGCGCCGCCCGCACCGGCCGATTTGCTGGTGCTGAACGCCCGTGTGCAGACCGCGGATTCGGCGTTTAGCCAGGCTTCGGCGTTGGTGGTGCGGGACGGAAAATTTGTGGCCGTGGGGGCGGCCGACGACTTGCAGCGGCGCTTTGTGGCCCGGCAAACGGTGGACTTGGGCGGGCAGTTTGTGTATCCGGGGTTTCAGGATGCGCATTGCCATTTCTACTACTACGCGCTGGGGCTGCGCGACGCGAAGCTGGGCGGCGCGGCTACCTGGGCGGCGGCCGTGGCGCGGGTGGTGGCCCGGCAACGGGCGCGGCCTGCCGCCGATACGGCCTGGCTCACGGGCAGCGGCTGGGACCAGACGCAGTGGCCGGGCCAGCAATACCCGACCAAAGACACGCTGGACCGGCTTTTTCCCAACACGCCGGTGTTGCTGTGGCGGGTGGATGGGCACGCGGCCGTGGTCAATGCGGCGGCGTTGCGGCGGGCCGGGTTCACGGCGGCCACCCGCGTGGCGGGCGGGCGGCTGGCGCGGGCGGCTGATGGGTCGCTCACGGGGCTGCTGCTGGACAATGCGGCCAGCGCCGTGGCCCGGCTCATTCCGCCGCCCGCCCCGGCCGAAACGGCGGCCCTGCTGCGCGAAGCCGAGCGGCGCTGCCTGGCCGTGGGCCTTACCAGCCTGAGCGACATGGGCCTGACCCGGCCCGAAATCCAGCGGCTGGATTCGCTGTACCGGCAGCGGCAACTGCACCTGCGCCTCAACGCCTACGCCCTGCTTTCGGACGCACCGACCCGCGCCTACTACCTCGCCCACGGGCCGGAGCGCGGCAGCCGGTCGGGAGGCTTTGCTTCGCGGCTGAACGTGCCGGGTTTCAAGGTGTTTGTGGACGGGGCGTTGGGGTCGCGGGGGGCTTGTCTGCGCCAGCCCTATGCCGACCGACCGGCCGAAACCGGCTTCCTGCGGCTGCCCGTGGACACGTTGCGGCACTACGCCCGGCAGGTGGCCGCCAGTCGGATGCAACTGGCCGCCCACGCCATTGGCGATTCCACCAACCACTTGCTGCTGAACTTGTACGGCGAAGTGTTGCGCGGCGACACCGGCCGCCGCTGGCGCATCGAACACGCCCAGGTCGTGACCCCGGCCGAGGTGCCGCTGTTTGGGCGGTTTGGCGTTGTTCCGTCGGTGCAACCGGCCCACGCCACTTCCGACATGGCTTGGGCCGGGCAGCGGCTGGGGGCGGCCCGGCTGCCTTCGGCCTACGCGTATGCGGCCTTGCGGTGGGCGGCCGGGCGGCTGGCGCTGGGGTCCGATTTTCCGGTTGAGGACATCAACCCGCTCTACGGGTTTTATGCCGCCATCACGCGGCAAAACGCGGCGGGGCAACCCGCCGGGGGCTTTTTGTCCGCCAACCGACTAACGCGGCATCAGGCATTGCGCGGCATGACAAGCGGGGCCGCTTTCGCCGCTTTTCAGGAGCGCGAAACCGGGCAAATCAGCCCCGGAATGCAGGCCGATTTTGTGGTGCTGAGGGTTAATTTGCTGACTGCGGCCCCGGCCGTGATTCGGGCGGCGCAGGTGCAGCAAACCTGGGTGGCGGGCGAAAGGCTGCGGTAGGTTTGTCGCGGACTGTTTCGCGCACACTGCGCGAAACAGTCCGCGACAAACTGGCTACGCCTCGTCCAGGAGCCAGAGGATGATGAACACCAAGCCGATGATGGCCAAAATGGCACCGACTACCCCGAATATGCCGCTGATGCCGCTGAACAGCGAAACGAGCAATCCGACAAGCAAAAACAGCAGCCCGGTGCGCAGGTTGCCGCTTATCCCACCCCGGGCCGCTGGATGGGCCTGCGGACGCAAAGAAGGCGTTTTCGCGCTCAGCTTGGCCAGTTGGTTGTTCAGGCGGTGCAATACCACGCGCTGGGCCAGCGTGGGGCGCGGCGTAGCGGGGGCGGCAACGGTGACAGGGCTGACAGCGGGCGCGTTGGGCTTAACAGCGGCAGGAGTAGGGGTTGCAACGACGATAACCGGCGTAGCGGCATCAACCGACGCAGCAGTGGCAATCGGCGCGGCCACAACTGGCGCGGCGGCTGTTGCGGCTGGGGCAGGTGCTACCGGGGCGCGGGCCTGAGTGGCCTGGCCGTAGTAGGCCGGGCTGGCTGGCAGCGCAGCGTAGGGTGCCCGTTGGCAGGCCCCCACTGCCAGGGCGCAGGTGGCGGCGACAAACAAACGGGAGAGCAAGGGGGTAGTGGTCATGGGCTGGAAATAGAAAAGGGTGGTTGAAATTTGGGGCCTTTACGCAGCCAGGTGCCAAAAAGTGGGCGTGAGCGCATCTTTTTCAAGATGACTTAATTTTGGCGGCGCAGCGGCCTGGCTGAACGCCGGGGTAGCGGCCAATGTTAAGGCCCCGATTAGAGCGAACTTATCCCGATTCATGAAGTACAACGTGTGGTTGCCGGCGGCAAGTGCAATTATGGGGCTGCTGGCGTACTCCTGCACCCAGCGGCCGACCGAAACGGCCGTGCCGGGCAATGCGGCCCTGCGCAGCAGTGCCACGGCCGTGAGCCTGGTGCAGCCTGCGCCCGTTCCGGCCGACACCGGGGCCTACCGCCTGGCGGCGGCCCGCGACCCCAACGGCATCGGCAAATACTACCTGGGGCGGCAAATTGCCCACGTCATGGGCCACGAGGGGGCCGACTGGCTGGAACGCAGCGGCCGGGCCGAGGAAGAAGGCACCGACCAACTGCTGACCGCCTTGCGGCTGAAGCCCACCGACGTGGTGGCCGACATTGGGGCGGGCACGGGCTTTTTCTCGTTCCAGATAGCCCGGCGGGTGCCCCAGGGCCTGGTGCTGGCCGTGGACATTCAGCCCGAAATGCTGGCCGAACTCAACAAGGGCAAGGACCGCCTCAAACTGCCCAACGTGCGCCCCGTGCTGGGCCGGATAGACGACCCCCACTTGCCCGCCGACAGCCTCAATTTGGTGCTGATTGTGGATGCTTACCACGAATTTGACCACCCCCGCGAAATGGGCCGCGCCATTCGCCGTGCCCTGCGCCCCGGCACAGGCCGCCTCGCGCTGGTTGAGTACCGGGCCGAAGACCCGGACGTGCCCATCAAAGCCATTCACAAGATGAGCGTGGCCCAGGCCCGCAAAGAAATGGCGGCGGTGGGGTTGGAGTTTGTGGAAGTGATTGAAACCCTGCCGCAGCAGCACCTGCTGGTGTTCCGGCGGCCAAATTGACCGAGTACCCCGAAGCTGCGCTTCGGTCGTTGAGCGGGACTGCTGAACGACTCCGGGCAGCGACCGAAGCACCGCTTCGGGGTACTTGTTCTGCCGACCTTTGCCCGCATGAACCCGCAGCAGCTTGCCATTGCCGACTACACCTACGCCCTGCCGCCTGACCGCATTGCGCCCGAACCGCTGCCCGACCGGGCCAGCAGCCGCCTGCTGGTGAGCCGGGGCGGCGTTATCAGCGACCACATTTTTCGGGAGTTGCCGCAGGAGTTGCCCGCCGGGGCCTTGCTGGTGTTCAACGACACGCGGGTGGTGCGGGCGCGGCTGCTGGCGCGGCGGCCCACGGGCGGGGCCGTAGAGCTATTTTGCCTGGAGCCGGTGGCCCCGCACCGCGCCCTGGAACCGGCCTTGCAGCAAACCGGGCACTGCGTGTGGCGCTGCCTCGTGGGCCAGGGCCGCCGCTGGAAAGACGGCCCCGTGACGGTGCCGTTCACCACTGCCGCCGGGCAGCCCGCCACCCTCACGGCCGTGCGGCAGGCCCAGGAAGCCGGGTCGGCGCTCATTGCTTTCGGCTGGGAACCGGCCGCGCTGCCTTTTGCCGAAGTGCTGCGGGCGGCGGGCCACCTGCCCCTGCCGCCCTACCTGGGCCGGCCCGACACCCCCGCCGATGCCCAACGCTACCAAACCGTGTACGCTGGCCCCGAGGGCGCGGTGGCTGCCCCCACCGCCGGGCTGCACTTCACCCCCGAACTGCTGGCCGACCTGACGGATAAGGGCTTTGGCAGCGCCTACGTGACGTTGCACGTGGGGGCGGGCACCTTCCAGCCGGTGAAGGCCGACCGAATGGCCGACCACGCCATGCACGGCGAACCAATCATTGTGCGGGCGGCGCTGTTGCGACAACTATTGGCCCAGCGGCCGGGGCCGGTGCTGGCCGTGGGCACCACCAGCCTACGGACGCTGGAAAGCCTGTACTGGCTGGGCGTGAGCGCCCACCGGGCCGCCGAAAGCACCGCGCCCACCCTGACGGTGCGGCAGTGGCAGCCCTACGAAACCGACGAAACGTTGCCCGCCGCAACCGCCCTGACGGCCTTGCTGCACCACTTGGAGCGCCACCGCACCGACACCCTGCAAGCCCACACCCATTTGCTGATAGTCCCCGGCTACCGTTTCCGGCTCGTGGACGGGCTGATTACCAACTTCCACCAGCCCGAAAGCACCCTGTTGTTGCTGGTGGCGGCGCTGCTGGGGCCGGGCTGGCGGCAAGTGTACGACCACGCCCTGGGCCAGGGCTACCGTTTTTTGAGCTACGGCGACAGTTCGTTGCTGCTCCCCTAAAGGCACGGGGCAACCCGCTGGCAACAGGTGCGTAGAAGGCTCACATTTTCCATTTCCCCTTTCTGAAGCCAACCATGAAAAAAGTAACCTTGCTGCTCGCCTTCGTGGCCCTTTCGGCCACCGCCTCGTTCGCCCAAACCACCACCGACGTGAAAGTGCGCGACAACGGCACCGTGAAAGCCACCACCACCAACTCGGCCACCGGCGCTACCACGGTGCATAAAACCGGCCGCACCGATGCCGGAGCCACCATGCACGCCACCAAAGAAGCCACCGAAAACGTGGCCGACAAAACCGGCCATGCGATGGAACATGGGGCCATGAAAGCAGGCCACGCCGTGAAGCGCGGAGCCAACAAAACCAGCCATGCCGTGAAGCACGGGGCCGAAAAAATGGAAGCCAAAACCGAGTAGCCCTTTTCCACCTTTCCACTACCAGCCTGAAAGCTCCGCTCCCAAAAGGGGCGGAGCTTTTTAGTTGGTCGTAGGGTGCGGGGCTTGCCCCCGCCCGTCGTTGAACGACGACCTTTCAACGACGGGCGGGGGCAAGCCCCGCACCCTACACCCAATGGCTAAGAAGCTATTTGAGTTAGCTGAACGTGTACCCCGAAGCTGTGCTTCGGTCGTTGAACGGGACCGCTGAACGACCGTTCAACGACCGAAGCACAGCTTCGGGGTACTCGTTCAGCGGTCCTAGACGGTAACTCAAACAGCTTCTAAGCGGCGGCGGTCCAAACGCGGGTGGTCCGACGAATTAAACCACTGCCAACTAAGCTAACGCGGCAGTTGCCACACCTGTACCTCGGCTGTTTCCATCTTTGGGGTGGCACCGGGCCGGGGCCGTTGCTGGCCATCCTTGTCAAGGAGTTGAAAATCGTAGCGGCGGCCGGGTTGCGGGCTGGCATCCACGGTCAGGTTGCCGTTGGCTTGCTGGTTGAAAAAAACCAGGTAAAGCTGGTAGTGGGCGTGGTTGGCGAGGACGTGGGTGGCCCCGTGTTGCCGTAGCCAGCGGTGGGTCTGGGCCACGTGGTTGTTCAGCAAAGCATCGGGCGCGGCGCGGCGCTGGAACGGTACCAGCACCGCCGCCGCCGCCAGCAGCACGGGCAGCGCCAGGGCTACTGCCGGCCGCCCCAGCCACGCCGGGGGCCGCCACGTGCGCCAAGCCACCGCCACCAGCGGCAGCACCAGCAGCAACCCGTAGAACTCGCGGTAGGCCAGCACCCGCGCGGGCGGGTACACGGCGCGGGCGGCCAGCAGCGCATAGGGCAGCCACAGCAACACGGCGGCAGCTAGCAGTAGGTGTTGCAGGGGCCGGACGAGCGGCCACCAGCGCCCAGCCGCCAACGCCCCGGCCGTGAGCAACAGCAGCAACGGCAGCGCCAGCGCCCCCACGCCCAGCAACTGGCCCTCGGTGCGCTGCGCGAAGGCCCAGGGCGTGAGGCCCGCTACGTGGCCGGCACCGGGGGCCACGTAGGCATTGTGCAGCAGCGCCCCCGGCCCCGACACCACCAACACCGGCGCGTACAGCAGCAGCGTGAGCGCCCCCACCACGGCCCCGGCCAGCGCCAGCCGCCCCCAATTCGGCCGCTGCCACCACGCCAGCAAGGCCACCAGGCCCACCAGATTCAGCAAATAAGTAGGCACCGCGTAGCAGCCCGCCACGCTGCTGCCTACCCACACCACCCAGGCTCGCCGCGACTGCGCCGGGCGGTCGGCCAGGGCCAGCGTGGCCAGCAGGCCCAACTGCCCGCACACGGCCAGCAAGCCGTAGCCGCGCCCCACCACCGACTGAAACAGCGCGTAGGGAAACAGCCCCCCCAGCAGCACCGCCCAAGCCGCTACCCGAACCCCGTACCGGCGCAACAACCACAACCCCACCAGCGCCGTCCCCAGCGTCCCAATCAGAAACGTGGGCAGCCGCATCACCCAATAAAAATTCGGACTCACGGTGCTGAATAGCCAGCACAGCAGACTGTACAGCACGTGGTTGTTGGGAATGGGATAGAAGCCAGTGGCGGCCACCGGCCCCGGCCGCACAAAGCTCAGGTAAGTCACCAACTCGTCGCCGTACAGCGGGTACTGCACCACCCAGTAGGCCCGCAGCAAGGTCAGGCCAAGGAAAAGCCCCAGCGCCGTGCGCCGCTCGGCCCCTGCCAACTGCCGCCACCGGGCCAGCAGCGGGGCAGCCGCCCGCCATTCCTGCGCCAGGGCGGCGGCCTCGCGGCGTAGCAGGCCGCCCCGCCGTGCCAGCGCCAGCACGGCCAGCCCACTCGTGGCACTCAAGGCCAGCAAGCCCCAGCGCAGCAGCCGGAACCCGGCCGCCGTGCCGGGCACCGCGAAGTACCGAAACGTAGCATCGTGGTAGCGCAGGCCCCGCAACTGGCCAAGCACGGCGGCCGAAGCAGGCCCGTAAACCAAGCTCAGGCCCAGGCTGCCGATTGTCAGCCCCACCAGCCCCAACGCCAGGAAAAAGCGGGGCGACAAGGCGGGTAGCGCGGGGACGTTGGGCATGGCGGTGGGCGGGTCAGTAGGCTACTGCGGCCCGGCGGGCTTTTCGCGCACTTCGTGCAGCACTTTTTCCACCACGCTGCGCCCAAACAGGCTGAGGCCCGCGTTGAGGACGGCCAGCGCCCCGGTGCCCGCCAAAACCCATTCGCGGGTGGGGCGGTTCTGGTCTTTGAGGGTGCCCGCCCAATGCACCAGGCTGGCACCGGCCCCCACCGCCACCAGCCCCAGCGGGGCCAGCAGCAGCCATTTGGTTTTGTGAGTCATCGCTTTGAAGATTGGAGTTGGAGCATCCGACGAGTATCGCCCGGGTCGGGCGGCAAAGGAACGGCGGAACCGGAAACCTTACCGTACTTTTGACCGCCGGGTTGCGCTGCCGGCCCGCTGCTTTGCCCTACTCCGCCGATGCGTCCCTACGAACAACTGTTGCACCTGGCTTTTGCGGCTCCCAGCGAGGCCCGCTACTACCTCAGCCCGGTGGCGTTGCGGGCCGACGACCGCCTCCGCGCCGCTGCCCCCCGCGACCAGTCGTTTCACTTCGAGCAGATGCGCCTGGGGCTGGCCATGAGCTTGCTGAAGCTGCTGGCCGACCTGGGCGACCACGACGACAGCCGGCAGGTGCTGGCCGTGTTGCACCGCGCCCTGAACGAAGCGCAGTCGCCGGAAGACATGGACCGCATCGTGAGCCGCGAAGCCAAAGCCTTTGACCGCCTCTACAACAACCTCTACGTGAACGAACAGGGAGCCGCCCTGCTTGACCTTTTTGGCCGCACCCTGGAAGCCGACGAGCCGCAAGTGCTGGCCGACATCGCCACCGAAGGCGTGAACCTGGCCCGGACGCTGGATTTTTCGGCCGACGAGGAATGAAGGGGTTGAACGGCAACTCCCCTCCTTGCAAAGGAGGGGACGTGAGGGCTGTAAGCCCGAACGGGGGTGGTAAACCCGCTGCCCGGTCGCTGAACGGTTTGGCTACTGCGTTGTTCAACGCGCAGGGCAGCGACCGTTCAAGCCGTTTACCACCCCCGTTCGGGCTTACAGCCCTCACATCCCCTCCTTTGCAAGGAGGGGAGTTGCCGTTCAATTCAAACCCTAACTCCCCCCTCCCCCCATGCTCCTCATCTTCTTAGGTTTCATTCTCCTCGCCCTGGCCCTGAACGCCGGGCGTTTCTCCGAACGCATGGTGCAGTTGCGCGGGGGGCTGCTGTTTGGGGGCGTGGCGCTGCTGGTGCTGGGCGCGGCCCTGAGCATGGTGGTGCAGGTGGGCGTGGGGCAGGTGGGGGTCAAAACGCTGTTTGGGCAGGTGCAGTACCCGGTGCTGCCGGCGGGGCTGCACTTCGTGAACCCGCTGGTGGACGTGACGACCTTTGACACCCGGACCCAGAACTACACCATGTCGGCGGTACACGGCGAGGGCGAAGTGGCCGGCGACGATGCCATCCGGGTGCTGTCGGCCGACGGCCTGGAAGTGGTGATTGACCTGACCGTGCTCTACCACGTGATTGCGGCCGAAGCGCCCAACATCTACAAGAACATCGGCGAAGATTACCAGAGCAAAATCGTGCGGGCCATCTCGCGCACCCGCATCCGCGACAACGCCGTTTATTTTGATGCCGTGGCCCTGTACTCGACCCGGCGCGAGGAATTCCAGACCCGCATCCTGGCCGCCATTGAGAAGGATTTCAAGGCCAACGGCCTGCAACTTGACCAACTCCTGATTCGCAACATCCAGTTGCCGCAGTCGGTGAAGGTGAGCATCGAGAGCAAGATATCGGCCGAGCAGGATGCCCAGAAGATGCAGTTTGTGCTGCAAAAGGAAAAGCAGGAAGCCGAGCGCAAGCGCGTAGAGGCCCAGGGCATTGCCGACTACCAGCGCATCGTGAACACCGAACTCAGCGACAAACTGCTGCAATACGAAACCATCAAGGCGCAGCAGGCCATTGCGACTTCGCCCAACGCGAAGGTGATTATCATGGGCAAAGGCAGTGGGGCGCAGGTGCTGATTGGGGACAAGTAGCGCGGGGTGGTGCCACGAATTCCGCGAAGCGGTTCGTGGTACCACTACTCGTTGAACGAGGACCGCCTACCAATTTAGTGGTACCACGAACCGCTTCGCGGAATTCGTGGCACCACGCCCGCTTCCTACCTTTGCCCCAATGACGATTCACTACCTCACCACGGCCCCCGCCATTGCCGGGGCCGCCGCGCACTTTGCCAACCTGCCGCGCATTGCCATTGACCTGGAATTTGACGACAACCGCTACCGCTACGGCCGCCACCTGGCCCTGATTCAGGTGTGGGACGGCGTAGCGGCGTACCTCATTGACCCGCTGGAACTGCCCGACATGGCGGCGGGGCTGGAGCCGCTCTTTGCCGTGTGCCGCGACCCGGCGGTGGCCAAGGTGTTTCACTCCTGCAAGTCGGATATTCTGCTGCTGGACGAACTGTTTGGGGTGCATTGCCGCCACATCGTGGACACGAGCGTGCAGTTCTCGATGCTGGCCGCCGAGGACAACAACATCTCGCTGGGCCGGCTCATCGGCAGCGAAATGGGCGTGGAGGTGGACAAGGGCGAGCAGAAATCCAACTGGCTGAAGCGCCCCCTCACCGAGGCCCAGAAGGAGTACGCCGCCAACGACGTTATCTACCTCTTTGACATCACCGACAAGCTGGTGGCCCGCCTCGCGGCGCTGGGCCGCGCCCACTGGGCCGAGCAGGAAAACGCGGCCCTGGAGGACGTGCGGTTCAGCCGCGAGCCGCGCCCCTGGGCACGCAACGCCAGCAAGTTCAAAATCGGCCCCGCCGAAATGCCGCTGTTCCGGGAACTGTACAAGCTGCGCGACACCGTGGCCCGCGCCCTCGACCGCCCCGCCTACCACGTGGTGAGCAACGACCGCCTGGCCGAGTTGGCCCGCGCCCCGCTGTTTTCGGAAGCCGAGCTGCGCCGCGCCGGGGGCCTGCACCCCGAACTCAAGCGCGAACCCTATGCCAGCCAGCTTCTGGCCCTGGCCGATGCCGACCTGCCCGCCGAAGCCCCCCTGCCCGCCGACCAGCGCCGCTTCCCGCCCCGCCGCCGCCTGGGCGGCCCCGCCGCCGCCCGCGCCGAAGCCCGCGAAATGCTGTTGGCCAGCCTCAAAAGCCACCTCAGCAACGACCAGGGCCCCGTGCTGGCCAACATGGTGCTCAGCAACCGGCTGATGGGCGAGGTGGTGGAACTCGGCACCGAAGCCGTGCTGCGCCCCTGGCAGCAAGCCCTCGTGCGCGAAACCGCCGAGAAGCACCGGCTGGATTACGGGGCCGTGGCGGGGGCGTTCGGGGCAGAGTAGAACGGCGTGGTGCCACGAATTCCCCGAAGGGGTTCGTAGTACCACTAATCTTTGCCCGGTTACTGTTCAACGAGTAGTAGTACCGCTAATCTTTGCCCGGTTACTGCTCAACGAGTAGTGGTACCACGAACCGCTTCGCGGAATTCGTGGCACCACGCCGTTCTTTGCCGCGTCGTTTTACTTCCCCTAACCTTCCCGCCATGCACCTTGTACCGGGCCAGTGCTACCACATTTTCAACCGGGGCAACAATCAGGAGCGGATTTTTTTCAGCCGGGCCAACCAGTTGTTCTTGCTTGACAAGTTCCGCCGGCACCTGCTGCCCGAGATGCGGCTGCTGGCCTGGTGCCTGATGCCTAATCATTTTCACCTGATAGTGGACGTGCGCGACGAAAGCAGCGTGGCGCGGTGCGGGGCCGCGTTCCGCACGGCCCTGAGTTCGTACACCCGCGCCATTCAGCGCCAGCAGCGCCGCACGGGGTCGTTGTTTCAGCAGCAAACCCAGGCCCGCAACCTGCGCGAGGGCGGTCCCGACTACGCCCTCATGTGCTTCTGCTACCTGCACCAGAACCCGTGGCGGGCGGGGCTGGTCGGCCAGCCGCAGGACTGGGAATGGTCCTCGCTGCGCGACTACTTGGGCTTGCGCACCGGAACCCTGTGCGACCAAGCTACCGCCCGGGAATTATTCGACTTGCCCGCTTCGGCCGATGAGTTATTACGGCTGGTAAAAGAGAAGCTTTCGGGCGAAGCTGCTGACTTTTTTTATTGAACGGCGTGGTGCCACGAATTCCCCGAAGGGGTTCGTGGTACCACTACTCGTTGCCCGGCCGGGTAGCGCGAATGCTGGTTCAACGAGTAGTGGTACCACGAACCGCTTCGGGGAATTCGTGGCACCACGCCGCCCTACCTGCCCTGCCATGAAACGCCGCTCCTACCTCCTGCTGGCCCTGCTCCTGCCCGGCCTGCTGGCGGCCACCGCCGCTGCCTACTACGTCCTCTACCAACCCAACGTCGCCGGTTCCGCCTACCTCTACATTCGCACCGGGGCCGACTTCACGGCGGTGCTGGATTCGCTGCAACGGCCGGGCCTGCTCAAAAGCCCTGGCACCTTTGCCTGGCTGGCCGAATGGCGCGACTACCCG
The DNA here is from genome assembly GCA_965247135.1 of Hymenobacter sp. GTDB lineage: Bacteria > Bacteroidota > Bacteroidia > Cytophagales > Hymenobacteraceae > Hymenobacter. Next base: position 435,185 of record CBDFGP010000006.1, on the reverse strand, counting down.
CAGCACATCCGCCCCGGCCGCTACCGCCTGGACCCCGACTTGAACAACCTGGGCCTGCTGCGCCGCCTCCAAAACGGCGAGCAGGACACCGTGGCCTTCGAGCTAAAACCCTTTCACTACCTCGAGCAACTACCCCGGCAGGTGAGCCGGCAGGTGGAGGCCGACTCGTTCAAGCTAGACTTGCTGCTCCACGACAACGCCGGGCTGCTGGCCCGCTACGGGCTGGACACCTGCACCGTTCGCACGTTGTTCATTCCCGGCAAGCTGCGGCTGGTCTGGAACACCTCGGCGGCCGACTACCTGGACAGTGCCGCCGCCCGGCACGGCCGCTTCTGGAACGCCGCCCGGCGGGCGCAGGCCGATTCGCTGGGCCTAAGCCCGGTGCAGGTGGCCGTGCTGGCCAGCATTGTGCAGCGCGAAACCGCCCAACCCGCCGACAAGCCCCTCATTGCGGCCGTGTACCTCAACCGCCTGCGCCGGGGCCAGCCCTTGCAGGCCGACCCCACCCTGCTGTGGCCGCTGCACGGCCTGGGCACCCGCAAGCGCGTCCTCAACGTGGACAAAAAAGTGGACTCGCCCTACAACACCTACCGCCGCAAGGGCCTGCCGCCCGGCCCCATCACCACGCCCTACCCCGGCAGCCTGCTGGCCGTGCTGCGCCCGGCCCACAACGCCAACCTGTTTTTCTGCGCCCGGCCCGACGGCAGCGGCTTCTCGGACTTTGCCGAAACCTACCGGCAGCACCGGCAGAACGCCCGCCGCTACCAGCACCGGCTGGACAGCCTGGGCATCCGGCACTGAGGCGCGGCCCCGGCCCGCCTACGCCGCCGGGGCTTCGGCGCGGGGCACCTCCACGACCACGGTGGTGCCCGCGCCTTCGGCGCTGACCACCGAAATCGTGCCCTCGTGCCACTCCACAATGGTTTTGCACAGCGCCATGCCCAGGCCGGTGCTGGGTTCGGCCCGCAGGCCGGGCCGCCGGGCGGGCGTGAACGAGTCGAAGAGTTGCCCTTGCAAAGCCACCGGAATGCCGATGCCGGTGTCGGCCACCTCCAGCCGGAACGTGTCGGGCCGGGCCACCAGCCGCACCACCACCTGCCCGTCGTCGGGCGTGAACTTGAGGGCGTTGCTGAGCAGGTTGGTCAGCACCTGGGCAAACTTGTTCACGTCGAGCAGCGCGTACACCGGCTCGGTGGGCAGCGTGAACGTGAACGACTGCCCCAGCAGGGTGCGGCTGCGGCGCAACTCGTCGAGGATGGGGCGCAGCGCACCGGCCACCTCCACCCGGCGGCGCACCAGGTCGGTGTTGGCGGCCGAGAGGAACTCGACGGCCACAAAGTCGCGAATCATTTGCACGCTGCTTTGGCTGGTGGCGGCCAGCACGGCCAGCATTTCGGTGGCCGCCCCCCCGGCCGGGGCCACTTCGTCGGCCAGCACGGCCGTGATTTGCTGCACCATCACGAAGGCCCCGCTCAGGTCGTGGGCCAGGATTTCGAGCGCCGTGTTCTTGCGGGCATTGTAGTGGTCGGAGTTGGCCTGGTGGTGCTTGGCCTCGCTGATGTCGCGCAGGCTGCCGCCCAGCAGCAGCGCCCCGCCCGCCGGGTGCTGCCAAAACGGGGTGAGGCAAAACCACTGGTCCAGCACGTCCTGGCCTTGCAGCCGAAACTCCACTTCGTCGGCCATGCGGCCCTGCACCCACAGCTTCCAGTAGCGCAGCAGGTAGGCGCGGTCGTCGGGGTGCAGGCGGGCCAGCAGCGCGGGCAGCTCGGCCCCCGCTGTCAGCACGCCCCCTCCCAGCACGGTGTGGTAGGCGGCGTTGATGAACAGCACCCGGCCAGCGGCCACGTCGTACACAAACTGGATGTGCGGACTGGCTTCCGCCTGTTGCATAAAAAAGGCGGCGAGGTTGGTCATGGGAACAAGGGGGGAAGCCGAAAGGTACGACCGCCGGGCGCGAATCGCGGCGTTGGCGTTGGCAAAAAATTCTGAAAGTCCGCACATTACGGCTTCAGTCCCGTCCGGCGTGCCCGCCCGGCCGGGCGGGGGGCGGGGGGCCAAACATGGCTTCCGCGTCGGCCAGGGTGGGCACCAGGCGCAGGTCGGCGGGGGCAAAGCGCTGGCGCAAGGCCTGCTCGACCGGGGCAGACACCCGGCAGAACGCCAGCCCCCGGCCGGCGCGGTGCAGGCGCTGGGCGCAGGCCCACAGCAGCCAGCCCGCCGTGTCGGGCAGCGCGTCCACGAGGCGGCAGTCGACCCACACGGCGGGCTTGTCGCTGCGGCAGGCGCAGTCCAGCACGTGGTCCAGGCTGGTCACGGAGTCGTCGCCGGAAGCCAGCACCAGCAGGTAGCCGGTGGGAAAAGCGCCGTGGTAAGGGACAGTCATAGCAGCCGCGCCTCCGGGTGGAGAGGGCGCTGCAAAGGTCCGGCGGCATCCGTGTGCATCCGTCCGCAGAAACACGGTTTTTGCGGTGCGATAACTACGCAATTTGCCGGCCGCTGGCGGCCCGGCCAGGGGCCCTACTGCACGAGGCCCGCGCCCACGGCGAAGCGGATGAGGGCGGCCGTGTTTTTCATCTGGGTTTTGCTGAGCAGGCGCTGGCGGTGGGTTTCGACGGTGCGCAGGCTGATGAACAGCCGGTCGGCAATTTCCTGGCTGTTCAGCCCGTCGGCAATGGCGTGCAGCACCTCTCCTTCGCGCTTGCTCAGGGCGGCGGGTGGGGCGGGGCCGGCGGCGGGCAGGGCCAGCAGCCGGTGCAGGGCCTCGAGGCCCACCCCGGCGCTCAAAAACGGCCGCCCGGCGGCCACCGTGCGAATGCCGTGGGCAATTTCGTCGAGGGTGGCGGTTTTGGGCAGGTAGCCCCGTGCGCCGGCATCGAGCAGGGCCTGAATGTGGGCCAGGTCGGCATCGGCGCTCAGGGCCAGCACCCGCACGGCGGGGTGGGCTTCGGCCAGGTGGCGCAGGGTGTCGGCCGCCGCCAGGCCGGGCATATGCACGTCGAGCAGCACCACGTCGGCGGCCCCGGCCGGAAGCAGGGCCAGCAGCTCGTCGCCGCTGCCGGCCTCGCCCACCACCTGCAGGCCGGGCTGGGTGGCCAGCAGCACCCGCAGGCCCTGGCGCAGCACGGCGTGGTCGTCCACTAAAAAAACACGAATCATGGGCGGGGGTGAGAACATGGCCGGGGCAAAGCTACACGCCGGGGCGGCTAGGGCGGGCGCGGTGCCCCGCCCTCCGCCGGGGTTTGGGCCTCCGAAGCCGTTCAGCGGCTGGCCGAACCCCGAAGGGGTTCCGTAGCCTAGCCCAGGGTTGGCGACGAAACCCCTTCGGGGTTCGGCCGACCGACTGGTTGAACCGCTTCGCGGTTCTGCATTCCCGGCGGGGGTTTGGGGGACTACGCCGCCCTAGCCCAGCACTGCCTTGTACTGGCCCAGTTCGGAGGTGGGGTTTTTGGCCAGCAGGTACGGCAGCAGCAGCGGGTCGCCGAGGTCCTGGAGCTTCATTTTTTGCTGGGCACCGGGGGCAATTTCCACCGCGCCGGTGGCCGGAAATTCGGTGGGCGAGGCGCTCAGGGCAAAGCACACCCGCACCGCGCCGGGGTTGATGAGCACGAGGCGGGCGGTGGGCAGCGGCAGGGGGCCGGCCACCACGTCGGCCACCATGCCGTGCGGCAGGTAGTCGGCGTAGGTGTGGGCGTGGGGGCCGCCGGCGGGGGCCAGCAGCAGGCTGTGGTTGGTGGCGGCCTGGCGGTCGGCCAACTGGTCCACGGCGGGGTAGGTTTGCACCAGGGCGCATTCGTTCAGCCACAGCACCTGGTTGAGGGCGATTTCGGCTTTGCCCGTGCCCAGGCGACCGCCGGTCACGGCGCTCTTTTCCTCGCCCTGGGTTTTGCGGTCGGCCCAATAGGCCGCAATGGCATCGTTGATTTCTTTGCTGATTTCGGGGGTCACGAGGGTGGGGTTGGCGGCCAGGTTTTTGGTCATTTCGTCCATCCGCTGGGCCGCGTTGCCGTGGTTGAGGTCGGCGGTGAAGTAGGTGACGTGGCCGGTGAAAATCTTTTTCAGCAGGGCGGCATCGCCTTTCACGCGCTTTTTCACCACCGGGGCGTTGCTGCCAATGGCGTAGCGCACGGCATCGAGCTTTTCGTTGGTGAGGGTGGTGGCCCCGGTTTGCTGGCTCAGGGCCGAGCCGGTGCTGCCCAGGGCTTCGCTCAGGGCCTGGCAGCCTTCGCGGGTGGCCTTGATGCGGGCGGCAAAAGCCCCGGCATCGAGGCTTTGGAGGCGGTCGGCCATGTCGAGGCCAAACACGATTTTGCGGCCCCCGGTGAAGGTCGTGTTTTCGTAGGGGTTGTGCTGAAACGCACTGTCGAGGACGGTAGGCATGGGCGAAAAAAAGAGAGTGAAAAAATACGACCAACAGCGGTTCGCGCTCAAATGTACACCCAACCTTGGCAATGCCCTGGTTTTAATTTTTTAATCAGAACAACTGCCCGGCTCCTGCCCGGCCCGGCCGGTGCTGCCGGAGGGCACTGCCAGCACCCGGTTGCCCTTGCCAGCAGCGCCGGGAGGCACCACCGGCACCCGGTTGCCCCGACCGGCAGCGCCGGGGGGCACCACCGGCACCCGGTTGCCTATGCCGGCAGCGCCGGGGGGCACCACCGGCACCCGGTTGCCTATGCCGGCAGCGCCGGCCGGGGCTAGGCGCTGGCCGGGGGCAGCAACGCCGCCAGGGCGGCATCAATGCGGGGCAGCACGGCGGCCAGCACCGTTTGGCGGATTTCGCGGCGCACGTTGCCCACTGCATATTCAGTGCCAGCCAGGCCACGCGCGGCCACGTAGGCCGCCACGGCGGCGGCTTTGCAGCCCAGGACGGCCAGCTTTTCCGCATGGGGTTGTAGTTTTGACCAATGTTAGAAACCTTAAAGAGCCACTTCACTCCCTATTATGAAACGCAACACGGCGCTGCTTTTCTAGGCGACAGCTTGGACATCATGCGGGCCGTACCGGCCGACTCCGTGGACTTGATTGTTACCTCGCCGCCCTTTGCTCTTACCCGTAAGAAGGAATACGGCAACCACCAGGAGCAGGCTTACTTGGACTGAATTGCCAGCAAGAAGCCCCGTTGAATACCACCTGCTTTTTGTGTCATGAGCGAGCTTCTTACCTCACCCTGGCTTCCCACCTTTAAGGCACTGGTTAGAGAAGCGACCACCGAACTCTCATTGGTTGCTCCTTTCATTACGTCATGGCCGTTGAGTTGGGTGGGTCAGGAAGTTGCTGGCCGACCAGTTTCGCCGCAGGTCAGTCTGATGACGGATTTTAATTTGGTTAGTTTGCAAAGCGGAAGTTTAAGCGTAGCTGCTGTGGACGCATTTATGCGGTTGGTACCAGAGGTGCGGGTCATTCACGTACCACGTCTGCACGCCAAAACCTACCTGAACAGCCAAACCGCCATTGTTACGTCGGGAAATTTAACAGCCAATGGCTTGCTGCATAATGTAGAGTACGGTGTGCGGCTGACCACCAAAAAGGAAGTTGAACAAGTGCGCCAGCAGGTACTGAATTTAGAACAAATCGGCTCGCGTTTGTCGTCCCAGAGCATCCAAGCTATTGCGGCGTGTGTGGGCGAAGTTCAATCAACCATACAGCAGCAGGCAAGTCGTCCGCAACGGTCTATCTTAGCCCGCTTGCTTACACAGCAGCAGCAGAACCTTTCGTCCCAAGTACTGGCGGGCCGCACAGAAACAGAGAGCGTGGAAGGCATTTTTCGCCGTACACTTCTAGCCGTCTTACGTTGGCATGGGCCCTCATCAACCCAATCCATTCACGGGTGGATGATGCAGCTTCAACCGGACTTATGCGACGAGTCGCTGAACCGCGTCATCAACGGCGTAAGTTTCGGTCGCAAATGGAAACACCAAGTTCGTAGCGCTCAAGCAGGGCTTAAGCGAGCCGGGCTTGTTAGCTACAGCAACGGTTTGTGGCAGCTAACTGAGTAGAAAAAGGGTTCATTACATCGCTCGTACTTGTCCACACGCGCTTTGGAATGATTTAATTGACTCAGCTTGGCATTGCGGCCTCTCTGTAATACAGCTTAACCCATTCTACCGGGGTGCAGCCTGCCTCGTCGCACGGTACACCAACGGCTTTGGCACATCTAATTGCCGCCTCATCGTCTGGTAGCATCTTGCATTCATCCAATCGCTGGACTTGGCAACTGATATGGTTGTCATTTCCGGTCTGGAAGATGGCCCAACCGGATTCACGGGGGTAGTTGCAAAGTTGCGTCTTCATAAGATGGCAGCGTTGTTAAAAGCAAAAAATGTACTGGCAGTATGCGCTTAGCGGGATGCAGTTGGGCTTGCTCGATGCCGCCCATATCGTGCCGGTAGGCGAAGTTGGCTCAACCGACCAAACCGCCAATGGCATTGCCCTGTCGGCCCTTTATCACCGGGCATACGACCGGGGCCTGGTGACGTTTGATGAGAAGTACCGCATTCACGTAAACAAAGCAAAACTGGCGCAATTCGTAGAAATTGGTTTTGGTGGTGGCCTTGAGCAATTCAAGCACAATCTGCTGCCTAGACTGCTACTGCCCGACGCGGTGAGTGACCGGCCCAACACTGCATACATCCGCACGGGGAACGCATTGCGCGGCTGGTCGTAGCCAAAGTCCAGCGGCGTTCATCACCGCAACAGTCCTGCTTTTGGCGGCCACCCCACACGCGCCAGCGCACGCCGTCCAAAACAAGTCGGTTTCTGCGTCCGCTACCACCCCAGTAAAGGTGTCCCACCACGGCGATTTCAGGAGGTGGGGCGGGCGGGCATTTGGCAGCGTCCCCACTGGTCAAAGCAGTTCAAAATAGGGCGCTGCCAGGTCGGCCAACCCGCGTTTGGTTGGTTGGCCGGGCAAGTAGTTGTCGGCTGTCAGCCCGGCCAGGTCGAGGCGGGTGCTGTCGTCAATCAACTGCCCGGTTCGCACTACCTCGTCCAAAGAGCGGGGCTGCCGGGACGCTTCCACCAAAGCTTCTTCCAGCGTAGCGGCTTTGATGTCTACGCTGAAATGCACCTCGCAAACGAGGGGAATGCAAAAGGTGAAAAGGGAGGGCATAGATGAAAAGGTAAGGTACTTGAAGTCGGCAATTGGTCGGTTCGGAACGGAACCAAAGATAGGCGTGGATGGCGTTTTGGGAATGAGCAAAGAGAAGGCCCCGCCCCCGCCCGCCCGCCAGGCCCGACCTTTGCCCCATGACCGCCCCCGACCCCGCCGCCACCGCCCCGCTGCAATTTGCCGATTTCAATCTCAACAAGCAGCTGCTGCTGGCCGTGGCCGAAGCGGGCTTCACCCAGCCCACGCCCGTGCAGCAGCAAACCATTCCGCTGCTGCTGGCCGGGCACGACGTGCTGGGCATTGCCCAAACCGGCACCGGCAAAACCGCCGCCTTCGGCCTGCCGCTGCTCATGAAAGCCAAGTATGCCCAGGGCCACCACCCCCGCGCCCTGGTGCTGGCCCCCACCCGCGAGCTGGCCGTGCAGTTGGAAAAACACCTGCGGGCGCTGGCCACCCACACCGACTTGCGGCTGCTGGCCATCTACGGCGGCCTGGGGCCGAAAACCCAGATGGAGGAAATTGCCCGGGGGCTGGACATCCTCATCGCCACCCCCGGCCGGCTGATGGAAATCTACCTGAAGGGGGCCGTGAGCCTGCGCGACATCAAGACCTTCGTGATGGACGAGGCCGACAAGATGATGGACATGGGCTTCATGCCCCAAATCCGGGCCATCCTGGAGATTATTCCGCGCAAGCGCCAGAACGTGCTGTTCTCGGCCACCATGCCCGAGCGGGTCACGAAGCTGAGCGAGGAGTTTCTGGAATTTCCGGTGCGGGTGGAGGTGTCGCCGCCCGCCCGCACGGCCACCAACGTGGCCCAGACGCTGTACGCGGTGCCCAACCTGCTCACCAAAATCAACCTGCTGCACTTCCTGTTGCACCGCGACGCGGCCACCATGACGCGGGTGCTGCTTTTCTGCCGCACCAAAACCCACGCCGACCAGGTGGCCCACTTCCTGGAGCGCAAAGGCCCCGTGGGCGAGGTGCGCGTCATTCACGGCAACAAGGGCCAGAACGCCCGCCTCAACAGCATGGACAGCTTCCGGGCCGGCGAAGTGCGCTACCTCGTGGCGACCGACGTGGCCGCGCGGGGCATTGACGTGCCGCAGGTCAGCCACGTCATCAACTTTGACGTGCCCATCGTGCACGACGACTACGTGCACCGCATTGGCCGCACCGGCCGCGCCCAGCACACCGGGGCCGCCATCACCTTCGCCAACGAAGCCGAAATGGTCCACATCGCCGAGATTGAGGCCCTCATCCACCAAACCATCCCCCTGCTGGAACTGCCCCCCGAGGTAGAAATCATGGAAACCGAATTCGAGGAGCAGCAAACCATCGGCCGCGAGCTGGACGAGCGCCGCCGCAAGCTGGACCCCACCTTCCGGGGCGCGTTCCACGAGCGCAAGGAGTGGATTAAGCCCGGCGAAACCATTGACAAGCGCACCGGCAAGGTGTTCGTCAAAGGTCAGAAAAAAAGCCAGAAGGGCAGCAAGCAAAACCCCGGCAAAAAAGGCGGCTCCAACCCCGGCGTGAAGGCGCTGAAAAGAAGGGGGCGGTAAGGGCGGGTGGTGCCACGAATTCCGCGAAGCGGTTCGTGGTACCACTAACCCCGTGCCCATACTTGCCGTCCGTACTACCCCTAATCGTTCAACGATTAGTGGTACCACGAACCCCTTCGGGGAATTCGTGGCACCACCACCACGCCGCCCCTAGTGGTGCAGCAGGTGCCCGAACCGGGCACTGGCCAGCGTCAGCATTCCGCCCCAGAACACGGCGCTCCACAGCATATGGAGCAGGATGCGGGTGCGCGGCACCCCCAGCATGGTGGCAATGACGGTGCCGCCAATGGGCGAAAGCAGGATGGGCGTGAGAAAGGCAATGCCCCCCATGCCAAACTTTTTGAACACGCTGATGATGCGGCGCGACCGCTTGGAAAAAATGGGTTCGCGCCGCAGCCGCCGCTGCTTCTGCCGGTGCCGAATCCACATCCGGCCGACCCCGGAAAACACGAACACGCTCGTCATCATGCCCGCCACGGTGAGGGCCATCGTGCCCGCAAAAGGCAGGCCCATGGACGTGCCCGCCAGCGGCCCCCCCAGGAACTTGACGGTACTGAGCAGAAACACCGAAGCATACTTGAAAGCGGCAGGCAGCATGAACTTGGTTCGGGAGAACGACAACGGGATGAACGGCCGAAACCGCCCGGCAAAGATAGTTAGCCAGCGGAAAGTTTCACCATGCTAATTGCATTAAAAAGCTGTTAATTCTAAAAAAGAGGCCACCGCAGCCCGCTAAACGCAGCAAACAAAATTCGTTCTTGTAAAAATCAAAGAAACGGTCGGCCCCAGTCGTTTGTAAGAAAAGCATTCACTAGTGCGCGGCTAACACCGGCCGGGGCGCGGGCGTTCAGGCTGGCAGTGGTGCCACGAGTTGCCCGAAGGGCCTCGTGGTACCACTACTCGTTGAACTGCCCCGTGCAGAGGTTAGTGGTACCACGAGGCCCTTCGGGCAACTCGTGGCACCACCCGCTCACAGCTTGCTGCCGAAGGCCAAATCGCCCGCGTCGCCCAGGCCGGGGATGATGTAGGCGTGTTCGTTGAGCTTTTCGTCCACCGCCGCCACCCAGAGCGTGGCTTCGGGGATTTCGCGGGCCACGTGGGCCAGCCCTTCGGGCGAGGCAATGACGGCCGCGATGTGGACCTGCCGGGGCAGGCCGAAGCGCAGCATGGCGCGGTAGGTTTGCACCAGGCTTTTGCCGGTGGCCAGCATGGGGTCGGCCAGAATCAGGACCCGCTCGTCCAGGCGCGGGGCCGAGAGGTAGTCCACCTGCACCCGCACCTGGGCCGTGCCCTCAATGCGGTAGGCCGCCACGAAGGCGCTGGGGCTTTGGTCAAAATAATTGAGAAAGCCCTGGTGAAACGGCAGCCCGGCCCGCAGCACGGTGGCCAGCACCGGAAAATCGTGCAGCAGCTTGCCGGTGGTTTCGGCCAGCGGGGTTTGAATCGGTTGGTCGGTGTAGCTGAGGTGGGCGCTGATGCGGTAGGCCATGATTTCGCCCAGCCGCTGCAAGTTGCGGCGGAAGCGCAGGCCGTCCTTTTGCACTTCTTTGTCGCGCAACTCGGCCAGGAAGTGGTTGGCAATGCTCGGCTCGGCGCACACGACGTGGACGTTGAGGGGGGCTTCGGCGGGGAGGTCGGGGGTCATGGCGGCGGGAAGGTTAGGGGCATTGAGGCGGAGTAACCCGAAGCTGCGCTTCGGTCGCGGAACGATTTTCCGGGGCAGCATACGGCCGAAGCACAGCTTCGGGGTACTCCGCCTCAATGCCCAAACGGCCGCAAGCTACGCCCGTTCGGCCGTAGGTTTGTGGGAGCGCCTGTGTTTGCGCCCCGCCCTCCGCATGAAAAAACTGCTGTTGCTTTTGCTGCTGCCCACCCTCCCGGCCCTGGCCCAAACCGCCACGCAGGGCACCACCTACGTGCCCCTCGACCCGGACATCTACCGCCTGATTGACCGCTACGCCATCAAGTTCGGGCCGGATTCGCTGAGCGACCCGCACACCAGCGTGCGGCCCTACACCCGCGCCGCCGTGGGCCACCTGGGCCAGCGGATGCTGTCGCCCGACAGCACGGCGGCCCCCGGCGGCCTCTCCCGCGCCGACCGCTTCAACGCCGAATACCTGCTAAAAGACAACTGGAACAGTGTGCCCAACGGCGCGGCGCTCACCTCCAGCAAGCAGCCGATTCTAAAATACTTCTACCGCACCCAGACCGACGCTTACGCCATCCAAAACAAGGATTTCACGTTGCGCGTGAACCCCGTGGCGCTGCTCGCGGCCGGCAAAGACACCGACTCCGACGGCTTGCGCTACGTGAACACGCGGGGCTTGCAGGTAGAAGGCATCATTGACCAGAAACTGGGCTTCTACACCTTTCTCACCGACAACCAGGAAGCCGTGCCCCTCTACGTGCAGCAGCGGGTGCAGCGCGACACGATTGTGCCGCACGAGGGCTTCTGGAAATACTTCAAAAACAAGCCCGACCAGTACGACTTCTTCTCGGCGCGGGGCTACATCACCTACGCCGCCACCAAGCACATCAACGTGCAGTTGGGGCACGACCGCAACTTCATCGGCAACGGCTACCGCTCCCTGATTCTGTCGGATTACAGCACCCCGTACTTCTTCCTCAAGTTCAACACCCGCATCTGGAAGCTGAACTACCAGAACCTGTTTGCCGAACTGACCGCCCGCAAGCTGCGCGAAGACGCGGTGTACCCCAAGAAGTACCTCGCCTTGCACCACCTAAGCTTTGATGTCACGCCGAACTTCAACATCGGCTTGTTTGAGGCCGAAGTCCACGGCCAGCCCAACGGCCGCCTGGAGCTGCAATACCTGAACCCGATTATTTTCTACCGCGCCATTGAGCAGCAAGTCGGCTCGGCCGACAACGCGCTGCTAGGGCTGGATTTTAAGTGGAACCTGTTCCACACCGCGCAGCTCTACGGCCAGGTGGTGCTGGACGAGTTCAAGCTCTCGGAAATCCGCAGCGGCAACGGCTGGTGGGCCAACAAGCAGGCCGTGCAGTTCGGCGGCAAGTACGTGGACGTGGCGGGCATCCGCAACCTGGATTTGCAGGGCGAAGTCAACTACATCCGGCCCTACACCTACGAACACGACAGCTATTACACCGCCTACACCCACTACAACCAGCCCCTGGCCCACCCGATGGGTGCCAACCTGACCGAGGTGCTGGGCGTGCTGAGCTACCAACCCCTGCCCCGCCTGATGTTGGTGGCCAAAGCCATCTACACCGTGCAGGGGCTGGATTACAGCTACACGGCAGCGGGCAACGTCGTGAACTACGGCGGCAACCCGCTGCTGCCCTACTACCCTCGCCCGATGGAATACGGCAACCGCACCGGCCAGGGCAACCAAAGCAAGCTGTTGCACACCGATTTCACCGCCACCTACCAGCCCCGTCTGAACCTGTTTCTGGATGCCAAGCTCATTGCCCGCAAGCAAACCTATTCGCTCACCCCGACGGCCAATAATAACGAGGTCTATGCGTCAGTGGCCTTGCGGTGGAACATTGCCCAGCGGCTGCACGAGTTTTAATTGAACGGCGTGGTGCCACGAATTCCCGAAGGGTTCGTGGTACCACTACTCGCTGACCGACGACTGCGCAACAATTTAGTGGTACCACGAACCCTTCGGGAATTCGTGGCACCACCCCGCCCTACCCGCCCCATGCACACCTACCTCCGCATCCTGCGCTACGCCCGGCCCTTCCTGGACTTTGTGCCGCTGTACTTCCTCTACACCATCCTCACCATCTTCTTCAGCATCGGCAACTTCACGCTGATTATTCCGCTGCTGAACGTGCTGTTCAACACCGCCGACACGGCAGCGTTTGACGCGCCCAAAGTGCTGCCGCATTTTGCGGTCAGCATTGCGTACATCACCGGGGTGTTCAAGTACTTTTTCGGGCAGATTCTGGCTTCGCAAGGGCGCATGGGGGCGCTCACGTTTGTGTGTCTGATAGTGGTGGGGTCGGTGTTTTTCAGCAACCTGTTTCGCTACCTGAGTGCGCGGCTGCTGGCGCGGGTGCGGGCACGGGTCATCCGCAACCTGCGGCACGATTTGTACCAGCGCATCACGGAGCTGGAGTTGGGCTACTTCATTGGCGAGCGCAAGGGCGACCTCATGTCGCGCTTCACCAACGACGTGCAGGAAGTGGAAACCTCGGTCGTGAACACCATGACGGCCGTCGTGAAGGAGCCGCTCACCATCATCGGCTACTTCCTGGTGCTGTTCACGATGTCGGCCAAGCTGACCTTGTTCACCCTGATTCTGCTGCCCATTTCGGGCGGCATCATTGCCACCATTGCCAAGCGGCTGCGGCGGCAGGCCGAGCAGAGCCAGAGTACCTTAGGCTCCATGCTGTCGGTGATTGACGAAACGCTGGGCGGCATTCGGGTCATCAAGGCGTTCAATGCTCAAGCGTACATCCGGGGCAAGTTTGAGGCGCAGAACGAGCAGTACGCCCAGACCTCGCGGCGCATTGACAACACCCGCGATTTGGCCTCGCCGTTCTCGGAATTTGCGGGCGTGTCGGTGGTGGCGGGGCTGCTGTATTACGGCGGGTCGCTGGTGCTGGGCGGCAGCAGCGAGCTGTCGGCGGCCACGTTCATTGGCTACATCATCCTGTTTTCGCAGGTTCTCACGCCCGCCAAGTCGCTGTCGTCGTCGTTCGGCAACATTCAGCGCGGCCTGGTGGCCGGGGCGCGGGTACTCAGCATCATTGACACCGAGCCGACCGTGCGCGACCGGCCCGACGCGGCCGTGCTGCCACCGTTCAGCCAGCAGATTGAGATGCGCGACTTGCAGTTCAGCTACGGCGACACGCCGGTGCTGTTTGACGTGAACCTGACCATCCGCAAGGGCCAGACCGTGGCCCTGGTGGGCAGCAGCGGCGGCGGCAAAAGCACCCTGGCCGACCTGCTGCCCCGCTTCTACGACCCCAGCAGCGGCCAGATTCTGATTGACGGCCACGACCTGCGGGCCTGCACCCTGCACTCGGTGCGCGACCAGATGGGCATCGTCACGCAAGAGAGCATCCTGTTCAACGACACCATCCTCAACAACATCCGCTTCAACACCGAAGCTACCGAAGCCCAGGTAATAGAAGCCGCCAAAATCGCCAATGCCCACGAGTTCATCCTCGCCAGCCCCGACGGCTACCACACCGTCATCGGCGACCGGGGCGGGCGGCTTTCCGGCGGCCAGCGCCAGCGCCTGAGCATTGCCCGCGCCATCCTCCGCAACCCCCCGATTCTGATTCTGGACGAAGCCACCTCGGCGCTGGACACCGAAAGCGAAAAGCTGGTGCAGGAAGCCCTGCAACGCCTCATGGCTTCGCGCACCTCGCTCGTCATCGCCCACCGCCTCAGCACCGTGCAGCACGCCGACGAAATCGTGGTGTTGCAACACGGCCGCATCGTGGAGCGCGGCACCCACGACGAATTGTCGCGCCGCGCGGGTGGGGTGTATCAGCGGTTAAGCACCATGCAAAACAGCGGAATGCTGGCGTAAAGCCGGGAGTGGTCCGACGACTTTTCCAGTCGTCAGACCACTAAATCGTTGCACGGTTGCCCTACCTATTTAGTGGTCTGACGACTGAAAAAGTCGTCGGACCACCCCCAGCCTTTATACCATCTCCGCCCCTGCTGCCTATCTTTCGTCCCCAACTAACTCTTCCGCCCCCATGCTTTCCCTCAAACGCTTCGTTACGGTCGTCGTGATGGTTCAACTGCTGCTTACGCTGTTGTTCCTGCTTTTTCCGGCCATGCGCCACACCTTTGAGGTGTTCGATGCAGGCACCACCGATGCTGAAAAAGAACGGTCATTTTTCTACTTCCTGACCTGGACCAGCTTCATCGTCCTGGCCTTGCAACTACTGGTTGAACACCTGGATAGCGCCCTGCTGCGCCGCACCGTGGGCCAGCACGAAGCCCGCATCAACGAGCTAAAAGCCATGCTCTACGACCACGAGCAACGGGCGGCAGCGGGGCGGGCTTCCACCCTGCCCTCCCCACCCAGCTCCGACTATTCTACCGACCGCCCGCTGGCCTAACCTTCCCGTGTCCGACTCCCTGCCCGACCTCATCCGCGCCGAGCTAACCGAAGCCCGCACCGTCCTCGACCGCTTCCTGGCCGAGCCAGCCAACCTGACGCGCATCGCCGCAGCCGCCGAAGTGTTCGCCCACAGCCTCAACGCCCACGGCAAAATCCTGACCTGCGGCAACGGCGGCAGCCTCTGCGATGCCCAGCACTTTGCCGAAGAACTCACCGGCCGCTACCGCCAAAACCGCCCCGCCCTGGCCGCCATCGCCCTCACCGAAGCCTCGCACATGACCTGCGTGGCCAATGATTTCGGCTTTGAATATGTCTTCAGCCGCTACGTGCAGGCCCTGGGCCGCCCCGGCGATGTGCTGCTCGCCATCAGCACCAGCGGCAACTCGCCCAACGTGCTACGCGCCGCCGAAGCCGCCCGCGAAGCCGGTATGAAAGTAGTGGCCCTCACCGGCAAAGACGGCGGCCAACTCGCGGGCATTTGCGATGTAGAAATCCGCGTCCCGCACCTGGGCTACGCCGACCGGGTGCAGGAAATCCACATCAAGGTCATCCACATTCTCATCATGCTGATTGAAAAGCTGGTGGCGTAAGCTGGTCGCCGGGCACCGCCCGAAAACTGACGGGCCAAGCCAAAAGCGCCTAAAAAACCAATGGGCTGCCTTTCGGGCAGCCCATTGGTTTGGATGTCTTTTTCGTCCGTTATTCCAGCACAAGGCGACGGCTGAAACGGGTGCCGTCGGCAGTTTCAGCCTCGGCCAGATATAGCCCGGCGGGTAATCCCGGTAGCGTGGTGGACTGGCCGTTGGCCCCGGCAAGCCGGGCTACCACCCGGCCCGTACCATCGCGCAGGCAGATGCGTAGCGGCTGGCCTGGAGCGCTGGCAGCCAATGCAAACTGCAAGGGCTGACCCGCAACGGCCGGGTTGGGCCAGGCCAGCAGCCCGCCGCCCGTCACCGTCCGAGCTGCCTGGGTGCCCAGGGGAATGCTTTGCTCGGCTGAATAGGCGGCCCCGGTGGGCGTGGCGTAGCGGTTGTCAGCATAGGCAATGGTCAGAACCGGCTGGGCCGCATTCTGGCGAAAAAAGCGCTGCCGGTAAGTGCTAGAAGTGGTGCCCTGCGTTTGGCCCAGCGCAGTAAGTAACTGGGCAGGTGCTGGCTGGCCATTCAGATAAAAGCTGTCCTGCTCCACGAAGCTCCGCCGCTCCAGCAGCACCGGAATGGGAGCCGAGCCGCTCGAATTTCCCGCCACCGGAATACGTAACGTGCCCCAGCCCACCACCGAATCGAGCGTGGTAATGCGTTGCACGTACAGGAGCGGGGCCTGGTTCAGCGCGTAAGATTGAACGGTGATGTTTGAACGGGTGACGACCCGCTTGGTGCGGCCCGTGCGGGTGGTGCTGGTCATGGGCAGCGGCACTTGCAAGGTCTGCACCACCAGGGTTTGCAACGGCACGGTAATGACATCATTGGCCCCGCCCGTAGTCGCGGTGAGGGAAAAGGTTTGGGGAACGATGAAAGAACCCAACTGCCCGAAGCCCGCCAAATCGAAGCCCTCGTAAGCCGTCGTCAGTACCCCAAGGGGGCCAGAGTTGAAGTTGTAGGTGCGCACGGTGCCCGCGAAAAGCGGGCTGGTGCCCACGTTGGTGTAGGTGCCCGCCACCACGGCTCCTTGCGGCGTGAGGCTGCGGTAATCCCAGCTTTGGTTGGGCCCGGTGCCGGGGTTGGTCAGGCCAGTCGTTGCCGCTGGCTGGTAGCGGTCAATGGTGTTGCCCGTGGCCGTGAACTGGGCCTGCGTGATGGTAATGGGCGTTTGGGCGAAAGCCGCCAAATGGCCAGCTACCAAGCCGATGGTGAGTAGAAATTTCATGAGATGGGTGAAAGATGTGTTGGCGTTACGGGGCAAAAATAGTTCTACTTCAGCTTATGCCGCAAGTTATCACTGGTTTGCGGCTAAGAAGCTGTTTGAGTTAGTTGCCCGAGTACCCCGAAGCGGTGCTTCGGTCGCTGCCCGGTAGTCGCTGAACGACCGTTCAACGACCGAAGCACCGCTTCGGGGTACTCGGCCGGCGGTCCTGGATAGTAACTCAAACAGCTTCTAAAAAAAGAGTACCCGACGCTGCAAAAGCCTCGTTAGGCCCGCTTGGCCTTCCGGCCTGTGCCGCGCAAGCAGCCGGGCGGCCCTACCTTCGCCCTTTGGCCATTCTATCCCATTTGTTGCATTCCCAACCGTTTCGTTTATGCTAACCAAAGTCTTCGGCTCGGCCGTGCAGGGAGTCAATGCCTACACCATCACCATCGAAGTGGTGGTGACGGCGGGCACCCTGTTCCACGTTGTGGGCCTGCCCGACAACGCCATCAAGGAAAGCCAGCAACGGATTGAGGCGGCCCTGAAACTGCGCGGCTACCGGATGCCGCGCACCAAAGTGGTCGTAAACATGGCCCCGGCCGACATTCGCAAGGAGGGCGCAGCCTACGATTTGCCCATTGCGCTGGGCATTCTGCACGCCTCGCAACAGCTTAATACGGAGTTGCTTTCGGAGTACGTCATCATGGGCGAACTGGCCCTGGACGGCGTACTACGCCCCATTCGCGGGGTGCTGCCCATTGCCATTCAAGCCCGCAAGGAGGGCTTCAAGGGCATCATCCTGCCCAAAGAAAACGCCGAAGAAGCCGCCATCGTCAATAACCTGAACGTCATTGCGGTGGGCACCATGCAGGAAGCCATTGACTTCCTGGAAGGCCGCGAAGAAATCCGGCCCACCACCGTGGACACCCGCGACCTGTTTCAGCACGCCCAGAACAAGTACACCGCCGATTTTGCCGACGTGCAGGGCCAGGAAAACATCAAGCGGGCGCTGGAAATTGCGGCGGCGGGCGGTCACAATGTCATCATGATTGGCCCGCCCGGCGCGGGCAAAACAATGCTGGCCAAGCGTCTGCCTAGCATCCTGCCGCCCCTCACGATGCAGGAAGCACTGGAAACCACCAAAATCCATTCGGTGGCGGGCAAATTGGCGGGCGGCGGCTTGCTCAGTACGCGGCCGTTTCGCGCCCCGCACCACACCATTTCGGACGTGGCGCTGGTGGGCGGCGGCAGCAACCCGCAGCCCGGCGAAATCTCGCTGGCCCACCACGGGGTGCTGTTTCTGGATGAACTGCCCGAGTTCAAGCGCACCGTGCTGGAGGTGATGCGGCAACCGTTGGAGGAGCGCCGCGTGACCATCGCCCGCGCCAAAATCAGCATCGAGTTTCCGGCCAGCTTCATGCTCATTGCCAGCATGAACCCCTGCCCCTGCGGCTACTACAACCACCCCGAAAAAGAGTGCGTGTGCGGCCCCGGCGTGGTGCAGAAGTACCTCAACAAAGTGAGCGGGCCGCTGCTCGACCGCATAGACTTGCACGTTGAGGTAACGCCCGTCACCTTCGACCAGATGACGGAAACCCGCAAGTCGGAAACCAGTCAGGACATTCAGGCGCGGGTGGACAAAGCCCGCCAAATTCAGGCCGCCCGCTTTGCCGACTACCCCGACATTCACTCCAACGCCGCCATGCCGCCCCAAATGGTGAAGGACATCTGCGAAATCACGGAAGCGGGCCGCCTGCTCCTCAAAACGGCGATGGAGCGCCTCGGCCTGAGCGCCCGCGCCTACGACCGCATCCTGAAAGTGGCCCGCACCATTGCCGACCTGGCAGGCACCCCCGAAATTCAGATTCAGCACTTGGCCGAGGCCATTCAGTACCGCAGCCTGGACCGCGAAGGATGGGCGGGGTGATTTTCATTTATCAGGTATCATTTATCGGTCTCCGTTGGTAACTTTGAGCGGTAGCATGTATCGGGCTGGGCCGGCCGGTTGATGAATGATGAATGGAAAAGCCACTTTCTCTTGATTACATCCGGCAGGTGCTGGCCGCCTACTTTGCCGACAAGCCCGTTCGGCGCGTGCAGGTATTTGGCTCGTATGCGCGGGGCGAGGCCACTGCAGAGTCTGATTTGGACCTGCTTGTGGAGATGTCGCGGCCGGTGGGTTGGGAGTATTTCGGCTATGCTGAAGAATTGGCCGAACGGCTAGGCATAAAGGTTGATTTGGGGAGTGCAGTTTCCGATTATATTTACCGATACGTGGCAAAGGACCTAAAAACGCTCTATGAACCCGAAGAAAGGCAGGCCGCGTGACCCTGACCGCGCCATGCATATGCTGGAAGCGGCCCGGCTAATTGTTACATTCACTCAAGGACGCACTTTTCAGGATTTGTTTTCCGATGCGATGTTTCGGTCAGCAGTAGAGCGACAGTTTGAGATTTTAGGCGAGGCTAGTTCTCATATTTCGGCTGCTACGCAGGCCCTTTGGCCGTCTATTGAGTGGGCGCGCATGAAAAACTTTCGTAACTTGTTGGCTCACGAATATTTTCGGACCAACTATGCGGAAGTCTGGAACATTGCACTTAACCTTCTACCTGCTTTATTGCCGACATTGGAAGCATTATTTGCTGAATTAGACCGGCAGTTTGGGCCCGATGCCGGTGTATAAATCCCTCCTCAAACCCCTGCTTTTCCGGCTCGATGCCGAACGTGCCCACCACTTGGTGTTCGACAACCTGCGCCGCGCCGCCGCCCTGCCCGGCGGCAAAACCTTGCTCCGCAGCTTCTACGATTACCCGCACCCCGGCCTGGAGCGCACCGTATTCGGGCTGAAATTCCCCAACCCCGTGGGCTTGGCCGCTGGCATGGACAAGAACGCGGCCCTCACCGACGAGTGGGCGCTGCTGGGCTTCGGATTCGTGGAAATCGGTACCGTCACGCCCCGGCCGCAGCCCGGCAACCCCGCCCCGCGCCTGTTCCGGCTGCCCCAGGATGCCGCCTTGATTAACCGAATGGGCTTCAACAACGACGGGGCCGAAGCGGTGGCCCGGCGGCTGGCCGGGCGGCAAAACCGGCACCTCCTCATCGGCGGCAACATCGGCAAAAACAAGGACACCCCCAACGACCAAGCCGCCGCCGACTACGTGGCGTGTTTTGAAGCGCTGGCCGAGGTCGTGGACTATTTCGTGGTGAACGTGAGCAGCCCCAACACGCCGGGCCTGCGCGAATTGCAAGAAAAAAAGCCCCTTATTGACATCTTGCAGCAGGTGCAAACCCGCAACCTTGCCCGGCCGCAGCCACGCCCGTTGCTGCTCAAAATTGCCCCCGACCTAAGCGACGCGCAACTCGACGACATCCTGAAAATTGCCCGCGAAACGCAGCTTAGCGGCCTCGTGGCCACCAACACCACCATTGCCCGCGCCGGGCTGCACACCAGCGCCGCGCAAGTGGCGGCTATGGGCGCGGGCGGCCTCAGCGGCCAGCCCTTGCGGGCGCGGGCCACCGAAGTGGTGCGCTACCTGCACCGTAAGTCGGACGGGGCGCTGCCCATCATCGGCTCCGGCGGCATCCACTCGGCCCAGGATGCGCTGGAAAAACTGGCCGCTGGCGCTTCGCTGGTGCAACTCTACACGGGTTTTGTGTACGAAGGGCCGGGTTTGATTAAGCAGATAAATCGGGCGTTGCGGACGCAATAACTACCCGCTGTTGCCGCACCCGCCGGTGCCAATGGGCAATGATGGGCGCGCCTAACGCCGAGGGCCAGAGGAAATTATATGGAAAGGGAATGAAGTGTAAACTCGTGACCGAGAAGGCCGACACGGCCGCAATGTAAGCCGCCATGAAGCCCGAGATGTGGTTCAGCAACCACTGAGTTTTGCTCCATTTTCCGGCTCTGGCGTAGCCGCGCAGTTGCCGGAAAGCCGTGGCCGCCCCAATGCTCCCAAATACCGTCACGGGAATGTTGACAACCCACAGGCCGTAGCCCACGGTGCCCAGAAACACGGCCAGCCCCAGGCCCGCCGTGGCCCAGTCGCCCGCCGCCACCCGCGCATCCCAGGCCAGGCGCTTGAGAAACAACGACCGGTAGCCAAACCCGGCCATGTACAGACTGAAAACCGCCGTTAGAAACAGGAACAGGCTGTGAATGTGTTGCGCCCCGGCCAACGCGGTGGTGCCCGCCACGGCCATCGCCCCAAAAAACACCTTGCCCCACAGCCGGTGCGCCGGTCCGCCCTTGCGAGTGGCCAGCGCCACCGGGGCCACAAAAAAGCCCACAAATCCCGCCGTAATGTGCAGCCAGCGGTTGATAAAAAAGAAGGTTTCCATGCAGGAAGCGCGGCGGATAAGACCACCTTGACCCAAAGATGGGCGGCGCGACGCAACCGGCCGCCGAAAATTTACCCGAAGCAACCCAAGCAGCGACTGAACCGACGGACTCGGCGGATGGAACGCGCACCCCAAACCGAAGAAACCAGGCTTGCTGTGGTCGCTCGGAATCGGGGTGCCCGTTCTACAACTTCGCCCCCACCTTGAACTCTACCACATCGGCCGCGCCCCGGTGAATTTTCAAGTCAATGGCCCCGAACACAACGTTCGTAAATTGGTATTTCAGCCCCAACCGCTCGTAGTAAACGGTGCTGGATTTGTAGGGCGCATACACATAAAAACCGAGGTGCGAGTCAAAGGCCAGCCGCCCAAACAGCAATTCGTGGCCCAGAAACACGCCCGCCTTTTTCACGTCGGGCTTGGCCACCCCGGCGCGGGTGGTGTCGTCCAGGTCGGCTTGCAACGAGCGGTCATTGAAACCCTCCACGCCCAGCAGCAGGTTGGATTTGCGGTTCATGCGCCGCCCCACTGCCAGGGTGCCCGAATAGACGCGGTACGACTGCGGGTCGGCGGGGGTGCGTTGCTTGAAGCCCAGGCTACCACTTACGTTGTAGAAGAACTTTCCCACCTCGGCCGGGGCGGGCGCGTAGTCATTCACGTGCGGGGCGGGCCGCTGTTCGTGGTAGTTCAGGCCCAGCAGCAGCGTGGGCAGGTTCACGCCGAAGTTGGGCTTGGAAGTGGCTCCGTTGGAGTAGTGGTTCAGGCCCAGGCCCGCCAGCAGCCCCAGGTGCGGAGTCAGGGCGTAGTCGTACTCAAACCGCAGTTGCAGCGTGGCGTTGAGGCCGGTGCTGTTGATGGTGTTTTTGTGGTTGGTTTCTTGGTTGAACGGGTTGGTGAGATAAGCCAGGCCCGTGCCCAGCCGGAAGCTGAAATCGTGCTTCGCCCCCCGCGAAAACGTCTTGCTGATGTACGGGCTGACTGCAAACGCTTGGCCCAGCACGGGGTTGTGAAAGTCGTAGTACACCAGCGCCAGCCCGATTTTAGGAAATCGGTACCAGCCGTGCCAGGGTTCAGCACCAGTAGTTTGGCGCTGCACATTCAACTCAAACCCCGTGGGGTGCGAGGCCACCAAATGCTTGATGGCGGCGGTGTGGGCCACGATGAAGCTGCCTTGCGCGTAGGCCCCCACCACCCAGGGCGCACGCGGAGCGGCGGCTGGCGAAATTATTGCCTCGCTTTCAACTGATTGGGCGATTGCCGCCGGGGCCGTCAAGCCAAACAACACCCCTAACTTGTACCAGCTTTTCATTTATCACATCAGGATTGGCCCGGAAAACCCCGGCCGCTCAGTCCCAAAATTACGCGCCGCTGCCGAGGGTAATTGTTACGGCCAGGTAAATTTGAAGAAATTTTGACAACTGCCGCAACTTTCGCCTTCGCCCTGCCGATATAAGCCGGACTTTCGGAAACATTGATTTCCGAAAGGGTTCTCATCAATCCCATCATTTCAATCCCATCATTTCTTTTGTCATGAAAAAAATCATTCTTTCGCTGGCTCTCTTGGCTGGCATCAGCGGCGCTGCCAGTGCGCAGACTGGCCTGAAAGCTGGCCTGAAAGGCGGTGTTAATTTGTCCTCTTTCTCAGGTACTGACGCGGCCCCATTTGGTTACAAGTACGGTTTTAGCGCCGGTGGCCTTTTAAATTACGGGGTAACGGATAACATTTCGATTCAACTCGAACTACTCTACTCACAGAAAGGCACCAACAGCGACCTCGACTTTTCCAATTACACCACAGGCACTACTGTTGCTAGTAAGGGCAACCTAAAGCAAACGCTACAGTATGTTGACATCCCTCTGTTGTTTAAATACAATTTGGGGGAAGCAGGAAAGGGTTTGTTCTTTGAAATAGGTCCACAAGGCAGCTTGGTAGCTGCTCAACGCACCTTCTCAGATGATGCGAACGTTGGTTTAGTGGCAGCACTAGGAGCGTTAAGCAACGGCAGCGGCGATGGTTATGTTCCTGTAAACAACTCGTCTTCGCCAACCGCAGCCGACACCAAAGCGGTTCCTTTCGGTAATTCCACTGACGGTCTCAACAAACTTGTTGTTGGCTATGTAGGAGGAATTGGCTACCAACTCACCAGCGGTCTGGGGTTCGGTGTCCGCTACACTGGCGACGTGTCGCAGGTATACAAGGACACTAAATTTGTTGATGGTACCAGCCCGGTCAATGTTCACAGCTCCGTTTTCCAGTTTCAGGTCCACTACCTGTTCGGAGGCAAATAACCGTTTGCCAAGCTGATACCGGCTATACAAGCCCGGTTCCCTTTGGCGGGAACCGGGCTTTCCTGTTTTATAATGATTTTTTCGTGAAGCCACTTTACTTTCCATAATTTTCCAACACTCCCATGAAAAAGCTCCTTTTCCTGGCTACCCTGCTCGGGGCCACCGCCACCGCCCAAGCCCAACTCAAAGCCACTGTGGGCCTCACCGCCGCTTACGGCTATACCGAACTCACGCACAGCGGCTCTGGCTATAATCCCACCGGCCACTCCGCCTACCAAGCTGGCCTGACCGGCGACGTGTACTTGGCCGACGTGTTCTCGATTCATCCCGAGTTGCTTTACACCATGCAGTACTACGACACCGATGCCACCACGACTGCGGGCCAAAACCGCGACCTGACCTACCTCACGCTGCCAGTTTTGGCCCGCTACCACGTGGGCGGCAGCGATGGCGGCCTTTTCTTCGAAGCCGGCCCGCAGCTCAACCTGGCCCTGACCGCGAAAAATGAGGAAGGCAACGACGCAAAATCCCAGGCCAATTCGCTTACGCTCGACTACATCGTCGGCTTGGGCTACCAGCTACAAAAGGGCCTCTCGCTGGGCATACGCTACGACGGCGGCCTCACCAACGTGTTCAAGGACTACGCCCCGACCAAAACTAGCGATAATACCAATGACGATGTAGTCGTCAGCACCAACAATCTGAAAAACAGCACCTTTTGGTTTTCGCTAGGGTACTCATTCGGCGGAGTGAAGTAGGCCGTAAAGCGTCTGCAACTTGCTGGCCTACCACAAAAAGCAACTGTTTGTAATTAAATCTGCTACTGCAAGCTCCGTCGGCCCCGCGCTGACGGAGCTTTTTGTTGCTACCCCCGTGAGTACACTACGCCGGCGGCCCGGCGGCCCCGGGCACAACCGGCGTAGCGGGCGGGTCGCCTTGCCCACAGGCGATGTGCAGCGGAAGCAACAACCGTAGCAGCGGCCGGGCGCGGCGGAAAGAACGGTGAGCAGTGGGCACGGGCCGCAACTTGCGCACAGGCGGTTTGGGCTGCCTGCTACCCAACCGGGCCAAATCGTTGCTGCAAGTCGCGCCGCACAGCTTCGGTGATGGCCAACTGTTTTACGACCACGGTGATGGTTTCCGCTATTTTGCCTTTTTTGTCGCGCACTTTGGTCACATTTTCCAGCGTCAGGTAGCGGCAAGTGTCGTCGTTGGGGGCCGCATAAAGCTTAAGCTGGGCCACCGGGTTGAGTTCGTCGTTGCTGCCGGGGTGCGCGGCCAGGGCGTGGTGCCCAAACACCAGTTGCCCGGTGCCCACATCGGCAATGCTCACCCCCACCAAATGCTGCCGAAACACGCGGGAGCTGTCCAGCCGCTGGTGCAGCCAGGCCAGCGAATCGGGCACGATGGGTGCGGGCGGCGCAGCCACCTCGGGCACGGCAGGTGTAGCGGGCGGGCCGACCTGCCCACAGGCGGTTTGCAGGGGCAGCAACAGCCACAGCAGCGGCCGGGCAAGGCGGGGGAAAACAGACGGAGCAGTGGACACGGGCCGCAACTTACGGCGCAACGGCGATAACTGAGCGGCAGCAGGCAATTGCTATAAGTTTGTGGGATGACTTTGCCCCCCGAAGCCGACCACAAAGCTGCCGTGAAAGAATTTCGGGTCTGGGCCACCGACGAGGAAACCAACCGCGTCCGGCTGCTGCTCCTGCGCAATGCCATCCATGCCTACGAAGAAAACCACGGCTACAATCCCGGCCCATCCACCACGGTAGCGGGCTGCTTGCAAGTGGAAATGTTTTGCCTTCTTTAGCAAATTAGCCCATTGCTTTTTCAAACGCAACAATTTGATAATTATTTTCAAATAATGAATTTCTAAATTTTTTTGATGCAATCTGCAAAGTTTTGCATCGAAAAACCTTTACACACCGCAAAATCTTGCATCTTTGCGGCACATCTTGAATCGCTGATTTCATGCAGGGGTAGTCACAACTGGGGGTTAGGGATTGGAGCATCGTCCGGCGCTTTAGCAACAAGGCGATTGATGTTTTTTTGAATATTTTTTTATGTTACACTAGCACCACGAACTATGGGTCCAACACCCACCCGCGCTGTGTAACATTATTGAATAACGTTTCATGCCCGCTTTCGATAAGCCTATTGGCAAGCCTGTATTATTCGGCAACCTGTCGGGCATCTTACTACCAATTATCGGCGCTATTATGGTGTTGATGGGGGTGTTTATGTACTTTGCCTCGGGGGTGAATGACTTTGGGGCAGCTGCGCTGAAAGCCATACCCGTCGTGCATACGTTCGCAGACTTACAGGTTTTGTCATTGCATACCGAAGTCATTGTCGAAGGCCACACCAAACAGGTTGCGCCATTATCTACTGCCCTTGCTCCTCCATCCATCATCGACTTGCAGAAATCACCGCTTTGCAAAGATGTCGCCGTCAGAGGATACACCAGAAAACCAGTTTCCTTCGCTTCGGCTGATAGTGTCGCTGCCCAGTTTGGCTTGCTGGCTTGGCAAAAAGACCGGTTTGATTACAAAGACCACCGTGCCGGTTCTGGAAATCCAGAATACTGGTTACCTGAATCTTTTTACTACCCGCCTTTGATAATAAAAATGGCAAGTGAGAATGCTGAGACGAACCTACGACCGGGAGTAGCCATAAAAGACACCAGTACTGAAATCAACATTGGCGGGAGCTACCTATTAAGTGGTGCTTTGACTAAAGTGCAGGCCGACACACCCGCGACGCGGCCCAGTCTACGGGCGGGGCAACTAGGCACGTGGCGATATACGGGCCTAACTAAAGCTGTCACCGTAGCTATCCTAGGGACATATGAGGGTAGCAGCCCAAATGCCTTCAGGGCCAGCAGAATTTACATTGGCTCTGTAAAGGACTGGTATAGAGAAGCGCAAGCCGAAGGGCACAAAGGCCAGGATGTTTCATATGGTATAATGATGGTTGGCTTTGTGTTGCTTTTAGTTGGATTAGTCGTTAAATCTGTCCATCGCCCGACAACCTAGCTACTGCTTCGGGAAGTCGTTAGGCGGCTGTAGGCTAGTTTGTTTGCAATGTTAGTTCACCACCAGCGTAGCGGGAGAGCGTCGTACAGTTCACCACATCTGGGCAGCAGGTGGCGTAGGCTCATGGATTGGTTAGGTCGTAAACACCGAAGTGAACCGTAGCTTTGTGACCATCGCCGACAAATGCATTGGTTAGCAAGAGCCAACCGCCCTCTGGCATAACTAAGAGAAAACGCAAACAATCCCTGAAGTCTACACGAGGTCCTGGGCTATGGCTTGGTCAGGTCGTAGCTGCCAAAATATTTCACGGCCTTGCTGCTATCACCAACAGCGGTGAACCGGCCACCCGCATACAGTTGCTGCCCTCCCAAGGCCAGCGCATTCACATCGTCGTTCAGGCCCGTACCCAAGGCGCTCCAGTTTCGGCCATTCCACCTGATTAGGTTACTGGCATCCCTGCTTCCGACAGAAACCGAAAACCGGCCGCCTACATACACATCGCCGTTGCTAGCTACAGCCAAAGCCTGCACACATGTAGGGCTCCGTCCGCCATACCGCACGCCCACCGTGTTGCTGTTTGGGCCGCCGAGTACGCTCCAGGCCTTGCCGTTCCACTTGGCCAGGTTGCTGGCAAATTGGCCCCCTGCACGTTCAAACGAGCCACCCACGTACACGTCGCCGTTGTCGGCCACCGCCAGGGCGCCTACCTGCCCATCCACGCCGCTGCCATATTCCCGGCCGCCCATTGCATTCCATTTTTTGCCGTCCCAGCGGGCCATGCAGTAGGCACCCGATGCTTTGTCGAGAAAGTAGCCGCCGGCATAGACATAGCCATTGCTCGCCACTGCCAGCGCTGCCACCCTCCCAGCCCCGTCATCATCGTCCGTAACCAAGCCGGCCCCCAGCTGGTGCCAGGCCGCCCCATCCCAACTGGCCACGCCACTGACCACCTTTCCCCCCGCTCGCGCAAAGCGGCCACCGACGTATAGCACCCCGTTATGCCATACCGCTAAGGCCCAAACGCAGCCTTCGCTCACCCCCTGGCCCACGGTAGTCCAGACCTTACCGTTCCACTTGGCCAAATTGTTGGCAGCTATTGCGCCCGCCTGGTCAAAGCGCCCACCGACGTACAGGTCGCCATTGGGGGCGACGGCCAATGACAGCACGTTGGGAACCGACATGCCGGAACCGGCCAGGGGCTGACTTTGGGGGCTGTTGCCGATGCCCGTCCCCAAGCCGGTCCACACCTTGCCGTCCCACTTCGCTACCCCATTGGCCAGCACCTGGCCCACGCGGGTAAACTCGCCGCCGATGTATAAAGTCGTTCCCGCCCATACCATGGCATTGACGGTTCCGTTGGGAACGTTGTGCTGGTCAAGGCCGGTCTGCCACCACTCATCGCCCGCGCCTAGGGAGACAGTGGGTCGAAATTCCGGTTGCCCGTCAGGAGCAGTAGATGAAGAGGAATTGAAAGCGTTGGCGGTTACGTACGCGGCTTCGGTGCCTAATAGGCTGACCGCCCACGTCCACATAGCCAACTGCATGCGCAACCGAGTTGCTGACAGCAGCACAAGGAACAGTAGCCCTGTCGAAATATAAATTGTACGCATGAAACAAACGCTGAATCCCTGTCGGCATAAAAAAATTTGCGAATCAGTAAGACATAAAAACTATCGTCCCCTGCTGTATAACAAATCAACTGGAAACCAACAGCGTTTCGTAAGCCTCAGATAAGCCTGTATTATTGCGGGCAAGAAAACGTCCCCAGTGTACCTGTCCCTGTTCCCGTTGGGCAACCATCATCATCAATTTGATTTACAAGTATAGCACAACCGGGCCTGACCCACAAAACTCTACCTGTTTCTCCCTGCATAATTCTTCCCGTACTTGTTCCATCGCAGAAAGCAAAATTTCCACTAAGCGTACTTGTAAATCTAGCACCAGGGCGCGAAAAAGTATTACTTCCTGCAACTGTATAGTCTCTCCAAGTAACCCAGCCGGAATGCGGCGTTTTATAGATAACGTCAAATCTACACCAACCCCATGCGGCAAAGACGGTATTACCGTCAGAATTGATGGTGGTACTAAATGTAATTGGCGTTCCTGTAGGCTGCCCATCTGCGGTTAGCACAGTCGCAACCAGCTGCTGCGATGGTATTGAGGCGGGGCCTACCGCCCAAATATTTTGTGCGTAGCCATTGGCATCAGTCGTTACGTCAGTAGAAAGTGTTGCTGTCGGTACGTTAGTAGTGGACTGCACTAAACTGCCGCTGCTTATTGTAAATCGAACTTTGGCACCTGCACCCCTGGAATTAAGCACTCGCACCCGCACTGGTAGTGGCAATTCTAGAGAAGGATAGCCAATCTGTCCGTCGCCCGAAACAGCCTCCAAATGCATAACCCCGCACGGCCCCACCGTAGAGCCAGATGCCTGGTAGCAGGTATCCTGCGCGGCGGGGTAGGCGGCCCAGCCAACCGTCAGGGCCGTGAAATTCATTGTGCTGCCAATACGGGCTATTTGCGTGTTCATAAACTCAAAGAGTTTGCCCGCACTGCTGGTAAATCCGACTGTCGCGTACGTATTGGCGTTGGTGGCTTGGCACTTTTGCAGGATGTTGTAGGCGCTTCCAGTCAGTTGCTTCGTGAATTTGGCAATGGCAATGCTGGCGCTCGTGGCATCGGTAACGGTTGCCACATCCCGAAAGCTGAATGCCAAAGAAAGCACCTCTTCCGCAACAGCTGTGGCGCACTGGTTTTTAAGCTTAAGCTGGGGCAATATTCCTTGCAAAAACAGCAGCCCACCCTGTGCCAGATTATAGGCACAGGCCAAGCGTTGCTCCGGCCCATTGGCGGCCGATGTAAATTTGCCCGACCGGACGCGGATGTCAAAGCTTCCATCCCCCGCCATAGTGTAAGTGGCCGAAGCAGGAGTAGGCGATGGGCCGCCCGCCGAACTCAGGCCCAGGTACACGTCTTGGGGAGAATCAGCAACAAAATTGGCTCCGTCCACCGTCAGTTGCTGCACTTGCTGGCCGTCTTTGTAAATACCCACGGTGTTATAAAAAGGCACCCCGGCATTGACAAACGTCAACTCACGGCCCGACCGGTGGATAGTCACGGCTTTGCCTAAGCCCGCCGTACCGCGCCGCGCCACCGCCGTAAACAAGGCCGCAATGCGGTCGCCCAGCACACGGTTTGCAGTGTCGAGCAATGCCGTATTGGGAGTGCGTAGCAGCCGTTCCACCTCCTGCACCGCCAGCGCGAACGCCGGGTCGGCTTTGATTTTGGGAATCAACTGCTGCTTACCGGCATCGGTGAGGGAATACACCGTACCCGTGTTCATCAGCATGGCCAGCACCGTGGATTGGGCGTTGATAGCAAAGTCGGTTTGGCCGGGGTAGCTGTAGCCCAGCAGCACGGGCTGCCCGGCCGCGTCGGCCGCAATCTGGGTTGTGAACTCGTCCTTGATGGTAGGCACCTGGTATTGACCAGTGGTAACGGTGCCGTTGGCAATGGGCGAGAGAATGCTCAAGGCATTCACGTCGCGCGAACTGCCGGTGGGCAGCGTGATAGAGCCGTTCAAAGTAGTCTGAACGATGGCTGGCTCAGTGGTCGGCTGGTTTTCCGTCTTGTCTTTGCATCCCGGCAACAAAAAAACCGTGCTACCGCACAGAAACAACATCACGCGCAACGACCAGAACTTTTTCATGAGCGAAGGGCCGCGAAACGGCAATGATTATGAGCCAAAAATGTAAGGGCCGGGCCTGACCAAAACAGTACCCAACAGTAAGTAAAAAACAGGGTACGCCTGCGTTGCTACGCTGGCGTGCCCGTGCCCGCCGCATCCGGCCCCTCCTGCCCACCGCGCCGCACCACGCGGGCCGCGTTGCGGAAGTCGGTGTACAGCCCCGGGTCGTCCTCGTCGTCTTTGTAGAGGTCAAAAAACTCCTGCAACTCGGCTTTGAGGCGGGCGGTGGTTTTGATAAGGCGCTCCAGGGCCGTGCGGCCGCCGCTGCCCTGCGTGTCGCCGAGGCGTGTCGGTGATGCCCTGGGTGAATTTAGGCAGCAGGTCTTCGGCCTGAGCGGCGTGGGCGGCGGTGTAGCGGCGGCGGGTCAGGTCGTAGGGCTTGGCCAGGTCGAGGAGGCGGCGGGCTTCTTCCCCAAAGGAGGTTTCGCCAAGCTTGGTCAGGTCGCTAGGGCGGCCGGTCAAGTCGGTGTCGCTGGTGCTGCGGGCGTGGGCACGCAAGGCCCGCGTCGCCCGCAGCAGCAGGGCCGTGAGCTGGTTGCGAAAGCCCCGTTTGCGGGCGGGCATGTTGTCCTCGTCGGCCCCCAGCACCTGCTGGGCCAGCGCGTCGGCCGTGGTCAGGTGGGTTTGGAGCAGGGTGCGGCGCGGGGCCACGTCGTCCTCAATGTCGGCGTAACGGGTGCGGTTTTCGGCTTTGTCCAAAAAGCCCAACAGGGATTTGTCGCGGCGCAGGCGGGCTTCAATCAACTCGTTTTTCATGGGTACAGTGCAGTAAGGGCGGGAAAAAGCAGTTTCGCGGGGCAATATACCACCGGACGGCCACAAAGCCGCTCGGGGCGACAACTTTGCCGGCCGGTAGTGCGCCGTTTGGCGGTGCATTTTGTGCGTCGGGACGGGCATGTGCCGTTTAGGGAGGCATCCGCCTGACGGCGGGACACGGGCGCGGCGCTTCGGAACAAGTGGGTAGCATTCCGGGACGGGTGGGCGGCACGCCGGAACCCGTTCCGGTGCCGCCGGACGGGTACGCGGGCTTTCGGAACGGATGCGCGCCGCGCCGGACACCGAACCGAGCGCCGGACGCAAAACCGCCGTCCCCACCGGCCAGGGCCTACCTTTGCCCCCCGTCATGCCCGAACGCTCCACTCCCCCTTCTGCGTCGGCGGCGAAATTCATTTTCGTTACCGGCGGCGTCACTTCTTCACTCGGCAAAGGAATTATTTCCGCCTCGCTGGCCAAGCTCTTGCAGGCCCGCGGGTTCCGTGTCACCATCCAGAAGTTCGACCCCTACATCAACATTGACCCCGGCACCCTCAACCCCTACGAACACGGGGAGTGCTACGTGACCGACGACGGGGCCGAAACCGACCTTGACCTGGGCCACTACGAGCGGTTTCTGAACCGGCCCACCTCGCAGGCCAACAACGTGACCACCGGCCGCATCTACGACACCGTCATTCGGCGGGAACGCGAAGGCGCGTTCCTCGGCAAAACCGTGCAGGTCGTGCCCCACATCACCGACGAAATCAAGCGGCGGATGCTGCTGTTGGGCGAGTCGGGGGAGTTCGACGTGGTGATAACTGAAATCGGGGGCTGCATTGGCGACATTGAAAGCCTGCCCTTTGTGGAAGCCGTGCGGCAGTTGCGCTGGGAGTTGCCCGACAACGATTCGCTGGTTATCCACCTCACCTTGCTGCCGTATTTGAAGGCCGCCGGCGAATTGAAAACCAAGCCCACCCAGCACTCGGTGCGCGATTTGCGCGAGGCCGGCTTGCAGCCCGACATCCTCGTGTGCCGCTCCGAATATCCGATTCCGGCCGAGATGCGCCGCAAAATCGCGCTGTTCTGCAACGTCAAAATCAACTCCGTCATCGAAAGCCTGGATGCCGACACCATTTACTCGGTGCCGCTGCTCATGCTCAAGGAAATGCTCGACGACCGAGTGATTAAAAAGCTGCGCCTCACCGGCGGCCATGCCCCCGATTTGGAAGGCTGGAAGGATTTTCTGGGCCGCCTCAAAAACCCCACCGAAGAAGTGACCATTGCGTTGGTGGGCAAATACGTGGAACTGCCCGATGCCTACAAAAGCATCAACGAGGCCTTCATCCACGCCGGGGCGCAGAACGAGTGCAAAGTCCATATGCGCACCATCCAAAGCGAATACATCACCTCCGAAAACGTGGCCGGGCTGCTCGAGGGTTGCGACGGCGTATTGGTAGCCCCCGGTTTCGGGGAGCGGGGTTTTGAAGGAAAAATTGCCGCCGTGCGCCACGTGCGCGAACACCACGTTCCCTTCTTCGGCATCTGCCTCGGAATGCAGGTAGCGGCGGTGGAATTCGCCCGCAACGTGTTGGGCCTGCCCAATGCCAACTCTACCGAAATGGACAGCCTCACCCCCCACCCCGTCATCGCCATGATGGAGGCCCAAAGGGGCATCACCCAGAAAGGCGGCACCATGCGTTTGGGCTCCTATGCCTGCGACCTTAAACGCAACTCCCGCGCCGCCAAAGCCTACGGCCGCACCCACATCAACGAGCGCCACCGCCACCGCTACGAGTTTAACAACGCTTATTTGGCGCGGTTTGAGGCCGCCGGGATGCTGGCCAGTGGCACCAACCCCGACACGGGCCTGGTAGAAGTGATTGAGCTGGCGGACCATCCGTGGTTCGTGGCCGGGCAGTTTCACCCCGAACTGAAAAGCACCGTTGAGAACCCCCACCCGCTGTTTGTGCGGTTTGTGCGGGCGGCCATGCAGCGGCACAAAGGGGTGTAGCGCGAAGGGCAGCGAAGCTAACGTTCGCGCTACATCGCTCCGGCCGTACCTTTGCCTTTTGGATTCACCTAGTATTTTTTAATGGACCGCAACCAAGCAACTGGCCTCTTCCTCATCGCGGCCTTGCTCCTCGTTTACCTGTTCTTTTTCAGCCCAAAAAAAGACGAAGCTGGCAAACCCCAAACCCCGGCCGCCGCTGCGGCTGCCGCCAAAGCCCCCGTTGCTGCCGCCCCGGCTGCTGCGCCGGGCTTCACGCCCGAAACGCCGCTGGATTCGGCCGCCGGGCCGGTGCAAAGCCTGACCTTGCAAAACCCCGACCTGACCATCACCTTCTCCTCGCGGGGCGGGCGCGTGGTGGCCGTGCGCCTGAACAAGTACAAAACCTTCTTCGGGCAGCCGCTCGATTTGCTGGATGCCGAAAGCGCCCGGCTCGACGCGCAGTTTCGCAACCTGCGCGGGCAGACAGTGAAGTTTTCGGCGCTGAATTTCAACGGTGTGGGCGGTTCGCAAGCCGGGGGCGGCGGGCTGCTGACGTTCACGGCCCCGGCGGCGGGCGGCCGCATTGTGCAAACCTACACCCTGCCCAAAACTGGGTTTGAGCTGAAATACAACCTGAAGCTGGAAGGGCTGGGCAACGTGCTGGCGCAGGAGCCGCTGGTGTTCACCTTCAACGACCGGGTGCGGCAGACCGAACAGGATGCCAAGCAGAACCGCAACCACAGCACCATCAATTTTGCCTACGTGAGCGGCAAAAACGATGCCCTGGCCGAAGCCAGCGAAAACCCCGAAATCACGACCTTGACCGAGCCGACGCGCTGGGCCGCGCACAAGCACGATTTCTTCGTGGCGGGCCTCATTGCCGACGGCCAGCCCTTCAGCGGCGGCACCCTCAACTCGGCGGTGACGACCGGCGACTCGGCCTACATCAAAACGATGGGCAGCCGCCTGAATATGCCGCTGGCCGACCTCACCAGCACCCAGGGCGGGCAGTTTCGCTACTTTTTCGGCCCCAATTCCTTTGATTTGTTGCAAAAAGTAGCGCCCGAATTTGACCGCAACGTGTACCTGGGTTTTGGGCCGTTCCGCTGGGTCAATCGCTTCGTTATCATCCCGGTGTTCCACTTTCTGGAACGCTACATGAGCAACTACGGCATCATCATCCTGCTACTAGTAGTGCTGATAAAGCTCGTGACCTGGCCCCTGACCTACAAAACCTACGAAAGCCAGGCCCGCATGAAGGTGCTGAAGCCAGAACTGGACCAGCTCAAAGCCAAGCACGGCGACGACCAGGCCAAAGTGCAGCAGGAAACGATGAAGCTCTACAGCGAGTTCGGAGTCAGCCCCTTGAGTGGTTGCGTCCCGACCCTGCTCACGCTGCCGATTCTGTTCGCCATGTTCCAGTTTTTCCCAAACGCTATTGAACTGCGGCAACAGAGTTTCTTGTGGGCGAAGGACTTGAGCAGCTACGACGTGTTCGTGAAACTGCCCTTTTTCGTGAAATGGTACGGCGACCACGTGAGTATGTTCACGCTCCTGATGACGGCCTCAACGCTGGTGATGACCTGGCAGAGCAACCAGATGAACAACGCCATGCAGGGGCCGATGAAGTTCTACAGCTACCTGATGCCCGTGGTGTTTCTGTTCGTGCTGAACAGCTTCGCCTCGGGCCTGACCTGGTACTACTTCGTGTCCAACGTCATTACGTTTGCCCAGCAGGCCATCACCAAATCGTTTGTGGACGACACCAAAATTCGCGCCCAACTGGATGCCAACAAGGTGAAAAACAAGGACAAAAAGCCCGGCGGCTTCCAGGCCCGCCTAACCGAAGCCATGAAAACCGCCCAGGAACGCGAAGCGCAAGCCAAACGCAAGTAATGGGTCGGCTGACGCGAGGCTTGGTCTCGCGTCGAAGCGAACAAGGCCGCCCCAAATCAGTAGGGCGGCCTTGTTCGTTTTCGTATCTTTACCATCCACAAACCGACTCCCTCATGCGCCACTTCTTGTTTTTGCTCTTGGCCATTACGTTCGTGGCAACGCTGCCAGCGCACGCCCAGAAAGCGCATAAAACCAAAATAAAAACCACCAAAACCACCACCAAACAGCCGGTTCTGACCTTTGAGCGCACCGTGTGCCTGGGCACCTGCCCGGTGTACCTGGTGAGCGTATTTGCTGACGGCCGCGTGGCCTACGACGGCCGGCAGCACGTGCCCGTGACGGGCCAAAAAACCTTTAAGCTGGCTCCGGCCGTGGTAAGCGAAATGCTGCAAATGGCCGAAAAAACGCACTTCGCTGCCCTGGAACCGCGCTACTCCACTGGCATCACCGACGTGCCCGCCAACATCGTGGCCGTGCGGCAACCCAGCGGCGAACTCAAAACCGTGGTGGTAGAGAGTGGCCCGCCCGAAGCCTTGCAAGCCTTCCTCACCTACCTGCGGGCCACCTTCGACCCGCTGGCTGGATTGACAAATGGCCGGTAGTTTTCGGCGTTTTTCACAATCCCATTACCCGCTACCAAGTACCAACTACCACCTCACCAAATGTCGCCCGCTGCCCGCCTCGACTTTGCCAACATCGGCCTGATGGTCTTCTCGTTCGCGGTGGCCATGTACCTGCCGTTCGAGCTGTTTCTGTTTTCCTATGCGGTGCTGGGGCCAGCCCACTACCTCACCGAAATTGCCTGGCTGCACCAGCGCAAGTACTTCACCCACGGCCCCCGCGACTATATGGCGTTGGTGCTGCTGGCCGCCCTGGCCGCCCTCATCTTCCTGACCCTGACCACGGAATCGTTGAGCGCCTGGCGGCCCAAGTCCGATATTCCGTTCAACACCCTGATGTACGTGGCCTTCGCCGGGGCCTTGCTGATGGCAGTGGTCAAAAACGCGTTCTACCGCTTTATCGGCGTAGCGTTGCTGCTGGTATGCGCCACTTTTTCCAAAAGCTACCTGCTGTTTTTCAGCTTCTTCCTGCCCACGCTGGTTCACGTTTATTTATTCACGGGCTGCTTCATTCTCTACGGAGCCTTGCGGTCGCGCAGTTGGCCCGCGCTACTGTCGCTGGGGGTGTTTGTGGCTTGCCCGGTGGTGTTTTTCCTGCTCAAGCCCGCTGGTTCAGCGGCCAGCAGTTACGCAGCGGCTTCGTACCAAATGTTTGAGGGCGTGAACCTAACTCTCATTGACCGGCTGCACCTGGACCTGGGCAGCACCCCCGACCCGCACCAGCGCATCTACGCTTCCACGGCGGGCCTCGTCGTGATGCGCTTCGTGGCCTTTGCCTACACCTACCACTACCTCAACTGGTTCAGCAAGACCAGCATTATTCAGTGGCACCAGATGCCCCGGCCCCGGCTGGCGGTTATTGCGGGCATCTGGCTGGCTTCGCTGGCACTGTACTGGTACGACTACGCCACGGGCCTGAAGTGGCTATTTTTCCTTAGCCTGGGCCACGTGTTTCTGGAGTTTCCACTCAACCATCTTACCTTCATCAACATCGGCAAGGAGTTGAAAAAACGAGTGTGGCCGGGCCAAGCCGTGGCGTAGGGTGCGGGGCAAGCCCCGCACCCTACTTCCACACCCGCTCCAGCAGCAGTTGGTTCATTGGGTCGGCAGGCAGCCCACGCACATTGTTTTGGGTAAGGCGCACTACCTCATCGTAGTACAGCGCAATGACCGGACACTCGGCCACTACAATGCGGTCCATTGCCTGGTAAAGTTCGGTGCGCCGGGCGGGGTTCTGTTCGCTTCGGGCTTCGTTGTAAAGTTTATCGTAAGTGGCGTTCTTAAAGTGGGTTTTGTCCGGCCCGGCAGGGCTGAAATTAGGACTGTACATCAAGGACAGGTAGTTTTCCGCGTCGGGGTAGTCGCCCTGCCAGCTTTTAGCAAAGAAAGCGGCCCGGCCGTTGTCCACCATTTCTTGTTGCGCGGCCGATTGGTTGATGTCAATTTGCACCTGCACCCCCACGTCGGCCCAGTTTTTTTGCAGGTATTCGCTAATAGATTTGCGTTCGGCCACCGTGCTGAGCCGCAGCCGCAACGGGTGCGCCGGGCCGTAGCCCGCTGCCGCCAGCAGTGCCCGTGCTTTTGCTGGTTCAAATGAATAACCGGGCACCTTTTCGACTGAGAAAGACGGCAAAGCAGATGGCACAAAACCCGAAATACCCGGCTGCCCAATGTGGTTCAGCAGATAGCCCGTCAGGTTGGGTTTGTCAATGGCGTAGTTCAGGGCTTGCCGGACGCGGCGGTCGCGCAAGGCCCGCCCCTGCGTCGCCTGCTCGCCGCTCAAATTGGACGAATCCAGTTGAAAACCCAGGTATTCGGTGTTGAGGTAAGGCACTTTTTGCACCGTGAACCGGCCCCGGAAGTCGGCCCGCACCGTGCCGTCAGGGTTCAGCACGAGGTCGCGCGAGCCTTCGCGGATGCCGGAGAGGAAGTCCAGCTTGCCCTGCAAAAAGGTCAGAAACTCGGTCTTGCGGTCGGTGATGAAGCTGATGGCCACCACGTCCAGGTAGGGTAGTTGGCGGCCCCGGCCGTCGCGTCGCCAGTAGTTGGGGTTGCGGGGCAGCAGCAGCACGTTGCCCTCGTCCCAGAGCCGGAACCGAAACGGCCCCGTGCCCACCGGATGCTCCCGGAAATCCTTGCCATACCGCTCCACCGCCTCGTGCGGCACCACGTAGGCATAAGGCATAGTCAGGATGCTCAAAAACGGGATGAACGGCGCGTTGAGGTGAATTCGCAACGTGCTGTCGTTTACCGCCACGAAGCAGGTGTCGCTGATGCTGCCGTCGCGGTTTTCCAGCACCTTGCCCCTAAAAATCCAGCCGCCGGGGCTGGCCGTGGCCCCGTCCAGCAGCCGCCGGAAGCTGTACCCGAAATCGGCTGCCACCACCGCCCGCCCGCGCCCGCCGGCAAAGGCCGCGTTGTCGTGAAACCGCACCCCCGCCCGCAAATGAAAGGTATATGTCAGACCATCGGCCGACACCGCGTAGCGCCGCGCCAGCGCCGGGGCCGGCTGCAAGGCCGAATCCAAGGCCAGCAAGCCGTTATAAAGCTGCGATACGGCCCAGGTATTGGCCTGGTTACGGGCAAAAGCAGGGTCCAGCGAAGTCAGCGCCTCGGGCTGATTGTAGCGAAACACCCGCCGCTCGTCGGCCGCCGACCGAGCCGCTTCCTGGCAACCGGCTAAAACGGTTAGTCCGAACAACAACGGCGCGAGACAAAGAAAAACGACCGGCCGACGGGCCAAAACGGGGGGCATGGGATGGGGCAAAGCGTGTATCTTTGTAGCAATGCTACGGCAGGAAAGTTTCTGGGGACTGGTTTTTGGTTTTCGGCTTTTGGTTTTTGGCAGGTGGAGAATAAGCCCTTCCCGCTAAAAATCCGGCCCGCTGCCAAAAACCAAAAACCAAAAACCAAAAACCAACCAAGACTCATGGGAAAAATTATTGCGGTCGCCAATCAGAAAGGCGGGGTGGGCAAAACCACTTCGGCCATCAACCTTGCGGCCTCGCTCGCGGCGCTCGACTACCGGACGCTGCTCGTGGATGCCGACCCCCAGGCCAACGCCACGTCCGGGGTGGGCTACGACCCGAAAGACATCCAGAACAGCATCTACGAATGCATGGTGGACGGCATCAATGCCCAGGACATCATCCTGCCCACCAACGTGTTGCCTCACCTCGACCTCATGCCCTCGCACATTGACCTGGTGGGGGCCGAAGTGGAGATGATAAACCTGCCCAACCGCGAAGAAAAGATGAAGGAGGCCCTGCGCCCCCTCGCCGCTGAGTACGATTTCATCATCATTGATTGCTCGCCCTCGCTCGGCCTCATCACCGTGAACGCCCTCACGGCCGCGCACTCGGTCATCATCCCGGTGCAGTGCGAATACTTCGCCTTGGAGGGTTTGGGCAAGCTGCTCAACACCATCAAAATCATCCAGAGCCGTCTGAACACGGAGCTGGAAATCGAAGGCATACTGCTGACAATGTACGACGTGCGTCTGCGCCTGAGCAACCAGGTAGTGGAAGAAGTACGGATGCACTTCCAGCAGCTCGCCTTCGACACCATCATCCCGCGCAACGTGAAACTGAGCGAATCGCCCAGCTTCGGCATCCCCGCCCTGCTGCACGATGCCGACAGCAAAGGCTCCATCAGCTACCTGAACCTGGCCCGCGAAATCGTGGAGAAAAACAGCGTGGAAGCCCGGCCCGAGGAAGCGGCCGAGGGGGAAGCAGTGTAAGTTGCGGTCAAGCTGTTATGTATACCTCACCCGCTCACCCGCTCATTGGCATTGACCCCGAAATTCGGTTCGGTCGGGCTTGCCTCATCGGCACCCGCATCGCCGTCGACGACGTGTTGGGGTGGATGGGAAATGGAATGTCAGTGGCGGACATCATTGAAGATTTTCCGCAGCTTTCGGAAGAACAAATTCGTGCTTGCCTCAAATTCGCGGCCGACCGGCAGAGCCATACCCGGATGGCAGCCTGATGAAGCTGCTAATTGACGAGAACCTGTCGTACCGGCTGGTGCGCCAACTGCAAACGCAGTTTCCCGGCACCGAACACGTATTTCGGCTGGGCCTACTGAATCAACGCGACACTACCATTTGGGAATATGGCCGCCGAAACGATTTTGTCATTCTGACGCAGGACGAGGATTTTCTTGACCTCAGTTCGTTGCGTGGTGCCCCGCCAAAAGTCATTTTGCTACGAACTGGCAATCTGCCCAGCAAACAGATTTACGAGTTATTGCTCGACCGACACCTCACCATTTACACGTTGTTAGCACACGGCGACGAGGTGAACTGCTTGCAATTAGGGTAATTGTTCTGAGTTCGCGCCACACGTCTGGCTTGCCGGCTTGGCCCTTCCCCCCAAAATGCGTAATTTTGAGGTTCCGCACCGGCCGACCTTTTGGCCGGCGCCTCTTTGTTGATATGTCCGTAGTAGAAGAAAAGAACGACCTGACGCCGCCCGTGCCGGTGCCTAAGCGCAAGCCCGGCGGCCTGGGCCGGGGCCTGAGTGCCTTGATTGAAGGGAATTACGAAAAGAAAGGCGACCGGAGCGGCGACCGCCTCGTGTCGCACCCCGTCAATTCGGTGGGCCTGATTCCGGTGAATCAGATTGAGGCCAACCCCTACCAGCCGCGCACCCATTTCGACCAGGAAGCCTTGGCCGAACTCGCCGACAGCATCAAAATTCAGGGCATCATCCAGCCCGTTACGCTGCGCCAAACCGGCCCGCAAGCCTATCAGCTTATTGCTGGCGAACGCCGCCTGCAAGCGTCCAAACTGGCGGGTTTGGAGAACATTCCGGCTTACATCCGCAAGGCCGACGACCAGCAGATGCTGGAAATGGCGCTGATTGAGAACATTCAGCGCGAGAACCTTAACGCCATTGAAATTGCCCTCAGCTACCAGCGGCTGCTGAGCGAGTGCAACCTGCGGCAGGAAGAACTCGGCGACCGGGTGGGCAAGCAGCGCAGCACCGTCACGAACTACCTGCGGTTGCTCAAGCTGCCGCCCGACATTCAGGTGGGTTTGCGCGACGCGCACATCAGCATGGGCCACGCCCGCGCCCTTATCGGCATCGAAGACCCCAAGCAACAAGTGGCCCTCTACCACCGCATTGTGGCCGAAGATATGTCGGTTCGCAAGGTCGAGGAAGTGGTGCGCAACGGCTTTGGCCGCGACACCGGCGGCAACGCCAGCAACGGCCCGGCCACCGGCAAAGCCGCCACGCCCACCGTGCCCGCCGCCGAGTTGCGGCGCACCGAGCGCAACCTCACCGAGTGGTTCGGTTCGCGGGTGCAGGTGCGGCCGGGGCCGAAAGGCAACGGCGAAATCAAGATTTCCTTCGATTCGGTGGAGGATATGCAGCGGATTCTGCACATCCTGCAACCCTCGTAGGGTGCGGGGCTTGCCCCCGCCCGAATCGTTGAACGATTCCGGGCAGCGACGGGCGGGGGCAAGCCCCGCACCCTACAACAGGTTCACCACCATGAGAAACCTTCGCTACTTTGCGGCGCTGCTGGCTTTGTTGGTGCTGCTGACCAGCCACGCCGCCCGCGCCCAAACGCCGGAAGAACTACCGCCGCCCGCCGCGCCCGCCCGGGCGTTGCCCGACAGCGCCCGCCGCGTCAATCAGCTGCCGCCCACCGCCGCGAATAAAAAGCAACAGGCCGCCGCCGATTCTATCCGCCTCACCGAGCGGCTGTTCGGGCTGCGGTTCACGCGGCCGGGCAAGGCGGCGCTGCTGGCCACCGTTGCGCCCGGCGCGGGGCAGCTTTACAACCGCCGCTACTGGAAACTACCGCTGGTGTACGCGCTGTTGGGCGGCACGTTGTACGGGGAAATTCATTACCAGAGCCTTTTTCGGGAGTACGTAACGGCTTACGATTTAGTGGCTTCAACCAAAGAGCCCATTGGGTCGGCGGCGCTGGGGTCCAGTGCCAGCCGCCAACTGACGCTGGCTGGCATTCAGAACGGCATTGTGTTCTATCGGGGACAGCGCGACATTTTTTTTCTATACATCGGCTTGTCCTACACCTTGCAAATAGTGGACGCGCTGGTAGATGCCAACCTGCGCGATTTTGACGTGAGCGACGACCTCTCGCTGCACTGGGAACCTACCTTGCTGGCCGTGCCTGGCCGGGGTGCGCTGCCCACCGCGCCGGGGCTGGCCTTTGCGCTACGGGTGAAGTAGCGTCTTGGCCACTGGCCATTGGCTGATGGCTTTTTTGCTTCCCATAATTTCTGCCACCAGCTAAGAAAATGAACATTCTCCTCATCGGCTACGGCAAAATGGGCCAGACCATTGCCGCCCTCGCCATGCAACGCGGCCACGCCATTGTGGGCATCGTGGACCCCAGTCGGCCAGGCATCGGCATTGCAGATTTTTCGCCCGATACGGCTGATGTGGCCATTGAATTCACACACCCCGATTCGGCTTTTGCCAATGTGGCGGCTTGTTTGCGGCAGGGCTTGCCGGTGGTGTGCGGCTCTACGGGCTGGCTGCACCATTTTAAGGAGGCTACCGAACTGACCAAACAACTGAATGGCAGCTTGTTTTATGCTTCCAACTACAGCGTGGGAGTGAACTTGTTTTTTCATTTCAATGAGTACCTGGCGGCCAAAATGCACCAATTTGGCGGCTACGATGTGGGGCTGCGCGAAATTCACCACACCCAGAAAGTGGACCAGCCCAGCGGCACCGCCCTAACGGCGGCCGAGGCTATTCTGCGGCATTTTCCGGGCAAAACCACCTGGCGCAACGCCCCCGCCGAACAACCCGGCGAGTTGAGCGTGGTGAGCGAACGCACCGGCGAGGTAGTCGGGACGCACATCGTGACCTACACGTCGGCCGTGGATGCGCTGGAACTCAAGCACGAAGCGCACAGCCGGGCGGGCTTCGCGCAGGGCGCACTGCTGGCCGCCGAGTGGCTGCCGGGCCGGGCGGGCGTGTTTGGCATGAAGGATTTGTTGGAATTGTAAGCAGTTGCAGGCCAGTCGCCCGCAGCCGCACCGGCCGCAAGGTGCCGGTCGTGCGTTACTTTGTCAAATAATTTGGGCTGGCCGTCGTTGGCAGGCTTTTACTTCTGTTTATGCGACGGGCTGTAGCCTGCGCTTCTTTTGCATGGCATTTTTCAACATCCGACGTTACAACGCCAACGCTGCCCCGGCCAAACCCAAAACCAAGTCCCGCGAATGGGTTGATTCGCTGGTGTTTGCCGTAGTAGCCGCCACGCTCATTCGC
This sequence comes from Hymenobacter sp., assembly GCA_965247135.1. Taxonomy (GTDB): domain Bacteria; phylum Bacteroidota; class Bacteroidia; order Cytophagales; family Hymenobacteraceae; genus Hymenobacter. Next base: position 392,668 of record CBDFGP010000006.1, on the reverse strand, counting down.
TGGGCCACCTTTGAGGCCTACACCATCCCTACGCCCAGCATGGAAGACACGCTGCTGGTGGGTGATTATTTGTTTGTGAGCAAGTTGCACTACGGTCCCATTACGCCCCAAACGCCGCTGCAAATTCCCCTCACCCACCAAACGGTGCCGATTCTGAACACCAAAAGCTATTCCGAGGCCATTCAGCTACCGACCTATCGGCTGCCGGGCTTTTCCGAAATCAAGCGCAACGACGTGGTGGTATTTCACGTGCCGTTTGAGGGGCAGTATCCGGCCGACTTGCGGACCAACTACATCAAGCGTTGCGTGGCCGTGGCGGGCGACGTGCTGGAAGTCCGGGACCACCAACTGATTATCAACGGCCAGCCGGTGATGACTCCCGGCCACCCGCAGAGCAAGTATTTCATCAAAACCAACGAGAGCAACGACGAAATCCGGCAGGCGTTCCGGGCGCAGGGCGTTCACGAGTACCACCTCATGCCCAGCGGGCAGGTAATTAACGACAACGAGGGCTTGCCCACCCAGCGCGGCCAGGAACCGTATGGCATTGGCTACGAGGTGGATGCCACGGCCGAAGCGGCGGCCTATTTCAAGAAGCAGCCCTACGTGCAGGACGTGGTGGCCGAAACCATCCCGGCGGGTAGCCCCGAAATTCAGCAGGCCGTGTTCCCGGACAATTTTGATTACCCGACTACCAGTATCAACCCCGTCACCCCCGGCCTGCGCCACTGGAACAAGGACAACTACGGCCCCTTGCAACTGCCCAAAACCGGTCAGACCGTGCAGCTAACCCCCGAAAACGCCGCGCTCTACTACAAAATCATCCTGCGCTACGAACACAACACCGGCATTACGATGCAAGCCGAAGGCAACGGCCTGACCATTTTGCAAAACGGCAAGCCGCTGACCAGCTACACCTTCAAGCAAAACTACTACTTCATGATGGGCGACAACCGCCACGATTCGCTCGATTCGCGCTTCTGGGGCTTCGTGCCCGAAGACCATGTGGTAGGCAAAGCGGTATTGATTTGGCTCTCGATTGACCCCTACGCGGACTTCCTGCACAAAATTCGCTGGAGCCGGATGTTCCGCACGATTGATTAGTGCAACGGGGCGCTGAGTTAATCCAGCACTATTCGCTGCCGCAGGTCGGGCTGACCAGCATTACTCAGCAGCAGCGTATAAATCCCGGTTGGCAGCCCCCGCACGTCAAGTTGGCGGCCTGCTGGCACTGCCTGTTCCCGCACTTGTCGGCCAGCCAAGTCAAATAGCCGCAACCGGACACCGCCGGGTAGGTTGGCGGGCAACTGTAGACTCAGCGAGGTTTGGCCCGCGCTAGGGTTTGGGAACGCCCCCAAGCCGGTGGGCGCGGCGGTTGCAGTTGTTCCAAGCAACACCCCATAGTTGAACTGGTACCTAATAGGCGGAGGGCCGGGTGCCCCAAATGTTTCCAGTGGCCCCATGTAGCCGGGGTCTGTACCGCCGCAACCGCTGCCACTGGGTTGCATATAGCTCTTGATGCTTCCCAGCAACTCATAAACCCGGCCGGGCCAGGCAGCAACAGGCTGGCCGTTGGGATTTGGCGCAGGCGTGGCCCGAAACCAGCGCAACGACCGGCCATTTAAGGTCTGCCTCCCCACACTGTCCACCACCATCGTTACGGGCGCACAGTTGCCTTGAGGATAAACCACCGGCGTAAGCCAGCTATCCCCCGGCTGGGCCGCAAAATTGTACAGCGTGTAAAATTGCCCGTTCGCGTACACCTCTACCCGGTCGGCCACCACGCGGGTGAAAACGGGCGGCATTCTGACACCACTTCCCGGCAAGGTACCGCCGGGATAGGAAAAATAAGTGTTACAAGAGCGGTAAAGCTTCTGCGCTGATTGCCCACCAATGATGGTGTCGTTCACATACGTGACCCTGATAGTACCCTGCTCCGAAAATAGCGCGTAGGGATAAGTCCACTCCGAGCCAAACGGGCACCAAATGGCCGGGTTGGCCGATTGCGCCTGGGCGGAGAAAGCCAGCAACACCAGTCCACTCAAAAGTTGTAGGAGTCGTTTCATAACCAAAGAATTGAAAGAGTTTACAATGCACAAGTATACGAAATAAATTTGACATCAGCGAGGTCGGACCGAAATTGTTGCTACTTCCAGGTCTTCCATAACGGCCGCGCAACGCCCGGCCGTGCCGGGTTTGGTGGCGCTGCCCGGTGCGGCCATCCGGTGGTGCCGCCCGTTTGTTAGTCGCTGAGAAGGCCGAGGAGTTTCCCTCCAACCCGCCGCTACTGCGCTTCCACGGCCTGGCGGATACCGGTTGCTGCCACCCCATGCGGCGGCACCATGTTGGTAGCCGAAACCAGGTACAGCGGCCGTTGGCGGACGTTGGCCGAAAGCCGCGAAATGTACTCTCCAATGATGCCAATAGCAATGAGTTGCACCCCGCCCAGAAACAGAATACTCACCATCAGCGAAGCCCAGCCCGGCTGGTAGTTGTGGGTAACGAACCGCGAATACAGCGTGTAAATCATCACCAAAAAGGCAATGCCCGACACCGCAAACCCGCTGATTGTCGCCACTTTGAGCGGTGCATCCGAGAAGGCCGTGATGCCATCCAGCGCCAGGCGAATCATCTTGCTGTAGGTGTAGCCGGTTTCGCCTCCGGCCCGTTCGGCGCGGTCGTACTCGACGAACGTTTGGCGGTAGCCAATCCAGGAGATTTGCCCGCGCAGAAACTTATTTTGCTCCGGCATCCGCTTGAGGCCCTCGACTACTTTGCGCGAAATGATGCGAAAATCGCCCGTGTCCACTGGGATGGACACGTTGGTGATGCGGGCCAGCAGCCGGTAGAACATTCGGGCCGTGAACTTCTTAGCGGCACTTTCGCCCTGCCGCGACCGGCGCTTGGCGTACACCACTTCATAGCCTTCCTGCATCCGGGCATAAAGCGCCGGAATCAGTTCTGGCGGGTCCTGCAAATCGGCATCAATGATGACGACGGCCGCCCCGTGCGCCAAATCCAGCCCGGCCGTGACGGCAATCTGGTGCCCAAAATTGCGGCTCAGGTCAATGTAGCGCACCCGGTCGTCGCGCCCGGCCAGGGCCAAAATCATTGCCAGCGAGTTGTCCCGCGACCCGTCGTTGATGAATATCAGTTCGTAGATGGCCCCCATGCCCGCCATGACCCCTGTCAGGCGGGCATACAGGGCCTCCAGGTTGGCCGATTCGTTGTAGATGGGGATGACGACGGAAATATCCACGAAAGAGGAAAAAGATGGCGCGTCAAAAATAAGCGTTAGTGGTCAGTGGTTGGGAGTCAATGGTTGATGAATGCGTGCCCACTGCCTGCTAACCGCTGACCACTAACCCCTAAATTCTCCCCCTTCGTACCAAATCCGATACACGGCATCGTTCTGGTCGTCGCTGACCAGCATACTGCCGTCGGCCAGCACCAGCAGGCACACCGGGCGGCCCCAGCTTTTCTGGCCTTGCAGCCAGCCTTCAGCAAAGGTTTCGTAGCCCGTGGCCTGGGTGCCGCTGGCATCCAGTTTCACGAGCGTGATGCGGTAGCCGGTTTTCTGGCTGCGGTTCCAGGAGCCGTGTTCGGGGATGAACACCTGGTTGCGGTACTGGGCCGGAAACTGGCGACCGGTGTAAAACTTGAGGCCCAGCGCGGCTACGTGCGCCCCCAGTTTGCGGGCGGGTTTCACGTAGTCGCTGGCCGACTTGCCCGCGCTCAGGTCGGGGTCGGGCACGTCGCCGCCGAAGAAGTACGGAAAGCCAAAATGCAGCCCGGTTTTGGGCATTCGGTTCAATTCGTCGGGCGGGGTGTCGTCGCCCAGCATATCGCGGCCATTGTCCGTGAACCACAGCTCTTTCGTCACCGGGTGCCAGTCAAACCCCACGGTGTTGCGGATGCCCTGCGCCACGGTTTCAAAGCCGCTGCCGTCGGCCCTAAGGCGGTTAAGGGTGCCAAAAATCGGCTTTTCGGGCAGGCACGAGTTGCAGGGTGCGCCCACCGGCACGTACAGCCGCCCGTCGGGCCCGAAAGCGATGTAGCGCCAGCCGTGCCAGTCCTTGTCGGGCAGTTGGTTGTAGATGACGACCGGCTTGGGCGGGTTTTGCAGCCGGGCGGCCAGGTTGTCAAGGCGAATTATGCGGTTGATTTCGGCCACGTACAGGTTGCCCTCGTGCAGGGCCACGCCGTTGGGGCTGTTCAGCCCGCTGGCCACCACCAGCACCCTGTCGGCGCGGCCGTCGTGGTTCTGGTCGGGCAGCGCATACACCTTGCCCTGCTCTTTGGAGCCAACATAAACGGTGCCGTCCGGCCCCACGGCCAACTCGCGGGCACCGCCCACCCCCTGCGCAAAATAGCCGATGTGAAAACCGGGCGGCAACTTGATTTTGCTGAGGTTGTCGGCGGCGGGGCGGGCCACCGATTGCGGTGTCGGCCGCACCCCTGGCAGCAGCGGTTTGGCCAGCAGCGGCAGCGCCAGCAAGGGCAGGAAAAGCAGGTTGCGGTTCATGGCTACTGCAACCACTGCGAAGCGGTGAGGGTTCGGGAGTCAGGCCGGCACGGGGTATTTAGCCAGGACTTCCGCAAAGCGGCCGTCCTGTTATACTCCTCGCAACTCCCTTCGCGAAGGGTGTAGCAGCGAACCAACAACCGCCCACTCATTGCCCCTCCTGCGCCCGCAACAGGCGCTCGTATTCGCGCTGGGTGCGCTGCCCGGCGGCCAGCCCGGTGTAGGCGGCAGCTCCTTGCAAGGCCAGGCCAATGCCCCAGAAACCACTGGTCCAAATTGGCCAGGGCAGTTCGTGCATCGGGTGCGGGGTGAGGAAGAACAGCAGCCACAGGCCGCCGTTCACGAGGCCGTACACCAGGGCGTGGTTCTGGAATTTGGTGCGGGCTTTGGCTTTGTGCCACAAGGCGGGGTGGCGGTTTGGGGCTTCCATGGACTTGTTGGTAAGGGGTTGGGGTTAATTGTTGGTCAAAGCTACCCTTTTGCCTTACCCGGCCGCAACTTCCTGTTGCCGAACCGTCGGCTGGTCTGGATAGGGTGTCGGCAATCGGGGTTGAAGTGCGGGCCGAAACACGGCCGGCCCCTGCCCGTTAGCCTACCCAGGGCCACTTTCACTCTTCCCGTTTCCCAAATGTCTGCTCCCGACCCCGCCGCCCGCCTGCGCCTCGTGCAAGGCGACATCACCCGCCGTCCCGTCACGGCCATCGTCAATGCTGCCAATTCCAGCCTGCTCGGCGGCGGCGGGGTGGACGGGGCCATTCACCGCGCTGGCGGCCCCGAAATTCTGGCCGCGTGTCGTGCCATTCGCAACCGGCAGGGTGGCTGCGCTACTGGTGAGGCGGTTATCACGACCGGCGGACGGCTCCCGGCCCAGTACGTCACCCACACGGTCGGTCCGGTGTGGCAGGGCGGCCAAAAGGGCGAACCCGAACTATTGGCCGCTTGCTACCGCCACAGCCTGCAACTGGCCGCCGAAAAGCAGTGCGCCAGCGTGGCCTTCCCCGGCATCAGCACCGGCATCTACGGCTACCCCAAAAAAGAAGCGGCGGCCATTGCCGTGCGCGAGGTGCGGGCGTTTCTGGCTGCCCAAGAGTTTCCGCAAACCGTGGAGCTGGTGGTGTTTGACGACGAGAGCCGCCGGATTTACGAGCGGGAATTGGGCTTATAACGCCAACTCCCCCACCCCTTCAATCCGCTCCTGCACCTGGCGCATCAGCCACAGCGGGGTACTGGTGGCCCCGCAGATGCCCACCGTTTGCGCGCCTTCAAACCATTCGTCCTGCACTTCGTCGCCGTTCTCGACGAAATAGCTGCGGGGGTTGTACTGCTGCACCACCGAAAACAGGGCCTTCCCATTGGAGCTTTTACGGCCACTCACAAACACTACCACGTCGTATTCCACCGCGAATTTGGCCAGGGCCGGTTCGCGGTTGCTCACCTGCCGGCAAATGCTGTCGTTGGCATCAAAGCTGGCCAAATCGCCACCCGCCGCCGCAATGCGGGCCTCCATCAGGGCCTTCATTTTGTAAAAACCCGCCGTGCTTTTGGTGGTCTGGCTGAACAACGTCACGGGTCGGGCAAAATCAACCTGGTCCAGGTCGGCCTCGGTCAGCACGATAATGGCGCGGTTGCCGGTTTGGCCGGTCAGGCCCGCTACTTCGGCGTGGCCGGGCTGGCCGTAAATCACAATTTGCCCGTTTTCGCGGGTCGTGGCATCGAACGCGTGCTTGACGCGGTTTTGCAATTTCAGCACCACCGGGCACGAGGCATCAATCAGTTCCAGGTTGTTTTGCAAGGCCACTTGGTAGGTTTCGGGCGGCTCGCCGTGGGCACGGATGAGGACTTTGCAGTCGTGTAATTCGGCCAGTTGCTCGCGGTCAATAATCCGCAAACCCTTCTGATGCAACCGCTCCACTTCCATGCGGTTGTGCACAATATCGCCCAGGCAGTACAACGTTTTTTCGTGCGCCAATTCGTCTTCTGCCATCTGAATGGCGAATTCTACGCCGAAGCAATAGCCGGAATTTTTATCAATCGTGACCTGCATACCGGAAATGAAACACCGTGCGGCGGGATGGGGTTCGCCAGAAGGGCAAAGGTACGATGCTTTGGTTGTTGGTTTTGGTTGTTGGTTCTTAGGCATTCAGATTATCAACTGACAACTGACAACTGACAACTGACAACTGACAACTGACAACTGACAACTGACACTGACAACTCACCGCCCATACGTGGCCAGCAACGCCGACGACACTTTATCCAGCACAAAGTCCACCTGCTCGCTGATGGTAACGTGCGTGGTGTCCAGCAGCACGGCATCGGGGGCGCGGCGCAGGGGGCTTTCGGCGCGGGTCGAGTCAATGTGGTCGCGCTTGCGCAGGTTTTCCACGATGTCGGCCAGGGGCACGATTTCGCCTTTTTCGGCCAGTTCCTGGCGGCGGCGTTCGGCCCGCATTCCCACGTCGGCGGTCATAAAAATCTTGACTTCGGCATCGGGGAAAACGGTGGTGCCGATGTCGCGGCCGTCCATTACCACGCCGCGCTTGCGGCCCATGCGCTGCTGCTGCGCCACCAGCGCGTGGCGCACCGACGGAATGACCGATACCTCGCTCACAGAGTTGGAGATGACCATCTGCCGGATGTCGTCTTCCCTAATTTCGCCGTTTAGGCACAGTTCGTTGCGGCCGGTGCGGCGGTTGCGGCGGAAACTGATGTCCAGCCCGTGAACTTCGTGTTCGACGCGGGCCAAATCGTCGAAATCAACCTGGTTTTCCAGCAGGTGCAACGTCACGGCCCGGTACATAGCCCCGGTGTCCACGTAGGCGTAGTGCAGTTCGGCGGCCACGGCCTTGGCGGTGGTGCTTTTGCCGCACGAAGAATAGCCGTCGATGGCGATAACGAGTGGTTTCATAACAACGCGAAAACGGCCAACGGCCCCGCAAGATTACGAAATCCAAGCCGACCGGCCCGGCGGCGGGGCCACCAACCGGCGCGGCACCGAGGCAAAAAAAGCCGCTACCGAGGCGCTTTCGCCCTCATTCAGTTGGCGATTGACCAAATAAAACGGGTTTAAAAAAACCCGCTTCTCCAACTCCACCCCGGTTTCGCCGTCGGCATTTTTGGCCCATTCGCCGCCATAAACCACCACCAGGCACTGCCCCAAAAAGCACCCCAACGAAGCCACCAGGCCGTCGCGTTGGGCGGCGGGCAAGGCAACGCGGTTGGCTTCCACGAATTCTGAGAGTCGCATCACCGCATCGGCATCAAAAGCGGTCAGGCCCAGTTGTTGGCGCACCTGTTCGGCGGCGGCTAGCAGCGCATCGGGCGGGTTTTGGTTATTGGATTCAGCCACAAAACAAGGTCAGTGGCCACACGGGCAGGGCACTTTGCCGCCCGCGCTGTGGTGCTTGTACCAACTGGTTTTCTTTTGCAGCGAACTGCGGCGGGCGCAGCCGCTCCCGGCCAGCAAGGGCAGCAACAGGCAAAACAGGAGCAACTTTTTTTTCACCGTGCGGCAGATTTCAGTCAAATATAACACCGGCGCAAGGGTGTGGCACGAACTTTAACTTTGTGGTCCTTCGGCTGTCGTTGGTGCGGCTGCACGGGGCGGTTGCGAAAGGGCCGCGCAACGGCCCCGTGCAGCCGCATCAACTGAAATTTGCGCTACAAGCCCATGCCAACCACCTTCTCCTGCACTGCCAACGTCGTGGACATCCGCGCCCGCCGCGTTTTTCCGGCCACCATTCGAGTGGCCGGTGGCTGCATTGCGGCCATCGAACCCCTGGGTGGCAATGCGCCCGACCCGGCGTTGCCCTACGCCCTGCCGGGCTTTGTGGATGCCCACGTGCACGTGGAAAGTTCGCTGCTGGTGCCCAGTGAGTTTGCCCGGCTGGCGGTGGTTCATGGCACGGTGGCCACGGTGAGCGACCCGCACGAAATCGGCAACGTGCTGGGCGTGGCCGGGGTGGAGTATATGCTGGACAATGCGGCACTTTCGCCGTTCAAGTTTTGCTTCGGAGCACCCAGTTGCGTGCCCGCCACGCCCTTTGAGACGGCCGGGGCCGCCATCACGGCAGCCGACATTGCCCGGCTGTTCGAGAACCCCAAAATCGGCTACCTAGCCGAGGTCATGAACTGGCCCGGCGTGTTGCAGCGCAGCCCCGAAGTGATGGAGAAAATTGCTTTGGCCCAGGCCGTCGGCCGCCCCGTGGACGGCCACGCCCCCGGCTTGCGCGGGGCCAACGCGGCGCACTACGCCAGCGCGGGCATCAGCACCGACCACGAGTGCTTCACGGCCGCCGAAGCCCGCGACAAGCTCGCCGCCGGGATGCACGTCCTCATCCGCGAAGGCTCGGCCGCCCGCAACTTCGATGCGCTCATCGAACTACTACCCGAACACTATGCCCGGCTCATGTTCTGCTCCGACGACAAGCACCCCGACACGCTGGTACTGGGCCACATCAACCAACTGGTGCAACGCGCTGTGGCCCTGGGCCACAACGTGTTTGAGGTGCTGCAAGTAGCTTGCCTCAACCCCGTAGCACACTACCGTTTGCCGGTGGGTCAGCTTCGCGAGGGCGACCCTGCCGATTTTATCCTGGTGAATAACCTGACGGATTTTCACGTTCAGAAAACTTACCTGGACGGGGCGCTGGTGGCCGAAAATGGGCAGTCGCTCCTGCCGGTCGCGCCCGTCGCTGTCGTCAATAATTTTCACGCCCAACCCGTCACGGCCGTTGATTTCGTCTTCCCAATCAGCGTTCCAAAACAAGAACCAGAAAACCAGGAACGGGAGACATTTCTCCGGCTCATTGAATGCTTCGACGGCCAACTCATCACCGCCCGACGCGACGTGCCCGCCCCGATAGCCGACGGCCACGTGGTGCCCGACCCGGCCCGCGACATCCTGAAACTTGCTGTCATCAACCGCTACCAGCCGCAGGTGCCGCCCGCCGTGGCCTTCATCCAGGGCTTCGGGCTGCGCTACGGGGCATTGGCCAGTAGCGTAGGCCACGATTCGCACAACATCACGGCCGTAGGCTGCGACGATGCCAGCCTAGCCCGCGCCGTGAACCTCGTGATTGGGGCCAAAGGCGGCTTGGCCGCCGTGGGGGCCGATGGCGAAGAATTGCTGCTGCCGCTGCCCGTAGCGGGCCTCATGTCGGACCAGCCGGGGCCGGCCGTAGCGGCGGCCTATGCGGCGCTGGATGCCTTTGCCAAGCGCCTGGGGTCGCCGCTGGGAGCACCTTTCATGACGCTTTCGTTCATGGCCTTGCTTGTCATCCCCAGCCTCAAACTGAGCGATAAAGGCTTGTTCAACGGCGAAACGTTTGAGTTTCTGGACGTGCTGGCGTAGCAGGGTCAGCCCTGGCTGGACAGCCTGTTGAGCTACTCGACTGAAGCCGTCGTGTTCCGAAACCGCTTTTCCAGCAGGCGCTCCATTTTCTCGGGAGTCAGCGGCTTGGTCAGGTATTCCACGTTTGGGTATTCGGCCACGCGGGCGGTGTCGGCGGCGTGCAACGAGGTGGTCAGCACGGCCATCACCGTCTTGTCCTGCACGTTCTGCGGCAGTTTGCTGTATTTCTGCAAAAAATCAAACCCCGACACGCCGGGCATTTTCAGGTCCACAAACACCAGGTCGGGGGTCGTGCCACCGGCTACGTTGTCGTCGTGCCACAGAGCCGCAAATGCTTCGTCGGCCCGCGTATAGGTGCTCACCCGTTCAGCTACGGCGAGGCGGCCCAGCAGACGATTGTTCAGAAAACTAGTGGTTTCATTATCATCCACTAATGCGATGTGACTTAAATTCACGGACATAAGGCAAGAGTAATGGCAGCTACGTAATACATTTTTGCGAAGTTACGCCAGCCTTATCCAATTTTGCAACAGCCCACCCCGCTATTAATTGAAATTTAATTTTGTTCGGCTTTACAGCCAACCCTGTGCCCGCATCCAGTCGTCGTTGTAGATTTTGCCTAAGTAGCGGGTGCCGTGGTCGGGCAGCACCACCACTAGCGTGTCGGCGGCCGTGAGGTGCTGCCGGGCGTATTCGAGCGCCCCAAACACGGCCGAGCCGCAGCTCCAGCCCACAAACAACCCTTCTTCGCGGGCCAGGCGGCGGGTCATCACGGCCGCGTCCTGGTCGGCTACCTTGATGAACAGGTCAATGAGGTCGAAGTCCACGTTTTTGGGCAAAATGTCTTCCCCAATGCCTTCGGTTTTATAGGGATAAATTTCGTTCTGGTCAAAAATTCCGGTTTCCTTGTATTTCTTGAACACCGAGCCGTAGGTGTCAATGCCGATGGAAACGATGGCCGGGTTTTGTTCCTTCAAGTATTTGGAGGCCCCGCAAATGGTGCCGCCCGTGCCCACGCCCGCCGCGTAGTGCGTGATGCGGCCCTCGGTGCCGTCCCAGATTTCGGGGCCGGTGGTGGCGTAGTGCGCAGCGGCGTTGGAAGTGTTGTCGTACTGGTTGGGGTAGAACGAGTTGGGGGTTTCGGCGTTCAGCCGCCGGGCCACCGAGTAGTAGCTGCGCGGGTCGTCGGGGGCCACGTCCACGGGGCACACCACCACTTCGGCTCCCACCGCCCGCAGAATGTCCTGCTTCTCCTTGCTTTGCTTGTCACTCATCACGAAAATGCACTGGTAGCCCCGCGCCACGGCCATCAGGGCCAGGCCCATGCCGGTGTTGCCGCTCGTGCCCTCGATGATGGTGCCGCCGGGCTTGAGCAAACCGGCTTTTTCGGCATCCTCGACCATGCGCACGGCCATGCGGTCTTTCACCGAATTGCCGGGGTTGAAATACTCGACTTTGGCTAAAATGGTGGCTTCGATGCCTGCCGTTACTTTGTTGAGCCGGACGAGCGGGGTGTGGCCAACGGCCTCAATGACGTGGTTGAAATACATAAAAAGAGTGGGTGGGAAATCGGGGCAAAGGTACGAAGCGGGTAGGCGGTTACTCCCCTCCTTGCAAAGGAGGGGACGCTTCGGCGTAGCCGAAGCTGGGGTGGTAAACCCGTTGAACGGTCGCTGAACGGAGAGTTTCTGCACCGTTCAGCAACCGCCGGGCAGCAACCCGGCCGCGAGCTGTTCACCAACCGGGCAGCGAGCTTACCACCCCAATTCTCGCTGCGCTCAACTATCCCCTCCTTTGCAAGGAGGTGAGTTGACCACCGGCCCGCCTTGCCCCACCCCGCTTTGTGCCCTACTTTTGTGGCACCGCCGCCCGGTTGGGCGGCTCCTCCCCTTCCCCAACACCCCCCAAGAATGAGCGTTCTGGTCAATAAAAACTCCAAGGTTATCGTGCAGGGCTTCACCGGCTCCGAAGGCTCGTTTCATGCCCAGCAGATGATGGACTACGGCACCCAGGTGGTGGGCGGCGTGACCCCCGGCAAGGGCGGCACCGAACACCTCGGCCGCCCCGTGTTCAACACCGTGGCCGATGCCGTGGCGCACACCCAAGCCGATACGAGCATCATTTTTGTGCCCCCGGCCTTCGCCGCCGATGCCATCATGGAAGCGGCCGACGCGGGCATCAAGGTGATTGTGACCATCACCGAAGGCATCCCGACCAAGGACATGATTGCCGTGAAGCACTACCTCAAGGACCGGCCGGGCCTGACCATGATTGGCCCGAACTGCCCCGGCGTGATGACCGCCGGCGAGTGCAAAGTGGGCATCATGCCCGGCTTTATTTTTACCAAAGGCCGCGTGGGCATCGTTTCTAAATCGGGCACCCTGACCTACGAAGCGGTGGACCAGCTCACCAAAGCGGGCCTGGGCCAGACCACGGCCATCGGCATCGGTGGCGACCCCATCATCGGCACCACCACCAAGCAAGCCGTGGAATTGCTGATGAACGACCCCGACACCGAAGGCATCGTCATGATTGGCGAAATCGGGGGCGGCATGGAAGCCGAAGCCGCCCGCTGGATTAAGGAAACCGGCAACAAGAAGCCCGTGGTGGGCTTCATTGCGGGCCAAACCGCGCCTCCCGGCCGCCGCATGGGCCACGCCGGAGCCATCGTGGGCGGAGCCGACGACACGGCCGCCGCCAAAATGGCCATCATGCGCGAATGCGGCATCCACGTCGTGGATTCGCCCGCCGAGATTGGCGACACGATGCTGCGGGTGCTGGGCGGGAAATAAAGCCCGACCCGTGTTGGAGCAATGAAAAACCCCGGCACTTGCCGGGGTTTTTTCGTGTCTGGCTAACGGCTGACGCATTACCTTTACTGTTACCCATTTTAATTTATCATGAGCCGCACCGAACAGTTAATAGAGGAAATCTGCCACTTGCCCGGCAACGAGGTTCAAGCGGTGTACCGTGCCCTGGCCGAGCGTCTTGCGGTGGACAAGCAGGTTGATGGCATTTTGGCGCGCGTTCGGGGACTTGGTGCCGGGGTATGGGGTGAAGACGCGCAGGAATACATCAACGCACTTCGGGAAGATGACCGGCGCTAGTATTTATTTTGACACCGCGCCTTTTATCTACTTGTTGGAGGGGCATCCTGAATACACGGGCCGGGTAGAGCAGGTTATCCGGCGAAGCGTTGCAGACGGTCTTGCATTCCATACCAGCGTACTGGCAATCATGGAATTTGAAGTCAAACCGCTGCAATTAAACCGGATTGATATTATTCAAGCATTTGAGGCGCTATTGCGTGACCTCAACTTTGTTGTGCAGCCGGTAACGCGCGAAATTGCCCGGCAAGCAGCAACGATGCGAGCGGCTTTACCTGCCATCAAAGGACTTGATGCCCTGCATTTAAGCACTGCCATGAACGGGCAATGTCAAACGTTTTTAACGAATGACAAGCAACTGACGCAGATACCCGGCATAAATGCGCTGGTTTTGTCGCAGGTGCCGTAGCCTACTGACTTTTTTGGGCGGAGCCGACGACACCGCCGCCGCCAAAATGGCCATCATGCGCGAATGCGGTATCCACGTCGTGGATTCGCCCGCCGAAATTGGCGACACGATGCTGCGGGTGCTGGGCGGGAAGTAGGCCAATGGTTTTTCAGCGCAATAAAAAAACCCCCGGCGAGTTCCGGGGTTTTTTCTTGGTTGGTTAAAAGTGGTAGCCTGACATTTGCTGTTTTGGCAATGCACTTACCTATGAAAGTGAAAAACGGCCGACTATTCTCGTTTCTTGAGTTGCCGCAACAACAAGTCAGGCCGCACCATCACGCCGCCGCTGATTAACCCGCACCAGGTAGCGGTGCGGGCGTTGGAGAGGTTGCCAGCCTCGCTGGTGAGGGGAATGGAAAGGCCGATGGTGGCAAAACCCCGCAATGGGCCAGGGCTGGACCGAAAAAACAAACTGGGTTCCAGAAAAACCCGGTTGCTGGGCATCAGCGGCTGGTCTACGTAGGTCAGGTGGGTGTAATCAACCCACACAGTGCGGAGTGAAAACCCGCCCTTCGACTCGTTGCCGTTGAGGGGGCTGGCATAATACACTTGCCCGTAGTAGCGGCGGTAGCGCACATCGTACACCCCGGAGCGAGTGGGCGATGGAATGGGGAAGAAAGGGGAAAGAATCGCGAAATCGTCTTCGCCAAAAAAATTCGTCTGGCCCCAGCCCATGCCGCCCAACGCCGCCATGTAGCTGCCAGGCTGGCCCTTGGGTTGTACATAAAAACCCAAGCCAACGCTGGCTTGCTGGTGGGTGTCGTAGTAAGTTTGCTGCACTCCCTGCGCGTTCGTGACGGTCGTGGTGGTGGTGCCCAGTTCCTGGGCTACTTCGCCCGTCAGCAGCAAGTGCGGCAACGGGGACCAAGCCGCGCCTAATTCCCCGAAGTGGACGCTTCGCAGCCCGGCCGTGACTTCCACTTGACCTTTTTCGAGCAGAGGCGTGGCTGGCACGGTGGGCACATAGGCCGTAGCACAACCCGCAAGGCTGGCAGCAATGAGCGAAGAAAAAAGAGCGTAGCGCAAAGGCATTGGAATGAGGATGGTGAGCAAACTTCCCCGCGACCCTACTCGTCGGGAAACCCGCCGTTCTTCCCGCTCAAATTAATCACCAGCCCCACCTGAAACACCGAATTGGCGGCCTTGAGGTAGTCGTTGGGGTGGAAGCCGATAATCTGGCCGCTGATGAGCTGGAGTTGCACGGGGCCAACAATTTGGGTGCGGGTGAAGGTGATGGGTTCAAAAAAGACGTTGACGATGGACGGCTGAAGCTGGCCATTGATGCGGAAATCGTGGAGCTGCATATAACTCAGGCGCAGGGCGGCTCCGTAGGTGAGCGGGAAGTCGTGGTGGAATAAGTGCAGCGTTTTCTGCTTTTTGCGGGCGTAGTTGGTTTGCACGAAGAACTTACTCAGGCTGCCTTCCAGGAGGTGAATGGGCACTTGGTTGTCGTCGCGCTCGATGCGGCGGGTGTGGCCGCCGCCCGCCCCGACGTACACCTCAAACACGCGCTTGTCGGGCAGCCGGGTATAGCGGCCGAGGCTGAGTTCGGCGAAGTCAATGTCCTGGGTTTGGCGGCCGGTTTTGGTGTGGAGGGACGAGAACGTGCCCGCCACGGCCAGGCTGCCGGTGGCGGCATAAGCGCCCTGCATGGCAAAATTGGTGTGCTGGTTGGTGCTGATGGCCCCGTAGAACTCGCCCTTTTGGGTGAGCATGGGGGTGTGGGGCGGCGGCGGAAAATAGAGCGACGTGCAGCCGCTGCCGGTGGCGGCAGCCAGCAG
Source organism: Hymenobacter sp. (assembly GCA_965247135.1). GTDB lineage: Bacteria > Bacteroidota > Bacteroidia > Cytophagales > Hymenobacteraceae > Hymenobacter. The sequence continues at coordinate 377,454 of CBDFGP010000006.1, read as the reverse complement.
CAGGAACAGGGCGGGAAGGCGGAAAACAGGAAGCAGCATAGCGGTTCCGGCAAAGATACCGGCCCGGCCAGCGACAAAGGCACCGCCCGACCATTGGCCCGGCGGTTGCGTATGGGCAGCAACTTCCCCGGTTTTTATGGCTGCAATTTCCTACGATGCCCTCATCATCGGCTCGGGCCAGGCGGGCAACCCGCTGGCCGTGGCCCTGGCCAACGCGGGCCGCCGCGTGGCCCTGATTGAGCAAGGCGAACTGGGCGGCTCGTGCCTCAACTACGGCTGTTCGCCCACCAAAACGCTGCTCGCCACCGCCCAGCGGCTGCACGACCTCCGCACTGCGCCCGCCGTGGCCGCCCCCGCCGTGCCGGGCGCGACGGCCCTGACCGTGGACCTGGCCGCTGCCGTGGCCCGCAAAGATGCCCTGACGGCGAAGCTGCGGGCCGGGGTGCGGGCCAACCTGACCGAAGCCCAGGTGGACATCGTCCCCGGTCACGCGGTATTTGTTGGCCCGCACGTGTTGCGTGTGACGGCCGACAGCGGGGCGGCGCAGGACTACACGGCCCCGCTCATTTTTATCAATACGGGCACCCGGCCCGCGATTCCCGACGTGCCGGGCCTGGGCGAAACGGGGTTTCTGACCACCGACGAGCTTTTGCACCTCACCGAATTGCCGGAGCATTTGCTCATCTTGGGCGGCGGCTACATCGGGCTGGAATTTGGGCAGATGTTCCGGCGCTTCGGCAGCCGCGTGACCATTCTGGAAACGGGCCGGCAACTGCTGGACCACGAAGATGCCGACGTGAGCGAAGCCTTGCAAACGGCCCTGGCGGCGGAGGGCGTGGACATTGTGCTGGGGGCACAAGCCCACCGCGTCAGCCGGGCCGCCAACGGCGAAATCCTGCTGGCGGCCCACACGCCCGCTGGCGAACGCCGCTTGCGCGGCTCGCACTTGCTGGTGGCCACCGGCCGACGGCCCAACTCCGACAAATTGGGGCTGGGCTTTGCGGGGATTAAAACCGACGACGACGGCTACATTCAAGTCAATGGCAACCTGCAAACCAACGTGCGGGGGGTGTATGCGCTGGGCGATGTGCACGGCGGGCCGCAGTTTACGCACATCAGCTACGACGACTACCGCATTGTGCGCGATGCGCTGCTGCACGGCTGCCGCCGCTCGGCCCGGCAGCGGCCCCTGCCCTACTGCGTGTTCACGGAGCCGCAACTCGGGCGCATCGGCCTGAGCGAGGCGCAGGCAAAGGCGCAACAAATCCCCTACCGGGTGGCCAAAATGCCGGTAGCCAGCATCGGCCGGGCGCAGGAAACGGGCGCGGCGGCGGGCTTCTGGAAAATACTGGTGGGGGCCGACGACCGCATTCTGGGGGCCGCCCTGGTGGGCGCGGCGGCCGGCGACATCATGGCCGTGGTGCAGGTGGCGATGGCCGGGCGGCTGCGCTACCCGCAGTTGCGGGAAATGATTTTTGCCCACCCGACCTGGGCCGAGGGGCTGAACAACGTGTTTGCGAAGCTGGCGGATTAGGGAGTCAGGCCGTCCTGCTGAACGCAGCGAAGCGGAGTTGAAGCACCTGTCAAGCAATAGTAATTTCTCCGATTGGAGTACTGCTGCTTGACAGGTGCTTCAACTCCGCTTCGCTGCGTTCAGCAGGACGGCCTGCGGGTTTCCTACTTCGCCCCGAACACCTTTTTCATGATGTCCGTGGTGCGGGCGGCCGGGTTTTTGCGGATGCGGGCTTCTTCGTTCGCCAGCAGCACGAAGAGGCCGTCCACGGCTTTGCCGGTGGTGTAGGCCCCGAGGTCGGTTTTGACGGGCGTGATGAGCGGAATGCGGTTGTATTGGCCGGTCATTTTGGCGTAGCCTTCCTCGGCTTTCACCTGGGTGAGGGCCGCGTCGATGTTGGGACGGAAGGTGCTGACGAGCTGGGAATACGTGCTTTTTTTGAGGAACTGCGTGGCGGCATCGGGGGCCGAACTGCTCACCAGGCCCAGGGCATCGGTGAAGCTGATGTTGGCAATGGCGGCCACGAAAATGTCTTTGGCCTGGGGCGCGGCGGCTTCGGCGGCGCGGTTGAGCTTGGTTTCAAAGCCCTCGACGATGGTGGCCATGCCGGGAAAGCGCACGAGGGCCGTTTTCATCAAGATGGCATCTTCGGGCCAGGGGATGTGGATGTCGTCGTTGGTGTTGTAGCCGTCTTCGGCCGCCGCAAATTCCACGGCTTTGGTGGTGCCTTTGGTGAGGGCATCTTTGAGGGCGGCGCTGGCATCGCCCTGCGTGAGCGAGGCCAGCGTGATGACCGGCGGCACGACCACGGCCGGAACCACGACTTTGGGCGGGGTCACGACTTTTGTGGTGGTTTTTTTGACCGGCGCTTTGGTGGTCGTCTTTTTGGTGGTGGTGGTTTTTTTAGTGGTTTGGGCCTGGGCGGCGGGGGCGGCCAGGGCCAGGGCACCGGCCAAAGCCAGCAGCGAAGCGAAACGAGTGAACATGGAGAAAAACAAGACGGTGGGGAAACCAGACGGCCCCTGTGGCTGTCGTTGGGCCACCGCGCTGCAAAGGGAAGACAATTTTGCGGCCAATCCAAATTTTTCCCGTATTAATCTGCCATGACCCCGCCCCCCGACGTTGAAATCATCACCATTGGCGACGAGCTGCTCTACGGCCAGGTCGTGGACACCAACTCCGCTTTTCTGGGCCAGGAGCTGGGCAAGCGCGGCCTGCGGGTGCGCCAGATTACGTCCGTCAGCGACCGGGCCGACGAGATTGTGGCTGCCCTCGACCTGGCCCGCGCCCGCGCCCAGGTCGTGCTGATGACCGGCGGCCTCGGCCCCACCAAAGACGACCTCACCAAGCACGTGCTGGCCCGCTATTTCGGCACCACGCTGGTGCTGCACCAGCCCACCCTCGACCACGTAACCGAATTTTTCCGGCGCTTCGGCCGCCCCATGCTGGCCGTGAACGAGCAGCAGGCCCTGGTGCCGGCCACCTGCGAGGTGCTGTTCAATGCCGTCGGCACGGCCCCCGGGATGTGGTTCGAGAACCAGGGCACGGTGTTCGTGAGTATGCCGGGGGTGCCCTTCGAGATGAAAAAGCTGATGACCGACGAAGTGCTGCCGCGCCTGGCCACGCGCTTCGCGCTGGCCCCCATCGAGCACCTCGTGGTGATGACCGTGGGCCTGGGCGAGAGCTTCCTGGCCGAGAAAATTGCCGACTGGGAAGCCGCGTTGCCGCCCAATTTCAAGCTGGCCTACCTGCCCGCCCTGGGCAGTGTGCGGCTGCGCCTCACGGCCACCCCCGACGGGCTGCCCGACCTGCCCGGCCGCCTCCGCGCCCTGCTGCCGGGCTTGCGCGAACGCCTCGGCCCGGTCATTTTTGCCGAAGAAGAAACGACCCTCGAAGCCGTCATCGGCCAACTGCTGTTGCAAAAAAACTGGACCCTGGGCACCGCCGAAAGCTGCACCGGCGGGGCCGTGGCCGCCCGCCTCACGGCCGTGCCGGGCGCGTCGCGCTACTTCCGGGGCAGCGTGGTGGCGTATGACAACGCCATCAAAACCGCACTACTCGGCGTGTCGGCCGACACCCTGGCCCAGCACGGGGCCGTGAGCGAAGCCACCGTGCGCGAAATGGCCGAAGGTGCCCGCCGCGCCCTGGGCGTGGACGTGGCCCTGGCCACCTCCGGCATCGCCGGCCCCGACGGTGGCACCCCCGCCAAGCCGGTGGGCACCATTTGCATGGCCTGTGCGGGGCCGGGCGGCACGGTCAGCAAGCAGTTCGTGTTCAACCGGGGCCGGGCCATCAACCTGGAGTACACCGTGCAGCAGGTGCTGGCCCTGGGCTGGCAGCAGTTGGTGGGCTGATGCAACGGTTGGGGGCCGAATGGGCATCTGGGGTATAGCAGAGCTAATTTGGCCGTTGCCCCGGACCGACGGGCTTCGCCCGCCGGACCGGGGCAACGGCCACTCCCTTCCCATGAAAACGTTCCTCCTACTCGTGCTCCTCCCCGTTGCCCTGCCCGGTTTCGGGCAGGGGCGCGACACGGTGTTTGCCGTGCACAAGCTGTTTCGGCAGAAGCGCGGCGGGGCCGACGCGACCACGGCGGCGGGCCTGAGTGCCGCGTCGGGCAGCACCGTCGGGGCCACCCGCTACGTGCCGCAGCCCGCCGACGTGGCCAGCGCCCTGGTGGCCGGAGCCGTGCCCACGGCGCTGGGCCTGGTCGGGCAGTTTCGCTACAGCGCCCAGCGCGAGGCCGAAGTGCTGAAGCTCTACGCCGAAGGCTGGGGCCTGCCGCCCGACATCCGCCGCAAGCTGCGCCGCAAGTATTTCCGCCGCACCGCCGCCGACGTGCGGTCGGGGTTGTAACGAATTTCCGGGCCGTCAGGCAGTCGGCCAGTCCGCTTGGCTTCCCGAACGGCCCGGCAAAGCCCAGGCGGGCAGCCCACACCGCTTGAAAAGTAGTCGGCGACTTTGCTGTACACGTCCGTCATTCAGGCATACACGTCGGTGATTTAGGCGTATACGTCCGGGATTTAGGTGTGTGCGTCCGGGATTTTACTGTATACGTCTGTGACTTCGCTGTATACGTCGGTGACTTCGCTGTACACGTACTTTACTTACCTGTACACGTCGCCGATTGAAGTCAAGCAGCCGGGGCTTCGGCCAAACAAGTCTGCGTTTGAGGTATCTTTGGCAAAACTTCAGCCCCGCCCCATGCCTGATTTGCTCGCCGATTTTGCCGACACCTTCGCCCACCGTGTGGCCGAGCGCGACAACCCGCCACCAGTTGTCATCAGTCAGGAGCCGGCCGCCATTCAGGCCCGGCTGGAACAGTGGCTGCACACGACCTACGCCGTGCGCAACGCCAGTGGCCGCCGCCGCCAAGCCCTGGCGTTGCTGGCCCTCATGCAAAGCCCCGAACTCGAAACCATTGCCCTGGGCCAGGCCAGCGGCCCACCCGCTGTTTCGGACCGTCAAGCGGGCCGCCTCGCCGCCCAACTCCTGGCCCTCGGCCTCACCATTGCCGACTACCGGGGCCTGTACCGCTACCACCGCCTCAGCCGCGCCGCCGAAGATGAGTTGCTGGCCGTGGTGCGGGGGGCGGCCACAGGCTAAGGTGGGGCCGCGCGGCGCTACGGCTCAGGGCCGAACGGCCTCTTGGGAAACGAAATTGGCCAGCATTTCGCGCAGGCTGCGGTCGTGGCCGGCGGAAGCCGGGGGCAGGGCACGCAGCGGCTCGACCAAGCCCTGAAGCCGGTTGAACGCCGCCGGGTTGAGGGGCTTGAAGCCCATGGCCCACTGCTCGAACTGGCGCTGGGCAATGGGGCCGTCGGCCAGCTTCACGAGGCGGATGTGGCGGACATCGTGGGCAATGCGCTGGAAGATGAACTGCACTTCCTCGCGGCTGCCTTCGAGCACCTGCATGATGTCGCCGCCGCAGTGGAGCAGCACCCCGGTGATGCCGTGGGCCGCATTCCAGGCCCGCGACTGCACCAGCACCCGCTGCATTTCGGATTCGTTGAGAAAATACGTGGCCTCGCTTTGGTAAACCAAGTGGTGGAGCGGTTGGGTCATGTGCGTAGTGGTCAGGAGCGTGAGGGGCGCAAAACTAGACCAAAAACGGCAACAAACCAACGGGAACCGGGCCATCGGCCGGGGCCGCTTGGGGGCCACTCACTTGCCCACGCCCGCCCCAAACAGCGCAAAATCATACCTTACCGGGTCGTTAGGGTCGAGCAGGCGCAGGTTGGCGGTGAGTTCTTCGGCGGCTTCCCAGTCCACGTTTTTGCGGGTGAGCAGGCCCAGGGCGCGGGCCTGGCGCTCGACGTGCAAGTCGATGGGCACGATGAGGTCGGCGGGCGAAAGCTGCGGCCAGAGGCCGAAGTCCACCCCGGCTTCGTCGCGGCGCACCAGCCAGCGCAGGTACATATTGAGCCGTTTGCAGGCCGACTTGCGGGCCGGGGTGGCCACGTGTTTGCGGGTGCGGGCGGGCGCGTCGGGCAGGCTGAAAAACAGGGTGTGGAAGTGTTCGAGCCGCTGCCGCTGGGTGTCACCGAGCAAAAAGGCGGATTCCAGCGAATCGTGCTGGCCGTACCACCAGCGCAGCCAATGCACAAAATACAGCAGGTCGGTGTCGCAAAACGTGCGGTGGCAGAAGCCCAGCAGGCGCTTCAAATCCGCGTCCTCGTGCTGGGTGATGAACTGGTGGGGCGCGTCGTCCATGCGCCGGAGCAGGTCGGTGGTTTTGGCAATGATGGTGGGCCGCTGCCCCCAGGCCAGCAGCGCCGCAAACAGGGCACTGATTTCAATGTCCTGCTTGAGGTGGAAGCGGTGCGGAATCTGAATCGGGTCCGTGGCAATGAACTCCGGCCGGTTGTAGCGGTCGTGGCGGTCGTTGAGGAGGGTGCGGAGTTCGGCGGGAGACATGGGGGCGGAATGAACGGCGTGGTGCCACGAGTTGCCCGAAGGGCCTCGTGGTACCACTACTCGCTGAAATGCAACCGAGCAAAGATTAGTGGTACCACGAGGCCCTTCGGGCAACTCGTGGCACCACGCCACCCTTACGGCACGTAGCTCGTCTCGACCCGAAACCGGCTGTCGCTGGTGCCCAGTTTCTGCACGGCGCGGGGCGAGAGGCGCACGAGGATGTTGTTGTTCTCGCCGGTGTCGGGCAGTTTGCCAATCACGCGCACGTACACCGACTGGCCGTTGCCGGCGTTCTTGACCTGCATAATCGTGCCCACGGGGGCGGTTTTGTGCAGGGCGAGGTACTTGTCGGTGCCGCTTTTTTCGATGGGCGCACCGGTACCGCTTTCCGTGATGCGGCTCACCGATTCGTCGGTGCGGGTGGCTTCTTCCACTTCTTTTTCGGCGGCGCGTTCGGCGGCCGTGGTGGTGGCGGGCGTGGTGGTGGCGGGCGTGGGGGTCACGGTGGCCACCTGGGCCGGTTTGGCGGGGTCGGCGGCGGGGGCTTTCGGTTCGGGCTTGGGGTCGGGTTTGGGTTCGGGTTTGGGTTCGGCCGTTTTGATGGCGGCGGCCACGGCGGCCGTGGTGGCGGCCGGGTCGGGGGTGTCGCCCAGCAGCAAGGTTTGGCCCAGGCGCAATGCACCATTTTCCGTCAGCTTGTTGAGCTTGATGAGGTCGGCCTGCCTGACGTGGTATTGCCGGGCAATGCTGCTCAAGGTTTCGCCCTTGGCCACGACGTGGCTGGCGGGCTTAGGCGAATACACGGCCTTGAGGGCGGCCTTCTCGGTTTGGTCGGCAGCTTTGAGCAGGGCCTTTTCGGTTTTCTCGGCCTTCTCCGTCTTTTTGGTTGGCAAGGCGGCAGCGGTGGTCGCGCCCGCCGCGCCGCGCGGCACCAGGATAACCGCCCCAATGCCGAGGCCCGTCCGCAGTTGCGGGTTGGCCGACGTGAGTTGCTCAACCGACACGTGGTAGCGGCGGGCAATGGCAAACAGGGTTTCGCCGCCCGCCACGCGGTGCTTCACAAAGCGTTGGCCGCCGCGCATTTCCTGGCCCACGGAATCGGGTGGGGCCACGCGGCCGGGGGCGGGCGCGGCCAGCCCGTGCAGGGCCAGGGCCGCCAAAAACGAAACGAGAGCAGTCATGGGAATGAGGCGTTGCAAAGAAAGAATTGGATTGGCCGGGGGCGGGGCCGGGCGGCCAGGTCCGGCAAAATAACGCACAAAGCGCCGCCCCGCCGCCATTGGCCCGGCCGCACCGGCGGGGGCGGGCCGCAACTGCCTAATTTTGCGCCCATGAACCTCGGCCTCATTCCCGCCCGCTACGCCTCCACCCGCCTGCCCGGCAAGCCCCTCGTGGACCTGGGCGGCCTGAGCATGATTGAGCGCGTGGTGCGCCAGGCCCGCCAGGCCAACCTCGCCCGCGTCGTGGTTGCCACCGACGACGAGCGGATTCTGCGCCACGTCCACGATTTCGGCGGCGAGGCCGTCCTCACCCGCCCCGCCCACGCCAGCGGCACCGACCGCATCTGGGAAGCCTACGAGCGGCTGGGCAGCCCGCCCGAAGTGCGTTGCATCGTCAATATTCAGGGCGACGAGCCGTTCATTCACCCCGCTCAAATCAACGCCCTGACGGCCTTGTTTGCCGCCGCGACCGCCGCGCCCGCCATTGCCACGCTGGTCAAGCCGGTGGTTTCGGCCGAAGAATTGTTCAGCCCCCACCTGCCCAAAGTGGTGCTGAATGCGCGGGGCGAGGCGCTCTATTTCAGCCGCCACCCCCTGCCCTACCAGCGTGGCCGCGAAGCAACGGAATGGCTGGCGCACCACCACTACCTGCGCCATTTGGGGTTGTATGCCTACCAACCCGCCGTGCTGGCCCAACTCACGCAATTGCCCGTGTCGGCCCTCGAAGCCGCCGAAAGCCTGGAGCAGTTGCGCTGGCTCGAAGCGGGTTTTCGGATTCAGTGCGCCGAAACGGACCTGGATGCGTTCGGCATTGACACGCCGGAAGATGTGGAAAAAGCGCGAAAGCGAATTGCAAACGACGAGCAGTGAGCTGCGGGCATTGGCGGTTGCGGGTTGGGGTCGGGGCGTTTAGGTTTTTTAAAACCCCAAAACCCAACACCAACAGCCAACCCCTTACCCGACCGCTTTATTCACCATCCGTTTTTCGTCGTCTTGGCTGCCTTTTTCCTGCTCCACTTCGCGGGAGAGGAAAAAATTGAGGGCCGTCCGAATCACGGCAATGGCTCCGAGCTTGCCAATTTGCTCCCAGCTTGGGGCAATGGCCGTGGAGAGGATATCCGCCCCGAGTTGAAATTCCAGGGCCAGGGCTAGGTAGCGGGCCAACGTGAGGCGGATGGCCGTGAAATCTTCGGTGCGTCGCTGCCACAGGGCCTTCAGAAACAACACGCCCGCCACCAGCACCCCCAGCGAAATGATGGTGGCCCCGACCATTTCCACGCCCAGCTTGAGCCATTGCACGGCGTTGATGACGACCGTTTCGACGTGGGCGTGAATGGTCGTCGGGTCGGCTACCGAATCGGTGAGGGTGGGAATGGGCATGGGTGGTGGCTGTCAGCTAATGGCTTTTACGCTTTTCCAAACAAATCTACGGCTGCATCTAACGGACAGCTATCAGCTTTCCGCCAATAGCTAAAACCTACCGTTGCAGCCGCGCCAGCAGCCACGCCGAACTGCGCTGCAAGCCCAACAACACCACCACCAAGCCCACGGCCAGCGCAAAAAGCAGCAGGTTGCCTTCGCCCGTTCCGGCCCGAAATGCGAAATTAAGCGCTGTGCCCACCGCAGGCGGATGCAAAGCATCGAGGAGGAGCATTCCGGCAATGGTGAGCACCAGGGCCAGGGCCGCCGCCGCGTAGCCCGGCCCCAACAACGCATGGCAGCCGTAACCTAGCACGGCCGCCCCCAGTTGGCTAAGCACCAACGTGCGGGTCGAATTGGTGCGGTGGCCGGGGTCGAGGTAAATCAGAAAGGCGCTGGAAGCCAGCGAGGCAAACAGCACCTGCTGGTGGCTGAAGAGCCGCAACAAGGCCAACAGCGCCAGCACGGTGGCCGTGGGCAACACTGCCAGCAGGGCTTCGCCGCGCCGCGTCAGGCGCGGGCCAGCTGTAAGTGGAGCAGCGGCTTTGGGGGGTGGTGAGGGTGGCATTGGCGCAGGTTTGGGTTTTCGGCATCAGCCAATCGGCGGGCACCCCTATGTGCGTCGCCGTAGCATTGGCGCAGGTTTGGGTGTTGGGTTTTTGGTGTTCGGTGTTCGGTGTTGGGTGTTGGGTGTTCGGTGTTGGGTTTTTAACAATCCGAACACCAAAAACCGAACACCAAAAACCCAACACTCTTTTGCTCTTTCGGAGTTGCACTCCGAAAGCCGCCTGCTGCGGAGTTGTACTCCGCGCCCCAGGCGGTCAGCTTTGCAACTAAAGCTAGCGATTACCGGGCAGCGATTGGGGAGTGCAACTCCCCGGCAGGGCTACCTTCGGAGTGCAACTCCGAAAGAGTAAAACCTATTTCAACCGCCGCTTTTCTTGGCCTTGTAGCCCGCCTGCGTCAGCAAGTCTAGGACCCGGTCGCGGAAGTCGCCTTGCACCACGATTTCGCCGTCTTTGGCGCTGCCGCCCACGCCGCACTTGGTTTTGAGGAGCTTGCCCAGAGTTTGCAAGTCCGCCTCCGTCCCCACAAAGCCGGTTATCAGCGTCACCTGCTTGCCGCCGCGCTGCTTTTTGTCGAGTTGCACCCGCAGGTGCTGCTGTTGCGGGGGCAAGGTGGCCGTTTCGGTCGGTTCGGTGGTCTGGTAAGCGAAGTCGGAGTTGGTGGAATACACCACGCCCTGCCGTTGGTTCCGGTCGTTTTTCATCACAATACACTCAGCAAAATCACGGTTAATCCATCAAAAGCAGCGATTCACACGGCCACTGCCAGCGCCAGCGGCAGCACCCCGGCCACAAACTCGGTGGCGGTGCCCATGTAGTCGCCGTCCACATGAAACCCGACCGGCGCAGCGGCCAGCACCCGCGCCTGCGCCGTGCGGAAATATTCGGCCGCCCGGCTGCGTGGCAAGGTGCCCAGCGCCATGCCCCACGCCACCTGCATGGCCCGCCACACCGGCAACGCATCCACGAGGCACAAATCCAGCAACCCATCGCGCAAGTCGGCCTGCGGGGCCACGTAGGCGTTGTTGCCGTACTGCGAAGCGTTGGCAAAAGCCAGCAAGTAGCAGTCGGTGGCCCGTCCGGCACCCGCCGGGTCGCCGGCCATTTGCAACCGCACCGGCGTGGGCCGGAAGCGCCGGTATTCGCGCAATGCCACCTGCAAGTATGTGCCCAGCCCCCTCGTCCCCGCCTCGGCAAAATGCCGGCTGACGTGGGCATCGAACCCCAGCCCGGCGGTGCAAAAAAACGGGTGCCCGTTCAGCGTCCCCACGTCCATGCGGCTGCGGGTGGGCGTGGCCAGTCGCCGCACGGCCGCCGGCAAGCTGAGCGGCACGTGCAGGTGCCGGGCCAGCCCGTTGCCCGACCCCTGCGGCACAATGCCCAGGGCCGCGTCGGTGCCCAGCAACCCTTGCCCTACTTCGTTGATGGTGCCGTCGCCGCCCACCGCCGCCACCACCTCGAACCCCTCGGCCGCCGCCTGCCGGGCCAACGCCACCGCGTGCCCGGCCCGGTCGGTGGGCCACACGGCGTAGTCGCGCCCCCCCGCCGCCCCAAAGTGCCGCGCAATCAGGGCGGGCACATCGTGGCGCTGCGAAGTCCCCGCAATGGGGTTGTAGATGAAGCAGGTTTTGGGCACCCTCACGATAAGATGTGGCCCAGCCTTCGCACTGCGGCGGCGGGTGGACAATGGAAAAAAACGCCCGCTCCGCCACAAAGGCAAAGCGGGCGTTGGGTCTTGCGCGAAAGGCTAGTTAGCCGTTCATTTTCTCGCCCAGCCGTTGCATCAGGTCCGCCGTGCGGGTCGAGTAGCCGGTTTCGTTGTCGTACCAACCAATCACTTTGGCGAGTGTGCCATTGGCCGAGGTCAGTTCCGAGTCGAAAATACAGCTGTGGGCGTTGCCCACAATGTCGATGCTCACAATCGGGTCGGTCGTGTATTCGATGATGCCTTTGAGGGGGCCATCGGCGGCGGCTTTGATGGCCGCGTTGATTTCGTCTTTCGTTGCCTCGCGTTTCAGCACGACGGTCAGGTCGGTCATCGAGCCGTCGGGCACGGGCACCCGCATGGCCAGGCCATCAAGCTTGCCTTTGAGTTGGGGCAGCACGAGGCCCACGGCTTTGGCCGCGCCGGTGCTGGTCGGGATGATGCTGTAGGCGGCAGCGCGGGCACGGCGCAGGTCTTTGTGGGGCGCGTCTTGCAGGTTCTGGTCCGAGGTGTAGGCGTGCACCGTGGTGATGTAGCCTTTCTCAATGCCGAAGGCATCGTCCAGCACTTTGGCCATCGGGGCCAGGCAGTTGGTGGTGCAACTGGCGTTGCTGATGATGGTCTCGGCACCGGTCAGGGTGTCCTCGTTCACGCCCAGCACCACGGTTGGGATGTTGCCGGTAGCGGGAGCCGAAATCACGACTTTCTTGGCCCCGGCCGTGAGGTGCTGGCCCGCACCGGCTTCGTCCACAAAGCGGCCGGTGCTCTCGAGCACAATGTCCACGCCCATTTTGCCCCAGGGCAGCAGCTTGGGGTCGCGCTCGGCCAGGGCCACAATATGCTGGCCGTTCACCGTCAGGCTGTCGTCGTCGTAGCTCACCGTGCCATCGAAGCGCCCGTGCACCGAGTCGTACTTCAGCAAATGGGCCAGGGTCTTGTTGTCGGTCAGGTCGTTGATGGCCACAACTTCGATGTTGTCGCGCTTGAGCAATTCCTTGAAAGTGAGGCGGCCAATGCGGCCGAAGCCGTTGATGGCGACTTTAATTTTTGCCATGAGGAAAAAGAGGAAAAGGATGGATGGCCGTCGGCAGGGGCGGCCGGGTTGAAACGTGGGGCAAAGATAGCAGCCGGGGCGTGGGCCGCCCCCGTGCCGACCGCCCCTACCCTACCAATATACGGTGTAAAGTACGGTGAGCAACACAATGACAACGGCTGCGCCCACCGCAAAACTGCGCGTAGTGCGGAACATTGTCCGGTCCACCTCCAGGCCATTGGTGGTCGCCCCGCGCCGCGCATCGAGCCAACTGATGACGACCATGCCCGCCACGCAAATCGCGAACACGAAGCCCATGCGGTCGATGAACGGAATTTCGTACACGCCGCTGGCATTGGGCACCGCAAAGCCCAGGGGGGCTAGGCCCGACAGGTCGGCCACACCCGGCAGAAACTTGAAGCCCACCGAAAGCACAAAACCGCCGATGGTGGCAAACAGCGCCGCACCGGAGGTAGTTTTTTTCCAGAAAAAGCCCAGGATGAACATGGCAAAAATACCCGGCGACACAAACCCGGTGTATTCCTGAATGTACTGAAAGCCCCCTTTTTTGTCGATGCCCAGGTGAGGCGCAATCAGCACCCCGAGCAACATGGCCACGGCCACGGCGATTTTGCCCACGCCCACCAACTGCTTCTCCGAGGCATTGGGATTGAGCACCTTGCGGTACACATCGAGCGTGAAAATAGTGGCAATGCTATTGGCTTTGCCCGCCAGCGAAGCCACCACCGCCGCCGTGAGGGCTGCAAACGACAGGCCCTTCAGGCCCACGGGCAAAATATTGAGCAGCACCGGGTAGGCCCGGTCGGGGTTCAACTCGCCGTTCTGCATCAGCTCGCCGCTGAACACATTGGCCTTGAACAAAACGAAGGCCGCAATGCCGGGCAGCACCACAATCAGGGGCATGAGCAACTTGAGGAAGGCGGCGAACAGCAGCCCGGCGCGGGCCGTGGGCAGGTCGGCCCCCAGCGCCCGCTGCGTGATGTACTGGTTGCAGCCCCAGTAGTTGAGGTTCACAATCCACATTCCGCCCAGCAGCACGGTCAGGCCCGGCAGGTCGATGAAGTTGGGGTTGTCGGGTCGGAAAATCATGTGGAAGTGGTCGCCCGCCCGCTCCGTGAGCAAGTGAAAGCCGCTCACGGCCCCGCTTTGGCCGTAGTGCCCGGCCACCATGTTCAGGGCCAAATAGGTGGTAGCCAAGCCGCCCAGAATCAGGAAAAACACCTGAATAACGTCCGTGAAGCCAATCACTTTCATGCCGCCCAGGGTGATGACGATGGCGAAGGCGGCCAGGGCGTACATACAAAAGTTCAGGTTCAGGCCCGAAATGCTGCTGATGGCAATAGCCCCGAGGTACAGAATCGAGGTCAGGTTCACCACCACGTACAACGCCAGCCAGAACAGGGCCATTATCATGGCCACCGTGCCGTTGTAGCGTTGGCTGAGGAACTGCGGCATCGTGAAAATCCGGTTTTTCAAGTACACCGGAATAAAAAACACGGCCACAATAATGAGCGATAGGGCGGCCATCCACTCGTAAGTGGCAATGGCTAAACCCATTTTGAAACCCGAACCGGACATTCCGACGAACTGCTCGGCCGAAATGTTGGAGGCAATCAGCGACGCGCCGATGGCCCACCACGTGAGGGAACCTTCGGCGAGGAAGTAGTCTTTCGAATCGCCCTCCAGGGTGCCGTCGTGGCCGGTTTTGCGCCGGTACACCCACACACCGTAGCCCGATACGATGATGAAATAGATAAAAAAAACAACGTAGTCGAGGGTGGCGAGTTGGTGCATAATTTTTGCTGTTGGCTGATAGCTGTTGGCTGTCAGGTTTTTTTTGGGTGAATTGAGACGGCAAGCTAGTAGCCACCAGCCAGAATCAAACGAAGCGGTTGATGATATTTTCCAGGTATTCCTGCCGGCCGCTCGTCGTGGCCGGTTCGCCGTGGGCAGCGGCGGGGGCGTGCAACTGTTCCAGTGTGAGTTGGCCCTGCTCAAAAGCCCGCCCCGCGCCGCCGTCGAAGGCAGCGTATCGGGTCTGACGAATCTGTTGGTAGTCAGATTTATGCAGAATAGTATCAGCCGCCAGTAGGGTGCGGGCAAACAGGTCCATGCCGCCAATGTGGGCATAAAACAAGTCGGCCGGGTCGGTGGAATTGCGGCGCACTTTCGCATCAAAATTGGTGCCGCCGCCCTGGAATCCCCCGGCGGGCAGGATGCCAAGCATGGCCTCGGTCAGTTCGCCGAGGCTGTTCGGAAACTGGTCGGTGTCCCAGCCGTTCCGGTAGTCGCCCCGGTTGGCATCGATGCTGCCAAGCAGGCCCGCGTCGGCGGCCACCTGCAACTCGTGGGCAAAGGTGTGGCCCGCCAGCGTGGCGTGGTTCACCTCCAGGTTGAGCTTGAAATCGGCCAGCAACCCGTGTTCCCGCAGGAAGCCGATGACGGTGGCCGCGTCGTAGTCGTATTGGTGTTTGCTGGGTTCGCAGGGCTTGGGTTCGATGAAAAACTGGCCCCGGAATCCCTGCCGCCGGGCGTAGCCGCGGGCCATGTGCAGGAAGCGGGCCAGGTGTTCCTGCTCGCGCTTCATGTCGGTGTTGAGCAGGCTCATGTGGCCCTCGCGCCCGCCCCAGAACACGTAATTTTCGCCGTTTAGGGCAATGGTGGCATCCAGCGCACATTTCACCTGCGCCGCGCCGTGGGCCAGCACCTGAAAGTCGGGGTTGGTGGCCGCGCCGTTCATGTAGCGGCGGTGCGAAAACAGGTTGGCGGTGCCCCAGAGCAGCTTCACGCCGCTGGCGGCCTGTTTTTGCTGAGCATAACTGGTCAGGGCCTGGAGGCGCTTGTTGTCGGCCACGTCGTTGGTGTAGTCCACCACGTCCACGTCGTGGAAGCAGCAGTAAGGCAAGCCCAGCTTGGTCAGAAACTCAAACGCCGCGTCCATTTTGGCGCGGGCACGCACCAGCGGGTCGGCAGCGGTATTCCAGGGAAAAAGGTGCGTAGCCTCGCCAAACGGGTCGGCCCCGGAGCCATTGAACGAGTGCCAATAGGCCCCGGCAAAGCGCAGGCGGTCGCGCATGGTTTTGCCCGCCACCACCCGGTCGGCCTCATACCAGCGGAAGGCCAACGGATTATCTGAGTCGGGACCTTCAAATTTGATTTCGGGAATGGCGGCAAAGAAGGCGGTCTCGCCGACGACAATGGGCATTGGCCTGGTGAGCTTGGGGTTTGGATTAAAGGCCAAAGCTACACCGCGACGGGCAGGCTTTGCTGAACGTGTTGGAGTCGCTCATTCAGCAACTCACGCCATTCCTGGTAGGCTGCTTCGTACAGCGGCGCGTCGGTATCGGGGGCCACGGTTTGGGCGCGGGGCAGGTGCGCGAAGGCTTCGTCGGCAGTGGCAAACACGTTGGCCCCCAGGCCCGCTCCTAGTGCCGCGCCCATGCTGCCGTCGGTGTGGTAAAGTTCCACGGTCAGGCCGGTGGCATTGGCAAAGGCCTGGCCGAACACGTCGCTCAGGAACATATTGGCCGCGCCCGCTTTCACCACCGTGGGGTGCAGGCCGTTGGCCCGTATCAGGGCGTGGCCGTAGCGGAAGGCGAAGGCCACGCCATCCGGGCCGGCCCGCAGCAGGTGCCCGGTGGTGTGTACATTGAGGTCAATGTTCTGCAAATGAGCGCCGACTTGCACGTTGCCCAGCACCCGTTCGGCCCCGTTGCCGAAGGGCAGGCAGCGCAACCCGGCGGCTCCCGGCGGCGTGGCGCGGGCGCGGGCATTCAGTTCGGCGTAGGAGCAGCCGGGGCCAGCCACCTCGCGCAGCCAGCGGTTGAGGCTGCCCGTGCCGTTGAGGCACAGCAATACCCCCAGCCGGGGCGCGGCGGCCGTGTGATTGACGTGGGCGAAGGCATTGACCCGCTACTCCGGGTCGGCAAAAAGCTGGCCGGTCACGGCGTACAGCACCCCGCTGGTGCCCGCCGTAGCCGCCACTTCGCCGGGGCGCAGCGCGTTCAGGCTAAGGGCGTTGTTGGGTTGGTCGCCCGCTTTATAGCTCCCCGCAATGCCCGGCCGAAGCTACACGTCCGGCTCGTGGGCCTTCACCCAAGCCAGCTTGGCCGCCGGGAAGTTGCCGGGCGCGTTGAGGAGCGCCGTTTGGCAATAGGCCGCGCCCAGCGCTTCGGCGGCCGCCGCGCCGTAGGGCACCGCCCGGCTGTCGCACCAGATAATGGCATCGCGCAAGGGCCGAAATTTGCGGTCGGTTGGCACCAGCCCGTGCATTTGGTAGGCAATGCCGATGCCCCCGATGCGGGCCGGGTCGTAGGCCCCGGTGGCGTGGGCTTTGCGGATGGCGGCTTGCACGTCGGCCCACCATCGGGCGGGGTCCTGCTCGGCCCAGCCCGGCTGGCGCACCGTGATGGCGCGTTCGGTGTCCGGGTATTGCACCGTAGCCAGGCACTGCCGGGTGGCGGCCTCCACCACCGATACCTTGACGGACGAAGTACCTAAATCAATGCCTAACAGCAGCATGAGGACGGCAGGGAATGCGTGATAGATAAGTAGCCGAACTCATGCACTCGCGGAGCTACGTTCCAACCGGGCGCAATGTACTGCGGAATGGGTATTTTGAATCGTTGCCCGCCTCGGTTCAGCTGCTAGCGATGTCGCCGCCCATCCACCCGCATTATTTTTCCCTGAAAAACAACGCACTGCCGCCCAGCAATCCGCTTTTTTGACAACGAGCCTTTGCGCCGCATCGGTTTTGCCGTACCTTTGCGCCACCAAAACCTAAAACGGTCCGTTCGTCTAGGGGTTAGGACCGCAGTTTTTCATTCTGCTAACAGGGGTTCGATTCCCCTACGGACTACATTATTAAGCTAATTCAAAAGAAGCTTTTAAAAATCTTTTTAAACAAGATGCCTTCCTGATGCCAGGAAGGCATTTTTCGTTTTGGGGCTTCCCCATTCGCCCCATGTCCGCGTTCCGCATCTATTCGTCGTCGGCTGGCTCCGGCAAAACCTACCAACTGACCAAGGAATACCTGGCCCTGGCGCTGGGCAGCGACGACCCGGCGTATTTTAAGCGGGTGCTGGCCATTACGTTCACCAACGACGCGGCGGGCGAGATGAAGCAGCGCATTGTGGGGGCCTTGCGGGGGTTTGCCCACCCCGCCACCGGAGCCAAACCGGACGCGCTGCTGGCCGACGTGGCGGCGGCCGTGGGCGTGTCGGCCGCCGTGGTGCGGCGGCGGGCGGCGGCCACGTTTCAGTTGGTGCTTTATCACTACGCCGATTTTGCCGTCAGCACGATTGACTCGTTCGTGCAGCGCATCGTGACGGCCTTTACGCGGGAGTTGGATTTGCCTGCCACGTTTGAAGTAGAACTGGACACCGAAGCGGTGCTGGAAACGGCCGTGGCGGCGCTGCTGGACCGCGTGAACCGCGACCCGAACAGCAAGCTGCTGACCCAAACCCTGGCCGAATACGCCCTGAACCAGGCCGAGGAAGGCCGCAGTTGGCAGCGGCTGCCGGAGGAGTTGGTACGCTTCGGCAAGGTGCTCTTCAACGAATCGGTGCAGGAAGCCGTGACGCAGTTGGGGCGGTTGTCGCTGGCCGATTTCCGGCGCTTGGACCAAGCCATTCGGACCAAACGAACGGAGATAGAGGCCGTCTTCGCCCAGGTGCAGGACGTGGCGGCCACCACTCTGGCCGAGGCGGGCCTGAGCAACGCCGATTTCTACCAAAGCGACAAAGGCATTGCGGCTTACGTGCAAAAAGGCGCGGGCTTGCTGAAAGCCGATGCCGAGCCGAACAGCTACGTGCAAGCCACGCTCAACGACGGCAAATGGTACGGCGGCAAAATCAAAACCCCGGCCGACAAAGCCCGCATTGATGCCGTGAAGCTGCCGCTGACGCAGCTGGTGGCGAATATCGCGCAACTGCGCACCCAACTGCTGCCCACCTACGTGCTGCTCACAGCCATGCAGCCCAACCTGTTTCATGCCTCGCTGCTGAGTGAGCTGAACAAAGTGGTTGAAACCATCAGCCGCGACCGCAACGTGGTCCTGATTTCGGAGTTCAACCGCCGCATTGCCGCTATCGTCCTGACGGAGCCAGTGCCATTTCTGTATGAGCGCCTGGGCGAACGATATGAGCACCTGCTGATTGATGAGTTTCAGGACACGTCGGTGTTGCAGTGGAACAACCTGTTGCCGCTGATAGAGAACAGCCTGGGCCGGGGCTTCGACTGCCTGGCCGTGGGCGATGCGAAGCAGGCCATCTACCGCTGGCGCGGCGGCGAAATGGAGCAGATTCTGCGCCTGCACCAGGGCAATACCGCCGCCCTGGTGGCCCGCGAGCGCAACCCCGACACCCAAGCGATTCTGCGGGAACGCTACCAGGCCCTGGACGACCGCCTGGAAACCAAAAACTTGAACACCAACTACCGGTCCGACGCGGCGATTGTGGGCTTCAACAACGCTTTTTTTGAGCAGGTGAGCCAACGGCACAGCGACATGGCGTTGGTGGCGGGGATTTACGATGCGAATTTTGGGCAACGGTCAACCTCACCCCCCATACCCCCCTCTCTTTTGGAGAGGGGGACGGGGGGTGAGGTTGGTCACGTCGAAATCCTTTTCACCCAGCCCGACGCGCCGGCCCAGCCCTACCAGCCCGCCACCGGCACCTACGCCCCCGAACCACTCCCCGGCTACGCCGCCGAGGCCCACCTGACCTACGACGAAAGCACCGCTTTTCTGACGCTGGCGCTGGTGCAGCAAAGCCTTGCCGACGGCCACAACCTGGCCGACATTGCGGTGCTGTGCCGCACCCGCTGGCAGAGTAAAATCGTGGCCAAGTTCCTGAAAGAGCGGGGCTATCCTATTATTTCAGCCGATTCGCTGGCCCTGGAATTTGCCGAGGTGGTGAACCTGCTGGTCGGCGTTTTTCGGGTGCTGCACCAGCCCGCCGACACGCTGGCACGGGCCGAGGCATTGCTGTTGTTTGACCGGGTGGTGCGCGGGCTGAACCCGACTCCGGCGCGGGTGCGGCACCTGGCCGAAATCGCCAACCTGAAGGACGGCACCTCGTTTTTCAACGAGTTGCGGGCGCAGGGCTACGACGTGCAGGAAGCCGAAACCGGCAACCTGGGCCTCTACGAGCTGGCCGAGCGGCTCATCGGCTTGTTCGGGCTGCTGGGGCGCAACGGCGAAAGCGACTACCTGTTCCGGTTCCTGGATTTAACGCTCGAATACAGCCTCAAGCACGGCAACAACCTGGGGCAGTTTCTGGCCGAGTGGGCGCAGCGCAAGGGCCGCATCAGCATCAACGCGCCGGGCGGGCGGGCAGCCATCACCATCACCACCGTTCACAAAGCCAAGGGCTTGGCCTACGGGGTGGTCATCGTACCGTTTGCCGACTGGAGCCTGGAACCGCACCGGGGTACCTTGCTCTGGGGCCACTTGGAAGCCGCCGACAAGCCCCTGGCCGAGATGCCCGACGTGGCCGTGGTCGGCCTCAACCAAACCATTCGGGCCACGGCCCTGAAAGCGCAGTACGACGAAGAACAGGAGAAAACCTTTTTGGAAAGCCTGAACACGCTGTACGTGGCCTTTACGCGCCCCCGGCACCGACTCTACGTCATCAGCAAGCGCCCCGAGGAACGCAAAACGACCAAAGACCCGCTGGCCCTGGCCACCCCCCAAACTGCTGCCCGCACCGTGGCCGATTTGCTGCTCGGCTACCTGCAAAGCCAGCAGTTGTGGCAAGCCGAACAAATCAGCTTCGTTATCGCACAAGGGACTCCAAACCCCAAAAACCCAACCCCAAAAACCCCACACCCCACCGAGGCTTTCAACCTAACCAACCTGGACACTGCTCCCTGGGAAGAACGCCTGAAGCTGCGCCGCCACGCCCACACGGTGTTTGATTTTGACACCCAGCAGCAGCTCAACGAGTGGAACCGCAAGCTGCACTACGGCCTGCGCCGCCTGCTCACGGCCGCCGACGTGGGCCGCGTGGCCGGGCAACTCGTGGCCGAGGGCATCGTCAGCAGCAAAGAGCGCCCCGCGCTGGCCGAAGCCCTGGGCACGGTGGTGGCCGACCCGCGCCTAGCCCCCTACTTCCGGCCCCACCTGAGCGTGGAAACGGAACGCGAAATCCTGGTGGGCGGCGTAAAGTTGCGCGACTATAAACCCGACCGCATCGTGCTGGACCCCAACGGCCGCCGCGTCACGCTGCTGGATTTTAAGCTGCCCCCGCCGCAGGACAAACACCGGCGGCAACTGCGGCAATATGCGGCGCAGTTTGCGGCCTTGGAGTACGAGGAAGTGCGCGGGATGATTTATTATTTTGGGACGGGGGAAGTAGTAGAAGTGTGAGGGACCGCAACTTTTTCCCACCCGCCGCCGCATCTTTGCCACAGAGATAAGCCGCCCGACCCTGGCCCGGACGGTGTGCCGAAACCACCAGAGTATTGGCGGGATGAGCAGCAGGCCGAGGCTCTTTGCGACACGCCCCAGGAACTCTAGTAAGGGAAGTTAGCCCAGCTTGTGCAGTAGTCGCTTTGCGTTGTCCCTTTTCAATTTGAGTAGAAGCAGGAGTTGCATAAAAACCCCGCTTCTGAACCCTCGGTTGTTTCCGCAGTCGGGTGGCCATCGGGTAAAGGAGCGGGCGGGGTGCTATTTGGTCAGCCAGCCATTCGCTGTCAGCCACTCGCGCAGCCGCTCCATCCAGTCGTCTTGGGTGGTTTTGTTTTCCAGTCCGAAGCCGTGGCCGCCGTGGGGGAACAGGTGCATTTCGGCCGGTACGCCGTGGCGGCGGCAGGCTTGGTAAAAGGCCAGGCTGTTTTGCACCGGCACCGTCTGGTCGTCTTCGGCGTGTACCAGAAAGGCCGGCGGCGTTTGGGCCGTTACCTGCAATTCGTTGGAGTACAGCCGCACCTGCGCAGTCGCGGGCTGTTCGCCCAGCAGGGCGCGGCGCGAACCAGCGTGAACCAGGCTGTCTTGAAAGCTGATAACCGGGTAAAGCAGCACCAGAAACGCGGGCCGGACCGAGACGGGGCCGGGGTTTTGCCCAACCGGCTGGGCAAAGTGCGTGCCCGCCGTGGCGGCCAGGTGCCCGCCAGCCGAAAAGCCCAGCAGGCCAATCCGTTCGGGATTCACGCCAAACGCAGCGGCCTGCCCACGCACCAGCCGCAAGGCTTGTTGCACGTCCAGCAACGGGGCAATGGTTTTGTCGGGCTGCGAAAGGCTGTCGGGCAGCCGGTATTTCAGCACGAAGGCGGCCACGCCCATTGCCGCCAAGCGGCGGGCCACGTCGTAGCCCTCGTGGTCCATCGAGAGGCGTACGTAACCGCCGCCGGGGCAAACGATAATCGCCGTGCCGGTGGCTTTTCGGCGGGGCGGCAGAAACACCGTGAGCGTGGGTTGCACCACGGTGGCAATGCGGATTTGGCCGTTGGGCAGCGCGATGGCGGTTTCCTGCACGGTGCTGGGCTGCGAATTGGGCACGGGGCCGGGGTAAAGCGGCAACACCGGGGCGGCGGGCTGGGCCAGTAGCGGCCACGCAACCAGAGTCAGCAGACTGGCGGATGGTAGCAGGCAACGTTTTTTCATGGGGCGGCAAGCTACAACGCAATGGGCTTTGTGGCCGGCACGGCAGCCGAACGATGGAGCCGGTCCGGGCTTTGGTTGGTACCGGCAAAACAGTTCCCGAAATGAAGAAAATATAATTTTTCCCGCGCGGACGAAATTTGAATTATTCCGCTTCGCAGCACGTCTTTCAGCTATGCGAACGACCACTCTGTTGGCCCTGGCTGCTCTGGTGAGCAGCACCGGCCGCACCCTGGCCCAAAACACGCCGGAGGAAATAAACCCCAATGCCGAGGCCCCATTCGTGCGAAATATTCGCGCTGACCGGCCCGGTCAAACCATTACCGCGCAGGTGCTACAGCCCGGCCGGCTGCAACTGGAAAGCGGCCTTTTGCGCTCGACGGACCCGGTTGGAGGGGCGCTGCCATCGTTGGCCAGTGCCACCCTGCGAATTGGATTTTTCAATGCAATGGAGTTGCGCGTGAGCCAACCCTATCAACTCGCGGGAGCAGCTGCCCTGACCGCCGACGGGCGGCCTCGCCCGGCCGGATTTCTGCCCGTGGTGGTGGGGGCCAAACTGATGCTATCGCCCAACTTCAATTCGCGCACCCAGGTGGCGCTGCTGGTGGAATCGGCGGTGCCGCACACCGGGGGCACCGGCTTAGAAGCTGCCACGCTGGCCCCTGCTGGTCGCCTACTGGTGAGTGAGCAACTCGGCCAACGCTACGGCCTGGAAGCCAACTTCGGGTTCAGCCAGACCGGGCTGACGGTGGCTGACCTCGAGCGCGGGCAGTTTCTGGGCACCCTGGCCCTGAACGGGCCGTTGAGCAACCGCACCGGCTTTTTTTTGGAAGCTTACGGGACCGGGCGCACCGCCCTGACAACCGGCGGCACGGCGGGTCTCTACTGGCGGCCCGTTGCCGCCCTACGCCTGGACGTGAACGCCGGGCAGGTGCTGGGCGGGCCGGCGACTGGCAGCACCACGCTGGGGGCCGGGCTGGTGCTGAAAGTTGGGCGTTAATAGAGTCAGAAAACCGGGATGCCAACACCGGTAATAGCCCAGCCTAAAGGGTGAGCGAGCCATCCGAGATGGGATTGCGGGGCTTGTTGTCCACGGTGTGGCGTAATATGCTGGGTAGTTGTTTGTCCGCTGGCAAGCAACTACCCAGCATTTTTTGGGCGCTTGCATTCCCTCATTGGCTTTCTGTAGCGATTTTGTAAAAGCTGGAAAATAAGAAGTTTGGCGAAGTCACTTCCCTGATGTATGTTTGTGCATTGAGTGGCGAAAAATTGCGGCGCGTATAGCATGAATATGCTATGGCGGGCTTCTTTTTCAACCGCTACCTTTGTCGCGCCGTTAACTCGGCTTTTGCACCTTCTTTCCACCTTCAACCTCTTTCCGCCATGAAATACCTTTCCACTTTGCTGCTGACCGGGGCCTTGCTGGGCGCTAGTGCCACCATCTTGCCCGCCTTTGCTCAGGATGTGTACAACAGCGGGGCCACCATTACGCTGCTCGGCGGCGCGTCTATTTACGTGCCGGGCAACCTGACCAATACCGGCGGGGGCATCATCAGCAGCAGTGGCAGCAGCGTGAAAGTGGACGGCGACGTGCTGAACAACGCCGCCAGCACCTATAATATGGGCACGGCCGGCTCGCTGGAAGTGGGCGGCAACATGGTGAGCAGCGCCGCCACCTTCACGCCCGGCACCGGCACCCTCACCATGTCGCGCACTACCGGCGCACAAAACTTGGACATGAACGGGGCGCAGGTGTACAAACTGGTTGTGAACAATACCGCCGCTACCAACAAGCGCGTGGATGTGTTGAGCGACGTGACCGTGAACAACCTGCTGACCTTGACAAGCGGTCTGGTAAGAACCACGGCGGCGGCCAACGTCATCTTGCCCGACGGCGCGACAATTGACCCCGCCACCCCCGAAACCAACGGCAAATACGTGGCCGGCAATTTGCAAGTGACCCGCAATGCAGTGAGTGGCGGGTCGCCGGTGGTGTACCCCAACAGCGTGAACATCACCCCAAATGCCAGCCTCGGCAACCTCACCGTGACCCGCACGGCGGGCCTGCTGGCCCCGCAGGTGAGCTACGGCACCAACTCGACCAACGCTTTCAAAGGCATCGACCGCATCTGGACGTTCTCAACGCCGCCAGGTGCGGCTTCCAGCGTGACGTTTAGCTGGTTGATGGACAACGACAACGGCAACAGCGGTTTCACCAGCAGCCGCGTGTGGGCCAGAACCGCCGCCCCAGTGGCCGGGCAGGACTGGACCGGCGTGGGCAGCTACCAAAACGCGGCCAGCCGCTCCATCACGGTGCCCGGCGGGGCGTTCTCGTTCTGGACGGTCAGCACCCTGGCACAACCGTTGCCGGTGGAGTTGCTCACGTTCACGGCGGTGCGGCAGGGCGATGCGGCCCAACTGGACTGGCGCACGGTGTCGGAACACGACAACGACCATTGGAATGTGCAGGTCAGCACCAACGGCGCGGAGTTTCGCACGTTTGCCAAAGTGGCTGGCCACGGCAGTACCACGGCTCCTGCTACTTACACCCTCAACGACCCGGCCCTGCTGAAATACAACGTGGGCACGGTGTACTACCGTTTGGAGCAGGTCGATACCAACGGCATCAGCGCCTACTCGCCGGTGCGGGCCGTGCTGGTGGATGTCAAAGGCTTTGCGGCCCTGGCTTACCCCAACCCCGTGGGCCAGCAAGGAACCACCGTCGCCATCACCACGGCCACAGGCGGCCCGGCCACGCTGGCGCTCTACGATGCCACGGGGCGCTACCTGTCGGGCACCAAAGTGGAGTTGCTCACTGGCCGCACCGACGTTGCCATGCCCGAAGCCGGGCAGTTGGCTACCGGCGTTTATTTCCTGAAAATTGCTCAGGGCCAGCAGCACACGATGCTGAAACTGAACCACGAATAAAAGGCCAACTTTTGTGCGGCTGAAACGGCCCGGTGCAGACGCACCGGGCCGTTTTGGTTCTGGTGCGGGCCACAAACTGGTGCAAGCAACCGAGAGGGCAACCCAAACTTTTGTGAAGACCCGGGGTTGGACTGTTTTCTACCCGGTCTGCTTCGTGTCGGGCCGGGCGGCTTGCCTGATTTCACTGCTCAAATGTCTTTAGCCGGAAAAACTTTTCTCCTTGTGGGTGCCTCGTCGGGCATTGGCTTGGCCACGGCCCAACTGCTGTGCGCCGAGGGGGCCACCGTGTTTGCGGCTTCGCGGCACCAGTCGCCGGAGTTGGCCGCATTGCCCGTCACCTACCTCACCTACGACGCGACCCAGCCCGCCGAAGGCGTGTTCGACCCGTTGCCCGACGCGCTGGACGGGCTGGTGTATTGCCCCGGCAGCATCCGGCTGCGGCCCTTCGAGCGGCTGCCAGTGGCCGATTTCCAAAGCGACTTCGACCTGAACGTACTGGGCGCGGTGCGGGTGCTGCAAGCCGTGCTGAAACGCTTGAAAAAAGCATCCGAGGGCGCGTCGGTGGTGCTGTTCAGCACCGTAGCGGCGGGCACGGGCATGAGCTTTCACGCCAGCATTGCCACCGCCAAAGCGGCCCTGGAGGGCCTCACGCGGGCACTGGCCGCCGAGTACGCCCCCCAGAACCTGCGCGTGAACTGCCTGGCCCCCACCCTCACCGACACGCCGCTGGCCGCTGCCCTGCTCAACACTCCCGAAAAGGCCGAGGCCGGTGCCCGCCGCCACCCCCTGCAACGCATCGGCCAACCCGCCGACCTGGCCCGGCTGGCGGTGTTTTTGTTGGGCGCGGGCGGGCAGTTCATCACCGGGCAAGTGCTGGCCGTGGACGGCGGCATGGGCCGGTTGAAGTGAGGCTTTGCTTAATGAGGAATGAGGAATAACATAACGGTCAATTCCTCATCCCTCATTCCTCAATAAGTCAACCAAAGCGTTGTTAATCAATAACCACGCGCCGCTGCACGGTCCCGCTGCCGTGGTGCTGCACCCGCACGACGTACACGCCGGGGGGCAGCCCGGCCACGTCCAGCGTCAGCGTGGGGCCTGGGGCGGCGCAAGACCGCGCCACGCGGCCCAGCGCGTCCAGTAGCTGCACCTGGGCCGGGCCAGCGGCCGGGTCCAGCGACAGGTGTAGCTGCCCGTGGGCGGGCACGGGCCACGCAGCCAGCCCGGCAGGGGCCAGCCCCGACCTCAAGGCCAGCACGTTGGCATCGGTCAGGCGGGTGAGCGTTTCGATGGGCAGCCCGGCCACGTTGCGAAAGCTGCCGGCCGCCACAATGGCCCCGTCGGGCTGCACCAGCAGCGCCCCCACGCCTGCCTCCGGCCCCAGAAACGGCACGTAGCTCGCGTCGCGGCTGCCGTCGGGCATTAGCCGCGTGGTGCCGTAGTACACGCCCGGCGCGTCGGGCAGGGTGCCGCCCACCAGCAAGCGGCCGTTGGGCTGCACGGCCAGGGCACTAACGTAGGTTTGCCGGCCCGTGAAGCTGACCGCAAACGCGGGGTCGGTGCGGCCATCGGGCCGCAGTCGCCGCAGCCCGGCCCCGCCCGCGCCGTTGTCCAGGCCCAGATAGATGTTGTTGGCCGCGTCGCGGGCCAGGGCGCTGCCCGCCCCGCCCGCCGCCGCCCCAAACGCCGGGTCGGGCTGTCCGGTGGGCAGCAGCCGTTGCACCGGAGCCTGCGGCCAGTTGGCAGCCACCAGCGCCGAATCGCCCGGCCCGGCCAGCAGGGCGTTCACGGTCAGGCCGGTTTGCAGGGCAAAGCCCGCATCGGGCTGGCCGGTGCTGCCCTGCACCCGCGCCAGGCTGTACACGGTGGCCGTGCCGGGCTGGAAGCGAAAACTGCCGCCCAGCAGCACGTCGCCGTTGGCCTGCCGGGCCAGGGCCGTGACCTGCGGCGGGTAGGTGGCGGTGCTGAAGCGCAGCGGCTCGATGGGCGGCGCAAAGCCCGTGTCGGCCGTGCCGTCGGGGTTGAGGCGGGCCAGGGCCGGGCGGGCCGCCCCACCCAGGCGGGTGAAGTCGCCGCCCACCAGCACCTTACCGTCCGGTTGCAGGGCCAGGGCGTACACGGTGCCGCCGGCGTTGGCGGCGGCATTGGCGGCAAAGGTCGCTTCGGGCACACCGGTGGCGCTGAGGCGGGCCACGCCACCAGCCCGTACCCCGCTAATCTCGGTGAATCGCCCGCCTACTAACAGCCGCCCGTCGGGCTGCCGTACTACGGCGAAGAGGTCGCCGGGCGCACCGATGCGTGGGGCGAAGCCAAGGTCGGGCGTACCGTCGGAGTTGAACAAGCCGTAGTTGAGCAGAATTTGGCCGTTGGGCAGCAACTGGGTGGACGAAGGCGGGTAGCTACCGAATGGGTTGTTGATGAGCAGGGTCTGAAAGCTGGCATCAAACTGCCCATCGGGCAGGATGCGCGTCACTTGGCCGATGGGGTGAGTACCGTGGCTGGTGTAATTGGAAATGACCAGTATGAGGTTGTCGGGCTGCGCTATCACCGAGGGCAAGCCGAAATAGGACCCTCCCGAAAACCAGTTGTCTAGGCTCGTGCCCGCCTGATACGTACCGGCTTGAAAGCTCACATCCACCGCGCCCGTGGGCAACAAGCGCATCAGGGGCTGCCACGGTGTTGACGGAAGTCCTTGCCCCCGCGCTACCGCCATAACGATTTTATTGTCAGATTGGGTAGCCAACCCGGCAATGCCAATCGTTGAACCGGTCGGATAGGGCATCGTACTAAAGGCCGGGTCCAGCATTCCGCTGGGCAAAAGCCGGGCTACTACACCCACGGGCTGCCCGTGGACGGCCGTGAAGCTGCCCGTTACTAAAATTCCGCCGTTGGGCTGCACCACCACCATTGTGGCGTAGGTATTCGGGCCACTGCCGGCCGCCTGAAACGCCGCATCCAGTGTTCCGTCCAGATTGAGCCGGGCCAGGTAGGGAGCAGGCTGCCCGTTGATTTGAGTGAAACCACCGGCCAACAGAACTTTGCCATCCGGCTGCACGGCCTCGGAATAGCTAATCCGGTTAAATCCCGTGCCGATGTTGAAGCTGGCATCGGGGGTGCCGTCGGCGTTGAGGCGCAACAGGCCCCGCCGGCTGACGCTGCCCAGCGTAATGAAACTGTTGGCCTGCGAAACGAGGAGCAGCTTATCATTGGGCAGAGCCAGGATGCGGTTCACCAGCCCTGCCGTAACCAAGCCAGCCGTGTTGGCCTGAAATACAGCATCTATCTGGTTGCTGCCCGGCAGCAAGCGGGCCAGGCCATTGGGCACCACCACTCCCCCCGCCCGCGTGAAGTTGCGGAAAAATACCCGCTGCCCGCTGGCGAGCTGCACAATCTGGTCGGCACTGGCCGTGAGGTAAGCCGCAATGGGATTGGTGAAGGTTGGGTCTATTTGCGGGCCTTGCGCGGGCGCGGGCCGTACGCCCAGCAGCAACGTGGTTAGGGTTAAAAGGGTGAACCGGGATGGCATAACGGGGGTGAGCTAGGTGAAAGCATGTGAATAAGCCAACGCAGAAACAAAAACGGGCACGTTTGACCGTACCCGTTTTTGTTTCTGTTTTAGGGCTGCACTTGCAATTGGAGCCGCACTGGCTGGCCCGCTGCATCCTGCCCAACCACTTGGTACAGCCCGATTGGCAGCCCGTGCAAATCAAGGGCAGTGGGTGCATCGGGCGTGGCAGCCTTTTGGTACACCTGCCGCCCCTGGCTGTTGTAGAGGCGGACACTGCCCACTAGTCGTTCAACCGTTACCTGCCCCGTGGCCGGGTTGGGGTACAGGGTGGGCGGGCCGGTTGGACGGAGGTCGTCAATGATGTCAACGCAAAACTCACTTGGCAACCCGCCTCCCGGATTAAAAGTAAAAATAGCTGTCTGGGGGCCGCTCGTGCTGTTGGTAAAGCTAACGCGCAACGTTACTGTCTGAGGAGTAAGGAAGGTACGGGAGTTGCCGGTTGTAAACAGGCAGGCGTTGGTAGTTGCCCCAGAGATTATTCTGGCCTGGTGTTGCCCCGGCGGATAATATTCGGGGTCTATCGACCACGCAAAACCTGAATTGCTGCCCTGCGTGCAGGTTATCAAATCAACCGTTGCTGTTGCCACAGTATTGGAACAGACTTGGTGAATATTGTTTGGAAAAGGCATTACGGGATTTGTTGTAATCTCCGCCTGAACGAGCGTGAGGTGAAAGTTCAACGTTGCCGCTGGCGAAACGCAGCCGCCCACCGTCACGGTGACGCTCAAAGGATAGGTAACTGTGGAAGAACCGCTGCCTTGCGGGGCCGTTAGTTGGATGATGGGACCGCTAGAAGTTATGACGGGGCCGCTGAAAGTTCCTGCGAGGGTAGTACCAGTAAAACCCGGCGGTAAGGTCCAAGTATAAGCCGTGGCGGTTGGTACTGAATTAGCGGCAAAAAAGCCGCTGGTGCCGGGGCATATATCGACCGAAACACCGTTGGGAACATCCACAAAGAAAGTGGGCGCAGGTGGAGGCCCCACTACGATGTAAGTAGAAGTCGACAAAGCTACGGTGGGGCTACTGCCATTACGATAGGTTATGGTCAGGCTGATGGTCGTGCTAGTGCTGCCGTCGGGGATTATGCCGGGGTATTGAGCCGCGTCGTTGGCGATGCGCCAACTTGGCGACGATACCGTCCAATGATATGACAAAACGCTACCGCCGCAACCACCGTTGATTTCAGCGTGAAACCGGTGGTTACTCACATCGCCGGGACAGATATTGGAACCGGGCAGGTTGCTAACAATAGCGACCGAAGCCGGCGCGGTAGCCAGCGAATTTAGTAGGCCCGGCCGAAGTAGCGTCAACGCATTTCTCATTTTGGTGACTTGCCCAACCGAGAACATATACTTACAACGCTCACAGGTGTAGTCCATAAAATTCATGTATATATCCAAATTACCACAACTATTGGGCAAGGGAGAGCCCGGACGGTCGAAAGGGCAGTTGGTTCCATCCAACTGAGTGGACAGGCCGGAATATCCGCCGTTGTTGTTGGCTTGGTCGGGCGTATCACCCACGTTGTCGGTTCCCCCGAGTGGGTCCGTTGCGCACAAATCGTTGTCGTCGCCCCAAATGTGTCGCAGACTGAACCAGTGGCCCACCTCGTGGGTAAGGGTGCGACCATTGGCGCGTGCTAGCCAAGTTGGACGGGTTACACTTCTGACCCCGAACGCCGCGCTGGAAATAACCAGCCCGTCATTGTTTGGGTCTGCGTAATAAGTTGGATACAAAGCAGCAAAACCAGCATACCCAGTGTTTACGCCAATAGAAATTTGCACGTAATTATTAATGCACACCCAAATGTTCAAGTATTTATTAGTAGGGAAATCAGGAAAGGCCGGAAGCTCCCGGCGTGGGTTTAGCGCGTGCGTGGGAATATTGGGGGTGTTGCTTGGATTTGCCAAATCGTCCGTATTCAGCGGGTCGAAATAATAACGCCTGTTCGTTACTGCTCGGTCAATTCCGTTAATGGGATTTCCAGCAGCATCACGGGTGGCTAGACAAAATTGAATCCGAGGCGTTCCCACCAAGTGGTCATACCCAGTGCCAGAACTCCGCATCAGTGCCAAGTCTGCGTTGGTGGCTGCAAAGTCTTTGTTCAACACATCCAACTGCTGCTGAACTTGTTCTGGTGTGATAAAAGCATTCGCCGCAGTAATTTCCCGTTCGTTATTAGGATTGGGAAGGTTGCTCTGAATGATGTGAAAAACCACGGGAATGTAATACGTCGGCGGGTCGCCGCGCTCCTGGTTGTTAGCCATTTCCCTTAACTTTTCTTCCGTCCCACGAATGCGGTCGGCCAAGGCCGGGTCGTCGGCTAGTATCTTATAGAAGTTGTCACTTGAGCCACAGGGCGCAATAGCACTCTTGGTCGGACCCTGGTCAGGGTTATAATCATCATCTGCCGCTTGCGCCCATGCCGGTTGCAACCCGCAACCGAACAACAGCATAAAAACGGCCGCTATATAGCGAAAGTATTGGGGGGGGGGGGGGCAGATGAGGTATTTGGCACATTCAACAAACGCGCCGGGCCTAATTGGGGGATTGGGGCAAACTTGGACATGGGATTTGGGGGAATTGGGTGGGAGAAGGCAACGAGGCGGAAAGGTATGCACAATGCGAGCAATTTTTCCAAACGGTGGCAACGATTTTTTTTCGCTAACTTCTATGAAGTCTTGTTTTTCAATTTTTTACGAATAAAAAATATTTTACTGTGTGCTGCTGTGGCGGCGGCACCGCCCGGAATACCGGCCCGCACTGCCCCCGCCAGTTGGGGTCGTTGGCGTTTTGCGGACGGTTTTTCGGTGGGGCGGTCGGAAGGAACGCCCCGCCGCACCGGCTGGTAAATGGCTTCCTGCCGCTGCCTCCGAACCATCTTGCCACCGCCGGGTTGTCGAAATTCACCCGACCCCATTTCAGAACACCTCCATGAAAAAACCCCTGCTCCTCGCCCTGGCCTTGCTGGGCCTGACCTCCTACGCGGCTTCGGCCCAACAAATAGCCAGTTGCTGCGCCCGGCCCAAAGCAGCCACCGAAGCCTTTGCCATGCTGGCCAACGACGACGACTTTGTGGGCGGCCACGACGCGCCCCTGCCCTTCCATTACCAGGGCGCGGGCGAAATAGTAGAATTTGCCACGCCCGACGGGCAGAAAGGCCACGCCTTTGCCATCAAAAGCGCCACGCCCAGCACCAAATACCTGCTGGTGTTTCAGGAGTGGTGGGGCCTGAACGATTACATCAAGCAGGAGGCCGCGACCCTGGCCCGCGAGTTGCCCGGCGTGAACGTGCTGGCCCTGGACCTGTACGACGGGCAGGTGGCCACCACGCCAGCCGCCGCCGGGGCGCTGATGCAAGCCGTGAAAACCGAACGCGCCCAGGCCATCATCCGCGGTGCCCTGAACTACGCCGGGCCGAAGGCCGAGGTCGCCACCATCGGCTGGTGCTTTGGCGGGGGCTGGAGCTTGCAGGCGGCCCTGCTGGGCGGCAAGCAAACGGTGGGCTGCGTGATGTACTACGGAATGCCCGAAGCCGATGTGGCCCGCCTCAAAACCCTGAACACCGACGTGCTGGGGATTTTTGCCCTGAAGGACGACCACATCTCGCCCGCCGTGGTCGGCAAGTTTGAGCAGAACATGAAAGCGGCCGGCAAGAAGCTGACCGTGCACAACTACGATGCGGTCCATGCCTTTGCGAACCCCTCTAACCCCAACTACGACAAGGCCGCCGCTGGTCAGGCCCACGAGTTGGTATTGAAGTATTTGCAAGGCAAGTTGCACACCAAAAGCTGAAGATGTCCGGCTGCTCCCAAAACAATTTTGGGGCCGGTGCCAGCTCCTTTTTTTGCCAAAGCGCCTTCCTGTTTCGGGAAGGCGCTTTTTTTGGGTCTGGGTCAGGCGGATTTGGTTGTACTTTTTTTCTTACTTTCGTGCCATTCGCCACCAGGGGAATTGGCTTTTGGCTGGAATTTTCGCTACCAATCCGCTCGCTTCGCCTCGGGCCAGTTTTATTGCCCGATTTTTGCGCGGGGCTGCAAACAGTTCTTCATTGGTTTTTCGTTCCTTCGTTTCACCTCTTTCACTTTTTCTACCATGCTAAAACCCCTTCCCTTCACCTGGCAACGGCCGTTGCGCTGGTTGCTGCTCGCCGCTGGCCTGCACGGCTTCGGAGCCGCTGCCCAGCAAACGCCCCAGGTCATCGACCCGGCGCAGACCGACCCGACTTACGCGGCCCGCAAGCTGCAACTGGTGCAGCCCCCGGCGGCAACCCCGGCCGTAGCGGGGCGTAGCATCAATCCGCCCGGTACGCCATTGCCGGCCTGTTTTGAGCCGCTGGACCGCAGCACCTACACCCCCGTGCCGCGCAACGACGACGGCTCGCTGGGGCCAGTGAATCTGGGGTTTACGTTCTACCTGTTCGGCACCCCATACAACTCGGCGTACATCAACACCAACGGCAATATTACGTTTGCGGCCCCGCTGGGGCAGTTCACGGCCATTGGCTTTCCGAACGCCTTGCCAATGGTGGCCCCGTTCTGGGCCGACGTGGACACGCGCACCCCGGCCAGCGGCAATCGGGGCAAAGCCTGGTACCGGCTCTACACCGACCGACTGGTCGTGACCTGGGACTCGGTGGGGTATTTCTCCAACGCAGTAGATAAAGTCAATACGTTTCAGGTCACGATTTTTGCCAACGCCAGCGGCCTGCTGACGGAGGACGTGGTGTTTGCCTACGGCGATATGCAATGGACCACCGGCAGTGCGTCGGGCGGCAACGGCGGCTTTGGGGGCACCCCGGCGGCAGTGGGCGTGAACGAAGGCGGCAGCGGCGGCCACTACACCCAAATCGGCCGCTTTGGGCAAGACCTGGCCACGTACACCAACAACACCAGCAATAGCGGCATCGACTACCTGGATTACA
Organism: Hymenobacter sp.; assembly: GCA_965247135.1. Classification (GTDB taxonomy): domain Bacteria; phylum Bacteroidota; class Bacteroidia; order Cytophagales; family Hymenobacteraceae; genus Hymenobacter. Next base: position 344,039 of record CBDFGP010000006.1, on the reverse strand, counting down.
AGTGTTTCACGTTTAGAGTACACGACATTGGCAACCAGCCACCCGTGGCGACGGGGCTACCAATTGGCAATTCCATCACCGTGAACCAGGGACAGCTCGTGACGCTGACTCCGCAATTCCTCGGCCCCGAACCGGGGCAGAACGTGACCGTGACGGCCAACACCGGCAGCCTCTGCAACACCACCGTCACGGTGGGACCGGGCGGCAACCCGGTCGTGAACCTCTCGATACTGGGCAGCCCCTGCAACATTGGCACCAGCACCATTACCTTCGCGGCCACCGACAACGGGGTGCCCGCCGCCAGCAGCACCTTCACGCTCACGGTGGTGGTGAACCCCCCGCTGAGCGCAGCCATCTGGGACGGCGACCTAAGCACGGACTACCTCACAGCGCAAAACTGGGTGGGCGACGTGCAGCCCCAACCCGCTGATAGCATCCTGATTCCGAGCCGCGCCCCCCGCTTCCCGGTGCTGACGGGCGCAGCCGGGGCCGGCAATTTTCACATCGCGCCGGGGGCCAGCATGGAAGTAGCGGCCGGCAGTCAGTTCAAGCTCAACGGCTACCTGCTGGCCGAAGGGCCGCTGACCGGAGCCGGCACCCTGAACCTGCGCGGCTCGGTGCGGCAACTCATTGGCGGCGCGGCGGGCATCGACATCGGTACGCTGTCAGTGGGCAGCGCCGGGGCCTTGCAACGCGGGGCGCTGGCCGTTCGGCAGGTGCTGAGCCTGGACGGGGTGCTGACCACCGGCGGTTTTGCCTGCACCCTGGTGTCGGATGCCAACAACACGGCGATGGCCGTGAACCTAGGCACCGGCCGCGTGGTAGGCAACGCCACCGTGCAACGCTACATCAGCCCCAGCCTGAACGCGGGCCTGGGCTACCGCCACCTGGCCATGCCGGTGGAAAGCCAGTCGTTCAACTCCTTGAGCGGGCCGCTGTTTACGCCCGTGCTGAACGCTGCTTACAACACGGTGGGCAACTCGGCCCGGCCTTTCCCCAACGTGTTCAGCTTCGACCAGAGCCGGGTCATCAGCAGCGCCGGGGCAGGTGCTACCGACTTCGACCGGGGCTGGCTGTGCCCAGCCGCCCTCACCGACCCGCTGGCGAACGGCAAAGGCTACACCGTGAATCTCAGCCCTTCGGCCCCCGTCGCTGCGCCGGTGGTGCTGAACTTTACGGGCGCGTTGCACAACGGCCCGATTGCGTCGGGCACCCTGGCGCGGGGCAGCCAAACCCAGTCGGGGTGGCACCTGCTGGGCAACCCCTACCCCGCCCCCATCGACTGGAACCTGGCCCGCACCGAAGCCACCGGCCTGGACGATGCGGTGTACGTTTTCAAATCGACGGGCCAGTACGTGGGCACCTACGATACCTACGTGAACGGCATGGGCACAGCCCGTTACATCAGCGTGGCGCAGGGCTTCTTTGTGCGAACCGCTGCCGCTGGCGCTCCCGGCAAGCTCAACCTAACCAATGCTTCACGGGTCACGACCTACCAGAACCCGGCCTTCAACCGACCCGCGCCCGACCCGCGCCCGCAACTGCGCCTGGAACTGGTGGCCGCTGGCGGCCAGCGCGATGCCGCCTACGTTTATTTTGAGCAGGGAGCCACGGCAGGCTTCGACTCACACTACGATGCGTATAAACTCAACGGCTACGAGCCGCTGTCGCTGGCTAGTGGTGCAGGTTTGCAGCCACTCAGCATCAGCGGCTTGCCATTGCTCGCCCCGGCCGGAGCCACCGTGCCGCTTCGCATTGGCTTGCCCGCCGCTGGCAGCTTCACGCTGCACCGGGGCCAAGTGAGCAACTTTGCCGCCAGCACCCCGGTGTGGCTCGAAGACCGCCAAACCGGGCAGTGGGTGGACTTGCAGCAGCAACCCGACTACGTCTTCCAGGCGGCCCGCGCCGATGCCGCCGCCACGCGCTTTGTGTTGCACTTCGGCCAGGCCCGACCCCTGGCCACTGCTACCGCCCTGCCCGCCGAAGCCGTGAGCCTGTGGCCCAACCCCGCCCGCAACACCGTGCAGGTGAACGTACTGGGCTTGCCTACCGCCACTCGCTTGCACCTGACCTTGCTCAACGGCCTGGGCCAAACCGTGCGGCAGCACGACGTGGCGGCCCCGGCTGGCACCGCCCTCGCCACGCTGGACCTGAGCGGCCTCGCGCCGGGCGTGTACACCCTACGCGGCCGGACCGAAAGTCACACGTTTGTGCGAAATCTGGTAGTGGAGTAGTGGGTGGCACCTTGAAAAAGGGGCCGCTGGCAATGCCAGCGGCCCCTTTTTTGTGAATCGGTGGTGGGTTTTGTACGAACTAAAACTCACACTTCAACATGAACTGGTGTACTTAAGTAGTCGCGCATAAGTAAACGGTCATGCTGAGCGCAGCCGAAGCACCTCTAGCGCCTCGTGCTTATGCCTTGATTATTAGCTGGTAGGGATGCTTCGGCGGCGCTCAGCATGACGTTCTTTTACACGTTTACTTTTGCGTGACTGCTTAGCAGTTCCTCCAGTTCGGCTACGCTGGTTCCCAGCGTTTCCCAATCGGGCAGCACGAAGTATTGTTCCTGGTAACGGGTGTCGCGCACGGGGGTTCGCAACACGGTGGCAAGGTCAAAATCGAGCCGGGCAGTGTCGGCGTGGGCGCAGTGGTGAATTTCGCCTGCCGACGACAGCAGGCCCGCGCCATAGAATTGGGGGCGGTCGTCGCCGCGCACCAGCCCAAACTCGGCCGTGAAAAAATACAGCGCCCATGCCTTGCGTTGCGCCGCCAGCGCCGTGGCGGGCAGACGGGCCGCCGCTAATCCCAGCGCGTGCAGAAAATCGGCCAGCGCGGGGTCGAGCAGCATTGGTACATGACCAAACAGGTCGTGAAATAAATCCGGTACGGGGGTGAAATCAAAGTCGCGCATGGGCCGGATGCGGCTCACGATGGGAAACTTGTATTCGGCCAGCAACCCGAACAAGGTCGCCGGGTCCACGGGCTGTCCGTAGGGCACGAGTTGCCAGTTGCAGGCCGCTTGCACAGTGGCGCTAAGGGCTGACAAGTCGGGGATGGCATCGCGCTGCATCTCCAACTGCTGCAACCCCCGCCGAAAAGCGGGCGCAGCCCGGCGGTGCAACAACGCGGTCTGGCGGTCAAACAGGATTTTCCAGACCAGTTGGTCCTGGGCGGCGAAACGAGTGAATGGCGGCTGGAACATGGGCAAGGCCGGCAAAGAGCGAAAAAAAGCCCGACTTCCTGGCGGAATCGGGCGGGCTTAGGTTTTTGAGCGAAGGAGCGGCTTCATGCGCGGCTTCCCGATTGTACCATAAGTGCCCCGACCCCCAACCAGCATAGGCAGGAGTGGCAGACGAAATGGCAATTAAAGGACATCACTTGCATAAGTTATGGGCAAATGTAGGAAGAAATTTTGAAAAGATGCCAAAATTCTTCCCCGTTGTAAAACGGGAGTCGGCAAATTATTTGAAATTAGCCAGGGCTTACCTAACTAACCGGCACTCCGCCCCACCCTACCGGATGGCCGCCCCCGACCCTGCGCCGCGTTCGGCGTTTGCCACGCGGCGCAGGGTGTAAGCAGCCCGCACCGAATCGACCCCCGGCAAGCCGTTGGTTTGGAAGTCGAGCAGGGCACCTTGCTTGCCATTTTGCACGAAGTGGCGGTAGTCGTCGGCCGACTCCAACACAACGTAAAGGTAGCCAGGAGCGGGCACTTTCAGCTTGGCGTAGAAGCTATGGCCGTCGCCGGCTGGCTGCCGCTCGGTAGCGGCCAGGGCCACGGTGCCCAGCAGCCGGTCGCGGGCGGCGTTGGTGCCGGGCAGGGCCAGGTTGCCGAGGCCGTCCACCAGCACGTCGCGGTGGCGCAGGAGTTGCGAGGGGGTGAGGTAGCGCAACAACACGAGGTCTTCTTCGTCCATCACGAGTTGCTGGGCCACGGTGCCGGGCGGAGCCTGGTGGTAAAACACCAGCACGGGGTGGTCAATTTTGCGGCGGGTGAGCAGCAGCGGGGCCGCGCCATCGCCGTTTTCGGAGCGGCGGCCCGGCTCGGCCAGCACGGGCGAGTAGGTGGGCGGCGGGCGACGGGCTTTGCTTTTGCCATGCACCGGCCGATAGTCCTGCGCCCAGGCCGCGCCACTCAGGGCGCTGAAGAGCGCAAGTAGAGGCAAGGTTTTCATAGCGGCGGAAAGGAAAAGAAGCGTAAAAACTCAAACTTGAGGCAGGCCCCTGAAATCTACGAAAGAACTTTTCAGAAAGAGCGCAGCCAATCAATCAAAACCACTGAAAAAGTGCTTGAAAGCAGTCAGGCGCGGGTGGTTGGGTCATGTTGGGACCGGGCAGCGGCCCAATTGCACGCAAAGTAACAGCCCGGCTGCGAACCGGATAGCACCACCCCGCACGGGCCGGGTGGCCGTTGGCAAGCGGGGCGGTGCTACTTTCGCGGCCCATCCACTTCTGACCACGCTTTTATGCTCCTCATTGCCGACGGCGGCTCCACCAAATGCAGTTGGTGCCAACTGGCCGACACCGGCCACCGGGTCTATTTCAACACCGAGGGCTACAACCCCGACTTCATCGACACGGCCGGGATTGTGGCTTCGCTGCAAGCCGCCTTGCCCGACACCCTGCCCACAGCCGCTGTGCAGGCCGTGCATTTCTACGGGGCCGGGGTGTCGTCGGAAGCCAAAGCCGACATCATCGGCCAGGCGCTGAAAACGGTGTTTCCAAACTGCGAAGCCTTCGTAACCGAAGACTTGCTGGCGGCAGCACGGGCCTTGCTGGGCCACACGCCGGGCTTTGCCGCCATCCTGGGCACGGGCACCAACTCCTGCCTTTACGACGGCGAACGCATTACTTACAACGTGGATTCGCTGGGGTATTTCCTAGGCGACGAAGGTTCGGGTTCTTACATTGGCCGGCGGCTGTTGCGCGACTACCTGCGCGGGCTGTTGCCGGAAGGGTTGCAAATGGCTTTTCGAGAGACTTACGCCATGGGGTCGCGCAACGAGGTGCTGGACCATCTTTACAACAACCCGCTGCCCAACCGCTACCTGGCCAGCTTTGCCAAGTTTGCCTACGACCACAACAACGTGAGCTACTGCCGCGAACTAGTGGTGGAAGGATTCGAAGCCTTTTTCCAAAATTTGGTGCTGCATTATCCTCGTTACCAAGATTACACGTTCAACTGTGTGGGGTCGGTAGGCTACAATTTTCGGGATGCGCTGGCGGAGGTGGCCCACCGCCACGGCATGGGCGTAGGCAAAATCATCCGCTCGCCCATCGACGACCTTGTGAGCTACCACGAGGGCAAATAGCCGTTGTGGCCCGCAAACGTTGTCAGTTGTCAGCAAACGTTGCCGGAAAACTTTTACCACTGTTGGCAAATTATTACGGGGGTGCGGCCTACAGTTGCAACAAAGTTGCTAATTTTGTCGGCTTGCCGAGCAGTTTGGCTCGCTTTGGCAAAGGGCTGGCCGGGTTCCGGCAGCTTGAATTTTAGATTTTTTGCTTTTTACTTTTTCTCACTTTTCTCTCGTTTCCAATGAAACAACACTACTTGGTGAGGCTCTGGCTTCTCCTAATTTTCGCAGTCTGTGGTTTAACTGCTTACGCTCAGACCGGCGCGGTGAGCGGGCAGGTGCTGGACAAGCAAAACAACGGGATTCCGGGCGCTACGGTCGTCATTGACGGCACGACGCTGGGCAACTCGGCCGATGTAGAAGGCAACTACACGATTGAAAACGTGCCGGCCGGCCCCCAAACGGTTGTGGTATCGTACGTGGGCTACACCACCACGCGCGTGCCCGTGACGGTGGTAGCGGGCCAAACAACCAAAGTAGGACCGGCCAATCTGGGCGAAAGCGCCACCGCCCTAAACGAAGCCGTGGTGATTGGCTACGGCACCCAGCGGCGACAGGACCTGACCGGAGCCGTGGAGCAAATTGACTCCAAGCAATTTGTGAAGGGGCAGGTAACAAACCCCGAACAGCTGGTGCAGGGCAAGGTGGCCGGGGTGCAGATTACGACCGGCGGCGGTGCGCCCGGCTCAAACACCCAGATTCTTATCCGGGGCGGCTCGTCGCTCTCGGCTTCGAACGCCCCGCTCATTGTGATTGACGGGGTGCCGGTGGACAACACCGGCATTGCCGGGGCCAGCAACCCGCTCTCGCTCATCAACCCTAATGACATCGAGAGCATCACGGTGCTGAAAGATGCTTCCTCGACCGCTATCTACGGGGTGCGGGCCTCCAACGGCGTGATTCTGGTGACGACCAAGAAAGGCGCGATTGGCGACGACGTACACGTCAATGTGTCGTCGCAAAATTCCATTGCTACCATTGCCAAATACGTGCCCGTGCTGAGCGGTGACGAGCTGCGGGCAGCAGTGGACAAATACGGTTCGGCGACCCAGAAATCTACCCTGGGCACGGCCAACACCGACTGGCAGAAAGAAATTTTCCGCACTGCTTACACCTCCGACAACAACGTGAGCCTGAGCGGCGCGGCCGGGACGCTGCCCTACCGGGCTTCGGCGGGCTATCTCACCCAGCAAGGCATTCTGAAGGGCAACGACCTCAAACGTTGGACCGGTGCGCTGAACCTGTCGCCGGTGCTGCTCGACGGCGCGTTGCGCGTGAACCTGAACCTGAAAGGCAGCTGGATTGACAACAACTTCTCGGACCAGGGCGCGGTGGGCGCGGCTGTTACCTTCGACCCCACCCAGCCGGTGAACGTGAACGCCGACCTGGCCAACCCCACGGCCAAGTACACGGGCGCGGCCGGCAACCCCTACGGCCTGACCAATGCCCAGATTAACCAATACGGTGGCTACTCCGAGTTTGGGCAGCGGGACGACAAAACCGGGGTGGTGTCCCTCAATTCGCTAGCTCCGCGCAACCCCGTTGGGTTGATTGAGCAGCAGCGCAACCGCAGCACCGTCAAGCGCAGCATCGGCAACATTCAGCTCGACTACAAGCTGCCGTTCGTGCCGGGCCTGTCGGCCAACCTCAACTTGGGCTACGACGTGCAGCGCGGGCGCGGCACCAACCTGATTCCGGCGGCAGCAGCCTCCAACTTCAACCGCAAGGGCGTGTATAGCAACTACGCGCAGGATTTGAACAACACCATTCTGGAAGCCTACGGCAAGTACGAGCGCACGGTGGGGCCGGGCAAGCTGGAACTGCTGGCTGGCTATTCGTACCAGCGGTTCGAGAACCGTAGCTACGTGTTCAGCGACTACCGGGCCGACGGCACGGTGTTCACGCCGGTATCAATCAGCTACAGCGGCGACACCACTTACCTCAACACCAATGTGTTGTTGAGCTACTACAGCCGCCTCAACTACAACATTCAAAGCAAGTACCTTTTCACGGGCACGATTCGGGCCGATGGCACCTCGCGCTTTAACCCCAACCACTTCGGCTACTACCCGTCGGGGGCGTTTGCCTGGCGCATCAAGGGCGAGAACTTCCTGAAGGACAACACCGCTATTTCGGACCTCAAGCTGCGCCTGGGCTACGGCCGCACCGGGCAGCAGGACCTGGGGGGCAACTACTACCCCTTCCTGGCCAACCTGACCCTGAGCAACAACACGTCGCAGTACCAGCTGGGTTATAACGCCGACGGCTCGCCGCACTTCATCCGCACCCTGCGGCCCGACCAGTACAATGGCAAAATCACTTGGGAAACGACGACGACCTACAACATCGGCCTGGACTACGGCTTCTTCGGGGGCCGCTTCTACGGCTCGGTGGACGTGTACGACCGCAAAACCGACAATCTGCTCAACTTCGTAGGTATTAGCGCCCTTGCGGGCTTGTCCAATGCAGGCAACTTCAACGTGGGGTCGCTTACCAACAAAGGCATTGAGGTGATTACCAACTTGGATGTGGTGAAAGGCCGCGACCTCAACATTACCGTGAACGCCAACGCTACCTACAATAAGAACGAGTTGACGAAGCTCACCGGAGCTGACTCGCCCGCCGACTTGGGGCAGCTCACGGGTGGCATTGCCGGTGGCGTGGGCAACAACATTCAAATCAACACTGTGGGCTACGCCAGCAACTCGTTCTACGTCAATCAGCAGGTGTACGGGGCCAACGGCTTGCCGCTGCAAGGCATCTACGTGGACCGCAGCGGCGACGGAGCCATTGACAGCAAAGACCGGTACCGCTACAAGTCGTCGCGGCCCGTGGTCATCCTGGGCGGCGGGGCCAACGCCACCTACAAAGGCTTCAACCTGGCCTTCACGGTGCGGGCCAACTTGGGCAACTACGTGTACAACAACGTGCGGTCGCAGTCTTACTACGACATCAGCACCACCGGCTTCGTGCCCAACCGCAACCGCGAACTGCTGACTTCGGGCTTCACCAGCGCCCAGTATTTCTCCGATTACTTCGTGGAAAACGCTTCGTTCGTGCGCTTGCAAAACGTGACGCTGGGCTACAACTTTGGCGAGATTATCCGCAAGGGTTCCAACGTCTCGCTGTCGTTTGCGGCCCAAAACCTGTTCCTCATCACCAACTACAAGGGCCTGGACCCGGAAGTGATTGGGGGCATTGACAACACGATTTATCCCCGGCCGCGCACTTTTACGGTCGGTCTTAATGTTGGCATTTAATCATTACCAGCCACTTCATCCATACTTATCATGAATCAGAAATTCGCCCGTTCGTTGGGAGTGCTGGCCCTGGCCGCCGCCTTATCGCCCCTCTCTTCCTGTAACAAAGACCTGGACCAGGTGCCCAGCTACTCGGCCAACGCCGAAGTGGTGTACGCCTCGGCCGCTTCGGCCGAGCAAGTGCTGGCCCGTCTCTACGCCACCTTCGCCGTCAGCGGCCAGCAAGGCCCTGCCGGGCAGCCCGACATCACGGGCATTGACGAAGGCTTTTCCAACTACCTGCGCCAGTACTGGCAGATTCAGGAAGTGACCACCGACGAAGCTGTAATTGGCTGGAACGACGGCAACCTGGTGTACTTGAATACCTTGCAGTGGAACGCAGACAACGAGTTTGTCCGGGCCACTTACGACCGGTTTTTTTACGAAATCGGCCTTTGCAACGAGTTCATCCGGCAGACCTCCGATGCCAAGCTCGCGGAGCGCGGCGTGAAGGACAGCGACGTGAACGCCATCCGGCAGTACCGGGCCGAAGCGCGGCTGTTGCGGGCCTTGAGCTATTGGCACGTCATTGACCTGTTCGGCGGCGGGCCGTTTGCCGACGAGAACTCGCAGCTGGGCGTGAGCCCGACCTACCGCACCCGCAAGGAGTTGTTCGCCTTTGTGGAGCAAGAGTTGAAGTCGCTTGACAAGGGCAAGGTGCTGCTGGCCCCGCGCGGCGTGTACGGCCGGGCCGACCGCGCCATGCGCTGGACGCTGTTGAGCAAGCTGTTTCTCAATGCGGAAGTGTACACTGGCACGAGCCGGGCGGCCGATGCCGCCGTGTATGCCGACAGTGTGCTGAACGCGGGCTACCAACTGGCCCCGGTGTACGCCAACCTGTTTTTGGCCGACAACAGCAAGACTTCGGCCAGCGAAATCATTTTCCCAATTACGTTTGACGGGCTGCGGACCAAAACCTACGGCGGCATGACGTACCTCGTTCATGCGCCGGTGGGCCGGGCGGTGTCAGGAGCCAGCGCGGGCATCAACAGCGGCTGGGCTGGGTTGCGGGCCAAGCAACAGCTGACGGCGGTACTGAAAAATTCGCCCGCCAGCGACACCCGCCAGAACCTGATTGTTGCACGGGGCCAAAACCCGAACGTGGACACCATCGGCGTGTTCAGCAGCGGCCCGTTGATTGCGAAATTCCGCAACGTGACTTCGGATGGCAAAGCTGGCTCCGACACCGAAGGCAACTTTCCCGATACCGACTTCCCAATGTTCCGCTTGGGCGATGTCAAGCTGATGAAAGCCGAGGCATTGCTGCGTAGCAACGGCGACCTGGGCGCGGCCCTGACGCAAGTGAACGATGTGCGGCGGCGGGCCGGTGCCCCGGCCCTGACCAGCTTCAGTGCCAACCCGCTGGACGATATTTTCACCGAGCGCACCCGCGAGGTGTTCTGGGAAGGCCAGCGCCGCACCGACCTCATCCGGTTTGGGCGCTACACCAAGAACTACAACTGGCCCTTCAAAGGCGGCACAAAGGGAGGCGCGGATGTGGACGACATCCGCAAGCTGTTTCCGTTGCCGACCAGCGATTTGGTGGCCAATCCTAACTTGGTCGGCCACCAGAACCCGGGCTACTAACCTCAACGGGCACTATTTGGGCCGGCCAAGAGTTTCGCTCGCGGCTGGCCCGGCAACGTTCCCTCTTCTTTTTCAAACTTATTGTTTACTCTCATGAAAAGTTATTTCGCAAACGCGCTATTATCCGGTGGCTTGGCGCTGGCTTTGGCATCCTGTGCCAAAGACGAAACCAAGGCGACGCTCAATCCCAATGCGGCACCGCAGCTCACGGCTACGGCAACCACGGCCACCATCACCGCCGCTACGGGCGACAACCCGGCTGTGACCTACAACTGGACCGCCGCCGATTTCAACTTTCCGGCGGCGGTCAACTACACTTTGCAGTTTGCCAAAGCGGGCACCAACTTCGCTTCCACGGTGGACTACAATGCTGGCACAACCCTTACCAAATCTTTCACGGTAAAGCAGTTAAATCAGGTTTATAACGACATTGATTGCAACCGTTCGGGGCCAGCCACAGCCCCCGAACCGCTTGATGTGCGGGTGCGGGCCACAGTGGGCGATGCCGCTGCCCCGTCTATGTCCAACGTGGGCGCGATTGCGGCGGCTCCCTACCCCGATGTGGTGGTGCCAACCGATACGTGGGGCTTGGTAGGCCCGGCTGCCGATGGCTGGCCTGGCCCTCCCGGTCCCATCACCGACCGCATGATGACGTATGATTGCCGGGTGCGGGCCTACACCATTCGGACCCGGTTGAAGGCCGACAAGTTCAAGTTCCGTCGCAACCGGGACTGGGGCATTAATCTGGGTGGTGTGACGGGCGACTACACCAAAGGCCTCCCGTTGACATTGAACGGTGGTGACTTGGTGGTAGCCGCTGGCGATACTGGCCTTTACACCATTAAGCTGGCAGTGGAAACCAATGCCGCCGGTGCTGCCACCGGTGGCAAAGTGACCTTAATCCGTTAAGGAGATTAACTTTGCCTGGCACAAAAAAGCCGCTGATAATCAGCGGCTTTTTTTGTGTCCGTTGTAAGAGGGCGCTGGGTTGCCTGGGTGATGCAACTTTGGCGGTGGGCTACCCGGTGTGGTGGTCGGCCGAAATTCTTCGGCTACTTATTTGGACCACCACATTGGGTGGTCCAGCACATTTCAGTACGGTACTGCTGCTTTCACCGACAGTGAAGTTTTTCAATCCTTGTAGTGGACGGCGGTATGGTTGGCTGGGCTGGCCGCACCCCACCGCTCGCTACCCAAAAAAACCCTGACCAAGCCGGTCAGGGTTTTTTGGTAATACGCCAGCTATGATGCTTACTCTTTGGTAATCCGGCGCACCGCCGTGGCAGTGCCCTGCCGCACTTCCAGCAAATAAGAACCAGCAGCCAGCCCGGCCGGCAGCACCACTTCGCCGGTGGCGGGCAACGGGGCCAGAGGCATCACCACGCGGCCCAGCAGGTCGCGCACCAGCACCTGGGCTGCGCCGGGCTGCGGCAGCCCCACCATCAGGCGGCCCTGGGTGGGGTTGGGGTACAGGGCGAGGCCGGGCAGGGCCTGGCCGGGGTTGGTGGCCAGCACGTAGTTGGTGATGTTCAGGTCGTCGAGGTTGATGCGCGGGTTCTGACCGGCCACGGTATTGGTCGAGGTGAAGCGCAGGCGCACGTTGCCGGGCCGGTTGGCCGTGAAGGTGTAGGGAACCAGGGCGTTGGTGAGCGTAGCGGGGGCACCGGCCAGCGGCGAATACGTCAGGCCGCCGTCGGTCGAGATGTCGGCCGTGAACGAGGCCCCGGTATCCGAGCCGTAGGTGGCGGCCGAAATCGTGACCGTGCCCGCGCCGTTGGGCTTGTCGAAGTTCATGGCAATCGAGCCGCCGCCGCGAATGCGGGCCGCTTTGGCCTGGTTCACCCGGTCGTTGAACAGGTCGCCCACCAGGGCGTTGGTGAACGTCCAGGCCCCGGAGCGCAAGGCCACAGGCGTGGCGTTGGTATAGCTGGGGGCGGTGCCCTGTTCAAAGTCTTCGAAGACCACTGAGGTGGCGGCGGCCACCACCGAGAACGTGGTCGGGCCGGTGCTGACGCTGGTGCCGTTGGCCGCCACGACGGGGAAGGTGGCAACGGCGGCAATGGCCGAAGCGGGCACCTGCACCGTGATGGCTGTGCCTGCCGTGCCAATGAGGGTAGCGGCGGGCAGGGTTTGGCCGTTGAAGCTAATGGTGGTGGTCAGGGTTAGGTTGGTACCGTTCACGGTGAGGGTGAAGGCCGGGCCACCCACCACAGCCCGCGCCGGGCTGATGCCGGTGATGGTGGGCACCGGACCAGCCACGGGCATCACCGTGAAGCTAGCGGTGCTGGTGGCCGTGCCGCTGGCCGTGGTCACGGCGATGGGGCCGCTCGTGCCGGTGGCGGGCACCGTGAAGGTGATGGTGGTGGCGTTCACCACCGTGTAGCCGCTGATGGCCACCCCGTTCAACGTCACGGCCGTCGCCCCGGTGAAGTTCGTGCCCGTCACCGTCACCGTCGCCCCGCTAGCGCCCGACGTGGGCGTGAAGCTTGTAATGGTGGGCACAACGGCTACCGTGTAGTCGGTGATGTTGAGGTCGTCGAGGTCAATGCGGGGGTTGGCCCCTACCGTGGTGTTGGTCGAGGTGAAGCGCAGACGAATATTGCCCGTCCGGTTCACCGTGAACGTATATGGGGTCAGCGTAGTGGTGAGGGCCGCTGGCGCACCCGTTACCGGAGTATAGGTAGTGCCGCCGTTGGACGATATTTCCAGCGTAAATGAAGCCGCCGCGTCGGTGCCGTATAAAGCCGCCGAGACACTGATGATGCCCGCACCGTTGGGTTTGTCAAAATTCATGGCAATGAAGCCGCCCCCGCGAATACGGGCACCGGCCACCTGGTTCACTTTGTCGTTGAATTGGTTACCTATCAAAGCGTTGTCAAACGTCCAGATGCCGCTCCGCAGCGTTACGTTACCGGCGGCATACGACGTTTTCGTGCCCATCTCAAAATCCTCATACGCCGTGGTTGTGGCCGGAGCCACCACCGAAAAGTTGAGCGCCGTCGAAGTGCCGCCGCTGTTGGTGACGGTGACGGGGTAGCTGCCCACAGTGGTGAGTGCACTGGCAGGCAGCGAAACCGTGGCCGACGTGCCAGCCGTGCCCACCGGAGTCAGAGTATAAGCGCCGGTGCCGTTGAAGCTGGCCGTAGCCCCGGCCACTAGGTTGGTGCCGTTGATGGTGACGATGACCGGCCCCGTGCCCGCCACAGCCCGCGCTGGCGTAAAGCTGGTTACAGTCGGTGCGGGAGCCGCTGCCGCTACCGTGAAGCTCGTGCTGCTGGTGGCCGTGCCACTGGCATTGGTGACGGCAATGGGGCCGCTGGTGCCGGTGGCGGGCACCGTGAAGTTGATGGTGGTGGCGTTCACCACCGTGTAGCCGGTGATGGCCGCCCCGTTCAACATCACGGCCGTGGTGCCGGTGAAGTTCGTGCCCGTCAGCGTGACGGTGGTGCCGGTCGGACCGGTGGTGGGCGTGAAGCTGGCGATGGTGGGCACACCTGCCACGGTGTTTACCGTGAAGCTGGTGGCGCTGGTGGCCGTGCCGCCCGCTGTGGTCACGGCAATGGCTCCAGTGCTGGCCCCACCGGGCACCGTGAAGGTGATGGTGGTGGCGTTCACCACCGTGTAGCCGCTGATGGGCGACCCGTTCAGGGTCACGGCCGTAGCCCCGGTGAAGTTGGTGCCCGTGATGGTCACTGTCGCGCCGCTAGCCCCGCTGGTGGGCGTGAAGCTCGTGACGGTCGGGGCCGCCGTGGTGCTCGCCGTTGGGGCCAGGGCCACGCCCCTGAACTTGGTGTTGGCCGCCGCCGTGGCAAACTCGGTGGGGAAAACCGTGAAACTCGGCGCAGCGTTGTAACCGGCGTTGTCGGTCAGGGCAAACAGTTTGGAATCGGTGCCCGCCACCAACGACACGGTGCTGCCGGTGGCAGAACCCGTCAGGGAGCGAATGGCCGTCGGACTCGACAAGACCCCATTCAGCGTCCAGGTGCCCCCCACCAGGCTCCATTTCTGCACCCCGCCACTGGGGCTCACCGCTGGCAGGCGGTCGTCGGCCACGTACACCACATCCACCCCAGGCACCGTGGCGCTCAGGTCGGCAAAGTAGAACGCATAGGGGCTGGGTCCACTGGCAGCCGAGAAGCCCGGCAGCAGCGTGATGGTTTGAGGGGCGGTGGTGGGCAGCCCCGTGCCCACCTGCGAAATCCCGTTGAATGCGCCCGTAGCCGAAGCGATGTATAGGTTGCCCCCAAAAATATTGACCGTCCGCAGGTTGGTCGGGGCCGCCGTATTGAAAGCGGTGGTAGTGCCCGTGTTGCCGAAGGGCAGGTAATGCACCCCCGAATTAGACCCCACGGCGTAAAACGTGCTGCCGTCAACCGAAGCCGCGCCCCGGATGTTGCCCGCACTAAAGGCATCGCTGACAAGCGTGCTGGTGTTTACGGTGCCATTGGCTGCCACGCGGCCGATAACGCGGTTGTTGGCGGCCGAGGTCGTTGCCAGCAAGGCCGCCGTGCCGGGGGCAGCATCGTAGCCGGTCAGCACCAGGTAGTGTCCGTCCACCGAACGGGTCAGCGAGCCGTCCGAGCTGGACGAGGCCGTGTTGGTGAGGGCGTGGTTGGTGCCTGCGGTTGCGGTTGGCAGGACAATGGTTTGCACCAGGGTGCCGCTGGGGGTGTATTCCAGCAAGAACGTAGCGCCGGCCGCCGCTGCGGGAATGGCCGCCACGCCGTCGCCGATGCGGACCACCACAATATTGCCCGGTGTGAACGGGGCCGCTGCCCCCGCAAACGGCCACAGCAGGAGCAAAAACGCCAAGCACACCAGTGCCCGCAAAGCGAAAAGGTTTTTCATAAATGTGAGTTGAAAGAGGTTGAATATTAGGTAAAAAAAGAAACAAAACACGGGCCGCCCGCCACCGCTGCAAAGGTAAGGGCCACAGCCGGGTAGAACCTTTTCCGCAAAGTTAAATCTAGTGCTACCCGCCCAACCCGGTGTTACCGCTCACTCCCACAGCGGATAATGCTCCAACCGCACTTCCTGCCCAAAAAACAAGCGGGTGCTTTCCTCAAACGACCTGGTAAAATCGGACACGTAAAAATGATGCACCGGCGGCACCGGCGTGGGCGGGGCCAGCAGGTTTTGGGCCGCCAGGTAGGCTGCGGTGGCAGCGGCCACCACGTCGGACGCATCTAGCACGTCGGCCCGGCCCGCGTAGTAGCGCCCAATCTGCTCCTTAATCAACGGATAATGCGTGCAGGCCAGCACCAGCGCCTCCACATCGGCCAGTGCCGGGTGGGCGAGGTAACTGGCAATGATGTCGTCGGACACGCTGTTTTCCAAAAACCCCTCTTCAATCATGGGGGCCAGCAGCGGGGTGGCCAGGCTGTGCAGGTCCACGGCTGCGTCCAGGTCGTCCAGTTTCTTTTTGTACACGTTGGAATTCACCGTTTGCTTGGTGCCGATGAGGCCCACCCGCCGCCCGGCGTACACCTGGCCCACGTGCGCCACAATGGGGTCTATCACATTCAGCACCCGCGCTTTGCTACCTACGTATTCGCGCACCAGTTCGTAGGCCGCCGCCGAAGCCGAGTTGCAGGCAATGAGGATGATTTTGCAGTGCTGCCGGAGCAGCAAATCGCAGATTTTGACCGCATACGCCTGAATGGCGGCCGTGCTTTTGTCGCCGTAGGGCAAGTGGGCCGTGTCGCCAAAATACACCAGCCGCTCGTGGGGCAGGCGCTGGGCCACGGCGCGGGCCACCGTGAGGCCCCCGATGCCGGAATCAAACATACCAATGGGGCGCTCGGCGAAGTTGGCCACGACGGCATCGTTCATGCCGCAAAGGTACACCCCGGCCGAAACGGATTTTCAGTCAGCGCAGGCCAGCAACAGCAACCATTTTTTGCCGCAATGGGTATAACTTTTTACGGTCTATGCAGTATCTTACTGAACCATTTTCAAGCTTTTGCCCCTGCTCCTCGCTTGCCCATGCCGAGTACCGTTCTAGCCGAAATTGATGCCGCGCTGGCCGCGCACCCGCCGCAACGTAGCCGCCCCGTGGCCATCTACCTGGGCGAGCGCAAATTCACGCAGCTCATCCTCGATGCTGCCCGCGCCGAGTTGCCCGGTTTGCTCACCGATGCCGGTCGGCCACTGGCCTACAAAGGGCTGGATTTGCTGCGCGACGAGGTGAACGTGGAGGCCGTGCGCTGCATTTGAGCGGCAGAACCCGTTTTCAGGGCTGCCATTTTTTGAACAAGAGCGGCTGGGCCTGGCTGTACCGCTTCACCAACAAGTCGCCATTGGCCGCAATCGAGCCGGGGCATTGAAAATTGCTGGCGCTTTTTTCAAGCACAAAATGGAGCTGTAACTCCCCTTCGGCGGCGCTGTAATGGCCGCTGCTGCCACGCTGCTGCCGGGTGAACCCACTGGCCACCTTGTTCATGTCAAGCAATGGGTCGGGTGTGCTGATGGACGTGTCCAAAAACGTCCCGTCACGATAGAAACACAGTACATTGAAGCTAAATTTATTACCATTTCCAGGGTCGGGACGCGGCAGTGCATCGGTGATGTAAATTCCTTCCAATGGCTCCGAGCGTTGGGCGAATTTCTGCCAATTAAGAACCTGCTGCAACACGCCTAGCAGCTTAGGCAAGTCGCTGATGAGGTAACGCGTTTCGTCCAGCACAAACGTGTTGGACTCGAAGCGCAAAAAACGCCATTCGATGCCGGTAGTGGAGCAGCCATAAAGCGTCGGAATGGCCTGCTGGGCTTGTCGGTTCAACTGGGCCGCCCCAAGCAACTGGGCCGCACATTGCGCGGTGCCCATCTCCACGTCTTGCTTTTTTGCCTCAGTAATGCAAAAAACCGGTGCCTGTACAAAATCCTGCAACCGGGTGAAGGACAAAATAAAATCGCACTCGCCGTTCAACCCCCGTCCTACATCAACGTCCAGATTTGCCCCGGAGATTATCGCAAAGTTGTCTTGGTTGAGGTTGCTCAACTCCATCAGCACCGGCGATACCAGCCGCTCGGAGCGTGATTTTTCACTGCCAAAGCCGATGTTGTTGGCCCGTGCCAATGATTCTGACAGCCACGGGCTTGGTTCGATTGGCGCTACATCAGTGAAAAGCGAACGTTCGCCGCGCACTTTGACACCGAACTCGCGCATCAAACGGTCAAGGGTAAAATCGCTGTAGGCCATGCGCCAAAGGTACGCGCCTCGCCCGGCACCGGCCGTACCTTTGCCCCCACTTATGAACCTACTTTCCGCCGAAAACATCGGCAAAAACTACGCCGACCGCTGGCTTTTTCAAAACCTGAACTTTGGGCTGCAACAGGGGCAGCGCGTGGCCTTTGTGGGCATCAACGGCACCGGCAAAACCACCCTGATGCGGGTGCTGGCGGGCCTGGAATCGTCGGATACGGGGTCGGTGAGCGTCCGCAAGGGCATCCGGGTCACGTATTTGGGACAGAACCCGACGTTTGACGAAAGCCTGACGGTGGAAGAAACCATCTTTGCCAGCCAAAACGATACACTGAAGGCCATTCAGGAGTACGAACACGTGGTGAACGACCCCGACCACAAATCGGATGATTTGCAGCGGGTGCTGGAGCGCATGGACGCGCTCAATGCTTGGGACTACGAAACGCAGGTGCAGCAGATTCTGAGCCGCCTGGGCATCCTGGGCGAGCTGCTGACCCGTAACGTGAGTATGCTATCCGGCGGACAGCGCAAGCGGGTGGCCCTGGCGCGGGTCCTGATTGAGGAACCCGACGTACTGCTGCTCGACGAACCCACCAACCACTTGGACCTAAGCACGATTGAATGGCTGGAAAACCGCCTGGCCTCTCCCACCCTTACGCTGCTGATGGTGACCCACGACCGCTACTTCCTGGACCGCGTGGCCAATGAGATTGTGGAACTCGACAAGGGCCAGATGTACCGCTACCAGGGCAACTACGCCTACTTCGTGGAGAAAAAAGCCGACCGCGAAATGCGCGAAGCCACCGAAGTGGAGAAGGCCCGCCAACTGTTCAAAAAAGAACTGGACTGGATGCGCCGGATGCCGCAAGCCCGCGGCACCAAGCAAAAAGCCCGCATTGATGCCTTCTACATCACGAAGGAAAAAGCCAGCACCAACCTCAGCAAGCAGCAGGTGGAACTGAGCGTGAAAACCACCCGGCAGGGCGGCAAAATCATAGAAGCCAGCCACCTGACCAAAGCCTTTGGCAGCAACGTGGTGCTGGACGATTTCAGCTACGTGTTCAAGAAAAAAGACCGGATTGGCCTCGTCGGGCCGAACGGGGCGGGCAAAAGCACTTTGCTCAATATGCTGACGGGCAAGCTCACGCCCGACTCCGGCACCATTGACGTGGGCCAAACCACCGTGTTTGGCTACTACACCCAGACCGAATTGGAATTTGACCCCAGTCAGCGCGTGATTGACATTGTGAAGGAAGTGGCCGAAGTGGTGGAACTCGCCAACGGCGACGTGCTCACGGCCAGCCAGTTTCTGAACCTGTTTCTGTTTCCTCCGGCCCAGCAGTACACGCTGGTGACCAAGCTGAGCGGCGGCGAAAAGCGGCGGCTGCAACTGCTGCGCGTCCTTATCAAAAACCCCAACTTCCTGATTCTGGACGAACCGACCAACGACCTGGACCTCGGTACGCTCAACATTCTGGAAGACTTCCTGCTGCACTTCGGCGGCTGCCTGCTCATCGTGAGCCACGACCGCTACTTTCTGGACAACCTGGCCGAACACCTCTTCGTGCTGGAACCCGGCGGGGCCATCCTCAACTTCCCCGGCAACTACACCGACTACCGCGACTACCTGAGCGAACGCGAAACCGAAGCCGCTTTGGAAGCCGAAGAACGAGCCGCCAAGGCCGCCCGCGCTGCCGCCAAAGCCGCAGCGGCCACCGCCCCGGCGGCCGTGGCCCCCGCCCCGCCCCCGCCCAAACGCCGCGCCACCTTTGCCGAAAAGAAAGAATACGACCAATTGGAAGCGGCAATAGCGGCGTTGGAAACCGAAAAACAGCAACTTACCGACCAATTGGCCAGTGGCCAGGGCAGCCCCCAGGATTTTGCCGCCTGGGGTGCCCGGCTGCAAACGCTGGGGCAAGAGTTGGAAACCACCGAAGGCCGCTGGCTGGAACTGGCGGAGCTGGGGTAATGCCGAGGCGCATTGCCCGGCTTGGCTTGCCCAAAACCCCGCGAATGGGAAAGCCCTGGCCCGCCACCGGTTGCTATTCCCGCTTCCGGGTTTGCCGAAACTCCAGCAGCACTGGGCCAACCGGACCGGGGGCTTGCAGCGTAAAATCATCGGCCGTGTCGAAGCGCGGAAACCACAGCAAACCGTACACCTGCTGGCCGGGGTGCAGGGTGGTTTTTCGCAAGGCACTGGCCCGCAACCGGCCTTCTTGTGCCCGTAGCCGGTCGGCTTCCAGGGCGTGCTGGGTCTTGGCAGTGGCCGAGGCCACGTTGTAGGTAATGGCGGCAGCGGCCAACGATTCGCGGCGCTGGCGTTGGGCAACGGTTTCGTTTTTTCCGATGCTGGCCACATCCGTCACCACACTGGTGAGGCTGAATGCCAGGCCCAACCAATCGACGCGGTTGGCACGACTGTTTTCGCGGTCTGCTTCGGTGTGCAGGGCTTCAATTTCCACTTCGGGGTCGGTGGCGGCTACACTTGTGGGCAGGGTGGGCAGGTAAGGGCTGCTCGCCGCGCTGAGTTCGGCCGCCACGGCCGCCGACACCTCCACGCCAGGCGCAGGCATTGGCCACCCGTGCCCGGCTGGCTTGGCGGGCGTAGACTGCCGCCGGGGCAGTACCCGAAAATCGGTTGGGGCCACCACCAGCGCCCGCTTGGTCGGGTTTCGGTATTCGGCCTCAAACACCAGCTGCGTTGGCTCGTAGCGTACAAAACTCAGGCGCACTTCCACACTGTCGGCCACGGCCAGGGCCTGTTCGCGCCCTTCCACGAACTCACCCGTCGGCTGCGTCGGCCGCACCGCCAATTGAAAGGCAGGGGCACACGCAGTTGTTGCTACCAGCAACGAGAGCAGCCCAGGCAAACGTAACCGCGACATCATGGCAGAAAAAGCAAGGGGGGTTGCCTGGCGAGAGGCGCACCCGCTGCCGGAGGTTGCATGGCAGCTTGGGAAATGCCCCGCTCCCGCGCTGTTTCTACCCGGCCAGCTCGGGCGGCAGCGCAAACGCACCCGCCGCATCGGCCCGAAACGGCCAGGTGCGCCGCACGGCGGCCATCGGCACCGGGCCAAAAATGTGCGGGAAATAATCCTGCCGCCCTGCCGCCCATTCGCGCTCGACGCGCACCCCGGCGGCGGTCAGGGCCGCTTCGTCTATTTCAAACAGCACCAACTCGCCGCGTCCGGCGTAGTGTCGGCGGGCGGTTTCCAGCAGTTGCTCCGGCAGCGAAGAATGGATGAAGCCCTCGGCCGCAAGGTCGGGGCTGGCGAAATAGCCGGTTTGTTGAGCGGCTTGCCAGTCGGCAAGGTCGGCGAGGCGGTAGAGCATGGTCGGTTTCCCAGGTTAAAGAAAGCTGCGGAGGGCCGGGCTTTTGAAGAGCAGTTGGGCCGTTAGCCAGCTCAACAAAGTGGTGCCAACGAAAACCACCCCGAACTTGCCCGCCGCCGCAACCGGCCACCCCAGCAGCAGGTGTTGCAGCCAGGTGAGGTACACGTAATGCACCAGGTACATGACGTAAGCACTGCGGGTCAGCGCGTTCAGCCAGGGCCGGGCCGTTGGCGGACGACCCTGGAACAGCGCCAGGAGCGCAAAGCAACTGGCCACGCCACTGGCCAGCCAGAGCAGGCCGGTCAGCCCTGTGCGGGTGGCCGGGGCCAGCAATGCCCCCGCTGCCCACTGCGGCCCGAACCACAACGCATTGTACAGCACCGCGCAAGCCAACAGCCAGCGCGGCCAGCGCCGGGCGAGTTGGCCCTCGCGGGCCAGCAAGCCGTTGCGGAGGCCCGGCACCCCCACCGCCACGCCAAAGGCAAACCAGAGCGCATACAACCCGAACCGGGAAGTCTGAAACGCCAGCGGGGAAGTCAGCAGCACGGTCCACTCGCTGGCCCCGTAGCGCAACAGCGGCGGCAAATACACCAAGGCCGCCAACCCAAAAATCGCCAGACTGCCCCGCACAGGCTGGTCTTGCAAGCGTTGCAGCCACCGTCCGAGGCCGGTCAGGGGTCGGCTAAAAAACCGGGCAACCAGTGTCGCTAATATGTTGAAGAGCAGCAGCAGCCAGATAAACCAGGGCGGACCGGCGGCAAACCGCGCCCCCGCCAGAATTCGGTAGAAATCCCAAAAACCTTCGCGGTGCGCACTCAATGACCAGGAGGCGTAGAACGCCACGGGCATTAGCACCACCACCGCGAAAACGAAAGGCAGCCCCAAGCGCAATAGCCGGTCGCGGACGAAAGCGGCCGTACCGTGCCGCTGCCAGGCCGGGTAGATGAAGAGGCCCGAAATAAAGAACATCAACGACATGAAAAACACGTCATTGAAATTTGTAGCATAGTCAAAAAAAGCCCAGCGCCGGGCATCCACCACGGGCGCGGTGGAGTTGAACGGCGTTTGCAGGTCAAAAAAAGCGTAAGTTGTGTAAGCCAGGGCGCTGTGATGGGCAATGACCAGCAGCGTCAGGGTCGTTCGCAGGTAATCCAGGGAAATGTCGCGGCCGGATGCGGGCGGAGCGGACAGTTGGCTCATGCGGGTGGTTGCTTTTTGAATGAGCCACTAAAAAACCCGGCCGTTAAACTACCCTTTCCACACTTCCTGCTGCACGGCCTTGCCCACGGTCAGCAACAATCGCAAGGGGTTGGGCACGAGGGTGAGGCGGGCTTCCTTGCCGGGGTATTTTTCGGAGTCAATCCAAACCCCTTCTTTAGGGCCGGGGGCGGCGCTGGTGCTGGCCGGCAGGTAGGCGGTGGGCAGCAGCACGTCGGTGTCCGACTTCAGGTCGCCGTGAACTTTGTCAAGAGCTGATTCCAGGTACTCGCCGTATTCGTCGTTGAAATCGTCTTCGAGGTCGTGCAGGGCTTCTTCCACTTCGTCGTAACGGGCATCGTCGTAGGTGAGGGTGTGCAGTTCGGCTTTCTTTTCAATCAGGGCCACGAGGGCAGCGTTGAGGGTGGCGGTGTTCATTGGGGGCGGGTTGGCGGGAGTTAAGTTGCCGCAAAAATGCAGCACAAACCGCAAACCACGCGCCGCCGGGTGCCACCCAGTGGTCGGGCCGGGTGCAACGACCCCGACGGCGGTGGCACTTTTCGCCGCAAATCGTACTTTTACCAGCCAATTCCCATTTCCCCACCCCAATCCCCCCTCCTGATGCATACCATGACCTCGCCCGAAGTACTGGCCCACCCTGTACACGACTTCCTGCCCCTGAAAGGGACCGACTTCGTAGAGTTTTATGTCGGCAACGCCAAGCAGTCGGCCTATTTCTACCAGGCCGCTCTTGGCTTTGAGCTAGTGGCTTACGCTGGCCCCGAAACCGGCCTGCGCGACCGCGCCAGCTACGTGCTACAGCAAGGCAAAATTCGCTTCGTGCTGACCACTTCGCTGCTGCCCGACTCTGAAATCACGCGCCACGTGGCCCAGCACGGCGACGGCGTGAAGGTGATGGCCCTGTGGGTGGACGATGCCCGGCAGTCGTTTGCCGAAACCACCAAGCGCGGGGCGCGGGTGGCTTTCGAGCCTTATACCATTGAAGATGAACACGGCAGCGTGACGCTGGCAGGCATTTACACCTACGGCGAAACCATCCACACCTTCGTGGAGCGCACCAATTACAGCGGGCCGTTCCTGCCCGGCTTCGTGGCCCGTAGCAGCGCGGTGCCGCAGGCGACCTCGGTGGGCCTGTTGCACGTGGACCACTGCGTGGGCAACGTGGGCTGGGGCGAAATGAACACCTGGATTAAGTTTTACGAGGACGTGATGGGCTTTAAGCTGCTCATCACCTTCGACGACGAGGACATCAGCACCGAGTATTCGGCCCTGATGAGCAAGGTGGTCAGCAACGGCAACGGCTACGTGAAGTTCCCCATCAACGAGCCGGCCGAGGGCAAGAAAAAATCGCAGATTGAGGAGTACCTCGACTACTACCACTCGCCCGGTGTGCAGCACATTGCCATCGCCACCGACGACATTCGACAGACCGTGACCGAGTTGCGCCGCCGGGGCGTGGAGTTTCTGACCGTGCCCGGCGCGTACTACGACGACCTGTTGGAGCGCATCGGGGCCATTGACGAAGACCTGGAATCGGTGCGGGCGCTGAACCTGCTCGTGGACCGCGACGAGGAAGGCTACCTGCTGCAAATATTTACCAAGCCCGTGGAAGACCGACCCACCGTGTTCTACGAAATCATCCAGCGCAAAGGGGCCAAGAGCTTTGGCAAGGGCAACTTCAAGGCCTTGTTCGAGAGCATCGAGCGGGAGCAAGCGTTGCGGGGCAATCTGTAACATTGCGGCACAATGTTTTTCATCACCAAACCCCGGAGTTCCGGAAGTGGCAGCAGGCTCATTGGGAAAAAGGGTTTTACATCAATCGCCGGGGCAGCGCAGCAATGCACATGGTGCACAAAGCTGATTGCCTACACCTGCCCAGGCAGGAATTTGACAAAAGCGACGAATTGGATGTAACGCACACTGCTAAAGAGGTTTTTGATGACAAAGAAGCATTGCAACAGCGGTTGGCGCAATTAAAAGAGCAGCTCAAAAACTGCAAAACTTGCCATCCGTTGTTACAAGGGTGGGAAACCGCTCCGGCCAGCCTGGCCCTGACTTATACTAAGCTGATGAATTTATTGATTGGAAACCTGGGCCATCTCGCGGTTATCGTGGCCTTTGCGGCAGCGGGCGTGGCGGCCTACGCCTATTTTCAGGCCACGCGGGGCCGGGCGCTGGATGCGCCCGATGCTGCGTGGCAGCGGCTGGCGCGGGGCGCGTTTTTCGTGCACGGCGCGGCGGTGCTGGTGGTGGTGGGGGCGCTGTTCAACATCATCGAGCAGCATCGCTACGAGTATTACTACGCCTGGAGCCACAGCAGCAACCACTTGCCGGTGCAGTACATGATTTCCTGCTTCTGGGAAGGGCAGGAAGGCTCGTTCCTGCTCTGGATATTCTGGCACGTGTGCATCGGGCTGGTCGTCATGCGCTTCAACCGGCGCTGGGAAGCGCCGGTGATGGCCGTTTTCAGCGGGGTGCAGCTGTTTTTGGTGAGTATGATTCTGGGCGTGGTGCTGGGTGGGGTCAAGGTGGGGTCGTCGCCGTTCATTCTGCTGCACGAGTTCCTGACCAATTTGCCGGTCTGGAAAACCCAGCCCGACTTCGTGCCCAAAGACGGCACCGGCCTCAACGCCTTGCTGCAAAACTACTGGATGGTGATTCACCCACCCACGCTGTTTCTGGGGTTTGCGCTCACGCTGGTGCCGTTTGCATTTGCCATTGCGGGCCTCTGGAAACGCGAGCTAACCACCTGGGTGAAACCGGCATTGCCCTGGACGCTGGTGGGCGGCGGGGTGCTGGGCGTGGGCGTGGTGATGGGCGCGTACTGGGCCTACGAAACCCTGAACTTCGGCGGCTACTGGAACTGGGACCCCGTGGAAAACGCCGTCTATATCCCCTGGCTGGTGCTGGTGGCAGCCCTGCACGGCATGGTGCTGTGGCAACGGCGGCGCACCGGACTGCGCACGGCGTTTGCGCTGGTAGTAAGCACGTTTGTGCTCATTCTCTACGCTACCTTCCTCACCCGCAGCGGAGTGCTGGGCAACTCGTCGGTGCATTCGTTCACCGATTTGGGTTTGTCGGGGCAACTGCTTATTTACCTGCTGTTTTTCACGGTGCTGGCGGTGGCGCTGCTGGTTTATCGCTGGCGCGAAATCCCCATTTCCGAAAAAGAGCTGACCACCTACAACGCCGAATTGTGGGTGTTTGTGGGCGCTACCGTGCTGTGCCTGGGCGCGTTCCAGGTACTGGTCACGACCAGCATCCCGGTTTATAATGCCTTCATGGGTTTCATCGGCATCAAGACCAACGTGGCCCTGCCCGCCGACCAGATTGCCCACTATTCCAAGCTCCAACTCTGGATGGGCGTGGGCGTGGCCCTGTTCTCGGGCCTGGCCCAGCTGATGTGGTGGCAGCGCAACGACCGTCACACCCTCACCAACGCCCTGACGGTGCCTGCCCTGCTGGCGCTGCTGGGCACGGCCCTGGCGGTGCTGCTGCTGCGCAGGCAGCAACTCACGCTCTCGCTGCCCTACGCCGCGTTGCTACTGGCGGGTTTGTTCGGGGTGCTGGCCAACTTCGGCACCGTGTTCACGCTGTGGCGGCGCGGGGTGCGGCTCTCGGGCGGCGGCATGGCCCACCTCGGCATTGCCCTGATGCTCATTGGCATCCTGGCCTCGTCGGGCTACTCCACCATCGTGTCGCGCAACGTGTCGGGGCTGCTTTACTCCCGCGATTTCCCCGAAGACATCAACCGCGACAATGTGCTGCTGTGGCGCAACGAAGCCACCCCCATGCACGGCTACGCCGTGACCTATACCGGGCAGTACCTGGACGTGCCCGCCGTGCCCGGCTACGTGAACAAGCAACTCTTGTTTCGCACCGACGACGAGTACAAATCCCTGGCCCGCGCCGACATCCAGAGCGGCGGCAAAACCTACTACAAAACGGGTGACACCGTGGATATTCTGCCCGAAAACACCTACTACCGGGTGCAGTACGAGGACAAAAAATCAGGCGAGAAATTTACGCTCTATCCCCGCGCTCAGGTGAACGAGGAAATGGGTGGCCTGCTGGCTTCGCCCGACATCAAAAAGTTCTGGGACCACGACATCTACTCGCACATCAGTTCGGTGCTGGACCCGCGCAAGGAGAAGGAATGGAGCGAACCCAAAGAGCACACCCTGGCCGTGGGCGACACCATTTTCCTGAACGACTACATCGCCGTGTTTCGGGCCGTGGAACCCGCCCACGAAACCGCTGGCCTTAACCTGCAAAAAGGCGACCTCGCCCTGCAAGCCGACATGATTGTGTCGGGCGAACGGCGGCAGTACCACGCCCACCCCGTGTTCGTGGTCCGCAACCGCCTCATCGGCCGGGTGCCCGACGAAGTAGAAGACCTCGGCATCCGCCTCAGCCTGAACAGCATTGACCCCGTGAAAGGCAAGTTCACGTTCGGTGTGAGCACCAGCCAAAAGGATTACATCATCCTCAAAGCCACCGAAAAGCCGTTCATCAACCTGCTCTGGAGCGGGACGTTGCTCATGGCTTTGGGCTTTGGCCTGAGTGTGCGGCAGCACCTGCGCCGCCCAACTCAAGTTGAGAAACAAAGTAGTGTGCAACCGAAACTTCGGCCTTTGAGGGCATGAGTAAATAGCGTGGCATCCGCACAAAAAAACCGCGCCAACCCAGCGCGGTTTTTTTGTGCGGATGCCACATTACTTCACAATCACCACCTGCTGTTGCAGTTGTTCGCGGCCGTTGCTCACCCGCAACGAATAAATCCCGGCGGGCAACGCCGACAAATCCAGCTCGTTGCGAAAGTTGTCGCGCACCATGCCGCCATATACCCGCTGGCCCAGCATATTGGTCACGTCCACGGACATGGCATTGGCAGCGTCGGCCCCGCTGATGTCCAGCGTGAACCGGCCGGTAGCGGAAGGATTGGGGTACACATTCACGGCGTGGGCCAGCGCGACCGAAGTAGCCAGCAATACCGATACCGTCACGTCGTCCACGGCCAAAAACTGCTTGTTGGGCAAGCTATTGCAGTGAAATCCGATGTAGTCCAACGCCGTTGCGGTGGGGGTGATGTCGGCCACGGCCGGGGTGCTGTTGTTGTCGGCCAGCAAATACGTGGGCAAGTTGATGTTGTTGTTGGTCCAGAGCAGGTTGGTTTGGGCGGCGGCCGTGGCCATGGGGCCGTATTTCACCTCCAGCGCCTCCACCAGCGGGTTGTTGCTGCGGCGGTAGTAGAACGACAGGCGGTAGGTTCTGGCAGCTTGAAAGCGCATCGCGGGCAGATAGAACCAGTCGTTGCCGCCCGTCGTGGCATCGGGGTTGAAGGCGTACACCATCGCAAACGGCGAGGCTGCACGGGTAACGTTCACATTCACGGACCCTTGCCGAACCGAATTGATGGGTTCCCAAGTGAAGCCGTCGTTGTTCACATCTGCTACCTGAATGCCGCAGGGCAGGGTCTGACCGTTGGCAATCACGTCAAAATTCTGGGCGTATGGGAAGGAGGTGATGGTGGGCGTAGTGCAGGGCGTAACGAAAAAAACCGGCCCGGCAGGGGCACTGCGGTTGGTAGAGCCGCAGGCCGCCACCACGTACACATCGTAGCCGGTGCCGGGTGCTAAACCATTGATTGTTACCGGTGAACTTGAGGCGGCTACATTGGGGCTGCCACTGGTCAGCGGAGTGCCGCTGGGCACGTAAAACACCTGGTAAGCCGTGGCAGGGGCTGGCGCGGCGAACGTCACCACGGCCGAGGTTTGGGTGACGGTGCTGACCGCCACGTTGCCGGGCGCAGGGCAGGTAGCGGGCGGGGTTGTCACCGCTTCCAGCATATACTTGAACGTGTTTTCCCCCGCTGCCGTGAGGGCCGGGCTGGGCGGTGCCGCGTTGGTCGCCGAGCCAGTGAAAAAAGTATTGGGGCGCGTAGGGTTCTCGCTCTGCACGGCCATCAGAAAAAACGGTCCGGCGCTGCCCAGCGGAGCCACGGCCATGCCCACAATCACGTCGCCAGCGGGCACATTCACCGCCGTAATCATGTTGAATGTGTGCAACATATCAAGTGAGGCGGCCGTGACGGTAAAATCCGGCGACCGTGCCAGCAAAGCCCCGGTGGTGGGGTCAATCACCACCCCGTAGGCCACCGACCCTACCGCCGCCGCGTCGTTGAACAAAAACGCCCGCACCGCCACCACGTCACGCGGCTGGGTCAGCGTGATTTTGGCTCCGAAGTAAGCATCAGCATTGTTGCCCACGCTGAAGGAACTGGACGGCGACACTCCGGCCGTAATAAAGGACGTGGTGCTGGCGTTCGTTACCATCAACATACTCATGCTGTTGTTGGTATTATTGCCATCGTTGCCCAGCTGCACCAGCACGGTGTTGTTGCCCGGTTGCAAAAGATTTATTCCCGCAAACACGACCGTGGCCGACGCGCCCACCGCCAGGGCGGGCACGGGTTGCGCCGCCGTAGCCGAGTTGGCCCCGCTTACGGCGAGGGTGGCGGTGGCCGCTGGCAGGGCCGTGGTACCCGCATTGCGCACCACGGCCCGCAACGTAAGGGGCTGCCCGGCGGGCAGGGCCAGTTGGTCGTAGCCATACACCGCTTGCACGGCGGCATCGTTGGCCACGGGCAGCGTAAAGCTGTAGGTGCGGCCCCGCTCCGGCAGCACCGCCACCCGCACGTTGTGCGCCAGTTGCGTGTACGGCCCGGCGATGAAAGGCGTGCTGGCCCAGGGCGTACTAGATGCCTTGGCTCCCAGTACCAGTTGGTTGGCCATTGTGCCCGACCCTTTTAGGCCCACATTGATGAACTTGGCAAAGTCATTGAACAGCGGGGCGGCGGTGGGCCGGTCATACACAAAATCAATTTGGCTGCCCGTTTCGTACAGCTTCGCTTGAAACGAAAAATTGGCGTACTGCACCGGCGCGGCCGGGTCGGTAGCGGTGGCCAATCGCAGTTTGTCCTGCACGTTCTTCCACTGAACGGTTAGCACCCGGTTGGGAGCGG
This sequence comes from Hymenobacter sp., assembly GCA_965247135.1. Lineage (GTDB taxonomy): Bacteria > Bacteroidota > Bacteroidia > Cytophagales > Hymenobacteraceae > Hymenobacter. The sequence goes on along the minus strand of CBDFGP010000006.1, from coordinate 315,017 downwards.
TGCCGCTCAGGGCCATGCGGTATTCGGTGCCGCCCGCCGTGCCTGCGGTCAGGTCGCCATTGAAGGGCAGAATCAGGTTCTGGTCCGGCCCGTTCACTGGCCCACCGGTGATGGCCTGGCCGCTATCGTTGAAAAACGGAGCCACCGGGGCCGCGCTTCCCAGCTTGAGGTAGCCGTTGGTGTTGAGCACAAACTGCGTAAAATTCGTACCGTTGAAGCGAAACGGGAACGGAATCGTCTGCGCGGCCGAACTGGCATCGTCGGTGTTGGCCGTGGCGATAACCGTGCCGCTGGCACCGAGGTCGGTGTAGGTGCCCACAAATTTGAGGACGTTGGCGGCGGCGTAAGGTAGCGCCTGGGCTTGGGCGGCGCTGGCCCCACCTGCCAATAAACCCACTAACGCCAACTGCCGAAAGCGAGGTGCAAAGCTGTAATTCTCATTCATGGAAGTAAAAATATTGGGGGCGAAAGGCAAGACGCAATAGCGCACTTGGGCTGCTATTGCTAGTAGCGAGTAGCTTTGGACCTACGAAACTCCCACCACTTTGGCGAAGTCTGCGGGCTTGATTTCCAGAAAAAGATTTACGTTCATGTCCCCTTCGTCCGTTACTACTGTTTTGCCCTTGCGCGTGGGCCTGTTCGGGGCCGGGCGGGTGGCGGCGCAACTGGCCCCCGCGCTGGCCGCCGCTGGCCATCGGGTGGTGTTTGTCTGGAGCCGGTCGGCGGCTCCGGCCGCCGCGCTGGCTGCCCAACTACCCGGCACCGTGGCGCTGCATGGTCCACTCGCGGCCCCGCTGCCGCCCGCCGACCTTTACCTGCTGGCGGTGCCCGATGCGGCCGTGGCGCCGTTGCTGGCCGCCGTGCCCTGGCCCACCGGGGCATTGGTGGCCCACTTGGCTGGTGCCCTTTCGGTAGAAATATTTGCCCCCTACCCCACCCTGCGCGGCGGCGTGTGCTACCCGCTCCAAACCTTCAGCCCCGGCCGGGCGGTGGCTTGGGCCACCGTGCCGCTGTGCGTAGAAGCCCCCGACCCCGCCGCCGAAGCCACCCTGCTTGCCCTAGCTACTAGCCTAAGTGCAAATGCATTGCTATTAAACTCTCCCCAACGACTGCGGCTGCACGTCGCCGCTGTGTTCGCCAACAATTTCACCAACCACCTGTTGGGCATTGCCGATGCCCTGCTGGCCGAAGCCCGGCTACCCCCCGATTTGCTGACCCCGCTGGTGCGCGAAACCGTGGACAAAGCCCTGACCAACCCGCCCTTTGCGATGCAAACCGGCCCAGCCAGCCGCCGCGACGCGCCCACTCTGGCGGCCCACCGCGCTGCCCTGGCTGGCCATCCCGCCTGGCTGGCTCTTTACGAGCTACTTACGGCCAGCATTCAGCAGCAACTGCCCCCCCCGGCCTAGTGGGCGCACGGGGCCGGGCTTGGCACCCGGCGGGGCGGGGGCTACCTTTGCAACTTCATTTCGTGGCCCGTTCACACTTTACGCTTCCTTCTTTTGCCCACTACCACCATCACGTTTCAGTTTCAGGACGGCCAGTTGGCCCAGACCCACGTCGCCGCCGCTGGTGAATCGGTGCTGGACGTGGCCCTCAACAACGGCATTCAACTGCAGCACAACTGTGGCGGCGTGTGCGGGTGTAGCACCTGCCACATCTACGTGGACCGAGGCGGCGACGAGTTGCCCGAAATCAGCGAAAAAGAGGAAGATTTCATTGACCGCGCCATCAACCCGCGCATCAGTTCCCGGCTGGCCTGCCAGTGCGTGGTCGGGGCCGATACGCAACTCACCGTCACCGTGCCGCCCCAGCATTTTCTGGGCCACTAAATTCAATGAGGAATGAGGAATGGGGAACGAACAATGCCACTGGCCTACTAGAAATTCCTCATTCCTCATTCCTCGTTCTTCATTGAAAAAGAATGAGTCATTTTGAACCACCCATCCAATGGGCCGACCACGAGGACGTGGCCATGGCACTCTACGAAAAGTTTGGTGCCGACTTCACCGAAGCTAAAATCTACCGCATTCGCTTCACCGAACTGCTGGACTGGATACTGACCCTGCCCAACTTTGCGGGCACCCGCGAACAGTCCACCGAAGGCCACCTGGAGCAAATTCAAGCCAAATGGGTTTACGAATGGCGTGACAATCAATAATAACGGGTGATATAAGGTGCGGGGCTTGACTGCGTGGGCCGCTAGAGCGCGGCTCCTCCGGTTGCCCCGCACCCTACACCAAATTTCAATTGAGCCCAACTGCCACCGCTAAAACCGGCACCGTCAAGTTTTTTGACCCAGCCAAAGGTTACGGTTTCGTAACGGACGACGAAACCCGGCAGGACTTTTTCCTGCAAACCGCCGACCTGAACGGCGTGGAACCGGCCGCGCACGAACGCATTGCCTTCGTCACCCGCGAAGGCCCCAAAGGCATCAGCGCTGTCAGCATCCGCAAAATATAATTTCCGACGGGGCACTTCCTGCTCCTTAACCGTCAATCGTTTGGCGGTAGTTGGGGTCTTTTCGGCTGGCCTACCGCCACCGCTGCCACTGTTTCGCCCGAACTTTACGGGCGCGGACCGCCCACCAAGGCCACCGCTGGTTGCCGATGCAAGTCCCATCCTCCCGTTCGTTGCCGCTCGTGGTGTCCGCTTCGGCCCCGGTGCGGGGCGGCGGGGCGGCCCTGGCCACGCTCGTGCGCTGGCCCAATCTGGTCATCATGCTGCTGTGCCTGACGCTGGTACGGGCTTGTCTGGTGCTGCCGGGGCAACCCTGGCGGGCCGTGTTCAGTTGGCAATTTGGGGTGCTGACGCTGGCGGCTTTGCTGGTGGCCGCCGCTGGCTACATCATCAACGACTATTACGATGTCAAGATTGATGCCATTAACCGGCCCGACCGGCTGGTGGTGGGGCGGGCTGTGCGCCGCCGCAGCGCCATGCTGGCCCACCTGCTGCTGAGCGGCACGGGGGTGTTGCTGGCAGGCTGGCTGCACCCGGTGCTGGGCTGGGTCACGCTGGGCACAGCTTTCTTACTGTGGGGCTATTCGGCTCGTTTCAAGCGCGTTGCTTTGGTCGGCAACGCCAGCATTGCTTCGCTTACGGCCGCGCTGGTACTGCTCCCCGAGTTGCAGGGCCAACTGGCTACCCACCTGCGCCACCCCGCCGTACTACCTTACGCACTGGCCGCATTTCTGCTCACAATGGTGCGCGAAATCCTTAAGGACGTGGAAGATATGCGGGGCGATGCCCAGCATGGCTGCCGCACCCTGCCGCTGGTGTGGGGGGTGGCCCGCAGCAAATGGGTAACGGGAGTGTTTCTGTTTTGGCTGGTATTGCTCACGGCCGGGGCAATGGGAAAAGTGTTTTTAATGGGTCGCTGGCCGTTGGCTATCTGGCTGTTGCTGCTCACGCTGCTGCCCATGCTGGCCTTGTTCCGCTTGCTTGTACGGGCCGACCGGCGGCGGCACTTCCGGCATTTGAGCACTTGGTGCAAAGCCATTATGCTGGCCGGTGTATTGAGCATGATGTGGGCCGGCTGAGCACAGTTTAAGGTGTTTATTAAATTTTTAACTTATGTTTTTTAATTGAAAACCTACCGCCACCTGTTTTTTGACCTTGACCACACGCTGTGGGACTTTGAACGCAACGCCGACGAAACGCTCCGCACCTTGTTTGAACGGCATAACCTAGCCCGCCACAGCAGCTTCACGGTGGACGAATTTATTGCCCGTTACTCGGTTATCAACCACGCACTTTGGCGCTTGTACCAAGGCAACAAAATCACGCAACAGCAACTCCGTGCAGTGCGTTTCGTGCGGACACTCACGCAGTTGGGTGTAGCCGAGGCCGATGTGCCGCCCAATATTTCAGCGGAATTCACCGACCTGCTACCCCTCAAAACGGCGGTGTTTCCATTCACCTACGAAGTGCTGGATTACTTGCAACCCAAGTATCGCTTGCACCTCATTACCAACGGTTTTAAGGACATTCAGTATGTCAAGTTGGCTTCCGCTGGCCTGACGCATTATTTTGAAGAAATCATCACTTCCGAATGTTGCGGCTACCTCAAACCCGACGGCCGCATTTTCGCCCATGCTTTGGAGCGGACCGGGGCCAGCGCCGCTACCAGCCTCATGATTGGCGACAACCTGGAGTGCGACGTGCTCGGAGCCAGCAACGCGGGCATTGACCAAGTGTATTTCAATCCCGAAAAGCGGCGGCACTTTGCCAGCACCACCTACGAAATCAGCAGCTTGCACGAGTTGCGGGAGTTTTTGTAGCTACTTCCAGCGGTTCCGCTACCTTTGCTTCACCATCCCACCCAACCAAAAACCAGCAACCAGAAACACCCTCATGGCCAACGCATTTTTCACCGTCCCCCACCCCCTCAACGAACCCGTAAAAGGTTACGCGCCCGGTGCGCCCGAACGCACGGAGTTGAAGCAAATGCTCCAAACCCTCAAGCAGCAGGAGCAGGAAATTCCCATGCACATCGGGGGGCAGGAAGTGCGGACCGGCAACCGGCAACGCATCAGCCCGCCGCACGACCACCGGCACACCCTGGGCCATTTCCACTTGGGCGACAAAACCCACGTGAGCCAAGCCGTTGAGGCCGCACTGGCCGCCCGCCCGGCCTGGTCCGAACTGCCCTGGGAGCACCGCGCCGCCATTTTCCTCAAGGCTGCCGACCTGCTGGCCGGCCCCTACCGCGCCCGCCTCAACGCCGCTACCATGCTGGGGCAAAGCAAGAACGCCTTCCAAGCCGAGATTGACGCGGCTTGTGAGCTGATTGATTTTTTCCGCTTCAACGTGCATTTCATGCAGGAACTGTACCGGCAACAGCCCGAAAGCTCGCCCGGAATGTGGAACCGCCTGGAACACCGTCCCTTGGAGGGCTTCGTATTCGCCCTCACACCGTTCAATTTCACGTCCATTGCGGGCAACCTGCCCACCTCGGCCGCCCTCATGGGCAACGTCGTGGTCTGGAAACCCGCCAATACCCAAATCTACTCGGCCCAGGTGCTGATGGAGTTGTTCAAGGAAGCCGGGGTGCCCGACGGCGTGATTAACCTCGTGTACGTGGACGGCCCCACGGCGGGCGAGGTCATTTTTGGCCACCCCGACTTTGCGGGCATCCACTTCACCGGCTCCACCGGCGTGTTCCAAAACATTTGGCAATCAATTGGTCAGAACATTGCCCGCTACAAAACCTACCCCCGCATCGTGGGCGAAACCGGCGGCAAAGACTTCATTCTGGCCCACCCCTCGGCCCACGCCAAAGCGGTAGCCACTGCCATGTCGCGCGGCGCGTTTGAGTACCAGGGCCAGAAGTGTTCGGCGGCCTCGCGGGTCTATTTGCCTAGCAACCTCTACGAAGAAATCAAAGGCTACGTGGTCAAAGACTTGGCTTCATTCAAGATGGGCGACGTAGAAGACTTTGGCAACTTCGTCAATGCTGTGATTGATGAAAAGTCTTTTGACAAACTCGCCAAGTACCTGGATGCGGCCAAAGCCGACCCGAACGTGGAAATCATTGCTGGCGGCGGCTACGACAAGTCCAAAGGCTACTTCGTTGAGCCAACAATTCTCGTGGCCAAAGACCCTAAATACGTTACGATGTGCGACGAACTTTTCGGCCCCGTCCTGACGGTGTACGTTTACGAGGCCGACCACTTTGACGAGGCCCTGACCCTGGTGGACAGCACCTCGCCCTACGCCCTCACCGGAGCTATTTTTGCCCAGGACCGCTACGCCATTGACCTGGCTTCCAAGCGCCTGGTGAATGCGGCCGGCAACTTCTACATCAACGACAAACCCACCGGTGCCGTGGTGGGGCAACAGCCCTTCGGCGGTGCCCGCGCCTCGGGCACCAACGACAAAGCGGGCTCACTCCTGAACCTGCTGCGCTGGGTGTCGCCCCGCGCCATCAAGGAAACCTTCGTGCCCGTGACGGACTACCGCTACCCATTTTTAGGCGCGGAGCCGCAAGAAGACCTGAACCGCGACAAGGGATTGTAACGCAACGGGGCCGCTTCGGCAAGGAAGCGGCCCCGTTGAGGTTTTAGTCCTGTTCGCTTTCCGGTTCCGGGTCGGGGTAAATAGTCATTTGGGCAAGACCGGTCCGCGCGTAAATATCTTGCAGCTTTAGAGTTGCGTCAATTTCGGGAATGTAAAGCTCGTCAGCAAAACGGGTGAAGGTATGGTGCGACCACACGCCACTTTCTTCGCGCTTATACCATTCCACCAAACTGGTTTTTTGCGAAACTAGCAAGTAATGCCGGAGTGAGGGCAATTCCTTGTACCGCTCAAACTTCCAACTCCGGTCCCGCCGCTCGGTTGATTTTGAAGTTACTTCAATCAACAGAACGGGCGACCCAATCGTCCGTTCGGCGGCTAAATCGGTGGGGTCGCAGGTCACAGCAATGTCCGGGTAATTGTAATACCGGCCGCGCTCCACGGCCAGTTGTACATTTTCAGCAACTACCAGACATTTTTTGTCTCGTAGGCTAGTGCGTAGCGAAAAGGCACAATTCAAAACCAGCAAATTATGACGAATTGACCCGCCCGCCATTGCAAATATTTCTCCCTCAAAAAACTCGTGGCGCACGTCGCTTTCTTCTTCCAAAAGCATATACTCAGTCACGCTGTAGCGGCGGCTTTCAGCGGGTGCAGGTTGGTAGTCAGGCTGGCCCATAATTGACGTTCTTTTCGCATCCAAAGATACGCCGAAAACCCCTGCTACTGCTGGGCCGTTGCACTCCAACCCGGCGAACACTACCTTTGCCCTTCAATGCCCTGCGGGCGTTTTTCCTAGCCCCTGACTGTTATGTTACTAGCCGTTCCCGCCGCCAGCTATCAGCCTTCCGATTACCTGCCTATCGTCATTCAGTTTGGGCTGGCGCTGGCTTTCGTGGCCTTCGCCATGGTCGTGTCGCACCTCGTGGGGCCGCGCCGCAAAAGCAAGGTCAAAGACGAAGCATTTGAGTGCGGCATCGAGAGCGTAGGCAACGCCCGCACCCCTATTTCGGTCAAGTATTTTCTCACGGCCATCCTGTTTGTGCTGTTTGATGTGGAAGTTATTTTCATGTACCCCTGGGCCGTGAATTTCCGGCAGTTGGGTACGCAGGGCTTCGTGGAGATGGTCGTGTTTCTGGCCCTGCTGCTGGCCGGTTTCGGCTACGTCATCAAAAAGGGCATTCTGCGCTGGAACGAGGAGCCAATGGGCCAAACTTTCACCGCCCCCACGGTGTTGGAAAACCGGCCCGCCGCCTTGGCCGAGGCCGCTTAAAACCAGTTGTCAGTTGCTTGTTCTTAGTTGTTAGGCCAACTATACAAGACCAAAATCTGACAACCAGCCACTGACAACTACTCCAGATGGATAACCGAGTTCCTGAAATCAAAACCGTAGAAGCCCCCGATGGCGTGGAAGGCGCGGGTTTTTTTGCCACTTCGCTGGAAAAGGTAGTGGGCATTGCCCGCGCCAACTCGCTCTGGCCCTTGCCTTTTGCCACTTCGTGCTGCGGCATCGAGTTCATGGCCACCATGGGGTCGCACTACGACATTTCGCGCTTTGGCTCCGAGCGGCCCAGCTTTTCGCCCCGCCAAGCCGACCTGCTGATGGTGATGGGCACGATTGCCAAAAAAATGGCCCCGATTGTGAAGCAGGTGTACGAGCAAATGGCCGAGCCGCGCTGGGTGCTGGCGATGGGCGCGTGTGCGTCGTCGGGCGGCATTTTCGACTCCTATTCGGTGCTGCAAGGCATCGACCGCATCATCCCCGTTGATGTGTACGTGCCCGGCTGCCCGCCCCGCCCCGAACAAGTCCTCGACGGCCTGATGCGGGTGCAGGACTTGGCCAAAAACGAATCCATGCGCCGCCGCAATTCGCCCGAATATCAGGCCCTGCTGGAGTCGTACAACATCAAATGATTTTTTGCTCTTGGCTTCTGGTTGTTAGCTGTTAGCTCTTTTAGAGTAAAGCATTTAGCGGCTTAAAAAAAGCCAACAGCCATCAGTCCAAAGCCAACAGCTAACAATGCAAGACGCTGCCGCCGCCCCCGAAACCGCCGTTGCCGAAAGTCCACTAACGGAGCAAAACACGCAAGTGTTGAACCTGCTGTACCGCTTGTTTGGCGAAGCTGCATTCACCGATGTAGCCGAGCCATACGGGCTGCTGACGGCGACTACTACGCGGGAGCAAATCCACGCTATAATCGCTGGATTAAAGGCGGATAACGAGTTGCAATTTCATTTTCTGACCACGATGTGCGGGATTAACTACCCCGAAAATCCAGGTCAGGAATTGGGCATGATTTACCACCTGCACAGCTTGGTTAACAACATCCGGCTGCGGCTTAAAATATTCTTCCCGGTAGCCGACCCGACGGTGCCCACGCTGACCGACGTGTATCTGACCGCCAATTGGATGGAGCGCGAAGCCTACGACTTTTTCGGCATCGTTTTCACCGGCCACCCCAACCTGATTCGCATCCTCAACGTGGAGGATATGGACTATTTTCCGATGCGGCGCGAATACCCGCTGGAAGATGGCACCCGCGAAGATAAAACTGACCTGTTTTTTGGAAGATAGTATTGAGTAGCAAGTATTGAGTAGCTAGTACTCAATCCAAGCGTTTTCCAGTTTTAAATTCTCACTACTCAATACTAACTACTCAATACTAAAATGGCAACCAACGACACGCTGGAAGGCACCCACAAGATTCACGAGGAAGCAGCGGACCAACGGCACGACCAGCTCACGCCGATGCTCAACGACTTCTCGCAGGAGCTGACGACCCTCAACCTAGGGCCGACGCACCCGGCCACGCACGGCATTTTCCAGAACATTCTGCAGATGGACGGCGAGCGGATTGTATCCGGTGTGCCCACCATTGGCTACATCCACCGGGCATTTGAGAAGATTGCCGAACGGCGGCCGTTCTATCAGATTACGACCCTGACCGACCGGATGAACTACTGTTCCAGCCCGATTAACAACATCGGCTGGCACCTGACGGTGGAGAAGCTGCTGGGCGTGACAGTTCCCAAGCGGGCGCAGTATATGCGGGTCATTATGATGGAGTTGGCCCGCATTTCCGACCACCTCATCTGCAACTCCATTCTGGGCGTGGACACCGGGGCCTTCACCGGCTTTCTGTACGTGTTTCAGGAGCGGGAGAAGATTTACGAAATCTATGAGGAAGTGTGCGGGGCGCGGCTGACAACCAACATGGGGCGCGTGGGCGGCATGGAGCGCGATTTTTCGCCCGTGGCGCTGGAAAAACTCCGCAAGTGGCTCAAGGAATTTCCGGCCGTGATGCGCGAGTTTGAGGCGATGTTCACCCGCAACCGCATTTTCATGGACCGGGTGGTGAACGTGGGGCCGATTTCGGCCGAAAAAGCCCTCAGCTACGGTTTCACCGGCCCCAACCTGCGGGCGGCGGGCGTGGATTACGACGTGCGGGTGATGAACCCGTATTCCTCTTACGAGGACTTTGAGTTTGACATTCCGGTGGGTACCAACGGCGACACTTACGACCGTTTCATCGTGCGGAACGAGGAAATATGGCAGAGCCTACGCATTATCAATCAGGCGCTTGATAACCTGCCCGAAGGTCCCTTCCACGCCGATGCGCCGCACTATTACCTGCCTCCCAAGCAGGCCGTGTACCAGAACATGGAGGCCCTGATTTACCACTTCAAAATCGTGATGGGCGAGATTGATGCCCCCGTTGGCGAAGTCTATCACTCGGTGGAAGGTGGCAACGGCGAGTTGGGCTTTTACCTCGTTTCGGACGGTGGGCGCACCCCCTACCGGCTGCATTTTCGGCGGCCGTGCTTCATCTACTACCAAGCGTACCCGGAAATGGCCGTGGGCACCACGATTTCGGATGCCATTGTGATTCTAAGTTCTATGAACGTCATTGCGGGGGAATTGGACGCTTGACAATTTGCTAATATGCGCCTCACCGACCAAGAAGTTGAAACCATTCGTGCCTTTTTTCGCACCAAGCCGGTGCGGAAGGCATGGCTGTTTGGCTCTTATGCCCGGGGTGAAGCCGATGCGAAAAGCGACGTGGACCTGTTGGTAGATTTAGATGTTGGGGTTTCCATTGGGTGGGATTATTTCGTCTGGCCCGAAGATTTAGCTGCCCTACTTCATAAGCAAGTCGACGTGATTGCGCCAAGGAAACGAGCTTCGCGTTTTAAAGACTTAATTGCCGCCGATTTGCAGTTGATTTATGAATGTGCAGCGTAACGACAGGCAACGTTTACTGGATATGCGCGACAAAGCTGCCCGGATTCTGCGCGAATACGCTAAGTTAGATGACCAACCCTTTGCCGACGAAGACTTACGCTACGATGGATTGATTCGGCTGGTGGGCATCATCGGCGAAGCCGCTTACAAATTGAGCCGCGAACTGCGGGCAGCGCACCCCGAAATTCCTTGGCGGGCAATAGTGGCACCCGGCACATCATTGTGCACGACTACGACGATGTGAACGAGGAGCAAATCATGGACGTGGTTAAAAACCACCTGCCCACGTTGCTCCAGCAGTTGCAAACCATACTTGACTCCCTACCCGAATGACCCCTTTTGCCCCCGCTACCAAACCGCAGTTCTCTGCCGCCGCTCAGGCCGAGATTCAACGCCTGCTCACGCACTACCCCGCCGACCGGAGCAAGTCGGCCCTGCTCCCAATTCTGCACATTGCCCAGGCCGAATTTGGCGGCTGGGTCAGCCCGGAGGTGCAGGATTTGGTGGCCGAAACGCTTAATATCAAGCCGATTGAGGTGTACGAGGTGGCGAGTTTCTACACCATGTACAACCTCAAGCCGGTGGGCCACCACGTGCTGGAAATCTGCCGCACCGGCCCTTGTATGCTACGCGGCTCCGATGAACTGACGACCGAACTGGAGCGCATTACGGGCGCTAAAGTGGGCGAAACTTCGCCCGACGGGCACTTTACGCTGAAAGAAGTGGAGTGCCTGGCCGCCTGCGGGTTTGCGCCGGTGGTGCAGGTGCGCGAGAAATACTACGAGCAGCTTGACACGCCCGAAGCCGTGGATGCCATGCTGAACGATTTACGTAACCTGGTGCATCGGCCCATTTTGCCGTGGGAAGGCAACTTGCCCAATTCGTTGGCGGCTTATAACTAACCGCCGCCAGCTTTACCAAAACAATCTTTTACCCGAGGCCAGCCGCAATCTGCTAGTAATTAACCGCCTGAATTATGGGACGCAAGCTTTTAACTGAACACATCAACGTGGAAGGCATCGCCACCTTCGACGTGTACCGCAAACACGGCGGCTACCGCTCCGTGGAAAAAGCCCTCAAAACCATGACCCCCGACGAGGTGACGGAGGAAGTGAAAAAGTCGGGCCTGCGCGGGCGTGGCGGTGCGGGCTTTCCGGCTGGCATGAAGTGGAGCTTTCTGGCCAAGCCCGAAGGGGTGCCGCGCTACCTCGTCTGCAACGCCGACGAGTCGGAACCGGGCACGTTCAAGGACCGGCAACTGATGAGCAAACTGCCCCATTTGCTCATCGAGGGCATGATTACGGGCAGCTACGCGCTGGGAGCCAATACGTCGTACATCTACATTCGCGGCGAGTTGCTGTACGTGCTGCGGATTCTGGAAAAAGCCATTGCCGAAGCGTATGCCAACGGCTTTTTGGGTAAAAACATCCTGGGTTCGGGCTACGACCTTGATTTGCACGTGCATCCGGGAGCCGGGGCCTACATCTGCGGCGAGGAAACGGCGCTGCTGGAATCGCTGGAAGGCAAGCGCGGCAACCCGCGCAACAAGCCGCCCTTCCCGGCCGTGCAGGGGCTGTACGCCCGCCCCACGGTAGTGAACAACGTAGAAACCATTGCGGCCGTGCCGGTTATCGTGAACGAGGGCGGCGACGAATACGCTAAAATCGGCATTGGCAAAAGCACCGGCACGAAGCTGATTTCGGCTTGCGGACACATCAACAAACCCGGCATTTACGAAATTGAATTGGGCGTTCCGGTCGAAGAGTTTATCTACTCCGACGAATACTGCGGCGGCATCTGGAAAGGGCGCGACCTGAAGGCCGTGGTGGCGGGTGGCTCTTCGGTGCCGATTCTGCCCAAAGAGTTGATTCTCAAAACAGCGGCGGGCGAAGCGCGGCTGATGACCTACGAATCGCTGGGCGACGGCGGCTTCGTGACGGGCACCATGCTAGGGTCGGGCGGCTTCATTGCGATGGACGAAACGACGTGCATCGTGCGGAATACGTGGAACTTCTCGCGCTTCTACCACCACGAAAGTTGCGGGCAGTGTTCGCCTTGCCGCGAAGGCACCGGCTGGCTGGAAAAAGTGTTGCACCGCCTGGAGTACGGCCACGGCTCGATGCACGACATTGACCTGCTGGTGAGCGTGGCCAAACAGATTGAAGGCAACACCATTTGCCCGCTCGGCGAAGCCGCTGCCTGGCCGGTGGCAGCCGCCGTGCGGCACTTCCGCCACGAGTTCGAATGGCACGTGCTGAACCCGCAGGAAGCCACCCGGCCGGGCGCAGCGTATCGCGGGGAAGCCGTGCTGGCGTAAATTTACCGGCTGGTTTTATCAACTTTTCCCTCACCAAGTCCTACAAGCTATGGAAGAACTGCTGGAACTGCGGCAGCTACTAGAAGCTGGTCACCTGCCGGAAGCTATGCTCCTGCTCGACGAAATGGACGAAATGGCCAAGGACGACAAAATCAACAAGATTGAAAGTTATTTGATGATTTTGCTCTTGCACCTCATCAAACAGCAAGCCGAAAAGCGGACTACCCGCTCTTGGAACCTTTCGATTCGCAACGCTACGCACGACATCATGCGTAGCTGGAAGCGGCGCAAGTCGGGCGGTTACTACCTAACCGAACAAGAACTGCGGGCGGCCATTGGTGAGGCGTTCGACTATGCGCTGGGCCGGGCCGCAGTGGAAGCATTCGGCGGTTCGTATAGCGAGAAACAATTGGCCGGAATGATTGAGCCAGACCGTATTTGTGCCGAAGCTACTCGGCGCCTGTTCAACCCCCAAGACATTGACAATGACATTGATATTGACTTACCCCAATGGCTAAAATAACCTTCGACGGAATTGAAGTGGAAGTGCCCGACGGCACCACCATTCTCAACGCGGCCCGCCAGATTGGCGGCAGCATTGTGCCGCCCGCCATGTGCTACTACACGCCCCTGAAAGGCAGCGGCGGCAAGTGCCGCGCCTGCCTCGTGAAAGTATCGGCGGGTTCGGCCAAAGACCCGCGTCCCATGCCCAAACTCGTGGCCTCGTGCATCACGCCGGTGCAGGACGGCATGGTGGTGGAAAATACCACCAACCCGCAGGTGCTGGACGTGCGAAAGGGCATCGTGGAAATGCTGCTCATCAACCACCCGCTCGACTGCCCCGTGTGCGACCAGGCGGGCGAGTGCGACCTGCAAAACTTTGCTTTTGAGCACGGAGTGAGCACGACGCGCTACGAAGAGGAACGCCGCACGTTTGAGAAAATAGATATCGGCCCGCTGATTCAACTGCACATGACGCGCTGCATTCTGTGCTACCGTTGCGTGTACACAGCCGACCAACTCACCGACGGGCGTGTGCACGGGGTGTTGGGCCGGGGCGATGCTTCCGAAATAGGCACCTACATCGAGAACATCATTGACAACGACTTCAGCGGCAACGTCATCGACGTGTGCCCGGTGGGGGCGCTGACCGACAAGACTTTCCGCTTCAAGCAGCGCGTGTGGTTCACGAAGCCCGTGAATGCGCACCGCGACTGCGGCCACGAAAAATGCGGCGGTCGCGTCACGCTCTGGTACAAGGGCAAAGACGTGCTCCGCGTGACGGCCCGCAAAGACGCGTATGGCGAGGTGCAGGAATGGATTTGCAACGAGTGCCGCTTCGAGAAAAAAGAAACCGCCGACTGGACGCTGGAAGGCCCGGCGCACATTGACCGCAGTTCGGTTATCTCGGCCAACCACTACGAATTACCCGTTGTGAACCCGCAGGTAATTGCCGACCTACCCGAAAGCACCGTGCGCGAACTGGAACGCAACCCGCCGCTGAAGCTGGGTGGTTTGAATGGATAGATTAGTTATCAGTTGCTTGTTGTCAGTTGTTCGTGGTATAAACCGAAACAACCGAATGAGTGGCTAACAACTGACAACCAAAGACTAACAACTAAAACCATGACTCTCCCCGTTCTCGGCTGGCAAGGCCTCGTTATTCTGGTGGTATTCGGGCTTTCGCTGCTCATTGCCACTTACTGTACCTACGCCGAGCGCGTGATTGCCGCTTTTCTGCAAGACCGGGTTGGCCCGGACCGGGCCGGGCCGTATGGCTTGGCGCAGCCGCTGGCCGATGCCGTGAAGATGTTCACGAAGGAAGAATTTTTTCCCGGCGGGGCCAACAAAGCGTTGTTTGTCTTCGGGCCTTGTCTGGCAATGGTCACGGCCCTGATGTCGTCGGCCGTCATTCCGTTCGGCAACGCCGTGACGTTTGGCGGCACCACGGTGCATTTGCAGGGCATCGAAATCAACGTTGGAATGCTGTATGTATTTGGCATTGTGTCGTTGGGCGTGTACGGCATCATGATTGGCGGCTGGGCTTCCAACAACAAGTTTTCGCTGCTGGGCGCTATCCGGGCCGCCTCGCAAAACATTAGCTACGAGCTGGCCATGGGCCTCGCCCTGATTGCGGTGCTGATGATGTCGGGGTCGTTGTCGCTGCGCGACATCACGCTGCAACAGTCGGTGCCGGGCGAGTGGCATTTCTGGAACATCGCCAAGCAGCCGCTGGGCTTTATCATCTTCTTGGTCTGCGCTTTTGCCGAAACCAACCGCACCCCGTTTGACCTGCCCGAGTGCGAAACCGAACTCGTGGGCGGCTACCACACCGAGTACAGCTCGATGAAACTGGGCCTGTATTTGTTTGCCGAATACATCAACATTTTTGTGGCTTCGGCCGTGATGAGCGTGTTGTATTTCGGGGGCTTCAACTTCCCGTTTCAGTACGAACTGCGCGACTGGCTGGTATCGGCGCGGGGGCTGGAATTGGTCACGGCCCAGAACATCATTGTCTTGGCGGGCGCAGCCGGGTTTTTTCTTAAAATCTTCGCCTTCATTTTCTTCTTCATGTGGGTGCGCTGGACGCTGCCCCGCTTCCGCTACGACCAACTGATGCGGCTGGGCTGGACGATTCTGATTCCGTTGGCC
This sequence comes from Hymenobacter sp., assembly GCA_965247135.1. Taxonomy (GTDB): domain Bacteria; phylum Bacteroidota; class Bacteroidia; order Cytophagales; family Hymenobacteraceae; genus Hymenobacter. Next base: position 299,790 of record CBDFGP010000006.1, on the reverse strand, counting down.
ATTTTCAATATCCTGCTCACCGGCGGTTTGATTACCTTTGGGGTAATTCCCGAAGTGAGCAAGTGGTGGTTGTAAGTCTTGCTTCTTGTTGCTCTTTTCTTGTTTCTGGTTGTAATGACAGATTATAAAAAACGAGTAGCACTCTGCTACAGTGGGCATTTTTTAACGGAGCATATTGCATCGGTTAAATAATCTTAACAATGACCCAAGAAACAGAAAATCGTTTGATTGAGCTGGCTAGTACAATTCTTGAGGAAGTGCGTACAATGCGCGTTTTAATGCAAGATTCTTTGAATAAGGCAAACAATAAAGAGGAGAAGGCTGCGGAGACGGAAAGAGAAAAGCAGCACATCCGGCCCAGTTTTTATAAACCTGACGAGCCGCAATTATAACCCATGCAACCCTTAAGCACCCGCGCCAAAGTACTCACCAAGAAGCCCATGACCTTGGCCGAGCGGGCCTACCTGCCCGCCATTTTCCAAGGTTTGAGCATTACCATGCGGCACTTCTTTATGAAGAAGGCCACCATTCGCTATCCCGAAGAAACGCGGCCGTTTTCGCCCGTCTTCCGGGGGCTGCACGTGCTGAAGCGCGACGAAGCGGGCCGCGAACGCTGCACCGCCTGCGGCCTCTGCGCCGTGGCTTGCCCGGCCGAAGCCATTACAATGGTGGCCGGCGAGCGCAAAAAGGGCGAGGAAAACCTCTACCGCGAAGAAAAATACGCGGTGAGCTACGAAATCAATATGCTGCGCTGCATTTTCTGCGGCCTCTGCGAAGAAGCCTGCCCGAAAGCCGCCGTGTATTTGCAAGCCGACAAAATGGCCCCGCCGCGCTTCGAGCGCGACGAATTTATCTACGGCAAAGACCGGCTGGTGGAGCCGGTGTCGCCCGACAACCGCTCCAAGCGCGGCATCCAACTCACGCCCGACCAAGCCACCAAACTACAGGCGCAAATGGCCTGATGCCGTGCGGACTGCCTAGCCCGTGCTGCAACGCTGCAATCAATTCTCAATCTCAATGCGCCGCCCGCAAAGCCCGCGCTACCGCCCATGTCGCTGTTCTATTTTCTGTCTTTTGTGGCCTTGTTCAGTGCCTTGGGCGTGGTCATCACCAAAAACCCGGTGTATAGCGTCCTGTTCCTTATCCTGACGTTCTTTACCCTTTCCGGCCACTACCTGTTGCTGAATGCGCAGTTTCTGGCCGCCGTGAACATCATCGTCTATGCCGGGGCCATCATGGTGCTGTTCCTGTTCGTCATCATGTTTCTGAACCTGAACGTGGCCACCGAACCGCACAAGCCCGCACTGGCCAAAATTGCCGCCGCCATTGCGGGCGGCTCGTTGCTGTTGGTGCTGGTGGCCGCGCTCCGCAACGTGCAGCCCGGCGGCTACGACCCGGCCACCTTCGATTCGCAAATCGGCATGGTGGATAAATTGGGCATGGTGCTGTTCCGCGATTACACGCTGCCGTTCGAGTTGGCTTCCATTCTGTTGCTGGCCGCGATGGTGGGGTCGGTGATGCTGGGGCGGCGCGAAACGGGAGAGCGGAATTTTTAGGTTTGATTTGACGGAAACGGAAGCGGCCCCTGAAATTTCAGGGGCCGCTTTTTTGTTTTTCCATGCTCCCCAACAGCCTTGTCGTTTAAGCAGCGTTACGGTCAGCTTTTTGCTGGTATGGTTACATCTACTTTCGGGCGCATACGCACCGGGTGACCAGCAATTTTGCCGAGGGTGAAGCTTGGGAGCTTTCGCACCACTACGGGCTTGCGGCTGCGGGGCTGTACGGATTGCGTTTGGGCTGAGGCAACGCCGCCTCCCAAAACGAATAGCAAAAGACAAGCGTTAGATTTTAATTTGCTCATAAGACTCGTCTTGGTATGCTGAAAAACCAGCGGCAGATAGCGCAAGGATAATTAAAAACCAAAACTCTATCCCCTTATTTCAAAACCTGTTCGACCCATTCCGGCACTAAATCTGTATGATACACTACTTCGCGCCCGTTGGTGACTTCAGCCATCAGCAAGGGTTCTTCGTCCGAATTATCGAACAAATAGGCTCGGTCGGTCAGTTTCAACGCGGGCCTCAACAGGGCGATGGACCGGTGGTATCGCTCAACAATTTTATCGGCAGCCACGGCGTGGCCGCCGTTTGCAACGCGGGCACCGACGCGGGCGATATTTGTCTCAGGGTTTCGAGTAGAAACGAAATACAAGTAATTGCGGTAGCCAAACCGGCGGGCTTCCGCTAGAAAGTCAAGCTTGGACGGATGCGACATTACGGTTTCAAATGTCATCGTTTGACTTGAACGAAGCAAATGGTAGCGCAAAAACTCGGCAACCCAAGCAGCGAGGTAGGAATTGATGGTAGCCCGACGAAATAGCAACACATTGTCTTCAATGTACAGTTGGCCTGACTCCTGCGCGGAAAGGCGTTGCGAATCGGGCAACTGTACAAATTCCAGCAACTGTTCGTTGGTCAACTGCAATTGCCAGTCGTGCAAATTCAGCAACCGTATTTCAGCGGACTGTTTGGTCAGCTTTGCTTCGATTTCGTCCGCATTGACAATGACTCTGTAGCCTTCCCCTAAAAGTGAGCCAGTCAAAACTAAAGGTTAAGCGGCTTGTCGAAACTCGATGGGGGTAAGAAAGTTGAGTGCTTCGTGGGGTCGCAGGTGGTTATAATCGTGCTGCCATTGCTGGCATTGTTCGCGCACGTGGCGCAGGGTGGGAAATAGGTATTGGTTGAGCAGTTCGCGCCGAAACGAGCCGTTGAACCGCTCAATGTACGCATTTTGGGCGGGTTTACCGGGTTCAATCCAGTGCAGGTGGACGCCCGCCTGCCGGCACCAGTGCTGCAAGGCGTGGCTGATGAGTTCCGGGCCGTTGTCGACCCGTGGTTGGGCCGGGGTGCCGTGCCGGGCGACGAGTTCGGCCAGCAAGGCCACCACGCGGGCGGCGGGCAAGGAGCAATCGACCTCCACGCCCAGCACCTCGCGGTTCCAGTCTTCGACCACGTTGAGGGTGCGAAACCGGCGGCCATCGGCGAGCGCATCACTCATGAAGTCGAGCGACCAGCACTGGTTGGGCGCGGTGGGCACGGCCAGCGGTTGGCGCACCCGTTCGGGCAGGCGCTGCTTGCGCGGGCGCCGCCCGATTTGCAGGCCCTGGGCCGTGTATATGCGCCACAAACGCTTGTGATTGAACATTTTTCCATCTTTACGCAAGCGGTGAAAATATTTCCAGAACCCCCAGCCCGGATGCCGCGCGACCAGGACCAGCAAGCAGGCCACGAGCGGCGCGTCAGCTTCCAAACCCCCACGGCCCCCGCCGGGCGGCGGGGCGTAGCTGCCCCGGGCCAGGCCGGCGAGCGCACACGCCCGGCGCTGGCTCAGGCCGCCGGCGACGGCGGCGTGGGCCGCCTGCCGGCGGGCCGTGGGGGTGGTTACTTTTTTCGCAGCACCTCCTTGACAACCTGGTTTTCCAAACTCAAATCGGCGACGAGCTGCTTGAGGCGGCGGTTTTCGTCTTCCAGCTGCTTAAGGCGCTGCAACTCGCTCACGCTCATGCCCGCGTATTGGCGTTTCCACGCGTAAAAGGTGGGGTCGCTGATGCCGTGTTCGCGGCAAATCTGGGCCACGGTCAGGCCCTGGTCTTGTTGGCGCAAAATGCCCAGGATTTGGGCTTCGCTAAAACGACTTTTCTTCATGGGTCAAAAATTAAAAGTGGCGGAAAATTACCGCGTACCTTTAGTTTTGACTGGCTCATTTAAGGGGGAAGGCTACAACTCCCATGTTGACTTGCTCCCGAAGTTGGGGCACAAGCGAAGACTTACCCGAACCGTTAGGTCCAGCCAGCATCCGCAACCGGGGAGCCGCTTTGGAGAACTCAGTCAAGGGTAAAACGCATTTGCTTGACCCGAACCAGCGGAGCCACGTGCTGCTTCAGCACCCGGCGTGACCCGTCGGGCTGGATTTCAACCATTTGGTCGTCCTTGATGACCGTCATGGGGATGCCACGGCCTAAATTTGCCTCACGCACTTTCTTCAGCACCTGCTTCAGACGCTTGATGGAAAGCTCGTTTGGTTTGTTTTTAATTTTCATGAGCAGGAGGGTTTGATTGCCTTGTGACTGCCAACGCTTGGCTCAATGGCTTTGTTCAGACACACTACTGGCTTACCGCCGTCCGAATGCTCAACTCTTTGAGTTGCGCGTCCGCAATCACCGAAGGCGAGTCAATCATCACATCGCGGCCCGAATTGTTTTTCGGAAACGCAATGAAGTCCCGAATCGAATCGGAGCCACCGAAGAGCGAACATAGCCGGTCGAAGCCGAAGGCGAGGCCGCCGTGGGGCGGGGCACCGTACTCAAACGCCTCGAGCAGGAAGCCAAACTGCGCCTGGGCCTCGTCGGGTGTGAAGCCGAGCAGGTCGAACATCCGGGCTTGCACGGCGCGGTCGTGGATGCGGATGGAGCCGCCGCCGATTTCCACGCCGTTGATAACGAGGTCGTAGGCATTGGCCCGCACCTCGCCGATGGTGGCCGGGTTGTCGAGCAGGGCCAGGTCGTCGGGTTTGGGCGAGGTGAAGGGGTGGTGCATGGCAAAGTAGCGGTTTTCGGCTTCGCCAAATTCCAGCAACGGAAAATCAATCACCCACAGCGGCGAGAAGCTGTCTTTGTGACGCAAGCCGAGGCGCTGGCCCATTTCCAGGCGCAGTTCGCTGGTGGCTTTGCGGGTTTTGGCTTCGGGACCGGCCAGCAGCAGCAGCAGGTCGCCGGGGTTGGCGTTGAGGGCGGCGCTCCACTGGCGCAACTCGTCTTGTGAGTAGAACTTGTCCACCGACGATTTCACCTGCCCATCAGCCTCTACACGGGCGTAGATGAGGCCGCTGGCCCCAATTTGGGGGCGCTTTACCCACTCGGTCAGCTCGTCGATTTGCTTGCGGGTGTAGGCGGCGCTGGTAATGGCATTGATGCCCAGCACGATTTCGGCTTGGTCGAACACCGGGAAGCCCCGGCCTTGCGTGCGGGCGCTGAGGTCTGTGAGTTTCATGGCGAAGCGGGTGTCGGGCTTGTCGTTGCCGTAGTCGCGCATGGCTTCGGCGTAGGTCATGCGCGGCACAGTGGGAAAATCCAACTGCTTGATTTCCTTAAACAGGTAGCGCACCAAGCCCTCGAACGTATTCAGGATGTCTTCCTGGGTCACGAAGGCCATTTCGCAGTCAATCTGGGTGAACTCCGGCTGGCGGTCGGCTCGCAGGTCTTCGTCGCGGAAGCACTTCACAATCTGGAAGTAGCGGTCGAATCCGGCCACCATCAGCAGTTGCTTGAAGGTTTGGGGGCTTTGGGGCAGGGCGTAGAACTCGCCGGGGTTCATGCGCGAGGGCACCACAAAGTCACGGGCTCCTTCGGGCGTGGACTTGATAAGCATCGGCGTTTCGACCTCGATGAATTGCTGGCCGTCCAAATAGCGGCGCACAGCCTGGGCCATGCGGTGGCGCAGTTCCAGGTTGTGGCGCACAGGGTTGCGGCGCAGGTCGAGGTAGCGGTACTTCATCCGCAGGTCGTCGCCACCGTCGGTGTCGTCTTCGATGAGGAAGGGCGGCAGCTTGGCGGGGTTGAGAATTTCCAGCGCCGTGGGGCGAATTTCGATGTCGCCGGTGGGCAGGTTGTCGTTTTTGGAATGGCGTTCCACCACGCGGCCCGTCACGGACAGCACAAACTCGCGGCCCAATTGGCGGGCTTGTTCGCGCAGGACTTCGGTTTCCACGCCTTCTTCGAGGGCAATTTGGGTCAGGCCGTAGCGGTCGCGCAGGTCAATCCAGGCAATACCGCCTTTGTCGCGGGTGCGCTGCACCCAACCGCAGAGCGTGACGGTGTGGTCAATGTGTTCAGCGCGGAGTTCGCCGCAGGTGTGAGTTCTTAGCATAGACCGCAGATTCAAAGGGATTTAACAGATTTGACGGATACGCCGTTGCGCGGGCGGGCTTTTGGGGCGGGGGCGCTTGGCTGGTTTTTTTTGCGAAGGTAGCCATTGGGGGAGCGGGGTGAAAATGCGGAGCGGCACAAACTTTGGCACGGTGCGTGCAAATGCGAAGTGAGGCGGCGGTTTGCGCCGTTCCTTTGTCTTTCAAATTTTCTTCGTCACTGTTCTCATGAAGCTCCTCCCCTCTCTTGTGCTGGCCGCTGCCTTGCTGGCCGCTGGCACCGTTCAGGCCCAAACCAAAGTCAAAACCAAATCCAAGTCCGACACCGGCGCATCGGTCAAGGCAAAGGGCCAAGAGCCGCTGGTGCTGGACGGGCCGGTGAAGCGCGTGGAAACGCTGTCCGGCATTGACGTTTTCCCCAAGTCGCAGGCAGGCGGCATCATGCTGAGTTTCACCCAGCAATTTACTCAGCCAGGGACGCTGGTGATGACTGACTACAAAAATAAAGTGGTGTACCAAACCGCCCTCGACCCGGCCAACAACACCGGCAAACCCGTCGATTTGGGCCGGATTCCGGCGGGCACTTACCTCGTGGAAGCCAAAACCGGCAATTACGTGTACTGGAAAAAGGTGCGGATTAAGTACCCGACTTCTCATTAAATGCCCCGTTGCTTACTTGCCGGGTCTGCTTGTGTTTTGCTTGTTTGGATGCCACGGCCCACCCCGGTCGTGGCATCCGTTTTACTATCTCGTCGTTCATTTGCACCATGAAAATTTTCGCGCTGCCGTTGCTGTTCTTGGTTTTTGCAGGCTTCGCGCCCAAGCCCAGGCTCGTGGCAACCAAACTCGGCACGGGGCTGACTGTGGGCGTACCAACGGGCTTCGTGGCGCTGCCCGATGCCGGTATTGCCCAAAAATACCCGGCCCCGCGCAAGCCGGTGGCGGTATTCAGCAACAACACCGGGCACGTAGATTACAGCGTAGCGGTGCGGCCCACCACATTTGAGAGCATGGACTACGGGGTGTTACTGAAAATTTACAAAGCCAGCATCCAGCGTCTTTACACGAAAGTAGAATTTCTGACCGAGGACATCCACACGGTGCATAAGCGGGATTTCGTCTATTTTGAGTTTATCTCAACCGTGTCCGACACCCGCAAGGCCGCGCAACTGGCCCCCATCCGCAAGTACCAAGCAGTGCAATATGCCATCAAAAACGGCGAACTGTTCGTCTTCACCTTCGACGCGCCGGTAGAGGAGCAGGCCCAGTGGCGGCCCGTGGCCCAGGCCGTGATGGAAGCCGTGGCGTTGAAACAATGAAACCGAACGTTTGCTGGGCGCCGCCCAACTGTTTTTTATGAGCGACGAATTTTTTATGGGCCTCGCTTTGGCCGAAGCTCACCAGGCCTTGGATGCCGCCGAAATTCCCATCGGCGCGGTGGTGGTGGCGGACGGGCAGGTTATCGGGCGGGGTCACAACCAGACTGAACGGCTGCGCGATGTGACGGCCCACGCCGAAATGCTGGCCCTGACAGCGGCGGCCAACCATTTGGGCAACAAATATTTGTCTGATTGCACACTGTACGTCACCGTAGAGCCTTGCGTGATGTGCGCCGGGGCCAGCCATTGGGCGCAGCTTGGCGCGGTCGTGTTCGGGGCCGACGAGTTGAAGACCGGATTTCGGCGGCATGGAAACCTGTTGCACCCGCGCACTGCGCTACGCGGCGGGGTGCGTGCTGAAGAATGCGCGGCACTAATGCAGCGTTTCTTTCATTTTAAGCGGAAATAATATTACTTTTGGGACAGCAAACTGTTAGGGTATCCATAGCCCGGGTTTTGCGCCCTACCACTTTTTTTTCTTCCCACTCTCTTCCACCCTACAAAATGGCTTTCGAACTCCCCAGACTGTCTTATTCCTACGACGCACTCGAACCTACCTTCGACGCGCAGACGATGGAAATTCACCATACCAAGCACCACCAGGCCTACGTGACCAACCTCAACAATGCCCTGGCAGGCACCGAGATGGAACACCAAACCCTGGAAGAAATCATGCACAACATCGCCAAAGCCCCGGCGGCGGTGCGCAACAACGGCGGCGGCCACTGGAACCACTCGCTGTGGTGGACCATCCTGAGCGCAAAAGGCGGCGGGCAACCCACGGGGGCCGCTGGGGAGGCCATTGTCAAGACTTTCGGTTCCTACGACAAATTCAAGGAGGAATTTGCCAAAGCGGCCACCACGCGCTTCGGCTCGGGCTGGGCCTGGCTGTGCAAGCAAGCCGATGGCTCACTGCAAATTTGCTCCACGCCCAACCAGGACAACCCCCTGATGCCCGACGCAGGCTGCAAAGGCATTCCGGTACTGGGCTTGGACGTGTGGGAACACGCTTATTACCTGAAGTATCAAAACCGCCGTCCCGACTACGTAGCGGCCTTTTTCAACCTCATTAATTGGGACGAGGTGAACCGGCGCTTTGCCGAAACCACGCCGATGTAAAAGCAACTTTTGTCTGCTTGAAAGGCCCGCTTTCCATCTGGGAAAGCGGGCCTTTTCTTTGGAACAATAAGAAAATCGCTACACCACTTGCCCGATTCCAAACAGCACTGTAAACACCAGTGTGCTAAGCGCCATTTGTTTCAGCAACGGGTCGAGCCGCAAGGACTCTTGCCGCTGCCATACCTGCCAGCCATTGAAGCCGAGCAAGGGCACGGCTCCGGCAAACAGCCACTGCCAGGGCGAATGATAGGTAAGGGCCACGTAGAAGGCTGCACAGCCCAACCCAAACAGCAACAGCAGCCCGTGGTAGCGCCGGGCATGGGCTGGCCCCAACCGGACCGGAATGGTAATTTTGCCCGCCAGCTCGTCCGAATGAATGTCCCGGATGTTGTTCACGTTCAGTACCGCCGTGGCAAAACACCCCAACGCAGCGGCGGGCAACAGCACGGCTAGCGGCAAGGCTTGGGCTTGCAAAAAATAGGTACCCCCGACCCCTACCAATCCAAAGAATACAAACACCGACAAATCGCCCAGTCCGGCGTAGCCGTAGGGCCGCGCCCCAGCCGTATAGTTCACCGCCGCCCAAATGGCGGCCAGCCCCAGCGCCAGGAACCCCAGCGCCACGCCCAACCCGGCCGCACCCAGCGCGACCCACAGCAGGGCCAGCCCGCTACTCAGCGCCAAAATCCCACAAATCCACATCCCGCGCAGCATTTGGGCGGGCGTGATGGCCCCGCTTTGCACGGCCCGCTGCGGCCCCTGCCGGTGAATGCTATCGGCTCCGTTTTGCGAGTCGCCGTAGTCATTGGCCAAGTTGCTCAGCACTTGCAACAAAATGGTAGTCAGGGCCGCCAGCGCTACTACCGGGCCATTGAAATGCCCGGCGGCTTTGGCCAGAAAGCCCCCTGTGAAAATGCTGGCCAACGCCAGTGGCAAAGTGCGGGGCCGGAAAGCCGAAATCCAGGGAGACATTGGTTGGGGTGCTAATATGACAAAAAAGAACGTCATGCGGACGCAGGAAGCATCTCGCCGCCCCACTAATCCAATCGATTGAGTTAGTGAGACAACAAGATGCTTCCTGCGTCAGCATGACGTTCTAAGACACAGAAAATCAAAATATCACTTCATAATATCAGCCAGCAACTCCGCACTCATTGGGTTCACGCGGGAATTGTAATACTTTACGACGTGGCCGGACTCATCCACCAAGTATTTGCAGAAGTTCCAGCTTGGCGCGTCGTTCACTGCCCCATTTTTGGCCTTATCAGCCAGGAATTTGTAGAGAGGAGCCGCATCGCTGCCCTTCACCGAAATTTTGCTGAACATGGGGAAGGTGACCCCGTAGTTTTTCTCACAGAAGGTGGCGATTTCGGCGTTGGAGCCGGGTTCCTGACCACCGAAGTTGTTAGCCGGAAACCCCAACACCGTCACCTTGTCGCCGTGGGCTTTGGCCAGCGCCTCCAGGTCCTTGTATTGCGGCGTGAAACCACATTCGGAAGCCGTGTTCACGATAAGCAGCTTTTTGCCCTTGTACTGGCCCAGATTAACTTCTTTTCCATCCAGCGTTTTGACAGTAAAATCGTACACAGTGGCGGCAACGACGGAATTTTCAGACATGGCAGGGAGGGTGGTCTTCGGCTTGATGGCAGCGGAGAGAGAACAGGCAGCGGCCACGGTGGCAGCCACTAATAAGGTGGGCTTGAAAAACATAAAAATAGGGGAAAAATGAACGGGCCGGACGTGGTTTAACCACATCCGGCCCGTTTGGTTTGGGAATAGTTAAGATTAAGCCATCTTAATAAGCGCCCACCACACCGGTCGGCCGCACAATAGCCGCAATCAAGGCCGGGTCAGTGGGCGTGACGGCCGAGCGGTAGAAACCCATTACGTGGCCCTGCTCGTCAATCAGGTACTTGCAAAAATTCCAGTCGGGCCGGTCACTGGTAAAGCCGTTTTGGGTACGGTCGCCCAAGAAGCGGTACAGCGGCGTAGCCGTGGCCCCAATGGACACAATGCGGCTGAACATAGGAAAAGTCACGCCGTAGGTGCCGGTGCAGAAATTGTTGATTTGCCCGTCGGTGCCGGGGTCTTGCCCGCCAAAATCATTGCAAGGGAAGCCCAGCACCACCAGCCGTGAACTGTAAGTTGTAGCCAGCGCCTCCAGGCCCGTGAACTGCGGCGTGTAGCCACAGTACGAAGCCGTGTTCACAATCAAGATTTTCTTGCCCCGGTAGCGGCTCAGATTCACCGGATTGCCGTAAATGTCATTGAGGGTGAACCGATACACCGAAGCCAAATCTTTGACAATGGCAAGACGTTCGGCACCGGTTTCGGCAGTGGGGGCCGCCGCGACCTGGGCACTTGCCGCCGCTAGTTGCGGGGCAACATCGTTGGTTTTGGAGCAGCCAGTGGCCATCACGGCCCCAGCGCAAAGCAGGAAAGCGGACAAGGTTTTCATTGGAACAAGGGTTTGGTAAGCGGGAAAGAGAGACGCTGTCTAGTTTACGTAAGTCGCCGGTTTTTGGACTTACCCAATCCGAATTATTTTTTGGCAGGTGGTCGAGCACTTACATCCTGTCTGGCACCCGGATGCCGAGCAAGCCCATGCTCACCTTCAGCATGGCTCCGACCCGCGCCGAGAGGGCCACCCGCAAGGCCCGTCGGGCTGCGTCGGCTTCCTGAAAAACCGACACTTCGGCGTAGAACCGGTTGTAGGCTTTGGCCAGGTCGTAGGCGTACTGCGCCACCACCGACGGGGCCAGTTGGCGGGCGGCATCGGCCACCACGGCGGGGTACGCGGCCAGGAGTTGAATCAATTCAGCTTCGGTTTCGTGCAGGCCGGTCACAGCGCTGAAATCGCCGCCAACCAAGTCCATTTCCTGCGCTTTGCGGCCAATGGCGGCAATGCGGGCGTGGGTGTACTGAATGAACGGGCCGGTGTGGCCGTGGAAGTTGATACTCTCGGCGGGGTTGAACAGCATCCGCTTTTTGGGGTCTACTTTCAGCAGAAAATACTTGAGTGCCCCCAGCGCCAGCGTGTGGAACAGGTCGTCGGCCTCGGCTTCGCTCAGGCCCTCGATTTTGCCCAGTTCCAGGGTCGTGGCTTTGGCGGTTTCCACCATTTCGCGCACCAGTTCGTCGGCATCTACGACGGTGCCTTCGCGCGATTTCATTTTGCCCGAGGGCAAGTCCACCATGCCGTAACTGAGGTGGTGGATGGCGGCAGCGTAGGGCTTGCCCAGCTTGGTAAGGGTCGCCCGCAACACCTGCATATGGTAGTTCTGCTCGTCGGCAATGACGTAAACGCTGCTGTCGTAGCCAAAATCTTCGTACTTCTGCTCGGCCGTGCCCAGGTCCTGGGTGATATAGACGCTGGTGCCGTCGGCGCGGAGCAGCAGCTTTTCGTCCAGGCCCTCGCTCTGCAAATCCACCCAGACCGAGCCGTCGTCTCTGCGGAAAAACACCCCTTTTTGCAAACCCTCTTCCACCCGCGCCTTGCCCGGCAGGTAGGTTTCGGACTCGTAGTAAAACCTATCAAAATCCACGCCGATGTTGCGGTAGGTTTCGTCGAAACCCGCGTACACCCAGTCGTTCATCTGCCGCCACAGGGCCACTACTTCCGCATTGCCGGCTTCCCATTGTTGCAGCAGTTGCTGGGCCGCCAGCATCAGCGGGGCCTTGCGCTTGGCCACGTCGGGGGCCACGCCTTCGGCTTCCAGTTGCCGGATTTCCTCGCGGTAGTGCCGCTCAAACAACACGTAGTACTTGCCCGCCAGGTGGTCGCCTTTGAGGCCGGCTTCGGCCGGCGTTTCGCCATGCCCAAACCGCTGGTAAGCGAGCATGGACTTGCAGATGTGGATGCCCCGGTCGTTCACCAGGTTGGCTTTGGACACGGTGGCCCCGGTGGCCTTCAAGATTTCGGCCACTGAGTAGCCCAGAAAATTGTTCCGTAAGTGCCCCAGGTGCAGGGGCTTGTTGGTGTTGGGCGATGAATACTCCACCACCACGCGCTGGGGGCCGCCGGGCACTGGCACCGGCGCATCGGCCGGCTGCGCCAGCATGGCCCGGAACTGCGCCAGCCACTCGGCATCGGCAATTTCCAGGTTTAGAAACCCTTTGACGACATTGTAGCCGCTGATGCGCGGCTCGTGGGCTTTCAGCCACTCGCCCAGGGCCTGCCCGATTTGTTCGGGGCCTTTACCAAGCGTTTTGGTTAGCGCAAAGGCGACGAACGTGAAGCTGCCCGCAAACTCTTTGCGGGTGGGTTGGAGCACGAAGCTGGCGGCAGGGATGTCGGCCCCAAACACGGCCTGGGCGGCGGTTTGCAGGGCCTTCTGAAGGGCGGTTTCTAAGGTTTGCACGGGGGCAAAGGTAGCGTCAGTTGTTAGTTGCCAGTCGTTAGTTGTTGGTTTTTTGCTGTTAGCCATAATACTAAAATTACTCGCAACTAACGACTGGCAACTAAAAACCTACATCTCCCCCCGGCCCGTCACTCCGTCCAACCGCAGCCGCTTTTCAATGGCTGCTGTGGCTTTTTCCAGGATGTTAAATGCATTGTGGGCCATCGTATTTTCGCGGTCCAGGGTTGGGTTGATTTCCACCATCTCAAAGCACACCACCCGGTCGTTTTCCAGTAGGTCCTGGCACAGGTTTTCGGCTTCCGACAAGTACAGGCCGGCTTCTACGGGCGTGCCAGTGCCTTTGCTAAACTCCGAATCGAGGCTGTCCACGTCGAACGACACATATACCAGGTCGCAAAAGCGCAAATGTTCGTAAATCTCGCGGGTTATCTGACGTGACCCTTTCTCCTGAAACTCCGGCAGCTTTATCCATTTGATGCCCAGACGCTCTATTATCTTTTCCTCTTCTATTTCGGTGTCGCGCACGGCCACGTACACCAAGTGTTCCGGGCGGAGTTTGGGGCCAGGTTCGGCCAGGTTTTGGAGGCGCTGCCAGAAGAACAGCGTTTCCGGGTCGGGCTGGTTGCGTTGGCAAGGGCGATTATCTTCCGCCAAGGCGGCGGCCAGCGGCATTCCGTGCACGTTGCCGCTAGGCGTGGTGTAGGGTGAATGGATGTCGGCGTGGGCATCTATCCATATCACGCCGAGCGCTTTGTTCGGGTACATGGCCTTGATGCCCGCAATGGTGGCGTTGGCGCTGGAATGGTCGCCGGCCAGCACCAACGGAAACTCTCCGAAGCGCAGGGTTTGCTCCACGGCCCCGGCAATGCCTTTCTGCACCGTCAGGATAGAATCGATGTGCTTGGCGTAGGGGAAGGGGTTTTTGTCAAACAGCACGTGGTTCAAATCGGGCACCACCACAGAATTGAAGCGGCGGAAATAGTCGCTGCCTTTGTTGAGGCAGGCCACGCGCAAGGCATCGATGCCCATGCTGGACCCACGGGTGCCCGCGCCCAGCTCGGAGCGCACTTCCAGGAGTTTTATTCTTCGCAAATCGCTGATTGAAATGATTAACCGTGATTCTGCTGATTGGGAAAACGGTCGTTGGAACGGCTGTTCAGCAAGCAAAAGACGACCAACCGGGTGGGGTTTGGGGGAAGGTGGGGAGTGTAGTGGCGGGGCGGTGATGCAAAATGATAACCGAACCGGGCAGCCACCTGACGGCTTTGCCTGTTTCAGTCAGCAACGGCCACGGGTTACTTTTGACCCGCCGCCGCAAAGTTCGGCTTTTTTTCGGCGTTCTGGGTGCGGCATTTTTTGCTGCATTTTTTAATTTTTGATTGCCCAGCGCCCTCTTTCATTCCCACATTTTGCTCGCATGGATACCTACCACGACCTGATTGCCCAAACCTTTGACTTCCCGACCGCCGACTTTACCGTGCAAAACCACGAGTTGCAATTTCACGGCATCGACCTGATGGCGCTGGTAGAGAAGTACGGCACGCCGTTGCGGCTCACGTACTTGCCCAAAATCAGCTCTCAGATTCAGCGGGCCAAGCAGTGGTTTGCCGAAGGCATTGCCGCCACCGGCTACCAGGGCAGCTACACGTATTGTTATTGTACCAAATCGTCGCACTTCCGCTTCGTGCTGGAAGAAGCCCTCAAAAACGACATTCACATCGAGACCTCGTCCTGGTTCGACATCAACATCGTGCGGACCCTTTTCAGCGAAGGTAAGGTGAGCAAGGACACGTTTCTGGTCTGCAACGGCTTCAAGCGCGAGGAGTATAAGCGCGACATCGTGGCCCTGATAAACGACGGGTTTGTGAACTGCGTGCCCATCCTGGATGCCATGAATGAGATGGACTACTACCACGAGCACGTGCAAGTGCCCTGCAACGTGGGGATGCGGCTGGCCTCGGACGAGGAGCCCCGGTTCCAGTTCTACACCTCGCGGCTGGGCATCCGCTACTCCGATGCCATCCCGCTGTATGAGCAAAAAATCAAGACCGACCCCCGATTTTCACTCACCATGCTGCACTACTTCATCAACACCGGCATCAAGGATACGTCCTATTATTGGTCCGAGCTGAGCCGCTTCGTGCATCAGTATTGCGAGCTGCGGAAAGTGTGTCCCACCCTCACCACGATTGACATCGGGGGCGGGCTGCCCATCCAGACCAGCATCCAGCCCGAGTACGACTACCCGTACATGATTCAGGAGATTCTGCGGACCATTCAGCGCATCTGCGCCGAGGAAGGGGTGCCGGAACCCCACATTTTTACTGAGTTTGGCATCTTCACGGTGGGCGAAAGCGGGGCCATCCTTTACAGCATTCTGGACGAAAAACTCCAGAACGACAAAGAGCTGTGGTACATGATTGACGGCTCGTTCATCACCAACCTACCCGACACCTGGGCCTTGAATCAGCGTTTTATCATGCTGGCAATCAACGGCTGGGATAAGTCGTATAAAAAAATTCAACTCGGTGGCCTCACCTGCGACTCGCAGGACTACTACAACGCCGAAAAACACATCTACCAGGTGTTTTTGCCGAACCGCAGCCAGCCCAAAAATGCTCAGCCAACCGCCGCACCGCTCTACGTGGGCTTTTTCCACACCGGCGCGTACCAGGAAAGCCTGAGCGGCTACGGCGGCATCAAGCACTGCCTGATTCCGGCCCCGCAGCACATCATCCTGGACCGCGCTACCGATGGCAGCCTGACCGACACCGTGTTTGCCCCGGAGCAGGACGCGGCCAGCATGATGCGAATTTTAGGCTACTGATGCCGTACCTTTGACCCTCAACCGCGTCGTCGTCCCCATTTTAACCTTCTGTCCTATGAAAAAGCTCGTTCTGCTCGCCGCCGGTGCCACCCTGTTGCTGGGTGCTTCCTGCAATCGCCAGCGTTGCCCCGCCTACAGCGCCACCAAAGCGGCCAACCGCGTGTCGTCGCCCATCACGGCCCAAGCCGAAAAGCCGCTGGCCCGGCAGTAAGCAGGCTATCAATTCCAAACCAGAAAAGCCAGCTTTCCTACGGGAATGCTGGCTTTTCTGGTTTGGAACTAGGGCGCATTATAAGGTTGCCGCCAAATTATCTTCAATAGACTTGTAAGTTACCAACTCAAAACTTAGAGCACCAGTCTGCCTATCAAATCGGTAAAGGTGCCATTCAATTTTTGCCTGTTGTTCAGGAGTCATCCCGTGCAGTGCTTTGGCTGTATCAACATCCTGGATGCCTGTAACCAAAATTCCTCGTGCTTTGCAAGCGGGATTTTCCTGCTTGAGCATCCCAATGTAGCGTAGCACTTGTTCCACGGCTGACTTACCGCCGCCAGCGTGTTTCAATTCAAGAGCAACTTCACAACCGCTAGCATCTTCGCACAAAAAGTCAAATCGGTCGCTGGTGTTCGCTGGGCTATGTTGCCGCTTGGCTTTCGTGAGACCAAGCTGTGTATAATGGCTATGCTGGGCAATGTAATCTTCTAGTTGGCGTTCGTGCTGGCGGTTTCGTGTTATTGGTGTGGCATTCATGTCCTCAAATAGGTCACCCAATTTTTTCACAGGAAAACCGTATATTCTCAGCGTCTCCAACGGCTTTAAACCCATTTCCAACTCTGGGTATAGGGTCAAACCATTTTTTTGAAAAAGGGTAGTTATTTTCCGAATGTTCTCGCTGCTTCGTTTTTGGTAGCCGAAGGTAAATAGCAATTTTTTAACCGTCAAGCTTTTGTAGCCCCGTGCCCGCACGTCTTGCTTAAAACCATCAATAATTTTCGGCTCGGCTGCTGCCGTTACCAATTTGGGCTTGGGTTTCGCAACTTTTCTCTCTGCTTTGCTAGCAACTATAGCACCGGTCAGCGTATCCGCCTGACCCTTTTTTTTGGTTTTAGAGGTATTCATGGCAACATTTAGAAAATCATGAGACAAAAGTAACTGCTAAACCTACGTATGCGAGTGGTTTGCAACCAAAACTCAACAAACAGGGCGTTGGTAGTAAGATTAGTCCGCTGCTAAGCCCCGTTTCCTAAAATAATATCCGTCGCGCCCACCAAATCTAAGGCGCGGGGCGAGAATTCCACGGCTTCGGTGTGGCCGATAAAAATGCCGCGCACCCCAACTTTGGCCCCGGCTTCCATGTCGCGTAGGCGGTCGCCCACTATCCAGCACTGGGCGGGGTCAAGCTGGAAGCGGGCAATGGCTTTTTCCAGCATCCCCGAATCGGGCTTGCGAAGGATGGATTCACTGACGCTCGGGTGATTATCGCTGAAATAAAAAGCGTCAATGATGTCATCGCAGGCAGCTTGTAGCTTGTCGTGGCAGGCGTACACGTGCAGGGCGGTGTAAAGTTGCTTGGCGATGCCGGCTTGATTGGTGACGACGACCAGCAGATACCCGGCGGCCTTGAGGCGGGCCAAGCTGTGGGGCACCCCGGCGCTGACCACGAAATGCGGCAGCTCCCACACGTAATCGCCAATCTCGTCGTTGAGAACTCCGTCGCGGTCCAGGAAAACTGCTTTCATGTTTACTTTTGATAGTCAGGCGGCTACAGAAATTTCTAGCCAGCCGCAGTTTGCTTTTTTGGTACAAGAATTTTGTCTTTGGTACAAAGTGCCTTCGCAGCGTACAAAATTTTTGCGCGTGGTCCAAAAAGCAGCCTCGCGTCACGGCCCGTAGCGCCGCAAAACTACGGGCGCGGCCCGACCTTTGCGCCATGAACGTAGCAATCATTGGCGGCGGGCTGGGCGGGCTGGCGCTGGGCTGGTACCTGCAAAAAGCGGGGGTCGCCTACGACGTGTTTGAGGCCGCGCCCGCGCCGGGCGGCAACCTGCGGAGCCTGCTGTCCCCGGCCGGCTACCGCCTGGAAGCCGGCCCCAACTCTTTGCAAATGAGCACCGAACTGGAAGCGCTGCTGGCCGAGCTGGGCCTGAGTGACCAGGTGGAAGACGCGGCCCCGGTGAGCCAGCACCGCTACGTGTTGCGCGGCGGGCGCTACCATGAGCTGCCCGGTTCGCCGCCCCGGCTGCTGACCAGTGGTTTTTTTAGCTTGGGGGCCAAGTGGCGCATTTTGCGCGAGTTAGCCCAGCCGGCGGCCCCGCCGGACCCCGCCGAAACCGTAGCGCAGTTTTTCCGGCGGCGCTTCGGGCCGGAAGTGCTGGACTATGCCGTCAATCCGTTCATGGCCGGCATCTATGCCGGCGACCCGGCCGAGCTGCTGCTGCACAAGACGTTTCCGCAGCTGGTGGCCCTGGAGCAGGCCCACGGCTCGGTGCTGCGCGGGCTGGCGAAGGCGGGCACCGGGGCCGGGCGGCGGCGCATCATCGCCCTGCGCCACGGCAACCAAACCCTGACCGACACGCTGGCCGCCCGCCTCGCGCACTACCACCCCGGCCGGGCCGTGATGGGCCTGAGCCGGCAGCCCGACGGGCGCTACGCGCTGCGATTTGCGGGCGAACCTGCCCCAGCGGCGGCCTACACCCACCTGGCGCTGGCGCTGCCCGCCTACGCCGCCGCGCCGCTGCTGGCCCCGCTGTTTCCGGCGGCAGCCACGGCGCTGGCGGCGGTGCGCTACCCGCCCATGAGCGTGATTTTCACGGCCTACGACCGGGCGGCGGTGGCCCACCCGCTGAACGGCTTTGGGGCCTTGAACCCGAAAGCGGAAGGCACTTACGCAGCCGGCTCGGTGTGGAGCAGCAGCATTTTTGCGGGCCGCGCCCCGGCCGGGCAGGTGCTGTTCACCACTTTCGTGGGCGGCACCCAATACGCAGCAACGGCCCTGGACTCCGAGGAGACCCAAAAAGCCAAAGTTCACGCCGAATTAAGTCAACTACATGGCATTGTGGGCGAACCACACTGGCAGGGACGCTATTTCTGGGCGCACAGCATCCCGCAGTTTGATGCCCACATTGGCCCGGCGCACGACGCGGCCGATGCGCTGCGGGCCGTCAACGTGGTGGCCGTGGCCAACTGGCGCACCGGCGTGGGCGTACCCGACGTGTTGCGCGGGGCGCAGCGGGTGGCGGCCGAGTTGGCGCAGGAAGCGGCGTAGGGTTGGGTGGCGCGGCTCTTTCGGAGTTGCACTCCGAAAGCCGGACTGCTGCGGAGTTGCACTCCGCTTCCCAGGCGGTCAGGTGTGCCACCGAAGTTCCGTGAAGCCAACGATTACCGTTCAGCGATTGGGGAGTACAACTCCGAAAGAGCGGAGCGCCGGTATTTCTGACACCTAAAACTGAACCTATAACACCTCAATATCCAACATTACCTCCCTTCCCCCTGCTCACCCAGTGATGCAACCGGACCGGAAATTCGTCCTACTTTTGACCTTGTATGAGCGATGGCCTGGTATTGATTCCTACTTACAACGAGAAAGAAAACGCGGAACTCATTATCCGCAAGGTCTTTTCGTTGTCCCGGCCGTTTGATGTGCTCATCATTGACGACGGCTCGCCCGACGGCACGGCGGGCATTGTGCGGCGGCTGATGACGGAATTTCCCGACCGGTTGCACCTCGTGGAGCGGGCTGGCAAGCAGGGCCTGGGCACGGCCTACATTCACGGGTTTCGCTGGGCGCTGGCGCGGGGCTATGCGTATGTTTTTGAGATGGATGCCGATTTTTCGCACAACCCCAGCGACTTGCTGCGCCTGTATGATGCCTGCGCGGTGGACGGCTACGACCTGGCCATCGGCTCGCGCTACATTCAGGGCGTGAACGTAGTGAACTGGCCCATGTCGCGGGTGCTGATGTCGTATTTCGCGTCCTGGTACGTGCGCTTGGTCACCGGAATGCCCATCCGCGATGCCACGGCGGGCTTCAAGTGCTACTCGGCGCGGGTGCTGCGGGGGATAGAGCTGGACCGGATTCGCTTCGTGGGCTATGCCTTTCAGATTGAGATGAAGTGGCTGGCCTATCGCCTGGGCTTTCGGATTAAGGAAGTGCCCATCATTTTCACCGACCGGACGCGGGGCGCATCCAAAATGAGCAAAGGCATTGTGCAAGAGGCTTTTTTCGGCGTTTTGCAAATGAAAGTTGCTTCCTGGTTTCGCCCGGCCCACCGGCCCGAACCAGCAGCCCCGGCTGCCGACGAGGCAGCGGTGGCAG
This sequence comes from Hymenobacter sp., assembly GCA_965247135.1. Classification (GTDB taxonomy): domain Bacteria; phylum Bacteroidota; class Bacteroidia; order Cytophagales; family Hymenobacteraceae; genus Hymenobacter. Next base: position 279,869 of record CBDFGP010000006.1, on the reverse strand, counting down.
CCGCCGATTGAGGTCGTCGTGAGTGAGCTGTTTCTTGTTTGCTTAAACAGCCCTGCCCAGCAAGAAATAAGAAACCGCTGCTACACCGGGGCCTGGTCGAACCGCTCGGCATCAACCGGCGGCCACTCGCCCAAAAACATAAATTCGCCTACTGGCTTGCGGGTACGGGGGGCGGTTTCGCGCTCGTGCAGTTGTTCGGGCAACGATTCGGGCGGGCCGGGGTAGCCCAGCGTGAAGGCGGCCACGGGTTCGTAGCCTAGCGGGATGCCAAAATCTTTCCCAACGGTTTCGGCCGAAAAGCCCGCCATCTGGTGAATCTGCAAGCCCAGCTCGGTGGCCTGAATGGCCAGAGTGGCCGTGGCCTGGCCCACGTCGTGCCGCGCCCAAGCATTGGGGTTGGCATCGTGCGAGAAGTGCTGCTTGGCAATGCTCACGACCAGCACCGGGGCCGCTTTGGCCCACGCCTGGTTGAAGGGTGCCAGGGCGGCCAGCAGCTTGGCGTAGGCTCCGGGGTGGGCCGTTTTGTCGGCCACCAAAAAACGCCAGGGCTGCTCGCCGAAGCAAGACGCGGCCGACGAGGCGGCAGCAAATACCTGGTGCAACACGGCGGTCGGCACGGGGTCGGCCCGGTAGGCGCGGGGGCTGCGGCGCTGGGTCAGGACCGGCAAAATGGGCGTTTCAAGGGTCAGCACGTTGGTGAGGTCGGACATGGGATGAGTGGTTGGATGATGAGCGGCCGTAACCGGGCGCGGCGGACGAAGTTTTAGCAGGGTCGGTCTATCTTGCGGCGGTTTTAGGCCATTGAATGGTTTGAGGTTTTGGTGTTCGGCATCGGGGGTTCTGGTTTTTAGTATTGGGAAGAAACGAATTGACCAAAACCGAACGCCTAAAAATACCTAACTCCGAAAACTTACCACCCCACCAACTCCCTCATGCTCACCCCCACCACCGACCGTCTTTTTCCCGATTCCCTGCTCGTGGAAGTGGCTTGGGAAGTGTGCAACCAAGTGGGGGGCATCTATACCGTTATTCGTAGCAAAGTGCCGGCCACCATGCCGGCCTGGGGCGGCCGGTACTGCTTGCTGGGGCCGTATTTCCCGAACATGGCCCAGGGCGAGTTTGAGGCCGACGACGGATTGGCCGTGCACACCGCCGCCGACCCGTTTGGGGCCGCCGTGCGCACGATGCGGGCGCAGGGCTACGACGTGCAAATCGGCACCTGGCTGGTCACGGGGCGGCCCCGTGTGGTGCTCATCAACCCATTCCAGGCCTACGACCGGCTGGCGCAGCTCAAAACCAACCTGTGGCAGCACCACGGCATCCCGACCGCCGACCACGACGATTTGCAGCACCAAGTGGTGGCCTTTGGGCACTTAGCGAAGGTGTTTATCCAGCACGTGGCGGCCGAGGCCGCCGGGCAGTACCAACTGCTGGCCCACTTCCACGAGTGGATGACGGGCGTGGCCATCCCGGATTTGCGGCGCGAGCAGGTGCCGGCCAAAATCGTGTTCACGACCCACGCCACCCTGCTCGGCCGCTACCTGGCCATGAACGACCCCGACTTTTACGACCACCTGATGCGGGTGGACTGGCAAATCGAAGCCCGGCACTTCAACATCGAGCCGGCTGTGCAAATGGAACGCGCCGCCGCCCACGGCAGCCACGTGTTCACAACGGTGAGCGAACTGACCGTGCGCGAGTGCATCTACCTGCTCGACCGGATGCCCGACGCGGTGCTGCCCAACGGCTTGAACATTGAGCGGTTCGTAGCCGGGCACGAGTTTCAGAACCTGCACCAGCAGTACAAACTCAAAATCCACGAGTTTGTGATTTCGCACTTTTTCCAGTCCTACTCTTTCGACCTGGACAAGACGCTGTACTTGTTTACGTCGGGTCGCTACGAATACCACAACAAGGGCTTTGACCTGACCCTGGAGGCCCTCGCCCGCCTCAACCACCGGATGCAGGCCAGCGGCCTGGACACCAACGTGGTGATGTTTTTCATCACCAAGCGCCCCGTCACCAGCATCAACCCGCAGGTGCTGGAGCGCCGCGCCCTGCTGAACGAGGTGCGCGAAACCTGCCGTGCCATCGAAGAGCAGGTGGGCGAACGCCTGTTTTACGCCGCCGCCGCCAGCCCCGACCACAAGCTGCCCGATTTGAGCAACATGGTGGACGACTACTGGCGCTTGCGCTACCGCCGCCAACTCCAAAGCTGGAAAACCAACGCCCTGCCCGCCATCATCACCCACAACCTGGTGAACGACCAGGACGACGACATCCTGAATTTTCTGCGCCAGGCCAAGCTCCTCAACAACCAGCACGACCGGGTGAAAATCGTGTACCATCCTGATTTCGTGTCGCCCTCGTCGCCGCTGCTGGGCATGGAATACGGGCAGTTTGTGCGCGGCTGCCACTTGGGTGTATTTCCCAGCTACTACGAACCCTGGGGCTACACGCCCCTCGAGTGCGTGGCGCGGGGTGTGCCCGCCATCACGTCCGACCTCTCCGGCTTCGGCGACTACGCGCTGCTAAACATTCCCGACCCTGCCCACAACGGCATTTTTGTGGTTCACCGCCAGGAAAAATCCTTCGAGGAATCGGCCGAAGAACTCACCAATATGCTCTGGCGCTTCGTGTCGCGCAACCAGCGCGACCGCATCAAGCAGCGCAACGACGTGGAAAGCTCGGCCCATCTCTTTGATTGGAAGGAGCTACGGGTACACTACGACCGGGCCTACAAGCTGGCGTTGGAGCGGTAGTGGAACGGCGTGGTCCGACGACTTTTGGCCGCAAGGTGAGGTCGTCGGACCACTATTCGCGGCCCGGTTGCCCTCACAATTTAGCGGTCCGACGACCTCATCTTGCGGCCAAAAGTCGTCGGACCGCCCTGCCCTTTATGACCCGCTCTTTTTTCGTTTTCCTGCTCCTCATCGCTGCCCCCTCCCGTGCCCACGAGTTCTGGCTGGAGCTGCCGCGCTTCCGCATTCAGCCCGGCGAAACAGTGCGTTTCCACCCGTTCGTGGGCGAAAATTTTACGGGCGAACCCTGGACCACCAGGGCCAGCAAAATCCTGCGCCTCGTGCGCTACGGCCCCGCCCTGGCCGACTCGACCGACCTCACGCCCCGCGCCCCGGCCGCCACCGACTCGTTCGGCACCGCTGTCACTTACCTGCAACGCGGTACCCACCTGCTCACGCTTCGCAGCACCGATTCGTTTATCGAACTGCCCGCCCGGAAATTCATTGCCTACCTGCGCGACGAGGGCCTGGACTACGCCCTGCAAAAGCGCCACGAAAACGGGCAGGACAGCCTGCCCGGCCGCGAAGCCTACCGCCGTTGCGCCAAGACCCTGGTGCAAGCAGGCGCTCCTGCCGCCGACACTGTTTACCGCCACCGTTTCGGCTGGCCGCTGGAACTGGTGCCGGAACAAAACCCCTACGCCCTGGCCGTCGACAAGGCCCTCACGGTACGGGTGTTACGAGCGGGCAAGCCTGCGCGTGGGGCCACTGTGCAAATCTGGCAGCGCCAGCCGGGCGGGCAGCCCACCACGCATTTCAGCACCCGCGCCAACCAAAACGGCCGCATCCTGTTACGCCTGTCCGGCCCCGGTCCCTACCTGCTGGCGGCGGTGGAAATGGCCGCGGCCCCCGCTGCCCTGCGGGGCCGGGCCGACTGGCGCTCGACCTGGGCATCGCTCACGTTTGGCGGGCCAGCGGCGGCGGTTTCCAGCGGCCGGCACTGATGCCAGAAGCGGGCTTCATGCCAAATTTTCGGTTTTCTGCTTACCTTCGCGCTTCTATTACCCCGCCCTAATTCCATCGTATGAAGTACTCCATCGACAAAAAAGACAGCTATACCATCATCACCATTGATGAAAAAAAGCTCGACACGACTGTGGCTCCCGACCTCAAATCGGAGTTTGTGAAGCTGAACGCTGAGGGCATCAACAACCTGATTCTAGACTTGCAAAACGTCAAGTACACTGACTCGTCGGGCCTTAGCTCCATCCTCATCGCCAACCGCTTGTGCAACTCGACCGGCGGACTGCTTGTCCTCACCGGCCTACAGGACCACGTGATGAAGCTCATCACCATCAGCAAGCTCGAATCAGTGTTGCACATCCTGCCCACCGTCGAAGAAGGCATCGACCGCGTGTTTTTGCACGCCATCGAGCGCGACCTGACCGACAAGGAGTAAGTTTTTATTGGTTTTTGGTTTTTGGCTGTTGGTTATTGGTTTTTGAACCAATGACTAGCGGCCAATTCCATTATATGCCATTCGTCGGCCTTCGGGCCAAAAAACCAAAAACCAAAAACCAACATTGGATTTTGAGCTAAAAATTCTTGGTTCGGCCTCGGCCACGCCCTCAGTGGCCCGCCACCCCACGGCGCAACTGCTCACGGTGGGCGCGTTTCAGTACCTCATCGACTGCGGCGAGGGTACGCAGTGGCGAATGCTGGAGCAGCGTGTGCGCCCCCACCACCTGCGGGTCATTTTTATTTCGCACCTGCACGGCGACCATTTTTTCGGCCTTTTCGGGCTGCTGGGCACCATGCACCTGCAAAGCCGCACCGAGCCGTTGCTCATCGTCGGCCCGCCGGGGCTGGACGAGGTGCTGACCACCCAAGCCCGCGTGTCGGGCACCCAACTGGCTTTCCCAATGGAATTCCGGCCCGTGGACACCGAAGCCCACGCCGTGGTTTACGAGGATGTTCGGCTCACGGTCAGCACCTTGCCCATGCGGCACCGCATTCCCTGTTGCGGCTACCTGTTCGCCGAAAAGCCGCGCCGCGCCAGTCTGCTCAAAGACAAGTTGCCCTCTATCCTCACGGCCACTCAACTGGCCCGGCTGGCGCAGGGCGAGGACCTGACCGAAGCCGCCGACAACCTGACCCTGCGCCACGCCGACGTGAGTACGCCCGCCGCGCCGCCGCGCCGCTACGCTTTTTGCTCCGACACGCTCTACACGCCCGCGCTGGCCGACCACCTGCACGGCGTGGATTTGCTGTACCACGAAGCGACTTTCCTGGATGACTTGCGCGAACGGGCCACCCAAACCCACCACAGCACCGCCCGGCAAGCCGCGCTGCTGGCCCAGGCCGCCGGGGTGAAGAGGCTGCTCATCGGCCACTTTTCGTCGCGCTACAAAACCCTGGAACCGCTGTTGCAAGAGGCGCAGACCGTGTTTCCAGCCACCGAACTGGCGGTGGAGGGGCTGGTGGTACAACTGTAAGCTATGGCCACTTTCGCCCACAAAAAGCAGCAGCTTTACCTCGTCCTCAGCGGCATTTTTTTGGTAAACGCGTTGCTGGCCGAAATCATCGGGGTCAAGATTTTTTCGGTTGAAAAAACCTTCGGCCTGACCGGCAACCTCACGGCCGGAGTGCTGGTATGGCCGGTCGTGTTCATCACCACCGATGTCATCAACGAATACTTCGGCCGCGCTGGGGTGCTGCGCATTAGCTTCCTCACGGTCGGCCTCATTCTGTACGCCTTTTTGGTCATTCTGGGCACTACCAAGCTGGTGCCCGCCGACTTCTGGCTCGACCTGAACAAGACCGACGCGCAGGGCCGACCGTTTGACGTGGAATTTGCCTACCAAAGCATTTTTCGGCAGGGCCTGGGCATCATCATTGGCTCGCTCGCGGCCTTCATCATCGGACAAGTGCTGGATGCCAGCGTGTTTCAGTTTTTTCGCCGCCTCACCGGCAGCCGCCTGATATGGCTGCGGGCCACCGGCTCGACGCTCATTTCGCAACTCGTGGACAGCTTCGTGGTGCTGTACGTGGCCTTTTACCTGTTTGGCAACTGGCCGCTGGCGCAGGTCTGGAGCGTGGGCACGTTCAATTACGGCTATAAATTTGCGGCGGCCATCGTCCTCACGCCGCTGCTGTACCTGGCGCATTTTCTGATTGACCGCTACCTGGGAAAAGCGGACACGACCGAGTTGCAGCAGGAAGCAGCGGCCAACGACAGCGTGTAGGGTGCGGGGCTTGCCCCCGCCCGAATCGTATGCCTCACTGCTACGATTTCTGCCCAATGGTTTGCAACGATTCGGGCGGGGGCAAGCCCCGCACCCTACAATTTTCCCAACCCAAAATGTCCCGCATCCTCACCGGCATTCAAAGCACGGGCCGCCCGCACCTGGGCAACCTGCTTGGCGCCATTCTGCCCGCCATCGAGCTATCAAAAAATCCGGCGAACGACTCGCTGTATTTCATTGCCGATATGCACTCGCTCACGACGGTGCGCGACCCCGACCTGCTGCGGGCCAACACCTACGCCGTGGCCGCCGCGTGGCTGGCCTGTGGTTTCGATACCGAAAAGGGCTTGTTCTACCGGCAGTCGGATGTGCCGCAGGTGGCGGAACTGACGTGGTACCTGTCGTGCCTCACGCCCTATCCGATGCTGGCCAACGCACACAGCTTTAAGGACAAAAGCGACAAACTGGCCGACGTGAACGCGGGCTTATTTACCTACCCGGTGTTGATGGCGGCCGACATTCTGCTCTACGATGCCGAAATTGTGCCGGTGGGCAAAGACCAGGTGCAGCACCTGGAAATTGCCCGCGACATTGCCCACGCTTTCAACCACCGCTACGGCGAAACGCTGACCGTGCCCCAGGCCCGCGTGGATGCCGAACTGATGACCGTGCCCGGCATCGACGGCCAGAAAATGAGCAAAAGCTACGGCAACATCATTGATGTGTTTGCCCCCGAGAAGGACCTGTTGAAAACCGTGCGCCGCATCGTGTCGGACAGCACCGCGCTGGAAGCCCCCAAAAACCCCGCCACCGACATCACTTTCAAGTTGTACGCGCTGCTGGCCACGTCCGCCGAAACCGCCGACCTGCGCCAGCGTTACGAGGCGGGCGGCTACGGCTACGGCAGCGCCAAGAACGAGCTTTACGAGTTGATTCTGCGGCGCTTTGCGGCCGAGCGGGAACGGTTTAATTTTTACATGAGCAACCTGCCGGAATTGGATAAGCAGTTGGCCATTGGGGCGCAACGGGCGCAGGAATACGGCGCGGGGGTGCTGGCGCGGGTGCGGGCGAAGGTGGGGTACGGTATCTGAACCACGGATTCATTCGGATTTTTCGGATTTCACGGATTTTGGGGACGGGCCAGTCCGAAAAATCCGCCCAATTTGTATTTCAAACCAATTGTCCCCAAAATCCGTGAAATCCGAAAAATCCGAATGAATCCGTGGTTCAGACCATTTGCGCGTGCGAAAAACTGAAGCCCACCTTGCTGCCCCGGCTCACCTGCTGATTTTCCAGCTTTTGCTTGACCGAGATGCGCTGAATTTCGGGCAGCGGCGGGGCCACGAGGTCGTTGTTCACGGCCGCAATCATGGCGCTTTCCACGAATAGTTTCATGGATTCGTCGGTCACAGGGTTGTCGCTCATGTCGTTGTCGGGCAGTTCCAGTTGCTGCACCCCTTCGAGGTAGTAGCAGTTGTCAATGTTCACCAGCAAGCGCCCCACGAGGTAGCCGGGGTCGTTGAGGCGCTGGTATTTGATGCTGTCGGCCATGAAATTGTAGGCCATGATGTGGCCAAAAAAGCGGCGGCGAAAATCATCAGCCACGTACTTGGACGGCATCGGACCGTAGTCGTCGTCAAAGGTCACAATGTTGGAATGCAGCACAAACACCAGCAAATCGCCGGAAAAGCGGATGTGAAACTCCATCTCGTTGATGGGCCGGTATTCGATGACGACGCTGGAATCGAGCGGCGTGATTTTGCGACTCAACTCGACCACTAGCTCTTGGCTCACCTGCCGCAGGCAGTCGAACGCCGCCTGGGTGTTGCGGTAGATGGCTTGCTTGGCCGAGGATTTCTCCTTAAGTCCCTCAAAAATCAGGGCGAGGCGGTCGGTGGGTGGCGGGCTGGGCGAGCCAGCAGCAGCCGTGGGGTGGTCGTTGGTGGCCGTGGCCCCGCGCCGGGGCCGGGGTTTCGGCCGGGCACTGGGTGCCACCGAAGCCACTCGGTTAGGCTTCACTTTTTTTGCAGGGGGCGGTTCCGCTTCTTTGGGTCGGGCGACGGCCTTTGGGCCAGTGGGTTTGGGCGGGATTTTAGCCATGAGCGGCGCGGGTAAGGGCCAAGAAAATGAAGCGAAACCAGGAATCGGCAGCAAGTGCCGCTGGCAAGTTACGAGCCAACGGGTTCGGCTGGTTCGCCCCCGCCCAGCGGCGGCGGGGCACTCAGGGCTTCGCACACGGCCCAGGCGGGCGACGCAAAGGCCACCGTCCGCAACCCGTCGTGGGCGAAGCCGGGCGGCGCGGGCAGCCGCAGGGGTTGCGCGGCCGGGTCGTGCAGGGCCTCGCCCACCGTGCGCACGGCCCCAGCGGGCACCGCCCGCCGCTGCAAGTCGGCCAGCAATTCCGGGCCGTTCAGTTCGGCAATCCGGGCTTGTAACCGGGCTTCCAGTTCGCGGCGGTGCGCTACCCGTGCCGGGTTGGTAGCGAAGCGGTTGTCCGTTGCCCAATCCGGCCGGTCCAGCGCCGCGCAAAGCTGCCCAAACTGCCCATCCGACCCCACGGCCAGCACCAGCCGCTGCCCATCGGCGGCCACGTACACCGTGCCGTAGGGCACAATGCTGGGGTGGCCGGAACCCAGCGGCTGCGGGTCGTGGCCGGTGGCCAGGTACGTGGCCGCCTGGTTGGCCAAGGCCGTGAGCGCACTCGCCAGCAAACTCACCTGCACCAACGCCCCGCGCCCGGTGCGCTCGCGCTGGTACAGTGCCACGAGCAGCCCTTCCTTGAGTTGGTGGGCGGCCAGCAAATCCACCATTGCCACCGGCATTTTCTGGGGCGGCTGGCCAGGGCTGACGGCGTTGAGGTGCATAAAACCGGCTTCGGCTTGCAGCACGGCATCGTAGCCAGCGCGGGCCGTGGCGGGGCCGTAGCCGGTGAGTTGAGCGTATATCAGGCGCGGGTTTTCGCGGCTCAGGGTGGCGTAGTCGGCCCCGAGTTTTTCGGCATCGCCGGGCTTGTAGCTGGTCAGCACGATGTCGGCAGAGGCAGCGAGACGCTGCAATTCGGCGCGGCCAGCGGCGACAATCAGGTCGAGTATGCGGGATTTTTTGCCCCAGTTAGAAGCCGCGAAATACGCCGACACGGCCGCGTCGGGGGCTTCGGCGGCCGTGCGCCAGGTGCGGGTAACGTCGCCGATTGGGGGCTCTATTTTCAGCACTTCGGCACCGAGTTCAGCAAAAAACTGGCCCACCTGCGGGCCAGCCAGCACGGTGGCAAGTTCGAGGACGCGGAGGTGGGCGAAGAGAGTCATTTTTTGCCCTCAAACCAAGTAGTTGAGCTGGCGGTAAGTCGCCCGCACGGCTTCTTTGAACTTTTGATAGGAAGGCAAGTGCGCCAGCTTTCGCAAGTCCAGCTTCTGCCCAATTGGCTGGTAGAGGTCGCCAATCCGCAGCTGGTCGCGGTGCCGACGCGGCCGGTCGGCCAATGCTACGCGGATGGCTTCCTCAAGCACTGCCTTCGGATTGGCCTGGCTTTCGGGCCACTGCCGCAACGACGGTAGTTGCGCTTCTGCGGCACCGATTTCCTGGCCCAGCAGCTCCGGGTCGGCCAGCATCCAGGCCTCGGTCATCCGCACGGGCACCACGGCCACCAACGCTTCGCAATACGCTGGCCCGACCGTCGCCGCAAAAGCGGGATTGATTTTGAAGGTAAACGCGGTGCGGTCATCGGCCGCATCGGCATCGGTATGCACACACAACACCTTCACTCCTTGGTCGAAGGCTTGGGCGGTGGCCGCCTGCACCGATGCCACAAAATTGGCCCCCTTGCCGGCAATGCGCTCGGGGTCGTAAATCTCCAGCTGCGACGCACACTCCAGGGCCACTTCATCGAAGGTGCGTTTGATGACACTCAACAAAAACCGCTCGTCGGTGGTGCCCTCGCAGTGCAGGCCCAGGGTCACAATGTTGCTCATGCGCGAAGGCCCAGGGCCAGCAGGGTTTTTTCTGCATCGGCCTGGGAAAGGTATTTTTTTAGTTGCGCCAGGGCCATTTTCCGTTCCGGCTCCGGGAAGTTGAGCGTTACGCTGCCGTTGGCTTGCACCGTGCCTTCGGGCTCGACGGGCAGCATTTTGGTGGCATTGAGCCGGGTGCGGCGGCCGGGCAAATCGAGGGTGCGGGTAACGAGCTGCGAGAGCCACACGGTGAGGGCCGGGAAGTGGCTGCTGTCGAAAAACCGCTCCACCAGCACCGGCGAATGGGTGTTGACCAGCACCTGCCGCAGCGGCGCGGCCCCGGTCTGGTGAAAATCCACACTTAGCTCGGCTAATAGCTGTGCCATTTCGCGCAAGCGGGCCGGGTGAATGCCGTTTTCGGGTTCCTCAAAGCACATCAGCCCCTTGTGCTTGTCGTCGTGCTGAAACACGCAGAGCGTGAGCAGGCGCAGGGTGCCCTCGGACAGCACCCGTGACGAAAACTCGCGCCCGTCTTCGCTCCGCACCCGAATCACGAATTGCTTGTTGGCCTTGTCGTCCAGCACGTCCACTTCCGTCAGGTAGGGCAGCAGGTTGTTGAGGCGGCGGCTGATGCTTTTCAGGGCGTAGGGGTCGGTGAGTTTGATGCGGTAGAGGGCAGCGGCCAGGTTGGCTCCCTGCTGCGTAATCACATCGCGCACCCCCAAATCCTGGCGCGTGGGTTCGCGCAGGGCCTGCGGGTTGAGCTGCAAAAATTTCCAGCTCCGCATTTCCTCTTTGGCGGCCAGCACGTGCGGAAAATCCACCGAATTGAAGCCGCTGACAATGGTTTGGGAAATGCTTTGGAGCGGAAACTCGCGGCGGCTGCCGCCTTTGCCGTCCTGCGGCACCACAATGGCCGGGCGGGTGGCCCCGTCGGTTTCGGTGGCAATGTAGGGTACGCCGCGCTTGCCGGTTACCACTTTGGGCCGCCAGTGCGTCCGGGTTTTGGTGGGGAGGTAGCGCAACACCCATTCGTCTTGGTCGTGGCGCAACGGCTCCAGCTGTTCCCGCGCCACAAACAGTTCTTCCAAGCCAAATTCAGAGACGCTGTGCCGAATTTCCAACTCATAGCGCAGCCGGGTGTATTTCAGCTCGGCCTCGCCGCCCCAGTTGTCGCGCACGTGCTGGTCCACCAGCAAGTCCACCTTAAAGCTCATGCTTTCGGCGTACTGCTCCTCGTCGTATTGGGTGAAGAGCTCCTGCGCCCCGCCCCGCTGTTCGCCAAAGGCGGTTCGCAAATCGGTTTCGGCCATGCGAGCCAACAGCTGCAAGGCATCAAACAAATTGCTTTTGCCCGAGGCGTTGGTACCCGCAATCACCGTGAGAGGCGAAAACTCCATTTCAAAGCCCGTAAAGGTTTTGAAGCCGGTGATTTCGATGCGGGTTATCATAGCGACGGGGCGAACAAAGAACGGGCGCAAGTTACGCCGGTTCGCCCTACACCTGCCCCGCCCGCGCAAACACCGGGAACGTCACTGCCCGCGCCCCACCAGCCGCGCCAGCTCCGCCGCCAGCGGCAGCACCGGGTCGGTGCCGTGCTGCGGTTGGTACTTGGCCACGCTCGACCATGTGCGCAGGTAATTCAGCAGCCACTCGGCGCTCCACTGCTGCCGCACCGCAAAATGCGCCCGCTGCACGGCGGCAAAGGGAAACGGAATGCGGGCGTACTCGTCCATGATGTGCCAGCGGTTATCGTCCCAATACGGCCGCATCGTGTCGTCGTGGAAGTGCCGGATAAGGGCATCAATTTCCGGGTTGATGTGCAACAGGCCATACCCCCATTCGGCCAGCACGGCCCCCGGCCGGGCCACGCGGCGCACCTCGCGGTGGTAGGCTTCGGGCGCAAACCAATGCACGGCCTGGGCCACGGTGATGAGGTCGAAACACTGGTCGGGGAAGGGGGTTTGCTCAGCGCGGGCCGTTTGGTAGTGGATGTTGGGATGCGGCACGGCCTGGGCTAATTGACTTGCGCTGAAGTCGGTAGCATCCACTTGCCCAAAGTGTTCGGCCAATGCAGTGGCTACCTGGCCGTTGCCGGTGGCGCAATCCCAGGCCCGGTCGCGGCCCGGCACCTGCGGCAACAGCCAGGCGTAGAGTTCGGCCGGATAGCCGATGCGGTAACGGGCATACAGGTCGGCTTGAGCGGAGAAGCGGTCGAGAGGCATAAGGGTAAAGATAGGGCCGTATCGGGGCCGCCTGTGCCCGCTGTATCTTTACGGCAAATCAAGCGGTTTGCTGGCCCACAAAGCAAGGTCAGCCCATTTTTACTCTTACCAAGCAGCTGTACCTTGACCTTCAACGAATTTAACCTGCACGACGACCTGCTGGCCGGCGTGAACGCCATGAACTACCTGCAAGCCACCCCCGTGCAGGAGCAGGCCATTCCCAAAATCCTGGAAGGCAAAGACCTCATTGCCTGCGCCCAAACCGGCACCGGCAAAACCGCCGCCTACCTGCTGCCGCTGCTCGACAAAATTTCGCACGCCAAGCACGGCCACACCACCACCCTGATTCTGGTGCCCACCCGCGAACTCGCCACCCAGATTGACGAGCAGGTGATGGGCTTCGGCTACTACGTCGAGGCCAGCAGCATTGCCATCTACGGCGGTGGCAAAAGCGAGAACTGGGAGCAGCAAAAACGCGCCCTCACCAGCGGGGCCGACATCATTGTGGCCACGCCCGGCCGCCTCATCGCCCACCTGCAAATGGGCTACGTCAAGTTCGACCAAATCAAGTATTTGGTGCTGGATGAGGCCGATAAAATGATGGACATGGGCTTTTCGGACGATATTTTCAACATCGTGCGCCAACTGCCCAAGCAGCGCCAGACGCTGCTGTTTTCGGCCACCATGCCGAGCAAAATCCGGGAGTTTTCGCAGCAGATTCTCAGCAACCCCGACGAAATCCGGCTGGCCGTGTCCAAGCCCGCCGCCGGCATCGACCAGCAGTTTTACATGGCCTTCGACCGCCAGAAAATCTACGTGCTGGAGCACCTCATCAAAACCCAGGACGTGCAGAGCATGGTGCTGTTCACGAGCCAAAAAGCGGCCGTCGGCGGCATCGTCAAGGCCGTGAATAAGCTGGGCATCGAGGCGCGGGGCATCAGCTCGGACCGCACCCAGGAAGAGCGCGAGGAAATCATGCGGGCCTTCAAAAACAAGCAGTTCCCGATTCTCGTCGCCACCGATGTCCTCAGCCGGGGCATTGACATTGACTCCCTGAGCCACGTCGTGAACTACGACATCCCCCGCGCTGCCGAAGACTACGTGCACCGCATCGGCCGCACCGCCCGCGCCGCCACCAAAGGCACGGCCATCACCTTCATTTCGGACCAGGACCAGGACAGGGTGCTGAAAATTGAGCGCCTCATCGAGCGCGAAATTCCCAAACAAGCCATCACCGCAGAACTCGGCCTGGGCGAAGCCCCCGAATTTGACCCCAAACGCTTCGCGGGCCTGGGCGGCAAAATCGGCGGTCGCCCTGCCCGGGGCGGCCACGGCGGCAGCAGCCGCGACCGCGGCCCCCGGCCTGAAGGCCGCGACCGTGGCCCCCGCCCCGAAGGTGGCGGCCGGGACCGCGACGGTGGCCGCCCGCCCCGCCGCGACGCGCCCGACCCCAAAGACCCCAAGCACCTCGAGCGCCTGGCGAATGCCAAAAATGCCCTCGCTGCTCTTGACGCGGGCCAGGCCCCGGCCGTGCCCTACCAGCGCCCCCCCCGCGAACCGCAGGACGGCGCAAGCCAACCGCGCCCCGTAGGCGATGCCCGTACGCCGCGAGCCGATGGTGAAGAACGCCGCCGTAGCCGGGGCGGGCGCAACCGGAATCGGGGACCGAAACCGGAAGGCGGAACCGCCGCCACGCCGGTCGCCAGCGGCGAATAATACCTGCGCCTGAAACACGAAGAAGCCGCCGTTGCTGGAGCAAGGGCGGCTTCTTGGCACATTGACCATTGTTATTCCGTGCCTCAATAATGGTCGCGGCAGGAAACTACTATGATTAATTCGTTTGTGACTTGGTAAATTAACCGGTGTTCGTCAGTCAATCGGCGCGACCACGAACCCGCCAGATTGCCCTTCAACGGTTCTGGCTTCCCAATGCCTGCGAAAGGAGTACGGCACACTTCATCTAACAGCCGGACCAGCCGCTGAAAAAGTTTTTTGTCGGTTGCAGCCCAATCGGTGAACTGTTCAAAAGCAATGGACGAAAACTGAACACTTCTCATTGAAGCAGGTAATCGTCTTGAAGCAGGTAATCGTCCAGATTGACATCTATCAGATTTCCATCTTTCACTTGCTGAATGGAGCGCATCAGGCGTTCCCTACGCTCCGGGTCACTCAACAAATACTCGGTAGTGTCCATTTCGGCAGCCACGTTAATCACCAGATTTTGCCCGGTGAACAACGACTTTAAGGCCTCTAAAAATTTGCTATCCAACTCGTCGGCGTTTAGGCGATAGGTTGTTTCCATGCTTGTTTCAAAAATTAAGTTGCGCTAAATTGTTGGCCGCCACCAATAGCTAACTTTGGGTAGTGGCTTGGCCGTTCCAATATTACGCATTTTCAAGCAAACCGCCTCATTTTTTACCACCCCCGCATCCACAAAAAAGTCCCTGCTACCAGCGGTAACAGGAACTTTTTTGTGGATGCCAATCCGCGCTATTGCACCAGCAAACGCAACGTCTGCCGGTTTTCACCGATGCCCACTACCACTGTGTAGATACCCGGTTTCAGGGTGGCTGCGTCGAGCGCCAGCGTGTGTAGGCCCGCGTTGAAATCCTGACTGCCAACGGTTTTTATTGGTTGGCCCAGCACATTGTAGAGGCTCATGGCAACCGAAGCCGCCTGTGGCAGCAGCACTTCCAGCACCGTGCCGGGCGTGGCGGGGTTGGGGTAGAGCCGGACCGTGCCTGCCGAAGCGCCACCGGCCACGACCGCCGCTCCCCGTGGCGCAGTGCAAGCCCCGACCGTGGGGCTGTTGCCGAACACCTCCATCCAGTCAATGTTGGCGAAATCCGAACTTACGGTCGTTTCCAGGCGCACAGCGTTCACGCCAGCGGCCAGGTTTACCGTGGCCGTGGTCGTCGCCCAGGTCGTCCAGGCGGCGGTTTTGGGGAAGGGGGTGCTGGCCACGGCCGTGGCTCCGTTCACCAGCACTTTGGCCGTGGTGGCGCTGCTGCTGCCCGCGTTGGCGTAGCGCCAGCGCAGGGTGTAGCTGCCCGCCGCCGGGGCGTTCACCGACCAGTCAATGCCCTTGCCCGACGCATTGGACAGGTTGATGTAGTAGCCATTATCAGCCCCCGAGTAGCTGTTTTGCCGCGAACCGTCGGCCGCGCAGTAGCCGTTCCCAAACGCGGCGGCATCCTCAATGCGGAGCGTAGTGGTGCCGCCGCCCGTGGCCGTGAAGGTGGCCGTCAGAGTTTTGTTGGCCGTCATCGTTACGCTGGTGCTGGCCGTGGTGGCGGTGGAAGCACCGCTCCACCCCGTGAAGGCATAGCCGCTGGCGGCCGTGGCCGTGGCCGTCACCACCGTGCCCGAGGCATACGTACCCCCGGTTGGGTTTAGCGCCACGGTGCCGCCCGCCGTGGGGGTGCGCGCCACCGTCAGGGTGTATGTGGTGGGCGGGTTGGCCGTGAAATTAGCCGTGAGCGTCGCGTTGGCATTCACCGTGACGGTCGTGCTGGCCGTGCTGGCCGTCGAGGCCCCGCTCCAACCTGCAAAAGTATAACCCGAAGCCGCCGTGGCCGTAGCCGTTACGACCGTGCCAGCGGCGTAGCTGCCCCCGGTCGGGTTCAGGGCCACCGTGCCGCCCGCCGTGGGGTTGCTGCTCACCGTCAGGGTGTAAGTAGTAGGTGCAATGGCCGTGAAGGTGGCCGTGGCCGTAATGTTGGCATTGACCGTGACGGTGGTGGTGGCGTTGCTGCCGCTGGCGGCTCCGCTCCAACCCGAAAAGGTGTAGCCGCTGGCCGGGGTGGCCGTGAGTGTCACGACCGTGCCAGCGTTGTAACTGCTGGCATTGGGGCTGCGGGCAATGCTGCCGCCCGCTGTGGGGCTGGCCGTGGTCGTGAGGGTGTACGTGGTGGGCGGGGTGGTGCCGCAGCAGCTCGTGGGGCTGCTCATGGTGGCCCCGGCCCCGCACGAGGTGCTCGTTACCGTCGCTTTCACCGTGCTCGATGCGTCAATGCTGAGCGAATAGGGCGGCGTAAAGGCGGTGCCGCTGCCCGCCGTGTTGCCGGTGGTGGCCACAAACGTGTTGTTGATGGACGAAACCGCCGTGAAATCATTGTTGAACAAGTCAATGGGCAGGTTCACGTTGTCGAAGTAGTTGCTCTCCACCCGCATATCGGCTTCAAACCCCGCCCGGATGCAGTGGTTGTTGCCCGCGCAACCGAAGTAGTTGTTCACGATGTGAATCTTGCCAAACCGTGCCCGGGGCATCCGCTCCACGCAGCCTTGCCCCCACCAGCAGTATTGCATCGTGATGCGGAGCTTGCCCTGGTCGCCGGTGGCGCTATCGCTCGACCCAAACAGGTTGGAAAAACGGTGGTCGTTGGCCCCGCCCGAACCGCCGCTGATGGGGGGTTTCAGGTACGAAAACTTGCACCACGTAATGGAAATGTAATCCGCCGCGTTTTTGATGTCCAGGTTGCCATCCAGGGCATCCTGGAAGTCGCAATGGTCCACCCACATATTGGTGCAGCCGTCAATCGTCATGTTATCGTTGCCGTCCACATCGTAGGCCCCAGGGCCTTCAAAGGTCAGGTTTCTGATAATCAAATTGCTGCACCGCTTCACGTACAAGATGCCCGAACCGCTGGACGTGCGGTCGGTGGACACCAGCCGTGCCCCCGGTAGGCCGTAAACGGTTTTGCCGGACTGGTCCTGAAAACTGATTCGCCCCCCCGCTGGCACGGTGATGGTGCCCGAAACATGAACCACCTTCACGGCGGCGTTCGTGATGGCATTTGCGAAATCGGTGTAGTTGTTCACCACCGTGGGCGTAGCCGTGCCGCCGCCCGTGGTGCCGCCGTTTTGGGTGGCCCAGCCGACTACGGCGCAAGATGCGGCGGTGGCCGCTACTGGGGCAACGGGAGCCGTGGCCGTTGCCTCAAAACTGGTTAATGCCAGAACCGCCAGCACGGGCCGGCTCCAGAAGTGCAAGAAAGCATTTTTCATGGGAGTAGTTTGGGGGTTTGGTGGGGAAAGAATTTTAACCGACCGCCAATCAGGCAAGGCAAATCACCTGGTCTCACCTCCAAAACTGGCGGCAAAAACGGGATAAACAAGCGTAATGAAAAGGTCACACCCCTCACTCCGCTAATATTTTAGCAGCGGCACAACCCGGCAACGGCCTTCCTTTTCTGGTGCGGTACGACAATAGTAGGCACCCCCGCCAAACTCTGTCCTCGGACCGCAACTTATATTTCCGCAAACGTTGTCGGGAACGTTTGCAATCGCAATTTTTCGTTGTGCCTCTTTTTTGTTCTATCCCTTCACCAAATCTTTCAACCCAAACCGGCAACACCCCGGCAGTGGCAATCAGCCCCGTCAATGCCGCCCTACTGCATACCTTAGCTGCCAATCCAATCCGGCGGCCTGGCAGCCCCGTTTCCTGCTTTATCTTTGGCAGCCCCGGCCGTTGCACCGGTTTTCCGCCATTTCCCCGTTTGCCCGATGAACACCAAGTTTCGCCTCACCATCCTGAGTTTTCTCCAGTTTTTCGTCTGGGGGTCGTGGCTGATAACCATTGGGGCCTACTGGTTCCAAACCAAGCACTGGTCGGGGGCGCAGTTTGGGGCCATTTTTTCCACGATGGGCATCGCCTCCATCTTCATGCCCTCGCTGATGGGCATCGTGGCCGACAAGTACGTGAACGCCGAAAAACTCTACGGCCTGCTGCACATCCTGGGCGGCGTGGTGCTGTGCACGGTGCCGCTCGTGACCGACCCCGCCACCATGTTCTGGGTGATGCTCCTGAACATGATTTGTTATATGCCCACCCTGTCGCTGTCCATCGCCGTGTCGTTTTCGGTCCTGAAAACCAACGGCCTGGACGTGGTGAAGGATTACCCGCCCATTCGGGTCTGGGGCACCGTCGGCTTCGTGGTGGCGCTCTGGACAGTCAGCTTGCTCGGCTTCGAGAAAACCGCCAGCCAGTTCTACGTCGCCGCCGGGGCCGCCTTCGTGCTGGGCCTGTATTCGTTCACGCTGCCCAAGTGCCCACCCACGGCACAGGGCACGTCCAGCCGTTCGCTGTTTGACATTTTGGGTCTCAAGTCGTTTGCCCTGCTGCGCGACCGCAAAATGGCGACGTTCTTCGTTTTTGCCCTGTTGCTGGGGGCCGCCCTGCAACTCACCAACGCCTACGGCGACACCTTCCTGCACGATTTTGACAAAAACCCGGCCTACCAGGACACCCTCACGGTGCGGTACCCGGCCGTCATCATGTCCATCTCCCAGATTTCCGAAACGCTGTTCATCCTCGCCATTCCCTTCTTCCTGCGGCGCTTCGGCATCAAGCAGGTTATGCTCTTCAGCATGATTGCCTGGGTGTTACGCTTCGGCCTGTTCGCCTACGGCAACCCCGGCCCCGGCCTCTGGATGATTATCCTCTCGTGCATCGTTTACGGCATGGCCTTCGATTTTTTCAACATCTCCGGCTCCTTATTCGTCGAAACCCAGACCCAACCCAGCATTCGGGCCAGCGCCCAGGGCCTGTTTATGATGATGACCAACGGCTTCGGGGCCGTGCTGGGCAGTTCCATCAGCGGCCTGCTCATCCAACATTACTTCACCGATGCCAGCGGGGTCAAAGACTGGCACAGCATCTGGCTCACGTTTGCAGGCTATTCGCTAGTTATTGCGGTGCTGTTTGTGGTGATTTTTAAGCACAAACACCTTGCCCAGAAAACGGCGGAAACGCACATGGCCCCGTTGCTAACGGAAGCGTAGGGTGCGGGGCTTGCCCACGCCCGAATCGTCCGCTTCGTCCGACCGATGACCGTGCAACGATTCGGGCGGGGGCAAGCCCCGCACCCTACAAAAAAACCCGCCCGGCGTAATGCAGGACGGGTTTTTTTAGGCAGTGCAACTAAAAATTGCGCCTGCCTACTTGCCAAAGAAAAACGCCCCTTCAAGCTGGGCATTCTCGTCCGAATCCGAACCGTGCACGGCATTTGCCTCAATGCTCTTGGCGTATTTTTTCCGAATCGTGCCGTCCTCGGCGTTGGCCGGGTTGGTGGCCCCAATCAGGGTGCGAAAATCGGCCACGGCGTTGTCTTTTTCCAGAATGGCGGCCACGATGGGGCCGCTCGACATATACTTTACCAGGTCGCCGTAGAAGGGGCGCTCTTTGTGAACGGCGTAGAACTCACCGGCGCGGTCGGGGGTCAGGGCCAGTTTTTGAAGCTCCACGATGCGGAAGCCACCGGCTTCTATCATGCCCAGAATGCCACCGATGTGCTGGTCCTGAACGGCATCGGGCTTAATCATCGTGAAAGTGCGGTTGGTTGCCATGCGAAAAACGAGGGTACTAAAAAATGAGGGTGGAATTGGTTGATGGCACAAAAGTAACCCCCAAACCGGGCCGCCGCAGAACCGGCGGCCCCGGCCGTTTTCTTTGGCCGGGCAAATGCCAAGATTGGCCGCGCCGGGCGAACCATCGGACCGAACCGGGGTGTTGGGAGTAAATTTGTGCCGACTTTTGCCGTCCGGTTCCGCGTTGTGCAGTCGTCCGGTTGTTTTTTTGGTCAGTTACCCCGTCAATGTCTTCTTCCATTGCCAAACTGCGGGCCTTGCTCGCGCAGCCCCGTCAGGTAGTTATCACCACCCACCACAAACCCGATGCCGATGCCCTCGGCTCGTCGTTGGCCTGGGCCAATTACCTCAAACAACACGGCCACCACGTTACCGTCGTCACGCCCTCCGACTACCCCGCGTTTCTGAACTGGATGGGCGGCAACGACGAGGTGGTCATCTACGAAAAGCGGCACAACGACCGCCAGGTGCGCGACCTGATGAACCGTGCCGACGTAATCTGTTGCCTGGACTTCAGTTGCCTGGGCCGCATCAACGAGCTGGGCGAATACGTGCGTAACTCCCCGGCCACCAAGGTGCTCGTGGACCACCACCAGCAACCCGAAGCCTTCGCCGACATCAATTTCTCCAACCCCCAGGCGGCGGCTACGGCCGAGTTGATTTTTGAAATCATCCGCGACCTGGGCGACCAGGACCAAGTAACGAAGGAAATGGGCGAGGCGCTCTACGCCGGAATTATGACCGACACCGGGTCGTTTCGGCACCCCAGCACCTCGCGCAACGTTCACCTCATCATCGCCGAACTGCTCAAAGTGGGCATTGATTTGTCGGCCGTCCACCGTCGCATCTACGATTCGCACTCCGAAATCCGGCTGCGCTTCCTGGGCTTTGTGCTGAAGGACAAATTGGTCGTGAACCGCGAGTTCAACACCGCCTACATTGCCATCACGCAGGACGAACTGCGGCAATACGACAGCAAAACCGGCGACACCGAAGGGCTGGTAAATTACGCCCTCAGCATTGAGGGAATCGTGTTTGCTGCCATTTTTATTGACCGGGGCGTGGCCGTAAAAATGTCGTTCCGGTCGGTGGGCGACTTTTCGGTGAGCGACTTTTCGCGCCAGCATTTCGACGGCGGCGGGCACCACAATGCGGCTGGCGGCATCAGCTACGAGCCCCTCGGCACCACCGTGGGCCGCTTCCTGGACCTGCTGCCGCAGTACCGGGCGCAACTCACCGGCGAGGCCGCGTTGGCCGTTGCGCCGCCGATGGTGTAACTTTGCCAAAATCCTGTTTTACCACTTTAATTTTCATGCGTTTTACTTCCCGCCCTGCGCGGCACCTGGCCCTGGCGGCTGGCTTGCTGGGCTTCGCTTCCCTCGCCGCCTGCAACTCGGACAAAACCGAGTTCGACAAAACCAAGTCCGGCATCGAGTACAAAATTTACAAGAAAGTCGGCAGCAAATACGAGCGCCGCGAGATTGGCCCCGACGGCGACCCAACCTACAAGGACCGGGTGGGCAAGGCCCTGCTGGGCCACATGAAATACACGACGGGCAAAGACTCTGTGCTGCAAAATTCGCGGGCCGAAGTGGGAATGCCCGTGCCGTTGCGCCTGGGCGAAATCACCAAAAAAGGTGCCCCCGACGAGGCCCTGTCCTTGTTGCAGCCCGGCGACAGCGGCGTGTTTCAGTTCGCGGTTGATTCGCTCTTCAAGGGCGGACAGCCGGTGCCGCCCTTCCTGAAGCGCGGCGGCAACGTGGTGAAAATGTACGTCGCCACCACCGGCAAGCTCGTGACGAGCGAGGAAGCCCAAGCCATGCAGCCCGCCCTGCAAGCCGCCCAGCAACGCCACATGATGAAAACGCCCGCCTACCAGAAGCAGCTGACCGAGCGGGCCGAGCAAATGAAAAAGAACATGGCCGCGCCCGACGTGCAAGCCCAGCTTGCCAAAGACGACGTGGTGTTGCAAGAATACATCAAGAAAAACAACCTGACCGTGCAGAAAACCCCGTCGGGCCTGTACTACCAGATTCTGAAGCCAGGCACCGGCCCCAACGCCAAGCCCGGCGAAACAGTGGCTATGAAATACGCGGGCACCCTGCTTTCGGGCAAAGAGTTCGACTCGACCGACAAGCACGGCGGCCAGCCGTTTGAGTTTGTGCTGGGCCAGTACCAGGTGATTACGGGCTGGGACGAGGGCGTGGCCCTGCTCAACAAAGGCAGCCGCGCCATTTTCCTGATTCCGTCGGGCCTGGCCTACGGCGCACAGGGCGCGGGGGCCGACATTCCCGCCAACTCGCCGCTCAAGTTCGACGTGGAGTTGATGGACATCAAGCCCAATATGTAGCCAATCGCGCAACTGCGCCTTCGTTCCGGCCGGAGCGCGGCGGCCGGGCCAATTCGGTGAACGAATTTGTCGGCCCCGCGCTTGGGCCGGAACGTTGTTTTTGGGGCTGTGCGTTGCCAGCTTCACCTGAAAATGTTCGCGTAGCCCGGCCAGTTTATCGCTTATTCCTATGAAAACTTCTTTTTTCGCAGCTGCATTACCGCTGCTTTTCCTGGCCGCCAGCCTCTCCTTTTCAAGTTGCAGCACCACCACGGCCTCTACCCAAGCCCTGAACGACCACATTGCGTTGTACAGAACGATTGACGATACGCTTATCCTGGGCTACCTCAATCGCCACCACATCACCAATTACACCCGCACCAGTACGGGCCTCTACCTCATCAACACCCTCGACGGAACGGGGCCGTTCATCAAAACCGGCAACGTGTTTTCGGTGCGCTACATCGGCCGCTTGTTGGGCTACGCCAACACGGGCACCACCTTTGAAAACAGCTACCAGAACCGTACGCAGTGCCAATGCGCCACCTTTGTTGCGGGCCAGCAAATTGCGGGCTGGAACGAGGGCCTGCAACTGATGCAGGCCGGCACCAAAAAAACCCTGCTCATCCCCTCCTACCTCGGCTACGGAGTCAACGGCAACGGTACCATTCCGGCCGACCAACCCTTGATGTTTGAGATGGAAATTGTGTCGGTCACGCCGTGATGAAATCGGCCTATTGCTGGCTTAAAATATTGATTCCGGCCCTGTTGGCGGGGTTGCCGCTGGTCGCTACTGCCCAGGCCCCGGCAGCATTCGACTCGGCCGCCGCCCCCGTGCAGCGCACCGCCAGCGGGTTGCGCTACCAGGTACTGACACTGGGCACCGGCAAGCGCCCCGTGGCGGGGTCGCAAGTGGCCGTGCGCTACGTGGGCCGCCTGCCTGACGGCAAAGTGTTCGACCAAATCCGGCCCGACCAGCGACCGTTTCGCTTTCATGCGGGGCGCAGCGAAGTGATTAAGGGCTGGGATGAACTGCTGCTATTGCTGCCCGCCGGTAGCCGGGTGCGGGCCTGGGTGCCGTCGGAACTGGCCTATGGTTCCATCGGGCAGGGCACCCTGGAAGATGCCTACGATTTCATCGTGCCGCCCGATACCGACCTGGAATTTGATTTGCACTTGGTGCAGGTGCGGTAGGCAACGGCTTTTTTCCGCATCTTTGCGCTACACTTTCTGTTTTTTCATGCGTTTTATTTGCTCGTTGCTGGCCCTGGCGCTGGCCGCCCCCGCCGCTTTGGCGCAAGCCCCCGAATTTGCCCGCGCCCCCAGCGGGTTTGAGTACAAACTATTCCGCCGGGATGCGGCGGGCAAGTACCAGCCCCGCGCCCTGGCCCCCGCCGCCGATGCGCCCTACGCCAGCCGCAGCGGGCAGTTTCTGGCCATGTTCCTGGACTACCGCACCGGGCGCGACTCGGTGCTGCTGAGTTCGCGCAAGCAGAGCAAACTGCCCCAGCCGCTGCCGCTGCCCGCCGCCGTTGTCGGCGGCGGCCTGGAGGATGCCGTGAGCCGGCTGCTGCCCGGCGACAGCGCCGTGTTTCGCTTCCAGGCCGATTCGGTGTTTGCCAAAACCTTTCACCAGCCGGTGCCGCCCTTCGTGCGGCGGGCGGGCAACGTGCTGTTGGTCTATGCCCGCGCCGTGGAATTACTCTCGCCCGACCAGATGCAGGCCCGCCAGCAGCAGCTACAAGCCGCCGCCGAAGCCCAGGCCAAAGCCGATGCCGCCAAGCGCCTCGTGCAGGACGATGCCACCATCAAGGCGTACCTCAAAAAGAACAAGCTGACCGCCCGCAAAACCCCCGGCGGCACCTACTACATTGTCACCAAGCCCGTGGCGGGCCAACTGCCCCAAAAAGGCCAGACCGTGAGTGTGCGCTACAAAGGTTCCATTCTGGCCACCGGCGCAGTCTTCGATGCCTCGGACCGCCACGGCAACACGCCGTTTGATTTTACGCTGGGTCAGGGCCAGGTCATCGCCGGCTGGGACCAGGGCATTGCCATGCTCACCAAAGGCAGCAAGGGGGT
Source organism: Hymenobacter sp. (assembly GCA_965247135.1). Taxonomy (GTDB): domain Bacteria; phylum Bacteroidota; class Bacteroidia; order Cytophagales; family Hymenobacteraceae; genus Hymenobacter. The sequence goes on along the minus strand of CBDFGP010000006.1, from coordinate 255,935 downwards.
CTTGCTCATCCCCTCGCCGCTGGGCTACGGCGCACGGGGCGCGGGGGCCGACATTCCGGCCAATGCCATTCTCAAGTTTGAGGTGGAATTGGTGAACGTGAAGTAGTTTCTTGGTGAAGCGGTTTCGCCAGTCGGTCGGCGCAACCCCGAAGGGGTTCCGTAGCCTAGCCGGGGTTGGCGAATCGAAGAACCGCCGAACCCCGAAGGGGTTCCGTAGCCCAACCCAGGGTAGGCGCTTCGCGCCAACCCTGGGTTTAGGAGTTGAGGAACGGCCGAACCCCGAAGGGGTTCCGTAGGCTTCCGGCACACTCCGCTACGGAACCCTTGCAGGGTTCGGATTTGTGGCAAGTTCGGACCCCTGGGTAGGCTTCGCCAACCCGGGGCTAAGCTACGAAACCCCTTCGGGGTTTGGCCGACCAACTGGCGAAACCGCTTCAGGGGCTGGTATCCGGGGGGGAAACCGAGGCTGTCCAGGTAGGGTATTTTTTGGTTCAGCGAAAATAACCTACCTCCCAGGTAGGTTATTTTTTGGCCCAGTGAAAATACCCTACCTGGGGTGTAGGGTATTATTTTGGCCAGCAAAATACCCTACACCCCCTGTAGGGTATTTTGCTGGCCAAAATAATACCCTACACCCGCCGCCGAAGCCCGCCCTACCCCGCCAGCACTTCCGACAAAATGTCCAGCGACCGGATGTCGCCCAACTGCTCGACGTGCAGTTGGTAGTAGCGCAGCACCACGCCCAGCAACTCGCGCCGCACCCGGCCGTTGGGGATGCTGCTGTGCGGGGCTTCTTGCAGCAATTCGTCCAGGTAGGTTTCAAACTCTTGCAGGCGCAGCACGGGCGGGGCGCTGGCGGCGCGGCTGCCCACCGGGGCGTTGCCCGCCAGCGCCACCTGGTCAAGCAACTCGGCCGCCGACTCGACCCCGAAGCCCAGAAACCCGGCCAGGTGCAGCAGAAATTGCAGGGCAAAGTTCTCGCTGCCCGCCCCCTGCCGGTCAAACGTCAGCAGGGCATCGTGCAGGAAGTGAAACAACGCCTCGTTGGGTTCTTCTTCGCGCACGGCGCGGCCCAGCACTTCGGCCAGAAACAGGGCCACGCTGCTCTTGGCCACGTCGTAGGGCAGGGTGGCGTAGGGTTCGGCGCAGCGAAACTCGGCCAGCCGCGTCAGGCCGCCGCGCGGCGAGGTGTAGGCCACCAGCTCCAGCAGCGTCAGGGGCTGAAACAGGGCAATGCGCCCCGGCGGCTTGGCCCGCCGCACCCCGTTCACGACGTAGCTCTGCAAGCCCAGCCGCTCGGTGTACACGCGGGCAATGATGCTGCTTTCGCGGTACTTAAGGTAGCTGAAAACGAGGCCCCGGGTTTTGACAAGCACTTGATTAGTGGTTAGTGGTCAGTGGTTAATGATTGGTACGGCTCGATTAATCACTAACCATTGACCACTGACCACTAAAACTATTTGCTCAACACCGCCACCTTCGTCACGCAGGTGTTGCCGCCGTCGGCATCCGAACTCAGCACCAGGTACACGCCCGATTTCACGCGCTGGCCGTTCACGTCGTTGAGGTTCCAGGTGACGGTGCCGCCGCTGGCGGTGGTGGCGTACACGAGGTGGCCCGCGATGTCGGTGATTTTGACCTGGGCGTTGTTCACCACGCCCGCAATGCCCACGAGGCCCGCAAAGTCGGGCCGCACGGGGTTGGGGAAGGCTTTGGTGCAGTCGGGGCTGCCTTCGGTGAGGCTGGCCGTGCCCCGGTAGCTGACCACACCGGCATCGGTGGCGACCCACACCTCGCCGGTTTTGTTGTTCACGGCCACGTCCACAACCGCGTTCGAGGGCAGCGGGCTGTTGGCGGTCGTGAAGTGCAGCAGGGCCTCGTCGGCATCGGGGCTGAAGAGCCACAGGCCGTTGTCGGTGCCAAACCACTTGCGGTTGCCGCCGTCCACGGCAATGTTTTTCACCACATCCGTGAACAAGGCCGGGAAGCCCGTGCCCTGGCCCTTGCGCACAATGGGGGCGCGAAAAGCAGCGTTGGTGCTGCTCGAAAAGGCGCTGCCGGGGTCGTTCAGCACCGCCACGCCCTTGCCGGTGGCAATCCAGATGTCGCCGCGCTGGTCCTTCACCAAGTCGTACACGTCGTTGTTGTCGGTGTTGGTCGGGAAGGACTTGGGCAAGTTCGTGCTGTTGGGGTCGGGGTCCACCACGGTGGGAAGGCCATTGCCGGAACCGCCCTGCCGCGAGGGCGACACCCAGACCTGCCCCAGGTCGTCCACCACCACGTGTTCCAGCCGGCTAGCGCCGGGAAAACCAGGCGTAGTGGTCCATTTATTCTCCACGGGGTCGTAAGAATCCAGCCCCGACCCGTTATTATTCCCCAGGTAGTTCACGACCCAGACTTTGCCATCGGCCGCAATGGCTACGTCGGGCACTTGCACGAAACTGTAATCAGGCGCATTGTCGCGGGTTCTGAACGGTGCTCCGTCGCCGTTGCCCGTGAATTGCCGGAACTCTCCCGGCCCCTTCCACTGCAACAGCCCGTCCTTGAACGTGCCCACGTACAGGGTCCCGTCGGCTGCCCGTGCCCCGCGCACCTGGTCGGTCAGGTTGGGAAAGTCCGCCAGACTGGGAAAGTTTTCGTGCGTGTAATTCGTCCACTGCCCGTCGCGGTATTCGTAGAAACCTTGCTGGCGATAGGACGGCACGTAGTTGCTGCCGTAGCCGCCCGTAAACACGTCCACGGTGTTGCTGCGGGCATCGGCCAGCAGCCCGAAAGCCAGGCTGGTTTGCGGGCCGTTGGCTTTGTAGGTTTCGCGGGTGTCGGGGGTCACTTTTTGCAGGCCGGTCGTGAAGTTGGCCACGAAGTAGCCGCCATCCGCCAGCCGCACAAAGTCCTGAACGATGTCGTTGGGCGCAGCCGGGGCCAGCACTTCGGTGTAGCGGCCCGCACGCACCCTGGTCACGCCCAGGTTATCGGCCACCACCAGCAGCCCCGCCGCCGTGCCCCGCAGTTGCTGGAAGGCATTGGCGTACCCCCCCACTTCCTGGCGGGTATTATCGGCTCGAATCTGGTACACCCCGCGCTGGTTCACGGCGGCGTACACGTGGTTGGCGTAGGTGGCCAGGTGCCGGATGCCGGTCGGAGGGCCGGGCGGGTTGCCCGGCGAGGTCAGCCGGTTCCAGCTGCGGTAGTCCAGCAGGTTGTCGCGCAGCCGGCCCCACTGCAAGCCCTGGGCCGTGGCCACGAACAGCGTGTCGTGGGTCAGGGCCGAGGCATATACTTCCACGTCGGAGCCGTTGGGGCCAATGCTGGCGTAGGTGTCGCGCACTTCCAGCTTGTCCAGGTCCAGCACCACCAGCCCGAAACTGGTGGCCAGGTAGCCGCGCCGCCCGGCCAGCGTCAGGTCGTACACCCGCCGGCCGCCCTGCACGGTTTTCCGCAGCACGTCGGCCACGTTCCGCACGCTGCCGTTGGCTTGCAGCGCGTCAATGTTGCTGTTGCGGTACACCACCAGCGTTTGCTGCCGCACCGAGTCGTAGGCCACCAGCGCGGCTCCCACGTCGTGCAGCCCGTCGCGGCTCGACAGCACCTGGGTGGTGTTGAGGGACTTGTCCAGCACATAAAAGGCGGCTTCGGCCACCACGTACAGCCGGTTGCCGGCATCGGCCAGGTGCAACGGGTGGGTGGTGGGCAGGTGCAGTTGCCAGTCGCCGTAGCCGGCCGTGTTTTGGGCCGGGGCCGCGCCGCTGCCCAGCAACAACCCCGAGAGCAGAAAAAAGCGCAGAAATAATTTCATCATAAAAAGCTAGAAGCCGGCCCCTGACCGTGCCGTTTGCCAACGGCAACGGGCCGCGTTTAGTGCGCGGCGGCGCGGGCCAGAGCGGCATTTTTGGCTTGCATTCCGGCCAAAAAACACGGCCGGCAGCGGGCTTCGTAGGAGTCGGTTTCGCCCAGCAACACCTGGCTTTCGCTGGCCGCCATGCGGTAGGAATACGACGCTATTTCGCCGCAACACACGCACACGGCGTGGACTTTGGTCACAAATTCGGCCGTGGCCAGCAGCGCCGGCATCGGGCCAAAGGGCCGCCCCAGGTAGTCCATGTCCAGCCCGGCCACAATCACCCGAATGCCCCGGTCGGCCAGTTCGCCGCACACCTCCACGAGGCTTGCGTCAAAAAACTGGCCTTCGTCGATGCCCACCACGTCGGAGCCGGCCGCCAGTAGCAGCATTTCGGCCGGCAGCGCCACCGGGGTCGAGCGGATGCGGGCCGCGTTGTGGCTCACCACGTCTTCGGCGTGGTAGCGGGTGTCGAGGGCGGGCTTAAAAATCTCGACCTGCTGCCGCGCAATGCGGGCGCGGGTGAGGCGGCGGATGAGTTCCTCGGTTTTGCCCGAAAACATGGAGCCGCACACCACCTCAATCCACCCCCGGCGGGGGGCGTTGTGGCGGGTGCCGACGCGGGGTTCAATAAACAAGTGCGGATTCTTTGAGCAGTTTGGGGGCCTAAAGTTAGGCAGAAACCGCCCAGAATGCCGCCGCCGTTCCGGCCGTACCCAATCCAACGGCCGCAACCGAAACGGCATCAGGAATAGCGAACGTGCGGTAGTTTAGTGGCTTCGGGCACACGGCCCAGCACGGTGCCGGGAGCGGCTCCGGTGGCCGGGCAGGCTTGGCACGTTAGCCGTTCGTCGGCCTGCAACCGGCCCGCCGCCCGGTAGCGGGCCTCGGCGGCAGTGTCGGGGCCGAGGCAGTCGGCCCCGCTGCACACCCGCAGCCGGCAGGTGGTGCAGCGGCCTTTCTGGCCGCAGGCGTGCATCCAGTCGAAGCCCGCCGCCTGCAACGCCGCCAGCAGCGTGGTGCCCGCAGGCACGACCACGGTGGCGCCGGGCAGGTTTTCAACGGTCAGCAGAAGCATTTGTGCCTAACTTCGGGCGCTGAAACTGCGGCCCGGTATGAACGACAAATATAGCCTCGCCAAATGCGAGCAATACGGCCGCCGCCTGGCAGCCAAAGTGTGCAACCAATTTTTCGGCGACACCCCCGACGCTGCCCTCGACGGCGCGGCCCTGCTCGCTTTCACGCCCATTCGCCAGCTCAACCTGCTGGTGCTGCGCCAACTCCTGACCCAGTGGCAGGCCGAAGCCGCCCACCTCCGCAGCCCGTATTTCAATTTTGAAGCCCCTGCGGTACAAGCCGCATTGGGCCAATTCATGAACGTGCTGTCGCGCCACATTCGCCTCGACCGCTTCGCCCTCGAGCCGCTGCTGGCCCGCGCCACCGCCGACACCCTGGCCATTGTGGCCGACCCGGCCGGCACGTTCGAGCGCATTTTGCTGGGCCCCACCGAAACTCCCACCGCTGCCACCTTGCGCGACAACCTGCGCTACCTGGAAGTGGACAAAGCCTTTTTCCACGGTTTCATAGAGGCCGTGCCGCTCACCGCCGGCCTCACCCGCGAATTCGTCACCCACCGCTTCGCCCTCTACCACACGGCAAACTACAAAGCGCACCAACCAATGGAGCGCCTCGTGGCCGAGTTGAGCAGCTTGCTCCCCCTCACCGCCGCCGACTTGCTCGAAGACGGGCCAGTGGCAGCGTCGGCTGCGCCCGTTGCTACCGTTTATACCCCCGTTCCCACCGCTTCCGTGCCGGTTGAAACCGTTCTCAGGTCTTCCGACACAGCCTCCAGGCCCTCCGATGCCGCTCCCATGTCTTCCGACACCGTTTCCAGGCTTTCCACCACCACTTCCGGGTCCTCCGCCACCGTTTCTGGGCCTTCCGGCACCGTTTCCAGGCCCTCCGGCACCGCTTCCGGGTCTTCCGATACCGCTCCCCCAACTACTGCTTCCGTACCGCTCTACGAAAAGCTCAAAGCCGCCCAAACTGCCCCTGCGCACCTGGCCGAAACCCTTCGCGCCAGCGCCAACAGTCCCTCCCTCGGCGACCGCATTAGCCCCAAAATTGTTACCTTGCGCGAAGCCATTTCCATCAACCAGCGCCTGAGTTTTATCAACGAATTATTCGCCGGTGAAAGCGACGACTACCACGCCGCCATCCACCACCTCGACGCACTTGCCACCGCCGACCAAGCCCGCGCCTACGTCAGCCAAGACCTTGGTGCCCGCTACGACTGGACCCGCAAAGAAGAACACGTCGGCAAACTCCTCAAGCTAATTGAGCGCAAGTTCACGGCCTGATTTCCGCAGTTTCACCGCAACGGCCGCTCATACAGCCGAAAGTACACCTGCCCCCCGCGCACCTCGCGCAGCAAGCGCCACCGCGTTTGCAAAGCCAGTAGTTCGTCGTCGCCAAAGCCGTTCATCACGTTGGATTGCAACACGTACCGGTTGCGCCGCAAGTCCTTTTCGGCGAATCTCCGGTCGTCGTCCACCAAGTCCGGGTAGCGCAAGGCGTAGGCGTTGGGGTAGTCGCTGCCCACCGCCGCCAGCGGAATGCGCCGCCGGGCCAGTTCCGCCAGCATCTCGCGCCGCAGCCCAAAATACGGCAAGTGTGCCAAACTCGCATCCCAGCCTTTGGCAATCCGGTCCGGGTACACCCAAAAATGCCCGCCCAGGAGCATCAGCAGGCAAAAACCGTAGGCCCGCCGCCGCCACGCCGGGGCCAGTTCCGTCAGTTGCTGGGCCACCCACAGCGCCACCAGCAAGTACACCACCAAGTAGTAACGGTGCCCAATCGGGTTGGCGTACTGCACCACCACCCCGCTGATGCACACCAGCGGCACCGCCGCCACCAGCGCCAGTTGCCGCGAGGCCAGCGGCCAGCGCCGTTGCCGCCACAAGCGCCACGCCAGCACGGCAGCCGTCAACCACACCGCCACTCGGCCGAAATCCAGCAATCGCCAGCCAATCAGACCTGCGTTTCGCAATGCCCCCGCTAGGCCCACCCGCGCCGAATTGGCCGCCCACGGCCCCGTGTGCCGGTACAGTACCCAGCCATAATGCCGGTAGTGCAGCCCCATCCAAATTGCCGTCGCCACCACCAAGGGCAAATAGGCCCACCACCTGCGCCATTCCCGCCACGCTTGCCGCAGCCAAACCCTCCTCGAAACGGCCGGACCCAGCCCCCACAATACATCTGTCCCCAGCAAAGCACCGCCCAGAATGGTCCCGCGCACATTGACCAACGTCAGCCACACCAGGCACGCCGCCAGCACCCCCCGCCGACCCTCCAGCAACGCATTTAGCGCCGCCAAATACAACCCCACCAGCACCACATCGGGAGCCACCAATGCCGCCTGCCCCAGCAACGTTGGGTCCAGCAACAACAACGCCAACGCCCACCCTATGTGCCCCACCGGCACGTAGCGCCGCGCCAGGCGTAGCGTCTGCCAAACAATGCCCAGCAACGCTGGCAACATCAACCAATGACTGGCTTCCAACGATTTCCCCACTATTTTCCACCAGCCCGCCAGTCCCAGCCCAAACAGCGTCGGATACCCCACCGCAATATCTTGCGGCACATAAATTGTCGCCAAACCCGCATTGTAGTACCATTGCCCGTAGCGCGATGCCAGCAGCACATTGTCCCAAAAAAACCCGTTGTGCTGCACCCAGGCCGTCAGAATCACTGCCCCAAATGCCGCCACGGCCAGTGCCCGCCACTCGGCACCACTCAATGGTATATTTGCGCTGTTCATTGGGGTGAAGATGGCATAAATCAGGCCCGGTTCAAGTCCTGCTTCCGGTAAGCATCCAAGGCCAGTAAGCTGAACAGCAGAATCGTAAATGACCACAACGAAGACCCCCCGTAGCTAAAAAACGGCAGCGGAATGCCCACCACCGGGGCCAGCCCCATCGTCATCCCCATGTTCACCGTCACGTGAAAAAACAGCACACTCGCCACGCAGTATCCATACGTGCGCCCAAACACCGATTTCTGTCGCTCCGCCACATACAAAATTCGCCAAAGCAGCACCAAATATAAACCTATTACTACCGTACTCCCTACCCACCCAAACTCCTCCCCCACCGTGCAGAAAATAAAGTCTGTACTCTGCTCAGGCACAAAATCAAACTTCGTCTGCGTCCCCTGCAAAAAACCCTTCCCCAGCAACCCACCCGACCCCAGCGCAATTTTGCTCTGCGTCACATTCCACCCTTTCCCCAACGGGTCCGACGAAGGCTTCAGCAATATCTCAATCCGCTGCCGTTGATGTGGTTGCAGCACATTATTATAAAAAAAGTCTACCCCCAACACCATCCCCACCACCATCCCCCATACCCCCAGCGCCAGCGGCAAGTGGTGTCGCAACACCCGCCGGTTTACCACCACCACCACCACCAGCCCAACAGTAAAAACCCCTACCAACCACACCTTCGGCACCAGCAGCGCCGCCAGCAAAATCACCCCCGCCGCCACCAACAACAGCAGAATTATCGGTGACATCCCCTCCCGAAAATAAGCCAGCAACAACGCCCCAAACACCAACGCCTGCCCCGACTCGTTCGAAGCCACAATCAGCAACGGAGGCAGCAGCGTAATTCCCGCCAACACCAGTTGGTCGCGCCAGTTCTGGTACCGCAAGTTAATCCCCGCCATAAACCGCGAAGCCGCCAGCGCCGTCGTAAACTTCGCAAACTCTGCCGGTTGCAACCGCACCGGCCCCAACTCCAACCACGAGCGCGACCCCGCAATCGGCCGCGCCACAAACATCGTCACCACCAGCAACACCACCATCCCCCCATACAGCCCATAAGCCAGCGTATCATACGCCTTATAATCCACCACCAACAGCACCACAACCAACACACCCGCCGTCCCAATCCACAACAACTGCTTAAACCAGTTAAATCCCATCAACTGGTCAAAACTTAACTCCTTAAACGGATTCTCCGGTGCATCCAGTGAATAACTGGATGCATACACGCACCCCCACCCCAACCCCACCAACAGCAAGTACAACCCCACCGTCACCCAGTCGATACTACGATTATAACGAGCCGGAGCATTAAGCGCCATAATAATTAGTTTTCTACTGAAGCAAACCCAAAATCGCGACTTAATTTGGCCGATTGGGATGTAATGGCAAAAACCCTATAAAAAGCAAAATCCCCCATGTTGCTGATGAAAGCATCAAGGGGGATTTCCTTAGAAAAGGTTGGCGGCGACCGACTCTCCCACCGGTGAAGGCAGTACCATGGGCGCACCGGGGCTTAACGGCTCTGTTCGGAATGGGAAGAGGTGAACACCCGGGCTAAAGCCACCATTGCTGGCGGGTGCTGCGTGTTCGGGCAGCACTCCAATAACTTGACATAAGGGGACAAAAACGAAGCGTGTACGCGCACCTGACGAAATCCGTACCCAAAACTGGGTACTTGCGAAGCCCTCGGCCCCTTAGTACGGCTCAGCTGTTCGGTTTCCCGTTTTTCACCTGCCGCCTATCCACGTCGTCATCTCCGACGGGCCTTCCAATTGGGAAATCTCATCTCCAGGCGAGTTTCGCACTTAGATGCTTTCAGCGCTTATCTCGTCCCAGCGTAGCTACCCGGCGCTGCACCTGGCGGTACAACCGGCGCACCAGCGGCTGGTCCATCCCGGTCCTCTCGTACTAAGGACAGGTCCTGTCAAATTTCCAACGCCCACCACAGATAGGGACCGAACTGTCTCACGACGTTCTGAACCCAGCTCGCGTGCCACTTTAATCGGCGAACAGCCGAACCCTTGGGACCTTCTCCAGCCCCAGGACGTGACGAGCCGACATCGAGGTGCCAAACCTCCCCGTCGATATGAGCTCTTGGGGGAGATCAGCCTGTTATCCCCGGCGTACCTTTTATCCTTTGAGCGACGGCCCTTCCATGCGGAACCGCCGGATCACTATATCCGTCTTTCGACCCTGCTCGACTTGTAGGTCTCACAGTCAAGCCCGCTTCTGCTATTGCGCTCTGCGTCCGGTTACCAAGCGGACTGAGCGGACCTTTGAAAGCCTCCGATACTCTTTTGGAGGCGACCACCCCAGTCAAACTACCCAGCAGCCACTGTCTCTCAGCTTCTGAGATTAGGCAGCAGGCACAGTAAGGGCGGTATTTCAACGTTGGCTCCCCGAGAACTGGCGTCCCCGGCTCAGCGCCTCCCGCCTATGCTACACATACTGAACCCACCACCAATGGCAACCTATAGTAAAGGTGCACGGGGTCTTTCCGTCCCGTGGCGGGTACTCGGCATCTTCACCGAGACTACAATTTCACCGAGCTCACGGCTGAGACAGCGCCCAAATCGTTACACCATTCGTGCAGGTCGGAACTTACCCGACAAGGAATTTCGCTACCTTAGGACCGTTATAGTTACGGCCGCCGTTTACCGGGGCTTCGATTCAAACCTTCGCCCGGATTACTCCAAACTAAGTTCCCCTCTTAACCTTCCGGCACCGGGCAGGTGTCAGGCCATATACGTCCGCTTGCGCGTTGGCATAGCCATGTGTTTTTGTTAAACAGTCGCTTGGGCCTTTTCACTGCGGCTTCTCGTCCTTGCAGACGAGGAAGCGTCCCTTCTCCCGAAGTTACAGGACCATTTTGCCGAGTTCCTTGGCCGTGATTCACTCGAGCGCCTCAGGATACTCTCCTTGACTACCTGTGTCGGTTTGCGGTACGGGCAATGAACGGGTTAAAACGCTTAGCAGGTTTTCTTGGCAGTCCGATTAGGCACACTGTCCGCGTGGCCCGAAGGCCGTGCGGTACTATCAACTTTCGGCTAGGTCCGCGTACTTAACTACGGTCCCACTACCTACGGTCTTCAACGGGCACTTCCGTCCGCCCGCGGTGCTTTCACTTCTGCGTCACTGCATCACTTCCGTTCATTGGTGCGGGACTATTAACCCGCTGGCCATCGAGTGCACCTCTCGGCTTCCCCTTAGGTCCCGACTAACCCAGCTCCGATTAGCGTTGAGCTGGAAACCTTAGTCTATCGGCGAAGGGGTTTCTCACCCCTTTTATCGTTACTCATGCCTACATATGCTTTTCCAGCCGCTCCAGCATGCCTGACGACACACCTTCTCCGCTGCTGGAATGCTCCCCTACCACTTACCTTGCGGTAAATCCATTGCTTCGGTGCCAGATTTGATGCCCGCGTATTATCGATGCCCGGTCGCTCGACCAGTGAGCTGTTACGCACTCTTTAAAGGAATGGCTGCTTCCAAGCCAACCTCCTGGCTGTCAAAGCAACCGGACCTCCTTTGTTCAACTTAATCTGGACTTGGGGACCTTAGCAGATGGTCTGGGTTCTTTCCCTCTCGGCCGGGGACCTTAGCACCCCAGGCCTCACTGCCGGCTATAGTTGGCGGCATTCGGAGTTCGTCAGGATTCGGTAGGCTCTGACACCCCCTAGTCCTATCGGTAGCTCTACCTCCGCCAACCTCCACGCCGACGCTGTACCTCAATACATTTCGGGGAGTACGAGCTATTTCTCAGTTTGATTGGCCTTTCACCCCTACCCACAAGTCATCGAAATCCTTTTCAACGGAAACTCGTTCGGTCCTCCAGTGCGTGTTACCGCACCTTCAACCTGCTCATGGGTAGCTCACCAAGTTTCGCGTCTACCCCCCCCGACTCCGCGCCCTGTTCAGACTCGCTTTCGCTGCGGCTCCGCGCCTTCAAGCGCTTAACCTTGCCGGGGAGGCGTAACTCGTAGGCTCATTATGCAAAAGGCACGCCATCAGGCCACTTAAGCCCCCTGACTGCTTGTAAGCACACGGTTTCAGGTTCTTTTCACTCCGGTATTCCCGGTTCTTTTCACCGTTCCCTCACGGTACTCGTTCACTATCGGTGTCTCAGGAGTATGTAGCCTTAGCGGATGGTGCCGCTCGCTTCAGACGGGGTTTCTCCGGCCCCGCCCTACTCAGGGTATCACTACCGTGAATCAGAATTGTCGCGTACCGGGCTCTCACCGTCTATGGCCCGCTTTCCCAAGCAGTTCCGCTAACTCGATTCAATCAGATGTCGTGACCCTACAACCCCACAGCGGCCGTAACCGCCGTGGTTTGGGCTCCTCCCCGTTCGCTCGCCACTACTTGGGGAATCATGGTTATTTTCTTTTCCTGCAGGTACTTAGATGTTTCAGTTCCCTGCGTTTGCCACCGCCAGGCAAGCTGGTCGGTTCCTGCCTCTTCCAGGCAGGGGGTTGCCCCATTCGGAAACCTGAGGATTAACGGGTATGTGCCCCTCCCCCCAGCTTATCGCAGCTTATCGCGTCCTTCCTCGCCTCTGAGACCCTAGGCATCCCCCGTGTGCTCTTGCTTACTTCGCTTTCGTAACCACACTTAAGTAAGCTCAAGTGCGCTACGCTTCGTTTTTGTTACCCCTTACGTCAAAGAACGTGTGTTGCTTTTGTAATTAGCAACAGTGTAGAGAAGCGTCAGTTACGCTAATCTAAGGTGTTTAATTTAATGATTCGGCCAGTGGTGTGGGCCTGCCTGGACTCGAACCAGGGACCTCTACATTATCAGTGTAGCGCTCTAACCACCTGAGCTACAAGCCCGAAATCATCGTTTCAATATTATTTGAATGATGGAAAAGACATTTGATAAGTGACGGCGTATTTGTCTGAACTCACGAGTCGAACTGCTCCAGAAAGGAGGTGATCCAGCCGCACCTTCCGGTACGGCTACCTTGTTACGACTTAGCCCTAGTTACCTGTTCTACCCTAACCGGCTTCGTTGCGGAGCACCGGCTTCAGGTCTACCAAACTTCCATGGCTTGACGGGCGGTGTGTACAAGGCCCGGGAACGTATTCACCGCGCCATTGCTGATGCGCGATTACTAGTGATTCCAGCTTCACGGAGTCGAGTTGCAGACTCCGATCCGAACTGAGAACGGCTTTTCGGGATTGGCGCACCATCGCTGGTTGGCAACCCGCTGTACCGCCCATTGTAGCACGTGTGTAGCCCTAGGCGTAAGGGCCATGATGACCTGACGTCGTCCCCGCCTTCCTCGCTGCTTGCGCAGGCAGTCTGGCCAGAGTCCCCACCATTACGTGCTGGCAACTGACCATAGGGGTTGCGCTCGTTGCGGGACTTAACCCAACACCTCACGGCACGAGCTGACGACGGCCATGCAGCACCTTGCTTTGTGTCCCGAAGGAAAGCCTCGTCTCCGAGGCGGTCACGCGCATTCTAGCCTAGGTAAGGTTCCTCGCGTATCATCGAATTAAACCACATGCTCCACCACTTGTGCGGGCCCCCGTCAATTCCTTTGAGTTTCACCCTTGCGGGCGTACTCCCCAGGTGGGATACTTAACGCTTTCGCTAAGCCGGTGACCGTCTGTCGCCACCAGCGAGTATCCATCGTTTACGGCGTGGACTACCAGGGTATCTAATCCTGTTCGCTCCCCACGCTTTCGTGCCTCAGCGTCAGTTACAGCCTAGTCAGCTGCCTTCGCAATCGGGGTTCTGGGCACTATCTATGCATTTCACCGCTACAGTGCCCATTCCGCCAACCTCGTCTGTACTCAAGTCCCACAGTTTCCAGGGCAGTTCCGTTGTTGAGCAACGGGCTTTCACCCCAGACTTACGGGACCGCCTACGCACCCTTTAAACCCAATAAATCCGGACAACGCTCGCACCCTCCGTATTACCGCGGCTGCTGGCACGGAGTTAGCCGGTGCTTATTCGCCGGGTACCGTCATCGGGCCGCGCACGGCCCTTATTCTTCCCCGACAAAAGCCGTTTACGACCCAGAAGGCCTTCGTCCGGCACGCGGCATGGCTGGGTCAGAGTCTCCTCCATTGCCCAATATTCCCTACTGCTGCCTCCCGTAGGAGTCGGGCCCGTATCTCAGTGCCCGTGTGGGGGACCAGCCTCTCAGCTCCCCTAAGCATCGTCGCCTTGGTGGGCCGTTACCCCGCCAACTAGCTAATGCTACGCAACCCCATCCTTGACCAATAAATCTTTAACTAACAACCGATGCCGGTCACGAGTCTTATGCGGTATTAATCCGCCTTTCGGCGGGCTATCCCCCAGTCAAGGGCAGGTTGGTTACGCGTTACGCACCCGTGCGCCACTAATGCCATTGCTGACATCCGTTCGACTTGCATGTATTAGGCCTGCCGCTAGCGTTCATCCTGAGCCAGGATCAAACTCTCCATTGTATAATTTTCCTGCACCCCTGCGAACAGAGGCTGATGTCAGTTGCTAATCCGACTCGTATTGACGAGCTCAAATCAATGTTACGCTTGTTGTCGGTCTGGTTTCAATTACTTGAAGCCAAACCTTACCATTTGTCTTTTCCAGTCATTCAAAGAACTTTTGTCACCTCCAATTGAAGTGACAATGTGGCAGTTAGGCCGGGTTTTCAGGGTTGCTTTGGGCCACCCCTTTCGATTTGGGAGTGCAAAGGTACAGTGACTTTATTATTTGGCAAGTTTTGGGCGAAAATTTTTGGTGACTTTATTATTTGGCAAGTTTTGGGCGAAAATTTTTGAGAAAATTTCTGTCCGACTTTTCAAGTTTGGCCTCCTCCTATTGAAACGGGGTGCAAAGATACGGGACTTTCTTGGTTTGGCAAGCTTTGCTGAAATTTCTTTCGGTTGCTTGTTTGGTCATTGTTCCGCCTCCGTTTGATTTGGGAGTGCAAAAGTACGTGGATTTTTTGGCAATTCAAGACGTGGGGGCACTCTGTTTTTTGGTGGGGATTGGGAAGTGCGGGACGGGGCGTTGCTTTTCAGGCGTTTACTGCGGTAAGTAGTGAGAGTTACTTTAGCGGATGGGTTCGGGGGCGAAGAATTCGGTGAGGTTGGGGAGGAATTGGCGGGGGCGGCGGGCTTCGTAGTCGCGAATTTGCTGGCCTAATTGGGCGAGGAAGGGCAGGCCAACGCTGTCGTATTCGTAGGCCCCGTCGTTGAGAATACCGTCGGCGTTGACGTAGAGGACGGCGCTGAGCAGGAATTCGGACTGGTGGAGGGAGTCGGCGAAGTAGGCGACATCGGCGAGGTAGCCGTGCGACATACCGACGATGTTGTAGCTGCGGAGGGCTTCTTCTTGGGAGAGGGTAGGGTTGCGGCCGTAGTAGAGGTACTTTTTGTAGGCATCAAAGTAGCCAAGGGCCTTATATAAGGAGTAGCCGGACTCGTGGGGGGTGGCGTGGAGGTAGCGGCGGAGGAAGGCATAGTCGGCGGGGGTGAGGCGGGGGCGTTGGGCGGCGGGAAGGGTTTCGGGGAAGAGGGCCGTTTTGAGGAGGTTGGTGATGGCGGGCAGGGGGAGGTGGTTGGCGGTGGTGAAATCGTAGGGTTCGTAGATGAGGCGGCGGCCGGCTTGGTAGGCGCGGCCTCGGTGGACGGGGCCAAGGGGGCTGCGGTAGGAAATGGGGTTGAACTGGGCGGGCTGCTTATATAAGGTATCGGCTTGAGGGGTGAGGAAGGTGATGGGGTTGGTGTGGCGGTTGGCGGCGGTGTCGCAGGGGGCGAAGCGGCGGGTGATGCGGATGTCGGGGTAGCCGAGTTCGCGTAGGCGGTCATTGAGGGGGCGCTGGCCGAGGAATTCGTAGAGGCGGTTGTAGGCAAGGTTGTCGCTGACGAGGAGCATCCGTTTGATGTAGTTGCCGACGGTGGCGGTGCGGTCGGAATCGGCGGGGGCAGCGAAGGGGACGGGGGTTTGGCAGCGGTAGGCGGTGCCGGTGGCCATGATGCTGCGGGGGGTGACGTTGGGCAGGGTGTGGAGTTTTTCTAAAGATAAAATGCAGACGGGGAGCTTG
Organism: Hymenobacter sp.; assembly: GCA_965247135.1. GTDB lineage: Bacteria > Bacteroidota > Bacteroidia > Cytophagales > Hymenobacteraceae > Hymenobacter. The sequence continues at coordinate 240,236 of CBDFGP010000006.1, read as the reverse complement.
ACGAGGCTGGCGGGGTTGAAGTAGTGGCGAGAATTGAGGTGGTAGGTGTGCTCGGTGAAATGGGGAAGGTTTTGCGCGTCGCGGTTGATTTGGGTGTAGATGATTTGGAGTCCGTATTGGGGGTGGGTGGCGACGCGGGTGAGTAAGGGGGTGGTGTGGAGGAGGGAATCGAGGAGGGGGGAATCGGGGGTTTGGGCGGTGGCGATTCGGGCTAGGAGGAGTAATGGGAGGAGCTTTTTCATAAAAAAAGTGGGCCGTGAAGTGGTCACGGCCCAGTTGGTGTTTCGCGCAGAGTTCGCGGGGTTTCGCAGGGAGGTGCTTGCGATTTGGCGGTTGCGTTGGGGGAGCAAGGGGATAGTTCGGCTCCGCTTGCTGCGCAGCATTGGCAGCATGGCGGGCTTTTTTTCCTTTAGGTGCAAGCCAGAACCTACTCGGCCAGCGGAATGAGGCGGCGGGCAATTAGCATGTTGGAGTCTTTTTGTTGCCAATTGTAGCCGGTGCCGAAGGGGAGTTTTTGGGGCAGGTGGAGGGAGTCTTGGTAGGCGGCGGTGAGTTCGGGTTGGTAGTGCTTGGCGAAGAGGTTGATGGGGCGGCGGTAGGTGCCGTAGTGGGTGAAGTTCCACGCGCCTTTTTGGAAATACTTCATGGCGATGCCAGAATCGTCTTGCAAGATGTAGCGGCTGTGGCGCAACACGAGGCGGCGGATTTGGCTGAAATAAGTCTTGTGCATGAGGTAGCTGGCCGACTTGACGTAGGTGGTGAGCGGGCCGAGGGACTGCACGAATTTGAGGGCGGCGGGCTGAACGCTGAGCTTGCTGTCGCTGAGGTCGGCCGAGAAATAGTAGAGGGTTTGGGGGTGACCATCGGGGGCGCGGAGCTTTATTTCGGCACCGGGAACGGTTTTTGGGTCAGGGGCCTGGGTAGTGTCGGTGGGTTGGAGCTGGCCGGTGGCGGTGAGGCGTACGGGGCGGATGGCCAGCAGTTGGTGGCCGGTGCGGGCGGCAAAGAGTATGAGCAGCGGCACGGCACCGTCAAGTTCCACGGATTTGAGGTCAATGGCCATGTCGTTGGTGCGGAAGAAACTGAAATTCAGTACTGACCAGAGCGAGGACTTGATGGCGGGGAACAGCTTGGGGTTTTCCAGCGAAGCGCGGGCGGGGACGCTGCCAACAGGCTCGAGGCCGACCATGACGTAGGTGTCGGAAGCGGGAAACATGGTGACAACGTTGAGAAAATCGGGGCCGCTGAAGGGGTAGAAAATGGTGGGGCTACTGTGCTGGGCGCTGTCGAGTTGGGTGGCGGCCCAGCGGGTCATGGGGGTGGTGTGGGTGGTGGTGTATTTCAGCCAACTGCGGGCTTGGTCTTGGGCGAAGGCCCGGTAGGCGGGGGTGGCAGCGAGGGGGTTGAGGTCGCTGTGCTGGCTGGCGGGCAGGCCCGCGAGGTAGGCGGCTACGTCTTGGGCGTAGGCGGTGTCGGGGGCGGCGAAGGCTTTGGCGGGGGGGCGGGGCGGCGCGGGGACGCGGGCGGCGGCGGCGGGTGCGGGGGTGGAATCCAGCGCGGCGGCGGTGGATTCCATGGTTTCGGTGGGTGCGGTGGCACCGGTTTTGGTTTCGGTGGTGGTGGTTTCGGTGCAGGCGGCGAGGGCAAGGAGGGCCGCGAGGAAACGAAACGAGGAGAAGTGGGGCAGCATAAAAGAGCAAAGGCAAATGAAGGAACGAAGGTACGGAGCGGGGGCGGCTGCAATATTGCAGCCGCTCATCCGTCTGGCGGGGGGTCTTCTCAATTCTTTTTTTTCAAAAAACAACATGACTGACCTGACCGATAAAATCATACTCGTGACCGGCGCTACGTCGGGCATTGGGCGCGTGACGGCGCTGGAACTGGCCCGGCAAGGGGCGCGACTGGTGCTGCTGGCCCGCGACGCAGCCAAAGCGGAAGCGACCCGCGCCGCCATTGTGGCCGAAACCGGCCGGCCGGTGGACGTGCTGCTGGCCGACCTGGCCGACCTGAGGCAGGTGCGGCGGGCGGCGGCCGAGTTCAAGGCCCGCTACCCGCGCCTGGATGTGCTGGTGAACAACGCGGGGCTGATTCTTAACCCGCAGCGTGAAGTGTCGGCCGATGGCTACGAGTTGGGGCTGGCGACGAACTACCTCGGGCCGTTTTTGCTCACGGCGTTGCTGCTGGATAAACTGCGGCAAAGCCCGGCGGCGCGGGTCGTGAACGTGGCCTCGTCGGTTTACAGCATGGCAAAGCCCAACTTGGACGACTTGCAAGCCACCCGAAACTACGGGCCGGTGGGGGTGTACAACACCAAGCTGTTCAACATCATGTTCACGCAGGAACTGGCCCGGCGGCTGCGTGAACAGCACATCACCACCATCACGACCAATGCCCTGCACCCCGGCGTGGTGGCCACGGGCTTCGGAGCGGCCTCGGGCAGCCTGATGGCGCGGGTAGTGAAGGTTATCCGGCCGCTGCTGCTCTCGCCCGAGAAAGGCGCGGCCACGTCCGTTTTTCTGGCTTCGGACCCGGTAGTGGCCGGGGTGAGCGGCGGCTATTTTGAGAAAAGCCGGCCGGTGGCAGTCAAGCAAGCGTTCAACACGCCCGACAATGCGCGGCGGCTGTGGGAAATGAGCGAGGAACTGGTGGGGGAAAAGTGGTTGGATTGAAACGGGGCCGTTGAACAAGTACCCCGAAGCTGTGCTTCGGCCGCTGCCCAGAATCGTTGCAAAAGACCGGGCAGCGGCCGAAGCACAGCTTCGGGGTACTCGTTCAACGACTTTCGGGCAAGCCGCGTCGTCGCACATACGTGTACACGCCCAGCCCTATTGCCAGCGTGAGCAAGCCGTAGAGCGACTCCGTGGGTTTATCCAGGAGAATGAAAACCAACGTCCAGCCGCTCAAGCCCAAAAAAAGCAGCGGGGTGAAGGGGTAGCCCCACGCCCGGTACGGGCGCGGCAAATCGGGGCGGCGGATACGCAGCACGAACACCCCCAGCACGGTGAGGAAGGTGAACAAATTGAGCATAAAGCCCGCGTACACCAGCACGTTCTGAAAGCTGGTGACGAGGATGAACACCAGCGTGAGGACCGTTTGGAGCAGCAAAGCCCGCACGGGGATTCCGGCCGGGCTGCGCCGGGCGAGGAAGCGCAGGGCGGGCAGGTCTTCGCCCATTGTCTGGACGATGCGGGGGCCGGCAAAAATCATGGCGCTGATGGTGGACACGAGCAAGGCCGCAATCGCGCCACCCATGAGCCGCCCGATGGCCGGGCCGAACAGCGAGGTGGCGGCTACGTAGCCCACTTCCAGTTGCCCGCGTAGGCCCGACAGCGGCGTAGAGCGCAGAAAAACGTAGTTCAGGCCCACGTACAAAAGCAGCACCACGGCCGTGCCCGCCAGCAAAATGCGCGACAGGTTGCGCTGCGGGTTGTGGATTTCGCCGGTCACGTACACGGCGGCGTTCCAGCCCGAATAGGCGTAGCTCACATACACGAGGCTGGTGGCGAAGGCGGAGCTGAGCAAGGCTTGCCAGTCGGCTTGGTGGGGAATGAGCGCCGGCGGCTGCCCCTCCCCTGCCAACAGGCCCGCCCCGATGAACACCACCAGCACCACCACTTTCAGGGCCGTGACGACGACTTGCAGACGGCTACCGGCGCGGGTGCTGCGGCCGTGTACCAACGTGAGGGCCAGCACCACGGCCACCGATAGGGCGGTGGGGTGCAGGCCCGGCCACACGCTTTGGGCGTACTTGCCCAGCGCCAGCGCGGCCAGCGCCGTGGGGGCGGCAAAGCCCACCGTGGCCGACACCCAGCCCGACAAAAAGCCCAGCGCGGGGTGGTAAATCTGGCCCAGGTAGTGGTATTCACCCCCGGAGCGGGGCATGGCGGCGGCCAACTCGCCGTAGCACACGGCCCCGCACAAGGCCACGCCGCCGCCCACCACCCACAGCATCAGCAGCGCAAAGTGGCTCTGGATGCCCAGCACCTGAAACCCGAGGCTGGTGAAAACGCCGGTGCCCACCATGTTGGCCACCACGAGGGCAGTGCCGGTGAGAAAGGAAATTTTGTAGGAGCTGGCGGCAAGCGGTTCGGGCATGGGGCAAAGATGCGAACCAATGCGCGAGGCCGGGACGGGGGTGTAAAAAGTCCGCTTGCCCCTGCGAAAACTTCCCTCGGCACCGCGAAAAGCCAAACCGGAGGTGCGAAAACCTCTCCCGGCACTGCGAAAAGCCAGCTCGGCGGTGTAAAAACTTCCCTCGGAGGCGTAAAAACCTTCTGCGGAGGTGTGAAAACTTCCCTCGGAGGTGTGAAAACCTCCCTCGGTGCTGCGCGGGAAGAAGAAGGTGCGCGGGAAAAAAGCAGTGCGCGGCAACTCCCTATGCCGCACTCACCGCCTTCGGCCGCTTATACAGGGGCACCGTGCTGCACGGCTCGCCGTACATGATGCTGGCCGCCACCGGCAGCAGCTTTTGCATGATGGCCACGTAGGCGAAGGTGGGCACGGGCCGGTCGCCGCAGCCTTTAATCACCAGTTTGGCCTCGTAGTAGTCGGCGGGGTTGAGGCGGTCAATGGCTTCCTGGAACAGGCTTTGCTCCAGTGCCTCGGCGTTGCCAAACACGTAGCGGTGAGCGTGATTTTGTAGTTTGGCGGCCAGCAACATATAGGCCCAAGTGGGCACAATGGCATCGGCGGAGCAGACGACGGCCACGTTTTTGCCATCGTACTGCGTCCAGTCGTGGGTTTTGACGAACTCGCGGAAGTCCTTTTCGCGCAGCATCAGGCCGTGGAACAGGTTGTCCTTGATGTCGTAAGTCACCCGTTCGCCGGGGTGGATAAAGTCCTCCAGATTGAGGGTGACGAGGCCGGAAGCGGCCACGCGGTTGGGGAAGAGAGGTTCCATAAGTAGGGTGCGGGGCTTGCCCCCGCCCGAATCGTATGCATTGTTGCTACGATTATCGTTCACCGATTCGGGCGGGGGCAAGCCCCGCACCCTACTTCGGGGTTGTGGTGTAAACTTCTTTCAAATAAAAAGGCTCGTAATAAGCCACGTCCTGAAACTGCTGCCGCCGGTGCATTTCCAGCGCCAGCGCCCCCACCGCCACCGCCGAAGGTTGCACACCGGGCAGAAACGCGACCGCCGCCGTGGCGGGCCGCACCGCCTGAAACTTGGCCGCCCCCGACCCAAAGCACAACAACGGCGGCCCGGTTAAATGTTCGGCCAGCGCGTCGGGGCCGAGAATGAGGTTGTGCGGAGCCAGCAGTTCCTGCCCATCGGCGGCGTAGAGGGCGGTGTACACTTCCTGCCGCCGGGCATCCAGCAGCGGGCAGTAGCGCCAAGCAGCAGGCTGCGGCTGTGCGGCGGCCACTTGCGCGGCCAGCGCGGCCAACGTACTCACGGCCAGCAGCGGAATATCCAGCGCAAAGCACAGCCCTTTGGCCGCCGCCGCCCCAATCCGCAGGCCGGTGTAGGAGCCGGGGCCGTCGCTCACGGCCACGGCCGAGAGGTCGGCTAGGCGGTGGCCGGTGTTGGCAATGAGTTGCTCAATGAGAACGGTGAGGTGGGTGGAGTGCGACTTGTCGAGGCGCAGTTCGGTTTGGCCGAGCAAGGTGCCATCGGTCACGCGGTGCAAGGCCACAGCACAGGTGGGCGAGGACGTTTCGAGGGAGAGGAGGAGAGTTGCCAATTTTGTTGCCTTATTCAATCCCACCCTGTAAAATCAAATCCGCGACTTTCAAATGTACTCAATTGCTTGGAATCAAGCAAGCACACAATGTACTTCTCGTGGGTAATAGTTGCCAGCAATTCCACCTTACCCTTTACAAGCGCAACATCCTCGAAAAAGAAATTTGACCAATCTTCAAATGTGCGCCCGATTATAAATTTGATGACATCGTCTGTCAGTTTATAATGCGCCTTATATCCCGGATAAAGCCCTGAATTTACCCTGTGTTGCCAAATTATGTTTGGCAACACTTGCTCTAGTTGGACTTCGTTTGCCAACGGTCTGTATAGAAAATTAAACTCGGCACTATCTGCTAATGGCAAAAAAAACTGCACCAATTCAGTCCATTGTTTTTCGCGGGTCGAGTCATCCCGACAGTTTAAAAAGTAGTTGCGAATCATAAAAACTGAGCCAGCGCCCATGCCTCAACCGCTTCTTCTTTACTTCGTCCCCGCCGACTTGCGCGAACTTGCTGCTTGCCCCGTTGGCTTCAGCAACGCCGCGTAGCGGTTCGGCTCGTTGAGCACGGCTACGGCAGCAATGATGTCGGGGTCGTCGTCGAAACTGGCTTCGGTGCGGCCTTTCTCGAAGTAGTAGCGCGAGGCAATTTCCTCTTCCAGCAATTCTTTGATTTCGGGCTTGAAGCGTTGCAAGTCGTTGGCCTTGTTCACGGTCACTTTTTTGCGGATGGCTTCGAGTTCGGGCTTCACGTCGTCGTAGTGCTTTTCGGCTTTCACTTTGGTGGTGAGGTCGGTGAGGGACTTCTCGGCATCGGTTTCGTAGCTGATGCTCTTGTTTTGGAGGAAGGCCACGAACTTTTGGTAGTCGGCATCGGAGAGTTTGAAGGCGCGGGCGGCCGGGATGGTGGCGTGTTCGGCGCGGTAGCGGGTAGCGTAGTCGAAAAGGTAGCTTTTGAGCAGCAACACGCGGGTGATGTCGGCGATTTCGCGGTCGGCTACTTCAATGTCGGGGGCTACGCCGCCGCCGTCGTACACGGTGCGACCAGCACTGGTTTTGAAGGCGTTGCGGAGCGAATCGGGAAACTTGCTCAAGGCCCCGTCTTCGGCGCGGTGCGAGTAGTCAATTTCCTGAATGCAACGGCCGCTGGGAATGTAATACTTGGCAGTCGTCACCTTGAGTTGGGAGTTGTAGCTCAGGGGCCGGGTGGCTTGCACGAGGCCTTTGCCAAAGGTGCGTTCGCCCACGAGCACGGCCCGGTCGTAGTCCTGCAACACGCCCGACACGATTTCGGCCGCCGAAGCCGAGCGGTTGCTGGTGATGATGGCAATGGGAATCTGCAAATCGAGCGGCACGTCGAGGGCCTTGTAGGTTTTGTTCCACTCCGTCACCTTGCCTTTGGTGCTCACCACGTCCTGCCCTTTTTCGATGAATAGGTTGGAGATGTTCACCGCCTCATTCAGCAAGCCGCCGGGGTTGCCGCGTAGGTCGAAAACCAGTTTTTTGGCCCCTTGCTCCTTTAGTTTGGTCACGGCGTTGCGCACTTCGCGGCCCGCGTCTATCGTGAAACCGGAAAGCTGGAAGTAGCCCACTTCGGACGAAATCATGCCGTAGTAGGGCACGTTGTCCACCTGCACTTTGTCGCGGGTGATGTTGATTTCCACCGGCTTGTCCTGCCCGTAGCGCGTCACCATCAGCTTCACCTGCGACTGGGCTTGGCCCTTAAGCAGCTTGCTGATGTCGGCGTTGGTTTTCTTGTCCACCACCACGCCGTTGATGTCCAGAATTTCGTCGCCGGGCAGCAGGCCCGCTTTTTGGGCGGGGTAGCCTTCGTAGGTGCTCTGCACGATGGTTTTGCTGTTGCGCTTCACCACCACGGCCCCGATGCCGCCGTACTGCCCCGTGGTGAGGGTGCGGTAGTCCTCGATGTCGTCTTCGGGAATATAGTTCGTGTACGGGTCCAGCGACTTAAGCATTCCGTCAATCCCGGTTTTGATGAGCTTGCCGGGCGTGATTTCGTCCACGTAATAGGTGTTCACTTCCTTGAACAGCGTGGCGAAAATGTCCAGATTTTTGGCAATTTCAAAGTAGCGCTCGCTGTCGGAAGCGGCGCGAAAACCGGCCAAGCCGAGGGTGCCGAGGGCAAGGGTGGCAAAGAGTTGTTTGCGGGAAATCATCGCGGAGTGGGCTGAAATTCGGGCGGAATCGGGGTGGTTGGCGTGGGGCTTCGCCCCGCGCCAACTGTTCGAGTAGCGAAGCTACGATGCGGGGCGCACCGTTGCGTCGGTTCGCAAACGAATCAACCCGAAAATTAATTTTTTTTCCAGCAGCGGCAACTCGCTTTTTTCCTTGCCGGTGTAGAGGATACCCAGCAGGGCCACCGCGTGGCCGCCTTCCAAGAGCCGGAATTTGTTGAGGCGGTAGGCTTCGCGGATGAGGCGCTTGAGGCGGTTGCGGTCCACGGCCCGCTTGAAGATGCGCTTGCTGACGCTGATGAGCACCTGCGGCGGGGCGGCGGTGGGGGCGGCGGTCGGAATCCAGACCAGCCGCAGGGGATAAATGCCGAAAGAGGAACCCTGCTTGCCGAAAAGCTCGTCAATGAGCTTTTTGCGGCACAGGTGTTCCTCTTTCGGGAAAGCGTATTTTTTGGCGGTTGGCGGTTGGCTGCTAGCTGTTGGCTCGTTCATTTCGCCGCTTGTGTGCGACCCAACTGTGAGCTAACAGACATCAGCTATAAGCCAAGAGCTAGAATATTACCGCTTGTGTTTGCCTTCGTCGGACACGGTGAGGCGCTTGCGGCCTTTGGCGCGGCGGCGGGCTAGCACGTTGCGGCCGTTGGCCGATTCCATGCGCAGCCGGAAGCCGTGCTTGTTCACGCGCTTGCGTTTTGAGGGTTGGTAGGTGCGTTTCATCGGGTTATAATTTTAACAGGTCGGGTTTCGAGTTGGGCCGGCAAAGGTACGGGTTTCCGGGCGGAATGCCAAATGGTTACCGAAGTTTTGGCGGGATAATGCCCCGTAGCCGTAGCTTTAAGCGTTTTTTAACCGCCGCCGCCCATGATTCACTACCGCGTTTCCTACCAAAACCCGCTCACTGCTTACCTGCAAATTGAACTGACGCTGGCCGTGCCCGCCAACACTGCCGGGCCGCTGGAATTGCAGCTACCCGCGTGGCGGCCGGGGCGTTACGAGTTACAAAACTTCGCCCAGAAGCTGCAACGGGTGGAAATTGCCGATGCCGACTCGGGCGACCTCCTTCCCTACCGCAAAACCCGCAAGGACCGTTGGGAAGTGGCGGGCGCGGCCGGGCGCACGGTGCGGGTGCGCTACCACTTCCACGCCCGGCAGATGGACGCGGGCGGGTCGTGGCTGGACGAAAACCAACTCTACCTCAACCCGGTGCAGGCGCTGATGTATGGCGTGGGGCGCGAGCAGGAAGTCTGCGAATTGACCTTGGAACTGCCCGCAGGTTGGCAGCTAGCTTGCGGGTTGCCGCATACCGCTAACGTATTGACAGCGGCCAACTTCGACCAGTTGGCCGATTCGCCGCTCATTGCCAGCCCCACGCTGGTGCATCAGCAGTACGAAGCGGCGGGGGTGCCGTTTCACGTTTGGGTGCAGGGCGAGGCGACGCTGAATTGGCCGCGCATTTTGGCTGATTTCAAGGCGTTTTCGGAGGAGCAAATGGCGCTGTTTGGTTCGCTGCCGGTAGCAGATTATCATTTTCTGAACCAGTTTTTGCCTTACAAGCACTACCACGGCGTAGAGCATCACAACTCGACGGTGATTGTGCTGGGGCCAGCGGCGCAAATCATGCAGGAAAGCCTGTACAAGGAACTATTGGGCGTGAGTTGCCACGAACTGTTTCATACCTGGAACATCAAAAGCATCCGGCCCGCCGAGATGATGCCCTACGATTACACGCGCGAAAACTACTTTCGCACCTGCTATGTGGCCGAGGGCATCACGACCTACTACGGGGAATATCTATTGGCCCGCAGCCACGTGCGAACCCCGGCGCAATACTTTGAGGAACTGGACTTGGTGCTGGCCAAGCACTACGCCGACGCGGGCGGCGACAACCTGTCGCTGGCCGATGCCAGCATGGAGTTGTGGCTGGATGGCTACAAGCCCGGCGTGCCCGACCGCAAGGTGTCGGTCTATCACAAAGGCGCGTTGGTGGCGCTGCTGTTGGACCTCACTATCCGGCAGTTGCACCAGCACGGCCGTTCGCTGGACGACGTGATGCGGCGGCTCTACACCGACTTCGGGCAGACTGGCACCGGCTACACCGACGAAGATTACGCCCGCGTGGTGGCCGAAGTGGCGGGCCGCGATATGCAACGTTATTTCGACCAATTCATCAACGGCACCGCGCCGTTGCTGGAGCCGCTGAACAAAGCCCTGCACACGGTGGGGTGCCAACTGCTAAAAGCGGAGAATCCGGCTGAGGCGGAACGGGTATTCGGGTTGCGGGTGGCCCCCAAAGCCGACCGCACCAACGTGGCCTACTGCTGGCCCGGCTCCCCAGCCGAAGCCGTGTTGAGCGTGGACGACGAGATTGTGGCCGTGAACGGGCAGCGCGAAGTGCCCAACCTGCAACTGCTGTTCAATGAAAAAGCGCTGGCTTATGAACTCACCATTCTGCGTCAGAACCAGTTGCGAACCGTCACGCTGACCGCCGCACCGGGCCGCACGTTCGGGCCAGTATATGGCGTTGACCGGCTGGCTGATGCCGACGCAACGCAACGGGCGGGGTTCGCGCAGTGGCTGGGCTGGGAATTTTGAGGCGGTTTGACTCACCCAATCCGTTGTATTTTTGGACCATGAACGCGCCCATCACCGACCTTGCCCAACTTGACCCGAACGGTACTTATTCCTACGCCGACTACCTGACGTGGCAATTCACAGAACTGGTGGAGTTGTTACGGGGCAAGGTGATGCGGCGCATGAGTGCCCCGGCCGACCCGCATCAAGCCGTAGTGGGGGCCTTGCATTTTCAATTTTACAACCATCTGCAGCGGCAGTCCTGCCAAGTGCGCGTGGCCCCCTACGACGTGCGGCTGGCCCGACGCGGCACCACTGCCGACCAAGCCATTCGCACGGTGGTACAGCCCGATGTGTGCGTCATCTGCGACCCGGCCAAAATTGAATACCGGGGCTGCTTGGGTGCGCCCGATTTGATTGTGGAGGTGCTCTCACCCGGCACCAGCACCCGCGACTGGCAGGACAAGTACGACCTCTACGAAGAAAACGGCGTGGGCGAATACTGGATAGCCGAACCGTTGGCGCGTAACCTGTCGGTGTTTGTGCTGGACGGCGACACTGCCCGCTACCGCTTGGTGGGCGAGTACGCTGGCCCCGGCCCGGTACCCTGCGCTACATTGCCCGATTTGCAACTAGACTGGGCCGCTGTCTTTCCAGAAGTCGCGGCGTGAACAGACCACGCGGCTACCGCCCGTTCCAAATATCCCAGGCCGCTTCGGCTTGCCGCCCCAGCATCTCAAACCCGTTTTTGACTTGTGCCCCGGCCTCGCGGCCCTTTTGCAGAAACAGGGTTTCGGCGGGGTTATACACCAAGTCGTAGAGGTAGTGGTGGGGCGTGAGGGCATGGTAGGGCAAGGCCGGGCACTCGTCCACGGCGGGGTAGGTGCCCACGGGCGTGGCATTGACAATCAGGGAGTGAGCCGAGATGATGGCCGGGGTCAGTTCTTCGTAGGTGAGACCCGCGCCCAGCGGGTTGCGGGTCACGAACAGGCTGGCAATGCCCAGGTCGCGCAGGGCCACTTCCACAGCTTTGGCGGCTCCGCCGGTGCCCAGAATCAGGGCGCGGGCGGCTTTGTCGCGCAATGGGAAAAACGGCCGTAGCGAATCGCGGAAACCCAGCCAGTCGGTGTTGTGGCCCACGAGGCGGCCATCGGCGGCAAACTCGACCACGTTCACGGCCCCCACGCGGGCGGCACTGAGGGCCACGGCATCGAGCTGGGGCCAGATTTGCTCTTTGTAGGGCACCGTTACGTTCAGCCCGGCCAATGTGGGGTGGGCGGCCCGCAATGCGGACAAGTCGCGGATGGCTGCTAGCTCGAATAGCTCGTAGCGACAGTCGGCCAGCCCGAGTTGCTCAAACTTTCGGGTGAAATATTCCTGCGAAAACGAATGGCCCAGCGAATGCCCTACCAACCCAAAAAGCCGCATAAACGAAGCAGAAAAGCCGGGCCTTGAAAAATAAACCCGGAATGCAAACCCGAAGATGCAGCCAAAAACCTACGTATGTGTGTCCGGCCCTTAAAAACGGCCTGCATTCGGCTCTCTAACGGTGCTTCGGCCCTTCGCATACCGGACGGTTTCTTAGGCAGGCGCTTGCCCCTACTCTTTCTGCAACGGCACTGACCAAGCACCTGCTTCGCCCGTAAAGCGCAACACGTAACAACCGGGCTTTAAGCTCTTCAGGTCTAATATGGTTTGTTGTGAATGAGGGACGCAAACTGCGCTGGCAACGGCCTGACCCAGCAGGGAATACACCACTACCTTGGCTCCTACTTCGGCGGCGGGGTGCGCCAGCCAGCACTGGCCTACGGTGGGGTTGGGGTAGAGCTGCAAGGCCGAGGCCGCCGCTGCGCGGGTGGCGGTGGGCACCAGGGCTTCGCCTTTCACTTGCACGTTTTTCAGGGCTGCAAAGCGGGTGACAACGGTGGACGAGCCGCAGCTAAAATACATCCGCAAGGTGAGGCGCTGCCCGGGGGCCAGCGTGGTGCCCAATGGTCCGGCCAGGGCCAAGTGGTACTTGGCGCTGGCATTGGTGGTGGCAATGGGGGTGGCAAATGCGCCGTTGGCCGTGCTTAGCAGCGGGCCGCTGGGGCCGGTGCCGCCAGTTACATCGGCCGAGTCGGTGGCGAAACCGCTGCGCGACCAAGCCACGGCCATCTTGGTGTTGGTTACTGAACCGGTCAGGTAGGCATTCAAAACCAATGAATCGACACGCACCGACGTGCTACCGCCGGGCACCACCGTAAACTCCTCGTAATAGGTGCGGTTGAGAACACCGCCCGGCCCACCCACGCCCGCTGTCCAGCCGCCGTCGGCGGCTGGGGCAATGGCTTGGCCGTAGGTGCGCGAATAGGGCGGAATGACGGCCGCCACCGAGCCGCTCGACACCAGCAACCGGTGCAACGTGGGGGTGCTGGCTTGCACGGCGGACACGCGCACGGCCAAGCTGTCCTGGTTGTTGCGGCTCATGGGCCACCACTGCAACACGTTGGACAGCGGCAGCAGGGCGGCCTGTTTCGTGCCCGAAACGGCCATGCTAACGGCGGCACTGCCGGGACTGGTGAGCGTGAGGTTGCCCGCGTAGCTGCCCACCGGGCCCGCATTGAGGCGCACACTCAGCGGGGTGCTGGGCACGAGGCCGTTGCTCTGGGCCACCACGAGCGGGCTGGCGTTGCCGAACCAAGTGGTGCCCCCGTTGGCCGATACTTCAAAGCTGGCCGGGGGTGTAATCGTGACCGAAGCCGTCAGGTTGCTGGCGCTCAGCAGCAGGTTTTGCGGGGGCGAGGGCGGGGTGCCGCCCTGCAAAAACGGCTGCAAACTGCCCGCTGCAACAACGGTCGGTACGCTGGAAATCTGCAACGTGTCGGTGATGTGGGCGGCCAGGCCCGCCTTTGAGGCCCGCACGTAGTAGAAATACGCCGTGCCGGGGGCCGGGGCGGGGTCAGTGGTGCCAAAATTGATGTTTGTGGCGACGGTCGAGGTGGTGGTGTACAGCGGCGCGTAGGTGCCCCGGCGGGTGGTGCTGCGAAACAACTCGTACAGCACCCCGCCGATGGGCCAACTAATGTTCCAGGTGATGTTGGACGGCGCGGTGCCGTTGCCCCGCACGGCCCAAAAATTGGATACCGCAATGTCGGGGGCCTGGTGGCCGCAAAAGTTGGGCAGCACCGTGCAGGGGGTCCAGTTGCCCAGCATGGCGGCGCGGGCGTAAGTAGCCGTGTCCGCATCGGTAAGCTGAATTGACCACGGAATGCGCTGGCTGACGTTCACCAGGTTGCCGCTGAAATCGCGGCTTTTGTACTCGGCATATTGGATGACGCTGGGGTCGGTGCCGGTGTCCCACAACTGCCAGCCCACGGGCTTGATGGAGTTGCCCATGGTGGTTTTGAACCACACCACGCGGCTGTGCGAACGGCTGGTGGGGGTCGAGCGGATGTCGTTTTGCCAGGGCCGCCCGAGGGTGAAGGTGGTCGTGCCCCGGTTTTCGGGGATGATGCAGTTGCGAAACAAAAAGCCGTAGGCCTGACCTGCTTGCGTGTTGGCGGCCGTGATGTAGCCCCCGCTGCCGCCGTCGCGCCGGGTGCGCGGGTAGATGATGCAGTTCTCGAACAAGCCCCGGCCCGCCCCGAAAATAAAATCCACCACGCCGTCAATGTAGCACTCCTTGAAATAGCTGCGGTTGCCCGCTTGGGAGTTGAGTTGCATCGTGTCCTGCCCGCCCAGAAAACGGCAGTTTTTGAACGCCATCCGGTCGCCGGTCACGTACAGGGCCAGGCCCTGCGGCGCGTCGCCGTAGGAGTTTTCAAAGGTGATATTCAGCGCACTGAAATCGGATGCCTGGATGATGACGCTGGCCGAATTGCCCGGGAAAGCGGGTGTGTTGGCATCGTCCCAACTCAGGATGGTGCTGGCCACGCTTTCGCCCACAAACTGCAAAAACGGCTTGTTGCTAGGCACCAGCAGCTTTTCGCGGTACTTGCCATTCTTAATAAAAATGGTGTATGCCGCCGTGCGGGCCGTTGGGGCGGCGTTGATGGCGGCTTGCACGGTGGTGAAGTTGCCGGTGCCATCTTTGGCGACCACCAGGTCGTAGGCGAAAGCGGCGGGGCCAGTGGCCACAGCCAGCAGCAACACGAATAACCAGCGGGCCATTTGAGCAGTACAGAAATTCATGTGCGGAGCGTTTGAGATGAGTGGGACACTTTCCCCAAATATAAGGCAAAATCGCCGCCGAACATATGCTGGACATATCAAGGACCGGTAATCAGGGGACCGGTAATCAGGCCCGTCCGACTTTGCGAAACCCCACCCGAAATGAAATGCTTACCGCTCCAACTGTTCGTCCAACAGCCGGAACGGGTTTAGCTTGTTCAGCCGCAACTCAAACCGAATGCGGTCCGTGAAATCCTGGCGGCTGCCGGGGAAACCGTTGGCGTACTGCGAACCCGCGATGGGAAGGTAAAACCGCAGGACATCGCGCAACACGGGCACCTTGAGGCCCGCATCGTAGTACAGGCGCTGGGGGCCGTGGCCCATGTCAAATCGTCCGTCGCTGGCCCCAAAATCGGCAAACACGCCTAGTGGCGTTACCGGCAAATCGGCTTGCAAATTCAAGCTCGCCAGCCACTTCTGCTCAAACACGGGCAAGTAGGTTCCGAAAGCGCCGTCGCGGCCATCGGTCTGGTGGGTTTGGGCAGCGAAGGTGGGCGAAATCTGCTGGCGGTCAAGGAAGAATGTTTGGCGGCGGTAGTCGGGGCTGCCGCTCAGGCCGAGGTAGAAAGGCGAGTTGCTGGGTTGCTGCAAAAACCGGCCCCCAAACAGTCGGACCTGCACTTTCTTCTTGGGCGCGTAATTGCGGGAATAAGTAGCCGAGGCCCGCAGCAGCACGGCCTGGCGTTCGCTGGCATCGTCGGCGTTGTTGGCCAAAAGCCGGTTCAGTTCCACGTCAGCACTCCACCTTTGCAAGGCGGTGTGGTAGTCGGCTTGGTATTCGATGGCTTGAAACACGCCGGTGTTGTTAGCTTTGTCGGCCACGTCTTCATTGGTTACGATGGTGTTGGCTAAGGTCAGGTGCTGCTGCACGGGGTAGCCCACGCGGTGCGGCAACGTCAGAACCAGGCGCGGCTCGTACTTGATGTACCGCTCAAAGCGTTGGATGCTGAACCCCAACTCGGCCCGCTGTGCGGCGGTGGCGGGCAGTAGGTTGAGTTGAATGGTGCCAATGCCGTTCAGTTCGTTGCGCACGAAGCTGTACATGGGCATGGCCAGAAACTGCACCCGCTTCACATTAAGCGGGTTGTTGTAAAACGCCGCCCCCAGCATGAATTTGTCGGACGTGTTGGCCCCGGCCACTGGCACAAAATTGACGAACGCCCGCTCCCAGCGTTCCACGCTCAGCAGGGGGCGCAGGCCCAGCGGCTCCCGGCGCGAGGGGTGGTCGGCCAGGGTTAGGCGGTCGTTGCGGCGGTTGAGTTGGGGCGTGACGTAGGCCGCGTCCACGACCAGAGCGGCCACGCCCGCGCGGCGAAAGTTGAGCTGGCTTTCGGCTTCCAGTTCGGCCTCGTCGTCGGTGTTGCCGAAGGGTTTGGTCCACAGCGTTTGCAGGATTTTGCCCTCCTTGTCCACCGTCGAAACCGGCACCGCCCACGGCGTGGTGGCGGTGGTGCGCACCAGCACCTTCACGGTGTCCGAATACACGGCCAGCGCCCGCAAATCGGCATCATAGCGGTCGGTGTTCTGCATCATGCCCTGAAAAAACCAGCCCAGCCGCTGCCCCGTGCTGGCCTCGAAAGCCGCCTGCATATCTTCCGGGTAGGGGTGCCGGAATTTCCACCGCTCGTAGTAGCTGCGCATGGCGGCATCAAATTTTTCCTGCCCCAGATAGCCCGCCAGGTACTTCAGCAGCGAAGCCGTTTTCTGGTACACCACGAGGCCGTAATTAATCATTGTGTAGTCGTTGGAAGTCGGCCCCTGCGCGGGTTGGTCCAGGTTGCGGCTGGCCAGGGCTTGGTAAGGCAGTTGGTCGTAAGCCGAAGCAGGCAGTCCTTGCAACCCAAAGGCGCGGCTGATGCGCGGCGACTTGCCGATGGCGCTCATGCCGGTGATGTTCACCGTGTCCAGGGCACTCACCCGGCCCTCGGTGTAGGTATTCACACCCTCGTCCATCCACGGAAAATCCCGCTCGTTGCTGCCCAGGATGCCGTAGAACCAGTTGTGGCCCACTTCGTGCACAATCGCGCCCGGCTGCGTCACGGTCACCATCGGATACTCCATGCCGCCGCCCGCCACCAGCGCCCCGTCCACGGCCGTGGCGCTGGCGTAGGGGTATTCGCCCACCCACTTGGAGTAGTAAAACAGGGCATCTTTCACGTCCTGCAAGCCCTTCACCCACTTCTGCGGCTCCTTGTTCGTGAACAGCACCCGCGCCAGCACTTTGCGGCCACTGGGCAGCGCCGTGCTGTCCTGCAACACGTGAAACCGCTTGTCGGCGAACCACGCGAAATCATGCACCCGGTCTTGCTTGTAACGCAGGGTTTTGTAAGTACTTTCCGAAGGCGGGAAGGCCATTGCCTTTGCTTTTGCAGCCGTCAATAGGTCAGCACTTTGCCCCTTTGCCGCCTTTACGCCGCCAAACTCCTCGGCCGTTTTCTTGCCCGCGTCCTGCGCCGCGAGGGCGGCCATTCGGGCTTCTTCGTCGGGGTTTTGCAGTACGCCGGTGGCCCCCACGGTGTAGTTGGTGGGCAGCGTAATGGTTACGTCAAAGGAGCCAAATTCCGAATAAAACTCGCCTTGGTCGAGGTACGGAATCGGGTGCCAGCCGCGCCGGTCCAGCACCGCCGGTTTCGGGTACCACTGCGAAATCTGGTAGCTCTGCCCCTCGTGCCCCAGCCGCGAAAACGACTCCGGCACCTTCACCCGAAACGGCGTGGCAATGGTGACGCTGGCCCCCGGAGCCAGCTTTTGGGGCAGCACCAGCTTGGCAATATCAGGGTTGGCGGGGTCCGGTTCCAGCGTGGCGGGTTGCCCGTTCACCACAAAGTTCAGGCTGTCGATAAATCCCTTGTCTTTGGCTGGGGCGAAGTAAAATTTGTTGCTCCCGTCGCGTAATTTCTGCCGCACGAAAGCCGTCGTGTTGTCGCGGTAGCCGTTGGGCCACAGGTGAAACCAGATAAAACCCAGCGTCTGCGGCGAGTTGTTGCGGTAGGTCAGTTCCTCGTGGCCGCGAAGGTAGTGGGCGCGGTCGTCAAGCTTCACATCAATGGCATAACTGACCTCCTGCTGAAAGTAGGGTGCGGCGGCTTTGGCCGGGGCCGCCGTTTTGGCCGTGACGGCCGTGCGGGGCTTCTTTTTGGCCTTCGGTTTGGGGCGGTGCTGGGCCAGGACCAGGCCGGGCAGCAACAGCAGCAGACCAAAGGAAAATAATTTTCTCATGCGAAATAAAAGCAGGGCCACGCCAAATTCTAACAGTGGCGCAGGGACAGCGAAATGAGCAAAAGCGGTTGCGACAGAAACCCGGAAATAATGTCCTACTCCGTGCCCTTCACCAGCGGCATTTTTTGCACCGTGGCGGGCAGACTCTTGCCGCGCACCTGCACAAAAATGGCGCTGCCCGGCACCGCAAACGCCGTTTGAACGTAGCCCATGCCGATGCCCCGGCCCAGGCTGGGCGACTGTGTGCCGCTCGTGACCACGCCAATGGAATCGCCGGTGGCATCCACCAAGTCGTAGTGCCCGCGCGGAATTCCGGGGCCGTCCATCACAAAGCCCACCAGTTTTTTGCCCACGCCATCGGCCTTTTGCTGCCGGAAATAGGCGGCGTTGGTGAAGTCTTTGCCGAGCTTGGTAATCCAGCCCAGCCCGGCCTCCAGGGGCGATGTAGTGTCGTCAATGTCGTTGCCATACAGGCAGAAACCCATTTCCAAACGCAGCGTGTCGCGGGCACCCAAGCCGATGGGTTTGATGCCGTGGGACAGCCCGGCGGTCATTATTTTATCCCACACGACCACGGCGTGGTCGTTGGGCAAATACAGCTCGAAACCTCCCGCCCCAGTGTAGCCGGTGGCCGAAATCAGCACGTCGGGCACGCCAGCGAAGGTGCCCTGCACGAAGGAATAATATGGAATGGCGCTCAAATCCACGTCCGTCAGGGCTTGCAGGGTGGCAACGGCTTTGGGGCCTTGCACGGCAAAGAGGCTGGTGCGGTCCGAAATGTCTTCCATTTCCACCCCTTCAGCGTTGTGGGCTTGCAGCCAGTTCCAGTCTTTTTCAATGTTGGACGCATTGACCACCAGCAGGTAGTCCTCATCGGCCAGTTGGTACACCAGCAAGTCGTCCACGATGCCGCCGTCGGCGTTGGGCAGGCAGGAATATTGGGCTTTGCCGGGGCTGAGTTTGCTGGCATCGTTGCTGGTCAGGCCCTGAATGAGGGCCAGGGCCTGCGGGCCGCGCACCCGAAATTCGCCCATGTGCGACACATCGAAAATGCCCACCGCCCGGCGCACGGTATGGTGTTCGTCCAGGTCGGACGAATAGCGCACGGGCATATTATAGCCCGCAAAGGGCACCATTTTGGCCCCCAGGGCGTGGTGCGTGTCGTTGAGAGCAACGGTTTTGAGCGAGGAAACGGTCATGTGTAGGCGGGAAAGTAGCAGTTTGGAAAAGGCGAGTCGCGGCACGAAAGTAACCCCGTTGGCCGCTTTGGCCAGCGCGTCCAAATCGTACCTTTGCCCCGATGACCGACCAAGAGCTTAAACAGGACTTTGAGAATGCGTTGATGAAGCACCTTTCCTTCAAAGCCCGCCTTCGCACTTTCCTCTACGGCAACGGGGCCGACGAAGGCCCCCTGCGCGACCCCGACCAGTGCAGCCTGGGCCAGTGGATTGCCGAGCGCCGCCGGGGCGACTACGCCCACCTGCCCGGCATGGCCGAATTAGATGCCGAACACCGCCGCATCCACACCCAGGCCAACGTCCTGATGGATTTACACAGCGCTGGCCGCGCCGACGAAGCCCGCGCCGGTTTCGGGGCCGTGCAAGCCCACGCCGACCACATTGTGGGACTGTTGCAAACCCTGGAGCAGGAAGTCCGTAGGCAGGGCTAAAGTTCGGAGCTGAGGCCACGTCCGCTGGCACCAGCGCCGTTGCCACCTATGAAATTTAAGCTATCCACCAAGCTTTTTGCGGGGTTCCTGCTGCTGTTGGGGCTGTTTGCAGCCGTGCTGGGCATCAACTACCAGTTGGCTGGGCAGGTGTTCCGCAATTCCAAAAAGGTGGAAGCCTCGCAACTCGTGTCGGCCCAAGGGGCGCAGGTGCTCCAATCCATCACCGACATGGAAACTGGCTTTCGGGGCTATTTGCTGGTGGGCAAAGAGCAAATGTTGGACCCCTATTACGCGGGCGAACGGAGCCTGACGAGCAGTTTTGCCGGGTTGCAGGTGCAAATGTTCGCCGCGCCCAACCAGCAGCAACACCTCACCAACGCCAACCAGCGCTACCGCCAGTGGCACTTATTCAGCCATATGCTGATTGCCGAAAAGCGGGCCGCTTACCAGCGCGATTCTAGGCACTCGAGCGTAACCGAACTCCCGCACTATTACTTGGTGGAGAACTTGGCTGGCAAGCAGTTTATGGATGCTATCCGACACGAACTGGGGTCTTTTGAGCGCAGCGAACTTGCCACGCGCCAACAACTCAACCAGCGCCTGACCGAGAGCATTGACCGGGCGCAGTTGCTGTCGGGACTGGCGGCGGGCGCAGCTTTTGTGTTCGGCATCTGGTGGGCCTTTTATTTGGTGAGCATGGTGGCCCGCCGCCTACGCGGCATGGTTGAACTGGCCAACCGCATGGCCGCCGGCGACTACCAAGCCCAGATTGCCGATGTGGAGCAGGATGAAATTACGGCCCTATCACTGGCCCTCAACGACATGGCCCGCACCGTGGGCCGCAACGTCGGCCAGCTCGAAAGCCGGAACCAGGAACTGGACCAGTTTGCCTACGTGGTGTCGCACGACCTGAAGGCACCCTTGCGCGGCATCGAAAGCGCCTCGCGCTGGATTGAAGAGGACATGGGCACCGCCAATATGCCCGCCCACATCCGCGAGTTTTTGACCCTGATGCGGCAACGGGTCCACCGCATGGAAAACCTGATAACCGGCATTCTGGACTTGGCCCGGGTGGGCCGCGTGGTGCAGGCCAATGAAACGGTGTTCATCCGCCAACTGCTGCGCGAAATCATTGACGGGCTGGAGCTGCCCGCCGGGTTTCACATCGAGCTGCCGTTTTTTTTGCCTACCCTGGCCACCAACCGGGTGCAGATTGAGCAGGTGTTCAGCAACCTGCTCAGCAACGCCATCAAGTACCACGACCACCCCGAAACCGCCATCGTCACCATCGGCTGCGACGACGCGGGCGACTTCTACCGCTTCTCGGTGACGGACAACGGGCCGGGCATTGCCCCCGAATACCACGAGCGGGTGTTCATTATTTTCCAGACCCTGACCGAGCGCGACACCCTCGAAAGCACCGGCGTGGGCTTGGCCATCGTCAAGAAAATCGTGGAGCGGCAGGGCGGCACCATCAGCCTCAAATCGGCCGAAGGGCAAGGGTCCTCCTTCATTTTTACTTGGCCCAAACGCCCCACCGAAGCACCCAAAACCGCCGCAACCGCGTAAACGCCCCGGCCGGCATTTTTCGGCCGCTTGTTTGCCCGGCTTTGGTCGGCACCCGCGTTGGCCCCTGGGCTGCCCGGTACCCTTCCAAGTCCAAGTTATTCACCTGATTGATTATGCCAGACAATGACGCTGCGCCCAGCATTCTGTTAGTAGAAGACGACCAAATGGATGTGATGAACGTGCAGCGGGAGCTGCGCCGCCAAAATATCGACGTGCCACTCATCCACGCCCGCAACGGCCGCGAAGCCCTCGAAATGCTGCGTGGCGAAGGCGGCACCCCTAAAATTGTCCTGCCCAGCTTGGTGATGCTCGACATCAATATGCCCCGCATGAACGGCTTGGAACTACTGGAAGCCCTGCGCTCAGACCCCGAATTTGCGGGCTTGAACGTGTTTATTATGACCACTTCGGACCTGGAGTCGGACCGCTTCAAAGCCCGCGACCTAGCCGTGAGCGGCTACATCATCAAGCCCCTCAGCTTCGAGCAGTTTGGCGAAGGCGGCACCAGCGTGGACGGCTTTAGCCTGTTTCTGGATTTGCTGCGGCTGAAGCAGTAGTTCATAGTAGTTGGTACGGGGTAGTAGGCAATTAGACAAGCACCCGCTCCAGCTACTTTTCTCCAACTACCTACTACCCCGTACCAACTACCGGTTTAAACGTCACAGCAGCCGAAACCCCAGGCGGTGATGCACACAAGGCCCCTGCGCCCGAATGGCCGCCCGGTGCGCCGCCGTAGGGTAGCCCGCGTTCTGCGCCCACCCATAGGCCGGAAACTCTGCCGCCAGCGCCCGCATCCGCTCATCGCGAAAGGTTTTGGCCAGCACCGAGGCCGCTGCAATGTTGCGGTACAGCCCGTCGCCGCCCACCACGCAGGTGTGCGGATAGCCGGGCAACGGCCGGAAGCGGTTGCCATCGACCAGCAAATGAGCTGGACGAATTGCCAACTGCTGCACCGCCCGGTGCATAGCCAGGTAGCTGGCCTGGGCAATGTTGATGTTTAAGATTTCGGTCTCCGACGCTTCGGCTACGGCCCAGGCCAGCGCCTCGCGGCAAATTTCGGCCCGCAATGCCTCACGCCGTTTGGCACTTAGCTGCTTGGAATCGTTGAGAAAGGGCGGATTGAAATCGGGCGGCAACACCACGGCTGCCGCAAACACCGGCCCGGCCAGGCAGCCGCGCCCGGCTTCGTCAAGCCCCGCTTCGGTCAGGGGGTCGGTAAGGGCGGCAACCAGCATTTTTTTCTGTTAGAAGGCACTAGGGCAGTAGGCGGCAAAATTGCGCCGAAAGCCGCCAACAGAAATGCCAGCAGCGGGCGCTACTGGCATTTCTGCGGATACCGTTATCCGGGGCAGGGCCATGCGGGCTGGGGCAACTGCCAAATGTTAAGTTTAGCTGTTTTCGGCTTGGCCGCGCACAAAGCCCTGGCTGTCGCGGGGCAGCGTGGCTTGGTCAATGGATTCTTCTTCGTCGCTGCTCACGTATTCGTTGGTGGTGGGGCCGAGGCCGCCGTTTTGCTGGGCCAGCGCGGCTTCGGCCTGGGCAAAATGCAGGTTCAGGAGCGGGTCGCCAGCGGGGGTTGCGGGGTTTTTCTGGGGCTTGTTGGCCATGAGAACGCGCAAACGGGCCGGGATGTGAACGGCCGGTGCACTGGCAGTGGTACGGCGGTCGCCGAGTTGGGGTTGGGCCAAAAAAAGGCCGCCGCACGATGTGCGGCGGCCTTGTCTCAAAGTGGCGGTCCGGTCTGAAACTGTCTACCCCAGTTTTTTGACCAGCATTCGCCAACGCACGAGAAGGTCCTTCCTTTCCATAATTCCAGCCCGTGCGGAGACTTTGTGATTCAAAACTACTAGGTTGCAGCAAGGAGGCACAACCGTTTCGGGTCCAACCGATGGGTTTTGGCGGCGAGCGGCAGGTTTTTCCCAGCGAACGCCCGCGAACGGGCGTAATTTTGCATCTCCTTCAGCCCTGCCTCATGCTGCCCACTACCCCACCCGCCGTGGACGAATCCCACAACCCCTGGCAAACGCTGTCCTCCGCTCTGCAATACCAGAACCCCTGGATTTCGGTGCGCGAAGACCAAGTGCTAAACCCCAGCGGCGGCCAGGGCATCTACGGCGTGGTGACAATGAAAAACCTGGCGCTGGGCATCGTGCCCGTGGACACCGAGGGCAATACCTGGCTCGTGGGCCAGTACCGCTACCCCCTCAACGAGTATAGCTGGGAAATCCCGATGGGCGGCGGCCCGGTGGAGTCAGACATCCTGGAGTCGGCCCAGCGCGAGTTGCGCGAAGAAACCGGTCTGAGCGCCGCCCGTTGGACCCGCATTGCCCGCCTGCACACCTCCAACTCTGTGACAGATGAGGAAGGCTTCGTGTTCCTGGCTGAGGACCTAACCCCCGGCGAAACCGAACCCGAACCCACCGAAGACCTGCGCCTCTGGAAGCTGCCCCTGGCCCAGGCCGTGCAAATGGTGATGGACGACCGCATCACCGATGCCGTGAGCGTAGCGGGCCTGCTGAAGGCAGAACGGGTTTTAGGGTTAAGAGGACTTTTGTCCTGCTGAACGCAGCGGAGCGGAGTTGAAGCATCTTCCCGGCCAGCTAACTCAAGCGCCAGAATTACTTGTGTAGTAAAGGTGCTTCAACTCCGCTCCGCTGCGTTCAGCAGGACAAAAGTCCTTAACTTTCGGCTCTCAACCCTGCTTCGCTTGAAATTCTTCCGCTACCTCGGCCAACGCCTCTACGCTACCTGGACCATCTGCTGGTTCATCGTACCGTTTGTGGTGATAGCCCTGCCGCAGTGGCTGCTGAGTAAGTGGAAGGGCGGCGGGCCTTACATCCACACCCTCAACCGGGGCTGGTCGAAGTTTTCGATTATGATGTGGGGGATGCCCGTGGAAATAGTGCGCGAAACGGCTGGCCCCGCGCCGCGCCCTTGCGTGTACGTTGCCAACCACGGCTCGTATGTCGACATCATGCTGCTGTTCAAAACCGTTCCGGGCTTTTTGAACATGATGGGCAAAGCTTCGTTGGCGCGCACGCCGCTGTGGGGGCCGATTTTCGGCAGCGTTTACATCACCGTGGACCGGGCCAGCGCCGTGAGCCGGGGCCGGGCGATGGTGTCGGCCCGCCGAGCCTTGGCGGCGGGCCAGGCCCTCACCATTTTTCCCGAAGGCCGCATCCCGCCTACCCCCGGCCGCGAACTGCTGCCATTTCAGGACGGCGCATTTCTATTGGCCATCGAAGCCGGGGTGCCAATAGTGCCCATCGGGATGCCGCTCAACCATATGTTTATGCCCGACGTGCCCGGCAGCCTGCGGGTGCGCTACCACCGCCTGAAGATTGTTTTTCACCAACCCATCGTTACCACCGGCCTCACGGCGGCCGACGTGCCGGAGCTTAAAGCCCGCGTGGCGGCGCTGATTGCCGGCGACTTCCTGCCCGAAGGCGCGGAAAAGCCCCAAGCCTTCCGATGGCAATGACGGAGAGCGGGTTTTAGGTGTTCGGCACTAGGTGTTGGGCCTGCTACTTTTACCCAACACCGAAAACCCAACACCGAAAACCCCCTTAACTCACTCCCCCCATGCACACCGACCTGAACACCCTGCGTGGCCTGGCGCACCTGGCCCGCCTCGAAATTGACGAAACCCGCGAACAGCAGATGCTGGGCGACCTCAACAACATCCTCGATTTTGTGGCCCAATTGGAAGCCGTGGACACCGAAGGCGTGGAGCCGCTGGTGCATCTGAGCCACGAGATTAACGTGTTGCGCGATGATGTGGGCCAGAACACCGTGAGCCACGCGGCGGCGTTGAGCAACGCGCCGCGCCACGATTCGGACTATTTTCGGGTGCCGAAGGTGCTGGAATAGGGTTTGGCGCGGGGCTGCGCCCCGTGGCTGAGTGCCGCAGGGCTTCGCCCTGCTCCCAGGCCGACAGATTAGCAACCCAACGACAACCGTTCAACGATTACAGGGCGAAGCCCTGCGGCATTCCGTCACGGGGCGCAGCCCCGCGCCAATCTCCAACTACCCCCTTTGCGTCCTCAACTTCCTGCTCCCCGCCGCCCGTGGCGGCCCCCGCTGCTGGCCGTGCTGGCCACGCTGGCCGTGGCCCTGGCGGCCTACGCCTACTTTGCCGGGCCGGCGGCTTCGGGGCCGGTGCGGCTGGTGCCCACCCTCGCCCCGGTGGCCCTGACGCTGGAAACCCTGCACCTGGGCACGGCCACGCTGCCGGTGCCGGTGAGTGGCTACCTCGTGCGCCTGACCCACGACCTGGCCGGGCCGCTGGCGCAGGGCTGGCTGGCGGCGGTGCTGGTGGGGCTGCTGGCGCTGGGCGTGGCGGGCTGGGTGGCGGTGGTCAGCACCTTGCAGCGCACGGCGTTTGGGGTGGGCATGGTGCCCGTCATCTTCCTGCTGATGTCCCTCAATGCCGACACGCTGGGCGTATTCGACAGCGACAAACGGTACTTCCTGTACCTGCTGTTGGGGGTGCTGGGCGGGGCGGCGTTTGGCATCCATGCCTTTGCCGAGGGAATGCGGCTGGGCCGCCGCTGGCTGGTTTTTGGGGCGCTGGTGGCCGGGCTGGGGGGGGTGCTGTATGCCCGGAGTGACTATTCGGCGCTGGAAACCACCCTGCAACTGGCTGCCTTCAGTACCACGGGCGGGGCGGTGCTGCTGGCGGCGCTGGTGGGGTGGGTGGGCGGCGAAAACGTGCGGGCCTTGCTCTGGTTCAACACCCAGGCCGACGACCCCGACCGGCGCTTTGGGCGCTGGCCGTTTTTGCTGGGGGCGCTGTCGTACCTGGCCGCCCTGGCGGCGCTGTTCTGGAACGGCGAACTGCGTCTGCTTTTCGGGCTGCGCCTCGACCCGCTGGTGCTGCTGCTGCCAGCGGTGCTGACCGGCGGGCTGGGCCTGCGGCTGCGGGCACCGTCGTACCAGGACTGGGTGCCCTACCCGGCCGCCCGGCAGTTGTATGCACTGGCGGTGGCGGTGGCCGCCACCGCGCTGGCCTATGCGTTCCAGACCGACAACTCGCCCCTGCTTGATGCCGCCCGCGACTACACGACCCTGGCGCTGCTGGTGCTGGGGACGGCGTTTCTGGCCTATGTGCTGCTGAACTTCGGGCCGCTGCTGGGGCAGCGGAAGCAAGTGTTTCGGGTGGTGTTTCAGCCCCGGCGGCTGCCGTTCTACACGGTCTATATCTTCAGCATCGGCATCTTGCTGGCGGTGCAGGTCCGCAACGGCTTTCCGTGGAGCAACCAGGTGCAGGCCGGGGAGTTCAACCTGCTGGGCGACCTCACGCGCCTGCAAAGCGAAGCCGCCCCCGACGACCTCGGCCTGGGCCTGCTGGCCGAACGCTACTACGCCGAAAGCGGCGACGTGCTGGACCGCAACAACGCCCACGCCCAACTGGGCCGGGCGGCGCTCTACCGCTTTCGGGAGCAGCGCCAGAGCGAGGTAGTGGCCCTGCGCCGGGCCATTCGCCGCCAGCCCGACCCGCGCATTTCGCTGCGCCTGGGCCAGCTTTTCATGGCCCCGCAGGACTTGTTTGACGGCTTGGATGCGTTGCGGGCGGGGCTGCGCGACACCCCCCGCAGCGCCGAGTTGGCCAACGACCTCGCCCAACGTTTCACCCAAACGGCGCTCACCGATTCGGTGGCCCACTACCTGGACTTGGCCGAGCGCCTGGGGCCCGGCCGCTACGCCGGGCGCAGCAACCAACTGGCCTTTGTGATGGGCCAAAAGCTGCTGCCCGCCGCCGCCAAGCTCGCCGCTGCCGACCACCCCACCCCCACCGAACCGGCCCTGGTCAGCAATATCCTGCTGCTAAAGCTGCTCCAAAACCACACCCCGCCCCCGCCCAACCCCGCCGATTTCCAGCCCCTGACGGACCTGGACGCGGCCCAGTTTGCGGCCCTCTACCACGCCGCGCTGGCCGCCGTGCAGCACCACAGCGCCGCCCTGCTGCCCGCCCTGATTCGCCTCGGCAGCCGCCCCGCCAACGAGCCGTATGCCGACCAACTGCTGTTCCTGCAAAGCCTGACCCACCACGCCCTGGGCCACGAAATGGCCGCCCGCCAACTGCTGGCACCCCTCACGGCGGGCACCGGCCCCGAGGCCGCCTACTTCCGCCAAACCCTGGCCCGCTGGCAAGCCACGCAAGGCCAATACGCCACCGCTGCCGTCCAATATGCCGCCGCGCCCGCCCCCGATTCGGCCCTGCTGGCGGGGCTGCAAGGGCTGGCCCGCACCCGCCCCGCGCCGCCGCAGCCACCCGTGGGCACGGCTTGGGCGCAGCAGGCCGCCACTGCCGCGCCCGCCGCTGCCGCCCGCCTCTACGGCCGCATTGTGCGCGAAGCCCCGTTCAACGAGACCGCCGTGCTGGCGGCAGCCGAATTCTACGCCCGCCGCCGCGATTTCACGGCCGCCTATGCCGCCCTGCAAGCCGGGCTGGCCGAAAACCCCACCGCCCCGGCCCTGTTGCAAGCCTATGCGCTGGCGGCGGCCGATGCGGGCTTGCCCGACTACGCCGCGCCCGCCCTGGAACAGTTGAAAACCCGGCTTGCACCTGCTGATTTTGCCCGGTTGCAGGCCGATTTTGTTGCCCGGCATCAACGTCATGCCGGGTTTGAGTGAGTAACGGTCCTGCTGAACGCAGCGAAGCGGAGTTGAAGCACCTGCCCGCCAAGCTAACTCAAGCGATTGGATTGCTTTGTGAGAAAGATGCTTCAACTCCGCTCCGCTGCGTTCAGCAGGACGACCCATTCCATGCCCGCCCCATGAACGTCATCGAAACCCACGACATTGCCAAACTTTACCGCATGGGCGTGGAAGAAATTCACGCCCTGCGCTCGGTCAGCATCGCCATCGGGCGCGGCGAGTACGTGGCATTCATGGGGCCGTCCGGCTCTGGCAAAAGCACCCTGATGAACATCGTGGGCTGCCTCGACACGCCCAGCGGCGGCCGCTACATCCTGAACGGGCAAGACGTGAGCCGCATGGGCGACAACGAGCTGGCCGAAGTGCGCAACAAGGAAATCGGCTTCATTTTTCAGAGCTTCAACCTGCTGCCCCGCGCCTCGGCCCTCGACAACGTGGCCCTGCCGCTCATCTACGCGGGCCTGGGCAAGCGCGAACGCAGCGAACGCGCCCTCGACGCGCTGCGCTCCGTGGGCCTGGCCGACCGCGCCGGGCACCGCCCCAACGAACTCAGCGGCGGCCAGCGCCAGCGCGTGGCCATCGCCCGCGCCCTCGTCAACAACCCCAGCGTGTTGCTGGCCGACGAACCCACCGGGGCCCTCGACTCCAAAACGAGCCACGAAATCATGGACCTCTTTGAGGCCCTTTACGCCAAAGGCAACACCATCATCATGGTGACGCACGAGGAAGACATTGCCCGCTTTGCCCACCGCGTGGTGCGCCTGCGCGACGGCCTGATTGAGTCCGACGAAGTGAACCACGACGTAGCCCGCCGCCCGGAACCCTGACGCAGCAACGCCCCCCGGCCGCGCGGGGGAGTAAACGGGCACCCGGTAACGACCGGGGCCGCGTTTACCCCCCTAAACAAGGCCCGTCCACGTGGACGGGCCACGTTTACCCCTCTGAATGGGGACCGTCCACGTGGACGGGCCTCGTTTACCCCCCTGAACAAGGCCCGTCCACGTGGACGAGCCTCATTTATGCCCCTGAACAAGGCCCGTCCACGTGGACGGGCCACGTTTACCCCCCTGAACAAGGCCTGTCCACGTGGACGGTCTCTTTTTACCCCCCTAAACGGGGACCGTCCACGTGGACGGTCCCCGTTTAGGGGGGTAAATGCCTACCCGGCGCAGGCCGAATGGGCGATGCAGAAAACAACCAACGCCCGTCCATCCCCAGCGGCCGGGGCCGCCGGTCCGTAGCCGTTAGCTCCGCTGAACTTCGCTTCCATCCGTTAAATTTGTTTGCATCTGCGATGAAAATCTACACCAAAACCGGCGACCAGGGCCTGACCTCCCTCATCGGCGGCACCCGCGTCCTCAAATCCAGCCCCCGCATCGAGTGCTACGGCACCGTAGACGAGCTGAATTCCTACCTCGGCCTCGTGCGCGACCAAGACGTGAACGCCCCGCACCGCCCGCTGCTCAAGGAAATCCAGGACCGCTTGTTCACCATCGGCTCCAGCCTGGCGGCCGACCCGGAGAAGTCGCGCATGAAACTGCCCGACCTGCACGCCGCCGACGTGACCTTGCTGGAAGACGAAATGGACCGCCTCAACGCCACCTTGCCCGACCTGCGGGCCTTCGTCCTGCCCGGCGGGCACCCGGCCGTGAGCCACGCCCACGTGGCCCGCTGCGTGTGCCGCCGCGCCGAGCGCCTGGTCATTGACTTGGCCAGCACCGAATTCGTGGCCGAGTTGGTGGTGGTGTACCTCAACCGGCTGTCCGATTACTTATTCGTCTTGAGCCGCAGCATGGCCCAAGCCCTGGGCGTGGAAGAAGTGACGTGGCAAGCGCGGCTTTGACCGAGTACCCCGAAGCTGCGCTTCGGCCGCTGCCCGGTTATCGTTGGACAAGACCGGGCAGGGGCCGAAGCACAGCTTCGGGGTACTCGGTCAACGTTGCCCCGCTCCTTCACGATTTTCTGCCGACCTTGCACCTCTCTCCCACCCCATTTTCCCATGACCGACACCTTCCCCATTCACACCGCGCCAGTGGCCGCCTCGCGCCTCGCCGAACTGGACTTTGACAACCTGGAATTTGGCAAGCACTTTGCCGACCATATGCTGGTGGCCGACTACGCCGACGGGGCGTGGCAGGCCCCGCGCATCGTGCCCTACGGCGAAATGAGTTTTAGCCCGGCGCTGTCGGCGCTGCACTACGGGCAGGCCATTTTTGAGGGCCTGAAAGCCTACCGGCAAGCCAGCGGCGGCGTGGCCCTGTTCCGGCCCCGCGACAACTGGCAGCGCCTCAACATTTCGGCCGAGCGGATGTGCATCCCGCCCGTGCCCGAGGAAATTTTTATGCAAGGCCTGGCCGAACTCGTGGCCCTGGATGCCGCCTGGGTGCCCGCCCGCCCCGGCATGGCCCTCTACATCCGGCCTTATATGTTCAGCACCGATGCCTTGCTGGGGGTGCGGCCCGCCGACACCTACCGCTTCGTCGTCATCACCTGCCCGGTGGCGGCGTTTTTCACCAAGCCCCTGCGGGTGCGGTTTGAGGAACACTACGTGCGGGCCGCCGTGGGCGGGGCCGGCTTCGCCAAAAATGCGGGCAACTACGGGGCCGCCATGCTGCCCGCCCGCCTGGCCCAGGACGAAGGCTACCACCAGCTCATCTGGACCGATGCCAGCGAACACCGCTACATTGAGGAGTCGGGCACGATGAACGTGCTGTTTGTCGTCAATGGCTGCCTCATCACCCCCGCCATCAGCACCAGCATCCTGGACGGCATCACGCGCCGCAGCGTGCTGCAACTGGCCCGCGACTGGGGCATGGACGTGCAGGAGCGCCGCGTCAGCAGCCTCGAGATTGGCGAAGCGCTGCAAGCGGGCACGTTGCAGGAGGCTTTTGGAGCGGGCACGGCGGCCACCATTGCGCCCTTTGCCACCATCGGCTACCAGGGGCGCGACTACGACCTGCCCGCGCTCACCGCCACCTCCTTCGCCACCCGCGCCGGGGCCGCGCTCACGGCCATCCGCACCGGCCAGGCCCCCGACCCGCACGGCTGGATGCTCCAGATTTGAACATACTCCCCTCCTTGAAAAGGAGGGGATGTGAGGGCTGCAAGCCCGAACGGGGGTGGTAAACTCGCTGCCCGGTCGCTGCCCGGTTCGCCGAACGATGCAGTGACTTCCATTCGGCGAACCGGGCAGCGACCGGGCAACGAATTTACCACCCCAGCTTGCGCTTCGCGCCAGCGTCCCCTCCTTTTCAAGGAGGGGAGTCACCGCCTAACCCCCAACCACCCCCATGACCCAAGACCAAATCAAAAACCTGAAAGGACGCGCCGAAGCCTTACGGCGATATCTTTGACTACGACAGCCGCAAAGCCCAGGTAAGCGCCGCCGAGGCCGAAACCCTGGCCCCCACCTTCTGGGACGACTCCAAAGCCGCCGAGGCCAAGCTCAAGGAAATCCAGGCCATCAAAATCTGGACCGACGACTACGAGGCCGTGCAGCAAGCCGTGGCCGACACCGAAGTGCTGTTTGACTTCCACAAAGAAGGCGACGTGAGCGAAGCCGAAATGCAAACCGACTACGCCGCCACTGAGGCCAAAGTGGAAGCGTTGGAGTTCAAACGAATGCTTTCCGACGAGGAAGACCAACTCCCGGCCATCATCGACATCAACCCCGGCGCGGGCGGCACCGAAAGCCAGGACTGGGCCGAGATGCTGATGCGGATGTACATCATGTGGGGCGAAAGCAAAGGCTTCAGCGTCCGGCAGGTCAGTTACCAGCCCGGCGAAGGCGCGGGCATCAAATCGGCCTCGCTGGAAATCGACGGGCCGTTTGCCTACGGTTACCTCAAGAGCGAAATCGGCGTGCATCGGTTGGTGCGGATGTCGCCCTTCGACAGCAGCGGCCGGCGGCACACGTCGTTTGCCTCCGTATTTGCCTACCCCGTGGTGGACGACACGATTACCATCGACATCAACCCAGCCGACATCAGTTGGGACACCTTCCGGGCGGGCGGCGCAGGCGGCCAAAACGTAAACAAAGTGGAAACCGCCGTGCGCCTCACCCACGCCCCGAGCGGCATCATCATCGCCGTGCAAATCGAGCGCAGCCAGCTCATGAACAAAGAACACGCCCTGCGGATGCTCAAATCGCGCCTCTACCAAGTGGAGATGGACAAACGCCACGCCGAGCGCGACAAAGTGGAAGCCACCAAAAAGCGCATCGACTTCGGTTCCCAAATCCGCAACTACGTGCTACACCCCTACAAACTCATCAAAGACCTGCGCACCGGCATCGAGCGCACCGACGTGCAAAACGTGCTGGACGGCGACTTGGACGAGTATATTAAGGGGTTTTTGATGCAGGCGTGAGATTGTAAAAAGCGGGCGCAGAGCGTTTCTATTTATACTACTTTCGCAAAAACTACTGTTTTTTCGCCTTTTGCAGTAAACACAACTATCCAGAAGTAACATTCGCGTAATCAGTTCGCAACGAACCAAAAATTTCTCGCAAGCAAGAGCTTGGGGGAAATTTTTTTTATTCGGCAAGCAGCATAACCAGCGTTTATTCGTTAAACTTGCTGCAATCACCCGCTTTTCACTCTCAAATTTTCCCCTATTCACTCACCAAACTCAACTACCCATGAAAAAAAATTTCTTCTTGGTTTTGGTCTTGGTTACGGCACTGTTGCAGCAGGCCGTAGCGCAGACCAGAACCGTTACGGGCCGCGTCACGGACAAGGCCACCAACGACGGGCTACCCGGTGTTACTGTCATCGTCAAGGGCGAAACCGGCATCGGCACCTCCACGGGAGCAGACGGCTCGTTCACGCTCAACAATGTACCTGAGCTGGCAGCTACGCTGGTGATGAGCTATGTGGGCTATGCCACGCAGGAAGTTTCCATTGCTGGCCTCAGCAACGTAACGGTGGTGCTGGGGGCAGACTCCAAGCAACTCAACGAAGTGGTGGTCACGGCTCTGGGCTTGGAGGCCAACCGTGACCAGTTGGGTACGGCCCAGGCTACGGTGCAAGGACAGGCGCTGGTACGTTCGGGCGAAACCAGCGTTATCACAGCACTGTCAGGCAAAACGCCCGGCGTACTTATCACCCGCTCGTCGGGCGACCCCGGGGCCAGCGCCAACATCCAAATTCGGGGCGCCAGCACCATCACCGGCAACTTGCAACCACTTATTATAGTGGACGGAATCCCGATTTCCAACTCTTCTATTGGCAACGATGGCATCGTGACTAGCAACGGGGGAGCTGGCTCCAATCAGACCGATGGCGTGGTACAGGCCTCGCGCCTGAACGACATCAACCCGGAAGACATTGCGAGTATGGAGGTTTTGAAAGGTGCTGCCGCCAGTGCCGTGTGGGGCACCCGGGGTGCCAATGGCGTGATTGTCATTACCACCAAAAAAGGGCGTAGTGCCAACGGCACCGTGAACGTGACGTACCGCAGTTCGGTCAGCATTGACCAGATTAACCGCCGTGTTCCGCTGCAAACCACTTTTGGCCAGGGCGGCGATGGGCTATATACCTCCAGTGGCGATTACAGGGCTTATAGCTGGGGTGACCGTATTGCCGACCGCACTGGCGGGGCCGACAAAAACATTACCGACCCCGCAGTTGCTGGCTATCAGGGATACATCACTTTCCCCGATGGCACCCGGCGCTACAACATTGCCAATGGCACACTGGCCAATCCCCATGGCGGTAAAAACAGCCGTGACATCTACGACCACCGGGACGATATTTTCAAAAAGGGTTACACCTGGGACAATACCGCGACCATCTCCGGGGGCGACCTGCGCTCCAATTTTTATCTGAGCCTGGGCAATACACATACCGAAGGCATTGCCCTCCAGAACAGCAACAACGACCGCACCACCATCCGGTTGAACGTGGACCGTCAGTTGTCCGACAAATTCCACATTGGGGTGAATACGTCGTACGTCCGCACCAAATCTGACCGGGTGCAACAAGGCTCCAATACCAGCGGTATTTTCCTAGGTGGTCTGCGAACCCCGGCCGATTTTAATAACAGCCTCTACCAGGGTGACTATACCGACCCAATTGGCATTGTTTCCAACGGCCGACAGTCGTCGTTCCGTAACCCATTAGGTCGCAACAACAGCCCAGGCTACGACAACCCTTACTGGACGATAGCAAACGTGCTGAATACGACGCGGGTAAACCGGTTCTTAGGAAGCGTGGAAATGAACTACGACGTAACGCCGTGGCTCAACATCCTTAACCGCTCTGGGGTGGATACATACACCGACAACCGGCAGGAATACTTCCCTATCGGGGCTGCTACTATTTCGGTTGGACAACTCACGGCGGAAATCATCCAGGAAACGCAGGTCAACAACGACCTCATCGCCCGGGCACATACTCGGCTGAACGAGAACATTACGCTTTCGGGCTTGGTAGGCTACAATCTGAATGCGCGGCGTAGTACGCAAGTGGGCGCAACGGCCAACACTTTTTTGAACCCGCTGTCGCCACCACAGCTCAGCAACACCCTGACCGCCACCCGGCAACCTTATAACCTACTGGTGGAGCAGCGCACGGCCGCTCTCTACGGGCAGCTTGATTTGGGCCTTTTCGACCAGGTTTTCATCAACGGCACGGTGCGCGGCGAAGCGGCCTCAACGTTTGGCTCTCAAACCAGCAAAACCTTTGTTTACCCGGCGACTTCGATTGCTTGGCAATTCACCAAGCTGGCGGCTCTGAGCAACATCTCGGCCCTGAGCTTTGGCAAGCTACGGGCCGCGTATGGTCAAGTGGGGGTGCAGCCTACCGTCTACTTAACCAAAACGGTTTATACACCTGCCGACCCCAATGTACTGATTGATAATTGGGGCACAACCCTTGATGCGGCAAGTGACCCTTATGGTGGTGGCTACATACGGTCTAGCGCTAAAGGCAATCCCCTGCTGAAACCCGAGCGCAAAACGGAATACGAAGCCGGTCTAGATATGCGGTTTCTAAACAGCCGGCTTGGGTTCTCGGCTACCGTGTACACCAACGAAACGCGCGATGCTATTCTGCCAATTCAGGTAGCGGCCACCACCGGGTTCACCTCTTCCAGCGCAAATGCCGGGATAATTCAGAACAAGGGCTTGGAGTTGAGCTTCGACGGCGATGTCGTCAAAGCGGGTGACTTTACGTTTAACTTGGCCCCCAACTTCTCGCTCAACCGCAACAAAGTGACCCAACTGACCGGGGCAACATCGGTGTTCCTCAACGGCAATACCGACTCCGAATCGCGGGCCGTGGTAGGCCAGCAGCTTGGCGTGTTGTTCGGTAGCCGATGGGACCGCAACGAGGATGGCTCGTATAAGCTCGATGTCAACGGGTTCCCGATGAAAGCTTCGACTCCAGGCGTGTATGGTGACCCCAACCCGCAGTGGCGAGGTGGTGTTAACCTGAACTTCAAGTACCGCGACCTGACTCTAAACGTGCTATTTGACCATGTACACAGTAGTGATGTACTCAATGGTACCAAAGGGGCGCTTAACGTGTTTGGAACGTCGGCGCTGACCGGTGAAGAAACCACTGTAACGGCTGACCAAGCCAAGAACTTGAGTGTGTACGCTGCGGATGACAATGCCTTTGGCAATGCTGCTACAGTGGCTGAACGCTATAAGCCCAATGCCGATGGTACATATACGTTCCGGGGTAAGGTTGCTAATTTTGGAGGTAAAGATGTGGCCCTTGACGAGGGTTGGTATCGGGTAGGCTTAGGCAACATTTTCAACGGCCCATCGGAGCAGTTTGTGGAACACGTCAACTACACCCGCCTGCGCGAAGTGACGCTGAATTATTCCATTCGGCAAGCTTGGCTGAAATCGGCCACCAAACTTAGCGCCATTGACTTGTCGGTAACTGGACGCAACTTATACTTGTGGACCAACTACACCGGCATTGACCCCGAAACCAACCTGACGGGGGTATCCAACGGGCGGGGGTATGACTACTTCAACAACCCCAGCACCCGGTCCATCATTTTTGCCATCAAATTCACTTATTAAGCGGTTACGCCCCCCGACATGAGCAAGAAATTAACTTTACTGCTGGTAAGCGCTCTAGGCGTTTTCCTGGGCAGTTGCAACAAATTGGTTGATGGATATGACATCAACCCAAACACGGCCCTGGATGCCCCCAGCACTTTGCAATTAACAGCTGCTGAACTGGCGGAAGGCTTTTTTATGAGCGGCGACGGTGCTAGGACTGCGAACATCTGGGCTGGGGTTTTCACAGGGTCAGACCGGCAGTACAGCGCGTTGCAATCATACATTACCAGTGCTACCGACTACGACAATATGTGGCAGATTTCGTATCAGACCACATTGGCGCAAACCCGTTTGGTGGAGGCCAAAGCGCAAACTGTTGGCAACAAGCAGCTCTTGGGCATCGCCCAAGTGGTGGAGGCCCAGATGATAGGCACCAATGCCGACTTATGGGGCGATGTTCCGTATTCGCAGGCTTTTCAGGAAGGCAAGCCCGGCGCTTTCGACAAGCAGGCCGATGTGTACGCGGCTACCCAAGCCCTGCTGACTACTGCCATTGGCAACCTGACGAGTGGTGGCGATGCTTCCATCGGCAGCGACATCTATTTTGGGGGCAGCAAACCAAAGTGGATAGCCGTTGCCCATTCGCTCAAGGCCCGCTATTTTTTGCACGTCAAGAACTACGCCAACGCAGCAACCGAGGCCCAACTGGGTGTGAGTGCGGCGGCCAACGACATGAGTGTACCGTTTGGTGGCGCAATCGGCTCCTCAGCTAATCCTTACTACAGCTTTATTACGAACGACCGGACCGGGTACCTGTCCGCAGCGTCCTCCTATGCTGCCCAATTGCTGCTGACCCGGACCAACGCCAGTACGCAAGACTCGGTGCGGTACCGCTACTTCTACGACGACAAGGACACCACCGGCAACACGACTATCTTCTCCAAGCGCGACCCTAACTGGATTGACGGGGCGTTCCAAGCCAACTCTTCTTTCCCGCTGGTTTCTTACGTTGAAGCGCAAGCCATTTTGGCGGAAAGCCTCGTGCTACAAGGCGACGAATCCGGGGCCCTTGCTGCTTTGAACAACATCCGAGCCTACGACCGAAGCACCTACACTGGCTCTGGCGCTCGCTACACGGCCTACGTTGCGGCTGATTTTGCTGGGGGGGGGGTACTCAATCCCACAGTAGCCAATCAAACCTCGGCCCAGGCACTGCGCAAGGAGATTTTGGTCGAGAAATACCTCAGTCTTATTGGACAGATTGAGGAGTTTAACGACGTTCGTCGCACCAATAACCTTATTGGTGTGCCGAAAAACGTTGCCACTGCTCCTGACCTTCCTCAGCGGTTTCTCTATCCGCAAAGCGAGGTAAATACCAATCCGAACACCCCCAACCCAATTCCAGGGCTGTTCGTGAAAACCCCGGTCAATCAGTAAGCCGGAGTTGCATTTTTTCCAAAAGGCCGCCCACTCGGGCGGCCTTTTCTGTATATGGTACCACCGCCAGGGTTCCCAAGCGCGGCCAGCCTGATGGACTGTAAGACCCTTTTCAGGTTTGATAGGTCTGGTTGTTCACTCGCGTTGTGCTTGTGCGCAACAAACCCACTAAATTTGCTATCCGGGTCTGACTTGGGCTTTTGCACTGGTACTTGGCGCAACCAATGAAAAGGAAAAAGTAGCAGTCACGTTGGGGCTTAATTTCCTAACAATGCAACCTCTACCCGCCCCCACCGGTCAAAAAACGGGTTCGGGTGAAAGGCAACTTGTACGAGCTTTGCAAAAAATCCCTTACTTTTAGGGTTCCGTTAGCTTTATCAATTCTTCACTTCTTCTTACTCACCCACTTTTTAGCATCCATGAAAAGACCCCTACTGCTGAGTCTGCTGCTCTTGCTGACTCTGGCTGGCCGCGGCTGGGCCCAAACCCAAACCATTACCGGCCGCGTTACCGACGAAAAAAAAGAAGCCGTTATTGGCGCTGGCGTAGTTGTGAAAGGCAATCCCGCTGTTGGTACAACAACCGACGTAGAAGGCAACTTCTCGCTGGCCGTACCCGAAGGCAGCAAAACCCTCGAATTTAAATACATCGGCTACAAAACGATTGACAAAGCTATTGGCACCAGCACGGTTATCAACGCCACGCTGTCGCCCGATACCAAAGAGTTAGGAGAAGCCGTCATCACGGTGCTCGGCGTGTCGCGCGAGAAGCGGGCCGTGGGCTATGCCGTGTCGAGCGTGAAGGCCGATGCCGTGGTGCAGAAGTCGGAACCGGACGTGCTGCGGACGCTCTCGGGCAAGGTGCCGGGCGTGAACATCATCAGCTCGAGCGGGGTGCCAGGGTCGTCGTCGCGGATTACCATCCGGGGCAACACCTCGTTTTTTGGCAACAACCAGCCCCTGTTTATCGTGGACGGGGTGCCATTTGACAACTCGCAAACCGACTCGGAGGACCAGCTCGTGCACGGAGCGGGCTATTCGAGCCGGGCGGCCGATATTGACCCCAACAACATTGCCGACATTCAGATTCTGAAAGGCGCGACCGCTGCGGCCCTCTACGGGTCGCGGGCGGCGGGCGGTGTCATCGTCATCACCACCAAAACCGGCAGCGGCCAGAAAGGCCCCAAAGGCATTCAGATAGGCTACTCGACCGGGTATTCGATTGAGAAAATCGGGGCTTTGCCCGACTACCAGAACAATTTTGGGGCCGGAGCCAACTCGGTGCAAGGCAACGTGAACGGCTCGTGGGGACCGGCGTTTAACGCAGCCAACGTCCCGCATGCGGACCCTAATAACCCGGAGCCTACGATAGCGCACCCGCAGGCGGGCAACACCGACTTTCCGAATATTCCGGGGGGCACCTACATTCCGTACAAGGCGTACCCGAACAATGTGAAGGATTTTTTCCAGACCGGGCACTTGTATGAAAACTCCGTTTCGTTGAATGGCACCGGCGAAAACGCTTCGTTCAACGCCATTCTTTCGCGGGCCGACCAGACGGGGACCATTCCGTTTTCCAGCTTCACGCGCAACAACTTTGCCGCCGGGGGGTCGGGCACGTACAACAAGTTCACGGTGGCGGGCAGCGTGAGCTACACCAACACCGACCAGAAAGGGCCACAACTGGGGGCCAACAACGCGGTGGGCAACAATTCGGCCTTCGCCCGCATCCTGTTTCTGACCCGCAGCCTCGACCTACAGGGCTTGCCCTACATCGACCCCGTCACCCACGAGCAAGTATTTGCCTGGCTTAGTTCGCAAGCCGACAACCCACGCTGGTCGGTGGAAAACAATTCCTATACCTCGCGGGTGGACCGCGTGACGGCCAGCACGTCCTTGAGCTACGCCATCAAAAGCTTTCTGACCTTGAGCTACACCGGCGGTGTGAACACCTACACCGACCTGCGGCGCACCACGGTGCGGGCCGGCTCGAATGGGTACGGCGGCATTGGCAACGTGGTGGAAGACAACATCCAAAACACCGAACTGGAGCAAACCACCCTGCTGACGTTCAACAAAAACCTGAACGAGAACTTTAACATCAGGGCTTCGGTGGGGCAAAACATTAACCAGCGGCAGTTTAGCAGCACCTCGTTTGTTGGCAGCCAGACCATCGTTTTCGGCATCGACAACATTGAGAACACCCTGGCCAAGAACACCAACGGCTACGACTTCAGCAAGCGCCGGCTGATTGGTTACTTCGGCGACTTGACGCTGAACTACAAAGAGTGGGCGTTTCTAACCGGCACCGGCCGCTTCGACCAATCCTCGACCCTGAATAAAGACGGCATTGTGGGCCAGAGCGGCCGTTCGTTCTTTTATCCCAGCGTGAACGGGTCCCTCATCCTCAACGATGCCCTGAACATCAACAAGCCCTGGCTTTCGCTGCTGAAGGTACGGGCTGGCTATGCCCGCGTGGGCCGCGATGCCAACCCCTACGCGGCCGGGCCGCAGCGCTACACCATTAACCCCGGTTACGGCAACTTCAACCAAGGAATTGGCAACGTATTTCCTTTCCGGGACCAGAGTGCTTTGCAGGTGTTCAATACCATTTCCAACCCGGGCCTGACCCCCGAGTTCACGACCGAGTTTGAAACCGGCGGCGACCTGTCTTTTTTCAAAAACCGCATTGCGTTCAACGGTTCGTACTACGACCGGCGCTCGACCAACCAGATTGCGGGCATCTCGCTGCCCGCCGCCACCGGCTACGGGCAGTACCAAACCAACTTTGGTGAGATTTCCAACAAAGGCGTGGAGTTGCAGCTCGTCCTGATTCCGGTGCAAACCCAGAACTTTACCTGGACCAGCACCTACAACTTCACCCACAACAAGAACATTGTGGAACGCCTTGACGACCAGGGCCTGATTAAGCGCATCACCTTCGGCAGCAGCTTCGGGTCGGGCCTGATTCAGCCCATCTTCCAGCCCGGCCAGCCCTATGGCGTGTTCTACGGCTCGGCCGCTGCCCGCGACGAAAACGGGAACCCGCTCGTCAATGCCAATACGGGCCTGCTGGTGCGGAATCCCGAACCCAAAATCATTGGCAACCCGAACCCCCAGTACTCGCTGAATTTCATCAACCAGTTCACCTACAAGGGCATCACCCTGAACGTGCTGATTGACTACCGCAAGGGCGGCGACCTGTACTCGACCACTTTGCAATCGTACCTGGGCCGGGGCGTGACCCGCGACACCGAGGACCGCGACCGCATTGTGGTGCTGAAAGGCACCGAGGCGCGGCTGGATGCGGCCAACAACATCGTCATCAGCCGCAAAGAAGATGGCACCCCGAAGGCCAACACCCGCGCCATTTCGGTGAACGACTATTACTTCGGTACTGGCTCGGCCGCCATAAACGGCTACGCCGAACAGTCGGTGTACGATGCCACCACGGTGCGGCTGCGCGAAATCACGCTCGGTTACAGCTTGCCCAAAGCGTTGCTATCCAAAACCCCGTTTGGTTTGATTAACATCTCGTTTTCGGGCCGCAACCTGTACTGGTACTCGCCCAACCTGCCCAAGTACACCAACTTTGACCCCGAAACCAGCACTTTCGGCGCGAGCAACAACCAGGGCTTTGAGTACACCAACGCCCCCTCGACCCGGCGCTATGGCGTGAACCTGCGCGTGAACTTCTAACCTGGCTTTTTCCTTTTTTTGATATGAAATTTCGTTCTCTTTCGGCCACCCTTGCCCTGCTGGGTCTGCTGGTCGTAACGCCCGGTTGCAAAGACTTTTTTGATGTCAACGTGGACCCGCTGCACCCGACGGTGGCCACCGAAGACCAGCTACTGCCCGGCACGCAGTTGGCCATGGCCACCTACCTCGGCCTCAGCCTGGAAGGGCTGGGCCAAGCCACTTCCACGCTGATAGGCCAACTCAACAGTTCGCGGGGCATTGGCTCGTTCCAGCAAACGGGAGGCTCGTTCAACAATCAGTGGGACGGACTGTACGAAGATATGCTGGAAAACAACGAGTTGATTATTCAGCAAACCAATAAAAAAATCACCTTGGCGGCTGACGACAAGGGCAAGAACAGTTCCAGGGGCTACCTGGGCATCGCTCAGTTGCAAAAGGCGTACGTGTTCAGCATCATGGCCGATATGTGGGGCAGCATTCCCTACTCGGAAGCCTTGCAGGCCGTGGCCAACCGCCAACCCCGCTTCGATTCGGACCGCGACATTTATTTGGGCAACCCGGACAAAAACATCCAAGGCCTGTTTGCCCTCATCGACGACGGCCTGAACAATATGCAGCAATCGACCACGTCGGTGCGCGGCGACCTTATTTATGGGGGCGATAAGGTGAAGTGGATGGCTTTTGGCCGGACGCTGAAGCTGAAACTTTACAACCAGATTCGGTTGGTGCAGGACCCCAGCCCACTGGTGGTCAGCCTGCGCGATTCGGTGACTGCGCTGCTAACCAACGGCGGTGCCACGCCGACCACGAAGCCCTTGATGACGAACACCGGTGATTTTGAGTTTGCGTTCGGCAACTCCATTCAGCCCGAAAACCGCAACGTGTTGTTCCTGGCCGACTACGTGAACCCGACCCGCGAAGATTATATCAACCAGGACTTTATTTCGTACATGGCCAACCGGGGTGACCCGCGCATCAACTTCTATTTCTACAACCAATCGCCAACTCCTCCAACCGGTACCCCGGTGGGCTACACGATAACTGGTCAGGCCCCAAACGTGCTGGGGGGCTTCGGCACCGTGCCGTTGGGCAGTTCCAGTACGCAGGCTTCCGGGGACAATAATTCTGTCATCACATTGCCGGGCCTGTATCCGGCGGGAGGCCGCTACAACGACGGAACATTTGCGCCGGCGGGTAGCAAAGGAGCCAACTACACCTTCGGCCACGGCACGGTGCCCCAGCGGTTCCTGACCACTTTCAACCGGTACTTCATCGAGGCCGAGTTGCAACTGACGCTATTGAACAACCCCGCTGCGGCCACCACCGCCCTGCGTAGTGGGGTGCAGGAGGCCTTTAACAAAGTGGCGAAAGTGGCCGCCGACGACGGTGCCCCTACTTCCATCAACGGCAGCAGCACCGTTATTCCCAACCTGCTCACCCTCGCACGCACCCCCGCTTACATCACGGCAGCCGTGACCCGCTTCAACGGTGCGGCCAGCCCCGAAGCCAAACTCAGCGTCATCATGCAGGAGAAATACGTGGCCAGCTTCGGTTTTGGCGAAGACATCTGGACTGACTACCGCCGCACCGGTTTGCCCAATACCAACCCCGCCTACTCGCCCCCTGTGCAGCCCGATGCCTTCGGCATCCTGACGCGGGCACCCGGCGAGGTGCCCAACACGGTGGCAACTGGCTCACGACCCAACCTGCTGTTTTACTCGCAGTCGGACTTGACGCTGAACCCCAATGCGCCGCCCCAGCATCGTAGCGAAAGACCTTTTTGGATGCCGTAAGCACGGACAGTTTGCGTCCATTTTCAACAGCCTTTATTTTCTTCCCAATGAAAAATTTTATTTTTGTTCTGCTGCTGCTGGCATCGGGCAGCGCCGCCCTTAGCTCGTGCAAAGACGGCGCGACCATTCCGGCCCCGGCCGAAGAGGACCTGCCACTTATTTTCCCCACGTTTGTGACCGGCGACACGGTAAATTCCTACATCAAACTCCGCACCGCCATTCAGAGTGTCGACTCGCTGGCCATTCTTCAGCAGGCCCGGCCGGTTGTCAAGTTCCTCATCGCCCCCACCGAGCGCAACACCAAGTTGCACTCGGTGGAAGTGTACAAGAGCTATGGCCGCGCCACCAACGCCGACTTCACTTCCTTCGGCCTCAACCCCCGCGTGAAACTGGGCGAATACACCACCTTCCCAACCACGGTGACGGTGAACAGCGACGAGTTGCTGAACGGGCTGACCCTGGAAGGCGTTCCGCTCATTCCGGCCAGTACCAGCAAGAAGTACACCAACTTCAGCGAAAATTCTGCCATCCTCATCACCTTCGAATACGTGCTGGAAGATGGTCGCCGCATCGTATTGACCCCACTAAGCACGCGAGGTGCAGTGACGGGCACTTTCACCAATGCGCCCTATGCCCTGCGAATTTTCAATGCTAAAAACTACGCCACGCTGGTCAAACTGAAACTGGCTCCCAAGAAGCAGCCGTAGCTTCTGCACCTGCTCGCCTACCAAAAACCCCGGCCAATACAATGGCCGGGGTTTTTTTTGGGGCGAACGAGTGCAGAAGCGCCGGTTATTGCTTCGCGCATCACAAGATGTACTGGCTCAGGTCGCGGTTTTTCACCATGTCGGCCAGTCGTTCGTTCACCAACGCGGCGGTGATGTGCAGGACGGTGCCGCCCCCGATTTTATCGGGCACATCGAACAGGATGTCGTTCAGCAGGCGGCTCATAACGGTGTGGAGGCGGCGGGCACCGATGTTTTCGACTTCGGCGTTCACTTCGGCGGCGATGTCGGCCACGCGCTCCAACGCCGCGTCGTCAAAGGTCAGGGCCACGTCTTCGGCTTGCAACAACGCCTCGTACTGCTTGGTGAGGGCGTTTTTGGGGTCTTTGAGGATGCGGAAAAAATCGGCTTTGGTCAGGCTCTGCAACTCCACGCGGATGGGGAAGCGGCCTTGCAGCTCGGGAATCAGGTCGCTGGGTTTGCTAACGTGGAAGGCCCCGGCGGCGATGAACAAAATATGGTCGGTATTGACGATGCCGTACTTGGTGCTCACCGCCGACCCCTCGACGATGGGCAGCAAGTCGCGTTGCACGCCCTGCCGGCTCACGTCGGGGCCGCCACTTTTGCCGTTGCCGCCGCTGGTCGCTACCTTGTCAATCTCGTCGATGAAAATAATGCCCGCGTTTTCGGCCTGGCGAATGGCTTCGTCCTTCACCTCGTCCATGTCGATGAGTTTGGCGGCCTCGTCGTCCAGCAGTAGTTTGCGGGCCTCGGCCACCGTCACTTTGCGCTTGCGGCTGCGGCGCGGCATCATGTTGCCCAGCATATCCTGGAGGCCGGAGAGGGTGCCTTCGTCCATGCCGGGGGGTGCCCCCATGATGCCCACACTGGGACCGGCCTGCTGCACATTGATTTCGATGCGGCGGTCCTCGAGTTCGCCGTTCCTGATTTTTTCGCGGAAGCGGGCGCGGGTGCGCTCGTTCAATTCACGGTCGGGCGTAGGGGTTTCGGTCGGCTCGGCATCCGCGTCGTCGTCGTTGCTGAAACCAGGAACGGCCTTTTTGGTGGTTGCTTTGAGGGGCGGAATCAGGGCATCCAGAATCAGTTCCTCGACGGCTTCGGCGGCCCGGACTTTCACTTCTTCCTGGCGGCGCTGGCGTACGCGGTTCACGCTTT
Source organism: Hymenobacter sp. (assembly GCA_965247135.1). Lineage (GTDB taxonomy): Bacteria > Bacteroidota > Bacteroidia > Cytophagales > Hymenobacteraceae > Hymenobacter. Next base: position 195,611 of record CBDFGP010000006.1, on the reverse strand, counting down.
GCTCGGCCAGGTCGCGCACCATGCTCTCCACGTCGCGGCCCACGTAGCCCACTTCGGTGAATTTGCTGGCCTCCACTTTCACGAAGGGCGCGTCGGCGAGGTGCGCGAGGCGGCGGGCAATTTCGGTTTTGCCCACGCCGGTGGCCCCAATCATGAGAATGTTGTTGGGCACAATTTCGGCTTGCATTTCGGGGGGCGCGTGCAGCCGCCGCCAGCGGTTGCGCAGGGCAATGGCAACGTGGCGCTTGGCCTCGTGCTGGCCGATGATGTACTTGTCAAGTTCGGCCACAATCTGGGCCGGGGTCAGGGAATCGTGCATTCTGGATTAGGTATTTTCACGCAGTGAAATGATTTAAGGCGTGTCCTTTTTCTTAACCAGGGTTTTCGCCAGCGTGAAATAGTTGCTGGACCCCGCCGCCTGCAACGTGGCGTGGGTGTAGTCCAACTGAAAGCCCGCAATGGCCAGCATGAACCCCAAGCTCAAGCCCGCGCTGCCGCTGGTGTTGTCAAGTCGCAATTCGCGGCGTTGCAAGTGGTTGTACCCGACCCGGAATTCCAGGTTTTTGCTCAGCACCAGCGCCGCGCCCAGCGTGAAGTGCCGGGCCAAGTTGTCGCCAAAGTTCTTGCCCTGGCGTGCCGTGTCGCCGCTCGCATTGAGGCCGCTGCGGCCGTTGGGGTCCAGGTACTGAATGTCCCACTGCTGCAAGTGGTGAACCGTGACGGAAAAGCGCACCGGCATATGTTCGGGCTTGGCGGTGGTGCCCAGTTGCACGTCCAGCGGCAACGTGCCCCGGTCGGCACCGGGGTAGGGCGTGAGTTGGTAGCCCGCGTTTTTCACGGCCAAGCCCACCGTAAAATCCTGCTTCGGGGCCTTGTACAGCACGCCCGCATCGGCCACGCCTGCCACCGAGCGGCTGCCCGCAATGCTGCTCACCGCCAGCTTGGCGGTGAGGCCGTAGGTGAGGTTGCCCTTTGTGTAGGCATCGGTCAGGCCCACCGTGTACTCGTTGGTGCTGAAGGTGCCCAGGCTGTTGCCCGCCGGGTCGAAGCTCTGAAAATCGCCGTAATTGAGGTAGGTGATGGCGGCCCCGAAGCGGCCGTATTTTTCGGTATTGAAGACGTAGGCCCCGGTGCTTTGCCGGATGTCGGTCACGTAGCCCACGTAGCTGAGCGCCACGCGCCCGTCCATTTTTTCGTTCAGCAAAGCCGGGTTGCCGAACAGCATCTGGGGGTCGGCGCTGCGGTCCGACACGTTCATTCCGCCCCACGCAGCTAGGCCGGCACTGGGCGGCAAATCCAGAAACGGGAACACCCGGCGGCCCCCGAGTTGCGCGGCGGCCGGCCGGGCCGCCAGCAGCCCCACGCAGCCGAACACAAAACCGACCCAGCGGCGGGCGAAAAGATGCTTCATAACGGTTAAAGGTACGTTGATTGGTTGCCTCAACGGCCGGCGGCGCTTTTTCGTGCGCCCGCCACGCCGCCACGGGTGCCCGCCACGCCACGGCGGGTGCCCGCCATGCCGCCACGCGCCCGGCACGCCACCACGGGCGCCCGGCACGGCCACGGGTGCCCGGCACGCCACCACGGCACGCCGCCACGGGCGCCCGGCACGCCACGGCGGGCACCCGCCACGCCACGGCGGGCATCCCTCCTGCCCTACTGCACCTCCACGCTCGGCCCGGCTACCGGCACGGGTTCGTCGCGCACGGGCAGTTTCTGGGGGCGCGGCACCAACTCGTCCAGCAGCGCCACCCGCAACACGTCGTCCACGCGGTCGGCGTAGTGAATGGTCAGGCCCTTAAGGTAATCGGGTTCGATTTCTTCAATGTCCTTGCGGTTTTTGGGGCACAGAATGACATCGGTCATGCCCGCCCGGCGGGCAGCCAGCAGCTTTTCCTTGATGCCGCCCACCGGCAGCACCTTGCCGCGCAGCGTGATTTCGCCGGTCATGGCCAGGCGCGGGCGCACCCGGCGCTGGGTGAAGGCCGAGGCCATGCTCGTAAAAATGGCGATGCCCGCGCTCGGCCCGTCCTTCGGAATGCCGCCTTCGGGGAAGTGAATGTGCAGGTCGTACTGCTCGAAGAGGCGGTAGTCGATGCCCACTTCCTCGGCCCGCGAACGCAGGTAGCTCAGGGCCGTAATGGCCGATTCCTTCATCACGTCGCCAAGTTGGCCGCTCAGGGTCAGCTTGCCCCGGCCCCGGCTCAGGAGGCTTTCCACGAACAGAATGTCGCCGCCCACGCTGGTCCAGGCCAGGCCCGTGACGACCCCGGCCGTGTCGTTGTCCTGGTACTGGTCGCGGTCGAACACCGGGGCACCCAGGATTTTGCGAACTTCGGCCGGTTCCAGCGTGGCGGGCAGGGTTTCCTTGCTGGCCTTGCGCCGGGCCAGGTTGCGGGTGAGGGCGGCGAGGCGGCGTTCGAGGCTCCGCACGCCGCTTTCGCGGGTGTAGTCGTCGGCCACGCGGTGCAGGGCGGGGTCGGTTATTTTCACCTCGTTTTCGCCCAGGCCGTGTTCGCGCAGTTGCTTTGGCCAGAGGTGCTTGCGGGCAATCTGCACCTTTTCGTCCTGGGTGTAGCCGGTCAGGTCAATTATCTCCATGCGGTCGCGCAGGGCAGGCTGAATGGTATCGAGCGAGTTGGCGGTGGCAATGAACAGCACCTTGCTCAAGTCGTATTCCACTTCGAGGTAGTTGTCGGTGAAAGTGGAGTTTTGCTCCGGGTCCAGCACCTCCAGCAGCGCCGAACTCGGGTCGCCGCGAAAGTCGCTGCTCACCTTGTCAATCTCGTCCAGAATGATGACCGGGTTGCTGGCTCCGGCCTTCTTGATTTGGGCAATGATGCGGCCCGGCATGGCCCCGACGTAGGTTTTGCGGTGCCCCCGAATCTCGGCCTCGTCGCGCACACCGCCCAGGCTCATGCGCACGTATTTGCGGCCCAGCGCGGTGGCAATGCTGCGGCCCAGGCTGGTTTTGCCCACGCCGGGCGGGCCATACAAGCACAAAATGGGGGCTTTCAAATCCTGTTTCAGCTTCAGCACGGCCAGGTATTCCAGAATCCGCTCCTTCACTTTTTCCAGCCCGAAGTGGTCGGCATCCAGGATTTTCTTGGTTTGCCGGAGGTTGATTTTGTCCTTCGTGAACTCGCCCCAGGGCAGGTCCAGCAAAAACTCTACGTAGTTCACAATCACGCCGTAGTCGGGGGCCATCGGGTTGATGCGGCCCAGCTTGTCCATTTCTTTTTTGAAATGCAGCGCCACCGATTCGGGCCATTTTTTGGCCGCTGCCCGCTCCCGAAACCGGTTCAAATCCAACTCCGACCCTTCCGGTCCGCCCAATTCGTCCTGCAAGGTTTTGAGCTGCTTGCGCAGGAAATATTCGCGCTGCTCGGCATCAATCCCGGTGTGGGTTTTGGCCCGAATGTCCTGCTTGATTTCCAGCAGTTCGGCCTGACTGAGCAACGCTTCCAGCAAAATGCGGGCTTGCTGCTCGGGGTCGCGCTGTTCCAGCAGCCGCTGCTTGGCGGCCACGTCCAACTGCACGTTGCTGGACAAAAAGTGCGTCAGAAACGCCGGCGAATTGATGCCTTCCAGCATCGAGCGGGCCTCCATCGGAATTTCGGGGGTCAGTTCCAGCACCTTCAGGGCGGCTTCGCGCAGGCTTTGGAGCAGGGCAAAATCACTGGGCAGGTCGGGGTCGAGGGCCGTTTCGGGGAAGTAGCTCACCCGCGCCGTCAGGCGCGGCTCGAAGGCCAGTTCCTCCTCAATCTGAAACCGCACCTGCCCCTGAATGATGACGGTGACTTGCCCGTCGGGCTGGTCAATCAGCTTCAGAATGCGGGCCAGGGTGCCCACCGGGTGCAGGTCGGCCACGGCGGGTTCGGTGTCGTCGGGGTTGAGTTGGGCCACCACGCCGAGCAGTTTGTCGCCCCGGCCCGCCAGCGCCCGCACCAGCTTGGCACTTTTTTGGCGCGTGACGGTGACGGGCAGCACCACGCCCGGAAACAGCACCGTGTTGCGCACCGGCAGCAACGGCAGGGCCGCCGGCGCGTCATCGCCATTCAGCAAGTGGTCGGGGTCGGCGGCCATAATGGCAATGGCCTCGGGCGGACCGGTGGCCTCGCTCGCGTGGCGGGCAAAAGAAGAATCAGAGAAAGCGTCCAATCGAAATAGAAAAAGCAAGGAAAAAGCCGGGGCCGGGGCAGGTGCCACAATGGCAGCGCCCGGCCGCGCCAAAGCGGGCACCAAGATACGGCCCCGGCGGCGGGTACCCGCTTCAAGGGCCGTGCCAGCCCGCATCTGGTCCGGTTTTGGCGGGTCGGACCAACGGGTTGGGCAAATTGCCCGACTGCTTCGGCCGCCTTTTTTTCGCTCCACGTTACCGCCATTTTAGCTCCGCGCAAAATAATCCTTAAATTATTCGGAACTTGCACCGAAATTCTCTTCCCGCCCTTTGTATGGTTGATTCATTGCGCAGTTGCTGGTTCGGAATGTTGCTCTTGCTGCTGTGGGCCGCCGCGCCCGCGCAAGCCCAGCACCGCCCCGCTAAGCGGACCCCGCCGGCCGCGTCGCCCTCGCGCGATACCACCAGCGGCGGGGCCTCGGCCGCGCCCCGCAAACCCCAAGCCCCCAAGTCCGCCATTGCCCCCGGCACCTACAAAGTGCGGGGCCTGAGCGCCCACGTGCGCCGCAAGCTGCATATGCGGCCCGACGGCACCCCGGATTTTGTGAACATCAACAAAATTGCGTTTTTTGAAGACCCCAAAGCCCTCAAGGAAATCGCCAAAGCCGAGCGCCGCCACGACTACCGCGCCGCCCGTGCCCTGCTGGAAAAGTACGTGGCGGAGTTTGGGGTGGAAAACTTCGCCCGCAACACCGACTTGCTCTGGCACCTGGGCCAGCTTTTGGAGCGCGACAGCAGCCGGCTCGATGTGGCGCGGGCTTATTTCCGCCTCGCCCTCAAGCACCGCCGCAGCAACCTGACGCGGGTGCAACTGTACTACGACTCGCTCGAAGCCAAAGACAAAGACCTCTACGTGCCCCTGAAGGTGTATTACGACCTGGTGGAGTACCGCAAGAACCTCAACACCTTTCATCCGCCCAAAGGCGTGTACACGAGCATGGGCGATGCCATCAACAGCAAAGCGCCCGACTATGGCCCCACCCTGGCTGGCAACGATACGCTGATGCTGTTCAGCAGCAAGCGCAAGCGCCGGGGCCTGACGGGCGTGGTGGACGAAGACCTGTACACGTCGCACAAAGAGGGTATTAGCTGGACCGATGCCGAGCCGCTGCCCAAGCCCATCAACTCGCCTTACAACGAAGGGTCGGCGTGTTTCAGCAAGAACGGACGCACCATTTTCTTCGCCCGCTGCGAGTGCCCCGGCTGCCAGGGCAACTGCGACCTGTTCACGGCCACGCTCGGGGCCGACAACAAGTGGAGCAACCCCGAAAGCCTGGGGCCGCTGGTGAACTCGGCGGGCTGGGATTCGCAACCGGCCCTTTCACAAAGTCAGGACACGCTATACTTTGCCTCGGACCGGCTGGGAGGTTTTGGGCTTTCGGATATCTACTTTACCGCCAGAGGCAAGGACGGCAAATGGGGACCGGCCCAAAACGTGGGGCCGGTCGTGAACACCCGCGAAAACGAGGTCAGCCCGTTCTACCACCCGCTCTACCACGTGCTGTATTTCAGTTCGCGGGGGCAGTTGCTGAACTTTGGCGACTTTGACATCTACAAAACCTACCGCGTGAACGGCCGCTGGCAGGAGCCGAAAAACATCGGCCCGCTCGTGAACGGCAAAGGGCCGGAGTATTATTTCACGATTGACAGCCAGAGCAAAAACCTGTACTACGCCCGCTCAGAAATGACGGACCCTAAAAATCTGGACCTCTACTCTTTCCCGCTGCCGATGGAAGCCCAACCCCTGGCCACCACCAAGGTAGAAGGCACGTTGCTCGATTCGGTGAGCAGCAAGCCCCTCAAGGGCATCGTGAGCATCATCGACACCGACAACGGCGTGGAAGTGGCCAGCAAGTACCTGCGCCCCGACGGCACCTTCGACTTTGAACTGATGGAAGGTTCGCACTACGCCATGCTGATTCAGAGCAATGATTTCTTCTCGGTCGAGAAAAAGTTTGAGTTGAAGGGCGACACCGTGATGACCCTCATCACGAACAGCATCGACTACAAGCTGCCGCTGATTTTTCAGAACATCGAGTTTGAGCCGGGCAAGGCCAACATTGGGCTGGCCATGCACCCGACGCTCGACCGCATTGCGTTGTTCATGGTGGACCACCCCACGTTCCGGCTCAGCATTGCGGGCCACACCGATGCCAGCGGCGACCCCGACGTGAATGAAAAACTCTCGCAAGACCGCGCCCAGGCCATCCGCGACTACGTGGAGCGCAAAGGCAAGCTCAAAAACGACCGCATCGAAAGCTTCGGCTACGGCTCGACCAAGCCGCTAAAAGACGAACTAACCGAAGCCGATGCCAAAGTGAACCGCCGGGTGGAGTTCCGGCTGGTGAAGCCCGAAGCCGCCGGGGCGGATAAGGGTGGGTTTTAGCGGGCACTAGCTCGTTGAGGCGTTTGTTGGAGTATTTTTGAAATCATTGTTTCACCTTGTTTCCGTTAGCCATGACCGTCCGCGAAGAGATTATTAAAACGGTGGTTACCACTGAGGATTCGCAGCTGTTGCGCGAATTGCTGGACTTTATTGCCCGTCGGGCCACTAACCCTGACCAGCCATCAAGCGGTAGCTACGAAGCTATTGCCCGTCATATCGGCACTATCTCGGACGAAGATGCCAAAGAGATGACCGCCATCATCAACCGAGAGTTCAACAACATTGAGGGCGAATGGTAGCGCTCGATACCAATGTTGCCATCGCCCTGCTACGGGGCCAGACGCATCTTTTGGAGAATGCTGGGGGGTTGCTTACCGCTTGTGTACTGCCCGTTGTGGTCGCTGGGGAACTGTTGTTTGGAGCGCAAAACTCTGGGCGACCAGCTCAGAATCTGATTTCGTATCGTCAATTTATCCACGACCTGCGCCCATTGTTGCTGGATGGCCTTGCGGCCGAATACTACGCCGAAATCCGCTTGGCGCTCAAGCAAAAGGGCCGCCCCATTCCCGAAAACGATATGTGGATTGCCGCCATCTGCCGGGCCAACGACGTGCCGTTGCTAACCTTTGACAAGCATTTTGCCGAGGTGCCTGGCTTGCAACTGCCGCCGGTTTAGCGCACCCCCAGCACCCGCACCACCTGCCCGTTAAACGCGGCCTCTTCTCCGGCCCGCTTGCCGCGCAACGCCACCGCCACCGGGGCCGCCGCCGACACCGCCAGCACCGCCGGCCCGTCCCCCGGCAGCCGCCCCGCGCCGATGGCCACGTAGAACCACCCCAGCGAGGTTTCGACCAGTGCCCCCGGCCGCACCGTGTCGCAGGGCGCGGCGGGGTCAATGCGGCTTAGTTCGGCCCGCAGTTGCTGGGCCTGGTGCAGTTGGGCGGCGTTGCGGTTGCGTTCTTCCTGGGCCACGGCCCGGCCGGTTTCGTACTTGTCGCCGGCGCTGCTTTTGGTTTCGGAATTGGCCGATTCCTGGGCGGCTTGCATGGCGGCGGTGGCGGCGGCAATGCGCTGCTCGACGAAGGCCAGGCAGGCAGCGTGAAGGGCGGGTTTGGAAGACAGAGTCACGGGAGAAAGTCCCATTCTACGAGCAAAAAGTTTTCCGGGGCCAGACCGGCCCGCAAGCCAGCGGCCAGCCATTGGGGCTGTGTGGCTTGCAACCGGTCTTTTTTGGCACGTTTGAGTTCAGCAAACAACACTGTGTCGCCGTGCCAGCCCAACACGTCCCAGCAGCCAGCATAGGTGCCGCCGTTGTGGCTGGCAATTCGGGGCATCAATTCGCCTACTCCCATGCCAGGCAGCGGCTGTTGGGGCTGTTGGGCGCGGGATGTGTCAATCCAATCAACCAGCAACATGGGTTGGGTAGCGGGGGCACCGTAGGTTTCTACCCAACGGGCCTCCCAGCCCGCTAGAGGGAACAATTCGTACACGCACAGTTCGGCAAAAACGGGGCGGCCCGCAAAATCAACCAGCGGCTTGCCGCCGAAGGTGTCCCGTATCGGCTGCCCCTGCCACTGCCTGAAATGCAACACCGCTTTAGGTACTACCACCGATTGCCCGTCCACAGCAATGGTTTCGGTAGCAGTGGGCCGCAAAAGGCTAGGGTAAGGCCTGGAAAATTTATTTTTAAGCACTTGCGGCCAGCCCTTCCGCCACTTCCCGGTTGTTGCTCAGCCTCGGCACTTTGTTCTGCCCGCCCAGCCGGCCCAGGCTTTTCATGTAGCGTTGGAACGCGCCCGGCGGCAGGGCCGTGAGTTGCAGCGGCACCAGGATGTTGCCCTGGCGCAAGTCCTCATAGTAGGTATTGCGGCGGCGCAGGTTGGCATCGAGGGCGGCGGCGAAGGCGGCGGGCGCGGCGGGCGGGCGGGCAAACTCCACCAGCCACTCGTGGCGCGAGGGCTGGGCGGGGTCGTCGCTCACGAGCGGGGCCACGGTGAACTCCACCACTTCGGCTTCCGGAAACTGGGCCACGGCTTCGCGCAGACTATGCTCCACTTCTTCGGCAATGACGTGTTCGCCGAAGGCCGAGAGGAAGTGCTTGATGCGGCCGGTGACGACGACGCGGTGCGGGCGCAAATCGACGAAGCGCACGGTGTCGCCCAGCAGGTAGCCCCACAGGCCGGCGTTGCTGCTCAGCACCACCGCATACTGCTTGCCCAGCTCCACGTCGGCAATGCTGAGGCGAATTGGGCTGGTCTCAAAGACCTGTTCGACGGGGATAAATTCGTAGTAAATCCCACTGTCGAGCAACAGCAGCAGGCCGGGGTTGCCGGGCTGGTCCTGGAAAGCCAGAAAGCCCTCCGAAGCCGGGTACATTTCCAGGCTGTCCACGGGCTTGCCGATGCTTTCAAAAAGCCGGGCGCGGTAGGGGTCGAAGCTCACCCCACCATAGACGAAGAGGTTGAAATCGGGAAAGATGTCCTTGATGGGCTGGCCGGTGCGGGCTTGCAGCTTGTCGAAATACATCTGCACCCAGGGCGGGATGCCCGAAACCAGGCCCAGGGGGCGGCCCAGGGTTTCGGTCACGATGCGGTCGAGCTTGGTTTCCCAATCTTCGATGATATTGGTTTTATAAACTGGCAACTGGTTGTTTCGCAGGTAAAGCGGCACGTGGTGGTGGGCAATGCCGGAAAGGCGGCCCACGTGAATGCCGTGGTAGAGCGCGAGTTTGGGCGAACCACTCAGAAACAGCATTTTATTGTTCAAAAACTGGCTGCGACCAGTGGCGTGAACGTAGTGCAGCAACGCGTCGCGGGCACCGCCGAGGTGGTTGCCGATGCTTTCGCGGGTGATGGGCAGGTACTTGGTGCCGCTGGTGGTGCCGCTGGTTTTGGCCAAGTAGATGGGCCGACCGGGCCACAGCACGTTGAGTTTGCCCGCCCGGATGCGGTCAAAATAAAACTTAAGGGCCTCGTAGTCGCGCACCGGCACCCGGCGCACGAGGTCGGTTTGCTTCCAAATGTTGCCCAGGTCGTGGGCCTGGCCGAACACCGTTTTGGCGGCTGTTTTGGTAATGTGGCGCAGTAGCCGCAACTGCGTCCCCACCGGGTCGCGTTGCCAGCGGCGGTAGCGGGCCACGACAAATGCCGCTGCCGGGCGGCTCAACACGGATTTTACTCCCATAACGCTAAAAACCCGGTTCTGCATCCGGCCGGGTTCCCGGGTAAATACGAAAAAAACGCCGTTGGCGGGGCCACGAAGGTACGTTGGCCGAGTTTGGGCCAACGCCAACGCCCCACCGTCGTAGGTTGCAGCGGTTTCAACCCCATTTTTTCACTTTTACCCCCATTCCCATGATAAACCAACGTGGCACCGCCGTTTGGAACGGCGACATCAAAGGCAGCGGCACCATCAGCACCCAAAGCGGCACCGTGAATGTGCCGTATTCGGTCGGCACCCGCTTCGAGGGCCAGAAAGGCAGCAACCCCGAAGAGCTGATTGGCGCGGCCCATGCCGCCTGCTACACCATGTTCCTGACCAGCGTGATGAGCAAGCACGGCCACGACATTGACACGGTGACGACGACCTCGACCGTGACGATGGACCCCGGCCAGATGGCCCCCGTCATCACCAAAATTCACCTGAAGGTAGAGGCCAAAGTAGGCAACATCACGGCCGAGGATTTTCAAAAACACGCCGAAGATGCCAAAGCCAACTGCCCTATTTCCAAGCTGCTGAGCGCCGTACCGGAAATGACGCTGGAAGCAAAACTGGCGTAGTTAATGACTAACGACCCGTGACTAATGACCAATGGCGGCTTTGACCTGGCTCGTTAGTCGTTAGTCATTGGTCGTTAGTCACTAGTTTTGCCTCATGCCCATCACGCCAACCCGCATCCGCTTACGCCCGGCCAACACGTCCAGGGTCAATTTCTGGAATCAACTGACCATTAGCGGCGGTTGGATTCTGTACGCGGTGTTTGCCATGCTACGCGACGAGCAAGGCGGTCCGCTCCGCTTCGTGCATTGGCTGGTGCTGGCCCTGGGCGTGGCCTACCTGGGGTTTGTGCTGATTAACAACGCCCCCGTGTTTGGCACCCAGAGCTATTTGGAGTTCACGCCCGGCTACCTCGTGTACAAGCCCGGCCTGTTTCGGGCCAAGCAAGTATTTGCCGCCGAAACCATTGCCACGCTGGAACTCAGGCCCCTGTTGCTGCGAATACGGCAGAAAGACGGCGAGATTTACCCCCTCAACCTGCGGCAGGTGCGGGGCCGCAACCGCAAGCTCATGTTCCGGGAGCAGGTGCGGCAGTTTGCTGCCCAGCACGGCGTGGCGTTGCAGGAAGCCAGCGCGGTGGCCTAATCGAACAAGGGACTGACCGGTAGCTCCACCCCCAAAACCGGGTCCAGCACCGCTTGGCCGTTGTAGAAGTACCTATACTTGCCCGGCATGGCGTACACCGCCACCGCCCGCAATTCGGGCAACACCAACCAGTACGACTGCACCCCGTTGGCGAAATAAAGCTTGGCCTTATCCAAGAGTTCGCCAATGGTTTGGGTAGGTGAAAGAATTTCAAAAACCGTCAGCGGAACTGCGGTAACAGCCGTTTCGTCGTCGTCGGTTGGGTTGGGTAGTTGGGCCACTTCGAACACCGCCACATCGGGCGTAACGCGCTGTTGCGGCAACGCGACCGCGATTTCCGGCAAGGCTTCCATATTTGTTGCTAATTGGCGGGTGAGTTCCAGCAACAGCTTTTTTTGAACGCGGGCATGTTTGAGGCTAGGCATAGGCTTTCCACGTTCCAGTTCGTAGTTGGTGAGTTCCGGGGTTAAGGTTTCCATAACGAGAACTTGTCAAGGTTTGTAAAGCTGGCATTGCCGCCCGACTGCAACTACTCGAACAGCGGCGCAAGCGGCATTTCTATTCCCGTAGCCGGGTCGGTCAGTGTTTGGTCGTCGCTGAAATAGGCGAATTTGCCGGGCGCTGTACCGACAAATATGCCCAAGGTTTTGGGCGAAATAATCCAGCACGATTTCACCCCCGCCGCGAGGTAGGCCGTAGCCTTGTCAACCAACTCGTCGAGAGCTTGCCGGGGCGAGAGAATTTCAATGGTGGTGAGGGGCAGTTGGGTCAGCACAATTTCGTCGTGGTCCATATCCACCGACATTTTAGCAAATATACCGATGTCGGGCACCATCACCCGGCCGCCCACTTCAATGTTTATTTCAGACGCAAACCGAAACTGGTCGCGGTAACGGGTTTTGAGTTCAAAAACCGCATTGGCTTGAACAATTCCGTGGTTTTTACTTGGCATTGGCTTTCCGCGCTCCACCTCGTAGGCGTTGCTGATTTCAAGGGCCAGGGTTTCCATAAGGCAAGAAGGTTTTGTCAAAGATAACGCTACCCTATCGAAAATAGGTGCCCAATGGTTGACACGGCAACCCCGCCCCTACTGTGCGAATTTCTTCCGCAGCTCGGCCACTTGTTCGCGGAATTTCTTGTCCGAATCCACCAGGTCAGACACCGTTTGCACCGAGTGCATCACCGTGGTGTGGTCGCGGCCCCCGAAGTGAAAACCAATGGTTTTCAGGGTGTGACTGGTGTGGTGCTTGGCGAAGTACATGGCCACTTGCCGGGCCGTCACAACTTCTTTTTTGCGGGTTTTGTCCTTCAGCAACTCCACCGTGACTCCAAAGTAAGCGGCCACGGTTTTCTGGATGAAGTCGAGGTTCACCTCGGCTTCCACTTCCTCGATGATGTGGCGCAGGGCCTGCTTCACCATTTCCAGGTCGATGTCGCGGCGCGTGAGGCTGCTTTGGGCCACCAGCGAAGCAATGACCCCTTCGAGTTCGCGCACGTTGGTTTGCACCGAATTGGCCAGGTAGTCAATCACGAAGCCCGGCGGCAGGTCAATGCCGTCCTGCTCCATTTTATTGCGGATGATGGCCACGCGGGTTTCAAAGTCCGGCGTTTGCACGTCGGCTGTCAGGCCCCACTTGAAGCGCGAGAGCAGGCGGTCTTCCAAGCCCAGCAGGTCTTTGGGCGGGCGGTCGGAGGTGAGGATAATCTGCTTGCCCGACTGCTGCAAGTGGTTGAAGATGTGAAAGAATATCTCCTGCGTTTGCTTCTTGCCCGCCAAAAACTGCACATCATCCAGAATGAGCGTATCGACTTGCAAGTAGAAGTCGCCAAACTCGTCGGCCCGGCCCTTTTTGATGCTGTCGATGAACTGATTGGTGAATTTTTCGGCCGACACATACAGCACAAACCGTTCGGGCGCGGTGGCCTTGATGTGGTTGCCGATGGCTTGCACGAGGTGTGTTTTGCCCAGGCCCACGCCCCCGTACACCATCAGCGGGTTGAAGGACGTGGTGCCGGGCTTGGTAGCCACGGCCACGCCCGCCGAGCGGGCCAGCCGGTTGCAGCCCCCTTCGATGTAGTTATCGAAAGTGTAAGCGCTGTTGAGTTGCGAGGGGGCCAGGTTGCCGTCCACCACCCGCGTACTCTCGAAGGGGTTGCGAAGCACAGTGGCGGCTTCGGCCACCGCTGCGCGGGCGCTGCCGGCCGAAGCGCGAACTGCCGCCCCGGCTGGCATATAGCGGCCGGGGCCGGTGGGGCTGCTCCGCCCGTGCGGTGCTGGCGGTGGCGCGGTCGGGGTGCCCGGCTCGGGGGCCGCCGTCTTGCTGGCGGGCGGCAGGTGCATGGTTTTGGGGGGAGCCTGGGCGTTGCCCTGGTCCATCACTACATTGTAGTCCAGCCGTCCTTCTGCCCCCAGTTCCTGAAATAAGGCCCGCCGCAACTCGTCCACGTAATACTCTTCCAGGTATTCGTAAAAATACCCGCTGGGCACCTGAATAGTCAGCACATTGTCCACCAACTCAACCGGCACGATGGGCCGGAACCACGTCTTGTAGCTCTGCTCCCCGATTTCGGCGGAGATGCTACGTAAGCAGTTGGCCCAAACTGTGCGAAAATCTTTGAGCATGAGGGGAATGAGTCAATTTTTGGCGCACGGGCCAGCGGCCAGACCGATTAAACCGCCGGCCGAACGCCGGCCCCTTTCGCTTAGGGGGCGACAAAATTGTGGAAAACTTACTGAAAAAACAAACCGATTTCAGCTTGTTTTTTCAGTAGTTTTAACAGGCCCCCCGAATGGGCACCACCGCAGCACCAGCGAGGCGATTGCGGCGGCTATCGGGCGAAAATTCAAAGTCCAAACGGCCCAGGTTGATGCCCGACCAACCGACCTGGTTTATCAAGGCCGGGCGGCCATCCGGCCCGGCCACGGCTTCGGGCGCTTCCATAAAGGTATGGGTGTGGCCGCCCAAAATAAGGTCCAGGCCCGCCACCTGAGCGGCCAGTTTGCGGTCGTCGAGTTTGGCCCCTTCGTACTTATAGCCCAGGTGCGAGAGGCAAATCACGAAGTCGCACTTTTCGGGGCCGCGCAGTTGGGCCACCTGCTGCCGGGCGGTCGCCACGGGGTCGCGGTACACGGTTTCGCCAAAATTTTTGTCGGCCACCAGCCCGCTCAGCTCAATGCCGAGGCCGAACACGCCGACGCGGATGCCTTGCTTGTCGAACACCTTGTAGGGCTGAAAGCGACCGGCCAGCGCGGTTTTGGTAAAATCGTAGTTGGCGACGAGAAACGGAAAATTGGCGTGGGGCAACTGCCGCAGCAGCCCCTCCAGGCCGTTGTCGAAGTCGTGGTTGCCCAACGTGGCCGCGTCGTAGCGCATCTGGCTCATGAGCTTGAATTCCAGCTCGCCCCCGAAGAAGTTGAAGTAGGGCGTGCCCTGAAACACGTCGCCCGCATCCAGCAGCAGCACATTCGGCTCGACGGCCCGGACTTCCTGAATCAGGGTTGCCCGGCGGGCCATGCCGCCCAGGCCCGGCCACTGCCGGTCGGTGCTGGGGAAGGGCTCGATGCGCGAGTGCATATCGTTGGTATGCAGCACGGTGAGCCGCAGCGGGGCTTTTTTGAGCGGGGCGGCTAGCACGGGACCGAGGGCGCTGAAAGCGGCGGTGCCGAAGGCCGCCCGGCGCAGAAAATTACGACGGTTGAGCATAAAAAATAATCTGAAATTAATGTGTTTTTTAGGCTTTAGGCTTTTGGTGTTCGTTTTTGGTGTTGGGAAGGGACTTTACCCAACACCAAAAACCGAACACTTAAAACCCACCCCCACTACTGCCCTTTCACTCTTCCTTCCACTGCTGCTTCCACGGGCTTGCCGGCCAGGGTCAGGGCGCGGATGTGGTCGGCAATGGCGGTGCGGAGCAACACGTTGGTGTGGCGGGGCACGAGGGGTTTGAAAAAGCTCAGGTTGTCGCCGCCGCCCGCCAGGTAGTCGCTGATGGCCAGACGGTACGTCTGGTTGATGTCGAAGGGCTGGCCGTTGATGAGAATGTCGTGGGGCAGGTTGTCGAACGTGACCGAATACGTAGCCCCGGACACGGCCATTTTGAGGTGGGCGGCGTACTCAAAAAGCTGGTTTACGACGGGGCCGGGCGCGTCCAGCACCACCAGCTCGTTCTCGAAAGGCATGAGCTCGAACACGTTGCCCAGCGTGATGGGGCCGGCGGGCAGCGGGGCGCGGATGCCGCCGTTGGTGATGACCCCCAGCGGCACCGGCTGGCCCAACTCCTGGGCGGCGCGGGCGCGCTGCAGGTCGCCCATGAAGTTACCCAGCGGCGACTCGCCGGGGTTTTTGGCTAGGCCCACGGGCGCGGTGCCGATGACTTCGCCCATCTGGGCGGCCACTTGGTCGTGGTAGGGCGCAATGAGGGCTTCGACGGCCGGGTCGGCGGGCCGGGCGGCGCTCACGGGCAGGCTGGTGGCGGGCGCGAGGTGGGCCGTGGGGCGGTAGGGGGCGCGGTGGCAGGCGGGCAGCAGGCCAGCGGCCAGCAGCAGGACCGAAAACAGGTAGTGCTTATTCAAGATACAAGGCGTACAAAAAGGCCCGCCAAAGGTACGCCCGCCGTTGCGGGCTGCCCGGCCGAAAACCTGTTGGCGCGGCCGGCGGTATCTTGCAGCCCCGATACGCGGCTTGCCGCTGCTTCCCGCTCCATGTCCGACACGCCCGCCGCTGCGCCACTTTCTTTTACTGAATTTCCCGCCCTGACTGCCGCCGACTGGCAGGCCCGCCTGGCCCGCGACCTGAAGGGGCGCGACCCGGCCACGTTGCGCTGGCCGTTGCCCGACGGCCTGGTGCTGGCCCCCTTTTACGACCGCGAAGCCTGGACCGCGCTGGGCGGGCCGCCCCCGCCGCTGCCCGCCCCGGCCGCGCCCTGGCGCAACCTGCCCGGCCTGACGGTGCCCGCCGCCGCCCCCGACGGCCGCGCCCAGATTGACCACGCCGCCTACGCCCTGACGCAGGGGGCCGACGGGGTACATTTTGACTTGCCCCATGACGGCACAGCCTTCGACGTGGCGTACCTGGCCCAGCAACTGCCACTGGCCGACACCTACATTGGCTACACGGTGGCGGCCCGGCCCGATGCGCTACTGCGTCGCCTCACCGCAGCCCTGCCCGGCGGGACTTTGCGGGGCTTTTTGCGGTTTGCGCCCGGCCCGGTGCCCGAAGGTGCCCCGTTTGACGAATACCGGGACGCGCTGCGCAACTGTGTGCGCCTGACGCAGGGGATGGCCGACTTCCAGGCTCTGGGCATCAACGGCAGCTTTTACGGCAACCGGGGGGCCACGCCGACCCAGCAAATTGCCTTTAGCCTGAGCGTGGCGGTGGCCATGCTCAACGGCTTGCCCGCCGACGACTTGCCGCTGGCCGAGGTGGCGCGGGCGCTGCATTGGCACGTGGCCGTCGGCCCCAGCTACTTTCCCGAACTGGCCAAGCTGCGGGCCATGCGGCGGCTGTGGGCCACGCTGCTGCACGCCTACGCATTGCCCGTCGTTGCGGCAAATGACTTTCGGATTCATGCCGCCACCTCATCCTGGAACCGCACGACCCTGGATGCCCACACCAACCTGCTGCGCCACACCACCGAGGCCATGAGTGCCGTGCTGGGCGGGGCCGATTCCATCAGCGTGGCGGCCTACGACTGCCTGTTCCACGCCCCCAACGAGTTCGGCGACCGCCAAGCCCGCAACCTGCCCCTGCTGCTGCGCGAAGAAGCCAGCCTGGGGCGCGTGGCCGACCCGGCGGCTGGCTCCTATTTCGTGGAGACCCTGACCGACGAGCTGGCCCGCGCCGCCTGGGCCTTGTTTCAGCACACCGAGGCGGCGGGCGGGCTGCTTGCTGTCCGCCCCCAACTACTGGCTGACATCAAAGCCACGGCGGCGGCCACGTTTGCCCGCATCGCGGCCGGGCAGCAGGTGGTGGTGGGCACCAACAAGTTTCAGAACCGGCACGAAACCTTCGACTTCAACCCCAAGAAATTGCTGCGCTCGGCCGACTTTGACACCACCCGCGCCAGCTACCCGGCCGAGGTGCTGCGGCTGGCGACGGCCTTGCACTTCGAGCGCCGCGCCAAGCAAAGCAAGCGGGCCGCGCTGGTGCTGCTCGGCACGGGCACCATTCAGCACATCGAAGACTCTTTTTACCAACTCCTGCCGCCGCCGGAACGGCCCGAAATGCGCCACAGCCACCCCACGGGCACCCTGTCGGTACTGTTTTCATCGCCCGAAGGAGCCACGCTCATGTACGCCACCCCGGCGCAGTTCATCAAGCTGGTCCGCACCGTGCTGCGGGTGCCCGTCGAGGACCACCACTTCATGCCCCCTACCCTGCTCACCACCGATTTGGCTACCATGCAGGAGGCGCTGCGGGTGTTCGGGTTTGAGGAGTTTTCGGTGCAGGGGCACAGCACCGAGGACGTGCTGGCGCGGTTGCAGGGAAGGTAGGGGCGGGGCTTGCCCCCGCCCGAATCGTTGCACGGTGGCCGTCGAACGATTTGTAGCAAAACCATCCAACGGCCACCGTTCACCGATTCGGGCGGGGGCAAGCCCCGCCCCTACCCATGCCCGACTTCTCCACCATTGCCTACGATGCGGCCCCGGCCGCTGCCGCGCCGACTGCTGCTACCACTCCTACCCCCACGCCCGAAGGCATTGGCATCAAGCCCCAATACACGGCGGCCGATGTGGAACATCTCGACCACCTGGGTTTTGGGGCCGGGCAAGCGCCGTACTTGCGCGGGCCGTATGCGAGTATGTACGTCCAAAACCCCTGGACCATCCGGCAGTACGCGGGCTTTTCGACGGCCGAGGCATCCAATGCTTTTTACCGGCGCAACCTGGCCGGTGGGCAGAAGGGGCTGAGCGTGGCCTTCGACTTGGCCACGCACCGGGGCTACGATTCCGACCACCCCCGCGTGGTGGGCGACGTGGGCAAAGCCGGGGTGGCCATTGATTCGGTGGAGGACATGAAAATCCTCTTTGACCAGATTCCGCTGGGCGAAATGTCGGTGTCTATGACCATGAACGGGGCCGTGCTGCCGGTTATGGCCTTCTACATTGTGGCGGCCGAGGAACAGGGCGTGGCCCCCGACCAACTGGCGGGCACCATTCAGAACGACATCCTCAAGGAGTTCATGGTCCGCAACACCTACATCTACCCGCCGGGGCCGAGTATGCGGATTATCGCCGACATTTTCCGCTACGCGGCGGCCCGGATGCCCAAGTTCAACTCCATTTCCATTTCGGGCTACCATATGCAGGAGGCGGGCGCGACGGCCGATTTGGAACTGGCCTACACCCTGGCCGACGGGCTGGAATACGTGCGGGCGGGCCTAGCGGCGGGGCTGGACGTGGACGATTTTGCCCCGCGCCTGTCGTTTTTCTGGGCCATCGGCATGAACCATTTTATGGAAATTGCCAAGCTGCGGGCGGGCCGCCTGCTCTGGGCCAAGCTCATGCAGCAGTTCAAGCCCGCCAACCCCAAAAGCCTGGCCCTGCGCACCCACTGCCAGACTTCGGGCTACTCCCTGACCGCGCAAGACCCCTTCAACAACGTGGCCCGGACCACCGTGGAGGCGCTGGCCGCCGTGCTGGGCGGCACCCAAAGCCTGCACACCAACGCCCTGGACGAAGCCATTGCCCTGCCCACCGACTTCTCGGCCCGCATTGCCCGCAACACCCAGCTGTACTTGCAGCACGAAACCGACATCACCCGCGTCGTGGACCCCTGGGGCGGCTCGTACTACGTCGAAACCCTGACCCACGAACTGGCCGAAAAGGCCTGGGCGCTGATGCAGGAAGTGGAAGCCCTCGGCGGCATGGCCGCCGCCATCGAAACCGGCCTGCCCAAGCTCCGCATCGAGGAAGCCGCCGCCCGCAAACAGGCCCGGATTGACTCCGGCAAGGAAGTCATCGTGGGCGTAAACAAGTACCAGACCGACGAGAAAACCGAGGTCGAAGTGCTCGACATCGACAACGACGCGGTGCGCGAAAGCCAGGTGGCCCGCCTCCAACGCATCCGCGCCACGCGCGACAATGCGGCCGTGCAAGCAGCCCTGGCCGCCCTCACCGAAGCCGCCCGCACCGCCACCGGCAACCTCCTGGAACTGGCCGTGACCGCCGCCCGCGCCCGCGCCACGCTGGGCGAAATCTCCGACGCGCTGGAAGTCGTTTTTGGCCGCCACCAGGCCACCACCCGCACCGTGAGCGGCGTGTACCGCAGCGAAATGAGCTACAACGAAGCCTTCGACCAGGCCCGCGCCGCCGCCGATGCCTTTGCCGCCCGCGAAGGCCGCCGCCCCCGGATGCTGGTGGCCAAAATGGGCCAGGACGGCCACGACCGGGGTGCCAAAATCATCGCCACCAGCTTTGCCGACGTGGGCTTCGACGTGGACCTGGCCCCCCTCTTCCAAACCCCCGCCGAAGTGGCCCGGCAAGCCGCCGACAACGACGTGCACGTCGTGGGGGTGAGCAGCCTCGCGGCGGGCCACAAAACGCTGCTCCCGCACCTCATCGAGGAGCTAAAGGCCCTGGGCCGCCCCGATATTCTGGTCATCGCCGGCGGCGTGATTCCGGCCCAGGACTACCCGTTTCTCTACGATGCCGGGGTGGCGGGCGTGTACGGGCCGGGCACGGTGATAGCGGCGGCGGCCATGGAGATTTTGGGGAAGCTGGGCGAATAGCCCTGCTTACTTTTGCCCTTGCTTATGACCGAACGCCTCATTCTCCGAAACTTCGCCGGACTCAACCTGACCCTTGACATCGGCGAAATCACCATTCTCATTGGTCCGCAAGCCAGTGGAAAAAGCGTGTGCGCCCGGTGCCTGTATTGGTGCCGGGAGTTTTTCACCGCTTTGACCTATGGATATGAAGTCGGCCTCGACAAGCCTGGCATGGATGCACATTTCTTGGACGACTTCAAAACCTACTTTCCCAACCTGTGGCAGGTGAAGGCGGATTTTTCGGTGCGCTACGAAGTAGGCAATGCGTTTGTGGAAATAACGCAGGAGAAAAAGCGACTGCGTTTGCTTTACCCAGTGGCGATGCAGAAAGCCAACGCAAAACTGCGGACGTGGCTTCAGCAATTTGAGGAAAGATACCCGAGCATTATTTCCCGGCGAACCAGCCGGGCCACCGCCAAAATGACTGCGGAAAGAGATGCCGCATTGGATGCCTGGCAATTTGAAGTTTGGGCCTTAATGGAGAACCTGCCTTTTCTCCAAGCGTTCGTTATTGCGGGTCGTTCCATCTTCTCCGCGCTCAAGGGCACCCTGCTTTCTTTTCTCGCTACCAATCCCGTTGCCGACCCGCTGTTACAAGATTTCCTGCGGCATTACGAATATGCTCGCCTAAATCAGCCCGACTCCGACGACGCGCAGACGAAAAGTTTGGCCGCTCTGGTTGAGTCCATTTTGAAGGGCCGGCTGGTGGCCCGGCAAAACGACGACTATTTGGTGCTGGCCGACGGGCGGCAGGTGTCGCTTGCCCATGCCTCGTCCGGGCAACAAGAAGCGTTTCCGCTGGTGCTTTTTCTACTTAGCTATTTGGGGAACGTGCGAACTTCAACTCCCGGGCAAGCCCTTTACGTTGAAGAACCCGAAGCCCACCTTTACCCCGATTCGCAGTGGGCCGTGGTGCGCCTGATGGCGGCGGTGTTTAATCTGAGCTTGGCTGCTTCCAATTCGCATTTGTTCATCACTACTCACAGCCCGTATTTGCTGTCGGCTTTTAACAACCTGATTCGCGCCCGGCAACTGGCCGAACGTTTCAAAGACCAGCCCGTCAAGTTACGGGCGCTCTACCGCATTATCCCCAAAAACCAGCACTTGGCGCTGGCCCATTTCCGCGTGTATGCCCTGGAGGGCGGCGCTGCCCGCTCCATCATTTCAGTTGAAGACGGACTAATTGTGGCCGAAAAGCTGGACGAGGTTTCGGAGCGGATTTCGCAGCAATTTGACAAGTTGCTGCAACTGGAAGCGCAAGACGTAGCCGATGAAAAAGCCCGTTAGCCGCGCCCCACGGGCCGTGTTGCGGCGCACGCTGGGCGAAGAACGCAGCAAATTTGTGTTGGTGTATCCGGCGCAGGTGCCGGTGCAGGTTATCAAAGTAGATACGCTGCTGCCCCTTGCCACCCTGCAATGCGACTACGTGCTGGTGGTGCAGGCCCAGGAGTTGTATGTGGAGTTGAAGGGCAGCGACGTGGAACACGCCGTGAAGCAACTGCACAGCACCCTGGTGGCCCTGCGGCTGAAGCTGCCCGCCAAACTGTTTTTTGTGGTGCATCACCACTGCCCGGTGCCGGCCACAAAAGTAGCGCAACTGAAAACCCAATTTTTCAAAAAGACCGGCTATTTGTTGGAGGTTAGGCGCAGCCCTTACGAGCATCGCATCGTTGCATAATGCAGGCCCGCCCCACCCGGCGGGCCTTTCTGTTGCCCCCAAAACCCGCTGTCCGACCCCTGGCGGCCTGCTTCCGCTTCGAAGCCCGCCTCCGCCGCTTCGAAGCCTACCTCCGCCACTTCGAAGGCCGTCTCCGCCACTTCGAAGGCCGTCTCCGCCACTTCGAAGGCCGTTTCCGCCGGCGGAAGCGGCTTTCGAAATGGCGGAAGCGGCCTTCGAAGTGGCGGAGGTGCGTCCCGAAGCGGCGGAAGCGGCTTGCGAACCGGCGGAGACGAGTTTCAATGAAAATTTGGTGGTATCATTGCATCGTAATTCACCTAAAAACCCGATGCTCATGCCTGATTCCCAACCTTTGGTTCGCATTTACAACGCCACTGATGCCACCATGCGCCAGCACCAGCGCACGCTGCGCGACCACTACACGGCCAACGCCGATGCTTTCCAAGCCTTCAACCCGGCCGTGTTTGACCCCAAATACGCCGAGAATTGGGGCAAAAGCCAGGACGCGGCCGACACGGCCGCGCCGGGCAGCGTGCGGGCGGCCACGCTGCACGAAGCCACCGACGTGGTGGACGTGAACATGGACAAGGCCCGCGCCACCGCGCAGCGGCTGTTTTACGCCGTGGGGCAGGCCTGGCCGCACAACGCGGGCCGCCTCAACCAATACGGCAAAAACCGCTACGAGCAGGCCCGCACCAGCCACGACCGCATGATTGTCCTGCTCGACCTGGCCCACGACGCGGCCACCCGCCCCGCCGACGCGGCCCTGCTGACGGCCCACGGCTGGGACGGCGAAGCTACCAACGGCCTGGCCGCCCTGGGCCACGACCTGGTGACGACCAACACCACCCAACAGGCCCAAAAAGGCACCGGCGTGGAAGACGGCCAGGACTACATTGGCTTCCAGAATGCCCTCTACCGCTTCGGCCAGCAAGCCAGCCTGGCGGCCAAAACCCTGTTTGCCGACGACTTTGCCAAGCGCCAGCTTTTCGACCTCACCGACGGCGGGGGCGGCGGGCACTACGAAGACCACGAACTGAGCGTGAAGCCGGGCGAAACCAAAAGCGTGGCCTTCACCACGCTGCTGCTACCCGAAACCGGGCTGCACCTGCTCCTCTCGCGCCCCCAACCCGGCATGCAGGCCACCGTGGGCCGCGTGGCCGCCATCGGCCAGTCCCCCACCCAGACGGTGGCCCTGGTGCCCGATGCCCGCAGCCTCGACGTGCCGGCCGCCGCCCTCGGCCCCAGCGGCCAGGTGCTGGTGGTGGCCAACACGGGCACCCGCGCCGTGCGGGTGGTCTTGCGCGTGAGCGAAGCGTAGGCCCGGCCCGGCAACTTTTTCGCACTTTCTTCGCTTTGAGGGCCGGCCGCTGACCGGCCCTCTTTGTTGTTCTGCCCACCGCCTCGAATGCCTGCCCTTCCCCCCCTGCCTGCCCAACTGCTGCCGCCCGACGAGGCGGGCCGCCTGGCCGCCCTGGACCGCTACCACCTGCTGGACAACCGCAGCGAACAGCTGCTGGACGAGGTGGTGGCCCTCACGGCCCGCATTTTTGACGTGTCCAACGCCATGCTTTCCATCGTGGAGGCCAACACCGTGCTGGTGAAAGCCCCCTACAACCTGCCCGTGGCCGTGGACCGGGTGCCGCGCCACCAAAGCATTTGCGCGGCCACCATCCTGGGCCAGGAAACGGTGGTGTACGAAGACTTGTCGCAGGCCATTGTGCCGGGCGTGGACACCTCGCTGGTGCTGAGCCTGGGCCTGAATTTCTACGCCGGCCACAACCTGCACACCCTCGACGGCTACGCCATCGGCTCGCTTTGCGTGTACGACGGGGCACCGCGCCAGTTTTCGGCCCCCGAGCGCGAGCTGCTGGGCGTGCTGGCCGAAGTGGTGATGCACCTGCTGGACTTGCGCCTGGCCCTGGGCGCGCACATCGACACCTCGTTTGTGCTGTGGGAACCCGTGTACGGGGCCATTGGCGGGCAACTGGCGCGGCTCACGGCGCTGGCCGGCCCGGCGGCGGCGGGCGGCCCGGCCGGGCCGGTCACGCCGGCCCTGCTGGCCCAGGCCCGCACCATCGCGGCGTTGGTGCAGCAGTTTGTGGGGGCCACCGCCCAGCGCGTGAAATAGCGTCCCCCCCCCCCTCAGCCGATGCCGCGCTGCACCCAGCCGCGCAGCCCCGGCACGTTGCCCAGCCGCACGGCCGCGTTCACGAGCCAGGGCCGGGTGCTGAGGAAGCGCATCTGCCGGTAGCTTTTGGCCAGCCGCCGGCCAATGCCCTGCGCCACGGCGGCATCGTAGTGGGCCAGGCAACCGGCACTGAAATCGGCTTGCGCGAAGCAGCGCACCGCCTGGGCCGCCGCCAGCACGCCGCTCTCGATGGCCGTGTCGATGCCGTGGCCTTGCAGCGGGTCGATGAGCGAAGCTGCGTCGCCGCACAGCACGTACCGCCCGCCGCTGATGGGCCGCACCCGCCCGCCGCCCAGCGGCAACCCAAAGCCCTGCACCGGCCCCAGTTGCCGGGCCTGGGCAAAGCGCCCGGCCAGGGCGGGGTGGCTGGCCAGTTGCGCGGGCAGCAGCTGGCGCAGGTCCAGGCGGTGGGCGGCCACGGTTTCGGACAGCATCCCCAGGCCCACGTTGCACACGCCCCCGCCCACGGGAAACACCCAGAGGTAGCCCGCGAGGTGGTCGGCGGAGAGGAAAAACTCGGTCAGGCCCGGCTCCCCGCCCCGCACGTTTTCAAAATAGGCCCGCACACTGGCGCAGTGGTGGGCGCGGTCGAGCGGGGCGGGTTGCAGGTGGCGGGCCACTGCCGAGTTGGCCCCGTCGCAGCCGACGACGAGCGCCGCCGTGATTTCCTCGCCCGAAGCCAGGCGCAACCGGGCCGCGTCGGGGCCGATTGCCACGGCCTTCACCGCCGCATTTTCGCGAATTTCGGTGTCCGTGTGCTGCCGCACGAGGGCCAGCAGGGCCGCATCGAAGGCCCGCCGGGGGCTGTTGAAGGTGGGCAGCTTCCAGGCCAGGGTCAGGCTGCGGCCGTTGGGGGCCACCAGGCGCGAGCGGCGCACGTCGGCGCGGGGCTGCACCTGGGCCAGGGCCGCCACGTAGGCCGGGTCGAGGGCCGCCAGCACCCGCAGGGCGTGGCCGGGAATGGCATCGCCGCAGGTTTTGTCGCGCGGAAATTCGGCCCGGTCCAGCAGCAGCACCCGGCGGCCCGCCCCGCGCAGGGCCAGGGCGCAGGCGCACCCCGCCGGGCCAGCCCCCACAATTACGATGTCGTACAAGTTGAGTTATGAGTTATGAGTTATGAGTTATGAGTTATGAGTTGGGTTTTTTAGGGGGATTATTGGCCTTCGTGGTGAGCAGGATGCTGGATAAAATTTTAATAATTTCCAAATTCTCGGCGTGGATGGATTGGAAGGCAGAATCTTCTAAGAATTCGTTGTCGTGCAGCAAGCGCAGCCAGTAGGATGTTTCCCGGGCTTCTTTGGCCGCAATGTTCAACTTGTGAATAAAATCAGCTGAAGAGCTTGCCGCCAGTGCTTCTTCCACATTGGCCCCGATGGAGGTGCCACTTCGCAACAGCTGCTTGGACAGCACGTACTCTTTTTGTTCGCCAACCAAAAATCGGTACGCCTTCACAATCCGTGAAGCAAAATCATACGACTTACGCCCAATAATGCTCTCTTTCATCTGTATTATTCTCAAAAAGCAACCCAACGCTCAAAAAACTCATAACTCATAACTCATAACTCATAACTCATAACTCAAAAGAACACCCCAATCACCCCCACCAGCACGGCCACCAACGCGGCGGCGATGCCCAGGTTTAGGGGCCACTCGAGGGGGCGGCGGGGCAGCAGGCCCAGGCCCGCCAACAGGGCCAGCAGCGGCACCAGGCCCAGAAACGGCAGCCGGTAGAGGCTGCCGCTGTCGGGCACGAAGCGGGCGCTGCCATCGGGGGCAAACGGGTTGCGCAGGTAGCGTACCACCCCCAGCAGCGGGCTGCGCCAGAGCGTGACAAAATCGCCGCGCCGCACCCGAAACGACTGCGACGTATGCAGCCGGAACTTGCCGTGCGGGGTGGTGATGTCGTAGCCCATTTGCGGGTCGGCGGCCGTGGCCGACATGATGACCACCTTCCGGCCCAGCACCGGCTCGTAGGCGTATTGGCGGGGCGGCCAGGCCCAATCGACCCCCAGCAGCAGGGCCAGGGCCAGCAGCCCGGCGCACAGCCACCGGGCGGGCCGCACGTAGGCCAGGGCCGGGTGGGGCGGGTGCGGCTCCTGGGCCAGCAGCTGGTCGTAGGCCCAGCGGCGGCCGGGGTCGAGCAGGATGTCGTGGGCGGTTTGCAGGGCCTCGAGGCGGCGGGCGGTGGTGGCATCGGGCCGGCGGCGGCGCACCCGCCCCACCTGCTGCCGGTGGGCTTCGGCAAGGGCGGCGGGGGCGGCCGTGGGCAGCACCCCCAGCAGGCGGTAGTAGTTAGGCAGCATGGTGGGCGAGGGCGGGGCCACAAACTTACGGAAACCGGCGCGGCGGCGGGTGGCCGGGCGGCGGCAAGCCCCGCTGCGTCCATCCGTTGCACCGTAAAATTTTGGCCGACCAAAATAGGAAGCGGCAGTTCAAAAATCAAAACCACCCGCCAGCCAATGCAGGCCTGGGGAGCTTGATTTTCTCTTTGCCCCGTAAGTCG
Organism: Hymenobacter sp.; assembly: GCA_965247135.1. Taxonomy (GTDB): domain Bacteria; phylum Bacteroidota; class Bacteroidia; order Cytophagales; family Hymenobacteraceae; genus Hymenobacter. Next base: position 169,542 of record CBDFGP010000006.1, on the reverse strand, counting down.
CAGGCTGATTTGGACCGTGGCCCCGAAGCCCCTTCTCAACCAAAAGCGAGGCAAGAAATTGTTACCAACTTGAAAGAAACCAGCACTGCCAACTTCCCCCAGCACCCTGCTGGCTTGATGCAGAAGAAAAGCATGGGCTTCGCGAAAACCGGAATCAAGCAACCACCCGTTAGCCGCCAAATTCTCCGATGCCATCAAAATCAAGCCCCAGGAACCGCCCAGGACCTAAACTCACGCTAACCGAAAAGCCCCTTTCCGGTCATGGAAAAGGGCTTTTTGGTTAGCGTGAGTTTAGGTCCTGGGCAAATGGCTGCTCACCCGGCCCGCCTACTTCACAGCCGTCGGGCGCGTCCCCACCCAAATGCGTAGGGTGGCGGGGGCAGCGGCCGGGGTGCCGTTGTCGTCCTGCACCAGGTAGGGCAGCACGGCCACGCCCGCAAAGCCCGGCGCAGGCGTGAAGACGACGCGGCCGGCATCAGTGACGGCAAAATGGCCTTCGCCGGGTACGGTGCGGCTGGTTTGGCGGCCGGCGCGGGCGGGGTCGAGGTCGAGGGTGGCGGGGTCTATTGCCCCGTCAGGGTCGGTGTCGTTGCCGGTCACGTCGCAGGCCACGGGGGTGTTGGCGGCGGTGGCAGCGGCATCGTCGGCTGGGGTGGGCGGCGCGTTGGTGGCCACCACCCTGAGGGCACTAACGTTGGAAAGCGTCCCGGCGGCGGTGCGCACAGTGTAGGTCACGGTGCTCACCAGGCCGCCGGTGTAAGGTTCGCTCGGCGTGAAGGTGACGAGGCCCGCGTTGGTCACGGCAAACGTGCCGCCCATGCCCAGGGCGGTGGTTTGGCGGCCCGCCGTGGTGGGGTCGAGGTCCACGGTGGCCGCGTCAAAATTGTTCCGGCCGGGGTCGTTGGCCAGGATGGCCACCGTCACGGCGGCGTGGGCGGCGCGGCAGACGGCATCGTTGGTGGTCAAGAGGCCAGCGGGGGCGGTGGGGGCCGGTTGGGGCCGGTGGGGATGCGGGGCCGGGGTGGCGCACCAGGCCGGGGCGCTACTCCATACGGCCAGCAGGAAGCAAAAAGTTTTCATGAAATGAGAGTTTATGAAGGTCATAAGGAAGAAAAAGTCGCGGCCACCCTTGTTCAGAAATTGAATTATTTTTTGATTATCCAGGATTCAAGTTGCCTCTGATTAAAAAATCAGTCTAAACAACAAGCTTTTATCTTCTACGTATTTTTTGGTCTTATGGATTTTTTTAAGCAACCGCTGAGCAAATATACTAGCCCGCGTCGATTCCTCAAATTATTATTAAAAGAAGACGCGGACTGAGGCAATTATTTTTGAGCGCTGCGTTGCGGGGCGCGTTGGGTGCCCTGGCTGGCCCCTGCCCGTACCTTTGCCTCATGTTCGTTTCGCAGCCCGTCGGGCTGGCCCTGCTGGGGGCCACCGGCTCCATTGGCACCCAAACCCTGGCCGTGGTGCGGGCGCAGCCCGGCCGCTTCCGGGTGGCCGTGCTCACGGCCCAGCGCCAGTGGGAGTTGCTGGTGCAGCAAGCCCGGGAGTTTCGCCCCGCCGTGGTCGTCATCGGCGAGGCCGCGCTGTACGAACCCGTGCGAGCGGCCCTAGCCGGCCAGCCCGAAACCGCCGTGCTGGCCGGCCCCGCTGCCCTGGCCGAAGTCGTGACGCGGCCCGACATTAACATCGTCGTCACGGCCCTCGTTGGCTACGCCGGGCTGCTGCCTACGGTGTCCGCCATCCGGGCGGGCAAAACCATCGCCCTCGCCAACAAGGAAACCCTGGTGGTGGCCGGTGCCCTCATCACCCAACTCGTGGCGCAGCACGGCAGCCGCCTGCTGCCCGTCGATTCCGAACACTCCGCCATTTTCCAGTGCCTGGTGGGCGAAGAAAATAACCCGGTTGAGAAAATCATCCTCACCGCGTCGGGCGGCCCGTTCCGGGGCCGGGCGGCGCTGGAAATGGCCACCGTCACCAAAGCCCAGGCCCTGAAGCACCCCAACTGGACCATGGGGGCCAAAGTAACCATTGATTCGGCCTCGCTGATGAACAAGGGCCTCGAAGTGATTGAGGCCAAGTGGCTGTTCGCCCTCCGTGACGACCAGATTGACGTGGTGGTGCACCCGCAAAGCATCGTGCATTCGCTGGTGCAGTTCGCCGACGGTTCCCTGAAGGCCCAACTCGGCTTGCCCGACATGAAACTGCCCATCCAATACGCCCTCGGCTACCCCCAGCGGCTGGCCAACGACTTCCCGCGCTTCTCCTTTCTCGACTACCCCACCCTCAGCTTCGAGCCGCCCGACCGCGTGGCATTTCCCAATCTGGACCTGGCCTTCGGGGCCATGCGCCGGGGCGGCAACGCGGCCTGCATCCTCAACGCGGCCAATGAAATAGCCGTGGCCGCCTTTTTGCGCGACGAAGTAGGCTTCCGGCAGATGTCGGACATCGTGGCCGGGGCGCTGGCGAAGGTGGCCTTTGTGCCAGAACCTTCGCTGGACGATTTGGTGGCGACGGACGCGGAAGCGCGGCGGGTGGCGGCGGGGTTGCTATAGGGCCGGTGCGGTGCCACAAGTTAGCTTCGCTGTCCTTCGGGTGCCCGAAGGACCTCGTGGCACCACCCGGCCCTTCCGCCGTACTTTTACGCCTTTCTTCACCCCCGCTAGTTTCTTTCCGTTGGAAATTCTCATCATGGCCGGCCAGCTTATTCTGGGCCTGTCCATCCTCGTTGGCTTGCACGAATTTGGCCATTTTGCCTTCGCCAAGCTGTTCAAAATCCGGGTCGATAAGTTCTACATCTTTTTCGACTTCCTGTTTCCGCTACCCAACGTGGCCAAATTCGCGTTGGTCAAGAAAAAAATTGGCGACACCGAGTACGGCATCGGCTGGTTTCCGCTCGGCGGCTACGTCCAGATTCACGGCATGGTGGACGAAACCCAGGATGCCGACGCGCTGGCCGGTCCGCCGCAGCCCGACGAGTTCCGCTCCAAACCGGCCTGGCAGCGGCTGCTGGTCATGCTCGGCGGCATTATTATGAACGTCATCACGGGCATCGTCATCTTCTCGGCCCTCACCGCCAACTACGGCGAGCAGTACCTACCCGCCTCGGAAGCCCGGTTTGGCATTTTGCCCAACGGCCTGGGCCGCGAAATGGGCTTTCGCACCGGCGACAAAATCGTGAAAATCAACGGCCACCCGTTCGCGGAGTTTGACGACGTGTACAAGCCCGACGTGCTGCTTGGCCGCCATTCGTGGTTCACCGTCGAGCGCCAGGGCCAGTTGCAGGACATCAACGTGCCCCTGAATTTCATGGACCGCATGGCCGGGCAGAGCGACAGCCTGTTTGTGCGCCCCCGCGAACCGTTTTCCGTGGAGCGCGTCATCTCCGGCTCGGCGGCGGCCAAGTCCGGCCTCGTGGCGGGCGACGTGATAACGGCCGTGAACGGCCGCCCGGTGCAGTTTTTTGACGAACTGCAAGCCGCCCTATATGCCGCCAAAGGCACCACCGCCGCCCTCGCCGTGCAACGCCAAGCCGCGCCGTTGCAAGTGAAGGTGAGCGAATCGGGCCGCATCGGGTTCGAGCGCAAGCCCGCCCTGCACTTTCAGCAGCGGCAGTACAGCGCCATGCAAGCCATTCCGGCGGGCACCAAGCAAGCCTTCGGCGTTATCAGCCTGCAAGCCACGGCCATCGGCAAAATCATCCGCCGCGAATCATCGGCCTCGGAAAGCCTCGGTGGCCCCATCGAAATTGCCCAGCAATACGGCGGGCAATGGGACTGGCACCGCTTCTGGGTGATGACCGGCGGCCTCTCGATGGTGCTGGCTTTCATGAACCTACTACCCATTCCGGCCCTCGACGGCGGCCACGTCGTGTTCCTGCTCTACGAGATGATTCTGCGCCGCAAGCCCTCGGATAAATTCCTGGAAGGTGCCCAGCGCGTCGGCACGATGCTGATTCTGGCCCTGATGGCGTATGTGATTTTGCTCAAGCCGCTGCTCAAAGCGTTCCATTCTTAGTTGTTAGTTGTCGGTTATCAGTTGTTAGTGAATGGACAACCGCACCTGACAACTAAGTAGTAGCGCAACAACAGGCGGTCATGCAGAACGCAGCGAAGCATCTCGCAAAACTCGTTGACTGATTGAATTACTGCCGCTTGCCAGGTGCTTCGCTGCGCTCTGCATGACGTTCTTTTGGTTGTTTACTTTTGCACAACTGCTTGACAACTGACAACTAATAACTAAAACTTGCCTCTTTTTCTCTCCCTGCTCCTCTGGTTGTTGCCCGCCCCGCGCCACAGTTACCACGCCAGCCTCACCGAGCTGCGCTACAACGCGACCGGTCCCCAACTGGAAATCAGCATCAAAGTCTTCACCAACGATTTTGAGAAGGCCCTGTCCAAAGGCCAGCCCAAGCCCCTGCACCTCGATGCGCCCGACCCGCAGGTAGGGCTGCTCACGGCCGCTTATTTGCAACAGCATCTGCAATTTTCGGCCCCCGGCGGCGGGGTGCAGCCAGTGCAGTTCCTGGGCAGCCAGCCCGAAAAAGACGCACACTGGCTCTACTGCAAAGTGCAGTTGCTCCGCCCGCTCCGCAGCCTGCAAATCCGCAACACCGTGCTGCTGGACGTGTTTGCCGACCAGTCAAACGTGGTGAACCTGGAAGCCGATGGCAAGAAGCTAAGTGTACTGTTTCGTGCCGGGCACGAGCAGGAAGTGGTGAAGTGGTAGCGGTTTGAACGAAAACTCCCCTCCTTGCAAAGTAGGGGAGTTTTCGCGCAGCGAAAACGGGGGTGTTAAACCCGTATGCTGCCCCCGCGCCGCTGCCCCTAGCTACTGCGTCGTGCAACGAGACGTTCAGCGACCGTTCAAGCCGTTTACCACCCCCGTTCGGGCTTGCTGCCCTCACATCCCCTCCTTTGCAAGGAGGGGAGTTTTCGTTCAAACTTCCCTTCCTACTTCACCTCCGCCACCGCTGCCCGCAAAAACCCGCACAGCGGCACCAGCGCCCGAAACCCGTCCAGGACGTAGCCCCGGAAATCGGCTTGTTTCAGCACGGCGGCATCGCTCATTTCGTGGCCACCCACGAAGCCCTTGTGCTTGAGCAATTCAACTTCGGGGTGGTCGGCGGCGTAGCCCGCAGGTGGCCGTTGCAGCCGGTCGCCGCCGAGGCCCGCGAAGTAGGCTTTGAACGCCTTGGCGTTCAGAATCCGGTGCAGGTCGGCCGCGTTGTAATCAATTTCCTGCCGAATGGCGGCCAGTTGAGCCTTGTCGGGCATATAGAGGCCGCCTGCAATCATCGTTTGTCCGCCGGGGCCGAGTTGCAGGTAGTAGCCGGGCGCATCAATGTCCTTGCTGGGGCCAGCCGTGAAATAGGCCGAGAAGTGCGTTTTATACGGGTCTTTGTTTTTGCTGAAACGCACGTCGCGGTAGATGCGAAACAGGCTTTTGCGGGCTTCCAGGCCCGCCAGCGCCGGGTCAAGCCGGGCCATCTCGGCAGCCCAATAGTCCACGTCGGCCGCAAACTGCGCCCGCAGGTCGTCGTAGGTCGCTTTGTGGGCCTGAAACCACTCGCGGTTGTTGTTTTCTTTCAGGTCGCGGAGAAAGGCAAAAAGGGCTTGGTACTGCATAGAAACGACGGATTGGGAACCTGCGGGCCAAAGCCGCGCAATACCATTACCGTTGGGGCCGTTGGTTGTTTGGTCGCGCTTTTCCCCGGCCTACTGTTATGGTTCGCTTTGCTTGTTTGGCCGGTTTTGCCCTGGGGCTGATGGCTTCGGCCGCCGCCCAGCCCGCCACCCCCAATTTCTGGACAACCCAACTTACCTTCCCCCGCGTGCGGGCGGCCCAGGCAAACGCCGGTCCTGCCGTAGCCCGCCTTCTCCGCACCCACTCCCTCAGCCCCCAGCGGCTGGAAGTATTTTTCCGCCTCGTCAAAACCCACGCCGACTTGGAAATATGGGCCAGAAACCGCGACGGCGGCCCGTTTGAATTACTCAAAAAATACCCCCTCACCGCCACCTCCGGCACCCTGGGGCCGAAGCGCCGCGAAGGCGACGCACAAGTGCCCGAAGGTTGCTACGAAATAGACCGCTTCAACCCCAACAGTTGGTACTACCTTTCGCTAGGCCTCAACTACCCCAACGCCGCCGACCGCGCCCTGGGCGAGGCGCACCCTGGCGGCGACATTTTCATCCACGGCGGCGCGGCCAGCATCGGTTGTATGCCGGTTTCCGATGCGGGCATTGAGGAGGTCTATTTACTGGCCGTCATGGCGCGGGCGGCGGGGCAAGCGGTGCTGCCGGTGCATATTTTCCCGTTTCCCATTTGCGAAGCCGAATTGAACAAGCGCGGCGGCAGCCCGCACCTAGCGTTCTGGCGCAGTTTGCAACCGGCGTATACCTACTTTGAGCAGCACCACGAAGTGCCCGATTCGGTGGCGCTGGTGGCCCGAAAATGACCAGGCCAGTGGTTTGGTCCGGTTTTTCGTTAGGGGGTTGAAATGGAGCCGCTCATTTTACCCCAGGCTCAAAAATTCAACTTCCAAACCCATGCGCTTTTGCTTTTGTCTGCTGCTGCTTCCGTTTGTTGCCCGCGCCCAGCGCCCCACCGACCTTTGGTATTTTGGCCAGCAAGCGGGCCTCAGCTTTGCCGATTCGGCCGCTGGCCCGCAGCCCCTGCGCGACGGCAAAATGAGCACCTACGAGGGCTGCGCCGTGGCCACCACCAGCCGGGGCCAGTTGCTATTTTACACCAACGGCGAAACGGTGTGGAACCGCCAACACCGGCCCATGCCCAACGGCCAGAAGTTGATGGGCAGCCCCAGCAGCACCCAGTCCGCCCTAGTGGTGCCCGACCCTGGTTCGGGTAATATCTTTTACCTCTTCACCGTGGCACCCCAAGGCACGGCCCAGGGCCTGCGCTACTCCACCGTGGACATGACCCGGCAGGACGGCCTCGGCGACCTGCCCCGCGTGAACGCGCTGCTCATTCAGCCAGTGGCCGAAAAGCTGGCCGCCGTGCGCCACGCCAACGGCCGCGACACTTGGGTGCTGGCTCACCGCTGGAACTCCAACGCCTTCGTGGCCTACCTAGTGACAGCCGACGGCGTGGACTCCAAGCCCATTTTCAGCAACGTGGGCAGCATGAACGCCGGTCCCGGCCGCAACGCCATCGGGGCGCTGAAATTCTCGCCCGACGGCCAGCACCTGGCCGCCGCGCTCTGGAAAGAAACCAACAAGTTTGAAATCTACGACTTCGACCGCCGCACCGGCAAGGTGAGCAACCCGCGCGGCTTCGGCCCCTACCCCGAAGCCTACGGCGTGGAGTTTTCGCCCAACGGCCGCTTCCTCTACGGCTCCTGCAACGGCATCGGCGGCGGCGAAACCCAAATCTGGCAGTTCGACCTGCGCCAGAAAACCGGCAACCCGGTGCTGGTCGGCAAGTCGGCCAACCGCAAAATCGGGGCCATCCAGCGCGGCCCCGACGGCCGCCTCTACGTGGCCCGCGAAGACAACCCCAACCTCGGCGTTATTCAGCAGCCTGACTCGTTGGGCCGGGCCAGCAACTACCTCGACGAAGGCGTGAAACTGGGTGGCCGCAAAAGCAAATTGGGGCTACCCAATTTTGTGGTCGTGCCAAAATAATTAAGAATTAAAAATGATAAATTAAAATTTGCTTTCTCGGATTCGAAATAAATTTTTTAATTCATCATTTTTAATTCATCATTGTCTCCCTACTTCTTGCTTTCGCTGCCGAACTTAAACCGCAACAAACCAAAGCCAACCGAAGTGTAAGGCGCGGCATCGCTGAACAAGCCCACCAAATCGCGGGTGCCGATGCCAGCTTCCCACGAGGGCGTGGTGAACGTTACGCCCAGCGGCAGGCTTTTGCCGTAGCCCGCGCCGCCGGTGAAGCCGCTGCTCAAGCGCAGCCAGTTCAGGGGTTTGTAGTCCACGCCCAAGCCGAAGAAGGTGGACGACAGGTTGCCCGCCACCTTGTTCAGCGGGGCCGTCACGTCCACGCCCACCTCAAACAAGTCACTGACGCGGATGCCTGCCCCGGCCCGGAACTTGGTGGGCAGTCCGGCGTTGCGCTCTTTGTTGGCTTGGTAAGTGAACAACGACTTGTCGTCAGTGAATTGATTGGACAGTTCCTTGAACAGGTCGTAGGTCTGGATGCCGGTCGAGCTGGTTTGCTTGAGTTTCTGGTCGTTGGCCGTTAGCACGTTGCCATCCCAGGTCATGGACCCCATTTCCGTCACCGACACACCCAGCCGAATAGTTTTGCCGATTTCGGTGGCCACCCCTACGTCGAAGCCGTTGCCGTGGCCCACTGATTTCAGGCCCGAACCGTTGGTATAGGCAAAATTTGGGTCATTCACGATGTTGCCGTAATTGATTTTGAACACCGGCGAAATGGCATTGTACCCATAAAATGAGCCGTCCTCAATCCGCACGTCGGCAATGCCCAGGCCCTGAATGTAGCGGTAGCCCAAGCCCAGCGACAGCTTGAACCCTTCCTTGTCCAGCACCTGCACCCCGTAGGCAATGTTGTACTCGCTGGTCACGGCCGCCTGAATGTTGGAACCAGCCAGTGCCGTTGAAACCAGCGGCGCGTTGGTGGCCGGGTTGGGGCCGCTGTAGGTGCCGCCAGGCGTGGTCGGGTAGTATTGCTGAATGATAGCCGCGTTCTGTCCGTTCACGATGATGTCGGCCGCGTTGCGGTTCAGCCCCAGGTGAACACCGGTGCGGTAGCGGTTGCTGACGGCAATGCTGCCGTATTGACCAAGCGAGAACGACGCGCCTATGGTGGTGATGTCAATGTTGGCATTTATCACATCGGTGCCGGTCAGGGAGTTCACCAGCGCGGCGCGTTCTGCTACGGCAGTTTTGGGCAGCGCGTCTTTGTTATCGCCGGTGTTGTCAATCAGCTTGCGGAACAACGTCCGGCTCAAGGACTGCGAGGCCACGCCCGCACCAAATTCGGCGATGGTGATGGCTCCTTTGTGGTCCGATTGGCGGCCCAGGTTGGCGGGGTTCACGCCAATCGTCTGGTAGTCGGTGGCGAAGGTGTTGATGACCCCGCCCCGGCCGGTGGCCGAGAAGTTGCTCAGTTCGTTCTGGGCGTGGAGGGTGAGCGGCAGGGCCAGCGGAGCGGCGACCAGCAACGACAGGCGTAGGGTTTTATTCATAAAAAAAAGAGGAAAGGTATTTAAGCAATACGGACTGGAAAACAGAAAATGTCATTCCCACCAACGAGGCGGCCTAATTTTTGGGGCGTTTTTTGAAAGGCGACCCAACGCAAGTACCCCATCCGAATGGAATCTGCCCGTTCTTTGCCCCCGCAAGCTACACCGTAATTTCTGAATTGTGCCCGCTCCCCGCCATTCCGTTGCCGATTATGCGGCTGGCATCCGCGCCGGGCAGCGCGTGGTGCTAGGTCGGGCCATCACGCTGGTCGAAAGCACCCTGCCCGCCGACCAGGCCCTGGCCCAGCAGGTGCTGGCCGCCGTGTTGCCCGCCACCGGCCGAGCCTTGCGAATAGGCATCACAGGGGTGCCGGGCGTGGGCAAAAGCACGTTCATCGAAGCGTTGGGCTTGCACGTTGTCAATGAATTGGGAAAGAAACTGGCCGTGCTGGCCGTGGACCCTAGCAGCCCACGCGGGGGCGGTTCCATCCTGGGCGACAAAACCCGGATGCCGCAACTCGCGGCGCACCCGCAGGCGTTCATCCGGCCCTCGCCCGCCGGGGGCAGCCTGGGCGGCGTGGCCCGCGCCACCCGCGAAGCGTTATTATTGTGTGAAGCGGCGGGCTACGACGTTGTTTTCGTGGAAACCGTGGGGGTGGGCCAGTCCGAAACCGCTGTTCATGCCATGACCGACGTGTTTCTGCTGCTGCTCCTGGCCGGGGCGGGCGACGAACTTCAGGGCCTCAAGCGCGGCATCATGGAACTGGCCGATGCCCTGCTCATCACCAAAGCCGACCACGGCAACGAAGCTGCCGCCCGCCGCGCCCGCCAGGACTACCGCAACGCCCTGCACCTGTTTCCGGCCCCCGCCAACGGCTGGCTGCCGCCGGTGCTGCTCACCTCGGCCTTCATCGGCAATGGCATTGCCGAAGTTTGGGCGATGCTGGAGAAGTTTGCCGCCCACACCCGCGCCAACGGCACGTTTGCTCAGCGGCGGCAGGCCCAGCAACTCCAGTGGTTGCAAGCCGCCATTGCCCAGGCACTGGAAGCGCAGTTTTATGATAATGGGGCCGTGCGGGCACAGTTGCCGGCGTTGCAAGCGGCCGTGGCTGCTGGCGAGCAAACGCCCGCCGCCGCTGCCCAGATTCTGCTGGCGCTGGGGCACCGACCTGGCTGAAAATCAGGCCACCGCTACCGCCGCCGCGCCAGCGTCACCCGCGCCCGGTGACAAATGCCGCCCAGCGGCGGGTTGAACTTGCTCACGTTCACGCGCACTTTTTGCACATGGGGCAGTTCGGCCATGATGCGGTCCAGCACCCGGTGGGCCACGTGTTCGAGGAGCCGGGCGGGTGCCCGCATTTCTTCGGCCACCAGCCGGTACAGCACCTCGTAGTTCACCGTCTGCTGGAGCTTGTCCGATTCGCCCGCCGCCAACAAATCGGTGCGGATGTAGAGGTCCACCCCGTACTTATTGCCGATTTTCTGCTCCTCGTCATAATAGCCGTGGAACGCAAAAAACTCCATTCCTTCGAGGGCAATCTGTCCCATACTGCGCGAACCGCTAAATCTCGTCAAAAAACGATTTCTCCATGCTCGGTTGGCCCGGATGCGTGACCGGCACGGGCTGCGAAATTTCGGGCCGGTCCGGCCCCACCGGCTGGAAGTCGGGCGCGGGCGGCTCCACGCGGGGCGGGGCCGGGTCGGGCACCTGCGACGGCGCGGGCGGCTGAATGCTGGGGGCAGGCGCGATGCCGGGGTTTTCGGCGGGCGCACCGGGCCGTTCAATTTCGGGGCCGGGCGCTTGGGCGGGTGCCCCGGGGTCAGGCTGCTGGCCGGGCTTGGGGTTGTAGTCTTGCGGCCCACGCGGGACATCAGGCCGCTCCGCAACCTGAACGTTGGCAAAAGAACCGGAAGAAGCCGTAGCGGGCACAGCCGCTGATGACGACGGGAAAGCAGCAGAAACGAACATATCGGAAGCTATTTTGGGCAGTGCCGGAAGTTCCGGCCGCTGTACCTCTACGCCAGCGGCCCGCGAAAGGATGGCCACCGCATCGCCAACTGGTCGGGTACGGGCTTTTTCGGCGCGGTCAGCGGCGGCGGCCCCCAAATGCTGCAAATCGCTCACGAGCGCCGTCCATTCTTTTTCCAGCTTCTGAAAATCAGCCCCTAATTCATTGGTGACGTGCTGCATTTCGGCCACCAGTTGCTGGGCCTGGGCGTGGGCAGCGTCCAGGTGGTCATGGGCTTGCTGCTGTGCGGCGGTCAGGATTTGGGCGGCTTGGTGCCGGGCTTGCTGCAAGCTCGTCGCCCCCTCCTGGCGGGCAGCGGCCACAGCGGCTTCGGCCTGCTGCTGGGCGGCCCGACGCTGCACATCAGCATCTTGTTGCGCTTGTGCGGCAATGGCCACGCTGGTATCTTCGGCCGTTTTGAGGGTGCGGTAGAGGCCGGTTTCCACTTCGCGCATTTTCTGCACATCTTGCTGGGCCTGTTCCAGGCGGGAGCGCAGGTCGCGGTTTTCATCGCCCAGCCGTTCCCATTCCTGCGAAACAGTGTTTAGAAAGGCCTGCACTTCGTCTTTGTCCACCCCACGAAAGGATTTCTCAAACGTTTTTTGGCGGATGTCGAGGGCAGTAATTTTCATGGGGAAGGCTCGGCAAAAGGGGTGAACGGCAACTCCCCTCCTTGAAAAGGAGGGGACGTTTCAGCGAAGCTGAAACTGGGGTGGTAAATTCGTATGCTGCCCCAGGGTCGTTGAAAGTTGGCTTTGCAACGAGCAGGTCAGCGACCGGGCAGCGAATTTACCACCCCAGCTTCGGCTGCGCCGAAGCATCCCCTCCTTTTCAAGGAGGGGAGTGTCGTTCATTCCTCCTCCCCCACTGCCCACACCGCCAAACTGCGGTCGTCGCTGCACGAAACTAGCCGGTTTTCCGCGCCCGGCCACACCGTGCGGTTCACCGAGGTGCCGTGGCCCGCGTTGCGGGCGCGGTCCAGCACCCGCAGCAGGGTCAGGGTCTCGCTGTCCCAGAGCTTGATGCTTTTATCCATGCTGCACGAGGCCAGGCAGCGGCCATCGGGGCTGAATGCCAGATTATTGATGGTGTACAGATGCGCCGCCACGGTTTGCAGCAGCGCGTAGTCGGCGGCCGGGTTCCAGGCCCGGATTTGGGCATCGCGGCCCGCCGTGAGCAGACGGCCATCGGGCGCATAGGCCACCGAAAAAACCGAGTTGGTGCTGGCCATCAGCGTGAATTTCACGGTTAGCGAATCCACGTCCAGCACGTAGGTCTGCCAATCGGAAGTGCCCACGGCCAGCTCGCCGCGCTCCTCGTGCAAGGCCAGGCAGCGCAGGCTTTTCTGGCTGATGCGCACCAGTTTCTCCAGCCGAAAACCGGGCAGCGTCAGCACGGCCAGCGTACCGTCGGCCAGGGCCACGTAGAGCCGCTGCCGGGGAGCCGAATGCACGATTTCAAAGATGGCCACCGGCGGCAGGGCCGTGGCGTGGGCCAGCTTTTTGCTGTCCAAATCCAGCGCCTGAATTCCCTGAAAGTTGTGCCCCAGCACCAGCAAATTCGCCTCGGCCAGCCAGCGCAGGGCGTACACCGAATTTTCTACCTGGGCCAGCAAATCACCAGCTTGCGCGGGGTCGGCGGCATCCCAGCCCACGACCATGCCATCGGCTCCCGACGAAAATACGGCCGCCCCCGGCCCGGTCGTCAGGGCGTACACCGCGTCGCGGTGCCCGGTGAGGGCGGCCAGCTTATGCACTTCGGGGCGAATCATGGGGCGAAGGTACGGCCCGCTGCCAGCCGCCCGAATCCCGGTTTGGCGGTACGTTTGCCGCTCCCTGCGCCTACTGCCATGCCTTCGCCCACATTCCACCGCCTGGCTCCGGCTGCCCTGCTCGGCTACTGGCAGCCCCCCGCTGCGGCCGCCGACCTCTGGCCGCTGTTGCCCCCGGCGGCCGTTGCCGCCTACCGGGAGTTGCTGCCCGCCGCCCCGGCCGCCCGGCAAGCGCAGTGGCTGGCCGGACGGGTGTTGGTGCATAGGCTGTTGGATGAACTGTTGCCCGGTTCCGGCTTCATCCTGCACAACGACCCCAATGGTCGCCCTTGGCTGGCTGGCCCCGCCCCGGCCCCGGCGGTGTCGCTGTCGCACTCCGGCGCGTGGGTGGCGGCACTGGTCGCCACGGGGGGCCGGGTGGGCGTGGATGTGGAGCAGGTGCGCGACAAAGCCCAACGCCTGGCCCCCAAATTCCTGGCCCCCGCCGACCTGGCCGCCGCCCACCGACAAGCCCAGAATGCCCCCGACCCGGCCGCGTATTTCAGCCGCCTCTGGAGCGCCAAAGAAACCCTTTACAAGCTGGCCGGTCGCCGGGGCCTTATCTTTAGCACCGACCTGCTGCTGGACGACTTTCCGGCCGCCGCTGCCGAAATCGCCGCCACCCTCGTGCTGGCCGGTCGCCGAACCCGGCACCGCGTTTGCTATGCTCAACCAGCCCCCGGCTACGTACTCACGTACTGCCACGAACCCGACCTTTCCTAACTCCGCTTTGCCATGACCCTGCGCCGAATCGCCATCCTGACCGCCGTTGCCCTGCTCACTGTCGGGCTAGTCGTGGGCACCGCCCGCGCCCAAGGTAGCACCGTGACGGATTTCACGCTCAAAACCGCCGCTAACAACGACATCACCCTGAAAAGCTACTCCGGCAAAAAGGCCATTGTGGTGGTGTTTCTCAACCCGGCCTGCGCCTTTTCGCGGCTCTACCAGGAGCGGCTGGCTTCCCTCAGCAGCCGCTACGGCGGGCAGGGCGTACAGTTCCTGTTCATCAACGTGCCCATCAACCTGGATGCCCCCGGCACCGCCGCCCCCGGCGAAGTGGAGTTGCCTACCCTCTCCGACCCCACCGCCCAAGCCAGCAGTGCCTTGGGCATCACCAAAACCGCCGAAGTGGCCGTGCTGCAACCCGATGGCGGCGGCTTCGCCGTGCGCTACCGGGGCGCTATTGACGACAACCCCCAGCAAGCCGCCAACGTGCAGCAACGCTACGTGCAGCAGGTGCTGGACAACCTGCTTGCCGGCCGCCCGGCAGGCGTGGAGAGCAAACGCGCCGCCGGTTGCCTGATTAAGCGGTGATGATGCTTTAGTAGTGGGTACAGGGTAGTGAGTAATAGGATGAAGTTGAATAAGTCCAATTACCCACTACCCCGTACCCACTACTAGAAAATCATTCCAAAATCCCCAGCAGCGTGGCTACTTCTGCCGCTTTGGCCGGCTCTTGCAGCTTCTCAAAGCTCATTTGCAGGTTGCGCAAGGCGCGGCGCACAATGTCGAGGTGCGAGCAAGGCTCGAAGAAAATGGGGTTAGATGTGATTTGCAACTGACTGACGTAGTGCTCGATGTCGGTGCGGGACAAAATCAAGCCCCGGTTGTAGCAGTTGATGTAAAACGGCGCTTCTTCGCCGCCGGGCCGGTAGGTCAGCACGAACAGGTTGGGCAGGTTCACGCCGAACACGGGCAGGTCCAGCCGCTGGGCCACCAGCAGGTAAATCACACACAGCGTGAGCGGGTTGCCGCGCTTGGTTTCCAACACCCGCTGCAGCATGGAGTTGGCGGGCGAGTGGAAGTGCTGGGTGTTGGCGGCAAACTTGTGGCCCCGGAACAGGACGTAGTTCAGGGCCTGCACCTGGTCCACGGGCGTGAAGTCGGGCAGCAGCAGGGGTGTCACTTCGGCGCGCAACTGCTCTACGGCGCGGTTCAGGGCTTGCAGGTCGGCATCGGGGTATTGGTAGGTGTTCAGCAGCCACATTCCTTCGAGCAAATCCACGGCCCCGCCCTCGTGCCACACCCGCAGCCGCTGCTGCAACCCCTCAAATTGCAGGTGGTGAATCAAATCCTCCAGCCGTTGCTGCTGCTGCGGGTCAAGGCTTTCCTCCCAGCTTTCTTCCAAAAACGGGATAATGCTCTCGCCCAGGTTCTGGATTTCGCCCTGAATCTGGGGGGCAATTTCCGGGTCGTCGAGCAACGAGATGAGGGCTTTAATTTCTTTGGTGGTCATTATAAAAAGCAGCCGCTACGGGGGCAGCAAGGCCAAATTTAACACGCAAAGCGGGTTAAGGTTCGTGGAATGCGCCGCTGGCGCGGGCCGCCGTTTAGCGAAACAAATTCGTCTTCGCCAAATCCAGCAACTCACTGCCGCGCCCGTTCATCAGGGCTTTCAGCGCATACAGGCCGAAGCCTGCCGCTTGTTTGGCCTCGATGGTGGGCGGCATACTCAGTTCCTGCCGTTTCACCACGGCATCCACCACTACCGGCCCATTGTGGGCCAGCGCCGCCCGCAACACCCCCTCCAATTCCGCCGGGTCGCTCACCCGAAATCCTTTGATGCCCGCCGCTTCGGCCAATGCCCCAAAGTTGGGGTTGTCCAGTCCGGTGCCGTATTCGAGGATGCCCGCCGCCTTCATCTCCAACTCCACGAAGCCGAGCGCCGCGTTGTTGAAAATAATGATTTTGACGGGAATCTTGTGTTGCCGCACGGTCAGTAATTCGCTCAGCAACATGGCAAAACCGCCATCGCCGCACATGGCAATCACCTGCTGTTGCGGGCGTTCCAGTTGCGCCCCGTAGGCCTGCGACAGCGCGTTGGCCATGCTGCCGTGCACGAAGGAGCCGAGGAGCCGCCGCTGGCCATTCAGGTGCAGGTACCGGGCGGCCCAGATGGTGGGCGTGCCCACGTCGCAGGTAAAAATGGCATCTTCGGCGGCCAGTTCGTTCAGCAAGCGGGCCACGTATTGCGGGTGCAGGCTGGTGTCGCCCGCGTCGCTGGTGGCTAATTCGGCCAGGTGCTGGTCGTCGGCGCGGTGGCGTTCCTGGGCTTCGTGCAGGTGGTCGCCGCCGGTTTTGGGCGTGAGGTGGGGCAGCAACGCCAGCAGGGTTTCGCGCACGTCACCAATGAGGCCAATTTCCACGCGGGTGCGGCGGCCGATGTTTTGGGGGCGCACATCCACCTGCACCACCCGCGCGTTTTCGGGGTAAAACTGCCGGTACGGAAAGTCGGTGCCCAGCATCAGAATGGCCTCGGCATCCATCAAGGCGTGGTAGCCAGCGGGCATTCCCAGCAGCCCGGTCAGGCCCACGTCGTAGGGGTTGTTGGGCTCCACAACCTCCTTGCCGCGCAAGGAATGAACCACCGGCGCTTGCAATACGCCCGCCGTTTGCAGCAACTCGGCATGAGCCTCGGCACAGCCAATGCCCGCCAGAATGGTTATTTTTTCGCAGTCGTTGAGCAACTGCGCGGCCTGGCGCAGGTCGGCAGCGGCGGGCTGCGTCAGGCCCTGTCGCCCCCGGGTGGGCAGGCGCGGCTCCGGGGCCTCGGCTTCGCGGTAAAACACGTCGCCGGGCACCACCAGCACCGCCACGCCGCCCAACCCCAGGGCCGCCGCAATGGCGCTTTCGGTCATCCGCACGGCCTGTTCGGGCACCGCAACCAACTCGCAATAGTGGCTGCATTCCTGAAACAACCGCTCCGGGTGCGTTTCTTGGAAATAGCCGCTCCCAATTTCCACGCTCGGAATCTGGGCGGCAATGGCCAACACCGGCACCCGGCTGCGGTGGCAATCGTACAAGCCGTTGATGAGATGGGTATTGCCTGGCCCGCACGACCCCGCACACACCGCCAAATCGCCGGTCAGGTGGGCTTCGGCGCTGGCCGCGAAAGCGCCGCCTTCCTCGTGGCGCACGGCCACAAATTCAATACCTTCGTGGGTCCGCAACGCTTCGGTGAAGCCGTTGAGGGAGTCGCCCACTACGCCGAACACGCGGCGAACGCCAGCGGCAACAAGGGTATTGACAATGATTTCGGCAACGGTTTTTTGGGACATGGGAGGCAACGTTTTTTCTGGCATTCTACGTAACAAGTGCGCCGCACGGCGAATTTAACCCGTGGTTTTTGCGGCTGCTCGCTTTTCAGCCGTTACCCCCTGCCTTATGAACACGAGAAAACTCGGCCCCCAAAACCTAGAAGTTTCCGCCCTCGGCCTCGGCTGCATGGGCATGAGTTTCGCCTACGGCCCCGCCCCCGCCAAAGCGGAAATGACAAGGCTGCTCCGCGCCGCTGTGGAGCGCGGCGTGACGTTCTTCGACAGCGCCGAAGTGTATGGCCCGTTCACGAACGAAGCCTTGGTGGGCGAAGCCCTCGCGCCCCTGCGGCAGCAAGTGGTCATCGCCACCAAGTTTGGCTTCAAGCCCTCGGCCGCCGACCCCAGCAAATGGACAGAACTCGACAGCCGCCCCGCACACATCCGGGCCGTGGCCGAAGCGTCGCTGAAACGGCTCCGCACCGACGTTATCGACCTGTTCTACCAGCACCGCGTGGACCCCAATGTGCCCATTGAGGACGTGGCCGGGACGGTGAAAGACCTGATTCAGGAAGGCAAAGTGCGGCACTTCGGCCTGTCCGAGGCCGGGGCCAGCACCATTCGCAAGGCCCACGCCGTGCAGCCGGTCACGGCCCTGCAAAGCGAATACTCGCTCTGGACCCGCGACCCGGAGCCGGAGATTCTGCCGCTGCTCGAGGAGTTGGGCATTGGCTTCGTGCCGTTCAGCCCGCTGGGCCGGGGCTTTCTCACGGGCAAGATTACCGAAGACACCAAGTTCGACAGCAGCGACTTCCGCACTGCCGCGCCGCGCTTCACCCCCGAAGCCCGCCAAGCCAACCAGACGCTGGTGGCCCTGCTGAGCCGCGTGGCCCAGGAAAAAAATGCCACCCCCGCCCAAATTGCCCTTGCCTGGCTACTGGCCCAAAAGCCCTGGATTGTGCCCATCCCCGGCACCACCAAACTGCCCCGGCTGGACGAAAACCTCGGCGCTACCACTCTGGAACTCACCGCCGCCGACCTGCGCGAAATTGACCACGCCGCCGCCCAAATCACCGTGCAGGGTGCCCGCTACACTGCGGCCCAGCAGCAAATGGTGGGCCGGTAGCGCGGTGTCCGCAAATTAACTCGTGCGCCTGAACACCCCGCCCCTACAACTGCATGGGCATCGGCCCGCGCCCCGGCTTCGGTATTTTGTACTCTTTCAAAAACTGTTTCACCGCCGCCGGGTCGTGTTCAAACGCCAGCACTTCTGCTTCCAGTTGCTTGATTTTCTGGTTTAGTCCCGATTTCTGCCGCTGATAATCATATTCTAACGCGGCCGGGGTGGGTATGTAGTAGTAAGGCTGGCCGGTGAAGCCGGACAACTCCTGCTGCTCCAGGTACAGGGCTTCGTCCAGTTCGCGGGCTTGCTCCCGGAGCAGCTTGTTGTAGTATTTGAGCTGGTCTTCGGCCAGGTTTTCCAGGTGGCTCTGGTCAATGCGTTGCAACTCCAGTTGCAGGCGCAACAGGGTCAGCAACTCGTTGGCTTCGTAGGCCGTCGTCACCTGCTTCAGCAACTCGGTTTTGCGGAGCTTTTCGGCTTCGTCGGGTTCGCGGTCGGGGTGCAGGGTTTTCACCAAGTCCATGTAGAGCGAGCGCACGGCTTTCGTGATGTTCTTTTCTTCGGCCTGCTTTTTCTCCTCGGCGGCTTGCTGCTTCGGGGTTTTCTTGCGCTTGGCACGGCGCTCAGCTTGTTCGGCTTCCTGCTTTTCGTATTCCGCGTCCTGCTCGGCCAGTTTTCGGTTCACATACGCTTGGAATTTCGTCTGCGTACTTACGTCCACGTCGGGGTCAAACGCAATGCCGTACTGCGCGGTAAAAAGCTGTTTCATAAACTCCGACGTTTGCTGGTCGGCCGCCGCTTCTTCCGCTTCGCTGAGCGGCGGCGCGTGCTTGTCAATGATGGGCCGCAGGTCGTCGTGGCCTTTATCCAGCAGGTCGGCGCAGTGGGCCATGATGTCCACAATCTTGTTTTTCTCGCCCTTCGTGAGCTTATAATCCCCGTGGGCGCGGTCGAGCACCCGCACGAGGCTGGCGCGGGCGGCGTTGTGCTGGGCTTGCAGGGGCCGGTACTCGTTCTGCACCCGCTGCCGCAGCTTGGTGGCCGCGTCGCGGAAGCTGCTCACCTCTTTTTCCAGCTTCGCAATGCGCTTGGTGAGGCGGTTAAACTCCTTCTGGGCTTTGGAGTGAGCACTGTTGTCAGTGCCCGGCGTTTGGATGTGGACGAGCTGGGGACTGGGCGCGGCGGTCTTCTGGACCATTGCGGAAGCAGGTTGAGTAAGGGTGCAATTTACGGCCAAAGGCCCGCTGGCCAGCGCCCGCCCCGCCTCAGTAGCTCTCCTTCAGCACCCCAAATTTACGGTGCTCGGCCTTGCAGGTTTTCGGGTAAAAATAGAGAAACCTGAAGCGCTGGCCTGCGGCTTTCGCCAAAAACCAAAGCGGGCCGAAGCGCAGTGCGTCGGCCCGCTCTGGTTTTTTGACCAAACCGGCCTATTGCGGCGGCTGGGCCGGGGGCATTTGCTCCGGCGGCACGGCCACAATCTTCCCATCGCGGGAGATGCTGACCGGGCTTTGCTTGTATTTCTTAAAGGCCAGCATGGCGTTGTAAGTCATTATCAGCCCTGCTTCCACTTTGGCATTAATTTCAGCCGTGTATTTTTGCTTAGACATAGGCGGTGTTCAGTTGGTGCCAAAGAGAGTCATTTACGACGGTTAGCTCGCTGCCGCTGCACTTGGCAATGGTCTGGGCCCGTCCGCTGGAATTATCTACCAACAGCCAAGTATCAACCACGGTGCGGTAGTGCTGAAAAAACTGGCGTAGCCCGCCCTCGTAGCGCCGCCAAATCACGGCCTCCGGAATGGAGTGCCCGCCCTCGCGCACCCGGTCCTTCACCCGCTGCACGGCCAACTCCGGCGAGTTGAGCCAGAAGAAAAACAGGCTAACCGTGTAGCCTGCTGCCCGCGCCTCTGCAATAAAGCGCAAATAATGCCGCGTCGCCAATGTCGTCTCCAGCGCAAAGCTCTCCCCGGCTGCCAGCAATTCCCGCAGCCGCCCCAGCATCAGCCGGCCCGCCTGGAAGCTCACCGTCTCGGGCTGAAACGGCGACAGGCCCCGCGCAATTTCGTCGGCGTTCACAAACTCCCGGCAATCGAGCAAGCCGGGCAGCAAGGTGAAGGCGGCCGTGGTTTTGCCCGCCCCGTTGCAGCCGGCCAGGAGGTAGAGGGTTTTCATCCTAGCACGCGCTTGTATTCCAATGGTGCCCACTTCTTAAACCAATGAATATTACCTAAAGGAGCAACCTCACTGCCGTTATCTGCCAGTTTGACAAACAGCTGGGGAATCCAGGCAAAAAATATTTTTAGCCCATTCCGCTCAATCTGGTAAAACCAAGTGTCAATCGGAGGACAGTCCCAAATATCAAGTAGTCCTTCAGATTCTACTTCCGGTGCCCCATCTGCAGTACTTTCCTCGAACTCAGCGACTAGTATTTCTCCCTTGTATTCTACACCAGTATCAATCAGCTTTGTTGCTCCTTTAACCCTCAACTGCTTTTGAAACAGCTCGGAGTAGGAAAACCCATTAACATTTCTGTGAGGGTCTATGGTCCAGTTGGCAATAAAGCAGTAGTCATTGTCTTTTTGCCAATGCGTTGCTTGCAATCTAAATTCAATAACTCGCCTTCCGTTACACATCGGATTTATACTGCGCAGGATTGCAGCAGGACTCTTTTCCGTACGATGCAACTGCTGCTCACAATACATCTGCGTCAACCGCAAATTTGAGAGAAACGCCGCTTTGTCAATAGGCTCCATACTTCACAGTTTTGGGGAATTGAAAGTCACACCTGAATAACCCCCACGTTATACGCCCGCTCAATCGGCGCATGGTTGGCCGCCGCAATGCCCTCCGAGAGCACCTTGCGCGTTTCCAGCGGGTCAATCACGGCATCTACCCAGAGCCGGGCCGCCGCGTAGTAGGGCGAGAGCTGCTCCTCGTAGCGGGCCTTGATGCGGTCGAGCAGTTCCTTCTCGGCTTCGGGAGTAATCACCTCGCCTTTGGCTTTGAGCGAGGCTACCTGAATCTGGAGCAGCGTGTTGGCGGCGGCGGCACCGCTCATCACTGCTAGTTGGGCGGTGGGCCAGGCCACGATTAGGCGGGGGTCGTAGGCTTTGCCGCACATGGCGTAGTTGCCAGCACCGTAGCTGTTGCCGACGATGACCGTGAACTTGGGCACCACTGAGTTGCTCATGGCATTCACCATCTTGGCCCCGTCC
The DNA here is from genome assembly GCA_965247135.1 of Hymenobacter sp. Lineage (GTDB taxonomy): Bacteria > Bacteroidota > Bacteroidia > Cytophagales > Hymenobacteraceae > Hymenobacter. The sequence goes on along the minus strand of CBDFGP010000006.1, from coordinate 148,164 downwards.
TTGATGATGCCGCCCTGCTCGGACTGGCTGCCGACCATGAAGCCCGACACGTCGTGCAGAAACAGCAGCGGGATGCGCTTCTGGTTGCAGTTCATGATGAAGCGGGCGGCTTTGTCGGCCGAGTCGGAGTAGATGACCCCGCCCATCTGCATCCCGGTTTTCTTGCTTTTCACGATTTTACGCTGGTTGGCCACGATGCCCACCGCCCAGCCATCCACGCGGGCCAGGCCGCAGAGCAGCGTCTGGCCGTAGTCGGGCTTGTAGGGTTCAAATTCGGAGTTGTCCACCAGCCGGTTGATGATGTCCATCATGTCGTAGGGTTTGGCGCGGTCGGCGGGCAGCAGACCGTAGATTTCCTGCTCGTCCAGTTTGGGCGCGGCGGGCGTAGCACGACTGAAACCAGCCGTGGGCTGTGCCCCCATTTTGTCGAAGATGGTACGGATGTGGTCAAGGCATTCGGCATCGCTGTCGAAGCGGTTATCCGTCACGCCCGAGATTTCGGAGTGCATCGCCGCCCCGCCCAACGCCTCGTTGTCAATGCTTTCGCCAATGGCGGACTTCACTAGGTACGACCCGGCCAGGAACACCGAGCCGGTGCCGCTCACAATCATGGCCTCGTCGGACATGATGGGCAAATAGGCCCCGCCCGCCACGCACGGCCCCATGATGGCCGCGAGTTGCACAATGCCCAGGCTGCTCATCACGGCGTTGTTGCGGAAGATGCGGCCGAAATGCTCCTTGTCCGGGAAAATCTCGTCCTGCATCGGCAGATAGACTCCGGCCGAATCCACTAAGTAAATGATGGGCAGCTTGTTTTCGATGCTGATTTCCTGCGCCCGCAGGTTCTTTTTGGCCGTGATGGGAAACCACGCGCCCGCCTTCACGGTGGCATCGTTGGCCACCACCACGCACTGCCGGCCCTGCACGTAGCCCAGCACCACCACCACGCCGCCGCCGGGGCAGCCGCCTTCGTCGGCATACATTCCTTCGCCCGCAAAGGCCCCGATTTCTACCCGCGCCGCATCCTTATCCAACAAATAGTCAATGCGTTCGCGGGCCGTGAGCTTGCCTTTGGCTTTGTGGGCAGCAATGCGTTTTTCGCCCCCGCCCAGGGCCACGGCCGCCTGCTTTTTGTGAAGCTGGTAAGTGAGTTGCTTGAGTTGGTCTTCGTTGCGGTTAAATTCAATGTTCATACGGGTGGGAATTATGGAGAGTGGGGCACAAAAAAATCCGCCCGGAAGCGGATTTCAAAGGTAGGGTGCGGGGCTTGCCCCCGCCCGAACCGGGGCAGCGGTTCATGCGATGCGGGCGGGAGCCACCCCCCGCCCTACTTGCCCGGCGTAATCGTGGGCGAGGTTGTGGTTTTCTTCGTTTCCGTCTTCGTCGTTCCGTCGGGCTGGGTGGTGGTTTCCTTCTTCACCTTGTCCTTGCCGCCCCCGAACACCGAAAAATGCACGTAGCGTTTGGGGTTGGCCTTGAAATCTGCCATCAGCGCGTTGGTGCTGGCGGCGGTGGCATCCAGGTTTTTGTACAAGTCCGGGTCGTTGATGAGCTTGCCCAGGGAGCCGGTCTGGTCGGTCAGGGCCTTGTTCACGCCGGTCATCGTGGTTTGGGCCTCGGCCATTGTGGCGTTGAGGCGGCGCAGGGCCGGGCCGACGGGTGCATTCTTCAGCGAGTCGGAAAGCACGGTGAAGTTGTCGGCAATTTTGTCCAGCTTGGCGGTGCTTTTGTCCAGCGCGGCCGTCATGTGGGCCAGGTTGGTGGTGATTTTATTGATGTTTTCCTGGTTGGCGGTGATGAGCTTTTTCAAGGCCTCGGTGCTGCCCCGCGCCCCTTCCAGTGTGCCCTTAATGCTGGTTTGCGCATCTTTATTCAGGAAAGCATTGATATTGGCCAGCGTGGCCCCCACGGTGTCCAGCACGGGCAGGGCTTTGGCCTGAAACACGTCCGTAATGCTCACGGCCGAAGTTGTGAGCAGGCTTTCGCCGCCGTGGTAAGTTTTGGTGTCGCGGCCCAGAATGAGCGTGATGTTCTTGGCCCCCAGCAGCGAACCCGCCAGGCCCGCCACCGTGGAGTCGCCGATGGTCACGTTCTTTTCCATTTCCAGGGTCGCCCGCACCGAGTTATTCTTGTCGGGTTGCAATTCCAACTGCTTCACCTGTCCCACCTTGATGCCGTGCAGTATCACCTGCGCCCCCACGTTGAGGCCCTCCACGTTGGGATATACAGCATAGTATGTATTATCGCCGGACAAAACATTGCTGCCGCGCAAAAATTTGTACCCGACGAAGAGCGCCCCAATGGCGAAAATGGCCAGCAACGCAACTTTGATTTCTTTAGACACGGAGAATGGTAAGTTAATGGTTTGGTGGGCTGGTGGTGTTGAGTTTTAGGTTTTCGGTGTTCGGTGCTGGGTTTTCGGTGCTGGTCATTGAGCTTTCGGAGCAGCACTTGGCACCGAAAACCCAACACCGAAAACCTAATACCCAGCAACTAATGCCGAAAGCCCGCCCCCATCACTCCTCCCCTTCCAGGTCGCGCTTGTAGGCGCGGAACGCTTGGTAGATGCCCGTGGCCATATACGACTGGTTGGCCTTATCGTTGAGGTAACGTTCTTCGGTGGGGTTGGTGAGGAAGCCGGTTTCGATGAGAACCGACGGCATGGTGGACTTCCACAGCACCAGAAAACCCGCCTGTTTCACGCCCCGGCTACGGCGGCCGACTTCGGTGCGAAGCTGCTTATCAACCTGTTGGGCGAAGCGCAGACTGTTGGCCACGTAGGCCGACTGGAACAACGAAAACAGGATGTGGCTTTGGGGCGAACGCGGGTCGAAGCCGCCGTAGCGTTGCTGGTAATTGTCTTCTTGCAGAATTACGGCGTTTTCGCGCTTGGCCACGGCCAGGTTCGCGTCGGTTTTGTGCGGCCCCATCGTCCAGACTTCGGTGCCGCGAATGCTGGCGGGGCCGGAGTTGCAATGCACCGAAATAAACAGGTCGGCGTGGGCGCGGTTGGCAATGGCGGCGCGTTCGTCCAGCTCCACAAACACGTTGGTTTTGCGGGTGTAAATCACCTTAACTTCGGGGAGGTGGGTTTCAATTTCGTGGCCCAGTGCCTTGATAATAGCCAGCGCCACATCGGCTTCGCGGGCTTTTTTACCCGCACAGCCCCGGTCTTTGCCGCCGTGCCCGGCATCCAGCACCACGGTGCGGAGGTGGTATCTGTTGGTGCTTGGTGCTTGGTGCTTGGTGCTTAGCGCCTGGTGGCTGGTGCCTGATGCACCGGGCGCTCCGACACTGCCGTTGCCTGAAACGAAGAAATTGGTGCCGAATGCCATTTGCCAAGCACCAAGCACCAGGCACCAGGCACCAATCAGAAAGGCAATAATCCGCACGGCGTTCGTTAGAAGGGAGCGTAGGGGGCCAGCCGCCACCCGTTATCTTTGTAAGAAGCCCCAAAAGTAACCCCATTACCTGCTACCAACTTTGATGACCTGGTTTAAGCGTTGGTTTGGGTCCGGTTGGGGAAGTGGGCCGCTGGGCTTGCTGCTGGCGTTGCTGCTGGCCGCCGCCACCGCGCAAGCCCAAACCACCCCCCCCGCCCTGGCCGATAGCGTGGCCTCGCCCGGCCCCGCCACCAACCCTGCCCAACCGACTAACAAGCAGCGGCCTGGCAGCCCCACTACGCCGCCAGTGCGCTACATCTCACCCGACCCGCGCGACCCCGTGGGGCCGCCGCCGCCAGGGGCCACCAACCCCGGCCAGCACCGGATTCCGGGGGCTTCGTCCAAGCCCGTGCCTGACACGCTGTCGCCCGGTGGCCCGGCCCGCACAGTAGCAACTGGGACGGCCGACGATGCCAACGGCGGCCTCGACACGCTCACCTTCCAGCCCGGCCGCAAGGGGGCGCTGGAAGGCACCGTGAAGTACACCGCTACGGACTCCATTCAGATGGACGTGACCACCAAAACGGCCCGGCTTTACCGGCAAGCCGCTGTGGACTACGGGGCCATGAACCTGAAAGCCTACTTGATAACCGTGAATTATGGCGAAAACTTGGTGCTGGCCGAAGGACGACGCGACACCGTAAAAAACCGCCTCGAAGGCCGCCCCGTGGTGGTGGACGGCAGCGGCACCTACACCGCCGGGCGCATTGCTTACAACCTCAAAACCAAGAAGGGCCGCATCAACGAAGTCGTTACGCAGCAGGGCGAAGGCTACGTGGCGGCCGAAACCATCAAGAAGCTGCCCGACAACACGTTTTTTGGCCGCAACGGCATCTACACCACCTGCAACCTGGAGCATCCGCACTTCTTTTTCCGGGCCAGTAAGATGCGCGTGACCGAGAAAAACGTGGTGACGGGGCCGTTCAACCTCGTCATTGCCGACGTGCCCACGCCGCTGGGGTTGCCGTTCGGTTTTTTTCCGAAGGTGAAGGGCGGGCGCGGGTCGGGCATCCTCATCCCGACCTTCGGACAGGCCGCCGACCGGGGCTACTACCTCACCAACGGCGGCTATTATTTTGCGCCCACCGACAACATTGGGGTGCGGCTGACGGGCGACATCTACGCCGGTAACGCCCAGACGTTTGGCGGCTGGGGCGGCACGGCCGACATTCAGTATTTGAAGCGCTACCGCTACAACGGCACGTTCAACTTCCGGTTTTCGGACCGGCCGCAGAGTCAGATTCTGGTGCCGACCGGCACCAGCACCAGCCCCGAATACATCAAGCCGCCCTCAGCCCAATCTTTTTGGATTACTTGGACGCACACCCCGACACCTAGGCCGGGTGGCGGACGATTTTCGGTAGGAATTAATGGTGGCAGCAATAGCTACAACCGCGTCAATAGCCTCGATTCGCGGCGGTTTCTGACCCCGGCCTTTAGCTCCAGCATCAGCTACACGAAGCAGATTCGGAACTCGCCGGTGAACTACAGCGTGAAGCTGAGCCAGGACCAGAACACCCAAACCGGGGTGATGAATTTCACACTGCCCGACGTGAGCCTGAGCGTGGCCCGGCAATACCCCTACCAATGGCTGGGCCTGGAGCCGCGCGGTAGGTTCTACGAGCAGTTCACTATCAGCTATCAGGGTGTGGCCCAGAACCGGGTGACCAATACCGTGGCGACGCGCAGCCTGAACGGCCTGCCGCTGCTGGGCGGCACCAGCACCACCAGCCAGTTGCCAATCGCCTTCGGCAACATCGGCGCCTTGCTGCGGAACGCGCAGAGCGGCATTCAGCACACGCTGGGCATTTCGCTGGGGTCGTACTCGGTGCTGAAAAACTTCAAGCTTACCCCCAGCGTGAGCTACAACGAGGTATGGTTTACACGGCGGCTGAGTTACAACTACGTGGAAGCTGCTAAAGCTTTTCGCATCGACACCACGCGGGGCTTCTACCGCGAGTTCGGCTATTCGACGGGCTTGAGTTTGAACACCGTTTTCTACGGCACCGTGGTGTTCAAAGACCCCGAGAAGACGCGCACCATTCAGGCCATCCGCCACAAGGTTACGCCGAGCGTGAACTACTCGTACTCGCCGGATTTCACGACCAATGCCAGCGCCTACACTGGCTACAACACCGTGACGAGGGGCTACCCGGAATTGGTCACCACCTATCCTACGCTGGCCAATGCCACCGGCAATTTTCAGCGCTACGCGGGCTTTTTGTACCAGCCGCCAGGCGGGCGCAAGGTCAGCTCCCTGAGCTTCAGCCTGCAAAACTCGGTGGAAATGAAGGTGCGGAACAAGCAGGACACCACCGGCACCCAAGCCAGCCGCAAGGTGAGCTTGATTGACGGGCTGGACTTTTCGGCCAGCTACAACTTCGCGGCCGACTCAATGCGCCTTTCGAATAATATTCCCATCACCTTTCGCACTCAAATTTCCAAGAAGGTAAACTTACTTATTAACACCAATTTCAGTCCTTACCAGCGCGATAGCACTGGTCGTGAAATCAACCGCTACTTGTTCGAGGCCAATCCGCGCCGGCTGTTGCGCTTGAGCGCTGCCTCGCTGGGTCTGACCTACACCTTCAACCCGGCCAGCGGCAAGAAGAAAAGCGCCGTGCCCCGCGCCGTGGCCCCGGCCAACGACCCCGCCCTGGGTACCCCGGCTGCCCCGGCCTACTATGCCGATTACGTGGATTTTGACATCCCCTATGAGCTGGCCCTGACCTTCAACAGCAGCTATTCGCCCAGCCGGATACCGCCCACGTTCCGCACGCCCTATACTCCGATTTTTTCGCTCGCCACGGTCGGCATCACCGGCTCACTCAAGCTCACCCCCAACCTGCGCCTGAACTACTCGACCGGCTACGATATCGTGCACAGCACCATCACCTACCCCAACATCACCTTCTTCCGCGACCTGCACTGCTGGCAGATTTCAGGCAACTGGATTCCACTGGGCCAGACGCGCGGCTACAACTTCACCATCGCAGCCAAAAGCGCCTTGCTCCAAGACCTGAAACTGAATCGCAACCGCTTACAGCAGTATCGGTAAAAATGTTGAATTACAAAAAAAATTTGACGCAAATTAGGTTTGACGCAAAGCGCATAATACATTTGCCCCGATTTGGCCGTGCGGCGAAATTCTTTTTTACCACTTTTCTTACTTTTTTTATGAGAAAACTTCTTCAATGCTGGCTAGGGGTTTTGCTCTTGGTCACTGCTTTTGGGCAGAAAACACAAGCGCAAGCAACTTTTGCTCTAAATAATCCGCCTGGTGGCTCTGCTGGCACTTACAACTTTCAAGTTGGCAACGGGTCTGTTTCGGGAAATCCGTTAACTGTCACCACCGGCAACACGGCAGTTAGTTATAGTGTGTACGTTTACAAACCTGTTGGAGATAATACCACTGATGGCAATGTAGAAATTTATGCGGGGGACAATAATGCCCAACTTGCATCTACCCCTATCTCACAAAACTACCTAACCAACGTAAACTGGTTTCCTCTTAATTCTTCGCAGCAATATGCAAATGCATTAGGATACTGTAATGCCACACCATCTAGTCTGACGGGGTTCACCAAGGTCTACGCCGTATTCACGAATAGAAGCAATAATACAAGGGTTATTAGTCCAGGAATTGACCTCGTTTTCCCTGTTGGTCCTGTTGGTCCTGTTGCTGCTCCTACTGTCACCACGTTGTCCCCAAACAGCGGTTCGGTTGGCACATCGGTTACAATCAACGGTACGAATTTCAATGGTGCAACTACAGTACGCTTTAATGGTGTAGTGGCGACATTCACCACCAGCTCATCCACGTCTATTACGGCCACTGTGCCACAAGGTGCAACCTCAGGTAATGTCACAGTTACCAATTCAGCAGGAACCAGCACGGGTTCGGTTATTTTCACAGTAAGTCAGGCTGTGCTTGTTGCACCTGTGACTGGCCCCCAGCCAGGTGTTAATTACCTAATCCGTAATCGCAACAGTGGGCAGATGTTGGAAATAGGAGGTGTCTTTCCTACACCACGACTCGTTGGTGCCCTTGCAAACCAATGGCCATCGACAGGAGGCTTAAATCAGCAATGGACAATATCTTATATTGGACAAACTCATTGTATTCAGAGCGCATATCAAAACAACATATGTAATGGATACAAAATTACCAATGCACTGAGCTCTTATTGTTTGGACCTTTTCTACAACAGTATTGTTGATGCATATCCGAATGGAGTTCCTATAGCTCAGGATTTATACACTGGAAATACTACGCAAAAATGGGCCTTTGAACCAATTCCCGGATTTGCAAGAGGGTATAGCATTAGAAACGTTGAAACTTTCAGATACCTTGAAATAGAAGGCGGAGACCCAGCGAGTCGCTCTCCCGGGCGCAACGCTGACCAATGGGAATCCACTGGAAACAGAGAGCAACAGTGGGAGCTAATTCCTGTACCCGCTGTAACTGGCGGGGCTCAATTTCCTGGTGTGTACACCATCACAAATGTGAACAGCGGCAAAATCCTAGATATGCCATCGTTTTCAACAACTGTGGGGCAACAAGCTACTCAATACAGCTCTGTGGGCACAGACAACCAACATTGGGTAATACAAGAAGTTAGCTCATTAAACAGCATAGATATAGCCGCACAAATTCCTGTGACACGGCCTAGGGTTTTCAAAATAACCAATCGTCATAGTGGAATGGCTCTTGGTGTCGATGGAAACATTCTCGCACCGGGTTATCCTGTGGTGCAGAGACCATACAACAAATTTTCTGCGCTCACTAACCGGTATTACCAAGAATGGACAATAGAAGAAGTTGTAGCGAATTCGGGCAGGTACCGAATTATGAATAGCGTAAGTAACATGGCCTTGGCGGTTGTTGGAGGCTCTCCATCTGACGGTGCAAGGATTCATCAGTGGCCTTACTACGTCGGTGCTAACCATGAACTGTGGTACATCCGACAATTTGCTTTGAACCGCCCTAAGCAGTCTCCTACAGTAAGTATTTATCCAAGGCCAGCAGATACCTTCGTTGCCGTAACGATGACCGTGGAGCCAGATGGAGGAGATGCTGACATTGTTCCTGAACCAAATTTTAGTCAGGATGCGGATGATAATCCTGAATTGTGGGCCGCCACAAATATCAACGAGGATAAGGATGTCGTCAACTACCCAGATGATAATCCTGAAACAGTTGATGAACCTGCTGATAAATCGGCAGCCCATGTGTGGTTCTATGATTATACTGGCATTGTCAAAAAAGAAATCGTCTTTGGCGACGACGATGGAGTTGCGGATATTAGCTACGTTAAACCTGAAGAGGGCATTACTAAAGTTGATACGACGGAATGGCCAGAAGGTATCTATTACGTGCGCGTCTTGGCTGGCGGAAAAGTAACCAGTTATCAATTACCTATTCAACACAAATAGTTCTGTTTTATGTTTTTCATAGTTTGAGCTGACCCTTTTAAATAATTCTCTCAAACTCACCAAAAACCTGCGCCTGAGGCACTATTTCGGTTTGGCAACCATCTTGGGGCCGGAGTAGCACAGTCACAAAAAACCGCCCGCATCGGAATGATGCGGGCGGTTTTTTGTGAGAAGAAATGCCTGGCTTGGCAGGCAGAATCCATCAGGCGGCTAACTCACCTGCGCCCTGCTGTATCAGCCAGGCGCGGGCGCTGGCCAGGGTGCCAAAGCAACGCGGATGCACGTCGTAGGCATCGCCGACGCGGCGGGCGGCAGCCACGGCAGCCCGCTCGATGCTGGCCCGAAAGGGCGAGTTGAGCACGTAGGCCACGTACACGGGTTGGCCGGGGGCACAAAAGACCCGCAGGGCAAAGGCATCGCTCAGCCAGCGGCCGGGGTCGGCGGTGGGCACGGGCTGGTCGCGCAAGTCAAAGAGCCAAAACCGGCTTTGGCCGTGGTGACTGGCAGCGGCCAAGGCGTTGGGGTAGGTGCCGGGCAAGGCAGCGGCGGCAGGCACCCAGCGGGCCACCACCACGCCGTTGTCGGCGGGGGCGAGGTGAAGCACCGGCGGGGCGGCATCAAACAGATTCATAGCTCAGAAGTAGGATGAAGGCGAAAGTTCGGGCCGGCCCAATCCATTCGCCCCGTTTTGTTGGTACTTTTCGCCGAACCGGGAGCAAATCCCGACGAACGTACCATCGGCACCTGCCGGGTTTACGGGCAGTTCACCTTTTTTTTGCCCGACGATGACCTGCTTGGCCCGGCCTGGCACGGACCGCAACCACAACCAGTGCCCACAAGTTTCAGGCTTGGGCCGGGGCTGGTTGCCGGGAGCCACCTTGCTGCCGGCGCAGCCACGCACGGGCAGCAGCTTCCTGCACAAAGCAGCCCACGCAAATCCCGTAGGCCAAGTAGGTTTGCTGGGTGGTGGCAGCCACGGCTCCGGTCACGGCCGGGTGGTCGTCGTCGAACACGTAGGCCACGTACACCGGCAGGCCGGGGGTGCAGAAGGTGCGCACCGCGAAGGCATCGGCAAACCACTTGCCGGCAGCATCGGTGGCGGGGTCGCAGCCGCGCAGGTCGAAGAGCCAGAAGCGGCGCTGAGGGTGGTGGCTGGCGGCGGTCAGGGGGTCGGCGTAGGTACCGGGCAGGGGCCGGACGGTCAGCGGCGGGAGCCACCGCGCGGTCAGCACCCCGTCGCTGGCGTGCGAGATGAGCCGAAAGGCCGAAGTGAGTTGGGGCGCAAAGCGCATACAAGGGCAGAAAACACACCGGGGCCGGCAGCGAGGGCAGCGCAACCGTAGAAAGGTCCCGTTCTTCAAAGATAACACCTACCTACCGTCGTGGCCGTTTTTTTCTGCTGCTGGCGTTGTCCACCATCGCCCCAGGGCCTCTGGGGCCGGTTGCGCCCAAAAAATTCACATGAAGATGTGAGGTCGCCACTTGGATTTTTGTCGTAAATAAAGCAGATTTTAATTTTATATTGAATATTAGTATTTAATAAACTCACAGCCTCGCCTATTCAGCGTCCTGGCAAGGGCACGGTTTGGTACGCGGCACCTTTGCCGGGGCTGGCCCGTAGCTCGTCGAGCAGGGCGCGGCTACTGGGACGTTTGGGCCGGGAGTTGAGAATGCGGCCCTGCTCGTCCAGCAGCACAAAGGCAGGCAGTTGCTCGATGCCATAGGCGGCCTGCACGGCGGCCTGCTGGCGGGCCGGCACCCAGGCGTGGGTGGCGGCCACGGGCAAGGCCCCCACGTTGCGGGTCCAAGCCGCCGAATCGGGGTCGAGGGCAGCGGTGACAAACGCGACGGGCTGCCCGGCAAAGGTAGCGGTTACTTCCTTGAGGTAAGGCATTTCGCGCTGGCCCAGGGCTTGGCGACTGTCCCAGAACATGACGTACACCATGCGCCCGGTGTAGGCGGCCAGGCGCACGGTGTCGCCGGTGGCGGTGTGCAAAGGCAGGGGCGGCGCGGGTGCCCCCACGGCGCGGGTGGCGTGGGCGGTCCAGTCTTGGCCCAGGGCGGCCACCCAGGCGGGCGGGGCCAGGGTGGCAAAGTCGGCCAACAAGGCCGGGGCGTGGACCGCCGACCCAAAGCGGAAAGTTTCGGCCAGCACCTGGCTCAACACCGCCAGCCGCAACGGGCCGCCGAGTTGCCGGCGGGCCAACTGGTAGCAGGCCGGATAGTAGCCAGGGGCAGTGGGGGCAATGCCACTGGCCGCCAACTCATGGTGCAGATAACTGAGCATAAACTCCTGGCATTCGGCACTCAGAGGCGTGGCCGAAATACCGGGCACCAGGGCCGGGTCGTGCATAAAGTCGTAGTAAGTGGGGCTGAGGGCTGGTCCTGCCTCACCAGCTACCACCTGTTCGCGCAGGGTCGGGTAGGTGAGGCGGTCGTTGGCGTAGGCGTAGTCAATTTCAGCCTGGGCATAAGCCGCAAAGGCGGGGCTGAAGCGGGCCTCGTGGCGGCGCAACAACGCCCGCTGCTGGCTGCGCCGGTAGTCCAGAAAGGATAAAAAAGGCTTTTCGTAAAGCTGAATGTTCTCAGGCAGCACTTGGTAGCCTTCGTTGTCAGCAAACTCGGTTTCGAAGGCGGTCAGGTAGTTGTTGGCGGCAGCGGCGGGCTTGGCCGCTGGCTCGTCGGCCCGAAAGGCAAGGCTTTCGGCGGGTTTGTCGGCCCGGAAGTGCAGGCGTAGCGCATCGCCGGGTTCCAGAAACAGGGGCAGGTCGGTATTGCCATGTATCAGCCGGGCCGTGGTGGGGCCGGTCAGGGGCACCTGTAGCCGAAAGTGCCCGTGCTTGTCCAAGCCCACGGCCACGGTTTGTTCGCGGCTGTCGGATGGCCGCGCCCGCCAACTTACGGCCACCGAGTCGGCCGTTGCGTGGTCCACGTCGCCGCGCAGGTCGGCGAAACCTTGAGCGTGGGCCGGACCAGCCAGCAGCAAGCTGGCAAGAAGAGTGTGCAGTTTCATGGGACCAGGCAGCGGGTGGGAAGGGTGCAAGCGGGACAGAACGGGCGGCCGTTAGCATCTAAACGCTGCCAGGGCTTGCTTGACTACGATGGTTTTACCTAATCAGGCCGTTGAGCTATTTACAAGGCGGGTTTAGCAGCCGGAAGAGCGGTTTTCAGCTTGGCAGCCGGTTTCACCCAGGGTTTGGCTACGGGTTTTATCCACGGTTTGGTGGCCGGTTTCACCCAGGGTTTGGCCACGGGTTTCGTCCACGGTTTGGCCACGGGTTTTACCCAGGGTTTGGCTACGGGTTTGGCCCAGGGCTTGGCTACGGGCTTGGCCCAGGGCTTGGCTACGGGCTTGGCCCAGGGCTTGGCTATTGGCTTAGCAATGGGGCTGGCGGCAAGGGCTGGCCCTGGTTTTGCCGGGAGCTTGGCAGCAGGCTTGGTCGTCGGTTTTGGAATGGGTTTGGCGACTGGCTTGGCGGGTTTGGTGGCAGCCTTGGCCGCTATGGCGGGCAGGGGCACGGCACAATAGGCGGCGGCCCGGTCCCAGGCAACCTGCAAGTCGTCTTGCAACGCTCGACTGCTCAGGCGCTTCGGGTGCGGATTGAGGATATTACCTTGCTGGTCGAGCAGGAAGAAAGCGGGCAGTTGGGGCACGTCCCAGGCGGCCCGCACGGCGGCCTGCTCCCCGTCGGGCACCCAAGCATTGGTGCCAGCCGGGGCCAGCGCAGTCAGGTTGCGTTGCCAGGCAACGGGTTCGGGGTCCAGCGCCACGTTCAGAAACACTACCGGCAACGTTCCCAGGTGCTGAATCAGATTTTTGAGGTGGGGCAGTTCGCGGCGGCCAGAAGCAAGGCGCGAATCCCAGAACATGACGTACACCAGCTTATTGCGAAACGCCCGTAGCCGCAACGACTTATTGGCCGCGCTACGAAGGGGCAGGGCCGGGGCCGGTGCCCCAATGGCACGGCTGCGGTGGGCACCAAAGTCGTCGGCCAGAACCGTCGTCCAGGCGGGCGGGGCCAGGGTGGCAAAGTCAGCTAGCAGGGCGGTGGCGTGTTCCACGTGCCCCAGCCGGATGGTTTCGGTTACAACCTGCGCCAACACCTGCGTTTGCAACGGCCCCGGCAGGTGCTGCTTCGCAAACTGGTAGCAGGCTGGGTAGTAGCCGGGGGCACTCGCGGCCGTGCCCGCCGCTGGCACCTGGTAGTGCAGGTAGTTGAGCAGAAACTCCTGGTATTGCGGGCTGCTGGCTGCTTCGGCCGGGCCGGGCACCACGGCCGGGTCGCGCAAAAAGTCGTAGTAATCGGCGCTCAGCTTGAGGCGCGGTTCGCTGTTCACCACCTGCTCGCGCAGGTCGGGGTAGGCAAGGCGGTCGTTGGCATCAGCAAAGTCAATTTCGGCTTGCGCATAGGCAATAAAAGCGGGCGTAAAACTGCCTTTCTGGGCTTGTTTTTGCAACAGGGCCTTCTGCTGCTTGTGCCGGTAGTCCAGAAAAGAGCGGAACGGGGTTTCGTAGAGCTGAATGTTTTCGGGCAGCACCTGGTAGCCCTCGTTGTTGGCAAACTGGTTCTCGAAGGCCACCAGGTAATTATTGGCGGCGGCGGCCTTCTGGTGCTGCGGACTCAAAGGCTGAACCTTGAGTGTTTCCGTCAGTTGCTCCCCCTTAAACTTGAGGCCCAGGTCGTCGCCAGGGGTTAGAAACAGGGGCATCTCGTCCTCGCCGTACCCCAGGTTCACGGCCGTGGGGCCGTCCAGCGGCACCGTCAGCCGGAAAGAGCCGCTGCGGTCTAGGGCCGTTCTTACCGTCCGGTCTTCCCGGTCATAAGGGTGCGCCCGCCAGCTCACGGCCACCGAATCGCCCACCGGCTGACTGACCTGCCCGCTGAGTTTGGCCGTAGTGGGGTTAGCCCCGGTGGGGTCGCCCCCCACCGACGTGCTGGTATCGACCCGGGAGGGGGCGCAGCTTGGCCCGGCCAGGGCCAACCCGGCCAGCAGCACCCGCCCTGCCACTCGCAACATTTTGTTCATCGCACCAAGGGGCTGAATTAACCAATTACTTTGCCTTCACCTTTTGTCCGCCGTCGCTGGTAGCGGCAGCGGCACAGCTAAGGTACGCCCACGCCGCTGATTTTGGCTGCCTGGGTGCCAGGCAGCGCACCGGGCGGCGGCGGCAGTTTGCGAAATTGTCGCCAGCTTTGCTGCGCCAACGGCGGTGCCGCAACGGGCCGGCGCGTTGCCGGGCTGTTTTTTTGGCGCGTTGGCCCCTACTTCCCATGTCGCAGTACAAAGAAATCAAGCTCGTTACCACCCACCAGATGCTGGCCATGAAGCAGCGGGGCGAAAAAATCTCCATGCTCACGGCCTACGACTACTCAATGGCCCAGATTCTGGACGGGGCCGGCGTGGACGTGCTGCTCGTCGGCGACTCGGCTTCCAACGTCATGGCCGGCCACGACACCACCCTTCCCATCACCCTCGACCAAATGATATACCACGCCCAGAGCGTGGTGCGAGCCGTGAAACGGGCCTTTGTGGTGGTCGATATGCCCTTCGGCTCCTACCAGGGCAACTCCTCGGTGGCCCTGCAATCGGCCATTCGCATCATGAAAGAAAGCGGCGGCCACGGCGTAAAGCTCGAAGGCGGGGCCGAAATCAAGGACAGCATCATCCGCATTCTGACGGCGGGCATTCCCGTCATGGGCCACCTGGGCCTCACGCCCCAAAGCATCTACAAATTTGGCACCTACAATGTGCGGGCCAAGGAAGAAGACGAGGCCCAGAAGCTGGTCGAAGATGCCCGCCTGCTCCAGGAAATCGGCTGTTTCGGCCTAGTGCTGGAAAAAATCCCCGCTGCCCTGGCCCGCCGGGTGGCTGAGGAGCTGACCATCCCCGTCATCGGCATCGGAGCCGGGCCGGGCGTGGACGGCCAGGTGCTGGTGGTGCACGACCTGCTGGGTATCACCAAAGAGTTTCAGCCCCGTTTTTTGCGCCGCTACGCCGAATTGCACGACGTGATGACCGATGCGGTGCAACGCTACGTGGCCGACGTGAAGAGCCGGGAGTTTCCGAGCGAGGCGGAGGGGTATTAGGAAGCGGGGCATTTTTCATTCATTGGCAAATCAACCCTTGGTCCCTACGGCTATGCGTTATTCAACTTCCCTCTGGGGCGGCTTGGCGCTGCTCTGCGCCACGGCCTGCCAAAAGCCCGAACCCGAACCCGAAGCGGTACCGCTGCCAGCGGGCCTCAAATCCTACGTTTTTTTCTATCCTGGTACATATTGGGTGTATCAAGATTCGGCTTCGCTTCGCTTGGATTCGGTCTGGGTCGTGTCCACTGATACCAGCGTGGTGCGATTAGTAGATAAAGGACAAACTTATCCAGTCTTAAAGTACCAAGATTTCCATACGCATACCCACTCTAGCTGGGGCGGACCAGACCTTATTTATAGTGCTAAACGCTATTGTGGCCTTAATCAGCAATTGGACATGAGTAGTCTAGGGCCTTGCTGGAACATCACGCGGGCTCTGTCCTTGCCGGGTAGCACGGCCGACGCGGGCGGGGCCGATGTGTTTCCTTACGCCATCCCCCGCGACCAGCCCCCGAGCGGCTATCTGTTCGGCACCATTCAGCCCTACTGGCATTCACAGCCCATCTCCATCGCCGGGCGCAGCTACCCCGACGTGCTGGAGGTGCGCGTCCGCACCGATGCCTCGGAGGGCGGTGAGCCGACGCACTATTACTGGGCCCCGCACCGGGGCATCGTGCAGCAACGCGTGTGGGTGTACGGCGTGCAACAGTCCGTTCCGCACACCCGAACCCTCATCCGCAGCCATATTGTACAATAGGGCACGGGGAACAATGGCAGAAAAGCCGCCGCTTCGGTTAGCAACCGGAGCGGCGGCTTTTCTGTAGAGGCATTGCCAGCCAAGATATTTTTCTTAGCTTTGCAACTCAAAGTTCTTTAACACCCCATGACCCCCACTCCCACCCTTCTCGACCGCCTCAACGCCTGGGTTCGCAATTCCATCACCTTGAAGCTATTCAGCATCGGCATTCTGCTGCTGTTGCTGCTCATCCCATCCAGCCTGGTCGAGGGCCTCATCACGGAGCGGGCGGGCAACCGCGACGCGGCCACGGCCGAAATCAGCAGCCACTGGGGCGGGGCGCAGCTGGTGCTGGGGCCGGTGCTGGTGCTGCCCTACAACAGCACCGAAACCGACGAAAAAGGTCGCACCCGCCCGGTGGTGAATTACCTGAGCATCTTGCCCGACACCCTGACCAGCACCGGCACCCTGGCCCCGGAGCGCCGCCACCGGGGCATCTACGAGGCCGTGGTGTACCGCGCCCGGCTGCAGGTGCGCGGCGCATTCGGTGCCCAGCAACTGGCCGACCTGGGCATGGCCGCCGCCGACGTGCGCTGGCCCGAAGCCTTCGTGGCGCTGGGCATTTCCGACATGAAAGGCATTCGCAACGCCCTGGCCCTGCGCTGGGACGGGCAACTGCGGGGTTTCGAGCCGGGCGTGGCTTCGGCGGCGGTGCTGCCCTTCGGCAGCGCCCCCGGCACCAGCACCGAAGCCGCCGACGTGGTGCAGGAGCGGGTGCGCTACTCCAAATACGACGGCGACACCGAAGCCAACCGCCCCAGCGGCGGCCCCGCCAACGGCCTGAGCGCCCCCGTGCCCCTGCCCGACGCGGCGGCCCTGGCCCGCCGCCACACCTTCGCCTTCGACCTGGACCTGAACGGCAGCACCGGCCTACTGCTGGCCCCGCTGGGCCGCCAAACCACCGCCCACCTCACCGCGCCCTGGGCCGACCCCAGCTTCATCGGGGCCTTCCTGCCCGCCCAAAGCCACGTCACGCCCCAGCAGTTTGTGGCCGACTGGCGGGTGTTGCACCTCAACCGCAGCTACCCGCAGCACTGGCGCACATCCACCGAACAGCCCAGCGTGGACGGCTCCACCTTCGGGGTGCGCCTGCTGGTGCCCGTGAACGAATACCAGAAAACCATGCGGGCCGCCAAGTACGCCCTGCTGCCGCTTACGCTCACCTTCCTGATTTTCTTTTTTGTAGAAGTGTTGAACCGCCGCCGCATTCACCCCTTCCAGTACATTCTGGTGGGCCTGGCGCTGGTCATTTTTTACGTGCTGCTACTGGCCTTGTCCGAGCAAATGGCTTTCGATGCGGCCTACGGCTTGGCGGCGCTGGTCATTGTGGGCATGATTACGGCCTACGCGGCGGCCAGCTTCCGGCAGCGGCGGCTGGCGCTGGTCACGGGCGGGGTGCTGGCGCTGGTGTACGGGTTTTTGTTCGTGGTGCTACAGTTGCAGGATTATGCCCTGTTGGTGGGCAGTGTGGGGCTGGTCGTGGTGCTGGGCGCGGTGATGTTCCTTTCGCGGCACATCGACTGGTACAATCCGGCGGCAAGTGCTGACGGGGTTTAAGGTGGGACAGGCGCGTGCCCCGCGCCAAACGGGAGCAACCTGCCCTATCTTTGCCCCACGAACGCAGCAGGAGCAGCCGGCAACCACTCGCTTGCCACCGCCTCCCGGCCCTTTGCCGCTCCGCTGCCCCCATCCGCCCGATTTTCCCGCGTGAACCGTCCCAATCTTTGGTCCGAAGGCAGAGAAATTCTGTTTGAAGACAACCACTTGTTGGTCATCAACAAGCCCGCCGGCCTGCTTGTGCAAGGCGATGCCACCGGCGACGAGCCGCTGTCCAACAAAGCCGCCGAATACCTGCGCTTCAAGTACAAAAAGCCCGGCGCGGCCTTTGTCGGCGTGGCCCACCGCATCGACCGGCCCGTGTCGGGCATCGTGGTGCTGGCCAAAACCAGCAAGGCCCTGAGTCGCCTCAACGAAATGTTCCGCGACGGCCAGATGCAGAAAACCTACCTCGCCCTGACCGGCAAGCCGCCCGTGCCCGAAGCGGGCAAGCTGCTCCATTGGCTCGTGAAGGACCCCATCCGCAACGTGACCCGCGCCTACGACAAGGCCCACACCCAGGGCCTGCGCTCGGAGTTGGAATACGAGTTGCTCGGCCCCGCCGCCAACCGCTACTTACTCAAAATCAACCCGCTCACCGGCCGCCCCCACCAGATTCGGGTGCAACTCGCCACCGGCCTCGGCACCCCCATCGTGGGCGATGTGAAATACGGCTTCCTCAACCCGCTGCCCGACGTGAGCATCGCCCTGCACGCCCGGCAACTGACCATGAAGCACCCCGTGACGAAGGAATTGCTGACGCTGCTGGCCCCGCTCCCCGACGCGCCGCATTGGGATGCGACGCGCGAATTGCTGGGGGCGGAATAGGTCAGCGAAGCTAAGGAGCGGAGTGTCCGCCTGATGCTTTCTCGTGTAACATTTTGGCCTTTTGCGGCTCAACTTTCACACGGCCGTAATTTTGTACCAACAATTGCTGAACCTTCGCCCTTTGTTTTTGCTTCTGCGGCTACCCTATCCAACAAACTTCATGGTCATCCTCGTTTTCTTTGTCGCACACTACTACCTGTCGCTGTTCACCCAGACGTTTTACCTGCACCGCTACGCAGCGCATAAAATGTTTACGATGAATAAGTTCTGGGAGCGGGCGTTCTTCCTGCTCACTTACGTGTGCCAGGGCAGCAGTTTTCTCTCGCCCCGCGCCTACGCGCTGCTGCACCGGATGCACCACGCCTATTCTGACACCGAGCTGGACCCGCACTCGCCGCTGTATTCCAACAATGCGTTCGACATGATGTGGAAAACGAAGGGCATCTACAACGACGTGCTGAACCACAACCACGAGCTTTCGACCCGTTTTGAGGGCGATATCCCGGAGTGGCCGCTGATTGAAAACCTGGGCGACCAATGGTATTCGCGCCTGGCCTGGGGCACGGCCTACGTGCTGTTTTATATCAATTTCGCCACCGCCTGGTGGCAGTATTTGCTGCTGCCCATTCACTTCCTGATGGGGCCAATTCACGGGGCCATCGTGAACTGGGGCGGCCACAAGTACGGCTACCAGAACTTCGACAACCGCGACCACAGCAAAAACACCCTGCCGCTGGATTTCCTGGCCTTCGGCGAGCTTTTCCAGAACAACCACCACAAGCTGCCCATGCGCGTAAACTTTGGCGTAAAGCGTTGGGAGTTTGACCCGACCTACTGCGTTATCTGGACCCTGGACAAGGTGGGCATCATCAAAGTGAAGCGCAAAAACATGAACCTGAATGCCATTGCCAAACTCGCCAAACCCACGCGCGAGCGCCAAGCCGTAGCGGCGTAACGGCCCACTCGTTTACCACAAAAAAGCCGCCGCCTGAACATCAGGCGGCGGCTTTTTTGTGGTCGGTTGCGCCGGGTAGCGGCTATTCTGCTTTCACAAACCGCGCCGCGTGGCGCTGCCCGTCGGCGGTGGTCAGGCGCAGCCAGTATTGGCCCGCGTTCAGGGTGCGCACATCCAGCGTAGCCGCGCTGCTGCCCAGCGAAACTTGGCGCACCGGCTGGCCCAGCACGTTGAAAATGGTGAGGTTGGCCCCGCGCAAATCCAGGCTGGTTTCCAGTTGCAAGCTGCCGCTGGTGGGGTTCGGGAACGCCCGCAAAACGGGGGCCGGAGTGGCTGTGGCCGTGCCCAGCACCGTGCTAAAGCGGGCCGAAATTCCGGCCTGCACCAGCGGGCCGGTGGGGGCCTGCACCACGGCCAGGGCGTAGAGGCGGTTGGCGGTCCAGATGGCTTCTTTACGCAATTTGCGCGTTATCGTCACCGTCCCGCCCACAGCGGCGGCGGGTACAATGGCCAGCGTATTATTACCCGTGAACGACTTGCGGAACACGTTGTATTGCAACGGCTCCCCGTTGGGAGCGGCATAAAAAACGGTGTCTTCTACCAGCGCTATGTACAGCGCCAATCCGGTGTAGCTGTGTGCGGCCCGCGTGGTGAGTTGCACGGTGGCGGCAATGGAATCAGCCCCGACGGGCCGCAGACTGGCCGCTACGGCAAAAGCGCTGGTCTGCCCCTGGTAAGGCGTAAAGAGCGAAGCGGCGGCGTAGTTCTGCGAAGCGGGCAAAGCCGCGCCGTTCAGCACCAAGCGCGGCGTACTGCCATACACGCCGTAGAAATTGGTGCGGGCATCGTTTTCGGCCGTGTTCTGCTGGCTGAATATGCAGTTTCGATAGGGCGAACTGGGGTGATAAGCAATGTGCAGTACGCCGGTTTGCTGCCGCAGATTGGCGTAGAAGCTGGGGTTGCGGCTGGCGCAGACGCTGCACAGCGTATTGGTAAAATGCTCAACCAGTATGGTTTTGGGCACCGACTGCGCCTGGGCGGTGGGGGCGAACAGGCCACCGCCCAGGCCCAGCAAGATGGCGGCGCGGCGCGCGAGGGTGCGGGCGGCGGGCAGCAGTTGAGGTGTGTTCATAAAACGGAAGTTGGAAACGGGTTGGCCTTGTGGCGGGCGGGCAGACATACGGCAACCAGTAACCTTACAGTTTGCTGGTAGAATTTAGGCGCTGAACAACGGTGCGGCACCGAGACGGCAAGGAGCGGTATTGCACAAAAAATATCCCCTCCGCATTTCCGAACCCGCTGATTTTCCCGTACCTTTGCACTCCCAAATTTTTGGGTAATTCACCAGACGCACGAGTTGCGTCGCTCAACCCCACCGGTTTATGGCAGTTAAAATCCGCCTCGCCCGCCGCGGCCGCAAGAAGGCCGCAATGTACGACATCGTAGTAGCCGACAGCCGCGCCCCCCGCGATGGCCGCTTCATTGAGAAGCTTGGTACCTACGACCCCAATTCCAACCCCGCCAGCATTAAATACGACGCGGACCGCGCTTTTTATTGGATGATGACCGGTGCCCAACCCACCGAAACCGTGCGGGCCATGCTCAGCTACCGGGGGGTGCTGATGCGCCGCCACCTGCAACTGGGCGTGGACAAAGGCGCTATCACGCAAGAAGTTGCCGACGAGCGTTTCAACACCTGGAAAGAGCAGAAGGATGCCAAAATTGAAGGCAAGCGCACCGGCCTCGTGGATGCCAAAGCCGATGCCCGCGCCGCTGCCCTGGCTGCCGAAACCAAGGTGAAAGAGGCCCGCGCCGAAACCCTGCGCCAGAAGCAAGCCGCCGCCCTGGCCGCCCTGCTGCCTCCCACCCCGGCCGCCGAAGAAGTGCCCGCCGCACCAGTTGCCGAAGCCACCGCGCCCGAAGCAGTAGCTTCTGAGGCACCAGTTGCCGAAGCCGCCCCAGCAGCACCCGTTGCGGAAGTAGCTCCCGAGGCTCCGGCCGCTGAAGTTACCACCGAAACCGCCGAGACTTCGGCCGAAGCCGCTGCCTAGCCGTAGTTGTTTTGTTGACACCTATTTGGGAGTTGTGGACCGAGAAGGTCGGCAACTCCCAACTTTTTTTTGGCGGTGGGGCCACGGCGTTGTCGTCGTGGCACCGCCTTCCCTCCCTGCCCCATGACCCTCGACGAAACCTATTTGCTGGGCACCATCATCAAGCCCCACGGCCTGCGTGGCTTCGTGGTGGCGGCGCTGGAAGTGGACGACCCTACCCTATACAAGAAGCTAAAAACCGTGTACCTGGCCTTGCCTGCCGCGCCCACCCAACTCATGCCCCTGGCCGTGGAAAAAGTGCAGCCCCAGCCCGGCGGCACCCGCGTGCTGCTCAAGCTACGTGGCATCGAGCGCATCGAGGAAGCCGAACCGCTGCGCCACGCCACCCTGCACCTGCCCCTGACGGTGCTGCCCGCCCTGGCCGACAGCCAATTCTACTACCATGACGTGCTGGGTTTCGCGGTAATGGACGAGGAATTAGGCGAACTCGGGACCGTGGAAAACTTCTACGAGCTACCCCAGCAGGATATGATGGCCATGCGCTACCAGGGCCAGGAAATCCTGGTCCCGGTAGTGGACAGCATCGTACACCGCGCCGACCTGACCGCCCGCCAAGTGTGGGTGCGCTTGCCCGACGGCCTGTTGGATGTGTACCTAAAACCATCCTCCCGCGAACGCGAAGAACCCGAAGAGCTCGACGAGCCATAATACCGTCTGCCGACAATCGCCACCCTCACCCTGGGCAAGCCAGCCCGTTTGTGGGCGTATCCGTTAAATTCGTTCACTCCGTTTGAATCTGCGGTCCAATGCGTGTAGATATCCTCACCTGCCAGCCCGAGTTGCTCGTCAGCCCGTTCGCGCATTCCATCGTGAAGCGGGCGCAGGACAAGGGCAAGGCCGAAATTCACGTCCACGACCTGCGCCAATACGCCATCAACAAACACGGGCAAATTGACGACTACGTGTTTGGCGGCGGGGCTGGCATGGTGCTGCGCGTGGAACCCATTGCCGCCTGGCTGGACGAATTGCAAGCCCAACGGCCCTACGAAGCTATTATCTACCTCACGCCCGACGGCGAGACCCTGCGCCAGCCGCTGGCCAACCGTCTCTCGCTGCTGGGCAACATCATCCTGCTCTGCGGCCACTACAAGGGCATTGACGAGCGCATCCGCCAAACCTACGTGACCCACGAAATCAGCGTGGGCGACTATGTGCTGAGCGGCGGCGAACTGGCCGCAGCCATCCTCACCGATGCCGTGGTGCGGTTGCTGCCGGGCGTGTTAGGCAATGAGGAATCGGCGCTCTCCGACTCGTTTCAGGACGACTTGCTGGCCCCGCCCGTATATACCCGCCCGGCCGAATGGCGCGGGCAGGCCGTGCCCGAAATTCTGCTTTCCGGCAACACCCCCAAAATTGAGGAATGGCGGCACGAGCAAGCCCTGGAGCGCACCCTCACCCGGCGGCCCGATTTGCTGAAGTAGAACGGGCGGACTGAACGGTCACTCCCCTCCTTTGCAAGGAGGGGAGTGTCGTCCAACTGCCCCCTCCTTTTCCCACTCCCATGCCTGCCCTCATCCTGCCCGTTCACGGCATCTTTCCCACCATTCCGGCCGATTGCTTCGTGGCCGACAACGCCACCATTGTGGGCGATGTCGTCCTCGGCCGGGGCTGCACGGTTTGGTTCACGGCCGTCATTCGCGGCGACGTGCACCGCATCCGCGTCGGCGACGAAACCAACGTGCAGGACGGGGCCGTGCTGCACTGCACCTACCAACAAGCGCCGCTCACGATTGGCAACCGCGTCAGCATCGGCCACCGCGCCCTCGTGCACGGCTGCACCGTCGAGGACGACGTACTGATTGGCATGGGAGCCATTGTGATGGACCACGCAGTGGTCGGCGCGGGTTGCATCGTGGCAGCCGGGGCCGTGGTGCTGGAAAATACAGTGTGCGAGCCGGGCTTTCTGTACGCCGGGGTGCCAGCCCACAAAATCAAGCCCGTGACGGAAGCGCAACGGGCCGGAATGCAGCGCACTGCCGCAAATTACCAACTCTATGCCGGCTGGTTCCAAAAATAAATGACAAAAATACTGTTTTGGCTAGGAACCGCGCAAAATCAGCCCTTAATTTGCTGCCGAATTGTGACGGATGGTCCGGCGCATTTTTACCAAAACCCCTTTTTCACCATGAAAAAAGCCCTTATCCTCCTTGCCGCTGGCACCTCGCTGGTTTGCTCGTCTTGCACCATCACGCTGCCGGTAGCCGTTTCCAGCAATCCGATTGGGACTAAAATGGGTACTGCTACGGCCGATGTATACTTGGCAGTGTTGTCGTTCGGTGGCGATGCTTCCATTCTGACGGCGGCCAAAAAAGGCGGTATCACCCGCGTTTCGACCGTAGACATGAAAGTGTTCAATGTGTTGAACGTCTATCAGCAATACACCTGCATCGTTACGGGCGAGTAGTAGTCCGCTAACTACAGCTGGTAATTTAGCGGCGCGGGCCGGGGTGCGAGCATCCCGGCCCGCGCTTATTTTTGCGCCTTAGTTTTTCCGGTTTATATGTTTTTTCGTCAAATGATGGCAGTGGTCGCCGCTAGCGCGGGACTACTGCTGAGTAGTTGCCAGCCCGGCCAGTCGCAGGGCCGGGCCGTGCGGTTTGGCCCAACGCCCGTGTACCGCCTCGCCAAAGGGGCGCAGGAAGTAGTCCCCGACAAGGCCACCACGCAGTTCTACGAGCAGCGGTTCAACTTCCATCCCCGCTTCAACCAACCGCTGCATCGCCTTGTGCGCGGCAACGGCCCCGATGTGTACCTGGGCTTGGTAGTGCCCCCCGGCCCCACCGACTTGGCCGTACTGATTCGTCCCGATAGCGTGTGGCAGGCAGTAGCCAACCGCACCGAGCCGCAAGGTCAGTTGGCCATGTTCCGCAACCCCCGCCGAGGCGAGTACAATGTACGCTACGCGGGCAAAGCCGTCAAGACCGGAAATATTCACGTCATTAATTTACTGACCACTGACTCGACCTTGGCCCGTTCATATTACTCAGCTGACAAGCTTTTTAAAGGCAACTTATTGCTATGAAATATGGTACAATGGGCCGCTGGTTGGCGGCCGGGCTGCTAGTTGGAAGTTGCATTTCGGCCCCGCATATGCAGGGCAGCCGCCCCGCCACCGGGCAGGGCAAAGCGCGGGGGTACCGCGAGTTTTACGTGCGGCCGGGCATCACGCAGTATTTCCTGTTGCCGCAGCACCTCCACGGCCCCGCCCGCCGCAGCGCCGAGTTGGACATGGTGGTGCGCGATTCGGCCACCGTGCCGCTTTATGGTCTGCTGCACATTTCCTTCACCGAACCCGACGGCACGACTTTCGGGCCTGCCGACACCTTGTTTCTCGGCTCGGCGGCGCGGGCGCTCCGCGTGGCGGCTCCGCGCATTCTGTTCACGGAAGCCCGCAACCAAGCCCGCATTACGCGGCTGGAAATTCTGCTGTCGCCAGCGCAGTTAATGGGCTGGCTGCAAGCCCCCGATTACGACTTGGTGGTGACCCGGCCAAAGGCGGGACGGTTGCTGTTCGAGTCCAGTAAAAAAGGGTCGGCCGCGCTCAGTTCCTTTGCCAACGCGGTGGCACCCCGGCCGTAGCGGGTTGGGATTGCAGGGCGAAGCCCCGCGCCAGCCGCGCAACAGCAATTACAACTCGTCGCTGAGGTCGCCGCGCGGGGCGGCGCGTTCGGCGGGGGTGGTCACGCGCAGTTGCACCAGGTCCACGGCGCGGCGCGAGCGTTGCAGGATTTGAAACTCGTAGGGGTCCAGCACGGCCACGTCGCCCACTTCGGGGATGCTGCCGTAGATGACGTTGAGCAGGCCGCCCACGGTTTCGTAGTCCTCGCCCTCGGGCAGCGGGAAGGGCAGGTATTCGTTGGCATCGGGGATGGGCGTGGCCGGGTTTACGCGGTATTCGTGCTCGCTGATTTTCTCCACCATTGGCACCTCGTTGTCGTATTCGTCCTGGATTTCGCCCACCAGTTCTTCCATGATGTCCTCGATGGTGACGATGCCCGACACGCCGCCAAACTCGTCGCTGACCACGGCCATGACGATGTGCTTGCGCTGAAACTGCCGCAGCAAGCGGTTGATTTTCTTGGTTTCGGGCACGAAGTAGGCGGGTCGCATGATGCGGGCCAGGTCAATGGCTTCGCCGCGCCGGATGATGGGCAGCAAGTCCTTCACGTACAGCACCCCCACGATGTTGTCAATGTTGCCCTCGTACACCGGCAGCCGCGAGTAGCCTTCGCTGAAAATGAGTTCCAGGATTTTATCCTCCGGGGCGGCCACGTCCAGGGCCGTGAGCTTGGTGCGGGGCACCATTATCTGCTTCACCATCCGGTCGTTGAACTGAAAAACGTTCTCAATCAGCTCGTGTTCCGAATCCTGGATTTCGCCGCTTTCCTTGCTTTGGTCCAGCAGCAGACGCAACTCGTCCGAGGTGTGCGCTTCGGTGCCGTGCACGTTCTGGATGCCCACCAACCCGAGCAAGGCATTGGACGCTTTGGACAAAAACCAGGTGAGCGGCAGCGTAATAAAATAAAACGCCCGCAGCGGCAGCACCAGCGCCATGCTCACGGCTTCGGGCCGTTGAATGGCCAGGGCTTTGGGAAACAATTCGCCAAAAAGCACGTGCATCACCGTGATGATAATCAGCCCCGAAACCAGGGCGATGCTGTGCGCCGTGGCGAGGGTGATTGTAAGGTGCACGCGGTTCACCGCGTCCAAAACAATGTCGGTGGCTACTTCTTCGCCCACCGCCCCCAGAATAAGCGAAGCGATGGTGACACCCAATTGCGTGGCCGACAAGTAACTGTACAGGTTGCGGACCACGCCCAGCGCCTGCCCGGCCATGCGGCTGCCTTCCTTGACCCTGATTTCAAGCTGCGATAGCCGAACGCGGATAAGCGAAAACTCGGCGGCTACGAAAAACCCGTTCAGCAGAACGAGCACAAATGTCAAAAATATTTTTAAGCCCATGCTGGCGGCCCCGCGACACGGTCGGTCTGGTAGCCATTATCCCTCAAAAGTACGGACTTTGGCGCGGTCGGTTGGAGCGCCGAACTTTTCGGGCCGTTGCTTGTGCTGCCTAGTACCGTATTTTGTGGGTTCAAGCCCGCTCCCATCCATGCTACACCGTCCGTTTTTTCTTTTTCGTTGCCTGGTTTTGGGCGTGTTATTCGCCAGTCCGGCGTTCGCCCAGGTCCTCACCCCCACCCACCTCAGCACGGCCCTGAGCCAGCCCAACGCCAAAGTAGGCGACGAAGTGGAGTTGCTCGTCAATGCCCGCATTGACGACAAGTGGCACCTCTACTCCACCGATTTCAGCGAGGACGTGGGGCCGGTGGTGTTCACGCTGGCCTTCACGCCCAGCCCGGCCTACCAGTTGGTGGGCAAGCCACAGTCCATCAATTCGCACCACGAGCAGGACGACGTGTTCGGCGGCGAAGTAGCCTTTTGGGAGAAAACGGCCCAGATTCGCCAACGCATCAGGCTCCTGCAACCCGGCCAACTGGTCGTCAAAGCCGGGGCTGAATACCAGACCTGCACCGACGTGGACGGCCGCTGCGTACCCGGCAGCGAATCCCTGACCTGGGCGGCCATCGCCGTGACCGGTGCCGCCCCGGCCGCTGCCAGTGCCGCCAAACCGACCGACCCGCCCGTTTCGCTCGTAGCAACCGCCCCAACGGCTGCGCCAGCTACGGTGCCTGCCGCCCCAGCCGCTACTCCGGCAGGCAACGCCAACTCGTCGGCTACCGGTCCGGCTGCTCTCGTTGGGACCGCTGCCGCACCCGCCGCCAGCCCGGGCGCGGTGGCTACCCAAGCGGCTGCCGCCGCGCCAGTTGGCGTGGGCAATCTGTGGCTGTTTGCGTTTGGCGCGTTCCTGGCCGGGCTGACGGCCCTGCTCACGCCCTGCGTGTTTCCCCTCATCCCGATGACGGTTTCGTTTTTCACCAGCGGGTCCGACAGCCGGGGGCGCGGCATCCTCAAGGCGGTGGTCTATGGGCTGTCCATCATTTTCGTGTATGTGGTGCTGGGGATGCTGGTCAGCATTGTGCTGGGGCCGGACGCGCTGAATTTCATGGCCACCCACTGGTTGCCGAACCTGATTTTCTTCGCCGTTTTTGTGCTGTTCGGGCTGTCGTTTTTGGGCTTGTTTGAAATTACGTTGCCCAGCGGGCTGGTGAATAAGATTGATGCGCAGGCCGACAAAGGCGGCTGGGGGGGCGTGTTTTTCATGGCCCTGACGCTGGTGCTGGTGTCGTTTTCCTGCACCGGTCCCATCGTCACGAGCCTGCTCACAATGGCCGCGCAAGGTGAACGTCTCACGCCCGTGATTGGGATGCTAGGCTTTTCGCTGGCTTTCGCACTGCCGTTCACCCTGTTTGCCGTGTTTCCGGCCTGGTTGAAAAACCTGCCCCGCTCCGGCGGCTGGCTCAACACGGTGAAGGTGGTGATGGGCTTCGTGGAACTGGGCCTGGCGCTCAAGTTCTTGAGCGTGGCCGACTTGGCCTACCACTGGCACCTGCTCCCGCGCGACCTCTACGTCGTGCTTTGGATTGTGCTGGCGGGTGTGCTGGGCCTGTATCTGCTGGGCAAATTTCGCCTCAGCCACGACTCCGAACTGATGCACTTGAGCGTGGGCCGCTTGCTGCTGGCAGTGGGGTCGTTCAGCTTCATGGTGTACCTGGTGCCGGGTCTGTTCGGGGCACCGCTGCCACTGCTGGCGGGCTACCTGCCGCCCCAGAGCAAGCACGATTTCACGGTGGCCGGGGGCGGCGAAGCCGCTACTTCACCCGCCCGCCCGCCCGCCAACCCGCTGTGCGAAGCCCCGCGCCACGCCGATTTTCTGGAACTGCCCCACAACCTCGACGGCTACTTCGACCTGGAGCAAGCCCGCCGATGCGCCCGCGCCCAACACAAACCGCTGTTCGTGGATTTTACGGGCCACGCCTGCGTAAACTGCCGCAAAATGGAAGCCACCGTGTGGGCCGACCCCGTGGTGCTGAAAAAGTTGCGCGAAGATTTTGTGGTGGTGGCCCTGTACGTGGACGACAAAACCGAACTGCCTGGCAACGAGTGGTACACCTCGACCCGCGACCAGCAGGTGAAGAAAACGCTGGGCAAGCAAAACGCCGACTTGCAACTCAGCAATTTTCAGGGCAACGCCCAGCCGCTTTATGCCTTGCTGGACCCCGATGCCCCCGCCGACCGCGCCCACGCCCTGGCCGCCCCGCTGGCCTACGAACCCGATGCCACGCAATTTGCTGCGTTTCTGGACGCAGGTTTGCAAAAGTTCCGGCAGCAAGCCGTTGCAGCGGTGCAGTAGCCGCTAAGGCTCGGTTCCCGTGCTGTGAAAATATAGTTTCCTAAACCAAAAAATCGGCTTCCTTCAGAAGCCGATTTTTGTTGGTGCAAACTGCCGGTTGGTCAACATTATTGACCAGGGCAGCTACCCACAAAGCTGTAGCGGAAGGACTTGAACCTCCACGAAGTGGTTAGCCGATGGAACACCGATTTTTCCCGAACCTTCACCCCCGAGAGAGGAGGGTGTGTCTGCCAGTTTCACCACGCTACACTGTTCGCACCACGGCCATTCGCCAGTTGCTGGGTGCAAAGGTACGGCCGATGCTTGGAAAACTGCAAATATTTTGCCTATTTAGCCAAAAACCCGCGAAAACCTCGCTTCTCTTCCCGTATATTTGCCCTATTCCCACTCTGCTGCACCGCACATGGCCCGAACCTACGAACTCGACGACACCGACCGCAAAATTCTGAACCTGCTGATTCAGGACGCTAAAACCCCCTATACTGAAATTGCCCGCCAAGTGCAGGTTTCGGGTGGCACCGTCCACGTCCGCATGGCCCGGCTCGAAGAGTTGGGCATCGTGACGGGGGCCACTTTGCGCCTCGATTTGTCCAAACTCGGCTTCGATATCAACGCTTTTTTGGGCATTTACCTGCTCAAAAGTTCGGTGTATGCCAGCGTGGTGGCGCAGTTGCGCGAGATTCCCGAAGTAGTTAGCATTCATTTCACTACTGGAGCCTACGGCGTGTTTGCCCGCCTCGTGTGTCGCGACACCCAACACTTGCGCGACGTGTTGCACGACCGGGTGCAGCTCATCGAAGGCATTGAGCGCACCGAAACCCTGATTTCGCTCGAAGAAGTTATCAACCGGCCCATCGAAGTGATTTGATGGCCCCCGGCCGAACCATTTTTCTTGCCTTAAAAATCGTTGCTCCACATGGCCCGCTCATTCCTCTTGCTGTTGTTGGCCCTCGCCACCGTCGTTGAGCTGGCCCTGACGGGCGGAGCCTTCTTCGCCCCGGCCTTCACCCTGACGCAGTTTGGTCTGCGGCTGGGGCCGGAAACAGCTTTTCTGACCTTTCTGGTGGGGTGGTTTTTGCTGTTGGTGTCGTTGGTGGCGGCGTTGGCTTTTGGGCAGGTGTGGCAGCGGCGGCCCCATTACGCCACGCTGTGCTACTTGTTGGCAGGCTGGTGGGTAGCCATCGGCATTGGCATTTACCTGGGCTTCGGCAAACCCGACAATTTGCTGTTGGATTCGGTCAAAGGCTTGCTCATCGGGTTCTTCACCTGGCGCTGCCAGGCCCTGCCCATGCCGGTGCGGCGGGCCTGAGGCACCGCAGATGCCAACGGCTTGGTTAGGTGGCACTTTTTTTGCTGGCAAACAACCCGGCACTCGGTCTTAAACCGGTGCCCAAAATGTACATCAAAAGGCCAACGTCCGGCACCCGGCCGGGCGGCATTTGTTTACATCTTCATTCAGAACAAGCCATGAAAAAGACCCTGTTTGCCCTCCTTGCTGCTGTTGCGGCATTTGCAACTGCTTCTACCGCAGTTGCCCAAACCGTTACGCCCGGCATCAACGCCCGGCAAGCTCACGAGCGCGGCCGCATTCGCCAGGGGGTGCAGTCGGGCGAACTGACCCCGGCCGAGGCAGCCCGCCTCCGGGGCCGCGAGGCCAACATTCGGCAGGACAAGCAGGCAGCCAAAGCCGATGGCGTGGTCACGCCCGGCGAACGCCGCGAGATTAAAGGCGACGAGCGCCGCACCAGCCGCGCCATCTACCGGCAGAAGCACGACAACCAAACCCGCTAAACCGGGATTCTGCCCACTCACTGAAGAATAAGGCCCGCCGCCATGCTCCACTCCCACCACTTGCCCGGCCCCGCCCGGCTTTCGCGTTTCGGTCAGTTGCTGGCTGGCTTGCAGGCCGTGAAGGAAACGGTAACGATTGTCTTTCTGGGGCTGCCGCTGGTGAAATCCGTGCCGCTGGTGCTGCTCTCGGCCGTGCCGGGGCTGGTGCTCTACGGGCTGCACTGGTACATGGCCTTCAGCAAGCCCGAACGGCGGCTGGCGGTGGCCGTGTGGGTGTTCACGCTGCTGGACGAGTTGTGGGGGCTGCTGCTGTTCAACGAGCTGGAAGCCCCCACCTACGGGCAGGTGCGGCTGCTGCACTGGAGTTATTTTTTGGGCTTGGCGACCATCCTGGTGGCCTTGACGCACATTGGGCTACACTGGCGCAAAATTCGCCGCAAAGGTTTGGGTATTAGCAACCATAAGTCAGCCAATGTTGCTGTAGGAGCCTGAATCAGCCGTTACCGCCCCGGTTTGGGGCGGGCCGCTGGTATCTTTGCCTCCCTACCCGGCCGCCGTTGCGGCTTAGCCCCTGTGCATGGCTGACCTTCCGCTGCCTCCTTCCCCTTTGCCGTTTGCCCCTGTTCCGCCGTCGCGCCGCCGCTGGCCGCGCCGCCTGGCGCGGTGGGCGTGGCTGGGGTTTGGCGGGCTGCTGATTTTTTTCCTGGTGTACCCGGCGCTGGTCAGCACCAACTTCCTGTTTTTGTTCGGCAAGTCGCCCAGCTTGGCCGATTTGGAGAACCCGAAGGTGGAGCAGCCCTCGGAAATCTACACCGCCGACGGCGTGCTGGTGGGGCGCTACTTCCGCGAAAACCGCGCCCCGGTATCGCTCAGTCAAATGTCGCCCTGGCTGGTGAAGGCCCTGATTGCCACCGAGGACGTGCGCTTCTATGACCACTCCGGCATTGACGGCCGGGCGCTGCTCTCGACCGTGTACTACGGCCTACGCGGCGACAAACGCGGCGGCTCGACCATCAGCCAACAACTGGCCAAAAACCTCTACAAACTGCGCCGCGACGGTAGCCGGGGCGGCTTGGGCTACATTCCGGGCATCAGTACCCTGGTGGCCAAAACCAAGGAGTGGCTCACGGCCGTGGAGCTAGAACGGCACTACACCAAAGAGGAAATTCTACGAATGTACCTCAACACCGTGGATTACGGGTCTAACTCCTTCGGCATCAAGGTAGCGGCCAAAACGTTTTTTTCTACCTCACCCGACAGCCTACGGCCCGAACAGGCGGCGATGCTCATCGGGGCGCTCAATGCCCCCACCACCTACAACGCCCGGTTTCACCCGGTGGCCGCCCGCCGCCGCCGCAACCTCGTGCTGGAGCGCATGGGGCAGGCCAACTACCTGCCCGCCGCCGAAGTGAAGGCCTTGCAGGCGCTGCCCATCGCGCTAAAGTACCAGGTGGCCAAGCACGTGGACGGCCCCGAAACTTACTTCCGAGGAGCCATCAGCCAGACGGTGAGCCAGTGGGCCGAGGCCAACGGCTACGATATGTACCGCGACGGACTGCGGATTTACCTCACCATTGACTCGCGGATGCAGCAACACGCCGAAGCCGCCCTGCACGAGCGGATGCGGGCCTTGCAACGCAGTTTCGACAACTTCTGGCGCGAGCGCAACAGCAACCCCTGGGTGGACGAAAAGGGCGAGGAACTGCCCGATTTCATCGCCACCCAAATGCGCCGCACCGAGGCATATAAGTTGCTGGCCGCCCGCTACGAAGGCCACCCTGCTTTGCTCGATTCGGCCCTGAACGCCAAGCGGGCCATGAAGGTATTTACCTGGAGGCACGACGACAACGACACGACCCTCGTGCTGTCCACCCTCGATTCGCTGGCGTATTACAAGCACTTTTTGCAGGCGGGCATGATGACGATGGACCCCTACACCGGTTACATCAAAGCCTGGGTGGGTGGGCTGGACTACCGCTTTTTTCAGTACGACCACGTGAAGCAGGGCCGCCGACAAGCCGGGTCCACCTTCAAACCCTTCGTGTACCTCACGGCCCTGGCCAACGGCTACACGCCCTGCGACCGCATCCGGGACGAGCGGGTGACCATCAACTACGTCGAAAACGGCCAGCCCATGCAGTGGCAGCCCGAAAACGTGACCCGCGAGTTCACGGGCCGCAACATGACGTTGCGCCACGCCATGGCCCGCTCCGTGAACTCCGTGACGGCCCAACTCACCGAAAAAGTGGGCTGGGACAACGTGGCGAAATATGCCCACCAAGTAGGCATCACCAGCCCCTTGCTGCCCGTGCCCAGCATCGGTCTCGGCTCGGCGGGCGACGTGAGCATCTACGAAATGGTGGACGCTTACAGCACCTTCCTCAACAACGGGTTCCGCTCGGAGCCGCGCCTCGTGCTGCGCATCGAAGACCGCAACGGCAACGTCGTGGCCCAGTTCGACCCCAAGCAGCACCCCGCCATCAGCCCCGAAACGGCCTGGCTGATGACCTATATGCTGCGCGGCGGCATGGACGAGCCGGGCGGCACCTCGCAAGCCCTGTGGGACTACCCCGACCTGTGGCGCAACGACAACCAAATTGGCGGCAAAACCGGCACCACCTCCAACTATTCCGACGGCTGGTACATGGGCATGACCAAAGACCTGATGACCGGCGTGTGGGTGGGCGGCGAAGACCGCAGCATCCACTTCTACAAGAGCCAGCAAGGCGAAGGCGGCCGCATGGCCCTGCCCATCTTTGGCCGCTTCATGGAAAAGGTGTACCTCGACAAGACGCTCGATTACGGCTACGGCCATTTCCCGGCTCCACCTGGCAAAATCACGGCGAAATACAACTGCGCGACGGAGGACTACCGCCCCCGCCGCCACAGCATTGACACGGTGGCGACAGATGATTTATTGGAGCGGCTGAATGAGGGCGGGGCAGCGGTCGGGGATAGCAGCGGGCGATGAGTGCCCCGCAAAAGCTGACTCCACAACAAATTATCGTGCGTCGATAGTTATTGCGAACTTGTAGCTTACATCAACCGCCTGTCCGTTTTGTCTCCCCGGCACCAATTGAGGCAGAGCTTTAACAGCAGCCACTACCGCTTCGTTTATTTCTGTGTTCATGCCTCTGGTTATTTTAACGTCAGAAATTGTACCGTTAGCACTCACTGTGAAGCTGGTAGTCACACTCCCTTGTTCGTGGTTTTGGATGCTGGTAGGCGAGTAGCGCAACCGCGCTTCGATAGCTTCAGAAATGGCCGCCTCTCCGCCACCCCCGGGGAAATCCGGCATTTGGTCCACGTAGGTGTACACTTTTTTCGGTTCTAGCTGAGTTGCTTCTTTGCTTACGCAAAAGCGCATCGGGAACTGCCTCCCGTCAGTGTTATACATTGTACCGGTCAAACACGACCCTTCCTGGCTCAACGTACACTCGGCAGATTTTTTTCCGCGTGTAAACTCACTGAGTCGGATGTTGCCAGCATCTGTCTGTACCCCTTGAAGTATATACACCGGCCAATTAGGATGGTCGGGATACGTGTAGCTGCCAGAAATATTGTTGTACGACTCACGCATTAACTTAGCGGTAATACTTTGATTGCCAACCGTGCCTGTGAAATTCAGTTGCTCTCCCGTTGTAATAAACAGCAAATTATAATCGTCGCTTTCTTCAACGGCTTGACCGCTCAGAGCCGACATATTGGTGCCGATTTCGTTGCCACCTGATGCCATTATGCCATTGTCCTTCGCTTCAAAGTCAAAGCTGACTATTCCGGTGGCTCCACCTGTTCCGGAGTATGTACGCATCAAGGTGCTACTCAACAACGCTTTCCGGCACTCTTGCTCCTGTCGAGCAGAAAGAAAGCCCGAAATTTTCACCGCTGCTAATACCTCGCCCGATTCCGACACGCTGATTTTAAACCTCGCGCTGCCAGACCGTTCATCTAAAAACTCCGGGTAGGGCTTTGCATCAAAGTGCCAGCCAGACAATTCTAAAATAGCATGACCACTTAAATCATCGCCCATAGCATTGCCAAACAAGCTGAATGAATTACTTTCATCGCTACCCACAGACATTTTATCGGTGAAGCGATGCCCATATTTATTGTACCCTGCATCGGTTAACCGGGTGTCGATGTTCCGTAATTGGATAGAATCCGGCGATGTCCACAAAGCCCGGTTGGCTTGGATGGCTTGCTGTAATTCGGTGGCGTTCTCGGAGTCCGACAGGTAGTCACCAAGCTTGCTGTTTACTGCGGCTTTAGCATCTTGCTGGCACATTTCGTATTTCTCTTCGATGCGAAGCAAACTGTCGCGCAAGGCCTCTTG
The DNA here is from genome assembly GCA_965247135.1 of Hymenobacter sp. GTDB lineage: Bacteria > Bacteroidota > Bacteroidia > Cytophagales > Hymenobacteraceae > Hymenobacter. Next base: position 113,474 of record CBDFGP010000006.1, on the reverse strand, counting down.
CGTACCCGGCGTACCGGCCTGTTTGGTAACAAAAGCCTGTTTCAACCGAATCTGAGCTTCAATGTTTTGTTGTTGACAGTCGCAAAATTTTTGAGCAAGTGCCTTTCCCTCTTTTGCTGGATTCGCCCTTATTAATAGCGCATAAAACAAATAAACTACAAATAATATACTAGTTGTCACCAATGCGATTCGCCAGTTCCTTACCAGCAATAATGAACCCCGGACCATTACCTTACCAAGTTCTTCGGCGGCAGTAGGTCCAGCAGGAACCGCGTGAGGCGGTGGCATTGACGGCACGGCAACCGTAGGCGGAGCAAGCACCGGTGCGACGGGAATGCCTGCGGAGACAGCGTTGGAAACAGACGGGTGAAGCGGCTTTTTATTAGGGGTGAAAAACAAGAGAAAAAGCCAGCCGACCCCTATTACCGTAAGGTAAAACCCAAATTCTGCAACCTCTACCAATCCCCGGAGCATGAGTGCTCCTCCTTCGCTACCAGCTAAGCTCGAAAGTTTATTTTTCACAATCAATGTGAACAATCCCCAGCTTATCAGCGGCGTGATTTTAAGAAGCTTTTCAATGCCCCGCAAGGGAGCCGAATCACTGAACTCATTCAGAAGCAGCAAGACCGCACATATCGGTATCGGATAAAGAAACACCTCGCTGCCCTGAAGAGCATAGCTGCCTATCCCCGTAATCATCTTGAACGGGCTGATAGAAATTAAAACATCGAACCACGGAAAGAAAAACCCTAGCAGAAGCGCTAGAGCGGCCATGATTACCCCTGGGCGGCGATTTGGATGCATATGCTGGTTGGTTAGACCGGCAAGTTAGCACCTTTTCAAACGAAATTCCTCGGTGCCAAAGGATACATCCAACCACGCAATGGTAACTTATCCAAAATTCATTAAGTTAATAATTATAGTTTTACTACATTTGCCGCATCCGTTCCCGCGCTTCTTCGGTCGTATAGGTTTCGCCCCGACCAACCTTCTGCGAAGCCTCGTTTATGTTGGAAACGAATACCAATTGGGCGTAAAGCTGCTCAATAGTAAACATATCGGGCAAAGTTGAAAGAACCTGCAAAAGTTGGGCTTTGGTGAAATTGCGCGATAAATCCATCATCATTTTGTAATAAAAATCCCGAATCACTCTGCCCCGTACAGCGCCTCCAGCGCCCCGGCCAGTTCCGGGTACTCGAACCGGAATCCCTGCGCCAGCACCTTCGCGGCACTCACCCGCTGCGAGGCCAGCACGATTTCGCTCATCTCGCCCATTGCCAGCTTCAAGCCAAAGGCGGGCACTTTGGGCAGTAGCAGCGGCCGGTGCAGCACTTCGGCCAGCGCTTTGGTGAGGTCGGCATTCGTGACGGGGTTGGGGGCCACGGCGTTGTAGGTGCCGCGCCAGCTTTCGTCTTCCAGCATGGTCCTAAACAGCCGGCAGAGGTCGTCAATGTGAATCCAGGACACGTACTGCTGGCCGTTGCCCAGGGCCGCGCCCGCACCCAGCTTCACGGGCCGCGCAATCTGGGGCAAAGCCCCACCTTCGGCACTCAGCACCACCCCAATGCGTGGGATGACGGTGCGAATGCCCAGCGCCGCAATCGGCGCGGCGGCCAGTTCCCACTGGTGGGCCACATCCGCCAGGAAATCGTGCGTAGGCAGGCCGGGCGGCGTTTCTTCGGTCAGGAGCGCTGCGCCGGCATCGCCGTAGATGCCGATGGCCGACGCGGAAATTACGGCCCGCACGTGGTGGCCGGGCTTGGCCAGCTCGCGGTGCAACAGCGCCAGCCCACTCAAACGGCTGCCCATGATGTCGCGCTTGCGCTCGTTGGTCCACTTGCCATCGGCCACGCTGCTGCCCGCCAGGTTGATAACGAAATCGGCGTAGGGAATGGCGGCGGCATCAATGGTATCGGCGGCCGGGTTCCAGCCAAAGGCCCGGTAGTGGCTGCTCTTGGCCGGTTCGCGGCTCAGGAGCGCCACTTCGTGGCCCGCATCAATCAGCATTTCGGACAAGCGGATGCCGATGAGGCCTGTGCCGCCGGAGATGAGAACCTTCATTGTTAGTGGTCAGTTTTTAGTGGTTGGTGGTCGGTGACTAATGACCTTGCTGTACCACTTGAAGATGTTCAAAATTAATCGTTAAATACGAACCACTGACCACTAACAACTGACCACTATTTGCCTATTTGCCGCAGAAACTCGCGGCGCAATGCCTCATCGGTGGCGAACCGGCCGCCGTAGTCGCTGGTCAGGGTGCTGCTGCTGGTGTCGTTCACGCCCCGGCTCATCACGCACAGGTGGTCGGCTTCGATGAGCACGGCCACGTCGGCGGTGCCCAGGCTTTGGCGCAGTTCTTCGGCTACTTGGCGCGTGAGGCGTTCCTGCACTTGCGGGCGGCGGGCGTAGTGTTGCACCACGCGGTTAAGCTTGCTTAGGCCCACCACGTTGTCGGCGGGCAGGTAGGCCACATGGGCTTTGCCGACGATGGGCACGAAGTGGTGTTCGCAGCACGAAAACAGCGTGATGTCGCGCTCGACCAGCATTTCGCGGTATTGGTAGCGGTTTTCAAACAGCTTCACATCGGGCCGGTTGGCCGGGTCGAGGCCCTTGAACCACTCGCGGACGTACATTTTGGCCACCCGTTGCGGGGTACCGGCCAGGCTGTCGTCGGTCAGGTCGAGGCCCAACTCCTGCATGATGGCCTCAAAGTGGGCGGCAATGGCCGCGATTTTGTCGTCTTCGGATTTTACAAAAGCATCGGAGCGCAAAGGGGTTCGCAAGCCAATGGGCAGGTGCGCGTCGGGGGCCGGGCCTTGCCCGGAGTGGTTAGCCATGGTATTCCACAAAATTACGGTCGGTTTCGTGCAGCGTCACCGACAGCCTGAATTGGGCGGCTAGGTGGGTACGCAGGCGCTGCCAAATCACCACCACAATGTTTTCGGCCGTGGGGTTGAGGGTCCGAAAATCCTCGGTGTCGAGGTTGAGGTTGCGGTGGTCGTAGCGGTCGAGCACCTCAGCTTGCACCAGGTCGGCCAGGCGCTTGAGGTCGTAGACGTAGCCGGTTTCGGGGTCTATCGGCCCAGTCAGGCGTACGGTCAGGTTGTAGTTGTGGCCGTGGTAGTTGGGGTTGTTGCACAAACCAAAAACCTGCTGGTTACGTTCGGCGCTCCAGGCGGGGTTGTGCAGGCGATGAGCCGCGTTGAAATGGGCGCGGCGGCAGACGGTGACTTGCATAAGTGGGAGGCAACACCCACCGGGCCAGCTTTGTTGCCGGAAACCACCTAAACACGGCCCGCGTAGTTGAAACCAGCCGCTTCATGGGATGGGCTGAAATATAACGAATCCAACAAAAAAGAAGGTTTGCCAGGCAAAATCAACCCATTTGCTTTTTCGTCCCCCAAAAGGCCCTAAATTTGGAAAAGCAGAAACCATTACCTTTGCCCGAACCCCGCTCCGGCGACAATTCCCGTGCTTCATCAATTACACTTTTCCATGAAACGGAGCCTTCTCTTCTTTTGCTTGCTCTTCCTCGTTTCGCTGGCCAGCCACGCCCAGAAATCGCCGGTTGATGAGGTGGAAATGACCGTCAAGGACATTCCGCGCAAGGGCCAGCGCGTGACGCTGCAACTCGATAACAAGCGCGTCGAAACCGCGTGGAATAAGTACTTGGTTGATAAATTCAACAGCAAGGTCAAGAACACCAAGGGCATTATCACGCTGGACAACGTCGTAATTGACCAGATTTCGGCCACGCCCATCCGTGTCATCAGCAAGGTGGATGCCACTGCCACCGGCACCGGCGTGTGGTGGAGCATTGATTTGGGCAACAACTACCTGAGCCGGCAGGGTACGCCCGCGCAGTGGAAAGAAGGCGAGCTGTTTCTCAAAGACTTTGCCCGCTCGATGTACCACGACGACTTGCAGGCCCAGATTGACGAATCGGAAAAGTCGCTGGTGGCTTCGCAAAACAACCACATGGCGGTGATTGAAAAGTCCGCTTCCATTAAGAAGGACATCGAAAAAAACAAGGCCCGCAAGCTGGAAATCCTGCAAATGCTGGCCCAGAACGCGGCCGAGTTGCTGCAATACAACAACCTGATTGACGAGAACCTGAAAGAACAGGAAGCTGCCCGCGCCGACATCGTGAATATGCGCGTGTCGCTGGAAGCGGTGAAAGAACGCATGGGCCGGGTCGAGTAGCAACTACCTGCGCTCCCCTGGTCACCCACAAAAGCCCCGCCAACGCGGGGCTTTTTTTGGGCGCGTTGCCAACCCCGGTCCGGGTTCCTGCGTTGGCAGGAAAAATACTTTTTTTCACGATTCCCCAACCCTTCATGGCGCATACCGAAACCACCGAAGTGCAACACCACGCGCACCTCGACAGCACCGTTAAACTCCTTACCAGCGACCTGGGCGAAGTGGCCGCCCGCGCCGGCCTCGACAACCACTTCCAGAACTGGATTGAGGACCTCAAGGCCGCCAACAACCCCGCCTTTCATCCCCTTGTGGTGGATATGCAGGCCCTCAAAGCCACTTTCGGCAGCGGCCATCCCGACCTGGAAATGGTGGCCGACCTGCTGACCCGCCTGGGCCAGCACACCGCCGAAGCTGCCAAACTCGCCGAAGGCAACACCGCCCCACGTGTCGAGAAGCTGGGCGAGGTGTTGAGTGGCGTGGCCCGCCAACTACGCGGCGGCGTGGCTCCCGACGGCACCCTGCCGCAGGATATGTCGTCGCATTAAAACGGGTACAGTGTAGTTGGTAGTCAGAAAAATCCGTTCCCTTCGTCCAACTACTCACTACCAACTACACTGTACCAAATCTAATACAAAAGCCAGCCCCTTCACATGGAAGGGGCTGGCTTTTTTGCTTTCGTTGCGCAGCTTGCGCCGACTATTTCTTCGGGTTCAAGCGTCGCTCCTTGATGCGGGCTTGCTTGCCCGACAGGCCGCGCAGGTAGAACAGGCGGGCACGCCGCACTTTGCCGCGCCTGACAACCTCTATTTTGTCGATGTTGGGCGAGAGCAGCGGGAAAATGCGCTCAGTGCCGATTTGGTTGGATATTTTGCGAACCGTAAATGTTTCGCCGTTGCTGCTGGGGTTGCGGCGCTGCAACACCACGCCCTGGAATTGCTGAATGCGCTCCTTGTTGCCTTCGCGGATTTTGACGTGCACGTTCACGGTGTCGCCGGCAGCAAAGTCGGGGAAGCTGGCGCGGCGCTCCTGCGCTTCGGCGTGAATAAAGTCGAGTAGTACGCTCATGACTAGAGAAATTGCAAGGGGCGGCACCGCCGCCGGAAGTGGTTTTTTACGAAACGGACCGCAAAGATACGAAATGCAAACGAGGATAGCAACAGGCCACTCCAAAAACAACTTGGCGGCCCGGCCTGGGGCCGCTTCTTACTTCAATACCGGCAACTGCCAGCCGTCCAGGCCGCTTGGCTCGGCCATGAGCTTTTCAATGTCGGCCACGGTGCGCGGTGCCCCGGCCGAGAGGTTTTCGTAGCCGGTGGGGGTTATCAGCACGTCGTCCTCCACCCGCACGCCGATATTCCACCATTTGGGGTCGCAGGGGGCACCGGCTGGGATGTAGATGCCCGGCTCGACGGTGATGACATTGCCCGGCTGCAACGGCCCGTAGCGGCCCCGGTCGTGGACATCCAGGCCCAGGTAGTGGCTGGTGCCGTGGGGGAAATAGGTGCGAAAGTCGTCTTTGTTTTTGATGATGCCCAGCTTTCGCAAACCGTTGGCTACCACTTCCTGCGCGGCTTCGCCGGGGGCCTGAAACTCCTGGCCGGGGCGGCAGGCGGCGAAGCCCGCTTCCTGGGCGGCCAGCACGAGTTCGTAAATCTGGCGCTGGGCGGGGCCGAAGGTGCCACCGGGCGGCACGGTGCGGGTCACGTCGGCCGAGTAGCCGTGGTATTCGGCTCCGCAATCCATGAGCAGCAGGTCGTTGTCCAGCCGCAGCCGGTCGTTGGCTTCGTAGTGCAGGATGCAGGCATTGGCCCCGCCGCCCACGATGCTGGGGTAGCCCTGAAACTCGGCCCCGTAGCGGCGATAGACGAATTCGTGCAGGCCCTGCACGTCCATTTCGCCCAGGTCGGGCCGCACCCATTTCAGCACCTCGCGCTGAGCGGTGGTGCTGATGCGGATGGCTTTGCGGAGTAGCACCAATTCCTCCGGCTGCTTGATTTCGCGCAACTCGTCCAGGGCCTCGCCCAGGGCCAGGCCGTCGTAGCGGCCGGACACGACCAGGGCGAGGGCCTCGCGGCGTTGCGCGTCGGTGCGAGCGGCGAGGTAGGCTTGCAGGGCGGGGTCGGCGGCCAGGGCGGGGCGCTCGGCCACGAACTCGGCTAGGCGCGGGCGCAGCTTTTCGGGGCGACTCAGGCCGTAGTGTTTCAACATTCCATACGCCTCGGTGCGGTCGGCCCGGTAGTCGGCGGGCAGGCCACTTTGCTGGCGGAAGGTGGCCACAAGGCTGGCGAGGTCGCCGGGGTCAGCAGGGTCGTCGCGGGTGTCGGTGGGCAACTCCGGGAACAGGATGGTGTCGAAATCGGCCCAGCGGATGCCCGCTTTCGCAAATTCCGGGTTGTCGGCCGTGAGTTGAATTTGCAGTTGGGTTTTGGCCCCGGCGGCTCCGAGGCGGCGGCCGGTCCACTGCTCGGCGGCGCGGGCGCGGGGCTGCGTGAACAGCGCCTCGGTGATGCCCGGCTGCCCGGCCACGGTGCGCGGCTCCTTGAAAAGCAGCAGCGCCGCGTCCGGCTCGTCGTAGCCGGTGAGGTAGTACAGGTCCGGGTTTTGGTGGTAGATGTGGTTGATGTCGTTGGCCCGGTTGCGGACGGGCGCGGCGAACACCACGGCCACACTCTGCGGGGGCAGCAGCGCCCGCAACGCCTCGCGGCGGTCGCGGTGGAAGACGGGCGGCAGAAAGTCGGTGGGGCGCGGGGGGGCGGCGGCCACGGGCAGCACCACGGGCAGCACCACGGGCAGCACCACGGGCAGCGCCTGGGCGTGCAGGTCAACCAGCGGCAGGAAGGCCAGAAACAGGCAGATTTTGAGGTGTTTCATGCAGGACTGTGCTAATTGGCAGTTGGCAGAATGAGTTGCGATGCACGACTCGGTTGGCACCACCCATTGCCGCAACGGACAAAGCCAGCGCCGCCGAAGTTGCCTGGGGCAACCTCCGCAGCACTGGCTTTGCAGTGAAAAGCTAACAGCTAACCGCCATTAGCCAACAGCTTATCTAAGAAACTAGTACGTAATAAAACCTTCCTGTTTGGCCTTCTTCAACACGGCCATGATGCCGTTTTTGTTGATGGTGCGGATGGTGGACGTGGCCACTTTCAGCGTCACCCAAGCATCCTGTTCGGGGATGTAGAAACGCTTTTTCTGCAAATTCGGGTAGAATTTGCGCTTGGTTTTGTTGTTCGCGTGCGAAACGTTGTTGCCAACGCGGGTGCGCTTGCCGGTCAAATCACAAACTCGGGCCATAATATCAGAAGGTTAAAGAATCAAAACAGGGAAACGGGCCGCAAATATCGGGAAAATTCGGCGGATTACCAAACAAGCTGCGCTAATTTCCGAGCGAGTCGTTGTTTTTGGCGGCTTTGGCCGCAAAATTCCAGGGGCAATGGCGGCAGCTACTGCCGCAGCAATGGCCCCGGCGCAGGTGGTATTGGGCCGTGAACACCAAGTAGCCTTCGGCAGTGTAGTAGAAGTCGCCGGGTTGCAGGGGCTGGGGTTCGGTCGCGGGCATGACGGGCGCAAAGGTAACTTTGCAGCTCACTCCCAACCATATTCCCGCCCATGACCACGACCCCCGCCCCAAGCGCCACCGCCAGTCGCAGCCACGCCCTGATGGCGCTTGAAGACCGCTACGGTGCCCACAACTACCACCCGCTGCCCGTGGTGCTGCAACGCGGCGAAGGCGTGCATTTGTGGGACGTGGAAGGCAAACACTATTTTGACTTTCTGTCGGCTTATTCGGCCGTCAATCAGGGGCATTGCCACCCACGCATCGTTGGGGCACTCACGGAGCAGGCGCAGCAACTGACGCTTACGAGCCGGGCGTTTTTCAACGACCAACTGGGGGCGGCCGAAAAGCAGCTTTGCGAGTTGTTTGGCTACAACAAGGCGCTGCTGATGAACTCCGGGGCTGAGGCCGTGGAAACGGCCCTGAAACTGGCCCGCAAATGGGGCTACCAGGCGAAGGGCATTGCCCCGAACATGGCCCGCATTCTGGTGGCCGAGCACAACTTTCACGGGCGCACGACGGGCATTATCTCTTTCAGCACCGACGGCGACAGCACGGGCGGCTTTGGGCCGTATATGCCCGGTTATCAGGTGGTGCCCTATAACGACCTGGCGGCGCTGGAAGAAGCCCTGGCCGACCCGCACGTGTGCGGCTTTCTGGTGGAGCCGATGCAGGGCGAAGCCGGGGTGGTGGTGCCAGCCGTGGGCTACCTGGCCCGGGCGGCGGCCCTGTGCCGGGCGCACAACGTGCTGTTCATGGCCGACGAAATCCAGACCGGGCTGGGGCGCACCGGCAAACTCCTGGCCTGCAACCACGAGGCCGTGCAGGCCGACATCCTGATTCTGGGCAAAGCCCTGAGCGGCGGGGTGTTGCCGGTGTCGGCGGTGCTGGCCGACGACCGCATCATGCTCACCATTCAGCCAGGTCAGCACGGGTCCACGTTTGGCGGCAACCCGCTGGCCTGCGCCGTGATGCGGGCGGCGCTGGACGTGCTGCACGACGAACAACTGGCCGAAAACGCCCACCGCCTCGGGCTGGTGTTCCGGGCACGGATGCGGCACCTGCAACAGCAGCGGCCCGAAGTGGTGGTGGAAGTGCGCGGCAAGGGCTTGCTCAACGCCGTCGTCATTGAGCCAGCCGCCGACAGCCGCACCGCTTGGGACGTGTGCGTGAGCCTGATGGAAAACGGCGTTTTGGCCAAGCCAACCCACGGCGATATCATCCGCTTTGCCCCGCCACTGGTGATAACGGAAGCGCAGGTGCACGAAGCCTGCGACGTGATTGAGCGAGTGATTCTGGCGTTTTGAGCGCCAACCTTTCTTACTGGGAACACCAAGCCTTCTTCGGGCCCGCCGACGTGGCCATTGTCGGCGCGGGACTGGTGGGGCTGACGGCTGCGCTCTACCTGAAACAACGCCGCCCAAGGTGGCGCATCACCGTGCTGGAACGCGGGCCGCTGCCCAGCGGTGCCTCCACCAAAAACGCCGGTTTCGCCTGCTTCGGCTCCGTGTCCGAACTCATGGAGCAGGAGCAGCGCGGCGATTTGCAAGCCGTAGTATCGGCCCGCTACGAAGGCTTGCGACGGCTGCGTGACCTGCTGGGTGACCCCACTTTGCACTACCGCCCCGAAGGCGGCTACGAGCTGTTTCGGGCCGGGGCCGACGACGCGCTGGCCGCCGAATGCCGCGCCCGCATCGGGCACTTCAACGCCCTGCTCGCCCCCATCACCGGCTGGCCCACCACCTTTGCCGATGCCAGCGCCGAAGCGGGCGGCCTGGGCTTTGGCGGGGTCAAAACCCTCATCAAAAACCACTACGAGGGCAGCCTGGACCCCGGCCGCATGATGCGGGCGCTGCTGACCCGTGCTGCCGCCGCCGATGTGCTGGTGCTGACCAACTGCGGCGTGACGCAACTGGACACTGGCCCCGGCCCCGTGCGCCTGCACCTGCCCAACGGCGCGACCCTGGAAGCCGCTCAGGTGCTGCTGGCCACCAACGCCTTCGCGGCCGAACTGTACCCTGAACTGGCCGTGCAGCCCGGCCGGGGCCAGGTGCTGGTGACGGAGCCGCTGCCCGGTCGGCACCTGCCCGGCACGTTTCACTACGACCACGGCTACAGCTACTTCCGCCAACTGCCCGACCACCGCATCCTGCTCGGCGGCGGCCGGCACCTGGATTTTGTCGCCGAAGCCACCACCGCGCCCGGCCTCACCGACCGGGTGCAAACCTACCTGGAAACGCTGCTACACGAAGTCATCGTGCCCGGCCAACGGCCCCGCATTGACTACCGCTGGAGCGGGGTAATGGGTTTTGGCCCGGACCTGGCCCCGCTGGTGGAGTGGGTGCGGCCGGGCATACTGACGGCTGTGCGCTGCAACGGCATGGGCGTGGCGCTGGGTGCGGGCTTGGGCTGGCGGGCGGCAGCCGAATTGGCGGGGTAACTTTGTTGAGCGCAAGGGTTCGCCAGGTTCAAAGTAGGTTTTGCATGAAGTTTGGTCGCTGTTTGCTGCTGCTGCTGTTTTTGCTGTTGGCCGGATGCCGGGCAGAGCGGGTGGCGTTTCGGTTTCGGCCGGTTTCGGTTCAAAACGTCGTTTGCAAAGTCCCAAGTCAGCCCCAGCGGGGCGATATAGCGGTAGCAACTCCGAACGCAACAACTGCCAAGCCCCAGCGGGGTGGCACCCAAATGCTGCCCCTGGCGAGTGCCGACCCGCCGGGTCTGGGGAAGCGGAGCAAGCGGCTGTTGCTACCGGTATGTCGCCCCGCTGAAGCTGCGGCCCGCACCACGCTGTCTGAAATCATTTTCATTCAATCTTTCCATAAATTTTCTGCCAGCACGCCCACGCTCGACAGCGGTCAAAACGGTAACGGCTTGCTGCTGACCGCCAAAATTCTGGGGGCGCTGCTGGCCGTGGTGGGGCTGGTGGCCCTGCTGGCTGGCGCTTCGGCCAGCACCCTTGCCACGGTTGGCCTTGTCCTAGCCGTAGCCGCCGCCCTGATTGGGGTGGTGCTGGCCTTCGATTCGTTGTAATGGAATGGCGCGGGCTGCGCGTTTAACAATTAATCTTTAATTTTTAATTCTTAATTAAATATGCTCCCCACCCACCGCCCCCGCCGCAACCGCAAGTCGCAAGTCATCCGCGACATGGTGCAGGAAACCCGCCTCACGGCCCACGATTTCATCTACCCCGTTTTCATCACCGAAGGCCAGAACCAGGCCCAGGAAATCAGGTCCATGCCCGGCATTCACCGCTTTTCAGTGGATAGGGTCATTGACGAAATCGGGCAGTGCGTGGCCTTGGGCATCAAGACGTTTGCGCCGTTTCCGCACATCAACGACAACCTCAAGGACCGGCTAGCTCGCGAAAGCGCCAACCTGGACGGGCTGTACCTCAAAACAGTAGCCGATATCAAACGCCAGTTCCCGGACGTGGTGCTGATGACCGATGTGGCGATGGACCCCTACAGCAGCGACGGACACGACGGCGTGGTGGACCCCGAGAGCGGCGAAATCCTCAACGATGCCAGCCTGGAAGTGCTGGGCCAAATGGCCCTGGCCCAGGCCCGCGCCGGGGCCGACATCATCGGCCCCTCAGATATGATGGACGGCCGCGTGGCCTGGATTCGGCGGGTGCTGGACGAAAACGCCTTCGGCCACGTCAGCATCATGAGCTACACGGCCAAGTACGCCTCAGCCTTCTACGGCCCGTTTCGGGATGCGCTGGCCTCGGCCCCCAAAAAGGGCGACAAAAAAACCTACCAAATGAACCCTGCCAACCGCCGCGAAGCCCTGCGCGAGCTGGCCCTGGACGAAGCCGAAGGAGCCGACATGGTGATGGTGAAACCCGCCCTGAGCTACCTTGACATCATCCGCGAAGTCAAGAATGCCACCACCTTGCCCGTGACGGCCTACAACGTGAGCGGCGAATACGCCATGATAAAAGCCGCCGCTCAAAACGGCTGGGTGGACGGCGAACGCACCATGCTGGAGGTGCTACTGAGCATCAAGCGAGCCGGGGCCAATGCGATTCTGACGTACTTTGCGAAGGAAGCAGCCGCCGTGTTGCGACGGGGCTGATTAGCAGAAGTGCCGCCCTCAAACCCCAAAAAAAGCCCCAACCCGTTGTCTGGGTTGGGGCTTTTTTTGGAGAATATCAAGCCCGGCTATTCGTCCGTTGCCGTGCCGAAGCCGTCGGCATCGTTGGACCGGGAGTTGCTGCTTTGCTGGTAGCTGTTCCGGTTGTCGCGGTTGGTGTTGCCCGGCTGCGGATTACCGTAGCGGCCCGCAACGCCCCGGCGGCTGTCGTTGCCAGCGTTGCCCCAGCGGCCCGCAGCCGAACCAGCATAGTGCGAACCGGGCCGGGTGCCTCCAGCAGCGGCATAGGTGTCGTCGCGGCGGTCGTCGCTTTTGGCCGAGCGGCCCCGCGTGGCCAGCCAGCCCAGGCCAGCGGCCAGAATTGCGCCGCCCACAATTTTCTGGGTGGTGGTCAGGTTTTTCACGCGGTCCACGGCGCGGTTGCCCAAGTCGATGGCGGCTTGCGGTAGGTCGTTGAGGCGCTGGCCGAGGCTGGAATCGTTAATCCACTGGCGGCCTTGTTCCAACACTTGGTCCACGAGGGTGGCTTCGGCGGCGGGCTGCTGGTCGGTGGATGAGGCGGATGCTGACGCACTAGTGGCACCGGCCGTTGAGGCGGTAGCGTGTTCCGTGCCGTTGGCGTCGGGGGAGGTTGCTTTTTTCTCGTTCATGGCGAATGGTAAAGTGAGAGGGTGAAAAGATTTGATAGTCCGATTGGAGGTATTCGCAAACGGCCCGTCCGAAGTTGCACATAGCCCAGATAATTTTAGCTAAAACAACCATTTGCTGATTCTGACAGAAACAAAAAGGCCCGCTACTAAAAAGCAGCAGGCCAGTGGTTTTTTGTAAATATGGCCCTCAATGCCGTCGTTGTAGCACGTATGTCCGTGGAGTCAAGGTTGTATCTAGCCGCACTGGCTGTCCATTGAAGGCCAGCCCGCGCAACGCAAACTGCTGTCCGTCGCGTTGCACATCGCAAAATAGGGTGTCCGTTTTGCCGCCCAGCGTAATCCGCCAGTCTTTGCTGCCCTCAATGCTACTGCTAGCTAGAGCACCAGACCAGTAGAAAAAATTATACGGCCGATAACGACTGGCAGGAAACTCATTTATGAACTTGCACCCCCCCCTGCACATTCAGCGCCCAGTTCAAAGTAAGCGCCTTTCGTGTTGTAAGAAGACGTTTTGACGACCGTGTTTTCGCTTTGTATTAGTGAAACGCCCTGCTTGTCAAGTATAACAAAAACAAGTGGTTCAGCTGATACAGGGTATGGCAATGGCTCTTCATGCTTGCAAGAGCAAGTACCTATCAAAATTAGAGATAAGATAATTACTTTCATGGTCGTTAAGGACGAATGTCTACAATTCCGTGGTGATTAGACCGAAAATCATAGACCGTCGTACCCGATGTAGATATCACATGCCAATCGTAACTCAAGAACAGTCCATTGTACAGCCCGTACCAGCCCCAGTTCATATTATATCGCCGCACTCCGGCGGTGATTCCATTCGTTGTAACAGTTGGCCAGTTATACCCGTCGCAAACCCACAGGTGCCCCGACGAGTTGTCGTTGCCGCCAAGTAATACCGGCCGACCATTGTCAAGATTGTCGATTATCTTGAGGGTCAAGAGCATTACCAGTAACATAATTGGCCGAACTGTAGCCGAAGCTGTTGGCAGAAGAGTATAACCCTTTAAATGCCGCTGGGACATTACTTGGGTTGGCCCCCGAAGTGGTGCTACCGTAAGACATTCCCACGCTGGCCCCGCAATCGTGTATCAGCCGGGCCACTTCTGGAAATCGTCCGGAGTTACCGAAGCTCCCATCTCTACTTGCATTTGCATTCACACCAAATGGCATAGCGCTCCAGTTGTAGGTATAAGCAGTACTATTGTGCTGATGATAATACATAACCTGCGCCATAGCTGTTGCCACACAACCCGTTGGAGCATGGTTGCAGTCACTATTTGAGAAGTTTGGGCAGTAATCGTTGTATGTACAGCCCTGTCCCCAATTGGTATGCAGCAACGGGCTTACTACAGCATAATTATATGTACTACCACCGCTACCACCCGGCCCACCACCGGGTGATGAGCCACCGGGCGGGCACGGCGATTTCCAACCTGCGCCCGACCCACCGCCCCGCAGAAGGTCGCCAATCGGGCAAGGGTCATTGTAAAGCGCCCGCCAGCAGTCGGCAGCCCCCGCTGCCACATTGTTTTCCCCTGGATTTTCGCGCAGTGCCTGCACAATTTCGTGGGTGGTTTGCAACCAGTCCAGTAGCCCTTCGGGCATGGTCGGTGCCTGTTGGTTGCGCTCCACGGTCACGCTCAGGGTGCCGTCGGCTATTAGCTCCGCCACGTTAAAAGACCCGTGTTCGGAAAAAGCCAGGAGCGGCTGCATATGGGTGTCGGCCGCAACGAGCGACCAGCCGCCGTACTCGTAATTAGCGACGTAGAGAAACGGTGCTTCATCTTTGTCGTGTAGCGGGGTCAGGCTTTTTAGCCGCTGTAAACCCGCAAACACCCGTTGCGTGTCCTGTTCCGTTTCGTTGTATTGGGCCTGCGCACACACTTCGGGGCTAAGAGCAATGTTTTGGGCCGTTGTAGTGGCCATGTCGGCCGTTACGAACCATTGCGATTCAGCATTGGACTTGGTTGGGGCGACTGACACGGGTGGTGCAACTTCCTTTTTTTAACAGGCCAGCAATTAAGCCGGTACAGGCAATGGTCAGCCAACGACGGGCAAACCGAGCGGATGAGGGGGGGCATGGTTTTGAGAAGATTAGGTGAAGACCCGACAAATATACGCCGGATTTGCCAATACCCAGGCTCCCCGAAAAATCATTTCTTCTGCACCACCCGTGCCGCTTCTTCCCGCGCTTCCACCTCAAACTTATTCCGGTAGTAGCCCACCCGCGCCGACTCCACCAGGTACTTCCACAGAAAAGGCACGAAGCCGTGGTCGCGGAACTGCCGCAGGTGTACTTGCTCATGGGCCACCCACTCGGCATCGGCCAGAAACTCGGCGCGGGTGGCCCCGCTCAAGTGCACGGTGCCACCCAGCACCATCGCCACGTTGGGCTGCCCCAGCACCAGCCGCGCAATGCGGGCCAGCGGCGAGTTGACGAGCGTGCGGGGCGCGTCGGCGGCGCGGGCGGGGGGGGTGGCGAGGGGCGAAGGCATACGATGGGCGAGGGAGCAAAATGGCGGGGGTGAATTGTCTTTTTACCGAGTTTCTTGCACCATTCACAGAGAAAACGGCTATAAAATTCGGGCTTAGGGGTCGTTTTGCAGGGTGGTTTCGGATTTTGACCTTAGCTTTGCCCCAAACCAGGTGCTTGTCCAGCACAGATATTTGGTCTTTTAACCTCCTCTCACTTCTTCTTTCTGGCTGTCCGCAGCCCGGCCTATTGCCCACGAAACCCCTTGCCCTGACTCGCTCTTTCGCGCCAAAAAGCAGTCAGTTTCACCTCTTACGACGGACAATGAAAAATAGCCTCCTGTATTGCCTCGCCGCCGCTTCCCTGGCCCTCTCCTTCTGCTTTGAACGCACCCACGATGCTTCGGCTACGCCCCGCGCCACTGCGCCGCTCGTAGCCGAAGCATCGCTGCTTCCGGCTTTTGAAGAAGGTACTCCTGCCGCCCCTATCGTCCCCGCCCGGCTGACCCCGGCCACCGCCGCCACCCGCGACTCGTTGCGCTACCACTACTACGCCCAAACCCTGGGCGTGGCCCTCAACCACCACGAAAACACCGAATTGCTCCAAACCGTGGTGGATTGGGTGGGCACCCCCTACCGCTACGGCAACAACTCCCGCCACGGCACCGATTGCTCCGGTTTCGTGACCCGGGTATTTCACGACGTGTACGGCATCACGCTGCAACGCAGCTCGCATTCCATGTTCGGCACCGTGAAGCGGGTGGCACGGGCCGAGATGCAAACCGGCGACCTGGTGTTTTTCAAGCACGGCCGCCACGGGACCATCTACCACGTCGGCATCTACCTAAAAGACGGTAAGTTTGCCCACGCAGCTTGTGGCAGTGGGGTCATCGTTAGCTCGTTGCACGAGGGTTACTACGCTCACAACTTCTACGCGGCAGGCCGGGTGGCCGCCGCTGCCCGCGCCGATGCGCCAGCCGAAAACCTGGACGTGGCGGCCGTAGAATAAGCCGCAACGGCTGACGCGGGCGACCCTACCAAAAACTAGCTGCACCGGCCGGACATTTAATTTTAGCCCTGCGCCCTGACGCGGGGCTTTTTTTGTGCCCATGCAACCTAACCCCGGCCTGATGCAATCAGTATAATGGCTGTCCGCCGTGCGGTGGGCTTATTTTCTATTCTGACGCATTTTCCCGTTAATCTATGGACCCCTCCACCATTCCCCCCACCCCGGCTGGCAGCGACGTAGCTGGCTCGCCTATCTTCAAAAAAATTCTCGGCACCGCCGAAGGCTACATCAAGCAGCCCACCCGGATGAAGAAGTTGTTGGCTGATACGTACCAGAAAGCCAGCGAGAAAAACGAAACCGGCAGCCTGGCCAACGAAGCCTGGGATACCATCCAAACGCTGTACCGGCTGGTAAAATCTTCTATTTCGGGCCAATACACCGGCGTGGCCACCGCGTCGCTGGTGGGTGCGGCGGCGGTGTTCATCTACTTCCTCAGCCCGATTGACCTCATTCCCGATTTCATCCCGGTGCTGGGCTTGCTTGACGACGCAGCCCTGACCATCTGGTTTTCGGGCACCATCAAGGACGAAATCACCAAGTTTCACGAATGGGAACTGACGCGCCCGACCGAAGTAGAACCCAAACCCCGCGCCAACGCCGCCACCCGCCATGGCCACACCGCTCCCGATACGGAGGAAAGTCCCGCCGACTAACTCCGGTAATTGACAAGACAAGAAAGCCCCCGCAACGCGCTGTTGCGGGGGCTTTTTGCTGTAGTGCCACGATTTTTAAGTCGTCCTGCTCACTTTGGGCTTTGAAAAATAATCGGGTTGGGAGAAGCGTGGGGCTACGCCTTAAAAGTCGTGCCGCCTACCACTCCTCTACGCTGCAACAGCATGGTCGCGCACGTAGCGCACGAAGTCGCCCACCGTATCGAGCGGCACTTCGTCGGGGATGACGATATGAAACTGGTTTTCCAGGGCCAAAATGATGTCTACGACATCCAATGTCTCAAAGCGCAGGTCGCGGGCGAGGCGAGCGGTTTTGCGGACGCGGCTGGCCCGGATGGCTTTGCGCTTGCTGATGATGCGAAACACCTGTTGCTCGATGGAAGGAGCAGCGTGTACAGTGGCGGAAGAAGATGTCATAACCATAGAACTTGCAGAAAAAGCCGGGGCACAAAGCAACCGGCGGTTAGAAAATATTTCGTTGGCAGGGTGGGGTTTGTTTCCGGTTCTCGCTTGTGCTTAAACTCAAGTAAAGCAAAAACCGGAAACGACCCTTAACCCCTGTGCCCAGTAACCCAAACTAGGCCAGGATGGGCGGTGTAGCCGCCCGTACTTCATCCGAGTCCGTTTCTTCCGAAACGGTTGCAAGGGCATCTGGATTTTTTCCAGTAATTTTTGCCTTCAGCGTTTCGCTCAGCAAATACATCACCGGCACTACCAGCAGCGTCACGACAGTGGCGAAGCTCAGGCCGAAAATAATGGTCCAGGCCAGCGGCCCCCAGAACACCACGCTTTCGCCGCCGACGAAGAAGTGCGGGTGCCCCGAAGCAAACAGCTCATAAAAGTCCACATTCAGGCCAATGGCCAGCGGAATCAGGCCCAGGATAGCGGCCGTCGCGGTCAGTACCACGGGGTTGAGGCGGGTGCGACCAGCTTCTACCAGGGCGGCCCGCATCGGTATCCCCTGTGCCCGCAGGATGTCGGTGAATTCAATCAGCAAAATGCCGTTCTTCACCACGATGCCCGCCAGGGCGAGAATGCCTACGCCGGTCATTACAATGCTGATGGTCATGCCCGTGAAGGCGTAGCCGAATAGCACCCCGATGATGGAAAAAATAATTTCGGAGAGGATGATGAGCGGCCGGCTTAGGGAGTTGAATTGGGTGACGAGAATCAGGAAAATCAAAAGCAACGCCACGATGAGGGCCACGCCGAGGAAGTCCGAGGTTTCCTTCTGGTCTTCGGCCGCGCCGCCCATTTTCACGGTGTAGCCTTCCGGGATTTTTACCTGAGCCACGGCCTGGGCAATCTGGGGCACCACATCGGCCCCGGTGTAGCCCTGGCTGGTGAGGACGTTGGAACTGATGGTGATGATTTTCTTGAGATTTTTGCGCTTGATGGCCCCGAAAGTGGTGCCGTACTTGAGGTCGGCCACGGCCGAAATCGGCACCTGCCGCAGGGTGCCCCGGTTGGTGCGGAAGGTGATGGGTGCGTCCATCAGGGCATCCACGTTCTTGCGATATTTGTCGGCGTAGCGCACCTGGATGTCGTAATCGTCGTCGGCAGTTTTGAATTTGCTGCTCTCGCGGCCGAAAATGGCCGTGCGGGCCAGCAGCCCCACCTGCGCCGTGCTGATGCCCTCGCGGTTGGCCCGTTCGCGGTCCACTTTCACAGCAATTTCGGGGTTAGCATCTTCCAGGTTGGAGTGCAGCCGCTCTACGCCCGGAATCTGAAGGGAATCAACGTAGTGAAACACCTTTTTGCTGAGACCGGCCAGCACCTGGTAGTCGTCGCCGCTCACCTCAATGGCAATTTCCTTCTGTTGCGGCGGGCCGCTACTTTCCTGGTCCACGGTCACTTCCGCGCCCGGTATGCCCTTCACTACTTCACGGATTTTAGTCATGTAGGTGCCGGTTTTCGGCCCCGTCCGTTCGCTGAGTTCTTTGAAGGCCACCGCCACTTTGCCCAGGTGCGACTGCGCCGCGCCGGTTTGTTCCTGCGGGTCGTTGGCCCCAATGGCGACGTTGGTAATCACCGATTCCACGTCGGGGTTGTTGTGCCCAATCACGCCGTACACGCGGTTTTCCAGGATTTTGGTGATGCTGTCCGTCACTTCCACGGCCGTGCCCACCGGCATTTGCAGGTAAGTGTAGATGAATTTGGGGTCGCCCTTCGGAAAGAAGCCCACTTTGGGCTTGCGGATGCCCACGGCCACGAACGAAAGCACAAGCAGGGCCAGCATTCCAACCATCACGCCCGTTTGCCGCCAGCCCGAACCGTTCACGGCCCAACGCACGAGCCGGGCATAGGCATTTTGAAACGCCGGTAGCATACGCTGCTGGAAGTACGCAATGCCCCGGTTCAATACGTAGCGATTCAGGAAGATGAAGAACACCAAAAACAGCATCAGATTGCCCAAGAACCTGGAACCGGCTACGTAGCCCAACGCCGCTACCACGAGCAGGCCGCCCATCCAGCCCAAGAAGGTTTTCGTCAGCGGCGGGCGCTTGCTTTCGGCTGCGTCGTGGTCTTCGCGGGCCATAAAAGTCACGGCAAACACCGGGTTCATGATAAAGGCCACGATGAGCGAAGACAACAGCGTGACGATGAGCGTAATCGGCAGGTAGTACATAAACTTGCCGATGATGCCCGGCCAAAACGCCAGCGGAATGAACGGGGCCACCGTGGTCAGGGTGCCGGCCAGCACGGGTATAAACACCTCGCCAGCCGCCACTTTAGCTGATTTTTCAATGCTCAGTTCCGGATGGTCGTGGTGAATGCGGTGGGTGTTTTCAATCACCACAATGGCATCGTCCACCACAATGCCCAGCGCCAGCAAGAAGCTGAACAGCACAATCATGTTCAGCGAAAAGCCCAGCAGCGGCAGCACCAGAAATGCCAGAAACATACTGAGCGGCACCGACAAGCCCACAAAAATGGCATTGGTGGTGCCCATGAAAAACATGAGGATGAGCGTGACCAGAATAAACCCGATAATGATGGTGTTTATCAGGTCGTGCAACGTCACGCGGGTGTCGTTCGAGGTGTCGCCGGTGATGGTTACGCGCAGGTCGCGGGGCAGCGTCGTGCGCTGGTCCTGATTCAGGATTTCGCGGATTTTGTCCGAGGCGTTAATCAGGTTTTCGCCGCCACGTTTCACCACGTTCAGCGTGATGGCGGGCTTGCCATCAAGAGCGGCGTAACTCTCGCGGTCTTTGAACCCGTCTTCCACCGTCGCCACATCGCCGAGGCGAATGGGACTGTTGTCGGAGTTGTTAACAAAGATGTTGGCAATGTCGGCGGCGCGAGCATACTGCCCGGCCACGCGCACTGCCCGGCGCTGCGCCCCCACCGTGACGGAGCCGCCGCTCACGTTCAGGTTTTCGCTCTGAATGGCCCGTTGCACGTCGTCAAAACTCAGGTGCGCGGCTTCCATTTTGTAGAGGTCCACGTCCACATTCACCTGCTGTTCCAGCGCCCCGATGATGTCCACGCGGGTGATTTCGGGCAGGCTTTCAATCTGGTCCTGAATGTCGTCGGCGTACTTCTTGAGCTTCACCAGCGGCAGGTTGCCGCTCAGGTTCACGTTCATAATCGGGAACTCCGAGAAGCTGACTTCCTTCACGTTGGGCGGCGCGGGCAGGTCGTTGGGCAGGTCGGTCTGGGCCTTGTCCACGGCATCTTTCACCAGCTGCTTGGCAAAATCCACCTTGATGTTGGCGTTGAATTCCACGTCAATGATGGAGTAGTCTTGGTTGGACGTGGAGTTAATCTTCTTCACCCCGTTCACCGACTTCAACTGCTTTTCAATCACCCGCGACACCAGATTTTCCATGTCCGCTGGCGAAATACCGGGGTAAATGGTGCTGACGATGATGCGCGGCACCACAATATCCGGAAATTTCTCTTTTTGCAGTTTAAGGTAGGCAAAAAGACCCGCAATCGTGATGATGACGGTGATGATGTAAATGCTGGTCCGGTTGTCAATGGACCAAGACGTGGGCTTAAATTCTTTTTCTACCTCTTGCATGATACTTTGGGGGCTGGAATTTTTAGGCAGTAACTCCCCTCCTTGAAAAGGAGGGGACGCTTGGCCGCAGGCCAAGCTGGGGTGGTAAACTCGCTGCCCGGTCGCTGCCCGTTGCGGGACCGCGCCGTTCAACGCGAAGTGCAGCGACCGTTCAACGGCCTACCACCCCTGTTTCAGCTTCGCTGAAACATCCCCTCCTTGGCAGGAGGGGAGTTCGTTTTACAAGCTCACAGTCTGTCCATCGTTCAGGTTCTGGTAGCCCGACGTAACCACTTTGTCCGCTACTTTCAAACCCGACGAAATTTCCACGTTGCCGTTGTAAGTTTTGCCGGTTTGAATGACGCGCTTGACCGCCTTGCCACCTTCTACCACGAACACAAATGAGTTAGTTTCGTCTTTCTGCACCGCGTCCACGGGCAGCACCGGCACGGCCTGACGCTGGTAGTTCTGAATCCGCACCTGGGCCACCATGTTGGGCCGCAGTTGTTTGGCAATTTTTTCTGGCACCCGCAACTCCACTGCAAACGTGCGGCTGATGCTGGAAATGCCCCGCGTCACGACCCGCACCGTGGTCGGGAATGCTTCGGCACTCAGGTCGGGCAGCACCACGAGGGCTTTGTCGCCCACCTTGATGCTGCTGGCGTAGTTCTCCGACACATCGGCCACAATTTTGCCGCCCGCGCCGCTCAGCAGCTTCACCACCGGCACGCCGGGGGCCACGGCCTCGCCCAGTTTGGGCAGCACGTCGTCCACGGTGCCGCCGAAGGGGGCCACGATGTTGTACAGGGTCCGTTGCTGGTTGAGCGTGGCGAGGCTGCGCTCCAGCGCGTCCTTGTTGTTCTTGGCTTGCAAATACTGGATTTCGGTGCCAATTTGCTGGTCCCACAGGCCCTTTTGCTTTTGGTACACTACCTGCGCCAAATCCAGCCGGGTGCGAAGTTCAGCCACGCTGGCATCCAGCACACTGGCATCAATGGTGGCCAACACTTGACCCCGGCCCACGTGGTCGCCGCGCACCACCCGCACACTGGTCAGGGTGCCGGCCATGCGGGCGGGCACGGTGGCGTTTTGGTCGTAGTCCACGCGGCCCTGCACTTCCAAGTAGCTCGTAAAACTCTGGGGTTTAACGTTGGTCACGGACACGGGCACGGCGGGTTGGGGAGCCGCCGCGTCCGGCTTGGTGCCCGCTTTTTCCAGGTCCACAATTTTAGCGGCCGTGGCGGCCTGCTCTTTTTGCAGCTTGGCAAGTTCGGCTTTGGGGTCTTTGGCCCCGCCGCAAGCCGTTAGGAACAGGCTGATGGCTAGTAGCTGGCGGCGGTTAGCTTTCAAGAGAGGGAATTTCATAAGACAAAAGAATTTTTTCAAAAAGAGCCAACAGCTATTTGGTTTTGGAATACAGTTCGCCGGTGGCTTTGTCGCGGTCCACCTTGGCCACCAGCACGTCATAAATCGCGGCATAGTAGTTGGTTTGGGCGGTGCGAAGGTCGGTTTCGGCCGATACCACTTCCAGGTTCGACCCCACTCCGGCGTTGAATTTGATGCGCGTCACCCGTGCCACGTCGGTGGCCAGGTCCAGATTGGCCTGTTGGTTGTCCAACACGTCGAGGGCATTGACGAGGGTGGTGCGGCTCTGGGCATCCTGCAAATCAATGCTCTGGCGCAGGGTTTCAAATCCGCGCTCCAGCGTTTGCTGCTGAATGCGGCCCTGTTGCACCTGGTATTTGCGCCGGAACCCATCGAACACTGGCACCTGCAAGCTCAGGCCCACGTTGCCGAAGCCGAACCAGTTTTGGTTGGCGTAACCCGCTGCATTGCGCGAGTCCGGCCCGTTGAAGGCAAACAGGTCGCCCGCCGTTTTGCCCGACCCCGCAAAGCCGTAGGCCCCGGTCAGCAACAGGCGCGGGTAGGCCCCGGCGCGGCGGTTTTGCAGGTCCAGTCCGGCCAGCGCCTGTTGGGTTTCCAGGGTCGAGAACTCAATGCGGTTGTTGTAGTTGAACAAGGCGTTGGCCTGGGCCGTGCGGCCCCCGCTGAGGGCCGTTTGCTGGTCCTGGCGGTTTTGAGCGGCGGCATTGTCAGCGGCCGGGTTGGCGGGGGCATTGGGCAGGCTGGTCAGGCCGCGTACGCCGCCGCCGTTTTTCATGTCGGCCACGCCCAGGTGCTGGCGCAAAGCCCCGGCATCCACCACGGCCGCGCCCAGCGAATCAGTCAGTTGCACGGCCTGGGCCTGGGGCAGGCCCATCTGAAACTTGAGCAGACCCACACTTAATTCAGTCAGGCGCTGGGCTTTTTGCTGCTCCACCACCAGGTTGTTGCGTTGCACCCGCAGCCGGTCCACGTCCAGCTTTTCGGCAAAGCCCGCCTTGAAAATCTTGTTGGTTTGGTACAGCACCGTGTCCAGCCGCTGCACGTTGCGGCCCAGCAAGGACAGCCGCGCCCGCGCCACCAGGGTGCCGTAGTAGGCTTTGCTCACCTGCTCCACCACGTCAATCTCGGCCTGTTGTGTTTGCTTGCGGGCCAGCTCGGTGTACACCTTCGCCGCCTTCAAGCCAATGAGATACGCGCCGTCAAACAGCACCTGCGACACCGACGCGCTGGTGTTGCCAACGTACTGTAACCCAAACGCAAATGGCTGCGGCGGCACTGCCAGCGACTGCGTACCCAGCACGGCCTGCTGGCCGCCATTGGCCGCGTTCAGGTCGGCCGTCGTCAGCACGGTCTGCGTGACGGGGAACGCCACCAGGCTTTTTTGCAGCTTGAAGTTGTCAGCCAGATTGGCCGCCACGTTCACCTGCGGCAAGCCCGTGGCCTTGATTTCGCCTACCCGTGCGGCGGCCGTTTGCTCGCCCAGGCGGGTGGCCAGCAGCGAGGACTTGTTTTGTACCGCGTACTGCACGGCTTGCTTGAGGCTCAAGGGCATTACGCCGTTAGGGGCAGGCGTTTGGGCCAGGGTAGCGCGGCCCGATTGGGCCAGCAGCGTCGGCCCCGTGGCCCCGGCCAGGGCCGCCGTGAGCAAGAACCGAAAGTGAAACAGCTTCTTCATAAGCAGCAAAAAGAAAAGGGCAATGGGGAATGGGAATGCTTAATGGCCGCCAAATAAGACGGCCCGACCGCCGTTTATTCCGCCTCGGTTACGTGGCGGTATTCGTTGATGAGTTTGTGGCCTTTGAGGGTGGCAACACCCAGGATAAAATGCTCCAGCACCACGCGCTGAAGTCGATGCATGGCGAAATGGGCGGCCGGAAACAGGTCGGGGTTGAATACGATTTCAATCTGGGCTAAGCGCAGGCGGGCCAGCACTTCCACGTCCAGGTCGGCCCGGTACAGCCCCTCGGCCATGCCCCGGCGCAGGTTGGCGGTGATTTGCGTGAGGATGTACTGGTTTTTGTGACGCATCCACAACTCCCAGGTCAGGGGGTAAAACTTTTGCAGGTCGTAGAAGATGCTCGGGTGAACGCCCCCGAACTGCTGCTTCATCCAGTCCATCATCCGAAACATCTCGTCAATGGCCGAAACCGACTGCCCGACGATGGTGCCGCAGTCGGTTTGGGTGCCAGCCAGGTGCCGCTCCATCACGGCTTGCACCACTTCGTCTTTGTTGGCAAAACACTTGTAAATCGTCTTCTTCGACATGGCCATGCTAGCAGCAATGTCGTCCATGCTCACGCTCTTGATGCCGTTCTGGAGGAACAGCGCCTGCGAGTGGTTCAGGATTCGGTCTTTGATTTCCATGGCTTCGGACCGCAAAGATACAACGGAAACTTTTAACGATTCCAAAGTTTCCGTCGTGTTTCTCCACAGCTTTCTTCGGCGACCTCGCCCGGCCCACGCACCTTGACGCAACCAGCCGCTGTTTACTTTAGGCAAACCTGAAAAAATCAAACCCCTCGCGTTCATCCGCTGGCAACACTAATTATATTGGCGCTGCAAAGCTAACGTGGTTAGCGGCAAATCCGCTGTTTTCAATGAGAACCTAAGGTTATATTTTTTGGCCTGACTGCATCGGCCCGGCAACAAAAAAGCCGGAGGATTCAGGGCGAACCCTTAATCCTCCGGCTTCTACGTGGCCGAACAACCGATTTAGTCTCCCTGCCTACAACCCAAATTCCTGCTTGACGCGGGCCACGTAGTCCAGCTTTTCCCAGGTGAAGGTTTCAAACGTTTTTGTGCGGCCATCGGGCATTTTCACGTCCACTGTGCCGGGCAGACGGCCTAGGTGCCCGTAGGCCGCCGTGGGGGCAAAAATAGGGTTTTGCAAGCCCAGCCGTTGCACAATGGCGTAGGGGCGCAGGTCGAACAGCTTTTGCACCTTCCCGGCAATATCGCCGTCAGTCAGGGCTTGTCCGTCAGCGCCGTGGGCGCGGGTAGTGCCGTAAGTGGTCACGAACACGCCCACCGGCTCGGCCACGCCAATGGCGTAGGCGATTTGCACCAGCACTTGGTCGGCTACGCCAGCAGCTACCAGGTTTTTGGCGATGTGGCGGGCCGCGTAGGCGGCCGAGCGGTCCACTTTGCTCGAGTCTTTGCCCGAGAAAGCCCCGCCGCCGTGCGCCCCTTTGCCGCCGTAGGTGTCCACAATAATTTTGCGCCCCGTCAGGCCCGAATCGCCGTGGGGGCCGCCGATAACGAACTTGCCGGTCGGGTTGATGTGGTAAACGATGCCGGCCGTGAACAGTTTTTGGGCCTCCGGGCCGAGCTGGGCCTTCACGCGGGGCACCAGGATGTGGATAACGTCGTGCTTGATGCGGGCCAGCATCCGGGCTTCGTCGGCATCAAAATCGTCGTGCTGGGTGCTGACGACGATGGTCTCGATGGCTTCGGGCACCCCGTTGTCGGCGTAGCGAATCGTAACCTGGCTTTTGGCATCGGGGCGCAGGTAGGGCATTTCGCTCTTCTCGCGGCGCAACTTGGCCAGTTCCTGCAACAAGCGGTGCGACAAGTCCAGCGCCAGCGGCATATAGTTGGCCGTTTCGTGGGTGGCGTAGCCGAACATCATGCCCTGGTCGCCCGCGCCCTGCTCCTCGGCCGGCCCCCGGTCCACGCCCTGGCTGATGTCCATCGACTGGGCGTGCAGCTTGTTGAGCACCTCGCAGGTGTCGGCATTGAACAGGTATTCGGGCTTGTCGTAGCCAATGCGCCGGATGGTGTCCCGAATAATGGGCTCCACCACCACGTGGGCCGTGGATTTTATTTCGCCCGCCACCAGCACGAAATCGGTGGTCACCAGGGTTTCGCAGGCGACGCGGGCACCGGGGTCCTGGCGCAGGTATTCGTCCAGAATGGCATCGGAAATCTGGTCAGCAACTTTATCGGGATGACCCTCCGAAACGGATTCGGACGTGAACAAGTACGGCATTAGAAGTGGTAAAAACGAACGAAAGCCAGCGAGTGGCATTTGGCAATTAGCGGGCAAAATTAGGCATCAATCCCGAAAGGCCACTCGTTGCGCTCCACCCTGGCCTTAGCGGGCCACTTTCTCGCACACCAGTACTTCCGGCCGACCCCGCAAATCGGTGGTGGCAAACAAGTAAACCTCGCCGCCTTCCCGGATGCCGGTGCGTTGCCGGAATTCCGCCACCGAAAGGGGAAAGTTGCGGGTCGTGACGTGGGCGCGGCCTTCGGGGCCGAGGTGTGCCTTCAGGCGGGGGCCGTCGGCCTTTTCCACGGCCCGCACCCGAAACACCCGACCCGGGAAATCCTCCCGCAACGCATCGGCCGTGTACAGGTGGCTGTGCTGATGAAGCTTCAGCAGTTCGAACGCGCTGCCGACGCTCCGAAAAGCGCCCGCTTTGAGCACGGCCGCGTTCGGCTCGTACAGGTATTGCTGGGCTTCGGCGTAGCGGGGGGTGGCGCGGGCCTCGCGGGCGCGGTTGAGCCGGAACTCCTGGTGGCTGCCGTCGCGGCGCAGGTTCACGGCGTAGCGTTCGGGGTCGATGGCCGGCTCCTGGCCCAACTCATACAGCACTTCTTTCACCTCGTTGTCCAGCGCCACCACCCACAGGCGGCGCACCTGGCCCAGTTCCTGAATGGCCTGCTCGATATCCAGCATGGGCGAAGTTTTGAGCAGAATTTTGTCGGCCTTCCGCAGCAGCAAGGGCAGCATTCGCAGCACGTCCGGCTCGCAGTCGGGCAGCCGAAAGGTGCGGCGGGCGGCGCTGTCGCGGCGGGCCGGGTCCAGGTACAGCCAATCGTAGGACTGGGTGGCCTGTTTCAAGAACGCTTCGGCATCGGTGTTGTGCACCTGCACGTTGGCAATGCCCAACTGGGTCAGGTTGTAGCGCATCACGTCGGCCAGCCGGGGGTCGCGCTCCACGTAGTCGACCTGCGCCACGCGCTGGGCAAAGTGCGTGGCATCGGCCCCGAAGCCACCCGTGAGGTCGGCCAGGCACTGCCCGTCCACCAGCCCGGCCTTGAAAGCCGCCGTGCGCTCCGACGAAGCCTGCTCGACGGAAAGGGCGGGTGGAAAAATCAGGTCGGGGTTGTCGGCCCAGGCCGGCAGCTTGGCGCGGGCCTTCTGCCGGGCCTGAATCTGGCGCACCAACGCCGGCACCGGCAGGCCGGGGTAGCGGCGGGCTTGCAGGGCCAGCGCCGCCGGGTCGTCGTGCAGGTGGGTGGTCAGGTAGCGCCGGGCCGCCTCCGGCAAAGGAAATTCCAGGTTCATTTAACCAGGGGAAAGAAAATTATACGGGTCGCGCCTGCCCCGCCGACCTAAACAGCGATGCCACTGTCCAACTACCCAGTACCAACTACCAATTACTGGCTACAAACCCTACCGCACGGCCCAGCCCAGCACCAGCGCCGGGCCACCGGCCGCCACGCCCAGCCCCCACGCGCCCGGCCGCCACTGCCGCCACCGGCTGCCCGTGCGCCCCGTGGCATTGTAAGCATCCACGGCCCGCTGAAAGTGCAGGTTGGTGTTGTGGTTGATGAGCAGCGTTGCCAGGATGCCCCCCACAAACAAGCCCCCGGCTACTTTTTGTTCGGGGCTGTTGTACTGCGGGAATTTGTCTTGCTCAAACACCTTCACCCCGTAGTACACCAGTGCCCCGGCCGTAATCACGCGGTCGGCCAGGAAAAGGGTTTTTTGCCGCCGGTATTGGTTCAGGGCCTGCCGGGCCTCGGCGTTGCCTTCCACGTAAGGCCGCAGCCCGTTGCCAAAAAACCCGGCATTCACGTAGTTTTCGCCGGTGGCACCCGGTGGCAGGAAGTAAAAGTTGTGCTGGTGCCCGCTGTGGCCGCGCTCGGCATCTTCGGGCAGCAGGCGAATGGGGGCGGCGGGGGCGTGCTGGGCAGCGGCCCGGCCCGCGCCGCCCGCCAACAAGCCCACCGCAAACCCCACTGCCCAAGGGCGCGAAAGCTGAAACATTCGGTAAAAGTACGGCCCACCCGCCCGCAACCCGCTTCCCTGCCTCACCTTTCCGCCCTCGTTAGGCCAATTCCGTCCCCGCTCCGGCCGTTCAAGCTACCTTTGCAAGCTGGCGGGCGGTCCGCCGTTGCTTTTTTACCTTTTTATTACCAATGCGCTTGTTCCCGATTTTCCGCCAGCCCTTGCTGGCCGCCCTGCCCGCGTTGCTGCTGGCCGCCGCCTGCTCCAAGAGCGATAGTACGCCCGCGCCCGACCAGGGCCGCGTCAATGCCTACCACATGGCCGCCAGCGCCAACGTGCCCCTCAAGTTCGCAGTCGATGCGGTCGATAAAGGCCCCCTGAATTACAACGGCAGTTCGGGTTATCAAAACGTCAACGTAGGCAGTCACACCCTGACGTTCACTGTGGCGGGCGGTGCCCAAGCGGCCAGCAAGCCCGTGACGGTGGAAAAAGGCAAAAGCTACTCGTTCTTCGTCTACGCCGTAGATGCTGCTTCGGCCGACGGTCTCGTAACGACCGATGACCTGACCGCCCCAGCCGCTGCTACGACCAGTAGTCCGGGCAAGGCGAAGATTCGCCTTGTCAACCTTGGTCAGGGTACCCCTTCGCCCCTAGGCCTTGCCACGACCGTGGCGGGCGTAAGTGCCATTTCGGGCACCGAAGCGGCGTTCGGCACGGCCTCGCCGTTTGTTGAAATCCTGCCGGGGTCGTACAATGTGGCCGTTACCAACGGGGCCACTCCCGTGGACCGGGGCAACGTGGGCGACGGCAGCGGCGCGGGCTTGGTGACACCTGCCAACTACACTTACCAGGCTGGTAAAATCTACACCATCATCTACCGGGGCCTGACGGGCACCTTAGTGACTGATGCCTTGAAGCCCACCGCTGTGCTGGTGCTGAACAACTAAAGCGCCCACCCTTGTAAACCAAAACGGGCGGCTCTTCCAACGGGAGGGGCCACCCGTTTTGGTTTACAAAGGTGGGCATTCGCCCCGGAAGTTGCTGAACAGTCGCCTACATTTGGTTCTGAACCCTTGCTCCTCCCCTACCAATGGCAATTGAATACTCGCTCGTCGCCCGGGGCAACCCGGCCAAACCCACCGCCCCCCGAAAATTCTACGCCACCGCCCGCAGCACCGGCGACACCACCGCCCGCAGCCTGGCTAAGCGCATCGCCGCAATCTCCACCGTCAGCCCCGTGGACGTGATGGCGGCGTTGGAAGCCTTTTTTCAGACCGTGCCCGAGGAGCTGGCCGAGGGGCGCATCGTGCGCTTCGGCGATTTTGGCTCCTTCTACACCACGCTGCAAAGCGAGGGGGCCGCCACCGAAAAAGAATTTACCGTGGCCCTGGTGTCGGGGGTAAAGGTGAGCTTCCGGCCCGGCAAGCTGTTTGCCCAAGCCCTGCAAGGCGCTTCGCTGAAGCGCGTCGCGGCCACGCCCCCGGCCACCAAGCCCAAGCAATAGGCGGTCGGGTAATGCGGCCCAACTCGTAACTACGAGTTCGAAAGTCGTAACTGCGAGTTCGAAAGTCGTAACTACGAGTTGCCCCCCCACCCCGCAGGCCCGCCGGAATCCGGCGGGCCGGTTGTTTTGGCAACAAGCCCGCTGGTTTTTCAAGAAGAACACAGCTTCGGGACGGGTCAAAAGCAACGGCTGCAAAATTAACCTTCCCGGCCAGTTTGCTATTGCGCGAAAAAAACCCTACCTTTGCAAGCCAAAAATTGGGGGCAAACGGCCCCTGTTAATCAAAACCCTAAATGCCAACCATTAACCAACTCGTACGAAAAGGTCGGGAAGCTTTGACCACCAAGTCGAAGTCGCCCGCCCTCGATTCGTGCCCGCAGCGTCGGGGCGTGTGCACCCGTGTGTACACCACCACGCCTAAGAAGCCGAACTCGGCTATGCGCAAAGTGGCCCGTGTGCGCCTTACCAACGGTAAGGAAGTAAACGCATACATTCCCGGTGAAGGCCACAACCTCCAGGAACACAGCATTGTGCTCATTCGCGGAGGCCGGGTAAAAGACCTGCCCGGTGTTCGATACCACATCATCCGTGGTGCCCTCGACACCGCCGGCGTAAGTGGTCGGACCCAGCGCCGCTCCAAGTACGGAGCCAAGCGCCCCAAGCCCGGCCAGCCCGCCGTGGCCGCCAAAGGTGGCAAAGGCGCTCCAGCTAAGAAGAAGTAATTTTAAAGTGATGAGGTAATGAGGTGAGAGAGCCACGAGGCGTTATACCTCAGTCTCTCACCTCATTACCCCATTACCTCATCACCCACAAAATCATGAGAAAGTCTAAACCGAAGAAGCGCGTATTGCTTCCCGACCCCAAATTCAAGGAAACGCTGGTAACACGTTTCGTGAACTACATGATGTACGACGGAAAGAAAAACCTGGCGTATACCATTTTCTACGATGCCTGCGAACTAGTTGAGCAACGCACCAAAGAAAGCGGCCTCGAAATGTGGCGCAAGGCGCTGAACAACGTGATGCCAACCGTGGAAGTGAAAAGCCGCCGCGTAGGCGGTGCTACCTTTCAGGTGCCGATTGAAGTGCGCGCTGACCGCCGCATTTCGGTGGGGGCCAAGTGGATGATTCAATACGCCCGCCGGCGTGGCGAAAAAACTATGAAGGACAAACTGGCTGGCGAAATCATCGCCGCCGCCAAAGGGGAAGGCGCGGCCGTCAAGAAAAAAGACGACACCCACCGCATGGCCGAAGCCAACAAGGCCTTCTCGCACTTCCGTTTCTAATTTGAGTTATTAGGGACTTAGGGTTTAGGACTTAGTTTTCGCATGAACGCAACTAAGCCCTAAAACCTAAGTCCCTAAAACCTATACCAAAATCATGGCCGTCAACAAAGACCTCTATTACCTCCGCAACATCGGGATTATGGCGCACATCGATGCCGGTAAGACCACGACTTCGGAGCGTATTCTGTACTACACGGGTAAAACCCACAAAATCGGGGAAGTGCACGATGGTGCCGCCACGATGGACTGGATGGAGCAGGAGCAGGAGCGCGGCATCACGATTACTTCGGCTGCCACCACCACGTTCTGGAACTACCCCACTGACATCAAGGGTGACCCAACGCCGGACACCATGCAGTACAAAATCAACCTTATTGACACCCCCGGCCACGTTGACTTCACGGTAGAAGTAGAACGTTCGTTGCGGGTACTCGACGGGGCGGTGGCGTTGTTCTGCGCCGTTTCGGGCGTGGAGCCGCAGTCGGAAACCGTGTGGCGGCAGGCCGACAAGTACCACGTGCCCCGCATCTGCTTCGTCAATAAGATGGACCGGGCGGGCGCTGATTTCTTCAAAGCCGTCAACGAAATCAAAGACAAGCTGGGTGCTAACCCCATCCCGTTGCAGATTCCGATTGGCGCCGAAGACACCTTCAAAGGCGTGGTGGACTTGCTGACTGGCAAAGCCATCGTGTGGGACGACAAAACCGAAGGCAAGTCCTACGACGAAATCCCCGTGCCCGAAGACCTCGTGGAAACGGTGGCCGAGTGGCGGCAGAAGCTCGTGGAAAGCGTGGCCGAATACGACGACGCGCTGCTGGAGAAATTCTTCGACAACCCCGATTCCATCACCAAAGAAGAAATGATGGTCGTTATCCGCCAAGCGGTTATTGACATGAAATTCTCGCCCGTGCTCTGCGGTTCAGCCTTCAAAAACAAAGGCGTACAGACGATGCTCGATGCCGTGATGGCCTACTTGCCGTCGCCCCTGGATATGCCCGCCATCATCGGTGTTCACCCCGACACCGGCGAGGAAATCGAACGTCACCCCGACAACTCGGAGCCGTTCACGGCGCTGGCTTTCAAAATCGCCACCGACCCGTTCGTGGGCCGACTGTGCTTCTTCCGCTGCTACAGCGGTGTGCTGGACTCGGGTTCGTATGTGCTCAACAACCGCACCGGCAAGAAGGAGCGCATCTCGCGCCTCATGCAAATGCACTCCAACAAGCAAAACCCGATTGACAAGATTCAGGCGGGGGACATTGCGGCGGGCGTTGGTTTCAAAGACATCAAAACCGGCGACACGCTGACCGACGAAAAGAACCCCATCGTCCTCGAGTCGATGAGCTTCCCGGAGCCGGTGATTGGCTACGCCATTGAGCCAAAAACGCAGGCTGATGTAGATAAAATGGGTATGGCCATCGCCAAGCTCATCGAGGAAGACCCGACCCTGCGCGTGAACACCGACGAGGAAACCGGGCAGACCATTCTGCGCGGCATGGGCGAATTGCACCTTGAAATCATCATTGACCGGATGCGGCGTGAATTCAAGGTGGAAATCAACCAGGGTGCCCCGCAGGTGGCCTACAAGGAGATTCTCACCAAGATGGTCGACCATCGCGAAACCTACAAGAAGCAAACCGGTGGCCGGGGTAAGTTTGGTGACATCCTGTTTGAGCTTGGGCCGAAAGAAACCGAGCCGGAAAAGCCCGGCATGGAGTTCGACAACGCCATTGTGGGCGGGGTTATCCCCCGCGAATTCATTCAGCCCATCCAAAAGGGTTTCGAGGAAGCCATGAAGCGCGGCCCGCTGGCCGGTTTCCCGGTCGAGACCATGAAGGTGCGCCTCTACCACGGCTCGTTCCACGACGTGGACTCGGACGCGCTGTCGTTTGAACTTGCTGCCCGCGACGGTTTCCGCGAAGCTGCCCGCAAGGCTGGCCCGAAATTGCTGGAACCCATCATGGCCGTCGAGGTGGTGTGCCCCGACGAGTACACCGGCCCCGTAACCGGCGACCTGAACCGCCGCCGTGGCCTGATGAAGGGCATGGACACCAAAGCCGGTGCCCAAGTCATCAAAGCCGATGTGCCGTTGTCGATGCTGTTCGGTTACGTCACCGACCTGCGCACGATTTCGTCGGGTCGAGCTTCGGCTTCGCTCACGTTCTCGCACTACGAACAAGTTCCCCAAAATCTGGCCGATGCCATCATCGCCAAAGTAAAAGGAGGTAAATAAGTGACTAACGATTAATGACTAATGATTAATGCCGGTCAAACGCCAAATTAGTCAGTAGTCATTAAGTCAAAAGCTTTTCTAACGGGGGCAATCGGCCCCCACCCAATCCAATGAACCAGAAAATTCGCATCAAGCTGAAAAGCTACGACCACAACTTGGTCGACAAATCATCCGAAAAAATCGTGAAGGCTGTAAAGGCCACCGGTGCCATCGTAAGCGGCCCCATTCCGCTGCCCACGCAGAAGGAGAAGTTCACCGTGCTGCGTTCGCCCCACGTGAACAAGAAAAGCCGGGAGCAATTCCAGCTCTGCACCTACAAGCGTCTGGTGGATATTTTCTCGACTTCAAGCAAAACCGTGGACGCGCTGATGAAGCTGGAACTCCCCAGCGGCGTGGACGTGGAAATTAAAGTCTGAAGAGTTCAGGAGTTACTAAAAGGCCCTATTGCAGTCCGCTGCGGTAGGGCTTTTTCGGTAAGAGCATACTGGTAATCGCCTCATTGAGAAAATATTTCGCATTTGCGGTTGCATTTACCAAAACAAACTCCTACCTTTGCACTCCCAATTCCGAAAACCGCACTCGGTGGTTTTCTTTTGTCTTCATAAATCTCCACAGAATGCCTGGCATCATCGGTAAAAAAATCGGTATGACAAGCCTCTTCACTCCGGACGGGAAAAACATTCCCTGCACGCTCATCGAAGCGGGCCCGTGCGTTGTGACGCAGGTTAAGACTATCGCCAACGACGGCTACACCGCCATCCAAATTGGCTTCGGCGAAAAGAAAGCGAAGAACACGACCAAAGCTTTGGCCGGTCACTTCACGAAAGCCGGTACCACTCCCAAGAAAAAACTGGTTGAATTTCGCCTCGACGCGGAATCCACCTACGCCGCCGGTGCCATCATCGACGCTTCTTCCTTTGTGGAAGGCGAATTAGTGGACGTGGTGGGCACCTCAAAGGGCAAAGGTTTTCAAGGTGTTGTGAAGCGTTACAACTTCCAGGGCGTTGGCGGGCAGACCCACGGTCAGCACAACCGCTTGCGTCACCCGGGTTCGATTGGGGCTTGTTCTTGGCCTTCGCGCGTGTTCAAAGGAATGCGCATGGGTGGCCGAATGGGCAACGACCGGGTAAAAGTGCAGAACCTGAAGGTGATGCGCGTGGTAGCCGACAAGAACCTCATCCTCGTGAGCGGTTCGATTCCCGGTGCCAAAAATTCTTACGTGGTACTCGAGAAATAAGCGACGACGATGGAACTTGCAATCTATAACCTGAAGGGCGAAGACACGGGCCGCAAAGCCACGCTGTCGGATGCCATCTTCGGCCTCGACGTGAACGAACACGTCATGTATTTGGACGTAAAACAGTACTTGGCCAACCAGCGCCAGGGTACGCACAAGTCCAAGCAACGCGCCGAAATCAACCGCACCACCAAGAAGCTGAAAAAGCAAAAAGGCAGCGGCGGTGCCCGTGCTGGCAGCATGAAGTCGGGTGTATTTGTGGGCGGTGGCCGGATTTTCGGCCCGCAGCCCCGTGACTACAGCTTCAAGCTGAATAAGAAAACCAAGCGCGTTGCCCGCCTATCGGCGTTGTCGAGCCTGGCCAAAGATGGTAAAATCTCCCTCGTGGAAAACATCACCATGAGCGCCCCGAAGACCAAGGACTTTTTGGCCATCATGGACGGCCTGAAACTGAGCAACGGCAAGAAGACAATGCTACTCACCGGCGAGGTGAACAAGAATGTCATTCTCAGCGCCCGCAATTTGCCGAAAATGACGGTTTCGACCCCGGTGGGCCTCAACACCCACGACCTGCTGAACACCGACACGCTGCTGATTTCGGAAGACGGCCTGGCTTCATTGGTTCAACTTTATACGACTGCTGAATAATGAGCACCCTGAAACGTCCCATCGTCACCGAAAAGGCCACCGGCCTTCAGGAAAAAGGTCGCTACACGTTTGAAGTGGAGCGCACCGCCAACAAAGTGCAAATCAAAAAGGACATCGAAGCCATGTACGGCGTGACGGTGACCGACATCAACACGATGCGCACGATTGGCAAAATGAAGTCTAAATCGGTAAAAGGTGGCCAGGTAACCGGCCGCCGCGCTCACGGCAAGAAAGCCGTAGTGACCGTGAAAGACGGTGACATCATCGATTTCTACGGCAACCTCTAAGCCTTCGGGCTTGGCGGTTTTGCCTTTTCAATTCGCCGCAAAAGCACAACTAGCTAGTAATGGCACTCAAAAAACTCAGACCAACAACCCCAGGGCAACGCTTCCGCGTTGCGCCGATGTTTGACGAGATTACCTCGTCAACGCCGGAGAAGTCGCTGATGACTTCCCTGCCCAAAACGGGTGGCCGGAACTCTTCCGGTAAGATGTCGAACCGCTACATCGGCGGCGGGCATAAAACCCAGTATCGTATCGTGGACTTCAAGCGTGACAAGGTCGGTGTGCCTGCCACGGTGAAAACCATTGAGTACGACCCCAATCGCACCGCTCGTATTGCCTTGCTGCACTACGCCGACGGCGAAAAGCGCTACATCATCGCGCCCGCTGGCTTGGCCGTGGGCACGCAGATTGTGTCGGGCACCGGCGTAGCGCCCGAAGTGGGCAACACGCTGCCGCTGCGCGAGATGCCGCTCGGTACCATCGTCCACAACGTGGAATTGCAGCCCGGTCAGGGCGCGGCCATGGTGCGGTCGGCTGGCACCTATGCCCAGTTGGTGGCCCGGGAAGAGCGTTACGCTACCCTGAAATTGCCTTCCGGCGAGATGCGCATGGTACTCGTTACCTGCATGGCTACGGTCGGCACGGTTTCCAATGGCGACCACATGAATGTACGGATGGGTAAGGCTGGCCGGAACCGGTGGGCTGGTCGTCGTCCGCGTGTCCGTGGTGTGGCCATGAACCCGGTGGACCACCCCATGGGCGGTGGCGAAGGCAAGTCGTCGGGTGGTCACCCGCGCAGCCGCAATGGTCTGCTGGCGAAAGGCTTCAAGACCCGCGACAAGAACAAGTATTCCGAGAACCTGATTGTTAACCGCAAAGGCAAGAAATAACCGATGGCACGTTCACTCAAAAAAGGGCCGTACATCGACTTTCGGCTCGAAGCAAAAGTAGCTGCGCTGGAAACGGCAGGCAAGAAAACAGTGGTGAAAACCTGGTCGCGCCGCTCGATGGTGTCGCCGGATTTCGTGGGCCACACGTTCGCCGTGCATAACGGCAATAAGTTCATCCCGGTGTATGTGACCGAGAACATGGTGGGGCATAAGTTGGGCGAGTTCGCCCCGACGCGCAACTTCCGTGGTCACGTCGCCAAAAAAGACAAAGGCAAGCGCTAAGATGGAAGCAACAGCAAAACTCCGCAATGTGCCCACCTCGCCGCGCAAAATGCGCTTGGTGGCCGACATGGTACGCGGCAAAAAAGTGACGCAAGCCCTGGGCCTGCTCCGCTTTGAAGCCAACAGCGGTGCCGAACGTATCGAAAAACTGCTCCTCTCGGCCTTAGCTAACTGGCAGCAGCACCACGAGGACGACCGCATTGAAGATGCCAACCTTTACATCAGCGAGATTTTCGTGGATGAAGGGCGGCAGCTCAAGCGTTTGCGTCCTGCGCCGCAGGGCCGGGGCCACCGTATTCGCAAGCGTAGCAACCACGTGACGCTAAAAATCGACACGAAAATTGAGAAGGCTGGCTCCAAGGCTGCCCGCGCTCAAGCTGAGAACACCACGCAACACGCCAAGCAAGTTGGCACTACCGAAAACCCCAAGGCCGACGCCAAATCCTAAGTTAATATGGGACAGAAAGTAAATCCAATCGGCTTCCGACTCGGCGTTATCAAAGGCTGGGACTCTAACTGGTACGGCGGCAAAGACTTTGCCGAGAAACTGGTAGAAGACGAAAGAATCCGCAAATACATCCACGCCCGCATTCAGAAAGGTGGCATTAGCCGCATTGTAATTGAGCGCACCCTAAAGCGGATTACCATTACTATCAACACGGCACGCCCGGGGGTGGTGATTGGCAAAGGCGGACAGGAAGTGGACAAGATTAAGGACGAGTTGAAGCAGATTACCGGCAAAGATGTTCAAATTAACATCTTTGAAATTAAGCGTCCTGAACTGGATGCCAAGCTGGTGGGCGAAGGCATTGCCCAACAATTGGCCGCTCGCATCTCCTTCCGTCGTGCCATGAAAATGTCCATCCAGGCCGCTATGCGGGTTGGGGCTGAGGGCATTAAGATTCAGTGCGGTGGCCGTTTGGGCGGGGCTGAAATCGCCCGTTCCGAGCAGTACAAGGAAGGCCGGACCCCGCTGCACACGCTACGGGCCGACATTGACTACGCGCTGTCGGAAGCTCAGACGGTGTATGGCAAAATCGGCATCAAGGTGTGGGTGATGCGCGGTGAGGTGTTTGGCAAGCCCGACCTCTCGCCGAACCAGCAGCAAACCAACCCCGGCGGCGATGCCGGTGGCCGTCGCGACGACCGTGGCCCGCGTGGTGAGCGCGGCGACCGGGGCAATGACCGTGGCCCCCGTCGTGACGGCGGTGCCGGTGGCGGTGGACGCGACAACCGGGGCGGTGGTGAAAACCGGGGCGGCGGCGACAACGCCGGTCCGCGCCGCAACGGCCCCGCACAGGGTGCTGGCGCGGGCGGGGCTGGCCGTGGCCCACGCCGCTAATTCCTCTTTTTCTGATTTCTTTTAATTTCTCAATAAAATGTTACAACCGAAAAGGACCAAGTATCGCAAGATGCAAAAGGGTCGTGTGACAGGCTTGGCCTACCGCGGCAGCTCCATTGACTTCGGTTCGTTCGCCATCAAGTCGCTGGAAGTGTCTTGGATTACGGCCCGGCAGATTGAAGCCGCCCGTATCGCCATGACCCGCGCCATGAAACGCGAAGGGCAAGTATGGATTCGCATTTTCCCCGACAAACCCATTACCAAAAAGCCCGCTGAAGTGCGGATGGGTAAGGGCAAAGGCTCGCCCGAATACTGGGTGGCCTGCGTGAAGCCGGGTCAAATCATGTTTGAATCGGATGGCGTGTCGCTGGAAGTGGCCAAGGAGTCGCTCCGTTTGGCGGCCCAGAAGCTGCCGGTGCGTACCTCGTTTGTGGTGCGTCGTGACTATACCGAGGCCGCTTAATCTTCGCCGACCATGAAAAACAAGACCGACCTCAAAAACCTTTCGGCCGACGCGCTGAAAGAGCAAGTTAAATCGGAGCAAAACCAAGGGCAGCAGTTGCGCTTCGCGCACGCTATTTCGCCGCTGGAAAACCCCGCCCGCCTCAAGGCCAACCGGAAGAACGTTGCCCGTTTGCTCACCGAGCAGACCCGCCGTCAGAACGAGCAGGCCACTAACCCCGCTCAGAAATAATGGCAGACGAAACGACCCAAGACCAAGCCGCCCCGGTGACCGAAGACCGCAATATGCGGAAGGAAATCACGGGCAAGGTGACGAGCAACAAGATGGACAAGTCCATCACCGTGGCTGTGGTGCAGAAGCAAAAGCACCCCAAGTACGGTAAGTTCGTGACCAAAACCACGAAATTTCACGCCCACGACGAGAAAAACGAGTGCGGCGAGGGCGACACGGTGCTCATCATGAGCACTCGCCCATTGAGCAAAACCAAGCGGTGGCGCTTGGTATCCATTGTTGAACGCGCTAAATAATTCAGTCCGATGATACAGCAAGAATCCCGCTTGACGGTAGCCGACAACAGCGGTGCCAAGGAAGTCCTCTGCATCCGCGTATTGGGTGGCACGGGCAAGAAATACGCCAGCGTTGGCGACAAAATTGTGGTGGCCATTAAGTCGGCTATCCCATCGGGCAACGCCAAGAAAGGCACTGTGAGCAAGGCCGTGGTGGTGCGCACGAAGAAGGAAGTGCGCCGGAAAGACGGTTCGTACATCCGCTTTGACGACAACGCCGCCGTGTTGCTCAACAACAACGACGAGCCGCGCGGTACGCGCATTTTCGGGCCGGTGGCCCGCGAATTGCGCGAGCGTCAGTTCATGAAAATTGTATCGTTAGCCCCTGAAGTTCTTTAAGCTATGGCTATCAAAAAAGCAGACCCCGTGAAGCTCCACGTTAAGTCGGGCGACACCGTGAAAGTCATTTCGGGCGACGAGAAAGGCAAAACCGGCGTTATCAAGTCGGTGAACCGGGTAACGCAGCGCATCATCGTGGATGGGCTGAACCTCGTGACGAAGCACAACAAGCCGAGCGCCAAGTCGCCCCAGGGCAGCATCACGAAGATAGAATCGTCTATCCACGTGAGCAACGTGCAGGCCATTGACCCCAAAACCGGTGAGAAGGTGCGCAAAGGCGCTGCTTCGGCCGCAGCTCCGGCTGCTGCCAGCAGCCCCAAGCGTTCCACCGCCAAAACGGCCTAACCCGCCCCCCGCATCATGGCACGACTCAAAGATATTTATCAGAAAGACGTAGTACCGGCGCTCCAGGAGAAATTCCAGTTCAAGAGCATCATGCAGGTACCGCGCATCACCAAAATTTGCATCAACCGCGGCATTGGCGCGGCGGTGGCGGATAAGAAATTGGTGGACAACGGCGTGGAAGAGCTGACGACCATCACCGGTCAGAAAGCGGTTCCGACCATCGCCAAGCGCTCGGTGTCCAACTTCAAGCTCCGCGAGGGAATGCCCATCGGCGCGAAAGTGACGTTGCGCGGCGAGAAGATGTACGAGTTTATGGACCGCCTGCTGACGGTGGCCCTGCCCCGCGTACGTGACTTCAAAGGCATCAACGACAAGGGTTTTGATGGTCGTGGCAACTACACACTGGGCGTGAAGGAGCAAATCATCTTCCCCGAAATTTCGATTGACAAAATCAAAGGCATCTCGGGCATGGACATTACGTTCGTGACGAGCGCCGAAAACGATGAGCAGAGCTACGAGCTGCTCAAAGCTTTCGGGATGCCCTTCGCTAACGCTAAAAAAGACGCTTAATTCCTACCTCTTATGGCTAAAGAATCCATCAAAGCACGGGAGCGCAAGCGCATTGCCACCGTGGCCCGCTACGCCGAGAAGCGTAAGGCCCTGAAAGCGGCCAACGACTACGAAGGCCTCGACAAACTGCCCAAAAATGCCTCGCCCGTGCGCCTGCACAACCGCGACATGATTGACGGCCGCCCCCGTGGCTATATGCGCAAGTTCGGCATCAGCCGGGTGCGCTTCCGCGAAATGGCGCTGGCTGGGAAGATTCCGGGTGTGACGAAGGCTAGCTGGTAGTTTTCCGTTCTACCGACAAAAAGAAAGCCCTGACAGGAGAATGTCAGGGCTTTCTTTTTGTCGGTAGGAAATTTGTTCTTTACGCCTCCCCTACCGCGCCGCCGAAGTTCATGGGGTAGCTCGGGGCATCGTGTTGCGGCTTGATGGAGCCGTGGGCTTGCTCGTAGCGTTCGATGTTTTCGGCCAGGGCGGCGAGCAGGCGCTTGGCGTGTTCGGGCGTGACGACGATGCGGGCCTTCACCTTGGCTTTGGGCACGCCGGGCATCATGCGGATAAAGTCAATCACGAACTCGCTGTTGCTGTGGGCAATCATGGCCAGGTTGGCGTATTCGCCCTCGGCCATGGCTTCGGAAAGCTCGATGTTGAGGGCGTTCGGGTCGGGTTGTTGGTTGGGGTCTTGGGGTTGCATTTGGGGGGGTTGGTTACTGGTCGGGCTGGCGGGTGGGGCTTGCGCCAGGCGCAAACAAAAAAGCCGACCAGAATACCCTGGTCGGCTTTTCCCTTGCAAATTTACGTCAGCCGGTTGCTTCGCCCGCAACGGCACCCCGCACTGGCCCGGTTGCCCCAGCGCCCTAGCTGTAGCTCTCCTTCAACACCCCAAACTTGCGGCGCTCGGCCTTGTAGGTCTTCGGGTAGTTGGCCCGCAGCAAATACAGCAGGGCCACCAGGGTGTCTTCGGCTTCGTCCTTGAACAGGTTTTTGCCAGCTACTGCGGTCGAGCGGGTGCCGGCATCCTGGGCCTGCTTGGGTTGCAGCGCGTTGTATTCGTCGGAAATTCCCTTCCAGAAGGCTTTGCCGTACTTGCCACCGGCCAGGTTGTGCTTGGGGTTGCTCAGGGCTTTCACCAGCTTCACCAGCGCCAGGGCGCGGTCGCCCCGGTCGTGGGGCAGGGTGTAGGCGCGGTTAATTTTCTCAATCCCAAACTCGCCGTAGTAGGGCCGACCGTCGTCTTCCTCGTCGTATTGCAGGGCCAGCGCCTTCATCACGTACTTGAGCTTGCCTTCCTTTTTGGGACCGTCAATCATATTGTCCAACTCGCCCAAGCGCTTGGATTGGGGCGTGAGCACATCGGCGGCTTCGCCGGTGGTGCGCAGGCTCGCGCTCAGTTTGCCCGCCAGGGCCAGCGCGGCGGGCTGCGTCACCCACTCCAGAGTGAGCTGGGGCCGCTTGCCCCACTCGGCCACGGCCAGGCCGAAGACTTCGGAAAACTGCTGGTCGCCCTGCGGCACGTTGCGCGAGCTGGGGCGTGGCGTTGCGGCGGGGGTTGGGGTGGGCGTGGTCGGCTCCATTGAAAAAAGCGAAAAGGGGGTGAAGTGAAAATCTTTGACGCGGCCAAGTTACACCCGCGCCCCGCATTTGCCCCCGGCCGGGCCGCCCTACCCGAAAATCCCAGGCTCGGCAAGTTGCCTGCTGCTGTGCCGTGGGACAGTCCCACACCCCTGAAACCGGCTGCTTCGGACTTGTGGGACTGTCCCAGGGCCTACAGTAGCCCGCTTGCCGGTTGCTGAAAAATCCCCCGGCCCCAAAGCAGGCTGCTTTGGGGCCGGGGGATTTCAACTCATACTATGCCACTTCACTTTGCGCTGTCTTGGGCAGTTTCTTCCCCAATACCAGTTTCAGAACTGGTAAGACCAGCATCAGTAGTCCCCGGCTCGGTCTCTGCTGACTCTGTTACTACAGGCTCGGGTGCCACAATTTCTTCAGCACCTCCAGTCTGCTCAAGGTTACCTGATTGGTTGGTTTCTGACGTGCTTTCGTCTTCCTGTATGGTTGGTTGTTCGCCCCCGTTGGAATTAGTTTGTTCTCCTCCATCAGCGCCTTGCCCACTGGTTTGTTCTATTGATGTCGAAGACGAGCCGTTGTGTCTAAACAGACTTGAACACCAGTCTAAAAACAAGGCACCAATTATAAGCAAAACCGAGAAGAGTATAAATTTTCCTATGGTGCGAAACATGTCAGGGGTTATCGCATTAGGATTGTACCTGCTTTCCCCCTTATTAATACTGTCGATTTGTGCAGTTCTGCACCGTTCTGAGCAAACATACCAGCCGCCTGCATTCATAC
This sequence comes from Hymenobacter sp., assembly GCA_965247135.1. Classification (GTDB taxonomy): domain Bacteria; phylum Bacteroidota; class Bacteroidia; order Cytophagales; family Hymenobacteraceae; genus Hymenobacter. The sequence continues at coordinate 71,061 of CBDFGP010000006.1, read as the reverse complement.
CCGAACGGTTATCAAAATTGTCGCCGCACCATTTACAAACACCCATATTGTTTAAGATTTTAAATTACTGGGAGCGATTGTAACGCTGCCTCCCGGAGACAGACGTAACAAGTCGGTACTCTTTAGCATCTCGTCAAAACAATTCCGCTGCAAAGTAAACCACTTTCTCTCAAATCAAGTGCATGATGACAAATTGAGTACGCAATAAAAAAGCCAGCCGGGTCACCCCAGCTGGCTTTTCCATTACAAACCTACGCTAAACTACTCGGCCGAAGCAGCCGAAGCTTCGCGCTTCCCCGCCCGCGAGGGGCGTTTGGTGGGCACCAGCTCCTCGGCCGCTTTGGCGGCCAGGGCGGCTTCGTGCTCGTCGTTGGTCATCACCATCTGGCGGGTGTACTCGCGCAAGCCGGGATGAAACCCGGCAGGTGGAGAAAAGAACCAAGCCTGCGGGCCGTTGGTTCGTACCTTAGTCCACTCAACCACCCGTTGCCGCCATGCCCCTCATGCTTATCCATGCACCCGACGACGTAGCCGTTGCCGCCGTGCGCCACCTCAGCCGCATTCAGGTGCTGGCTGTGGTAGCCAACCAGGAACCCCCAGCCAGTACGAACGTCAGCCCGAAGCCACGTAGCTGGCAGGGGCTGTTGCCGCCGGAAGTGGGCCAGCGGATGCTGAAGGAAACCGAAGCCCTGCGCGACGAATGGGAGCGAAATACCTGATTGACACCAACACCACCATTGAGTTGGTAACCCGACTGCTACCGCCGGCTGGCGGGGCCTGGGTTGATGGCATCGTGTTGCGGGACGAACACGCCATCAGCGTCATCAATTGGATTGAGCTATTGGTCAATCCCCAGTCAGCACAGGAAAAGGAGGTGCTGGAACTGTTCGTTGCCAATTCCACCGTCCTCGCAGTAGATGCTGACGTGGTGCGGCAAACCATTTTGTTGCGCCAGCAATGCCGCACAAAACTCCCCGATGCCATTGTCGCGGCCACCGCTTTGGTGCATGGCTTGGTGCTGGTATCACGCAATACCAGCGACTTTCAGAGGATAAATGGCTTGACGGTCGTTAACCCCCACAACGTTAGCGAGTAGTTCTGAACTGCTATTTAGGCTACTACAGAACGTCATGCTGACGAAGGAAGCATCTCTACGCCCACGAATCCAATCGTTCAGCGATGCGGTAAAGATGCTTCCTTCGTCAGCATGACGTTCTACACCAGTTGGGTAAAGAAACGAAAAAGCCGACCGGATTTCTCCGGTCGGCTTTTCCATTACAAACCTACAAAACTTACTCCGCCGAAGCCGCCGTTTCGCGCTTCCCGGCCCGCGAGGGCCGCTTGGTCGGCACGATTTCCTCGGCGGCTTTGGCGGCCAATGCGGCTTCGTGTTCCTCGTTGGTCATCACCACCTGCCGGGTGTACTCGCGCAGGCCGGTGCCGGCCGGGATGAGGTGGCCGACGATGACGTTCTCCTTCAGGCCGAGCAGTTCGTCGGCTTTGCCGCGGATGGCGGCTTCGCTCAGCACCTTGGTCGTCTCCTGGAACGAGGCGGCCGAGATGAACGAGGCCGTGCCCAGCGAGGCCTGCGTGATGCCTTGCAGCGTGGGCCGCGACACGGCCGGCTGCGCGTCGCGCACCTGCACCAGGGTCAGGTCGCGGCGTTTCAGGCTGCTGTTCTCGTCGCGCAGGCGGCGGGCCGTCACAATCTGACCGGGCTTCATTTCGCTCGAATCGCCGGCTTCGGTCACCACTTTCATGTCGATGATGGTGTCGTTTTCCTGCATGAAGATGATTTTGTCAATCACCTGGTTTTCGAGGAACGAGGTGTCGCCGGCATCCAGAATCACAACTTTCTGCATCATCTGGCGCACCACAACTTCAATGTGCTTGTCGTTGATTTTCACCCCCTGCAAGCGGTACACTTCCTGGATTTCGTTCACCAGGTACTCCTGCACGGCACCGGGACCCTGAATGCTCAGGATATCGGAAGGCGTGATGGCTCCATCCGAGAGCGGCATCCCGGCCCGGATAAAGTCGTTGTCCTGCACCAGGATGTGCTTGGAGAGCGGCACCATGTACTTCTTCTTCACGCCGTCTTTCGATTCGACGAAGATTTCGCGGTTGCCACGCTTCACCGAACCGTAAGTTACCACGCCATCAATCTCCGACACCACGGCCGGGTTCGACGGGTTGCGGGCCTCGAACAGTTCCGTCACGCGGGGCAGACCGCCGGTGATGTCGCGGGTTTTGCCCACGGCGCGCGGAATCTTGGCCAGAATGTGCCCGGCCTTGATTTTCTGGTTATCTTCCACACTCAAGTGGGAGCCTACCGGAATGCTGTAGGCTTTGTGGCCTTCCAAATCGCCCTTCTTGCCGGGGCGGATGATGATGGAAGGGTTCTGGTCCTTGGCCTTCGATTCGATGATTACCTTCTCGCGGTGACCGGTCTGTTCGTCCGATTCCTCGCGGAACGTAATGCCTTCGGTGATGGCATCAAACTGCACGGTGCCGTCGAACTCGGCCAGAATCACGGCGTTGTAGGGGTCCCAGTTGTTCAGCTCCTGGCCTTTTTCCACTTCCTGGCCTTCGTTCACGAGCAGGAACGAGCCGTAGGGCACGTGGTTCGAGATGAACACCTTGCCGGTGCCCTTCTCCACGATGCGGATTTCGCCGGAGCGGCCCATCACCACTTTGCCCTTCACGCCTTCGTCGGTCAGGGTGTCCACCACGCGGATGTCTTCAAACTCGACCACGCCGGCAAACTTGGCTTTCAGGCCCGATTCCACCGCAATGTTCGAGGCCGTGCCGCCCACGTGGAAAGTACGGAGCGTGAGCTGCGTACCGGGTTCCCCGATGGACTGCGCGGCGATAACGCCCACGGCTTCGCCCTTCTGCACCATGCGGCCCGAAGCCAGGTTGCGGCCGTAGCACTTGGCGCAGATGCCGCGCTTGCTTTCGCACGTCAGCACCGAGCGGATTTCCACCGATTCAATGCTCGTGGCATCAATGCGGCGGGTCGTGTCTTCCTTGATTTCCTCGCCCGATGCCAGAATCACTTCCTCGGTCAGCGGGTCGATGATGTCGTGTACCGTGGTGCGGCCCAAGATGCGCTCGGCCAGCGGCTCCACGATGTCCTCGTTGTCTTTCAGCGCGAAAGTATCAATGCCACGCAGCGTACCGCAGTCCGGCTCGTTCACAATCACATCCTGCGACACGTCCACCAGACGACGGGTGAGGTAGCCGGCATCCGCCGTTTTCAGGGCGGTGTCGGCAAGACCTTTCCGGGCACCGTGGGTCGAGATGAAGTATTCGATTACGTCTAGCCCTTCTTTGAAGTTGGACAGAATCGGGTTTTCGATAATCTCGCCTACCGAGCCTTGCAGCGACTTCTGGGGCTTGGCCATCAGGCCACGCATCCCGCCGAGCTGACGAATCTGCTCACGCGAGCCACGGGCTCCCGAGTGCATCATCATGTAGATGGAGTTGAAGCCCTGGTTTTCCTTCTCCAACCGGCCCATCAACGTTTCCGTAATCTGGTTGTTGATGCGCGTCCAGATGTCAATCACCTGGTTGTACCGCTCGTTGTCGGTAATCAGACCCATCTGGTAGTTCTGCGTCACCGCAGCCACATCGGCCTGCGCCTGCTTCACCAGAATGTCCTTTTCGACCGGGATGTTGATGTCGCCCAAGCCCATGCTCAGCCCGCCTTTGTAGGCCGACTGGAAGCCCAGGGTCTTGATATCGTCCAGGAACTGCGCCGTGCGGGCCATACCCGTGCGCTTGAACACCAGCGAAATAATCTGCTGGAGTTTTTTCTTGGTCAGCAACTCGTCCACGAAGCCCACTTCTTCCGGCACCATCTGGTTGAACAGCACCCGACCGGCCACGGTCTCAATGACTTTCGTCACCAAGTTGTCGTCTTCGTCGCGCACCTGCGCCCGCACCTTGATGTAGGCGTGCTTGGAAAGCTGGCCTTCGTTGAGCGCAATCACCACTTCCTCGTCGGAGTAGAACACGCGGCCTTCGCCCTGAATCTTCTCCTCGTCGGTGCTGCGCTTGCCCTTCGTCACGTAGTACAGGCCCAACACCATGTCCTGGCTCGGCACCGCAATCGGGGCACCGTTGGCCGGGTTCAGGATGTTGTGCGAAGCCAGCATCAGCATCGAAGCTTCCAGGATAGCGGCCGGGCCTAGGGGCACGTGCACAGCCATCTGGTCACCGTCAAAGTCGGCGTTGAAAGCCGTACACACCAGCGGGTGCAGCTGAATAGCCTTGCCCTCGATGAGGCGCGGCTGGAATGCCTGGATACCCAAACGGTGCAACGTGGGAGCCCGGTTGAGCAGCACGGGGTGGCCTTTCAGCACGTTCTCCAGAATGTCCCACACCACGGCATCCTTGCGGTCCACGATTTTCTTGGCCGATTTCACCGTCTTCACAATCCCGCGCTCGATGAGCTTGCGGATGATGAACGGCTTGAATAGCTCAGCCGCCATGTTCTTGGGCAGCCCGCACTCGTGCAGCTTCAATTCTGGCCCGACGACGATAACCGAACGACCCGAGTAGTCCACCCGCTTCCCGAGCAGGTTCTGCCGGAAACGACCCTGCTTGCCTTTCAGCATATCCGAGAGCGACTTCAGCGCCCGGTTGCCTTCGGCCCGCACGGCGTTCACCTTGCGCGAGTTGTCAAACAGCGAGTCCACCGCCTCTTGCAGCATCCGCTTCTCGTTTCGCAGAATCACTTCCGGCGCCTTGATTTCAATCAAACGCTTGAGGCGGTTGTTGCGGATGATAACCCGACGGTACAAGTCGTTCAAGTCGGACGTAGCAAAACGGCCACCATCCAGCGGTACGAGCGGCCGCAATTCCGGCGGAATCACCGGCACCATGCGAATAATCATCCACTCGGGCTTGTTCTCCACGCGCGTCATCGCGTCGCGGAAAGCCTCCACCACGCGCAGCCGCTTCAAAGCTTCGGCCTTGCGTTGCTGCGAGGTTTCGTGGGCAGCCGAGTCGCGCAGCGAGTACGACAACTCGTCCAGCTTGATGCGCTCCAAGAGCATATGCAAAGCATCGGCCCCCATCTTGGCGATGAACTTGTTGGGGTCGTCGTTGGGCAGCATCTGGTTTTCGCGGGGCAGCTTGTCAATCACGTCGAGGTACTCGTCCTCGGTCATGAAATCAAGCTGCTGCACACCTTCGTCGGCCATCGTGCCCGGCTGCACTACCACGTAGCGCTCGTAGTAGATAATCTGGTCGAGCTTCTTGGTGGGCAAGCCCAGCAAGTACCCAATTTTGTTGGGCAAGCTCTTGAAATACCAGATGTGCGCCACCGGCACCACCAACTCAATGTGGCCCATGCGCTCACGACGCACTTTTTTCTCGGTCACCTCCACGCCGCAACGGTCGCAGATAATGCCCTTGTAGCGAATGCGCTTGTACTTTCCGCAGTGGCATTCCCAGTCCTTCACCGGGCCGAAAATCCGCTCGCAGAACAAGCCACCCATTTCGGGCTTGTAAGTGCGGTAGTTGATGGTTTCAGGCTTGACCACTTCGCCGGTGCTGCGCTCCAGAATGGCCTCGGGCGAGGCCAGCGAAATGGTGACTTTAGAAAAGTCCTGTACTAACTTCTTGTTTTTAGCAAACGCCATTAGATTGGGTTTAAGCTGGTTGATTTTTACCTGCTAAGGGTGTCCCTAACAGTTCGACGCTACGAAAAGTGCTCTGCGGGTCGGACAGGTACGCCGCGCAATAGGTTTTCGCTAGGTCTGAGAGAATTGGTTGGTCGAAGCCCGCCACCACCTTGTGCTACCCTGACCTGTCTCGGAGTAGGGGTGTCGTGGGAGTGAGTTTCGGGTATTATAATTAATTCTGAACCGAAACAGTGTTCTTTTTCAAATCAATGCAGACTTCAACACCAGCTAGAAAATCCAGTCCGATTACGCCTTTCGCACTGGCTTGCGGGTCGTCGAGCAGGTAAGCTGATATCTCAAAATCTGTTCGCGTAATACCGAGGCAAGAAAGCTGCTTTACCTGAAAAATATTGGCCTCCTTGATACCATTAGCTGTTTCAAAAAATGCCAGCCCTTTGGTGTCATCCAGCAAATATCCTTCTTCAATCAGCACCCCGAAGTCAATTACTGTATGTGTCGCTCCGGTGTCTAGAATAACTGAGAAACTACTGTCATTCAAATCCGCCATTAGCTCAATTAGGCTGTTTTCATCGGGTCGCTTAAACGAATAGCTCGCAGCCATTTTCGATTATTGGTTTTTGGTTCGCCAGTGAACACAATGGTCTTCTTTCGACCTTTAGCAATTACTGCACTCTCGTAGCACAGCTTAAGGTAGTCCTTGCCGTGGGCCAGCAGTATTCCTTTCACTGGCCGGGCATTGTCAAACTCTGGGTTTTCCAGTAGCAGCCATTCGTCCGGAAATTGAGCTTTGAGTTGGTCGAAAGGCGTTTCCATGTCTGGCTAAATTTTTAACAGAATTGGTGAGGACATCGTCAATATTTCAAAAATCCAGCAACCGACAAATCCTCATCAATCGCCTCCCAGTGAATGCCCTGCCCGCGCCCGATGAGCCACCAGTCATTGTGGGCTTCAAGCGGAGTTTTTAAGAAATGATGATTTCTCCAGCTCTCACTTGACGCATGAACTCTCGCAGTTGCGCCAAGTTCATGCCCTGTGTCTGCGCGGCCAATTTCTCCTTCACGTTTCGGAAGAAAGCCACAGTGTCAAAGGTCTTCGTTGCTTTGGGTTTCATCTTTCAGAAATTCTAAAGGTGTGCGAATGTCAATCAACGGGTATCCGAGGCGGATGTTAATCGAATTGAAAAGCCTGATTTTGTCAAAATTGACAATGTGCTTGAAATTCCAGCTTATCAAACAATCCAGTCGGTTAACCGAAGCTAAGGCAATGTGGTAGGCATCATACAAACTCGCTTTTCCTAGCGCCTTTTCCCTCACATAAGTCTCAGCTAGTGCTTTGGAGTCTTCATCCAGCGTCAGGTACTTGTAGCTGCCCGCTGGAATCAGTTCTTTCACTGCCTGAACCTTGGCCGGGGCGAGGACTAGCTCAAGCTCGTTTATTTCAGAGAAGTAAATATCAAAGTCCCGGTTCGCAATGCGGTCAAACAACGGTCGGGTTGCATCCTCAAACTCTTCATCGTAGTAACCGCCAATCACGGAAGTGTCGATGTAAATCCGAGGCTTCACTGCTGCTAGTCGAAAGAGTTGTTGAGAAGCATTGAAGGTTGGTCACCGAAACCGAAGCTCCAGCAACCAACCATTCAACAAACCTACTCCAGCGTGATTTCCAGCGCCAACCCACGAAGCTCGTGAATCAGCACGTTGAACGACTCGGGGATGTTCGGCTTGGGCAGTACGTCGCCTTTCACAATGGCTTCGTACGCTTTGGCGCGGCCCACCACGTCGTCCGATTTCACGGTCAGGATTTCCTGGAGCACATTGCTGGCCCCAAAGGCTTCCAGCGCCCACACTTCCATCTCGCCGAAGCGCTGGCCCCCGAACTGCGCCTTGCCACCCAGCGGCTGCTGCGTGATGAGGGAGTACGGCCCGATGGAACGGGCGTGCATCTTATCATCCACCAAGTGACCGAGTTTCAGCATATAAATCACGCCCACCGTCACTGGCTGGTCGAATTGCTGCCCGGTCAGGCCGTCGTGCAGGTAGGTGCGGCCGAAGCGCGGCAAGCCTGCCTCGGTCAGTTCCTTGCTCACTTCGGCTTCCGTTGCGCCGTCGAAAATCGGGGTGGCGTAGGTGCGGCCCAGTTTCAGCCCGGCCCAGCCCAGCACGGTTTCGTAAATCTGCCCGATGTTCATCCGGCTTGGTACGCCCAGCGGGTTCAGCACGATGTCCATCGGCGTGCCGTCGGCGAGGAAGGGCATATCCTCGTCGCGCACGATGCGGGCCACCACGCCTTTGTTGCCGTGGCGACCGGCCATCTTATCGCCCACTTTCAGCTTACGCTTCTTGGCGATATAGACTTTGGCTAGCTGCACGATGCCCGCTGGCAATTCGTCGCCCACTTCCAAGGTGAAGCGTTGCCGCTTGAACCGGGCCGTGATGGTGTTGCGGCGCTTGGCGTAGTTCTGCACCAACGTCTGAGCCAGGCCGTTGATGCGGGCATCCACCGTCCAGTTGTCCATCACCAAGTCCTTGAAGAGGTTCACCTCCTCGGGCACGGCGTAGTTGCTTTCGTCCTTGTAGGGGTTCTTCTCCGGGAACATCCCTTCCGTGATGTTCTTGCGGTTGAATTTTGCGCCTTTGGCAATCATTTCCTGCCCGAAGCGGTGCTTGATGCCCTGCGACGTTTTGCCTTCCAGCAACATCACGAGTTTGTCAATCATGATGGCTTTCACGCCGCGCAACTCGCGGGCATAGCCTTCCTTCAGGTCTTCGACTTCCTTCTTGGACTTGGCCCGCAGGTTTTTGTCCTTCTTGGGCCGCGAAAACAACTTGGTGCCAATCACCACGCCTTGCAGCGAGGGCGGCGCTTTGAGCGAAGCATCCTTCACATCGCCAGCCTTATCGCCGAAGATGGCACGGAGCAGCTTCTCTTCCGGGGTCGGGTCGGTTTCGCCTTTCGGCGTGATTTTGCCAATCAGGATGTCCCCTTCCCGCACCTCCGCGCCGAGGCGGATGATGCCGTTGTCGTCCAGATTCCGCACCGCGTCTTCGCTCACGTTCGGGATTTCCGAAGTCAGTTCTTCCTCGCCGCGTTTGGTTTCACGTACTTCCAACTCAAACTCCTCAATGTGAATCGAAGTAAAGATGTCGTCGCGCACCACCCGCTCCGAGATGACGATGGCATCCTCGAAGTTGTAGCCCTGCCAGGGCATAAACGCCACCTGCATATTGCGGCCCAGGGCGAGTTCGCCTTTGTTGGTGCCGTAGCCTTCGCACAGCGGCTGTCCGGTTTTCACCCGCTCCCCGCGCTTCACGAGTGGGGTGAGGTTCAGGCAAGTATCTTGGTTGGTCCGGCGGAATTTGATAAGGTCATACGTAATGCGTTCGGCATCGAAGCTCACCATCACATCGTCTTCAGACAAGTCATACTTCACCACGATTTTGTTGGCATCCACGTAGTCAATCACGCCCTCGCCTTCGGACATAATCAGCGTCCGCGAGTCCGAAGCAATCCGCGCCTCCAGGCCCGTGCCCACAATCGGGGCCTCCGGGCGCACCAGCGGCACGGCCTGGCGCTGCATATTCGAACCCATCAGGGCACGGTTGGCATCGTCGTGCTCCAGAAATGGAATCAGCGAAGCCGCCACCGACACAATCTGGTTCGGGGCCACGTCCATGTAGGAATACTCTTCCGGCCCCACCACCGGGAAGTCGCCTTCAAAACGGCCTTTCACGAGCACCTGCGTCAGTTGTCCTTTCTCATCGAGCCGCGAGTTAGCCTGCGCGATGTGGTGGGTATCTTCCTCTTCGGCAGTCAAAAACTTCACGTTTTCGCTCATGTCCACCTTGCCATTTTTGACATTGCGGTACGGCGTTTCGATGAAGCCCATGCCATTCACGCGGGCGTGAACGCAGAGCGACGAAATCAGCCCGATGTTCGGGCCTTCCGGCGTTTCAATCGTGCAGAGACGACCATAGTGCGTGTAGTGCACGTCACGTACTTCAAACCCGGCACGCTCCCGGCTCAGACCTCCTGGTCCGAGCGCCGATACGCGCCGCTTGTGCGTCACTTCGGCCAGCGGGTTGGTCTGGTCCATGAACTGCGAAAGCTGGTTCGTGCCAAAGAACGAGTTGATTACACTCGACAAGGTGCGGGCGTTAATCAAATCCACCGGCTTGAAGTCCTCGTTGTCGCGCACGTTCATGCGCTCCTTGATGGTCCGGGCCATGCGGGCCAGGCCCACGCCAAACTGCGCGTACAACTGCTCGCCCACCGTCCGCACCCGACGGTTGCTCAAGTGGTCAATGTCATCGACAATGGCCTTCGAGTTAATCAGACCAATCAGGTACTTCACAATCAGTACAATGTCCTGATTGGTCAGCACCCGCGAAGCCTGGCTCATGTCAATTTGCAGCTTCTTGTTGATGCGGTAGCGGCCTACTTCGCCAAGGTCGTAGCGCTTGTCCGAGAAAAACAGCTTCTGGATGATGTCGCGGGCAGTTTCTTCGTCCGGTGCTTCGGTATTCCGCAACTGCCGGTAAATCTGCTCTACGGCTTCCTTCTCCGAGTTGGAGTTGTCTTTCTGCAAGGTGTTGTAAATGATTGCAAAATCTGCAATGTTCACATTCTCCTTGTGCAGAATCACCGACTTCGCGCCAGCCTCCAAAATCACATCAATGTCATTCTCCTCAATCGTGTAGTCGCGCTCTAGCAATACCTCGTTGCGGTCAATCGACACCACTTCGCCGGTGTCCTCGTCCACAAAGTCCTCGGTCCAGGTGCGCAGCACCCGCGCCGCGAGTTTGCGGCCCACGGCCTTTTTGAGGTTTTTCTTGTCGGCCTTCACTTCTTCCGACAGCCCGAACAAGTCCAGAATGTCTTTGTCAGTGCCGTAGCCAATGGCGCGGAGCAGCGTCGTAACCGGAAATTTCTTCTTGCGGTCAATGTACGCATACATCACGTTGTTCACGTCCGTGGCAAACTCAATCCACGAGCCTTTGAACGGGATAATCCGGGCAGAATACAGTTTGGTGCCGTTGGTGTGCTTGCTTTGGGCAAAGAACACGCCCGGCGACCGGTGCAACTGCGATACAATCACCCGCTCGGCCCCGTTGATGACGAACGAGCCTTTGATGGTCATGTACGGGATGTTGCCCAGAAACACTTCCTGCTCAATCGTTTCAAAGTCCTCGTTGTCCTTGTCGTTGCAGATAAGCCGCAGCTTCGCCTTCAACGGCACCGAATAAGTCAGACCCCGGTCAATGCACTCGTCCACCGAATACTTGGGCGGGTCCACATGGTAGTCAATGAAATTCAGCACGAAGTTTTCGCGCGAATCCGAAATCGGGAAGTTCTCGGCAAATACCTTGAAAAGCCCCTCGTTGGAGCGCCGCTCGGCGGCTGTTTCCAATTGAAAGAAGTCCTGGAACGACTTAACCTGCACGTCCAGAAAGTCCGGGTACTCAATAACCTTCTTAATTTTTGCGAAATTAATTCGCGGAGCGGCCGCTTTCTTCAGGGCGGCCGTCTTTGCTTTCGGTGTAGCCAATGCGTAGGGGATTAAAAGATGGACACGTAAGCGACTAAACGCCAAGCGCGAGCCTAGCGGCGGAAACTCAAACACGGTCAGCCATAAGCGGCGGCCATTCGATGTTTCCTAGCAGGTATCTCGGCGATACCCGGATGCCCCAAGCCACAGCTTGCAGGCGCAGAACCACATACAAACAGGAAAAGACCTGGCTAAGTTGCCAGGTCTAATCCTTAGTTTGAAGCGGGTCCGAAGAAGCTTCTCAGCAGAAATTACTTAACTTCTACTTCAGCACCAGCTTCTTCGAGTTGCTTTTTCAGCGACTCGGCTTCGTCCTTGGTCACGCCTTCTTTCAGGGGCTTGGGAGCGCCGTCCACTAGCTCTTTGGCTTCTTTCAGGCCCAGACCAGTCAGGTCTTTTACCAGTTTCACCACGGCCAGCTTGGCACCGCCAGCAGCTTTCAGGATTACATCGAAGGTGGTCTTCTCTTCGGGAGCCTCTTCGGCGGCACCGCCGCCACCGCCAGCCATCATTACCGGAGCCGCCGCAGCAGGCTCAATGCCGTACTCGTCCTTCAGGATACCAGCGAGTTCGTTTACTTCTTTCACCGTCAGGTTTACGAGCTGCTCAGCGAATGCTTTCAAATCTGCCATGTCAGTAGATTATTAAAAAAAAGGGTTGTGAAATTTTTTGAGTTGGGTGTCGGAAAACGGGCGGAATTAAGCAGCCTCTTTTTCAGACAAGGTTTTGAGAATGCCAGCTAGTTTGTTGCCGCCGCTTTGCAGCGCCGAAATAACATTTTTGGCGGGCGATTGAAGCAAGCCGATGAGTTCACCGAGCAGTTCCTGTTTGCCTTTTATGGTGGTCAGCCCTTCGAGTTGGTCGGAACCGATGTAGATGCTGGCATCCACATACGCGCCTTTCAACACCGGCTTGGGCGTGACCCCACGGCCGTAAGCCTGGGCTTTGTAGAAGTCGCGCAGCAGTTTGGCCGGGGCCGAGCCGCTCTCCGTGGAGAACAACACGCCCGACTGCCCTTTCAGCGCGGCATCCATTTCGGATGTATCGTGGCCGAGCGTGTCCAGTGCCTTGCGGATAAAGGTGTTTTTGTACACCTTGTATTCCAGGCCCCGGTTGAACGCCAGCCGACGGAAGTCGTTGATTTTCGCCACCGACATCACTGACGCATCAACGATGTAGAATGCGTTGTGCGATTGCATCTTTCCGCTCAACTCATCCACGAGGGTTTGTTTTTCTTCCCGGTTCATGTTTGGTTGGGTTAATTAGTTTGCGGAATTCACCTGACTGTCCACCGGCACGCCGGGCGACATTGTGCTGCTGAGCGTGATGCTCTTGATGTAGGTGCCTTTCGATGACGAAGGCTTCAACCGGCCCAGCGTCTGGATTACTTCCAGCGCATTCTCAGCCAGCATCTTCTCATCGAATGAAACCTTGCCCACCGAGCAGTGAATGATGCCGGTCTTATCAACTTTGAAGTCAATTTTACCTGCTTTCACTTCTTGCACGGCCTTGGCCACATCGGTCGTCACGGTGCCCGATTTCGGGTTCGGCATCAGCCCGCGCGGGCCGAGAACGCGACCCAAACGGCCTACTTTCGCCATCGCGGCGGGCATGGTGATGATGACATCAATGTCGGTCCAGCCTTTTTCGATTTTGGCGATGTAGTCGTCCAAGCCCACAAAATCGGCACCAGCGGCGAGGGCTTCGGCTTCTTTGTCGGGCGTGACAAGGGCCAGCACGCGCACCGTTTTGCCGGTGCCGTGGGGCAGCGTGGCCACGCCGCGCACCATTTGGTCGGCTTTACGGGGGTCCACGCCGAGGCGCACGTCAATGTCAACCGAGGCATCAAACTTGGTGTAGGTAATGTCCTTCACCACTTTGGCCGCTTCCACGAGGCTGCGCATTTGCGTCAGGTCGTGCTTAGCAAGGGCATCCTTGCGCTTTTTGGTAATTTTTGCCATGTCGTTTCTCCGTTAAGTTATTCAGCAAAAGGAGAAGCGCCGCTCACGGTGATGCCCATGCTGCGGGCCGTGCCGGCCACTTGCTTCATGGCCGCTTCCACCTTGAAGGCGTTGAGGTCCGGCATTTTCGTTTCGGCGATGGTCCGAATCTGGTCCCAGGTCACGGAGCCAACTTTGTTGCGGTTCGGCTCCTTCGAGCCGCCTTGCAACCCAGCGGCTGCCATGAGCAGCACCGGAGCGGGCGCGGTTTTCACCACAAAGTCAAACGACTTATCGGTGTACATGGTAATCAGGACGGGGCACACTTGGCCGGCTTTATCCTGGGTCCGCGCATTGAACTGCTTGCAGAATTCCATGATGTTCAAGCCTTTGCTACCAAGTGCAGGTCCTACCGGCGGCGATGGGTTCGCACTGCCTCCCTTTATCTGCAAGCGCAGATAACCTCTGATTTCTTTCATAAGGTTTGGTTAGCCCTCGGCTCGTACGTCGTAACTCGCAGTCGCCTCAGTTGTAAAATACTCCTTTTGGAAGCCCCATCAGCCCGGAGTGAATGACTGGTGTGGATATTTTTAGGATAAAGACCGATAGTGCAACTACACCGTCTCTTTCTCTACCTGCGTGTAATTCAATTCTATCGGCGTACTACGGCCGAAGATTTTTACAATAACGTTTAGCTTCTTACGCTCCTCGAAAATCTCGGACACCGTACCCGACATTCCAGCGAAGCCACCATCCATGATTTTGACTAACTCGCCCACTACGTAGGGTTTGTCGAGGGTCGCCGGTTCTTCCCCGTTGGCATCCACGATGCCCAAGATGCGGTTCACTTCCGTGATGTGTAAGGGTATCGGCTTATTATTGGCGGAGTCTTTTTTGTCTTTGTCGCTCAGAAAACCAATGATGCCAGGAGTGCTGGTGATAATGTGGTCCACTTCGCCGTGTCCAAGTTCGGCCTCGATGAGGATGTAGCCCGGATACAGGTTCCGTTCGCGGACGCGCTTCTTGCCGTTGCGCATCTCAAACACCTTTTCTACCGGAATCAGCACCTGCGGCACGTACTCGGTGAGGTTGTGCCGGGTGAGTTCGGTTTCGAGGTAGTTCTTGGCCTTCTTTTCCTGGCCGCTCACCGAGCGCACCACGTACCATTTCAATTCGCTCATTGGAAACGGCTGACGACTTAGCGGAAGGAATTGTAGAAAGCCTTGAGCAAGGACTCGAAGGTGATGTCCATCGCGCCCACCACCACGGCAAACACGAGAGAGCCAATCAGCACGAGACCAGCGCTCTTTTGCAGTTCCGTAGCCGTGGGCCACGTTACATTGTAGCGCATTTCCTCAATGGTTTCGCGGAAATAGTTGCTCAGTTTGTCCATTGTGCAGCGAAACTGGACCAGCCAGCGGTTAAAAAATTGTGCCAGAGCGTCAAGCTCCTAACCAGCACGGGCGGAGAGATTCGAACTCCCATCAAAGGTTTTGGAGACCTCTATTCTACCCTTGAACTACGCCCGTAAAAAACACCCCAGTGCCAAGTGTTTTTGGCAACGGGAGTGCAAAGATAAGGGAAAGAAGGGGAAAAGCAAAACTTAGTTTGGCGTGGCCGATTGGCGTTTACCGCTTACCCACAACCTCATTCAGTTTGGCAAGCGTCTGCGTCGCTTCTGGCGTTTGGAACCGAGCAACCTTGGTGGCAATCTGAGTCAAGAATCTTTCTGTTTCGTGGTGAGCATACCAAGCCAATCGAAACGGTCCAAAATGGCCGTCGGAAGGACTATCAAATAAGAAGTTAAAGTTTTCAAGCATCAAGAGTTCCGGATAGGCAGAGTCCTGCAAAGAATCTACGCGTTCGAAGCAGAATTTTAACAACTGAAAATCCGGCTCAAGCAAAATTTTTGCAGCTTGATTGAAATCATGTTTATTGCTAGTTCTCAGATAGAATTTACCTTCCCATCCGAATGTCAGCCGAATTGAACTGGGACCATAAATTTTTAAGAAAAACTCTGTCTCTAAATCCGCAGGATTTTTTTGAGAAAAATCCCATTCAGAATTTTTAAGCAATTCACTACTTGCAAAAAATGCACTAGCTTTTTTTGCAGCAGTTTTATACATCAATGACTTCATCGTGTCACGCTGCTGTGCCAATTCTACAAAGGCTTGCCATTTCTCGGCACTATCAAATAGCCCCAGTGCTTGATGAATTTCTTGGTTCTGCATGGTCACTTTAGGCTAATTGCCAATGTTCAATGTACTGTTTAACAAACTCATTCAAGCGATAATTTGATTCGGGCAATTTATCCAGACAATATGTAAGCCACTCAACCACGAAGTCGCTGAATAGCCTGTGTTTCACTAAATTTTGTGGTACCCATTCTGGCAATTCTAATTCGTGTTTAAGCGCCGCAGGTTTCTGCAACGACTGTTTACCCGGTTGCTTCCAGTGGGCCGGGGCTAAGTAGATAATTTGATAATGAGTGTCGGGTGGATTCTCAATAAGTTGCTTTGAAACACTGTGTTCTTTCTGCTGCTTGTAAATCTCCTGATACCAATACCGGTAAAGCTGATTGCTTTGGTCAGTGGCATAATTCGATTTGTTCTCGACAATTACAACAGAGTGAGGGTCTTTGCGCTTGAGTAGAACATCTATGCGGCCCTTTTCGGCTGTTACTATCCAGCGGCCTTTGTCTGGTTTGGCAATTTTAAGCAGTCGCAGAAACTCAACCAGAAATACGTTGCTCTGACCGTGCGTTTCGTTGGGGTCGAGAAAGTAGGCCAGCAAACGGCTATGTGTAGTTTCTCCGGGTTCAAAAAACCTAAACACATTTAGTTGGTAACTATTGGCCCTGTTTCGCTCCCGATTTCGCTGGAAATTCTCCTGAATAGCGGGCACTAACTCGCCAAGCAGATTCATCCTTTTTTGAATCCGCTCTGTATGAAGTTCACCAATTCCATCAATCACCTCTGCATACAGCCTTTTGTCCATCCTTTTCGTGCTTACTTTTCGTCAATTCTTGGTGCTAAGGTAGGGTCAAAATTTTCAAGACTGCGCCAGTTCCCTGCTGTCGCATCCGGCGCTTGAACATTTCCACTTCCAAGATGCCGCGTAATGCTTGGGGCGGGCCGGGCGTGTAACCAGCGGCGGTTTCGTAAGCGTCGGCAGCTTCATCTAGTGCATTGGTTTCCAAATTAGTAACAGAATCAAGCTGGCATTCGAGTTGAATCATGCGCTCAATGGCCGCATCGTATCCTTGGTTGTTGGTGATGGTCATTAAACTAAATTTGCCAAAAGGCGAATGCAAAACGAGGCCGCTCCAATGGGCAGCCTCGCGGGTTCATGGCCAGATAATAGCCAGCCTTCGTTCGATGTCTTTGATGTCATCCACGTCGGGGGCCGGGATGCCTAACGCCCGGCAATACTGCACGATGGTGTTGGACGGTACTTCTTCCGTGCGGGTGCCGACGTTGGCCGTGGCTTGGGTTTCACGGTTTCGGTAGATGGTAAAGACGCGGTGTTTTTGCTCCTCAACGCAGTCGCGGTATTCCAGATAGGCCAGGAATCGGTCTAGCTTCATTAGGCGTGGGCGGCTTCGGCCTGGGCAATTTCGTAGGGCAGGGTGGCCATGCGCTTCAGCTTCGGCGCGGGCTTGTGCGTCTGTTTCGCCAGCAGCGCCAGCGCCTCTTCGCGCTTGTATTCCAACATATAACCGGTGATTTCTTCCAAATCGGCCAGTACTTCATCGGCAGAATTGCCGTGCGTCATGATGCCTTTGATTTCCCGGATGTAGCCCATGTAAATACCAGGGCTACCGGTTGGCTCAATGACAGCCGTTAGTTTCAGCACTTGAGTGGTCATAAAAAAATGTGTAAAAGGCGGAGAAAAGAGAAGCGCTGGCAAATCTACGCAGTTTCGGGTTAAAAACCGAGTAATGAACGCCAAAAGGCAATACAATGTGCGCCACAGCGTAAACCCGTTTGCACTGAAACGCAAGGTTTGGGCAAGTTGTTCGCCGGTTTTTCTACTTAAGTAGAAGTCTTCTACCAAAGTAAAATCACAAAAAAACGCCCCCGATTGCTCGGGGGCGTTTTCAATTTCAGCAGTTAAGTCAGAAACTAGTCAAGCACTTCCGTTACCTGACCGGCACCTACCGTGCGGCCACCTTCGCGGATAGCGAAGCGCAGGCCTTTTTCCATCGCCACTTTGTTGATGAGCTCAACGGTGATGGTGATGTTGTCGCCGGGCATTACCATTTCAACGCCCTCGGGGAGGGTGATGATGCCGGTAACGTCGGTGGTGCGCAGGTAGAACTGCGGACGGTAGTTGTTGAAGAACGGGGTGTGGCGGCCGCCTTCCTCTTTCGAGAGAACGTACACCTCAGCCTTGAACTTCTGGTGAGGAGTTACCGAGCCGGGCTTGCAGATAACCATGCCGCGACGGATGGCTTCTTTTTCAATGCCGCGGAGCAACAGACCCACGTTGTCGCCAGCTTCGCCGCGGTCGAGGATTTTGCGGAACATTTCCACACCGGTCACGGTCGACTTCAAGCCCTGGGCAGCACCCATGCCGAGGATGTCAACTTGCTCGCCCGAGTTGATGATGCCGCGCTCGATACGACCGGTGGCTACGGTGCCACGGCCGGTAATCGAGAACACGTCCTCAACAGGCATCAGGAAGGGCAGGTCGGTCAGACGTGCGGGAATCGGAATAAACGAGTCCACTGCTTCCATCAGCTCGTTAATTTTGGGGACCCAGGCAGCGTCGCCGTTCAGGCCGCCGAGGGCCGAACCCTGGATAACGGGAATGTTGTCGCCGTCGAAATCGTAGAACGAGAGAAGTTCGCGGATTTCCATTTCCACGAGTTCGAGCAACTCGGGGTCATCCACCATGTCCACTTTGTTCATGAACACCACCAACTGGGGCACGCCCACCTGACGGGCAAGCAGGATGTGCTCGCGGGTTTGGGGCATGGGGCCGTCGGTGGCGGCTACCACGAGGATAGCGCCGTCCATTTGAGCGGCACCCGTTACCATGTTCTTCACATAGTCGGCGTGGCCGGGGCAGTCCACGTGGGCGTAGTGACGGTTTACCGTCGAATACTCCACGTGAGCGGTGTTGATGGTGATACCACGCTCTTTTTCTTCGGGGGCGTTGTCAATCGAAGAGAAGTCACGCTTTTCGGCCAAGCCCTGGTTGGCCAGCACCATAGTGATGGCGGCGGTCAGGGTGGTTTTGCCGTGGTCGACGTGGCCGATGGTACCGATGTTTACGTGCGGCTTGGACCGGTCGAAATTTTCTTTAGCCATTGTAAAGAGTTAAAAAAAGAGGTGGTGAAGTTATGAAAACGAAGCAACTGCGTGGCGTTATGCCAAGAAAGCGAGGCGCGGCTTCGGAGGGTCCGAAACGCCGTGCGTCGCTTTGCTACAAGCCCGGTTGCCGACCGCTTTGCAACGGTCCGGCAAGCCGAACGTGGAGCCATTTATGGGATTTGAACCCATGACCTCTTCCTTACCAAGGAAGTGCTCTACCACTGAGCTAAAACGGCTGATTTTTTTGCTGATAATGAATAGCGATTGGCTAATAGTTTTCAGCTAAAAGGTATTTCTGAGGCAAAGATAACTGTTGGAGGCCGATTGCCTCAAACGGCTGCGAGCGGGAGACGAGGTTCGAACTCGCGACCTGCAGCTTGGAAGGCTGCCGCTCTACCAACTGAGCTACTCCCGCAGAGGAGTTAAAAGTTGTCACTGGATAGCGACTCTTAACTCTCAACTCAACACTCTTAACTCAAAAAGTGGGGGTGAGAGGACTCGAACCTCTGAACCCGAAGGAGCTGAGTTACAGTCAGCCGCAATTGCCGCTATGCGACACCCCCATCTAATTTGTTCCGGCCGCTTGCCGAAACGGAACGCAAAAGTACGGCTTTTTTGGCGGTTTGCAAAGCTGAGCGCGAAAATTTTTCGGCGGGCGGGCAACGTGTGGGCTGTTTACATAAGGTTGTAAAAGGACTTGAGGCGCTCGTCGGTTTCGTGGTCGCGGATACTTTGCAGGACCGGCTTGAGGCTGGGCATGGTGGGCAGCAGGGTGGTGAGGCCCCGATAGGCTCCGAGGCGCACGTAGTATTGCGGGGCGCTGCGGGCGTATTCTTCCAAGACTTTCACGCCCCGGTCGCGCTCCACGGCGGGGATGCGGGCCATGAGGGTGCCGAGGTGTTGCAAGTAGGTGTACAGTTCTAATTCTGATACATCAGACAGGCGGCGCAGGAACCACTGGTACTGGTCGAGGCCGCCGTTTTGGGCGTAGTAGCTGGCCAGGGCCACGAGCAGGGCGCTGCTGGGGGTGCTTTCGAGGGCAGCTAGTTGCGGTTTGGCAGCCACGGCGGGGTTACGGGCGAGGCTTTCCACGGCGGCGGCTTCTACTAGGTAGGAACTGTCCTGGAGGGCGGCGAGGTAAACAGGGCCAAAGTTCTCGTTGGGGAAACTGGCGAGGGTGGCGAGGGCCTGGGCACGGACGCGAGGGGCGGGGTCGGCGGTGGTCAGCCGCTGGATTTCCTGGCGGATGGCCTGGCCGTCGGGGCCACGGTAGCGGCGCAGGTGGTCGAGGGCCAGCCGGCGCAGGGGCCAGAATTTTTCCTGCAACCCCGCACGCATCAGGTCGCTGACGGCTGGCTCGGCGGTTTTGTTGTGCAGCAACTCCATTGCTTCGGCCTTTTGCTGGTAGCCGGGGGCGTGCTGAAACTGGTAGATTAGCTCATCTGGGGTGCGTTCTTCGTCGAGTTGGGCCAGGAGTTGGCCGTCCGGGTCAAACTTCACTAGGCGCGGGGCTTGGTTGGCGGGGAAGGTGAAGGTCTGGTCGGTTTTGGTGACGGTGAGGCGGTGTTCGGTGGATTGGTCTTTGAGGTTCCAGATGGCCACCGTGACGGGCAACCGGTAAACGGGCTGAAACAGCGTATCCTGGGTTTGCTGCACCCGCAGGGCTATTTGGCCGTTGGCATAGGAGTGGGTGATTTTCAGTTCCGGGTGGCCGCGCTGCATAAACCATTGGTCGAAAAACCAGGTCAGGTCTTCGCCGGTGGTTTCTTCAAAGGCCAGCCGCAGCTTGGCAATTTCCACGGCGGTGAGCTTGTTTTGGGTGAGGTAGCGGTTGAGGGCCGCAAAGAAAGCGTCGTCGCCCACGTACTTACGGAGCATATGCAGCACCCGGCCGCCCTTGTCGTAGGAGTGGCGGTCGAACATATCTTCGCGGCTCAGGTAACGGTAGCGGATGAGCGGTTCGCGCTTGCTTTGAGCTTCTTCGAGGTAGTTGTTGAGCTTGGTTTCTTGCACCAGCGCGGCTTGGTCGGGGCCGTACTTATGCTCGGCCCAGAGGTGTTCGGAGTAGTCGGCAAACGACTCATTTAGCGGCAGGTTGCTCCACGATTCGCAGGTCACGTAGTCGCCAAACCACTGGTGAAAAAGCTCGTGGGCGATGGTGGATTCGCCGGTGGTGTAGTCGGCATCCAACAACTCGCGACGGGTGGCTTGGATACCCGCGCCGTGGGTGGTGGCGGTGGTGTTTTCCATGGCCCCGCTCACGTAGTCGCGCACCGGCACCTGGGCGTATTTTTCCCACGGATACTCCACGCCCAACTTGGTGGAGTAGAACTCCAGCATTTCGGGCGTGTGGCCGAACACGGCGCGGGCAGTGCCCGCAAATTGTGGCTCGACGTAATAATCCACGGCTTTGCCGCGCCAAGTGTCGCTCACGACAGCGAAGTCGCCGACGACCATAGTGGCGAGATAGGGAGCGTGGGGCTGGCTGAGTTTCCAGGTGTCGGTGCGGGTGCCGTCGGGGTTGGCTTTGCTACTGGTGAGCAAGCCGTTGGACAGGGTTTTAAACTGGCTTTCCACCGTCAGCGCGATTTCCTGGGTCATGCGCTGGTTGGGGTGGTCGAGGGTCGGAAACCAGCACGAACTGGATTGGGTTTCGCCCTGGGTCCAGATTTGGCGGGGCTTGTTTTTTTCGGTGCCCAGCGGGTTGATGAAGTATAGGCCCTTGTCGGCGGTGATGGCCTCGGAGCCGTCAAGGGGCAGGTCGTTGGGTTTGGCCACGTAGGCGATGCGCAGTTGGTAAGGTTCGGTGCGGGCGTAGGCCCGGCCGAGGTTGATGGCGAGGTGGCGCTTGTCGTAGGTGTGGGTGAGGGGCTTGCCTTTGAGGCCGTTGAGAAGTTCCACTTTCAGGATGTCAAACCCTTTGGCATCCAGTACCACCTGGGTTTGGGGGTAGAAGTGCGACCGCAACGTGAGAATAGCTGTGCCCAGCAAGTGCTGCTTTTTGTAGTCGAAGCGCACGTCCAGTTTGGTGTCCACAAGGTCGGTGGGCAGGGCGGCGGCGGGTTGTTCGGGGGCATCGGGCGGCAGCCACGAGGGCACCACGAGGCCAATGGGGGCGGCGGGTGCTTCGGACGTGGGCAGGGCGGCGGTTTGGGGGGTGGTTTTGGCGTTGCGGCTTTTGGGGTCCGTCGCCGTGTTTTTTTGGCCCAGGGCCGGGGCTTTGGCTATTAGTATCAGGCCGATAAGGACCGGGAGAATGGATTTCATGTAACTTCTGGCCGGGCCAAAAAAGCCGGGTTTTGGTATTAATTTCAGTTTTGGGCTACCTTTAACCCCAGTTTCCCACCCCCACCCCACCTGCTTATGCTTCAAATCAGCACCGCGCCCGGCCAAGCCTGGACAGTGGATTACCGCGCCGCCGGTGCCATTCGCCTCAACGACGCGCCGTTTGCCTGGGACGTGGTGGCGCTCGGCGGGGGCCGCTACCAAGTGTTGCACGAAGGTCGGACGTACAACGCAGAAATCGTGGCAGCGGATTTCGTAGCCAAGGCCATTTCCCTGAAGATAAATGGGCAGCGCATTGATTTGCAAGCCAAAGACCGTTTTGATTTGCTGCTGGAAAAGCTGGGCATGAGCAACGCCACGGCCAGCAAAGTGAACGAGCTGAAAGCCCCCATGCCGGGCCTCATCGTGGCCATTCGGGTGCAGCCCGGCCAAGCCGTGCAGAAAGGTGACCCGCTGCTGGTGCTGGAAGCCATGAAGATGGAAAACATCCTGAAAGCCCCGGCCGATGGGGTCGTAGAGAGCATTAAAGCGGTGCTGCGTGACAACGTGCAGAAAGGGCAGATGTTGATAAAATTCAATTAAACGCAATGGACGACAAGGCCCGATTTGACCAATTAGAGGAAATCATTGTGGAGCTGCTGCGGAAGCAGGACCGCACGATGGAAGAGCTGGCGTTTCTGCGCGAAGCAGTCAGTGAGTTGAGCAACACACTGGTGCGGATGCACAACGACCTGGTGCGCATCAACAGCGAAACCGCCACTACGCGCCGGCTGACGAACGAAACCGGACGGTTGTTACACAGTCTGCAAGAGGAATTTGCCGTAGCTGCCCAACGGCATGACCGACTGTTTGCTGAAACGGCGACATTGCTGGCCGAGCAACACATTGAGCTAAAGGTATTTCGTCAGGAATTTGCTGATTTTCAAACCGAAACGCGGACGAGCTTCGCGCAGAACGCTGATTTTCAAACCGAAACACGGGCGAGCTTCGCGCAGAATGCCGAATTTCAAGCACGCACCGAAGCCACTCTTGGTAAAATTTTAGCCGCGCTGGCCAACCTTCCCAAATAATCTTTTATCGTTTTGACTTACCAACGCATTCTTCTCAAACTCAGCGGCGAAGCCTTGATGGGTACGCAGCAATACGGCATTGATGCCGAGCGCCTGATGCAATACGCTTCCGAAGTGAAAGCCGTGGCGCAGTCGGGGGTGCAGGTGGCGGTCGTGATTGGCGGCGGCAACATTTACCGGGGGGTAGATTCGGTGGCGGTGGGGCTGGACCGGGTGCAGGGAGACTACATGGGAATGTTGGCAACGGTCATCAACTCAATGGCTTTGCAAAGTGCGCTGGAAAAACTGGACGTGAGTACGCGGCTGCTGTCGGGCCTCACGATTCAGCGGGTGTGCGAGCCGTACATCCGGCGGCGGGCGGTGCGGCACCTGGAAAAAGGCCGGGTGGTAATTTTTGGGGCGGGCATTGGGTCGCCGTACTTCACGACGGACTCGGCCGCATCGTTGCGGGCCATTGAAATTGAGGCCGATGTGGTGCTGAAAGGCACCCGCGTGGACGGCATTTATTCGGCCGACCCGGAGCGCGACCCGACGGCGGAGAAATACGACGAGATTTCCTTTGACACCGTCATGGAGAAAGGACTTAACGTCATGGACATGACGGCTTTCACGCTCTGCAAGGAGAATAATTTGCCCATCATCGTGTTCGATATGAACACGCCCGGCAACCTGGAGCGGCTCATGAATGGCGAGCAACTTGGGACGCTGGTAACGATGGGCGGCACGAGCCGCCGGCCGCACGTGAACCCGCAACTGGACCCCATGCACGGCCTTTTGCAGCCGGTGGCGGGCAACACGCCGGAACAAGCCTGAGAAATTTTGAGTGCTTAGTTTTGAGGGTTGAATGGGGCGCTATTCATCTTAAAAAAGGCCATTCAGCATTTAACCTTCAACATTCAACACTTCCAGAAAATGGACGAAGAAATTCAGTTTTACTTAGACGAACTGGCCGAATCAATGGAAAAGGCCCTGGCCCACGTGGGCGTGGAAATGGGTCGCATCCGGGCGGGGCGGGCTTCACCGGCCATGCTGGACGGGCTGCGGGTGGACTATTACGGCACCCCTACCCCACTGGCGCAGGTGGCCAACGTTTCGGCCCCCGATGCCCGGTCGTTACTCATCAAACCTTGGGAGAAAAACATGGTGAGTGAAATTGCCAAAGCCATCAAAAACAGCGACTTGGGCCTGAACCCGGTGGCCGACGCGGATGGAGTGCGGCTCAATATCCCATCCATGACCGAGGAGCGGCGACGCGACTTGGTGAAGCAAGCCAAAAGCGAAGCTGAGGCGGGCAAGGTACGGGTGCGGGGCATCCGCAAAGACGTGAACGAGGCACTGCGGAAACTGCAAAAAGACGGCGCGGCGGAGGATGCCGTCAAGACAGCGGAGGACAAGGTGCAGAAAACCACTGACGCGCACATTGCCGAGGTGGAAAAGCTATTGAGCAAGAAAGAGTCGGAGATTATGACCATTTGATTTGGAGCATTTGGGCCACAACGGCAAAACCTGCCACAGCCATTGTAACTGTGGGCCAGGGTGCATAAGCGCAGTCAGAAACGCTTTGCTGCCTGAAATACAATCCAAACATTGTCCGTCTGGTGCTTGTCTTTTTCAAAAAAGCACCGTACCTTTGCACTCCCAAAAAATTAAACTCTCCCCTTCAAGATGGCCAAGAAAGGAAACCGGGTGCAGGTTATCATGGAATGCACCGAGCACAAAACCTCGGGGATGCCGGGCACCTCGCGCTACATCACCACCAAGAACCGCAAGAACACGCCTGAGCGCATCGAGTTGAAGAAATTCAACCCCATTCTGCGGAAAATGACCGTTCACAAGGAAATTAAATAACCGGACTCATGGCTAAGAAAGTAGTAGCAACGCTGAAAACCGTTGAGAACGCCAAAAACTGGGCGAAAGTGATTCGGGCGGTAAAATCGCCCAAAACGGGTGCCTACACCTTCAAGGAAGAGATGGTGTTGCTCGACAAGGTGCAGGATTACATCGCCACCGGCAGCAAATAAGCTGTCTGGTGCCGTTTGAGAAATAAAAAAGTCCCACCTTCGTGGGACTTTTTTCGTGTTGTACCTCGCCGATAAACGATGCCTACCTGACGACTTTGCTTATGGGACTGTTTGATTTTTTTAAGAAAGACAAGGAGAGTAAAGAGCAGCAAACTGCCCTGGATGCCGGACTGGAAAAAACCAAGACCAGCTTCTTTGAACAACTTGGCAAGGCCGTAGTGGGCAAATCCACGGTGGATGAAGCAGTGCTGGACGAGTTGGAAAGCCTGCTGGTGCATGCCGATGTTGGCATTGCCACTACCGTGAAGGTGATTGAGCGCATTGAGCGGCGTGTGGCCCGCGACAAATACATGGGGACCAACGAGCTGGACCGCATTTTGCGCGAAGAGATTGCGGCCTTACTTGAAGATAACAAAGCTGGCAGTACCGCCGTGCTGGAGCGGGCCGATGCCACCGGCGGGGCCGGGCCGTTCGTGATAATGGTGGTGGGCGTGAACGGGGTGGGCAAAACCACCACGATTGGCAAGCTGGCCCACCGCTTTCACAGCGCCGGCAAGAAGGTGGTGCTGGGCGCGGCCGACACCTTCCGGGCAGCGGCCGTGGACCAACTCATCGTGTGGGGGAAGCGAGTGGGAGTGCCAGTTGTTTCGCACGGCATGAACACCGACCCCGCCGCCGTGGCCTTTGATGCCGTGACGCAGGGAGTGGCAATGGGGGCCGATGTCATCATCATTGACACAGCAGGTCGCCTGCACAACAAGGTGAATCTGATGAACGAACTCAGTAAAATTAAGCGCGTGATGCAGAAGGTGCTACCCGATGCCCCACACGAAGTGCTGCTGGTGCTGGACGGCAGCACCGGCCAAAATGCGTTTCAGCAAGCCCAGGAATTTACCCGCACCACTGAAGTAACGGCCCTGGCCATCACAAAACTGGACGGCACGGCGCGTGGTGGCGTGGTGATTGGTATCAGCGAACAGTTCAGTATTCCGGTGCGTTACATCGGAGTGGGGGAGAAAATGACGGATTTACAGCTTTTTGACAAGCACACTTACGTCAATTCATTGTTTAAGAAATAGTATGCGCATTCAAACCCTCGCCGTAGTCGGAGCAGGCACGATGGGCCTCGGCATTGCTCAACTTGGGATTCAGCACGGTCTGCCGACTGTTTTGTTCGACTTGAGTACCACCGCTTTGGAAAAGGCGCAGTCGACCATTGCTGGCGGACTGGCCAAACTGGTGGACAAGGGCAAGCTGAGCGCCGAAGCCCGCGCCGCTGCCCTAGCCCGCCTGGTGACTACCACGAACCTCAACGACGTGAAAGCCGACTGCATTATCGAGGCGGTAGTGGAACGGTTGGAAGTGAAGCATCTACTTTTTCAGCAACTGGCTGAGTTGAATGACCTGACCACTATCTTGGCTTCCAACACTTCATCGTTGCCCATCACGCAACTGGCCGCTCCCGTGCCGCAGCCGGAGCGGGTGGTGGGAATGCATTTTTTCAACCCCGCGCCCCTGATGCCGCTGGTTGAAATTATTGCCGGGGTTGCCACTGCCCCCGCCGTGGCCGATGCCGTGGAGGCCTTGGCCCTGTACCTGGGCAAAACCCCGGTGCGGGCCGCCGATGCGCCGGGCTTCATCGTGAACCGGGTGGCCCGGCCTTACTACGTCGAGAGCCTAAAAATTGTGGAGGAGAACGTAGCCTCTTTTGCTGTGGTTGACGAGTTACTCGAGGCTAGTGGCTTTCGCATGGGCCCGTTCCGGCTGATGGATTTGATTGGCGTGGACACCAATTTTTCCGTTACCAGCGCCATGTTCCAGTCTTTTCATTGGGAAGGCCGCTTCCGCCCTAGCCGGGTGCAGCAGCAAAAGGTGGATGCCGGGCACCACGGCCGCAAGTCGGGCCGGGGGTTTTACAATTACGAATAAGGAATTGGGCATGATGAGTAATAAAACACAAGTCTGGCTCTCTTCTTTCTGGTTGTTCGGTCTGCATTCCTCATTTCTCATTTTAGTGATTGGTTGCGGCTCCAACGCTACCGTGCAGCCTGCCGTGCCTTACGGCGTAGTGAACATCAGCATTAACCTGACCAACCAGCAGTACACCGCTTTGCGTTTTGACAACGGGGCCATCACACTGCCACCCAATAGCTCTGCTGGTCCGGCAGGCGTGAAGGGCCTTATCGTGGTGCGCGAAAACGCCGGCACTTACCGCGCCTTTGAGCGCAACTGCCCTTACCAGCCTTACGCCGCCTGCGCGTTGGTGAGCGTGGACCGCTCCCGGCTGTTTCTGCGCGATACTTGTTGTGGTTCACAGTTCGATTTGCAGGGGCAGGTGACGGGCGGACCGGCCCCACGCCCGCTCGTTCAGTACAGTACCAGCTTGCAAGGCAACCTGTTGTACATCAATAACTGAAAAAAGGCAGCTATGCGCTGATTTTTTTTCCGGGCGGCTTGTGGTTTTTTCATGCTTGCCGTACCTTTGCATTCCGAAAACGCCGGATTTCGGGCAGAAATTGCTTCCTTAGCTCAGCCGGTTAGAGCATCTGACTGTTAATCAGAGGGTCCCTGGTTCGAGCCCAGGAGGGAGCGCAAGGCACTTGAAAGCCCGCCCTTACCGGCGGGCTTTCTTCGTTTCCAGCGTGTGGTAAAACGCTTTGGCTTGACTTAGTTGACCTTGGCGGGTCAGCGTTTCATCCGCCTACAGCCTGCTTTACCAACCGCTTCCAAGTTCCCTTTTCCCAGTTGTACTTCAGCGTACTCGGCAGCGCCTGCCAGAAGTATTTGCTGGTTTCGACCGCAAAACTGGGCTGCATATAGCAATTGATGGTGCAACCTTCGCACTGGGGCAAGCGGCCTTCAAGGGCGGCAAGGCGCTGCGTCTCTGGGGCTTGGTAGAGGTCGTGGAGGCGGCCCTGAATGGGGAACTTCTGCTCGCCCAAGTGGTAGCAGGGCAACACCAGTTCGTTGTTAGGCGAAATGACCAGCGTGGTGCTCGCGGCGCGGCACACGGGTGCGGCCACGTGGTTGCCGCCGTCGCGCCGCAACTGAATGAAGGCCTCGTTGAGGTACACGCCCTTTCGTCGGCCAAAGGCCGACAGGAAATTCAGTTCGGCGGGGGTGAGCTGTTCGCCGGTTTCTACTTCGCCGTACTCGAACGCCGGATTGATAATAAGAACCAAGCCGTTGGCCTGCGTAATTTCGCGGTACACGGCCTCCAGTTCGTGGAGGTTGTGCCGGAAAACGGTGAACAGAATATCGGGCCGTTCGCCCAGTGCGCGGGCCACGCGAATACTTTCCAGCACGAAATCGTAGCAGGCCACACCCCGGCCCCGGTCGTGGGTGTCACGGTCGTTGCTGTCCAGCGAGAAGTGTAGCATATCCACTAGCCCGCGCATTTTCTCGGCGTTTTTAGGATAGAGCAGTCCGTTGGTAGTCACGGTAGTGACGAAGCCCAAGTCCCGCGCCAGTTGCAGAAATTCCGGCAACTGACGGTGGAGCAGCGGTTCGCCGCCGGTGAAGTCCACCACCGACACACCCAGGCGCTTGAGGTCGCGCAGGTTGGCTGTTACGTCGGCCAGGGTGATGTAAGGCGAGGGCTTCTCCCAAATGTCGCAAAACGCGCACTTTGCATTGCAGCGATAGGTGACGTAGTAGTTGCACAAAACGGGGTGCTTGACGAGGCGCATTTTGGGGTGGTTGGCTGGTAGCTGATGGCTTTTGGGAGGAAGCTGGTCGTTACCGATAGCCCCCTTTTGCACGAAGCTAACAGCTAAAAGCTGTCAGCCCTTTGCCAAAAGCCAAAAAGGCCCTAATGGGGCAGTTTGCCCCAAGCAGCGGCATCCCAATGCGTGGGCGTAGCGGCCAGGGCTTCGGCGGTGGGTGCGCCGTAGTGCTCCTGGTAGTAGTTGCAAATGCCTTTGAGGGGGCAGCGCGGGCAGTTGGGCTTCAGGAAAAAGCAGATTTGTTGGCCGTGCCAGTAGTTGTGCTTGTGAAAGTTGAACAACACTTCGGCATTGGGCGGCAGTAGGGCCAGCAGCACCGAATGCGCTTTCTCGACCGATACCTTTGGCCCCAGAAAACCCACCCGTTGCGCTACCCGATGCACGTGCGTATCCACGGGTAGCACCGGCTTGTGGTAGTTGAAGAGCAGCAGCAAGGATGCCGTTTTGAGGCCAATGCCGGGCATATCGGTCAGCCAAGCCATGCCGCGTTCGGTGGGCCAGGCATCCAGGAAATCCAGGTCGAACGCTCCTCCGGTTTCGGTTTGAATCCGACGCAGAATTTCCTGGATGCGGGGTGCTTGGGTGTCGGGCCAGCGGGTGGTGCGGATGGCGTGGGCCAGGTCGACGGTAGGAGCGGCCAGCACCCCGGCCCAGTCCCCGAACGCTTCTAGCATCCGGTCGTAGGCCAGTTCTTCGTCGGCGTGGGTGGTGCGGTGCGACAGTACGGTGGATACCAACTCCCGCATCGGGGTCCGGCGCGGCTCCGGCGGCAGGTGGCCGTAGAAGCGGTCCAGCATCTGGTGTTCCTGCCAGACCAAATCACGAATTTTTGCGGATTGTTCGGATTGCACGGATTTTGGGGACGATTTGGCGTTTGTTTTTCAATGGCGCTAAACGAAAAAAGCCGTCCTGATGGACGGCTTTTTTATCAAATTCTGTCCGGTCTTAACAGAGCGGCTCGAAATTTCAGCGTCTCGAAATCGTTCCCAAAATCCGTACAAACGGAGTTCAGCGAAGCTAATCCGAACAATCCGCAGAAGTCCGTGACTTATAGTTGGCCTTTCTGGGCAGCTTTCTGCATCTTTTCGTTGGCGAAGATAGCGACTTCTACGCGGCGGTTGGCGGCTTTGCCAGCGGCCGTAGCATCGTCGCCCACGGGCTGCTTGGAACCGTAGCCGGTGGACGTGACGCGGGCGGCATCAATGCCTTGCGCCGTGATTTCATTGGCCACGGCTTGGGCACGGCGTTCGCTCAGGGGCTGGTTGATGGCATCCGTGCCGCTGGCATCGGTGTGGCCTTCGACGACGACGTTGGTGTCGGCGTACTTTTTGAGCGTCGTGGCTAGCTCGTCAATCGTGCCAGTGGCTTCGGGCGTGAGGTTCGACGAATTGGTGCCGAAGAGAATGCCCGAAGCGAAGGTAATTTTGATGCCCTCGCCCACGCGCTCCACCTTGGCCCCTTCGAGGTCGCGGCGCAGTTCGGCGGCTTGCTTGTCCATTTTGCGGCCGATGAGGGCACCGGCCGTGCCGCCCACGGCAGCCCCGATGATGGCCCCGGTAGCAGTGCCCGATTTGCCGCCAATCAGGCGGCCAGCCACGCCGCCCACTACTGCGCCACCCAAGCCGCCAATAATACCGCCTTTGACGCCCTTGCTCATGCCGGTGCGCTTGGTGGCGGTGGTGCGCGGCGCGTCCTGCGCTTGCACAAAGGTGTTCACCAGTAGCAGCAAAGCCAGCACAAAGGTGAGAAACGAACGAAAATTTTTCATGGGTAAAAAAAGTTGGGGTAAAAAAAAGAAATGTTCATTGCCCGTGCAATGAGGCGGCAAGTACGCCATTGGCAGCTACGCAACCAAATCAAGACTGTCAAATCCGCCGGAAAACCGGCAGGAAAACAGTAATTTCAGACAAAATTAAAAAGGTCTTTCGTGAGGAATGACCTTTTTTGACGGCCAACGGGCGGCGCTTACAGCTTGCCCGCTTCGGCGGCTTTTTTCATTTTGTCGTTGGCGTAGATGGCCACTTCCACGCGGCGGTTGGCCTGCTTGCCTTCGGGGGTAGCATCATCGCCAACGGGCTGAGTAGCCCCGTAGCCAGTGGACGTGACGCGGCTGGAAGCCACACCGTCGGCGATGGCTTGGTTGGCCACGGCCTGGGCGCGGCGCTCGCTCAAAGGTTGGTTGATAGCAGGAGTGCCGCTGGCATCGGTATGGCCTTCCACGAGAACGTTAGTATCGGGGTATTTCAGCAACACGGCAGCCATCTTATCCACTTCGCTGAGCGAAGCCGGGCGCAGGGCCGAGGAGTTGGTGTCGAAGAGGATGCCCGAATCGAAGGTGATTTTGATGCCTTCGCCCACGCGCTCCACTTTGGCGTTTTGCATATCTTTTTGCAGGTCTTCGGCTTGTTTGTCCATTTTGCGGCCGATGAGGGCACCCGCCGTGCCGCCCGCCGCTGCACCCACAATGGCCCCGATGGCCGTGCCCTTGCCGCCGCCGATGACGCGGCCCAGAATGGCCCCGGCCGCTGCGCCGCCCCCTGCTCCCAGCAAACCGCCTTTGGCGGTGTTGCTCATGCCGGTCTTACGCGCCCCGGTGCCGTTTTGGTCGGATAGGGTGCCGTTGTTGGGACTGGACGAAGCGCAGGAGCTGACCAGTAGCACGAGGGCCATGCAGGCCGAAGCGAAAAGGGATTTGGAATACGTCATGAGAAAAACTGGGTAAAATTGGTTTGGTTGTCTTCAACGGAAAAACCCGACAAAAGATGAAGTGACGTTTCCAAAGGCCGTGCCAAAAAAGGTAATGCGGTGAGAAGGAATGGAAAACCAAGTGCCCAAACTTTGGAAACAATCCACTTCTTCATCCCATACCCTCCTTACCCGCCCACGCCATCACTTCCTCACCCCAGCACTTTCTCTTTCACCGTCAGCATTCCAAATAAGTCTACCAGGCGCTGTTTCAATTCGCGGCGGTCCACGATGAAATCCAGAAAACCGTGTTCGAGCACAAACTCGGCGCTTTGGAACCCTTTGGGCAGGTCTTTGCCAATGGTTTCTTTGATAACGCGGGGACCAGCGAAGCCGATGAGGGCACCGGGTTCGGCAATGTTGAAGTCGCCCAGCATGGCAAACGACGCGGTTACGCCGCCGGTGGTGGGGTCGGTGAGCAGGCTCACGTAGGGCACCCCGGCTTCGGCCAGCAGGGCCAGTTTGGCCGAGGTTTTGGCCATTTGCATCAGCGAGTAGCCCGCTTCCATCATGCGGGCACCGCCCGACTTGGAAATCATCAGGAACGGGGTGCGGTGCTGGCGGGCGAAATCAATGGCGCGGGCAATTTTTTCGCCCACCACGCTGCCCATCGAGCCGCCGATGAACTTGAAATCCATCGCCGCTACCACCAGCGGCTGCCCGCCCGCGTGGCCGTGGGCGGTGCGGACGGCATCGCGCAGGCCGGTGTTTTTTTCGGTGGCGGCCACGCGCTGCGGGTAGGCTTTGGTGTCCACGAAGTGCAGCGGGTCGGCCGAGCGCAGGTCGGCATCCAACTCCTCAAACTGGCCCTCGTCGAAGAGCAGGTCGAAGTAGTCGGCTGCGTCAATCCGGTCGTGGTAGCCGCAGTGGCCGCACACCTGGAGCAGGCGCTTGTGTTCGGCCATCGTGGCCACGGTTTTGCACTCCGGGCATTTGTACCACAGGCCGTCCGGGGTTTCTTTTTTCTGTTCGGTGGGGGTGCTGATGCCCTTTTCTTCGCGCCGGAACCAAGCCATGCTGTTGAGGGGGGTAAAGGGTGGGAAGGATGCGGAAGGATGAAGCCGCTGGTGAGCGGATTATTCAGAAAAACAAGCGGTCGAGCGGGGCAGTGGAATTCCGCCGTTTTGGTCAGTTTTCGAGCCGGGTAAGGCGGCAAAGATAACCCCGAAACCGCCGGGCGGGCGACGGCAGCGGCTGGCTGACCACCCGATTCGGGCTCGTGACGACGCGACGGCCTGTGTCTTTTGGCTGTACCTTGCTGCCTCATTGCAGCGGCCCGGCCATCCAACGTCCACGGCCGCAACCATTCTGTACTCAATGTTGCAAAAAACCTTCTCTCCTGCCCTGCTGGGCCTGACTTTGCTGCTGGCCCCGGCCCTGAATAGCTGCGTGACAGCCAAAAAATACGACGACCTGCAAGCCCGCCAACAATCGGATACCCAGGGCAAGGCCGATGCCGAGCGCCAGCTTCGCAACGCCACCACCGAACTAAAAAAGAGCAGCGATGAGCTGGCCCAGCAACGGCTGGATATCAAGCGCCTGACCACCGATTCGGCCCAAAACGGCACCGCTTACCGCCGCACCCGCGACCTCTACCACGAACTCAACGACAGCTACGACAAGCTGCTCAAAAACAGCGACCGGGCACTGGCCAGCAAGTCGTCGGACTACAACCAGGTGGCCAAAGACCTTGCCAAGCGCGAAGCCGAACTGGGTACCCTGGAAACGTCGCTGCAAAAAAGTAAAACCGACAACGACCGCCTCGCCGCCGACCTTAAAACCCGCGAAGCCCGCTTGAGCGAACTCACCCAAGCCCTGGCCGACAAAGACAAAGCCGTGAACGACCTGAAGGCCCGCGTAAGCAAGGCGTTGCTCAGTTTCAACGGCAAGGACCTGCAAGTGCGCCTCAAAGACGGCAAAGTGTATGTGTCGCTTTCGGAGCAACTGCTGTTCAAATCTGGCTCGACTAAAGTGGACCCCAAAGGCCAGGATGCCCTGAAAACCCTCGCCACGGTGCTGCAAGAGCAGAAAGACGTGAACGTGGTGGTGGAAGGCCACACCGACAACGTGCCCATTCTGCGCGGCACGGCCGGCCTGAGCGACAACTGGGACCTGAGCGCCCTGCGGGCCACCGAAATTGCCCGGCTCCTGACCACGAGCGGCGTGGCCCCGGAGCGCGTCACCGCGTCGGGCCGGTCGCAGTACGTGCCCATCGCGGCCAACGATTCGCCCGCCAACAAGGCCCTGAACCGGCGCACGGAAATCATCCTGACCCCGAAGCTGGACGAGTTGTTTTCGATTCTGGACAGCAACTCGGGCAGCAGCCCGGCACCGGCCGCGCCAGGGAAATAAGAGGGCCAAGAGCACGTCCTGCTGAACGCAGCGGAGCGGAGTTGAAGCATCTTCCCCGTGTAAGTAATCCAATCAAATGAGTTACTTCGTCAGGAAGATGCTTCAACTCCGCTCCGCTGCGTTCAGCAGGACGTGCTTTTAGGCTGTTTTAACGGTCGGCTTAACCGCGCCGCTAAATTTTCACCAGCTTCTTCACTACGGTTTTGCCATCAATTCGCATCCGCACGAAATAGAGGCCGGGGGCCAGAGTGGTGATGTCCATTTGGGTATTCTGTACGCCGCTGCTAAGGGCAATGTCCTGGTGATAGGCCACTCGGCCCACGATGTCCACGATGTCGATGCCCGACGGCGCGGCTTGCAGCGCATTGGTTACGACGGTGAAGCTGCCCCGCGTGGGGTTGGGATGCACCGTCAGGGCTTCGGGTGCGGCTCCGGTCAGCTTCTGGCAGACATCGGGCGCGGACGGGGCGGCTTCCACGTTGTTGGCCGAATCGCGGGCGACGCTGTAGAAACAATAGGTGGAACCCAGCTTGCCGGGGAACAGGCCGGTGGTGGCGCTGGTGTTGGATAGCCACGTTAGCAGTTCGCCACCATCTTTGGTCACCTTGATGTCGTAGCTCTGGATGGCCGAACCCACGTCGGTGCCGGACCAGCTTACCTGAAATACGCTGTCGGTAGCCGTGGGCGCTACGGCGGTTACGCTGCTGCTGGGCGACACGAGGTCGAAAACATTCTGCCAGGTGTTGGTGCGGATGGCGGGGTTGTAATCGAACACGATGGAAGCCGTGTTGCGGATAATGTCGCCTGTTTGCCGGGCCGGGTTGGCCTGCACGATGTAGGAAACGTAGCCCTGTCCCTGCGGCGACACTACATCGGGCGGCAGGAAGCCCAACAGCGCGTTGGTGGTGGCTTGGTTGGTGGTGGGGTCGATGCTAAGAATAGTCCAGCGCACAATACCGGTTGTGGCATCGAAGGTGCCAATAACACGCGCCTTCACGCTGTACTGCGCTACAAAATCAAAATCATGCACGAACTCTTTAGCGGGGGCTGGCAAGGCGTAAGTAGAGGTGCCGATGGTAACCGAGGTGAAAGCGAAAGTATTAAAGTCAAACGCCTGGGCTGAAAGGGTATCCGTAACGCGCACGGTTTGGGCGTTTGCATTAGCTCGTGGGTCGTTCTCGAAGCTGATGGAATAGCTTAGTGGCGCAGCCTTGTTGATGTAATGGTGAAAAGAGTTGGCACCGGGGCCGTATTTTGCGTTGGGGTCCCAAGCATTACCAATAAGAGCAGCAAGAAAATCTATTGCAGCATCTTTGTAGGCATCTTGACATCTATTATACAAGTCAATAGCTGCATAACCTGCGCCAACAAAGTTTACCAAATCTTGCAACGCCAAAAGCGCTAAATCAGCGCCTGCGACTTCAGGCAAGAGGCCTGGCACTAGCGCAAGTGTAGTTATACCCGCCCTTGCACATCCCAATGTTTTAGCAGCTTTTGAAGTGGCTACATTCATGTAGTCAATTGTTTTGCTAAAATTGTTGTGTGTTGGTGGTAGTTTAACTAAAGTAGAAAGTACTTCGTCAACTGATTCATTAGCACATGTTCCGAATCCTGTAACATCTGTCGCACCTACTAAAAGTTTTCCAACAGCCTTCTTTATGCCTGCTAAACCAATTGCACCAAAACAACTTGCCGCTTCAGGTGTCACTGATTTATGATAAAAATGCGATAATGGAGTGCGTAGACTAACTTGAATAATAGGTTGTGAATGCAATACAGCAGAAATAGGCAAATGAAACACGATATTTAGAGCGGTTACGGACCCTGCAGTTAATCGAGTGATAAAAAGAACTCTAAGACAAGTTTGTGCAGAAGAGTCAGTACGTGTAAGCTTTAAATTAAGCGATGAGATGTTCAATGTATCGAGTCCAGGTACATTTTCTGGCAACAGAAGAGGAGATACAACCTCAATATCCGTATTTAACGGCAATCCTTTAATCAGCAAAGGAACATGATATGCGTCTTCGTTACCAGAGTTTACACATGTGATTGTGTAAACTTGATTAAAGCCAATGCGGAGTACGCTAGACCCTGAAATATTAATAGACAATTTAGGTCCAGTACTAGCTTCAATGGCAAAGCCATTAGGTAGGCTAGCCATGCTGCCATTAGGATAAACTATCACGACATCCCATTGGCCCAGTGTCTTATTTGTTAAATCGAAAGTTGTCGCCAATACGCCAACGTTAAGCGTAATAACAGTATCTCCTACGATATCTGCTTCCCCGGCCCGGCGCAGGAATAGCTGCATATGCGGCAGGAAACCACCGCCACGCACTACCACGCTCACAGTTCCAGTGTTGCCGCCGTGGTTGGTGGTGATAGAGGCCAAGCCCTTGATGGAAACGGTTTTGCACACCGAAGGCGATACACAACCGGTACTGGCCGTTGTAGCTGTCAGGCACACGGTGTAAGTACCGGCAGAGAAGGTTTTCAGCGGATTGGTTAAGTTACTAGTGCTACCGTTGCCAAAGCTCCAAGTATAGTTGGTGGCATTGGTGGAAGTGTTAACGAATGCAACGTTGTTGCCATCTATCGCAAAGTCGAAGTTGGCTACTGGTAATACACCCGTGCTTATGCACACATTATTAGTAACCTGACAACCGAGGCCGGTTGGGTTACGCGACGCATTGTAGGGGCCGGAGGGGTGTCCAAAATTGCAGTTCAAAGCGGTAACTTTGCTGCTACCGGTGGCATTAATGCCATACTTTGGTTTCAGCCCATTGAACACGCCATTGGTTACTACAATGGTGCCCGAATAGATTGCCATTGCTGTTTGGAAGTTGCTGAATCTTAAGTTGTCAATTTGCAGGGTTGGGGTGGTCGGAGTATTAAGGGCAATACCTGTCCCACCACCAGAAAAAGAACAGTTGTGAATGCTTAGGTTCCTGCTGTCTAGACTGACGCTGGTGTTGCCGGTGGCCGTGCTGGTATTGCGGAACCTCACGTAGTTCATGCTGACCTTACTGGCCCCACCAAGACTAATCGCCGTGCCGACTCGATTAGTTGTAACAAACACGCTGTCGCGCTGAGTGCCGCGCAGGCGCAGGCTACCATCGCCAAAGATGTCAGAAACGCCCATGTTCAGTCGTACCCCCGCCTCGACCGCCAGCGAATCTGGGCCTGACAGCCAAATGCTGCCGCTGAGTTCATAAGTTGGGTTGGGGCCGTAGGCTACTAGCTGCGTACTCTGCCCCGCCAAGCGGCTGCCCCAAAGCACTACTTTGCGTACCACTACGTTGCGCAGACCGGGGGCTACCGTCAGGCCCAGCGACAAGTCGGTTACCGTCGGGGGGCTATAAAAGTGGCAATTGGTAATCGTGGGGACGCGTTGCCCGTTACTCCGGTTGTCGAGGCTCACGCTATAACTACCCGTTGCGGCCGTACTAGTGTTGCGGAAACTCACATAATTCATCCTTACCCGGCCGGCCCCATTCAGACTAATCGCCGTAGCCGACCGATTGGTTGTGATAAAAATGCTGTCGCTCTGCGTACCGCCCAAGCGTATGTTGCCGTCGCCAAAGATGTCGTTGGGTCCCATATTGAGCCTTACGCCGGCTTCAACAGCCAGCGAATCGCGGCCTGACAGCCAGATGCTGCCGCTGAGTTCATAAGTTGGGTTGGGGCCATAGGCTACTAGCTGCGTACTCTGCCCCGCCAAACGGCTGCCCCAAAGCACAACTTTGCGTGCTATAACATTATGCAGACCGGGGGCCACCGTCAGGGCCAGCGACAAGTCGATGACCGTCGGGGGGCTATAAAAGTGGCAATTGGTAATCGCTGGGATACGCTGTCCGTTGCTCCGGTTGTCGAAGCTCAAGCTGTAACTACCTGTCGGTGCTGTGCTGGTGTTCCGAAAGCTCACGTAATTCATCCTTACCCGGCCGGCCCCATTCAGACTGATAGCTGTAGCTGACCGGGAAGTCGTAACAAATACGCTGTCGCGCAGACTACCCGCCATGCGTAGGTTACCGTCGCCAAAGATATCGTAAGCACCCATTTTTAGCCGTACGCCGGCTTCCACAGCAAGTGAATCGGGACCTGACAACCAGATGCTGCTACTAAGCTCGTAAATTGGATTAGGACCATAGGCCACCATCCTTCCGCTTAACCCGCCTAAGCGGCTGCCGCCAAGCACCACCCGCCGGGCTACAGTATTGCGCATACCCGTCGCGGAATTTAGGCTCACGAAAATATCGGTGGCTGTCGCTAAACTATAGAAACGGCAGTTGGCGATTACCGGGGCCGCCCGCGTAATCGGTCGGTTGTCAATGCTTACGCTGGTGTTGTTAACCACTGAACTTGTATTGCGAAAACTTACATAGGTCAGGCTACCCACGCCGACATCCCGGAAGTTGATGCCAGCCCCGGTTCCCGTAGTCAAAAAAACGCTGTCACTTTGAGTACCACGCAGACGCAGCTTGCCATTGACGTATATCCCGTTATTACCCATATTTAGCCGCACCCCGGCATCCACGACCAATGAATCCCCTGCCGGTATGGTGTAGCCACAAGTAAGTGTGTAAGGGCTGCCAGCACGAGTAAAGTGCGCTCCCGGCTGGAAAGGGCACACATTGGTTTGGGCAGCACTATTGCGCGGCAGCAAAGCAAGCAATGCCCAAACGGCACTTACGAAACAGAACAGCTTTTTTGAGCAGAAGTAGTTTTTCATGGTCGTTCGGGAGTCGGAAAAAGCAGCGGGTTTTCGTGGTTGCGCCCTAAGCGCCGTGGTTGCGCCCTAAGCGCCCCGAAAGATAAGCGGATTTTTGCGTAACACAAAAAATCAGGGCGACTTTTAATGTTATCATTTTTCCACACGCTGAATACGCTGAGAAAATTCATTTCAGCCTATTGTGCGTCAGCGGTCTCACCACTGACTCAAAAGCCTCGTAATCGTACGATTGCGAGTGCAGTTTTTACCCTATCTAGCGGCTATTTTCTCTACTCCCGCCAATGTACTACTTAAGCGCAGCTTGCACCGTCGGCAGCGCGGCCTCGGCCCAGCGGCGCATCTGCGGGCCGCTGTAGTGCAGCCCGTCGGGCGCAAACTGGCGGGCATCGCCAGCGGCGGCGCGGGTCAGGGGCGTGATGTTCACGAAGGCCACGTGGGCTTGCTGGCACTCCTGCTGCGCGGCGGCGTTGAACTGGTCAATGGCGGCCCCGATGCGGGCGTGGTCCTGCCCGGCGGCGAAGGGCGACTGGCCCCAATCGGGGATGGACAGCACGACCACCCGGCCGGGCTGGTTGCCCGCGTAGCGGATGGCGGTTTGCAGCAGCGGGCGGAACTCGCGGCGGTACTGGGCCACCGGCTGGCCCTGGTACTGGTTGTTCACGCCGATAAGCAGCGACACCAGGCTGTACGTTCGGGTGTTGCCGCTGGCGGCTATGGCTTCGGATAACTCGGCGGTCGTCCAGCCGGTGCGGGCGATGAGGTCAGGGGATTGCAGGGCCAGGTGTTGCTGCCGGGCCAGGGCAGCGAGTTGCACCGGCCAGCGGTCGGCTTCGGCCGCGCCTTCGCCGATGGTGTAGGAGTCGCCCAGGGCAAGGTAGGCGGCGCTGCCCGTCGGGACAGCGACCGTAGTGGTTGGCACGGGATTGGGCGACGACTGGGAGCTACAGGCAAACAGCAGCAAGGCGGCGGAGGTGAGCAGACGCATGAGGCGGAGGAAAAGGACTTGCCTCACATACGCCGGGGTCGCTGGGACGGGTTGTGGTAGTACGAATTCCCGCAGGGTTCGTACTACCACTCTGACGCTTGAACGATTACTGAGGCGTAATAAGAGTGGTAGTACGAACCCTGCGGGAATTCGTACTACCACTGCCCTACCCAATGGCCTGGGCCAAATCATCAATCAAATCCTCGGCATCCTCGATGCCGACGCTCAGGCGAATGAGCGAATCGGACAGTCCGGCCTTGCGGCGTTCTTCGGGCGGGATGCTGGCGTGGGTCATGGTGGCGGGGTGGCCGCAGAGGCTTTCGACCCCGCCGAGGCTTTCGGCCAGGGCGAAAAGCTGGAATTTTTCCAGCACGGCGATGGCATCTTCTTTTTTATCCCCTTTCAGCACGAAGGAAATCATGCCGCCAAAGTCGCGCATTTGCTTGGCGGCCACGGCGTGGTTGGGGTGGGTTTCGAAGCCGGGCCAGAACACCTTTTCCACTTTGGGGTGCTGGCGCAGGTATTCGGCCACGGCGCGGCCGTTTTCGCAGTGGCGCTGCATCCGCAGGTGCAGGGTTTTGAGGCCGCGCAGCACCAGGAAGCAGTCCTGGGGGCCGGGGGTGCCGCCGCAGGCGTTTTGGTAGAAGCGCAGGCGCTCGGCCAGGGCATCGTCGTTCAGCACCAGGGCACCCATCACCACGTCGGAGTGGCCGCCCATGTACTTGGTCAGGGAGTGCATCACCACGCCGGCCCCCAGGTCCAGGGGCGTTTGCAGGTAGGGGGTGCTGAAGGTGTTGTCCACGGCCAGCAGCGCCCCGGCTTCGCGGGCCACTTCGGCGGCGGCGGCAATGTCAATGACGTTGAGCAGCGGGTTGGTGGGCGTTTCGACCCAGATGAGCTTGGTGCGGGGGCTGATTTTGGCCCGCACGGCCGCCATGTCGTGCATCGGCACGAAGTGAAATTTCAGGCCCAGCGGCTCGTACACTTTCGTGAACAGGCGGTAGGTGCCGCCGTACAAATCGTTGGTGCTGATGATTTCATCGCCGGGCGCGAACAGCTTCAGCAGGCAATCAATGGCGGCCATGCCGCTGGCGAAGGCGATGCCGTGCTGGCCGTTTTCCAACGCGGCCACCGCGTTTTGGAGTTGGGTGCGGGTGGGGTTGTGGGTGCGCGAGTATTCGTAGCCCCGGTGGTCGCCGGGCGAACGCTGCACGTAAGTAGAGGTCTGGTAGATGGGGGTCATGATGGCCCCGGTTTCGGGGTCGGGATGGACCCCGGCGTGGATGGCTTTGGTGGCAAATTTCATCGCAGATTCAAACGGATTTAACGGATGGAAACGAAGTCCGGCGGAGCTAACGGATAAGCCGTTGCACGGGCTGACCACGCGGGGAGCGGCAACGGTTTTTTCCGGCAATTTGCCGGGTGGGAATGGGACAAAGGTCGGGACTGGCGTTCTTTGTGGCGGCATGAAACTTCTGCGTGAGCTTTTTCGGAAAAACTTTTCTACGCTGCTGACCCTGTTTTTGCTGGTGGCGGTGCCGTTGCTGGGGTCGTCGTCGCTGCTGCTGCTGCTTTACCGGCACAACCAACTGCTGCAAAACCTGGCACCGGGGCAGTTGCTGGCGTACTATGCGGTCATTGCCTTTACCATGGCGTTTGCCCTTACGCCCACCACGTTTGTAGCCATCGTGACGGGGTATTATCTGGGTTGGAATGGGCTACCGGGCATGGTGGTGGCCTACGCGCTGGCCGCCGCCATCGGCTACGAACTGGCGGGCCGCCTCGACCACGGCAAGCTGCGCGGGCTACTCGCGCATTTTCCCAAAGCGGAGGCGGTGGTGGTCGAATTGCAGCAGCAAAGCTGGCAACTTATTTTGCTCACGCGCCTTTCGCCGGTGCTGCCGTTTGCGCTCATGACGTTTGTGCTGGCCCTGGTGGGGGTGCCGCGCGGGCGCTTCCTGGCGATGTCGGTGCTGGGGATGCTGCCGCGCAGCTTGTTCTTTTACTGGCTGGGCACCAAAGCATCGGATGTGCTGGCGCTGTTGCGCGACCCCGACCAGGGCCGTAGCAGCAAGCTGGTCCTCATTGGCTTGGTCGCCGTCACGTTGTTTGGGCTGTACGCGGTTTTCAACCGCGCTTTGCAACGGGCGTTGCAAAAAGGCGCAGCCACTACCGGCCCTTGAAAGTGCGCTGCTTGCTGACCGGGCCGAAAAATCTTCGGGCTAAAGCGGCCCCAGGCTTGCACGGGCCGCAAACCGCGCCGTACCTTTGCACTCCCAAACCGGGAAAATTGGTTGTGTAGCTCAATTGGATAGAGCATCTGACTACGAATCAGAAGGTTTAAGGTTCGACTCCTTACATGACCACATTGGGACAACAAAAAAGGCCATTTCCGCACTGGAAATGGCCTTTTTGTTTTTCTCCGTGTCAGTTTCCGTGGCACTATCGGCCAGGGTCGGGCCGCCAAGGGTTCCGTTTGGTTGTCGGCTGGCCAGGGTTGGGGATGTAGCCAACCGAAAGCCAGGCAACTACGGGGCCAGCCAGCGCGTTAAGCAGCCCATGAAACGCTGGCTTTTTCTCCTGGTGGGCTTGGGTGCGAGCCACTTGGGCGGCTGGGCGGACGCGCCGCCGCTGGTGCGGGTGGTGAAACTGCCCGTGGTGCGGCAGTTGCTGGCCCGGCCCGGCGACACCACCTACGTGGTCAATTTCTGGGCCACCTGGTGCAAGCCGTGCGTGGCAGAACTGCCGGGCTTTGAGCAAGTGGCGGCGGCGCACCACGGGCAACCGGTGCGGGTGGTGCTCGTGAGCCTGGACTTTCCGTCGCTGCTGACCACCAAAGTACAGCCCTACGTGGCGCGGCAGCGGTTCGCGTCGCCGGTGTGGCTGCTGGCCGAGGCGGATGCCAACGCCTACATCAACGCCGTGGACCCGACCTGGTCGGGGGCGCTGCCGTTCACGGTGGTATTCAACAACGCCCGGCACCGGCGGCAAACGTTCGAGCGGCCCCTGGCCCCGGCCGAGTTGGAAGCGGCGGTGCAAACCGTGCGGCAGTGAGGCTGATTGGCCCAACGCCGACGGGGGTTGCGGCGGCAGGCCGGGGGCCGGCCCGGCCGCCCGCTACGGCAACACGAAGGACAAGTCCACGCTCACGATGTCGGCCACCAGGTTGGTGCTGCGCCAGTAGTGGGCGTAGCGCACGTCCACGGCCTTGAGCTGCGCCACGCGGCCCCCGAACGGGGTGCGAAACCGCGAAAGGCCATACAGCGGCGAGTAGCGCAGGTCCAGCCCCACCTTGTGGGCGGTGAAGGCCGACAGGTCGTAGTCGGAGGTGTAGTAAGCGTCGGCCGTGGAGTGGTCCAGGTAAGGCGCAAAGTACTTGGCGGCCGTTTGCTGGTGGTAGCGGTAGAAGGGCGCGGCCACGAAAAAGGGCGACACCTTCACCGGCAGTTCCAGCTCCAGGGTGTGGGCCTGAATGCCGAAGTCGTCGTTGTAGAAGCGGTAGAACGTGCGCACCTGCACGAGGTCGGTGGCGTAGTAGCTCAGGCGCAGGCCCAGCGGGTACTTGAAGCGGGCGCGGGGCAGTAGCTCGGTCCGGGCGGTGCCCAGCGCCCCGCCGGTTTCGCGGAAGTACACGCGGTGGAAGGGCGTACTCAGCAAGCCCACCTGGTACACCGGCTCGGCGCTGAGGGCCACTTGCAGGCGCTTGCTCAGCACCTGCGACAGCACCAGGGCCAGGTTGTAGCTCTGGCGGTGGTCGGTGCCGTAGTCGCCGCGCCGGAAGCTGGCGGGCCGCAGCTCGGCGGGGCCAATGAGCGTCACCTGGTCAATGAACACCTGCCCGGCGGCGCTGAGCTGGCGGTTGCCGTCGTGCGAGGTCTTGGCCCACGAAGCCACGAGGTTAAACGAGAGGTAGTCGTACTCCTTTGACACGCCCGCGCCCAGCCCCACGATTTGCCGCCGCGCCGCCTGGGTGCGGGCGTAGCTGAAGTCGGCGTGTTCGCGGGTGGTGCTGGCCGAAGGCGACGACATCACCTGGTCAATCCGGTCGGTGGAAGCCGAGGCGTAGAAGTCCACCCCGACGTTGGCCGCGAGGCGGCTCACCGAGTCCAGGGGCACGTTCAGGAGGACGAACGGTGACACGTCGGTGAGGTGTTCGGTGCCGGTGCCGCCCTCCACGGCCCCGTGGCCGCCCTCCTGCTGGTAGTAGCTGGCCACGAAGTCGAGGGTGGTTTCGCCGGCCGCCGCGCGGGGCGGCGGGGCGGCGGCGGGTGCCCCGTAGCCATCCAGCCGGTTGGGGGTGCCGATGGGCGAGCTTTGGGCGCGGGCCAGGAGCGGCAGCAACAGGAGAAAAAGGAAGCGCATGGTTAGCTAAAGAGCGGGGTTTGATGTTCGGTGTTGGGAGTTGGGTGTTGGGTGTTGGGCCTTCGGGGCTGGAGGGTCGTTAGCCCCGAACACCCAACACCGAACACCAAAAACCCAACACCCAACCTTGCGGCCCTAATTACAGCCGCAGCCGCCGCCTACCTTGCCGCCGTTGGCCCCGCCGCCGCCTTCGCGGTAGCTCTCGAAGTTGGTTTCGGGGGCTTCCACGGGCTTGTTGGCCAGTTGCATATCTTCGTCGTTGAGGTACATCTTCTGGTAGGCTTGCACCGACACGCAGGCGGGCAGCGCGGCGGCCCCGGCCAGCAGCAGGAGGCAGAATAAGAAGCGGCGCATAAGTCAGGGTTTGGCGGCGGGTTGGTCGGAGTAGTAGTTCACCTTCATGCCCGCCGAGGCCAGGGTGCGGCCGTCGTTGGTGATGAGGGTGCAGTCCACGCCCTTGAGGCGGTTTATCAGGGCCAGCCCGTC
This sequence comes from Hymenobacter sp., assembly GCA_965247135.1. Taxonomy (GTDB): domain Bacteria; phylum Bacteroidota; class Bacteroidia; order Cytophagales; family Hymenobacteraceae; genus Hymenobacter. Next base: position 26,841 of record CBDFGP010000006.1, on the reverse strand, counting down.
GGTTGGCCCCAGCACGAATACGGCATCGTCGAGCGCATCGGCCAGTTCCACGTCGGCGCAGATGATGGTGACTGAGCGCAGGCCCGTGGCCGGGTAGCCGGTGTGGGGGTTGATGATGTGCCCGTAATACGTGCCGTTCACGGTAAAGTATTGTTCGTAGTTGCCCGCCGTGACCACCGCCCGGTCGGTCACGGTGAGCCACGACGACACGGTGGCGGGCCGGGCCGGGTCGCCGATGGCCACCCGCCAGCCGCTCCCATCGGGCTGATGCCCCCAGGCCAGCACGTCGCCGGAGCCGTTTATCAAGCCCCCGGTGATGCCCAGGCTGCGCATCAGGGCCTGGGCGCGGCGCACGCCGTAGCCCTGCAACACCCCGGCGAGGTTTATCCGCATCCCGCGTTCGGGCAGGTACACGCTGCGGGTGGCCGGGTCCAGCACCAGCTTCTGCCAGCCGATGCGGCGCACCGAAGCCCGCACGGTGGCCGAGTCGGGCAGGGCGGCGTGTTCCTGGCGGTCAAAGGTGTAAATCCGGTCGCCCCCGGCGAAGGTGATGTCAAAGGCCCCGCCGCTGAGGGCGGACACCTGGAGGGTGCGGCGGATGAGGTCAAACACTTCCGCGTCCACCGCCACCGGGTGCAAGCCCGCCGCCCGGTTCACCTGCGTGATTTGGGAGGTGCTGTCCCAGTACGAAAACAGGCGGTCGATGCGCCGCGTTTCGGCGATGCCCGCCCGCACGGCCCGCCAGGCCAGCGAGTCGTCGGCGCTCACGGCGGTGAAGGTGAAATGCGACCCCATGAGGTGGGCGGCGCGGGTGTAGGCGCGGGCCGGGCGGCGCGGGGCCTGGGCGCGGGCCTGCCCTCCCGCCATCCCCACCAGCACCGCCAGCAACACACCGGTTTTGCGGAACGACATGGGCTAGTGCGCGGCTGGGGTGGGCAACACGGTTTGCAAATAGGCCGCAAACGCGGCCGGGCCGCCCGCCACGTAGCCGCTCCGGGCCAGCACCTTGCCATCGGGGGCCACCAGCACGGCCAGCGGGAAGTCGCCGTTGCGGTTGAGCTGGGCGGCGGCCTGCTCGTTCAGCTTGAGCTGGGCGGCGGGGAGTTGGTTTTTCTTCAGGCGGGGGAAGTCGAAGTGGGCCAGCACCAGCTTGTCCTGTGCGTAGGCGCTGAACGCCGGTTGGGCGAACACTTCGCGCTCAAACAGCATACAGGGCTTGCACCAGTCGGAGCCGGAAAACACGGCCAGCACCGGCCGTTGCGTGGCCTGGGCCTGGGCCAGGGCAGCGGGCAAGGCGGTGTACCACACCGGGGCCGCCCCCTGGGCCAGGGCGGGCGCGGCAAAAGCCAGGCTGGCCACCAGGGCCAGGGTCAAACAACGGAGTTTCATAAGCACAAGGAAAAGAAAGAAGAACTGCGCCGCCAACGTGCCAACGGCCGGAATAACTCCCGCCCCCGCCCCCCAGATACGGCCGCTGCTGCTTACCCCTACGCGGGGCCAAAAGTTTTGGGGGCGGCGGACGGCGGCGGGCCGGGCGCGTCACTCCCCGCCGCCCGTCCCTTTGGTGAGTTCGGCTTGCAGGAAGTACGCCCCGGCCTGCACCAGGTGCAGAGAGTCGGCCACCGGGTCCAGCCACTGCACGGCCACGCGCCCGCCCGGCCCGGCCCCGGTGCGCACCCGCAGGCGGCGGAAGGTGGCGCGGCCGTCGGTGGCGCGGGCGGTTTGCACGAAGGCGTAGCTGACGGGGCCGGCCTGCACCAACCCGGCTTCGGGCAGCGTGGGCTGGCGGGCGCGGCCGGTCTGGATGCGGGCCAGCACGAACTGGCCGGGCAACAGGTCGTCGCGCTCCGGCTCGAGGTGGGCGTGGACGCGCACCGTGCGGGCGTTGTCGTTGAACGCCTTGCCCACCAGAAACACCCTGGCCCGGAATTCCTCGTCCGTGCCCCGGTTCTTGACGGTGAAGCGGATAAGCTGGCCCACCTGCACCCGCGCCACGTCCTGCTCAAACACGTTCAGCTCCAGGTGCAGGTCGTCGCGGTTCATCACCTCCACCAGCACGTCCTGGGGGGTCACGTACTGGCCGGGGTTGATGTTCACAGCCTTCACCGTGCCGTGGATGGGCGCGACCAAAGCCACCGTGGGGGCCAGGTAGCCGCCCGCAATGCGGGCCACGGGCAGGCCCAGCAGCCGGAGCTGCGCGGCCCCGGCCCGCCCGGCAGCCTGCTCGCTGGCGTAGTCGGCGCGGGCTTGTTGCAGCTTGCGCTTTGCGCCCACATCTTCCGCATCCAGCACCTGCTGGCGGGCCAGGTCTTGCGCCAGAAACGTCAGCCGGGCCAGGCGCTGCTGGTAGTCCTGTTGCAGGGTGATGAACTCCGGGTTGCGCAGCGTGGCCAGCACCGCCCCGGCCCGCACCGGCTGGCCGGGCAGCACCCGCACCGCCTCCACGTGCCCGCCCCGAATGGCCGACACCGAAGCCCGGTTCTGGGGCGGCACCTCAATGCTGCCACTGGCCTCGACGGCGGTGGTCACGTTTTCGCGCAACGCGGGGCCGAGGACGATGCCCGCCGCCCGCTGCTGGGCGCGGCTCAACGTCACCTCGTCGGGGTTGGCGGGTTTGGGGGGCGGGGCGGCGGGGGCGGCGGTTTTGGGGGCATCGGGGCCGTGGCAGGCGGCCAAGAGGACGAGCAAGGGGAGCAAGCGGTATTTCATAAGGAAAAGACTAAAAGAAAAGCAAGTGGCCCGCGCCGGCGTGCGTCGGCGCGCGTCGCAGACGTGTGCCGACCACGCTGGCGCGCGTCTGCGACGCGTGCCGACTGGTGGCGCGTTTGCAACGCGCCGAGTTGAACGGGGCCGTTGAGCGGCAGGGGCAGCATACGGGCGCGTTGCAAACGCGCCACCAGTCGGCACGCGTCGCAGACGCGCGCCAGCGTGGTCGGCACACGTCTGCGACGCGTGCCAGCGTGGTTGGCACACGTCGCAGACGTGTGCCAGCGTGGCCCCGCCGCCCCTACGGCCCCTCCCCGCCCCCCAACCCCTGCACCTGCGCTACCAACTCGTCGTACCGCGCCACTGCGTCCAGGTAGTTGAACTGGATTTGCCAGGCCGGTTCGGTGTTCACCACGTAGGTCACGTAGTCCACGTCGCCCGCCCGAAAACTCTTTTCGGCGGTCGTCAGAATAAGCCGGGCTTGCGGCAACGCCGCGCCCTGGTAATACGCCAGCGCCGCCGCCGCCCGCGTCAGTTGCTGGCGCAAAGTCCGCAGTTGGGTGCCCAGCTGGCTGGTGGCGTAGGCGAGTTGCCCGGCGGCCACCTGCTCGCCGAGGCGGGCGGCGGCCACCCGCGCCCGCCCGGCCCCGCCCAACAACGGCACCGCCACCCCCAGCTGCGCCACCTGCAAGTGCTGAAACTCGGGCCGGATGCTTTGCTGGAAATAGCCCGCCCGCAGGTCAGGCAGGCGGCGTAGTTCCTCCACACGAGTAAGCTGCTGGCTCACGGCCTGCTGCTGACGCAGCAGCCCCAGCGTGGGGTTGCGGTCGGCCGAGCGGGCGGCGGTGTCGGCGGGGTTCAGCACGGCTACCGGGGCGGCAGTCGTGTCAATGGTCGCCGCCCCTGGCTGGCCCAGGAGTTGGCCAAGTTGCTGACGCTGCACATCCAGGTCGGAGAGGGCCGTGAGCAGGCGGTTGGTGAGTTCGGCGGCGCGGGCCTCGGCCGATACCTGCTCCAGGCGGTTGGTTTCGCCCACCTGGTAGCGGATGCGGGCGGCGCGGGCCGCCTTTTTGTACAGGCTGTCCTGCCGCCGCAGCAAGGCCACGCGGCGGTAGCCCACGAGCAGGGCGTAGTAGTTGCTGCGGATGGCTTGGGTGAGGTCGCGCTGGGCCACGCGGGCCTGCTGGGCGGCGCTCAGGCCCTGACTTTCCAGCAAGCGGCGCTGGGCCGCGTACACCCCCGGCAGGGCGGCCTGTTGAATGATGTTAAACGTGTGGTCGTTCAGCCCGCCCTGCACCTGCCCGTACTGAAAGTCCACCACCGTGCGCGGCAACTCCAGCCCGGTGCGGACCAGCGCCCGTTGCTGCGCTGTTTGCAGGGCGGCCGTTTGGAGGCTCCCATTCTGGGTCAGGCCCAGGGCAAGGGCATCAGCCAGGAGCAGCGGGCGGGTGCCGGCGGTGCTGCCGAGGGTGGTTTGGCCCTGAACCGAAAAAGTAATCCCGGCCAGGAATGCTAAAAGACCGGCTACTTTTATCATTTTCCTGCTTAGGAGACTGGCTTTCCTCGTGCGGGGAACGCCAGTCCTCGCGCGGGGAAAGCCACAACCCGCGCGAGGAACGCCAATCCTCGCGAGAGGAACGCCACAACCCGTGAGAGGAACGCCAATCCTCGCGAGAGGAACGCCAATCCTCGCGAGAGGAAAGCCAATCCTCGCGAGAGGAAAGCCAATCCTCGCGTGAGGAACGCTACAACTCGCGCGAGTTGTAGCGTTCCTCACGCGAGGATTGGCTTTCCTCACGCGAGGAACGCTACAACTCGCGCGAGGAACGCCAATCCTCGCGCGGGTTGTGCCACTTCTCTCGCGAGAATTATTACTCCCCAACAGGGAAACGCCGCTTTCCGGCTGGGTTGTGTCGCTCCCCGGCCGGGTTTTGCTGCCCGTCGCCCCATCGGCCCCAGTCGGGGCACCCGCCGGACCAGTTGGTTCGGGAGAAGCGTCTTCCGGTCCCCTGTCGTTTGTTGCATCCGTGGTGATGAAGGTGTAAAGCACGGGCAGTACCAGCAAAGTCAGCAGCGTGGCCGAGACAAGTCCGCCGATGACCACCGTGGCCAGGGGCTTCTGCACCTCCGCCCCGGCCGACGTACTCAGCGCCATCGGCAGGAAGCCCAGCGATGCCACCGCCGCCGTGAGCATCACCGGGCGGAACCGCTCGGCCGTGGCCCGCAGCACCCGTTCGCGCACGTTGGCCACGCCCGCCAGGGCCAGTTCGTTGAGGCTTGCCACCAGCACGATGCCGTTCAGCACCGCCACCCCGAACAAGGCGATGAAGCCCACCCCGGCCGAGATGCTGAACGGCATTCCCCGCGCCCACAGCGCCAGCACCCCGCCGATGGCGGCCAGCGGAATGCCCGTAAAAATGAGCAGCGCCTGCCGCCCCGACCCAAACGAGAAGTACAGCAGCCCGAAGATGAGCGCCAGCGACACCGGCACCACCAGCGCCAGCCGGGCCTTGGCCGCCACCAGGTTTTCAAACGCCCCGCCGTAGCGCAGCGTGTAGCCGGGCGGCAGCGGCAGGCCCGCCCTCAGCTGGCGCTGGATGTCCTCCACCAGGCTTTGCACGTCGCGGCCGCGCACGTTCACCCCGATGTTGATGCGGCGGCGGGCATCGTCGCGGCTCACCTGCACGGGGGCGTTGCGGTAGTCCACGCGGGCCACTTCATCCAGGGGGATTTTCTGGCCCCCCGGCGCGTCCACGAACAGCCCGCGCAAGTCTTCCAGGCCCCGGCGGTGGGCCGAATCCAGGCGCAGCACCACGTCGTAGCGGCGCTCCTCTTCGTACACTTCCCCGGCCACATCGCCCGCAAACGAGGCCCGCAGCAGCGTGTTCAGGTCGGCCACGTTGAGGCCGTACTGGGCCAGCTTCTCGCGGTCGTAGGCCACGCGCAATTGCGGGAGCGCCGCAATCTGTTCCACCCGCAGGTCGCCCACGCCCGCCAGCGGCCGGATGAGGTCGGCGGCGCGGTTGGCCAGCTCGTAGAGCCGGTCCAGGTCATCCCCGTAAATCTTGAGGCTGATGTCGGACTTCGCTCCGCTCATCAGCTCGTTGAACCGCATTTGGATGGGCTGCTGAAACTCCATTGTCACGCCCGGCACGTCGGCCAGGGCCTTTTCCATCTTATCGGCCAGTTCCTCGCGGCTGCCCGCGCTGGTCCAGGCGCTGCGGTCCTTCAGAATCACCAGCTGGTCGGAGTCTTCCAGCGCCATCGGGTCGGTGGGAATCTCGGACGTGCCAATCTTGCCCACCACCTGTTCCACCTCCGGGAAGTTCTTGAGCAGAATCTGCTGCACTTTGGTGGTGGTGGCAATGCTCTGGGCCAGCGACGAGCCGGGGGCCAGCGTCACGTTCACGGCAAAGTCGCCCTCGTCCAGTTGCGGGATGAACTCCCCGCCGAATTGGGCAAACACGCATCCGCCCAGCGCCAGCAGCGCCACCGCCGCGCCCACCACCAGCCCCCGCGCCCCCAGCGCCGCCCGAATCAGGGGGTCGTAGAGCCGGTGCAGGAAGCCGAGGATGCGGTGGGCCACCGTGCCTTCTTCCTTGATGTCCTGGCGCACGGCCCAGGCCGTGGCCGCCGGCACATACGTCAGACACAGCAGCATGGCCCCGACAATGGCGAAGCTCACGGTGAGGGCCATCGGCCGGAACATCTTGCCCGCAATCCCGGTCAGGGCGAGGATGGGGAAGTACACCACCAGGATGATGAGCTGCCCGAACAAGGCCGAGCGCATCAGCCGCGTCGCGGCGGCCTGGCTGATGGTGTCCATGCTTTCGCGGGCCGCCGCCGCCCGCTGTTGCACCAGGTGAAAAATAACCGCCTCCACAATAATCACGGCCCCGTCCACCAGCAGCCCAAAGTCCAGCGCCCCCAGGCTCATCAGGTTCGCCGACACGCCAAACACCCGCATCAAGCCCAGCGCAAAGAGCATACAGAGCGGAATCATGCCCGCCACCACCAGCCCCGCCCGCCAGTTGCCGAGCAGCAGCAACAGCACCGCCAGCACAATGGCCGCCCCTTCCAGCAGGTTGCGCACCACCGTTTCAATGGCCCGGTCCACCAGCTTCGTCCGGTCGATGAAGGGCACAATCGTCAGCCCTTTGGGCAGGCTCCGCTGAATCTCGGCCACCCGCGCCTTCACTTCCTTAATGGTTTGCTCCGACGACGCGCCCTTCAGCATCAGCACGATGCCGCCCACGGTTTCGCCGCGCCCGTTGCGGGTCATGGCCCCGTAGCGCACGGCGTGGCCGAAGCGCAGCGCGGCCACGTCGCGCACCAGCAGGGGCGTGTTGGCGGCGGCCTGCTTCACCACAATGCAGCCCAGGTCGGCCAGCGACGTCACCCGCCCCTCGCCCCGGATGAAGTAGGCGCTTGGCCCGCGCTCCAGGTAGGCCCCGCCGGTGTTGCCGTTGTTGGCCTGCACGGCGGCGAAGAGTTCGGCCATCGTCACGCCGTTGGCCGCCAGCCGGGCGGGGTCCACGGCCACCTCGTACTGCCGCACGTAGCCGCCGAAGCTGCTCACGTCCACTACGCCGGGCACACCCGCCAGTTGGCGCTTCACCAGCCAGTCCTGCACGTCGCGCAGCTTGTCCAGCGGGTACGCCCGTTCGTAGCCCTTCGCCACGGCCAGGCTGTACTGATAAATCTCGCCCAGCCCCGTGGTGATGGGGGCCATCTGCGGGGTGCCCAGCCCGTTGCCCAGGCTGGCCTGCGCCGTAGTGAGGCGTTCGGCCACCAGTTGCCGCGCCCGGTACGTGTCCACGTCGTCCGGAAACACCACGGTAATCACCGACAACCCGAAGCGCGAGATGGAGCGAATCTCCGTCACGCCCGGCACCGTGCGCAACTGCAATTCCAGCGGAATGGTCAGCAGCTGTTCCACCTCCTGCGCCGCCAGCGCCGGACTTTGGGTGATGACCTGCACCTGGTTATTGGTCACGTCCGGGATGGCATCCAGTGGCAAGTGCGCCGCCGAGTACCCGCCCCAGGCAATAAGCGCCGCCACCAGCACGGCCACAACGGCTTTGTTGCGGACGGAGGCCGCAATGATTCTTTCCAGCATGATAAAGGGGGTAATGGGCGGAGTACCCCGAAGCCCCGCTTCGGCTCGCGCCAGACACAACCAGACACAACAGGACAGCGCCACGCCCAGCGCGGTCAGCCTGCCCAAAAGCCTTCATTAGGCCCACACCCGGTACGCAGGGGCAGCTTCACGCGAGCCGAAGCCCAGCTTCGGGGTACTCCGTCTTGCGACCTCGCTTAAACCCACTGCCCCCAGGGGCGGCCCGGCGTTACGCTCGCGGCGGCTGCAACAGCCCCGCGCCTTCCCCGAGGCAGCAAGCCACCGGGGGCACCACGCGGTAAGCCCGCACCACGCCCCCGGTGGGCGGCATCAGACCAATGTGCAACGGCGCGGCCACCACAAAGCCCACCCAGGTGCAACCGTGGTGGCAACGCAACGGCAAGTCGTGGTGCGCCTGCCGGTGCCAGTCCGAAAAGGTGAAGCCCGTGTGCGCCGGTTCGCCCGCCCCGTAGTGCTCGGCCAGAAACTCGCCCAGGCTAAGGCTGCCGCCCGCCGCCGAATGGTGGTAGCGGTAGTGCCGCAGCAGTTCGGGCAGCTTGGCCAGCTCGCCCAGGTCGTTCTGCGGCACAAGGCTGCCCACGAGCATCAGCATTCCAAGCAAGGTGGCAACGAGGCGGCGCATAGCGGGGCAGTAACGCGGCGGCTGGGGGAATGTTTCCGCCGGCACCGTCTATCATCAGTCGGCCAGTGGCCGTTGGTTGGCAGCAGTAGCCTGCCGCTATTCCGCAAACGCTGCCCGCAGTTCCGCCATCTCCAGCATCCGCTGGTGGTAGCTGGCATACCCGCCAAACAGCGCCCGCCAATCGTCCTGAAAGCGCCCCAGGTAGCCCAGCGTTTCGTTTATCTGGGCCTCAAACTCCACAGCCGGAATGCCGTTGTGGTCCACTTGTACCTCGCGCATTTCGGCCCCGAACGAAGTGAGGTAAGCCGATGCCGCAAAATCGGCCGCCGTGGCAATCAGCACCACCTCGGGCAGCGTGAGGGACCACATCCGGCGGTCCGTGTCGGGGTTGTCGGGGTCTGAAGACGGCGGGGTGGCGGGCGCATTTTTGGCCGCCCGCTGGTCGGCTGCGCCCTCGGCCAGCAGTTCCTTCAAAGCCGCTGGCACCAACAGGCCGCGTTCCAGCACGGCCGTTTTCAGGCCGAACTGCATCGGGTCGGCTTGCAGGATTTGCAACCCCATCCCGGCACTTGACAAGATGAAAGACATCAGGTGCGTATCAGCGTAAATGCTGATGATAACCTGGTCAGGCGCGGGGTCAGGGGACATCATTCAAAACGGGAAAGGAGGCCATAGCGGCGGCAAATATACTTTCCGGATGTGCCGACAACTACCCAGCCACGGGCACCCGCTGCGCTTCGCGCAGCCACTGCCGGGCCTCGGCCACGTTGCCGAAAATGCGCATCTGAAAGACAGTGCCCACGCTGGCAAACATGGCTTCGGCCGAGAGCGCCGCGAACGATTCGGGACTGACGACGTGGGCAAAATGCGACAAACCCTGCGCAATGGCGCGGGGGGTCCAGTCCTGCGCAATCCATTCCACGGCGTGGTCCCAGGGGCCACGCACGTTGGTGTTGTCGTTGAGCAGGTAAGGGTTGGGGCGTTCGGCCATCAGTTCCAGGTACGTGTTGGCCCCGCGCATCACGCCTTCCAGGGTTTGGTAGCCCTGCCAGTCGTTGCACCAATACCCATCCGTTTGGTCAAAGTTGATGGCCAGGAAGACTTTGCCGAAAGCGTTGGTCAGTTCTTTTTTCATTGCGGGAGCGAATCAGCCCCAAAGGTAATTCGCAAAGTTGCCGTCGGTCGCCGGGCGGTTCGGGCGGCATCGTTGCCGGCAACGATTGCGCAAGTATTTTGCCGGGGTCATGGGGCAAAGCTCGTTTATAGTCCGCAACTTACCCTGGCAAAACCTCCCTACCCCCATTCCTTATGCACCGTCGCACCTTCGCCCAACTCACCGGAACCACCCTGGCCGGCTCCCTGCTCGCCAACAATGTCCTGGCCGCAACCCTGGCCCCCCTCAAAAAGAAGCGCGTGGCCATGGTTGGCACCGGCCACCGGGGCCTCGGGATGTGGGGCGTGGAAGTGCTCAAAGAGCACGGCGACAAAATGGAGTTCGTGGGCCTGTGCGACCGCAACCCCGGCCGCGTCGAAACCGGCCGCAAAATGCTCGGCGTGAGCTGCCCCACCTTCACCGATTTTGACAAGATGATGCAGGAAACCAAGCCCGACATCCTCATTGTGACGACCGTGGATGCCACCCACAACGAGTTTATCGTGAAGGGCATGGAATACGGGGCCGACATCGTGACCGAGAAACCGATGACGACCGACGAACTGAAGTGTCAGGAGATAATTGATGCCGAAAAACGCACCGGCCGCAAAGTCAAAGTGACCTTCAACTACCGCTACTCGCCGCACCGCCAGAAGCTGTTCGAGTTGCTCCGCAGCGGCGTGATTGGCAAAGTCACGTCGGCCGATTTTCACTGGTACCTCGACGTGCACCACGGGGCCGACTACTTCCGCCGCTGGCACCGCCTACGGCAGAACAGCGGTTCCCTGCTGGTCCACAAAGCCACCCACCACTTCGATTTGCTGAACTGGTGGCTCGACTCCGACCCCGAAGAAGTGTTCGCCTACGGCCAACTCAATTTCTATGGCAAAAACAAGGACTTCCGGTCCACCAACTGCCGCCCCTGCCCGCACAAAACCAAGTGCGCGTTCTACTTTGACATCACCAAAGACGAACGGCTGATGAAAATATACGCCGCCAACGAACACCACGACGGCTACCTGCGCGACGGCTGCGTGTGGAAGGAAGATATTGACATTTTCGACAAAATGGCGGTGCAGATAAAGTACGCCAACCAAGTGCAGGTCAGCTACTCCCTCACCACCTATTCGCCCTACGAAGGCTACCGCATTGCCTTCAACGGCACCAAAGGCCGCCTCGAAGCCTGGATAAAAGAACGCCAGCCCTGGGAAGAAGCCCCGCAGGACGAAATCATGCTCACCACCAGTTTCGGCCAGCGCGAACTGATTGAAATACCCAACAGCGAGGCCGGGCACGGCGGCGGCGATGTGCGCCTGCGCAAGCAAATTTTCGACCCCAGCGGCCAGGACCCTTACCGCCAGGCTGCCGGCACCCGCGACGGGGCCATGTCCTGCCTCGTCGGCATCGCCGCCCGCCACAGCGTCGACAGCGGCAAGCCCGTGCGAGTGGGCGACCTGACGACTCTCAAGCCGCAAGCCGTGCGGGTGTGAGGCCCCAACAAGGACGGTTTTTTTATTATTTTTTACTTTGAGAGAAAGGGCTTTATAAAAAATGGGGCTGAACACCCCCAAAAACCCAGCACAACGCTGAACATTCCTGTAGCTACACCGGTTCGGGCTGCCAACGGGAACAATGTTCCTACATCATTTAACCCCTTTTACCACTTTTCAATCATGGCTGAAACCGCCACCGCCACCAAATGGGTACTCGACCCTACCCACTCCGAAGTGCAATTCAAAGTGAAGCACTTGGTCATCTCCACCGTCACGGGCAGCTTTAAGTCCTTCCAGGGCACAATGGAAACCGACGGCGAAGGCATCGAAAACGCCCGCGTAGAAGCCACCTTCGACATCGCCAGCATCGACACCAACATGGAAATGCGCGACGGCCACCTGAAAGGTGGCGAGTTTTTTGACGCGGAGCAATACCCGGCCATGAAGTTCGTTTCGACCGGCCTCAGCAAAAAAGGCGACGACTACGAGCTGACCGGCCACCTCACCATCAAGGACGTAACCAAGCCCATTACCCTGGCCGTGGAATACGGCGGCACGGCCCAGGACTTTTTCGGCAACACCAAAGCGGGCTTCGAGGCCACCGGCAAAATCAGCCGCAAGGAGTTTGGCCTGACCTGGGACGGCATCACCGAAGCCGGAGCCATCGTAGTAAGCGACGAGGTGAAGCTGATTATCAACGCCCAGTTTGCTAAGCAAGCGTAGTTTCGTAGGGATTCAGGCAAATTGCCCAACCGACCAATAAAACCAAAAAGGCGGCCGACTTAATAAGTCGGCCGCCTTTTTTAGCTTAATAAATGATGGGCAAAAGCCCGTCGAAGCTAGGGCATCAGCACCTTGTTCACGACGTGAATCACGCCGTTGCTCTGCATTACGTCGGCAATGGTGACCATGGCGATGCCGCCTTTGGTGTCTTTCACCTCGATGGCTTTGCCCTTCATCATGGCGGTCAGGGTTTCGCCCTGCACGGTTTTGAGCGTGGCTTTACCGCCGCCCGCCTTGATGGCTTTGGCGAGGTCTTTGGATGTCATGGTGCCCGCTACCACGTGGTAGGTCAGGATTTTGGTCAGGGTTTCCTTGTTTTCGGGCTTCACCAGGGTCTCCACGGTGCCAGCGGGCAGGGCGTTGAAGGCTTCGTTGGTGGGCGCAAACACAGTGAAGGGACCGGCGCTGGACAAGGTCTCGACCAGGCCAGCAGCTTTCACGGCCGCCACCAGCGTGGTGTGGTCTTTGGAGTTCACGGCGTTCTCCACGATGTTCTTGGTCGGGTACATGGCTGCGCCGCCTACCATCACGGTTTTTTCTTTCATGGCCATTTTTTGGGCCGAGGCGTTTTGGGTGGCAGCAACGCTGAGCAAGGCTACAAAGCCGAGCGAAAGGATGGAGGATTTCATGGTATTGGGACTTGAAGGTTTGGGTGTAAAAATTCAAAAGGCTTATTTTGGTGCCTTTTTTGCTGTAACGGCACTTACGGCGCTTTGTTCGTTGGCGGATTTGAAACGCCAACAAATTTTACCATCGCCCCTGCGTTTGACCTTTGGCTTCCTTTTGATACAGCGCCCAAAAACAGCGCTGGCTTTGCCTGGGGCAATGTTACGGGTGTTATGACTGCGTACAACCGCTACGCCGACAGCAGTTCCTGGTCGGGTATGCTTTGGTCGGTGAGGGTGGCCGTGCCGCGCTCACGGCGCGTGATGCGCGAGTAGAGGCTGATTTCCTGGTCGAACAGGAACCGAAAGAACAGCCTGGTGTAGCTGCGGTGGGCCAGCAACGGCTCGTACAGTTCGGGGGCCAGGGCCTTGAGCTTGGGCAGGTTGTTCCACGGGATGCTGGGCATATCGTGGTGTTCGTTGTGGAAGCCCACGTTGAGGTTGATGCCGTTGAGGCGGCCGTAGTAGGAATACGTTTCCTGGTCGGGGCTGAGGGTGAGGTAGTGCTCCTGAATCCAGCGGGCACCGAGCGGGTGCAGCCCTACCGAAAACCAAAAACTTAGAAACAGATACAGCAAGGCCGTCCAGCCAAAGAAATACACGATGGCGACATCAAACACAACTTGCGCCACGATGTTGGCGGCCACGTAGCGGTCCACGGTGGCCACTTCGCGGCAACGGACGGTGCGGATGACCTGAAACACCGGAAAGAAAAACAGCCAGATGGCCTTGCCCACGCTGTAGTTGCGAATCAGTTTGGCCTCGTACCAGTCGGGCAAATCAGCGTCCAGCTCATGCACCCCCTGGAAAACGTGGTGCTTGAGGTGAAAATTCTTGAAGCTGACGGCCGTGGGAAACACCGACGGGAAATTGGCCAGAATGCCGGTCGCCACGTTCTGCCACAACCTTTTGAACACCAGGTTGTGGGCCGCTTCGTGAATGACCACAAACAGGGTGTGCGAGAAAAACGCGCCCACCAGGTAGGCTACCGGCACCGTCCAGTACCAGGCTTGGTGGCGCAGGGCCACGGCCAGCCCCACCTGGGCCAGCACGCAGCCCAGGCCAATGAGAAAAGTGGCCGGGTTGCGGGTCATCAGGGCCTTCACTTCGGGGTGGTTCCGAACAAGCTGGCGGGTGCGGACGCGGTGCGGCTCGGAAGTTGGGGCCTGCGTGAAGGCTGTGGGGGCGAAGGGCATGGGACGGAAGCGGCCTGGAAATGAATGGTGCCGCTGGCTATCCGTCAAAAGTACGACAGGTTGGGACCAGGAGGCGGCACACCGCTGCGCGGCGCTCAGAAGCTGTTTGCGTTAGTTGCCCGAGTACCCCGAAGCGGTGCTTCGGTCGTTGAACGGCCCCGCTGAACGACCGTTCCACGACCGAAGCACCGCTTCGGGGTACTCGGCCGACAGGCCTGGATAGTAACGCAAACAGCTTCTAAGCCGAAACCGGGTTGGGTGGGGTGGGTTTTTGGGGAATGGACAATGGCAAAATGCGGCCCCGGCACCCCAAAAACCCTAGTCTGCGGCCAGCCAGGCGCGGGCGATGCCCAGGTCGTTGAAGGTGGCGATGACGGGGCCGGGACTGGTGTATTGCAGCGTCAGGTCGGTGCTGAGGCGGCTGTACACGTCGGGCGAATAGACCCAGGCGAAATACTGCAGGCCGGCCGCGAACATGGCCGGAAACCACTCGCGCCCGCCCCACTCGGCGGCATCGCTCCACATACTGGTCACGCGGGTGTTGTCGTTCAGCACCTTATGGCAGCTTTGGTCCTTGAGGTGGCGTAGCATCTCGCCGCAGCCGTGTTGCACAGTGGTCAGGTTCTGGTCGCCGCACCAATCGGCATACAGCCAGTCGTGTTCATGGTCGTAGGCCAGGGTTAGGAACGGTTCGGTGAGCAGGGGTTGCAGGTTCATAGCAGGCGGGGCAGCGAAAAAACGTTTTGGAGGCGCTTACGGCAAACCGGGCGGGCGGACGAAGCAAGCGAGGGAAATTTCGCCTGACCCCGCCCAAAACCGGCGCAACTGCGTTTATGAGCCAGCGAAAGGCCGCCGGCCGCCACCGTGTAAGGCGGCGGGCGGCGGCGCGTCTGCCCGTCCACTTATTTTCCTGCTGTCCCGCGTTGCCGGCTGGCACCATCGTTCGTTTTCCACTCCCACAAATTTCTTATGAAAACCCTTTTGAAAACCGCTGCGGCGCTTAGTTTATTGACGTTGGCTACCGGTTGCGGTTCGCCGCAGTCCGCCACGGCGCAGGGCCAGGCGGCTGGCCTGAACCGTTCCACGGCCGGCTTTGCGCCCGCCAATGCTGCCAGCCTGGCCCAGGCCACCTTTGCCGGGGGCTGCTTCTGGGCGCAGGAAGAAGCGTTTGAAGAAATAAAAGGCGTGAAGCAGGTGGTGAGCGGCTACGCGGGCGGCACCGTGCCCCACCCCAGCTACGAGCAGGTGGCGGGCCAGCAAACCGGCCACACCGAAGCCGTGAACATCTACTACGACCCCCAGCAAATCAGCTACCAGGCGCTGGCCAACATCTTCTTCACGGCCTCGCACGACCCCACCCAACTCAACCGCCAGGGGCCGGACAGCGGGCCGGAGTACCGCTCGGCGGTGTTTTACCGCAGCCCGGAGGAAAAGAAAATGCTGGAAACGACCATTGCCAAAGTGAACGCCAGCAAGCAATACGACGACAAAATCGTGACCCAGGTGCTGCCCATGAAGGAGTTTTGGCCCGCCGAAGACTACCACCAGGGCTACTACCGCCTGCACCCCGAAAACCCCTACATCAGCAGCGTGTCGGCCCACAAGGTGGAACACGTGCGGAAGCTGTTTCCGCAAGATTTGAAGAAGCCGCTGTAATAAAACGAGTACCCCGAAGCTGCGCTTCGGCCGCTGAACGGAACCGTGGGGCGACCGTTCAGCGACCGAAGCGCAGCTTCGGGGTACTCGTTCTACAACCGTCCCGCTCCCGGCCTCACTCGCGCACGAGCCTAGCCACAACCGGCCCCTCCAGCGGGCGCAGGCGCAGCACGTACACGCCCGCGCCCAGCCCGGCCACGTCCAGCGCCGCCCCGTGGGCCAGCGCGGCCACCGGCAGGGCCAGCGTGCGCACCACCCGGCCCAGGGCATCCACCACCTCGCCCGCTACCGGCTCCTGCGCGGCCAGCCCGGCCAGCGCGAGCGTGACCGCGCCCCCGGCGCTGGGGTTGGGAAAGAGGCGCAGCCCCAGCGCCCCCGCCCGGCGCGGGGCCGCCGCCAGCGGGCCAGCCACCACCGTGGTGGCCGTGCAGCCCAGGTTGTTGGTCACGGTCAGGCGCACGGTGCGCCCGGCCGGGCCGTTGGCGTAGGTGTGGGGCGGCGGGTTGGGGCCGTCGTAGCTGCTGCCGTCGCCGAAGTCCCAGTGCTGGAGCACGAGCTGGGCGTAGCGCGGCCCGGCATCGCTCAGGTTCGTGAAGGTGAGGATGCGCCCCGTCGCGTCGGGCGTGGCGGCGGCGGCGGCGAAGGGCGGGACGCGGCAGAGCTGCGGGTCGTAGAGGGCGGGCACGTTGGCCAGGCGGGTGACGAGCGCATCATTGGCCTGATTGCCCCCAACCGCCAAGCCACCCGGCCCGGCCACGTTCCAAAAATTGCCAAGACCCGTCGAGGCGCTTAGGCTAAGTTGCTGTTCCCAAACTGTGGTGGCCGCCGCGCCAGGCGCGGCCGGGGCCTGCCACAGGCCCAGGTAATCGTCCACGTAGCTGCCGGGACCAGCCGGATTGACCGGGCGCTCGCCGCCCACCAGCACCTGCCCCGGCTGTGCTCCCGCCCGCACAAAGGTGAAAACCGCCCCGCCTATCCCGTTTCCGGTCCGCTGCGCCGCCAGACTGCGCCGCCACTGCAAGCGGTCGAGGCTGTCGGCCACAGCCACTAGCCCGCCGGTGTTGTCGTTGCCAGCCAGCACTAAGCTTTTATTCGGCCCTTCCGCCACGGCGTAGAAGTTGGCGGTCGGCATCAACACCCGCGAGCGCAGCGTGTCGCCGTCAAGGGTGATGCGCTGCACCCAGGCCCCGCCCGCCCACTGCGGCGGGCCGGAAAGTGTGTTGCCCGCCAGCACATACGAACCGTCCGAGAGCGGCGTGATGCTACGCAGCGAGTAGTAGGGCCGCCCGTAGCTGCGCTGCCACAACAGCGTCCCCGCCGAATCGACCCGCATCACTGTGGGCACCGAAACCGGAAAATTGGGTGTACCCTGCGGGTGCTGATTGCTCACAAGAAGCAGCGCCCCCCCGTCGGGCAGGGCCTGTACGGCGAAGGCCCGAATCCCAACACCGGGGTAGGTTCGCACCCAGCGCAGCACACCCAGCGAATCGGTGCGCAGCAGCACCTGTTCGTAGAGGTTGTTGTTGCTGCCGACCGTGAAAGTGCTGAGGCGGGTGCCCGCCAGCAGCAAGTCGCCGTTGGGCGCTTCGGCCAGCGCGTACAGGTCATAGCCATCGGTGTTGCCCGTGGGCGATGCGTAGGGATAATACAACGTGTGTAGTAGACCACCCCGACCGTTAAGCATCCAAAGGGCTGAGGGACGGCTGGTATTGGTGGTTAGAGAATGTCCTACGCTGACCACCCGGTGATGAAGGGTATAAAGAGTGGCGCCGCTAAAGTTGGAATTCTGCGGGCCGCTAATGCGGGTTTGCCACTGCACTGTGGGCCCTTGCGCCCACAAATTGCTGCCCCCGCCTGGCAGGAGCAGCAGTAGGAGAAGAAGGTAACGCATGGCTTATTCGACCAGCATTCGTTTGGTCTGGACGGGTACGCCATCCACCAATAACGTGTAGAAGTACAAACCCGGCTTATAGGCCCGTAGGTCCAGCGTGTGTTGGGTGACTTTGGCCGACAATGCTACCTGCTCCATTTCTACGCCGTCCAGCCCCCGGCGAATGACCAAGCGGGCTTGTTGGGCAGCAGCGGGTAGTACGTAGGCCAGGACGGTGCTACCGGTGCAGGGGTTCGGGAAGTTCTGCTCCAGGTGCGCCCGGCTGCTGACACCGGCAGGGGCAGCCCCGCTCCCCCCCCGATATTGCACCCCCGTGTACGAAAACCCGTCCAGTTCGCACTTCTGACGTGGGCTGGGCGAAGTTGGCGTTGCAAGGGGGTTAATAGCGCCGACCGCATTAAAATACACTGCGTTCTGGTCTACGAATGGCGGGTAATCCCTAGCTTGGTCGTTAAAGGTGTTGTACGTAACCTGCCCGAAACTCTGGTTGTCAATGTACACGTAGTCTGCTGGCCCATATCCATTGGGGATGAACTCGTCTTTGAGCGGGTAATTCCGCTGGTATTGATAGAAGTTATCCAGCACCAAATCTTTGGCACCGGGTTCGCGGCCCGCCAAGAGCAGACCCGTGGCCGTGCCGCGCCGCAGCACGTCGCGCTCAAACGTGTTGCAGGAGGTGAACAGCACGGGCTGACCCACCGAGTTGGGGTCATGCCACGGCAGCGGGGCGTAGCGGGTGCCGACCTGCGCCCCCACCGCGCAATCGGTGAAGCGGTTGCCTTCCAGGTCCACTGCAGCATCGGTAGCCAGCATTGTTACCAGTCCGCGCCCGAGGTGGGTGAACGTATTGCGCTCAGCTTTGCGGAGCATATTGGTCAGCAGCCCGGTTTCCGGCACTGGTCGCTGGCTGTCAAAATCGTAGTCGTAGCGGTTTGGGTCGTAGGTGGCGGGCTGCTCAAAGTCGTTGTCGAAGGCATCGACGCGGGTAGTCGGCAGCAGCACTCCGAAGCTGTGTTGCGAGGTGTAGGTGTTCAGGGCGTGCATCCGGCTGGTTTGCTGCGTAGTGGGCTGCGACACGGGCATCGTGAAGCGGTTGCGGGCCAGGTACACTTCCGATTCATCGGCGGGGGTGTAATAGCCGCCGCTGTTGATGTCTTCGTATTGGGCCACGCCCGCCACGTAGCAATTAGTAAATTTGTTGTCTTCCAGCTTACACAGGCCGTAGTTCGGCCTAAGCGTACTCCTCGCCTCACCCAGCAGAATCCCCACCATGGCATGGCTGAAGGTGTTGTCTGTCCAGGCATTGGCCCGCACGTCGCCAGTTATTTGCACGTGATAATCGCTGTAGGAGTAATCGGTATTGCTTCGGTATTCCAGTGGCTGCTTAAACGTCGAAGAGTCCGCATCAAACGTACAATTTCGTATCCAGCTGTTGGCTGAAGGACCAAAGGTTTTGTGGATGGTGACACCGACACGATTCTGCCGAAAATCCACGTTGGAAAGTTGAAACACGGGTCCGCCGGAGCCGCCGCCGTTGTTAAACGACACGCCGTAGAAACTATGCTCAATGGTGGTGCGCAGGGTGGGGTTGGTCGGGTCGGAGGTACTGATGCCCCCGGAGTTAGCCTCCGCAAACAAGTACCACCACATTTCGTCGCAAGCGGCGGTGAGGGTGGCCCCGGCCATTTGCAGGGTTGCGTCGTTGCGCAACTCAATAACGGCGCTCCCGTCAAGTAACACCATCGAGCCGGGTGGAATGGTGAAATCAATTTCTTCCAAACTAATTCCACCCCCAGCGCCGCCATTGCTGTTGACGACGTGGTAAATGGTGCCGGGCGGTTCATTGAACGGGGAGCCGGAGTTCAGGTCGTACAACCCGGAGAGGTCTTTGATTCGGCGGCCCTGCGCCATATACTCC
Organism: Hymenobacter sp.; assembly: GCA_965247135.1. GTDB lineage: Bacteria > Bacteroidota > Bacteroidia > Cytophagales > Hymenobacteraceae > Hymenobacter. Next base: position 7,618 of record CBDFGP010000006.1, on the reverse strand, counting down.
GACAGCAGGCAGCAGTTTTGCCGCACGGGCAGGTCAAAGCCCGTCCCGCCGCAAGGTCCGTGCACCTCGTAGGTGATGTTGTGGCTCAGGTTTACGGTGATGGACGGCCCGCTGGCGCTGAACCCCGGCAAACCGGGCGATGACCAGGTGTACGGCCCGCCGCCGCTGGCCGTGAGCGTGAGGGTGCTGCCGGCGCAATACGGGCCTTCGCGGCTGGGCACGATGCTCACCGGGTTCACCGTCACGTGCGTGGTGCTGGTGTGGGTCTGCCCGTTGGCCAGCGTCACGGTGAGCGAGTAGCTCGTGGGGGTGGTTGGGCTGCCCAGCAACAAGGCGTGAAGGCTGTGTTCGCTGCCGTAGAGCAAATTGGTAGTGGGCGACCAGGAATAGGTCGCTCCGGCATCGGCTGGCAGTGCGCAACTGGCCCCCAATACCACTTGCTGGCCGCAGTCCACGCGGCGGTCGGGGCCGGCGGTGGGCATCTCCTGCAACACCACGTCGTCGATGAAGTAGTAGGCCGAATTGGCAAGCTCACTTCCTGGATAGCTACCAGCCGGAAACGAAAACCCAGCCCGTGGACCGGCTACGAAAGGGGCCGTGTAGGGGGGCTCACCCGAAGAATAGCCCGGACCAAAATAGCCAATAATCATCTGCGTTTCCCGCCCGGTGGCCGTAAACAACCCCTGCACCCGCTGCCAGTTGGGCTGGGGCGTGGTGGGCACGGGGCCGCTCACCACGGGGGTCAGCGGGATGGGACCAGCTGGGTAAGCTGAAGGCAGGGAGCCACGGGCGGGCAAGGTGGTGAAAGCCATGTCCAGCCGCGGCAGGGCAATGGCCGCAGCCGGGGCAATGTTCGTCCAGAAGTGGGCATAGTAGGCTTTGCCCGCTTGCAACGACACATTTTGCGCCACGTACTCGCGGTATTCGTCGCTGTTGTCCGGGGGATACATGGCCGGGGCATGGTGGTAGCGCGTGTAGGCGATGATGCCAGCGTAAGCCTGCCCACCGGAACGCACCGGCTGACTCCCCGTCCCCCCCGCCGCACAATTGGGTGCCGTGGCAAAATTGCAGGGCACACCGACGCTGTAACTTGACGTTGCTCCCGAATTCGGGCCGGGGGCACACGCATTGAACAAGTCGGGCGTAACCGTACCACCGGTATTTAGTCTGCCATTCCCGCATCCGCTAAACCAGCCGCATACCATGGAGGAAATGGGGTCGCCTACCTGGGCACTTGAGGTGCCGTTGGCGGCGGCGCTGTTAAAGCCCGGTGCCGGTCGCCCGGCTCCAAAGCCGTTTATGTCTCTCGGGCAATCACCGTTCAGGGTACGCTCAAAGCCCGGGTTCACCACCAGATTGGCGCAAACGCCGTATGGGGCAGGCGGGTCAGTGGCGTTGCAATTGGGCGGCGGCGGTGGCATTGTTTGTGCCCACGCGCCGCCGCTCACTGCGCCGCTCATTGCCAGCCCGGCCAGCAGCCGGACGGCCCACCGCAACCCGACTTTTCGGGGGAAGGCGTAAAATCAGTTGTTTGCAAGAAATTTTTCATGGGAAAGAAAGGGGGGTAAAAGTGAAAAATAGGCAAAAGGTCAAGTACGTAAGAGTCCGGGGCACCCCCCCTTCCGAACCAAGCCCGCCCGGCTTTTAACCGAACCGGCCCCCTTCCGAACCAAGCCCGCCCGGCTTTGAAGTGGGTCGGGTCGGCTTTTAGCCCGGTGCGCCCGGCTTTGAAGTAGGTCGGTTCAGTTTTTAGCTCGGTGCGCCCGGCTTTGAAGGGGGTCGGTTCGGTTAAAAGCCGGGCGGGCTTGGCTTTGAAGTAGGGGGGGGTACTTCCGAAGTGGGGGGGGTACTCCCGAAGTACCCCCCCCCTGCGAGTTGGTCAGGCGGTGGGCGAGGCGGGGGTGCCGGCCCCGCCCTGGTTGGCAAAGCGCTGGCGCAGCTTCTGAAACAGGGTGTCGGCCCCCGGCAGGCCGGCCTTGCTGGCGGCTTCGGCGAGGCGGTATATCATCAGGGCCGAGATGTAGGCTTCGCTGCCGGCCAGGATTTGGGTGTCGAGCAGCTTTTCGCCCAGCGTGAGCAGGCGCATCACCAGCGGCCCGAGCTGCCCATACAAGGTGTGGTCCTTCACCAACTCGTCCACCTTCACGTAGGCCGGGAAGATGTCGGCGTTTTGCTGTGCCCCGGTCAGGGCATCGTCCACGAAGGGCTGGTTGCCGTCGTTCATTTTGGGCAGGGCCTGCCGCTCGGCGGCGGTGAGGCCGACCACAAAATCAAGCTCGGCATCCAGGCTGGCGAGCAGGTCGGTGATGGTCTTGATTTTCGCTTCCGGCAAGGTCAGCGAGAGGCGGTTGTTGGTGGGGTTGGTGGGCATGGAACAAGCAGGAAATAGTGGGGGAAAATTGAATGCCCGGCCGCCCCCGGCCGGGGGCAGCAAATGACAAGGGCAAACTTAAGTCCAATGATGAGTTCCTAGGCCTTGAAAAGCACTGGGCGAGACAGGGCAATAGGGACCACTTGACTTGGGATGTCCACGAGCGCAGCTTCGAGGTGGGCGGGGTGGAGCGTCTTGGTAGGCGTTGCTGATGTCGCAATGATTAATCCTCCTCCCTTCATTCTGTTTCATGAATTCCAATGTTGAGCGGGAGGTGTCGCGAAGCGTGGGGCAAGGTTGAGTTGGCCCATGGACTATTGCATCATTACAGTGGCGACAGGTCCAGCAAGTTGACGATCGCGGAGTGGAGCGCTTGAGGGAGTCGACACGCTGAAGAAGTGTTGCAACCTTGGAGTGAAGAGTGTTCAACTACACTTGCTGCTGTCGTTCAATCAAGGTTGGTGCATTCCTCCTAATGTAGTGTCCCATAGATTGCAAGTTAATGGGGTACTTGCGGTGCAGTCCATGGGAGCGGATGCTGCCAACTTGAGGCATTTTTGCTCGGCGGGTGACCTTGCGATAGTGTTGCTGGAGAGCACGACGATGGCGGCGAGTTGTGACTTCCATGGAATCAGGCTCAGGCGGTGTTGAAACAGCCTTAGGCAACTAGAACAGTACAATGGCGCCCATTAGGAGCCAAAGCAACGGAGCAATGAGTGCCACCTGATGGGTTGCCAAAAATTGCGACACTTGCGGGCGAACGACCATGATATGCGCTTGAGCAATTGCATTGACTTGGATCCAATTGACGGCATTGAAATACGCCATGGCGGATTGAAAATTTTCCAGCGTGGAGGTCCACATAGTTTTTGCAAACGGGACTGAAAATATTGCCCTCACGTTGGTGAGCAGTACAATGAGTACCGGGAGGTCGGGTTACCGCAGTGCACAGGACAAAGAGCGCATCAGTCACACTTGGGGCGACCTCAATTTCCGTGGTCCACACCAATGGATCGAAGGCAAGGGAGACATTGTTGATTGCGGTACCACCACCATTTGCTCCATCTGCGCCTTTCTTGCCACCAGTGTGTGTCGCCGTGGCGTGAGTAGTGGTCCAACGCTTGCAATCTGCACACCAATTGAAGGCCTTTCCATTGGCTTGCTTGGTTTGAGGTGCTCCAGATGGAGGCGGCGTAGATTTCCAGAAGGACTTGACATCCCTTGGCCTGACGTTCTTGCTGCCATTTCTGCCTTTGCCCTTGTTGTTGTTCTCTTTGCATTCGCGAGACCAGTGTCCAGGTTTGTTGCACTTGCGACGGACTCCTTTCTTGGCAAGTCCAGCACCATTGGTTGAAGGCTTGGACTGGATGAGGTTTAGAACCTCAGCTCTGGTGATTGGAGTCGCCATGTTCCCGAATGCAGATGGTGGAGCCTTGGAGTCGCGAGTGTGGCGTGCAGGTGGCCACTCCTTTCTGTCCAACAGCGTCCTGTAGACGTCCTCTGCATGAGCGCAGATGTTCTTGTAGTACTAGGTCAGTTTGTTTACTTGCATGTGGAGGTTAGCTGCTTCCTCGTCCTTGAACCCAATGTCCAGGAGGGCTTGCTCCAACTTTTGCTTGACAGATCTCAAGGGGAAGCGAAAATCTTCATTGCCAGAACCGCCAGCCAAAAGAAAGTTCTTGAGCATGCTCAAAGTGAGGTTGTGGTCATACTGGCCAGCGGTCGTCAACTAATTTGCATCCTTGCGAAAGTGAGCTGCCAATTGTTCAAGGTTTTCTCCAGAATACTGACTTGGGAGCCTTGCCTTGATGATTGCTTTGAGGTCTTCAAACCTTTCAATATATGTAGACTGGATGGACTTGAGGAACTGGAGCCACACCACTGTGAAGGAGTCAGAATCATCAAGCTTCTCAATTACCTTGTTGCTGAGCTCAGTTGAAAGTGAAGCAAGCAAATAGGTCCTGGCTGCCATGTCGTTGGTCCTGTCATACTTGTCATAATGTTGAGCTTGAGCTTCTGCCAACGACTTTGCCGACTGGACCGTGTACCTTGCGTGGGCCTTGAAAACGTTAGTCATCTTGGTGTTGTCGGTTGGGTCTCTAAGGGGGGCAATGGACTCTATCCCGGTGTCCTTGAGACGAATCCAGACAACATTCTGGAAGCTGATCAAATCATCACTTGGCTTGAAGGAGATCTTGTGCCCAGCTCTGCTGAAGTTGTAGCCTTTTTGGGCTGCAGAAATGTAGACAGGGTGGAGTTGGTTGGGAGAGGTGTGCTCTAGGAGAGCAATGGAGCCATCCAAACCTGTCCAGGTATGGTTGGGCTTTCTGCCTGTCCAGGCAGACCATTCATCCTTGGTCACCAAAGTGATTCCCCCAATGATGGGAACTAGGGCTTGCTGGAACTTGGGAGAGCTGGGAGCTCCACTGGGGCAGACATTGGAGTTGGAAACTCCAAAACAGACTCTTCGTCAGTAGCAAGAGTCCTAGCTTGAGCGATTGCCTCGGTGAACGTCGACAGGATCGGAGATCCCAAATCCTTCTGGAGTGCCGCGGCCTTCGACGGCAGTCCCAAGGATTCCAACAACAGGTTCGTCTGGAAGGTTCGTCGGAGACGTGGAGCCTTCAGATGGTGGAACCGACATGATGGTTGGAGTCTTGGCTTGGAAAGCAGATTCTTCAACCACTCAACAGATTGCTGGCTGCGTATTCGAGTTGGCAGAGAGCAATGAATCAGTCTAGTCTTGGAAAGACGTGGGACTGTCGCAGGATCGCCGGAGGAGACCTGCCTTGACGCGGAGCATTGCTTCCTTGGAAAGGAAAGTGGAACGAGCTTGCCAGAGAGGAAAGTGCGTTAGAGGGTAAGTCTTATTATTGGGCTAAGATAACCAGTCGAAGTACACGGCGTGATCAAGGCTGCGTACTAGTTCGTGATATCCGGGTGCGGTCAAACGCGTAGAGTTTTTAATTCTAGTTTGTTTAACTTATGAGCTTATTTCTTTAGTTCCAATTGAAAGAACCATTCCAATCCAGGTTTGGTTGAATCTTGCAGGTTTCTTTCTGCAAAATTAGCAAGTTGTGGGATCGGACATAAGAACCTTCATGCCATTGAAAATAGCAATGAAGTCGCGATGCCAAAAATGCTCCCACGTTGCAAATCAAACCTGCAACAGCAGTTGCAACATGTTGTCGCTTATCAATTGTGTTGTGTGCCACATGTTGCAAGGTTAATGACACATGGGAAGTGATTCCTGTCGAATTGTAAGTGAAGGAAGCGGCAAAATCACTGTTACAAAGATGGAGATTTTGAGGAGAACAATACACGAACAACTGTAGTTTTTGTACGGGAGTTTTACCGTATTCAGTACTCGTAGAAATTTGTGTGGCCAAAGCTAGATGGGACTCAGCGCTTGACGACTGAAAAATTTCAGCAACGATAACGGTACAATGACAGCCGTTAGTTGCTGTACCGTGACTCTGGCCACGCAAATTCCTGTAAGTACCGTACATGGTAAAAAACCCGTGCAAAAACTAAAGGTGTTCCGTTATGCTTCCCCTCAAAATCCCCAACTTAGTAACAGCAATTTTGCCAGATTCAACACTTGCAACTCAACAGGAGTCACTTGCCATGCGTCAACAATTTTTCACCATGTGGCCTGCATCATGATTCTAAGTGCAACCATGGTGCAACTTATTGTTGCAGACCCAAACTCGCAAGTCGGAGCGGTGTCAGTGCTGAGACTTCATTGCACAGCCATTGCCCTTATCAGTGCAATGCAGACTCTAATGCTCACTCCCACAACACTTTCATTTTGCGAAAGCAGACCTGCAAGATTCAATCAAACCTGGATTGAATTAGTTCTGTCAATTGAACTCAAGAAATAGCTTATAAATTAGCTAAACAAACCCTACACGTTTGGATGAACCCGGATTTTCACGAAATAGTACGCAGCCTTGATCACGCCTTGTACTTTGACTGGTTATTAAAGCCCAATAATAAGACTTACCCTCGAAGACATCTTTCCTCTCCGGCAAGCTTGTTCCACTGTCCTTTCCAAGGGAGCAACGCTCCGTGTCAAGGCTGGTTGAATCCTCCTGGATGTCTGCTCCCCCTCCATCTGCAGCACCTCAAGTCAAGCAAGCCAATGGAAAGGTTTTCAATTGGTGTGCAAGCTGCAAGCGTAAGACCACTACTCACACCACAGCAATGCATACTGGTAGCAAGAAAAGTGTAGGTGGAGCGAATGGTGGTGGTACTGCAATCAACAATGTCTCCCTTGCTTGCCTTTGATCCATCGGTGTGGACTACAGAAATTAAGGTCCCAAATGAGACTGATGCGCTCTTTGTCCTGCGCACTGTGGTAGCCCGGACCTCCCCGGTACTCGTAGTACTGTTCACCTACGTGATGGCGATATTTTCAGTGCCGTTTGCAAAAACTATGTGGACCTCCACGGTGGAAATTTTCAAGTCGCCATGACGCATTTCAACGCCGTCAAATGGATCCAAGTCAACACAATCCTTTGAGCACATATCATGGTCGTCCGCCCGCATGTGTTGCAATTCTTGGAAACCCATCAGGTGGCACTCATTGCTCTGTTGCTTTGGCTCCTAATGGCTACCATTGTACTGTTCTGGTTGCCTAAGGTTGCTTCAACACCGCCTGAGCCTGATCCTAAGGAAGTAGCAACTCGCCGCCATCGTTGTGCTCTCCAGCAACACTATCGCAAGGTTACCCGCTAAGCGAACGCCCCTCAAGTCGGCAGCATCTGCTCCCATGGACTTCACCGCAGGTACCCCATTAAGTTGCAATCTATGGCACACTGCATTCAGAGGAATGCACCAACTTTGGTTGAACAACAGCAGCAAGTGCAGTTGAACACCTTCACTCCAAGGTTGCAACTCTTCTTCAGCGTGTTGACTCCCTCAAGTGCTCCATCCCGCGATCTTCAACTCACTGGACCTGTCGCCAGCACTGTAACGACACAACCGTCCATAGGCCAACTCAACTTTGCCGACGCACCGCGACAAATCTCGCTCGACATTGGAATCGATGAATGAGGAGGAAGGGAGGGTCAATCATTGTGATATTAGCGATGCCTACTACGACGCTCTGCCCCATCCATCACGATTCTGCGCTCGTGGACTTCCCAAGTCAAGTGGCATCTATTGCCCTGTCTCTCCAATTGGCTTCCAAGGTCTAGGAAATCATCAATGGACTTCCAAGCAACTTCAGGCTGCTCGAAAGAT